>NZ_CP179923.1:0-3965000 GCF_047495535.1 Stenotrophomonas sp. EMP41 | reverse complement strand
AACGGATAAAAGGTACTCCGGGGATAACAGGCTGATACCGCCCAAGAGTTCATATCGACGGCGGTGTTTGGCACCTCGATGTCGGCTCATCACATCCTGGGGCTGTAGTCGGTCCCAAGGGTATGGCTGTTCGCCATTTAAAGTGGTACGCGAGCTGGGTTCAGAACGTCGTGAGACAGTTCGGTCCCTATCTGCCATGGGCGTTGGAGATTTGAGAGGGGCTGCTCCTAGTACGAGAGGACCGGAGTGGACGAACCTCTGGTGTTCCGGTTGTCACGCCAGTGGCATTGCCGGGTAGCTATGTTCGGAAGCGATAACCGCTGAAAGCATCTAAGCGGGAAGCGCGCCTCAAGATGAGATCTCCCGGGGCACAAGCCCCCTGAAGGAACCATGTAGACTACGTGGTTGATAGGTCAGGTGTGTAAGTACAGCAATGTATTGAGCTAACTGATACTAATGATCCGTGCGGCTTGACCATATAACCTCAAGTTGCCTTGGCTTTACGACAGCGTCGTAAGAGCATCCAAGTGCACGCTACGTCACAAGAACTATGCGAGGCTGGCGCCTTGTCCCCCGGGACGAGTGCGACTCTCCAAAAGCCTCCCTGGTGAAATTAGCGCTGTGGAACCACCCGATCCCATCCCGAACTCGGAAGTGAAACGCAGCTGCGCCGATGGTAGTGTGGCTCAAGCCATGCGAGAGTAGGTCATCGCCAGGGTTTATACCCAAAACCCCGCTGCTCATGCAGCGGGGTTTTTCTTTGGGCGTAGTAATACAGGTAGTGCCGGCCGCTGGCCGGCAACCCGATGGCGTTACATCGCCCGGTAGATCCACGCGATGCGTGGATATTCTCCGCGGGCAGCCACAGCGCCAACCAGGGTTGGCCGCTGCCGGCGGCAGGTCAGACAGTGCGCGCGGCTGTGATTGCCGGCCAGCGGCCGGCACGACCGGTAGATCCACGCCGTGTGTGGATGCGGCGCCAACCAGGGTTGGCCGCTCCTCACGGCAGGTCCGGAAGCGGACTTTTCCTGACCCATCACGCAAAAGCGGGCAAAAAGACGGCGCCCTGCGGGCGCCGTCCTGACCAGGATCGCATTGCAGGCCGGATCAGGCGGCCCGCGGGACCTTATACGGTTCCTGCTGGCGGAACACCGATACCGCCTCGGTCAGCGTACCCGCCTGCGATTGCAGCTCGCGTGCGGCCGCGGTGGCTTCCTCCACAAGCGCGGCATTCTGCTGCGTGGCCTGGTCCATCTGCACCACGGTCTGGTTGATCTGCTCGATGCCGACCGACTGCTCCTGCGAGGCCGCCGAGATCTCCTGCATCAGGTGGCTGACATTCTCAACGCCGCCGACAATGCCCTGCATCCGCTGGCCGGCGTCGGCCACCAGCTGGGCACCTTCGCCCACCTGGCGGCCTGCCTCATCGATCAGCTTCTTGATTTCCTGTGCGGCGGCGGCGGAGCGCTGCGCCAGCACGCGCACCTCGCTGGCCACCACGGCGAAGCCACGACCCTGCTCACCGGCACGTGCGGCTTCCACCGCCGCATTGAGGGCGAGGATATTGGTCTGGAAGGCGATGCCATCGATCACGCCGGTGATGTCGCCGATCCGCTTCGAGGCGCCTTCAATCGCCTGCATGGTGTCGACAACCCGCTGCATCGCGGTGTTGCCATCACTGGCGGCGCGCTGCGTGGACGCAGCCAGCTCACTGGCCTCGCGGGCATGCGCAGCGTTCTGGCGCACGGTGGCGGTCAGCTCCTCCATCGAGGCTGCGGTTTCCTGCAGGTGCGCCGCCTGGCGCTCGCTGCGCTCGGACAGCGCACCATTGCCTGCAGCGATCTCGCTGGCGGCGGTACTGATCGAGGCCGCGCACTGCTGGATGCGGCCCACCATGCGCGCCAGCTGGCCGGCGGTGGCGTTGGCATCGCGCTGGATCGCGGCGAAGGCACCGTGGTACTCACCGCGCATGCGCCGATCGAGATCGCCGTTGGCCAGCGCCGAAAGCACCTGCCGAACTTCATCGACGGTGCTGCCCAGCGTATCGAGCAGCTGGTTGATGCCACCGGTCAGGCCATCAAGGAAGCTGGCGCCTTCGGTCGCCTGCAGGCGCTGGCCGAGATCACCGGCAGCCGCAGCAGCGACGATCCCGGCCACGGCGTTCTCAAGCGCCAGCTCCTGGGTACGGTCATGCCATTCCACGGCGAAACCGAGGCGCATGCCCTGTGCATCGAACACCGGGGTGACCACCTGGGCGAAGTGCACCGGGCCGATCTGTACCTTGCCGTTGTGGCTGGCCTGCAGTCCATTGAGGATGGCGCGGATGCGGTCCGGGTTGGCATGGAAGCGATGGATGCTGCTGCCGACCAGGCGTTCGGCATCGAAGTCAGGGAAGGCCTGGCGCAGTGTCGCCTGCTGGTTGCGCAGCAGAGCCACCACCGAGCGGTTCACATAGCGAATCACGTGATCGTTGTCGGCGATCATCATCGCGGTGCGCGAGGCATCCAGCGCCTGGCGGATCTGCGCATTCTCGGCATGCGCCGCCGCCTCGCGTCCACGCTGGGCCTGCACGTGGCGTGCAGTGTCGGCCAGGGCGTGGGCGAGTGAGCCCGGTGCATAGGCGCTGGTGTCGGCATGTGCACCAAGATCGGCACCGGTGGCGATGTCGCGTGCCAGCGCGGCAAGCCGACGCGGGCCGTGGCCAAGGGCCTCGGTCTGCTGCCGAAGGCGCAGTGCGACCTGGCCGAGGAACAAGGTCAGGCCTGCGAACAAACCGGCCTGCAGCAGCATTGGCCACAGCGCGGCACCGTCCTGCAACGGTGCCAGCAGGGCGAGCGTACCGATGCCACCGGCCAGCCATACCGGCAGGCGATCACGATGGCTCAACAGCACGCCCAGCAGCAACGCAATCGGCAACGCCGGTGACAGGCCGGCGATCGCGCACAGCCCTGCCAGCTGCAGCGACAACAACAGCGCCAGGCCATTGCGGGTGACGCTGTGGCCCGCTTTGGGACCGGCCAGCCACATGGCAGGCAGCACAGCGGCCGCAACCAGCGAGGCGGTCAGGGCATGAGGCCCGCGCAGGGCCAGCACCAGGCTGGCCACCGCCAGTGCCGCACTGCCGATCAGCAATCGGCGGTCAGCGCGGTGGGCGAGCTGCTGCAGATGCGGCAGGCGGGCGGTATCGGGGGGACGAGTGGATGCAGCGGACATCGGCGACTCCTGGATCAGCAGACGGCAACGGCCACACGGTGGCGCACGCACGAGTGCGTGGCCAGGGCATGGACCGGGAATTCGGGGAATGCGACGCAATCAACGTCGCGCAGACGGGGCGCCGTGACCACATCCTGTGGGTGACGGAGCAATGGAGCGGGCATGCGGACTTCCTTGCAGGACCAGACACACGCCGCAGGCCCGACCGGGCCCACGTGCTGCGGACACAGTGGCCCGCAACTGATGTATCGGCCGCAACTGCGCAGAATGAAGTGCGCGGACGCTGCGACTCAGTCGGCGTTGTCGTTGCTGAAGAAGCGCAGGATCACCTCGGCGATGCGTGCCGGGTCTTCCATATGCAGGTGGTGGTTGCCGGGGAACACGGCCAGCCGTCCATCACGCAGGTGCTGCAGGCGATCGCTGCGCATCGGCTCGGGGTAGTACGACTGTGCCGGCGTGGCATAGATCACCTGCGTCGGGCAGGCGATGGCCTGCAGCAGGTTGTCGATCTGGCCTTCACTGAGGCGGATCGCGGTGGGCAGCATCAGGCGCGGATCGCTGCACCAGCGATAGCCACCTTCGACCGGTTCCACGCCGCGCTCGACCAGCAGCCGTGCGCAGGGTTCGCTGAGCTGGTTGGTCATCATCCGCGCGCGGATCGGCGCTGCCAGATCGGGGAACACGCGCAGCTGCTTGCGTGCCAACGCGCGCGTGGCGTTCACATGCTCGCGCAGGCGATGCGCCGTTTCTTCCTCGGGACCGCGCAGGCCGCCGAGTGCTTCGATCGCCACCAGCCGATCGACACGGTCGCTGACCGAGGCGGTAAGACTGGCAATGCCGGCACCCATCGAATGGCCGAGCAGGCTGAATCGGTCCCAGCCCAGCGCGTCGGCGACATCGAGTACGTGGCAGATCGCGGCGGCCGTGGTGTAGCTGGCACCCGCCGGCAGGTGCGCGCTGTGACCGTGGCCGGGCAGATCGATGGCAACCAGCTGCAACGCCGACAGGTGCGGCGCCAGCGGCACGAAGCTGGCGGCGTTGTCGAGCCAGCCATGCAGGGCCAGCACGCGTGGGCCGCCGCCGTGGTTGCGCAGGCCGGCGACGCGTGCGCCACCGACCTGGAGTCCAAACGGTTGCAGGCTCATGCCAGCGAGGACACGGCCAGCCGTGCCAGGGCGCGTGCATGCTCCGGCTCGGCGTTGAGGCAGGGGATATAGCGCATCGTCGCACCGCGCTCGGCCAGTGTTTCGGTGAAGCCCAGCGCGACCTCTTCCAGCGTCTCCAGGCAGTCGGTGGCGAATCCGGGGCAGACCACGTCGATCTGCTTCACGCCGGATTCGGCCAGCGCCCACAGGCTGGGCTCGGCATACGGCTGCAACCAGCGCTCGCGGCCGAAGCGCGACTGGTAACCCATCTGCCAGTCGTCCTTGTCCAGGCCCAGTGCATTGGCGATGGCCTGCGCACTGGCCTCGCAGCGCTGCGGATACGGGTCGCCCGCGTCGGCCAGGCGCTGCGGGATACCATGGAAGGAGAACATCAGTTTCTGACCGCGACCGTGCTGTTCCCAGTAGCGGCGGATCGATCCGGCTACGGCCTCGACCCAGCCGGGATCGACCGAGTAATCGCGCACCAGGCTCACGGTCACGCCCGGGTTGCGGCGCTGCCACGCATCGACCCGGTCTTCGACCGAGGCGGTGGTGGTGGTGGAGTACTGCGGGTACAGCGGCAGCACCACGATCCGGCGCGCGCCGTCGGCGGCCAGACGGTCGAGCTCGCCGGCCAGCGCCGGTTCGCCGTAACGCATCGCATGGCGCACCGTCAGGGTCGGCAGCAGGGCCTGCATGGCCTGCGCCAGCTGGCGCGTATGCACCATCAGCGGTGAGCCGTCGGGCAGCCAGACCTGGGCGTACTTGGCCGCCGACCGGCCGCTTCGCAGCGGCAGGATCAGCCCGCGCAGCAGCGGCTGCCAGAGCAGTGCCGGAATCGCGACCACGCGCGGGTCGGACAGGAATTCGGCCAGGTAACGGCGTACGGCGGGGGCCGTCGGCGTCTCGGGCGTGCCTAGGTTGACCGCCAGCACGGCGGTATCGGGTGCGTCGAGCATGGGCGGTATTGTCGCCTATCCGGCGCCGCACCGGGATGCAGGGTTCGGATTGCAGGCATAGCGCGCATCAATGCGGGCAGGGAACGCTCATTGGGGATTCATGACAACACCACTAATTTCAGTCACTTGCTATATCTTCCTATGGACTGACTTCTGGAGCCTGCCATGCGTCGCCCGATCCAAGCCCTGCTGATCGCCGCCAGCCTGCTGTCCAGCCAGGCCATGGCCGGACCGCAGGAAGACCAGCGCGCCCGCAACGCCGTGCGCGTGCTGGCTGAAATCCAGGAAATTCCTGAACAGGGCATTCCGGATAAATTGCTCGACGAAGGCCGCGCGGTCATCGTCATTCCCGACACGATCAAGGCCGGTCTTGTCATTGGTGGTCGCCGTGGCCACGGCCTGATGTCGGTGCGCATGCCCAATGGCGCATGGTCCAACCCGGTGTTCGTGAAGCTCACCGGTGGCAGCATCGGCTTCCAGGCCGGCGTGCAATCTTCGGATGTGGTGCTGGTGTTCCGCAACGACCGCAGCCTGGACAATCTGGTCAACGGCAAGTTCACGCTTGGCGCCGATGCCGGCGTTGCCGCCGGTCCGGTCGGCCGCAATGCCGCCGCCGCCACCGACGGCCAGCTGAAGGCCGAGATCTGGTCCTGGTCGCGTGCCCGTGGGCTGTTCGCGGGCGTCGCGCTGGACGGGGCGGTGCTGCAGATCGACGATGCCGCCAACCTTGACGCGTACGGCAGCAACACCACACCGCGCATGATCTTCGAGGGGCGCGCCGCCGGTTCGCCGTCGATGGACGTGGTCGCCTTCCGTGATCGTCTGGAAGAGGCCACCTACGCCGCCCGCAACAACCGCAACGGCAACGGTGGCAGTGCACCGCGTCCGGCGGCGACCCCGGCGGTTGCGCCGGCGCCTGTTCAGGCAGCGCCGGCGGCCCCGGCCGAAGCCACCACCGCGCCGTTGCAGAACGTGCCGCAGAACCCGCCGCCGCAGCAGCAGGGTTTCCAGCCGGTCAACGACGGCGAAATCCGCACGGAAACGCTGGGCGGGAACTGACTTTCGTCACGCGCGCCGGCTGACAGCCGGTGCGCTATGCTCGACAGCCTGATCACTAACGTAACGAGCGTCTTTATGGGCAGTTTCAGCATCTGGCATTGGTTGGTCGTGCTGGCCATCGTCCTGCTGGTGTTCGGCACCAAGCGCCTGACCAGTGGCGCCAAGGACCTCGGCTCGGCGGTCAAGGAATTCAAGAAGGGCATGCGCGACGAGGACAAGCCGAACGCGCAGCTGGGCGACGAGTCGCGCAGCCAGGACGCCTCGCGCACCGCGCAGGACGAGCACGACCGTAACGCTCGCTGATCCGGAGCGGTCGCGGTGTTTGATATCGGCTTCAGCGAACTGCTGGTGATCGCGGTGGTCGCCCTGGTGGTGCTCGGTCCCGAGCGCCTGCCCAAGGCGGCCCGCTTCGCTGGCCTGTGGGTGCGCCGTGCCCGCAATCAGTGGGATTCGGTGAAACAGGAACTGGAACGCGAACTGCAGGCCGAGGACATCAAGCGGCAGATGCAGGAGGTGCGCCAGGGCATGCAGGACACCGAGAACCAGCTGCGCGCCAGCGGCGAGGCGATCCGTCGCGAAGCGCAGGAGGCGCAGCAGCAGGGCGATACGCTGGTGCAGGAGGTACGCGCGCCTGCGCCTGCGGATCCGCCGCCGCATATGGGCAGCCTGTCGCCTGCCGATGCACCGGTGCAGGAGCGCATTGCTCCAGAGCCGATGCCGGCGACACCCCCTGAAGCCGGTGCTCCGACGCCGCAGCGCACGGAGCGCCAGCCATGAGTGAACAGGATTTCGGCGAAAGCTCGCTGGTCGAGCATCTGGTGGAACTGCGCGGCCGCCTGGTGCGCGCATTGCTGGGCCTGGGCGTGGTGCTGCTGGCGCTGCTGCCGTTTACCCAGAAGCTGTACAACGCGCTGGCCGAACCGCTGGTCTCGCAGCTGCCCAACGGGCAGACGATGATCGCGACCAATCCGGCCGGCGCCTTCTTCGCGCCATTGAAGCTGACCTTCTTCGTGGCCCTGTTCGTGGCGGTGCCGTGGCTGCTGTACCAGCTGTGGGCCTTCGTCGCCCCGGGGCTGTACGCGCGTGAGAAGCGCCTGGCGGTGCCGCTGCTGGTGTCTTCGGTACTGCTGTTCTACACCGGCTGTGCCTTCGCCTACTTCCTGGTGCTGCCGGCGGTGTTCCATTTCCTGACCACCTTCAGCCCGGACGTGATCGCGATCACCCCGGATGCGAATGCCTACCTGGATTTCGTGCTGGCGATCTTCTTCGCCTTCGGTGGCAGTTTCGAACTGCCGGTGGCGATGGTGATCCTGGTGCTGCTGGGCTGGGTGACGCCGCAGCAGTTCAAGGAAGGCCGTGGCTACGCGATCGTCGGCATCTTCGTGCTGGCGGCGGTGCTGACCCCGCCGGACGTGGTCTCGCAGCTGATGCTGGCGATCCCGATGTGCCTGCTCTACGAGCTGGGCATCCACGCCGCACGCTGGCTGGTGCCGTCGTCGGCCGTGAAGAAACCGGCCGCCTGAAAGATAAAAGGGGACGGAGGGGATTAAGTCGTTATCGGCACAGTGGCACAAACGACTTAATCCCCTCCGTCCCCTTTTTCGTCAGGCGTGGAAGATGTCGCTCGAGGTCGGGGTGGTCGGGACCGGCGGTGCGGCGCGGCTGCCACGGTGCACGAACATCTGCTTCCATGCGGCATAGACCGCGCCGACATACAGCGGCATCAGCACCGTGGTCAGCACCAGCTGCGCGATGAAGGCGGCGGCCAGCGGGCCACCGATCAGCATCGCGATCTGGATCACGATCACGAACAGGATGTAGATGCAGAACGCGGCGATCAGGCCGAGCACGGCGAACACGATCATCGCGCCGATGTTCTCGATGCAGCCCTGCAGGCTCAGGCGCAGTGCGTGCATGCCGCTCTGCTTGTCGAACACCACCAGCGCCGGCTGGGTGAACATCGCCAGCGACAGTGCGACCGCGCTCAGGAACACCAGCAGCATCCACAGCGCGATGCGCTTGGCCGGCAGGTTGGCCACCAGCGCCGCGGCATCATCCGGCTTGATCTGCTGGCCAGTGCGGCTGATCTCTTCCATCTTGGTCATGACCTCGCTGAAGGCGGTGAAGCCTTCGCGGCCGATCATCAGGAACAGCAACGCGCCCAGCAGCAGCACCGCCAGCACCTGGATCGCCAGCGGCACCAGCAGGTGGCTGACGCGGTGGTCGCGGATCGGCTGCAGCAGGTGCGAGGCCAGGCCCGGGCGGCCTTCGTCGATCTCGCCCACGGCGTAGAGCATACCGCCGAACATGATCGGCGAGATGGCCAGGGTCATCAGCTGCACGGCCATGCCGGCGGCGCCGGGAATCAGCGTCGACAACAGGGTGACCACCCAGCTCACCAGCAGCCAGGCCAGGCCGATCCGGGCCAGCTGCAGCGGCGCACGCCGATACAGCGAGAACGTATCCAGCAACCACTGGGCGCCCGCCGAGGCCGGCAGCTTGCGAATCTCTTTCATGGACATCCGGGAAGGACAGGAGGGGACGGGCGGTTGCCCGTGCCGCTGATTATCCCTGTTTTGCCGCCGGCTGGGCTGAAGACAGCCGCGCCTGTCGGACGAAGCGGCGCAGCAGCTGGCGGGCCAGCGGTGCGGCGCTGACTGCGCGCTCGATGCTGCGCGCGCAGCCGCCGTGGCGGCCGATGCAGTCGGCGCGGGCGCGCACGTAGCCGCGCATGTGGTGGGTGGCGAATTCGGGGTGGAACTGCACGCCCCAGGCCTGGCGCCCCCAGCGGAACGCGTGGCAGCCATCCAGCGGCGAGCGTGCCAGCACCGCGGCACCGTCGGGCGCGCGCAGCACGGTCTGCAGGTGGGTGGCGTGGGCGGCAAAGTGCTGCGGCAGGCCCTGGAACAGCGGATCCTGTGCCGCCTGTGGCTGCAGCTCCAGTTCGATCGTGCCGGACTCGCGCCCGGCCGGGTTGTAGGCCACCTCACCGCCCAGCGCGTGCGCCAGCAGCTGGTGGCCGTAGCAGATGCCGAACACCGGCAGGCCGGCGTGGGCGGTCTGGCGCAGCCACGCCGCGCTGCGCTCGCTCCATTCGGCGTGGTCAGTAACGAAGGCGGCCGAGCCGGTCACCAGTACGCCGGCAAAACCGTGCGGATCGGGCAGGGCGCCACCGTGTTCGACATCGACCACCACCGTCTCGTGCTCTTCCAGCCCGGCGGCGACGCGGATCCAGTGCGGAAAGCGCCCGTAGCGGCGCAGTGACGGTACCGGGCGGCCGGTTTCAAGGATCAGGAAGGGGGCTGGGTTCATCCGGGGGCGGCAGCACTGACAGGACTTCCTCGATTGTAGTCAGCCCCTGCGCCACCTTTTCAAGCCCGGCCTGGCGCAGGGTTCGCAGCCCTTCAGCGCGCGCGGCACGGGTGAAACCGGCCAGATCCATGTCGGCGCGGATCTGCCCGCGCAGCCGCGAGCCCAATGGCAGCAACTCATACAGCCCGATGCGGCCGAGGAATCCGGTGCGCCGGCACTCCAGGCAACCGACCGGACGACAGGGCGTGGCGGCATCTGGATATGCATCCTGGCTATCAGCCAGTACCGCCCAATCAGCCGCGCCGAGGCTGTGCGGCTGCTTGCAGTGCGGGCACAGCGTGCGCACCAGGCGCTGGGCAAGGATGCCGTTGAGGGTACTGGCCAGCAGGTAGTGCGGCACGCCCAGGTCGAGCAGGCGGGTGACCGCCGACGGCGCGTCGTTGGTGTGCAGGGTGGACAGCACCAGATGACCGGTCAGCGAGGCCTGCACCGCCATCTGAGCGGTTTCCAGATCGCGGATCTCGCCGATCATGATGATGTCCGGGTCCTGCCGCAGCAGGGTGCGCACGCCGCTGGCGAAGTCCAGGTCGATGTTGGCCTGCACCTGCATCTGGTTGAACTCGGGCGCGATCATCTCGATCGGGTCCTCCACCGTGCACACGTTGACGTCCGGCGTGGCCAGCCGCTTCAGCGTGGAATACAGGGTGGTGGTCTTGCCCGAGCCGGTCGGGCCGGTGACCAGCACGATGCCGTGCGGGCGCTCGACCAGCGCATTCCAGCCATCGGCCTCCTGCGGGCTGAAGCCGAGCTGGTCGATGCTCTTGAAGGCGGCGTCCGGGTCGAAGATGCGCATCACGCACTTCTCGCCGAAGGCGGTGGGCATGGTCGACAGGCGCATCTCGACCTCGCGGCCACCCGGCGAGCGGGTCTTGATGCGGCCGTCCTGCGGGCGCCGGCGTTCGGCCAGGTCCATGCGGCCGAGTACCTTGATGCGGCTGACCACCGCGGTCATCACCGCCGGCGGCACCTCGAACACCTTGTGCAGCACGCCGTCGATGCGGAAGCGCATGCGTCCCATCTCGCGGCGCGGTTCCAGGTGGATGTCCGAGGCGCGCTGCTCATAGGCGTATTGCAGCAGCCAGTCGACGATGTGCACGATGTGCTGGTCGTCGGCATTGACGTCGCCGGTGCGGCCCAGCTCGACCAGCTGCTCGAAGCTGGGCAGGGTGGTGTTGGTCTCGCCGCGCACATCGCCGCGCGCGCCACGCACCGAACGGGTCACCCCGTAGAACTCCATGGTGTAGCGGTGCAGGTCGAGCGGATTGACCACCGCCAGCTCGATGCGGCGGCGGGTCAGGTGCTGCAGGTCGCGGCGCCATTCCTGCACCAGCGGCTCGCTGGTGGCCACCAGCACCCGTTCGGCATCCACTGCCAGCGGCAGGAAGCGGTGGCGACGGGCATAGGCGTGGGAGACCAGCGCGGTGACCGCAGCGACGTCGACCCGGGTCGGATCGATGCGCAGGTAGCGGCTGCCGGTGCGTTGGGCCAGCCATTCGGTCAGGCGTTCCAGGGTCAGTTCGCCGCCGTCGCGGGTGGCCAGCTTGAGGTTGGACAGCAGCACCAGCGGATGCACTTCACTGGCGTTGCGCGCACCCTGTGCGGAGAACCGCATGCGCTCGCGGTCCTGCTCGGCCACCAGGCCATCGCCGATCAGCGCCGCGGCAATCTGCTCGAAATGCAGCCGTCCCCAGGGCAGCGGGACGCCGCCTGGCTCGCCGGGCGTGCCCACCGGCAGCCGATGTTCCATCTGCCTGCTCCTCCCGGGTACGGAATGCCCCGCAGGTCGGCCGCTATACTAGCGCACCCCCTTGCCGGCCAAGACTCGTACGCATGTCCGCGACCCCGACCGTTCCGATCACCTTCCAGGGCCTGATCCAGACCCTGAACCAGTTCTGGGCCCAGCAGGGCTGCGTGCTCATCCAGCCGCTCGACCTGGAGGTGGGCGCCGGTACCTTCCACCCGGCCACCTTCCTGCGGGCGATCGGGCCGGAAAGCTGGAACGCGGCCTACGTGCAGCCGTCGCGCCGCCCGACCGATGGCCGCTACGGCGAGAACCCGAACCGCCTGCAGCGCTACTACCAGTACCAGGTGGCGATGAAGCCGGCGCCGGACAACATCCAGCAGCTGTACCTGGATTCGCTGAAGGCACTGGGCATCGATCCGCTGGTGCACGACCTGCGCTTCGTCGAGGACAACTGGGAATCGCCGACGCTGGGCGCCTGGGGCCTGGGCTGGGAAGTCTGGCTCAACGGCATGGAAGTGACCCAGTTCACCTACTTCCAGCAGGCCGGTGGCCTGGAGTGCCGCCCGGTGCTGGGCGAGATCACCTACGGTCTCGAGCGCCTGTGCATGTACCTGCAGAACTGCGACAACGTCTATGACCTGGTCTGGACCTACGGCCCGGACGGCCAGCCGGTGACCTACGGCGACGTCTACCACCAGAGCGAGGTGGAGCAGAGCACCTACAACTTCGAATACGCCGACGTGGACGAAATGTTCCACCGCTTCGATGCCTGCGAGCGTGAAGCGCAGAAGCTGGTGGAAGTGGGCCTGCCGCTGCCGGCCTACGAGCAGGTGATGAAGGCCAGCCACACCTTCAACCTGCTCGATGCGCGCCGCGCAATCAGCGTGACCGAGCGCCAGCGCTACATCCTGCGCGTGCGCGCGCTGGCCCAGGCGGTGGCCAAAGCGTATTACGAGCAGCGCGAGAAGCTGGGCTTCCCGGGTGCGAAGAAGGCCTGACCGCCTTCCTGCACCGTCCCGCTTTTCATCAACTACCCGGGGCGCCGGACGCGTTGCGCGCTGCGCCCCCACCACAGGATCGAACCGATGAGCCAACTGTCCCCCCTGCTGATCGAACTGGGCACCGAGGAGCTGCCGGTCAAGGCGCTGCCGGGCCTGGCCCAGGCCTTCTTCGACGGTGTCGTCGAAGGCCTGCGCAAGCGCGGTGTCGCGCTGGAACTGGGCGATGCCCGCCCGCTGTCGACCCCGCGCCGGCTGGCCGTGCTGCTGCCGGGCGTCGGCCTGGAACAGCCGGAGCAGCACAGCGAAGTGCTGGGCCCGTACCTGAACATCGCGCTGGACGCCGAAGGCCAGCCGACCAAGGCCCTGCAGGGCTTCGCCGCCAAGGCCGGGATCGACTGGACCGCGCTGGAGAAGACCACCGACAACAAGGGTGAGCGCTTCGTGCACCGCGCGGTAACCCCGGGCGCGAGCACCGCCAGCCTGTTGCCGGACATCCTGCGCGAGGCGATCGCGGCGATGCCGATTCCCAAGCCGATGCGCTGGGGCGATCACGCCTGGGGCTTCGCCCGCCCGGCACACTGGCTGGTGCTGCTGCATGGCGCCAACGTGGTCGAGGCCGAACTGTTCGGCCTGCAGGCCGGCCGTGCCAGCCGTGGCCATCGCTTCCACCACGACCAGGCCGTGTCGCTGGCGCAGCCGCAGGACTACGTTGAAGCCCTGCGCGCCGCGTTCGTGCTGGTCGACCCGAGCGAGCGACGTGCGCGCATCGTCGCCGAGGTCGAGGCCGCCGCAGCCGGGGCCGGTGGCAGCGCCCGCATCACCGAAGACAACCTGGAGCAGGTGGTGAATCTGGTCGAATGGCCGTCGGCGGTGCTGTGCAGCTTCGAACGCGCGTTCCTGGCGGTGCCGCAGGAAGCGCTGATCGAGACGATGGAGATCAACCAGAAGTTCTTCCCGGTGCTGGATGCCGCCGGCACGCTGACCGAGAAGTTCATCGGCATTGCCAACATCGAGTCGAAGGACGTGGCCGAAGTGGCCAAGGGCTACGAGCGGGTGATCCGCCCGCGCTTCGCCGATGCCAAGTTCTTCTTCGACGAGGACCTGAAGCAGGGCCTGGTGTCGATGGGCGACGGCCTGAAGACGGTGACCTACCAGGCCAAGCTGGGCAGCGTGGCCGACAAGGTGGCGCGCGTGGCCGCACTGGCCGAAGTGATCGCAGCCCAGGTCGGTGCCGATCCGGCGCAGGCCAGGCGGGCTGCCGAGCTGGCCAAGAACGACCTGCAGTCGCGCATGGTCAACGAATTCCCGGAATTGCAGGGCATCGCCGGTCGCCACTACGCCGTGGCCGGTGGTGAATCGGCCGACGTGGCGCTGGCCATCGACGAGGCCTACCAGCCGCGCTTCGGTGGTGACGACATCGCGCTGTCGCCACTGGGCAAGGTGCTGGCCATCGCCGAACGCGTGGATACGCTGGCCGGTGGTTTCGCTGCAGGCCTGAAGCCGACCGGCAACAAGGATCCGTTCGCCCTGCGCCGCAACGCGCTGGGCCTGGCCCGCACGATCATCGAAAGCGGCTTCGAACTGGACCTGCGCGCGCTGATGGCCAGCGCCAATGCCGGCCTGGCCGCGCGCAACGTGCAGGCCGATGTCGGCGAGCTTTACGACTTCATCCTCGACCGCCTGAAGGGCTACTACGGCGACAAGGGCGTGCCGGCCACGCACTTCAACGCGGTGGCCGAGTTGAAGCCGGCCTCGCTGTACGACTTCGATCGCCGCCTGGATGCGATCGGCACCTTCGCCGCGCTGCCGGAGGCAGAGGCGCTGGCCGCGGCCAACAAGCGCATCCGCAACATCCTGCGCAAGGCCGAGGGCGAGATTCCGGCGCAGATCGACGCGGCACTGCTGCAGGAAGATGCCGAGCGCGCGCTGGCCGAAGCGGTCACCGCCGCCATCGACGACACCGGCGCCAGCCTGCACCAGAAGGATTACGTGGCGGTGCTGGCGCGCCTGGCCCGCCTGCGCCCGCAGGTGGACGCCTTCTTCGATGGCGTGATGGTCAATGCGGAAGATCCGGCGCTGCGTGGCAACCGTCTGGCGCTGCTGACGATGCTGGGCGAGCGCCTGGGCAAGGTGGCGGCGATCGAGCATCTGTCGAGCTGATGCCCGTATCGGTAGTGCCGGCCGCTGGCCGGCATTGCCGGAACGTCGCCGGCGATGTCTATCGGGGTCATTGCCGACATCGTGGACGATGCCGGCATCCTCGCCTGCGATCACGATGATCGCCACAAAGGCGCGCATTTTGACCGCCACTTAACAACCGATCCCCAATGACGTGGTGCATTTCGCATCGTCACCTCCGGTCGGTATGCTGTGCCGCATGCAGCCAAAGAAATACGCCCTGCCGCTGATGGTCTTGTCGCTGGCCGCCACTTCCGTGGTCCATGCACGCGGCACCATCGACAAGGTGGACATCAAGGGATTGGACAAGGGCGACGACGCCGCAATCATCGAGAACATCCAGGAATCGCTGTCGCTGTACGACACGATCGGCAAGGAGCAGGGCGAATCGCGCCTGGAGTACCTGCTGTCGCAGGCCGAGCGGCAGACCCGCCAGGCGCTGGAGCCGTTCGGCTACTACAACCCGGTGATCAAGGTGGAGGCGCCGCGTGAGGACGAGCACGTGCGCGTGCTGATCCATGTCGACAAGGGCGCCCCGGTGACCGTGCGCCGCGAGCATATCGACATCACCGGCCCGGCGATGTACGACCAGTACCTGCAGGACGACCTGGCCGCCTTCAAGCCCCGCAAGGGCCAGCGCTTCGAGCACACCCAGTACGAAGCCAGCAAGATCACCATCACCCGGCGCCTGGCCGAGCGTGGCTACTTCGATGCCGACTACACCCAGCGCCAGGTGCAGATCACCCGCGCCGACAACGCCGCCGACATCGACCTGACCTGGGACAGCGGCCGCCGCTACAACATGGGCCCGGTGCGCTTCGAGCAGGATTACTTCGTCGACAAGCTGTTCGATCCACTGGTGTACTGGGACCAGGGCAGCTACTACCACGAGGGCAAGCTGGACCGGCTGCGCGAGTCGCTGACCAAGCTGGACTACTTCAGCGTGATCGACATCCAGCCGCGCCCGGACCAGGCCGATGAAAACGGCGAAGTGCCGGTGGATGTGAAGCTGACCCGGGCCAAGCGCACCATCTACACCGCAGGCCTGAGCTACGGCAGCGAGAGCGGCCCGGGTGTGCGCGGTGGCATCGAGCGGCGGTTCCTGAACAACCGCGGCCACAAGATGAACACGCAGCTGGACTATGCGCAGAAGCGCAAGAGCCTGGTCACCAGTTACCGCATTCCGGCCTTCAACTGGCTTGATGGCTGGTACACCTTCGCTGCCAGCGCGTACGACGAGCAGACCGACTACATCGACCTGCGCAACTTCAAGCTGATCGCCAGCCGCAGCGGCGAGATCAACGAACACTGGACCGCGATCGCCTCGATCAACGCGCTGCGCGAGCGCTGGCGCTATGCCTCCGGCACCGAATTCACCGACGCCGTCTACAACACCTCGACGCTGGTGTACCCGCAGATGGTTGCCGACTACGTCAACGTCGACGACGAGATGTTCCCGCGCAAGGGCATCAGCGGCGCCGCAACGGTGCGTGCCGGCGTGGAAGGCGCCGGCTCGGATACCAGCTTCGTGCAGGCCAACGCCGTGTTGCGCTGGTACATCCCGGTGGGTGAAAGCAACCGCCTTATCCTGCGCGGCGAGGGCGGCACCACGTGGACCAGCGATCTGGTGGCGATGCCGCCGAGCCTGCGCTACTTCGCCGGTGGTGACCGCAGCATCCGCGGCTACGCCTACCGTGAGGTCGGCCCGCGTACGCCGAAGCCGGACAAGTATGCGCTGGGTGCCAAGAACCTGGTGATCGGCTCGGCCGAGTACGAGCACTACTTCAACGGTGGCCCCTGGGGTGCGGCGGTGTTCGTCGATACCGGCAGTGCCTTTGACAACACCATCGACCTGCATACCGGCGTCGGCTTCGGCGTACGCTGGAAATCGCCGGTGGGCCCGGTGCGCATCGACGTGGCGCACGGCCTGAACAACCCGGATTCGCAGTTCCAGCTGTACCTGAACATCGGAGCGGACCTGTGAGCGCGTCCGCACCGACCCCGAACACCCCGCCGCCACGCGTGCGTTTCTACCGCCGCCGCCGCTTCTGGGCCTGGTCCGGTGTGGGCGTGCTTGGCCTGGTGCTGCTGGCCCTGCTGGCGGTGTACTGGCTGCTGCAGACCGTGGCCGGCCGTGACGTACTGCTGGCCCAGGTGGTGGCGCGGCTGCCGGTGGGTGCCAGCTTCACCTGGGACAAGGTGGAGGGCCCGGTGGCCGGGCCGCTGACCCTGTACAACGTCGACTTCCGCTATGACGACATCCATTTCCACGCCGAGCGTGCGCACCTGGAGCCGGACCTGCGCCCGCTGCTGGGCCGCAAGCTGCTGCTGGACAAGCTGGAGCTGACCAACGCGACGTTGAACCTGGCCAAGAGCGATGAGCCGTTCAAGCTGCCGTCCTGGCCCGATTCCCTGCCGCAGATCGAGATGCCGCTGGCGATCCAGGCTGATGCCATCGCCATCGACGGCTTCCGCATCAGCCAGGCCAACGAACCGGTGATCGACATCAGCCGCGTGCGCGGCGGCATCGAGATCGCCAACGGCGAGTTCCAGGCGCACAAGCTGGTGGTGGACAGTGACATGGGCAACTTCACTGCCCAGGGCCGTTACATCCCGGCCAAGGACTACGACACCGACGTGACGGTGACGGCGGTGTTGCCGGCACCGCGTGGGCGCACCGCCGCTACCGTCGGCCTGGTCGCCCGCGGTGACCTGTCGCACATGGAAGTGGCGGTAGCCGGGCGCGCACCGAAGCCGCTGCACGCGATGCTGGTGTTCGATGGCCGCACCGACCCGACCTGGAACGCCAGCGTGCGCAGCGACGAGCTGGATCTGGCGCTGCTGTCGCCGGCATTGGCGAGCTCGGCGATTGCGCCGTTGTCGCTGGACTTCACCGCCGCCGGCAAGGGCGGCAATGCCAACCTGCGTGGCAAGGTGAAGCAGGGCGAGCAGGAACTGGAACTGGCACCGTCGGTGGTGTCATTGCAGGACCAGGTGCTGAAGGTTTCGCCGCTGCTGCTGAAGGGCCTCGGTGGCGAAGCCCGCCTGGAGGGCACCGCCGATTTCAGCCAGGAAGACCAGCAGAAACTCAACTTCTCGGTGGTCGCACGTGACCTGACCTATGTACCGGCGCCCGATCCGAACACCGCCGGCAGCGCACCGGTGCCGGTCACCCTGAAGGAAGCACGCTTCGGCCTGGCCGGTACCCTGAAGGCCTGGGCGGCGATCGGCCGTGCCGAGGTCGAACGCGAAAAGCAGAAAGCGCAGCTGCACTTCGATGTGCGTGGCAACGACCAGGCGGCGTCGATCCACCAGCTGCAGGCGCAGACGCCCGGTGGCCAGCTGCAGGTGGAAGGCCAGGTGGCGTGGGCGCCGCGGCTGGACTGGGACGCCAAGGCCACGCTGAAGGACTTCGACCCCGGCTATTTCGTGCCGGGCTGGAATGGCCGCCTGTCCGGCAACCTGGCCTCCAAGGGCCGCCAGCTGCCGCCGCCGGCCAATGCCGCACCGGGCACCGCGGGTACGCTGGAAGCCACGGTGGACCTGCCCTCGCTGAAGGGCATGCTGCGCCAGCGCAATCTCGACGCGCAGGGCAGGTTCGCGCTGCAGGGCGCGCAGGGCCAGGGCGACCTGAAACTGGCGTTGGGCAGCAGCCGGGTGACCGCGTCGGGCAAGGTCGGCGACCGCCTCGACATCGATGCGCGTTTCGAGCCGCTGCAGTTGAGCGACCTGCTGCCGGGCGCCGACGGTGGCCTGCGCGGCCAGGTGCAGGTGAAGGGCCCGCGCGATGCGCCGGACATCACCGCCGACCTGGTCGGCAACAACCTCAACTGGGATGGCTACGGCGCCGAGAGTGTGAGCATCAAGGGCCGCCTGCCGTGGCGCGGCGACAGCGGCGCGCTGGCGGTGCAGGGCCAGCAGGTCAACGCGGGCATGCTGCTGGAGCGGCTGAACATCGACGCGCAGGGCAGTGTGTCCAACCTGCGCCTGGCTGCGCAGACCCGCAACGAGATGGGTGCGGTCGAGCTGCAGGGCAGCGTGCGCCAGCAAGGCACGCAGTGGCGTGGCGAGCTGGCGTCGCTGCGCATCGCACCGGTGAAGGGCGATGCCTGGTCGCTGCGTGCACCGGCGGCATTCGCGATCAACGGCAGCACCTACACCCTGTCCGAAGCCTGCCTGGCCGCCGCCAGCAGCGGCGCGCTGTGCGCACAGGCCAACTGGCCGCGCGAAGGCCTGGTGGTGCGCAGTGACGCGCTGCCGCTGGCGCTGGTGCAGCCGTGGTTGCCGCCGCAGTCCGGCCGCCGCATCTACCTGCGCGGCGAGGTCGGCCTGGACGCGCAGATCCGCCCGCGCGGCAACGCCTGGGAAGGCCATGTGGAAGTGCGCTCGAAGGAAGGCGGCGTGCGCCTGGGCGAGAACCGCAACACCGTGGGCGATACCACCCGCGGCGAGCTGGTGCGCTATGACCAGTTCTCGCTGAAGCTCGACATGACCCCGGCCAGCATCAAGGGTTACCTGGGCATGGGCTTCCAGGGCAATGGCTTCGTCGACGCGAAGATGCAGACCGGCTGGGAAGCCAGTGCACCGCTGAACGGTGAGCTCTACCTCAACATGTCGCGGCTGTACTGGCTGGAGCTGTTCTCGCCGGACATCGTGCGGCCGACCGGCCTGATCGAAGGCCACGTCAGCCTGCGCGGTACGCGAGGCCAGCCGTCGCTGGGTGGCGACGCACAGCTGAGCAACTTCAAGGGTGAATTCCCGGCGCTTGGCCTGACCTTCGACCAGGGCAAGGGCAGCTTCGTGGCCCAGCCCGATGGTTCGGCCAAGATCACCGCGCAGGCCAACTCCGGCCAGGGCACGCTGTACGTGGACGGTGGCCTGTCGTGGTTCGGCGATGCGCAGCCGCTGCAGCTGAAGATCCATGGCGAGAACGTGCTGCTGTCCAACACCAGCGAACTGCGCATCGTCGCCAACCCCAACCTCGACTTCACCCTGGCCAAGGCGGCGATGGAGCTGCGCGGTACCGTGCACGTGCCCGAGGCCGACATCGACCTGGAACGCCTGGACCGCGGCACCTCGGTGTCCGAAGACGTGGTGGTGCTCGACCCGGCCGATCCGGAAGAGTCGCGCACCTCGCCGCTGGACATGGACCTGACGGTCAGCCTGGGCGACAAGGTGAAGATGACCGGGTTCGGCCTGAAGGGCGCGCTGACCGGCAAGATGCAGGTCTGGGCCAAGCCCGGCCGCGAAATGACTGCCAATGGCGGCCTGGAAGTGAGCGGCCGCTACAAGGCGTATGGGCAGGACCTGACCATCACCCGCGGCAACCTCAACTGGAACTACAACGCGGTGTCCGACCCGCGCATCAACATCCGTGCCGAGCGCCGCATCGGTGATGTCACCGCCGGCATCGACGTGACCGGGCGTGCGCAGCAGCCGCGTGCCGACGTGTGGTCCGATCCGGCGATGTCGCAGTCCGAGGCACTGGCCTATCTGGTGCTGGGACGCAGCCTGACCGGCGCCAGCAGCGACCAGGCGCAGCAGGTCAACGCGGCCTCGGCGGCGCTCTCGGCCGGCAGTGGCCTGCTCGCCTCGCAGCTGGGTGCCAAGCTGGGCCTGGACGATGCAGGCGTGAGCCAGTCGCGCGCGCTGGGTGGCTCGGTGATCGGCGTCGGCAAGTACATCTCGCCCAAGCTTTACGTGGGTTACGGCGTGTCGCTGGTGGGCGCCGGTTCGGTGATCACGCTGAAGTACCTGCTGCGCCGCGGGTTTGATGTGGAAGTGGAATCGAGCACGGTGGAAAACCGTGGGTCGATCAACTGGCGGCGGGAGAAGTAGAGCCACGCCATGCGTGGCTGCGGTAGTAACGGCCGCTGGCCGGCAGCCGCACCGTATCCCCCGAGTTGCGTGGGTTGCCGGCCAGCGGCCGGCACTACCGCGCGCGCCGCCCCAACGATCGGCCGTTGCCCCTTCCGGCCCCAGCGGCTATGGTCCCGGGCTGTTCTGTCGTACCGGATTGCCTCATGTCACCACGCAAAGCCCTTCCCACCGCCCTGGCATTGGGCCTGACCCTCGCCGCCGGGGCCCACGCCGATGAAGGCATGTGGATGCCGACCCAGCTGCCGGAACTGGCCAAGCCGCTGCAGGCCGCTGGCTTCAAGGGCAATCCGGCCGACCTAGCCAATGTCACCGCGCCGCCGCTGAGCGCGGTGGTGCGCGCGGGCGGCGGCACCGGCTCGTTCGTGTCCAGCGACGGCCTGCTGCTGACCAACCACCACGTGGCGATGGGCGTGATCCAGTACAACAGCTCGCCCGAGCACGACCTGATCAACGGCGGCTTCATCGCCAGGGACCGTGCCGACGAGCGCCCGGCCAACCCGGACTTCCGCGTGCTGGTCACCGTCGGCTTCGACAAGGTGACCGATCAGGTGCTGGCGCAGGCCCGCGGCAAGACCGGCCGTGCCTACTTCGATGCCGTCGATGCGGCCAGCAAGCAGATCGTGGCCGAGTGCGAGAAGGACGGCAGCGTGCGCTGCTCGGTGGCCAACATGTACTACGGCACCGACTTCTACCGCATCGCCCAGCTGGAACTGAGCGACGTGCGCCTGGTGTACGCGCCGCCGCGTGCGATCGGCAACTATGGCGATGAGATCGACAATTTCATGTGGCCGCGCCACACCGGCGACTTCACCCTGCTGCGCGCCTATGTGGGCAAGGACGGCAAGCCGGCCGCCTACAGCAAGGACAACGTGCCCTACCAGGCGCCGGCACACCTGCAGATGTCGGTGGAGGGCCCGAAGGAGGGCGACTACGCGATGCTGGCCGGTTATCCGGGCATCACCTACCGCCACCGTACCGCGGCAGAATTCGCCGGCCAGATCGACACGGTGCTGCCGCGCCGCGTTTCGGTGTTCCAGCAGATGATCGACACCATCGAGGCGGCAACCGCCAAGGACGCGCAGGCACGTACCCGTTACGCTTCGCAGCTGCAGTCGCTGAAGAACAACCGCAAGCGCGCCGCCGGTGAGCTGGAAGGCCTGCTGCGCAGCGATGCCAAGGCCCAGCGTGCCGCCGACGAGACGGCGATGCTGGCCGCCACCGACCGCAAGTACCAGGGCGACATCAAGGCGCTGCTGGCCAACCTGTCACAGGGCGCGGCGGTGGGCGAGCGTGACCTGCTGCTGGACCAGATGGCCGCACAGAGCCAGTTGCTGCGCTCGGCGCTGCTGCTGGAACGCCTGCGCATCGAATCGGCCAAGCCGGACGCACAGCGCGAGAGCGGTTACCAGCAGCGCGACCAGGCGATGATCGAAGGCGTGCTCAAGCAGGTCCAGCGCCGCTACGCACCGGAGGTCGAGAAGGCCCTGCTGACCACCCTGCTGACCCGTTACCAGCAGCTGCCGGACGCGCAGCGCGTGGCCGAGTTCGACGCAGCCTTCGGCCGTACCCCGCAGCAGCTGGCCACGGCACTGGACACCCTGTACGCCGGCACCCAGCTGGGTGACGAGGCGCAGCGCCTGTCGCGGTTCGCGGCTGCGCGCGAAGGCAAGGCCCTGGCCGCCGATCCGTTGATCGCCGTGGCCGGCCCGCTGGTGGCCGCGCAGCTGCGCATCGAGAACGAGAGCAAGACCCGCGAGGGCGAGCAGCTGCGCCTGCGCCCGGCCTACATGCAGGCGCTGTTCGCCTGGCGTGCCAAGCAGGGCCGCGCCGTCTACCCGGATGCCAACCGCACCCTGCGCATCAGCTACGGCAGGGTCGAGGCACTGCACCCGCGCGATGGCGTGACCTACTCGCCGGTGACCACCGTGGCCGGCATCGTCGAGAAGAACACCAACGCCTATCCGTTCGACGCACCCAAGCCGCTGCTGGCAGCGATCGCCAAGGGTGACTTCGGCAGCACCGCCGATCCGGCACTGAACACCCAGACGGTCAACTTCCTGACCAACCTGGACACCACCGGCGGCAACTCCGGCTCGCCGGTGCTCAATGCGAAGGGCGAACTGATCGGCCTGAATTTCGACAGCAACTGGGAGTCGGTCAGTGCCAGCTGGTGGTTCGACCCGCGCTACAAGCGCGCCGTGCACGTGGACATGCGCTACCTGCGCTGGCTGCTGGCCAAGGTCTACCCGGCGCCGGAACTGCTGAAGGAAATGGGCGTGCCGGCCCAGTAAGAAGCCGGCCACGACCAACGGTCGTGGCCCGCACCGCGTAGGCCCCCACCTTGGTGGGGGTGGTTGCCCCCAACGAGCCCGCATCCCCGGCCACGCCTGGCCTACACTGCGGGTTCTTCCGACGGAAACGCACGCGTGGTCTCCAGCTGGATCCTGCTGCTGGTCTCGGTTGCCTATGCCGCGCTGCTGTTCGGCGTGGCGTGGTGGGGCGACCGTCGGCCGATGTACCCCGACCGGCCGTGGCTGCGGCCGGTGGTCTACAGCCTGGCGCTGGCGGTGTACTGCTCGTCGTGGACCTTCTACGGCGCGGTCGGCACCGCCGTGCGCAATGGCGTGGGCTACCTGCCGATCTACATCGGCCCGCTGCTGCTGCTGTTGTTCGGCTGGCGCATCATCGAGCGCCTGGCGCTGATTGCACGCAGCCAGAACGTGGTCTCCATCGCCGATTTCATCTCCTCGCGCTTCGGTCGATCGCGGCGGCTGGCGGCGCTGGTGGCGATCATCGCGCTGATCGGCATCATTCCGTACCTGGCGTTGCAGTACAAAGCGGTGGCGATGAGCCTGCAGGTGCTGACCGGCAACACCGGCCCCACTGGCTTCTTCACCGACCCGGCGCTGTACGTGGCGCTGCTGATGGCGCTGTTCGCCACCCTGTTCGGCACCCGCCAGGTCGATGCCACCGAGCACCACCACGGCATGATGCTGGCGATCGCCTTCGAATCGGTGATCAAGCTGCTGGCGATGCTGGCGGTGGGCGTGTTCGCCTACCTGTGGCTGAGCGACCGCACCGATGCGGTGGTCGAATCGGTGCATACGCTGTTCACCGGCCTGCCGCCGGTCGGCTTCATCTCGCAGACCCTGCTCAGTTTCCTCGCCATCATCTGCCTGCCGCGCCAGTTCCACGTGGCCGTGGTCGAGTGCGGTGAGGTGCGCGACGTGCGCCGCGCGCGCTGGATGTTCGGCGGTTACCTGGTGCTGATCTCGGGCATGGTGCTGCCGATCGCCACCGCCGGCGTGACCCTGTTCGGCACCGGCGGCAGCGTCGCCGACGATTCGATGGTGCTGGCGCTGCCGCTGGCCGAAGGCCGCAATGCGCTGGCGCTGATCGCCTACGTGGGCGGCTTCTCGGCGGCCACCGGCATGGTCATCGTCTCGTCCATCGCGCTGGCGACCATGGTCAGCAATGATCTGGTGATGCCGGTGCTGCTGCGTCGGAGCGGTGACCACCAGGAAGCCGCCGACGTCGCCTCGCGCGTGCTGTGGATCCGCCGCCTGGCGATCCTGCTGCTGGCGCTGATGGCCTACAGCTACTACCGCACCAGCAGCAACGACAGCACGCTGGCCTCGTACGGCCTGATGGCGTTCGCAGCGGTGGCGCAGTTCGCGCCCGGCCTGATCGGCGGCCTGTACTGGCGCGGTGCCAGCCGGCGCGGCGTCGAAGTGGGCATGCTGCTGGGCTTCGCCACCTGGCTGTACACCCTGCTGCTGCCGGCGATGACCATGGCCGGCTGGGTCGACGCCGCCTGGGTGCAGCACGGCCCGTTCGGCATCGAGTGGCTGCGTCCGCAGCAGCTGTTCGGCATGTCCGGCTGGGATCCGCTGACCCACGGCACGTTCTGGTCGCTGCTGGTCAATGCAGCCACGATGATGCTGGTGTCCGCACGCTGGCGGCCCGGCGTCGACGAGCGCCTGCGTGCGGCACCGTTCCTCGACCCGTATGCCGAGCGCCCGTCGGTGGCCGGCGGCTGGCCTGGGCATGTGCATGTGGGCGACCTGCTGGCGCTGGCTTCGCGCGTGGTCGGCGAACGCCATGCGCGGCGTTCGTTCTTCGAGCAGGCACAGTCGCTGGGCCGCGAGCTGCAGTCTTCGGCACCGGCTGACCGGCCGTGGGTGCAGTTCACCGAGCGCCTGCTGGCCGCCTCGATCGGTGCGGCTTCCGCACGCCTGCTGCTGACCAGCCTGCTGCGGGGTTCGGGCATGGACCTGGGCGAAGTGGTGGCGGTGCTGGACGAAGCCGGGCAGGAACTGCGCTTCAACCGCGAGATCCTGTCGACCACGCTGGAGAACATCAGCGCCGGGGTCAGCGTGGTCGACCCGGACATGCGCCTGACCGCGTGGAACCGCCGGTACCAGGACATGTTCGGCTACCCCGACGGCATGCTCTACGTGGGCCGCCCGGTGGCCGACCTGATCCGCTACAACGCCGAGCGCGGCGAGCTGGGCGAGGGCGACATCGAAGTGCAGATCAACCGCCGCATCGGTTACATGCGCGCCGGTTCGCCGCACGTGTTCGAGCGCACCCGCAGCGACGGCAAGGTGATCGAGATGCGCGGCCAAGCGCTGCCCGGCGGCGGTTACGTGACCAGCTACAACGACATCACCGACTACAAGCATGCCGAAAAGGCGCTGCTTGAAGCCAACGAGACGCTGGAACAGCGCGTGGCCGAACGCTCGCATGAGGCCGAGGTCGCGCAGCAGTCGAAGACCCGTTTCCTGGCGGCGATCAGCCATGACGTGCTGCAGCCGTTGAATGCGGCGCGCCTGTTTGCGTCCGCGCTGCGCGACAGCGATCACGTGAGCGACGAACAGAAGCATCTGGCCGAACGCGTGGACGCGTCGCTGCGCGCTGCCGAAGAACTGCTTGATGGCCTGCTGGACGTGTCGCGGCTGGATGCCGGTGGCCTGCACCCGGTGATCGGCGAATTCGATGTGAGTGCGTTGATGCGCGAGCTGGCCGCGCAGTACACGCCGGTCGCCGCCGGTCGTGGCCTGCGACTGGACCTGTTCGCGCGCGCGGCCTGGGTACGCAGCGATCGCCGCCTGCTGCGCCGCGTACTGCAGAACTTCCTGGCCAATGCACTGCGCTATACCCGCCAGGGCCGCATCGTGCTGGCCGTGCGCCAGCGCGGCGACGAGGTGGAACTGCAGGTGTGGGATACCGGCCCCGGCATTCCCGAACACCACATGCGGCAGATCTTCGACGAGTTCCACCGCTACCAGCAGCCGTTCGACTGGGGCGAGCAGGGGTTGGGCCTGGGCCTGTCGATCTGCCAGCGCATCTCGCGCCTGCTCGACCATCGCCTCAATGCGCGCAGCCGGGTTGGCAGCGGCTCGATGTTCTCGATCATCCTGCCGCGGGTTGCGCCCTTGCCCGGCTACACCGAGCCTGCCAAGGCGACCCAGGCCGTGGCCACACCGGTGCGCAGCGATTCGCTGGCGGGCCTGCGGGTGCTGTGCGTGGACAACGACGAGGAAATCCTCGACGGCATGCGCGCGCTGCTCGGCCGCTGGCAGGTGCAGGTGATCACTGCCGCCACCGTCGACCAGGCACTGGAGAAGATCGCCGAGCGGCCGCAGGTGATGCTGGTGGACTACCACCTGCACGATCGCATGGATGGCCTGGATGCCCTGGTGGCGCTGCGCGAGGCGGCCGGCTACCCGCTGCCGGGTGCGCTGCTGACCGCCGATGGGCGTGACGAACTGAAGCGGATGGCACGCGAGCGTGGCTACCGCGTGCTGACCAAGCCGATCAAGCCGGCCTCGCTGCGCGCCTTCCTCGGCGCGCTGCGCGACGCCGGCAACAGCGATGCCTGATTGGCAACTGTAGAGCCGAGCCTATGCTCGGCTCCTGCACGCGGCATGGTGTTCCGTGGCCCGGACGAACAGCAGCCGAGCATTGGCTCGGCTCTACAAGAATCCACTTGCGCGGCCCCTCTGTAGAGCCGAGCCCATGCTCGGCTTCCGCGCGCTGCACGGCGCCGATATAGCCATCGCTATACAAACCAGCCCTGCCTGCGCGTTTCGATGGAAATGCGCCACGCGTGGATCGCGATGCTAAGCTTCGCGTCCCCTTGGGGAGTAGCCGGATTCCTTCGCAGGAATCGTCCACGTCAACATACTCGGCCAGTGCGCCGTGGCGTGGACAACCATGATGGTTGGCGAGACCAACGGCCCGCGCGCGCAACGTCAGGTTGGGCGCGAGCGCCGGCCGTGCCTCCGTCCTAGCCCGACCTTCAGCAGTCGCCAATGTCCCCCATTTCGATCCTCCTGATCGGCTTTGCCATGTCCACCGATGCCTTCGCTGCGGCGATCGGCAAGGGTGCGGCCATGCGCAAGCCGGTGTTCCGTGACGCGCTGCGCGCCGGCATCATCTTCGGTGTCATCGAGGCGATCACGCCCATCATCGGCTGGCTGCTCGGCCGTGCCGCCCTGCAGTACGTGGAAGCTTTCGACCACTGGATCGCGTTCGGCCTGCTCGGCGCGCTGGGCATCCACATGATCTACAACGGCCTGCGCCCGGACAGTGGCGAAGATGATGAAGACCCTTCGCAGCACCATGGCTTCTGGAAGCTGGCGCTGACCGGTTTCGCCACCAGCATCGACGCGATGGCTGTGGGCATCGGCCTGGCCTTCATGGACGTGCATATCGGCGTGATGGCGGCGGTCATCGGTCTGTGCACGCTGACCATGGTCACCGTCGGCATCATGCTCGGCCGCGTGCTGGGCAGCATGGTCGGCAAGCGTGCCGAGATCATCGGCGGCGTGATCCTGGTGATCATCGGCGCGACGATCCTGTACGAACACCTGCACGGCGTGGGGTAAGCAGGGAAACCTGTAGAGCCGAGCCCACGCTCGGCTGCTTTGCATGGCAGCCGAGCATGGGCTCGGCTCTACATCAGGGTGTTGGCTGACAAGCATTGCGGTGTTGCACTGATGGAGAGGCTGTCACGCGTGCCATAGCCTCTTCGCATGGCCAGTCCTGCACTCCGCTTTGGTCGCTGGTCGCAGACCGGCAATGTCTACGCGATCACGGCTGTGACACGCGCACGCCGTCCTTGGTTCGACGACAAGGGCAACGTCGATCTTCTGATCGAAGCGCTGCGCACAGTCGAGCGAACCGGTCGTACCTTCTCCCTGGCCTGGGTGATCATGCCGGACCACCTGCATTGGTTGATCGAGTTGCGTACGGGCACGCTGGCCGGCTGCATGCAGATCCTGAAGTCCCGGAGTGGAAGATCCATCGCCAGGCGCATTGATGCGAGCGCGCCGATCTGGCAGCCGGGATACTACGATCATGCGCTGCGCGGCGATGAGTGCCTGTGCACGCAGGCGATGTACATCGCGGCCAATCCCGTGCGTGCAGGATTGGCCACGCGCATCGGGGAATACCCCTATGTGTGGAGTCGATGGCCGCTTTGGGGGTGATGGGTATTGAGGCCAGGAGCAGCCGAGCGCGGGCTCGGCTCTACACGGGCATCATGAAGTCTGTAGAGCCGAGCCCATGCTCGGCTCCATCGCCCCGCACGATCAGTCTTCTTCCGGCGGCAGCACAATGGCGTCGTCGTCGATCGCCAGCTTGCCGGCCATCAGCACGGCCTGGGTGCGGTTGGTCACGCCCAGCTTGCGCAGGATGGCTGTGACGTGGGCCTTGATCGTCGCTTCGGAGACGTTGAGGTCGTAGGCGATCTGCTTGTTCAAGCGGCCGGCGCCCAGCATCTGCAGCACGCGGAACTGCTGTGGGGTCAGTTCGCGCAGGCGCTGGCCCACTTCGCGTTCTTCGCTGCCGGTGGGCGGCACGTTGTGCGCTTCCGGCGGTGCCCAGGTCTCGCCATCGAGGATGGTGCCCAGCGCATGCCCGATGGTGTCCGAATCCGCAGACTTCGGGATGAAGCCGAGCGCGCCGTGGTCGAGTGCGCGGCGCATCACCGTGGCCTCTTCGCGCGCGGACACCACCACCACCGGCAGGTGCGGGTGCAGCGATCGCATGTGCACCAGTGCGTTGAAGCCCTGCGCACCGGGCATGTTGAGATCCATCAGGACCAGGTCGGCGTCGTTGTGCTGGTCGGCCAGCGCGTACAGCGCTTCCACGCTGTCGGCCTCGAACAGCTGCACGCCGGGGATGACCCGCTGCACGGCCCCACGCAGGGCTTCGCGGAACAGTGGATGGTCATCGGCAATCAGGAGGGTGGTCATGGTCGGGGGGAACCGTGGGGGAAAGCAGATGGGGTCAGAGCCCTTTCCTTGCGGAAAGGGATCCGACCCCGGGTCGTACGTCAGCGCACCTTGCGCTCGTCCACCAGCGACGCTACCACCGACGGATCGGCCAGGGTCGAGGTGTCGCCAAGCTGGTCCGGCGCGTTCTCGGCAATCTTGCGCAGGATGCGGCGCATGATCTTGCCCGAGCGGGTCTTCGGCAGGCCCGGCGCCCACTGCAGGTGGTCCGGCGTGGCGATCGGGCCGATCTCCTTGCGCACCCAGGCGATCAGCTCCTTGTGCAGTTCATCGCTGGGGGTCTCTTCGGCCACCAGGGTCACATAGGCATAGATGCCCTGGCCCTTGACGTCGTGCGGGAAGCCCACGACCGCCGCTTCGGCCACCTTCGGATGCGAGACCAGCGCGCTTTCCACTTCGGCGGTGCCGATGCGATGGCCGGACACATTGATCACGTCGTCGACGCGGCCGGTGATCCAGTAATAGCCGTCTTCGTCACGGCGGCAACCGTCACCGGTGAAGTAGCTGCCCGGGTAGGTGCGGAAATACGTATCGATGAAGCGCTGGTGGTCGCCGTAGACCGTGCGCATCTGGCCCGGCCAGGAATCACGGATGATCAGGTTGCCTTCGGTCGGTCCGTCCTGGATCTCGCCATCGGCATTGACCAGCGCCGGCTGCACGCCGAAGAAGGGCAGGGTGGCTGAACCCGGCTTGAGGTCCATCGCGCCGGCCAGCGGCGAGATCAGGATGCCGCCGGTTTCGGTCTGCCACCAGGTATCGACGATCGGGCAGCGGCTGTCGCCGACCACTTCGTAGTACCAGCGCCAGGCTTCCGGATTGATCGGCTCGCCGACGCTGCCGAGCAGGCGCAGCGACGCGCGCGAGGTCTTCTTCACCGGCTCCTCGCCTTCGCGCATCAGCGCACGGATCGCGGTCGGGGCGGTGTAGAAGATGCTCACCTTGTGCTTGTCGATCACGTTCCAGAAGCGCGAGGTGTCCGGATAGTTCGGCACGCCTTCGAACATCAGCGAGGTCGCACCGTTGGCCAGTGGCCCGTACACGATGTAGCTGTGGCCGGTGACCCAGCCGACGTCGGCGGTGCACCAGTAGATGTCGTCCTCGCGCAGGTCGAACACCGCTTCATGGGTGTAGGCCGCATACAGCAGGTAGCCGCCGGTGGTGTGCAGCACACCCTTCGGCTTGCCGGTGGAACCGGAGGTGTAGAGGATGAACAACGGGTCTTCCGCGTTCATGCGTTCCGGTTCGCAGGTCGACGGCTGGCTGTCCACGACATCGTGGAACCAGCGGTCGCGCGGGGCCTGCATGTCCACCGCGCCACCGGTGTGGCGCACCACCAGCACGGTTTCAACCGTGTTCGTGCCCGGCAGCTTCAGCGCGGCATCGACGTTGGCCTTCAGCGGAATCCTGCGGCCACCGCGCAGGCCTTCGTCGGCAGTGATGATCAGCTTGCTCTGGCAGTCGCTGACGCGGTCGGCGATCGAGTTCGGCGCGAAGCCACCGAATACCACCGAGTGGATCGCACCGATGCGCGCGCAGGCCAGCATGGCCACCGCGGCGTCGACGATCATCGGCAGGTAGATGGTGACCCGGTCGCCCTTCCTGACCCCAAGGTTGCGTAGCGCATTGCCGAGGCGGCAGGTGCGCTCGTACAGCTCGCGATAGGTCACGTGCTGGGCCGGTGCATCCGGGCCGTCTGGCTCGAACAACAAGGCGGTCTTGTCGCCGCGCGTCTCGAGCTGGCGATCCAGGCAGTTCACGCTGGCATTGAGCTCGCCATCCTCGAACCACTTGATGCGGAAGTCGGACAGGTCATAGCTGACGTTCTTGATCATCGTCGGCCTGCGCATCCATTGCAGGCGCTCGGCCGCCTTGCCCCAGAATCCATCCGGATCGGCCACCGACGCCTGGTACTGCTGTTCATAGGTCTTCTTGTCGATGCGTGCCTTGGCGGCGAACTGCGGATCGACGGGGTAGATATCAGCCATGGCACCCTCACTTGCACGTTGACTTTGTATGTGCGGTCGCAGCATCGCAGCGACCGATCCCCCTCAGTTTGCCCCATCCACCCCCGGCCGCGTCACCACCCTGGTTAGACCATGGTCGAAAGTGAGCGCCTTGCAGGGCCGGGTTCGACCAATGGCGAATAGCCGCTATACATAATCGCCCCGCAGTCTCGGCTCGACCGTGCCCCACGCGCGGCATCACCTTGCCACTTGGGAGAGAGGGCAACATGAGCCACCGTACGTTGAAAGCCGTGCGCACACCTTTGGCGGCCTGCCTGCTGGTCGCCCTGGTCGCACCGGGCATGGCGTTCGCAGAGACCGCCAAAGAGAAGGCACTGGAAGCACGCGTTGCCGAACTGGAACGCCAGGTCCAGCTGCTGCTGTCTTCGCAGCAACAACAACAGACCCAGATCAGCCAGACCCAGCAGGCGGTAACCGAAGTGCGCACGGTGCAGGCCGGGCAGAAACCGGTCGCACAGGTGCCGGCCGGGAAGCAGCCGATCCAGGTCACCACCCTCACCCCGGGCGCGGCACCGGGCACCACGGTCAAGATCGGCGGCTTCATCAAGGCCGACTTCCTGGCCACCCAGACCAGCGATGGCCAGCTGGCCGACGACGCCACCGGCCGTTCGCTGTACCTGCCGGGCCAGACCCCGGTGGAAGGCGCCGGCGGCAGCGGCAAGCGCTCGGGCACCGATTTCAACGCCCATGCCAAGTTCTCGCGCTTCAACCTGGGCATCGACAACGTCAGCGAATCGGGCAACAAGGCCGGTGCGTTCTTCGAGATGGACTTCTTCGGCAACTCGCTGGGCAACCAGACCGCCACCAACACCTATGGCGTGACCCTGCGCCACGCCTACATGTACTGGAACAACTGGCTGGCCGGCCAGACCTGGTCCAACTTCATGGACGCGGCCGCACTGCCGGAAGCGGTCGACTTCGTCGGCCCCACCGACGGCGTGATCTTCGTGCGCCAGGCCCAGGTGCGCTACACCCAGGGCGGCTTCAGCGTCGCGCTGGAGAACCCGGAAACCACCACCCTCACCGGTACCCGCAACCCGGTCACCGGCGCCTGGACCAACGCCAGCGCCAACTCCGATCGTGGCAGCCTGCCCGATCTGACCATGCGCTATGGCTGGAAGGGCGACTGGGGAACCTTCGGTGTCGGCGGCATCGTCCGCCAGTTGAAGGTCGACAACCAGGCGACCGGCGCGAAGGCCGACAAGGTGGCCGGCGGCCTGACCCTGGGCGGCAAGTGGGTGATGGGTGACAGCGATTCGCTGCATTACCAGCTGACCGGTGGCGAAGGCATCGCCCGCTACATCGGCCTGGGCATTACTGCCGACAGTGCCTATGACGTGGCCCGCGACGAGCTCAACCCGACCGGCGTGCTGGCCGGCTATGTCGGCTGGCGGCATGCGTTCTCGCCGAAGCTGCGCACCAACCTGATCTACGCGCGCAGCGACTACGACAACGACAGCATCCTCGGCCCGCTGGTGACCAAGAGCGTGCAGAGCATCCGCGGCAACATCTTCTATTCGCCGCTGCCCAAGGTCGATATCGGCGCCGAGCTGATGTATGGCCGTCGCGAAGTGGAAAACGGCAACAAGGGTGACATCACCCGATTGCAGTTCACTACGAAGTACAGCTTCTAAGAGCGTGCCGGCCAGCGGCCGGCACCTACCCAAAGCGGAGCCGGTCCAGTGACCGGCACCTACCGAGATTGAGTGCCGACCGGCGGTCGGCACCTACAGAGGGAAAGCGTCCCATGTCCAGCACTGCATCAAGCCCGCACCATGCGGCGGGCACCCTGACCAAGGGCCACAAGAAGGTCATCTTCGCATCGAGCCTCGGCACGGTGTTCGAGTGGTATGACTTCTTCCTGTACGGCTCGCTCGCAGCCATCATCGCCAAGCAGTTCTTCAGTGGCGTCAATGAAACCACGGGCATGATCTTCGCCCTGCTGGCGTTCGCCGCCGGCTTCTTCGTGCGTCCGTTCGGCGCGGCCTTCTTCGGCAGCCTCGGCGACCGCATCGGCCGCAAGTACACCTTCCTGGTCACCATCCTGATCATGGGCATCTCGACCTTCCTGGTCGGCGTGCTGCCCAACTACGCCTCGATCGGGTTTGCCGCACCGGTGATCCTGATCATCCTGCGCCTGGCCCAGGGCCTGGCGATGGGCGGCGAGTACGGCGGTGCCGCCACCTATGTGGCCGAGCACGCACCGGACGACAAGCGCGGCCTGTACACCAGCTTCATCCAGTGCACCGCCACGCTGGGCCTGTTCCTGTCGCTGCTGATCATCCTGGCCTGCCGCATGACCCTGGGCAACGAGGCGTTCGAGGCCTGGGGCTGGCGCATTCCGTTCCTGGTGTCGATCCTGCTGCTGGGCATTTCGGTATGGATCCGGCTGCAGCTGAGCGAATCGCCGCTGTTCCAGCAGATGAAGGCTGAAGGCAAGGGCTCCAAGACCCCGTTCCGCGACAGCCTGAAGGGCGGCAACCTGAAGCTGATGTTGCTGGTCCTGCTCGGTGCAGCGGCTGGCCAGGCCGTGGTCTGGTACGGCGGACAGTTCTACGCGCTGTTCTTCCTCAGCAGCATGCTGAAGGTCGATGCCACCACCTCCTACCTGCTGATCGCCGCAGCGCTGGCACTGGGCACGCCGTTCTTCATCTTCTTCGGCTGGCTGTCCGACCGCATCGGCCGCAAGAAGATCATCCTGGCCGGCTGCCTGCTGGCGGCCATCACCTACATCCCGATCTTCAAGGGCCTGACCCACTTCGCCAACCCGGCCATCGAAGAAGCCCGCAGCAGCTCGCCGGCGCTGGTCGTCGCCGATCCGGCCACCTGCTCGTTCCAGTTCGATCCGGTGGGCCTGCGCAAGTTCACCAGCTCCTGCGACGTGGCCACCGCTGCGCTGACCAAGGCCGGTGTGCCGTACGACGTGCAGCCCGCCGCCGCCGGTTCGCTGGCGATGGTGAATGTGGGCAGCGCCAGCGTCACCTCGTATGAGGCCGCCGGCCTGACCAAGGAAGAAGGCAAGGCCAAGGCCGATGCGTTCGGTGCGGAACTGAAGACCGCGCTGACCACCGCCGGCTACCCGGCCAAGGCTGATGGTGCGCGCATCAACATCGCCGGCACGATCTTCATGCTGTGGCTGCTGGTGCTGTACGTGACCATGGTCTACGGCCCGATCGCCGCCTACCTGGTGGAACTGTTCCCGACCCGCATCCGCTACACCTCGATGTCGCTGCCGTACCACATCGGCAACGGCTGGTTCGGTGGCTTCCTGCCGGCCATCTCGTTCGCGCTGGTGGCCGGTACCGGCAACCTGTACTACGGCCTGTGGTACCCGATTGCGATCGCACTGATGTCGGTGGTGATCGGCGGCCTGTTCCTGCGCGAGACCAAGAACGTGGATATCACCAAGTAAGAATGATATTCACCGGATGAAGGAGAGGCCGTGGTGCAGACCACGGCCTTCTCGTTACCCTGTAGCGCCGAGCCATGCTCGGCGACCGCGCAACGCGCGGCACAAAACTCCGCAGACGCGAAAAGGCAGCGCACAATGTCGAAATCGCGGTTGAAAAGCATCCGAAGCCACAGCCCGTATCGCGCCCGGGGTCGGAACCATTTCGCATGCGAAAGGGCTCTGACCCAATCGCGGTAGGCAGTGCAAGTTAGAGCCTGGTGCAGTCGATCAACAGTCAGCTCTACCCGCCGTACAGTGCCCTTCTCTGCGAGGGAGTGACGTCAAAGATCCCCGCATCGATCAGCTTCCCGTAGTGGTCCCTGTTGCCTGGGCCTGGTGGGTCGCAGCGAAGCAGATTGTCGAGGGAACCACCGGGTGCATCCGAGGGACTCAGGCGGGCTGAGGCATAGTCCTCCGCAGTGGGACGCACCTCAGAGGGGTGCAGGTCAGGAAGGGCGGGAGAAACCCAAGCGCCAGCGTCATTGAATTGCCCTCCACAGAATTGCCCGGTCTGACGCGCAAGCAGGCAACCGCTTCGTGTGTCGATGAAACCGCAGTACTGCCTTTCATGCAGAGAACCGCGCCCATCCGTCAAGCCAACCTCCCCGGATTCCACGTCAGTGACAAGCACATACCGACCGTCAGGGGACGTGGCCGGCTCGGGGTCGTACTCGAACAGAGAGTACGAGCGCTTGCTCAGTGCTATGCGGCGCACCAGCTCGCCCTGCTTCATCACCGACAGGTTCCGGTAGCGACCATTCTCCTCGCCGTCGTATTGCAGTGTGATGTTGCTGCCAGCGTGCACCCATTTCCCGCTGCCAGCCTTCGCATTCTCTGTTGACGCCAGTGTTGCGAGCACAGTGAAGATCAAGCTCAGCAAATTCATTCTCCAGGAGACCATCATTTTCACGCGGGAGCATGTGATGGGCATCAGGGGCTGGTGGTGGTCGCTTCCGGGCATTCACCTTCCTCCGCCAGCTGCCGCGTCGAGAACTCCTTGATGCACAACAAGCGCTGTTCACTCTCATCGCCTGCCCGACCAATTTCTTTGCGCAGCTGGTCGACTCCCGGGCAGCGCGCAGCGCGAGCGACAACGAGGTTGCACACAGGAACAAACGGGAAGTGCACCTGATGGCGCGGGATGTTCAGCTTTTTGTCCCAGGTCTCGAACGGAAAGAGCACATGTAACAAGTCATCTGCCGCTTCATCCTCGCTTGGTCGCGTGAGGGCGACATCCGGAGCATCCCTGAGCAAGGTGGCATAGGCTTCCAGAAAGCGACGGCCTCGACTGTCGTGCTCTGCTGGTGTCTCTGCCCGCCGCAGGGCCGCATAGTAGGGAAAGAGGCGCTCTGCATCAGGTGCGTTGCAGGTGATGCCACGTGGTTGCGACTGCGTATTGCCAGGACCCGCTGACCTGCATGGGGTACGCTTCAGTCGCTCCTCCAAAGCAGCCAGCACCCGATCGATGGTGGCGCCAGAGGCAGGCTCACCGTCCAGCTCGCCCACAAGCGACGCCAGGCTGTCGCCCACCATCGGGACATACTCGCGCTTTGTATCCTGCGCGAAATGGCCATTGGGCGGCGGAGGGGCAGTCGACGCTTCAGACAGAGACAGTACTGCAGCCATCACGAGAGCCACCATCATCGATTGCACACCAGATCGCCAATGGAATCAGGCTGCAGGGCGATGGAGCACCACCTGACCGCCTTGCGTCCCCTTCGTGAGGGAATGAATTCGACTTCCACATTCAGACGGTCATCGTGGAAATCGAGTGTCTTGAAGTCGACCAATGCGAAGTCGCGATCAAATCTGGCTTCGCCGAGCGAGCAGATCGTCCGATCGCGCAGGAAGATGCCTGGATGACCGGGTTTCAGGTACTGGATCGTCAGGCACGGATTGTCCGCCGTCAGCACGTATCTGACCAGGAGATCGCCAGCTCTTTCCAATTCTGCATTTGTGACCTTTGAATAGTTGATGGGGCGTGGTGCAGCCTTCACTGGCTCGTTCATCAGGGCAGTCGCTGCGCCGAACATCAGCGGAAGTGAAAGGTGCATCAGCACACCAAATCTCCGATGTATCCGTGACGTATAGCGACTGAGCAATCCCGAACATTGCGGCCGGGCATGCGAAGGAGCGTGAAGTCGATCTCCAGATGAACATGGTCATGCTTGAACTCAGTGTTTTCGACTCCGACATAAGCGAAATCACTCGAGAACTGCTGCTTCCCAAGCGAACAAATCTCCTTCTGGCGGATGAGCGTGTCTAGAGATTCAGATTCGAAAAGTTGAATCGCGAAACACGGGGAACCAGAGGTCTCCACATAGCGAGCCCAATGTCCCTGTACCCTTGACGTCTTGGCCTTGACGACACGGGCGTAATCAATGGGTGGACTTGCTGCGACGGCAGGTCCTGCAATCAGAAGCCAGCCGGCCACGCCTGCGGAGACTATTCGCATTTTTCCAACATCTGGTTCTGGACAGTCATTACCCTGATGCTGGTGAGCCGGCTTGGCAATGAAACAAATACGAATCTACACATCAATCAGTCCAGGATATGGCCGTATCGACGGGGTGACGTATCCAGCCGCATCGTAGGCAAAGATCTATAGCCAAAACAGCCGATATCTGACGCAAATAGCCCGAGTTCGCCTTGCTCATCCGTACGCCCCATAGCATGTGTGATTCATCGAATCGGATCGGGACATGCGCAGGGTACTTCTGGCAGCGATCATCACTGTCTCAGCGTCAGCGGCTGGCGCAGAAACGCATGTAGCTGCCGACGGTGCGACACGGCAGGGAAGCCTGCGAGTCGAGGAAAGATCGCCCGTGATCAAACAGCTATGCAAGACAGAGACAGTCTGGCTGTCCTGGAACGACGCCGTACCCAACGCAACATTGGTGACCTGCGATTGCAGTTGCACATCGCATGACAACTCAGGATGGCTTGTCGAGGCACAGCCGGAAGACGACACCTATCGGGTACATCGCGTTTCTCTCGGAAAGGTCTTCAGTCCCACGGAGTTCCGTCGGGCTGGCGTGCGGATTCAGGACATCGCCTCGTCGCATCCGTGGTGTTCAGGTGCCAAGCCGGGCATGCCGAAGAATGCCGTGTTTGCGACGTTGGTGAAGCAGCCCACGGAGTCGGGTGAGGAACCCTACTGCTTTACGCCCCAGTTCTTCGTAGGTGATCGGAATTTCCCCCTGTGGAGAAATCCGATGTCGGACGAACAGTTCTCCGACGCGCCCGCAGCAGAATCGACGCTGATCGCGCGGGAGGTTGAGACCCTGCGTGACTGGAGGCGGGAGTTTGCGCCTGAGTAGCGCATTCGTTCCCTCGGACAAAGTATGAGGGCTATACATTGTGGAGTTTCAGTGATGTTTGTTTTGAAGCGCGTGGTGCTGGCATTTCTTGCTGGCCCACCTCTGCTCTTATCTGCTTATGCTGTGGATGCGAGTGCGATCTATGGCGTCAACCACACCCATTGGGCGATCAACCGGTTCAGTGTCGATGGCCGTTCAGCCGTTGACATTATTGGTCCATATCAAGGCGGAGGTGGTGGGTGCTGTTACGTCGCACCAGACCGCTGGTCTCCGGGGCTGACGGTGCGGGTTGACTGGGAAACGGGTGCCGGAAGCTCAATAGATTTTCCTGGAACCGGAGATTGGCCCAAGTTTTTGGCTTGGGAGAAGAAAATCCTGGCGCAAAAGCGCAGACATAACAAAGTTGTTGCTGTCCCGGACTACACCGGCCAGGACGTCTGCGGCATTACCGTGCATTTCCTGCCCTGTGATGAGATTCAGGTCACCACCTCCTGCTACGCCTACGGCAGCCCTGAGTACCCGATCAAGACCCCGCTGCAATTGCCGGAGCCGCAGTCATGCCTTCGTTGAATCGCATTGTCCTTGCTATCTATGCCGGCCTGTCTCTGCTCATGCTCGCCCGACCTGTTGATGCCAGCGCAATCTATGGCGTCAACCACACCCATTGGGCGATCAACCGTTTGAGTGTCGATGGCCGTTCGGCCGTTGACAGCATTGGCCCGCATCAAGGCGGCGGTGGAGGGTGCTGTTACATGGTTCCAGATCAGTGGCGGCCAGGGATGATGGTACGGGTTGATTGGGAAACCGGGGTGGGAGGCTCAAAGGGATTTCCTGGATTTGCAGATGAGTCGAAATACGACGCCTGGCTGCAACAAATCGAGGCACAAAAGAGAAAGCACAGCAAAGTCGTCCCCGTCCCGGACTACACCGGCCAGAAAGTCTGCGGCATCACCGTGCATTTCCTGCCCTGCGATGAGATTCAGGTCACCACTTCCTGTTACGCCTACGGCAGCCCCGAGTACCCGATCAAGATTCCGCTTGAGTTGCCAGAACCGCAGTCATGCCCGGCACAACGTACCGACCAGCAGAAGACGTAGTGATGGACGGGTTTGCATGCGAGGGTGAACGCATGCAAGGCGTCGGGAGGTGTCCGAATGAGACCCCGTGCCACGGCGTGAAGGTTGGCATGCGAGCCAAGCACGGCTCGACCCTACAATCGGCCCATGACCACCACCGCCCCAGCCGACCTCCCTGCTCTCCTGCACACCCTGCGCAGCGCCTGGCAGTCGCAGCGGCCCATGCTCGACCAGCGCGAAGCCGACCTGCGCCGCCTGCGCGAGGCGCTCAAGCCGCGCCTGGACGAGATGGCCCAGGCCATCGCCGAGGACTTCGGCCACCGTGCCCACGTTGAATCGAAACTGGCCGATGGCATGAGCGTGCTGTCGGCCATCGACCACCTGCGTCGCCACCTGCGGCGCTGGTCGAAGCCGCAGCGGGCATCGGCGGGATGGAAGTTGTGGCCGGCGCGCGCGCAGCTGCGGCCGACGCCGCTGGGCGTGGTCGGGGTGATCTCGCCCTGGAACTACCCGGTCACGCTGGCATTGGTGCCTTTGGCCACCGCCATCGCTGCGGGCAACCATGTGCTGCTGAAGCCTTCGGAACACACGCCGCGCACCAGCGCGTTCCTGGCCGATCTGCTGGCCAGTGTGTTCCCGCCCGATCGGGTGGCGGTGGTGCAGGGCGGGGCGGATGTGGCCGCGGCGGTGTCGTCGCTGCCGCTGGACCATCTGCTGTTCACCGGTTCGACGGCGGTCGGCCGCAAGGTGATGGCCGCCGCCGCCGAACATCTGGTACCGGTCACGCTGGAACTGGGCGGCAAGTCGCCGGCGATCGTTTGCAGCGACTTCCCACTTGAAAAAGCCGCTGCGCGGCTGGCCACCGGCAAATGGTTCAACGCTGGCCAGACCTGCATCGCGCCGGATTACGTGCTGATCGATACCGCGCGCCAGCGGGAGTTCGTGCAGGCGCTGCAGCAGCAGGTGCGCGAGCGCTATGGCGACTTCAGCAATGCCGACGACTACACACGCATCATCAACGAGGGCCAGTACCAGCGCCTGCAGGGCTACCTGGCACAGGCGCGCGAGCGCGGGGTGCCGGTGATTCCGCTGGCGCAGGTGGATGACGCGCGCGCCGACCGCGAGCGTCTGCTGGTGCCCACCGTGGTGCTGGACCCGCCGGACGACCTGGACCTGATGCGCGAGGAGATCTTCGGGCCGATCCTGCCGGTGCGGGCCTACCCGGACCTGGAGGCGGCGCTGGCTGACGTGCTGTCCCGCGACCGGCCGCTGGCGCTGTATCCCTTCAGCCACGACACGGCGACGGTGGAGCGCATCCTCGGCCAGGTGGTGGCCGGCGGGGTGACGGTGAACGACACGCTGCTGCACTTCGCCGCCGATGGCCTGCCGTTTGGCGGGGTGGGGGCCAGCGGCATGGGCGCGTACCACGGCCGGGCCGGGTTCGACGCGATGAGCAAGCGGCTGCCGGTGCTGTGGCAGTCGCGCTGGGCGGCCAGCGACCGGCTGCGGCCGCCGTATTCGAAGATTGCGGGGTTGTTGAAGCTGCTGCTTCGGTAGTGCCGGCCGCTGGCCGGCAACTGCGGGGTCTTGCCGACGGTTAATGGGGTTGCCGGCCAGCGGCCGGCACTACCGGTGGTGCAAACCTTCGTTGGCACGGGGGCGGCCATGCGCCAACCCAGGTTGGCGTCTACCAAAGCTGGCCCGGGTAGAATGGCCCCATGAAAATCGCCTCGTGGAACGTCAATTCGCTCAATGTCCGCCTGCCGCACCTGGAGCAGTGGCTCAAGGATTTCGGCCCGGACATCGTCGGTATCCAGGAAACCAAGCTGGAGGACCACAAGTTCCCCGATTCGGCACTGATCGGCGCGGGCTACCGCAGCGTGTTCGCCGGCCAGAAGACCTACAACGGCGTGGCGCTGCTGTCGCGCGAGCCGGCGCAGGACGTGCAGATCGGCATTCCCGGCTTCGAGGACGAACAGAAGCGTGTCATCGCCGGTACCTTCGGCGACCTGCGGGTGATCAACCTGTATGTGGTCAACGGCCAGGACATCGGCACCGACAAGTACGACTACAAGCTGCGCTGGCTGGAGGCGGTGCACGCCTGGATCGCCGGAGAACTGCAGCGGCATCCGAAGCTGATCGTGATGGGCGACTTCAACATCGCCCCGGACGCACGCGATGTGCACGACCCGGAGGTGTGGAACGACAACCACATCCTGACCTCCACCGCCGAGCGCGGCGCACTCAACAAGCTGCTGCAGTTGGGCCTGCACGATGGCTTCCGCCTGCACAACGACGAGGCGGGCACCTTCAGCTGGTGGGATTACCGTGCGGCGGGCTTCCGCCGCAACCTGGGCCTGCGCATCGACCTGACCCTGGTCTCCGATGCGCTGAAGAGCGGTGCGGTGGCTTCGGGCATCGACCGCGAGCCGCGCACCTGGGAACGCCCGAGCGACCATGCGCCGGCGTGGGTGCAGATCGGTTGAACGAACGGGGCCCGGCATCGCCGGGCCCGTTCTGAAAGGCCCGCCGGCCAGCGGCCGGCGCTACCGCCGCGTCAGCGTATGCTCTTGCGGGTGAACAGGTTGACGATCGCCAGCAGGATCACTGCACCGATCAGCGAGAACAGGAACGTGCGGAGGGTGATCGCCTCGTTGATGCCGCCGCCGAACAGCCAGCCGGAAATCAGCGCGCCGACGATGCCGACCACGATGTTGAGGATGATGCCCTGCTGGCCATCGCGCTTCATGATGATGCTGGCCAGCCAGCCTACGATGCCGCCGACGATCAGCCAGATGATGATGCCCATGATCGAACCTCCGGTGGGGAACGGTGACCAGTTGACGCGCAGGGCCGTGAACCCGTCGTGCAATCGTGTGACGGGCGCGTGCGCATGAGCCTGCCAGCCACCCTCGACGGCCCGTGGCGCTTTGGTCCGGTGACGGTCTGGCGGCGCCCGCACGTGCCCGGCCATCGCGGCGAACCGCAGGCACGCCAGGTGCTGGCGCAGGCCCTCGGGGCCGACCCGGAGACGCTGCCGCTGGTCCGCGATGACAAGGGCCGGCCGGAACTGAGCGGCGCATTGGCCCACTACGGCACCGGCTGGAGCCACAGCGGCGAGGTGCTGCTGGTGGCGCTGGGCGAAGGCGTGCGGTTGGGGGTGGACCTGGAACTGCTGCGGCCGCGGGCCCGCCTGCTGGAGATCGTGCAGCGCTTCTTCCACCCCGAGGAGGTGGCCTGGCTGGAAAGTCTGGACCAGGCCGACCGCGAACACTGGTTCTTCCGCGTGTGGTGCGCCAAGGAAGCGGTGCTGAAGGCGCACGGCCAGGGCATTTCGTTCGGCCTGCACCGCCTGCAGCTGGCGCCGGGGGCCGATGGCGCCCTGCACCTGCGCTGGTGCGACCCGGAACTGGGCGAGGCCGCGCGCTGGCACCTGCACGAATGGCAGGCCACCGGTCAGTTCCGGGCGGCGTTGGCCTGGTATCCGCACTGAGGCGGGGAATCAGCGCGCAAAACCGGCGATAATGCCGGCATGAGCGAACACCCACTTCCCGCCAGCGTGGCTGCCACGCTGGAACAGGGCCTGGCCAGCATGGGCCTGGATGCCGCGCTGGCGCCGCCGCTGCTGCGCTACCTGGCCCTGCTGCACCGCTGGAACGGCACCTACAACCTCACCGCCATCCGCGACCCGCAGGAGATGGTCACCCGCCACCTGCTCGACTCGCTGGCGATGCAGCCGTTCGTGGCCGATGGCAGCCTGGCCGACCTCGGCACCGGTCCCGGGCTGCCCGGCATCCCGCTGGCCATCGCCTGCCCGGGCCTGCAGGTGACCCTGGTCGAGAGCAATGGCAAGAAGGCGCGCTTCATGCGCGAGGCCGTGCGCCAGCTCGGCCTGGGCAATGCCCGCGTGGCCGAATCGCGCGCCGAGGCGCTGGACGAGGCCGGCCGTTATGACCAGCTGACCGCCCGCGCGATGGACACCCTGGCCGGCATCGTCCGCGTCGGTGGCCACCTGCTGCGGCCCGGCGGCGTGCTGCTGGCCATGAAGGGCGTCTACCCGCATGAGGAGATCGCGGACCTGCCGGCCGGCTGGCAGGTGCGTGAGGTGACCCCGCTGAGCGTGCCCGGCCTGGCCGGCGAACGCCACCTTGTCACTGTTACAGGCCCCTGATTCCCGCCGCCAGCCCCTTGTGCAACAACGGGTTGGCGATCCACGATTTCCGCAAGGGGCCGGTTGTACGCATAATGACCGGTCCCAGCACACGTCGACGAGGCACACCCGCATGGCCCGCATCATCGCCATCGCCAACCAGAAGGGTGGCGTCGGCAAGACCACGACCGCCGTCAACCTGGCCGCTTCCCTGGCCAACGCACCCAAGCGCGTGCTGCTGGTCGACCTGGATTCGCAGGGCAACGCGACCATGGGCAGTGGCGTGGACAAGCGTGAGCTGGCCGCCTCCACCTACGATCTGCTGCTGGGCGAGTCCAGCGCCGCCGATGTACGCGTGCAGACCACCGAAGGCTACGACCTGCTGCCCGGCAACATCGACCTGACCGCCGCCGAGATCCAGCTGATGGCGCAGAGCGAGCGCGAGCAGCGGCTGAAGCGCGCGCTGGCACCGATCCGCGACGAGTACGACTACATCCTGATCGACTGCCCGCCGGCGCTGTCGCTGCTGACGCTCAACGCGCTGGCCGCCGCCGATTCGGTGATCGTGCCGATGCAGTGCGAGTACTACGCCCTGGAAGGCCTCAGCGCGCTGGTGGAAACCATCGAAGCGCTGCGTGCCAACCTCAATCCGGCGCTGGAGATCGAAGGCGTGCTGCGCACCATGTTCGACGTGCGCAACAACCTGGCCAACGCGGTGTCGGCCGAGCTCACCGAGCACTTCGGCGATCGCGTGTTCCGCACCATCGTGCCGCGCAACGTGCGCCTGGCCGAGGCACCCAGCCATGGCCAGAGCATCGTCGGCTACGACCGCGCCTCGCGCGGTGGCGTGGCCTACCTGGGCCTGGCCGGCGAGATCATCCGCCGCAACAACGAACGCAACAAGGCCGGCAAGGCCGTGGAGATCGTCTGATGACCAGCAGCAAGCCGGCAGCCAAGAAGCGAGGCCTCGGCCGTGGCCTGGATGCGCTGCTGGGCCCGAAAGGCGCGGTCAGCCAGGTGCAGGCCACCACCGCGGTGATCGAGCCGCTGCCGGGTGAAGTGCTGCGCAAGTTGCCGGTCGGCCAGCTGCAGCCGGGCAAGTACCAGCCGCGCCGCGAGATGGACGAGGGCAAGCTGTCCGAGCTGGCCGACTCGATCAAGTCGCAGGGCGTGATCCAGCCGATCCTGGTGCGCCAGCTGCCGGCGGGCAACTACGAAATCGTCGCCGGTGAACGCCGCTGGCGCGCATCGCAGCTGGCCGGCCTGGACGAAGTGCCGGTGGTGGTGCGCGAGCTGGAAGACCGCACCGTCATCGCGATGGCGCTGATCGAGAACATCCAGCGCGAAGACCTCAACCCGCTGGAAGAAGCCGAAGCGCTGCAGCGCCTGATCAGCGAGTTCACCCTGACCCATGCCGAGGCCGCCGAGGCCGTCGGCCGCTCGCGCGCGGCGGTGTCCAACCTGCTGCGCCTGCTGGAACTGCCGGTGGCGATCCGCCTGCTGCTGGAAACCCGCCGCCTGGAAATGGGCCACGCCCGCGCGCTGCTGACCCTGGCCCCCGAACTGGCCGGCAAGCTGGCCCAGGAAGCGGCCGACGAAGGCTGGTCGGTGCGTGAGGTCGAGCGGCGCGCGCAGGCCTTCGCCGCCGGCAAGGTGCCGAGCAGCCGTCCGGTGGCCACGCCGAAGGTGCAGCAGGCCGACATTGCCTCGCTGGAAACCGAGCTGTCCGAAGCGCTCGGCGCCAAGGTGGCGATCAGCCACGGCCGTGGCGGCAAGGGCAAGCTGATCATCCACTACACCGACCTGGACACCCTGGACGGCGTGCTGGAAAAACTGCGCACGCGCCAGGGCTGAGCCCGGCGCCGCGTCGGGGGGGCGGCCTGTTCCTGCCGCGCCCGGCGAATGACAGGGAACGCACTGCCGCGCGCGCCGAGGGAATGCACTGCCTTCCGGTCCGTGGCCTCATCCAGGGAGCAGGACATGAGCAACGACTACGAGGACGTCAGCCCGGACGGCACCCAGATACTGGTACACCGCCGTGAGAAGGACTTCGTGCTCGCCATCGGCGAAGAACGGCACATCGAGGCGATCAGTGCCCACATCGAACGCCATCTGGGTCCGGTGTCCGGTGTCTTCCATGAAATCATCTCCGACCTGGTGCACATCGACGTGCACGTGGTGCCGGCCAATGACCACTGCCCGTACCTGCGCCTGGTCACCTCCGGCATGAGTGACCTGCCGATGACCGTGCCCGCCGAGGTGGATGCGGACGTGCCGCGCTACATGGAACTGATGGTGACCCTGCCGGCCGACTGGCCGATGTCCCAGGACGCCTTCGAGGATGAGCGCAACTACTGGCCGGTGCGCCTGCTGAAGGGCATGGCGCGGCTGCCGCACGAGTACGACACCTGGCTGGGCTTCGGCCACACCATTCCCAACGGCCATCCCAGCGAGCCCTATGCGCCGGGCGTGGGTTTCGACGGTGCCATCGTGCTGCCGCCGGTGACCGCCCCGGAGGACTTCGCCACGCTGGAGCTGGAGGATGGCAGGACCATCAGCTTCATGAGCCTGGTTCCGCTGTACCCCGAAGAGATGGATCTGAAGCTGAAGAAGGGCGCCGACGCCCTGCTCGACCGCTTCGATGCGAAACAGATCAACGATCTGATCGAGCCCGGCCGCACCAACGTGGCGAAGAAGCGTTTCGGTTTGTTCTGAGACCGGTAACATCAGGGGCCTGAACTTCGTTCCCAGGCCCCTGCCATGACCATCCTGCTCACCGGCGCTGCCGGCTTCATCGGTGCCTACACCGCCCGCGCGCTGCTGGAGGCCGGCCAGGCCGTGGTCGGCCTGGACAACTTCAACGATTACTACGACCCGCAGATCAAGCGTGACCGCGTGGCCGCGCTGTGTCCGGCGCTTGACCTGCGCACCCTGGACCTGACCGACCAGCAGGGCCTGGCCGCACTGTTCGACGAGGTGAAGCCGACCGCGGTGATCCACCTGGCCGCGCAGGCCGGCGTGCGCTATTCGCTGGAAAACCCGCATGCCTACGTCGACAGCAATCTGGTCGGCTTCGTCAACATGCTCGAGCTGTGCCGCCACCGTGGCGTGCAGCACCTGGTGTATGCCTCCAGCAGTTCGGTCTACGGCGATTCGGCCACGCCGCCGTTTTCCGAAGACCAGCGCGTGGACCAGCCGCGCTCGCTGTACGCGGCGACCAAGGCGGCCAACGAGCTGATGGCCTACACCTACGCGCAGCTGTACGGCCTGCATGCCACCGGGCTGCGCTTCTTCACCGTGTATGGCCCGTGGGGCCGGCCGGACATGGCACCGCTGCTGTTCTCGCGCGCAGTGCTGGCCGGTCGGCCGATCGACGTGTTCAACGAAGGCCGCATGCAGCGCGATTTCACACATGTCTCCGACATCGTCTCCGGTATCCTCGGCGCCCTCGCGCATCCGGCCGACGGTCCGGTGCCGCACCGGGTGTTCAACCTCGGCAACCATACGCCGGTCGAGCTGGAGCGCTTCATCAGCGTGATCGAGCAGGCCGCCGGCCGCCCTGCGCAGAAGGTCTACAAGCCCATGCAGCCCGGCGACATGGTGCGCACGATGGCCGATACCCGGCGCGCGCATGACGCTTTCGGCTTCGATGCGGTGACCCCGATCGAACAAGGCCTGCCGCCTGTGGTGCAGTGGTGCCGCGAGTATTTTGGCGATCGCGCCTGAGGACGGATCCTCACGCCGCCGGGTTCATCTTCGGATAACCTCGGTTTCGGAGAATGCGCGGTCTTTGTCCCCCCTTTGGCCGAGTGCCTTATGAGCCAACCCGAGCTTTCCGTCGTCGTCCCGGTATTCAACGAGCGCGACAATGTCGCCCCGCTGGTCGCCGAAATCACCGCTGCGCTGCGTGGCCGGCTGCCGTTCGAGATCGTCTACATCGACGATCACTCGCGCGATGACACCCTGGCCGTGCTGCAGGGACTGAAGGCGACCACGCCGGAACTGCGCGTGCTGCACCACGTGAACCAGAGCGGGCAGAGCACCGCCGTGCGGACCGGTGTCAAGCATGCGCGGGCGCCGTGGATCGCGACCCTGGATGGCGATGGCCAGAATGATCCGGCCGATATTCCCAAGCTGCTCGCCGCACGCGACGCCGCCGACGCGCAGGTGAAGCTGTTCGCCGGCTGGCGCGTCAACCGCCAGGACAGCGGCAGCAAGCGCTGGGCCAGCAAGTGGGCCAACGCCATCCGTGCGCGCATGCTGCGCGACGACACGCCCGATACCGGTTGCGGCATCAAGCTGTTCGAACGCAGCGCGTTCCTCGACCTGCCGTACTTCGACCACATGCACCGCTACCTGCCGGCGCTGATGCAGCGTGCCGGCTGGAAGACCACCAGCGTGCCGGTCAACCACCGCCACCGTACCGCCGGGGTGTCCAAGTACAACAACCTCGGCCGCGCGCTGGTCGGCATCCGCGACCTGCGTGGCGTGGCCTGGCTGATCACCCGAAGCAAGCGCACCGCCGTGGAGGAGCGCTGATGGATCTGGAGCTGCACTGGCTGGATCAGCCCCTGACCTGGCTGTACTGGACCGGCCTGCATGTGACCGGCTGGAAGCTGATCGGCTACACCGGCGCACTGATGTTCGGCGGCCGCTGGCTGGTCCAGTTCATCGCCTCCAAGCGCGCCGGCAAGCCCGTCATCCCGCGCCTGTTCTGGTACATGAGCGTGATCGGCAGCCTGATGACGCTGAGCTACTTCCTGTTCTCGGCCAAGCAGGACTCGGTGGGCGTGCTGCAGAACCTGTTCCCGGCGTTTACCGCCCTGTACAGCCTGCACCTGGACATCAAGCACCGCGGCTGGAAGCGCGACAGGGCCAGCCACTGAGGCTGCGCCGGGATGCGGTCTGCCATGGGTAGAGTCGACTGTCGGTCGACTTTCGCGCGGAGCGCGGGCTTTGCCGCGTCTGGCGGAAGAGCAGCCGACTAACAGTCGGCTCTACCCAGTCGGCTCTACCACGCGCCTCCGGCGCTGGGGGCCCAACTTGCGGCCGGTTCCCGGTCCTGCCTGCGCTGCAAGCAGGACCTTCGTCCCATGCCTTGGACCGTGGGCGGTGCCATGATCGGGGCCTGCCTTCCCGGGAACCTGTGCTCGTGAAAACCCGTCTTGCCGTCGCCCTGCTGCTCGCCCTGTCCGCCCCCGCCGTGGCCGTGGCCACACCCGCCGCCACCGCCGCACCGGCCAGCGTGGCCGCCGAATCGCCCGCCGACGCCGCCTTCCGCGCGCTGTACGAGAAGGAGTGGAAGTGGCGCCAGCAGGGAGGTGGCGAGGCCAGCGAGGACGAGGACGTTCCGGCCAACGCCACCCGCATGCCTGACGTCGGCCCGGCCGCGCAGCAGGCACGCCTGAAGGTGTGGGACGAGACCCTGGCCGCACTGAAGAAGATCGACCCGAAGACCCTGTCGCCGGACAACCAGGTCAACTACGCGATTTACCACGACCAGGTGTTCAACCTGGCCGAAGAGACGCGCCTGCGCGGCTACGAAATGCCGTTCAACGCCGATTCCTCGTTCTGGTCCAACCTGTCCTTCATGGCCCGGCGCGAGATGAAGACCGTGCAGGACTACCAGAACTACATCGCACGGCTGAACGACGTGCCGCGTTACTTCGGCCAGCAGACCGAGAACATGCGCGCTGGCCTGAAGCGCGGCTTCAGCGTGCCGCGCGCGGTGCTGGATGGCCGCGAAGTGTCCATCGCCACCGTCGCCGAGCTGAAGGACCCGACCGAATCGCCGCTGTACGCGCCGTTCAAGAAACTGCCCAGCACCATCCCGGCCGCCGAGCAGACCAGGCTGCAGGCGCAGGCGCGCGCGGCGATCAGCGGCAAGGTGGTGCCGGCGTTCCAGCAGCTGCGCACCTTCTTCGTCAACGAGTACGTGCCGCAGGCGCGCACCACCCTGGCCGCCGAAGCGATGCCCGATGGCAAGGCGTACTACCGGCAGCAGATCCACGAGTACACCACGCTGGACCTGTCGCCGGACGAGATCCATCGCATCGGCCTGGAGGAAGTCGCACGCATCCAGAAGGAGATGAACGACATCATCAGGCAGGTGAAGTTCAAGGGCAGCTTCGCCGAGTTCCTGACCTTCCTGCGTACCGATCCGCAGTTCTACGCCAAGACACCGCAAGAGCTGCTGTCGCGCGCCGCGTGGATCTCCAAGCGGGCCGATGGCCAGCTGGGCAAGTACATGACGCTGCCGCGCGCACGCTTCACCATCGTGCCGGTGCCGCCGGACATCGCCCCGTTCTGGACCGCCGGCCGCGGTGGCATGGGCACCTACTGGCTCAACACCTACAACCTGCCGTCGCGCCCGCTGTACAACCTGCCGGCGCTGACCCTGCATGAGTCCGATCCGGGCCATTCGCTGCAAGGCGCGATCGCCGCCGAACAGAAGAACCTGCCCGAGTTCCGCCGCAACGCCTACATCTCCGCCTACGGCGAAGGCTGGGCGCTGTACTGCGAGAAGCTGGGCGTGGAGATGGGCATCTACGAAACCCCGTACGAGGATTTCGGCCGCCTGACCTACGAGATGTGGCGCGCCGCGCGCCTGGTGATCGACACCGGCGTGCACAGCAAGGGCTGGAGCCGCGAGCAGGCGCTGGCCTACCTGCGTGACCACACCGCGCTGAGCGAGCATGAAGTGACCACTGAAGTGGACCGCTACATTTCCTGGCCGGGCCAGGCGCTGAGCTACAAGCTGGGCGAGATCGCCATCGTGCGCCTGCGTGCGCAGGCGGAGAAGGAGCTGGGCGACAAGTTCGACATCAAGGGCTTCCACGACACCCTGCTCAAGCAGGGCTCGGTGCCGCTGCCGGTGCTGGAACAGCAGATCCAGGCCTACATCGCCGAGCGCAAGAAGGCCTGACCGCACCAGGGTAGTGCCGGCCGCTGGCCGGCAACCCGCATGCACCGCAATTGTTCGACAGTGCCGGCCAGCGGCCGGCACTACCAGGGATCGGAAAAACGGGGTCGGATCACAGGATCCGACCCCGTGGTCTGTCATCCCACCGCCCGCGGCTTGGCCACCCTCGCCGCAAACGTCGGCAGCACCAGCAGGGTCAGCACGGTGGCGGTGATCAGGCCACCGATCACCACCGTCGCCAGCGGCTTCTGCACTTCCGCACCGGAACCGCTGGCAATCGCCATCGGGATGAAGCCGACGATTGCCACCAGTGCCGTGGTCAGCACCGCGCGGATGCGACTGGAAGCACCGTTGATCGCTGCCTGCAGCGGCAGGTCACCGGCGTCCAGGCGCTCGCGGATCGCCTGCATCAGCACCAGGCCGTTCAACGTGGCCACGCCGGAGACGGCGATGAAGCCGACCGCCGCCGACACCGAGAACGGCATGCCCCGCAGCAGCAGCGCGAGGATGCCGCCGACCAGCGCCAACGGCACGCAGCTGAACACCAGAATGGCTTCCTTGCCACTGCGCAGGGCCATGAACAGCAGGCTGCCGATCAGGAGGAACACAACGGGTACCACCGTCGCCAGCCGCTTCTCGGCGCGCTGCAGGTTCTCGAACTGACCGCCCCAGGTCAGGTAGGCACCCGGCGGCAGCGCCACGTCGGCCACCGCGGCCTGCGCCTCGCCGACGAAGCCGCCCAGATCGCGGCCGCGCACGTTGGCCTGCACCACCACGCGGCGGCTGCCGTTGTTGCGGCTGATCTGGTTCGGCCCTTCGCTGACCGTGATGCGCGCCACCGACGACAGCGGAATCACCAGCCCTGATGGCGTGGCGATCGGCAGCGACGCCAACTGATCCGGATCGTTGCGCGCGGCATCATCCAGGCGCACCACCACGTTGAAGCGGCGGTCGCCTTCGAAGATCTTGCCCGCCGCGGTACCGCCGATGCCGGTGGACAGCGCATCACTCACATCCGCCGCAGTCAGCCCGTACTGCGCCGCCGCCACGTGGTCGATGGCCACGTTGAGCGTGGGCAGGCCGGAGATCTGCTCCACCCGCACGTCGGCCGCGCCGTTCACCGCACGCAGCTTCAGCGCCACCTGGTCGGCCACCTTCTGCAGCTGGCTGAAGTCATCGCCGAAGATCATTACGGCCAGGTCGGTACGCACGCCGGAAATCAGCTCGTTGAAGCGCAGCTCGATCGGCTGGCTGAACTCGAAACTGTTGCCCAGCTGCTGCCCAGCCAGCGTTTCGAAGCGGGCCACCAGCGCGTCCTTGGCCAGCGTCGGATCGGGCCAGTCCTTGCGTGGCTTCAGCACGATCACGCTGTCGGAAATGTTGGTCGGCATCGGGTCGATGGCCGCCTCGGCGGTACCGGTGCGCGAGAACACGGTTTCCACTTCCGGCTGCTTGGCAATCACCTTTTCCAACGCCAGTTGCATGGCCAGTGACTGCTCCAGCGAGGTCGACGGCACGCGCAGGGCCTGCATCGCCACGTTGCCTTCGTCCAGCGTCGGCATGAACTCGCGGCCCAGCAGCGAGAACGAACCGATGCCCACCACCACCATCATCACCGCACTGGCCACTACCGTGCGCGGATGCGCCACGGCCTTGCGGATCACCGGCTCGATGCGCGCACGCAGCACGCGGATCAGCCTGGTTTCGTGCTCGCCATCGTCAGCATGTGCGTCACCTTCTTTCACCTTGGGCTCGCGCACCAGCAGCGCGGCCATTGCCGGCACGAAGGTGAAGGAGAACAGGAAGGCACCGACGAGGGCCAGCATGAACGTGGCCGCCATCGGGTGGAACGTCTTGCCCTCCACGCCCTCCAGCGTGAGGATCGGCGCGAACACCAGCAGGATGATCAGCTGGCCGAACGCCGCCGGTCGCGCCATTTTCAGCGCTGCATCGGCGGCCACGCGTAGCCGTTCCATCGCGGTCAGCGCACGGCCCAGTTCGGCGCGGCGCTGGCCCAGCATCAGCAGCGTCGACTCGACCACGATCACTGCACCGTCCACCAGGATGCCGAAGTCCAGTGCACCCAGGCTCATCAGGTTGCCGCTGATGCCGAAGCGGTTCATGCCGATTACCGCGAACAGGAACGACAGCGGAATCACCAGCGCGGTGATGGTGGCCGCACGCAGGTTGCCCAGCAGCAGGAACAGCACCACCACCACCAGCAACGCGCCCTCGGTGAGGTTCCTGGCCACGGTCTTGATGGTGGAATTGACCAGCACGCTGCGGTCCAGCACCGGCGCGGCCACGATGTCGGCCGGCAGCGATTTGTTCACCTGTTCCAGGCGCGCCGCCGCGGCCTGGGCCACGGTGCGGCTGTTGCCACCGGCGATCATCAGCGCGGTGCCCAGCACGGCCTCATGGCCGTTGCGGCTGGCCGCACCCAGCCGCGGCGCGCGGCTCAGTTCCACAGTGGCCACATCGGCCACGCGTACCACCACGCCATTGCGGGTGGCCACCGGCGCCTGCGCCAGGTCGTCGGTGGTCAGCGCCAGGCCATCGGCACGTACCACCAGGCCCTCGCCGGCACGCTGTACGAAGCCGGCACCGGCCTGCACGTTGGAACGCTGCAGGGCAGTGACCAGGTCGGCCAGGCCGAGGCCATGCGCGGCCAGTTTGGCGCTGTCCGGATGCACGCCGTACTCCTTGACGTAGCCGCCGACCGTATCGACACCGGCCAGCCCCGGGCTGGAGCGCATCTGCGGCGCGATGATCCAGTCCTGCACGGTGCGCAAGTAGGTGGCGCGCTCTTCCGGTGTACGCAGCAGGTTGCCTTCCGGCGTGCGGTAGACCTCGCCGGCCTGCCAGCCCGCTTCATCGGGTTTGGCCAGTTTGGCCGGATCGAACGCGGTGAAGTCCACTGTCCACATCAGCACCTCGCCGAGGCCGGTGGTGACCGGCGACAGCATCGGCGAGGCACCATCGGGCAGGTCTTCCGATGCCTCGCGCATGCGTTCGGCCACCTGCTGGCGGGCGAAGTAGATGTCGGTGGCATCGGTGAAGATCGCGGTGACCTGCGAGAAGCCATTGCGCGACAGCGAACGCGTGGTGGTCAGGCCGGGAATGCCGGCCAGCGCGGTTTCCAGCGGATAGGTCACCTGCCGTTCGATCTGCTCCGGGGTCAGTGCAGGGGCCACCGTGTTGATCTGCACCTGGCGGTTGGTGATGTCCGGCACGGCGTCGATCGGCAGCTTGCCCAGCTGGAACAGGCCCACGGCGGCGATCAGCGCCGCCATGAACACCACCAGCCAGCGGTGGCGCACCGCTGTTTCAATGATCAGCTTGAACATGGTCGCCTCCTCAGTGGCCGTGCTCGGCTTCGCCCTTGGCCAGCTCGGCCTTGAGCAGGAAGGCGTTGGCACCGACGATGCGCTCGTTGCCGCTCAGGCCACCGAGGATCTCGATACGATCACCGGCACGGCGCCCGGCCAGCACCGGCTGCGCCTTGAAGCCACCTTCGACGGCGACGAACACCGCGCTGCTGCCATCAACGTTCTGCACCGCATCGGCGGGCACGCTGAGCGAACCGTCCTGGCCTTCGGTGACCACCACAGCCGAGACCGGCGAACCGGCCGGCGGCAGCGACGCATCCACCGGCGTGGCGCGGATCACCGCGACGCCGCCCTGCTGCCGCACATCGGCGGCCGCACCGGTGACGGTCGCGGTGAAGCTGCCCCCCGGCACGCTGACTTCCAGCTTCATGCCGGGCATGACCTGTGCCGCCAGCGCTGGCGGTGCGGTGAACACCAGCTCGTTCATCGACGGGTCGGCGACGTCGGCCACCGCACTGCCGGCGGCGACCACACCGCCCGGAGTGACCTGCACGTTGCCGACGATGCCGGCCACCGGGCTGGTGATGCGCACGCGGCCACTGGCATCGGGCGCACCGTTGGCAGCGGCCTGGGCCTGCGCGGCAGCGGCCTGGGCCTGTGCCGCCAGCGACCGTGCGCGCGAGGCTTCCATCTCCTGGCGGGCGACCACGCCCTGGTCGACCAGCGCCTTGTCGCGGCCATAGGCCAGGCGCGCGGCCTCGGCCTCGGCGGAGGCGGCCAGCGCATTGGCGCGGAACACCGCTGCCTCGCCACTGACCACGATGGCCAGCGCCTGGTTCTGCTTCACTGCGGTGCCCGGTGCGACCAGCACGCGTTCGACGCGGCCGGTCACGGTCGACGCCACCGAGGCGCGTGCACCGACCGACGGTTCGACCCGGCCGGACAGGCGCGTGGAGCCGCCGCCACCGCGACCGACCGCGACCACTTCGATACCGGACGCCTTGATCTGCTCAGGGGTCAGCTGCACGACACCCTCATCGGCCTCGGCGGGCGCCTTTGCGGATTCGGCCTTGGCCTCCTTGCTGTCGGCGGCATGGCCGTGGCCATCGTCGGTGCCGGCCTTGGCCGCAGCCAGGTCTTCATTGGCAGGTGTCTGCGCGTTGCCGGCGCAGCCGGCCAGCAGCGCGGTCAGCAGGAGGCCGCCGATCAGGGGGAAGGAACGGGACAGGGTCATGGGGCCTCCACAAAGGGTGCGCGCCCTTCAAGGCGGGCAAGATCGATTTCCGCGCCGACGCGCGACAGGCGCGCATCCACGGCGGCGGCGCGGGCGGTGATGAGGGCGCTGCGCGTGCTGCGCAGTTCCAGCTGCGAGATGCGCCCGGCGTCGAAGCCGATGCGGGCCAGGCGATACGCCTCTTCGGCGGCGACCACGCTTTCATCGGCGGCGCGGGTACGGCTGCCGGCGGCCTTCAAACCGGCCACGGCGGAGAGGCGTGCCGCCTCGCTGTCGCGGCGCTGCTGGTCCAGGCGTGCCTCGGCCGCGCGCTGGTCGGCATTGGCGGCGCGGATGCCTCCGCGGTTGCGGTCGAACAGCGGGATGCTGAGGCTGACCCCGAGGTTGTAGGCACGCTCGCCCCCCTCGCGGAAGCGGGTCTGCGCGGCAGTGACGCTCAGTTCGGGCAGGGCGCGCTTGCGCTCCACGTCGACCTGCTTGCCCGCCGCATCCGCTTCGGCTTCGGCGATGCGCACCGCCAGTGCGGTATCGGTGGCACCGCGCGGCAGCGGCGGCGCACGGTCGAGCAGGCTGTCACCGATCGACTGCACCGGCGCATCCAGCAGTGCAGCACCGGCCAGGCGTGCCAGCGCGGCATCGCGGAAGGCCTGCGCCTCATCCAGCGCGGCGCTGGCATTGGCCACTTCGCTCTGTGCCTGCACCGCACGCAGCTGCGGTTCGCGGCCCTGCCTGACCATGGCGTTGACGGCGTTGGCGTCGGCGCGGGTCAGTGACAGGGCTTCTTCGGCCAGGGTGTAGCGGCGCAATGCACTCTCCGCCTGTGCATAGACCACCGCCAGCTGGCTGGCCACATCGCTGCGGCTCTGCGCGCCACGCAGGTTGGCCGCCTGTGCCTCGGCGCGGGCCGCACGGACGCGCGCGCCGCGCTGGCCCCAGACCTCCAGCGGCTGGGACAGGGTGAGCACGGTATCGGCCCTGCCCATGCCGCCGTAGGAGCCGGTGCCCCAGGCATTTTCAGCCGAGTAGGAGAGGGAAGGGTTGGGCAACGCGCGGGCCTGGTCGGCGCGCGCATCGGCGGCCTCGGCCAGCGCCGCACCGACGCGGGTGCCGGGCAGCTGGTCCAGGCGTTCAAGCAGGGTGTCATAGGAAGGGGCGGCTTGCGCCATCACCGATGCCGCTGGGGCCAGGCCCAGCAACACGGCGACGACCCGCCCGGCCGCACGCAGCGACCGAGGTGTCAGGATCGACATAGGGGGATTCCGGTTGTGAGTGAAACGGGAGCCCGCAATCGCGGGACGCGCTCAACTCACGCCCGGGGGGGACGCGTCAATTCATCCTGGGCGACCGCATAGGTCGCCGCGTCGCCGGCATTCATCCAGCGCGCCGGCAGCGGCGCACCGAAGGCGGCGAGGGTGCTGGCCGGCAGGCTCAGGTTGGAGTGGTGGCAGTGGTTGTGGCTGCAGGCACCGGCGTGCTTGCCGTCACTGTCACCCTCGGCATCGTTGGCGTTGCTTTCCACGTGCACCGCAGTGGTGTCGTGCGGCTCGACCGCGCAGGCCAGCACGTCGGCCACCGGCACGACCACGAATGCCGCCATCAGCAGCATCATCAGGTACGTACGCAGTTGGCGGGTGATCCGGCGCATGGACGGGAGGCTAGCAAGCGGTTTTCGCCGGATACAATATCAATGGCCGCCTCGGGAATACGTCGGAATCTCCCGTTCAGCTGGGCCGGGCGCGGGGTCGGATCCCTTTCCTCCGGAAAGGGCTCTGACCCCACCACATCGTTCGGGTGCGCCGCGCACATGTGCTCTGGTAGGTGTCGACCTTGGTCGACACGCTTTTCGACCCCACCGCGTTGCCGGCCAGCGGCCGGCACTACCCGTATCACGGCAGCTTCGCGATCACCTTGATCTCGAACTGGAACCCATACAGCCAAGTCACACCGATACCGGTCAGGGTCGGGTGCGGCGCCTCGCCCCAGTACTCGGGCACGATCGCCCAGGCCTTCTCAAAGTTCTTCTCCGGATCGACCAGGAACACGGTCACGTCGATCACGTCATCGAAGGTGCAGCCGGCGGCAGCCAACACCGCATTGAGATTCTCGAAGGCGCGGCGCACCTGGGTTTCGAAGTCCGGCTCGGGCGAACCGTCCTCGCGGCTGCCGACCTGGCCGGAGACGAACAGGAAGCCATCGGACCGGATCGCCGGCGAGTAGCGGTTGCGCGCGTACAGGGCCTGGCGGCCGGTGGGGATAACGACATCACGCTGTGACATGGGGAAGATCCCGAGGGAGAAAACGCCATCCTCCGCGCCAGCGCTGTCTGGATAAACCGCGATGATCAGCCTAGATTGATTGCTGATTCCAAACAATCATGGCCCGCCATGGACCGTTTCGAGGCGATGCGGGCGTTTGCCCGCGTGGTGGAAACCGGCAGCTTCACCCGTGCCGCGCAGACCCTGCAGATCAGCCGCACCACGGCCACCCAGCTGGTGCAGCAGCTGGAGGCGCACCTGCGGCTGCGCCTGCTCAACCGCACCACGCGCCGGGTCAGCGTCACCGCCGACGGCGCGGCCTATTACCCGCGCATCGCCCGGCTGCTGGCCGAGCTGGACGAGGTGGAAGGCGGGCTGGGCGATGCGGCTGCCCAACCGCGCGGGCGCCTGCGCGTGGATGTGCCCGGACCGTACGCACGGCTGCGGCTGGTGCCGGCGCTGCCGGAGTTCCAGGCGCGCTACCCGGAGATCCAGCTGGACATCGGCGTGAGTGACCGCGAGGTCGATGTCATCGCCGACAACGTCGACTGTGTGATCCGGGGTGGCACCCCGGCCGACCCGGCACTGGTGGCGCGACCGCTCGGCGCGCTGCTGATCGGTTTCCACGCCAGTCCGGGCTATGTGCAGCGCTTCGGCCTGCCGACCGACCCGCGCGCGCTCGAAGGACCCGACCACCACATGGTCGGCTTCCTCAGTCCGCGCAGTGGCCGCGCACGCGTGTTCGTTGCACGCCGCGGCGATGAGCGCATCGAGGTGCAGGGCCGCTACACGGTCGGTTTCGACGACGGCAATGCCTATCTGGCTGCAGCGCTGGCGGGCCTGGGCGTGGTGGCGCTGCCCAGCTACATGGCCGAACCGCACGTGGCGCGTGGTGAGCTGCTTCCGGTGCTGCAGGAGTGGCAGCTGCCGCCGATGCCGATGCACGTGATGTTCCCGCCGAACCGGCATATGAGCCAGCGGTTGCGGGTGTTCATCGATTGGGTGGTGGAAGCGCTGGGCTGATCGCGCGCGCGCATCTGTAGAGCCGAGCCCACGCTCGGCTGCTTCTGGCACCAGCGCTCAAGGCCCGCGCTTCGCGCGTGAGCCGAGCGCGGGCTCGGCTCTACAGAGGGAGCTTCCTGCGGCAGGCATGCGAAAATCATCGCGGCACGCAACAGGAACCATCGCCACGCATGAATCGCATCGTCGCACTGGACACCGAAACCACAGGCATCTCCCATCGCCTGGGGCATCGGGTGATCGAAATCGGTGCCGTCGAACTGATCGATGGTCAGCTCAGCGGCCGCCAGTTCCACACCTACCTGCAGCCGCAGCGCAGGGTCGACTGGGGTGCACAGCGCGTGCATGGCATCAGTGATGCGATGCTGGTGGGCAAGCCACTGTTTTCCAGCAAGGCCGCCGAACTGCTGGACTTCTTGCGCGGCAGCGAGATGGTCGCGCACAACGCCACCTTCGATGTGGGCTTCCTGGACAACGAGCTGCGTCTGTCTGGTATTCCCGGCACGCTGGCCCAGCATTGCCGCATCACCTGCAGCCTGAAGCTGGCGCGCGGGCGCTGGCCCGGCCAGGGCAACAAGCTGGACGATGTGCTGCAGCGCCTGCGCATTCCCAGCCAGCGCGGCCTGCACGGCGCGCTCAAGGATGCCCATCTGCTGGCGCAGGTGATTCCGCACCTGCGCTGAGGCCTGGCCGCTGTTACACCGGCCGTAACCAGCGCTCGATCATCGCCACGCCACAGGCCACCCCGTCCTCATGGCTCATCGCCACGCCCAGGGCCGCCGCGCGTGCGCGTGTTGCGTCGGTTTCAACGAAGGTGATGGCTGCCGCCAGCGTTGCTGCATCCAGTCGCTTCGGTGACAACGGTGCCGGTGCCACGCCCAACCGATACAGGCGATCGGCCCAGAAGAACTGATCCGCGGCGAACGGCATCACCAGCGAGGGAATGCCGGCGCGGCAGGCCGAATGCGTGGTGCCGCTGCCACCATGGTGGATGGCGAGTGCGCAACGCGGGAACAGCGCTTCGTGTGGGGTCGGCCCCAGTACGAAGACCGAATCGGGCAAGCGCATCGCAGGCAGTCCCACCCAGCCAGGAAACAGCAGCACCCGGCGTGGCGCGAGCGCCTGCAGCAGGGCCGGCAGCACGCGCTCACGATCAAACCCGGTCATGCTGCCAAAGCCCAGGTACACCGGCGGCGGCCCGGCATCGAGGAAGGCCTGCAGATCGACCGGGGGCGTCCACGGCGCATCAGGAAGCCGCCATTGGCCACAGACGATGTGGTCGGCCGGCCAGTCCGCCGGTGGCGGCATCAGCTGCGGCGAGATGCCATAGAGCATCGGCAGGCCGGACCACAACGCGCGGCGCGGCGATTGCCCCGACTGCTCGCGTGCCGCGTTGATCGGCTGGCGGAACTGGCGCCAGATCAGGCCGTTGACCAGCCCATAGCTGGCGCGGTTCAACCAGCCCGGCGAGCGTCCCGGTGGCAGGAACGGAGAGCGGAAGGCCCGCGTCGGGGTCAGCGGGATCATGCCGGTGCCCATGACCGGCATTCCGCGGCGTTCGCCCACGCTCATGCCGACGAAGGCCGCCAGTCCGCCGGTCAGAATCGCATCGCAGCCTTCTGCGGCCGCATCGGCCTGGCGCATCCAGCCGCTGACATGCTGCAGCGCCATCCGTGCCAGACCGGAACTGGCGGCGGCAACACCGTTGCCACGCGACACCAGAGCGACCACTTCGTCATGGATGTCGCCCTCAAGGGCCGCGTGGGGCACATCCAGGGCCTGCGCGCTGCCCAGGGTGCCGCCATCGGCCAGCAGTGTCACCGCGTGGCCTGCGCCGATCAGCCCATGGCAGAGCATGGCCAGCGGGCGCGTATCGCCTTCGGTTCCGTAGGTCAGGGCCAGCAGCCGCATGGAAAGCTCCGCAGTGATCCGGGCCAGTATGCCGGTTGGCGAAGTCCCCCCGGCCCCGCCGGTTCTGCCCCGCCTGTGGGTAACTTGCGCAAGTGCTTGAACCCGTGCATAATGCGCGGCTCGCTGTGTCCGGTTTTCTACCGGGCGGCGCCCCCGGGAGCACGTCCCCGGCCGCCCAACGCCAGCGTAACCCTTTGATTCTCTTGACGTGTGGTGGGCAACCATCGAGGCCGCCGTCGCCCGGGCTACGGGCTGACAACTACTACTATCGAGGTGCGCAATGTCCCGCGTATGCCAGGTTTCCGGCAAGCGAGTGCAGACGGGTAACAACGTCTCGCACGCCAACAACAAGACCCGTCGTCGTTTCCTGCCGAATCTGCACGAGCGCCGTTTCTGGGTGGCCAGCGAGAACCGCTGGGTCAAGCTTCGTGTTTCCGCGCATGCACTGCGCACCATCGACAAGAACGGCATCGATTCCGTTCTGGCTGAGCTGCGTGCGCGCGGCGAAAAGGTCTGAGGAGTAAAGCATCATGGCAGGCAAGCGCGATAAGGTCCGTATGATTTCCTCGGCCGGTACCGGCCACTTCTACACGACCGACAAGAACAAGAAGAACACCCCGGGGAAGATGGAATTCCTGAAGTACGATCCGGTCGTGCGCAAGCACGTCCTGTACAAGGAAGGCAAGATCAAGTAATCCGCACGGATTGCTGGTCCCCGCGAAGAAACCCGCCCTTGTGGCGGGTTTTTTCATGTCTGGCATTCGGGTGGTGGGTACTTCCTGCATTGCCGTGGTGGGTGCCGACCGTTGGTCGGCACTGCAACACTTCCCGCGCAGGCTGTCGCCAATGGCGCCGTGCGCGGAACGATGGGCCGAATGCGATAAGTGATTGTGCCTACCGGTTCCGGCACTTCGCGCGCTCCAAATCGATTGGAACGACAGGCCCTGCCGTGCCCATGATGGCGAGCCGCTGCGGTTGCAGCGGTCGGGCTTGCAATCCCGTCGAATCGGTAGCCAGTAAACTCGCCCGCCGTTGCCGGAAAAACTCCGCCGACGGCGGGCGACCCATCTGCCTCTTTGGCGGACGGTGCGTGGGGGCTTCGCGCCCGCCGGTTTGGTGGCTACCGTTCCCGGTATTGCAACCACGCATCGTCCGCCACCTTCACGGTGGCCAGATCCGTTGAAGGAGGTTGCATGAACACCCCATCCCACCGGCAGGACCTGGAACTGGGCTGGCTGCGCCTGCAGCGCATGCTGCAAGGCATCGAGGGCATGGCGCTGCTGCTGTGCGACCACCATCTGGCACTGGCCAACGGCGCGCCGTCGCCGCTGCCGGAGGCGCAGTTGGAGCGGGCCGCACAGGCCATTGCCTGCATGGCGCTCAACGGCCGCCGCCATGCCGACGCGGTGCGGCAGCTGTGCGAGGTGCCGGTGCGGCATTGATCCATCCTGTAGAGCCGAGCCCACGCTCGGCTGCTGTGCGGTCGGACCGGAAGGCCGTCGAGCGCGGCTCGACTCCACAAAGGCCGGTGGGCAGAATGGCCCATCACCTCCCGACGGGCGACACGATGCTGTTCGAGTGGTTGCTGGGTTCCTACCTGCTGCTGATCGACTGGCTGATCCGGCTGGTTGCGCTGTGCTGGATTCCCACCCGCACCACGCCGGGGGCGGCGCGCAGCTGGCTGCTGCTGGTCGGCTTCGTGCCGCTGCTGGGCCTGCCGCTGTACCTGCTGTTCGGCCACCCATGGCTGTCGCGCGAGCGCATCCGCCGCCAGGCCGAGGCCTCGCAGGTCATCCGCGAGGAACAGGCGCTGCAGCATCGCCTGCGCTGGACACCGCAGCCGGACACCGCCAGCGCCGAGATCGTGCCGCTGGTGCAGCGCCAGGGCGACTTCATGCCCGTGCACGGCAACGCGGTCGATCTGCTGACCGACTACGACGAATCGCTGCACACGCTGATCGCCGATATCGACCAGGCCGAAGACCGCGTGCACCTGCTGTACTACCTGATGTTCGACGACGCGGTGGGCGAGGCGATCGTCGAGGCTCTGCAGCGTGCGGCTGCACGTGGCGTGCAGTGCCGCGTGCTGCTCGACGCGGTGGGCGCCAAGCGCGGCCTGCGCGCCTATCGCAAGCGCCTGCAGGCGCGCGACATCGAAGTGCGCGCGATGCTGCCCGGTGGCCTGCGCTGGCGCCGCAGCGGGCGCATGGACCTGCGCAACCACCGCAAGATCGCGGTGATCGACAACGAAGTGGCCTATGTCGGTTCGCAGAACCTGGCCGGCCCGCAGTTCGTGCCCGGCCACCCGAACCGCGAACTGGTGGCGCGCGTGCGTGGCCCGGCCGTGGCGCATCTGGAAGCGGTGTTCGCCAGCGACTGGTACATGGAAACCGGCCAGCGCCTGGACGTGATCGCCGATGTGCCCGAGTGCAGCGACGACATCGCCACCCAGCTGCTGCCCAGCGGCCCCGCCTATCCCTACAGCAACGCACGCGATGCGGTGGCGGCGCTGATCCACCTGGCGCGGCGCCGGCTGGTGATGGTCACCCCGTATTTCGTGCCCGACGAAGCCACCCTGAGCGCCCTGCGCATTGCGGCCTTGTCCGGCGTGCAGGTGCAGCTGATCCTGTCGGCCAGCAACAACCAGCGGCTGACCTCGTGGGCGCAGGAGGCCTACTACGACGAGCTGCTGCGCTGTGGCGTGCGCATCGCGCTGTACGAGCCGCAGTTCCTGCATGCCAAGCACATGAGTGTGGACGAGGACATCGCCGTGCTCGGCTCGATCAACATGGACATCCGCTCATTCGCGCTGAATGCCGAGATCGGCCTGATCTGCTACGACCGTGCGCTGGTGCAGCAGCTGTGTGCGATCGAGGACGGCTACCTGCGTCAAGCGCGGCAGCTGGATCTGCAGCAATGGCGCAGCCGCCCCACATGGCGGCGCAGCCGCGAAGGCATCGCACGGCTGGCCGATGCGTTGATGTGAGGCGGCGGCAACCGCCCGCTTCGGCAACCCGGCCCGTCATCGCCGATGGCCTACAATCGGCGCATGACTGATTCACCGCGTAAGGGCGAACTGGACCTGGCAATCATCGGTGGTGGTGCGGCCGGGGTGCTGGTGGCGATCCAGGTACTGCGCCAGGCCCAGGCGCCGCTGGCGCTGGCCATCTTCGAGCCGGCTTCGCAGCTGGCGCAGGGCATCGCCTATGCCACGCCGTGGCCGGAGCACCTGCTGAACGTGCCGGCGGCGAAGATGAGTGCGTTTGCCGACCAGCCCGGCGATTTCCTCGACTACCTGATGGCCGCCAACGCCTACCCGGGCGAGGCGCGCGAGTTGCTGGGCGAGCGTTACGTATGCCGCCACTACTTTGCGGCCTACCTGCAGCAGCGCCTGCAGGAGGCTGCCGCAGCCAGCCCGGCGCAGCTGCAGGTGATCGCGCAGCCGGTGCTGGGCCTGCAGCCGGATGACCATGGTTACCGGCTGCTGCTGGGCGATGGCCAGACGCTGCACGCCACACAGGCGGTGCTGGCCACTGGCAACAGCATGCGTCCGCTGCCGGTGGCCGGTGCCGATGCGCTGCCTGCCGATGACGTGATCGAGGCCTGGGACTACGACGGCGTACGCACCCTGGCCGGTGAGCAGGCCGTGGCCATTGTCGGCTCCGGCCTGAGCATGGCCGACACCGTGCTGGCGCTGGTTGCCGCCGGCCACACCGGCCCGCTGCACGTGATCTCGCGCCATGGGCTGCTGCCGTTGCCGCATGCGCATGGCGGCCTGCCCGCGTTCGACCCGGCTGCGCTGCTGCCGATGAGCCTGCGCCAGCGCCTGCGCGCGTTGCGCGGGTTCGCGCGCCAGGCGCAGGCCGACGGCCTGCCGTGGCAGGGCGTGATGGACCGCATCCGTCCGCACGGGCAGGCGCTGTGGTGCAGCCTCGACGCGGCCGACCAGCGCCGCTTCCTGCGCCATGTGGTGCGCTACTGGGACGTGCATCGCCACCGCATCGCCGAAGAGGTGGATGCGCAGCTGCAGTCCCTGCAGGACAGCGGCCAACTGCGCATCCATCGGTCCCGCCTGCAACGCGTCGGCCGCGAAGGCGATGCCCTGCGGCTGTCGGGTCGCGATGCCACCGGCAATGAACAGCAATGGACGATCAGCGGGGTGATCAACGCTACCGGCGTGGAAACCCGCGCTAGTGCGCTGCGCAACCCGCTGCTGCAGCAGCTGCAGGCCGATGGCCTGGCCCGCCCCGGCCCGCATGGGCTGGGCCTGGACAGCACGGTGCCGGGCGACCGCCTGCGCACCGAGGGAGGCCAGCCGCAGGCACGGCTGGGCGTACTCGGCAGCCTGCGCATCGGCAGCCTGTGGGAAAGCCTGGCGGTGCCTGAACTGCGTCAGCAGGCGCAGGCACTGGCCACCCAGGTGGTCGCAGGAGCCGCGACGGCGATGCCGTAAAATGGGGGCATGGATGTCTCCCACCTGCTTGATGGCCTGAACCCGGCCCAGCGCGAAGCCGTCTCCGCTCCCCCCGGCCACCACCTGGTGCTGGCCGGTGCCGGTTCCGGCAAGACCCGCGTACTCACCCACCGCATCGCCTGGCTGCATGAAGTCGACGGCGTGCCGACCCACGGCATTTTCGCGGTGACCTTCACCAACAAGGCGGCCGGCGAAATGCGCCACCGCATCGACGCACAGCTGCCCAACGGCAGCCGTGGCATGTGGATCGGCACCTTCCACGGCCTGGCCAACCGCCTGCTGCGCCTGCACTGGCAGGACGCCAAGCTGCCCGAAGGCTTCCAGGTGATGGATTCGGACGACCAGCTGCGGCTGGTCAAGCGCGTGGTGCAGGCGCTGGAGCTGGACGACGGCAAGTACCCGCCCAAGCAGATCGCGTGGTGGATCAACGCGCAGAAGGACGAAGGCCGCCGCCCGCAGCACATCCAGCCCGAACCGCACGACGCGTGGCTGGAAACCATGCGCCAGGCCTACATCGAGTACCAGGCGCGCTGCGACCGCGCCGGCCTGGTCGACTTCGCCGAGCTGCTGCTGCGCGCGCATGAACTGCTGCGCGACAACCCGGCGCTGCTGGCGCACTACCGCGCCCGCTTCCGCGAGATCCTGGTGGACGAGTTCCAGGACACCAATGCCATCCAGTACGCCTTCGTGCGCGTGCTGGCCGGCGATTCCGGCCACGTGTTCGTGGTCGGCGACGATGACCAGGCCATCTACGGCTGGCGCGGCGCCAAGGTCGAGAACGTGCAGGGCTTCCTGCGCGATTTCCCGGGCGCGCAGACCATCCGCCTGGAGCAGAACTACCGCTCCACCGCCAACATCCTCGGCGCCGCCAATGCGGTGATCGCGCACAACCCGGATCGCATCGGCAAGCAGCTGTGGACCGACAGCGGTGACGGCGAGCCGATCGACCTGTACGCCGCGTACAACGAGATGGACGAGGCGCGCTACATCGTCGAGCGCGCCCGCCAGTGGGTGCGCGACGGTGGCAGTTACACCGAAGTGGCCGTGCTCTATCGCAGCAACGCGCAGTCGCGCGCGCTGGAAGAAGCGCTGCTGAGCGAGCAGGTGCCGTACCGCGTGTATGGCGGCATGCGCTTCTTCGAGCGTGCCGAAATCAAGGACGCGCTGGCCTACCTGCGCCTGCTGTCCAACCGCAACGATGACGCCGCCTTCGAGCGCGCGGTCAACACGCCGACGCGTGGCATCGGCGACCGCACGCTGGACGAAGTGCGCCGCGAGGCGCGCGCGCAGGGCATCTCGCTGTGGGAAGCAACGATGCTGGTCACCCAGGGCAACGCGCTGGCCGCGCGCGCGCGCAATGCACTGGCCGGCTTCCTGGGACTGGTCAACGAGCTGCAGGCGCAGACCGTGCACATGACCCTGGCCGAGCGCGTGGACCACGTGCTGGCCCGCTCGCAGCTGCGCGAGCACTGGAGCAAGGAAAGCCGCAATTCGCTGGATTCGGAATCGCGCACCGACAACCTCGACGAATTGGTCTCGGTCGCCTCGCGCTTCGTGCGCCGCGCCGACGACATCGAGGAAGTGGGCGAGGACATGGACGAGCTGGTCGCGTTCCTGGCCTATGCCGCGCTGGAGGCCGGCGAGGGCCAGGCGCAGGCCGGCGAGGACGGTGTGCAGCTGATGACCCTGCATTCGGCCAAGGGCCTGGAATTCCCGCTGGTGTTCCTGGCCGGCCTGGAAGAAGGCCTGTTCCCCAGCGCACGTTCGCTGGAGGAAAGCGGGCGATTGGAAGAAGAGCGCCGCCTGGCCTACGTCGGCATCACCCGCGCGCGCCAGAAGCTGGTGCTGAGCTACGCCGAATCGCGCCGCATCCACGGCCAGGACAACTACAGCCTGCCGTCGCGCTTCCTGCGCGAGATTCCGCGCGAGCTGCTGCACGAAGTGCGTCCGAAGGTGCAGGTCTCGCGGCCGGCCTCGATGGGCGCCAGCCGGGTGATGGGCCATGCCTCGATCGAGGCGCCGCCGCTCAAGCTCGGCGCACTGGTCACCCATCCCAAGTTCGGCGAAGGCATGGTGACCGACTACGAAGGCAGCGGCGCGCACGCCCGCGTGCAGGTCGAATTCGCCGACGCCGGCAGCAAGTGGCTGGTGATGGCCTACGCCAACCTGACGGTGATCTGATCACCGTCGGGGGGCGGGAATTCCTGTAGAGCCGAGCCCATGCTCGGCTGCTTCTGGCGGGAAAGAGCAGCCGAGCATGGGCTCGGCTCTACAACAGCGGTCGGCTGTCAGCCGATGGTGAATGTCTCCACGGCTGCCACCAACCCGGCGCGGTCCATCGCTTCTTCATCCTGGCGGTTGCGGATCAGCACGTAGTGGTCTTCCGCCGGCGACAGTGCCTCGATCACCTCGCCACGGTAGTTGGTGATCTCGATGAAGCCGTTGCTCACTCCGCTAACGTTGTCGATCTCCGCTATCAATGTCTCCAGACTCACAATGGCACCGTCCTTGTCCGTGCCGCCACCAGTGCGGGGATTGTCGAAGTACACGCTGATCTTCGGCTGCTTGGTCCTATGCCAGTTGTTGACGTCAACGATGTGATGTGTGGACCACTTGAAGTCCTCTGCTGATTCGTTGCCGTTGAACTCACACCGGAAGATCGGCAGGCACAGGAACAGCCCCGTGCGCTTCTCGATCCGATTCAGAAGTCCGTGATAGGTGCTGGGAACCGCCATCGCATGAGTGAACCCATAGGCGTTGGAAGGAATCTCGAAGATCGTTGGCCCATCATGTGAAAGATGGTGCGGTGCGTTCAGTACAACGCTGGCGGCGAATTCCGGATCATCGACATTCTTGGACGCGATCGCGAGGTCATGTCCCTTGGCATTCCTCACGCAGCAATAGAGTACGTACGTCGCGACTACGTACTTGCAGAAGTAGCAGCCGTAGATTTCGGCCACCTCTCCGAACGTCGTTAACAGGTCATCCTTGGTAATCATGGGAATCCGGGCGGTGGAAAAACCCATGATGGCCTTTCGAGTGTTTTCCCGCCATGCAACTTGACCGAATGTACCTGAGTGGGGTCAGAGCCCCTTTCCGTTGGAAAAAGGAGTCCGACCCCGATACGCTGCGGGCATGACCCGCAACGTGCTCTTCCTCTGCAGTCAGAACCGCCTGCGCAGCCCGACGGCCGAGCAGGTATTCGCCGGTTGGCCGGGCATCGAGACCGCCTCGGCCGGGCTGCTGGCCGATGCCGAGGAAGTGCTCAGCCCCGAGCTGCTGCAGTGGGCGGATATCGTGTTCGTGATGGAGCGCGCCCACCGCAACCGGCTGTCCAGCCGCTACAAGGCATGGCTGAACGGCAAGCGGGTGATCTGCCTGGATATTCCGGATGACTACGAGTACATGGACCCGGTGCTGGTGGAACTGCTGAAGCGCAAGGTCACGCCGTTCCTGCGTTGACAGGCTGTTGTAGAGCCGAGCCCATGCTCGGCTGCTTTTCCGGCCAGAAGCAGCCGAGCATGGGCTCGGCTCTACAATAGGCGGCACTTCTTTCAGGAACGCTCCCATGACCGAACCCGCGCTGCACGTCACCGTGACGTTGAATGCCCGGCTGCAGCCCGAACATCGCCACGAACTGTTCGAGGACCCACTCGATGCGCTGCTGCAGGCGGCCAATGTCGGCGAGATCACCGGCGGCGGCACGGCGATGTCCGACCTGGGTGAGGTGGAATACGGCGATATCGAAGTGGCGCTGGTCGATGCCGATGGCGTGCCCAAGCTGATCGACCTGCTGGAACAGCTGGGTGCACCGAAGGGTTCGCAGCTGCAGGGGGCTGGTGAGGCCGACCGTAGTTTCGGCGTGACCGAGGGCCTGGGCATCTACCTGGATGGCCTGAACCTGCCGGACGACGTCTACGAACAGTGCGACTCCAACCACGTGTTCGAGCAGCTGTCCGAGCGCATTGATGGCCTGGGTGAGATCTGCAGCTGGTGGCAGGGCCCGAGCGAGACCGCGCTGTACATGTACGGCCAATCGTTCGAGGCGATGCGCGATGCGATTGCCGAATTCGTGGGCAGCTATCCGCTGTGCCAGAACGCACGCGTGGTGCAGATCGCCTGAGACGTTCAATTGTGGAGCCGAGCATGGGCTCGGCTCTACAGAACCAGGTTATCGGCCGGCTGACTGCCGGGCGTTGTCGCGCTGGGCAAGATCCTTGCCCAGGTAATAGCCGCCGCAGAACAGGGCGAAGATGGCGGCGAGGCTCCACAGGATGATCCTGAGGGTGCTTTGTGATGTCGGCTTGCTGTCCTGCATCAACGTTCTCCCGGGGCGGCCCGATACCGCTGGGTCAGCATGCGCCGCGGTCAGTGAGTACGCAAGCCGGTAGTGCGCACAGGCCGCTGCACGGCGCCGGATTGATCCTGCTCAAGGCGCCGCCTGCACATCCGGTGTGCAATGGTGGCGTTCCCATCTGGCAGACCGCCACGGAGCCCCACCATGTACAAGCGCATCCTGATTGCCACCGACGGCTCCGAGCTGGCCGACAAGGGCCTGGCCAAGGGCCTGGAACTGGCCAAGGACCTCAATGCCGAGGTCGATATCGTGACTGTCTCCGAGCCGTGGGCCGTCGGCATGTACGACGCCATGGGCTGGAGCGTGGGCTACATGAACAGCCCGGAATACAAGGCTGACCGCGAGGAAGGCGCGCAGAAGGTGCTGCAGCCGGCGCTGGCCAAGGCCGCCGAGCAGGGCATCACCGCCAACCCGGTGCACGTGCTGGACCGCTACGCGGCCGACGGCATCATCGAGACGGCGGCAGAGCGCAACAGCGACCTGATCGTGATGACCTCGCACGGCCGCCGGGGCGTGACCCGGGTACTTCTGGGCAGCCAGACTGCCGAGGTGCTGGCGCGCAGCACGCTGCCGGTGCTGGTCATCCGCTGATCCACACCCGCAGATTCAAGCGTTCCCGGGGAGGGGACCCGACGCCGGCCGCAGGATGCGCGCCGGCGTTGCTTTTTTTGTGGGGGGATCGGCGGCCGTGCCGATGGCTTCGAGGGGGTCAGAGCCCTTTCCTGTGGAAAGGGATCCGACCCCGGTCACAACCCCGGTCACCTCACCAGCTGTACAGCTTCCAGTACACCGGCGACACGCCGTCCTTGTCGTTGTCGAATCGGCCATCGCCGTTCTTGTCGTACATGTAGAACGGGGCACCGCGCGACGGCGTCACCTTGACCATGCGCAGCTGGCCGGACACACGGTATTCCTCGATGACATCGCCGTTGTCCATGGTGCGCTTGGAGACATCGGCGCCCTTGACGTCCACCGGGGGAGCACCTGCGCCACCCATGCTGGCGCAGCCAGCGAGCAGGAGCAGGAGCAGGGAAGCCAGCATCAGGGTCTTCATCGGCGGGGGCCTTTGCCTGGAGAGAGCCCTGATTATGCCCCATCGCCAGGTGCGTGCCGTGTCGTCGCGGTGCAGGCACGGGCGCGTAGAATCGGCGCATGAGCAGATTAGTCCTGATCGACGGGTCCAGTTACCTGTACCGCGCGTTCCACGCGCTGCCGCCCCTGTCCAATGCACAGGGTGAGCCCACCGGCGCGCTGTTCGGCGTGGTCAACATGCTGCGTTCGACGCTGAAGGAGCGCCCGGCCTACGTCGCGTTCGTGGTCGATGCGCCCGGCAAGACCTTCCGTGATGACCTGTACGACCAGTACAAGGCCAACCGCCCGCCGATGCCCGATGAGCTGCGCAGCCAGGTCGAGCCGATGTGCCGCATCGTCGAAGCGCTGGGCATCAGCATCCTGCGCATCCCCGGCGTGGAAGCCGACGATGTGATCGGCACGCTGGCGCTGCAGGGCCTGGCGCAGGACCTGAAGGTGACCATCTCCACCGGGGACAAGGACTTCGCCCAGCTGGTGCGCCCGGGCATCGAGCTGGTCAACACCATGACCGGCAGCCGCATGGATTCCGACGCGGCGGTGATGGACAAGTTCGGCGTGCGCGCCGATCAGATCGTCGACCTGCTGGCGCTGATGGGCGACGCGGTCGACAACGTGCCGGGCGTGGAGAAGTGCGGGCCGAAGACCGCTGCCAAGTGGCTGGCCGAGTACCAGCACCTGGACGGGGTGATGGCGGCCGCGCCGACCATGAAGGGCAAGATCGGCGAGAACCTGCGCGCCGCGCTGGAGCGCCTGCCGCTGAACCGCGAGCTGGTGACCATCCGCACCGATGTGGAACTGGAGGCCAGCCCGACCACGCTGGCGCTGCGCGAGCAGGACGTGCCGGAGCTGACCGAACTGTATACGCGCTACGGCTTCACCCAGGCGCTGAAGGAACTGGGTGCGCCTGTGCCGGCGCCGGCAGCGGCCAGCGAGGCCACCCCGAGCCTGCGCGGTACCGCGGCCGGCTTCGCACGTGGCAGCGTCGAGGCGCCCGCCGCCGGCACGCTGGATCCGGCACTGTCCGCGCCGGGTGAATACGAGACCGTTCTGACCGCCGAGCAGCTGCAGGCCTGGGTCGAACGCCTGCAGCAGGCCGACCTGATCAGCTTCGACACCGAGACCGACGCACTGGATGCGATGCGCGCGCGCCTGGTCGGCATCAGCCTGGCGGTCGAGCCGGGCAGGGCGGCCTACATTCCGGTCGGCCACGATTACCCGGGTGCGCCGGCCCAGCTGCCGATGCAGCAGGTGCTGGACGCACTGCGCCCGGCGCTGCAGGACCCGGCGAAGAAGAAGCTGGGCCAGCATGGCAAGTACGACCTGCATGTGCTGCGCCGCCACGGCGTGGACGTGCGGGGCTACCACGACGACACCATGCTCGAGAGCTTCGTGCTCAACTCCACCGCCACCCGCCACGACATGGATTCGCTGGCCCTGCGTTACCTGGGCTACAGCACCATCAAGTTCGAGGACGTGGCCGGCAAGGGCGCCAAGCAGATCCCGTTCTCGCAGGTGGGCATCGACGAAGCCAGCCGCTATGCGGCCGAAGACGCCGACATCACCCTGCGCCTGCATCGCGCGCTGCAGCCGCAGCTGCTGGCCGAGTCGGCGCTGGACAGCGTGTACCGCGACATCGAGATGCCGCTGGTGCCGGTGCTGGCCAGTATCGAAGCCAATGGCGTGCGGATCGACACCGACGAACTGCGCCGGCAGAGCCAGGACCTGTCCTCGCGCATGCTGGCCGCGCAGCAGAAGGCCACCGAGCTGGCCGGCCGCAGCTTCAACCTGGATTCGCCCAAGCAGTTGCAGGCGGTGCTGTTCGACGAGCTGAAGCTGCCGGCGGTGGTGAAGACCCCGAAGGGCCAGCCCAGCACCAACGAAGAGGCGCTGGAGGCGATTGCCGACCAGCATGAACTGCCGCGGGTGATCCTCGACTACCGCGGATTGGCCAAGCTGCGCAGCACCTACACCGACAAGCTGCCGGAGATGGTCAATCCGGACACCGGCCGGGTGCACACCAGCTACCACCAGTCCGGCGCCGCTACCGGCCGCCTGTCCTCGTCGGACCCGAACCTGCAGAACATCCCGATCCGCACCGAGGACGGTCGTCGCATCCGCCGCGCGTTCATCGCCCCGGAGGGCTGCCAGCTGCTGGCCGCCGACTATTCGCAGATCGAGCTGAGGATCATGGCGCACCTGTCCGAGGACCCGGGCCTGGTGCGCGCCTTCGAGCAGGGCGCCGACGTGCACCGTGCCACCGCCGCCGAGGTGTTCGGGCGCACGCTGGAGGAGGTGACCCCGAACGAGCGCCGCGCCGCCAAGGCGATCAACTTCGGCCTGATGTACGGCATGAGCGCCTTCGGCCTGGCCCGCAACCTGGGCATCGACCGCGGCCAGGCGCAGGATTACGTGGCGCTGTACTTCAGCCGCTACCCGGGCGTGCGCGACTTCATGGAACGGATGCGCCAGCAGGCCCGCGACCAGGGCTATGTGGAAACCCTGTTCGGCCGCCGCCTGTACCTGAACGACATCCACGCCCGCAACCAGGGCCTGCGTGCCGGGGCCGAGCGCGCCGCGATCAACGCGCCGATGCAGGGCACAGCCGCCGACATCATCAAGCGCGCGATGGTGGATGTGGACCAGTGGCTGCGCGACAGCGGGGCACCGGCACGGATGATCCTGCAGGTGCACGATGAACTGGTGTTCGAAACCGAAAGCAGTTTCGTCGAAGACTTGCGCTTGCAGGTGGTGGAACGCATGTCGCAAGCGGCCAAACTGCGGGTGCCGCTGGTGGTCGACACGGGCGTCGGCAGCAACTGGGATGAAGCGCACTGACCGCATTCCGGGCCGAAAACGACGTGAATTTGTTCATGAGTCGGGGGTTTCTGACTCGACCATGAATGTTGCCCCGATTGAATTTCATTAAATGGGGCCCCTTCACGAACCGTTAGTGTTCGGAGTGCTTCTATAACTCCCGACAGGCGCAATGCCTGTTGTGGATCTCTCCCATCCCCTGGAGCAGATCTCGGAACGGGGACTCCTCCCCAAGTGCCCGTTCCCCGGCCCCGTTGACCTCCCCCTGGTCAGCGGGGCTTTTTATTTGTGCCGATGGCATACCCCGGGCGCTGATGGGGCAAAGGGATCTGACCCCAGGTGCTAGGCTGGGCCACCGTTCCGCAGGGGAAGACCATGCCCGACCTGTTCGCCCTGGCCATGCCGTGGTGGGAATTCATCCTGCGCGCGGTGGTGGTCTACGTCGTGGTGCTGGGCATGGTCCGGCTGGGCGGCAAGCGGGCTCTGGGGCAGATCACGCCGTTCGAAGTGCTGCTGATCGTGCTGCTGGGCAACGCGGTGCAGAACGCGCTGCTGGGCACGGATACCTCGCTGGGCGGCGGCCTGCTGCTGGCGGCGACCCTGATCCTGCTGAACTACGGGGTGGGCTGGCTCACCACCCGGAATCGGCGCATGGAGCGGTTGATCGAAGGAGAACCCACCGTAATCGCGCGCGATGGTCGCCTGTTCGAGGCGGTACTTCGCCGCGAGCTGATCAGCCGCGCCGACTTCGATGCCGCGCTGCGCCAGCAGGGCGGGCTGCAGATTGAAGATGTGCAGATTGCCCTGCTGGAGACGACAGGGCACATCACCATCATCGCGCGGAAGGGCAGCTGACCAGCGCCGAGCCCACGCCCCGCGCGAGGACACCCCTCAGAGCCAGTCGCGCGGCACCAGGTAGTCGGCCAGGCGCGATTCGGGGCTGCCGGGTTCGGGCGAGAAGCCGTATTCCCAGCGCACCCGCGGCGGCAGGCTCATCAGGATGCTTTCGCTGCGGCCACCGCTCTGCAGCCCGAACAGGGTGCCGCGGTCGTAGACCAGGTTGAATTCCACGTAGCGGCCGCGGCGGTACAGCTGGAACTCGCGTTCGCGTTCGCCGTGGGGTGTGTCCTTGCGCTGCTGCACGATCGGCAGGTAGGCGTCGAGGAAGCCATTGCCGACCGCGCGCAGATAATCGAAATCGCGCTCGAAGTCGCCGTGCAGGTCGTCGAAGAACAGGCCGCCGACGCCGCGCGTTTCGTTGCGGTGGCGCAGGAAGAAGTACTCGTCACACCAGCGCTTGTGCGCGGCGTAGCGTTCGTCGCCGAACGGCGCACACAGATCGCGTGCGACCCGGTGCCAGTGCTGCACGTCCTCGTCGAACGGGTAGAACGGGGTCAGGTCGAAGCCGCCGCCGAACCAGCTGGCCACCACTTCACCGTCGCGCTGCGCCTGGAAGAAGCGCACGTTGGCATGGGTGGTCGGCACGTACGGGTTGAGCGGGTGGAACACCAGCGACACGCCGGTGGCGCGCCAGGAGGCGCCCGCCAGTTCCGGGCGGTTGGCCGAGGCCGACGGCGGCAGGCGGCTGCCAGCCACGTCGGAGAAGCCGATGCCGGCCTGCTCGAACACCGCACCGTCGCGCAGCACGCGGGTACGCCCGCCACCGCCCTCTGCACGCTGCCACAGGTCTTCCTGGAAGCGGGCCCGGCCATCGACGGCCTCGATCGCCGCACAGATGCGGTCCTGCAGCTCGGTGAGGTAGGCGCGAACGCGCTCGAATTCGTTCATGGCGCGTACTTTACCGCAGGGCCCGGCCAACGCTGCGGACAGGCCCTGGCAGGCTCAGCGCTTGCGGTTGGAAGCGCGCGGCGCCGGAGTGTCCTCGGCCGTCGCTTCGTCCACCGCCTCCTGCAGGACGCGGCCCAGCTCCAGGGCGCTCCAGTTTCCGGTGTCCAGCACGTCGCAGGCGACGTGGCGCCCGCTGCGGTCGGCGGCACACAGCCGCTCCAGCGTCGCATGGGCGTCGACGTCGCTGCTGCGGCCCTGCGCTGCGACCAGGTTTTCGCAGCCCTCGCGCACGCCGGCACGGCACACGGTGGTGTAGTGCTCTGCCGCCTGTCGCCATTGGCCGGACAGCGCAAGACGGTTGCCAAGAATGTTGCAGCCCTGCAGCTTGCCCTGCGCGCAGCAGGCTTCGGCACCGCCGCTGGCCAGCGCCTGCGGGCAGTCCTGCGGCAGCGGCAGCACCGTGTAGTGTTTCGGCGGGCTGCAGGTGCTCGCGCCCTCGCCGGTCGGCACGAACACCTGGAAGCGTGTCCACGTGTCCAGGCCCAGCAGCTGGCCCCCGGGCAACGGCCGCAGCACGAAGTCGCCGCCCTTGTCGTGGCGGATGCGGATGTCGCCGTCTTCGACACGAGCACGCAGCTGGCTGTCCCAGCCGATGCCGACCCGTCCTGCATCGCCGAAGTCCAGCGTATCCATCAGGCCACCTGCGGCGCGGAAGGTGCCGCAGGGCAGCGCCGTAGCCGGCTGCGGTCGCAACGAGGCGCCCAGCGCCTGCAATGCAGGCAGGCGCTCGCAGGCGGCGCTGTCCTTGCCGGGCGCGCACGCTGTGGTCAGTGCCTGCACCGCCTGCAAGGGGTCGCCGGATTCCCACGAGAGCTCGGCCACGCGGCTGCAGAAGCCGCCATGGCCGACCTGCTGGCACAACTGCAACAGCTGCTGGCGCTGCACGGCCGGCACCACTACCGGCGTGGAGGGTGACAGCACGGAGCTCACGGCTTCGACCATCGCCGCACCCATCGCGGCCTTGACGATCTGCTCCTGCAGCGCCGGATCCGCTTCCAGCGCCGCTGCACAGGCCGGTGTCTCGTTGCTGAAGCCGCCATTCCGGCACGGCACAGGCAGTTCGATGCCGGCCAGTGCGGTATCGAGGAGGGCCTGTTGCTGCGCCTCATCCGGCGTGGCCGGCGCCCTGGCCTCGTCATGCCAGCGATCGGCCAGCTGCAGGCACATGCCGGGCACGCCTTCCCGGCACGCCGCTGCCAGCACGGTCGGGGTCGCCTCGTGGCGGTTGTCCAGGCAGGCCGCCGCATCGGCCAGGCAGCTGCCCGCAGCCGGCGCAGCGGCTGCGGCGCACTGTGCAGGGGCCTGCAGGGTGTAGACCGTGCCGTCCAGCTCGAGGGTGCGGCCACGGTCGCGCACCTGCAGCGCGCTGGGCAGGCCATATTCCAGATTCACCAGCTGCAGCTTGCCTTCGATCTGCTGGAACGCGACCGGGGTCGGAGCGCTGCCGAAGTGCTTCTGCTCGCCACGGTTGGATGAGCTGACGCGCAGCGTGCTGCTGCCTTCGTCGGCCTTGAACAGGCCGCATTGCGGTGCCTGTGCCGCGGCCACCGGCGTGGCCAGCAGCAACGCCCAGGCCAGCCAGTGGCGGTACGGTGCGAGTGAGAGCATGTCGACTCCTTGACGATCAAAGGCAAAACGCCGGGTGCTGCCGGAGGCCCTGGCCCACACCCGGCAGAACTCAGCGGAAGCGCGCGCGCAGGTCGGGGCGCAGCAGGCGCCAGGCCAGCCAGCCCTGCAGGCCGAGAAGCACGAACGACATGCCGACCACGGTCAGCGTGATCAGCCAGCGTTTCAGCTGCAGCTCCTGCAGCAGGGCCGGGTCATCGGCCAGCAGCGGAATGAAGTCGCCCATGAACAGGTCCAGCCACCAGGCGGCTGCGAAGTTGGTCAGGGCACTCAGCAGCAGCAGTACCACGAAGCTCCACAGGCCCCAGCGACGTTCACGCAGCAGGCCCCAGCTGGATACGGTCGAGGCCAGGCACAACAACGCGACGACCATTGACGCGGCGACCGGATGCGCCAGCAGCCAGACCAGGCTGTGCAGCTGCTGGTGCTGCACTTCGCTTTCCACCAGGCGCCACAGCGCTAGCTGGTGCAGCGGCCACAGCACCAGTCCCTGCAGCACGAAGTAGACCGTCAGCAGCAGTGACAGCCAGAACGAGGCCTGTGCCACCGGGCGCACCCAGGCGTGATAGGCCGGGGACGGCGGCGAGGGGATCGACGGGATCGACATTGACATCCGATGTCCTTGCAGTCGGCGCCCGCCTGCTCAGCGGGCCGTCACCCGGGTGGCGACCGCCGGCAGGATATGGTGTTCGCTCAAGGGTGCCAAGGGCAGGCCATGCGGTGGTTGCAGCGATACCCAGGCCAGTTCGGCAATTTCGGCGCGCGCCTGCGGCGTACCGTCCACCTGCACCCACCACGCCTGTGCCTGCACGCGGTGGCCGGGCTCGTTCACCGCCCAGTCCTCGAACGTGCCCAGCGCGATGGCGGCATCGGCGCGCAGCTGCACGCCCAGTTCTTCGTCCAGCTCGCGGGCCAGCGCCTGCAGCGGTGCTTCGCCGGGTTCGGGCTTGCCACCGGGCTGGATGAAGCGGCGGGCACCGTGCTTGCGCACCAGCAGCGCCCGGCCGCGGTCATCCAGGATGACCGCGGCCACGATCCGGATCGTGGCCGCGGCGTTGCTCACTTCAGGTTCTGCTCGAACAGCTTGAGGATGCGCTTGTACTGGTCCAGCCAGGAATCGGCGCGCACGTAGCCGTGGCGTTCCAGCGGGTACGGGGCGATCGACCAGTTGTCCTTGTGCAGCTCGATCAGGCGCTGGGTCAGGTTCACCGAATCCTGGAAGAACACGTTGTCATCCATCATGCCGTGGGCGATCAGCAGGTTGTCCTGCAGGTTCTGCGCGTACTCGATCGGCGAGGACACGCGGTACGCCTCCGGGTCGATGTCCGGGGTGTTGAGGATGTTGCTGGTGTAGCCGTGGTTGTAGTTGTGCCAGTCGACCACCGGGCGCAGCGCGGCGCCGGCCTTGAAGGTGCCCGGCGCACGGAACAGCGCCATGAAGGTCATGAAGCCGCCATAGGAACCACCGTAGATGCCGGCGTGGTCGCGGTCACCCTGCTGGGTGTCGACCAGCCAGTCCAGGCCGTCCTTGTAGTCTTCCAGTTCCGGGTGGCCCATGTTGCGGTAGATGGCCGTGCGCCAGTCGCGGCCGTAGCCCTCGCTGCCGCGGTAGTCCATGTCCAGCACGATGTAGCCCTTCTGCACCAGCAGGTTGTGGAACATCTGCTCGCGGAAGTAGGCCGGGTAGCGCTGGTGCACGTTCTGCAGGTAGCCGGCGCCATGCACGAACATCACGATCGGGTACTTCTTCCCCGGTTCCTTGTTTTCCGGCTCGTAGTACTTGGCCCAGACCACGCCGGCACCGTGCCTGGACGGCACTGCCACCAGCTTCGGCTGGACCCAGTGGCGTGCCTTGTAGTCGGCGGTGCGGGTGTCGGTCAGCACGCGCGCCTGGCCACCGGCACTGGGCAGCACCGCCAGCTGCGGCGGCAGGTAGGCACCGGAGTAACGCACCAGCAGCTGCTGGCCATCCGGCGACAGCGAGAAATCCTCCACGCCGTTGAGGCTGGTCAGCTCGCGCACCTGGCGGCTGCCGGTGTCGACCGCGCAGACTTCGTAGTCATGCGGGGCCTGCTGGTTGCACAGGAAGTAGAAGCCCTTGCCATCGGCCGACGGCACCGGCGCCGAGGTTTCCCACTTGCCGCTGGTCAGCGCCTGCGGCTTGGCGGTGCCGGCCTGGGTGTACAGGTGCGAGAAGCCCGATTCCTCGGACAGCAGCCACAGCGTGCGGCCATCGGCCATCCAGCCGAAATCGTTGAAGCCCCAGTTGATCCAGGCGTTGTCGGTCAGGCGGTGGCGGTTCTGCACGCGGCCGTCGGCGGCATTGACGCTGATGATCCAGCGGTCCTTGTTGTCGTTGGCACGCAGCATCACCGCGGCCTGCTGGCCGTCGGCGCTCCAGCGGATGCCGCCGCCCATGAAGTCGCTCATCACCTGCACGCTGCGCTCGCCCTTCAGCGCGTCCTTGCCGGCCTTGCGGCGCAGTTCGGCCAGCGGGTCGGTGCTGATGCCCGGCAGGCTGGCCAGCGAGAGCTTTTCGGCCTTGCCGGTACGCACGTCCACGTACCACAGGGTGTGCGGTTCGAAGCCGTTGCGGCCGACGCGGGTGCGGGTGTCCTCGGTTTCCTCGTATCCCGATTCGGTCACGTACAGCGGCATCTTGCTGGTGCGGCCGTCGTCGAAGTCCTTCGGCTTGGTCACCACGATCAGGTGGGTGAGGTCCGGCGACAGCACGCTGTCACCGATCTCGACGTCGGCGCCCAGGTAGACCGGGCCCGGTGCGCGGGTCGGGTCGGCCTGGCGCCAGCGCTGGTCCTGGTCCTTCAATGCCTCGCGCTGCTCGCGGTCGCGGCGCAGGGTTTCCAGCGTGCGCAGCTGCTGGTCGCGCAGCACGTCGGCCTTCGGCGGCGTGCGCGGGTCCTTCTCGGCCTTCAGGCTGGCCACCTGCTGCACGCCGCTGGCGGCGGTCCAGTGGAACCAGTTCTGGCCGACGCGCCAGATCACGCCGTTGTCGGCGGCAAAGTTCACGTTGCCCGCGCGCTCGTTGCTGCGGGTGAGCTGGGTCAGCGCGCCGCTGCGCAGGTCGCGCACGAACACATCGCCATTGCGCACGAAGGCGCTGCGGCTGCGGCTGCGGTCGTAGACCGGATCGGCCACGTCCAGGGTGCCGCGCTGGTCATCAGCCACCTGCGCGGCCACGCCGCCGGCCACCGGCTGGCGGAAGGTGTCGCGCACCGGGCTGCCGTTGCGCTTGAGCTGGTATTCCACCTGCTGGCTGTTCCACGACCACCAGGCTTTCTCGACCGGCGGACCGATCCAGTCCGGGTCGGCCATCGCCTGTTCGATGGTGATCGGCGTCGGCGCAGCATGCGCAGCCGGTGCGGCCAGCACGGCCGACAGCAGGAGGGACAGGGGCAGCACTCGGGACATGGGCGGACGGCACCAGAAGAGGAAACCGGCCAAGGGTACCAGCCGCCCCGGCCCGGGGCAGGGGCCACAGGTCATGGCAGCGGGATTGGCAAAGTGGTGCAACCGGTTGCCGTGGTCGCGCATCCATTCTCCTGAACCCGCATCATCCATCGAACAGGAGCCCGACCATGCAGGAACTCATTCCGATCACCCTCTTCATCTGCATCGCCTACGCGATCCATGCCATTGCCGATGCGCGCGCGCGCAGCAAGCTGGTGGCCCCGCACGTGCCGGAGGAAGTGATCCGCTCGCTGGCCGTGCTGGAAGAAGAGCGCCGCCGCCAGGGGGCGCTGCGCTGGGGCATCAGCCTGGTCTGCCTGGCCCTGGCCATGGCCCTGCTGGAAGCCATCGGTGCCCGTGACCTGACCTTTGGTGCCGCTGCCGCGCTGGTCGGTAGTGCCGGCCTCGGCCAGCTGCTGGCCTGGCACTTCACCCGCCCTGCGGCACGCAAGGGCTGAGCCGGAATATGCCACGGGCACAGGGGGCGCCCCGCGCATGAGCCTGCTGGGCGGAGCACTGGCCGCATTGCGGGGGCGTCGCCGCGAGGATAGGGCGGCGACGGCGGCCCCCGCCAAAGCGCTGGACGCGGACCAGGCCCTGGTGCGAGCCATCATCGATGGCTCGCAGTCGGCCTTCGCGCAGCTGGTGGAGACCCACCAGCGCACCTGCGCGCATGTGATCGGACGCATGGTCGGCGACCGCGACCAGGTTGCCGACCTGCTGCAGGAAACCTTCCTTGCCGTGTTCCGCCAGCTGCACCGGTTCCGTTTTGAATCCTCGCTGCGCACCTGGGTTTCCCGGGTCGCTTACACCACGGCGCTGCAGCACCTGCGCCGGCGGCGGCTGGAGGCGCAATGGATGGTGGCGGTGGAGGTGCCGGAGGAACTGGGGATCGGCGATGAAGGCCCCGGGCCCGCCGAGTTGAGCGAGGCGCTGCAGGCCGGGCGCCAGCTCGGCGCGGCACTGGAACGGCTGAGCGCGCCGCAGCGCCTGATCGTCGGCCTGCATTACCTGGAGGATTTCGATCTGGCCGAGATCGAGCAGGTGACCGGGCTGGCGCGCGGTACCATCAAGAGCCACCTGCACCGCGCGCGCCAGGTCCTGAAGCAGGAACTGACGCGGCATGCCACCGCCGGAGAGCTGCTGTGACTCAATCGACCGACCCTCGCGATGCGGAAAAGCGCGCGCTGGCGCAGGCGTTGCGTGAGCAGGTGCAGCAGGAAGCAACGCCGGATGTGAGCGAGGCGCTGCAGAAGCGCATTGCCGCTGAGTCGCGCGACAGTGGCGTGGGCTATGTGGTGGTGCAGGTGCTGTTGTTTGGCGCACTGCTGGCTGCAGCGGCCTGGTATTTCTGGCACTGAGGCACCCGCCGGGCGGTGGGCCGCTCCAATCGCGGTGGGTAGATGCCGACCTGGGTCGGCGTTTGGGCGTGTGTGCCAACCAGGGTTGGCAGCTACCAGAACGGTTGACCCCTGCGACAAAGTGAAGCAGCGCGTCACCCGGTCGCATCCCGTCTTAACGAAATCCTCCTAAAGTGGTCTGGTATCCCACCGGTCGCAGGCAGGAGGCGTCCCTTGGACGCGTTGTTGTTGTCCCGGATCCAGTTCGGATTCGTCATCAGTTTCCACGTGCTGTTCCCTGCCTTCACCATTGGCACGGCCAGCTGGCTGGCCTTCATCGAATGGCGCTGGCTGCGCACCAAGTTGCCCGTGTGGCGCGAGCTGTACTTCTTCTGGCAGAAGATCTTCGCGGTGTCGTTCGGCATGGGCGTGGTCAGTGGCATCGTCATGGCCTTCCAGTTCGGCACCAACTGGCCGCGGCTGAGCGAGGTGGCCGGTACGGTCATCGGCCCGCTGCTGACCTACGAGGTGCTGACCGCGTTCTTCCTGGAAGCCAGCTTCCTCGGCGTGATGATGTTCGGCTGGGGCCGGGTCTCGCCGCGCCTGCATTTCCTGTCCACCTGCATGGTGGCGCTGGGCACGCTGTTCTCCACGTTCTGGATCCTGTCGTCCAACAGCTGGCTGCACACGCCGGCCGGCTACGAGATGGTCAACGGCATCGTGCATCCGGTGGACTGGTGGCAGGTGGTGTTCAACCCCTCGTTCCCCTATCGCCTGGCGCACATGGCACTGGGCTCGTTCATCACCACCTGCTTCGTGATCGGTGGCGTCGGTGCGTGGTACCTGCGCAAGGGCACGCACGTGGAAGCGGGACGTCGCATGCTGATCGCAGCGGTGGCGTTCGCGGCATTGACCGTGCCGGTGCAGATCTTCGTCGGCGACATGCATGGCCTGAACACGCTCAAGCACCAGCCGATGAAGATCGCGGCGATGGAAGCGCACTGGCATGAAACCAAGGAAGGCGAGGGCGTACCGCTGGTGGTGTTCGCGCTGCCCAACGAGAAGGAAGAGCGCAACGATTTCGAAGTGGCCATCCCGAAGCTGGGCAGCGTGATCCTCACCCACTCGCTGGATGGCACCTTCGACCCGCTGACCTCGGTACCGGCCAGCGAGCGGCCGCCGGTGACGCCGGTGTTCTTTGCCTTCCGCATCATGGTCGGGCTGGGCACGCTGATGCTGCTGTTGGCCTGGGTGTCAGCGTTCCAGCTGTGGCGCAGGAAGCTGCTGGATTCACCGTGGCTGCTGCGCGGATGGAACTGGATGCTGCCGAGTGGCTTCGTCGCGCTGCTGTCCGGTTGGTTCGTCACCGAGATGGGGCGCCAGCCGTGGGTGGTGTACGGCGTGCTGCGCACCGCCGATGCGGTTGGCCCGCAGAGCGCGTGGATGACGGCGCTGTCGCTGGGCGTCTACGTGGTCGGCTACGCCTTCGTGTTCGGCTGGGGCATCTGGTACCTGGTGAAGATCCTGCGCCACGGACCGCAGCCCTACGCCGAAGGGCCGTCGCTGGACCACGGCAGCCACACCCCGGCGCGCCCGCTGTCGGCAGCCGACGAACCGCTGGAGGAGCGCTGACATGGACCTGATGACCTGGCTGCCGGTGGCGTGGTTCGCGGTGATCGGCTTCGGCGTGCTGATGTACGTGGTGCTGGACGGCTTCGTGCTTGGCATCGGCATCCTGGCCCCCTTCGCCGAGGACGAGGAGCAGCTGGACCTGATGATGAACACCGCCGCGCCGATCTGGGACGGCAACGAGACCTGGCTGGTGCTGGGTGGTGCCGGCCTGCTGGCGGCCTTCCCCAAGGCCTATGCGGTGCTGTTGTCGGCGCTGTACCTGCCGGTGCTGGTGCTGGTGGTGGCGTTGGTGTTCCGTGGCGTGGCCTTTGAATTCCGCTTCAAGGCACATCGGTCACGCCGGCTGTGGAGCGTGGCGTTCGGCCTCGGTTCGCTGCTGGCGACGTTCGCCCAGGGCGTGATCCTGGGCACGCTGGTGCAGGGCATCCCGCTGGTGGACGGCGCCTACCAGGGCGGGCCGTTCGCCTGGTTCAGCCCGTTCGCGATGCTGACCGGTGCCGCGCTGGTGGCCGGCTATGCGCTGCTGGGCAGCACCTGGCTGATCCTGAAGACCGAAGGGCGCGTGCAGGCGCTGGCGCGGCAGATGACCCGGCCGCTGGTGGTGGCGGTGATCGCGGCGATGGGCCTGGTCAGCAGCTGGCTGCCGTTCCTCGATTCGCGGCTGATGTCGCGCTGGTTCAGCGACGGCAACTTCTGGTGGCTGTCGCCGGTGCCGCTGCTGACCCTGGCGGTAGCCGCCGCGCTGTGGCGCAGCGCGACCCATCCGCGCCGCGACCTGCCGCCGTTCCTGCTCAGCCTGGCCCTGTTCGTGCTCGGTTTCCTCGGCCTGGTGCTGGGCATGTGGCCCTACCTGCTGCCACCGTCGATGACCCTGTGGCAGGCCGCCGCGCCGGCCTCCTCGCTGGGCTTTACCCTGGTCGGGCTGGTCGTTCTGCTGCCGGTCATCCTCGGCTATACCGCGTGGTCGTACCGGGTATTCCGCGGCAAGGTGCACGCCGATACCGGTTACCACTGATTGATTGACGCGGGGGCCGCCGGTGCCGGCTCCCGTGTTGGGGAATGTGAAACCTGCACACCCCGTGCAGGACGTGCTAGCGTGCGCTCCTTTCCGGCAGCCAGGGGGGCAGCCGGCGACGTCCTGGACGGACGCACGGCTGCAGGACTGGGGGGCCGCCGCGCGTCGCCGTAATGGCTCGTGCCTATCGTTCTCCCGTTGAAGCACCTTCGCTAAATGATCGAATTCTCCATCGTCGACTGGGCTGCCTGGGCGCCCGGCCTGAGCGAGCGTAGCCAGTGGCTGGGCTGGGCCGATGCGCCGTATCTGCCGGTTGGCGAAGACACGCCGGCGCTGGCCGAGATCCCGGCAATGCAGCGCCGCCGCATCGAGCGGCTGGGCCGGATGGCGATCCAGGCTGCCTGCTGGTGCGAGGATGGGCAGGGGGCGGACAGCCAGGTGCCGCTGGTGTTCGCCAGCCGCCACGGCGACGTGGCCCGTTCGATGGAGCTGCTGGGGGCGCTGGCCAGCGATCAGCCCTTGTCACCGACGGGGTTCGGCCTGTCGGTGCACAACGCGATCGCTGCGTTGTACTCGATCGCGCGCGGCCACCGTGGCAACTACCTGGCGCTGGCCGCCGGCCAGGCCACGGTCGAGACCGCCTGCCTGGAAGCGGCCGGTCTGCTCGCCGATGGCGCCCGCGAAGTGCGGGTGGTGGTGTATGAGTCGCGCCTTCCAGAGATTTACTCGACGTTCGCCGACGAACCCGACCCGTTCTTTGCCTGGTGTTGGCGTTTGACGGCGCCGGTGCCGGGCCAGCCGACCCTCTCCCTGCAGTGGGAGGCGGCGCCGGAGGCCACTGCCACCGCCCCGGGCGCACTGCCGCACGCGCTGGACCTGCACCGCTTCCTGCTGTCCGGCGCGCCGGCGCTGGAACATGTGGCCCAGGGCCAGCGCTGGCGCTGGGGACGCCGTGGCTGAGGCGCTGCGCCGCCTCGATCACGCCTGGCGGGTGCTCGGCACCGGCCTGAGCTTTGCCGCGTTCGGCGTGGGCGGCCTGCTGCTGGGCGTGCTGGTGATGCCGGTGCTGCTGCTGATGCGCGACCCGGTGGTCCGCCGCCGCCGCGCCCGCCGCGTGGTCCAGGTCGCCTTTGCCAGCCACCTGCGCCTGATGCGTGCGCTGGGGGTGATGACCTACCAGATCGAGGGCGGTGAGCGCCTGCAGCGCGACGGCCTGCTGGTGCTGGCCAATCATCCGACCCTGATCGATGTGGTCTGCCTGATCTCGCTGCTGCCCAACGCCGACTGCGTGGTGAAGCGGGCCGTGGCCTGCAACCCGTTCATGCGCGGGCCGGTGCGGGCGGCCGGCTACATCGCCAACGACGACGGGGCGGGCCTGGTCGATGACTGCGTGGCCGCGGTGCACGCCGGCGGCACCCTGGTGATCTTCCCCGAAGGCACCCGCAGCGTGCCGGGCCAGCCGCCGCGGCTGCAGCGCGGGGCCGCCAACATCGCCGTCCGTGGCCGGCTGGACATCACCCCGGTGCGGATCACCTGCACCCCGCCCACGTTGACCAAGGGGCAGAAGTGGTATCGTGTCCCCTCACGTCGCTTTCACGTTCGGCTGCAGATCGGCGAAGATATCCCGATCGCGCCCTTCCTGGCCGATGACGACTCGCCAAGGGGGGATGCCTTGGCAGCACGCCGCGTCACCGAGCACCTTTCTCGTTATTTCGACCTGTCTGGAGATCCGCCCCGTGCAAGCACTTGAGCACGAGATCAAGGAATTGATCATTTCCTCCCTTTCGCTGGAGGACATCACGCCGGAGGACATCGATCCGACCGCGCCGCTGTTCGTCGAGGGCCTCGGCCTGGATTCGATCGACGCGCTGGAGCTGGGCCTGGCACTGCAGAAGAAGTACGGTGTCAGCCTGTCGGCCGATTCGGAAGAAACCCGTCGCCATTTCTCCAGCGTGCGCGCGCTCGGCGAGTTCGTCGCCGCCCGCCAGTCGTAACGGCGCCAGGAATTGCCATGACCAAGAATGAACTGTTCGAACGCATCGTCAGCATCCTGACCGACAGCTTCGAGATTGAAACCGCCCGGATCACCCCCGAGGCCCGGCTCTACGACGACCTGGACATCGACAGCATCGATGCGGTCGACCTGATCGTGCAGCTCAAGCCACTGCTCGGCCGCAACCTGCAGCCGGAAGCGTTCAAGGCCGTGCGCACCGTGCAGGACATCGTTGATGTCGTGCATGGACTGCTGCCGGACCAGGCAGCCGCCTGACCGCAGCGCCGGCGGCTTCGCCATGGCTCGCGCACGTACCGTCGTGGTGGCAGCGATTTCGCTTGCCTACCCGCTGCTGGTGTACCTGGCGATGGGCCGCTTCGAGCCGCGCTGGCTGTCGCTGCTGCTGTTCACCCTGGCCCTGCTGCGTGCGCTGAGCACGCGCCAGCCGTTGTGGTGGGCCGCCGCCGCCGGCACCGGCCTGCTGGCGGTGCTGGCCACCGTGCTCAACCAGGCCCTGCCGCTGAAGCTGTACCCGGCGCTGGTCAATGCGGTGATGCTGGCGGTGTTCGGCACCAGCCTGCGCTTCGGGCCGCCGTTGGTGGAGCGCCTGGCGCGGCTGCAGGAGCCGGACCTGCCCCCGTTCGCGGTGGCCTATACCCGCCGCGTCACCCAGGTGTGGTGCGGCTTCTTCGTTCTCAACGGCAGCCTGGCCCTGCTGACCGCGCTGTACGCGTCGGACCGGGCCTGGATGCTCTACAACGGATTGTTGGCGTACGTGATGATGGGCGTGTTGTTCGCAGGTGAGTGGCTGGTGCGGCGGCGGGTGAAGGCGGCGCACGCGCATGGCTGAGTGGATTGCCCTGGACCGGCTGCTGCTGGAGGCGCGGCCGCAGCGCAGCGTCGGCCTGTGCGACGGAGACATGGTTGACCACGCCTGCTTCCGCCAGCGCGTGCTGGGCTGGCGCGCCGCCTTTGCGGCGGCCGAAGGCCGCGACTGGGCCCTGTATTTCGATGACGCCGTGGCCTTCGCTGCGGCGCTGTTCGGCGCCTGGCATGCCGGCAAGCGGGTGTTCCTGGCCGCTGACAACCTGCCGGCCACGCTGCAGGCGCTGCAGCCGCAGGTGAGCGGTTTCGCGGGCGACGTGTCGGCCGACTACCGCCCGCTGGCGGCGCTGGACGCCGCACTGGACGACGAACTGCAGGCGCTGGACGAGCGCGCCTGCGAGCTGTGCGTGTTCACCTCCGGCAGCACCGGCCAGCCCAGTGCGATCGGCAAACGCCTGGACCAGCTGGCGCGCGAGGTGGAAGCGCTGCAGGCCGCGTTCGGTGCGCAGCTGGATGGCGCGCAGGTGCACGGCACGGTGTCCCACCAGCACATCTACGGGCTGCTGTTCCGGGTGCTGTGGCCGCTGGCTGCCGGCCGCCTGATCCATCCGCGCCGGTTCTTCCACGAAGACCTGGTGGGCGCGCTGGCCGGTACCGACACGGTGCTGGTGGCGACGCCGGCCCATCTCAAGCGCCTGCCCGAGCAGCTCGACTGGGCCAGCCTGCATGGCCGCCTGCGCGCGGTGTTCTCCTCCGGTGGCCCGCTGCCGGAGGACGCGGCGCGACAGGTGCGGCAGTGGTTGGGCGTGGCTCCGACCGAGGTCTATGGCAGCAGCGAAACCGGCGGCATCGCCTGGCGCCGCTGGGACACCGACCTGCCGCCGTGGCAGCCGCTGCCGGGTGTGCAGTGGCGGATCGACGACGGCTGCCTGGCGGTGGCCTCGGCGCATCTGGAAACCCCCGGCTGGTGGCGCACCCAGGACCGCGTGGAAGCTTTGGCCGATGGCCGTTTCCGGCTGCTGGGCCGCGCCGACCGCATCGTCAAGATCGAAGAGCGCCGCGTCTCGCTGGATGCGCTGGAACGCGCGCTGCGCGAAGACACCGAAGTGGATGACGTGCGCGTGCTGGTGCTGCCCGGGCAGCGCGAGCAGCTGGCCGCCGTGGTGGTTCCGGCCGATCCGGCGCTGCTGGAGGGCGGCGACGCCGCGCGCCGTGCGCTGGGCCAACGCCTGGGCGCGCGCCTGGCGCATGCGCATGACGCGGTGACCCGGCCGCGCCGTTGGCGCCTGGTGCAGGCGTTGCCGATCAACGCGCAGGGCAAGGTGACCCAGGCGGCCTTGGCGACGCTGTTCCAGCCACTGATGCCGGTGCCGGTCTGGGACCGCCGCGACGCCGCCAGCGCCACGCTGCGCATGACCCTCGACCCGGCGCTGCGGCCGTTCCAGGGCCACTTCCCGCAGGCGGCGATCCTGCCCGGTGTGGCGCAGTTGGACTGGGCGATGCGTTTCGGCCGCCAGGCATTTGCGATGCCGCGGGCGTTCCTGCGCATGGACGCGGTGAAGTTCCAGCATGTGGCCCGCCCCGGCGATGAGTTGACCCTGCAGCTGGACTGGGATGCCGCACGCAACGTGCTGGCCTTCCGCTATACCTCCAGCCACGGTGTGCATGCCAGCGGCAAGGTGGTTTTCGCCGATGCGGACTGACCCGGCCGTTGCCGGTGCCGCGTTCGCGCCACTGGTAGTGATTCCCGTCTACGACCACGAGCACGCCATCGTGGCGGTGGTCGACGGTGTGCAGGCCGCTGGCCTGCCTTGCCTGCTGGTCGACGATGGCTCGCATGACGCGTGCGCGGCGGTGCTGCGTACGCTGGCACAGCGCCAGGGCGTCGACCTGCTGCGCCTGGACGCCAACCAGGGCAAGGGTGGGGCGATGCTGGCCGGTTTTGCTGAAGCCGGCGCGCGTGGCTACAGCCACGTGCTGCAGATCGACGCAGACGGCCAGCACGATACCGCTGATCTGCCACGCTTCATCGAGGCCGCGCGTGTGCATCCCGACGCGGTGATCTGCGGCATTCCGGCCTACGACGCCAGTGTTCCCAAGGCACGCCTGTATGGCCGCTACGCCACCCACGTCTGGGTCTGGATCAACACGCTGTCGCTGCACCTGCGCGACACCATGTGCGGCTTCCGCGTGTATCCGCTGCCGCCGGTGCTGCGCCTGATCGGTGAAGAGACCATCGGCCGGCGCATGGATTTCGATACCGAAGTAATGGTGCGCCTGTACTGGCGCCGGCTGCCGGTCGAGCACCTGGCCACGCGCGTGACCTATCCGTCCGATGGCGTGTCGCACTTCGATGTGTGGCGCGACAACGTGCGCATCAGCCGCATGCATACCCGCCTGTTCTTCGGCATGCTCTGGCGCGCACCGCGGCTGCTGTGGCGCCGCCTGCAGGGGCAGCGCTGAGATGGCGACCGCGCAGGACGCCCCGCACTGGGCCGACATCGGCGAATCGACGTCGGTGGCCGGCGTGCTGTTCCTGTGCTGGGTGCACCGCTGGTTCGGGCGCTGGCCATTCCGCCTGTGCGCGTGGCCGGTGGTGGCCTGCCATTGGCTGGGCAACCGTGTGGGGCGACAGGCCTCGATGCAGTACCTGCAGCGGCTGCAGGCATACAGCGGTGTGCTCGGCCGCGCGCCGACCCGGCGCGACAGCCTGCGCCACTTCTTCGCCTTCGCCGACACGATGCTGGACAAGATCCTCGGCCTGGGCGGGCGCTACCCGGCCGACCGTATCCACCTGCACCGCGACCTGGTGCTGCAGAAGATCGCGCGCCGCGAGGGCGGGCTGATCCTCACCGCGCACATCGGCTGCCTGGAGCTGTGCCAGGTGCTGGCCGAGCAGGTGCCGGGGTTCCGCATCACCGTGCTGGTGCATACCGCCCACGCGCAGCGCTTCAACCGTCTGCTGCAGCGGCTGGACCCGCTGGCGGCGGTGGAACTGGTGCAGGTGACTGAAATGGGGCCGGCCACGGCGGTGATGCTGGCCGAGCGCGTGGCGGCGGGGGGCTTCGTTGCCATCGTCGGCGACCGCACGCCGGTGCAGGGCGGTCGCAGCGTCACCGCCGATTTCCTCGGCCATCGCGCGCCGTTCCCGATCGGCGCCTATGTGCTCGCCGCGGCGCTGGGCTGCCCGGTCTACACCATGGCCTGCCTGCACGAGGGCGATGGCTATCGGGTGGCATTCGAACAATTCGCCGAACGCATCGTGCTGCCGCGTGGCTCGCGCGACGCCGCGCTGGCCGAACAGGCACAGCGCTTCGCGCGCTGGCTGGAACTCCAGGTCATCCAGTCCCCGTTGGACTGGTTCAATTTCTTCCCCTTCTGGGATCAGGCTCCGCATGACGACTGACGCCGTACCCGTGTGCCGCTTTGGCGACGCACCGTTGACCATCGAAGACGTGGTTGCCCTGGCCCAGCGCCAGTGCGAGGCCGCACTGAGCGAGGCGCCGGCGTTCCGCGCGCACATCCAGCGCGGTGCCGACTTCCTCGACCGCCTGTTGCGCGAGGATGGCGTGATCTACGGTGTGACCACCGGCTACGGCGACTCGTGCACGGTGAACATCCCGCCGGCACTGGTGGCTGAACTGCCGCACCACCTGTACACCTACCATGGCTGCGGCCTGGGCCGTTACCTGGACCCGGTCGAGACCCGTGCGGTGCTGGCTGCGCGCCTGGCGTCGCTGGTGCGCGGCATGTCCGGCGTCAGCGTGCCGCTGCTGGAAGGCCTGGCCACGCTGCTGCAGCACGACGTGCTGCCGATGATCCCGGCCGAAGGCTCGGTGGGGGCCAGTGGTGACCTGACGCCGCTGTCGTACGTCGCGGCGGTGCTGTGCGGCGAGCGCGAGGTGCTGCACGACGGCCGCGTGCAGCCGGCGGCCGAAGTGCTGGCGAAGATCGGCATGACCCCGCTGAAGCTGCGGCCGAAGGAAGGCCTGGCGATCATGAACGGCACAGCGGTGATGACCGGCCTGGCCTGCCTGGCCTGGCAGCGCGCCGACTACCTGGCACGGATGGCCACGCGCCTGACCGCGTTCAACGTGCTGGCCAGCGACGGCAACGCGCACCACTTCGACGAAACCCTGTTCGCGGCCAAGCCGCACCCGGGCCAGGGCCGCATCGCCGCGCGCCTGCGCAGCGACCTGCACAGCGAGCGTCCGCCACGCAATGAACAGCGCCTGCAGGACCGCTATTCGCTGCGCTGCGCGCCGCACGTGATCGGCGTGCTGGAGGACAGCCTGCCGTTCCTGCGCCAGCTGATCGAAACCGAACTGAACAGTGCCAACGACAACCCGCTGATCGACGCCGACGGCGAGCGCATCCTGCATGGCGGCCACTTCTACGGCGGCCACATCGCGCTGGCGATGGACACCCTGAAGAACACCGTGGCCAACGTTGCCGACCTGCTCGACCGGCAGCTGGCGCTGGTGGTGGATGCCCGTTACAGCCATGGCCTGCCGGCCAACCTGTCGGCGGCAACCGGCCCGCGCGCGGCCATCAACCATGGCCTGAAGGCGCTGCAGATCAGCGTGTCGGCCTGGACTGCCGAAGCGCTGAAGCAGACCCTGCCGGCCAGCGTGTTCTCGCGTTCCACCGAGTGCCACAACCAGGACAAGGTCAGCATGGGCACCATCGCCGCGCGCGATTGCCTGCGCGTGATCGAACTGACTGAACAGGTGGTGGCCGCGATGCTGATCGCCGCCCGCCAGGGCCTGGCGCTGCGCGAACGGGTTGGCCTGAACGCGCAGCTGCATGGCAGTCTGGCCGGCATGTACGCCGACCTGGGGCAGCGCATCGCCCTGGTTGAAGAAGACCGCGCGCTGGATCGCGAACTGCGGGAACTGCTGGTGGAGATCCGCGCGCAACGTTGGGAGCTGTATGCCGGTGAATGAGGCTATTGAACGGGTTGGCGAAATTGCGTTGACCCCCGCCTTCCATGACTGCGATCCGATGAACGTGGTCTGGCATGGCAACTACTTCAAGTACTTCGAGATCGCGCGCTGCGCGCTGCTCGGGCGCTACGACTACGACTACCCGCAGATGCTCGAATCGGGCTACCTGTGGCCGGTGGTCGATGCGCGGGTGAAGTACGTGCGCCCGCTGCTGTTCAACCAGGCGCTGCGCGTGATTGCGCGCATCGTGGAATGGGAGAACCGGCTGAAGATCGAGTACGAGATCCTTGATGCGGAAAGCGGCCAGGTGCTGACCCGTGCGATGACCATCCAGGTCGCGGTGGACGCGGCCAGCAGGGAAATGCTGTACCAGTGCCCTCCAGTACTGTGGGAACGGCTGGGAGTGCCTGCACCGTGAACACCCTTGCCCGTCTTTCGAGCGTGCTGCTGTGCGCACTGATCTTCATTGCCGCACCGCAGGTGCAGGCGGCCGACCCCGCCATGGATGCGATCACCCAGGCGGTGGCGCAGCCGGACGTGCTGCGTGGCCAGTTCAGCCAGGAAAAGCAGGTCAGCGGCTTCAGGAACCCGCTGCGCTCGCAGGGCCAGTTCGTGGTCGCGCGCCAGCATGGCGTGATCTGGACCACGCTCAAGCCGTTCCCCTCCGAAGTGGTGGTCACCGCCGACCGCATCCTCAGCCGCCAGCGCGATGGCAGCACCCGTGTCGAGCTCGATGCGCGGCAGCAGCCGGCGATGCGTTCGGTGAACGCGATCATGTTCGCGCTGATGAGTGGCGACGTGCAGGCGCTGTCCGGCCAGTTCAACGTGGCGGCCAGCCGTGAAGGGCAGGGCTGGCGGCTGCGCCTGACGCCGAAGTCGGCGATGCTGGCCAAGGCCTTCCAGTCGCTGACCCTGCAGGGTGACCGCTACGTGCGCCAGGTCGAGATCGTCGAGGCCAACAAGGACCGCACGCAGATCCAGTTCAGTGCACTGAGCGAAGCACCGGCCACGCTCACCGCCGACGAGGCGCGCCGCTTTGAGTGAGGGTGCAGCATCGAACGGGCCGGACCGGTTGCGGCGCTGGTGGCACTGGCTGGGCATCGCCTGGCTGGTGCTCCTGCTGGTGTTGGGCGCGCAGCAATGGCGCCTGTGGAGCCAGCAGTCGCGTATCGACACCGACATCCTCGCCCTGCTGCCGCAGGACGCGCATGACCGCCTGTTGAGTGACGTCACCCGGCGCATCGCTGATGGCAGCTCGCGGCAGGTGGTGGTGCTGCTGGGCAGCAAGGATGGCGCCGCCGCCAAGCGCGCACAGGCGGCGTTCGCTGCGGCGATGGCGGCGGATGCCGACAGCGCGTTGCTGGTGCCCAGCGGTTCGATCGAAGGCTGGTTCGACGAGGCGCGCGCGTTCTACGCGCCGTACCGCGACCGCCTGCTGACCCCGGCCCAGCGCGAGCAGCTGCAGGGCAGCGAGCCGGGCGCGCTGGCCGAGCAGGCGTTGGCTGCGCTGTACGGTCCGATGGGCGCCCCGCGCCTGACCGATTGGCGCCAGGACCCGCTGTCGCTGTGGCCGCAATGGTGGCAGCAGCAGGCGCAGGGGTCGGGGCTGCGGCTGGGCGATGACGGCCTGCTCGAAGCCGAGGGCAGGCATTGGGCCGTACTGCAGTTCGATACGCCGGGGTCGGCGTTCCAGCTGGATGGCGAGCGCCATCTCGATGGCCTGCTGGAACGTGCCGGGCAGGCCGCCAGGGCGGCGGCGCCGGAACTGGAAATCCTGCATGCGGGTGTGCCGCTGCACGCCGAAGCGGCGGCGGTGCAGGCCAACCAGGAGATCAACACGATCGGCTGGGGCTCGCTGGCCGCAGTGCTGCTGCTGGTGTGGCTGGCGTTCCGTTCGCTGCGCCCGATCCTGCTGGTTGCCGCGTCGCTGCTGATCGGCTGTGGCGTGGCGCTGGCGGTGACCGTGCTGGTATTTGGCAAGGTGCATGTGCTGACCCTGGTGTTTGGTGCGTCGCTGGTGGGCGTGGCCGAGGACTACGGCATCCATTGGTTCGCTTCGCGCCAGGCCGAACCGGCTGATCGTCGCTGGAAACTGCTGCGGCACCTGCTGCCCGGCCTGTGGCTGGCCCTGCTGACCAGCGCGCTGGCCTACCTGGCACTGGGCCTGGCCCCGTTCCCGGGCCTGCGCCAGATGGCACTGTTCTCGGTGGTCGGCCTGGCCGCCGCCTTCCTTACGGTGATTTTCTGGTTCCCGTGGCTGGATGGCGGCGAGATCCGCCAGACCCGTTTCTCGCAGTGGCTGGGCAACACGCTGGAGCGCTTCCCGCGCCTGCAGGGGCGCCGGCCGGTGATGGTGTTCCTCGGTGCCACCGTGGTGCTTTCGGCCATCGGCATCGCCCGCCTGCACAGCGACGACGACCTGCGCAGCCTGCAGTCCTCGCCGCCCGCGCTGATGGCACAGCAGATCCGCTTGAGCCAGCTGTTGGGCATGCCCAGCCCGGCACAGTTCTACCTCGTGCAGGGCACCGACGCGGCGCAGCTGCTGCAGCGCGAAGAGGCGCTGACCGGACGCCTGCGTGCGCTGGCCGCCGACAAGCGCATCGGCGGTTACCGCGCGATCAGTGACTGGCTGCCGTCGCCGGCACGCCAGCAGGCCGACGCCGCGCTGACCGCCAAGGTGGAACCGGGCGTGCTGCAGGCCGTGTCCGATGCGGTCGGAGAACCCTTGCCGCGCCCGGACTTCGCCACCACGCCGCTGACGGCCGAAGCGTTCCTGGCCTCGCCGGCCTCGCAGCCGTTCCGGCACCTGTGGGTGGGCCAGGTCGGCGGGCAGATGATCAGCGTGGTGATGGTCGATGACCTGTCGCGCGCCGATGCGCTGGCCACCCTGCGCGGGGCGGCCGAGGGCCTGCCCGGTGTGCGCTGGGTGGATCGCACCGCCGACTTCTCGCAGCTGCTGGGCCACTACCGCAAGCTGATGGGCGGGCTGCTGCTGGTCGGCATCGTGCTGGTGTTCGGCGCGCTGTGGCTGCGCTACCGCCGCCAGGCCTGGCGCGTGTTCGCGCCGACCCTGATTGCCGGCGCATTGACCTTGGGCCTGCTGGGCCTGTTCGGCCAGCCGCTGCAGCTGTTCAACGTGCTGGCACTGATGCTGTTGCTGGGCATGGGCATCGACTACGGCATTTTCCTGATCGAGCACCGCGGCGACGCCAGTGCCTGGCTGGCCGTGTGCGTGGGCGCGGCCAGCACCTGGCTGTCGTTCGGCCTGCTGGGCCTGTCGCAGACCCCGGCGTTGCGCGCGTTCGGCCTGACCCTGCTGTTCGGCATCGGCCTGGTCTGGCTGATCTCGCCGCTGTTCCGTCCGCCGCCGCACGATCTGCCGCCGGCCTGAGCCTGTTTTCCGACTTCCTTCTTTCCACTTGATCGAGCAACAAGGACGCACCGATGAACACTGCTGTGGATGCTGTCGAACGTACTGAAATCCTGATCATCGGCGCCGGCCCGGCCGGTTCCGTGGCCGCAGCGATGCTGCGCCAGCAGGGCCGCCAGGTGCTGATGCTGGAGCGCCAGCAGTTCCCGCGCTTCTCCATCGGCGAAAGCCTGCTGCCGCAGAGCATGGAGTACATCGAGGCGGCGGGCCTGCTGCAGGACGTGGTCGAAGCGGGCTTCCAGCACAAGAACGGCGCCGCCTTCGTGCATGGCCAGGCACGCACTGCGTTCGACTTCAGGAAGAAGTTCTCGCCGGGTTGGGGCACCACCTACCAGGTACAGCGCGCCGACTTCGACAACGTGCTGGCACGCGGTGCCGAGCGCATGGGCACCACGCTGCGCTTCGGCGACGAAGTGCTTGCGGTCGAGCCGGGCGAGCAACCGGCGGTGATGGTGCGCCGCCCGGACGGCAGTGAATACCGCATCGAGGCCGATTTCATCCTCGATGCCTCCGGCTTCGCGCGGCTGCTGCCGCGGCTGCTGCAGCTGGAGTCGCCGTCCAACTTCCCGGTGCGCGGCGCGATCTTCTGCCACGTGCGCGACAACATTCCGGCCGAAGCGGACTTCGATCGCAACAAGATCCTGATCACCACCCACCCCGAGCACATTGACGTCTGGTATTGGACGATCCCGTTCTCCAATGGCTGCTGTTCGCTGGGCGTGGTCGCCGAGCCATCGTTCTTCGAGCGCTACGAGGGTGACGACCTGCAGAAGCTGCAGGCCATCGTCGGCGAGGACCCCAACCTGACCGGGCTGCTGGCCAACGCCGAATGGGCGGTGCTGCCGGTGCGCCGCATCACCGGCTATTCGGCCAACGTCAGTTCGCTGTGGGGGCCCGGCTACGCGTTGCTGGGCAACGCCGGCGAGTTCCTCGATCCGGTGTTCTCCTCCGGCGTGACCATTGCCTTCAAGTCCGCGCAGCTGGCCAGCGAATGCCTCAAGCGCCGCTACGCCGGCCAGGCCGTGGACTGGGAGGCCGAGTTCTCGATCCCGCTGCGTGCCGGCGTGAAGACCTTCCGGCGCTTCGTCGAAAGCTGGTACGAGGGCGGTTTCCAGAAGATCATCTACCACCCGCAACAGCAGCCCGAAGTGCGCGACATGATCAGCTCCATCCTGGCCGGCTACGCCTGGGACACCAACAACCCCTACGTGGCCGACGACAGCGGCCGCCGCATGCGCGTGCTGGAGCAGCTGTGCGGCGCCTGATCGCCCCTGCCACGTCACTGCTGCTGTGCCTGCTGCTGGCCGCCTGCGCCAGCCGCATGCCGAAGCCGCAGGTGGAACTGCCGCCCCTGCGCCTGGCGCCGGCCAGCCTGCCAGCGCCGCTGGCGCTGCAGCAGCAGCTGCATTTCCGCTTCGGCACGCATGAGCGCGATCTCGACGCGCTGCTCGAAGCCGACGCCCAGCAGGTGCAGCTGGCCGTGCAGGCGATGGGCCAGACCGGTGTGCGCCTGCAATGGGACGGCCAGCAGCTGACCCAGCAGCGCGCGCCATGGCTGCCACCGCAGGTGCGCGCCGAGCGCGTGCTGGATGACCTGCAGTTCGCGCTGTGGCCGACTGCGGCCATTGCCGCCGTTCTGCCGGCGGGCTGGCAGGTCAGTGATGATGGCCATCAGCGCAGCCTGTCGCGTGAGGGCACCGTGTGGCTGCAGCTGCAGCGGCTGGACGATGGCAGCGTGCAGCTGGACAACCGCGCCGAAGGCTATGCGCTGCGCATCGAATCGATCGACATGGCCGGGCCGGACCGATGAGCGCACCGATCTACCTGAACGACCTGGGCGTGGTCTGTGCACTCGGCGCTGGCCGCGCCGAAGTGACGTCGGCACTGTTCGCCGACGCGCCGGGCGGGCTCAGCGACAACGACAGCCTGTTGCCGGGGCGCACCCTGGCGCTGGGAGAAGTACGCACGCCGCTGCCGGCGCTGGATGATCTGCCGGTGGCCCTGCGCGGGCGCAACAATGCCCTGCTGGACGTGGCATTGGCTCAGATCGCGCCGGCAGTGGCCGCGGCGATCGCCCGCCATGGCGCCGAGCGCGTAGCGGTGGTGCTGGGCACCAGCACTTCGGGCATTGGTGAATCCGAGCAGGCATTGCGCAGCCATGCCGAACAGGGCCAGTGGCCGCAGGGCTTTGATTACGCCCAGCAGGAAATGGGCACCGCCGCGCAGTTCGTGCGCCAGCGCAGTGGCGCACAGGGGCCGGCATGGACCCTGTCCACTGCCTGCTCGTCCAGTGCCAAGGCGCTGATGTCGGCCGCACGCATGCTGCGCGCCGGCATCGTCGATGCGGTGATCGCCGGTGGCGCCGATTCGCTGTGCCGCTTCACCGTGGCCGGCTTCAGCGCGCTGGAATCGGTCTCGGCCCAACGCTGCAATCCGTTCTCGCAGCATCGTACCGGTATCAACATCGGCGAAGGCGCCGCGCTGTTCCTGCTCACCCGCGAACCCGGCCCGGTATGCCTGGCGGGGTGGGGCGAGTCGGCCGACGCCCACCACATGTCCGCCCCGGACCCGCAGGGCCTGGGCGCCATCGACGCCCTGCAGCAGGCGCTGCAGCGTGCTGGCTGGGCCGCCGGCGAAGTGGACTATGTGAACCTGCATGGGACCGCGACCGGCCACAACGATGCGATGGAAAGCCTGGCCGTGTCGCAGGTGCTGGGCAGCCACGTGCCGGCCAGTTCGACCAAGCCGTTGACCGGCCACACGCTGGGTGCCTCGGGTGCCATCGAGGCGGCGCTGTGCTGGATCGTGCTGGCCGAGAACCCGCAGCAGCTGCTGCCGCCGCACTGGTGGGACGGCGTGGCCGACCCGGCACTGCCGGTGCTGCCGCTGGTGGCGCCGGGCACGCGCCTTGCGCAGCCGCCGCGGCGGGTGCTGAGCAATTCGTTCGCCTTCGGCGGCAGCAATGCCGTGCTGGCACTGGAGCGTCGATGAACACGCTGTACGCGATCGAAGACGTGGTGCCGCACCGCCAGGACATGTGCCTGCTGGAGCGCATCACGCAGTGGGACCAGGACGCCATCGAGGCCGAACTGGTGGTGCCCGAGGCCGGCCTGTTCGTCGAGGATGACCAGGTGCCGGCATGGGTCGGCATCGAGTACATGGCACAGGCCATCGCGGCCTGGGCCGGTTGCCGCGCGCGTGCGGCCGACAGGCCACCGCAGCTGGGCTTCCTGCTCGGCAGCCGCCGCTACAGCAGCGCGCGCAGCAGCTTCCCCAGCGGTACGCGGCTGCGCGTACAGGCGCGCTGCGAGCTGTTGGGTGACAATGGATTGGGGATGTTCGCCTGCCGCATCCTGGCAGGCGAGGAAGAATGGGCGACAGCCAACGTGTCGGTGTTCGAACCGGCCGACGCGATGGCCTATCTGGAGAGTGGACAGGCATGACAGGGAATCGAGGCGTGCTGGTGACCGGCGCCAGCCGGGGCATCGGCCGGGCCATTGCGCTGCGCATCGCGCGCGATGGTTTCGACGTGGTGGTGCATTGCCGCAGCCGCGTGGATGAAGCACAGGCGGTGGTCGCCGAGATCCAGGCACTGGGCCAGCAGGCCCGCGTGCTGGTGTTCGACGTGGCCGACCGCGCGTCTGCGCGGGCCGCGCTGGAGGCCGATGTCGAAGCACACGGCGCGTACTACGGCGTGGTCTGCAATGCCGGCATCGCCCGCGATGGCGCCTTCCCGGCGCTGTCAGCGGACGATTGGGACCAGGTCATCCACACCAACCTGGATGGCTTCTACAACGTGCTGCATCCGCTGATCATGCCGATGGTGCGGCGGCGCAAGCCGGGCCGCATCGTCACCCTGTCGTCGGTCTCCGGACTGGCCGGCAATCGCGGGCAGGTCAACTACAGTGCCGCCAAGGCCGGCATCATCGGCGCCACCAAGGCCCTGGCGCTGGAACTGGCCAGCCGCCAGATCACCGTCAACTGCGTGGCCCCGGGCCTGATCGAGACCGAAATGCTCAACGACGAAGTGGTTGAACACGCGCTCAAGCTGATTCCCGCCGGCCGCGTTGGCCGGCCGGACGAAGTGGCGGCTACCGTGGCATTCCTGCTGTCCGAACCGGCCGGCTACATCACCCGCCAGGTGATCTCGGTGAACGGAGGCATGCTCTGATGGTCGCCGATCGTCGTGTGGTGGTCACCGGCGCCGCCGCCATCAGTCCACTCGGCCACGACTGGCCGACCATCGAGGCCCACCTGCGCAGCTGCCGCAACGCGGTGCGTGCGATGCCCGAGTGGGATGTCTATGCCGGGCTGAACACCAAGCTGGCTGCGCCGGCGCAGGACTTCGAGCTGCCGCCGAACTACAACCGCAAGACCACCCGCTCGATGGGCAAGGTCGCGATCATGTCGGTGCGCGCCACCGAGGTGGCGCTGCGCGAGGCCGGCCTGCATGAGCATCCGGTGCTGCGCAGTGGCCGTACCGGCGTGGCCTATGGCTCCTCGTCCGGCAGCCACGAGGCCACCGGCGAATTCGGGCGCATGCTCAACGAGTTCACCACCGACGGCATCAGCGCCACCACCTACCTGAAGATGATGAGCCACACCGCGCCGGTCAACATCGGCGTGTTCTTCGGCCTGTCCGGGCGCGTGTACACCACCTCCAGCGCCTGCACGTCGGGCAGCCAGGGTGTGGGCGCGGCCTATGAAGCCATCCGCAGCGGCAAGCAGACGGTGATGGTGGCCGGCGGTGCCGAGCAGCTCGATGCCACTGCTGCGGCGGTGTTCGACACGCTGTTCGCCACCAGCGTGCGCAACGACGCGCCGCAGACCACGCCGCGCCCGTTCGATGCCGGCCGCGATGGCCTGGTGCTGGGCGAGGGCGCCTGCACGCTGATCCTGGAAGACCTGGAACACGCGCAGGCGCGCGGCGCCACCATCCTTGCCGAGGTGGTCGGCTACGGCACCAACAGCGATGGCCAGCACGTCACCCAGCCCAGTGCCGACACCATGGCCCAGGCCATGCGCCTGGCATTGGAGGACGCCGGCCTGGACGCGGCGCAGATCGACTACGTCAACGCCCATGGCACCGCCACCGACCACGGCGACATCGCCGAGACCCAGGCCACCGCACAGGTGTTCGGCAGCCGCGTGCCGATCAGCTCGCTGAAGAGTTACGTCGGCCACATGCTGGGTGCCTGTGGCGCGTTCGAGGCCTGGGTGAGCATCCAGATGATGCGTGCCGGCTGGTTCGCGCCCACCCTGAACCTGGCCGAAGTCGACCCGCGCTGTGGCCAGCTCGACTTCATCACCGGGCAGGGCCGCGAACTGCAGGCCGAGTACGTGATGAGCAACAACTTCGCCTTCGGCGGCATCAACACCTCGCTGGTGTTCCGCCGCTGGAGCGAGTGATCCACTGCGCCAACACACCGTTCCCGTTACCCCCCGCACCCTCGACAAGGAGATGTTCCGATGCGCCGCACTCTCATGATCGCCACGGCTACCGCGCTGCTGGCCCTGACTTCCACCGCTTCCGCCCGCGACACGCGTGTCGAACAGTCCCTGCAGGAACTGGTCAATTCGCAGGCCGCCAAGGACGCCGGCATCGACGGCAGCGTGCGCTTCTACCTGGCCGGCCAGCCGGTCAGCGTGCAGCAGCGCCTGGGCGAAGACGTGACCAACAAGAAGACCAACGCCGCCAACAAGAGCGATGCCGAGGCCTGCCGCTGGGTTGCGCTGTCGGCACTGCGCGCGCTGCAGGACGGTGCCAAGTCGCGCGGCGCCAACGCCGTGGTCGACATTGTCAGCTATTACAAGAAGAACGAGTTCAAGAGCAGCACCAACTACGAGTGCTACGCCGGTGCCATCCTCGCGGGTGTCGCGCTGAAGGGCACCTACGCCAAGGTCAAGTAAGCGCCCGTGTGGCGGCGGCGCAGCCTGAACGTCGCCGCCACATTGCTGAACCCCGCAGGCGAAACGCCGCTGATCGCGCCGCCATCGTCGGCTGACGGCTTTCCCCAGTGTCGGCTTTCCGACACAATCATGGCTCTTCCCGGGTTATCGTCCCGCGGACATGCACGCCTACGTCTATAAAAGCCAACTCAAGCCGGACACCTACGTCTACGTTCCCCGACGCGATGATTTCAGCGCGCTGCCCGCGCCGCTGCTCACCTCGCTGGGGACGCTCGCCTTCGTCCTGGAGGTGGCCCTGGATGCCCAGCGCCGCCTGGCGCAGGCTGACCCGGAAAAGGTCCGCAGCGAAATGAGCGAGCGCGGGTTCTACCTGCAGGTGCCGCCGTCGGTGGCCAGCCTGATGCCGCGCCACTATGACTGACGCCTCCCGTCCGCGCATTCTGTCAATTGCCTTCGCCGCGGGCGCGGTGCTGGCGCTGGGCGCCGCCGTGGGCGGCGTCCCGGGTGCCGTCCTTGCCGCACTGGCGCAGCCCGCGTTCGCGCTGGCGATATCGTGGTGGCGCCGCAGCCGCGCGCTGCGGCCGCTGAAGGTGGTCGCACGCCAGGACCTGCCGGCGCTGCTGGCATTGTGGGCAGCCGCCCCGCTGTTGCTGGCGCTGCTGCTGGCCTGGCCGCTCGCTGCGCTGCGTGACAGCGGCAGCCTGGCGGCAGTGCTTGGCCTGAGCGTACTGGTCAGTGCCGGTCTGCTGGCGGCCTGGCGCACCTGGCCCTTGTGGAACGATGTCGAACGCCTCGACGGCAGCCTGGCCCAGCACTGGCAGGCGCTGGCGGGGCGCGACCTGACTGCTTGGCGTGGCCTCGGCGTGGCCGCGCTGGTCATTGCGCTGGCCGCGCTGGTGGTGCTGCCGGCCTGGCCGGGCCTGTTGCCGGAAAGCGCGCGCTGGCCCGCCGCGCTGGCGGTCGTGCTGCTGTCGCCGGTGCTGCACCTGCTGCTGCAGCGGGTCGCGCCCGCGCCGCTGGTGTCGCTGCGCTCCAGCCCGTTGGCGGCGTCCAGCGCTGAACCCGAACCGATGTTCGCAGCGGCGGCCGAAACCGTGCCGCTGGAGGCGATGGCGCCGCAGGAACTGACACCGGCGCTGTATGAGGCCGCCCGCCAGGGCCGCATCGACCGGGGCCTGCAGCTGCTGCAGGCCGGTGCCGATCCGTATGCGCTGCCGGACCCGAACTGGCGTGACCAGCGCAGCCTGGCGGTGCTGGCCGCGGTGCTGCCGGACCTGCGCCTGCTGCGTGAACTGATTGCCCGCGGCGTCGATGTGAATGCGCCGCACCGGGGCATGACCCCGCTGCTGGCGGCGACCCGCGACAGCTGGCATGGCCGCCCCGAAGCGGTGATGACCCTGCTCGCCAATGGCGCCGACTCGCGTGCCACCGACAGTGATGGCAACACCCCGCTGCACCATGCCGCACGCAGTTCCGACCCAGGGGTGGCCGCGCTGCTGCGCGATGCCGCTGCCGAAGTCGATGCGCTGAACCGTGATGGCTGGTCGCCGCTGGCGGTGGCCTGCCAGGTGGGCAACTGGCGTCTGGCCCGCTTCCTGCTCGAACGCGGTGCACGCTGCGAACCGGCCGATGGCACCCCGGTGCTGCTGGCCGCCGCCGCCACCGAGGATGACGATCCGGCGGGTGTGCAGCTGCTGCTCAAGCACAAGGCACGGGCCGACGCCCGCGATCGCCAGCGCCGCAGTGCGTTGCATGAAGCGGCCCTGGCCGGCCATGTCGAGATCATCGGCGTGCTGCTCGGCGCGGGCGCCAATCTGGAAGCGCGCGATGCACTGGGGCGTACGCCGTGGCTGGAAGCGGCCCGTGCCGGTCGCGCAGCCGTGATCGAGCACCTGCTGCCGCACAAGCCGGACCTGGTTGCGGTGGACGGCGAAGGCCGCAATGCGGTGCAGCTGGCGGCGATGGCCGAGGATGTCTCGCCGCTGCTGATCAAGCGCCTGGTCGAACTGGGCATCGCGGCCGATGCCACCGATCCGGTCGGCCGCCGTGCGGTGGACTACGCCGCCGAAGCCGGCCGCTGGGCGATCGTAGCCCTGCTGGACCCGTCCTATCCGTTGCCGGCCGCGGTCAGTGATGGCCTGGCCGATCGTGGCGAAGCAGCCAGTGCCAGCGGCCTGCTGCCGGACCGTCCGCCACTGACCCTGCTGCGCGAGGCGCTGGGCTTCGGCAACACCGACGGCATGGCGGCACTGGCCAGGCTGTGCCAGCCGGAGGAACTGGGCGGGCTGCTGCTCGATCCGGAGTTGGCGCTGGAACCGCGTGCGGTGGACTGGCTGCTGGGCCACGGCGCCGATCCCTATGTGCGTGATGCCTGCTCCGATACGCCGATGTTCGCGCTGTTGTCGCGCGGCATCGATGCGGTGCCGGCGTTGCAGGTGATGCTGCAGCGTGGCCTGTCGCCGGCCGGCCGCGGCGGCCTGGCGCGCTTCCTTGCTGCCTGCGCACAGCACGACCAGGCCGCGCGTGGTCTGGAACAGCTGGCACTGGAACTGCTTGAGCGTGGCGCCGATCCGTTCGCCGCCTCGCCGGCGGGCGATCCGCCGCTGTCGCTGGCGGTGCGCCTGGGCTGGCTGCGGCTGCAGCAGGCCCTGCTCAAGGCCGGCGTTGATCGCGAAGCACGCGACAGCCACGGCATGACCGCACTGCACTTGGCCACCGCATTGGCCCGCGAAGGCGCGCTTAAGCTGCTGGTGCAGCATGGTGCCTCGCCGGAAGCACGTGCCGCCGACGGCCAGACACCGCTGGGCGTGGCGCTGTCGATCGGTCGCCGCGATCTGGCCGACTGGCTCGATTGGCGGGTGTGGCCGTTGCCGCGCCGCACCCTGCGCGAGGCCGATCTGCCGGCCGCCGCAATGGCCGGTGACGTCGATGCAGTGCGCCGCCTGATCGATCTGGGCTTCGCCGTCGACGCGGTCGACGCACAGGGCTGCACCGCGCTGCTGCGTGCTGCCGGTGGCGGCCACCTGGCGGTAACCGACCTGCTGCTGGCGCGCGGCGCCGATCCGCAGCACGCGGCGGCCAGTGGCGCGACGCCGCTGTCGGCGGCAGTCAGCATGCGCCAGGTGGACATCGTTTCGGCCCTGCTCGACGCTGGCGCCAAGCTGGAACACCGCCTGCCGGGTGGCGTGACGGTGCTGATGCTGGCCTCCGCGCTGGGCCTTCCGGACATCGTCGCGCGCCTGCTCACGGCGGGTGCCGACGTGCATGCCGGTGACGCGCAGCAGCTGGGTCCGCTGCACTGTGCCGCGCTGTACGGTTTCAGTGCCCGCGACCGCTCGCGCCTGCTGGCGCTGCTCGACACCCTGCTGCTGGCCGGTGCCGAACCGGACCAGGCCGCCGCTGGTTCGGTCACGCCGCTGCTGCTGCTGCTGGGCGCGCGCGCAGAGCCGGGTACCGCCTGCGACGAGCAGGTGGTGATGGCCGCAGTGGAGCGCCTGCTGGACGAGGACGTAAACCTGGACGTACGCGACCCGCGTGGCTTCGGCCCGTTGCATCTGGCCGCGCTGCATGGCCTGCCGCTGCTGGTGCAGCGCCTGCTGCGCGCCGGCGCCGATCCGGAAGCGCGCGACAGCCTCAACCGCAGCCCGCGCGAGATCGCGGTGATGCGTGGCTTCATCGACGTGGCCGGCGAGTTCGAGCCGCGCGTGCCGGGCGTTTCCTCGATGGCGCGGTTCCTGCGCGACAACGGCTGATCGCTGGAAAAGGGTAGTGCCGGCCGCTGGCCGGCTACCTCATGACATCTCCGGGATCACGGGATTGCCGGCCAGCGGCCGGCACTACCGGGTCCGCCATTGATCGGGTGGGTGCCGACCGTTGGTCGGCACACCTACTCGCCGTCCCTTTCCGCGTCGGCCTCGAACAGGTGCATCAGGTCGTTGCGCGCATCACGCGAGGTCTGGATCACCGCGGCCTCGTCGTCGTACACCAGGTACTGGTCACGCAGCAGCTGCTCATCATGCTCACGGAAGCGCTGCACATGGCGCTCGGCCACGTCCGGTGCCACGCCCAATGCGGTCAGCACGCGCCCGCTCATCTCCAGGCTGGTGCCGAACACTTCGCGGAACGGCTCGGCTGACATGTCCATCAGGCGCCATGCATGCTGGCGGTTGCGCGCTCGCGCCAGCACCTTCGCGTCCGGGTACAGCCGGCGCACCATGCGCACCGCGCGCAGGTTGGTCTCCGGGTCGTCCACGGTGATCACGAACACATCGATGTGCTCGCCGCCCGCCGCACGCAGCATCTCCGGCCGGGTCGGGTCACCGTAGTACAGCTGGTTGCCGAAGCGGCGCAGGTCGGCCACGGTATCCGGGTTCGCCTCCAGCGCCACGAACGGCACCTTCTGTGCGGTCAGCAGGCGTGCGATCACCTGGCCGAAGCGGCCCATGCCGGCGATCAGCACCTTCGGGCGGTTGTCCGGTGCCACCTTGTCGGCCTCGGCTGCCTCGCGCGGTGGGGCCTTCTCCTGGCCGAGCAGCTTGAGCAGCGCGATCATCAGCAGGGGCGTGATCGCCATCGACAGGCCGACGATCGCCACCAGCCGATCGTGATTGGCGTTGCCGAGCAGGTGCGCGCGCTGCGCTTCGTTGAACACCACGAAGGCGAACTCGCCCCCCAGCCACAGCACGCTGCCCAGCAGCAGCGACTGCCGCGGACTGAGGCTGGCGATGCGGCCAATCACGTACAGCAGGCTGAACTTGACCACCAGCAGGATCGCCACGCCGGCGGCGATCAGCCACGGCTCGGCGCCGATGCGGTCGAGATCGATGCCCATGCCCACCGCGATGAAGAACAGCCCCAGCAGCAGGCCCTTGAACGGCTCGATCTGCGCTTCCAGTTCGTGCCGGAACTCCGAATCGGACAGCAGCACGCCGGCCAGGAACGCGCCCAGGCTGGGGCTGAGGCCCGCTTCCTGCATGAACCAGGCAGTGCCCAGCACCACCAGCAGGGCGGTGGCGGTGAACACTTCCGGGCTGCGGGTGCGGGCGATGATGCTGAACACCTTGCGCAGCACCGGTCGCCCGCACAGGATCACCACGGCCAGCGCGCCGAGCGCCACGGCGGCGTCTTCCCAGCGCAGGGTCTCGTTCTTCGCCCCGCCCAGCAGCGGGATGGCCGCCAGCAGCGGGATCGCGATCAGGTCCTGGAACAGCAGGATGGCAAAACCCAGCCGGCCATGGTCGCTGTTGATCGCCTTGTGCTCGGACAGCAGCTGCAGGCCTACCGCGGTGGATGACAGCGCCAGCGCAACACCGACCACCAGCGCGCTCTTCCACTGGAAGTGGTCGAGCAGCAGCAGGCCGCCCAGCACCAGCCCGGACATCGCCACCTGCGCCGCGCCCGCGCCGAACACCGAGCGCCGCATCACCTTCAGGCGTGCCGGCGACAGCTCCAGGCCGATCACGAACAGCAGCATCACCACGCCGATCTCGGCGGCGCCGAGGATGCGGTCGGCGTCCTGCACGAAGCCCAGCCCGTCCGGGCCCAGCACCACGCCGGCCGCCAGGTAGCCCAGCACCGCGCCGAAGCCGAACTTCTTGAACACCGGCACGGCAATGACCGCCGCCAGCAGCAGCACCAGGGCCAGTTCCAGACCGCCGCTATGCATGGGAATACGTGGTCATCGGGGAAGCCCGCAGTGCGTCCGTTCGGGTGGGGAAAGCGTGGCGAGCGCCACCCGGCCATTATGCGCGCCGGTCTGTGTATGCACGAGAACAACCGGCCGGCCCGCGCCCGGCGCAGGGATGCCGGGTTGACCTGCATGGCCCACGGGTCCAGACTGCCCGCCGCTGGCGGCGCACCGCCGGCACGCGCATTCCGGAGTCCCCAACCCATGTCCAGCGACAGTAGAAGTCGACCTCGTTCGACGCCAGCGATGGCCACCGCCTGACATCGGGACGGTTTGCCTGCGTTGGCGTTGCGCGAGGTCGCATCCCCACAAGGCAAAACCGATGAACCAGAAGCAATTGCTGCGCCCGGTGGCCGATGCCGCCGCATTGGCCGCACCGCTGGCGAACTACAACACCGCCGATGCGGTGGAATTCCTCAACACACTGGAACTGGCCCGCGCCGCGGAAACGCTGGCCGCGCTGCCGTTGCCGCGTGCAGTGAAGATGCTGGAAGCGCCGGAGCTGCACCGCAGCGGTGAGCTGGTGGCCGCGCTGCCCCCGGCACGCGCCGCCGCCCTGCTCGGACTGATGGCTGACGACCGCGCCACCGACATCGTCCACGAGCTGGATGAGGAAGAACGCGCGCGGCTGATCCCGCTGCTGGGCACCGACGCCCGCCAGGCCATCCAGAAGCTGCTGAGCTATCCGCCGAACACCGCCGGCGCGCTGATGACCACCGAGTACGTGGCGGTGCCCGCCAGCTGGACCGTGGCGCAGACCCTGCAGCACATCCGCCAGGTCGAGCGCACCCGCGAGACGGTCTACGCGATCTACGTGCTGGAGCCGGCCAGCCAGCAGCTGCAGCAGGTGGTGACCATGCGCCGGCTGATCACCGGCCTGCCCGAGGAATCGATCCTGGACGTGGCCCAGGTCAATCCGCCGGTGACGGTGGACGCGCTGATGGACCAGGAAGAAGTCGCGCGTCTGATCCGCCGCCACGACCTGTTGGCGATTCCGGTGGTCGACGCGCAGCAGCAGATGCTCGGCATCGTCACCGTGGACGACGTGCTCGATGCGCTGATCGAGGAATCGACCGAGGACGCGCACAAGTTCGGTGGCATGGAAGCGCTGGACAAGCCCTACATGCAGATCGGCTTCTTCGAGATGCTGCGCAAGCGTGCCGGTTGGCTGAGCGTGCTGTTCCTGGGCGAGATGCTGACGGCCAGTGCGATGCAGCACTACGAGGACGAACTGGCGCGCGCGGTGGTGCTGACCCTGTTCATCCCGTTGATCATGAGCTCGGGCGGCAATTCGGGCTCGCAGGCCACCTCGCTGCTGATCCGCAGCCTGGCGCTGCGCGAACTGCGCCTGCGCGACTGGTGGAGGGTGGCGATCCGCGAGATCCCGACCGGCATGGTGCTGGGTGCCATCCTCGGCTGCCTGGCGATCGTGCGCATCGTGATCTGGCAGCTGGGTGGCCTGCATGACTACGGCGAGCACTGGATCCTGCTGGCGATCACCATCGGTGCCGCGCTGGTCGGCATCGTCACCTTCGGTTCGCTGTCCGGCTCGATGCTGCCCTTCGTCCTGAAGCGGCTCGGCTTCGACCCGGCCAGCGCCTCGGCCCCGTTCGTGGCCACCCTGGTGGATGTAACCGGCCTGGTGATCTACTTCAGCATCGCCGCGCTGATCCTGCACGGCACGCTGCTGTAACAAAAAAGGGGACGGAGGGGATCAAGTCGTTTGTGGCACAGACGACTTGATCCCCTCCGTCCCCTTTTTTGGGTACCGTAGGCGCATGAGTACCTACCACCTGCAGTCCGTATTCCGTCCGCAGTCGGTCGCGGTGATCGGCGGCAGTCCGCGTGAGCGTTCGGCCGGCCGCGCAGTGATGCGCAACCTGCGCGGAACCGGCTTCCCCGGCAAGGTGGCGTGGATCAACCCGCGGCACGCCGAGATCGATGGCATCCGCACGGTCAAGCGCTTGAAGGACCTGGACTGGGTGCCCGACCTGGTGGTGATCACCGCGCCGGCGGCGATCGTGCCGCAAGTGGTGCGTACAGCTGCAGAGCGTGGCGTGCAGGCGGCGATCATCCTCACCGCGCACCTGGGCGAAGGCCCGGGTTCGTTGTCCGCACAGGTAGAGGCGGTGGCGCGCAAGCATGGCCTGCGCATCCTCGGGCCGCATTGCCTGGGCGTCATCGCGCCGCACGCGCGACTCAATGCCAGCATCGCCGCGCACTTCCCGCAGGCCGGCGACCTCGCCCTGATCTCCGAATCCTCGGCCATTGCCGCCGCGCTGGTGGAGTGGGGCGTGGCGCGCTCGGTGGGCTTCTCCGCCGTGGTTTCGCTGGGCGACACGATGGACGTCGACTTCGGCGACCTGCTCGACTACTTCGCCACGGACTACCGCACCCGCGCCATCCTGCTGTATGTCGAGCAGATCAAGGACGCGCGCAAGTTCATGTCGGCCGCGCGTGCCGCCGCCCGCGCCAAGCCGGTGGTGGTGGTGAAGTCCGGTCGCGCCGAGCGCGTGCAGCCGGGCAGCCGTGATACCCATGTGCAGGCCCTGGCGCGTGCCGATGATGTGTACGGCGCGGCCTTCAATCGCGCCGGCCTGCTGCGCGTGGGTGCGCTGGACGAACTGTTCACTGCTGCCGAATCGCTGGGGCGGCTGGGCACCTTCCCCGGCCGCCGCCTGGCCATTCTCAGCAATGGCGGCGGTGTCGGCCGCCTGGCCGTGGACCAACTGATCGCGCTGCGTGGCACGCTGGCCACCCTTTCCGACAGCACGGTGGAGAAGCTCGATGCGGTGCTGCCGCAGGGCTGGTCGCGCAGCAATCCGGTGGACATCGTGGTCGACGCCGATGGTGAGCGCTATGCCACCGCCATCGAAGCACTGCTGGCCGACAACGAGAACGACGCGGTGTTGGTGGTCAACGTGCCAACCGCGTTCACCTCGTCCGCCGATGCGGCGCAGGCCCTCACCCGCACGCTCGGCCTGCGCCCGCGCCATCATCGCGACAAGCCGGTGTTCGCCGTATGGCTGGGCAACGACGACCAGGCCACCGCCACGCTCAACGCGGCACGGGTGCCGACCTATCCGACCGAGGCCGAAGCCGTACGTGGCTTCCAGCACCTGGTGCGCTACCGCGAAGCGCAGAACGCGTTGATGGAAACGCCGCCCAGCCTGCCGCAGGATTTCAGCGTCGACACGGCTACCGCGCGCGCACTGGTCGATGCCGCGCTGGCCAACGGCCAGCAGTGGCTGGACCCGCTGGCCACGCATGAGCTGCTCAAGGCCTACGGCATCCCCTCCGCGCCGGTGATGCACGCGCGCGATGCGCACGAGGCAATGGACCTTGCGCAGCCGCTGCTGGAGCGTGGCGCCAGCGTGGCGCTGAAGATCCTGTCACCGGACATCCCGCACAAATCGGAAGTGGACGGCGTGCGCCTGAACCTGTCCACGCTGCCGGCGGTGCAGAGCGCGGCCAACGCGATCCTGTCGCGTGCGCGCCAGCTGCGGCCGGATGCGCGCATCGATGGCCTGCTGGTGCAGCCGACCATCGTCCGCCCGAAGGCGCGCGAACTGATTGTCGGCATCGCCGATGACGCGACGTTCGGCCCGGTGATCGTGGTCGGTCGTGGCGGCACCGCGGTCGAAGTGATCAACGACAAGGCGCTGGCCCTGCCGCCGCTGGACCTGCGCCTGGCCCACGAGCTGATCGGACAGACCCGTGCTTCGCGCATCCTCAAGGCCTACGGCGATGTGCCCGCCGCCGACGAGCGCGCACTCGCGCTGGCGCTGGTCAAGCTGGCACAGCTGGCCGCCGACATTCCCGAAGTGCGCACGCTGGACATCAACCCGCTGCTGGTCGACGGCAAGGGCATCCTCGCCCTCGACGCGCGCGTGGCAGTGGCACCGTCGCGCATCCTGCACAAGGGCCGTGGCCATCCGCGCTTTTCGGTGTTCCCGTATCCGAAGGAGTGGGAGCGCACCATCGAACTGTCCGATGGCGGCCGCGCGTTCGTGCGTCCGGTGCGGCCGGAAGACGATGCGCTGTTCCGTGCGTTCTTCGCCCGTGTCAGCGACGAGGACCTGCGCCTGCGCTTCTTCCAGTCGGTGAAGCACTTCAGCCACGAGTTCATCGCGCGCCTGACCCAGCTCGACTACGCACGCTCGATCGCGCTGGTGGCGATCGAACCGCGCAGCGGCGAAATGCTTGGCGCGGTGCGCCTGCACGCCGATGCCGATTACCATCGCGGCGAGTACGGCATCCTGATCCGCTCGGACCTGAAGGGCCACGGCATCGGCTGGCGGCTGATGGCGATCATGATCGAGTACGCCAAGTGGCTGGGCCTGGACGTGGTCGAAGGCCAGGTGCTGCGCGAAAACAGCACCATGCTGGCGATGTGCCAGAGCCTGGGCTTCAAGACCAGGCTGGACCCGGATGACCCGACGGTAATGATGGTGACCCTGCCGGTGCAGCAGGTCGAGGTGCCCGAAACCCCATTGTAGAGCCGAGCCCACGCTCGGCTGCCTTGCATCTCACGGGCACGCCTGAGCGGAGCATGGGCTCGGCTCTACAGCTTCAACGCAGTGGTTCCACCACCACTGCCGTGCCGTAGCACAGCACTTCGGTCAGCCCGGTCATCACGTCGGTGGCGTCGTAGCGCATGCCGATGGTCGCGTTGGCACCCAGCCGCCGTGCGTGCTTGACCCTGCTGCGCCAGGTTTTCTCGCGGGCCTGTTCGCACAGCGCGGTGTAGATGGTGATGGTGTCGCCGAAGAGCGCCTCCGCCGCTGCGTTCTGTAGCGTCGAGCCATGCCCCACTGGCTGTGCAGCCGTCGAACGTGGCTCGACGCTACAATCCAACCCCCGTTGCGGCATGGCTCCGTCACCGTGATGGCGCGACAATACCCCCATGACCGACCGTACTCCCCTGCTGTTGCTGCCCGGCCTGCTCAACGACGCCGAGCTGTGGCGCGCACAGTTGGCTGATCTTGCCGACATTGCCGATTGCACCGTAGGCGACCAGACCCGTGGCGAGACCCTGCAGGCGGTGGCCGAGGACGTGCTGGCGCAGGCGCCGGAACGCTTTGCGTTGGCTGGATTCTCGCTGGGCGGTTTCGTCGCCCAGCAGATCCTGCGCATCGCGCCGGAGCGGGTCCTGCAGCTGGCGCTGATCGATACCTCGATCCACGCTGACTCACCGGAACGTGCCGAACAGCGCCGCAGCCAGCGCGCCAGCGTGCGCCTGCCCGGCAAGTTCCATGGTTTCGGTGATGTGCTGATGCGCAGCTACATCGATGCGTCGCGGCTGGATGATTACGTGCTGGTGCAACGTGTGCGTGACATGACCGCCCGCCTGGGCGCGGAAGTGTTCCTGCGCCAGAGCGCACTGGAACGCCGCGATGGCCATGATGTGCTGGCTGGTTACCGCGATCCGCTGCTGATCGTCTGCGGTGCGAACGACCGCATTACGCCACTCGCGGTGAGCGAGGAAATGCACGCGATGGTGCCGCACTCGCAGCTGGTGGTGGTGCCTGATTGCGGGCACCTGGCACCGATGGAGAAACCGGACGAAGTGAGTGCGGCAATGCGTGGGTGGTTGCTGCAGGCGTGACACGGTCCAGCTTGATGGATTCTTCGTTCCAACCCATGCCGTTGTAAACGTGGTAGCGCAGGACGCCGATGTACTCGTGCAGCATCACTTCGATCAGCAGCAGGTTGTATGCAGAGGGAAGCCACCCCGGCGAGGCGCGGAGGCGATCACTGGGCAAGCCCTCGGCCACGACACCGAAGTGCCGGAAGTAGATCAGACTGCGCCTTAGGTGCAGGCCAGAGGTCACCAGCACTACCCGGACACTGTCGCGCTGGATCATTCGGCTGCTGTTCCTAGCGTTCTGCCAGGTGTTCACGCTGGCGTGCTCGCGCACAATGTGTTCCGCAGGTACGCCCAGCGCAATCAGTTCACGCGCGTAGACGTTGGCTTCTGGGGCATTATCCGGCGCAGCAGCGCCTCCGCTGACCAGCACCACGCAGGCTTCACCGATGCGTTCGCAGGCGAGGTAGCGCTGCGTTGCGGCCATCAACCGGCTATAGCCAGCCAGGCCGGGCCTGGAGCCGTGAGCGTCCTGATCGATGCCAGCGCCTAGAACGACAATCGCCGTGCGTGGATGGTGCGCTGTTGCAGTCCTTGGCGGCGCATCCTGTGCCAGGTCCAGCAGCCGTTGCGTGATGGGCGCGCTCGCGCTGGCCAAGATGGCCAGTGGCGCTACGGCGAGCAGGGCGCCGCTACGCACGTGTCGCTTTCGAACCAAAACCGCACACGACAGCAGCAGAAAGAGTGCCAGGGCGAGCATGACGAACCTCAGGAAGATTTGAAAGGAATCCGATGGCGTTACGCGATCGTTGCTTCCATGCTGGATGCCATGGATCTGAAGCGAATGTCACTCCCGGTCAGATGTGTTGCCATCGTGGGCGCCATCCTGCTCGCGGCCGCTGCCGGGCATCTGCTGGGTAGCACGTTTCCGCAGCTGTTCCTGCAGATCCATCAACGGATGCAGTAGGCCATACGCTCCGCACGCTGTCGCTTCAGGCCTCTGTTTGGGCGTCGCGGAACGCGCAAATGCATCTCTTCAGGTGTTGAATGCGACAAGCAGAGGAGAGCAATGCGGCGCTTGAACTCAACGCAAGGCGTAGAGCCGCGGCAACGTCCCGCAGACGGACCTGAGCTCGGGCAGCGATCGATGCTCAGCCTGATTGCAGCGACCGCGCCAGACCAGTTTCCATCGTTTGCCGTTGCCCTGGACGAGGCGATATCGCGCTGGATGAGCGCTGCGGAGAGTGAATCCCCGGGTTGCCTGGAACAGGAGCTTTCGCGCATGCATGCCCTGAAAAGTGTGACCTCGGCGTTGGGCAGCTGCAGGATTGCCGATGCCTGCGAAGATCTGGCTGATGCTCTCCGCTCCGGCGAAGCAATCGGCAGCGTGCGGCTGCGCGGCTGTGCGCTGGCAATCTCGGCAAAGCGCCTTCTGGGACGCACGACGGGTCAATCACTGACCGGGGGACGCTCACATGCATGATCCGTACACGCCCTCTCCAATGTCGTCCCCGGCAGCGCTGCTGCATGCTGCGCGCGTGCTGGAAATGCATCGTCTGGCTCTACTGCTGTCATGCTTCCAGGAGCCGCGCGCCAGTGGGTTCCGGGTGCTGTTGCAGGCGCTCGCGGTGCTGTGGTGCTGGCTCTGGATCGAGGGCCCTCAGCCTGTTCTGGCCGATGAGGCAGCGCGGGTGCTGCCTGCAGCCGTTGCGCTTCTGGCGGTCTCTGTAGCGTGGGCACTCTTTGTAAACCTTCGCAGGGCGCGTCACGACAGGTGGTACGACGTGGCGGGTCTCCTGCTCAGTCTGGCGATGGTGACCATCCAGGTGCACGCGGCCTTCATCCTGTTGATGGCGCTCAATGCAATCCTGCCGTTCCTCGTCATCGCCGCGACGGTGGCTTACGGACGCAAGGCCATGGCGCCGGCAATCGCGGTAACGGCCGTGGCGCTGCTGTGGGCAGCCCCCGAAGGCTACTGGTTCTCGCGGCCCGCCTATCTGGCCTATGCGCTGGCGCTGACCATCCTGTTGCCGCTGGTCGTGGCGTCACTGGTGGCAGCGATGCGCGAAATCGCGTTGCGTGCCATCGCGTCGCGTGAAGCGCAAGGGCGATTCGTCGGCACCATGAGTCATGAGCTTCGCACGCCGCTCAATGCGATCATCAGCGGCATCCAGCTTCTGGAGGTCAGTACGGCGAGTGCTGGCCAGCGACACGCACTGGCCACCGTTGCAGGGCAGGCCCAGGCGCTCCGACATCGCATCGATGATGTACTTGATGTTGCCAGCATCGATGGTGGCAAGCTGAAACTGCGGCCACACCCTTGTTCGCTGCGTTCCATCATTGAGGCGGCGCGGGCGAACTGCATGCCTGCGGCTGCAGACAAAGGCGTGGTAGTGCAGGTGGATGTTGGCAGAGCAGACGTATGGCTGTTGGCAGATGGCGGTCGCATCGAACAGGTGGTGACCAATCTTCTCTGCAATGCCATCAAGTTCAGTCCCATGGCGGGCGAGGCGAGGGTCTCGGTTGGCGCCGTTCGATCGGTGGATGACTGGCAGGTGCGGATCTCGGTCTGCGACTCCGGGACGGGCATCGACGAAGCGCAGAGAGGCATGATTTTCTCGCCTTTCGTGCAGGTCAGTCAGGGCGAAGCACGTTGCGAACAGGGCGTCGGCCTCGGGCTGTACATCGTTCGGTTGATTTCCGATGCCATGGGCGGAACGATCAGCGTCGGCCGCAGCGACGCCGGCGGCGCTTCATTCGTTTGGTGCTTCGCTGCTGCCGTGAGCGATGCGGCTGAGCCGCTTCCTTCCCTGGATGAGCTTTTCCAGTCGCACGCGGCGGTGGTTCGTCCGCTCCACTGCCTGCTGTTCGAAGACGTGGAGACCAACCGCGAGGTGGTGCAGCACCTGCTGCAGTGTGCAGGCCATCGCCTCAGCTTCCGGCAAGATGGCCACGATGCTCAGGCCGTCATCAAGACGCTGGCGCCCGACGTAGTTCTGCTGGATCTGCACATGCCAGGTTGCAGTGGATGGGACGTACTGGAGGCGCTGGTCAGGGACCCTGCGGCGCCTCCCGTTCTGGTAATGAGCGCAGACACCCGGTTAGAGGTAATTGACAGGGCGCAGGCGCTGGGCGCGGCTGGTTTTCTGTGCAAGCCACTGGACATCGAGAGCGTCCTGGACATGTTGCGCGGTGTTGCCGAGCGCTGACCGTCCGGCAGGTGCCGACCAAGGTCGGCACCTGCCGATTCCGATCCGTAGCCGCGGTGGAATCAATCCCAGGCGGGTGCAATCCCTTCCGGGTTGGCCAGGCGATGGCCGCGGTCGAGCTTGGCGATCTGTGCCATGTCTTCGTCGGTCAGGCGGACCGCGGCCGCTTCCAGGTTGCTCGCCAGGTTCTCGCGCTTGGTCGAGGACGGAATCACCGAGAAACCCTGCTGCAGTGCCCAGGCCAGCGCGACCTGCGCCGGCGTGGCCTGGTGGCGGCCGGCAATGGCCTGGATCACCGGGTCCTTGATCACCTCGCCATAGGCCAGGCTCATGTAGGCGGTGATGTGGATGCCGTTGTCCTGCAGGAACTTCACCAGCAGGCGGTTCTGCAGGTACGGGTGGATCTCGATCTGGTTGGTGGCGATCGCATCAGCGCCAAGGATCTCGATCGCCTTGCGGGTCTGCGCGATGGTGAAGTTGGAGATGCCGATTTCCGTCGTCAGGCCCTGTGCCTTGGCCTCGGCCAGTGCGGTCAGGTACTCCTCCATCGGCACGTCGACCTTGTCGTTCGGCGATGGCCAGTGGATCAGTGCCAGGTCGACATGGTCGGTGCGCAGCTTTTCCAGGCTGGTACGCAGGCTGGCCAGCAGCGCTTCGCGCCTGAACGCGGTGATCCAGACCTTGGTGGTCAAGTAGATCTGATCGCGCGGCACGCCGGAATCGGCGATGGCCTGGCCGACCTCGGCTTCGTTGCCGTAGATCTGCGCGGTATCAATCGCGCGGTAGCCGACCGCCAGCGCGTTGCGCACGGAGTCGATCACGGTCTGGTCTTTCAGGCGGAAGGTGCCGAGACCGAAGGCGGGGACAGTCATGGGGGCTCCAGCAGAGGGGGAGGGAGGCGGGAATGTCCACGAAAGGGTAGGCCAGCGGCCGTGTGCATGCCGGCAACGGTGCATTGCATCGACGTGTACGACGGCAGGTGGTGGTGGGTGCGGACCGTTGGTCCGCACTGTTCATGCCACCACCCATGCAGCGTTGGACGCTGCCGGCCAGTGGCCGGCACTCCTCCTGTCTGCGCTCCACGGTAGTGCCGGCCGCTGGCCGGCAACCGGATCAATCAAGCCGCGCGTGCCAGCCCGCCCTTCGCCGCCGCCGTGGCCGACAGGTCGAACACATCCACCGCATCGATCAACCGGTTCGCCTGCTGTTCCAGGCTGCGCGCCGCGGCGCTGGCTTCTTCCACCAGCGCGGCGTTCTGCTGGGTGGTGCCGTCCATCTGGATCACCGTCTGGCTGACCTGTTCGATGCCTGCGCTCTGCTCCTGCGACGCCGCAGAGATCTCGGCCATGATGTCGGTCACGCGCTGCACCGAGGCGACGATCTCGGCCATGGTGTCACCGGCCTCGCGCACGCGCTGCGCACCCTCACCGACCTGTTCCACCGACGCCTCGATCAGTGACTTGATCTCCTTCGCGGCCGCCGCCGAGCGCTGCGCCAGCGTGCGCACTTCGCTGGCGACCACCGCGAAGCCGCGGCCCTGTTCTCCGGCGCGTGCCGCTTCCACCGCAGCATTCAGCGCCAGGATGTTGGTCTGGAACGCGATGCCATCGATGACGCTGATGATCTCGGCGATCTGCCGCGACGAGGTCTCGATCGCGCCCATGGTCGCCACCACCTGGCCGACCACGCTGCCACCGTGCGAGGCGACCGTATGTGCGCCGATCGCCAGCTGGTTGGCCTGGCGCGCATGTTCGGCGTTCTGGCGCACGGTGGAGGTCAGCTCCTCCATCGATGCCGCCGTCTCCTCCAGGTTGGCGGCCTGCTGCTCGGTGCGGCGCGACAGGTCATTGTTGCCGGCGGCGATCTCTGCGGCAGCGGTATGGATGTTGCCGGAGGCATGCTTGATGTCGGTGACGATGGTTGCCAGCTGCGCGGCAGTGGTGTTGGCATCGCCGGCGATGCGCGCGAACACGCCCTGGAAATCACCGTGCATGCGCGCGCCGAGGCGGCCGCCGGCGATGGCACGCAGCATGCTGGAGACCTCGCCCAGGTTCAGCTCGGTAGTCTGCATCAGGCGGTTGAGGCCCTCGACCATCGCATGGAAATCATGCTCGAAGCGCGCACTGTCGCCGCGCTGGCTGAAGTCACCGGCGGCCGCCGCTTCGGCCAGGCGGCGGATTTCGCCGTTGATCGCACCGAGGTTGTGCTTGACCGCATCCAGCGCTTCGGTGATCACTGCCTTCTCGCCGGGCAGGCGTTCCATGTCCTGGCTGAGGTCGCCGACGGCGTAGCGGCCCATGATCGAGATCGCGCGCATCTTCACCCGGATGTGCGCGTCGACCAGCGTGTTGCAGTCGGCCACCATGGTGCCGAACGCGCCGGGGAAGGCAGCGGCGTCCATGCGATGGCTGATGGTGCCGGCCTCGTGCGCCTGGGCCATCGCGGCCTGCGCATCCAGCACGCCGCGCAGCGTGGACTGCAACGCTTGCATCGCCTGCGCGAGGCGTCCGATCTCGTCGCGGCTGCGTACCTGCACCACGTGCTGCAGGTCGCCGGCAGCCACTGCGCGCGCAGCGGCTTCCACCGCCAGTACCGGCTGCACCACGGCGCGCCGCAGCCACCAGGCCAGGCCGATCAGCAACAGCACGGCGGCCAGCACCGTCAGTGACGCGCACAGCAGCAGGGTCTGCCGCGCCTGCTGCGAACGTGCCGCCAGCGCCGCTTCGGCCACCTGCGTGGCATGCGCGCTCAATGCATCCAGAGCGGTCGCCACCGCGCGATCCTTGCCGCGCACCAGGTTGTCGCCGGCGGCCGGATCGTAGCCGGCCGCGGCAAATGCCTGCAGCGCCGCGTGATAGTCCTGCTGCAGCTGCGCGTGCAGGCCAACGAACGCCTGCGCCAGTTCACGCGTGCGCGCGTCCGGGCTGGTCACCAGGCCCTTGGCCAGCCGTTCGACCAGGCGGCCTTCGTTGTCGAAAGCGTCCAGGTGGCGCTGACGCAACGCGTCGTCGTGGCCACGCAGCAGCACGTTCTTCCATTCCTGCACCTGGCCGCGGAACTCACGCTGCAGGCGTTCGGCGTCGCGGCTGTGCGCGACTTCGGGTGGAACCTCGGTGGACAACTTGAACCAGGCGGAGGCCAGGCCAGCCAGCGCGCACAGCAGGACCACGGTCAAGCCAACAGAGACCGCGCCGAGCAGCTTGGACTGCAGGCGCGGAGCACGGACAGACGCATTCATCGGGAAGCACTCTCGGGAAGGGGCAATGCGGTATCGACCTGCCAAGCTCCCGCTGAAGTGCGACGAACATCACATTAGCGTTTCGTTTAGTGATGTGAAGGAAGTGTTTCATAGGACAAATGTGTCCATATGGAACGAATACGGACCCTGGACAGGGGATATAAATGTAACTACTGTAGTTACATGAAATCCGCGAACCCGCTCTCTGACGCCCTGCACGTGATGGCGCACCTGGTCGGCCAGGATGGCCCGCGCACCTCCGAGCAGCTGGCGTCCTGCCTGCCGACCCATCCGGTGGTGATCCGCCGTCTGCTGGCGCAGCTGCACAAGGCCGGCCTGGTACGCAGCACCCGCGGCCATGGGGGGGGCAGCCAGCTGGCCCGTGCTGCCGCAGCCATCACCCTGCATGACGTCTACCTGGCGGTGGGCGCACCGTCGCTGGTACAGGTAGGCACCCGCGATTCCGGCGGTGGCTGCCCGATCCAGCAGCTGGTCAACAGCGCCCTGCTGGAGGGTGCACGCGAAGCACAGCACCTGCTCGAACAGCGCCTGCGGGCGGCCACGCTGGACAAGCTCGGCGCCGACTTCGCCCGCCATCTCGCCCATCACCGTTCCCTGGAAGGTCACCATGAATCCTGATGTGCTCATCGTCGGCGGCAGCTATGCCGGCATTGCCGCCGGCCTGATCCTGGCCCGTGCCCGCCGCCCGGTCACCGTCATCGACGCCGGTTCACCACGCAACCGCTTCGCCAGCCATTCGCACGGGGTGCTGGGGCTGGATGGCATCAGCGGCGCCGAGCTGCTGAAGACCGCGCGCCAGCAGCTGCTGGCTTACCCCAGCGTGCGCTGGGTGCATGCCGAGGCCGTGCAGGCCAACGCCAGCGCAGAGGGCGTGGAAGTACGTACCGCCGATGGCCAGGTGCTGGCCGCGCGCAAGCTGCTGCTGGCCAGCGGTATCGCCGACCAGCTGCCGGAACTGCCCGGGCTGGCCGAGCGCTGGGGCAGCACCGTGCTGCACTGCCCCTACTGCCATGGTTACGAAGTGGGGGGCGGCGCCATCGGCCTGCTTGGCGGCCATCCGATGTCCGCCGGCAAGGCGCCGCTGTTTGCCGACTGGGGCAATGTCACCTTCTTCAGCCAGGGCCTGCCGATCACCGATGAGGAACGGGCTGCCATGCAGCAGCGCGGCGTGCAGATCGAGACGTCGCCGGTGCTGGGCGTGCAGGGCGACCAGCCGACCTGGCTGGAAGTGGAGCTGGCCGATGGCCGCCGCATCGCCCAGCGGGCGCTGTTCGTGCCGGCCACCCAGGTGATGGCCACGCCGCTGGTGCAGCAGCTGGGCTGCACATTGGCCGAGAGCCCGCTGGGCGAGTTGATCGAGGTCGACATGATGAAGCAGACCTCGGTACCGAACGTGTATGCCGCAGGCGATGCGACGACGGTCGGCAACATCACCCTGGCCATGGCCGAAGGCGTGCGCGCGGGCATCGGCGTGCACCACGCGCTGGTGGCCGAAGACAGCGTGCCGCGCTGAATGTGCCGGGTTCAGATCCCTTTCGCAGAAAGGGATCTGACCCCCGACGCGACGTGCTGCTCTGGTAGAGGCCGGCCTTGGCCGGCACCGCTCCGTTACCCCTTCACGCACAACACCTGGCGCAGGGTGTGCACCACGTCGACCAGGTCCAGCTGCGCGGCCATCACATCGTCGATCGACTTGTACGCGGCCGGTGACTCGTCCAGCACGCCGCTGTCCTTGCGGCATTCCACGTGCGCGGTGGCCTCGCGATGCTGGGCCAGCGTGATCTGCTGGCGCGCGGCGCCACGGCTCATCACCCGGCCGGCACCGTGGCTGCAGCTGTGGAAGCTGTCCGCGTTGCCCTTGCCACGCACGATGTAGCTGCGCGTGCCCATGCTGCCGGGAATGATGCCCAGCTCACCCTCGCGGGCGCTGACGGCCCCCTTCCGGGTCACCAGCAGCTCCTGCCCGTGGTGCGTTTCCTTCTGTACGTAGTTGTGGTGGCAGTTCACCGCCATTGCCGCCAGCTGGAACTTCGGCAGCCGGTGGCGCATCTCGGCCAGCACGCGCGACATCATCGCCTCGCGGTTCTGCCGGGCGTAGTCCTGCGCCCACGACACGGCTTCGACGTAGTCATCGAACAGCGGCTCGCCTTCCATGAAGAACGCCAGGTCCTTGTCCGGCAAGTGGAAGCCCAGCACACGCCGGGCCAGTTCCTCGCGCGCCTTCTCGATGAAGTAGGTACCGATCAGGTTGCCGGTGCCGCGCGACCCGCTGTGCAGCATCACCCACACCGTGTCGGTCTCGTCCAGGCACAGTTCGATGAAGTGGTTGCCGCCACCCAGCGTCCCCAGCTGGCGGTCGAGCTTGTCGGTGCGGATCCGGCGGTGCCTGTCCTTGATCTTCTCCAGGCCGGCGGCCAGCCCGGACTGCACCAGCCGGGTATGGATGCTGTCGGGCATGCGCTGATGTTCGCCGCCGCGCCCATTGCCGACCGGGATGCTGCGCTCGATGCTGTTGCGCAGCTGCCGGAGGTCGTCGGGCAGGTCATTGGCGCGCAGCGTGGTGCGCACCGCCGCCATGCCGCAGCCGATGTCGACGCCGACCGCGGCCGGGATGATCGCACCGCGGGTCGGGATCACCGAGCCCACGGTCGCGCCCTTGCCCAGGTGCACGTCCGGCATCACGGCCACCCACGGCCCGACGAACGGGATCGCCGCGATGTTGCGCAGCTGCTCATGCGCCTGCGCTTCCAGCGGCACACCGTTGACCCAGCCCTTGATCGGCGTGGTGCCCTCGGCATGCAGCCATTGATAGTTGTGTTGAGTGTCCATGTCTTCGTGTTTGTCCTTGATGGGCCGGCGGCGCGTCCCTGCACCGCCGCTACCCCCTACCTGATCGTCACCAGCTGCTTCAGCACGCCATCCAGGCCGCCGAACACGGTGAGCTTGTCGATCTTCTCGGTGACCTTCTCCAGTGCCTCCAGCTCCTTCAAGCGCATCAGCACCGGGTTGTCCTCGATCAGCTTTGCGGTGTTGAGCTGCGATCGCGTGGCGTTGGCCTCCTCGCGGCGACGGATCACGCTGGCCTGGGCCTGCTTCTCGGCCAGCACCACGCCGTTGAGGATCTCCTTCATCTCGCCCGGCAGGATCACGTCCTTGATGCCCACGCCAAGCAGACGTACACCGTGGCCCTCGATCGCGGCCTGCACATGGGCGGCGATCTCACCGTCCAGTGCTGCCTTGTCACCCAGCAGCTCGTCCAGGCTGCGCGCGGCAATCGCCTGGCGCAGGCCGAACTGCAGCTGCCGGTAGACGAACTCATCGGCATTGCTGAGCGTGCGGTGTGCACGCACCGGGTCGACCACCTGCACGGTCGCGGCCAGGTTCACCCGCAGGGTCACCTTGTCGCGGCTGAGCAGCTCCTGGCCGGATACGTCCAGCGACCGCGCACGCAGCTCCACACGCTCCACCGACACGTTGCCGTTGAAGTTCCAGAACGCGTGCAGGCCGGCGTCCAGCGTCTGCCGTAGCGTGCCATCGATGAACAGCAGGCCCACCGACTCGCTCGGCACGCTGCTGATCACCGCCACACGCGGCAGCACGCCCAACTGGCCCAGGCGCTGCTGCACGTCCGCCGGAATGCGCGGCTCGTCACCCAGCGCCATCACGCGCACCTGGGTGTCGACCGAACCGCGCCAGTACAGGCGACGGCTGCCCGGCGGCAGCACTTCATCGATGCGGCCATTGCGCAGCACCAGACCGACCTCGCCGGCACCGACGTTGGCCAGCACGAAGTGCGTGTCCAGCTGTGCGCCCAGCGCTTCGATCAGGCTGTCCTGGTCGCTGCCGGTATAGGCCGCGCCCTTCGATGCAGTGTGGATGTCCACCTGCGGGCGGCCGCCGAACGGCGACAGGCGGTGCACGCCCGGCAGCAGGATCTGCTGGAAACGACGGTTGCGATACACCAGGCCGCGCTCGCCGTCGCCGATCACGACCTTGATGGTCCAGAACATGGGAGTCTCTCCTTGTATGGCTCTGGTGGTTCGACCCGATGGAATGAATGCCATGACCCGGGTCGATCAGGTCGTGGCAGGGCCGGCTGCACATCACGCGCAGCCGGCGGAAGAGGGCGGCCATCGGCGGACGGTCCGCGCGCGGAGCCTGCGGTGCGTCATCACCCTTGCGGCCATCGCTGCCGGCAGACAGCACCGGAGCAGCGTGGGGCAGGTAGTGGTGACAGGCCGAGGCCCGGCGTGCGGTCCGTTGCCTTCCACGCCCCCGCCCGAAGGCAGTGACCGTGGACGGCGACGATGGCTGCTGGGGCTTGCGCCCCGGGTGTTGCTTCAAGTCATGACGTGACAGGTCATGTGGTTGGAGTGGGAGTCGAACCCACGACAGACGGATTACGGATCCGTTGCTCTACCCTACTGAGCTATCCAGTGGTGAACCGCGCGGAATCGAACCGCGTGCCGGCGAACCGGCGCCTGCCTCCAGCAGGCGATCCAGGCGATGGCATGTCCGCGACCTCCGGCATACGCCACGGCAACGCCGCGCGCACCAGCCCGTGGTGGAAACGGGACCGTTGGAGAATCGAGGGTGCAGGCCACCGACATTATCGGCGAGCGATAATGTTTGAGTGCGATGCAGATAATGTCCAGGCGTTGCCATGCACGCGGAGAAAATCCTCCGGCGCAGCAGAAAAACCTGTGTCAGTGAGCGGCGGGTCGCCGCGCGGGGTGCAGTTCTGGCATCGCGGGTCCTTGTGCCGACGCAAACGAAAACGCCCCCGGGACTTGCGTTCCGAGGGCGTCGTCAGGCCTCGGAGATCGGGGTGGCCGATCTCCGCAGGGCGGGTATCAGGCCGTTGTCAGCTGGGCTTCCTTGCCGAACGCGCGCGCCAGCCCGTCCATGCGCAGGCATGGCAGCAGTTTGGCGATGGCGACGGAATGCGCGTTCAAGGGAAGTTTCCAGTGGGTGTTGAAACGAGGTGCGCACGATAAACCACGATTTAGTCGCGCGCAACCATTTTGTTCAATTATTTTCTTCTTTACCGCGCGATGCCGGCCAGCGACCGGCACTACCTGACTGTGTCATGCCGGCCAGCGGCCGGCACTACCGGGTCTCAGGCTTCGGCGCTGGCGGCATCCAGCTGCGCGACATCCTGCACGCTCAGCGATACGCTCGCTGCGGCCAGCAGGTCGTGCAGCTGTTCGACGCTGGTGGCGCTGACGATCGGCGCGGTGACCGACGGCCGCGCGATCTGCCATGCCAGTGCGATCTGTGCAGCGCTTGCGCTGTGCTTGCTGGCCACGTCGTCCAGCGCCTGCAGGATGCGCAGGCCGCGCGGGTTCAGGTAGCGCTTCACCACGGTCTCGCCACGCGCCGGGCTCTTGGCTGCATCGGCCGGCGTGCGGTACTTGCCGCTGAGGAAGCCGCTGGCCAGCGCGTAGTAGCCGATCACGCCGATCTGCTCGCGCTGCACCAGCGGTTCCAGTTCCTTTTCGTAGCCGGCGCGGTCACACAGGTTGTACTCCGGCTGCAGGGTTTCGTAACGCGGCAACTTGTAGTCGGTGGACACCTTCAGCGCATCGGCCAGGCGCGTGGCGCTGTAGTTGGAGGCACCGATCGCTCGTACCTTGCCGGCCTCGATCAGGCGGCCGAATGCGGCCAGGGTGGCTTCCAGCGGCGTCGCCTCGTCATCCTCATGGGCCTGGTACAGATCGATCACATCGGTCTGCAGCCGGCGCAGCGAATCCTCGACCGCTGCATTGATGTTGTCCGGGGTCAGGCCAGGGCGCTCGGCCCACTTGGCCACCTTGGTCGCCAGCACCACCTTGTCGCGCTTGCCGCTGCGGGCAAACCACCTGCCGATCAGTGTTTCCGATTCGCCGCCGGCATTGCCCGGCACCCAGGCCGAGTACACATCGGCGGTGTCGACCAGATTGAAACCGGCGTCAACGAAGGCATCGAGCAGGGCGAAGCTGGCCTTCTCATCGGCGCTCCAGCCGAACACGTTGCCACCGAAGGCGAGCGGACGTACATGCAGGCCGGAACGGCCCAGTTCGCGGGTTGCCGTCATGGGCACGGACTCCTTGGGGGAAGTGTTCCAGAATAGAACGCGATGTGTGACCGTGCTGCGGCGACGACCACAAAACAGTGTTCCGCGACGCGCACGCCGCTAACGTTTTGTGAACACCTGGGACGCTGCGACTGCTAGTCTCGCCGCATCTTCCGCTGGAGTCGTCCCGATGATGCCTGCTTCGTCCCTGCGTGGTTGCCGCCTGCTGCTTGCTTCGGCCCTGCTTGCTGCTGTTCCTGCGTTCGCCGCACCGGCCACGGTGGCGCCGGCGAAGATCCAGGTGTCACCGGCCATCGACGCGGCGGTGAAGGCACCCACCCGTGATGCCAACAACGTCAAGCGCGACGGCTTCCGCCACCCGGCGCAGACGCTGTCGTTCTTCAAGGTGACGCCGGAAAAGACCGTCATCGAGATCACGCCCGGCAACGGCTGGTATTCGGAGATCCTGGCGCCGCTGCTGCATGACAAGGGCCACTATGTGGCTGCCGTGGTCGATCCGATGGCGGTGCCTGAGGGTCGCGGCCGTGACTACCAGCAGCGCAGCCGCGACAGCCTGGAAAAGAAGTACGCCGGTGCACCCGCGCAGTTCGGCAAGACTGCCGTGGTCGCCTACGATCCGGCCAAGCCGGTGTTCGGCCCGGCCAATTCAGCCGATGTGGTGCTGACCTTCCGCAACGTGCACAACTGGCGCAAGGCCGGCCAGGCGCAGGGCATGTTCCAGGGCTTCTTCAACGTGCTCAAGCCGGGCGGCGTGCTGGGCGTGGTCGAACATCGCGCCAAGGCCGATGTGGCCGATGACGATGACACCGGCTATGTCGGCCAGCAGCAGGTGATCGCGATGGCCGAAGCCGCCGGCTTCAGGCTGGATGCGCGCAGCGAGGTCAACGCCAACCCGCGCGACACCAAGGACCACCCCAACGGCGTGTGGACGCTGCCGCCGACCAACCAGCACGACAAGGCCGATGATGCGAAGTACCAGGCGATCGGCGAAAGCGACCGCATGACCCTGCGCTTCATCAAGCCGTAAGGGCGGCGCCGGGCTGCGCCCGGTGAGCGCTGCGGCGTCACAATGGACGTAAGGTGTATACGCCGGGCGTGGCCCGGCCCTGCTGCCAATGGAGTGGACAGTTGAAGAAGGTGTTCTATATCGCTGTTGCAGTGCTGGTGTTGGCGCGGCTGATTGATTTCGTGTTCTACGGTGGCCATGCCTACGACCTGGTGGCGACGGTGGGGTTTGTCGTGCTGTTTGCCGGTGCGCTGCTGGAGGAGCGCGCGCGGGCCATGAATCCGCCGCCGGTTCGCCTGCGGCGCCGGGCCAATGTCATCGCGGCGTGCGGCATCGCACTGGTGCTGGGCTCTTTCCTGCTGGAGTGGAAGGTCTTCGGTTGATCGCGCCGCAGCCTCGGCGGGCGTGATGCCCGGTAGCGCCGGGCCGCGCTCGGCGAGCGGGCAGCGCGGCATGGGACAATGCTCACACCCGCCGCCTGCCGTGCCCGCAATGCTGATCGCCTTCAACAAGCCCTTCAACGTGCTCTGCCAGTTCACCGACCGCAGCGTGCCGCCGCGGCCGACCCTGGCGGGATTCGGTCTGCCGCCGCGGGTGTATGCCGCCGGTCGGCTCGACCATGACAGTGAGGGCCTGCTGCTGCTGACCGACAATGGCACGCTGGCGCACAAGCTGACCGACCCCAGGCACAAGGCCGACAAGACCTACTGGGTGCAGGTGGAAGGCACGCCCGGTGACGAGCAGTTGCAGCGGCTGCGCGACGGCGTCGAGCTGAACGACGGTCCGACCCTGCCGGCGAAGATCGAACGCCTCGATCCGGCGCCGGCGTTGTGGTTGCGCGATCCTCCGGTACGATTCCGCAAGACCGTGCCCGACAGTTGGCTGGCGATCACGATCCGCGAGGGCCGCAACCGCCAGGTGCGGCGGATGACCGCGGCGGTGAACCTGCCGACGCTGCGGCTGGTCCGCGTGTCGATGGGCCCCTACCGGCTGGACGACCTGCAGCCGGGGCAGTGGCGGCAGATCGGCTGAAACAGAAAAGGCCGGATACCCTACGGTATCCGGCCCTCATAGCGGGCTGATGGGCTCAGATCCTGCGGAAGGGAGCCGACCCCGGCAGACTCAGGCGTCGCTGCCGATACGCTGTGCTCGTCCACCACGGTGTCGTTGCGGCGGTCACGCGCATTGATGCGCTGTGCCTGGCCATTCACCACGTGGCCGTTGGCGGCCTTCTTCTTCTGCTGCTTGCGGTACAGCGCGTAGCCGAGCAGGCCGACACCGACGGCAGCGGCGGCAATGGTCACCGCCGGGTTGCGCCGGGCGAACTTGGTGGCCACCTTGCCACCGGTCTTGACGGCGCCCAGCGCCGCGCCGGTCTTGATCCAGTCACTGGCCTGCGGCCCGAGGTGGCGCAGGCTGCCACCGGCACTCTTCAGGCCGTCGCCGGCGCTGTGGGCCAGGTCCAGGGCGCGCTCCAGAGCGCGGTCGGTGATTACGGTCAGCTTGCTCATGCGGGGGTCCTTTGCCTCGGGTCGAAGTCCAGTGTCGCGCGTTGCCCGTAAACGGTATGTCAGTCAGGGACGCACGTGGTGTGACTCTATCGCAGCCATTCAGGATCAGGCAGGGTCGCAAACCGGTAGTGCCGGCCGCTGGCCGGCAATGCTCTCTGCCTGGTGCCAGGGGGCTGCCGGCCAACGGCGGGCACTACCCGTCAGGTTCCACGCGGCTTGGCACGGTGCGTGGCTGTGGCGGTCCACGGATCGTCCGGCCACGGATGGCGCGGGTAACGGCCCTTCATTTCCTTCTTCACTTCGGCGTAGGTGTTTTCCCAGAAGTTGCGCAGGTCCTGGGTGACCTGCAGCGGACGGCCGCCGGGGGAGAGCAGGTGCAGGGTCAGCGGCACGCGGCCATCGGCGATGCGCGGCGTGTCGGCCAGGCCGAACAGTTCCTGCAGCTTCACCGCCAGCACTGGCGGCAGCGGGTCGCCAGTCTCGCTGTCCAGCGCATAGGTGATCGGCCGCTCCAGCCCGGACGGCACAGTGATGCGGGTCGGTGCATGACGCTCGACCAGCTGCCGTTGTGACCACTCCAGGGGCGACTTCAACGCTTCGCCGAAGCTGGATTCATCCAGCGCATCCAGTCGCGTCCTGCCGGCGAACGCGGGCTGCAGCCACTGTGCACGGTTGGCCAGCAGGGCCGCATCGCTGCAGTCGGGTAGATCCAGTTCCGGCATCCAGCGTCGAAGCGATTCGACACGGGCCTGCCACTGGCGCAGGCCTTCGGTCCACGGCAAGGCCTGCAGGCCGAGTTCGGCTACCGCATCGGTCAGCGCCTGCGCGGCATGCTGCGGATCGACCCGCCCGGCCGAGCGGCTGTCGAGCACGATGCGGTCGAAACGGGTCTCGCGCAGCGCCACCAGGGCGCGGCGTTCGCTGTCCCAACGCACTACGTCTTCGGTGACGAAGCGCTCCGGCCACGCCTTGCGCAGAGCACTTTCATCCACCGGTGCGGCACGTAGCAACAACGCATCGCGCGCTTCGAAGCGCAGTTCGCTGGCCACCAGCCAGGGCTCGCCGCGCAGGTCGCTCAGTTCGTGCAGGCGCGCGCTGCGGCCATTGGCCAGCAGGTAGCGCAGGGGATCGCTGGGATGCTGGAAACCGATCCGGTCGGGGAAAGCGTGTGCGAGCAGGTCACCGAGTTCGTGCGCCTCGATGCTGGACGGCGGCGCGGTCTCGCAGCGCAGGCGTCGTCGCCACTGCTTGGCGGCAGCATCGATGGCGGCCAGCCCGCTGCGATTGGCGTCCACCGGCGCGCGGCCGTTACGGAACGCGGCCAGTGCGCGCCAGCGGGCCGCCAGCGCGTCGCCGCCCTGGCGCAGCGGATCGCGCGCTTCCAACAGCGCGGCCAGATCGGCGGCAAGCGCCTGCGCGCGGGCATCGGGCGCTGCCAGCAGCATCGCCGCCATCCGTGGATGCGTGCCCAGCGCCAGTACGCGGCGGCCGAGTGCGGTGATCGCGCCACTGCTGGACAGCGCGCCCAGCCGCTGCAGCAGTTCGCGCGCGGCGCCCATCGGGCCGGCAGGTGGCGGATCGAGGAAGCGCAGGTCGCTGCTGCCCCAGGCTGCCAGTTCCAGTGCCAGTCCGGCCAGTTCCACCTGGTCGATCTCGGCGCGGCGCTGCGGTTCCAGCCTCTGCGACTGTGGCCACAGCCGCCAGGCCACGCCCTCGGCGACGCGGCCGGCGCGGCCGGCGCGCTGGTCGGCCGATGCCTGCGCGATGGCCACCACATCCAGCCGGGTGAAACCACTGTTGGGGTCGTAGCGCGGTTCGCGTGCCTGGCCGCTGTCGATCACCACGCGCACGCCGGGCAACGTCACCGACGACTCGGCGACGTTGGTGGCCAGCACCACGCGACGGCGGCCATCGCTGGCCACCTGAAGTACGCGCGCCTGTTGTTCCACCGGCAGCTCACCGTGCAGGGCCAGGACCTCGACATCGCCATTGAGCGATTCCTGCAGGCCAGCCTGCACCCGCGCGATCTCGCGCTGGCCGGGCAGGAACACCAGCAGGTCACCGGGGTGCTCGACCAGGGCCTGCTGCACCGCGCGGCGCACCTGCAGCTCGAGTGCTTCATCGCGGCGCGCGGGGAAGTGGCTGATCGCCACCGGGTAACTGCGGCCCTCGCTGCTCAGCCGCGGTGCATCGAGGAAGCGCGCCAGCCGCTCCCCGTCCAGCGTGGCCGACATCACCACCAGGCGCAGGTCATCGCGCAGCTGTGCCTGCACGTCCAGTGCCAGCGCCAACCCGAGGTCGCCACTGAGATGGCGTTCGTGGAACTCGTCGAACAGGATTGCCCCGACCTCTTCCAGCATCGGGTCGTCCTGCAGCATGCGGGTCAGGATGCCTTCGGTGACGACCTCGATGCGCGTGCGCGCCGAAACCTTGTTTTCGAAGCGGATGCGGTAGCCGACCGTGCCACCGACCTCCTCGCCCAGCTGCCGCGCCATGAACAGCGCGGCGCTGCGGGCGGCGACCCGGCGTGGTTCCAGCAGGATGATCTTGCGGCGCTGCAGCCACGGTGCGTCGAGCAGTGCCAGTGGCACCTGGGTGGTCTTGCCGGCACCGGGCGGGGCCTCCAGCACCAGTCGCGACTGTGCGGCCAGGTGTTGCTGGATCTGCGGCAGCAGCGGGGAAATCGGGAAGAGCGGGGCGGTCATGTGCAAAGGATAAGGGGGCACGGCAGGCGCAGGTACAATGCGCGGGCACTTTTCCCCCGCGATGACCATGCACCTGATCGATATCGGCGCCAACCTGACCCACGACTCCTTCGACCGCGACCGCGATGCCGTGCTGGACCGCGCGCGCCAGGCCGGCGTGGTGCAGATGGTCATCACCGGCGCCAGCCGCGAGCATTCGCCGTTGGCGGTGCAGCTGGCCCAGCAGCACCCCGGTTTCCTGTACGCCACCGCCGGCGTGCATCCGCACCACGCGGTGGAATACACCGAGGAATGCGATGCCGAGATGCGCGCGCTGCACGCCCATCCGGAAGTGGTGGCGGTGGGGGAGTGCGGGCTGGACTACTTCCGTGACTTCTCGCCGCGCCCGGCCCAGCACCGTGCGTTCGAGCGCCAGCTGCAGCTGGCCGCGGACAATGGCAAGCCGCTGTTCCTGCACCAGCGTGATGCGCATGCCGACTTCATGGCACAGATGAAGAATTTCGAAGGTCGCATCGGCCCGGCGGTGGTGCATTGCTTCACCGGCGAACGCGAAGAGCTGTTCGATTACCTGGATCAGGACTGGTACATCGGTATCACCGGTTGGCTTTGCGACGAACGCCGTGGCGCGCACCTGCGCGAACTGGTGAAGAACATCCCGGCCAACCGCCTGATGATCGAGACCGACGCGCCGTACCTGCTGCCGCGCACGCTGAAGCCGATGCCGAAGGACCGGCGCAACGAGCCGATGTTCCTGTCGCACATCGTGGAAGAGCTGGCACGTGACCGTGGCGAGGACGTTGCGGTGACCGCGGCCAATGCCGCGGCGGCCGCCCGCGCGTTCTTCCGCCTGCCCGACGCGGGTTGATGGTAGTGCCGGCCGCTGGCCGGCAATCAACCGTGGTGCCGGCCAGCGGCCGGCACTACCGGAGCAGGTCGCGCAGGCCCTCACGGTAGCTGGGGAAGCGCGGCTGCCACGCCAGCGCTTCACGCGTGCCACGGCTGTCGATGCGCTTGTTGCTCTCGTAGAAGCGGCGTAGCGTCGGGCTGAGTGCAGGGTCGTCCCATGCCACGGCAGGTGGCATCGCAAACCCGCCCAGCTTCGCGGCGAAGGCCAGCACATCCTGCGGTGGTGCCGGCTCGTCATCGCTGGGCAGGTACATCCCCTGCGCTACCGGTCGCTGCATCGCCGCGATGATCACCGCGGCCAGATCCTGCACGTGCAGCCGGTTGAACACCTGGCCCGGGCGAACCACGTGGCGTGCACGCCCCTGCGCCAACTGCACCAGCGCATTGCGACCCGGCCCGTACAGGCCGGGCAGGCGGAACACCGCTGAGGCGATGCCGCGTTGTCCGGCCAGTGCACGCCACTGTGCTTCCGCGAGCAGGCGCTGCACGCCAGCCGTTTCAGTGGCGTCGGCCGCGCTGCGCTCGTCGATCCAACCGCCGGCGCGGTCGGCATACACCGAGGTCGACGACAGATAGCCGACCCAGCGCAATGCCGGGCTGGCCTGCAGCGCGGGCAGCAGCAGGCGCAGTGCCGGGTCCCCTTCAGCATCCGGCGGCACGCTGCACAGCACGGCATCGGCCTGCGCGATCTCTTCGAGCAGGGCAGGTGACGGTGCGGTGTCAGCTCGAAGCGGGTGTCGCAGCAGGCCATCGTGCGGTGCCGCAGACGGGTCGCGCACCGTGCCGGACACGGCTACGCCCCGCGCCTGCAGCTGCGCGGCCAGCACGCGTCCGCTCCAGCCCAGCCCGAGAATCAGTACCCGCGCGGGCAACGGGCTGGCCTGCAATGCGGGAGTCACGCGACCCGCAGTGCCTGGTAGGCCTGCAGGCTGCTGTAGGCAACCTGCAGCAGCAGGGCCTCCTGATCGGCCGTTCGCGCACGCGCCAGCATGTCGCCGACAATCTGTTCGGCCTCCACCTGCTGGCCGGCCTCCAGATCGCGCAGCATCGAGGCCTTCAACGCCGAGCCGGCCTGGGTCAGCGTGCCGCGCGCGGTGTCCTGCGCTGCCTCCGGAACCGGTTCACCGGCGGCTTCGGCGACGGCCAGGCACTCGTCGTAAAGGCCACGTACGATCGCCTCGCCATCGTCGGTGGCGACGATGGTGCCGATATCCGCGCGCAGCAGGCAGGTGGCCGCGGCCAGCGCGGTCAGGAAGGTGTACTTGATCCACTGTTCCTGGCCGATGCGTTCGCTGGCCAGGTGGTCAAGGTTGGCCTTCGCGCAGACCGCAGCGAAGGCGCGCACGCGCGCGGAGATCGCGCCGCCGTCGCGCTCGCCGAAGGTGAGCTTGGCCGGCTTGCCCAGATGCAGCACCGCGCCATCGGGCGCCTTGGTGGCGCTGATGAAGCACAGGCCGCCGAGTACCGCGTCGCGGCCAAAGCGCAGATCCAGTGCGTTGTAGTGGTGCAGGCCATTGAGGATCGGCAGCACGGTGGTGTTCGCGCCGACTGCCGGGGCGATGGCATCGATCGAACTGTCCAGGTCGTAGGCCTTGCAGCTGAGGATGACCAGGTCGAAGGGCTGCTGCGCGGCCAGTGCGGGCAGTGCATCAGCAGTGACGTGCTGAACCGGGAAGCGCGCATCACCCAGTGGGCTGCGGATGACCAGGCCATCATGGTCCAGCTGCGCGGCGCGCGCGGGGCGCACGAGGAAGGTCACGTCCGCGCCGGCCTGGGCCAGGCGGCCACCGAAGTAACCGCCGGTACCGCCGGCGCCGAGGATCAGGATGCGCATTGCACGTTCACCGTTTTCTGGGGGAATCAGAACTGCGATTGTGCCGGAGATTGCCTGTAGAGCCGAGCATAGGCTCGGCTCTACAGGCAGCTGCATTCACGCATGGCGTGGATCCAGTGTCGCCGGCCAGCGGCCGGCACTACCACGCAGGTCTCAGCTGCGCATGCCCACGCCACGGCGCAGCAGCCACAGCGCCAGCGCCGTCAGCACCAGCACGAAACCGATCATCAGGCCGTAGGCCACCGGCAGCGGCACATCGCTGCTGCCCAGCAGGCCATAGCGGAACGCGTTGACCATGTAGAAGATCGGGTTCGCGTGCGTGGCCGCTTCGGCCCAGCCCGGCAGCAGCTTCACCGAATAGAACACGCCACCCAGGTAGGTCAGCGGGGTCAGGATGAAGGTCGGCACGATCGCCACGTCATCGAACTTCTTGGCGTACACCGCGTTGATGAAGCCGGCCAGCGAGAAGATCGTCGCGCCCAGGATCACCGTGGTCAGCATCACCAGCGGGTGCGGGATGCGCACCGGGGTGAAGAACATCGCGATGATCAGCACGATCACGCCCACCATCAGGCCGCGCAGCACCGCGCCGGCCACATAGCCCCACAGGATCACCCAGTTCGGCATCGGGCTGACCAGCAGTTCTTCGACGTGGCGGCCGAACTTGGCACCGAAGAACGAGGAACTGATGTTGCCGTAGCTGTTCTGGATCACGCTCATCATCACCAGGCCCGGCACGATGAACTGCATGTAGGTGTAGCCACCCATGTCACCCACGCGCGACCCGATCAGGTTGCCGAAGATCAGGAAGTACAGGGTCATGGTGATCGCCGGCGGCACCAGGGTCTGGCCCCAGATGCGCATGATGCGGGCGACTTCGCGGCGCACGATCGTCATCAGCGCGATGCGGTTGCGCTGGCCGTCGGTCAGCTCGGTGGTGCTCATGCGGGCTTCTCCATGTTGCCGGTGAGGCGCACGAACAGCTCCTCCAGGCGGTTGCTCTTGGTACGCATCGAACGCACGCGGATACCGGACTCATTGAGCGTGGCGAACACGCGGTTGAGGTCCATCGCGCGTGGCATGTCGATGTCCAGCGTGTGCGGGTCCGGCGCGGTCAGCGTCGCGCCCTCGATCACCGGCAGCTGCGCCGGCAGGTCACCGTCGATGTCCAGCAGGAAGCCTTCCACGTCCAGCTTGGCCAGCAGGGTGCGCATCGGCCCCTGCTCGACGATCTGGCCATGGTTGATGATCGCCAGGTGGCGGCACAGGTACTCGGCCTCTTCCAGGTAGTGGGTGGTGAGGATGATCGTGGTGCCGGCACCGTTGATCTCCTTCAGCACGCGCCACATGTCGCGGCGGATCTCGATGTCCACGCCGGCGGTGGGTTCGTCCAGGATCAGCAGCCGCGGGCGGGTCATCATCGCGCGGGCGATCATCAGCCGGCGCTTCATGCCGCCGGACAGCGTGCGGCTCATCACCTGCGCCTTTTCCCACAGGTGTGCGCGCTTCAGCTCTTCCTCGGCGCGCTTTTCGGCTTCCTCGCGTGGCACGCCGTAGAAGCCGGCGTAGTTCACCAGGATGTCGAAGGGCTTCTCGAACAGGTTGAAGTTGATTTCCTGCGGCACCAGCCCGATCAGGCGCATGGTGGCGCTGCGGTTGCGCACCAGGTCGCTGCCGAACACCTCCACCTGGCCCTCGCTGAGGTTGACCAGGGAGCTGATGATGCCGATCAGGGTCGACTTGCCGGCCCCGTTGGGGCCGAGCAGGGCGAAGAAGTCGCCCGGGGCCACTTCCAGGGAAACGCCCTTCAGGGCCTGGGTGCCGTTGTCATAGGTCTTGCGCAGGTCGCGCACGCGCAGGGCGGGCGCCGTATCGTTCTGGGATGCCAAGCTCGAAGCCTTCGCGCCCATGGGCTGGCGCTGGAGAGGGGCGGGGAGGGGCTATTATAGAAGACCCCGAGGGCTTGCCCCGGCTACACACTGTCCCGAAAAGTCGTGCCTGTTCAATTCCCCCTCAAGCTGGTCGGCTGCCGCATGCTGGCCCCGACCGTCGGCCACTACCAGTTCGTGCGTGACGATGGGCAGCCGCTGGATTTCCAGCCCGGCCAGTTCATCCAGGTCCATTTCAGCTACGCCGACGGCACCGAAACCAAGCGCAGCTACTCGCTGGCGACCATCCACGACCATGCGCTGGGCCCGGGCGAGGCGGTGGATATCGCGGTCAGTTTCGTGCCTGGTGGCGCTGCCACGGCCCTGTTCGAGGCACTGGAGCAGGGCAGCCAGATCAGTGCGTCCGGCCCCTATGGCCGGTTCTGCCTGAATCCCGGTGACCACAACGCCCGTTACCTGCTGATCGCCACCGGTACCGGCGTTACCCCGTACCGTTCCATGCTGCCGCTGCTGGAAAAGGCCATGGCCGAACGCGGTGTGCAGATCGTGCTGCTGCAGGGCGCGCGCAGCCCCGGCGAGCTGCTGTACAGCGAGGACTTCTACAGCTTCGCCGAAAAGCATCCGAACTTCCGTTATGTTCCGTGCCTGTCGCGCGAACTGCCGGCCGAACCGCACCCGGACGTACAGCACGGCTACGTGCAGCAGGCGCTGGCCGGCTTCACGCCGGACCCGGCCACCGACATCGCCTACCTGTGCGGCAACCCGGACATGGTCGATGCCTGCGCCGAGCTGCTGAAGGCCGCCGGCCTGGGCAACCCGCAGATCCGCCGCGAGAAGTACGTCAGCAGCAAATAGGCCCGGGTGGTGCCGGCCGCTGGCCGGCAACCGCACGAACCCGGTAGTGCCGGCCGCTGGCCGGCAATCGCACTGGCCGGCAACCCTGGAAACCGGAGGCGACCCCACGCCGCCCCCGGTGCCCGGCCTCAGCACGCGATCCAGGCATCACGCCAGGCAGAGCCGGTGCCCGCGCGATAGGCGTCGGCATTGATGTTGCACCACGCACCGTCCGGGAACGGGCGGCAGGCATACGGCTTGCCGTCGGTGCCCTTTACCACGGTCTCGCCCGGCGTGTAGCTGCCGAGGCCGGCCGGATACACGAAGTCGAAATCGCCACCCGGCGGATCGACCGGATCGACCGGGCCCGGAATCCGGGTTTCCAGTTCAAAGCGGTTGCCCGGTTTCAGGTACACGCGGTTCTCGATGGCGGACGCCACCGGCGTGATCACACCATTCTTCATCACACCGATGCGGGCGTGCTGGCCGCAGCCCTTGACCTTGCGGGCCAGCACCATCGGCCACTGCGCCGGAGCGGTCTGGCCGGCGGCCAGAGTCACTTCCGGGCGCTCCAGATCGTTGCCGTTGGCATTGAACACGCGCAGGGTCAGCGTGGTGCCTGTCTCCAGCGCACCGCGGGCGGTGACTGGACCGGCATCCTGCCACTGCGGCGGCGGCGCTTGAGGGCAATCCAGCTTGTAGGTCTTGCCATCCACCGGCACGTTGCCCAGGGTGCAGAACTCCTGCAGGTCGGCCCAGTGCAGCGGGCTGCCCGGCTGCCGGCCCTCACGGGTGACATAGAACTTCCACTCGCGGGTGGCATGCGGGGCCGGGGCATGGAACTCGAAGGTGTATCGGCCGCGCGCGTCGGCGCGGATCGGCGTGGTCGGCCAGTCCGTCAACGACGGACAGTGCGAGGACTGCCCGATGGGACAGGTGCATGCAGAGATTCCCTTGCGAGGTGTGGGGAAACCCCTTGAGTCTTCACATGCAGACAGGCCGGCAATGCCGGACAAGTTTGATTTCAGTGGCTGTCGTGCCTGATCTGCAGCACGCTGCTCAAAGCACTGCGGCCCAGGCAGAAGGCGGCGCGATCCGCACCGCCTTCTACAACGGGTCAGTAGGGCACCCAAGCATCGCGCCATGCACTGCCCACACCGGGGCGATATGCCTCGGCATTGACGTTGCACCACGCACCTTCCGGGAACGGGCGGCACGCGTACAGCTTGCCGTCGGCACCCTTCACCACGGTCTGGCCGGGGATGTAGCTGCCAATGCCCGCAGGGTACACGTGGTCGAAATCACCGCCCGGCGACGGCGTACCCGGGTCGGGCACCTGGGTATCGAGCTGGAAGCGGTTGCCGTCCTTCAGGTACACGCGGTTGTCGGTGGCCGAGGCGGTCGGCGTGATCACGCCATTGGCAAGCACGCCCACGCGCGCGTGCTGGGCACTGGCATTGACCTTGCGGGCGAGTGCCAGCGGCCACTGTGCGGCGGCGGTCTGGCCGCTGGCCAGCGTGGCTTCCACGCGTTCGACATCGTTGCCGTTGGCATTGAACACGCGCAGCGCCAACGTGGTGCCGACCGGCAGCTCGCCGCGCGCGGTGACCGGGCCGGCGTCCTGCCATTGCGGTGCCGGTGCGGTCCCTCCGCCGCCCTGGAAGCGCACGTCCATGCAGGTATAGAACGCCTCGGTCGAATCCGAGCGCTGCCAGGTGTTGTAGATCACATGCTGGCCGGTGCGCTGCGGCAACGTGCATTGCAGCTTGTAGGTGCCATCGGCCGACAACGGTGTATTGCCCAGCGTGCAGAACTCCTGCAGGTCGGCCCAGCGCAGCGGGCTGCCCGGCTGCCAGCCTTCGCGGGTGACGAAGAAGCGCCAGTCACGGGTGGCGTGCGGCGCGGTCGCCTTGAACACGAAGGTGAACCTGCCATTGGCATCGGGCTGGATCGGCGTGGTCTGCCAGTCACTGCGGTTCACGTCCAGGCCGCGGAAGGTCGGGTTGTTGCCGCTGCACAGCTTGCCGTCGGGTACCACGGCCTGGTGGTTGCCGTTGGCATTGGCCTGGTTGATGCCGTTCCAGTCGTAGAACGCCTGCGAACCGCCGATGGCCTTGGCCGCGGCACAGGCCGGGTTGGTCGGGTTCTCGGGGTTGCCCTGGAAACAGGCGTAGACGCGGCTGACCGGCGTGGTCATGGTGCCGTGGGCGAACGCGTTGCCGGCCAGGCACAGGCCCACAGCAACGAACGAGGTGGCCAGCAGCAGCGGTGTGGATCGGAATGACATGGCGCATCCTTGTGGTCGTCGAAAGGGAACGGTGACCGCAGGAGCTGCGCTGCGCGGCGGACTTCCGGCGGCACCACGGCGAGTATCGAGTCGCGATGCAGGCGACGGAACCATCGAAGTGCCGATCCGTGACTGCGCATGTGAAGCCCTTCCCGCAGGCTTCACGCAGGGCTGAACGGATGCGCTGGATGTCACGTGATCGGCGTGGCATCGATCACGTCATGGAGATCACGCTACGCAGTCTCGGTACCCACCCGATCTGCCTGGCACGAGAAACAGCCATGCGCCGCGTTGTGCAGCTGGACGAACGCCACCGACGGGTCGGCAAACAGTGCATCCAGATGGCCGGCCACCTCGGTGCCCGCACAGACCTGGGCACCGTACATCAGCGCGGTGTGGTCATAGGCACGCATCGAAATCATCCGGCGCTGCACATACGGGGGCACCTCGCCCGGCGGCAGGACGCAACGGGTCACGCCGCGCTGCACGAAGATCGGGCCGGCGGCGTGATACGGCGAATGCAGCGGCAGGTGGACGTGGGACAGCAGGAGCAGCTCGCTGCCAGGCGCGGGATCGCTCAGGCTGATCCGGCAGGGATGTCCGCCGTTGGCGCCGGCCCAGCGACGCTGGATGCCGAGCGCGGCGAGCGCACTGTCGCTCATCTCGAACAGGTGCAGGAAGGGGCGATGGTCGATGCCACTGAGGTACCACGTGTGCATGGGCGTCTCCTGGGTCTGCGGCGGATTCTGCGCGTGCGCCGGCGGCCGTGCTCGCCGTTTTCAGACCCCGCATCGCCGTCGGGCCGGGGCACTGGCCCATGGGGCGCTGCGGGCCGCCGCCGATGCCGCCCTGTGCCGGCCAAGGCCGAGGGGCGGGACCGCCTGGTCTGCGCGCCGTTGGCGGCGGATTCGTCATTGCCCATCGCCGTCGGCACGCTGCCCGTGTAAGTTGGGTCACATCTTCCGCGGCAGCCCGTCGTGGTCGACAGGAACGTCCTCCAGGGGAAACGAGCACGATGCAAAGACACCACCTCGCGCTGGCCGGGATGCTGGCCAGCCTGATGCTTGCCGGGTGCAGCCAGCCGGCGCCGGCCGACGCCGGAAGCGCCAGCGATGCACCCAGCCGCCGCTTCGGCACGATCGACTTCCAGCCCTGCACGCTGTCCACCGAAGGCGCCAGCGCCAACGTGGAGGCGCAGTGCGCCACCCTGCAGGTGCCGGAGGACCGGGCCCAGCCCGATGGCCGCCGGATCGGCCTGCGCATTGCCTGGCTGGAGTCGGGCAGCAGCGGCGCCAGCCAGCCCGACCCGGTGTTCTTCCTGGCCGGCGGCCCCGGCCAGGCGGCCAGCGAGGTGGCGGTCATCGTCGATACTGCACTGCGCCAGGTGCGCAAGCAGCGCGACGTGTTCCTGATCGACCAGCGCGGCACCGGCGGCTCCAACCCGCTCAGCTGCCTGGGCGCGGACGGCAAGCCGCTGCAGTTGGACGAGGATGCCGCGCCTTCCGAGGCATCGCTGCGCGACTACGCCCAGCGCTGTGCCGCATCGCTGCAGGGGCGTGCCGATGCGCGCTTCTACACCACCACCGAGGCGATCGCCGATCTGGATGCGGTGCGTGCGGCGCTCGGTGTGGACCAGCTCAACCTGGTTGGCGGCTCCTACGGTACCCGCGTGGCCCAGCGCTATGCCGGGGCCTACCCGCAGCACACCCGCAGCATCGTCATCGATGGCGTGGTACCGAACGAGCTGGTGGTCGGTGGCGACTTCGCAACCACCTTCGAGGATGCGATCGCCCTGCAGTCGGCGCAGTGCCGCAAGGATGCCGCATGCAGCAAGCGTTTCCCGACCGATACCCGCGCGCAGCTGCGCAGCGTGGTCGACACCCTGCGCCGTGCACCGGTCTCGGTCGAGTATCGCGACCCGGGTACCAACGCACCCCGGCAGGATGTCCTGACGCCGGACAGCGTGGTCGGCCTTGCCTTCGCCTTCTCCTACGTGCCGCAGTATTCCTCGCTGCTGCCACTGGTGCTGGATGAAGCCGCACACGGGCGCTATGCCCCGTTGGCATCGCTGGCGCGCGGCGCGAACCGCAGCATGGATTTCCAGATCAACCGCGGCATGCAGTGGTCGGTGATCTGCAGCGAGGATGCGCCGCGCTACCACGCGCCGGCCGAGGATCCCGAGCGGCTGTTCGGCAACGAGGTGGCCAGTGCGTTCTTCGCGGCCTGCCCGGCGTGGCCGCACCGTCCGGCGCCGGCAACCGATGCCGTGCCGCTGCGCAGCGACGTGCCGGCACTGCTGCTGTCCGGTGAGCTGGACCCGGTGACGCCACCGCGCTACGCCGCACAGGTGCTCAAGGGCCTGCCCAACGGCCGTGCGCTGGTCGCCCGTGGCCAGGGCCATGGCACGTTGACCGCCGGCTGCATGCCGCGCCTGCTCGGACAGTTCATCGACAAGACCGATGCCAAGGCGCTGGATGCCGGCTGCCTGGACACGCTGAGCTACGTGCCGGCGTTCACCTCGTTCAACGGATGGGAACCATGATCGTCGCCGACAACCTGCACAAGGCCTTCGACACCCGCACGGGCCGCATCCAGGCGGTCGCCAACGTCGGCTTCCGCGCCCGGGATGGGCAGATCACCGGCCTGCTCGGCCCCAACGGTGCCGGCAAGACCACCACCATGCGCATGCTCTACACACTGATGACGCCCGACCAGGGCAGCATCACTGTCGATGGCATCGATGCGGCGCGCAATCCGGTGGAGGTACGTCGCCACCTCGGCGTGCTGCCCGATGCGCGTGGCGTCTACAAGCGCCTGACCGCGCGCGAGAACATCGCTTACTTCGGCGAACTGCACGGCCTGTCGGCCGAGCGCATCCGCGAACGCATCGAGGTGCTGTCGCACGCGCTGGACATGGGTGACATCCTCGACCGGCAGACCGATGGCTTCTCGCAGGGCCAGCGCACCAAGACCGCGATTGCCCGCGCGCTGGTGCACGACCCGCGCAACGTCATCCTGGATGAACCGACCAATGGCCTGGACGTGATGACCACGCGCGCACTGCGCCGCTTCCTGCTGGGCCTGCGCGAAGAGGGGCGCTGCGTGATCCTGTCCAGCCACATCATGCAGGAGGTGGGGGCGTTGTGTGACCACATCGTGATCATCGCCAAGGGCACGGTGATGGCTGCCGGCAGCGCCGACGAGCTGCGTGCGCAGGCCGGCGAAGCCAACCTGGAAGATGCGTTCGTGAAACTGATCGGCAGCGAAGAGGGCCTGCACGCATGAGCATGATGTCGACCCTGATGACGGTGATGCGCAAGGAACTGCGCGACCTGTCGCGTGACCGCCGCACGCTGCTGCTGACCCTGCTGTTCGGGCCGCTGCTGTACCCGGTGCTGCTGCTGGGCATGGGCAAGCTGGCCGAGAGCCGGGTGCGTACCCAGATCGAAGAGCCGTTGCAGATCCCGACCATCGGCGCCGAGAACGCGCCGAACCTGGTGCGCTTCCTCGCCGCGCAGGGCCTCAATGCCGCACCGGCACCGAAGGACCTGGCCGAGGCCATCCGCACCCAGGACATCGATGTGGCGCTGCGCATCGGCGATGATTTCGGCAGGGACTGGGCCGAGGGCAAGCCGGCGCTGGTGGAGGTGATCAAGGACAGCACGCGTCGCGCGGCCGAAGTACCCAGTGCACGCCTGGAGGCGGCGCTGGCCACCTACAACGGCCAGGTCGGTGCCTTGCGCCTGATGGCACGCGGCATCGACGCGCAGGTGGCACGCCCGCTGGACGTGGCGCGCCAGGACCTGGCCAGTGCCGAGGCCAAGCGCGGCATGATCCTGTCGATGCTGCTGCCGGTACTGCTGACGCTGACCTCGTTCATCGGTGGCGCCTACCTGGTCATGGATGCCACCGCCGGCGAGCGCGAGCGGCAGTCGCTGGAGCCATTGCTGGCCACGCCGGGTTCGCGCAGCGCGATCGTCAGCGGCAAGATCGCCGCCGCCTGCGTGGTCGGTTTCGTGTCGCTGCTGCTGACCCTGGTCGCGTTCAAGGTGAGCGCGCAGATCGCACCCGGCAACATCGGCCGCCAGTTCAACATGAACGTCGGCTCGATGCTGCAGATGCTGCTGGTGATGTTGCCGATGCTGCTGATCGGCACCTCGCTGCTGACCTTCCTGTCGGCCGCGGCCAAGAGCATGAAGGAAGCGCAGAGCCACATGACCTGGCTGATGCTGCTGCCGATGCTGCCCGGCTACGCACTGGTGGCCTATCCGCTGAAGAGCGAGATGTGGCAGTACGCCGTGCCGTTCCTGTCGCAGAACCAGATGCTGCTGAAGGTGATCCGCCACGAGATCATCACCCCGGCAGTCTGGGCGATCTACCTCGGCGCCAGCCTCGGCCTGGCCGCCGTGCTGTGGTTCGCCGCCGTGCGCCGCTACCACAACGAGCGCCTGGCCATCTCTGGTTGACCCAAAAAGGGGACGGAGGGGATTAAGTCGTTTTTGCCTCTCCCGTCCCCTCCTTGCGCGGGCGTCCTCGTCCGCGCATCTCCACCGGGCGCCCCAACGTCTGCTCCACCATCCGCAGGAATGCATCGTTCCCCATCGGGCGTTGTCTGGCGCTGTGGTTGCGGATCGCGGGTACGTCGGCGGACGCATTCACATCGCGCAGGAATTCGGCATACAACGTCGCCCTTTTCAGACCGGTCGCTGCCAGTGCCTTGAACGCGGGATGTTGCGTCAACATCGGATCATCGCGTCGTTGAAGGTTGCCATGCACGCTGGACCATGGGTGATCTTCAGCGCTGACAGCAATTCCTGCACGGACGGGATTGCGTTCGATATAGCGGTATACGCTGAGAAGATACGCATCGCTGTCGATCATTGAGGAATGGAAGCGGCCCTGCCACAGAGGTCCGCTGCGCCCGTGCCGCTGGTTGAAGGCCTGCACGTAGTTGTTGCCCTGCATGCGCATTGCACCAGCCAGACCCTGCTGTGTGGAGGGCGTGGCCAACAGGTGAACGTGGTTTCCCATCAGCACATAGGCATGCAATGCGACGTGGTGCTTGAGGAATGCGCTGTGCAACAGATGCAGGAACAGTTGGCGGTCGATGTCGTCGACGAAGATCGCGCCCTTGTTCACACCGCGCTGGATCACGTGATAGGCCTGGCCTGCCAGCATCAGGCGCGCTTGTCGGGGCATCGGATCGGGAGACTGGACGGGATTTAAGCCTGTCATTGCGGCCGCGAAGCCGAACATCAGGCAACACCGCGATGCCGTGTCGGAAGAGTCAAAAGCGACTTAATTCCCTCCGTCCCCTTTTGCATACCGCGCGGGCGTCACCCCCATCTCGCGCTTGAACACGGTGATGAACGCGCTCGGGGTGTCGTAGCCCATCGACAGCGCAACGTTGATCACCGGCTCGCCGGCCAGCAGACGTGGCAGTGACAGCAGCACGCGCAGGCGTTGCCGCCAATGGCCCAGGGTCATGCCTGTTTCGGCCTGCCAACGGCGGGCGAGGCTGCGGCTGGACAGTCCGTTGGCGGCTGCCCACGCTTCGACGCTGCGCAGGTCGTCCGGCGACCGTGCCAGCGCCGCCGCGATCCGCCGCAACCGTCGATCCTGCGGTTGTGGCAAGGCAAGCGGCAAAGGCGTGCTGGCGGCGATCTCATCGGCGATCACGCCGGCCAGGCGTACCTGCGCGGCGTCCAGCGCCTGATGTGGCCAACTCAGTGCGCGCATCATCGCGGCCTGCAACAGCACGTTCGGCTGGAAAATGCGCGGCACGGCGGGCAGGTCCAGACAGGCTTCGGCGTTGAAGTAGAGGCTCCAGCCATCGAATGCCTCTGCCCCTAGCAGGGCGTGGGGCAGCAAGGGCGGAATCCAGGCAACATGCCCCGCCGGCAGCAACCAGTGCAGATCGCCGGCCTCGATCCGCAGCAGGCCGTGGTGGGCACCCAGCAATTGGCCGCGCACGTGCTGGTGGCGTGCGGTGCGGCGCCGTCCCGGCACCCGCAGCTGGGAGGCCATGACGAGGGGATCGCCTTCGGCGTTCGCCAAGGTGGGGTCAATCAACGCGGGTGATGTCTGATCTACCATATCCACTGGCAGTTATACGGCAGAAGTGCCGCTGGCTGGGCGGCACACTGGGCTCCCGATCCCACAGGAGCATCACCCATGCAGCCCCAGGACATCCTTCCCGACCATCAGAACGAGGTGCAGGTAAACGGTCTCACCGTGCGCAAGGGCAGCGTCGGCGCCTTCCTCGCCAGCGTCCGTGACTGGCAGGACCCCGCCAGCGATGACGCCACCCGCGCCACCGCCGAAGCCGACCTGCGTGCGCTGCTGCCGGGCCTGCATGCGCTGGGCCTGTTCCAGGTGCTGGCCGCGCGTGATCCGGCACTGCAACGCCTGATCGACAGCCTCTCCTGAAACGAACACGGCCCGGACATGCCGGGCCGTGTCGTCATTGCGGGGCGGAAACGACTTAATCCCCTCCGTCCCCTTTTCGTGGTTAGCTGCCGCCCGGGGCGAACACCAGGGTGCGGCGGGTGGTGACCGGTGCGCTGACCGGCTCGAAGCGCCAGCGCTTGACCGCGTTCATGGCCTCGCGATCGAAGACGCGCGACGGCGTTGCGCGCAGCACACGGGCGTTGGTCACCGAGCCATCGGTGCCGACGGTGATTTCCACCAGCACTTCGCCGGAGGTGCCTGCACGCAGCGCCTCGGACGGATAGCGCGGCGCCGGGGTGCTGACCGGGCGCAGGTTCGGCGCCGCAGCGGCCGCCGGAGCTGCAGCCTGGCGTGCGGCGGTGGCCTGCTGGGCGGCAGCCTGCTGCTGCTTCTGCTCGGCTTCGCGGCGGGCCGCAGCCTGGCGCTCGGCTTCCTGGCGCTCGTTGTCGCGGCGGGCGGCGTCCTGCTGGGCCGCGATCTGCTTGGCCGCGTCGGCTTCCTTGGCACGCTGCTCGGCCAGGCGCTGCTGTTCGGTCTGCTGCTTGCTGCGGTCCTCGGCGTCCTTTTTCGCCTTCTCGGCTTCGGCCTCGGTGCGCTTGGCCGCGTTCTGAACGCCCTTGGCCAGGCCGTCCTTCAGGCGTGGCAGGGCCGGAGCGGACGCATCCACCTTCTCGATCAGCGCCACCAGGCGCTGCGCTTCGGTGTAGTCCTCGCGGCCCAGGTGCTGTTCGGCGGCGATCAGGGTGTACGGCAGCAGATCGGTCAGTGCGCTCTTCACCGAGGCGTCGTCCGGCGTCTTGTCGCGCAGGGCGAGGTAGTACTCGATGGCGTTGTCGCCGGCCGGCGCGTACATGCGGTTCTCGCGCAGGGCCTGGCTGGCTGACTCACGCAGCTGCTCGGTGCCCATCGACTGCACCTTGGCGGCGACCACCGGTGCGGCCGGTGCAGCAGCGCTGGGTGCGGCGGCCGGGGCCGGTGCAGCGGTTTCTTCCTTGCCCGAGCAGGCGGCCAGCGCCAGTGCCAGGGCAACCGGCAGCCACCGGCGCGCGGCGGTGATCGTTGAGACGTGCGACATCCTGCTCCCCTCTAGAAGACGACGTGACGTAAATCATTGATATGCATGGCCGGGACCTGCGGTCCGGGCGCGGCAGGGTGACGTTTCCCGACGCCACCGCCGGCAACGGCGAGGGTGCAATCTAGCATCCCGGCCACCGCCGCGTACAAGGGGCAGGGGCCGGGACGGGGCAGTGGCGATCAAGCCGCTGGTGGCGCCGACCTCAGTGGTCGTGCGCCTTGTCGTGCGACCTGCTGTGGCCGTTGGACATCAGCTTGTCGGTCCAGGCGATGCCGATCGCCGACAGGATGAACACGCAGTGGATGATGGTCTGCCACAGCACGCCGTCCTTGGTCAGCATCGAGCAGCGGGCGACACCGATGTTGGCCGCGGCCACGCTCATCTGCTCCGGCGTGCACAGCGGAATACCGCCCAGCGCACCGCTGGCGATGAAGGTCTTCAGCAGGTGGATCGAGGAGATGCCGATGATCGCCATCGCCAGCTTCACCTTCAGCACGCTGGCATTGACGTGGCTCAGCCATTCCGGCTGGTCCGGGTGGCCTTCCAGGCGCAGGCGCGAGACGAAGGTCTCGTAGCCACCGACGATCACCATCACCAGCAGGTTGGAGATCATCACCACGTCGATCAGGCCCAGCACGATCAGCATGATCTGCTGCTCCCCCATCGACACCGAATGCGAGATCAGGTGCCACAGTTCCTTGCCGAACAGGAACACGTAGACGCACTGGGCCACGATCAGGCCCAGGTACAGCGGCAGCTGCAGCCAGCGCGAGGCGAAGATCAGCGTGGACAACGGGGAGAGCGGCGGGCGGTTTGCACTCATGCGGGGGATGCTGCGTTGCGGGGGAGAGGCGAGGTTACCGGCCCGCCATGACGGTGCCAACCCAACTCACGCACTAGACTTCAGGTTCCTTTCCGCACCCCCGAGCCGACGCCATGATCGACCTGTATTACTGGCCCACCCCGAACGGCCATAAAGTGACCCTGCTGTTGGAGGAAACCGGCCTGGAGTACCGCATCCACCCGGTCAACATCGGCTCGGGCGACCAGTTCAAGCCGGAATTCCTCGCCATTTCGCCCAACAACAAGATGCCGGCCATCGTCGACCACGCCCCGGCCGATGGCGGTGCCCCGCAGAGCGTGTTCGAGTCCGGTGCGATCCTGCTGTACCTGGCCGAGAAGACCGGCCGCTTCCTGCCCACCGACCCACGCGGCCGCGTCACCACCCTGGAGTGGCTGTTCTGGCAGATGGCCGGCCTGGGACCGATGAGCGGCCAGATGGGGCATTTCAATGTGTATGCCCCGGAAAAGATCCCGTATGCGATCGAGCGCTATGACAACGAAGTGCGCCGCCTGCACGGGGTGATGGACAAGCGCCTGGCCCAGCACGCCTTCCTGGCCGGCGACGAGTACACCATCGCCGACATGGCCAGTTACCCCTGGATCGGCGCCTACGACACGCTGCCGGTGGACTTCGCCGCGTTCCCCAACCTCAAGCGCTGGCACGAGGCCATCGCTGCGCGCCCGGCCACCCAGCGCGCCTATGCCCTGCGCCAGCAGGTGAACCCGAATGCCGGCAAGCCGCTCAGCGACGAGGAGCGCAAGCACCTGTTCGGCCAGCGTTGACCCCGGCATCTGAAGGTGGGTGCCGACCGTTGGTCGGCACTCGTCCGCACTGCTTATGGGCAGAAGGTCATGCTGCCTTCCCGCACGGGCTTGGTTAGGATGGAAGGACGACCGTCCCGCGCCACGCGTGGAGGCGGACCTGCCGTTTGCCGGGATCCTCCATGCGCCACCTGTTCGCTTCGCTTGCCCTCATGCTCGCCACCAGTACCGCCGCCCACGCCGAAAAGCTGACCCTGGAAGCCATCACCGGCCCGCTGCCGCTGTCCGGCCCGACCCTGATGAAGCCCAAGGTGGCGCCGGACGGTTCGCAGGTCAGTTTCCTGCGCGGCAAGGACAGCGACCGCAACCAGTTGGACCTGTGGACCTACGACATCGGCAGCGGCCAGACCCGGTTGCTGGTTGATTCCAAGGTGGTGCTGCCCGGCACCGAGACCCTCAGTGATGAGGAGAAGGCCCGACGCGAGCGCCAGCGCATCGCCGCGATGACCGGCATCGTCGATTACCAGTGGTCGCCGGACGCGCAGCGACTGCTGTTCCCGTTGGGCGGCGAACTCTACCTGTACGACCTCACGCAGCAGGGCGAGGCGGCCGTGCGCCAGCTGACCCATGGTGAAGGCTTCGCCACCGACGCCAAGCTGTCGCCCAAGGGCGGCTTCGTCAGCTTCATCCGCGGCCGCAACCTGTGGGTGATCGATCTGGCCAGTGGCAAGCAGCTGCAGCTGACCCGCGACGGCGGCACCACCATCGGCAACGGCGTGGCCGAGTTCGTCGCCGACGAGGAAATGGATCGCCATACCGGTTACTGGTGGGCGCCGGATGACTCGGCCATTGCCTTTGCCCGCATCGACGAGGCACCGGTGCCGGTGCAGAAGCGCTACGAGGTCTACGCCGACCGCACCGATGTGATCGAACAGCGTTACCCGGCCGCCGGCGACGCCAACGTGCGCGTGCAGCTGGGCGTGATCGCACCGGCCGCCGATGCGCAGCCGCGCTGGATCGACCTGGGCAAGGAACAGGACATCTACCTGGCCCGCGTCGATTGGCGCGATGCGCAGCACCTGAGTTTCCAGCGCCAGTCGCGTGACCAGAAGCAGCTGGAGCTGGTCGAAGTGGCGCTCGACTCCAACCGCCAGCGCGTGCTCGCCCACGAGACCAGCCCGACCTGGGTGCCGCTGCACAACAGCCTGCGCTTCCTTGAAGATGGCAGCGTGCTGTGGTCGTCCGAGCGCACCGGCTTCCAGCACCTGTACCGCATCGACAGCAAGGGCAAGACCACCGCGCTGACCCACGGCAACTGGCCGGTGGACGAATTGCTGGCGGTGGATGAGACGGCCGGCAAGGCCTACTTCCGTGCTGGCATCGAGACCTCGCGCGAAAGCCAGATCTATGCGGTGTCGCTGCAGGGCGGTGAGCCGCAGCGCCTGTCGAAGGCGCCGGGCATGCACAGCGCCAGCTTCGCCCGCAATGCCAGCGTCTACGTGGACAGCTGGTCCAACAGCACCACGCCGCCGCAGATCGAACTGTTCCGCGCCAACGGCGAGAAGATCGCCACGCTGGTCGAGAACGATCTGGCCGATCCCAAGCACCCGTATGCGCGCTACCGCGATGCGCAGCGCCCGGTGGAGTTCGGCACGTTGATGGCTGCCGACGGCAAGACCCCGCTGAACTACAGCCTGATCAAACCGGCCGGCTTCGATCCGTCCAGGCGCTACCCGGTGGCGGTGTACGTCTACGGCGGCCCGGCCAGCCAGACCGTCACCGACAGCTGGCCCGGCCGTGGCGACCACCTGTTCAACCAGTACCTGGCCCAGCAGGGCTACGTGGTGTTCTCGCTGGACAACCGTGGCACCCCGCGCCGTGGCCGTGACTTCGGTGGCGCGCTGTACGGCAAGCAGGGCACGGTGGAAGTGACCGATCAGCTGCGCGGCGTGGCCTGGCTGAAGCAGCAGCCGTGGGTGGACCCGGCGCGCATCGGCGTGCAGGGCTGGTCCAACGGCGGTTACATGACCCTGATGCTGCTGGCCAAGGCATCGAACCAGTACGCCTGTGGCGTGGCAGGTGCACCGGTCACCGATTGGGGCCTGTATGACAGCCACTACACCGAACGCTACATGGACCTGCCGGCGCGCAACGAAGCGGGGTACCGCGAAGCGCGCGTGCTGACCCATATCGACGGCCTGCGTTCGCCGTTGCTGCTGATCCACGGCATGGCGGACGACAACGTGCTGTTCACCAATTCGACCAGCCTGATGAGCGCGCTGCAGAAGCGCGGCCAGCCGTTCGAGCTGATGACCTATCCGGGTGCCAAGCATGGCCTGTCCGGCGCCGATGCCCTTCATCGCTACCGTGTGGCCGAAGCCTTCCTGGGACGCTGCCTGAAGCCCTGATGCACAAACGGGAAGGAGCCCGCCGATGACACTGCCGCCGCCGATTCCCACCCATGGCCCGAAGCCTGCCGGCTGGTGGTCCCGTCACTGGCGCTGGGCGATGCCGCTGGCCGTGCTGCTGGTGTTGGCCGGTGCCGGTGGCGTGGTGGCCTGGAGCGTGCTGCGCTGGAGTGAGGCGGCACGCGAGAGCCCGCCGATGCGCGAGGCGATGCGCCGCGCCGGATGCAGCATCGAACTGGTGGAAGCCTTCGGCGAGCCGCTGCGTGCCGAGTCGATGCCGCTGGGCAGCATGCAGACCGCGATCAATGGCCAGCGCGACGTCGGCCTGACCGTGGCCCTGGAAGGCCCGCGCGCGCACGGCCGGCTGTTCGTGAAGGGCACCCGCAGCGACGACGTCTGGGACTATCCGGTGATGTATGTGCTGGGCGAGAACAAGCAGACGTTCGACCTGACCGCGCTGGATGATGACGAGGCCGCGCAGGAATGCGAGCTGCAGGCCTGCCGCGAACGCGGCGAATGCCCGCTGGCCGCGGCGTTGTGACCTCCGGCCGATTGTCGCCACCGCGCTGAGCGCGTAGGGTGCGGGCAACCCTGTCCTGGAGTGCACCATGAAGCCGATCGCGTTGGCCATTGCCCTGGCCCTGACTGCCGCCCCGCTGATGTCCGCACCGCCGGCGCTGGCGGCACCCGCCGCCAAGGCCGCTATTCCGGCCAGCCCGGCCTGGGTGACCCGCAGCAACGCACTGGCGCAGATCCTGCTCGATGCGCAGGGTCCGTTCCAGCCGGAAGAAACCGGCTTCTTCGGCGTGCCCGGCTATGACGACAAGGTGGCCGACCTCGGCGCGGACAACGGCAAGCGCTACCGTGCCGCGATGGCCAAGGCCCGCGATGAACTGAAAGCCAAGCTGGCCACCGAGCAGGATCCCAACGTCCGCCAGGACCTGGAGATCATGATCCACGCCGCCAACCAGAACATCGAAGGCAGTGAGCTCAACGAGAAGTACCTGCTGCCGTGGAGTGACGCGCCGCAGACCATCTTCAGCGGCCTCAACCTGCTGCTGTCCGACCAGGTGCCGGCCGAGCGCCGGGCCAAGGCGATCGACCGCCTCAAGGCCTACGCCGGGCTGCAGCCAGGTGGCACCGCGTTCACCACGCTGGCCCGCCAGCGTTACGAAGAGCGCTTGAAGGACGGCAGCCTGCTGCAGCCGACGAAGATCGAAGTGCAGCAATCGCTGGACAACGTCGAGACCTACATCACCGGCATCGAGTCGCTGCTGAAGAAGTACCAGATCACCGGCGCCGATGAGGCAATGAAGGCCCTGGCCGGGCAGATGAAGGACTACGCCGCCTGGACCCGCAAGGACGTGCTGCCGAAGGCACGCACCGATGCGCGCCTGCCGGCGCCGCTGTACGCCTACCAGCTCAAGCAGGTCGGCATTGATATCGACCCGAAGCTGCTGATGCAGCGCGCGCAGCTGGAGTTCATGGAAACCCGCTCGGCGATGCAGCAGCTGGCGCCGCTGGTGGTGAAGGACAAGGGCCTGAAGGTGGCCGACCCGAGTGACCCGGTGGCGGTGATCCGCGCGCTGAAGGCCGACAAGATCGCCGACGACCATCTGGAAGGCCACTACCGCAAGGTGATCGATGCGATCGATCCGCTGATCCGCGAGCATGCCATCGTCGACGTGCCCAAGCGCGCCATGCAGATGCGCCTGGGTTCGGCCGCCGAGAGCGCGGCCAGCCCGGCCCCGCATTTCCTGCCGGCGCCGCTGGTCAACAACACCGGGCAGCAGGGCACCTTCGTGCTGCCGCTGGGCAACCCGGCGGCGGGCCGGGGCGCACAGTACGACGATTTCAACTTCGGTGCGGCGGCGTGGACGCTGAGCGCGCATGAAGGCCGCCCCGGCCACGAGCTGCAGTTCACCGCGATGGTCGAGCGTGGTGTCTCGCTGGCACGCACCATGTTCGCGTTCAATTCGGTGAACGTGGAAGGCTGGGCGCTGTATGCCGAGGCCGAGATGGTGCCGTACGAGCCGCTGGACGGGCAGATGATCGCCCTGCAGTTCCGCCTGCTGCGGGCCGCACGCGCAATGCTTGACCCGATGCTCAACCTCGGCCTGACCGACCGCGCCAACGGCGAGCGCGTGCTGATGGAGCAGGTCGGCCTGTCCAAGGCGATGGCCACCCAGGAACTGGACCGCTACATGGTGCGCATGCCGGGCCAGGCGGGCAGCTACTTCTATGGCTACACCCGCATCCTCGAACTGCGCATGCAGACCGAGCTGGCACTGGGTGCGAAGTTCGACCGCCTGGCGTTCAACAACTTCCTGCTCGACCAGGGCCTGCTGCCGCCGGACCAGCTGGCCGATGCGGTGAACAAGGTATTCGTGCCGAAGTACAAGCGCTGAACGCCATCCGGTAGTGCCGGCCGCTGGCCGGCAAACGGTGTCGGTAGATGCCGGCCTTGGTCGGCGCTGCGGGCCCGTGCCAACCAAGGTTGGCGCCCACCAGAGCTATGCGTTGGTTGTGCAGGGGGTAGTGCCGGCCGCTGGCCGGCATTCCCTTGGGGCAGGAAGCATTCCTGAGGTTGCCGGCCAGCGGCCGGCACTACCTGCGGTTGTCCGCGTCGGTCACCGCTGCGGTTGCGGCGTGATCACCTGGGTCGGCAACCGTGCCGGCGGTTCCGGATTGGGTACCCAGATCGCCACGCCGGCGGCGCGCTTCTGCGTGGTCGGAATACCGATGCCGACGCCACCACCCACATGCGAGCCGAAGGTGCCGGCACCCACCGACATGCCGACCGGCGAACCGCTGCTGCCCACGCCCATCAGCACCACGCCATTGGCGCCCAGTGCCGCCGCTTCACGCTTCAGGCGTGCCACCGCGGCATCGGTCTGGCCCTGCGTGCCGAAGCCCACGGCAGATGCCGATTCCAGCTGGGCGATTTCCTGCGAGCCGGCCGGTGGCGTGGAATAGATCTGCACCAGTGCCGGATCGATCGGCGCGCGGGCGCGCCCCAGCATGACCTTGGAGGTGCTGGCACAACCGGCGGCGACCAGCAGGATGGCCGCCAGCGCGGCCCAACGGATGTTCATGGCACGACCCCTGTAGGACTGGTTGCGATCATCGGCGGGCCACTCTGAATCGGCGCCAACACCCGGGCCAGGGCACCCACGGCAGCACGCTAGCACGCGCCTGGTGACAGCCCCGCCAACGGCAGTAGGCGGCGACTGCGGGAACGACTATGGTGGACAGACCGAACCAACTGCGGGAGAGCGGAATGGGCGTGATCAGTCTGTTGTGGGGCGTACTGGCGCTGTTGTGGATGATCCTGGCGCTGATTCCGCTGCTTGGCTGGGGCAACTGGTTCCTGATCCCATTCGCCGCCGTCGGCGCGGTGATCGCCGCGCTGGGCATCCTGTTTACCCACCCGACCAAGCGCGGCCGGGCCTGGGCCGGACTGGTGCTGAACGGCATCGTGGTGGTGGTCGGCATCCTGCGCCTGGGTCTGGGCGGCGGCGTGATCTGAGTCCCGGCGCCGGGTGCGACAGGGCGTCGCAGGTACACGGCTGCCGGCCGGGCAGGGGCGTACAATGAGCGGCTGCGCGAGCCCCCCGCGTGCCTGTGATTCCGCGCCTGGCGCGGCTGCCCGATGATCATCCGACCCCGTCCCCACGGCTGGCAACTGCTGTATATCCTGCGCGGCTCGATCGTCAAAGCGATCGCGCCGAAGGTGCTGGCCATCCTGATCCTGTCCATTGCCGTGGCGGCCGTGGTGGAACTGGCCCCGCCGACCGGCATCGAACGCGTGTCGGTCACGCCGTTCACCCTGCTCGGCCTGGTCCTGTCGATCTTCCTCAGCTTCCGCAACAGCGCCTGCTATGACCGCTGGTGGGAAGGCCGCAAGCTGTGGGGCCAGCTGGTCTACGAATCGCGTTCGCTGGCCCGCCAGGTGCACCTGCTGCTGGCCGATGACGCCGGCCGCCGTCGCCGCATCGCGTACCTCACCACCGCGTTCGCCCATGCGTTGGCCGCGCGCCTGCGTGGGCGCATCGTGGCCCTGGCCGCCTTGCCATGGCTGGACAAGCCGCAACGCGAGCAGCTGGGCCAGCGCGAGAACGTGCCGGATGCATTGCTGTCGATGATCGCTGCCGAGCTGGCCCAGGCGCTGCGCGCCGGCGAGCTCGATCCGATCCTCTACACCCAGCTGGAGGAGCGCCTGCACGCGATGTCGTCGATCCAGGCCGGCTGCGAGCGCATCCTCACCACGCCGCTGCCGTTCGCCTACACCCTGCTGCTGCATCGCTGCGCGTGGATGTTCTGCGTGCTGCTGCCGTTCGGCCTGGCCAGTTCGCTGGGCTGGGGTACGCCGGTGCTGTCGGCGGTGCTGGCCTACGCCTTCTTCGGCCTGGACCAGCTGGGCGAAGAAATGGAAGACCCGTTCGGCCTGGAGCCGAACGACCTGCCGCTGGACGCGCTGGTGCGCATGATCGAGATCGACCAGCTCGACGCGCTCGGCGAACGCCCCTTGCCCGAACCCCTGCTGCCGCAGGGTTACCTGTTGCAATAGCCACTCCTCGGAGCCTGCCATGTCCCATCCGCTTTACCGCCCGCGCCGCATGCGCCACGACGAGTTCTCGCGCCGCCTGATGCGCGAGAACACGCTGACCACCGACGACCTGATCTACCCGGTGTTCGTGCACGAACTGGCGGGCCGCACCGCAGTGCCGTCGATGCCGGGCGTGGAGCGGCTGTCGATCGAAGAGCTGCTGAAGGTGGCCGAAGAGGCGCTGGAGCTGGGCATTCCGGTGATCGACCTGTTCCCGGTGATCGACCCGTCGCTGAAGTCGCTGGACGCGTCGGCGGCGTGGGCCGAGGACGGCCTGGCGCAGCGTGCGATCCGCGCATTGAAGTCGCGCTTCCCGGAGCTGGGCGTGATGACCGACGTGGCGCTGGACCCGTACACCACCCACGGCCAGGACGGCATCATCGACGACAAGGGCTATGTGCTGAACGACATCACCGTGGAAGCGCTGGTCAAGCAGTCGGTGTCGCACGCCGAGGCCGGTGTGGACATCGTCTCGCCGTCGGACATGATGGACGGCCGCATCGGCGCGATCCGCCGTGCGCTGGATGCCGACAACCACATCAACGTGCGCATCATGGCCTACTCGGCCAAGTACGCTTCGGCGTTCTACGGCCCGTTCCGTGATGCGGTGGGCAGCGCGTCCAGCCTCGGCAAGGCCGACAAGAAGACCTACCAGATGGACCCGGCCAACGGTGACGAGGCCCTGCGCGAGATCGCGCTGGACCTGGAAGAGGGCGCCGACATGGTGATGGTCAAGCCGGGCATGCCGTACCTGGACCTGGTGCGCCGGGTGAAGGAGACGTTCGGCGTGCCGACCTTCGCCTACCAGGTCAGTGGCGAGTACGCGATGATGAAGGCCGCCTTCGCCAACGGCTGGCTGGACGAGCGTGCCTGCGTGCTGGAGTCGCTGCTGGGCTTCAAGCGGGCCGGTGCCGATGGCGTGCTGACCTATTTCGCGCCGCAGGTGGCGCGATGGCTGCGCGAGCGCTGACAATAGCGCCACGATAGACGGAGGACTGCGCGATGGGACCCGAACTGGGATGGATGCAATGGCTGATCTGGGGCACCGGTACGCTGGTGTTCGGTGCCATCATCGTCGGTGTCTTCATCGCTGCCTGGCGGGCTGGCAAGCGCCCGCCGGAGCAGCTTTCCGCCGCCCGCCACGTGGCCCGTGAGCAGGCCCTGCCGGATAGCGTGCAGGCCGAGCTGGCCGCGTTGAACCAGCGCAAGGACAACGGCCAGCTGAGCGAGATGGAGTACGAGCAGTTGCGCGCCAAGGTGCTGTCGCGCTGACGGGCAATCCCCGGGGTCGGATCCCTTTCCGCAGGAAAGGGCTCTGACCCCTTCGCGGGCGCCATCCACGCATGGCGTGGATCTACCGCACGCACCCGGCCACCGCCGCCACCCTCGGCACCGCCAACCGGTACACGTCCACGCCACCGGCGCGCGGCGCCTTCGCCGCGCTGCTGGCCACCAGCATCTCGCCGGGCTTGGCGTTGTCGATCACCGGCGCGCCGGTCCAGCCGCCGGCCTGGTTGAACGACAGCCCCAGCGGCTGCAGCGCCACACCGCTCCACGCACAGCCGCTGCTCCAGACCTGCGCGGTACTGCCGTGGCCGCGGCTGAACACCACGGCGCCGTCATGGCCCAGCCAGTCGCCGTCGGTCTCGTCGTCGGCGCTGTTCAACGCGCTCAGTGCGGTGGCCGGGCCACGCACGCCCTGCGCATCCAGCGTCGCTACGAACAGGTCCCAGCCGGCGCCATGGCCTTGCTGGCGGGCAAACAACAGCTGCTTGCCATCCGCGCTCAGGGCCGGCCCGCGCTCTTCCCGGCGCCCGCCGTCACCAGCCAGCGGCTGCGCCGGGCCCAGCCGGCCATCGGTGGCCAGCGCAGCACGGTACAGCGCCAGCGCGCCCTCGCGACCGGCCGCGAACAGCAGCCAGCGGCCGTCACGGCTGAAGTAGGGATCGCGGGCTCCACCGGCCACGCCTACCGGCAGTACCTGTGCCTGCTGCCAGCGACCGTCGACCGCGCGTGCCTCCCACAGGCTCCAGCCGGTTTCGCCGCGGCGGGCGAAGACGATGCGCTGGCCATCGGCGCTGATCGTGGCGCGGCCCTCGTCGGCGCGGGTCGAGACCACGCCCATGCCTTCGATGCCGTACTCGTTCAACGCCATCGCCACGGGGGCAGAGAGTAGACTGGCGGCGAGCACCAGCAGGGGCGGGGTGATGCGCATCATCCGGTTCCGTGCACGAAAGAGCATCAGTCTAGCCAGCTTGAGGATTCCATGACCGACCGTTACGCCGTCTTCGGACACCCCGTTGCCCACTCGAAGTCGCCGCAGATCCACGCGACGTTCGGTCGCCAGGAAGGCATCGCCATCGACTATCGCGCGATCGACCTGGCCCCGGAGGCGTTCCTGGCCGGCCTGGAGGCCTTCGCTGCCGAGGGCGGCGTCGGTGCCAACGTCACCCTGCCGCACAAGGAAACCGCGTTCTCGGCATGCACCACGCTGACCGCACGGGCGCGCCGCGCCGGATCGGTCAACACGCTGCTGCGCAAGGGCGACCGCTGGCACGGCGACACCACCGATGGCATCGGCCTGGTGCGCGACCTGACCGACCGCCATGGCCTGGACCTGCGTGGCCGCCGCGTGCTGATGATCGGCGCCGGTGGCTCGGCGCGCAGCGTCGCCCCGGCGCTGCTGGATGCCGGCATCACCGAACTGGTGGTGGTGAACCGCACACCGGAGCGCGCCGATGAACTGATCGACGCGATGGGCGAGCCGGGCCGCGCGATCAGCCGCTACTGGGAAGACCTGCGCGAGCTGGGCGACTTCGAACTGATCGTCAATGCCACCTCGGCCGGCCGCGACCGCGACGTCGAGTTCAAGCTGCCGCTGTCGCTGGTCAATTCGATGACCACGGCCGTCGACCTGAACTACGGCGAGGCCGCCATTGCCTTCCTGGCCTGGGCCCGTGCGGCGCAGTGCCGTAACACCGTCGACGGCCTGGGCATGCTGGTCGAGCAGGCTGCCGAGAGCTTCCTGCAGTGGCACGGCGTACGCCCGCAGACCGACGAGGTCTACCAGGCGCTGCGCCAGGGCCCGGCTGTGTTGGCCGGCGAGGACTGATCGATGGACGGCACGACCCTGATGGTGACCGTGCTGAGCATGGTCGGTGTGCGCCTGCCGGTGCTGATCGCGCTGTGCGTCGGCCTGGTCTGGGTGGTCGGTGCACCGCGCGATGCCACCCGCACCGGCGCGCTGGTCGGCCTGCTGCTGTTGCTGTTGTCCAGCCTGGGCGGCCTGGCCGCGGGCCTCCTGCCGATGTGGCTGGTCAGCAGTGGCAACTTCAGCGCCATCTCGGGCATGAGCGCCATCTTCGGCGTGCTGCACTTCGCGCTGGCGATGGTCGAGGCCATCGGCGTGGTGCTGCTGGTGTGGGCGCTGGTGCGCCTGCTGCGGCTGCGCGGCAACGCGGTGCAGTGACACCCCGGTGACGGCCCAGGGCCGTCGCCAGCAGCGTACGGTGTGTTCATCCAGCCGCCGGGCGTCGCCGCTGCCCCGTTCAGGCAGCCAGCGGCGGCGGACATGGCCGGCCATGCGACAATGACCGGCCCGATCCAGCCACGGTAATTCCCGGCGTGACCGAAACCGTCGCCGCTCCGCGCACGCTCGATGACACCTTGAAGGACGCGATCCGCAAGGCGTACACGACGCTGCAGGCCAATACCCCCGGCTTCTCCACCCGCCGCTCGCAGAGCCAGATGATCGGCGTGGTGTCGCGCGCGCTGTCGAAAAGCGGTGGCGTTGGCGTGGTCGAGGCGCCCACCGGCGTCGGCAAGAGCCTGGGTTACCTCACCGCGGGCGTACCCATTGCGCTGGCCACCAGGAAGAAGCTGGTGATCAGCACCGGCACCGTGGCGCTGCAATCGCAGCTGGTCGAGCGCGACATTCCCAATTTCCTCAAGGCCACCGGCCTGGAAGCGACCGTGGCGCTGGCCAAGGGACGCACCCGCTACCTGTGCACGCGCAATGCCGCCGAGGCGCAGGGCGAGGGCTCGCAGGGCGGCATGTTCGAGGACGACGCGCCACTGTTCGACCGGCCGCTGGCGCCGATCGAGATGGACATCGCCAAGCGCCTGACCGACGCCTTTACCGGCGGCAGCTGGGACGGCGATATCGACAATGCGCCGGAGACCATCAGCCCCGGCCTGCGCAGCCGCATCACCACGCCGGCTTCGGGCTGCGCCGGGCGCCGTTGTGCGTATTCGGCGCAGTGCGCGGTGCTGCGTTCGCGCAATACCGTGCGCGATGCGCAGATCGTGGTCACCAACCACGCGCTGCTGCTGTCGGCGTTGTCGATCGGTGACAGCGACAACGGCCAGCCGTTGATTGCGGCGCCGTCGGACATGCTGCTGGTGCTGGACGAAGGCCATCACATCGGCAACGTGGCCATCGACCAGGGTGCGGCCAGCCTGGCGCTGGACGAGATGGCCAAGCGTACCGGGCGCCTGCAGACCCTGATCGCCGGCGCCTACCGCGCGGTCGACAAGGACCGCCTCGGCAACCTGCTGCCGAACGAAGCGATCGAAGTCGCCAGCAACGTCGCCAAGCAGCTGCGCGCGTTCCGTGACCACGTCGAGCGGGTGTGGATGCCGGCGCCGGCGGACGAAGAGCCGATGTGGCGCGCGGCCAACGGGCGCCTGCCCGAGGCCTGGCGCGAGCCGATCGAGGCGCTGGCCGACGATACCCGCAGCCTCTACAACTGGGCGCATGCGGCCACCGCACAGGTGGCCAAGGGCAAGCCGGACGATGCCGCGCGCGAGCGCCTGCAGCGCAACCTGGGCATGGCGCTGGAGATGATCGAGCAGCAGTACAACCTGTGGCAGGCCTGGCGCCGCGAGGACAAGGACGGCGCGCCGCCGATGGCGCGCTGGGTCACCGCCACCCGCGATGGCGACCTGGTGCTGCACGGCTCGCCGGTGTCGGCCGCGCACGTGCTGCGCAAGCTGCTGTGGGATGAAGTGGACTCGGTGGTGATGACCTCGGCGACGTTGACCGGTGGTGGCGATTTCCAGTCGCTGGCGATCGACAACGGCATCCCCGAAGACGCCGAGATGGTCTCGCTGTCCTCGCCGTTCGACCTGCCCAACCAGGCCGAGCTGATCGTGCCGAAATTCCCGGTCACGCCGGACGACCGCGAAGGCCATCCGCGCGAAGTGGCGCGCTATCTCGACACCGAGCTGGACTGGGCCAAGGGCTCGATGGTGCTGTTCACCTCGCGCTGGAAGATGGAGAAGGTGGCCGGCCTGATGCCGGCCGCGCGGCGCAAGCAGGTGCTGGTGCAGGGCGAGATGTCCAAGACCCGCCTGATCGAGGAACACCTGCGGCGTGTTGAGGCAGGCGAAGGCTCGGTGCTGTTCGGGCTGAATTCGTTCGGTGAAGGCCTCGACCTGCCCGGCGAAGCCTGCACCACGGTGGTGATCACCCAGGTGCCGTTCGCGGTGCCGACCGACCCGCAGACCGCGACCCTCAGCGAGTGGTTCGAAGGGCGTGGGCTGAATGCCTTCAACCTGATCGCCATCCCGCACGCGCTGCGCACGCTGACCCAGTTCGCCGGCCGCCTGATCCGCACCTCCACCGACACCGGCCGCGTGATCATCCTCGATTCGCGGCTGCTGACCCGCCGCTACGGCAAGCGCATCATCGACGCGCTGCCGCCGTTCAAGCGCGTGATCGGCTGAAAAAAGGGACGGAGGGGATTAAGTCGTTTCAGGCGCAAACGACTTAATCCCCTCCGTCCCCTTTTTCACAGATGCCGGCCAGCGGCCGGCACTACCGGATCGGGATCAATCGCCGAGCAGGGCGGTGTTGCGTACGGCACCCTTGTCGGCGCTGGTGGCGAGCAGGGCGTAGGCCTTCAACGCGCTGGTGACCTTGCGCGGGCGCGGCGCGCGTGGCTTCCAGCCGCTCGCATCGGCGTCGGCGCGGCGCTGGGCCAGCGTGGCCTCATCCAGCAGCAGGTCGATGCGGCGGGCCGGGATGTCGATGCGGATGCGGTCGCCGTCTTCCACCAGGCCGATCGCGCCGCCACTGGCCGCTTCCGGCGAAACGTGGCCGATCGACAGCCCCGAGGTGCCACCGGAGAAGCGGCCATCGGTGAGCAGCGCGCACTGCTTGCCCAGTCCCTTCGACTTCAGGTAGCTGGTCGGGTACAGCATCTCCTGCATGCCCGGGCCGCCCTTCGGCCCTTCGTAGCGGATCACCACTACCTCACCCGGCTGCACCTCGTCGGCGAGGATGCCGGCGACGGCGGCGTCCTGGCTTTCATAGACGCGCGCGGGGCCTTCGAACACGTGGATCGATTCGTCCACGCCGGCGGTCTTCACCACGCAGCCATCGACGGCCAGGTTGCCGCGCAGCACGGCGAGGCCGCCTTCCAGTGAGTACGCATTCTGCAGCGAGCGGATGCAGCCCTCGGCGCGGTCCAGGTCCAGCGCGGGCCAGCGCGTGGCCTGGCTGAAGGCCTCCTGCGTGGGGATGCCGGCCGGACCGGCCTTGAAGAAGGTATGCAGGGTGTCGTTGTCACTGCGCACCACGTCCCAGCGTTCCAGCGCTTCGGCCAGGCTGGCGCTGTGCACGGTCGGCACTGTGGTATCGAGCAGGCCGGCGCGATCCAGCTCACCGAGGATGCCGAACACGCCGCCGGCGCGGTGCACGTCCTCGATGTGGTACTTCGGTGTGTTCGGCGCCACCTTGCACAGCTGCGGGACGCGTCGCGACAGCGCGTCGATGTGGGTCAGGTCGAAGTCGACCTCCGCTTCCTGCGCTGCGGCCAGCAGATGCAGGATGGTGTTGGTGGAGCCGCCCATGGCGATGTCCAGGGTCATCGCGTTGGCGAACGCGGCCTGGGTGGCGATCCCGCGCGGCAGCGCGCTCGGGTCTTCGCCGCCGTACCAGCGATGGCAGAGCTCGACGATCAGGCGGCCGGCGCGGCGGAACAGCGCCTCGCGGTCGGCATGGGTGGCCAGCGTGGTGCCGTTGCCGGGCAGCGACAGGCCCAGCGCTTCGGTCAGGCAGTTCATCGAGTTGGCGGTGAACATGCCCGAGCAGGAGCCGCAGGTGGGGCAGGCGCTGCGTTCAAAGGCCGCGACCTTCTCGTCGGAGGCGCTGTCATCGGCGGCCACCACCATCGCGTCGACCAGGTCCAGCTTGTGCTCGGACAGCTTGGTCTTGCCCGCTTCCATCGGCCCGCCGGAGACGAACACCACCGGGATGTCCAGGCGCAGCGCGGCCATCAGCATGCCGGGGGTGATCTTGTCGCAGTTGCTGATGCACACCAGTGCGTCGGCGCAGTGCGCGTTGACCATGTACTCCACGGCGTCGGCGATGATCTCGCGGCTGGGCAGCGAGTACAGCATGCCGTCGTGGCCCATCGCGATGCCGTCGTCCACGGCGATGGTGTTGAATTCCTTGGCGACGCCACCGACCTGTTCGATTTCGCGCGCGACCAGCTGGCCGAGGTCCTTCAGGTGCACGTGGCCGGGCACGAACTGGGTGAAGGAGTTGGCGATGGCGATGATCGGCTTGTGGAAGTCGCCGTCCTTCATGCCGGTGGCACGCCACAGGGCGCGGGCGCCGGCCATGTTGCGGCCGGCGGTGGAGGTGCGGGAACGGTATTCGGGCATGGCGGGCGGAACGGGCGGGCCGTACGACGTGGGGGTCGCCCGATCATGGCCAATTTTTTCGGTTGCTGCTGCAACCACCTTCACCGCTTGCAGCGGCTTGGTGGTCCGCGCATTTCCCCTTATCCCCGCGCCTGCGGCGCGCCCCTTTGAACAACAAGGGGGCTTCTTGCCGGAGACTTGGCTGCGCGCGCCGGGCGTAGCGGGGCGCCGCGGGGTGTGTGCCAACCAAGGTTGGCACCTACCAGTGCGGTGTGCCGCCCGGGGTCGGATCCCACCGCAGCGCGATGGGCTCTGACCCCAATGCCGACGAAAATGAAAGGCCGTTCATCTTTCGCACTTTGCCGATTCCGGTTGCTCGCCCGGATTTGGCATCATTGGGGCATTGATCCGTCGACAGGGCATGAGGCCATGAAACGTTCCCGCACCACCGCGCTGCTGCTGATGAGCGCCGCGCCGCTGCTGTTCACCGCCTGCCAGAAGGAGCCGGAAGTGAAGGTGAAGGAAGGCCTGTACACCTCGGTCGAGGCCTGCACCGAGGCCACCGGTGACCCGTCGTCGTGCCGCAATGCCTTCGCCGAAGCGCAGAAGCAGGCCGCCGATGCGGCGCCGAAGTACGCCAGCAAGGAAGCCTGCGAGAAGGATTACAAGCCGGAGCAGTGCGTGCAGCAGCACACCTCGGCCGGCACCTCGTTCATCGGCCCGATGATGATGGGCTTCTTCATGTCGCAGATGCTGAGCAACCGCGGTGGCCTCGCCCCGCAGGCGCCGGCGGCGTCGCCGGCCTACCAGGACAAGAACGCGGGCTGGGCGCGCCCGGCACCGGGCGGCACCGGTGGCCTGAACACCGCCAGCGGCATCGGTGCCGGCAAGGCCGGCCTGACGCCGGTCACCAGCGAGCCGAACCGTGCGGTCACTGCCAGCCGTGGTGGCTTTGGCAACACCAGCGCACGTCGCAGCACCAGCGGCAGCTACGGCGGCTGACCGGTCCATGCAGCGCATCCGGATTGCCGAGCGTGCCCAGTGGCGGGCACGCGCGGAGGAAGCGGGTTTCCGTTTCCATACCATCGATGGCCAGCCCTACTGGGATGAAAGCGCGTACTACGCGTTCACCCTGCGCCAGATCGAACAGGACATCGAAGACCCCAGTGCCGAGCTGCACCAGATGGCGCTGGACCTGGTCGGTGATGTCATCGGCAGCGAGCGGTTGATGGACCAGCTGGCGATTCCGTCGCATTACCGCGACTGGATCGCCGACAGCTGGCGCCAGCGCCAGCCGCACCTTTACGGCCGCCTGGACCTGGCCTACGACGGCACCGGCCCGGCCAAACTGTACGAGCTGAACTACGATACGCCGACCTCGCTGTTCGAGGCCAGCTTCTTCCAGTGGCAGTGGCTGGAAGACCAGCGCAACGCCGGCCGCCTGCCGCAGCATGCCGACCAGTTCAATGCGATCCATGAGGCGCTGGTCGAGCGCTTCGGCGAACTGGCCACGCAGCTGCCGCCACCGCTGTACTTCAGCGCGGTGGGAAGCTCGGAAGAAGACCGTGGCACGGTCGAGTACCTGCGCGACTGCGCGTCGCAGGCCGGCCTGCATGGCCAGGCCATCGCGATCGAGGACATCGGCCTGTCCGAGGATGGCCGCTTCACCGCGCTGGATGATTCGGTGATCGGCACGCTGTTCAAGCTGTATCCGCTGGAAGACCTGATGGCCGAGGAATTCGGCCGCGCGCTGCCCGCTTCGGGCGTGCAGCTGCTGGAGCCGGCCTGGAAGGCGGTGCTGAGCAACAAGGGCATCCTGCCGCTGCTGTGGCAACGCAACGTGGGCCATCCGAACCTGCTGGAAGCGCATTTCGACGACGGCAGCGCGCTGGCGTCGGGCTGGGTGCGCAAGCCGCTGTTCTCGCGCGAGGGTGCCAATATCGAGATGCACCTGGCCGATGGCAGCACCCAGCGCAGCGACGGTCCCTACGACGGCCCGGCGATCATCCAGCGCGCCCACCCGCTCACCCGCTTCGAAGGCGGCTACCCGCTGATCGGCAGCTGGGTGGTGGGTGACCACGCCTGCGGCATCGGCATCCGCGAGGACGACAGCGCGATCACCCGCGACAGTGCGCGCTTCGTGCCGCACGCGATCGTCGACGAGGCGCCAACGCGGATCTACGTCTGATGACGGTGCGGCGCCCCCAAGGACGACGAGGACGAGCGACGCCGGTGGCAGGGCGACATTTTGATGATGGTCGTGGTCTTCGGTCGTTCTCCGACCGGGTCGCCGTGCGCTGCCATCGTTGCGATACGCCGGGCTGGGTGGTTACCAGCAAGACTTGCTGCAGGACGTCAGCGCGGTTCCGCTGCACCGGTTGCAGTGCGTCCCTGGATGGCACGGACTGGGTCGGTGCGATGCGCCTGCAGGGACATCGGCCGTGCGGCTACTGCGGGCATCAATGGCTGTGCGTCAATCGGCACATTGCATCGGGTGTACCCGCACCGACCACTTTTCCTGCTCGCTGTGAGCAGTGCGGACGAACCAGTGATGTTTCGGTCACGGCTTCCCCGCTGCGTGAAGCAGAGGCTGCAGATCCGCATTTCGGACTGCCGTTGCGCTTGGTCGAACCGACCCGCGCAGGCTTGCTCTGGGCCTACAACGCCGAGCACCTTCAGGCATTGCATGACTATGCGGTATCGGCGCTGCGCGAGCGCGGCGCTGTACACAATGGATCCATGTTTTCGCGCCTGCCGCAGTGGATGAAGCTGGCCCGCAACCGAGTGCTGCTGCAGCGTGCGGTGGAGCGGTTGCAGCGGCGCTTGCTGCAGGGGTAGGTAGTGCCGGCCGCTGGCCGGCAGCCGAGCATGGGCTCGGCGCTACGGACAACCCGATTCGTGTAGAGCCGAGCCCACGCTCGGCTCAGAGCAGCCCTTCGCGCTTCACCGCCAGGTAGCGCTCCACCAGCGCGCCGGGCAGGGCGTCGGCGGTGATGTCCAGCACCATCACCTTCTCGCTGCGCAGTGCTTCGTGCGCCTTCGCGCGCTGCTGCAGGTACAGCGCGGCGGCACCGGCCTGGGTGGCGTCTTCCAGTGTCTGCACTTCGCCCTCCAGCACGCCGTCCAGCTCGCGCTCGCGCAGGCTGGCCACGCACACCAGGTGGCGCCGTTGCAGCAGGCGCACCGCCGCCAGCAGGTCTTCGATGTCCTCGTCGCGCACGTTGCTGACCAGCATCACCAGTGCTCGCCGGCGCTGGCGCAGCGACACCTCGGTGGCAGCGGCCAGGTAATCAGTGGCCACCGCGCGCGGCTGCAGGTCGTAGCTGGCGCGCAGCAGGTGCTCGACTGTGCCCATGCCACGCTGCGGCGCGACCCAGCGGCGTTCGCCACCGGCAGCGAACAGGCCGGCGGCATCGCCCTGGCGCAGCGCCAGGTAGGCCACCACCAGCGAGGCATTCAAGGCATGGTCGAAGTGCGAGAGCCCGCCTTCGCTGGCCAGCATGCGCCGGCCGCTGTCGAGCATCAGCAGCAACTGCTGGTTCTTCTCGTCCTGGTATTCGCGCGAGATCAGCTTGCGCGCACGCGCGGTGGCCTTCCAGTCCAGCTGGCGCAGGCTGTCGCCGACGCGGTACTCGCGCATCTGGTGGAAGTCGGTGCCTTCACCACGGCGGCGCTTCACGTGTGCACCGACCAGCCGCGAGGCCTGGTCGGCACTGAACAATGCGAAGCGGGTGAGCGGGACGAAGTTCGGATAGACCCGCACGTCCAGTACGGGCGGCAGCGTGCGTTGCTGCCACCACAGGCGCCACGGCGAGCGCATGCGCAGGTGCACGCCTTCGAAGCGGAAGTGCCCGCGCTGCAGCGGCTGCAGGTGATAGTGCAGCGTGGAGGCGCTACCGACCCGCAGGCGCGCGCGCTGTGGCAGCGATTCCAGCGGCCAGCCGCCGGGGACCAGGTCGAACACCTGCACCGTCATCGCTTGCTCGGCCTGCAGCCGGAGCGCCGCTTCGCGGCGCACGCCCAGCGCCAGCGCTTCGGGCAGTTCGCGCTGTACCTGCGGCGACGGACGCCGCGACTGCCGCCACAGGTCGAACAGCGCTGGCAGCGCGATGGCCACGGCGGCCAGCGCCCAGCTCCAGCGCGGCAGCAACCCGCCCAGCACCAGGCCGCCCAGGGCGGCCCAGGCCAGCAGCAGCGCCAGCAGCAGCGGGGCCGGCCTCATCGGCGCGGTGCTTCTACCTTGGCCAGCAGTGCGCCCAGCACATCGTCGGCGTCCTGGCCCTCGATCTGCAGTTCCGGGGCCAGCGCGATGCGGTGGCGCAGTGCCGGGCGAGCAATGTCGCGCACGTCGTCCGGCGTGACGAAGTCACGGCCGGCCAGCACCGCCTGCGCGCGCGAGGCGCGCACCAGCGCGATGCTGCCGCGCGGGCCAGCGCCGACCGCGATGCCCGGCCACTGCCTCGTGGCCGCCACAATCCGCACCGCGTAGTCGATCACTTCGTCATCGACGGTGATCGCCGCGGTCGCACGCTGCAGTTCCAGCAGCTCGCCAGCCCCCAATACACGCGGCACCTGGCTCAGGTCGAAATCGCTGGCGGCACGGCCACTGGTGATCGCGGTCACCATGCGCTTCTCGTCCTCCAGCTGCGGGTAGTCGATCAGCACCTTCAGCAGGAAGCGGTCCAGCTGTGCCTCTGGCAGCGGGTAGGTGCCTTCCTGCTCCAGCGGGTTCTGCGTGGCAAGCGCCATGAACGGCGGCGCCAGGGTGAACGCCTTGCCTTCGATGGTCACCTGGCCTTCCTGCATCACTTCCAGCAGTGCCGACTGGGTCTTGGCCGGCGCACGGTTGATCTCGTCGGCCAACAGCAGGTTGGTGAACACCGGGCCACGGCGGATCCTGAAGCTCTCGCTCTTCGGGTCGTACACCGCGTGGCCACTGACGTCGCTGGGCATCAGGTCAGGGGTGAACTGCACGCGGCCGTAATCCAGCTCCAGCGCCTGCGCGAGCGCACGCACCAGCAGGGTCTTGCCCAGCCCGGGAACGCCCTCGATCAGCACGTGGCCACCGGCCAGCAGCGCCACCAGGATCTGGTCCAGCACCTCGGCCTGGCCAATGAAGGCGTGGCCGACGGCATCGCGGATGGCATCGACGCGTTCGATCAGGCGGGCATTGGCGGCCGCCGGCAGCTCGGGAACTTCGGTCATAGCAGGGATCTCATCTGGAGCAGCAAGCGGATGCGCTCGCGCAGGGCGGAGGAATCGTGCGGCGGAGGGGGCGTGAGCGCGCTGGCAACGCGGCCTTGCGGCCACTTCAGCAGTTCGGCAATGGCCTGTTCGCGGGGGACGCCCTCCAGTGCGGCAGCCACCGGCGCGCGCAGGCGCAGGCGATGCAGGAACAGGGCGAGCACGGCGTCATACAGGCGCGCGCCGTGGCCGAAGCGCAGCAGCAGCTCGCCGCTGGCACGCACGTGTTCCAGCAGCGAGCGGCGTTCCAGCACCGGCGACGGCAGGCGGCTGCCGAAGCGTTGCGAACGGCCCCACAGCCAGCCCAGCAGGGCCAGCAGCAGCGGCGCCCACAGCGGCCAGCCGTGGTAGAACAGGCGCGCCCACAGCGACGGCGGGCGGCTGGCGTAGACCAGCCAGAAAGTGCCCTTGCCGTAGTTCGGATCGAGCAGATAACGGGTCAGGTCGCGGTGCGAGAGATCGTGCAGGCCATCACTGGCCTTGCCCGCGGCCGACGCCAGGCGTGCCGCCGGCGAATCCACCTCGCCGCGCATGAATTCCATGTCGGCCAGCACGCTCACCTTGCCCTGCCCGTGGCGCAGTCGCGCGAACACCAGGTTGCGCTCGTTGCCCCAACGCCGTTCGGCTCGTGTACGGGCTGCAAAGCCCAGCGTGAAGCGGCGACCACCGCAGAACTCCACATGGCTGGGATCGTCGATGACGTGGAACGGCTGGCAGTCGCTCTGCTGGTACAGGCTGTCCACGCCCAGCTGGTCCAGCAGCGGTCCCTGCGTACTGCTGGCGTCGTCCTCGGCGGGCGGCGGCGTACGCACCAGCAGATGGCCACCCCCATCGACCCAGGCCAGCAGGGCCCTGGCCGCCGGTACCGGCAGTTCGCTGCTGTCCTGCAGCAGCACCACCGTATCGCGCGGACCCAGCGCCATCTGCTGCAGGTCCAGCCGCGGCCGCGAGTGCACGTCGATGCCATCGGCACGCAGGGCCTGGCCAAGCACGTACAGCGGGTTGTAACCGGCCTCGCCCTGCGGCGGCAGCTGTACGGTTTCGGTCACGCGTTCGTGCGTGCGCAGGTAAAGGATCGTCAGCGGCACGCCGAACAGCACCAACGCGCCCAGCAGCAGCGACCAGAACAGGCGCGGGCTCATGCCAGCCACCGGTACTGCTGGCGCAGGGTGTCGGCCAATGTATCGAAATCGGCGCGGCTGGGCAGGCGGCCACCGTAGGCGGCGTACTGCCACATGCGCACGATGCGCGCGAACAGCTCGCGGTCGGTGGCATCGGGCATGCGCCGCGACGCGCGCAGGCATTGCGCTTCGGTGGCACCGGGCGGAAGCGCGATGCCGCTGCGCTCGCCCACCGTGCGCACGCTGGCGCGGTACAGCAGGGCCAGCGCCTGACGCGGCCGGCCCTGGTCCCACAGCAGGCCGGCCTGGGTGGCCACGTCCGGCGGCAGCACGACCGGCAGCTCCACCTGTTCCTCCACCACCGGCGGTGCAGCGTCGGCCTTGCGCCGGCCACTGCCGCGCAGCCACGGCAGCCACAGACGAGCGGTCAACAACAGCACCAGCAGCAGGACGCCCAGCAGGCCCCACAGGCCCCACTCGGCCAGGCGCGCCAGCCAGGCAATGCCGGCCTTGCGGTTGCTGCGCTCGCCCTTGTCGCTGCCGTCGCTCTGCAGCGCCTTGTCTTCCTTCTTTTTTTCCTCGGCCTGTTCGATCGGCTTCCAGCGCGTGACCTGGCGGGTCGGGCGCTGCAGCGGATCTTCATAGGCGCGGTTCACCGCCTGGCGGAAACCGGCGGTGTCCACCGGCGCCGCACCGAAGATCATCGCCGGCGTATTGGCCGGGTCGTTGGCCGCAGTGGCGGGTTCTTCCGCGCTGTCCTCGTCCTCTTCGGCATCGTCGGCCTGCTCAGCGACTGTCTGCGCGTCCTGCGCATGCACTGGCGCGGAGGCCAGTGGCAGGGCAAGGCACAGCAGCAGCACCAGCGTCGATGCTGCCGGCAGCAGCCGCTCGCGCAGGCGGCGCAGGGCGATCTCCACGTCCCACGCTTCCATCTGCGTACGCCGGTTCAAGTACAGGCCGAAGCCGGCGCCGACATAGAACGGTCCGATCAGCACCGATGCCAGCCAGCACGCCAGGTTGAAGCCCAGCTGCGCCCAGGCAGGCGTGTCCTGGCCGATCATGTCCCATGCGGCACGCCATGATTCGGACATCAGCTCCAGTGGCATGAACATGAACACCGCGCCGATCGCACCGGACACCAGCACCGCTTCAAAGGCCATGCAGGCCACGGTCAGCACGACGGCGGCGCCCGCGGCACCGGCCGCCACGGCGCGGCGGCGTGCACCGCGCTGGGCCGGCGCGTTGCCTTCCAGCAGGTTCACCGGCAGGCACAGGCTGCGCAGCACGCTGAAGCGGCGCCAACCCAGGTAGCCCCAGAAGCCTGCATTGCCCCAGCTGCGCTGCGCGCGCAGCGCTGCCAGCGCGCCCACCGGCTCACCGAAGATGCCGCGCGACAGCACGTACAGCGGTGCGCGCTCGAACAGCGGCTTGCACCACCACATCGCCAGCCACGCCCACCCGAACGCATCCAGCCACCAGCCCAACGCGTTGAAGATCGCGAACAGCGGCGCACTGGCCAGCAGCCAGCTGCCCCACACCGCACGTGCGTGGCGGCGCGACAGGGCGCTGCCCAGCTCCATTGCTTCCCAGCCGCTGCGCGCGCGCAGCGCCACGTCCAGGTGGTCAATGCGCATTGCCGCCTCCGCGCCCGCCGCGCCACAGCCACAGCAGCACGCCGGCCCACAGCACGCCGGCCACGCTGAACTTGCCCCACGCCGGCACTTCGGCAATCGACGACCAGAACGCTTCGATGAACGCGGCCACCAGCAGCATGAACGCCACGCCCAGGCACAGCCGGGCCCCGATGCGGCCGCCCTCGACCAGTGCATCCAGGCGGCTGCGCCGGCCGGGGGCCAGCAGTTTCATGCCCAGCTGCAGGCCGGCACCGCCGGCGATCACGATCGCGGTCAGCTCGAAGGCACCATGGCCTGCGACGAAGCGCCAGAACGGATCGCCATGGCCGATGTGCTGCAGGTGGCCGGCCACCGAACCGATGATCACGCCGTTGAACAGCAGCACCAGCAGCGTGCCCAGGCCGGCCAGCAGGCCACTGGCGAAGGTACGCAGGGCGATGCTGATGTTGTTCAGGATGTAGTGGCCGAACATCATCCAGTCCGTGCCGCTGTCACGCCCGAGGCGTTCGGCCGCTGGATCGTACATGCGCTCCATCTCGGCGATCTGGCGGTTGTCCATCACCATGTGGATCAGGTCCGGGTAGAGCTGCGCCAGCACGAAGCAGGCCACCGCCGGCAGCGCGAACATCGCCAGTGCCACCCACATGCTGCGCGCCTGGCTGCGCACCAGCAGCGGGAAGTCGGCCACCAGGAATTCAAGTGCACCGCGCCAGCGCGTCGGCGGCGTGCGGTACAGCACGCTGTGGCCCTGCTGCATCAACTGCTGCAGGCGCTGCACCAGCTGCGGGCTGTAGCCGCGCTCGCGGGCCAGTGCCAGCTGCTGGCACAGGCGCCGGTAGCGCTGCGGGAAGGCGGTGTCGTCCACCGCCAGCGCGCTGGCCTTGCGCCGCGTGCGGCGCGCAGCACCAGCACGCAGCAGCAGCCAGTGCTCCAGGTCCTGCCATTCCTGCTGGTAGCGGGCGACGAACTGTTCCTGCTTCATCGCCGCCCCAACAGCCAGTTGGCCATGGCATACAGGCGCAGTACGCCGACCTGGCCGTGGGTGCCGGTCAGCGGTTCGGCGATGCCGGCCAGTTCCTGCTGGCGGGCCGCCGACAGCCGTGGCGCGCGCTCGGCGAAGGCCATCAGCGCGGCCTGCTCTTCCGGTCGCAGCGGCTGCGGCGGGGCCAGCACGCTGTCGATGGTCGGTGGCGGCGGCAGGTACAGTACCGGTGCATGCACCACCACGGTGCCGGCCACCAGATCGCCGAGGCGGCGGCCGTGGGAATCGAACAGGCTGCTGATCAGGCCCAGTGCATAGCCGAACGGCAGCATGTCCACGGTGCGCAGCAGGTTGCGGGTGATGGCGGCCATCCAGCCCACCGGCGCGCCATCGCGCGCGAGCACGCGCAGGCCCAGTGCGCGCTTGCCGAGGGTGCGGCCCCACCGCGCTTCGCAGACGATCGGGTAGGCCCAGTAGACCAGGAACATCAGCACCAGGCCGAGCCCGGAGCCGAACGAATCCAGCAGTGCCAGCGGAATCGACATCAGCACCAGCACCGCGATGCGCACGCCCAGATCGATCAGCCAAGCCATCGCCCGTGGCACCGGGCCGGCGGCCGGCAGCTGCAGCGGCACACCCTCCGGCGTCACCACCTCGCGGTAGGTATCGAGCATCGGTGCGGCCATCAGTGCGATGGCCTTCGTTGTGGGCGCCGGAGTCCTCTCCGGCAGGCAGCCACAGGCATGGGGGTCTCGACAGGTCCTGGTCGGGCCCAGACTTTAGCAGAGCCGCATGGCGGCGTTGGCCGTTCAGCCCAGGTATTCGTCCTTCAGCCGCACGTAGTGGTCGGCCGAGTAGTGCAGCGACTCGATCTCCTTGCCGCTCAGCGTGCGCGCCGGGCGGGCCGGGTTGCCCACCCAGAGCTCACCTTCACCGACCACCTTGCCCGGGCCGACCACCGCTCCGGCACCGACGAAGCCATGGCGTTCCACACGGGCGCCATCCAGGATGCAGGCGCCCATGCCGATCAGGCTGTAATCACCGATGGTGCAGGCGTGGATGATGCAGCCATGGCCGACGGTCACGCCTTCGCCGATCAGGGTCGGGTAGCCGGCCTTGTTGTAGGGGCTGTGGTGGCTGACGTGGATGATGGTGCCATCCTGCACGTTGGTGCGCGCGCCGATGCGCACGTGATTGACATCACCGCGGATGACCGTGCCCGGCCACACCGATACGTCCTCGGCCAGCTCCACGTCACCGATGACGGTGCAGGCAGGATCGATGTACACGCGCTCGCCGAGGACGGGCATCTTGTCGCGGAAGGGGCGCAGCGGGTTCATCGATGTCTCCGGAAATCAGGGCGTTCGCGACGATGATACCCGTGTGGTAGTGCCGGCCGCTGGCCGGCAACGTCATGGGCGTACCTGGAATTCTGCGGTTGCCGGCCAGCGGCCGGCACTACCGGAAGCAGCTGCGGCTCTTCATGCCGGTGCGTGCTCGGCCAGCACCTGCCGGAACAGCCCATCCAGCCACGCCGCATCACCGTGTCCAGCGGGCAGCTGTGGCGCCTGCGCAGTCCGGGTGGCCAGCTCACGATCGATGAAATCGCTGATCGCCGCGATGCGTGGTCCGGCATTGACCTCGGCACTGGCGCGTTTCACTACCAGCAGGGCATCGATGGCTTCACGCACCGGGCCGTGCGGCAGCAGTCGATCCAGCAGATCCTCGAAGGCCATCGGCGGAGGTGTCTGTTCGTGCTCGATCCACTGGCAGGCCAGCAGTGGGCGCAGCACGTACAGGTACTTCTTGGTGCGTACCATCTCGCCACGCAGGTAACCGCGATGGTTCGAGCGCGCCATGTTGAAGTAGTGCCACCACGTGCCCAGCGGCGAATAGAAGGACTTTGCTGCCTCCCACAGCTGCGCCACGGCGGCGTCGTCCTGCCGGTACACGATCGGCGAACGCAGCCATTCGATCAGTGTCGGATTGGATTTTGAGACCAGCCGCAGTGCCTTGCGCAGGTCCCAGCCGCTGACGTCGAGCTCATCGTCGATCGGCAGTTCGATCACATCGCGCTGCGCTTCGCCGGGACCGGTGCTCTCGTTGACGCTGAGATACCACGGCTGGCGATGCACGTAGATGAAGCGCGCGTCGTAGTCGCTGTCCGGCGAGGAAAAGCCCCAGCCACGGCTACCCGACTCGCAGGCCAGCAGCACGCGTACGTCGTAGCGCTGTTCGGTGTCGGCCAGGGTGGAAAGGATGGCGGCGCGCTTGTCCGGCGCGATCGGGTGAATGTCGTCCATGCAGTTGTGTTCGTAATGTCGAGCGTGCTCGACTGTAACGCAGCTGCGCACGGGTAGTGCCGGCCGCTGGCCGGCAACCTCAATGGGCGCACCTGGAATTCTGCGGCTGCCGGCCAGCGGCGGGCACCACCGGCTAGGGTTCGTAGCTGTAGCCCATGCCGTACACCGAACGGATCGGTTCGCCTTCCATGCCGGCGTCGGCCAGCTTGCGGCGCAGGTTGCGCACATGGCTGTCGACGGTGCGGTCGACCACCACGCGATGGTCCAGGTACAGCCGGTCGAGCAGTTCATCGCGCGCCCAGATCCGGCCTGGCGTGGCCAGCAGGGTGCGCAGCAGGCGGTATTCGACCGGGGTCAGCTCCAGGCCCTTGCCGTTCCAGGTGGCGCGGGCGGCCGGTTCGTCGATATGCAGCCCGCTGTTGGCGCGCGCAGCGGGGTCCGGGCGGTAGCGGCGCAGCACCGCCATCACCCGTGCGACCACTTCGCGCGGACTGAACGGCTTGCAGATGTAGTCGTCGGCACCGATGTCCAGGCCCAGCAGGCGGTCGATTTCTTCCACCCGTGCGGTGACCATGATCACCGGTACGTCGCTGCCGGCGCGCAGTTCGCGGCACAGGTCCACGCCATCGCGTTGCGGCAGCATCAGGTCCAGCAGCACCAGGTCGGGCTGGTAGCGCGCGAATGCGTCGATCACCTGGCCGCCATCGTCCACCCATTCGCTGGTCATGCCGGCGGCGGCCAGGTAGTCGCGCAGCACCGAGGCCAGGCGTGGCTCATCCTCGACGATCAGGATCTTCGCGGACGCGGCGGGGGACAGGCTCATGCAGGCTCCGGCAGGGTAATGACCACGCGCAGCCCGCCGAGCGGCGATGGCTCGGCGTGGATGAGGCCATGGTGGGCGAGGATGATGTTGTGGCTGATGGCCAGGCCCAGCCCGCTGCCGCCGCTGGCCCGGTTGCGCGAGCTCTCCACCCGGTAGAAGCGCTCGAACAGCAGCGCGCACTTGTCGGCCGGCACGCCTGGCGCGGTGTCTTCCACGATCAGCTGCACACCGGCAGGCACGCGCGCTGCCTGCACGCGTACGCGGCCCCCGGCGTGGGTGTAGCGCAATGCGTTCTCCAGCAGGTTGGCCAGCACCTGCTGCAGGCGCCGTTCGTCACCGGATACCTGCAGCGGTGTGGCGGGCAGGTCCTCCTCCAGCGCCAGCCCCGCCGTGGAGAAGCGCACGCGCATGCCATTGAGCTCGCTGCGCAGCAGCGCCGCCAGGTCCAGCGGCGCGAAGCGGTAGGCCAGGCCGCCGGACTGGGTCATCGACAGGTCGTGCAGGTCGTCGATCAACTTGCCCAGTTGGCGGATCTCGCCCTGCAGGGCACCGAGGTTGGCGTGGTCCAGCGGGCGGATGCCGTCCTCGATGGCTTCCAGTTCGGCACGAACCACCGCCAGCGGCGTGCGCAGTTCGTGCGAGATGTCGGCGATGAAGGCACGGCGGTTGCGCTCGGTGTCGTCCAGCGCCTGCGCCATCCGGTTGAAGTCGTTGACCAGTGCATCCAGCTCGTCATCGCTGGTGCGCTCGATGCGGGTGGCGTAGTCACCGGCGGCGAGCCGGTGGGTGGCCGCCGCCAGTTTGGCCAGGCGCTGGCGCAGCGCGCGCGATACCAGCCAGGCCAGCAGTACCGTCACCAGCAGCAGCGCGATGCCGATCACCCACCACGCGCGCATCTGGGTGTTGTAGAAGTTCAGGTCGTTGGTGGCGATGACGGTCTGGAACGGCACCATGCCCAGCCAGCCGACCGTGTGCCCGTCCACCTGCACGGCGTGCGGCTCGTCGTCGCTGGTGGCGTCCGGGTTGCCGGCCACGAACCGATGCTGTGCATCGAACAGGCCCAGGCGGGAGGGAACGCCGGTCTGGTCGGACAGCGGTGGCACGGGCCCCTCGTGCCCATGGGCCAGATCCGGGCGCAGCAGCCGCGCCCAGCGGTCACTGTCGCCGCGCAGATGCTCCCAGCCACCGTGTGCGCTGTACTCGCGCTGCAGGTGCGGCATCACGCGCTGCATGCGCAGATCGCCCTGGTCATTGAGGTAGTCCAGGAAGCCGGTCTGGAACGCCACTCGGCTGGCAATGCCGTTCACTGCCAGCACCAGCAGGCAGGCGGTGAAGATCGCGAGGAAGGTCTTCGCGGTCAGGCCGAATTTGAGTCGAATCTTCGCCATCGCGGGGCCATTAGCGGCGCATGCGGCGCCGAAAGCAAGCGCCCGCTGAGCCGGTCGCACAATCTCCATATTCTCTGCACAGTTCCACGGCAGCGTGCACGGGTCAACGCAAGGCCCCCACGCCCCCTCATGTCACTCCTGCCCCCGCTGTCCCGTTCTCCCCGTCCGCTGTTGCTGCCCCTGCTGCTGGCCCTGGCGGCCTGCTCGGCGGGCAGGGCCGAGGCCCCGGCCACCCCTGAAGTGGGCGTCATCACTGCCAGCGCACAGCCGCTGGCCCTGCAGCAGACCCTGCCCGGTCGCGCCGTACCGTTCGAGGTGTCCGAGGTGCGCCCGCAGGTCGGTGGGTTGATCCGCCAGCGGTTGTTCACCGAAGGCCAGCAGGTCAAGGCCGGCCAGCTGCTTTACCAGATCGATCCGGCGCCGTACCAGGCCGCCTTCGATACCGCGCGTGGCCAGCTGGCGCAGGCCGAGGCCACTGTGTTGTCGGCGCAGCCGAAGGCCGAGCGCACCCGCACGCTGCTGGGCATGGATGCGGCGAGCAAGCAGGACGCCGACGACGCCACCTCGGCGCTGAAGCAGGCCCAGGCCAATGTGATCGCCGCGCGCGCTGCGCTGCAGGCGGCCCGCATCAACCTCGACTACACCCGGGTGACCGCCCCCATCGACGGCCGCATCGGCACCTCCAGCGTGACCGCTGGCGCGCTGGTCGCCGCCGGCCAGGACGCGGCGCTGGCGACCATCCAGCGGTTGGACCCGGTCTATCTGGATGTCACCCAGTCCAGCACGCAGATGCTGGCGCTGCGCAAGCAGCTCGACGCCGGCCTGGTGAAAGCCATCGACGGCAAGGCACAGGTGAAGGTGCTGCTGGAGGACGGCAGCACCTATGCGCATGAAGGCACCCTGGAGTTCGTCGGCAGCGCAGTCGATCCGGGCACCGGCAACGTGGTGCTGCGCGCGGTCATTCCGAACCCGGAGGGCCTGCTGCTGCCGGGCATGTACCTGAAGGCGGTGCTGCCGATGGCCACCGATGCGCGTGCCCTGCTGGTGCCGCAGAAGGCGGTGCTGCGCAATGAACGTGGCGAGCCGCTGCTGCGCCTGCTCGACGCAAAGGATCGCGTGGTCGAGCGCCGGGTCAGCACCGGCCAGGTAGTGGGCAACCAGTGGCAGATCACGCAGGGCCTGAAGCCCGGCGAGCGGGTGATCGTCAGCAATGGCAGCGCGGCTTCGCTCGGCCAGCAGGTGAAGGCGGTGGCGGCCACCACGGCGCAGCTGGCGGCGATGCCGGCGGTCGACCCGGACGGCAACACCGACGAAACGTCGCACTGAGGCCTGCCACGCATGGTTCGTTTCTTCATCGACCGGCCGATCTTCGCCTGGGTGATCGCCATTGCGGTCAGCCTGCTCGGCCTGCTCGCGATCCTGATCCTGCCGGTGGACCGCTACCCGCAGATCGCCCCACCCACCATCACCATCCGCGCCACCTACACCGGCGCCTCGTCGCAGACCGTGGAGAACGCGGTCACCCAGGTCATCGAGCAGTCCCAGCAGAGCCTGGACCACCTGATGTACATGACCTCCACCAGCGCCTCCGATGGCTCGGCGCAGGTCAACCTGGTGTTTGCCACCGGCACCAATCCGGACACCGCGCAGGTGCAGGTGCAGAACCAGTTGCAGGCGGCCATGGCGACGCTGCCGCAGGCGGTGCAACAGAACGGCCTGACCATCACCAAGTCCAGTGGTTCGATCTTCGAGGTGCTGTCGTTCACCAGCGAAGACGGCAGCATGGACAACTTCGATGTCGCCAACTTCATGGAAGCGCGCATCGACGACCAGATCAGCCGCGTCAGTGGTGTCGGCAACATCCAGCCGATCGGCCAGGAATACGCCATGCGCATCTGGCTGGACCCGGAGAAGATGCGCCAGTACGCGCTGATGCCGTCGGACATCGAGACCGCACTGCAGGCGCAGAACACCGACGTCTCGGCCGGTGAGCTGGGGGGCCAGCCGGCGCTGAAGGGCCAGCAGCTGGACGCCACGGTCACCGCGCGCAGCCGCCTGCACACGCCCGAACAATTCGCGCGGGTGGTGCTCAAGGCCGATGCCAACGGCAGCGTGGTGCACCTGGGCGACGTGGCAACGATCGGCCTGGGGCCGGAAAGCTACGACAGCATCAGCACCTTCAACGGCAAGCCGTCGGCGTCGCTGGGCATCGAGCTCAATGCCGGCGCCAATGCCATCGCCGTGTCCAAGGCCGTCGAGGCACGACTGCAGCAGCTGCAGAAGCACTGGCCGCACGGCTACACCTACCACGTGGCGTTCACCACCACGCCGTTCGTGACGATCTCGCTGAAGGAAGTGGTGATCACCCTGATCGAGGCGGTCATCCTGGTAGTGCTGGTGATGTACCTGTTCCTGCAGAACTGGCGGGCCACGCTGATCCCGACCATCGCGGTGCCGGTGGTGCTGCTGGGCACCTTCGGCGTGCTGGCGGCACTTGGCTATTCGATCAACACGCTGACCATGTTCGCGCTGGTGCTGGCCATCGGCCTGCTGGTGGACGATGCCATCGTGGTGGTGGAGAACGTGGAGCGGGTGATGACCTTCGAAGGGCTGGCGCCGAAGCCGGCCACGCTGAAGGCGATGGGCCAGATCACCGGCGCGCTGGTCGGCATCGTGCTGGTGCTGACCGCGGTGTTCCTGCCGATGGCGTTCTTCAGCGGTGTCACCGGCGTGATCTATCGCCAGTTCTCGGTGACGATCGCTGCCGCGATGATCCTGTCGGTGCTGGTGGCGATGACCATCACCCCGGCCCTGTGCGGCAGCATCCTGCACCAGATTCCCAAGGGCGGCCATCCGCATGGCGACCACGGCGGTGAGCCGAGCCTGCTGGGCAAGTGCTTCATCTGGTTCAACCACCGTTTCGAGCGCGCGTCCAACGGCCTCCGTAGCCGGGTGGATGGCTTCCTTGGCCGGCGCACGCTGGGCGTGGTGTTCTACCTTGCGCTGAGCGTGGCCACCGGCCTGCTGCTGTGGCACCTGCCGGGCGCGTTCCTGCCCGACGAGGACCAGGGCATGCTCAACGCGCTGGTGAAGCTGCCGGCCGGTGCCACCCTGGAGCAGACCCGCGCGGTGATGGATCGCCTGAGTGCCGCCGCGGTGAACGACGACGGCGTGCTGTCGATCCAGGCCACCGCCGGTTTCAGTGTCACCGGCAGCGGCCAGAACGTCGGCCAGGCCTTCATCCGCCTGAAGGACTGGGATGACCGCAAGGACGACGCCGATATTATTGCCGCGCGGTTGACCGCGGCCATGGCCAGCGTGCCCGACGCGCAGGTGTTCATCACCTCGCCACCGGCCATCCTTGGCCTGGGTGATGCGGGCGGTTTCACCCTGGAACTGCAGGACGAAGGCGGCGCCGGCCATGCCGATGCCGTGGCCGCGCGCAACACGCTGTTGAAGGAAGCCGCCAAGGATCCGAAGCTGGTCAACGTGCGCTACGCCAGCCTGGAGGACGCGCCGGTGTATGCGGTGAAGGTGGACGACGCCAAGGCGCAGGCCATGGGCGTGAATCCGCAGGACATCAATGACACCTTGAACGCGGCGCTGGGTGGCGACTTCGTCAACAACTTCATCTACAAGGGCCGCATCAAGAAGGTGTTCATCCAGGGCGCCGCCGAAGCGCGCATGCAGCCGCAGGACATCGAGCGCTGGAGCGTGCGCAACCAGGTTGGGCAGATGGTGCCGCTGTCGTCGCTGGTCAGCGCGCACTGGTCCAGTGCACCGGCCGCGCTGCAACGCTACAACGGCATCTCGGCAATGGAGATCACCGGCCAGCCGGCGCCCGGCGTCAGTTCCGGCGAGGCGATGGCCGAGATCGCGCGCCTGGCCGACAAACTGCCGGAAGGCTTCAGCCATGCCTGGTCGGACATGGCCTACCAGGAACAGCTGTCGGGCAACCAGGCGCCGATGCTGTACGCCATCTCGCTGCTGTTCGTGTTCCTGTGCCTGGCCGCGCTGTATGAAAGCTGGGCGGTGCCGTTCGCGGTGATGCTGGCGGTGCCGGTGGGCGTGTTCGGCGCCGTGCTGTTGATGAACCTGCGTGGCCTCAACAATGACGTGTACTTCCAGGTCGGCCTGCTGACCACGATTGGCCTGGCGGCCAAGAACGGCATCCTGATCGTCGAGTTCGCGCGCATCCTTGAACAGCAGGGCAGGAACACCCGCGAGGCGATCCTGCAGGCCGTCTATCTGCGCTTGCGGCCGATCGTGATGACCTCGCTGGCGTTCCTGATGGGCGTGCTGCCGCTGGTGTTCGCCACCGGCGCCGGCTCGGCCGCGCGCCGCTCGCTGGGTACCGGCGTGGCCGGCGGCACGGTCGCCTCGATGGTGCTGGGCATGTTCTTCGTGCCGTTGTTCTACCTGCTCGTGCGCCGCCTGTTCCCGGGCCGCGCGCCGGCCGAAGCCACCGCCCCGGAGGTACGCCCATGAAGCCGATGCTGCTGCGCGCCATTGCGGCCGCAATGATGACCACCGTGCTGGGCGGCTGCGTGAGCATGGCGCCGCATTACCAGAGGCCCGAGGCGCCGGTGCCGGCACAATTCGGCAATGGCGCCACGGGCGAAGCCGAGCCGGCATTGGCGATGCCGGCATGGCGCGACGTCTTCCTCGAGCCACGCCTGCAGCAGGTGATCACGCTGGCGCTGCAGAACAACCGCGACCTGCGCGTGGCCATGCTGCAGGTGGAGAAGGAGCGGGCGCAGTACCGCATCCAGCGCGCGGCGCTGCTGCCGCCGGTGGATGCCAGTGGCAGCGTCGCCCGCTCGCGCGTGAGCGATGCCAACAGCGAGACCGGTGCCACCCGGGTAACTGAATCCGATGCCGTGCAGGTGGGTATCAGCAGTTGGGAACTGGATCTGTTCGGACGCATCCGCAGCCTGAAGAACGAGGCCCTGCAGAACTGGCTGGCCAGCGCCGAGACCCAGCGCGCCGCGCGCACCAGCCTGGTGGCCGAAGTGGCCACGGCGTGGCTGGCGCTGGCAGCGGACGAGCAGTCACTGGCGTTCACACTGCAGACCCTGGACAGCCAGCAGCAGACCCTGCAGCGCACCGAGGCCCGTCATGCGCAGGGGCTGGCCTCGGGGCTGGATATCTCGCAGGTACAGACCAGCGTCGAAGCCGCACGCGGTGCGCTCGCCAAGCTGCAGACGCAGCAGGCGCAGGATCGTGATGCATTGCAGTTGCTGGTGGGGGCGCCGCTGGATGCGGCCCTGCTGCCAACCGCGCAGGCGCTGGATGGCAGCGTGGCACTGGCGCCGCTGCCGGCCAACCTGCCGTCCAGCGTGCTGCTGCAGCGCCCGGACGTGTTGTCCGCGTGCTGCTGCAGCGCCCGGACGTGTTGTCCGCCGAACACGCACTACAGGCGGCCAATGCCGATATCGGTGCCGCGCGCGCTGCATTCTTCCCGACGCTGACATTGACCGCCAACTACGGCCACAGCTCCACCGCGTTGTCGACGCTGTTCTCGGCCGGCACCCGTGGCTGGTCGTTCGCGCCCAGCATCACCGCGCCGATCTTCCACGCCGGCGCACTGAAGGCCTCGCTGGATGCCTCGAAGATCGGCAAGGACATCGGCATCGGGCAGTACGAGAAAGCGATCCAGCAGGCCTTCAGTGAAGTGGCCGATGCGCTGGCCACGCGCGATCACCTGACCGCGCAGATGGACGCGCAACGCGCGTTGGTCGCTGCCAGCCAGCGCAGCTACACGCTGGCCGATGCGCGCTACCGCACCGGGCTGGACGGCTACCTGCAGTCGCTGGACGCACAGCGCAACCTGTATGCCGCGCAGCAGGACCTGATCGCGTTGCAGCAGCAGGAGGCGGGCAACCGGGTGACCTTGTTCAAGGTGCTGGGTGGTGGCGCGGACGCGCAGTAACGCGTTCGCCAATGTGGGTGTGTGTTCCGCTCCGGTGGGTGCCGAACTTGGCCGGCACACATGCATGGAGCATCGCGATCGGATGATTTGTGCCGACCAAGGTCGGCACCCACCAGAGGCAGGTGCGACCGCTTACGCCACGCGGCCGCGGCGTGCGCGTTCCAGATGCACCAGCAGCAGCGAGATCGCCGCCGGCGTCATGCCGGGAATCCGCTGTGCCTGGCCGATGGTCTGCGGGCGTACGCGCTCCAGCTTCTGCAGTGCTTCGGCCGACAGCCCGCGCACCGTCGCGTAATCGAAGGCTTCGGCGATCGGCGTGGCTTCATGCCGCTGCTGGCGCTCGATCTCCTCGCGCTGGCGGTCCAGGTAGCCGGCGTACTTCACGCCGATCTCCACCTGCTCGGCCACCTTGGCGTCGGCCACGGCCGGCCCCAGCGATGGCACCTGCATCAGCTGCGCGTAATCCAGCTCGGGGCGCTTGATCAGGTCCAGCACGTTGGTCTCGCGGCTGACCGCCACGCCCAGCGTGTCCTGCACTTCGCGGCCCAGCGCATTGGCCGGGGTCGCCCACAGCGCGCCCAGGCGTGCGCGCTCGGCAGCAACAGCGGCCTGCTTGGTCTCGAACGCACCCCAGCGACGGTCATCCACCAGGCCCATCTCGCGGCCGGTCGGGGTCAGGCGCTGGTCCGCATTGTCCTCGCGCAGCTGCAGGCGGTACTCGGCGCGGCTGGTGAACATGCGGTACGGCTCGTTGGTGCCGTGGGTGATCAGGTCATCCACCAGCACGCCCAGGTAGGCCTCGTCGCGGCGCGGGCACCAGCCGTCCAGCCCGCGCACCTGGCGCGCGGCGTTGAGGCCGGCCAGCAGGCCCTGCGCGGCGGCTTCTTCATAGCCGGTGGTGCCGTTGATCTGGCCGGCGAAGAACAGGCCGTTCACCAGCTTGGTCTCCAGCGAAGCCTTCAGCCCGCGCGGATCGAAGAAGTCGTACTCGATGGCGTAGCCGGGGCGGGTGATGTGCGCGTTCTCGAAGCCGCGGATGCTGCGCACCATCTCCAGCTGCACGTCGAACGGCAGCGAGGTCGAGATGCCGTTGGGGTAGATCTCGACGATGCCCAGGCCTTCGGGTTCGACGAAGATCTGGTGGCTGGCCTTTTCGGCGAAGCGCACCACCTTGTCCTCGATGGACGGGCAGTAGCGCGGGCCGATGCCTTCGATCTGGCCGCTGTACAGCGGCGATCGGTGCAGCGCGTCGCGGATGATCTGGTGGGTCTGCTCGGTGGTGTGGGTGATCCAGCAGCTGACCTGCTGCGGATGCTCGTCCACCGAGCCGAGGAAGGACATCACCGGCCGCGGCGAATCGCCCGGCTGCTCGTCCATCACGCTGTAGTCCAGCGAGCGGCCATCGATGCGCGGCGGCGTGCCGGTCTTCAGGCGGTCCACCTGGAAGGGACGCTCGCGCAGGCGCGCCGCCAGGGTAGTGGCCGGCGGGTCGCCCATGCGGCCGGCGGCGTACTGGGTCGGGCCGACATGGATCTTGCCGGCCAGGAAGGTGCCAGCGGTCAGCACCACGGCCCCGGCGTCGAAGCGCAGGCCGGTCTGGGTAATGACCCCGCGCACGGCGTCGCCTTCAATGACCAGATCATCGACGGCGGCCTGGAACACGGTCAGGTTGGCCTGGCCTTCGACGATGGCGCGGATCGCCATGCGGTACAGGTTGCGGTCGGCCTGGCAGCGGGTGGCGCGCACGGCCGGGCCCTTGGAGGCGTTGAGCGTGCGCCACTGGATGCCGGCGCGGTCGGCGGCATGCGCCATCGCACCGCCCAGGGCGTCGATTTCCTTGACCAGATGGCCCTTGCCGATGCCGCCGATGGCCGGGTTGCAGCTCATCGCGCCCACCGTTTCGATGTTGTGGGTCAGCAGCAGGGTGCGCACGCCGGTACGGGCCGCGGCCAGCGCGGCTTCGGTGCCGGCGTGACCACCGCCGATGACGATGACGTCGTAACGATGGAAGGACGGGTTCATTGGGGCTGTTCAGCTGGGGGCGGGCGCGGCCGGGGCGGCACCGGGGTGGCGATTTTAGCGCCATTCGGGGCCGGGACGTCGGCGCCGGCCGGCTCCCGTCGAAATCAGCCCTAAAGTTGGCAGGATTTTTGCAGATAACCCAATAGCACCCACCGTGGCTGGCGCCGCAGGCGCCCGTGACCGGAATTGGAACAGGGGCCGGTACAGGCGCACGGTGGGGGAGCAGGGGGCCGGCAGTCGGGGGACTGCCCGGCCCTGTTTTTTTGACTGCCGGGAAGGCGAGATCCACGCAGGGCGTGGATCTACTGACGCTGGGGCTCTCGCCGGTGGGTGATCCGGCAAAACAAACGGCCCCGCACTGCGGGGCCGTCTGCCTTCAGAGGTGCCGACATCCGACAGGGCCGGAACAGGGGGGATCCAGATGTTCCTGTCGGATATCGACGTAGAGCTTTTTGCGGCGGCCCATGCCGTTTTTGTCACTTTGTGACGCGGGCCGTCACTGGTCCCGTAGAGTGCGGCTTGGACCGTGTGAAATGCAATACGGTTCAGCGCTCAACTGTGCGCTGCGTCCCACGATCCATGTTGCGCCAGGGGGAACCGTTCATTCTTGGCGCACTCGGCGCCGGAGCCGGACGGGCCGGCGGCGGGGGCGCAGATGGCTGGATGTTCGACTGCGGCGGGCGGCGCATCGAGTCCATGTTCCGCCACGGCGAACCGCCGTTGTACGACGGCCGCGACGGCGGCGGCGGGCGGTTCTCGCCGCCGTTGCCGGGTGGGCGCGGTGGCGGGCGGTGGTTGTGCGGCGGGCGGTAGATCGGGCGCGAGTAGTACGGATTGCCATAGCCGCCGTAGTAGCCGCCATAGCCGCCGTAGTACGGGTAGCCGTAGTTGTAGGGATAGCCGGCGGGGTAGCGGTACTCCACCGACGGCGCACCGTGGTAGTAGCTGCCGCTGCGGCCACCGCCGACATAGTCGTAGGTGGTGCAGCCGGTCAGGGCCAGCATCAGGCCACCGGCAAGCATCAGGCGCGTTTTCATGGTGGGTCCCCCCAGAGGACGGGTTGTGCAGTGAGCTTCGTGCGCAGGCGTTGAATCGGCCCTTAACTTCACTGTCCAGGATGAATGGCGGTGAAGGCTCCCATGCTGGCATGACCTGTGCCGGGGTCGCCAGCAGGGAGCCATACGTTAATCTTGCGTCATGAGCGATTCACTGTTGCCCCGTGCCGATGATGTCCTGGCTGCCGCTGCGCGGATCGCGCCGCACGCCAGCGTGACCCCGGTGCTGCGCTCGCGCACGCTGGATGCGCTGGCCGGCGCGCAGCTGGCGTTCAAGGCCGAGCATCTGCAGCGCGGTGGCGCATTCAAGTTCCGCGGCGCCTGCAATGCGGTGTGGTCGCTGGATGCCGATCGCGCCAGTGCCGGCGTGGTTACCCATTCCTCCGGCAACCACGGCGCCGCGCTGGCGCTGGCGGCGCGCACCCGCGGCATTCCGTGCCACGTGGTGGCGCCCGAAGGCGCGGTCGCGGCCAAGCTGGCCAACATCGCCCGCCATGGAGCCACGCTCTGGCGCTGCCCGCCGACCATCGCCGACCGTGAGGCCACCTGCGCCAAAGTACAGGCTGATACCGGCGCGACCCTGGTCCATCCCTATGCCGACCCGGCCGTCATGGCTGGGCAGGGCACCGCGGCACTGGAGCTGCTGCACAGCGACGGCCCGTTCGACGTGCTGGTGGTGCCGGTGGGCGGCGGTGGCCTGGCCAGCGGTACCGCCCGGGCCCTGCAGCTCGCCAGCCCGCAGACCCGGCTGGTGCTGGCCGAGCCGGCCGGCGCTGACGACACCGCGCGCTCGTTGGCCGCTGGCGAGCGCCAGGGGCCGTTCACCCCGGACACGATCTGCGATGGCCTGCGCACCCTGATCGGCGCGCCCAACTTCGAGCTGCTGCGCGCGGCCAACGCCGAGGTGATCGTGGTCGATGACGCGGCGACGATGGCGGCGATGCGCTTGCTGTGGGAGGTCCTCAAGCAGGTGGTCGAGCCGTCATCGGCGACCGTGCTCGCCGCGGTGCTCGCGCAGCCGCAGCGTTTTGCCGGCCTGCGCGTGGGCCTGGTGCTGTCCGGCGGCAACGTCGACCTGCCCGCACTGCGCTGGGGGGCGCCGTGAGCCGCGACCGGCACCGGCATCGCACTGGCCTGCTGGGCTGGCTGTGGCGGTTGTTCGTCCTGCTGGTGATCTGGCTGCTGGGCGTGACTGCCTGGATCGTCTGGATCGGCGAGCGTGACCAGGCGGCCAAGGCCGACGCCATCATCGTGCTCGGTGCGGCGGCCTATGACGCCAAGCCGTCGCCGGTATTCGAAGAACGCATCCGTCATGGGCTGGATCTCTATGAGGCCCAGTTCGCGCCACTGCTGATCTTCACCGGCGGCTATGGTGGAACCGGCGCGCGCTTTTCCGAGTCACAGGTGGCGCGGCGCTATGCGCTCAAGCACGGCGTGCCGGACGATGCGATCCTGATCGAGACCGCCTCGCGCAACACCGTGCAGAACCTGGTGGAAGCCAAGCGGCTGATGGACCAGCGCAACCTGCACCGGGTGATCATCGTCAGCGACCCGCTGCACATGGCGCGCGCGCTGCGCCTGAGCAAGGCGCTGGGCATCGATGCACTGGCCTCGTCCACGCCCAGCACGCGCTTCCGCAGCTTCCACACCAGCTGGCGTTTCCTGGTGCAGGAAATCTACTTCTTCCACCGCGACCTGGTGCGGCCGCCGCTGAGTTCGCCGGCCAACACCTGAGGCGGAAACCTGATTTGGGCGGGTGCCATGCGGTAGTGCCGGCCGCTGGCCGGCAGATGCCCACCATGGAATCGTGAGGTTGCCGGCACTGTGCCGACCAAGGTCGGCACCCACCAGAGCGATTCGCCTATGGCGTCGTATTTGGTAGTGCCGGCCGCTGGCCGGCAGATGCCCACCATGGAAGCGTGAGGTTGCCGGCCAGCGGCCGGCACTACCAGACGATCAGGTCTGCTTGCGCCGGATCGGGATCGCCGACACCGGCACCGAGGCCACGTCATGCCCGCCTTCGCGGATCGGTGCGCCCGGGTCCGGTGCCCAGGCGTGGGCATAGATCACTTCCCAGCTGCTGGGCAGCTTGCCGTCGGCGCGCCGCATCGGTTCATACGCCGCTGCCGCCGCAGCGAAACGGCCACGCCCGGTCAGCGTGTGGCGGCGATCCACCCGCGCATTGGTCGCGCCCATCGCGCGCAGTTCGCGCATCAGCGACGGCAGGTCGTCGTAGGTCAGGGTGAACAGATCGCGATCCAGCACCGGGTCGCGGAAACCGGCCATCATCAGCGCATCGCCGAACTGGGCGATCTGCGCGAAGCGGCTCACGTGCGGGCGATCATCGGCGGCCGCGAACGCTTCGTTGAGCTCGACCAGTGTGTCCGGGCCGAAGGTGGAGCACAGCAGCAGGCCACCGGGCTTGAGCACGCGACGGAAGCCAGCGAACACCGCCGGCAGATCGTCCACCCACTGCAGGCACAGGTTGCTGAAGATCACGTCCACGCTGTTGTCGGCCAGCGGCAGCGCGGCGGCGTCGCCGCACAGGCGCTGGAACGGCTTCCACCAACCGGCCTGGCGCTTGGCCTGGTCCAGCATCGGCAGGGCCACGTCCAGTGCGATCACCTGCGCCTTCGGCCAGCGCTTCTTCATCAGCGCACTGGCGTGGCCGGTACCGGCGCCAATGTCCAGCACCACCTCGGGCCTGCGTGCTTCCAGGTAGTCCAGCGATTCCACCAGCCGCGCCTGCACCTCGCGCTGCAGGGCGGCGGCGGCGTCGTAGCTGGTGGCGGCGCGGGCGAACGCGCGGCGGACATGGCGGGCATCGAAGTGGGACGGCATTGCGAAAGTCTCTTAGAACGTACCGGGGTAGGCGCCGCCGTCGATCAGCAGGTTCTGCCCGGTGAGGTAACCGGCCTGTGCGCTGCACAGGAAGGCGCAGGCCGCGCCGAATTCGTCCGCCGTGCCGAAGCGGCCGGCGGGGATCTGCTGGCGGCGGCGTTCGGCCACTTCCGCAGCATTGCCGTGCTTGCCCGCACTGTGGGCGAAGTTGGCGCGCAGGCGGTCGGTGTCGAACTGGCCGGGCAGCAGGTTGTTGATCGTGACGTTGTGCGCCACGGTACGGCGCGACAGGCCGGCGACGAAGCCGGTCAGGCCACTGCGCGCGCCGTTGGACAGCGCCAGGATGTCGATCGGGGCCTTCACCGCCGGCGAGGTGATGTTGACGATGCGGCCGAAGCCGCGCGCGATCATCGCGTCGACGGTGGCGCGGATGAGCGCGATCGGCGCCAGCATGTTGGCGTCCAGCGCGGCGATCCAGTCGTCGCGCTCGAAATTGCGGAAGTCGCCCGGCGGCGGGCCACCGGCATTGGTGACCAGGATGTCCACCTGCGGGCATGCGGCCAGCGCCGCGGCACGGCCGGCCTCGGTGGTGACATCGGCGGCGACCGCGCGGACGTCCGCGGCGCCGGGCAGAGCACGCAGTGCTTCAGCGGCGGCCTGCAGGGCCGCTTCGCCCCGGGCCACGATCACTACGTTGACGCCCTCGCGCACCAGCGCACGCGCGCAGCCCAGGCCCAAGCCCTTGCTTGCGCCGCAGACCAGTGCCCAGCGGCCGTTGATACCCAGATCCATGCGTCAATCCTGCGGAATTCGGAGGGGGCTCATTGTCCGCCATCGGCCGGTGACAGGCCGGCAACGAAGTGTTGCAGGGCGCTGGCCGCCTCGTCGGCATGGCCGAGGAAGGGCGCGTGGCCGCCATGGGCGATGGTCAGCGCCTGCGCACCCGAGGCCAGTGCCGCAGCGGCCTGCATCGCCGCCGGAGACACCAGCCGGTCACGCTGGCCGGCGATCCACAGGCTGGGTTTGCCCAGCGTCGGCAGTGCCCCGCGCAGGTCGGTGCTTTCCAGCAGGCGCAGGCCTTCCAGCAGGGCGCGTTCGGTGGGCGCGCCGCGCTCGATCAGCCTTTGGCGCAGCGTCCGCAGCTCCTCGCGGGCGTGCGCAGAGCCCATCACGTCCAGCGCCAGGAAGCGTTCCAGGGTGCCGCCGAAGTCGGTCGCCAGCTCGCGCCCGAACTGCTCGAACACCGCCGGCTCCACCGCATGCGGCCAGTCGTCGCCCCGCACGAAGCGCGGCGTGGCCGCGATCATCGCCAGCCCGCGCACCTTCGGAAGGGTCGCGGCGGCGTGCAGTGCGAACAGGCCGCCCAGTGACCAGCCACACCACACCGCCGGCGGCGTGGCCGCGGCAATGGCGTTGACCACGAATGGCAGGCGCAACGGCGTGGTGTCTTCGCGGCTGTGGCCATGGCCCGGAAGATCAACCAGATGCAGGGTGAACCGGTCCGCCAGGCGCTGCACCAACGGTGCGAACACACCGCCCTGCAGGGCCCAGCCATGAATCAGTACCAGGTCCGGCCCCTGGCCGGTGACGTCGATATGCATGGGAAAACGACAGCAGGCTCAGGCAAAGACAGGCAATGGCGGTGGCGCGGCGTCACGCACCGCCAGATCCACGCGATCGCGCGCGCTGGCGATCGCGTCCACCAGGCCACGCACCTGTTCCGGCGTGTGCAGGGCGGTCAGGGTGACACGCAGGCGCGCCCTGCCTTCGGGCACCGTGGGCGGACGGATCGCGCCGACCAGCCAACCAGCCTGTTCCAGTGCCCTGGACATCGCCATGGCGCGGTGATCGTCACCACACAGCAGCGGCTGGATCGGCGTTTCCGAAGCCATCAGGTCCAGACCATGGCGGCGTGCCTCGCTGCGGAACAGCGCGATCAGGTCGGTCAGTTTCGAGCGGCGCCAGTTGTCACGGCGTGCCAGGCGCACCGCTTCAAGTGCAGCGGCGGCCAGCGGTGGCGGCATCGCCGTGGTGTAGATGTAGGGGCGCGCGGTTTCGGCCAGGTGCTCGACCAGATCGTCGCGGCCCAGCACCAGCGCGCCGGAACCGCCCAGTGCCTTGCCCAGCGTGACCAGCTGCAGCGGCACATCGTCCACGCCCAGCCCGGCGGCGGCCACGGCACCACGGCCGTCACCGACCACGCCCACGCCGTGCGCATCGTCCACATAGAACAGCGCCTGCTGCAGGCGTGCCACAAGTGACAATGCACGCAGCGGTGCGATGTCGCCATCCATGCTGAAGACACCATCGGTGGCCAGCATCGCCGCGCCGTCGGGCGCGTGCTTGAGCTGGCGCATCGCGCCTTCGGCATCAAGGTGCGGATAACGGCGCAGGCGCGCACCGGCCAGCCGCGTCGCATCGAGCAGGCTGGCGTGGTTGAGCTTGTCCTGCACGCAGACGTCGTTCTCTTCGCTCAGCAGTGCCTGCTGCACGGCCAGGTTGGCGGCGAAGCCACTACCGAACAGCAGCGCGCGCGGGTAGCCCAGCCACTCCGCCACTTCGCGCTCCAGCGCGTCATGCAGGGCGTGGTGGCCGCAGACCAGGTGCGATGCACCCGCGCCGGTGCCTTCGCGTGCGGCGGCATCCTGCAGCGCGTTGACCACGCTGAACTGCTGGGCCAGGCCCAGATAATCATTGCTGCAGAAGCCGGTCAGCCACTGGCCGTCCACTTCCAGGCGGACGCCATCACGACGGTTGACCGTGCGCCGCGCGCGGCGACGGCCTTGGGCATCGCGCAGGGCGCGCTGGGCGTGGAGGCGGGCGGTCAGGTCGGGGCGGGCCATGGCGGCTGAATGCAGCGACGGGGCGGCTAGGGTAGCGCGTTGCCGCGACGCCTGCTTGCGGCCCGCCTCAGGCCGCGCGGGCGCAGCCACAGGCGGGCGCATCGGCGCCGATATCGGCGTGCACGGTGCCACCGTGGTCGTGACCCTCGGCGTCCACCTGCATCGCCATCGGTTGCAGGCCTAACCGCGCGAACAGGGCCAGGTCGCGCTCGCTCTCCGGGTTGCCGGTGGTCAGCAGCTTGTCGCCGTAGAAGATCGAGTTGGCACCGGCCACGAAGCACAGCGCCTGCAGTTCGTCGCTCATCGCCTCGCGACCGGCCGACAGCCGCACCATCGAGCGCGGCATGGCGATGCGCGCCACTGCGATCATGCGCACGAACTCGAACGGGTCCAGTTCGGCACTGCCATGCAGCGGCGTGCCCGCCACCTGCACCAGCCTGTTGATCGGCACCGAATCGGGATGTGCCGGCAGCGTGGCCAGCGCCAGCAGCAGGCCCACGCGCTGCGCGCGCGTCTCGCCCATGCCGACGATGCCGCCGCAGCAGGTCTTCAGGCCGGCCTCGCGCACGTGCTCCAGCGTGTCCAGGCGGTCCTGGTACTGGCGCGTGTGGATGATCGAATCGTAGTAGTCCGGCGCGGTGTCAAGGTTGTGGTTGTAGTAGTCCAGGCCGGCGTCCTTCAACGCGCGCGCCTGTTCGCCACTGAGCATGCCCAGCGTGGCGCAGGTCTCCAGGCCCAGTGCTTTCACCCCGGCGATCATCGCCGCCACCTTCGGAATGTCGCGGTCCTTCGGCGATCGCCACGCTGCACCCATGCAGAAACGCGACGCACCGGCGGCCTTGGCCTGGCGGGCCTTGGCCAGCACCGCATCGGTGTCCATCAGCTTCTGCGCGTTCACGCCGGTGCTGTAGCGCTGCGCCTGCGGGCAGTACGCGCAGTCTTCCGGGCAGCCTCCGGTCTTCACCGACAGCAGCGTGGACACCTGCACCTGCGCCGGGTCGAAGTGCTCACGGTGGACCGCCGCGGCGCGGAACAGCAGCTCGGGCAACGGCAGGTCGAACAGGGCCTGCAGTTCGTCGTGTTGCCAGTCGTGGCGGATGGCAGCAGCCATGGCGGGACCTTGGATACGAATGGAGCGAGGGCGGCAGTGTGGGTGGGGTGGAGAGGGCTGTCAACTACTTATTGAATTATATGGTTTACAGTTCATTGGCGTGTCCTAGCAGCGAGGAAGGCGCCGCATTTCACCGCATCCTGCAAGGCCTCCGGCCACAGTGGCCGCTGCCCGACGCAAGCGCTGGCGCGCAGACTCTCTCCCATGACCGATCTTCATCGCCTCCGCGGCCGCATCACCGCGCTGGTTCTCAGTGAGGCCTGGCGCCGCCGTGCCGCGCTCTGGGGCGGGGCTGTGGCCGTAGCGCTGGTGGCCATCCTGTTTGCCAAGGCCAGCGACGCGGCCTTCCATCTGTTCCAGCGCATCACCGCGCACTCGCCGTGGTGGGCCCTGCTGCTCACGCCCGGCATCTTCGCGTTGCTGGCCTGGCTGACCAGTGGCGTGCTGAAGCCCACGCGGGGCAGCGGCATTCCGCAGGTCATCGCTGCGTTGGACAAGCCCGATGAGCCGTTCCGGAAAACCAACCTTTCCCCAGCGGTTTCGGCCGGCAAGCTGCTGCTGACCTCGCTGTCCCTGCTCGGTGGCGCGTCCGTTGGCCGCGAGGGCCCGACCGTGCATGTGGGTGCCAGCCTGATGTACCTGTTCGGCCGCTGGTTCGGCTTCAAGGACCCGCGCGAGCTCTCGCACTTCCTGCTGGCCGGGGGTGCAGCGGGCATCGCGGCGGCGTTCAACACACCGCTGGCCGGCATCGTCTTCGCCATCGAGGAGCTCAGCGGCCGTTTCGAGCATCGCTTCTCCGGCACCCTGCTGACCGCGGTGATCGTCGGTGGCGTGGTATCGCTCGGTCTGTTGGGCAACTACACCTATTTCGGCCATGTGAGCGCGCGGTTGCCGCTGGGCCAGGGCTGGCTCGCGATCCTGCTGTGCGGCGTAGTGGCCGGATTGCTGGGCGGATTGTTCGCGCGCGCGGTGCTGGCCAGTGCGGCGGGCCGCCCCCGTTGGCTCGGGCAACTGCGGCAGCGGCATCCCGTGTTGCTGGCCGCAGGTTGCGGGCTGGTGGTGGTGCTGCTGGCCCTGGCGTTCGGAGAAGGCGCATTCGGCACCGGCTACGAACAGGCGCGCAGCCTCGTGCAGGGGCAGGCGATGGTGGGCCATGAGTTCGGGTTGATGAAGCTGCTGGCGAATCTCGCATCGTACGTAGCCGGCATTCCCGGCGGCCTGTTCTCGCCGGCGCTGGCGGTCGGTGCCGGCCTTGGCCACAACCTGGCGGTGCTGATGCCGGGCGTGGATCCGCGTGCGTTCGTGCTGCTGGGCATGTGTGCCTACCTGACCGGCGTCACCCAGGCACCGCTGACCTCGGCGGTGATCTCGCTGGAGCTGACCGACAGTGGTGATCTGCTGCTGCCGATCCTGGCCACGGTGCTGATCGCGCGTGGTGTGTCCGGGCTGGTGTGCAGGGTACCGATCTACCGCGGGTTGGCGGAGTTGTTGATGGCGCCGAGCACGGCTGAAGATGTGGCTGTCGAGGCGCTTGGTGTGCGAACCTCCCGCACCCGCGAAAATGGAGATGACTAGGAGCAATGCAGCCTGGAGCAGCAATTCTCCTCCCAGAGGAGGTGTTGGCGACGTTACGGTGCTACTTCGTGACCGATGATGGCTCGCTTCCGGAAGTGGAGCTCGCGTACCGTGAGGCCGCCGGAACGGCCGATGCGTTCGCCTATCTGTTTGCCTGCGGTGCCCGCGTCGCGGGTTCTCGAAGCGTGCAGCTCTGGCACCGTGCGGAAGATCTTGGTCAGCCGTTCATGGGACCGGGCGACGCGCGACGCGTTCTCCAGGACGAAGTGGAACCCTTCCATGTCGGCCTTGCAGACATTGCCTGCGGCGGCGTTCTTCTGCCAGAACTGGGTGTGCTCGTCATGCGCCATGGGTTGACGCTCGATTACCGCATGGGAGCGTCATGGGGCCAGCGGGAGGTCCAGGCCTTCCTGCTCCTTCTGCACCAGTTGCAGCGGCGGGGTGGCGTGATGACCGTTCCCTGGTGGGGTGAAGAGGGCCAGCACAGGTTCGAAACCGCGTTGGCAGCCGTTGAGATTTCTTGAGCGGGTTTGCCGCAAGGCAGGCACGCAACGGATAGACAACGATCATTGCTTCAATCAACGCGATCAATCAGCCCTCCATCTTCACTCCAGCAGTGAAGCTGATTCCGCGTTGCACCGTCTACCCGATGCCACGCGCGGCACAGAAGATGCGTCGACGCCGGGGCTGCACCCGGACCTGCATCGAGAGCGCGATCATGATCAACTGCCGTATCCGCCGCCTGGCGGCTGCCGTCCTGGCCCTGGCCAGTTCTCCCGCGCTGGCGATGTCCGGCGCGCCCCTGCTGCCCAGCGAGCGCAGCATCGGCACCCTCGAACCGGTGGCGCGTTTCGAAGGTGCCATGCCCACCAGCGTGGCGGTGTCCGAGACCGGGCGGATCTTCGTCAACTTCCCGCGCTGGGGCGATGAGGTGGCCTACAGCGTGGCCGAATGGTGCGACGGCCGCGTCGTGCCCTATCCGGATGCGCGCATCAACCGCAAGGATGGTCCCGATCCGGCGGCCCATTTCATCAGCGTGCAGAGCGTGGTGGCCGATGGCCAGGGCCGGTTGTGGGTGCTGGATACCGCCGCGCCCGGGTTCTCTGCGCCACAGGCCGGCGGTGCCAAACTGGTGGCGATCGACCTTGCCACCGGCACCGTGGCCAAGACGCTGGTGTTCCCGGCCAACGTCATCGACGCGCGCACCTATGTCAACGATGTGCGCTTCGATTTCCGTGTTGGCCGCGAGGGCGTGGCCTACGTGACCGACTCGTCGCTGAGCGGTATCGGCGGCATCATCGTGATCGACCTCGCCACTGGCGCCGCGTCCAAGCGACTGGTCGGCCACGTATCCACCTCGGCCGATGCCGCCTTCGTGCCGATCGTGGAAGGGCAGCAGATGCGGCTGCGCAACGCGGATGGTTCGACGCAGCCGTTCACCGTGGCCGCCGATGGCATCGCCCTGTCGCCCGATGGCGCCACGCTGTTCTACACGCCCTTGTCCAGCCGTCATCTGTACAGCGTGCCGACCGCGCTGCTGCGCGATCCGAAGGTGAGTGAAGCGGAACTGGCGGCCGCGGTGGTCGACCTCGGCGACAAGGGCGCCTCCGATGGCATGGAGATGGACGCCAACGGGCGGTTGTATGCCAGCGACTACGAGCACAACGCCATCCATGCCCGCGACGCGCAGGGGCGATGGACGACCGTGGTTCACGACCCGCGCATCCTGTGGCCGGATACGTTGTCGATGGGGCCGGATGGCTATCTGTACTTCACCGCCAACCAGCTGCACCGCCAAGCCGGATTCAATGGCGGCGTTGATCGGCGGCAGGCGCCGTACATGGTGTATCGCACGCGGGTGGATGCCGCGCCGGCGCCCACGAGGTGAAGTGATCCGGTAGAACGGTGAAAGTTCCTACGGCCCACTGGGAACACCGCCGATGGCATCGCGCCATCGAGGTGCTCACGCTGCAACGTATGTCTGCCTTCCCCCGCGCGGCCTGCAGCCTGCAGGCCGTGCTTCGCCTGCTGCTGCCATTGCGCTGCCTGGTCTGTGACGACCCAGGCCATGATGGCCTTGACCTGTGCCGCGCCTGCCTCGCCGAACTGCCCTGGGCCGGTCGTGCGTGCCTGCGTTGTGCGCTGCCGTTGCCGGACGCGGCCCTGATCGTCTGCGGCAGCTGCCGCGAGGAGGCACCGCCGCAGGCAGCCACGCATGCCAGCCTGCTGTACCTGCCGCCGGTGGACCAGCTGCTGCTGCGCTACAAGTTCCATCAGGACCTGGCGGCTGGCCGCCTGCTGGCGCAGTTGATGCAGCGGGCACCGCCCGCCTGGTCATGCCCACCACTGGTGCCGGTACCACTGCACCGCCGCCGCCTGCGCCAGCGCGGCTACAACCAGGCTGCTGAACTGTGCCGGCTGCTGCCGATGCCGGTCTGGCATGGGCTGTATCGGCGGCGGCACACCGCGCCGCAGTCCGAACGCACGGCCGAACAGCGCAGGGACAACCTGTTCGATGCGTTCGATATCCATGGGCCGGTGCCCACGCGGCTGACCGTGGTCGACGACGTGATGACCACCGGCAGCACGGTGGTGGAAATCGCCGAAACACTGCGCTGCGCAGGCGCAGAAGAAGTACGCGTGTGGGTCTGCGCGCGCGTGCCGTGATCGCTGTCTTCATCGCCGGGGGCTAGGATGTGGCCGGTACTGGACTGAAGGAGTGGCCATGAATTCCCCCCTGTCTCCCTTGTTGTCAGCGGTTGGCCGCAGCTGGTGGATCCTGCTGCTGTATGGCCTGGTCGCGCTGGGTTTCGGCATCGTTGCCATCGGCTGGCCGTTGTCCGCAGCGATGGCGCTGGCGTGGACACTGGGCGTGATGGCCATCGTTGAAGGTGTCATCAGCCTGTTCGCACTGATCAGCGGCGGCAATGGTGCTCCGCGCGGCTGGCTGGCGCTGTATGCCATCGCCTCGCTGGGCTTCGGCATCCTGGCGGTGATCAATCCGCTGGCCACCGCCAGCGTGCTGGTGCTGTTCCTGGCGGCGTGGCTGCTGGTAGCCGGCATCTACCGCATCGTGTTCGCGATCCGCGTGCGCAAGCAGATCCAGGGCGAGTGGCTGCTGATCCTCAGTGGCGTGCTGGCGGTGGTGCTGGGGCTGCTGTTCGCGGCCAATCCGTATGCAGGCGTGGCGGTGACGACGCTGTGGATCGGCATTGGCAGCCTGCTGTACGGGCTGCTGCAGGTGCTGGTGGCGTTCAAGCTGCGGAAGCTGAAGTGAGGGGCGCGTTTCCGTTCCTGCTGGGCGCAGCGCTGGTGCTGGCCGGATGCATGCCGGGTGCCACGCCCGGTGCGCTGGCAGGCAAGGATCATGCGCCGCGCGCGGGTGTGGATGTACGCCTGAGCGCGGTCGATGCGGACGGCAAGGGCAGGCAGGCGCAGTGGCAGGGCGAAACGCTCGCCCTGCGCGAGCCGCCGATCGCTGGCAGCGCCGACATCGCCGATGTGCGCTACGTGCTGGACGAGGCCAAGCAGCCGGGCCTGCAGATCCGCTTTCGACACGAAGCGCATCAGCGCATCCACGATGGCACGGAAGCACTGGTGGGCCAGCGAGCGGCGATCAGCGTGGATGGCCGCGTGTTGATGGTGGCGACGGTGAAAGGCCCGTTCGGTGAATCGATGATGCTGAGCGGGTTGCCGAGCATCGCCGAGGCGCAGGCGTTGGCCAGGCACATCACCGGCCAATGACGGGCGCGCCAACGCCACCGCGTTGCGCGCGGAGGCCGACCAAGGTCGACCGCTACCGGGCGAACCGTGCCTCGATCTCCTCCAGTGACTTGCCCTTGGTCTCCGGCAGCCAGAACGCGGCCACCAGGAAGAACACGAAGGTGCACGCCGCCCAGAACACGAACATGCTGGCGTAGCCGTAGTGGCCCACCGTGGGCAGGAAGATCGCGGCGATGGTCGTGGACACGAACTGGTTGATCAGCAGCGCGATGCTCATGCCGTTGGAGCGGATGCGGTTCGGCATCAGCTCCGACAGTGCCAGCCACACGCACACGCCCGGGCCGACCGCGAAGAACGCGACAAATACCAGGATGCAGGTGGCCACCGCCCAGCCATGTGCAGGCGGCGGCACCGGGCCGATGCGGGCCTGTTCGATGCGCAGCGGCGCCTGCGCGGCACTGGCCGGGTCGGCAAACGGGTTCAGATGCAGTTTGCGGAAGAAGGCACCGATCACGCTGTCGGCCTGCACGGTGCCGGCGCGCTCGATGCGCAGCTCGCGATCAGTCAGGTTGTCGCTGCGCAGGGCGCGCACATTGGTGAAGTCACCATAGGCGTACGACACGGTCAGCTGCATCGGCCGGCCCTGGCTGTCGATGCCATTGCTCAGGCGCTGCCACTGCGCGTCGTCCAGCACCAGCTGCAGGCCATCGCCGCTGACCGCCGCCTGCAGCTGCGGCTGCACGTCAGCACGGCCGCGCTCGGCCTGGAAGAACAAGGTGGCCGCTGCCAGCAGGGCCACGCAGATACCACCGCTGCCCAGCATCAGCAGGAACTTGCGGCCCTTGCGGTCGACCAGCAGCAACGCGACCACGGTCATCACCGCATTCAGCAGCTTGATTGCCACGTCGGCGCTGTTGGCGACCGAGCCGGACAGGCCAGCCTGGTTGAGGATGTTCACCGCGTAGGCCAGCACCGAGTTGATGCCGGTGGCCTGGGTGCAGGCCAGCACCACGCAGGCCAGCAGGAACGGCACCACATAGCGGCGGCTGAGCAGCGGGTCGCGCCTGCCGTCGCTGCTGCTCGACTCCGGCGCCTGGATCTGCGCAAGGGTGGGCTCCACATCGGCAGCGGGCAGTACGCGCTGCAGGCTGCGGCGGGCTTCATCGATGCGGCCCCGGCGTACCAGCCAGCGTGGCGATTCGGACAGCCAGAAGATGCCCGCGCAGAACAGCAGGCCCGGCGCCAGGCAGGTCCAGAAGATGGTGCGCCAGGCGTGGTCCTTCACCGTGAACAGCTCCTGCGCCTGCTGTGCCAGCGGCAGCGAGCGCACGGCCTCGGCGGCGGCATCCACCGCATGTGCGTGGTACAGCCCGATCAGCGCGGCCAGCACCAGGCCGATGGTCAGCAGCAGCTGGAACATCGCCGCACCGCGCCCGCGTCGCTCGGGGCTGAGCACTTCGGCCAGGTACAGCGGAATCACTACACCGATCAAACCGCCACTGATGCCCTGCAGCAGGCGGCCCAGCAGCAGCGGCGTGTAGCCGGACGCCAGCGCCATGATCGGGATGGAGGCGGTGAACAGCAGGCCGGCCAGCAGCATCGCACCACGGCGACCGATCAGGTCGGCGACCATGCCGGCGAACAGCGAGGACAGCACGCTGCCCAGCAGTACCGCCGCCACCACGAAGCCGAGCTGCTGGCTGCTGAGCTGCCAGGCGTGGCTGGCGGTGGCTTCAAGATAGGGCAGGGCGCCGGCGATGATGCCGATGTCGATGCCGTACAGCAGGCCACCGAGGCCGCCGATGAAGAGCAGGTAGCGTACGGGCCAGCGCGGAGCGGTGCTTGCAGTCATCGGCAGTTCCTGTGGTAGCGCCGGGCCAGGCCCGGCGGCGATTCGTCGCAGAGTGCATTCTGTAGAGCCGAGCCATGCTCGGCTGCTTTCCGTTCCGATATCGAGGTTCCCCATGCCGCGCGTCGCGCGGTGAGCCGAGCATGGCTCGGCTCTACAGGGAGCCCGCGCGGCATCCGGGCCGCATCGCTTGCGTCAGGTCAGATCGATCACCCGGCCACCAACCACCACCTGCTGCAGGCGCAGTTCGGCGTCCAGCACCACCAGGTCGGCGCGGGCGTCGGGCGCGATGCGGCCGCGATCGCCCAGGCCCAGGTAGTCGGCCGGGAAGGTGGAAACACGTTGCGAAGCGTCGGCCAGCTCCAGACCCACGCGCACCAGGTTGCGCAGCGCCTGGTCCATGGTCAGCGCGCTGCCGGCCAGTGAACCGGTCGCCAGGCGCACGCAGCCGCCGCACTTGTGCACGCGCTGCTGGCCCAGCGCGTACTCGCCGTCGGGCATGCCGGTGGCGGCCGTCGCGTCGGTCACCGCATACAGGCGCGGGATCGCGCGCGCGGCCAGGCGGATCACGCCGGGATGGATGTGCTGCAGGTCGGGAATGATCTCGGCGTACTGTGCATGCGCCAGTGCTGCCGCCGCGATGCCCGGGCGATAGTGATCGACGCCGGTCATGCCGTTGAACAGATGGGTGAAGCCGGAGGCACCGGCCTGCAGCGCGGCCACGCCTTCCTCGTAGGTGCCAGCGCTGTGGCCGAGCTGCACGCGGATGCCCATTGCCGCCAGCGCGGGTATCAGTGCGGTGTGCTCGCCGATTTCCGGAGCCAGCGTCATCACCCGGATCGGCGCGAGTGCGTGCAGTTGCTGCACCAGCGCCAGCGTCGCCTCGATCGTACGGTTGGGCTGTGCACCCAGGCGCTGCGGGCTGATGAATGGTCCTTCCAGATGCACGCCGACGATGCTGGCGGCGTCGGCATCGGGCACCGCCATCGCCGCAGCCACGCCCTGCAGCGCGTGCTCGATCTCATCCAGGCCGGCGGTCATGGTGGTCGCCAGCAGTGTGGTGGTACCGAAGCGCAGATGGGTGCGTGCGATGGTGCGCGCGACATCGCCACCCTGCATCAGGTCGACGCCGGCCGCACCGTGCACGTGCAGGTCGATGAAGCCGGGCAGGATCACCGGCAGCTGCAGGTCGTCAGCGCCGCTGTGGTCATCCACCTGCAGCTGGCGAACGTGTGAATCGAAGTGGACGTGGCCACGCCGCCAACCCAGCGGGGTGAGGATGCGGCCATGCAGGGAACGGGCGTCGGTCATGCGGGAGGCTCGGCGATGATCACTTCGATGCCCAGCCGCTGCAGCCCTTCGCGGGTTGCGTCGTCGATACCGGCATCGGTGATGATGGCGTGGATCTGGTCCAGGCGGGCGATGCGGTGCAGGCTGACGCGCCCGAACTTGGAGGCGTCGGTCAGCACCACGATGCGGCGCGCACGCTCGACCATGCGGTGGTTGAGGCGGGCTTCGGCCTCGTCGTGGGTGGTCAGGCCGAACTGCAGGTCCAGGCCGTCCACGCCCAGGAACAGAGTGTCGAAGCTGTACGAGTTGAGGCTGGCCTCGGCCTGGCTGCCCTGCAGCGACAGCGACTGCTGGCGCAGCAGGCCACCGGTCAGCAGCACGGTGATGCCCGCGGCATTGGCCAGTTCCCAGGCGATGTTCAGGCCATTGGTCATCACCGTCACGTCGCGATGCGCGCGCAGGTGGCGGGCCAGCGTCATCGTGGTCGAGCCGGAATCGATGATGATGTTGTCGCCCGGCTGCACCAGGCGCGCAGCGCGCGCACCGATCGATTCCTTCAGCGGCAGGTTCAGCGCGTCCTTCTCATGGATGTCCTGTTCCTGCGGCGGCGTGCGCACTAGGGTGGCGCCGCCGTGGGTGCGGTTGGCCAGGCCCTGCGACTCGAAGTGGGTCAGGTCGGCACGGATGGTCACCGCCGACACGCCGAAACGCTCGACCAGATCGGCGACCTGCACCGAGCCGTGCTCGATCAGCAGCTGCAGGATCTGTTGCCGGCGGGAGCGGGTGTTGCGCATGGCCATTCTCGGTTTCGCGGGGAAAGGTAGAGATTAGCCGTTCGCAGCAACGGCGGCAGCCGAACGTGCGTTCTGCGTGCGGGTTCCGGCCTGGTTGGCGCTGCAGGCGCGCGCGTACTCGCCCAGGCACAGGCCGATGCGGTGCTGCACCAGCGCGGTGGGCGTGTTGGCCAGCGTGCCCTCACGCACGGCGCGGTACTGCTCCGGCAGGTACTGGCTGAGCAGTACCAGTGGCGGCGCGTGCTGTTCCAGGTTGGCGAACAGGGTCTGCACCGCCTGCACCAGCGCGGGCTCGCCCCAGTAGTAGCGGCAGCGGTCACTGAAGGAGTAGCTGCGCAGCAGGCGCAGCGCGGCGTCATCGCCCTGGTAGTAGGACTGCCAGTACTTCGGCTGTGCCACCATCACCTCGTCCAGCACCTGCGGCAAGCGCGAGCACTGTGCCGCCGGCAGCAGTTCGGCCTCGATCGCGGCCAGCGCGAACAGCGCTTCGCGGTAGGCGAAGGTGGCCGCCGGGCCGACCTTGAGGATGGCGAAGTGGTCGCGCACCAGCGCATGCAGGCCGCTCTCGCGCTGGTAGTCGGTGGAGTGCGCTTCGAACACGATGCGTGGCTGCTGTTCCAGGAAATCGGCCAGCGTGCTGGCAGCCGCGGCGTCGTACTCGTGCACGCTGCTGTGGTCGAAGTCCACGCCCGGCTGCACCACCATCGCGATCACGCGCTGCCACGCATCGCGCAGCTGCGGGGTATCGAAGGCCTGCCGGTGGATGGCCAGGGTCTGCGCGGCGGCGGCCGGCGTGGTCACCTGCAGGCCCTCGGCCAGCGAGGCTTCGCCTCCGGGAATCGGCACTTCGGTACCGATCACGTAGACCGGCGGCGGCAGGCCATGTTCGGCGGCGGTGCGTTCGGCGATCTCGGCCAGCTCGGCCGAGCGCGCAGCGACGATGGCATCGGGCAGCGGCACCGGATCATCGGCGCAGGACATGCTGCAATCCAGATGGATCTTGTGGAAACCGGCGGCGACGTAGGCTTCGATCAGCACGCGCGCGTGGGTCATCGCTTCGGCCGCCGGGCGCTTCTGCCAGGCATTCGGGCCGAGGTGGTCGCCGCCCAGGATCAGCCGTTCGCGCGGGAAGCCTTCTTCATCGGCCAGCGTGCCGACGTAGTCGCGGTACTGCGGCGGGGTCATGCCGGTGTAGCCGCCGAACTGGTCGACCTGGTTGGAGGTGGCCTCGATCAGCAGCACGGTTCCATGCGCCAGGGCGACGTGCATGGCCGCGCGCAGCACCTGCTCGTTGCTGCAGCAGACGCTGTACAGGCCGACGTTGGCGCCGGCGCGGTGGGAAGCAAGCAGGGTCTGCAACGGGGACATGGTCACGCTCCGGTCAATCAGGAAAACGAGGGCTGGCAGGCGAGCAGGGCAGCGCCACGTGCGCCACCGGCATCGCCGAACCGTGGCGGCACAACCGGGGGGACCTGCACGCCATTGAACAGATGGGTGGCGATGGCGGCCGGCAGCTGCTGGTACAGCGGCGCGTACTGCGAGAGTCCGCCGCCGAGCACGATCACGTGCGGGTCCAGCGCCAGCACCAGCGCGGCCAGGCTGTGGCCGAGCAGGTCACGATGGATGTCCAGCGCCTTGCGCGCGCGGGCATCGCCGGCTTCGGCCAGCGTGATCACCGCACTGGCATCGACGGCGCTGCCTCCGAGGTGGCGTTCGATCATGGCCAATCCGCTGCCGGACACATAGCGCTCCACGCAGCCCTGCAGGCCGCAGCCGCAGTCCAGCAGCGGCAGGCCATGGCGCTGCAGCAGATGGCCGGGCACGCTCCAGTGGCCCCATTCGCCGGCCAGGCCGTTGAAGCCGGACAGCAGCCGGCCCTGCAGGCAGAAGCCGCCGCCGGCACCGGTGCCGAGGATGGCGCCGAACATGCTGGGATAGCCTTCGGCGGCACCGCCGTGCGCTTCCGACAGGGCAAAGCACTGCAGGTCGTTGCCGAAATGCAGCGAGCGTTGCAGCCGCGCCTGCAGATCCTGCGCCACGCACTGGCCGGTCAGTGCGGGCACGTTCGCGCTGAGCTGGCGGCCGCTGCGGCGGTCACGCACGCCGGGCAGGGCAATGCCGATGGCCGCATCATTCCGGCCCAGCGCGGCGTCGGCCTCGGCCACCAGCGTCACCACGGCCTGCAGGAAGCCATCGTAGTCGCCCTGCGGCGTGGCCACGCGGCGGCGCCAGGTGACCTGCATCGCCGCATCGCACGCCACCAGCTCGATCTTGGTGCCGCCGATGTCGATGCCATAGCAGGCGTGGGCGATCAGCTCAGCCATGGTGGATGGTGACGCCCTTGACGACGCGGTTGACGGTGCCATCCGGGAACGGGTTGTCCGGGGTCAGCCCCAGCGCGGCCGAGCGCTGCAGCGCGAACAGCTGCGCGAAGCCCAGCCACACCGGTGCCAGCCACGGATCGTCCAGCGCCGGTACGGTGAGGGTGTAGTCGTCATCGGCGCCGATATCCGAATGCGGACCGATCGCCAGCACCTGCCCGGCCACGCCATCACGGCGCAGTTCTTCCAGCAGGTCCTGCTCGTAGCGGCGCGCGAGCGGCTGCACGCTGCGCAGCACCACCACCAGGGTGTTGCCATCCAGCGTCGACTTCGGGCCATGACGGAAGCCCAGCGGCGTGTTGGCCAGCGCCAGAACGCGGCCAGCGGTCAGCTCCAGCACCTTCAGTGCACACTCGCGGGCCAGCGCTTCCAGCGGCCCGCTGCCGAGGTAGATCACGCGGTTGAACGGGCGCTGCGCAAGCGTTGCCACCGGTGCGTCCCACTGCGCCTGGCCTTCGCGGGCCAGCGTGGCGATCTGCTTCAGGCGCGCCACGCGCGCATCCCACGGCGAACGATCGAACACGGTCAGTGCGGCCAGCAGCATGCAGGTCAGGCTGCTGGTCATGGCGAAGGCGCGGTCGCAGCTGGCCGACGGCATCAGCAGGGTGCAGGTATCGGCACGGCCGGCGCCACGGCGGGCCAGTTCGCCATCGGCGTTGCAGGTGATGTCGAGGAAGCGCGCGTCATCCACGTCGCTGCGCACGCGATCGACCGCTGCCACGCTTTCCGGGCTGGAGCCACTGCGGCCGAACGAGACCAGCAGGGTCGGGCGGTCACGCTGCAGGTACAGCGCCGGGTGGGTCAGCAGGCTGGTGGTGTGCACCACGCGCACCTCGGCCGGCCACTGTGCGTTGATCGCATCAGCCACCATCTCGGCGATGAAGCCGGAACTGCCGGCGCCGGTGAACAGCACGCGCTGGTTGGGATCGTTGAGGCTGTCGCCAAGGAAGGCCTGCAGGCGGTCGCGGGCACGCGACAGGTCCTGTGCGAGTGCTTCCCACAGCGCAGGCTGCTGGGCGATTTCGGTTGCGGTATCGGCTCCGCCAAGGCGCTGCCAGGCGGACACATCGGAAAGCAGGGTGACGTCCATTCGGAGGTTCCAGTTGGGCCAGCGCACCATCTGTGTTTTCTTTCGAAATGTCAAACATCGAAAGTAAAAAGAAAGAAAATGGCCGGGTCACTTTTCCAGCCGGGGAGGGCCACGAAAACGAAAGGACAGGCCAAAATGCCGTATCGCACAATGCTTAACAGGCGCCTGCAAGCGCTTACACAAAGTATTGCGACGCAACAACTTTCGTTTCAATGGAATATATCTTCCTTTTTCCTTTCAATTTGTTGACATCTTTCGAATCGCTGCCCTAGAGTCGGCCCAATCGCTTTCGAAACGCCCGGTGAACGGGTTGGGAGTCCGCGTGGAAAACTGCGTTCGTCGCTCGCCGCTGATGCTGGCCCTGTTGCCGGCATTGATGCTGGCGTCCATGCCGGCCCAGGCCGAGCCGGTCGGCAACCTGCGTTCGGTTGCCGCCAGCGCCAGCAGCGACGGCGTGCAGGGCTGGGACCTGCAGACCGACAAGGGCGCGCGCATCCGCATTGAACTGCCGGCCACCGACATCATCCGCGTGCAGGCGGGCCGCAACGGCACGCTGACCGGTGCCGGCGACAAGGCCGCACCGATCGTGCTGCCGCAGCCCAAGGCGAACGTACAGGCGCAGCTGGAAGAAGACGCACAGGAAATCCGCGTGCGCACCGATGCACTGGTCCTGCATGTACAGCGGCAGCCGCTGCGCCTGCGCCTGGAACGGCTGGACAACGGCCAGCCCACCGCGCTGTGGCAGGAACTGCAACCGCTGGACCTGGATGCCACGCAGAGCGTGCAGGTGCTGTCCTCGCAGGCCGATGAGGGCTACTTCGGTGGCGGCCAGCAGAACGGCCGTTACCAGTTCAAGGGCCGCGAGCTGGAAGTGTCCTATTCCGGCGGCTGGGAAGAGGGCGACCGTCCCAGTCCTGCACCGATGCTGCTGAGCAGCCGTGGCTGGGGCATGCTGCGCAATACCTGGAGCGATGGCAGCTACGACCTGCGCCAGCCCGACCAGGCCACGCTGCTGCACCGCGAAGACCGTTTCGACGCGTACTACTTCGTCGGCGCCGACCTGCCCAAGCTGATCGAGCGCTACACCCAGCTGACCGGCCGCCCGAACATGGTCGCGCGCTGGGCGCTGTCCTACGGCGATGCCGATTGCTACAACGACGGTGACAATGCCAAGAAGCCCGGCACCGTGCCCGAAGGCTGGAGTGACGGCCCGACCGGCACCACGCCGGATGTGATCGACTCGGTGGCCAAGCAGTACCGTGCCCACGACATGCCCGGTGGCTGGATCCTGCCCAACGATGGCTACGGCTGCGGTTACAAGCAGTTGCCGGAAACGGTGAAGGGGCTCGCGGGCTACGGCTTCCGCACCGGTCTGTGGACCGAGAACGGCGTCGACAAGATCGCCTGGGAAGTCGGCAAGGCCGGCAGCCGCGTGCAGAAGCTGGACGTGGCCTGGACCGGCAAGGGCTACCAGTTCGCGATGGACGCCAACCGCCAGGCGTTCAACGGCATCCTCGACAATTCCGATTCGCGCCCGTTCCTGTGGACGGTGATGGGCTGGGCCGGCATCCAGCGCTACGCCGTCGCGTGGACCGGCGACCAGAGCAGCAGCTGGGACTACATCCGCTGGCACGTGCCGACCCTGGTCGGTTCGGGCCTGTCCGGCATGGCCTACGCCAGTGGCGATGTGGATGCGATCTTCGGCGGCAGCGCCGAAACCTTCACCCGCGACCTGCAGTGGAAGGCGTTCACGCCGGTGCTGATGGGCATGAGCGGCTGGTCGTCGAATGCGCGCAAGCACCCGTGGTGGTACGACGAGCCGTACCGCAGCATCAACCGCGATTACCTGAAGTTGAAGATGCGCCTGACCCCGTACATGTACGGGCTGGTGCACGAGGCCGCGCAGACCGGTGCACCGCCGGTGCGGGGGCTGATGTGGGACTACCCGCGCGACCCGCATGCACAGGATGAGACCTACAAGTACCAGTTCCTGCTCGGCCGCGACCTGCTGGTGGCGCCGGTGTACCGCAGCCAGGCGGCCAGCCGTGGCTGGCGCCGCGACATCCACCTGCCGGCCGGGGGGTGGATCGACTACTGGGATGGCCGCCGCGTGCAGGCCGGCGCCGATGGCCGCCAGCTCGACCGCCAGGTCAACCTGGCCACGCTGCCGGTGTTCGTGCGTGCCGGTGCGATCCTGCCGATGTATCCGTCGATGCTGTTCGATGGCGAAAAACCGCTCGATGAAGTGACCTTCGACCTGTACCCGCAGGGCGACTCGCAGTACACGTTGTACGAAGACGATGGCAACACGCGCCGCTACCAGCGGGGCGAGTCGAGTACGCAGCAGATCCGCGTGCAGGCGCCGGCACAGGGCAGCGGCCCGGTGCAGGTGCAGATCGACGCGGTGCAGGGCCAGTACAACGGCCAGCTGGCGCAGCGCCGCTACGGCCTGCGCGTACTCAGCCGGCAGGCGCCGCGTTCAGTGCAGGCCGGTGGCCGCGCGTTGCCGGCGCTGGCCGATGCCGCCGCCTTCAACAGCGCCAACGAGGGCTGGTACTTCGACGCGCAGGAGCGCCGCGGCACGCTGCATGTGCGCACGGCTGCCCAGGACATCCGCCAGCCACTGCAGCTGCAGCTGGACTTCGCGGTCGCTGCCGCAGCCGCCGATGATGCCTACCCGGCCGCGCCGGTGCTGGGCCGCGAACTGCCGGCCGACAGCCTGCTGGTGGTCAACCGCCCGGCCGAAGAGCCCGGCCATGCGCTGGAGAGCGCCTTCGACGACGATCCGGCCACCTGGTTCCGCAGCGTGCGCAACCAGGCCGTGCGCACCGGTGCGCACGAGTGGGTGATCGGCTTCGGCGAGCGCAAGATGATCGATGGCATCGACATCGCGCCGCGCAACGACAAGAACTGGAAGCACGGCCAGGTGCGCGATTACGAGGTGTACCTGGGCGACAGCAACGGTGAGTGGGGCGAGCCGATCGCGCGTGGCCGCCTGCAACTGAAGGAAGGTGTGCAGCGCATCGACTTCCCGGCCCACGCCGGCCGCCTGCTGCGCTTCCGCGTGCTGAGCGTGCAGAACCCCGAAGGCGACGGCGCCAGCAGCACCGACCCGATGGTCACCGCCGCCCAGGGCAGCGCCCGCGCGTTCGATGCGCTGCAGCCCCGTGACGTCGGCCCGATCGCGCTGTCCACCTTCCACATCCTCGAACACCAGGAACCGGAGCGACCGGCCCGGCAGCGCTATCTCTCCGAGCTGCCGGTGCCGGCCGCGCTGGCCAGCCAGCTGCGTACCGACCAGTCCTTCCGTGGCGACGCCGGCATGCGCATGAACGGCCTGCAGTTCCGCCGTGGCCTGGGGGTCGGCGCCAACAGCCGCATCGACCTGCGCCTGCAGGGCGGCTGGCACCTGCTGCGTGCCGACCTCGGCATCGACGACGCCTGCCGCAACGCCGGCGGCCTGCAGTTCCAGGTATGGGGCGACAACCGCCTGCTGTACGACAGCGGCCTGGTGAAGGCGCCCGGCGTCGTCAAGCCGGAGCTGGACATCCGTGGCCTTTCCACCCTGAGCCTGCGCACGCTGGGTGCGCAGGGCAGCCAACCCGCCCAGGTCTGTGCCAACTGGGCCAACGCCGTACTGATCGGCCAGGAGGGCGACTCCGCCAGCATCGTCGCCCCATGACCCCCACGTAACACCGCTCCTCCCCCGCCCCATCCCGACTACGGCCCTCATGGCCGTGGCCCGGGAGCGTTTTGCCCGCCGAACGCCCACGCGCTCACTCAGTTGCGCCGCACCCCTGCCAGGAGAGAACCCCGATGTTGCCCGCCCGCCACCACCGCCCCCCCTGCCGCCCGATCGCTCCGCTGACGCTGGCCATTGCCGGCGCGCTGTTCTCGATTGCCGCTCCTGCTTTTGCCCAGGAGAGCAAGGACAACGCCACCGACCTGGCCCGTATCGAGGTCACCGGTTCCAACATCCGCCGCACCGACGTTGAAACCGCCTCGCCGGTGCAGGTGATCAGCAAGCAGGACATCCAGAACATGGGTGCGCGCACGCTGCTGCAGGTGCTCGACAACCTGCCGGCCGCTCGCCCGGCGCAGCAGGATGCGCGCTCGCTGTTCACCGGTTCCGATGGTGCCTCGCAGGCCAACCTGCGCGGGCTCGGCGCACAGGGCACGCTGGTGCTGCTGAACGGTCGCCGCCTGTCGTACTACGGTGCGCCGGCCGGCTTCCAGACCCAGTTCGTCAACATCGATGCGATCCCGGCCGCGGCCATCGAGCGCATGGAAGTGCTGACCGACGGCGCGTCGGCCGTGTACGGTACCGACGCGGTGGCCGGCGTGATCAACGTGATCACCAAGCGCAACTTCCAGGGGGCCGAGATCAGCTTCACCAACGACACCTCCTCGCGCATCGATTCCTACGGCGAGCGCCAGGCCAGCATCACCGCCGGCTTCGGTGACCTGGCCGAGAACCGCTTCAACATCTACGGTGCGGTCAACATGTACCGTCGCGACGCGATTCCGCTGAGCGATTTCTACGACAAGCGGCCCGACCAGTACTACGTCAACAATCCGAACTACCTCAACAACCTGCGCCTGGGTGTGGGCAGCAAGCCGGGCGAGTTCAACCCGGGCACCTACTTCGCGTTCGATCCGGTCACCGGCCGCCGCGTGCAGGAAGCCGCGCCGGGCTGCAGGAACGTGCTGACCAGTGAAGCGGCCGGTCCGCGTTGCGTCTGGGAAACCTGGATGAACAACGAGATCGATGCCGGCGCCAAGTCCGAGCGCAATACCGCCTACCTCAACGGCACTTTCCTGGTGGGTGACAGCACCGAGATCTTCGCCGAGGCGACCTACACCGACATCGACCTGCGCGCCAACGGCGGCACGCCGCGCACCTACGGCACCACCACCGGCAACCCGACCAGCTGGTTCTCGCGTAATACCGGCAACACCGTCAACCAGTTCCTGTACCCGTTCCTGGGCCCGAACAACGAGTACAACCACGCCAGCCCGCAGTTGAAGGCCATGATGGGCGGGGTGGTCGGCCTGAACTACCTGCTGCAGGATGCCGGCCCGAACTACTTCGGCCAGCGCAACACGGACAAGAGCTACCGCGTGCTGGCAGGCGCACGTGGCAATGTGGGTGACTGGAACTGGGAAACCGCATTCGCCAGCGCGGGTACCCACTCCACCACCTACCAGACGATCAACGTCAACACCAAGGGCTTCGAGAAGGCCTTCGGCCCATACACGATCGATCCGGGCACTGGTCGGGTGATCATCTCCGACCACCCGGCGTACAAGTTCGGCGAGATCAGCGAAGCCAACGCCGCGCTGATCCGTGAAGCCTTCCCGACCTTCGACATCCAGTCGTGGACCCGCCTGCATACACTGGACGGCAAGATCGAAGGACCGCTGTTCCAGCTGCCAGCGGGCGAGATGCGCGCCGCGTTCGGCTTCAATGCCAGCCGTGAGACCTTCTACACCCCGGGCAACGCCGATGCGGCCAACGGCCTGATCACCCAGCAGGGCGGCTCGTGGTTCGACGGCAAGCGCAACACCTACGCGCTGTTCGCCGAGACCGTGGCACCGATCACCGACAAGCTGGAACTGGATGCGGCGGTGCGCGTGGACAAATACCCGAACTTCAGTGCCAACATCGCGCCGAAGATCGGCTTCAAGTACCAGGCGTTCGATCAGCTGATGCTGCGCGGCACCTATTCCACCGGCTTCCGTGCACCGAGCCTGGCCGAGTCCGGCAACGGCGGCGTGTTCGCCCAGCTCGGTGGCTTCCGTGACGAACTGCGCTGCGGCGAGACCAACGCCATCGCCAACCTGCTGCTGAAGTCGCAGCGGCCGGGTGACGTCGACCTCGGCAAGACCCTGCTGAACGTCGACTGCAGCCGCACCGTGGCGCGCATGACCCAGCCGAACAAGGACCTGAAGCCGGAGAAGGCGAAGATCGCCACCCTCGGCTTCGTCTACGAGCCAGCGAGCTGGCTGTCGGTGTCGGCCGACTACTGGTTCATCTACCGCAACAATGAAATCGTCGCGCCGGATTATCGCCGCATGGAAGACATCATCTCGATGTCGCGCTCGCCGATCACCGACAGCGACCGCGCCAACCTGGCGCAGCTGGCGGCAATGTGCGCCGATCCGGCCAGCGGCGTGAGCTGCCCGGCCACCCTGCCGGGCTACTCCGCCGGCAACGTGGCCAGCGTGGTCGGCCAGTACAAGAACCGCGGCAAGACGCTGATCGACGGCTTCGACATCGACGCGCGCAGCCGCTTCTCGCTGGGCGACTGGGGCAACCTGAACATCGGCCTGGCCGCCACCATCGCCAACCGCAACCGCTTCTACATGGACGCGGAGAACGGCTGGTACTACGGCGACGTGGTGGGCTATTACAACAACCCGCGCCTGCGTGCCACGCTCAATGCCGACTGGACCTACAAGCAGGTGACCACCAGCATGTTCGTCAACTACGTCGGCGGAACCAAGTGGGCCACCGACCAGATCGACGAAGAGAGCAACAACAAGGAAACCTGCACCGGCGGCTACCTGGCCCTGCAGAAGAGCAAGTGCGATGGTGCACCGTCGTGGTGGACCGCCAACATGAGCGTCACCTGGCGCCCGGACGATGCGTGGAACCTGAGCTTCACCGTCAAGAACCTGTTCAACCGCCTGCCGTTCTACGATCCGAACAGCTTCCTGGGTGACTCCAGTGACTACGCAACCATCTTCGGCCGTGGTTACAGTGTGACCATCGGCTACCGGTTCAAGTAATTCCGTTTGCGTGACCTGGCGTGCCGGCTGCGGCCGGCACGCTGCCAAGAGGAGAGATGTCTGTCATGAAGCGTAGGGAATTCATCGCGGCCAGTGCCGCTGTTGCCGCCAGCAGCCTGCTGCCGCAGACCCCGGCATGGGCACGCGGGCGCAAGGTGCGCCTGGCCATGATCGGTACCGGCATGCGCGGGCTGGTGCTGCTGAAGGAGCTGGTGCGTCGCGACGACGTCGAAGTGGTTGCCCTGTGCGACATCGAGCCGATCATGCTGGGCCGTGCCACAGAGATGGTGGCGAAGGCCGGCAAGCCCGTGCCGAAGACCTATGGCCAGGACCGCGACACCAACGCGTGGAAGCGCCTGCTGGAACAGAAGGGCATCGATGGCGTGATCATCGCCACGCCGTGGGAGTACCACGCACCGATGGCGATTGCCGCCATGCAGGCCGGCGTGGCCGTGGGCTGCGAAGTGGTGGCCGGCATCACCCTGCAGGACCACTGGGACGTGCTGAAGACCCAGCTGGGCACCGGCACCCCGTACATGCTGCTGGAGAACGTCTGCTACCGCCGCGACGTGATGGCGGCGTTGCAGATGGTGCGCCAGGGCCTGTTCGGCGAGCTGGTGCATCTGCAGGCCGGCTACCAGCACGACCTGCGCGGCGTGAAGTTCAATTCCGGCGATCCGAACCAGCCCTACGACAGCGGCGTGGAGTTCGGTCCCAAGGGCTGGAGCGAAGCTCGCTGGCGCACCGAGCATTCGGTGGAACGCAATGGTGAGCTGTACCCCAGCCACGGCATCGGCCCCTGTGCGATGTACACCGGCATCAACCGCGGCAACCGCTTCACCCACATCAATGCCTTCGCGACCAAGGCACGCGGCCTGCACGAATACACCGTGGCCAAGAGTGGCGGCACCACCCACCCCAGCACCCAGGTGAAGTTCAAGCTCGGCGACATCGTGACCACCACGCTGGCCTGCGAGAACGGCGAGACCATCCTGCTGCAGCACGACACCTCGCTGCCGCGCCCGTACTCGATGGGCTTCCGCGTGCAGGGCACCAAGGGCCTGTGGATGGACGTCAACCATTCGATCCACATCGAAGGCCGCAGCCCGCCGCATCAGTGGGAAGAGTTCAAGAAGTACCAGGATGAGTACGAACATCCGCTGTGGAAGCAGAATGCCGACACCGCCGCCAGCGCCGGCCACGGTGGCATGGACTGGTTCGTCATCCATGCCTTCGTTGAAGCACTGAAGGCCAAGGCGCCGATGCCGATCGACATCTACGACGCGGTGACCTGGAGTGCGATCACGCCGCTGAGCGAGCAGTCGATCGCCAACGGTTTCCAGACGCTGGAGTTCCCGGACTTTACTGCTGGTGCGTGGAAGACGCGCAAGCCGATTTTTGCGTTTGACGGTAAGTACTGATCTGCTCTTGTAGAGTCGAGCCATGCTCGACTGCTTTGAAGCCAACGCCGGGCCATGCCCGGCGTTACTGTCTGCATCGGTGCATTGGCACCCGTAGAGCCGAACCCATGCCCGGCTGTCTGTCTCGCCGACCGCATTAAACTAGCGGCCCCACCGTTGGCGGAGCCCCATACCATGCCATGCCAGAAGATCAGGGAACTTCCTGACCAGCGATTCGTCGGCCCCTACGGCACGGAATTCTGGCGAATCCACGAAGGCCAGGTCTTCCACCAGGGTCGGTTGCTGCGCAAGGCCGACGCGGCCAGTTTCGAGTTCATCCCCGAACACTATTTCATCGCGCGCGATTCGCACGCCATCTACCACGCCTGGACCCGCCTGCCTGCGATTGACCGCGACAGCTTCCGCCAGTGCGGCGATTACTGGCTGGACAAGCGCAATGTCTACTTCGAGTACGAGACTTCGCTGAAAGCCTTGGCCGAAGCCAATTGCACCACTTTCCGCAGTATGGGCGGCGGCTACGGTGCCGACGATCACGGCGGCTGGTACTGCGGCCGACGCATGAAGCATTGCCTGCGCGGCGACCTGCTGCAGACAATCCCGCAGGACCCGCTGTACGCCGTTGACGACAGCAGCGTCTACTGCGACGGGAAGCCTCTGCCCGGCGTGGATCACACGCGCTGGCGGCTGCTGGACGGACACTTCTCGGGCGATGGCAGCCGTGTCTACTACTTGGAACGGAAGCTGCCGCGCGTGGATGTGGCGTCGTGGCGCCTGTTGCAGGGGAGCTGGTCGCGGGACCATAAATACCTGTTCCATATGTTCATGATCGAGACCGACCCGATGCTGCGTGCACAGCATGGTTTCACGGATGATGAGGGTTGACGCGCGAAGCGGTTACCGTGACACCTTGATCTGCGTCAGCCGTCCCCCGGACGCCCTGGCATGCGGTACGCGGAACATTGCACCAGGTTGCACGAGTTCGGCCTGCTGCATCATCTTGGGCCACCACTCCAGAAGCCGCGCTGCGCGCTCGTAGTGATTGAACGTGCTCCAGCCCTTGGCCAGAACGAATACGGTCAGGCCGAGGCGTGCGATCGCCTCGCGCTCTGCGGGCTTGCGATGATGATGATCCTGGGTAACGTGTACGCGGATGCCACGCTGGGTGGCCGCGTCGAAGAGCTCCAGGTCAGTAGTGCCGGGCATCACGAACTCTCTTACGTGGAAGACTTCGTGTTCGTCCGTTCCTGCAATGGCGTCGATGGCCCGGGCCAGCGCGGGCGGAAGATTCTCATCGATCTGCGCCTTCAAGGCGCGGCTCGATTCTCGAACTGCAGTGCTTTCTTCACTGCAGTCAGAGATAGGTCATACAGCCTGGCCACGCGACGCTCGTCGCCACCTTCGGCGCGCAGCGCCTCGACAATGGCGATGGTAGGAACGCCCGATTCGGCAAGGATGGGCTGACCAAAACTGCGCTGTGGATCAAATACCACCGCACGAGATCCCTTCAGTGGGAACCATCGTTCGGCACGATCATCGATGCCCAGTTCGATGCCGTCACGCAGCGAAGGTGCGATAACCTTGCGCATCACGTCCTGGCGCTTCACCACATCCACCAGTGCGGCATCGCCGCTGTCGCCCACGAGCTCCATGAAAATGCGGCGCCCATCGGTCTTGAAGCTCGTGCTGGTGAAGGGGTACTCCTTACCGAGCCGCTCGTTCAGCTCGACAATGGTTCGCCGCACCAGGTTGAGTGGCACGCCACATGCGACGAATGTGCGGACGAAGCGCAGCTCGATCAGATCGCGAAAGCCAATGCCGTCGATCTCTGAATCGGCCCATTGCGACTTCCACAGGGGAGGGTGGGCTTCCGGATTCCCGTGCTTCCGACCCTGGTAGCCCTTCAGCCACCGGCGCAGTTCCGACGAACTGCCGCCAATGAAGCGCGCAGCATCGGCGTAGGAATAGAGGCCGACGCCGAGGCTGTCCTGTGCTGGCAAGGCGATACCCATGGCGCCGAGTCTACTCAATCCGAATGGAGCTGGAGTACAGAATCACATTCTGCGCCCTGCGGGACTCATAAACTGAGAACGGAGACATGCGCGGGCGAATCTGCCCGGTGATTGGCAGGCCGAAGCCGACAAGAAGATGGCGCGCCCGGAGGGATTCGAACCCCCGACCAATGGCTTCGGAAGCCACTACTCTATCCGGCTGAGCTACGGGCGCGTTGTAGAACCGCCGCGCCGTCGGCCGGTGCCGGGGCGGGCATCGCAGCGCCATGAAGCGGTGCGGGACCGGCATTCTATCCAGTTTCGCCGAACAAATCTCCCCCCACGGGCAAAGCCCTGCCAGAGGGGCAGGAGTATCCTATCGCCATGGCTGATACCCCCCTTACTTCGCCGCAGTCGCCGGCGACGCCGCGTTGGCGGCATTACTGGAGTCTGATGCGCGCTGATCGCCCGATCGGCACGCTGCTGCTGCTGTGGCCCACCTGGTGGGCGTTGTGGCTGGCCGCGGGCGGCCTGCCGCCGCTGTGGACGCTGTTCGTGTTCACCGCCGGCGTGTGGCTGACCCGCTCGGCCGGTTGCGTCATCAACGACTACGCCGACCGCTGGCTCGACCCGCATGTGGAGCGCACCAAGGCGCGCCCGCTGGCCACCGGTGCGATCAGCGGCCGCGCCGCGCTGGCGCTGTTCGCCGTACTGATGCTGGTGGCGTTCGGCCTGGTGCTGACCCTGAACGGGCTGACCATCGGCCTGAGCTTCATCGGCGTGTTCCTGGCTGCCAGCTATCCGTACCTGAAGCGCTACACCCATCTGCCGCAGGTCTACCTGGGCATGTCGTTCGGCTGGGGCATCCCGATGGCGTTCGCCGCCGTGCAGGGCGAGGTGCCGATGCTGGGCTGGCTGCTGTATGCCGGCAACATCCTGTGGTCCACCGCCTACGACACCTGGTACGCCATGGTCGACCGCGAGGACGACCTGAAGATGGGCTCGCACTCCACCGCGATCCTGTTCGGTGATCTCGACCTGGTCATCCAGGGCGTGCTGTACGCACTGTTCCTGGCCACGATGGCGCTGGTCGGCGTGCGCGGCGGGCTGGGCGGGTACTACCTGGCCGGCGTGGCCGTGGCCACCGCGCTGGTGGTGTACGAGTTCTGGATCTGCCGCAACCGCGAACGCGGCCCGTGCTTCAAGGCGTTCCTGCACAACAACTGGGTGGGTGCCGCGCTGTTTGCCGGCATCGCCGTGGACCTGGCGCTGCGTTGATCCCAAGGCCTGGTAGAGCCGGCCGCTGGCCGGCTGGACCCGTGTGTGATCCCGAGGTTGCCGGCCAGCGGCCGGCACTACCGTCCTCCGCCAGCTACGACGATTCCCGCGCATGGTAGAGCCGGCCGCTGGCCGGCTGCACGACCATCCCGATTGGGAAATTGCCGGCCAGCGGCCGGCACTACCGTTCTGTACCACCTACGACCAATAGGTGGCTGACAGCCCACACCCCACCGCCCAGAATCGGTCCATCGAACCTGGGAGGGTAGGCGATGGCCTCGACGGCAGCAGGACAGGACGGCTGGATGGCGCGCGCAGCGCTGCGCTCGGCCGCCTGGGCGGAAAAGTGGTTCCCCGATGCGTATGTGTTCGCGGTGCTGGGCGTGGTCATCGTCGCGCTGGCCGCGATGGGCTTCGGCTCGAGCCCGCAGGCCACGGCCAGCGCCTTCGGTGACGGCTTCTGGAGCCTGATCCCCTTCACCATGCAGATGGCCTTCGTGGTCATCGGTGGCTACGCCGTGGCGACCGCACCGGTGGTCGCACGCTTCATCGACTTCCTGGCCCGGGTGCCGCGCACCGGACGCTGTGCGGTGGTGTACGTGGGCCTGGTCAGCATGCTCGCCTCGCTGCTCAGCTGGGGCTTCTCGCTGGTGTTCGGCGGCCTGCTGGTGCGCGCGCTGGCCCGCCGCACCGAACTGCGCATGGACTACCGCGCCGCCGGTGCGTCGGCATATCTTGGCCTGGGCGCGGTGTGGGCCATGGGGTTGAGTTCCTCGGCCGCACAGCTGCAGGCCAACCCGGCCAGCATGCCGCCGGGGCTGGTGGAGATCACCGGCGTGTTGCCGTTCACCGAAACCATCTTCCTGTGGCAGTCGATTGCGCTGACTGCAGTGCTGATCCTGGTCTCGCTGCTGATCGCCTGGCTGACCGCACCGGCTGCCGGCAGTGCGCGTACTGCCGAGGAGTTCCCAGGCGCTGCGCAGGCCGAGCCGGAACCGCTGCAGCGACGCACGCGCCCGGGCGAATGGCTGGAATACAGCCCGCTGCTGACTGTTCTGCTCTCGCTGCTGGCGTTCGGCTGGCTGTTCAACGAGTTCGCCAGCAAGCCGGTGGTCACTGCCATCGCCAACCTCAACACCTACAACTTCCTGTTCATTTCGCTGGGCCTGCTGCTGCACTGGCGCCCGCGCAGCTTCCTCAACGCGGTGGCCAAGGCGGTGCCGAGCACCACCGGCGTGCTGATCCAGTTCCCGCTGTATGGCGGTATCGCGATGATCCTCACCCACGCCGCCGGCGGTGACGGGCAGACGCTGGCGCACCGGTTGTCGAGCCTGTTCGTGCACGTGGCCAGCACCGATTCGTTCGCGCTGGTGATGGGCGTCTACTCGGCGGTGCTGGGCTTCTTCGTGCCGTCCGGTGGCGGCAAGTGGATCATCGAGGCGCCGTACGTGATGCAGGCCGCAAACGAGCTGAAGGCGCACCTGGGCTGGGCGGTGCAGGTCTACAACGCGGCCGAAGCGCTGCCGAACCTGATCAACCCGTTCTGGATGCTGCCATTGCTGGGCGTGCTGGGGCTGAAGGCACGCGACATCGTGGGCTTCACCTTCATCCAGTTGCTGGTGCACATTCCGCTGGTGCTGGGCCTGCTGTGGCTGCTGGGCATGACCCTCGCGTATGTGCCGCCGGTGATGCCCTGAACGCAGGGCTGGCGTGCGTGCTCGAACAGGACGCCAGCTCCGTTCAGCGCGTGTTTCCGGCAGAGCACGCCATGAATGGGCATGGCGCCAAGGCCGGCATGAGCACATGCCGAACCCGCATGAATCCTTCATCGGCTTGTGCCGCAAGAGGTTTTGCCCGTTCATTCACGCGCTTACACATCCGTGTAGCCGCCCACCAACGCGCGATTAACTCTTCGCTGCAGACGATGGTCCCGTCCACCGCATTCCGCGCGTGGCTTTGGAGATCGGACATGGCACAGCAGAACCAGAACCCGAACCAGAAGCAGCAGGGCCAGCAGAACCAGCAGGATCAGCAGCAGGGTCGTGGCCGCGACCAGCAGCAGCAACAGCAGCAGGAACAGCAGCAGCGCAACCAGCGCAACCAGCAACAGGGTGGGCAGGACGAGGAAGAGTGACTTCGATACCCGCTTCCTGTGATGCGCGAAGCCCCGCCCCGTGCGGGGCTTCGCTTATTCCAGCACGCCGATGCGTTGCAGCACCGGCGCTGCTGACATGTCGTTCGGATTGGTGCCCGGCTGACCCTGCGGCACCTGCATGCCCATGCCGCGGTAGAGATCGACCCAGTGCTGTGCGATCTGCCCGGTCTGCGGGTTGCGGAAGTTCATCGGCTGCAGTGCGAACACATGATGCGCACGGAACGCGCGCTCGATGAAGTCCGAGCAGTAGTAGCTGTCCTCGTTCAACACGTATGACGTGTTGTACGGTTTGCCCAGCATCGTGCGCGCGGTCGCGATCGCATCCCTGATGGCAGCCTGCTGGGATGCGTGCAGGCGATAGACCACGATGTGCCGCTGCTTGGCCCGTGCGTCCTGGCGGAACTCGACCAGTGATTGCCGGCGCGATCCCTTCTCGTCCGCATGCAGTACCTCCCAGCCGTCCGGCGCCGCAGCGACCAGAGCCACGTGATCGAAGCTGGGTGCGCCCTGCTTGCCGGTGGCATCGTCGATGGCCGCGCTGAGGCCGCTGCGGCCGGCGGTGACGAACAGCAGGTCGCCTTCCCGGACCTCCAGCGCGGCCACAACACCAGGCCACAGCATTGGCACCAACAGGGAGAGGGCAAGCAGGAATCCGCGCATAGGGCCAGGGTCGAAGCGTGTGCGGCGTAGTCTAACGGCTGCTGCGATGAGGTTGATTTCCGTATTAGTGTGATATTAGTCTCAATTCAGCATGTCGGGATATTCCTGACAGCGGATGTTGAAACTCAATTGACGGAGGCATGGCTATCCTTGCCTCCCTACCGCGCCGGAACCGCGCGCGACCGCCCGGAATCAGGAGGATCCCGTGAACCAGCTCCGCCCCGTTGCCCTGCTTGCGCTTGCCCTGGGGCTTGCGCTGTCGGGCTGCAAGCCTGCCCCCCAGGCAGCCCCCGCTGACGCCGCCGCCCCGGCTCCGACCAGCACGGCCGCCGCCACGGCGCCGGCCACGCCGGTTGCCGCGCCCCCGGCAGACGCGTCTGCCAGTTGCCCCCATCCGGTCTTCGACGACTTCCTCAAGCATTTCGGCAACGAGATCGCGCTGCAGGAGACGTCCACTGCCGATCCGCTGCTGGACAGCCACATCGACAGCGAAGCCGAGCCGGAGCCACGCAAGGTGGAGGAGAAGGTGCCGCTTGCCAAGGTCGAATGGCCGGTGATGCCGGACCCGGCCACGCTGCAGCGCCAGGGCCGCGAGATGCAGGTCACCCGCCTGCCCGATGGCCAGGTACAGGTGCAGATGCGCACCCCCGATACCAGCGACCAGCAGATCTACACCTTTGCCCAGAAGCCGTGCTGGCAACTGGTCAAGCGTGAGGACGAATCGATCTGACCCCTGAGCGACCGCCTGCGGGCGGTCGTGTGATTCACCCAAGGAGCACCGCATGCGTCTGTCTCCCGTTGCCCCCGTGCTGGCCCTGATGCTTGCTGCCTGCAGCGGCCCTGAGGCGGCTGTACCGGCGGCCCCTGCTTCTACTGACCCGGCAGCGACGCCGGCCGCGCCTGCGGCTGCCGTTGCGGACCATCCCACCTCTCTTACGCGCGACGAGACCGGCATGCATATCGATTGCCAAGGCACCCGCCTGCACCTGGCGGCCCAGCCCACCCAAGACACGGACGCTTCCCGGCTGACCACGCTGGAAATCGAAAAGGACGGCGCACGCCAGGCCATTGCTGCGCCCAAGGAGATGGACGGCTATACCGCCGTTGGCCTGGCCTGCGTGCAGGACCGCAGCGGTACGCCGTACTTCGTCGTGCAGTACGGTGAACTGCCGTTCGGCTGCAGCTTCTGCGAGTGGTACTACCTGTACGACGCCAGTGGCCGCCAGTTGACCCACAGCACACCGCCGCTGCGCGGCGCGGAAGGCGAGGAGCAGGAGCCCAACAACGACGAGTACGAGAAGTTGATCGACTCGCTCGGCATCAAGCACCCGGAGGTGAACTACATCGAAGACTGAGCGCAGCGGCAGGACGTCGCACGCGCGCTGTGAACGCAGCACTGCAGTACCGCAGTACCAGAAGTACCAGGAGCAGTACCCCTTAAGGAAATCCCCCTTTTCATAGAATGGATAGCACACACATGGCAGACATCTACCAGGACATGGTCCAGCCCCGCGGGGCGGCCTACAGCAGTGACCGCATCAAACCGTGGAGCCACTACCGGGAGCCGATCGACCAGAGCGACGGCCGCCTGCATGGCAACTCCCGCCGGTGGGGCGATGCGACCCCGGAAGTACAGTCACGGGTGATCGACACGATCATCGAGTCGGCGCGCGAGAAGGGCCTGACCCCGCGCGAAACGGCGCACGTACTGGCCATCGCCCGCGTTGAATCGGGCTTCAACCCCGATGCCGCCGCTGGCACCACCTCGGCCTCGGGCCTGGGCCAGTTCATCGACAAGACCGGCAACCACTACCACCTCAACAACCGCAACCGCTTCGACGTCGGCGCACAGTCCGATGCACTGGTTGACCATTACATCGATAACCGCACGCTGGCGCACAAGCGCGGCCAGGGTGAGGAGTACATCTACAAGTACCACCACGACGGCCCGACCCGCGATTACGGCGGCCTCACCCTGTCTGAAAAGAAGGTGATGCCGTACGTGGACAAGTACGAGCGGTTCGTGGAGCAGCGCCTGGGACTGACCCAGGGCCAGTCCCATGGCAGCCACGCGGCCCCCACCGTAGCTGCGGCCACGCACGCGCAGGCCAAGCCGGCAGCGGCGCATGCCGAAGGCCAGACCCGCAACTTCGAGCAGACGATGCAGGTGATGCTGCCCCCGCAGAACGGGGTCAAGCCGCACATTACCGGTGAGTTCGGCGAACACCGCGCGCACAAGCCGCACGGTGGTACCGACTTCAACTATGTCGGCGGCCAGCACGGCCGTAATTTGCAGCACCCGACCGTCAACGCGCCGATCTCCGGAACGGTGACGTTCGTCGGCGGCGACTACGGTACGGTGAAGATCAGGGATGCGCAGGGCAACTCGCACGAGATCCTGCACCTGCATTCGACCCAGGTGAAGGAAGGCCAGCCGATCAAGGCGGGTGAGCCGATCGGTACCATGGGCGGGCGTGGCCCGGGCGGTGCGGGTCAGTATGCCCAGCACGTGCATTACCAGTTGAAGGATCCGCACGGCAAGCTGCTCAGCCCGCAGGACTTCTGGGACCACGGCAAGCTGAAGGAAACCGGCAAGGGGGGCCATTCGCATGACGCCGACCACAACGGCGTGCTGCGCCAGGGGGCAAAGGGCGAGGAAGTGACTGCGCTGCAGAAGGAACTCAACCGCCTGGGCGTGCGCGACGGCCATGGCAACCCGCTGAGCGAGGACGGCAAGTTCGGTGCCAACACCAGGGACGCACTGATCGCCTACCAGAAGCAGCACGGGCTCTCCGCCGATGGCGTGGCGGGTCCGGCGACGCTGGGCAAGCTGGCCGAAGGCCGCAGCCATGCCGAGGCGGCGCCGAAGGGGCCGCAACTGGGCGACAAGGCGCATCCGGATACGCCGCTGCACAATGCGATCCGCGGCCACATGCCGGGCATGATCTGCAACGAGATGAGCGCGCACGTGACCGCCCAGGCCAAGGCCGCCGGCATCGATTCACCGGAAAAGCTGCAGGGCGTCACCGTGCAGGATGGCAAGGCCTTCGTCATCGGCACCGTTCCCGGCTTCCGTACTGCGGTGGACATGACCCAGACGGCACCGAGCCTGCAGGAGACCAGCGCTGCAATGCTGGCCAAGCATGAGCCTTCGCAGCAACACGTGCAGGACGAGCAGCAGCGAGTGGCCATGGGCCGTTGACCGCTGCGTGTGAAGAGGTGTGTGGTAAAGGAGGCCGGCCGGGGCAATCCGGCCGGCTTTTCCGTTCATGGGGCAAGGACATACACGGATGCCGTTTCGCATGATGCACAGCACGCCGCCATTGCAAGGCACGGCGTCCACATGAGCCGGGTGCTGCGGTGGCGCAGCGCATGGCAGTGGGTAGGGCTGGCACTGCTGCTCTGCCTGCTGCCGCTGCCAGTGCTGGCGGCGGTCCCGATTCCGGCACTGGACGACCCGGTGGTGGACACCGCCAACGCGCTGTCCGCCAGCACCCGCGCCACGCTGCGCGAGCAGGCATTGCAGCTGCAGGCACGCAAAGGCGCGCAACTGCAGGTGCTGGTGGTGCCCAGTGTTGGCGATGACGGCATCGAAGCCTATGCACAGCGTGTCTTCGACCAGTGGCGGCTGGGCCGCGCCGGTGTCGATGACGGGGTGTTGCTGCTGGTGGCGGTACAGGACAGGCGCGTACGCATCCAGACCGGCTATGGCCTGGAAGGCACCATTCCCGATGCCTATGCCGCGCGCATCATCGACAAAGCCATCGTGCCGCGCCTGCGCGAAGGAAACCTGGACCAGGGCATGCTGGACGGCAGCAAGGTGCTGGTGGCGCTGATCGATGGCGAGCCGCTGCCGCCCGAGGAAGATTCATCCGCACGCAACCTGTTGCCAGCGGATTGGCGCACAGGGGATTCGGTCGTTGCCCTGACGTTGCTGGTGGGGTTCCTGGCCGGTCTGTGGCGATCACCGCCGCGCCTGCTGGCCACCAGGACCGAAGCCGGGTTCAGCGGTAAACGCCGTGAGCGGCGGCGCAAGGCACTGGCAGCCAATGCGGCAATGCCCAGGCCGAACTGGCCGACATTGCCGCCCTGGGGCAGACCGTTGCTGATAACGGCAGTGATGGCCGCCGGGTTGGTTTCGGCGACGCTGCTGCTGCCGTGGCATGTGCTGCCTGCGCTGTTCTTCGTGCTGTTACCCGCTGTACCGGTGGCGGCGCTGCTGGGGTGGTGCTGGCGTCGCAGTCGTGGTGTGCGCATCGTGCTGTCCGGCATGTTGGCCGTCAGTATCGGTTTCTTTGTGGTGATGCTGGTCCGTGGTCAGTTGCCGCCCAGCCTTGCCCTGCACACGTTGCTGAACCTGGCGGTCGCCATTGCCGCCATGCTGGTGTTCTTCCTGGTGCAGGCCGGCCGCGCGCGCTGGCGGAAGAACCGCAACAGCTTCGCCTTGCGGCTGGTGGTACTGGTGCTGCTGACCGGCGGCTATGCGCTGGGCGCGCTGCTGGCCATCGACCGGGCCAGCGACGAGAACGCACGCGCGTTGGCGACGATCGTGTCCAGCGTAGGCACGCTGTTCCTGTACTTCATCTGGGTGTTCACCCTGCTGCCCGGCGAAAAAGCACGCAGCGGACGAAGGTCGTCCCAAGGCTACCGCTCCTCGTCCAGCACCTCGTCGTCGAGTTCGTCCTCAGGCAGTTCCGGCGGCTGGTCCGGTGGTGGTGGTCGCAGCGGCGGCGGCGGCGCATCGGGCAGCTGGTAGCTCAGGCCGCCCACACCCGCCAGCCCAGCGCGGCATCGCGCAGTTCGCCGCTGCCGCTCACATCACCCACCTGCAGCTGCACGCCCTGCGCATTGGGCAGGTCCTTCTGCTCGGGGAACCAACGACGGTCGGCGGCGACGATGATCAGCAGGCCCTCGTCGTCGCCCACCGGCGCGAACTGCGGCGACGGCGGGCTGATCGGCTGCAGGCCGAAGCGCTGGCTGGACTGTTCGCGCACCGCGTCGACATCATGGCTGGGCAGGCCAACCTCGCTCAGGCAGGTCAGCTCGCTGCCATGGAAGGCGCCTGCGCGCGTGCTGACTGGCAGACGGCGCCGGCCGATCAACTCGAGGATCAGGCCGTCCGGGCCGGTGAAGTACACCGACTGCGACTGCCAGCTGCTCTCCAGCGCAAAGTAATCCAGACCCTCAGGATTACGTTGCAGCGGGGTACGTTCGCGCAACCAGGCCATCGCCTCGCCGAAGCGGTTGTCCGGTACGTTGAAGGCCAGGTGCACGCCGCCGACGGGGTGATCACCCGCCGGCTGCAGTTCGATCGTGCTCCAGCCGATGTGCACATGGTTGCCGACCACGCGCTGCTGCAGTACATCGTGGAAATACGCGGCGACGGTGGCGACGTCGGACACCTGCAGGGTGAGGTGAAGCAGGCGCATGACCGATTCTCCATGGACGCGCTCACTGTAGCGCTGGGTCCTGCCCGGCGGCCACTAGCGCAGTGAATGGTTGAAGAATCGTATTGCTGCGTCCACTGCCTGCGCGTGGGTCTGCGCCTTCGGCACCGACGACCTGCACAGGTCCTGCAGCCGCTGCTGTCCGGTCGGGGTGCATGCGGCGAGGAAATCGTAATGGCCGACACCGGGCAGCACCTGCAGTGCAGCGCCCGCAATCAAGGTCTGCGCAGCTTCGCCATTGCTCTGCGGTGGCGCAACCGTGTCCGCCTGGCCCAGCACGATCGACACCGGCTTTTTCAGAGAGGAGAGCTGCTCGGGCGCAAAGGCCTGCACGATTGCCGGTGCCAGCAGGAACACCGCGCGCACGCCGGGAATGGCGCGTGCGTCATTGGCGTGGGACATCCACGGCGACAGCTCGGGCGACGCCGCAGCGGCAACACGCGCCTCCATCGTGTGCGTTGCCGCTTCCTGCTGGGGCCGGCAGACGCCGTCATCCGGATGCGCAGTGCAGAAGGCCAGCAGTCGCTGCAGGTCCGGTCGCGCACCGGCCGCCAACAGTGCGGTGTAGCCGCCGGCCGAGAACCCGGCGACCCCCAGGCGCTCGGGATCGACATGCGGGCCCAGCACCGGATCGGCCTGCACAGCCGCCAGTGCGGCACGCAGATCATCGGCGCGCAGCCAGGTCAGCACGCTGCCGGGCAGGGTCATGCTGTCAACGCCGTTGTTGCCCGGATGATCGACTGCGATCACCAGATAGCCCGCCCGCGCCAACGCGGTGCCGAGCCAGCCCATCATGCGCGCGCTGCCGCCGTTGCCATGGGAGAGCAGCAGGGTCGGCAGGCGATCACCCGGGACCGGCGCATCCCTGGACGACCGGCCGACGTCGAACAGCGGCGCGTCGGGTGGACCGATGGTCAGCGCGGTTTCCCGGCTGCCTGCAGGTGCCGGATACCAGACCGTGTAGCGCAGCGCGTCGCGGTGCTCTGCGTCGCGCACGGCGGCGCTGGCCAGCGTCGTTGTGCCGTGGCGCTCGCCGGCCACCCCGCGTTCGCGGGCGGCGCCGGTGCTCGCGAACACCATCAGCATCGCTCCCAGCACAGCAGCGGTCATGCGCATCTTCAACTCCTTGTCAGTGGGGACGGTCGTCGACGGGCAGCCAGATTTCCACGCCGCCCTGGCCGGTGCGCTCATCGAACCGGGCGTCGTAGCGCTCCAGATCCGGCGCATCGGCAAGGCCCAGGTTGGAAGCAGGGAGATAATGATCCAGCAACCAGAACCAGGTCGAGCGGATGGCCGAGATGTGCCCGCTGTGCCAGGCCACCAGGTAGCGGCGCGCCGGGATGTCCACGCGTCGCCAGTGCGCAGGCACGCTCGGCACCGTGCTTGCCGGTAGTGCCGCGATGTAATCGAAGCCACCCTTGTCATCACTGTTGCAGCACACGCCGAAACTGATCGGCGCCGGCGTCGGCCATTCGCGGTTGAGCTGGGCCCACTGTCCGGGAATCGCGCCGCCACTGTCGCGGGTATGCCGCATGCCGATGCCGGCCACCTGGAACGCGGGTGTCTCGAGCAGGCGGGGGGCTTCAATGCAGGCGGACGGGGCCTCGTCCACGCGGATCGCCTGCACCAGCGCCAGCCCATCGGTGCCCTGTTCGCGTACGCGCTCCGGCGTCTGTCCGAACTGTTCGCTGAAGGCACGCGTGAAGGCGGCATGGGTGGTATAGCCGGCACCCAGCGCCACCTGCAGGATGTCGCCGGCGCCGTTGGCCAACTGCTGCGCGGCAGCGGTCAGGCGGCGCCCGCGCAGGTAGCGCATCACCGAGGTGCCGGTGCGGGCCTGGAACAGGCGCGACAGATGGAACGGCGACAGGCCCGCCGCAGCGGCAATGTCGGCCAGCGCCAGTGGCTGGTCCGCGTGGGTTTCGATGTACCACAACGCCTTGCCTGCCGCGCTCATCCTGCCGTTCCTAGAACCAATGCTGGGCACAGTAGCGGATCGGCAGGCGCGGCGTTTAGCAGTTCTTGCGCCTGTGCGGACTCAAGCTGTCGCACTGACGTCATGCCTCCTTCACAGAGCGCGCCGAGACTGCGCGCCTTGTCCAGGCCTGCGATGTCCCTGCAGGTGCTGGTCCTGTCGCGTCCTCCCGGAGCCCTGCCGTGCATCGTTCGAAGCTTTCGCGTTCCATCCTCCTTGCCCTTTCCATGGCCAGCGCAGGAGGCGCGATCGCAGCGGAGGCCGATGCGGTCGATGCCGCAGGCGGCAGCCGCGCCGCACCCACCCAGCTCGATGCGATGCTGGTCACCGGCACCCGCGCCTCCAACCGCACCCAGTTCGAAACGCTGGCGCCGGTGGACGTGTTCAGCAAGGAAGACATCAGGTCCGTCGAATCCACCGACCTGAAGGACGTGCTGGCGCAGCTGGTGCCATCATTCGTGGTACAGCGCCTGCCGATGGCGGACGGCCAGGTGTTCGTGCGTCCGGCCACCTTGCGTGGCCTGTCGCCGGACCAGACCCTGGTGCTGGTCAACGGTCGCCGCTTCCACCGCAGCGCGCTGCTCGGCAACCGCGGTGCACAGGCGGCCGACCTGGCGCAGATTCCGACCAGTGCGATCAAGCGCATCGAGGTGCTGCGCGATGGTGCGTCGGCGCAGTACGGTTCGGATGCCATCGCCGGTGTCATCAACATCATCCTCGAAGAGGGTCCCGGCACCGAGATCACCGCCGGCTACTCGCAGTATGCGCAGGGCGACGGTGCCTCGCGCGATTTCAGTGCGCGCACCGGTTGGTCGCTGGGCGACTATGGCAGCCTGGTGCTGTTCGCCGAATCGTCCAACTCGGACGCCACCTCGCGCACGCGCCAGCGCCCGGATGCGATCGCCTTCCAGGCTGCACATCCGGAGCTGGAGGTGCCCGATCCGGTGCAGCGCTGGGGCCAGCCGGAACTGGAAAGCCGCCGCGCCGGCTTCAACGTCAAGGCCAACGCCAGCGGGACGCTGGAGCTGTATGCCTTCGGCCTGTACAGCCACAGCGATGGCGTCAGCGATTTCAACTGGCGCAACCCGGATACCACCACCGGCGCGTATCGCACCACCGCCATCTTCCCCGGCTGGAACCTGCGTTCGCTGTATCCGGTCGGCTTCAGCCCGCAGTACGGCAACGTCCAGAACGACCTGCAGCTGGTCGGTGGCCTGCGTGGCGAGATCACGCCCAAGCTGCGCTGGGACGTCAGCGCCTCGTATGGCCGCAATGCCATCGACTACAGCCTGAAGAACTCGATCAATGCTTCGCTGGGTCCGGCCAGCCCGACCGCGTTCGACCTCGGCCGCCTGACCCAGACCGAGAAGAACGCCAACGCCGACTTCAACTACGAGTGGGAGGTGGGCGCGCTGTCCCAGCCGATCAATGTCGCCTTCGGGGGCGAGTTCCGCCAGGAGACCTACCAGGTCCGCGCCGGTGACCCGGCCTCGTACGCGGTGGGCCCGGGCGCGGCTGCAGGCCTGGAGGCCAATTCCAACGGCGCGCCGGGTTTCTCGGCCAGCCAGGCCGGGCAGTGGAGCCAGCGCAGCAAGGCCGCCTACGTGGACATGGAAGTGCCGCTGGGCGAGCGCTGGAGTATCGGTGCGGCCAGCCGCTACGAGGACTTCTCCAGCTTCGGCAGCACGCTGGACGGCAAGCTCTCGGCGCGCTTCGCGATCACGCCGGACCTGGCCCTGCGCGGCACCGTGTCCAGCGGCTTCCGTGCGCCGACGCCGGCGCAGCTCAACACCACCAGTACCACCCAGGGCCTGGACACGCGCACGCTGCAGATCTTCACCAGCGGTCGCCTGTCACCGAACGATCCGCTGGCGCAGCTGCTCGGCGCCAGGCCGCTGAAGCCGGAAGAATCGCGCACCGCCTCGCTGGGCCTGACCTGGCGCACCGACCTGGGCCTGTCCGGCTCGGTGGACGTCTACCAGATCAAGCTCAGCGACCGCTTCAGCCAGTCGGCCAGTTTCGCCATTCCGGCCGGTACGCCCAATCCGCTGGGCTATACCTCGGTGAACTATTTCACCAACGACTTCGATACCACCACCACCGGCGTGGACGTGGTCGGCAACTACCTGCGCGACCTCGGCGCCGGCCGCATGACGCTGACCCTGGCCTACAACTACAACCGCACACGCGTGGACAACGGCAGCACCTCGGTGGCCACCAACGAGACCCAGCGCGTGCTGTTCGAGGATCGCCTGCCCGAGCACAAGGGCAGCCTGACCGGCAGCTGGGATATCGGCGCCTGGTCGCTGATGGCACGCATGCGCTACTACGGCGCCTGGACCGATTCCAGCGGCAATGCAGTGGGCGACATCTACCAGCGCTTCGGCGCGATGAGCTTCCTCGACCTGGCCGTCGGCTATCGCATCAACGAACATCACAGCCTGCGCGTCGGTGCCGACAACGTATTCGACCGCTATCCGGACGAAGCCACCTTCCAGGCCAGCCGCGGCCTGGTCTACTCGCGCAACGCGCCCTATGACACCGACGGCGCCAACCTGTACGCGCAGTACCGGCTGAGCTTCTGATGGACCCGGCCCGCCGCTTCCTGTTGCGTGCCGGCACCCTGCTGCCGGCCGCAGCCGCACTTTCTTCACTGCCGGCCATGGCTGCCACGCGTTACGCTGCGTCCATGCAGATTCCCGCAACGACCGTGGCGCCGGACGTGCTGGCCCGCGACGAAAACTACTGGGCCGCAGTGGCCAGCCACTTCGACGTCACCGACGAAGTGAACCATCTGGAGAACGGCTATTGGGGCGCGATGGGCCGCGAGACGCTGGCCAGTTACCAGCGCCACACCGCCGAGGTGAACCGTGGCAACGCGTGGTATGGGCGTCGCGAATTTCCGGCGCAGTACATGGCGGTGCAGCGGCAGGTGGCCGAACTGCTGGGCGTGGGCGCCGACGAGATTGCGCTGACCCGCGGCGCCACCGAGGCGATGCTGGCGCTGATCGGCGGCTACAACCGCCTGCAGCCTGGCGACCAGGTGCTGTACGCCGACATCGACTACGACAGCATGATCGGCGCCATGCGCTGGCTGCAGCAGCGCCGCGGCGTGCAGGTCGAGCGCATTGCGCTGCCGGCAGTGCCCGACCATGCCCAGATCCTTCAGGCCTACGAGGCCGCGTTCGCGCGGCTGCCACGCCTGCAACTGGTGCTGCTGACCCAGGTCAGCCATCGCCATGGACTGGTGCTGCCGGTGGCCGAAATCGCCGAACGTGCGCGGGCACGCGGCATCGACGTGATCGTTGATGCAGCACACGGGTTTGGCCAGATCGACTACGCGGTGCCGCAGCTCAAGGCCGATTTCGTTGGCATCAACCTGCACAAGTGGATCGGTGCGCCGGTCGGCGTCGGCGCGATGTATGTGCGCAAGGGCCGCGTTGCGGACCTCGACCCGTACATGGGCGAGACCGACGATGGCCGCGTGGGCAGCCGTGTGCACACCGGCACGGTCAACTTCGCCGCTTACCTGGCGCTGCCGGAAGCGATCGCGCTGCACCAGCGTATCGGCGCGGCCAACAAGCAGGCGCGCCTGCGCTACCTGCGCGAGCGCTGGACCGTGCCTGCGCGGCAGATGGCGCATATCGAAGTGCTGTCTTCGCCTGATCCGGCGCTGGCCAGCGCATTGGCCAGCTTCCGCCTGCGCGGGCGCACCAGCGTGGCTGACAACATCGCGCTGCAGAAGCGCCTGCTGGATGAGCATCGCGTGTTCAGCACGCATCGTGACGGGTTGGACTCCGGCGCCTGCGTGCGGGTGACGCCGTCGGTGTTCACCCGGCCGCAGCAGATGGATGCACTGGTGCAGGCGCTGGCGGCATTGGGGTAGTGCCGGCCGCTGGCCGGCAACCTCCTGATCCGTGCATGCCGTTGCCGGCCAGCGGCCGGCACTACCGAACCGATCGGGTGGGTGCCGGCCGTTGGTCGGCATATCCCCCCCCGCGTGGATGCTCCCCGCCTACCGCTCGATCGCCGGCAACGCGTCCGACAACAACAACCGGTCAATCCGACGCAACGCACTCTCCAGCTGCCGTCGGTCCGCTGCCAGCCCCAGCGACAAACGCACGCCGTACTGGTGCGAGACCCCCGGCGGACAGAACGCCGATGACGGTGCAATCGCCAGCCCCTGCAGCTGCGCGGTACGCACCAGCGTGGCATCGGTCCACGGCGCCGGTATCCGGCACCACGCATGCAGCCCTTCCGCGCGCTGCAGCAGCGACGGTGCCAGCAGGTAACGCGCCATGCGCATGCGTTCGCGTGCCTCGGTGCGTACCTGGGCCAATAGTGATTGCGCCGAGCCATCCAGCAGCAGCTGGCTGGTCAGCGCCGCCACCAGCGGATGCCCCATCAACCGGGTGGCGCGCAAGGCCGAAGCCATCGCCTCGGCGTGCGCGGCACCCGGGCAGCGCACGAAGGCCGTGCGCAGGCCGGGGCTGATCACCTTCGACAGCGTCGCCACATGGAACACGTGGCGCGGTGCCAGCGTTGCCAACGGTATGGGTGCCTCTTCGGCAAGGTGCCAGTAAGGATCATCCTCGACCGCCAACAGGTTCTCGCTTTCCAAGACGCGTGCCAGCACTTCGCGCCGCTGCAACGACAGCGTCAGCGCGGTCGGGTTCTGGCAGGTGGGGTTGAGATAGACCAGCCGCGCGCCGCTTTCGCGCGCCTGCCGCAGCAGCGCTTCAGGGCACATGCCGTGTTCGTCGCTGTCCACCGGCATCAGCCGACGCCCCAGCGCCGCTGCGGCCTGCAGCAGGCCCGGATAGACCAGCGCATCGCACAGGATCGTATCGCCATCGCGGCCCTGGCTGACCAGGATCGCGGCCAACGCCACCTGCGCGCCTTCGGTCAGCAGCAGGCAGTCGTCATCCACGGCGCCCAGCATCGGCTGCAGCCAACGCGCCGCAGCATGGCGATCAGTGGGGTTGCCGCCACCCAGGTGATACGTCATCAGGTTCGGCGCGTTGCTGCGTGCAAGCACGGCGGCGGCACCACGGCGCAGCGTCTCTGCCAGCGCGTCGGCGTCGGGCACCGGCGGCACGTTCATGCTCAGGTCCACCACCTGCTCGAAGCCGGCCTTGGGCGGTGCGATGAAACTGCCTTGTGGCCCGCGTGCTTCGATCAGGCCGCGCTTGCGTGCTTCATCGAACGCCCGCGTTACTGTGGTCAGGTCGACGCCGAGCTGCTGCGCCAACGCGCGCTGCGAAGGTAGGCGCTGTCCCGGTGCGAGGCCACCGCGGCGCACTGTGCGTTCCAGCGAGTTGACGATGCGCAGGTAGATCGGGCCGCTGTGGGCGAGTACGTCCTGCACCCACTCGCGGGCTGCGACATCCGGTCGCGGCATGTACGGAGCATGTCGGGGCGTATCGTTGCTTCCAACGGCGGGAGCCTGTCCATAACCATCGGTCGGTTCGGACAGGTGACCGCCGTTGTTGTGTGCGGCGGCCGCACCGGCCCGCGTCGGTGATGTCATTGCGCGTCCTCAGCGCTTGGCCTGCCAGGGGCAGTAGCAGCCCACGGCAAGCAGTCCTTTCGGGCGCACGGTCTCGCCGCGCACCAGTCTGTCCAGCAGCGGTTCGACGAAGCTGTTGGCCGAGTTGCAGACCATGCCGATGCTGTACGGGCCGGCATACGCCAGATGGCCGTGCCGGTCCCAGATCGCCACGGCAGGGCTGGCCGGGATGTGTTCGATACCGTCGATGGTCGGCAGGTTGATCACCTTGTTGCGCAGCGGCTCGGGCAGCGCGCCCTGCGTGCCAGGGCGGCGGATCGCGTAGAAGTCGATGCCGGCACGGCGGTACATGCTGATCAGGTAGCTCAGGTGCGCACCGGTCTCGCGGTTGCACACGCCGCAGGCCGGGTCCCAGAAATGCACCACGCGGATGCGGCCGGTATCTCCGGCCAGATCGGCCGGCAGGCGCAGCTGCGAGTCGTCGAAGACGATGGCCTGTTCGGTGAAGGTGGACTGCGCGCTGTAGCCGAAGTACTGCCACAGCGCAGCCGCCACGCCGGCCATGAACAGGCAGGCGAGGGCGATCATCGTCGGCAGCAGCCAGCGGCGACGCGGCGCGGCTGCGCCCATCAGGACGCGTCCCCGCCGAACTTGTGCACGTACTGCTTGCGCATCTCGCGGCAGGAATCGGCCTGCGCGCGACGCTGGATCTCGCTACGCGACGGATCCTCGCTGCGCTGCATGCATTGCTCGATGGCGTGGCGTTCGGCGGCCTGCACATCCACGGTCTGCGGTTGCAGGCAGACCCAGGCCAGCGCGGCCAGCATCAACACCACAAAGCCACCGCACCCGGCCATCACCAGGTGGAACTTCAGTCTCTCGGCGCGCATCGATGCACGTCCCTTCATCCATACATTGCATACAAAATATCATTTTGTATGGATTCGGCGCCATGCACCCGGTTCAGACGATGGCGTTGTGGCGGGCCTCGGGAACTTCGGACAGGATCTCGTTCAGCTTGGCCAGCGCCCCGGCCAGCGCGCTCTGGTCGACCGCGCCGCCCAGCGACAGGCGGATCGCGTTGCCCGGCGGCGGCTCTTCCACGCTGAAGGCATCCGAGCTGGCGATGCCCAGGCCCTGTTCCTGTGCGGCCTGGATCAACCGGTACTGGTCCAGCCGTGGCGGCAGCGGCAGCCACACATGCAGGCCGGCCGGATGCGCCTGGGCACGGGACGGCAGGTACTGCGCGGCAATCGCCTGGCGCTCGCGCAGTTCCTGCTGGAAGCGCTGCACCATGTCCTGGGCCTGACCGCTGCGGATCCACTGCGAGGCCACCGCCACCATCGACTGGGTCGGCATCAGCGCGATCGCGCGCAGAGCGTCCAGCACCGGTTCCATTGGCTCGCCGGCCGGCACCACCAGGTAGGCGGTTCGCAGGCCCGGTGCCAGGCACTTGGACAGGGTGGAGATGTAGTAGACCGGGCAGCCGGCGTCGCGGTGGGCGGCCAGCGGCGGCGCGGCATCACCGGCCAGCAACCAGTAGGGATCGTCTTCGATCACGGTCAGATCGTGGCGCTTCGCCACCGCCAGCAGGGCCTGCCGGCGCTGCGCCGACATCGTCGCCGTGGTCGGATTCTGGATGGTCGGCACCAGGTATAGCAGGCGCGGCCGGCGCAGCTGGCAGGCTTCTTCCAAGGCGTCGGGCAGCATGCCTTCGGCGTCCATCGCCACCGGCACCGCGCCCCGCTGCAGCACGCGCGCGGCGGCCAGCAGGCCCGGGTAGGTCAGCTGTTCGGCGGCGATCAGCTCGCCTGGCTGGGTACGGGCCAGGATCAGCGCGCACAGCGCGGTCTGCGCGCCGGGGCAGATCACCACCTGATCGGCACCGACTGTCCCCAGCATCGGCGCCAGCCACTGCACGGCGGCGGCGCGGTCCTCGCGGGTGCCGGCGCCGACGTGGTAGCTCATCAGCTCGCCCTGGCCCAGCTGCTGGCCCACGTGCTGGAAACCGGCCTCCATGCCCTGTGCGAACGGCGCGCTGCCCAGCAGCGGCGGGATGTTCATGCTCAGGTCGACCGAGGTGCTGCGGTTGCCGGCCGACAGCGCAATGAAGGTGCCGCCGGCGCCCTGCGCATCGAGCAGGCCGGCCTGGCGCAGCTCGGCAAAGGCACGGGTGACCGTGGTCAGGTCCACGCCCATCTGCTGGGCCAGGTCGCGCTGCGGCGGCAGGCGGTCGCCCGGGCGCAGCACGCCGTCATCCACCGCCTCGCGCACCTGCTGGGCAATCTGCAGGTACAGCGGGCCGGCGCCCTCGCGGAAGGGGCGAACCCAGGTGCGATTGGGGTGTTTCAGGCGGCGGCCGGCGGCAGGTGGCGTCATCGGTCAGGTTTTTCCATACGTGCAGGTGCACAAGTCCATACAATGATGTATCTTGTATGGGCTTGATTGGAGTGGTTCGCCCTCTTGTAGGCGACCTCGTACCCACAGTGTAGCCGCTCAACGCCCGGGCGCTGCGCGCAGGCGAGCCGGTCAAGCGCGCTTCTTCAACAGGGTTGACCTCCAATGAATATCTGCTGGAACCGCATCCGCCTGGCGCTGGTCGCCCTGGCCTGCGTCGGCCTGTCGGGCTGTGACTGGGTGCTGCTGGATTCGAAGGGCATGGTCGGGCTCGCCCAGCGCGACCTGATCCTGATCTGCATCGGCCTGATGCTGATCGTGGTGATACCGGCCATCGTGCTGACCTTCGTATTCGCCTGGCGCTTCCGCGCCGGCAACACCAAGGCGAAATACACGCCGGACTGGTCGCACTCCACCAAGGTGGAAATCGTGGTCTGGGGCGTGCCGCTGATCATCATCGCGGTGCTGGCGGTGATCGTGTGGAAGTCCACCCACGAACTGGACCCGTACAAGCCACTGGACGTGGCCGGAGAGCCGCTGCACGTGGACGTGATCGCCACCGACTGGAAGTGGGTGTTCGTGTACCCGGACCTGGGCATCGCCACGGTCAACCAGCTCAACTTCCCGGCCAACCGCCCGCTGGCGTTCAACATCACCTCCCACTCGACGATGAATACCTTCTTCATCCCGCAGTTGGGTGGGCAGATCTACGCGATGGCCGGCATGCGCACGCAGCTGCACCTGATCGCCAACGAGCCCGGCCAGTTCCGCGGCATGTCCGGCAACTACAGCGGGCATGGCTTCTCGAACATGAAGTTCATCGCCACCGCCAGCAGTAACGAAGACTTCGAGCGCTGGGTGGCCGAGGTGCGCAGCGCGCCCGACGCACTCAGCTTCACGCAGTTCAAGGCGCTGGCCGCGCCGTCGAAGAACGCACCGGTGCAGCACTTCTCCAGTGTTGAACCGCTGCTGTTCAAGAAGGTCATCGACCAGTTCATCGGCGTCGGTGAGAACACCGCTGCTGCTATCCCGGCGGGCGCTGCCGGCGGTGCCCAGGTTTCCCAGGAGTAACGAACATGTTGGGTAAATTGACGTGGGAGGCCGTGCCGTTGCACGAGCCGATCGTCGTGGTCACATTGGCGGCCATGGTGCTGGGTGGCCTTGCGCTGCTGGGTGCGGTGACGCACTTCAAGCTGTGGGGCCCGCTCTGGCGTGACTGGTTCACCACCGTGGACCACAAGAAGATCGGCATCATGTATGTGGTGGTGGCGCTGGTCATGCTGGTGCGTGGCTTTGCCGATGCGCTGATGATGCGCGCGCAGCTGGCGGCGGCCGGGCCGGGCAGTGACGGCTTCCTGCCACCGGAGCACTACGACCAGATTTTCACCGCACACGGCGTGATCATGATCTTCTTCGTGGCCACCCCGTTCGTGGTCGGCCTGATGAACATCATCGTGCCGCTGCAGATCGGCGCGCGCGACATGGCGTTCCCGTTCCTCAACGCCTTCAGCTTCTGGATCTTCGTGGTCGGCGCCGCGCTGATGATGATCTCGCTGGGCGTTGGCGAATTCGCCATGACCGGTTGGGTCGCCTATCCGCCGCTGTCGGGCATCGAGTTCAGTCCAGGCGTGGGTGTCGACTACTACATCTGGGCATTGCAGGCTTCGGGCATCGGCACGCTGCTGACCGGCGTCAACCTGTTCATCACCATCCTGCGCATGCGTGCGCCGGGCATGACCCTGATGAAGATGCCGGTGTTCACCTGGACCGTGCTGGTCACCAGCGTGATCATCATCGCCGCCTTCCCGATCCTGACCGTGGCACTGGGTGCGCTCACCCTGGACCGCTACCTGGACTTCAACTTCTACACCAACACGTTGGGCGGCAACCCGATGATGTACGTGAACCTGGTGTGGGCCTGGGGCCATCCGGAGGTGTACATCCTGGTGCTGCCGGCGTTCGGCATCTTCTCTGAAGTGACCGCCACGTTCGCGCGCAAGAAGCTGTTCGGCTACAAGTCGATGGTGGGCGCGACGCTGGCGATCGGCATCCTGTCGTTCATCGTCTGGCTGCACCACTTCTTCACCATGGGTTCCGGCGCCAGCGTCAATGCCTTCTTCGGCATCATGACGATGATCATCGCCATTCCCACCGGCGTGAAGATCTTTACCTGGCTGTTCACCATGTACGGCGGCCGCGTCGAGTTCAGCGTACCGATGCTGTGGACCATCGCCTTCCTGGTCACCTTCACCATCGGTGGCATGACCGGCGTGCTGCTGGCCATCCCGGGCGCGGACTTCCTGCTGCACAACAGCCTGTTCCTGGTCGCGCACTTCCACAACACCATCATCGGCGGCGCGCTGTTCGGCTACCTGGCCGGCTTCGCCTACTGGTTCCCGAAGGTGTTCGGCTTCACCCTCAACGAGCGCCTGGGAAAGTGGTCGTTCGCGTGCTGGGTGATCGGCTTCTACCTGGCCTTCATGCCGCTGTACATGCTCGGCTTCATGGGCATGACCCGCCGCATGAACCAGTACGACAACCCGGCGTGGACGCCGTACCTGATCGCTGCCTTCATCGGTGCACTGTTCGTGTTCGCGGGCATCATCCTGATGCTGGTGCAGATCTACGTAAGCGTGCGTGACCGCAAGCGCAATCTGGACCTGACCGGCGACCCGTGGAACGCACGTACGCTGGAATGGGCCACGCCGTCGCCGCCGCCGTTCTACAACTTCGCCGTGGTGCCCAAGGCCGATGAGCTGGATGCCTTCCACGAAGCGAAGAAGCGCGGCCTGCCGCCGCCGCCCAAGAAGTACGCACCGATCCACATGCCGAAGAACACCGGCGTGCCGCTGATCCTCAACATCTGGATCCTGGTGCTGTGCTTCGCCCTGGTCTGGCACATCTGGTGGATGGCCGCAGCCAGCTTCATCGCGATGATCGTGACCCTGATCGTGCGGTCCTACGACGAGGACGTGGACTACTACGTCAGTTCCGAAGAGGTGGCGCGCACCGAAGCGGCCAACCTTGCCAAGCTGAAGGAGGTACGCGCATGAACCTGTTGACCCGCCCCGAGCTGGCCAGCGACACGCAGGCGCACGAGGACCACCACGAACACGACCATGGCCACGAGCAGGGCGGCATGAAGGTCTTCGGCATGTGGGTCTACCTCATGTCCGACCTGGTGCTGTTCGGTTCGCTGTTCGCCTCGTACGCGGTGCTCAGCACCGCCTACGCCGGTGGCCCCACCGGCAAGGACCTGTTCTCGCTGCCGTTCGTGATGGCCGAGACCTTCCTGCTGCTGGTCTCCAGCATCACCTACGGCCAGGCCGTACTGGCGATGCATCGCCACGATGCCTCGGCGGTGCTGCGCTGGCTGGGCGTGACCTTCGTGCTCGGTGCCTCGTTCATCGGCATGGAAATCTACGAGTTCTCGCACCTGATCCACGAAGGCGCAGGCCCCAGCACCAGTGCCTACCTGTCGGCATTCTTCGCGCTGGTCGCCACCCACGGCCTGCACGTGGCCAGCGGCCTGATCTGGATGGTGGTGGTCATGCACCAGGTCTACCGCCGTGGCCTGACCCCGACCAACATCACCCGCGTGTCGTGCCTGAGCCTGTTCTGGCACTTCCTGGACCTGGTGTGGATCTGCGTCTTCACCTTCGTCTACCTGATCGGAGCCTTCTGACATGGCCCACGTCGAAACTTCGCGCGCCGGCAATGCGCACGGTTCCACCAAGTCCTACCTGATCGGCTTCGTGCTGTGCGCGCTGCTGACCGTGGTGCCGTTCGCACTGGTGATGAACCCGGTGCTGTCGCGGCCGCTCACGCTGTTCCTGTTGGTCGGCTTCGCAGTGGCGCAGATCCTGGTGCAGCTGGTCTATTTCCTGCACATGGACCGCAAGTCCGAAGGCGGCTGGAACCTGGCCAGCTTCGTGTTCACCCTGGTGATCCTGTTCATCATCGTCGCGTTGTCGGTGTGGATCATCTGGAGCATGCACTACCACATGATGATCAACTGAGCCTGCGAACCGTGAAAGGCATTGCGTTCCCCCATCGTGGCCTGCGGCTGGCCGTAGGCCTGCTGCTCGGCCTGCTGGTCGGCTGCAGCGCGCAGTCGCGCATGGACTTCTATTCGAAGGACATCGCCTGCGAGGAGCTCGGCCAGCAGTGGTCGATGCCCGACAGCCACGGCGCCGTGCGCGGCCCGAAGGACCTGCAGGGGCAGGTGACCTATCTGTTCTTTGGTTTCACCAGCTGCCCGGACGTGTGCCCGACCACGATGGTCGAGCTGAGCCAGGTCAAGCACCTGATGGGCAAGGATGCCGATCAGCTGCAGGTGGTGTTCGTCAGCGTCGACACGGCCCGCGACACGCCCGAAGTCGCCCGCACCTATGTGGAAGCCTTTGACCCCAAGGCGATCGCGCTGGTCGGCAACGAAGCGCAGCTGGCGGCGATGGCCAGCGACTTCAAGGCGTTCTACGAGAAGGAGCCCGGCCAGGTACCGGATACCTACACGATGAGCCACATCGCCGGTGGCTACGTGTTCGACCGCCAGGGCCGCCTGCGCCTGTTCGCGCCGTACGGCATGCCGGTGGAAAAGCTGTTCTCGGACGTGCAGCGCCTGCTGCTCGAGCCCGGCCACCCAGCCGCCGGCAACGACGCACTGGCCAGTTGCCACCTCAAGCACAGCGACACACTCGCCGCGCGCTGACGTCACCTCCACCGCGGCGGGTGCCGACCGTTGGTCGACGCACCCCCACACCCATCCCCCGGCCGGCCAGGAGAGCCAACCGGCCAGGGGCACCACTCAACGCCTTACTTGGTCTCTTCCCACTGCACCACGTCCGGCTCGGTGGCGCGGATACCGGCGGTGGACAGCAGCTTGGTGGTCGCATCCAGCGCCGCGTTCACCGACGGGTACTCCACGATGGCCTGGCCCGAAGCCTTCGACACCTTCACCACGGTGCCGCCGGTGGCGGTAGCCGCACGCTGGGCCGATGCTGCATCGGTGAAGAACACCTTGACCCGGGAGGTCGCCACCACCGGCGCTCCGTCACGGGAGACGGCCGCCGCGAACTTGCCGGCACCGGCATCAGCAGGCGCGGCCGCGGCGCCATCCAGCGAACGCTTCGTACGCGAGCTGGTGGTCGCCGCCTGCGGGGTGATGGTGAACTGACCGCCGCTGGCCTGCTTTACCGTTGCCGAGGGCGACAGCTGGAAACGTGTGCCGCCCACGTCGAACGAGCGGCCGGTAGCGGACGCCTTCAGTTCCTGCGCATCCACGGTCGACAGGGTCCTGGCCGGAGGGGTCTGCCCCGAGCTCTGTGCCCAGGCAGGGGAGGTCATCGCCGCGAAGGCGAGCGTGCTCAACAGAATGGTCGTCTTCATCATCAGTGCCCCAGAACGCGGATCTTGAAGAATTCGAGGTTGCCACGCGATGCAGCGGTCGCGGCCTGCCCCATGTCGGTCACTTCCAGCGTCCAGGTGCCCGTGGCATTCTCATCCAGGAAGGCATTGCTGGACAGCAGGTCCCAGCTGGTGAAGTTGCTCTGCGCGCCACCCGTGCCCGAACCGATCGCGGTGAACGCCGGCTGCACCACGCTGCGGGTGCCGCTGGGCGACACCAGCACGAACTGCAGCTGGCGCGTGTTGCGGTGGTTGACCCGGAAGCCCAGCTGCACGCTCTCGATGTTGCGCGCGCCGTTGGCCAGCTGGAAGGTCAGGCGTGCGGCGGCGGCCGAGGTGTTGCCAATGGCCACGGTACGCGTGGTGTTGCGCCAGCCGCTATCGACCAGCGCACCGAGCGACTGGAAGTTCTCGGCCACCTGCACCGCGCGTGCAGCGTTGACCACGCCGAAGCCATACCAATTGCTGTAGGCACGGCCGGCAGCATTCACCGTCCAGCCCGGCACCAGCGTGCGGCCGTCGGCCAGCGTCACCGCCGGCTGGTTCGGGTGGTTGCGGGTGGCGGTGGTGGCCAGGATGTACTTCACATCGCGATAGGACAGGTTCGGATTGGCTTCCAGCACCAGTGCCGCCACACCCGAGACCATCGGCGCCGATGCCGAGGTGCCGTTCATCTTGGCGGTGTAGTTGCAGGTGCTGTCGATGGCCGACAGGTTGCTGTCCAGCGTGTTCTGGCGGTTGGTGTTCTTGTTGCTGCCCTTCGCGCATCCGGTCACGTCGGTGGTGACGATGGCCGGGTCGTACGCGCGTGCTACCAGGCCCGGTGCATACTGCGCCTGCAGGCCGTACTCACCGCCAAAGGCCGAGACCCACAGCGCCGAGCCGGTGGAGGAGTAGGACGAGCGCACGCCATCGGCACGCACCGCGCCTACGGTGATCACGTTGAACAGGTTGTTGCGCGGATCGCGTCCGGCCGGCACGCAGCCGGTGTTGCGGTTCTTGGTGTCGGTGGTGCAGACATCCTGGGTCTGGCTGATCGAGGCATTGTTGAAGTTGTTGCCGGCCGACTTCACGTAGATGCCGCCGCGGCCACCGCGCGTGCCCGACAGTGCCTGCTCGTACGAACGAATCGTGTTTTCGCTGTACGCCAACGGCAGGTTCGGATTGCCCGGGCCGGCGCCCCAGCTGTTGTTGAACACCTGCACGTCGGCCGATTCCGCGCCGTCCCACCAGGCGTACTCGATGTTGCTCTGCTGGTTGCCCAGGGCCGAGCGCGAAATCGGGTTGAAGCCCTTCAACGTCGCCGCCGGAGCCACACCGCGGACGCCCAGGTTGTTGGCGCCCACCGCGCCCGCAATGCCGCCGACCATGGTGCCGTGGTTGTCGACATCCGGGTTGGACGGGGTGGGGTTGTTCGAGCCATTGGTGAAGTTCTTGCCGGCTACAGCGGCCACGTTGGCCGCCAGGTCCGGATGCGCGATCTGCAGGCCGTCATCGACGATGGCGATGGTGACGCCCTGGCCACGGATGCCATTGCGGAACAGGCCATCGACGTTCAGGTCGTTGCCGGCTACCGGCAGCGTGTCGGCCGGGACCGTCTGACCGGTGTTGAGCAGGTGCCACTGTATCGCCGCCAGTGGATCGGCCTGTTGGGCCTGGGCGGTGACGGCCAGGCTGCCCAGCACCAGGGCAGTGGCGAGGGCCAGGCGCGCGGAGCGCGGTGGCGCGGAGCGTTGCGTGTGTCGCTTCATACACGAATCCTTCTGTTGTGAATCGGCATGGCAGGACGGCGGGGCGGAACTGCCCCATCGCAACGAGCCAAACGCGACACAACGGAGAACCCCCTACCTCTTCACACAAGCAATCTGCAGATGTGCCAATTGCGTCACAAACGCTTAGTACGTCTGGTTATGACAGTGCGCACAAGCATCTTCACGCGGTCTTCGCGCGGTTGAATCTGAGTTGTGGGAGACAGGGAGAACTACGTGCAGATGACCACACACATGAAGAACGAACGGAAGCGCGGCCGTGCGCGCGCGGACCAGACCCCGCTCTCGGTTGCCGCCATCCGCAAGGTGGTGCTGTCCGTGCATACGCGCAGCCACGACTACGGCGACGATGCCGATATCGCCGAGTTGCTGCCCGAGCTGGCAGCATTCGGCATCACCACGGTGAAACCGCTGCGCCTGCTGATGAAGAAACACCGTCGCGCACTGCTGCAGGAGGAACGGATCGTCATGCGCCGCGCAGAGACGCTGCATCTGCGCACTGAGTGGCGGCCCGGTGGCATAGACGTGCATGCCAACACCAGCCGTTACGCCATCGGCGGCCTGGTCCGCACCAGCATGGAACACGAATTTCGCTTCGAGACGATGCTGCCCTTCCACGAGGTGCGCGAGGACGAACCCGCGTAGCCCGGTGCCCTCCCGGCGGATGTGGCAGCCCCGCCGGGGCATCATCGCGCGCCCTCACATCACGCTGTGCTACTACAGCCCGTGCACCCTTCCGCACGGAGCACGATGATGGTCAATCCGCTCGCCCAGGCCCATCGCGGCCTCGGCACCACGCTGTTTAGTCTGTTGAACCCGATACCCTTCGGCTTCTTCGTCGGTGCCCTGATCTTCGACGCGATCTACCTCAACAGCGCCGAGGTGATGTGGGGCAAGGCCGCCGCCTGGCTGATCACCTTCGGCCTGCTGATCGCCGTCATTCCGCGCCTGATCAACCTGTTCGCGGTCTGGCGCCGCAACGGCACGGCTACCCGTATCGACCGCATCGACTTCTTCCTCAACCTGGTCGCGGTGGTGCTGGCCATCTGGAACGCCTTCGTGCACAGCCGCGATGCGTATGCCGTTGCCGTGCCGGGCACGATCCTGTCGGCGCTGACCGTGGCCCTGATCGCCCTGGGCCTGATCCTGTTGTCATCGCAGCCGCCGGTGCTGCAGGGAGGTCGTCATGGCTAAGCACATCCTGCACACCGTGGCCGCCTTGGCAGTGGCCGCCACCCTGTCGGCCTGCGCCGGCAAGGCCGAATACCACCCGGCCGACCAGTCGGGACCGCAGCCGCCACTGCCCAAGCCGGCCAACTTCCTGATGCCGCCGATGCAGGTGCCCAAGGGCGTGGGCTGGGCCGACGGCCAGACCCCCACGGTGGCCGAAGGCCTGAAGATCGAGCGCATCGCCGCCAACCTGCAGCACCCGCGCCGGCTGCTGACCCTGCCCAACGGCGATGTACTGGTAGTGGAAGGCAATGGCCCCGGCGAAGAGCCGGTCACCACACCCAAGCAGTGGATCGCCGGCAAGGTGAAGGCGCGCTCCGGCAAGGCCGGCAAGGGCGGCAACCGGGTCACCCTGCTGCGCCGCTCGCCAGGCACCAACACCTGGACCCAGCACGTCTACATCGAAGGCCTGCACTCGCCGTTCGGCATCCAGCTGATCGGTGACACGCTGTACGTGGCCAACACCGGCAACATCATGCAGTACCACTACGTGCCAGGCGAAACCCGCATGTCCGACAAGGGCCGCGAGTTCACCGACCTGCCCAGCACCATCAACCACCACTGGACCAAGGAACTGCTGGCCAGCCGCGATGGCAGCAAGCTGTACGTGGGCGTCGGCTCCAACAGCAACATCACCGAGAACGGCCTGGCCGTTGAATACCGCCGTGCGGTGGTGCTGGAGGTGGACGTGGCCACCCGTGGCAGCCGCATCTTTGCGTCGGGCATCCGCAACCCGACCGGGCTGGACTGGGAGCCGAGCACGGGCCAGCTGTGGGCAGTGGCCAACGAGCGTGATGAGATCGGTGCCGACCTGGTACCGGATTACCTCACCTCGGTGAAGGAAGATGGCTTCTACGGCTGGCCCTACAGCTACTACGGCCAGCACGTGGACGAGCGCGTGCAGCCGCAGCGGCCGGACCTGGTGGCCAAGGCGATCGTGCCGGACTATGCCATCGGCTCACACGTGGCACCGCTGGGCCTGTTGTTCTACACCGGCCAGGCACTGCCGGCGCAGTACCACGGCGGCGCCTTCATCGGCGAGCACGGCAGCTGGGACCGCTCGCCACTGAGTGGCTACGAAGTGGTCTACGTACCGTTCAAGGACGGCAAGCCGACGGGACGGCCGCAGACCGTGGTCAGCGGCTTCGCCTCGAAGGACGAGAAGACCCTGATGGGCGCACCGGTCGGCATGGCGATGGATGCCGAGGGCGCGCTGCTGGTGGCCGACGACGTGGGCGACGTGGTGTGGCGGGTGTCGGCCAAGTAATTCTGTAGCGCGCAGCGCGCGGGTCTCCGTGCACTGAACGAAGAGCAGCCGAGCGTGGGCTCGGCTCTACAGTTCCGCGGTACTGCTGCGGAAACCACTGAACACCGATTCGGCGGCGAACCCCACGCCGCCCAGCAGCACGCCGAAGTACACCACCGTGGCCACCACGAAGCCGTACCCGGCCGCCACCGCCGCGCCATCGCGCTGAATGAAACCAATCGCAAACGACATCAGCGCCAATGCCGGCAGCGTGTTGCTGAACGGGATCGGCCCGGCCGGGGCCATCAGCAGCAGGGTCGCGAACACCAGCATCAGGTTGTTCAGGCGCATCATCTTCTTCGAGCGCACCATCACCGCCAGCCGCATCGGCCGCGAAAGCCGCTCCATGCGGTGCACCCATTTCAGCGCACGGCCGAGGTTGGCCTTCAGCTTGTCGGTGGCGATCTCGCGGCGCGCCAGCTTCTGTGGCACCCATAGCGGGCGGTTGCGCACCCGGCTCAGGCCGATCAGCAGGATCGAGGCCCCGAATACGGTGCTCAGCCCGGGAATCGACACCGGGATGATGAAGATGGCCGAGAGCAGGATCACGATCAGCAACAGGCCCTCATCGCCCAGCGCGCTGAGCAGGGTGCCGACGCGCACCTGGTCGCCGGGCAGTTCGTCGATCATCTGCTTGATCTGCTGGGCCAGGGGCGCGCTGTCGTCGGTTTCGGGGGCACGGTAGGTCATGCGTCGCAAGGTTCTTCAGGGAAGGGCGGTCAACGGGCCGTCCTGCGGTGGGGGACGCACAGGCCCCTGAAGTATCCCGGCCAACGTGAGCAAAGAGGTGAACCGGGCATGAGGGGGTAAACTGGCGTGCCCCGCACGAGTTGAACGCAATGGACATGGGCCGCAGGCAATCGACCATCGAACTGGTCGCCATCGACATGGATGGCACCCTGCTGGACCCGTCGCACCAGCTCACCCCCCGCGCCAGGAAGGCCATCGCACAGGCGCGCGCACTGGGCGTGCACATCGTGCTGACCAGTGGCCGCCCGGTTCCGGGCCTGGCGCCGTACCTGCACGAGCTCGGCATCAACGGCAACGACGACTACTGCATCGCCTGCAATGGCGGCCTGGTGCAGCGCATCGGCACCCGCGAAACCGTGGTCGAGTATCCGCTCAGCTTCGACGATTTCCTGTTCTGCGAGCAGGTCGCCCGCGACCTGGGCGTGCACTTCCAGGCGCTGGACAGCCAGCGCATGTACACGCCCAACCAGGACATCAGCTACTACACCGTGGCCGACTCGCATCTCTCGCGGATGCCGCTGTCGTATCGCCGCGTGGAGGACATGGACCCGTCGATGTCCTTCATCAAGCTGATGATGATCGACGCGCCTGACGTGCTGGATGCCGCCATCGCGCGCCTGCCCAGCGCGCTGACCGAACGTTTCGCGGTGCTGAAGAGTGCGCCGTTCTTCCTCGAAGTGTTCGACCACCGCGCCGGCAAGGGCCCGAGCCTGCAGAAGCTGGCCGAGCACCTGGGCATCGACCGCGCCAACGTGATGGCCATCGGTGACCAGGAGAACGACCTGACCATGCTGCAGTACGCCGGCACCAGCGTGGCGATGGGCAATGCCATCGACGCGGTGAAGGCAGTGGCGCGGTTTGAGACCAGCAGCAATGCTGATGACGGCGTGGCGCACGCCATTGAGGCCTACGTATTGCGTTGAGGCGCCAAGCGGCGCTCAGCGCCTCAGGCCCAGCACGCAGTGCGGAGCATCGCGCTGGCTGCGGACGATGATCTCCTGCGCTCCTACGGTGAGCGAATGGTGCTGCTCGTGGTTCCGCGCGATCAATGGCGCACCATGGCTGGGTGGATAGATGAATGGCTGCAGGGTGTAACGCTTAGCCAACCGCTCCAGTGGGAAGCATGGCGTATCCACGAACGTGACGAACAGAAGGCGGATTTCATCGTCCTCGCCGCGTATAACGCGATACTCCACGTTATCGATGGCAAAGCCATCGGCGGTCAGCATCGGCTGTGACCGGTAGATGCGCGGTCCTGCATCCTTCTCAAATGAAAACGGCGCGATGATGCCCAGCTCATGCAACTGGGCCGGGCTGATCGGCGACGGCGTGGTGACGAGCGCGTCGATCAGGGCATCCAGAAGCTGTGGGGAACGCACTTCAACTCTGTCGTGCGATAGCGCAGTTTCCATGCACGAAAGCAACATCATGCCAACGCTGGCTATTGCTTTCCAGGTGGTCCAGCGGGTCATCAAGGCTCCTGCCAATCTGGAATCGGGTATCTGAAGATACCGGACAGGACGATACCTGCGTATAGCCGCGCTGTACCACGGTGCAATGGCGGATGCGGCAGTGCGATGCAAGAATTTCGCACGTCGAAATCACCCCACCGAACCCCACGGCAGATGATCGTCTTCGTCTGCTGACCGGCGCGCAGCGCGCCGTCACCCCCTCAACGCGATCGCACCGCCAGCCAGGGCGCCGACACCGGTGCTGCAACGCGCTGGGCGTGCGCCTGCGCCGCTCTCTCCCTGCACCTGGATCTGCACATGAACACCCCACCCACGACGCGCCTCGCCCTGGCCATCATCGCGGCCATCACCGCACCTGCGTACGCCGCAGAAATGCACGATGCCGCGCACGACACGCCCACCACGCTCAACGCCCTGCAGGTCATTGCCACGCCGCGCGGTGCGGCGGTGGCACCGACCCAGGTGGTCGGCCCCAACCGCTACATCATCAAGGCAGAAGACCTCGACGCGATGGTCACCGGCAACAACGGCCTGGCCATGCTCAAGCAGGTGCCGGGCGCCAGCTACACCGCCACCGACGGGTTGGGCCTGGATATCTCGGCGACCAGCCTGTTCGTGCGCGGCTTCCGCATGAATGAAATGGGCATTACCTTCGAGGGCGTGCCGCTGAACGACAACGGCTTCCTGTCGCTCACCGGCACCAGCGTGGTGAACGTGGGCGTGCCCGACGGCATCGGTGCGATCACGGTGAGCCCCGGTGGCGCACCGGCCAGCGTGTTCTCCAGCAGCGTCAATGGCGGCAGCCTGGAATACCGCCTGCGCGAGCTGCAGGACACGCCCAGCCTGCGCGTGAAGCAGGGCGTGGGCAGCAACAACACGTTGGTCACCACCGTGTCCGGGCAGAGCGGCCAGCTCGGCGAGCAGGGCCCGAAAGTGCTGGTCGACCTGCAGCGCGTGTCCGCCGACAAGTACCAGGGTGGCGGCACCCAACACTTTCTGCGCGGCGACCTGAAGCTGCAGCAGGATGTCGCCTGGGGCGATGTCACCGTATTCCTGTCCGACAGCAAGGCCAAGGTCTGGGGCTACAACAACATCTCCTTCGACATGATCCGCAAGCTGGGCTGGAAGGCCGACAGCTTCTATCCGGACTATGCGTGGGCCTGGTACGTGGCCTCGCCGGAGAACGCCGACAAGTCCTGTGGTGCATACACCTGCGGTGAGCTGTCCGAACTGATTCCGTACGACACCGGCCAGATCACGCGCGACCGCGTGTCCTCGGTGAACCATCGCTTGCAGATCAGCCCCGCGCTGAGCGGCAACGTGCAGCTGTACAACGCCAACAGCCACACCCAAGCCACGCTGACCGACCCGACCGTACCGTCGCCCAACGGCGCGCCGTTCTCCGAACAGGTGCAGACGCCGCGTGTGAATCGGCTGGGTGGCATGGTCAACCTGCAGTTCGAGACCGGCGCGCAAACCTTCACTGCCGGTTTCTGGCAGGAGAAGAGCAAGGCCGCGGCCAAGACCGAGTGGTACCAGCAGCCACTGCTGGGCGAGGGCCCGCCGCTGAAGGCCACTGGTCCGTTCGATGTGTACGGCCCCGCGTTCAAGACCGACAACGCATCGAGCTGGGTGACCCGCTCGCGCCAGTTCTACCTGCAGGACGACATCGTGCTGAACGACACGCTGAAGCTGGGCCTTGGCTTCAAGGCCGTGGACTTCCGCACCCGCGGCGGCGGCCTCGGTGATGCCAAGGACCGGCCGGTGAACGGCACGCTGCGCGCGAAAAGCAACTTCCTGCCGCATGTCTCGCTGTTCTGGAGCCCGACCGGATCCACCGATGCCTTCATCGACCTGGCCAACACCATGAACGGCTACCGCGTCGCCCAGCGCGGCAACATCGGCTACACCGCCTCAGCGTGGACCATCACCGACCAGGAGGAGTTTGACCGCGTGGCGGGTACGCTGCGGCCGGAGAAGAACTGGAACCTCACCGTGGGCGCATCGCATCGTTTCGACCGGCTGACGATCACCGGCGATGTGTTCTACAACGACATCCGCAACCGCTTGCTGTCGGCCGCCATCGGTACCCAGTTCGCGCAGATCAACACCGTGCGGCTGATGCCGAAGATGCACGTGATCGGCGCCGACCTCGGCATCACCGCCGACCTGAGCGACCACCTGCAGTTCTACCAGGGCGTGGCCGTGGCCCGTTCGTACTACGACAGCGATTTCGTGGTGGGCGACACGGTGTACCCGATAAAGGGCAACGCGCAGCCGGGCTACCCGCAGATCTCGTTGGTCAGCGACCTGTCCGCCCACTTCGGTGACTGGCGCTTCGGTGCCACCAGCACCTCTTACCTGCGCCAACCTTTCACCTACGAGAACGACATCCGCGTACCGACCTTCTGGCAGGTCAACACCTATGCCGCCTACCGCTTCGGTGCCGACAGCGCCGTGCCCGGCCTGGAGCTGCGGCTGGACGTGAGCAACCTGCTCAACCGCCACAACATCGGCACCGCCACCATCGCCGGCTCGTCATTCTCGGGGGATTACCAGACGCTGCAGCGCAGCGCGCCACGGCAACTGATGTTCAGTACCTCGATGGCGTTCTGAGGCGATGAGGGTGGGGTCAGAGCCCTTTGCTGCGCAAAGGGATCCGACCCCGCAGCCATCCCGTGATCGGGGGTCAGATCCCTTTGCACGGCAAAGGGCTCTGACCCCAAAACCCGCCCGGAAGCCCGCCTTGCGCAATCAACAGGGATTTTCTGGCGGCGACGCAAGGTTCCCACAATGTTGCTGGGTCATGCTGTTGGCATGGCACAGCACACCCCGCCAACCAGATTGTTCGGCATCGGCGGCCCACGACGGCCCCGGCCGGCGCTTTCCGTGGCGCCGGCGATCGACTTGCAGGGCGAATACCAGTTCTGGCAGGTCTACGAACGCGTGGTCCGCCCGCTGCCCGGCGGCGGGCTGCGCCGGGCCTGGCTGGTGTGCCAGAAGGTGTACCGGGACCGCCTGCGGTTCCCGCATGACACCCGTGAAGCCGCGCTGGCGCGTGTGCTTTTCGGCAGCAACAGCACGCCCGAGCGCGCAGCCGAACTGCGGGACCTCTTCGGCCTTGTCAGCCGCCGCATGGCGTCCGTTGCCGTCCGGCGACAAGCGCCCACGCCGGGAAAGTGAATCACTGGCCAGGAATCGACACGCGTTGATGGCTTTCTCTCGGTCCGCCTGCTTTTGGCCTATTCTGGGGCGGGCCGGTAAGGACGGGAAACGATGGAAATCAGACGATCTGCACGCCTTGTGATCGTTGCTGAGGATGCGGTGTTGCTGTTCCGGTATCACGATGAACACCACGCTCCCTTCTGGGCTACACCGGGTGGGGAGCTTCTGCCCGGGGAGGGATATGCGGACGCCGCACGGCGTGAGCTCAGGGAGGAGACCGGATTGGATCTGCCGATAGGCGTGCGGCTGGAAAAGCGCGATGCCGTCTACGCGGTCGCCCGATCAACGCCCGCGCGATGGCTGGAAGAGTATTTTCTGGCCCGCAGCCCCAACCAGCCCGACATCCAGCGTGACGGATGGACGGAGGAGGAAAATGCCACGATCAGGGCGTGGAAATGGTGGCGCGTAGAAGAGATGAGAGAACAGCCTGCTTCCCTGTTCAAGCCGGAATGGCTGCCGGATCTTTTTGAACGTGTGCCCGCATGACGCGGCCTGATTCTGCACGCTGCGATTACGTGCTCGCCTTCCCGCGGTCCAACTGCCGGTAGCCAATGGCCTCGGCCAGATGCGCCGTCTGGATCGTTTCGCAACCCGCCAGATCGGCAATCGTGCGCGCCACCCGCAGAATCCGGTGCATCGCCCGCGCCGACAGCTGCAGGCGCTCGATGGCCTGTTCCAGCATGTCCTGATCTGCCTCGCTCAGTCGGGTACAGGCCCGCAGTGCCGCCGGCGGCAGATGCGCGTTGAGCCCGCCACGCACCTGCTGCTTGGCATGGGCGGCTTCCACCCGTGCACGTACCGCAGCACTGGGCTCCCCCAGCGGCGTGCTCTCCCGCAACTCCACTGCGTCCATGCGCGCCACACTGATGTGCAGGTCGATACGGTCCAGCAACGGACCAGACACCCGCGCACGGTAACGGTTGATACGCTCGTCGCTGCACAGGCAGCGGTTGCTGCGGTCACCGGCCCAGCCGCAGGGGCAGGGATTCATCGCCGCCACCAGCTGGAAGCGCGCCGGATATTGCACGCTGCGTGCCGCGCGGGCGATGCGGATGTGGCCGGATTCCAGCGGCTCGCGCAGGGTCTCCAGCGCGCTGCGGTTCCATTCTGGAATTAGGTAATCCTGTGTCATGTCACGCGGCTACACTGTATCCGAGGGACTCCACTCGGGAGGTCATCCTATGCTTCTGCTGATAATGAAGGCGCGTGATCCCAGCCTGTTCAGTCGGCTTCTTCCTGGCGGCACCCAACTGGGGACCAACATAGCAAGCAGGCTTCCTGAAGGCTTTCCATTGCTCATCGATGGTGAGGGAAAGCTAAATTGGGCCTGCTTTTGCTATCTGTTGGAGAAGTACCGGATTGATAGTGCTCGGGATCGTCGGAGGACGCTCCAGACCTATGCCGAAGGATTGAAGGACTGGTTACAGTACCTTGAGGCTCAGGAAGTGGACTGGACTAGGCCACCTCCAGTGGCGCTGAGTGATTTCAGGAGGTCCATGGCACAGGGAATCGGGCGACGGCATCCTGCCTCAAACGCTACAGTCAATCTAAGAACTGCAATTGTCAGGGACTTCTATGCCTTCCTGGCGGATTGGACCAGATGGCGCCTCCATCATCCCTCGGAAGAAATCGACCGATATCCGATTGATAGGTTTCTGCATGCGGCATCGAAAGTGGCAGCCGCCAAAGCCTACAAGAAGGCTCCGAAGGCGCTCTCCGCCCAAGATGCTCAGCGGATCCATGCTGGACTGAAGCTTCCCTACTCGCTGATGTTCAAGTGGTGCGTCGCCACGGGACTTAGGCGGACCAACGTTGCAAATTTGACTATCGCGCAACTCCCTGAAGAAGTCGCAGAAATTGCCTACATAAGGCTGATAGTAAAGGGAGGGAAGCCGCTAGATGTCCCTGTTACCAGAGCTCTAATGAGTGCGACTTGGGACTACGTTGAAACGGTTAGGCCGAGGCTTCTGTCGAGGACGCGAATAGAAACGGATCACCTCTTCGTCAATGAAAAGGGGATGCCTGCTACTTCAAGCTCCTACTACAGCGCATTTCGACGTGCCGCAATGCTGGCTGGCATAAACGCGTCACCTCACTCTGCACGTCATACCTTTGCCGCTCAGATGAACGCTGCACTCGAGCGATGCGCGGCGAATGGTGTCGGGATAAATCCGACCAAAGTTTTGCAGCACATTCTTGGTCACTCCAGTCCTGCGACGACAGAACTGTACCTGGAGACCGTTAAAGCGATGGACCTCGGAGTGCTGCGAGCGCTGATCGAAGTTCAGGAGAGCCTTGAATGAAGAATGGCACCCTCGTCATCAGGTTTGTGAGCGACATCCCGGGGCGTGACGTGGACTCATACGACTTCAGTTTGTTGGGCCTCAAGCCTACGAACGCATTGCATCTAGCAAAGTCGTTCGAGGCATTGACGGCGACCTACAGGTCCGAAAGCAGGAAGCAAGCTTGGGCTTCGGTAAGAAAGTACTGCAGATACTTGACGACTCGGCATAGCCCGGATACGGCGATGAAGTCTCAATCAGTCATCAAGGACTTCCTCCGCGATATGGCTAATAAAGTTCGCCAGTCAACGGCCATCTCTCACTACAACTTCATCGCAGCAATCTACAGATGGCTGTCGCTTAACGACACCGCAAACACAATTGTATGGATGAATGTTGATTCTGGTCCTTGCGGACTGACGCGAGAGGCGAAGTCTATACGTAGTATCAGGCTGTCTGTCAGCGACCTCTCTATGATCTTGTCAGCTAGTAAGAGGGGCATTGATCGGGTGCGTCGACGATTAGCAGTTGGCGAGACCGCGATCAGAACGGGTGAATGTGAGGAACTCTCTGACCGTGACGTCGCCACATTGGTGGGCATCCATAGGGGGTTGCAGCGAGGAGTGCTAGCCAAGCATAGGCTGACAAAGAGCGGCTTGATTCAGCACAGTTGCCGATATAGGGAGGTTCGTCGATACGCCGTCTTGGACGCACGCGATCTCATCCCATATCTCATTTGTCTGATGTGCCAGACACTCGCTAATCCTCAGTCGGCAATGGAGATCTCTGTGGACTGTGTTGAAGCGCACCCGGTTGACCCGTTGAAAAGGCGTGTCATATGGGACAAGTACAGGGCCGGGCGGCAGCAGGTGCTAGACGTGAGTGCAGATGGCCGTTACTCAGTTCCTGCTCTGGTAGAAGATATCACCCTAAGGACGCGCGCTTTACGCCCCATTGCTGGTGACTTTGCAACGCGCTTGTTCATCAGCCCGTTTGGGTCGGAAGCAAGGACACCCGTTGCCCAGTGTTGGCACGAAGCGCTAGCCGAATTCATTAAGGAGTATGATCTTCCGGACTTCAACTTCGTCGACATTCGCGCGTCTGGCGCAGAAGCTCTGAGCACATCCGGTGTTGGGATTGAGTCCATACAGAGGAAGATGCAGCACAGCGATCCTAGGACAACGCAGCGGTATCTGAGTCAGCATCCTCCCTCGTCGCAAGCTCGAAGGAAAGTTGCGACGTTCATTGGCAAGGTTCTGAAAGAGGCTAGGCGTCCAGCGGCGCGGCGCTATGAAACTGTGACGGGATTGCAGTGCTCTGACCCGGCGTCTGGGGTCGCGCCGCAGTCAATTGTGGGGAAGGAGTGTCTCCAGTACCTGCAGTGCGCAACATGTCCCAATAGCGTTGTCGTGATTGACAGCCCGAAGCATGTGTCCAGGATGCTCGCGGCACTGAGTTCGCTGGAGCGAATGAAGAAGGAAGCAGCTAAATCAGTCGATGTCCGGGCACGCTATCTGGCAGCTTATGAAGCAACACACCAGGTTCTGCTGGCATTACTGGAAAGGGTTCCCGCAAAGGTTCTTGAAGTAGCGAGGCCGCTTGCGCTGAAGATCCCGCAGCTGAGTATGGAGTGATCTATGAAGAGGGTCCGATCTGCGCCCGAGAAGGTTGCTTTCGATCTCGCCAAATTTGGTGTTCGGTATGAAGATGGCTGCTGGGAGCTCCGTCACTACGTTCTTGGTGAGTCCTATCATAGGGTCTGCTTAGACTTCCTTAAGCTTCCCTCCGCTTGGAGGTCTTCCGCGAAGGACTACTTTGCCAAAACTCTTCTGGGGTTGGTTCCACGGGCGTCAACTATCCCACTGACGTTGAGAGAGCGGTTCTACGCCATCAAGTCTTTCGCTGTCTGGTGTAAAGAACAAGGCGCTGCGTCGCCCAAAGAAATTGATTCTGAGCTGATTGAGTATTGGGGGCGCAAGGTTGTCGGATTTCAGAAGGGAAGGCGCATCACGCCGCGGGCGGAGGCCTGTCGGTCTACGAACGTGGAGGATTTTCTAAGAGGACATACTGACTGTTCTGCCGAGGTGCGTGCCGCCTGCTCTGCGGTCGCGCAGCGATCGCGCAAGAGAATTAGGATGGCTGGGAATGAGGCCAGAACTGACGCTCTCGGCGAGGATCTGATTCTAAGGGTGCTGAGGGACGCACTGGTCGTGGTACAGGAGGACGCACCGGAAGTACTTAGGCTCGTCAGCAAGTTCGCCGGACCCAGGGCCACCAGGAGTGCCAGACGTGGATGTCGTCATTGGCACTCAGAGTGGGTAGGGGATCGGCCCAACTTTAGCTCTGAGGCCATGAAGAGGCTTGGAGAACGCACGTTTTTGAGCGAAGAGCGGATGATTGGGACGGTGATCGGAGCTGCTATCGCGGTGATCGCGCTTCTTTCGGTTATGCGAACGTCTGAGTTGCAGCGACTATGTGTCGGGTGTGTTGAGAAAGAGGGTGACGATGAGTTCGGCAGTTGGGTCATCAAAGGAATTCTCGCCAAAAGTGGGCGTGCCCACACTTGGATAGTCGTCCCAGAGGTCAAAGCTGCTGTGGAGGCAATTGAGCTATTGGGGGCAGAAGGACGCGCCAATAGCGGCACTAAGGCGCTATTGGCAGCGCGAGTGGTGAGCAGAAAGCCGTATCTAAGTGGCCGGGCGCGCGCACCATCCAAGGTCGCATGGGCTTCGATGCTGCTATGCAGAGTGAGAGAGTTCGCTCTGCTTTCGTGCCCTGAGGGAGGAGCGGCGCTGGAGCGCCTGAGTTTTCGGAAAACCCGGAGATTCTTAGCCCGATTCGTTGCAAGGCGAGATCGCTCTAGTCTCGGTGCCCTTGCATTTCAGTACGGCCACTTGGATGCGCAGATTACTGATACCTACTACGTAGGCAGCGACCCAGAGCTGACCAAGCTGCTGAACGAAGAATCCTGCTTAGAAGTGATCAGGGCCATGGAGGATATTGCGCGCTCAAATTCGGTACATACGAATATTCCTGCTGAAGTGATGGAAGCGACTAGGCAGAGGATCGAAGCTGTATTGTCGCGCGCGAGCACCCAGAAGGAAGTATTCCGAATGCTGGGCGCCGGAGTTGTTCTGGGTCCTTGCGATTGGGGGTACTGCTTCTACCGGCAAGGCCGATCAAAGTGCGAGGGGAATGAAGACGGGCCGAACAAGGCGAATAGAACTCCAACTACGTGTGCGAGCTGCTTGAACTTCGCTGCGACGCCTCGGCATGCCGAGTGGTGGAGGCGGCGCGTTGCTGACTTGGAAGAGTTCGCCAGGTTTCGAGGAACGCCGGCGCAGTCCAAGAGGATCGCCGCTGAGAGATTGGCACAGGCAATGAAGATTCTCTCTGCCATTGGGGGAAGTGATGAACCGTGAGTGTCTTTTGACGGAGTTCGAGCTGCAGCTGGCGGCTTGGAGGGCGGGTGGCAAAAGGCCATCAGTTAGATCGGTCGCAGAAGGCTGTGGGATCTCGAGACAGTCCGTCTATCGGTCCCATCAATGCGTGGTTGCAAAGATTGCTGAGCTCTCAGACCCGCAAAAGCGCGAAAGGGACGTAGCCTTGAAGATCGATCTTCTTCGAGAGCGACTCAGGCGCGAGGTTGAGAAGGTCGGGATTCTTACCACGTTGTGTGGTGAGCTGGCAGCGGCCCTGCATGATGCCCGTGAGGAGCTGGCCTTTGCGCAGTCAACGGTTGAGCGACTCCGAATGAAGAAGGGGCGAGGATGAGGTTCGGCAAGCCTGTAGCCACATTCTGAGGACCTTTGTGCCGATGCCTGGTCAGTTCTCTGACTGGAATTCAGTAAGCGCAGCCCTCAAGACTTGGTGGGGCACTGTTGCGAGCAGCTCTGCAGGCGATCGCCCATCCAGAAGGGCATGGCCGGAGAGAAACCATTCAATCTCTGACCAACCAGTGGTTCGACCCTTGGCGTCGAGAAACTGGCCGGTGCGCCGAATCGATCCCAGGATCTCTGCGAGGTATCGGACCGGCTTGCCATCGCAACCGAACTGCCAAGGTGGAAAGTGCCAGCTGCCGCCCGAGTCAGGTAGATAGGCTGCCAGAAGTCTTCCTTCACGAAACCACCGCATAGCGAATGGCACTTGGCCGCTTCGCCCGTCGCTAAGAGCTCGCTCCACTTGGGTTGCAGTCGGCCATCGGGTGGCGAGGTCCGTTCGCCGCGCGACTGCAAGATGCTCTAGTGAGATCGGGCTTCCAATGCTTCGCATAGAGGTTAGCTCCGGCTGAGTGAGGGACACTCAAGGGGATTGGCACAGGTTGTCGAGACGACAAGCCCGTGCGATGGGTGGTGCCCCCGGTCGGGCTCGAACCGACACAAGCCGCTTATCTGGCGCTGACGGGTTATAAAACCGCTGCTCTACCTATTGAGCTACAGGGGCATGTCAACGGACGATGCCTCCGTATTCGGTGATATGAAGCGAAGATCTCATTCATAGGGCACCATCACCGGCGAGAAGATCCCGGTTGAGCTCCGCAACCCGGACGACATCCAGGAAGACGGTTTCGGCCAGATAGATCGACAACTGTCGTAGGAGGCTATCTCTAAATGCGTCAGCGCCTGAGTCGCGCTCCGTCACGCCCAGTCGGAAGTCGGTCACGGCCTGAACCTCCGGACCAGATACGCCATCCCGGACCTCACGAACGGACCAACTCAAGATCACTTCGATCATCTTGTCTCCTCATCCGGCGGGATGCGGCCAATACCCAAGCGCAAAGCCGGCCAAGCATACGGGGTTAGCTGGACGGGTCCGCCTGATACTACATGATTTTCGTGTAATCGGTGAGTGAGTCATACCGTACCTGTCGCCCAAGCTTGGCGATGGTTCGATGGCCCGAAAAACGATCTACCAGGCCGAGTACAGAAGCCTGATCGAAGCCCTACGTCGACGACGTGAGGCACTTGCAAGAAGCCAGACGGAGGTCGCGAAGGCACTGGGCTGGTCCCAGCAGGCCCTGTCGGCGGTAGAAGCAGGAGCGCGCCGCCTCGACATCATTGAATTTGTTCAGCTATGCCGGGTGCTCGAAATCTCTAAGGAAGACGCATTTGCCCTCCTAACCGATCTCCAGTCCGATTCGGTCTGATGATCACGGAATTCTGCCCCTGACCTGTTGCATCCGAGGATAGATGGGATCACATCACTGTGTTCGGAGAGCTTAAGGATTACCCGGTCGCCGGGCACAGCCGCTTTTTTATGCAGAAGAGGCTTGATCGTAACAAGCCTGATCCCATCTCTGTCTAGCCGGCAGGCTTGCCACACACTGGGGTCTAAGTGGGAAAGCCGGAGCACAATGCGGTATTGGGAGCTGAAGTTTGAGCCGGCAGGCCTGCGGTGAAGGGAGGGCTGCGGAACTGGCGAGAGCGGCTGAGTCCTGCGCGGTATTGAGATGGGACCGCGCCTCGCGTAGGTGCGTCTGCGATGGCAGGCATACACCTTGGGAACAACGCTGTGTGTGCTCTTCTGATGGGTTGACGTAGCGAGACTCGTCTACTGTGACGCGCTGTGATCCGCGGAAATCTACAGACTCATCATCCTTGGATGCAAGCGCTATTGATTCAGATGCATTGACCGTCATTGCTGAGACCACAAGCAATGTCGCGGACAGTGCATCACGGCGTATCGGCCATCCTTTGACTTGAGCGAGTTTCCACGATGGAGAGTCGGAGAGGCCGGGACGAAAGCCAAGCGCAGCCCAGGACGGTTGCCTCTATCGCCGTTCTGCCATAGGCCGGTTTTGGATGAACAATGTCCGCGATGTTGCGTGAATACCGGCAGGGGAGCAGGCTCATAGCCTGGCGCTTTGGGAGGGCTCGCAAGCTTAAATTAACATCCGAGTATCGGTATGCTCGGATAACGCCGCCCCGGGGGAGCTTATGAGTGACGAGGAGTACGTAGCTAAGAAGCGCAGTGACAGGGTCTATGTTTCCCGGCCATTCAAGATCGGAGCTAGTAAGGATACGGATGCTCGCTACGTTACTAGGGTCTTTGATGATGGACAGAGATCCTGCTTCGACTCGGTAGACGATGAGATCGTGATCAGGGCGACTCATGACGACAAGGTGCAGATCAAGGCCGTTGTTACAAGTGACGGGGAGGGGCTAAGGCATCTGACGTTGCAGAGCTTCCGCATCTATAAAGACGGCATACGGCCGAACGAGCAGTACGGCATCAATCTGCGCGGGCCGGAGATTGCTGAGTTTGTCGAGTTCGCACAGCTCGTCAGCTCCATGCAGCTTAATAACACCGGAAAGTTGCGCTTGGATCGAGCGTCGCTCGCGCACGTCGATGTGGACATGGATTCAGCAGCAAGGGCTTGGATTGCTAGGCACCCAGATGCCCTGCGTGAGCTTGTAGCGAATGAGGCCACATCGCGAGACGTAGTGGCGGTCGCATACCGGCGCAAGCAGTTGGCGAAATTCGAGCGTCTTCTGCACGAGGACGCCTACTTCGATAAGGTGACCGCCGATCACTTCAACGGACGCAAGGAGGCGACCTGGCAGGCATTTTTCGAGCGTAATCGGTGGATCTTCGGGTACGGCCTTTTTCATCTGTCCGCTGATGGATTCAGCAATGAGAAGTTGGAGCAGGTGGTAGCAGGTTCGACCGTTGCTACTCCTGGAAAACGCATCGATGGTCTTCTGAGGACGCGAGGGCGGATTAGCGCTGCATGCCTGGTCGAGATCAAGCATCACCGGACTCCGCTGCTTGCCAAGGGCAGCTATCGGGCAGGGACGTGGCAACCGTTGCAAGAGCTCACGGGAGCTGTCTCTCAGATCCTGATGTCCGTAGATGGAATGGAGCGCCAGTTCCAGCGTTTGCTAGTGATGAAGGATGACGACGGCAACCCCACCGGAGAAGAGGCGGTTGTAGCGCGTCCTCGTTCGGTAATCGTGTGTGGCTGTCTATCGGAGTTCGTGAAAGAACTTGGTGTGAACGAGGATCAATTCCGTAGCTTTGAAATCTATAGACGTCATTTGTTCTCCCCCGACATTTTGACCTTCGACGAACTCTACGAACGCGCGAGGCTCATCGTAGAATCGACGGACTAGGCGCTTAAGAGCTGCCAAGGCGAGGAGACGCATTCTAGCCCGCCGTTGCGCGTCTTCGATTAGGTGTCGTCGTTCGTGGTCGAACAGATAGGGACCCTCTTCTGGCCGAAAGCAAGTAGAGGATCTCTCGACTGATCGAGACTTGAAAGCGTTAGAGGTTCGAGACTGAGGCGCTTGTTGGTCGGCTATCGCCGCCGTAACATGAATAGGAATTGAAGTGGCCCGGCCATTCGGCAAGTGTGCAGAAAGTCGTGGGGTCACCGGTCCGCCACGTCAACTGAGAAGCCGGAATGGCTTCAGCCGTCCGAACAGAGGGAGATAGCGTGGCTCATAGTGATTTGACGCTTGAGAAGAAGATTCTTGCACTAAGGGAGGAGCGTTCTGACCTTCATCCGGACAAGAATGGTGGGGAATTTGTCTCTGCTGCCGCACAAAAGCGCTACCTGGAGATCGACGAGGAATTGGAGCAGCTTCGATCTCAAGGTCGAACCTCCGGCCAAGAGCTAATTGCGCTCTCGCAGTTGCCTGCGTTGATAGAGGCGCTGAATGGCTCAGTCCTAACTCACCGGACGTCAGCGAAAGACTTGGAGCGCGAATTCAAGCGCACCGCAGCACAGGAAATTTCGCGAAGGTACCGGACGCCAAAGATCAGCTCAGGTGTCGCTGCGACAATTGTCGCTTTCCTTTTTACACAAGCCCCTACGCTGGCGGAGCACCCTTTTTTGGGGCAGTTCTTCGCTTCGCCCTGGGGAATGATTATTCTTACCTATGCGTTCGCGACATCTCTTGCTTTGCTTGCATGGTCGTGGATTCGCGAGCGAGCGGAAGCCGCGTTGATTGCGCGATTGAGTAGCAGGAGCATGCTCGCCGAATTGGGTAGTCGCTTACATGTGTTTCCATCGGGACATCTGATTGATGAGATGGAACTTCGCTATTTTATGTTCAATGGCCTAGTAGGAGGGCGCAGGTCAGTGCTTTCTCCAGTTTTGGATGAGGAAATGCTTGATGGCGTATTCGAGATGCAGCTCCAGCGATTGGTTGAGCGAAAGGTTCTTAAGGAGTCGGCACAAAGGAGTGGTGTTGTCCGAGTGTTTGAGAAGCTGTAGGAGATTCGTTGGCTCCGGTAGTTTCGGAGGCAAACGACGGCGTGCTCGATTGGACTGAGGAGTGTTATCAAAGGCGAGGTGCTCGCGGTCGCCTTCAGGAGGTTGTAGCAGAATCATTGGATTCCCGGGCAAGTTCCAACTGCTGAGACTCTTTCGGAGTCTTAGCGTGTACGGTACTCCTGGTTGGTGAGCCGCACCTTTGCGTGCCTTAGTCTGCGCCGGTTACACCTATCAAGCTTACAAGCAGCTTGACAACCTAACCGGCATCTTCTCGGATCAAAAGCAGAGATCAATCTGCCAGGAAAACAGCATCCGCACGGGCCTTCAGCTCCTTTGTCTTCCTTCGGTCGCGGCTCTCCAGATACTCACAAAGACGTGATCGAACGAATGGAAGCATTCTCAGCTTCTGGGAAGATTGATCAAGGATTGAGCCTTCACTTTCGAACCAGTCACGAACGTCCCTTGCCTCTTGCTCACTACCAAAGACCTGCTCCAGCGCTTCCACCTGCAGATCATCCATGTAGAGAACCTGGTGTAGCCAAGAGACCTCGCGCGGACTCATCCACATAACGACGCGTTGGTGTAGCTCCTTCAAGCTGGTAGAACTACGCCCGCCACTATCGAGCTCATCGATCAAAAGCGAAAGATGGTATGGAAGACCAGAAGACTCCAGCCAAGCGCGCTCCTTCTCAGCTGTATCGACAATGCCAAACTCCGCCAGAAGCTCGTCCACTTCAACCTTCTCAAGGGGCTTGAGCACAATTGCGCGTCTAAGCTGCGCCTCGTAGTCCTTCCAGAGTGGATTTGTGGCCTTGAGCTTGAACCTCGTCAGCACGATCAAAGTTGCATCGATGTCGCTGCTCTTGAGCTTGTTTAGGAATTTGGGGATCAGAAGTCCGCCGAGCTGCTTATGAAGCGCCTCATAGTCTTCCACAACAAAGAGCAACCGTTCCAACCGCTTGATCTTCCCGTGCCCCGGCTTGAGCTTGCCTTCGTGTTCACCCAGGAGGATCGCCTTTAGATCTGCTACCAATGCATTCGCAAGGACCTCTTCAGGATCTTGCTTAGCAGCCTCACGGAGGGATGAGGTGGAACCGATACCGAGCCTTTCCCAGATACGGATGGATTCTGAAGACAAGGCCTTGATTTCACTCGCGGCCCCGGGGAGCTCGTCGGCGGCCTCCTTCACTGCCTCAGGGTCCACAAACTCTTTGACCTTCGGCACGAACATGCCGATACGCTGAACGATGGATGCACCTGACTTTATCAGCTTGGCAACTCCCTCAAGGTCTTCAGTGTTTACTCCGCGCTCTAAGAGCTCCTTGGTGATCTCACCCCTGATCTTAGAGACAGCCTCAATTGCTTCACGGGTCTTCGGGAAGTAGTAGCCTGATGGCTTCAACCCGATTCCCGGCCCAACTGCAGAGCGCACAAGCGAGCCAACCAGTTGATCAATGGCTGCGGCAGTGAACTCGCCAGTTGAGCCATCTATCCCGCGGTTAGCTCCTGCCAACTCTATCCTCAGGAAACCCATGCCATCCAAGTCAATGGATCGCATGGCCTTGGCAAACACGCTACTTTTGCCAATTCCGCTGGGGCCTTCAATGCTCTGAATCTTCAAGCCCTTGCTGGGCGATCCTGAAAGCAGATCCTCGAGCACCTGCGCCTCACGCTGACGGCCAACAAATCCTTCCATGTGAGTCTCCTGATCATGCGTAATTCAAGACGGAGTTACTTCCCTGGACGCCCACTCGGGCGCAGCCCAACAACACTCTATCGGCCGAGTTGGGGCTAACTTTACAGCCCGCAATGTGTCGGCATGCACATTCTTGAAGAATGGCTGTGGATCGAGCAATCAACCGTTCTCTTGTCGCTTTCGGTCAGTATTATCAGACACGGGCGTGGATGTGCGACGACCTGGCCGAGGCCCGCAACATCGCCTGAGCACTTTCGATCACGGAGGACCGAACGATGAACCCCTACTTTCTTGACGACACTCTTCCTACACCCACGCCTCGAATGCTACTGGGGCATCTGGCGTCAATGGAGACCATCGGCCGCCGTCAGCTCAGATTGTCCTTTGACGCGATCCCATACAGATGGGCACTTCACTCCTGGCGGCAGTACGGTGACGTTGAGCCTGAACCTGAGTACGTATCGCGGTTCTTTGAGGAGGTTCCGCTGTTTCACCTCGATGTCATTGTGCGCGGTTTCATTGAACGCGAACTCGTTGAGGCTGTAACCGAACTCGCGCCGCCCGACAGGCGCGCGGAGGGCGCCATAGTGGGGCGATGGATAGGGCTCAGGTTCCGTCCCACACCCGCTGGCAACGCGATCAGCTATTCCAGCATTACTGACGCCGGAACCACGGGGTTCTTGAGGCTTGCCCACCTCCCCGAACCACCCCTGATTGAGCACCTCAACAGGTTGAGGCCTGAAGTCACCCACGTGAATGCCGATCACTGGGCTCTCCGCGCTGTGCTTGACAGCATTCCGCGCCCCCACGCGATGGCTGTACTGGACGTGGGTCAAGCTTCTTCCAACGTGATGCTGGGTGAAACCGGGCGGCCTCTTCTCTACTTTGATGTTGGCCGGGCCATCGGGGCAAACGCGTGGACCACCCCCGCTGCGCTCAAGTTCTGCACCTGCCCAAACAACAAATCACCGGCCCCCGTTCTCATTTCGCATTGGCACGAGGATCACTACACCGCCACGTCATTGGACCCGGACCTGTTGAAGTGCACCTGGATTGTCCCCCACACCGTCAATCCTACTCACATGGCGTTCCAGAACGGAATTCTAGTTGCCGGCTCCCAAGTGCTCCAGTTGCCCCCGGTCTTTGCCGATCTTAAGTTCGGCACGTCTGGGAGCTATACCCTTACGCAGTGCACCGGAACCGGGAACAATCTCAACAATCGTGGCAATGCCCTGATGGTGGATTGGGGTGGGTTAAACTGGTTGCTTCCCGGCGACGCCAGCTACAAGTACATCAGCTTGGTTAAGGATCGAGAATTCACCGCCGTGGTTGCTACTCATCATGGCGGCTTCTTTGCAGGCAATACTGTGCCCACAAGGGCACCCGGCTATGCCCGACTGGTGTATTCGTTCGGACCCAACAACGTCTTTGGCACGAAGATGCACCCGCTCCCCGCCTCGGTTGCCAAGCATCAGACGCAATGGAACCACGGTAACTGGAACCCAGCACTTCCGCCCGGTGTGGTGTCGCCCGGCGTCGCTGGAGACGTTCGCGCCACAGCGGTGCACGGCGGCATGCCTTTCCCATGTATTGCGCCGCCGACGCATTCTGGCGCGGTGGCGATCGGGTGGCAGGGGCCACCGGCCCTTGTGGGGTTAGCGGCACCGTGCCCGACCTGCGGGAAGTCGTTCAATATTCAGCAGACCTGAGGGGCGCGACCGCTGTGCGTATAAGCACCTTTCCGTGCAATGGTCATGCCTTAAAGCGCGCTGCGGATTCAATGGCGGTCTTCTTGCGAGCGACCCTACCGAAGTATACCTGGCTGGTAAGCGCTAGGGCCTTGCGACTGATGCCAGGCATCGAGCTGACGGCCGCGCCTTCAACGACAAAGCGCAGGCAGCACTCGTCGTGTAAAGATGCCATGGGCGGGCAGGTGGGCGATTCCGATGTGCCGAGCCCGCAAGCCCAGAAGCTAGGTTCAATGCCCAAAATATGACGTGGCGAACACGGTTGGGAGTGTCGCGAGAAGGTGCCATGTTTCCACCATGCGGAGCCGTCCCTCTAGCCCTTTGATTTTCCCGCAGCTAGCATGTGATCACCAGTTGCGCGCGCATGTCCTTGCCGTCCCTAAGGGAGGGGCATTGCAGCGAGTTGGTTCCTCCAGAGTTACGTCCGCAGCTTCAGGTTGATTATGAAAATTGACTCCGTCCAACTCCGGCAGTATCGCAACTTCGACAACGCCCACATCAACTTGGCGAAGAACAGCTTGGTGATAGGGGGCAATGACGTCGGAAAGACGAACATGATCCATGCGCTGCGCCTGCTTCTCGACAAAAGTCTGTCGGATGCCGATATCGAGCCATCGGCACACGACTTCCACTGCGCGCCGGGTGGCACTCAAGCCGATGCGTTCACTATCAGAATAGCGTTCTCTGAGGTCACTGAGGACGCTGTGCTTTCCCAATTGAAGGGATTTGTCAGTGCGGATGGTAAGTTCTTTCTTGAGTTTCGTGGCTACAGTGGTGACTACCGTTACGAAATTGCGGCAGGCCACGACCCAGGAGCTTTGGAGGTCATCCCTAGTCGCTTCTACTTGAGGTATTTGCATCTCAAGTACATCCACTCTCAACGCGACCTTGTTCGATACATCCGGTCCGAGAAGCGGCATCTGCTGAGGCTCTCCCAAGCAGCCAGAGCGAGGGACGCTGCGGAAGCGGACGTTCGGAAGCTGCAGGAGCTCAACGATCTGTTGGGTTCAGTGAACCGAGGTGTCAGAGAGCTGCACTACGTAGCCGAGGCCACGAAAGAGCTGAATGATGAACTTAAGGCACTTTCTCATCATCATGCCGGGTACACCGTTTCGCTGGATACGGGTGCCATCGGTGTCGAGCAGTTCATCGAACAGCTGGAACTGGGTGCGAGCACCAATGGATCTCGCGTGATGCTGGGTGGCGATGGGCGAAACAACCAAATTCTACTGGCCCTATGGAAGGCTAGAAGTGTGCTGGAGCACGATAAGGAAAGTGAGGTTGTCATTTACTGCGTGGAAGAGCCTGAAGCGCACCTTCATCCTCATCAGCAACGAAAATTAGCTAGCTACCTCATCAGCGCGCTTCCTGGGCAGACCATCGTTACCACTCATTCACCACAGATTGCTGCTAGCTACCGCCCTGATTCCATCGTACGTTTGTTGCGGATGGGCGGGTCTTCTAGAGCTGCGAGCAATGGCTGCTCTGCCTGCATTGATGAGACATGGACCAAACTCGGATACCGCATCAGTATCCTTCCTGCCGAGGCATTCTTCGCGTCCGCGGTCATGCTTGTTGAGGGCCCTTCGGAAATGCTGTTCTATGGTGCCTTAGCCCGAATGAGTGGCTTCGATCTTGACTACAACAACGTCTCAATTCTGTCCGTTGATGGCGTCGCATTTGACGTTTACCGAAAGGTGCTGGATGCGTTGGAGATTCCGTGGTCGATGCGGACGGACAATGATGTTTCCAAAGTGCTACTAGGTCCGCGCAATGCGCCAGTGGAACATCGCCAGTTAGCGGGCATCAATCGTGCTCTATCGTTAGCCGGCATGTCTCCCAAGCCGCACCAAGCGCCTCCTTATGATCAGGCTTCGACCATGTCGGACGGTACGTGGCAGGCCGTTAGTGCTGCTGTGGCTCCCTTCGGCATCTATCTATCTCAGGTAGATCTGGAGAACGACATTGCAAGCGAGCTACCACATCTACTCGACGGCTTTGGTGGGCACGCGCTCCAGCAGGCTGTCCAGTACCTCCAGGGAAAGAAGGCTACACGCATGCAGGAGTTTGTTGAGCATTGTGGGGGCAATCTTGTTGCCGCGCGCGATGGGAACTTGCTCAAGCCTCTCATCTATTGCCTAGATGCATCGAAGCAGATCTGAAAATGACCGCATTCTCACCGAGCGTGGAGCAAGACAACGCGGTCCAGTATCAGGGCGACATGGTGGTTGTGGCCCGGCCAGGAAGTGGCAAGACAAGCGTTGTGTCGCGGAAGATCCGAAACTCTGTATCTTCGCTAAAGGGCCACCAGGGCATCATCGCCATCTCCTTTACCAATAAAGCTAGCGACGAGCTGGAGCGCCGCTGCAGAGCTGAAGCCTTTGATGTTAAGAGCTCATTCTTCGGGACAATTGATGAGTTTTGTCTCCGTGAGATTGTGTACCCGTTTGCCAAGCATCTGATGCCCGTCGCGGTCGAAGTGGGCACGGCAAAGTTGACCGAGTTGCCCGATACGCTGCGTTCAATGCTCCCTTCGAAGCTCATCCAGGACGCGACCCTGGATGAAACGGGGCACTACCTCCCCTTCTTGAGCCAGGCATTGATTGACGGCTATGTGCCGCTTGAAGGTGTGGGTATGCTCGCTCTCCACATTGTGGGGAATTCCAGTGCATGCAGCAGGTATCTTGCGGCACGCTACCGGGCCGTTTACGTCGACGAGTATCAAGATAGTGGTCATTTCCAGCATCATCTCTTTCTGAAACTTCGTGACTTGGGGCTTACTGCCATTGCGGTTGGCGACAGCGACCAATCTATCTTCGGATTTGCGAGGAAGGACTCGGCCCATCTGCTTTCGCTGGCGGCGGAGGGCAGTGGATTCGCGAAGTTCCCCATCACCACGAACTTTCGGAGCCATCCATCGATCAACGATTTCGCCCTGCGCCTCCTTGATCCCGGTCATCCGGTTGTTCCGACAAATGATATGCGAGTGTTTATCAAGGCCGTTGTTGGAGATCAGCGATCTATTGGTACTTGGCTAACTTCAGCTATTCCGGTCTTTATGTCTCACTATGGCGTGCCATCGGCCGATCGAGTCGCCGTTCTGTGCCGTCAGCAGCACTCTGCGCGTATGATCGCTGAGGGGCTGCAGATGCCTTGTCATCTGGTTGAAGACCGACCGTTCGTTGCAGCTCCAGGTGGCGAGGCCAACCTGTTCTCAGATCTACTTAGATTGCGCCACGATCCTCTCCTTACAGCGGAAGCGCTGATCGATCAGTACGTCCGCATAAAGCTGTCGCCCAAACAGCTCCGGGTAGTCCGGAGAGGGATGCTGGAATGCAGGAGTTGCCCCGCGCAGGACCTTGCTGAGGTAGTGCTGAAGGCGTCCGAGAGCCTATTAGATAAGCACCCTTCGGCGGAGGGCGAGCAGGAGCTTAGGGCGATCTGCGATGACATTGCCAAGCTCCGTTGGTTCGCCACTCCGCCTAGCGACGCGGTTCAGATCATGACACTACACAAGGCGAAGGGGCTTGAGTTCGACTTGGTGTTCCATGCAGATCTTTATGACCACGTGATGCCAACGCGCCGATATCCGCCAGGGACATACGGACAAGTTATATATGAGAACGAAGTACAGTGTTTGAACCTGCACTACGTAGGCATCACTCGCGCAGTTCAAGCATGTGTTCTTATGACATCTAGCTCGCGCGTCAATGGGCAGGGCGCAGTCAAGTCTGGCGCCCCCTCGCAGTTCATCGGTAGGAACGGCACGAGCGCGTTGCCCATTTCATGGTAGTTTCAGAAGACTACATTACGTATCCCTCAACTGCACCCGCACATTCTGTCGCAAGTGCGTGGTCTCCCGGTAGTTCTGCTATTCGTTCCCGTGTGCATGCATACTATCAGTATGAGCCAGTTCTAGTTGCGCCTTAAAACAGGAGGTATAGCGTAAGCGGTCCCCTCTGTTTTATGTCTTTCGGGAGGCTCCGGTCTAGTCCTTTCGAACCCTCCTTGGCCCATGATCGATGGCGTCATTGTCGATCTGGAGCGTAAGTTGCCTTACTTCCTCGCAGAAGTGCTATTCCTGCTGTGCCCGGTAATAGCATCTTTGACCGCAGTAGCGCTGACCCAGCCAGCGTCCCTTGACATTGCGCTGACCGCTGAAGCAAAGAGCCCTTCGGGCGTTTCATTTCTCCACGTTTCAACCCGACCTGTCAGTAGCAGGATCGGAGTAGCTCCGTCGAAACTCTGAACAACACACCCTTCCACAGAAGCTGAAGACGAGGCGATGCATACGAACGCCGATAGCGCTGGCAAGCACTGGAACATGGGCACGAGCTATCACCTCGGTGAGATATGCAACGGGCTTGGGTACGGCCGCGCCGGCGGCCCCGGCGCAATCTCCATCTTCGCCCGGGTGTTGGGCGGCGTCCTGGCGCTCGGTGTGTGCTCTTCGCGCATGTTCCGGTGGGCAACGCACTGATCGACCGCACTGTGTTGTCAGACAACTTGACAACCTAACTTTCAGCTCATCGAGGAAAAGAACACCGTGATGGGCCAACGATATCTCGCCGGGGCAGGGTGGATTGCCGCCGCCTACCAATGCGGCCGCGCTCGCACTGTGGTGCGGTGCCCGGAAGGGGCGCTGCCGCCACCGTCTTGGGTCCAGCCCTTCGCCACTCACCGAGGCAATCGCGGCCAGCTGCAGTGCCTCAGTCTCCTCGGTATCCGGCAACAGGCTGGGCAGGCGCGAGGCCAACAGCGTCTTGCCGCAGCCAGGGCTGCCGATCAACAGAAGATGGTGACCACCGGCAGCGGCGACTTCCAACGCGCGCCGTGCATGCGCCTGCCCGCGCACGTCGGCCAGATCGGGCAGTGGCAACGGTGTCGTGTCCAAGCGCTCCACGGGTGGCAACAGGCGCGGATTGCCCAGCCCGGCGCAGCATTCCAGCAGCGTACGCGCCACACGCACATCCGCGTGCTCGGCCAACGCAGCCTCTGCGGCATTCCCTGGCGGCACCACCAGGATGCGCCCGGCTTCAGCGGCCGCGATCGCGGCCGGCAGCGCACCTGCCACCGGCCGCAGTTCGCCGGTCAGGCCAAGCTCACCCAGGAACTCGTATTGCAGCAGTGACTGCGGATCGACCTGGCCACTGGCTGCCAGAATGCCCAGGGCGATGGCCAGATCGTAACGTCCACCTTCCTTGGGCAGGTCGGCGGGCGCGAGATTCAGAGTGATGCGTCGCTGCGGAAAGTCGAAGCGCGCGCAGAGCAGGGCGGCACGCACGCGCTCGCGTGATTCGCGGACGCTGGTTTCCGCCAAGCCCACGATCTGCGTGACAGGCAGGCCGCCAGAGAGATGCACTTCCACCCGCACCAGTGGGGCATCGACCCCGGCGCGGGCACGGCTGTGGACCAGCGCCAGGCTCATGTGTGGATTCCTGCAGTCGGGCGCTTGATGATGCGGCAGGTCAGCTGCGGCCAACCATCGGGAATTGCTGGTGAAGCGGCTAGGGGGATTCCGGCAGACGGTTGGGGCATGCCTTCCTCCTCTGCGGAAACAAGATTCGGCCATCAAGTGAACGATGGACGCCAATTCGCCGTGCTACTCAAACTGGAGTGCTACTCAAATTGAATGGTGTCGGTTACACATGGCCACGCATTTCCAAGCGCTACGCCAATTCCACTTGGGGCATCCAGGTGGTGCAACCATGGATGCTTCTGGAAAAACAGCGTGGCAACAGCCACCGCTTGATTCACGTCGACTCGCACTGGTTTTCAATGTGACTTCCCCAGCCATCGGGGGCTGTGATATGAAGACGGAATCTTGCTGGAAGGATCTTTCAAGGGGATGGGGAGAATGGAAACGTTTGAGGAGGCTGATCGTCGTGTTTCCCTCGTCCTTTTGGGGGTGGCGAAGCGCATTCCCGAACGGGGCCCCGTGGGGGCCTGGCTCTGTTGCACACTAATGATGAGCCTGGCGCTGACGCCATCGGCAAGTGCCGAGACGGTCACCTACATTCATACCGATGCGCTTGGTTCGGTGGTTGCCGAGACCGACGCCAATGGCAACGTGGTCAAGCGCTATGACTACGAACCCTATGGGGCCGTTGTTGGCGGGCAGGTTGCGGATGGACCTGGATATACGGGACACGTGAGCGACGCTACCACTGGGCTGAGCTACATGCAGCAGCGCTACTATGATCCCCAGTTGGGACTCTTCCTCTCGGTAGATCCGATCTCTACGCATTCAAGCACGAAACACTTCAATCGATACAGCTACGCTTATGGCAATCCGTACTCCTTCACCGATCCGGACGGAAGGGTTCCGGTAATGCCATTCATCTACGGTGCCGTCCTGGGCGGCCTCGCAGACATCGCGGTCCAGAAAGCCATGAATCCGGATAAGCCTATCGACAAAGTGGAGGCTGGCATTGCTGCTGCGGTTGGCTCAGTCTCCGGAGGCGCTGGTGGAGTGGCCGTTGCGGCAGTGGGTTCCGGCACGATTTCGGTAGGGCGTGCGGTTGCCATACAGACCGTGGTCAATGCGGTGGCGGGCGGTGCTGGCTCCGCCGCAGAGAGCGCAATCAAAGGGCAACCCATCACGGCGGAGGGCGTCGCTTCAAATGCGATTGGCAGTGCAACGGGTGGATTGGCAGCCTCCGGGGTTGGCGTTGCCATGGGTGATTTCGCAGGCCCAGCTGCACGCGGATCACTCCAACGGCTGAGTCAATCCCGCGGCCCAGGTGGGCCGAACATGGCAAGTGCCACTGCGTCAACCGGAACTGCCATTCCCAGGCAATCGGCACTCCAGGGTGCGGCGTCCCAAGCGGGTCAGGGCCTGGCGGGAGCAGGGGCGACTATCGTGCAGAAGGACCTGGAGAAGAAAAAATGAGTCCCTTGTTGAAAGGCTTCATAGGGACTCAGCTTCTCGCTGCGCTCTTTGGCCTTTCGTACTTCGCAGTTCTCACGTATCGCCATAACCCGGACGCTATGCATACTGGATTGCGGATTTGGGGCTACTTCGCGGTGATCTTTCTATTCCTTCAACTGTTTCTTGCGCTGAAGCAGTGGTGGGAAAACTCGCATCGAAGGCGATAGGCGTGCACCGTTCCGTGATGTCGTTCGCACCAAAGAACAAGTCGCCCAATGGGCGGCTTGTTCTTTTCAGGGGCCGGTTCACCGGTGTGCAAGTGAAAGCATACCAATCTCCACATCAGCTGCTGGAAAAACTGCGTTCACTACAATTCCCTCGCGGCTTGCGCGTGCTGATCACCCTCTCGCTCGCCATGGGCCTGCCGGGGTGCCGGGATGAGGTGGAGAGTTCAACGTATCCCATTGGCCAGACGGGAGAGACGTGCACCGCCTACAAGGGCTTCGACCGCCAGCCTCCTGAAGTAGTTGTGGCCGAGCTTGCCAAGCGAGGGTTGGATAGTCGCCGGTTGGTGCATAGGACAGTCTGCGGCCCGATCACCAGTTGGGACATTCTGCCCGCAGGGGCGTCGATCGATCGGATACCTCCGCCAGACGCATATGTAAACGTCCACCTGCTAGAAGACGGCTCGGTTTCCTTCAGTACAGACAGCCCCTGACGTTGGCGCCGTCCTTGATGATCGAGCATCGGGCGGCCCCTTGCGGTGCAGGCGCAGCGCAACTGTGAGTGTCAGCCTACGAAGGCACTTCAGCACTGAAGTCGTTGGTGGGATCGGGCTGGCGGATGCCGGGCGCCCCAAGCAGACACCGTTGCTGATCCAGCACCAACCCATTGAAGCGCCCAAACCGCGCCTCAACCCACGAAGGTCCCGCGCTTTCCACCAGCAACCGCCCCTGGCTTTGATGCAGATCCAGCCAGCGCTCGAAGCTGATGCGCAGGCGCTCAATATCCGGCGCCCGCCACCGTGCATCGGCAGGCATGCGGATCAGCACGCGCGAGGGCGCGTTCTCCACGTCCATCACCAGCACGCCCTTGCATCGGATCTCGAAGGACGTTGCGCTGGCATGGCGCGCGTGCAGTTCAAAGCCCTCGTGGGCCTTCGCGGTCACGAAGCCGAGTGCATCACTGTGCAGCAAGCGGTAGTCGGCCGGCTGCAGCTTCTGGTAGGCCCACACCTGATCGCCAGTGGGCTCGGGCCACTCCACCCACATCGCGCCGATCACCGCGATGCACACCACCGCAGCGGCAAGGCCGTGCATCTTCATTCGTCACCCCGCACACAGGCAGAAAGGTCCGCGCCATAAGCGCGCTCAGTCCTTGGGTCGCATCCGCTCGTGGATGAAGGCGGTGAGCGCGAGATCGGCCATCACCAGCCCCTCCATCACCCGGTCGCCCACGTACTGCTCGGGCTCACCGTTCTGGCGCGTGCGCTCGGCCGCCAGCAGGATCTCCTGCACGACGCGCTGGCCGGTGAGGGCGCAGTCGGCGTCGGACAACTGCATCTGCCGGCTGCGTAGATGGTGCCGCTCGGGCCAGGGCTGGCCGTCGGCCGCAGCGCCCGCGCCGATGGCGTGGAGGATGGCGATGAGGCTGTTGCGGTCTGGGGCCGAAGCGCGTGACGGCGCTTCCTGGATGGGGCGCGGGGGAGGGGAGTGTGGTGTGGTCATGGCGGGCTCCGTGCATGCAGGCGGAAGCCGCCACCGATAAAGGTGGCGGGCAGAGCGTGGCTCGAAAACCGGGCTATTAGGAAGAAACCGGCGGGCACAAGGCCCCCACGCCCCGCCCGCCATAGCCGGCAGACGGAATGCCAGCCGGCACCCCGCAAGGTGATGCCGGCTGGCAAGTGCAAACAACATCCTAATAGCTCGGGTTTTCGAGGCCCGGCCACCCGTTTTCGGTGGCGATACCAGAGTTGCCTGACGTAGTTGGGAATGCCAAGGGGTAGGGGTCAATGCCGCCAAAACCCGAGACGTTTTTGGCATTGTCGCATAGCGCCGGAAGCGGCGAGAGCCTTGGCGTGCCAAGCGGAACGGCACTTCTGGAACGGAGTCGTCAGAACCTTCCGCAAGAGATGCAAGGCGCGGCAAATGCGACAGCACTCGCCCATCGGGCATGTGTGATCGCGCATGCAACCGAACCGCTGCGACACCCGCGAGATGGTTTAAATGACTTCTTGCCTATTGAACCTACCGAGTGCCGCGCGCAATCTGACTACTGCTGTAGTCACTCAAGATCGTCCTGGCCGCAGCAGGAAGGTTCTGCGGCGTTCGACCGGATTCCACCCACTGGCGCAGGCCAAACAAGGACCACTGCACGTGTCACGCCGCAGCCGACTGCTTCTCTGCGCGGGTCTGGTCCCGCTTCCATGGTTCCTGTTCTGGACCAGCGTTGCCGCCGTGTTTGCGCCGGGCTACAACCCGCTTGCACAGCACGCCAGCGAGCTGCTGCAGGCACCAACGCTTGTAAGCATCTGCGCCAGGATTGCCCCCATCGGCTGCGGCGTGGGCTTCGTGGCGTTTGCCATCGGGGTATGGCGAGAGTCCGGCCGCCGGATTGCCGTAGGCGCGATCTGCTGGATGATCTTTGGCATCTCCATGCTGACCAACGGGCTCTGGCCCATGGGCCATCCGATGCACGGCTTCTACACCATTGGCATCGCAAACATCATTGCACCGGCGATGTCGCACATCGAATTGAGCGCTTGGTCTGCCAACCGAAGGGCGTACGCCGTGACTGCTGCGGTGAGCGTCGCGGGGATTGTCTATCTCTGGTTGAACGTGGTGGGAGCGGACCCGGAGGGCTACCGGGGGCTGACACAGCGCGTGTTCTCGTCGATCAACTCGCTGTGGCCATTCCTGGTTGCGCTGTATCTGCTGCGAAGGGATTCAAGCGCGCTGAAGGCGGAGCCGGCGCATTGATGGAAGGGTATGCTGCACTTGGGCGATGATTGAGCGTGCGGAGTTGAGAGCAAGATGAGAATTTTTCGCCGCCAGCTGATCTACGTCCAAGTGCGCCAGGACCATTTTATTGCGCGCTTGGTCGGTGGAGACAGGACCATCCGTCGCCAGTGTCATGCTCTTGGCAATTGCGCGGGTCCGATCAAGGACTTTTCGAATATCCGGCCCCTGCTCAAGGCGATCTTCTCGGAACTCATGCCTGGGTTCTCTCTCGTCAAGCCGTGGGGGATTCTGCACTTTGATCCGGCTGAGTACCCGGTCACCAAGGAAGAACTGGCCGGGTTTCAGGAGGCTGCCATGCGAAGTGGTGTGAGCTTTTGTTTTCTCTCCACGTGGGAGCAGCGGCATGAAGACGAGGATCTGTTGGAGATGTTCAAGTAGGGTTCGGCCCGATATTCGTTCTATACCACGCAGATTCGTGGGCCGGTTCGAGGCATTGCGAGAGTCCGCTCTTGGCCGAAAGCGGACATCAGCACTGCGTCGGCGCCTGGTCCGGGGTGCTATTCTCCGCTTTCGATCCGAAGCGGGCTTAAACGCGCAGCGCATCGACGACCCAGCGGAGTGCAGGCGATAGCCTTCTCCGGCTGGAAGTGTTATCTACAAAACGACGGACACCAGCGTGCTGGCATTCGCACCCGCTCAGTCGATTCGATATGAGGCGCGAACTCGTCCTCGGGCAGGAAGGCGACATCTAGACCATTCAGCGTGGTCGCGATGATATGGTGGCTAGCGTTGAAAATGACCTGCCCCTTGACGCGCACGTTCTGTTCTAGCCCGGCTCGCTCGAAATCCCACACGCAGATGCGACTATAGGTCGGGAGCCGGATGTTGATGATGCGGTGTCCGGCAAGATCGCGCGGCGTCTTCGTTGGCATATAATTACTTAATGGCCACCTCTGGGCCAGGGCTGTCGTATGAATGAGGGGACTCATGGACATAAGGATTCTTGGGGGCAACGGACTGCACGCTAGCGAAGTTCGAGCGGTCAAGCGGATGCAGGAGTCGTTGAGACAAAGTTGGTTTGGCTACGCCAGTTTGCTCGTTGTTGATGACGAGGGCTCCATGGACGTGGACACAATGATCATCACGCATGACCGTCTATTGCTTGTGGAGCTCAAGGAATGGACTGGGAAGCTTGAGAGCGGTGATGGCCGCTGGTACCTCAACGGCTATTCAAAAGGGAAAAGTCCCTATGAGATCAAGCGTGTCCACGCGATTCGGATTAGCAAGCTTCTAGGAAGGGAGCTTCAACACAAGCTCGGCTATGCGCCCAGAGTCGAAGCCCATGTTGTGATGTGTGGGACTGCCGGTCCAGAAAATCTTTCTACAACAGAACGTCGATTCGTTCATACGCTTGATGAGTTTATCAAAGTAACTGGGGCGAACGATTACGCATCGATTGTTTCTGAGGCGCCACAGAATTACGTGGACCTGTTTGATCGTCGAGGGAAGCCACGCCCAAATAGCGCGACTTGTCGGCCAATCTTCGAACAGTTCTTCACCGGAAACCGAATCAGGCCGAAGGAATTCTCCCATCACAGCTATACGGCTGAACCAACCCCTTGGTATCGGCACAAGCTCGGTTTGTTCGCGGAATTCAAAGGCCATCATCAGGAAATTGCCAATGATCTGGCCTTGATGAGGCGTTGGAACATGTCGTCGCTCGGCGTCGGCAACGCGACACAAGAACAATGGGCAAAAGTCGCTCTTCGCGAAAATCGAGTGTTCGCGCTCGCAAAATCCCGTGAGAGAGGACTGGAGGAATATCTACTCCGCCCGCTGGTTCCACTCAGCACAAGTGACGTTTCTGACGATTTTACGGAGCTTTACGAGCTCAGGAGAACCTTTAGCCGCCTGGATGAGCACCTAAGCAAATTGGGGCCTGGTCACGACCACCAGTCTCGCCTGGACCTGGTCAGAGCTCTCTTAGTACCATTTTCAGAATTACACGCCCTAGGTGTTGCGCACCGTGATATCGATCTTCACAACCTATGGCACGCATCAGATCAGCGAAGCGTAGTCATCTCTGGCCTCGCAGCGGCTTTTTTTCCGGAGCGTGGAACGGTTAGCGAAGTTCGAGACTTTCTGCAGGGTTCGCATGTTCGATTGCCGGAAGAGGCAATGAGCGTAGAGGGGGAGATTTACGACGCCTTTAGGCAAGACGTATTCATGCTCGCCGCCGCTGCGTATCGAATTCTGTTCCCTGAGTCAGATCTTCCACGCGACGAGCAGGGTATCTGGCAATGGATCCCCCCGAAACATGATCCATATGAGGGCGCCTTGAGCGCTTGGCTTCAGCGCGCCCTCTCCTGGGGACCGGCTGATCGCTTTGAAAATGCTGCGGCGATGTTGGCGGCTCTCAACGAGTGCGTTAAGCCGGCGGCAGCGAGCAAAGAGGAGGCAATCAATACTTGGAACGAAATATCGGATGGCGACTTCATAAAGCGCGGGTGGGGCCAGTTTCAGATTTTTCAGCACTTCCCGCCAAGCCACGGCGAGAACCCTGGATCGGGACAAGTGCTCAGGTACAGATCCGCATTTGACGACGGGCCCGTACTGGTCAAACTCTGGCTGCAGGTTGCCCCGAACGCGGGCACGCATGGGCTGAATCGGCGTGTCGCGGCATTCCGATCCAAGGCCGAAAAAGTCAGGTCGCGTGAAACCGCGACCCCGCACCTTGTCGACTTCGGCTTGCTGGAGTCGGGCGGGCTCCTCGTCGTAACCAGAATTGAGCCAGGTAAGGAGTGGCAGGAGGCTATCGCAGGGGCGGACATTCCATCGCGCAGGCGGATCGCCGCGGCCCTTATTCAGGCTGTTTCGGCATTGCACGACCAGCAGCTTAGCCACGGGGATATTCACCCAGGAAATCTTCTTGTGCAATCTCCGGATATGCGGGAGGCCGGCTCCGAAAGGGTTCTTCTGCTCGACTTTCTCGACTTTGGGGAGAGGACGCAACCCTTCAATGTCGAATATGGTCCATCAAATCCGGCATCAACCGACGGCTTCGGTCGCGATCGCTTTGCGGTCTATAAGCTTGTGGAAGAGCTCCTAGCCGAAGAATCCGACGAGCAGTTCAAGCAGGAGCTGGAAGTCGGTCGCAGCCAGCCGCAAGGCGTGCCCGTATCGCTATCTCCGCTGCAGTTCGAGGTTCGACGACTCATCGAGGAAGCATCGGAATCGACTAAAGCGGCGGCACCGATCATTGTTCCTTGGAACAGACTTCAGTTCGCAGGCTCGGAGTTCACGCTTGAGTCCGATGGCGGCGGCTACCACTTCAATTTCAAATGGGATAAGCACAACGATGCCTTGTTGGACTGCTACGTAACAGGGCTTAATGGCGCAATCACGTTTGTGATTGATCCTGAGCAGCGTCAGCTTCGGGATGTCCGATTGGTAACTCCAATTCCGCTCAGTGAGCTGGTGTCAGCCAGCAGCAGATCCTCCGCAAGCATTGAACGCTCAATTGGGCTGCTCAAGTCAAACGAACGCGGGCCAGGCACTCAAGATCTCCTCGATCTAATTCTGGGGTTGGATCCGGTGCTCTCGCTACTTGAAGCGAAATTTTCTCCCTCGATATCGGAGGTGGCAGAGAGGTCGGAGGGCGCGAATATCCAAGTCGAAGAGATTTGGCGAACTCTGATGAACACTGAAGAGGAGAGCCTCCTCGAAGTCGAAGTGACCGGTGCCATCCAAGAAAACGCTGTGGGCCAAATGCGGTTTCCATACCGGACGGCGCACGGTGCCGCGATGGATTTCGGCTCGGATGATCGCGTTCTCGTTAGTCTGAAGGACGACGGCAACAATTTTGCAATTCTGGACATACTCCAAACAAGCCAAGATGAGCTTGTAATCGATGTCACCAGAATGGATGCTCGCAAGCGCGTCATACCTGGCACGATCCTGAAACTCGAATCCTTGCAGAGCAAAGCCTCCCGAGACCGAAAATCCAAAGCAATGGAGCGCGTGCTAGAGCACGCCTCGGCAATTCCCGATCTCCTAAAATACTTTGACCCCACCGCATCATCATCGATCTCCCCGATGGCTCCTCGACCCAGTGCAGATCGAGTTAGACAGCTGTACGATGATGAAGATACAAGTCTCAATGAACGGCAGGTCGAGGCCTTTCAACAGCTGATTGAGCAGGGACCCGTTGGCGTTCTTCAGGGGCCGCCAGGGACCGGAAAGACCACGTTCGTTGGGGCGTTCATTCATTACCTATTTAGCGAGGTCGGCGTTAGAAACGTACTGCTGGTCGGGCAGTCTCACACCGCTGTTGATGCAGTAGCTACGAAGGCTCGAGCGATGTGTCAAAGGCACAACTTTCCGCTCAGTGTAGTTCGAATGGGGCAAGAGCGAATGCTTGCCACGCCAATGTTGGATGCTCACTCGCGAGCGGTCCAGCGCCAAATGCGACATTCTTTCCATCGCGAGTACGAGCATCGTATCGCAGTTTTTTCAGAGCGCCTTGGGATACCGACGCAGCTTTCGGCCGAGTTGGCTTCTCTGCACCGAACCCTAGATGGGCTTATCTCGTCAATTGTTGCATACGAAGCGGAATTGAACCTGGCAAAGTCGGATAAAGCAGGCGCTGATCTTCGCGAACGTGTTCCTGAGCTACAGTCCCAGCTTGACGAGGTCCGAGAGCTCACTTCCAAAATTGTTCGAAATCGATTCCCAGAGGAGGCGGCGTCCCTTCTAGAGTCCGAGAATTTATGGGAGAGCACCATCACGCTGGTTGCATCTGCCCATGGTGTCAATAATCCGATCGCTCTGTCACGTTTAAAAATTTTGCTTTCACTCAGCCAAGAATGGCTTTCAGTTCTACACGCAGGCCAGGCCAACTACGACCAATTCCTGGTACAGACGAGGCAACTGGTCTGCGGAACTTTGGTTGGCATGGGGCAGAAGCAACTCGGCGTTGCCGATGTCGACTTCGATTGGGTAATTGTTGACGAAGCTGCTCGCGCGCAAGCGAGTGAGTTAATGATCCCGCTTCAGTCTGGGCGCAGGATATTGTTGGTGGGTGACCACAGGCAGTTGCCGCCGGTCTACGAGTCATCCCACCTCCGCGCTGCTTCCAAGGCCTTGGGAATATCGCCGGAATCACTTCGGCAGACCGACTTTGAGCGCGCGTTCCGTGTTACTCGCGGAGTTTCCCTCAATACGCAGTATCGAATGGTCGAGCCAATTAGTGACTTGGTTTCCGATTGTTTCTATAAGGATGACGGGGTGCAGCTAAGGACCGGCCGCGGCGAATCACAGGCTTGGTGCGAGCATCTTGCGTTTCCTTGGAACTCTCCGGTTACTTGGATCGATAGTGGAGCAGGGCCGGAGGCAACCGGCGACAGCGACCCAAGTAAGCGAGGGAAATACGTAAATCCGCACGAAGTCCGCCTCGTGCTTCGGCTCCTTCAGCGTCTTGCCACCCCAGACAAGGCGGAACTGCTCAAGAACATTCAGTCGTCGCACCACCCAATTGGCGTGATCACAATGTATAGCGCGCAAAAGGCACTGCTCGAGAAAGAGCTAAGCAAGGCCGAGTGGGCTGCCTCGATTCGTAGTCTGATCAGAATCGATACAGTCGATAGCTATCAGGGGCAAGAAAATCCATTCATCATCTTGAGTCTTGTTCGAGACAATATCAGCGAGATGCAAGGTTTCATGTGGGAGCCATCGCGAATCAATGTCTCGCTTTCCCGAGCGCAGGAGCGCCTTGCGATCGTAGGTGCAGCTCGGATGTGGCGAAGGCGAAACAAACTAGACCCGTTGGGGCGCGTGCTGAGCTTCATCGAAGAGAAGGCGGCATTGCGGCATCCGGGGTATACGATCGTGACGGATTTGCCCGAATTCGACTTCCAACGCGCTGTCCATGAGGAGGACGAAAATGCTTGACGAAGAGGTTGGTGGCGGCGAGATCGAAGGGCTGGGCAAGCGGCGATTGGCAAATGTCATTTCCGTACTACTGCCGGCGAGAGAGTACCGGTTGGAGTGTTCATGGACCACCGAAAGGCCCCTGCCGGCGATTGAGGAATTCGCTTGCAGATTGATCGTGATGATGGAGAGCGCAAGCCCTGGTGAGCTTCAAGCGTACTTTGGACTGTCGAAGCTGGAGACGGACGGTTTGGTTGGCAGCCTTACAAGAAACAGGCTGGTGGACGTCGCGGCCGACGGAGTACTTCACCCATCGGCGATCCTTCGCGCGAAGCAGATTGCCACAGGAGAGGTTCCGACCTTTACAACTTTCGAAACCCGAGAGGAAAACGCAGTATTTGACCTGCTGGCCCTCCAGCTCGTTCCGCGCCGCGGCTACAGTAATTCGAGGTTTGGTCTACCTGAGGTGCCAATGCCGGAGCTAGCGAAGTCAGTCGCTCCCGACCGCGTAGCCGAGGCATTCAGCGAGCAGTCTCGAGCGTTCTTGGAGTTCTCTTGGGGCCGCACAAAGGAAAGCTTCAAGACTCGCCTGTACAAGGTGGCCCGCTGCCGACCCATGCGCACCCTGCAGGTGCCGGTAGACATGGAGATTTCGCTGGATGTGGGCGCCACAGGCGACTTGAACGTACACCGAGATGCTGTGGAACGCTTGGGAGACAATCGTAAGCGACCACTTTCGATTGAGCTTGAGTCCAAGGTGGCGGACTACCTCGCGAGCGAGAGCCTGCCCAAGGCGGCCGCGTCCTTCTCAGACTTTTGCGCGTTGGTTAAGGACGAGGTTCTCGCTAGGTATGTGCGAGAAGACGAATTCGACCTTCCTAAGTGGCTAAGAGACCGAGATGCGAACAAGACTGGTTATGGGTCACAACAGACCAGGGGCCTCTTGGGTCCGATTTACCTCGTCGGAAATCGAACGACACTCATCAACATGCTGCGATTGGACGACGATGAGGAGGGGCGATCCAGCATCGCACACTGGTTGCCTGCAGATGTCCCATTCTGGGCGGCGAACAGCACTGAGCTTGTCGAATTTGTCGCAAAATTCCAAAAGGCCCTTGATCGAAGAGATGGGGGGCGACTGGTTGCGTGTTTTAAGGGTGAAGGCGCTTCAGAGGAGCGTTGGCTTAAGCGGAAATTTCACTCTAGGTTGCCTCATGCCGTGATGTTCTCCGGCGGAATCCGGACGGATAGATTTGAGTTTCTCGTGGTGCCCGAGCGCCTAGCAGTTGCGCAGTACCACGTTCAACCGAGCAAGATGAGCGCGGTGACGCTTCCGATTGGTTACGCAACCACGGAGCCCGATCGAGTGGACAGAATTACCAAGCTACTCGCTCAGCGGCTTGCCCCAACCACTGGCACTTCTATTTCTTGGTCGACTGATTCGCAGCACGTCCAGAGCCTGATTGATTTCAATGCGCTGGGAATTGGTGAGGCAGCCCGTCCGAAACCCTCTGCCGCGGCTAGGACAAGCGCCGCAACACCTGTGGTATCGGTTGAGAAACTGCACCCAAAAATAGTTGTCAAGCGACCAAAATTTGAACCTTGACGAGCGCTCACTCATCTCTTGATTTCAACTGGCCTTTCAGTGACGGAAAGCAAATCGCACGTCATTTGAGAGGCCAACACCATGAGAGCGGCGCGTAATGGTTGACGATATTCTCTGAGCTAACCTCTCTGAGCCATAATCTGGTTAGAGGTGGCGCTGATTGATCGGCAGCACACTTATGTCCGCTCCTGGCCGGAAGTAGGCATCAGTACTGCGTCGGGGCTTGGTCCGGTGCTATTCTCCGTTTTCGACTCAAAGCGGACATCTGAACTTCTATCGAATATCGAAGCTAGCTTGCGATAGTCACTGAGCCCTCCGCTTGGTCCGGTTATACGCCGGCTTGTTAGCCGTGCCCAGCCGCCCTAAGATCGAACTTTATTGAGGGAAAGTTCCACCACACCTCGCTTTTTGGATAAGCCGTATAACCAGACTCGCGGGTCCGTCTATTAGGCAGTTAGGCCCAAGTGGCGCCGAGATGCAGTCGTTTAAACATGACCGAAAGGAAAGATAGTTGATGGCAGAGAGCGCAAGTATTATTTATGAGCCGCCCGCTCAAGGTTTTCCGTACTTGCCCGTGCTATTTGACCTAGGCGGCGAAGTGCTGGCTGCTCGCGCAGTGCCAAGCCGTGAGGCAGGAGAAGCATTCATTATTTCTGTCATGAACGAAATGTCGGTCCCGCGCGCTTAAATAACCCGCGTGGTGCTCCAAGGCTTAGGCCTGACAGTTCATTCAAGCCGCCGCCGCCTCGCGGGTCGGCTTAATTTCAGAGCTGAACGTCCGCAGTGGCCGGAAGTGGACATCCACACTAACAGTCTCAATGGCTCAGCGGTAGCCATCGGCTCTCCGGCTCAAGCGTGTCCACCAAGTACATTCTCGTCAGGTCGCTGTCTTTGGTGTTCGGCCACATGTGGTTCTGCCCTTCTTCGAACCAATACATACCGCTGCCGCCACCACCGTAGTGGCGACACCCGTGCTCGCCCTGGGCCGGCGCGGCATCGAGCTCGGGCTGGACATCTACGATGCCGATTACGAAGAGCCCACGGCCCAACGCCAATAAGTCATCAATTGATGATCTCCCCACTCCCCGAAGCAACAAATTCCTTCAACTGCCGGACGAACTCCGCGTCATACAGCTCCCACTCCACAATCTCCCCCACAATCCGCAACGGCTGCGCACTCCGATACGACCGCGTCGGGTTCCCGGGAAACTTCTTGTTGGTCACGTTCGGGTCGTCCTCAAACGGCCCGGTCGGCTCGACCACATACACGCGCGGTCGCCCTTCACCGCGGGCCATCTCCGCAGCCAGCCCTGCGCCCTTGGCAATGGTGGTGAAGTAGATGTGGTTCATCACCACACTGTCGCGATAATTGGAGCGGAAGCCCGCGCTCAGCAGCTCGCCCACGGCGAGGTCAGCGCGGGTGCCGTGATAGAACGGCCCGGCGATCTGGTCGCAGGTGTCATGCGAAACGGGTGTCCATTCGGTGTCCTGCGCCATCGGCACTGCCCCTGCGTGTCCTGCCGGATCGACAGGCCGGCGAGTCTAGGGCGCCCAGTGGGCCCTGCTGCAAGGCCCTATCCGGGAAATAATCTGTAAACGGGAGGCGCGGTGCGCCTCCTTTTTTCATTCTGCGGCGCCGCGTCCTTCCAGCTCGCGCACGGCGGTTTCCAGCGCATCCAGCTTTTCGCGGGTCTTCAGCAGCACCGCGCGCTGCACTTCGAACTCCTCGCGGGTGACTAGGTCGAGCTTGGCCAGCCCCGCCTGCAGCGCGCTCTTGAAGGTGGCCTGCAGTTCCTCGCGCGACTCGCGTAGGCCCGGCGGCACCAGGTCGCTGAGGCGACGGGCGAGGTCATCGATTTGGTTCAGGTCGATCATGGGGTGCTCCGTGGGGGTGGGCCCGTGCATCCGGCGCGGGCAGGCCATTCGGGCACAAGGATACTGCTGGCACCCATTGCCCGGACAGGCCGCAGCGGCTTCGCACGGGCCGCGTTCAGACGCTATCCTCCACGCCGGAAGACAGGAGATAGACGATGAAGATGGTCATGGCGGTGATCAAGCCGTTCAAGCTCGACGACGTGCGCGAAGCGCTGGCCGAGCGTGGGGTTACCGGGATCACGGTGACGGAAGTGAAGGGCTTTGGTCGCCAGAAGGGCCATACCGAGCTGTACCGCGGCGCGGAGTATGTGGTCGATTTCCTGCCGAAGGTGAAGCTGGAAGTGGCGGTGACCGATGACCAGGTGGAGGCGGTGGTTGAGGCCATCGTGAAGGCCGCCGGCACCGGCAAGATCGGTGACGGCAAGGTGTTCGTGTACGACCTGGGCAGCGTGGTGCGTATCCGTACCGGTGAGTTGGACGCGGACGCGTTGTAAGCCGTTCGGCGGGATGTTGTAGAGCCGAGCCGATGGTCGGCTGCATTTCGCGCGATGCAGGAACAGCAGCCGAGCGCGGGCTCGGCTCTACAAAGAGCGGTAACGCGGTCGAGCGAGCTCGCCCCCTACCGGCGCTTCGCCCACTTGTAGAACCGCTTCCAGCCCTGCCGCACCGCGGCCACCCAGCCCGGGTCGGCCACCAGCGCGGCCTGCGCGGCACTCGGGGCCTGGCCGGTCACGCGCTGGCGCATCTTCAGCAGGTTCTTCATGTCGCTGCGGCGCATCTGCCGGCTCAGTGGATTGCGGCGCAGCCAGCGCGGGGCGCGCCAGGCCGAGGTGAAGTCCAGCAGCACCGGCACGCCGCCGCTGACCACCACGTTGGTGCCATGCAGGTCGTTGTGGGTGATGCCGGCGGCGTGCAAACGGCTGAGCGCGTGCTGCAGCTGCTCGAACACTTCATTGCCCACCGCCTGCGCGGTGCTGAGCGTCTGGCCGGGGATGAACTCCATGCCCAGCGCCAGGCCGCCCAGGGTGCCGAGCAGTGCGGGGGCATGCTTCCAGCCGCCGAGGCGCTGCAGCATGCGTGCTTCACGGCGCACCATCAGCCGCGCGATCAGCGAAACGGGGGTGCCGCGGTAGCGGGAATAGTCCTTGATGACCGCCTCGCGCCCGTCCAGGCAGGTGCGGTAGACATCCGGGGCCAGGAAACGCTCGCCGCGCTTGAGCAGCAGCGGGGATGCGGCGTCATCGCCGCAGGAGGAGGATGGCAGGGCAGGAAGATGCATGTCGGGGTCTCGGACGACCCGGTGGGTGGCGCAATGCGTCAAGCGAACCGGTGTTACAGGGAGTTACTAAGTTTTCGTTAATTTTAGTACTCGCCAGTTCGCTATTCCACGATTTGTCGGAGAAATGTCGGGGTCGTGGCTGGAACAGTTCGTCGCGCAGAATCGGACAATTCTGTCTCACTTATTCCGGTTGGCCTTTAGCATCAACAGCTTGCGCGCCCAGCCCTGCGCCTCCTTCGCAACCGGATGAACACGGCGCACGGGCAACTTGACCCCGGCGCACGGCCTGCCGACCATAAGCTGTTAATCCGCGACATCGGCGGCCGCCCCCTCCGGCACGTCCCCGTCCCCTGCCGCGTTCCCCACCGGTGCTGGCCGCCTGGCCGTGCATCGCCCCGTTTCCCGTTCCGGCCGCGGCTGGAGGAAAGTGCTTTGATCATCAAAATCGTCATTGCAGCGCTGTTCGTGGCCTGCGTGCTGTACATCCACTTCCGTGGCAAGGTCCGCGCGCGCTGGTCGCGCCAGCTGCTGGACCACTCCAGTTTCATGGCCCCGATCAACGTGGTCATGTACATGTTCTCGAAGGTGCCGACCACGCCGTTCCTGGACCCGGGCAAGGAGTTCCCGCAGCTGGAGCCGCTGCGCCAGAACTGGCAGATGATCCGCGACGAGGCGCTGGCGCTGCGCGACGCGCAGAAGATCGCTGCCTCCAGCACGTTCAACGATGCCGGCTTCAATTCGTTCTTCCGTCGTGGCTGGAAGCGCTTCTACCTGAAGTGGTACGGCCCGTCGCACCCGTCGGCGAAGACGCTGTGCCCGAAGACCACGGCGCTGATCGAGTCGATCCCGGATGTGCGTGCGGCGATGTTCGCGCAGCTGCCGCCGGGCAGTGAGCTGCGCCCGCACCGCGACCCGTTCGCCGGCTCGCTGCGCCTGCACCTGGGCCTGAGCACACCCAACGACGATGCCTGCTACATCGAAGTGGACGGCATCAAGAAGAGCTGGCGCGATGGCGAGTGGATGATGTTCGACGAGACCTACATCCACCACGCGCACAACGAGACGCCCGATGACCGCGTGATCCTGTTCTGCGACATCGCCCGCCCGCTGCGCTTCGGCCTGCCGAGCCTGTTCAATCGTGCGGTGGCGGCCACGCTGCTGGCCGGCGGTGCCTCGCCGAACCTGCCGGGTGACCCGACCGGTGGCGTCAACAAGGCGTTCGGCAGCGTCTACAAGGTGCGCCTGAAGGCCAAGGCACTGCGCGAGCGCAGCGTGGTGGCCTACCAGGTGATCAAGTGGGGCCTGGTGGTGGCGGTGATCGCCGGTATCTGGGCGCTGTGACTGTAGAGCCGAGCCTATGCTCGGCTTGATTTATCGCAACCTGTCCGAACAGCAGCCGAGCATGGCTCGGCTCTACAGAAAGCAAAAAACCGCGCTGTCGCCAGCGCGGGTTTTTGTTTGGATCAACCTTTCAGTGCCGCCTGTACGAACGGCGGGGTCACCAGCACGCCGGTGTGCAGCGCGGCGGTGTAGTACAGCGTGTTGAAGGTCTTGGCGGCCGAGTCGGCCTGGCGGAAGTCGAAGCTGCTGTCGCCCTTGCGCGCCATGGTCACGCTCCACCAGCCGGTGGGGTAGCACGGCTGCGGGAACGGCAGGGTCTTGAACGAGCCGAAGCCAGCCTTGCCCATCTCGGTGCGCATTTCGTTGATCAGCTCCAGCTGCATCAGCGGCGACTCGGACTGCTGCACCAGGATGCCATCGTCCTTCAGGGCCTTGAAGCAGCTCTCGTAGAAGGCCTTGTTGAACAGGCCCTCACCCGGGCCGACCGGGTCGGTCGAGTCCACGATCACCACGTCCACGCTGCCGGCCGGGCAGTTGGCCATGTAGGCCACGCCGTCGTCGAACAGCAGCTCGGCGCGGGCGTCGTCGTTGGAGTCGCACAGTTCCGGGAAGTGCTTGCGCGCCATCACCGTGACCTGCTCGTCGATATCGCACTGGGTCACGCTCTCCACGCCGGTGTGCTTGAGCACTTCGCGCAGGGTGCCGCAGTCGCCGCCACCGATGATCACCACGCGCTTGGGCGCGGCGTGGGTGAACAGCACCGGGTGGCTGATCATCTCGTGGTAGAAGAAGTTGTCCTTGCTGGTCAGCATGATGGCCCCGTCGATGGTCATCAGGTTGCCCCAGTCGGTGGTCTGGAAGATCTCGATCTTCTGGAACGGCGACTGCACCTCGTCCAGCTTGCCGGTGATGCGGTAGCCGATGGCCGAGCCGGTGCGCTCGAAGTGTTCGATGTACCAGTTGTTGCTGTCAGTCATGGGAAAACAGTCCTGTTCGGAGGGGTGGAGCCGGGCTGGCGGGCGGGGCCGCGTGGCACAGATGCCACATCCGGACGGATCGGCCCGTTCAGGTTGGAACCTGTCACGGGCGCGGGCGCGCATGATAACGAACCTGTGGGCACATAGGCGTTATCATGCCCCCCCTTTTATTGCCAACAAGGCCGACTGAAATGACCGATTGGTCCCTCGACCAAGCCCGCAAGACCTACTCGATCCCGCATTGGGCGGACGGTTACTTCGACGTGGATCAGGCCGGGCACATGGTGGTGAGACCGACCGGGGCGGACGGCCCGGTGGTATCGCTGCCCAAGGTGGTGGACGCGGCGCGCGCGGCCGGTGCCAAGCTGCCGCTGCTGGTGCGCTTCCCGGACATCCTCGGCCAGCGGCTGGGCAAGCTGCAGGCGGCCTTCGCCCAGGCCCAGCAAGACTGGGAGTACAGCGGCGGCTACACCGCCGTGTACCCGATCAAGGTCAACCAGACCCGCGGCGTGGCCGGCACCCTGGCCAGCCACCACGGCGAGGGCTTCGGCCTGGAAGCGGGCAGCAAGCCCGAGCTGATGGCCGTGCTGGCGCTGTCGCGCCCGGGCGGGCTGATCGTCTGCAACGGCTACAAGGACCGCGAGTACATCCGCCTGGCCCTGATCGGCCGCAAGCTGGGCCTGCAGACCTTCATCGTCATCGAGAAGCCGTCCGAGCTGAAGCTGGTGCTGGAAGAGTCCAAGGCGCTGGACGTGAAGCCGGGCCTGGGCGTGCGCATGCGCCTGGCCTCGCTGGGCGCCGGCAAGTGGCAGAACAGCGGTGGCGACAAGGCCAAGTTCGGCCTGTCACCGCGCCAGCTGCTGGACCTGTGGAAGTCGCTGCGTGACACCGAGTACGCCGACTGCCTGAACCTGCTGCACTTCCACATGGGCTCGCAGATCTCCAACGTGCGCGACATCGCCAACGGCATGCGCGAAGCCACCCGCTACTTCGTGGAGCTGTCGCGCCTGGGCGCGAAGATCACCCACGTCGACGTGGGTGGTGGCCTGGGCGTGGATTACGAAGGCACCCGTTCGCGCAGCTTCTGCTCGATCAACTACGGCCTGCATTCCTACGCCAGCAACATCGTGCAGCCGCTGGCCAATGCCTGCGAAGAGTTCGGCCTGACCCCGCCGCGCATCGTCACCGAGTGCGGCCGCGCGATGACCGCGCACCACGCGGTGCTGATCGCCAATGTGTCGGAAGTGGAAGAAGCGCAGGAAGGCCGCGTGCCGGACCAGCACGACGACGAGCCGGCAGCAATCCGCCACCTGCGCGAGATCCACGACGAGCTGGACGTGCGCCCGGCGGTGGAGCTGTTCCAGGAAGCGCAGCATTTCCATGCCGAAGGCCTGGCCAGCTACGCGCTGGGCCAGATCGACCTGCCGCAGCGTGCGCGCATCGACGACCTGTTCTACGCCATCGCCCACGGCGTGCGTGCGCGCCTGAGCTACGACGAGAAGAGCCATCGGCCGGTGCTGGACGAACTGAACGAGCGCCTGGTCGACAAGTACTTCGTCAACTTCAGCGTGTTCGAATCGATCCCGGACGTGTGGGCGATCGACCAGGTGTTCCCGATCGTGCCGATCGAGCGCCTGGATGAAACCCCGGACCGCCGCGGCATCATCGCCGACATGACCTGCGACTCGGACGGCATGGTGGAAACCTATGTCGAGAACGAGAGCCTGGACAGCTCGCTGCCGCTGCACAAGATGAATCCGGGCGAGAGCTACCGCATCGGCTTCTTCATGGTCGGCGCCTACCAGGAAATCCTGGGCGACATCCACAATCTGTTCGGCGATACCGACGCGGTGGAAGTGCTGGCCGATGCCGATGGCTATGCCATTACCCAGCAGCGCCGTGGCGACACCACCGACGTGATGCTGGACTACGTGGGTTACCGCCTGGACGAACTGCGCGCGACCTATGCGCAGCGCGTGGCTGCAGCGCAGCTGTCGCCGGAACGCGCGCAGGAGCTGTCGGAGGCGCTGGAAGCCGGCCTGACCGGTTACACCTACCTGTCCGACGAACCGCTGGTGTGATGGACGGCACCGGGTCCGCCCGGTGTCACCGTTGCCGATGAGCGCGCGCGCGATCTTCCACCTGTTCCTGCATGCCGCCGTGCCAGCCTTGCTGGCATGGCTGTTCTGGCGCAAGCGCTTCGCCTCGGCGTGGTTGTTGATGCTGCTGGGTTGGATCATCGACCTGGACCACCTGCTGGCCGATCCGATCTATGCACCGAACCGCTGCAGCATCGGGTTCCACCCGCTGCACACCGCACCGGCCATCGCGGTCTATGCCGGGCTGTGCGTGCCGAAGAAAACGCGGTTGTTCGGTATCGGTCTGATCATCCACATCGCGCTGGACGCAATTGATTGCTGGTGGATGCATCACCGCTGATGCTTGATGCACGGCGAAAGGTCGGATTGGCGCTTGGTAGAGCCGGCCGCTGGCCGGCTTGCGCAAGACGTTCCCGGCGACCACGTGGTTGCCGGCCAGCGGCCGGCACTACCCATCGTGAGGTTGGCCAATGTCGACGCCTACCGGGTGCACGGTGACCGGTCGGATTGACGCTCGGTAGAGCCGGCCGCTGGCCGGCTTCCGCAGGGCGTTCCCGGCGACCACGTGGTTGCCGGCCAGCGGCCGGCACTACCCATCGTTGGGTTGGCCAATGTTGACACCTACCGGGTGCACGGCGACCGGTCGGATTGACGCTCGGTAGAGCCGGCCGCTGGCCGGCTTGCGCAGGGCGTTCCCGGTGACCACGTGGTTGCCGGCCAGCGGCCGGCACTACCCACCGTCGCTTCACCCCACCGGCAACCACAACGTTGCGCGCAGGCCGGGCTGCGCATTTTCCAGCGCCAGGCGCCCGCCATAGCTGGCGGCGATATCGCCCACGATCGCCAGTCCCAATCCACTGCTGCCTTCGCGCTCATCCAGCCGCACGCCACGCTGGGTGACCCGTTCCAGCGCGTCTGCGGCCAGGCCGGGGCCATCGTCGCGCACTTCGATGCGTAGCTGCCCTTCGCTGGTTTCCGCTTCGACAGTGACCTGCTGTTGCGCCCAGCGCCCGGCGTTGTCCAGCAGGTTGCCCAGCATCTCCTCCAGATCCGCACTGGCGCCGGCGAACTGCAGCGCCGGATCGATGCCTGCCGCCGTGAACGCGATGCCACGTTCGTCGTGCACGCGTGCCATCAGCCGGCACATCGCCTGTGCGACGGTCGCCACGTCGGTGCGCTGGCGATGGTCGGCAGCCAGTCCTGCAGCCAGGTAACGCTCGACACTGGCCTGCATGCGCGCGCTCTGCTCGCGCACGGTGGCCCGCCAGTCCGCGCCATCGCCGTCGGCTTCGGTGGCCAGTACGCTCAGCGGGGTTTTCAGCGCGTGCGCCAGATCCTGCGCGCTGGTGCGCGCACGCGCGACCATACGCTGCTGGTGGTCCAGCAGCGCGTTGAGTTCTTCACCCAGCGGTGCGACCTCCGCGCCCAGTCCCTGCGTATCGATGCGCTGCGCATCGCCGCGCCGTACCTGTTCCAGCTGCACACCGAGGCGATGCAGTGGGCGCAGGCCGAAGTGCACCTGGCTGGCCAGCACCGCCAGCCAGGCGGCGACCAGCACGCCCAGCGCGATGGCGGTGCGCTTGCGGAACGCGGCGACATCCGCATCCAGCGCACTGCGATCAGTGGCAACCACGGCCACGAACGGTTCGCTGGCGCGTGGCAGGCGCACCTGCTGCACGCGTGCGCGCAGGGATTGCTGCAGCGGCCCGGGCAGGTTGCGGGTGGCCGGCCCGGCAACCGGCGCCGGCAGGGTTTCATCCCACAGCGAGCGCGACTGCAGCAGCGCGCGGCCATCGGCACCGGCGATCTGCCAGTAGGCACCGGAGAACACGCGCTGGAAGCGTGCGTCATTGGGTTCCTGGCGCAGGCGCAGCTGTCCGTCCGCATCCACTTCGGCCTGCGCCAGCAGGGTCAGCATGTCCTGCTGCAGTTCATGGTCGAGGCGGTCGCGCGCGCTGCGCTTGAACAGCTCGCCCAGCAGCGCGCTGGCCAGCAGCGAGACCAGCAGCAGGCCGACGCCGCCGGCCAGCAGCAGGCGCCGTCGCAGCGATGGTTGCCGGCTCACGGCGCGGCCAGCCGCCAGCCCTGGCCGCGCACGGTCTGGATCAGGTCGATGCCGAGCTTGCGGCGCACGCGTCCGAGCAGTACGTCCAGTGCGTTGGAGTCTGGGTCGTGGCCACCGTCGAACACCTGCTCGCCCAGCCGGTCGCGGCCGATCACCTGTCCGCTGTGATGGATGAAGTAGCTGAGCAGGCGGAACTCCTGCGGGCTGAGGGCCAGCGCCTGCCCATCCAGCTCGAAGCGGCCGGCGTTGACGTCCAGCTGCAGCGGGCCGCAGTGCAGGCGCGGGCTGGCGTGGCCATGGCTGCGGCGGATCAGGGCGCGCAGCCGCAGCACCAGTTCGTCGGCCTGGAAAGGTTTTGTCAGGTAGTCGTCGGCGCCTGCGTCGAAGCCGGCCAGCTTGTCGTGCCAGCGCCCGCGTGCGGTCAGCACCAGCACCGGAAAGCTGCGGCCATTGCTGCGCCAGCGCTCGATCACGCTCAGGCCATCCAGCCCGGGCAGGCCGAGGTCGACGATGGCGGCCTGCAGGTCTTCGATCTGGCCAATTTCTTCGGCCTCGCGGCCGTCAGCGACCACCGCCACCACATAACCGGCCTGTTCCAGCAGGGGCACCAGGCGCTGTGCCAGCGCGGCATCGTCTTCGGCCAACAGGATGCGCATCAGTCGTCGAGCTCCGTCTTCAGCAGCTTTCCGCTGCGCGCATCATAGTCCAGCTCCACTACTACGCCGTCGCCGCGCAGGATCTCCACTTCGTAGACGCCGTCGTCCAGCTCCACTTCCAGCAGCTGGCCGGGGTAGCGCTTGAGTGCATCGCGCACCACGCTTTCCAGCGGCACGTAGCGGCCCTGCTGCACGGCGCGACGCGCGACCTGCTGCGCCGGGTCCTGGACGGGCGCGGCGGCGATCGGGGCGTTGGCCAGGGCCAGCAGCAGGGGCAGGGTGGCGAGCATGCGGGTGCAGAAAGAAAGAGGGGTTCAGGCGCGAGTGTGGCGGGGATGACTAACAGCCGGCTAACAGCCACGGCTAAGGCGCTGTTAACCGAGGCATGCATCGTGGCGTTGCCGGGATGGTCCGGCCACGAACACGAACAGGAGAACCCCATGTTGAAGTCGCTCACTCTCGCCACTGTTGCCCTGCTGGCCATCGCACCGGCTGTACAGGCCGCGCCGCTGGGCATGGCCCAGGTCGAACAGACCCTGCGCAAGGCCGGTTACACCCAGATCCACGAGATCGAACGCGATGACGGCCTCTGGGAGGCCGACGTGAGCCGCGCCGATGGCCGCTTCAGCGAGGTCTACGTGGACCCGAAGACCGGTGAGATTTTCGATGAGCACAGCAACCGCGCGCTGCTGACCACCGAACAGGTGCTGGCACGGGCACAGGCGCACGGACTGCGCGAGATTCATTCGCTGGAGCGCGACGGGGCGACCTGGTCGCTGGAAGCCCGCAATGCCCGCAACCAGAAGGTGGAGGTGCGCCTGAGCGGCTACAACGGCCGCATCCTGCACAGCGAGCGCGATGGCTGGCTGGATTGACGTTGGCCCATGTAGAGCCGAGCCCATGCTCGGCTTTGCGGCCAACCGTAGCCGAGCATGGGCTCGGCTCTACAGGAGCTGGCTTACCAGCCGTACGGCGGCGGGTAGTCCCAATAGCCCGGGCCACGGCCGTAGTAGCCGCCATACGGGCCGAAGAAGCCCGGGCCCTTGCCCTCGCTCACATGGATGTTGAGGTTGACCCCGTGGGTCTTGCCCTCATCGGTCGTGTAGTTCTTGCTCAGGTTCAGCGTGGCCGCGTTGTAGTGGCTGTTGCCGCCGTTCTTCGAATAGCCGATGCCGGTGGTGAAGCTGCCGGACACCTTGACCTTGTCGTCGGTGACGTCGGCGATCCTGGCGTCGTCGTGCACGCGCGGGCCGCTCTTGTCACCGTAATAGGTGCCGGGCGGGTCCTGCTGCAGGGCCGGGTCGTTGAGGTAGCGCATCGGCGCCTGCGGCAGCGTCAGGTCCAGGCCGGCAGCCTGCGGCGCGGTGGCGCCGGCGGCGGACTGGGCCAGAACGGTTCCCGGCAGGGCCAGGCACAGCAGCAGGGTCAGGGGGCGGATCATGACGGCGCTCCAGCGGACAGGTGGCCGCGCAACACGCGGCGGTACAGGCCGACGCTAGCAGGGGTTGCTTGAATGATGCCTGTCGGCGCCCGCTTGCGGTAGAGCCAGGCCATGCCTGGCTGCACGCTACAACCGTTCGAACCCGAACAGCGATTCCAGCGCATGCTTGCGCCGCTCGATCCGGGCCCGCAGCAGCTGGGCGCCGATCATCGAATAAGTGATGCCGTTGCCGCCGTAGGCCATGGCGAAATGGACCCGCGGCCCCCACTGCGCGTGCGGGCCGAAGAAGGGCAGGCCGTCGGCGGTTTCGGCGAAGGTGCCGGCCCAGGAAAAGGCGGGCACCGGGTCCAGCCGCGGGAACCAGTGCAGGAGCTGATCCATCAGCTTTTCGGCCTTGCGCTGCACGCGCCGGTCGCGCCGCGCCGGGATATCGATGGCGTCGTCCAGCCCACCCACCAGCAGGCGGCGGTCGCCGGTGGCGCGCAGGTACAGGTACGGGCGTGCGCTCTCCCACACCATCGTGCGCTGCAGCCGGCCCAGCGTGTCTGCATCGATCGGGTCGGTGATGAAGGCGTAGCTGCTGCGGTTGCGCGAAACCCGCTGTTCCAGCCAGCGCTGGTTGGCGTAGCCCATGGCCAGGACCACATGGCGGGCACGGACCGTGGCGCCGGCCTCGGTCATCGCGGTTACGCCCTGCGCGCCAGGCTTGAGCGTGTGCAGCACGGTGCGGTCATGCACGTGGCCGCCGCGGCGGCGCACGCGTTTGAGCAGGCCGTAGGTCAGACAGTAGGGATCGACCCGGGCGGCCTGGCGGGTCAGCAGGGCGCCGCCGACATCCACGTCGAAACGCTCGCGAAGCGCTTTGCGGTCCAGCCAGCGGGCGTCCAGCCCAATGCCACGGCGCGCAGCACCTTCGGCCATCAAGCGCGGCACGTCGCGATGGCGGCTGGCCAGGTACAGGCTGTCCATTTGCCGGAAGTCCACGTCCTTCAGCCCGCGTGCCACCTTACCCAGTGCCGCGATCGCGTCGGCACAGGCCAGATAGGCCAGGGCGGCAGAGTCCTTGCCATAGCGCTGGGCCAGTTCCAGCAGGTGGGTATCGATCTCGTACTGCAGCAGCGCGGTGCTCGCGGCCGTGCTGCCCCAGCCGATGTCGCGCTGCTCGATCACGGCCACCTCGTGGCCATGGTGGGACAGTTCGTCGGCGATCAGCGCACCGGTGATGCCGCCACCGACCACCAGCACGTCGCAGCGCAGATCCTGCTCCAGCGGGGGAAAGGCCTGCAGCAGCCCGTTGCGCACTGCCCACCAGGGGTAGCCACTTTTCAGGTCCATGCGTGGTCGTGCTCAGGCGGTGGGGTGGCCGGTATGCGGGGTCTGGATCAGTTCGGACAGATCGAAGCCCTGCAGGCGGGCCGCGGCCAGATAATGGTCCTGCACGGTCGCGTCCAGGCGTGGCTCGCGCGCCAGCAGCCACAGGTACTTGCGATCCGGGCTGCCGACCAGCGAGACGCTGTAGTCCGGGGCGACCTGGATCACCCAGTAGTCGCCCTTGGCGAACGGCAGCCAGCGCAGGCCCTTGGGCAGGAAACTGACCTCCAGGCGCGCGCTGTCGTTGTCGACGGCGCAGGCCTCGCCGGTAGCCTCTTCGATCTCGCCGTCCATGCGGCAGCGGTTGGTGACGCCGACGTTGCCGTTATCGAGCAGGGTGTAGTGCGCCGACACATCGGTGCAGCCTTCCGGCTCGTGGCGCATCGGTAGGCGCGCGATCTCGTACCAGGTGCCCAGGTAGCGCGGCAGCTTGAGGTCGGCGACGGTCTTCAGCGGCGGGTGCTCGGTCATCGGTCATCGTGGCAAGGGCGGGCCTCCACGATGCCGATGGGCTCGCCATGGGCGGGTGAAGCCGGGGCGATGGCCGTGTCCAGAACGATCCGTCGCTGCTGCGACGTGCCTGTTGTCACCGGCATGGCGGTATCCTGCCGCCAGCGCCATGTTTTCCTGATCCAACCGAGGTGGAGGTGCCGATGTACCAGGTGATCCTGTTGAAGAGTGAATCCGCGTTCGCACGCGAACAGTGGCCTCAGGTCGATGATCTGGTTGACTACGAGGGCGTCAGCTACAGCCTGCGAGCCGGCCCGCGCCAGCCACTGCCGACCGACCACGAGTGGCACCCGGTGGCGGTGTATGCGCCCGATGAGATCACCGAGGAAGAGTTCCAGGACTGGTACGCGCTGCAGCAGCCGACCGTGGAAGAACTGCGGCTGAAGTACTGATACTGCTGCACCTCCCCCATCCGCCGTTTACCGCCTGTGCCGTATAGTCGCGCGCAGGCGCGGTGGTCCGCGCGAACCGGTATGTCTGGCGTGTCTTCTTTCCTGCGATCGATCCGTGCACGGGGGCCCTGGTGGGTCCTGCTGCTGTGCACAGCCTTCCTGCTGTCCGCGCCGGTGCTGGCACAGGAGCAGGACCCCACGCCCAAGCAGCAGCTGGCGGACATCGATTCGCGGCTGAAGGATGTCGAGCGCAAGCGTGGCGATGCGGAAGCCACTGAGACGCTGGCGATGCTGTCCGAGAATGCCTCGCAGGCACGGCGTGACGCCGAGGCGCTGGAAAAGGCACTGCAGCCGCAGCTGGATCGCATCAACGAGCAACTGGCGCAGCTGGGAACGCCTGCCGAGGGCACCACGGAGCCGCCGGAGCTGGCAGCGCAGCGACGGGCCATAACCAAGCAGCGCGATGGCGTGGCCGCGTCGGTGGCCCAGGCCAAGGCCAGTGCCGTGCGTGCACAGCAGCTGGCGACCGACATCGAACAGCAGCGCACCGCACAACGTACGGAAGAACTGGGCCAGAAGGTCGCCTCGCCGCTGTCGCCTGCGTTGTGGAGCAAGGTGGCCGAGCGCCTGCCGATCGATATCGCGCGCGTTGCGCCGTTGGCCGGGCAGGGGCGCGACGCGCTGGTCGCCGGCATCCGTACCCATGGCTGGGGCACGCCGTTGCTGGGCCTGCTGGCTGCGCTGGTGATGATGTTCCCGCTGCGGTTGTGGCTGCGTAGGCTTGGGCGGCAGTTCGCCGCGTCCGAGCGCGCGCCGGAGGGTCGGCTGCGCCGGTCTGGCCTGGCGATGTGGCTGTTGCTGGTGGGCACGCTGCTGCCCGGTTATGCCGTGGTGGTACTGATGGCGGCGCTGGATGCGATCGATGCCATCGCGCCGCGCCTGCAGGTCGTCGCCGACGGCCTGGAGACCGCCACCTTCCGTGCGGCCTTCATTGCCGCGCTCAGCGCCTGCCTGCTGGTGCCCAAGCGCCCGTCATGGCGGCTGTTGAACCTGGACGATACCGCCGCGCTGAAGCTGCGCAAGTACGCCTGGGGCGCGGCGGCGCTGGCCTGGCTGAGCACGGTGCTGGTGGCCCTCGACCAGGCTACGCGCACCAGCGATGTCACCACGGTGGCGTTGGACGGCCTGATTGCCCTGACCTACCTCGGCCTGATCATGGCCATGCTGGTGACCCTGGCGCGCCTGCATCGCCGGCAGACCGCCGAGGCCGAGGCCAAGCTGGAGGCCCAGGCCGATGGCGTGGGGGCAGCCACGCCGGTGCGCCGCAGCAGCTGGCTGGTACTGGCCCGGGTAGCAGGCAATATCGCGGTGGTGGCGGCCATCGTCGCCACGTTGCTGGGCTACCTGAATTTCGCCAAGTTCGTGAACCAGCAGCTGATCGGCGGCAGCATCGTAGTGCTGGCCGCAACCCTGCTGTTCAAGTTCGTCGATGACCTGAGCACCTGGATGCTCAACGCCGACAGCAAGGTCGGCCAGACCATCCTGCTCAGCACCGGCCTGAGCGTATCGCGGCTGGAACAGGCGGGCGTGCTGCTGTCGGCCGCGCTGCGCACCATCGTCGTACTGATCGCGCTGCTGGCGCTGGTGGCACCGTTCGGCAACATCGGCGCGGTGGTGGAGCGCTTCTCCTCGCTGTTCACCTCTGGATTCGACATTGGCGGAACCAAGCTGGAGCCGGTGCGCATCGTGCTGGCGGTGCTGGTGCTGCTGGCTGGCCTGGCCGTCACCCAGCTGGTACAGCGCTGGCTGACCGACACCTACCTGCCCAAGACCGAGCTGGACCTGGGCGCACGTAATTCGGTGAGCACCGTTGCCCGTTATGTGGGCATCATCATCGCGGTGATCTGGGCGCTGTCGGCGATGGGCCTGCAGCTGAGCAAGCTGGCGTTGCTGGTCAGCGCGCTGTCAGTGGGTATCGGTTTCGGCCTGCAGGTGATCACCCAGAATTTCGTCTCAGGCCTGATCCTGCTGGCCGAGCGCCCGGTGAAGATCGGTGACTGGGTGAAGCTGGGCGACCAGGAAGGCGACATCCGCCGCATCAGCCTGCGTTCGACCGAAATCCAGGTGGGCGACAAGTCGACGTTGATCGTGCCCAACTCCGAGCTGGTCACCAAGACCGTGCGCAACATGACGATGGGCAACAACCAGGGCCGCATCCAGATCCAGTTCGCGGTGCCGCCCAGCACGGATGTCGGCAATCTGCGGCAGGCGCTGCTGGATGCGTACACCGCGCACACCAATGTGCTGAAGCAGCCGGCACCGACGGTCTATATCGACAGCATTGGCGGTGGCCAGATCACCATCAACAGCTTCGCTTACGTGGCCAGCCCGCGGCAGGTCTACGCCACCCGCAGCGACCTGTACTTCAGCCTGCTGCAGATCCTGGCCGAGCGGAACATCCCGCTGTCGACCCCGACGGATATCCACATCACCCGCGATCCGCAGGAGTAGGGGTTTATTTGCAGGGCTGCGCCCTGCACCCGCGGTAGTGCCGGCCGCTGGCCGGCAACTTCAACAGCAACAGCAAAAGCTGGCTTCCTGAGGGATGGCGGGGTGGGTCCGGTTGCGGGAGACGCCGTAAACCCGTCCATGGGGGCTTGGCCGCGGCATCCATGCCGCGGACACTCCCGCAACCGGACCCACCCCGCCTTCGACAGTTTTCCGCGATCTGTTGGAAATACTATTGGGGTCAGATCCGTTTTCCTCCGGAAAACGGATCTGACCCCAGATTGATTTCGATATCTGACAGAAGTGTCGACCAAGGTCGACACCTACCGACAGCCGCAGGAATCTGTCAGAGGTGGGGCGGTGTCGGAGTGCGGGGTGTCAGCCGCATGGATGCGGCTGCCAAGCCTCCAGGGACGGATTTACGGCGTCCCCGCACTCCGACACCGCCCCGCCATCCCACGGAATGCACGCTGTTGCTGTTGCCGTTGCCGTTGCCCCGGTTTGTAGCGGGTGCAGGGCGCAGCCCTGCAGAGAACCCTATCCTCGTGGTCGGCTGCGCGAGGGCACCAGTGCGAACGTATCCACCGCCAGCTTCTCGGCGTGGTTCAACCACGCGCGGATCTCCAGATCGTCCACTTCGTGATCCAGCCCGAACGACACGTTGATCTTGCCGTTGGCATCGGGCTGCACCCACTGCTGGGCCAGTACCACCTTGCGCTGCGAGGACACCGCCTCGATCCAGAAACCGCGGTCCGGGCGCGTGCTCGCCACCAGCTGCAGCATGTACTGGCCGGCACGGGTGCGGCGGCCCTTCTGGGTGATCATGTGTGCCTGGCGCACGCTCGGGCGCGGGCCCTGGAATGCATCCAGCGGTGCATCCACCGCGATGCCACCGCGCAGATCGTTGTCGCGGTACAGCTTGATGCCATTGTCGCGGTTGACGAGCAGGGCGCACCAGTCGCCGTCGGCCGATCCATCCTCGAACGCGGTGCAGCGGTCGACGTAGGCGAGAGTGTTGTCCGGGTTGGCATCATCGAACTGGCGCGAGGTGTTTTCCAGATACACGGACTTCAGGCCCCAGTCCTTGTCGTACTCCAGCAGCACCGGCGGTTGCACGTGCTGCAGGCCGACCACCACCTGATCATCGCCGTCGATCTTCAGCTCGCGGGTCGGTTCACCCAGCCACAGTGAGCGGGCGAAGGCCAGGTACTGCGGGTAGTCGCGGCCATCGTCGCGGCGCGCGGCCACGCTGGCGCTGGGCGCGCGCTGCGGGTCGATCAGCGAACGGCCAAAGCCCATCGTCTTCAGGTTCGGATCCAGCAGGCTGAGCAGGGTCGCACCGGAATCCAGCGTTGTACCAGCGTCGGCACTGAGTTGCTGCGGGGCAATGCCGTCGCCGAGGAACAGCAGCAGGTTCTCGCGCTTCTGCTTGGCCAGCACGTGGCTGAGGTCGTTGGGCATCGCCAGGTGGTCGGAGGCGATCACGATCAGCGTGTCCTTCCCATACGGGCTGGCCTGGATACGCTCGACCAGCTGTGAGATCAGGCGGTCGGTGCACTTGAGTGCATTGAGCAGGCCGATGTCGCCGTACCCGCTCCGGTAGCGCTCGCCCTTGCACGACACGGGTAGGTGGCCCGCCGGGTGGTGGGTGTCCATGGTCAACGTGGTCAGCATGAACGGCGAGCCGGCGCGCGAAAGCTGCTCGAAGCGCTGGTAGGCGGTGTCCAGCAGCACGTCGTCGTGCACGCCCCAGGCCGAGTAGTGGATGCGGCCGATCTTCTTCTGCTGCTTGAACCATGCCAGGTCATGCACTTCGTCGAAGCCATGGCTGGCCAGGAACTGTCCCTTGCCGGCGAACTGGCCGTTGGCGCCGCCCAGGTAATGGTTGGTGTAGCCCTGCTGCTTCAGGTAGTCGCCCAGGCATACCGCCTTGGGCAGGAAACTGCCCATGCGGTTCATGCTGTTCTCGTCGCCCTGCGAGGTGGTCAGCGGCACGCCGCACATCGACGACACCAGGCCGGCGATGGTCCAGCCGCTGCCTTCGGCCGAGGCCAGGCCACGCACGTCCAGCGACTCGGACGCCAGGCGGTTGAGGTTGGGCATCAGGCCGGGAAACACGGCCTCATCCAGATAGGTGCGTTCCAGGCTTTCGCCGTAGATCCATACGATGTTGCGCGGGCGCTGCAGCGGCTGCGTCGGCACCTGGTACTCGGGGGCGATGCGGGCGAAATCGACCGGGCGCAGCTGCTGGTAGAGGCGTTGGCCGTCACGGGCAAGCGGGCTGATCAGGATCGTGGCCACCCACACGGTCGCGAAGCCGGCGAACAACGCGCCACCGTGGCCGGGCCGGCGCCAGCGCTTCACCCGCGTAGCGAACAGCGGCAGCAGCGAGACCAGCGCCAGCACGATGAAGCCGGCGATGTAGCCCTTGAAGTCGGAAACACCAGCGCCTTCCATATCGGCGCCGAGGTGGTAAAGCGTGGCGGCGTTGAGCCCATCACCGGACAGCTTGTCGATCAGCCACCACGTGCTGAGCATCAGCAGCAGCAGCGAGAATGCGCCGGCCTTCCACCACACCCACTTGTCGGACGCGAGGAACAGCCAGCACAGCAGCAACAGCGACAACAGCAGTATCCAGAGCATAGGCAGCTTCGGCAGTGACGGGGTGGTGGTGATGGACGTCGTACCGACGCGTGTCCATCCGACCGGCGCTGCTGAAAGCACATCCACATGACAGGCCGATGACCCGATAGTGCATGCACGAACCTGACTGAAATGTTTGTTGGAATGACGCGCGCGCAATCACGCCACGAAGGTAAAACGAGCGTGAAAGGCTTCGTTGGATTGCATAAAAAATCGCATGAATACGCGGCTTTTCGCCGATGCATCAGCGGTGCCCGCGTTCCTCGCGTGCCCGCGCGCGACGATCGAACAGCAATGCACTGGTGACGATGCCCAGTCCCAGCACTACGCCGATCAACAGCAGTAACAGTGCGATGAGGGGATAGCCGAACAGGTGCCAGCCGGTGTCGATCTTCATCATCATTGCCGCAGCCATGATCAATGCGGCGCTGATGATGCCGGCCGCCACGCGGTTGGCGATCTTCTGCAGGTTCTCCATCAACCGCGATTCTTCCAGCCCGGTCACCTTCATCTGCAGGCGGTTCTCGGCCAGCAGCGCCATGATGTCCGACAGCTTGCGCGGCCCATCGCGCAGCAGCTGCTGCAGCTCCATCGCCTCGCTGGCGATGTTGGCCGCCGACAGGGATTTCTTCAGGCGCGCGCGCATCACGTGCTGCAGCTGGCGCTCGACGATGCGGCGCGTGTCCAGCTCCGGTGCCAGCAGCCGGCACACTGTTTCCAGATTGAGCAGGGCCTTGCCCAGCAGGCTCAGTTCCGGCGGCGTGCGCAGGCCGCAGGCGGTTGCGATGCGCACCATGTCCAGCACCACGCGGCCTTCGGAGAAGCTGCCACTGGCGGCGTAGCGCGCGATCAGCTGGCCGGTCTCGCGCAGGTAGCGCTCTTCGTCGAAGGCCTCCAGCCGCGTGCTGATGCTGATCAGATCGTCGGCCACTTCTTCGCCGCGGCCATCGACGGCGGCGAACAGGATCTTCAGCAGCCGCTCGCGCAGGCGCGGCGGCATGTGCGCGACCATGCCCAGGTCGAAGATCGCCAGCCGGCCATCGGGCATCACCCGCAGGTTGCCCGGGTGCGGGTCGGCATGGATCTCGCCATGCACGAAGATCTGGTCCAGATAGCCGCGGATCAGCGCCGCTGCCAGCGGATCCATGTCCTGCTCGGTGCGGCGCACGCCAGAGATCGCATCCACGCGCACGCCGGTGGCGAGCTCCATGGTCAGCACGCGCTGGCTGCTGTAGTCCCAGATCGGCTGCGGTACCCACAGGCGGCGGAACGGCCGCAGATGCCGTCCGAAGCGGGCCAGGTTCTCGGCCTCGGTGTGGTAGTCCAGCTCCTGCATCAGGGTCTTTGCGAACTCGTTGAGCCAGTCGCGCAGGCGCACGCGGCGGCCCACCTGGGTCAGGTGATCGGCGGCCAGCGCAAAGCTGCGCAGCGCTTCCAGGTCCGAGCGCAGCTGCGCGGCCACTTCAGGCTTCTGCACTTTCACCGCCACCTGGCGTCCGTCATGCAGCACCGCCCGATGCACCTGCGCGATCGATGCGCAGCCCAGCGGCTCGGGATCGAACGCGGCAAACAGCTTGTTCACCCCCACGCCCAGCTCCTGCTCGATGATGGCGTGGATGCGCTCGACCGGGATCGGCGCCACCTTTTCCTGCATGCGTTCCAGGGCGGTGGCGAACTCCACCGGTACCATGTCCGGTCGTGTGGACAGCATCTGGCCCAGCTTGACGAAGGTTGGCCCCAGGGCCTCCAGGTCACTGACGAATTGCTCCGGATTGCCATCGGCGGGCACGTCGGCCTGGTTGCTGGCGGCGTCCAGGTTCATGCCCGAGAACACCCCCGAATGGCGGTAGCGCATCAGCAGGCGCAGGATCTGGCTGCGCCGGTTCATGCCTTTGACCAGCGGGGGATTGCCATTGGCGGTGGGCGGATTGCTCAAGCGGAACTCCCATGCGACGAAGACAGGTAGCGCCGGCCGCTGGCCGGCAATGTCCGGATTCGGCAGTGTCGCCGGGGGGCGGTGGTCACGCAGTGAACCCGACGTCTTCCGCAGTCCACACCGGATCGGTCAGAATCCGCCCATTCCCTTACCTGGATGCCCCATGGCCGGTGCCAGCCTGTTCGCCCTGCTCGACGATATCGCCTCCCTCCTCGACGATGTCTCGGTCCTGACCAAGGTCGCAGCGAAGAAGACCGCCGGTGTGCTGGGCGACGACCTGGCGCTGAACGCGCAGCAGGTGACCGGAGTCAACGCCAACCGTGAACTGCCGGTGGTGTGGGCGGTGGCCAAGGGCTCGCTGGTCAACAAGGTGATCCTGGTACCGGCAGCACTGGCGATCAGCGCGCTGGAGGCCTGGCTGCACAGCCGCGGCTGGAACGTGCCGCTGATCGTGCCGCTGATGATGATCGGTGGTGCCTTCCTCTGTTTTGAAGGCGTGGAGAAGCTGGCGCATCGCTTCCTTCATTCCTCCGACGACGATGCCGAGCGCCAGGCCGAACGCCGCAAGGCACTGGCCGATGCCCAGGTGGACATGGTGGCGTGGGAGAAGGACAAGGTAAAAGGCGCGATCCGCACCGACTTCATCCTTTCGGCCGAAATCATCGTGCTCACCCTGGGCGTGGTCGCCACTGCGCCGTTCACCAACCAGATCCTCACGCTGAGCGTGGTCGCGCTGGCGATGACCGTGTTCGTCTATGGGCTGGTGGCGGGCATCGTCAAGCTCGATGACGTTGGGCTGTACCTGTCGCGCAAGGGCGGTGCCATTGCCGCCTTCGGTCGTGGGCTGGTGGCCTCGGCACCGTGGCTGATGAAGTTCCTGTCGGTGGCCGGCACCATTGCCATGTTCCTGGTCGGCGGCGGCATCCTGGTGCACAACGTGCCGGCGCTGCACCACGCGGTGCAGGCGCTGGGCGGCGAAGGGCAATGGGGCTGGCTGGTGAGCGCGGTAGGCAACATGGTGGTCGGCATCATCGCCGGCGCCATCGTGCTGGCAGCGGTGACCGGGTTCCAGAAACTGCGCGGGAAGTGATCTGTAGAGCCGAGCCAACGCTCGGCTGCTCTACGGCGCTGCGCGCCGCCGCCCGAGCATGGGCTCGGGCGCTACAGCGTCTGCACGCTGGATCATCAGCCCGCCTGCACCCGGTTCTTGCCCTGCCGCTTGGCGGCATACAGCGCGTCATCGGCGCGCCGCAGCAGGGCTTCGGTATCGTCACCGGGCTGCCACTGCGCCAGCCCGGCGCTGAAATGCACCGGCACGCGCTGGTCCTGCACGGTCAGCACGCGATGGGCCAGCGAGCGCTGCAGGCGCTGCACCGTGGCCATGCTGTCGGCGCCCTGGGCTTCCGGCAGCACCAGCACGAACTCGTCGCCGCCCAGCCGTGCGATGCCGTCGGTCGCGCGCAGCAGCAGCTTGCACACGGACACCAGGTGCTGCAGCAGCGCATCGCCGCCGGCATGCCCGTGCGTGTCGTTGGTCAGGTGGAAATCATCCAGGTCGATCACGGCCACGCCCAGCGGTGAGTTGTTGCGTGCGGCACGGGCCAGCTCGCGCTCCAGCAGTTCGTCCAGGCCACGGCGGTTCAGCGCCTGGGTCAGTGGATCGATGCGGGCCAGGTCACCGGCGGCGCGCAGTTCCTGCTCCAGCTCGGCAATGCGCTGCTCTGCGCGCTCCACTTCCTGCCGCGCATTGGCCAGGTGATCGCGGGCCTGTGCGGCCTGCTGCTGCACTTTGCCGGTATCGCGCATCACGTCCTGCAGCAGCTGGTTGAGGTCGGCGATGCTGCGCGCCTCGCGCAGCTGCAATGCGTAGCTGCCAATGCGGTCGTGATACTCGCCGGTGCTGGTGGCCATGCCGTCCATGCGCTCGATGAACTCGCCCATCAGCCCACGCATCGCCGCCTTCGAATCGTCGATGCCCTGGCGCAGCAGGCCTTGCTTGTAGATCACTTCGCGCAGTTCGGCCCGGGTGCGCTCGACCGCTTCCGCTTCCAACGGACCGTCCAGCAACTGGCGCACCGCCGCGATCTGGCCCTGCAGCCAGCTGCGGTCATCCAGCAGCTCGCTGACGTTCTCCAGCAGCAGCGCGAACAGCTCCAGCAGCAGCGCCTGCTGCTCCTGCCAGCTTTCGGCACGTACGCCGACCTGGTGGCCAAGTTCGCGCACGCCCTGTTCGATCGGTTCCAGGGCCGTGCCCGGCTGCCATTGGCGCAGGCGCAGGGCCAGCGCCTGCGCTTGCTCGCGCAGGTCCGGGTCATGCTGCAGCAGGGCGACCACCGCACCGCCCAGCAGCAGCCGCAGCTGCTCGGACAGGCGCAGGCTTTCCGGCTGCCCATCCGGCGAATGCTGCTCGATGGTGCGGATGTACTTGTCGATCAGCTGCCGCATCGCACGCCCATAGCGCGGCCAATCGGCGCTTGCCTGTGCGGACTGCAGGCGGTCGCCCATGTCGCCCAGTTCGCCGGGCAGGGTGGCCATGCCGTTGGCAAACGCCGCCAGCAGCGGTTCCGGCGCGTCGGCGCCTGCGAACAGCTGCTGCAGCGCCGCGCCACCGCCGCCCTGCAGCACCACGCGGTCACCCCGCCCATCGTCCACCACCGCGCGCACGCGTGCCGGCGGCCCAAGGGCGGTACCGGGGGCAGGGCGGTGGTCGGGCTGGTCCGTCATGGAGCGAATCCTGGGGCTGGCAGGGACTGGTTCCAGCATATCGGCGCGGCCGCCGAGGGCTTGAACGGCTAGGATGGGCGACAGGATGCCGCACTGGAGGTGGTGATGCGCGTGATGTTGCTGGGGGCGACCGGCCTGGTCGGTGGGCTGACCCTGCGCAGGCTGCTGGACGACCCGCGCTGTGGCGCCGTGGTTGCCCCGACCCGCCGCCCGCTGGCGTTGACTCACGGGAAGCTGGAGAACCCGGTGCTGGCCTTCGACGCGTTGCCTACTTCGCCCGAATGGGCGCGCGTGGACGCGATCATCTGCGCGCTGGGCAGCACCATGGCCCAGGCCGGCAGCCGCGAGGCCTTCCATCGCATCGATCATGACTACCCGCTGGCGTTCGCACGCCTGGCAAAAGCACAGGGGGCGCAGACCTATGTGCTGAATTCCGCAGCCGGCGCCAACCCACAGTCGTCGATCTTCTACAGCCGGGTGAAGGGCGAGCTGGAGCGTGATCTGCGTGCGCTGGGCTTCAATTCGTTGACCCTGGTCCGCCCAGGACTGATCGGTGGCGAGCGCAACGAGGTTCGCCGCGGCGAACGCCTGGCACTGACGGTGCTGGGTGCACTGGGGCCGGTGTTGCCACGGGCATGGCGGATCAACCCGGCCAGCGAAATTGCCAGGGCGCTGGTCGAGGCTGCGCTGGCCCCGCAGCCGGGCGAGCACGTGGTGGCATCGCGCGCGCTGGTCGGCTGATGTCGCGAGCGCTGCGCCTGACCCAGCTGCTGCAGCTGCTGCGCCGTCATCGACGGCCGGTCGCGGGGCAGGCGTTGGCCGATGCGCTGGGTATCAGCCTGCGCACGCTGTACCGCGATATCGAGACCCTGCGCGAGCAGGGCGCTGACCTGCGTGGCGAGGCCGGCGTCGGTTACCAACTGGCACCCAGCGATACCCTGCCGCCGATGACCCTGCCACCGGCCGAGATCGACGCGCTGGTGCTGGGCCTGCGCTGGGTCGCGGCGCGCACCGAGCCTGCGCTGGCCGAGGCCGCACGTGATGCCCTGGCGCGTATCGCGCATGTGCTGCCAGCCGCGCGGCGCGAGGCCTTGCGTGATAGCGGCCTGCGCGTGGGCCCTTCGCGCATGGGAACCAAGGTGCCCGCCGCACGTCTGCAGGTTGTGCGTGAAGCAGTCAGCGCGCAGCAGCGCCTGAAGTTCGGCTACCAGGACGCGCACGGCCAGCGCAGCGAGCGCATTGTCTGGCCGTTCGCGCTGGGTTACTTCGATGAAGTACCGATGCTGGCAGCGTGGTGTGAGAGCCGCGAGGATTTCCGCCATTTCCGGCTGGACCGCATCCGCCAGGTGCGCGCACTGGAGGATCACTACCTCGTGCCACGCGCCACGCTGCTGCGGCGCTGGCAGAAGGCCCAGGGCATCGCGCCGGACTGGTTGGACCGTTCGTAGCCACAGCAACAGCGGGGAGCGGGCGGCGGGGTAGAGTCGACTGTTAGTCGACTATCGCGCGCAGCGCGGGGTTCCAAGCACGCTGAAGGAGGAGCAGTCGACTAACAGTCGACTCTACCGACAGACGACTCTACCGACAGTCGAATATGCTGACAGAATCTGTCAGCAGGCCAGTACCACCATGAGCGCTCCCAACAACGGAGCTTCCCCATGTTCACGCCCAGCACCCTGCTGCAGTACGTGCGCGACGTCGCCGCCAGCGCCACCTTCTACAGCGGCATCCTCGGCAAACCGCCGGTCGAGCAGTCTCCTGGCTTCGCCCTGTTCCTGCTCGGCGATGGCGCCGCACTGGGCCTGTGGCAGCGCGACGACGTGCAACCGCCGGTGTCCGCGCAGGCCGGCGCCGCCGAACTGGCGATGGTCGTCGCCAACCCCGACGTCGTGCAGCAGATGCACGATGCGTGGCGCGCGCTGGGCGTGCAGATCCTGCAGGCGCCGGTGACACTGGAATTCGGCCACACCTTCGTCGGTGCCGACCCTGATGGTCACCGCCTGCGTGTCTACAGTCGCGCCGACGGCTTGGTCGCTCGCGATTGATGACAGGCGATCTGTAGAGCCGAGCCCATGCTCGGCTTGCTTCCTGCCTTCATCCACGCATGGCGTGGATCTACCGGAAAGCAGCCGAGCATGGGCTCGGCTCTACAGTGGAGCGGCACAAAAAAACGCCGGGCATTGCCCGGCGTTTCTTGTGTTTCAGAGGGGGCCGATCAGCTGGCCAGCGCCAGGTCGTCCATCATCGCGCGCAGGAAGCGGGCGGCTTCACCGCCGGTGGCTGCGCGGTGGTCGAAGGTGACCGACAGCGGGATCACCTTGTGCGCTTCCACGCCGCCCATCACCGGGGTCATCTGGTGGCGGGCACGGCCGGCACCGACGATGGCCACGCACGGCGGCACCACGACCGGAGTCGCGTAGCGGCCGGCAAACATGCCGAAGTTGGACAGCGAGATGGTGTAGCCACTCAGTTCCGACGCCGCGATCGAACGCGATTCCACCTGCTCGCGCAGGCGGTTGACGCCTTCGCGGATGCCGCGTGCGTCGAGCATGTCGGCATTGCGCAGGGCCGGCACGAACAGGCCGTCGTCGGTGTCCACGGCGATGCCGATGTCCACCTGCGCGTGCAGGGTGCGGGTCAGTGCTTCACCGTCGAACCAGGCATTCATCGCCGGTACCTTCTGCGCGGCGACCACGATGGCGCGCACCAGGCGGGCGGTGACGTCGTTGCCCGGCAGCCAGGCGTGGATGTCGGCGTCGTCGTTCAGCGTGGTCGGCACGACCTTGCTGTGCGCATCGGCCATCACGCGGGCCATGTTGCGGCGCACGCCCTTCAGCGGTTCCGGCTGGCCCTTGGCGACCACGCCCGGCGGCTGGGTGCGCATCGGCTTGCCGGCGGCAGACAGCGGGGTGCGGGCTTCGCTCTGCACCGGTGCGGACACCTGCGCCGGGACCGGCGCGGCATATGCAGCGGCAGCGACCGGCGCCGGAGCAGCGCCGAGCTTGGCGCTGCCGTTGGCGGCGGCCTGCTTGACGTCGGCCATGGTGACCGCGCCATCGCTGCCGGTGGCAGGCACGCGGCTCAGGTCCACGCCCAGCTTGCGCGCCATCGCACGCACGGCCGGCACGGCCTTGACGCCACCGACGGCCAGCGCCTGTTCGGCGTGCACGGCGTTGGAGCTCTGCATGGCGCCGACCACGGTACCGGCATCATCGCGCTCGGCAGCGGCGGGCTTGGCGTCCTCGGCGGCAACCGGAGCGGCCGCAGCCGGCAGCGGCGGCGGAGTCGGTGCGGCCATCGGCGCCGCCGGTGCGGCGTGACCATGGCTGTGGCCGGTGTCCTGGCCATCAGCGCGCTGCGGCAGGTTCGGGTCCAGCTCGAAGCTGGCCAGCACCGAGCCGGTCGGGATGATGTCGCCGGCGCCGCCGGACAGCTTCAGCACCTTGCCGGAGAACGGCGAGGGCACTTCCACCACGGCCTTGGCGGTCTCCATCGAGACCAGCGGCTCGTCCAGCTTGATCACATCGCCTTCCTTGACGAACCACTCGACGATGGTCGCGTCCGGCAGGCCTTCGCCCAGGTCGGGCAGGTTGAAGTTCTTGGTCTGGCTCATTTGCAGTTCTCTTCCAGCAGTTCCAGTTCGCGGGCCGGCAGCCAACCCGTCGCGCCATTGGCGCGCTCGGACCACCACCACCCACCGTGTTCGTGATGAAGCTTCACCATCTCGCCACTTTCCACATCCAGCTCGCGGGCGTCGTAGTCGCACAGGGCTTCGGCGCGACCCTCGTCCAGCAGCTGCAACCAGGCGATGGGCGCCCATCCAGCGCGCCCATCGTTGGTGCGTACCCAGGCAAACGCCGGCCATTCCTCGTCACGGACACCTACTTCGACGATCTGGCCGGTGCGGAACCGGAGCGGGTTGGGATACTGGCTGCGGTAAGCCCCCAGAAGGCGGGCCTGCATGTCAGCCGGCCGCCACCGCGCGCTTGGCCGCCGCCACGATCCGCTCAACGCTCGGCAGGTACTTCATTTCCAGGCGGAACAGCGGAATGTGGGTGTCGTAGCCGGTCACGCGCTCGACCGGGGCCAGCAGGTCGTAGATCGATTCCTCGGCCAGGCGCGCGGCGATCTCGGCGCCGAAGCCCGCGGTCTTCGGGGCCTCCTGCACGATCACGCAGCGGCCGGTCTTGGCCACCGATTCGGCGATGGTGGCGAAGTCCAGCGGGCGCAGCGTGGCCACGTCGATGACTTCGGCGCTGATGCCTTCGCCGGCCAGCTTGTCGGCCGCTTCCAGCGCTTCCTTCACCTGCGCGCCCCAGGTCACCAGGGTCACGTCGGTGCCGTCGCGCAGCACGAAGCAGACGTCCAGCGGCAAGGCTTCGCCATCGTTGACGACCACTTCCTTGTACTGGCGGTAGATGCGCTTGGGCTCCATGTAGATCACCGGATCCGGCTCGCGGATCGCGGCCAGCAGCAGGCCGTAGGCACGCTGCGGCGACGACGGCAGCACCACGCGCAGGCCCGGCACGTTGGTGAAGATCGCCTCGTTGGCTTCGCTGTGGTGTTCCGGCGCGCGGATGCCACCGCCCCACGGCACGCGCAGCACCATCGGGCAGTGCAGGCGGCCACGCGTGCGGTAACGCAGGCGTGCGGCGTGGCAGACGATATGGTCGACCATCGGGTACATGAAGCCATCGAACTGGGCTTCGGCCACCGGCTTCATGCCCTGAGCGGCCAGGCCGATGGTCAGGCCGGCGATGGTGGTTTCGTCCAGCGGGGTGTCGAGGATGCGGTCCGAGCCGAAGCGCTGCTGCAGGCCGGCAGTGGCGCGGAACACGCCGCCGTTGACGCCCACGTCTTCGCCCAGCACCAGCACCGACGGATCGTGTTCCAGCTCCCAGGCCAGCGCCTGGGTGATGGCTTCGATGAGGGTGATCGGGGTGGTGGTCATGCTGTCATCTCCGCGCGCGACCGCAGCGCTGTCGGCGGCGTTGGTGTGCGCGCCGGGCGCGCCGTTCTTGATCTCATCCATGGCGCTTCTCCAGGGCGATCGCCTGGGCACGCTGGGCCAGCAGGTCCGGCGGCGGATCGGCATACAGGAAGTCGAACATCGCCTCGACCGGCTGCACCGGCGTGTTGAGGTACAGGTTCACTTCCTCGTCCACGCGCGCGCCGCACTCGGCGACCCAAGCGGTTTCCTCCTGTTCGCTCCACACACCGGCGTTGATCAGGTACTTGCGCAGGCGCAGCATCGGCTCGCGCTGCCAGGCATCCTTCACTTCGGCATCGTCGCGGTAGCGGCGCGCGTCATCGGCGGTGGTGTGGTCGGACAGGCGGTAGGTCATCAGTTCCAGCACGGTGCCACCGTCGCCGGCCAGCGCACGTTCGCGCGCCTGTTCCATTGCCGCCAGCACCGCGATCAGGTCGTTGCCGTCCACCTGCAGGCAGTGCAGGCCGCCCGCCAGGCCCTTCTGCGCCAGCGTTTCGGCACCGGTCTGGGCCGAACGCGGAACCGAGATGGCCCAACCGTTGTTGACGATGCACAGGATCAGCGGGAGCTTGTAGGCGCCGGCCGAATTCAGTGCTGCGTAGAAGTCGGTCTTGGAGCTGCCGCCGTCGCCGCACACCGCCACCGCGATCTGCGGTTCCTTGTTGAGCTTGAACTTCAGCGCGGCACCGGCGGCATGCAGGCACTGGGTGGAAATCGGCACGCAGAACGGGAAGTCCTTGGCCGCGTTGCCGCCGTAATCGTTGCCGCGTTCGTCGCCGCCCCAGTACATCAGCACGTCGTGCGGGCGCACGCCACGCATGAACATCGCGCCATACTCGCGGTACGAAGGCGCGAACACGTCGTCCTTCTGCATCGCAGCGCCGATACCCACGTGCGCGGCTTCATGGCCCAGGCAGGCGGCATAGGTGCCGAGCTTGCCGGTGCGCTGCAGCGCGATGGATTTGCTGTCGAACGTGCGTACGAACAGCATCTGCTTGAACAGCGGTACCAGGACCTTGGGGTCGCGCAGCGACGCGGGCAGGTCATCGCGGACGAGCGTGCCGTCCGTGTCCAGGTACTGCAGGTATTCGATCTTGAATTCAGCGGCAACCGTCATTGCGTACTGCACCTTCGACAGAGAAGTTACAAATGATATGAATCGCCATGTTAAGGAACGCGTACGGAATAGCCTTCCTGCGCCGCAACACGGAGATTCACCGTTTTACCCCTGCCGGCGGGTGGGGGGCCAATAACAACAACGTATTCAGTCGTTGCTGCAAAGCATCAGAATACGCCTCTGGCTGACCGCCAGTACAACGGCCTGGACGGTTCCACGCGCAGGCCCGGGATCGGCCGATGCTCCACGGCCAACCGCACGCTCCGGTATGGACCCGGCGGCTGCCAGCGCGGCGGCAACGCGCTACCCTTGCCGCCCCCGATCTGGTCCCGCCCATGTCCGTCGACAACAACCAACGCGATCTCGAAGCCGGCATCCACACCGACCTGCAGGGCCGCCTGACCTATGGCGGTTACCTGCGGCTGGACCAGCTGCTCAGCGCGCAGCAGCCGCTGTCCAACCCGCCGCATCATGACGAGATGCTCTTCATCATCCAGCACCAGACCTCGGAGCTGTGGCTGAAGCTGCTGGGCCACGAACTGCGTGCCGCGATCGGCTTCCTGCAGCGCGATGAAGTCTGGCAGTGCCGCAAGGTGCTGGCGCGCAGCAAGCAGGTGCTGCGCCAGCTGACCGAGCAGTGGTCGGTGCTGGAAACGCTGACCCCGTCCGAATACATGGGCTTCCGCGACGTGCTGGGCCCGTCTTCGGGCTTCCAGTCGCTGCAGTACCGCTACATCGAGTTCCTGCTGGGCAACAAGAACGCGCAGATGCTGCAGGTGTTCGAGCATGACCCGGCCGGGCAGGCGCAGCTGCGCACCGTGCTGGAGGCGCCGAGCCTGTACGAGGAATTCCTGAAGTACCTGGCCCGCTTCGGCCATGCTGTCCCGGCGGTCTACGAGGCCCACGACTGGACCCAGCCGCACGTGGCCGACGACGCACTGCAGCCGGTGTTCGAGCGCATCTACCAGGACACCGACCGCTACTGGCGCGAGTACGCGCTGTGCGAGGACCTGGTGGACCTGGAGACGGCCTTCCAGCTGTGGCGATTCCGGCACATGCGCACCGTGATGCGGGTGATCGGCTTCAAGCGCGGCACCGGCGGCTCGTCCGGCGTGGGCTTCCTGGCCAAGGCGCTGGAACTGACCTTCTTCCCCGAACTGTTCCAGGTGCGCACCAGCCTGCAGGCCGCGCCCCCGGCAGAACTGGGCTGACCCCCATTCAGCTTGGACCCCGGCCATTGGCTGGATCGTTTCAGATGCAAGTTCAGCGAGCAGGACGGCACCTGCCTCAAACGGCGTGTATTTGACGTGAACGCCACAAGTCGGTGATCCTCGCGCGTTGCTCCAACTGCACAGCGGACGTGCTCGTCATCCACCGAACCAGGAAATCCGCATGAGCGTAAACGCCACTGCGAACACCCCAGAGCCGGCGCTGCCGGACTTCAAGACCACGCTGGGCCACCCGCGCCCGTTGTGGATGCTTTTCATGACCGAGTTCTGGGAGCGCTTTGCGTTCTATGGCATCCGCTGGGCCTTGGTGCTGTACATCGTTGCCCAGTTCTACAACGGCAGCGCTGCCGGTGAAGGCGACGCCAGCCGCATCTATGGCGCCTACCTGGCCCTGGTGTACGCCGCGGCGATCTTCGGTGGCTACGTGGCCGACCGGGTGCTGGGCTACCAGCGCTCGATCCTGACCGGCGCGATCATCATGGCCGCTGGCCTGTTCATGATCTCGCTGCCGCAGGAGCACATCTTCAAGCTCGGCCTGGCCACGATCATCGTCGGCAACGGCCTGTTCAAGCCCAACATCTCGACCATGGTCGGCAAGCTGTACGGCCTGAAGGACGAGCGCCGCGACTCGGGCTTCACCATCTTCTACATGGGCATCAACATCGGCGCGATGATCGCCCCGGTGCTGACCGAGTACCTGGCCCGCAAGGTGTTCGGTACCGATGCGATGCCGTCCTACAAGGTCGTGTTCATCGCCTCGGGCGTGGGCATGCTGATCTCGCTGGTGTGGTTCTACATCGGTCGCGCCGGCCTGAAGGGCATCGGTGCACCGCCGGCCGGCGCTGAAGGCTTCGGCCGCATCATCATGGTGCTGGCCGGTGCCGTGGTCGCCATCCCGGTGGCCTACTTCCTGCTGGCTACCGGCGCCACCGCGCTGGCCTGGATCCTGGGCGCGATGTTCACCGCGCTGGCCGTGCTGCTGCTGGTGGAGGGCATCCGCGAGGGCAAGGTGCAGCGCGACCGCGTGATCGCCATGCTGATCATCTTCGCCTTCAACGTGATGTTCTGGATGTTCTTCGAACAGGCCGGCAGCTCGTTCACCTTCCTGGCCGAGAACATCGTCAACCGCCAGTTCGGCGACTGGACGTTCCCGACCGCGTGGTTCCAGTCGGTCAACTCGGTGGCGATCATCACCCTGGCCCCGGTCATCGCCTGGATCTGGGTGGCCATGGGCCGTGCCAATCCGTCCATTCCGCGCAAGTTCGGCCTGGGCCTGCTGTTCAACGGCGCCGCCTTCGCCCTGCTGATGTTCGCCCTGTCGCAGATGGTCGTGGACGGCAAGATTCCGTTCTGGACCCTGTTCATGGTCTACGTCATCCAGTCGGTCGGTGAGCTGTGCCTGTCGCCGATCGGCCTGTCGATGGTGACCAAGCTGGCCCCGGTGCGCCTGGTCGGCTTCGGCATGGGTGGCTGGTTCCTGTCCACCGGCATCGGCAACAACCTGTCGGGCATCTTCGCTGGCGTGGTCAGTGGTGAAGGCGGCATGACGGTCGAGTCGGCCCTGAAGGGGTATACCTTCGGGTTCTGGGCCCTGATCGGCTCCGGCGTGGTGCTGTTCCTGATCGCCCCGCTGATCAACAAGCTGATGCACGGCGTCAAATGATGATGAGAGGGTAGAAGGCATGCGTAGCAGGCTCGGTACTGCGGTAGTGGTGATCTTTGCGGCGCTGATCGGCGCCTGTTCGCAACCGCAACCGCCTGCCACCGCCGAGCCCACGCAGCCCCTGGATACCCGACCCACCGAGCCACCGGTCGCTGACCCCAGCGAACCGGTGGCCTCGGGCAACACCCCGGTGGCGGCAGACATTGCCGCCATCGCCGGGCTCGGCGCGCAGTTCGACCCGGCCCGCGACCCCGCCGATGACCTGGCCACCGCCAAGGTGGAAGCCCAGCGCGGCAAGAAGCGCATCCTGCTCGAGATCGGCAACGCCGCCTGTGAGCGCTGCCGGGCGCTGGACGAAATGGTCGAGGGCAACGGCGACCTGCGCCGCTTCCGCGACGCCCACTACGTGTGGGTGAAGGTCAACGCCAGCGACGAACAGCCCAACACCGCCTTCTTCGCCCAGTTCCCCGAAATGGAGCGCGACTATCCGCACCTGCTGGTACTGGACGCCGATGGCAGCCTGCTGGTGTCGCAGGCGACTGCTGAGCTGCGCAAGGGCGAAGCCTTCCAGCCTGCACGGGTGAGCGCGTTCCTCAAGCACTGGGCACCCGACAAACCGGAATAGGGTAGTGCCGGCCGCTGGCCGGCATGCTCTGGTGGGTGCCGACCGCTGGCCGCCAACCCCGGTGGGTGCCGACCGTTGGTCGGCACAGAAGTGCATCCACGCCCGCGCGAATCTACTGCGCGCGCCGTCACACTCTTCGAATCGGCGTCTCAACTTCACTGCATGTACGCCGTTACCGGCAAGGACCTCGGTCGACGCCTCGTCGACGCAACCTACCGGAACGCCCATGCACAGCGACCACGCCGAACGATTGCCCGAACCTGCCAGCCACCTGGCCGAGGCTGGGGCAGCCGAGGGCGTGACCCTGCCACCGCAGGAGGCCCTGCTGGACGACGCGGGCACGGGCGAGGACGCTGTTGAACTGGCCCCGCCCCGCCACCGCCTGCCGCAGATCGCGCTGCCCGACAACGTGGTGTTGAAGGGCGCTGTGCAGAAGCTGGTCGAACAGAAGGCGCGCCTTGATGCGATGGCCGCCGAAGGCCAGCTGGCCGGGCTGCTGCCGCCAGAATGGCAGGGCCACGGCGCGCGCGCGATCGAGCTGTCCACCTTCATCCAGGGCGTGCTGCCGTTCCTGCAGACCGGGGAGCGTGGCGAAACCGCGCCTGCCCGTCTGCCGGTGCGGCACGTGCTGGGGGATGACAGCCGATGGGGCCTGGAGGATGTTGCCGAACCCAAGTCGCTGGCCTGGTACCTGGCCAGTGACGAGCGCGCCACGGCCGGCAGCAAGGACGTCGCCGAGGCGTATCTGGTGGGTGCGCTGGGCCTGGCGTGGATGCAGGAAGGCCGCAGCCGCCCGGGCTTCCTGCGCGCGATGGGCCAGGACAGCCTGGCCGCGCGGGTGACCATGCTGGGTTATCCGCCGGCCAACGAACTGGCGCTGTACAGCGTCACCGCGCACGGCCAGCCGCAGATCTGGTGCGTGCACGGCCGCCGCCGCATGCGGCCGCTGGTGGCGCCGTGGCTGAGCGTGCCGCTGCTGACCGCCTACGGCGTGCCGGCGCCGGTGGCGTGGCCGGCCACGTTCCCGCCGGTGGAGGCGGTGGCCGAGCTGCTGGCGACCGCCCGCCTGGGGCGCGCGCTGCCGGAGGTGGACCTGGCCAAGGCGGTGGCGAAGATCGCCGAGGACGCCGCCTCCGACGCCTGGCAGCCGGTCAGCCTGCTGCAGCTCAACACCTGGTCGCCGCGCTGGCACTTCTTCCTGGGTACCTTCGTCGGCCTGCCCTCGCTGCTGCTGGTGGCGGCGGCGCTGGCGCTGCCGGGGGCGGTCGAAGCGGCCACGGTGGCCGCCTCGCTCGGCTTCGCCGGCGGCGCCATCGCGGCGCTCGCGGTGCCGTGGATCCATGCACGCCGCAAGCACCTCAGCTGAAAAAGGGGACGGAGGGGATTAAGTCGCTTTGGGCACACCTGTGCTGATTGCGGCTTAATCCCCTCCGTCCCCTTTTTTCTTTCAGACCCCTTGGCCCATCCGCTCCAGGCCTTCGCCGGCCAGGCGCAGGATCAGCTTTTCCAGCACCTGCTCTTCCTCCTCGCTCAGCACCGACATCAGCTTGCGGGTGATCTCGATCACCATCGGTGCGATGGTCTCGTACACCTCGAAACCGGCGGCCGACAGCGCCAGTACCGAGCGGCGGCGGTCGTCGCCATGCGTCTCGCGCTTGATGAAGCCGCGCTCCAGCAGGCGGGCCACGGCGCGGCTGACCGCCACCTTGTCCATCGCCGTGCGGTCGGAGACCTCGCTGGCCGAGGAACCCGGGTACAGCGCCAGGATGGTGATGACCCGCCATTCGGGAATCGCCAGACCGTAACGATCGCCGTATAGCTTGGCGATGTTGCCGCTGACCCGGTTGGACAGCACGCTCAGCCGGTACGGCAGGAACTGTTCCAGGTCGAGCAGGACGTGCGAGGCACGCAGGCGGGTCGAGGCGGGATCGGGGCTCATGTTGCGGTGCACCTTGCTGGTGGTTTCAAGTGTAACTATAAGGGGGAGGTCCAGACCCTGCATTCTCGCCGGGTCCCTACCTGCCCGCACCTGGTTTGTACCGATGCGGTACCGATTCGGAGCCACGCCATGAATACCGCAGTCCCGACTACCTCGCACCCCAACCCCGGCATGCAGGTCACCACCTTCGAGAACCCGATGGGCATCGACGGCTTCGAGTTCGTCGAATTCGCCGCCCCGGCCGGCCGCGGCCAGGAGCTGCACGAGTACTTCCGGAAGATGGGCTTCAGCGCGGTGCTCAAGCACAAGCAGCGTCCGATTACCGTCTATCGCCAGGGCGACGTCAACTTCCTGGTCAATGAAGACCCCGATTCGTTCGCCGCCGACTTCGCCGAAAAGCACGGTCCGTGCGCCTGCGGCTTCGCCATCCGCTTCAAGAAGCCGGGCCAGGAGGTCTACCAGACCGCGCTGGGCAACGGCGCCGAAGCCATCGCCTTCAAGCCGGACAGCAAGGCGGTCAGCGCGCCGGTCATCAAGGGCATCGGCGACTGCATGCTGTACCTGGTCGACCGCTATGGCAGCGCCGGCAGCATCTACGACGGCGACTACGAGCCGATCGCCGGTGCCGACCTGCACCCGGTGGGCTTCGGCCTGACCTTCATCGACCACCTGACCCACAACCTGTACTTCGGCAACATGCAGCAGTGGTCGGACTACTACGAGCGCCTGTTCAACTTCCGCGAGATCCGCTACTTCGACATCAAGGGCCTGAAGACCGGCCTGGTGTCCAAGGCGATGACCGCGCCGGACGGCATCGTGCGCATCCCGCTGAACGAATCGTCCGACCCGAAGAGCCAGATCAACGAGTACCTGGACGCGTACAAGGGCGAGGGCATCCAGCACATCGCCTGCTTCACCGAGAACATCTACGAGACCGTCGAAGCGATGCGCGCGCAGGGCGTGGACTTCCTCGACACCCCGGAGACCTACTTCGACGTGATCGACCAGCGCGTGCCGAACCACGGTGAAGACGTGCCGCGCCTGGCCAGGAACAAGATCCTGATCGATGCCGATCCGGAAACCCATCAGCGCAAGCTGCTGCAGATCTTCACCCAGAACTGCATCGGCCCGATCTTCTTCGAGATCATCCAGCGCAAGGGCAACGAGGGCTTCGGCGAAGGCAACTTCACCGCGCTGTTCGAGAGCATCGAGCGCGACCAGATCCGCCGCGGCGTGCTGTAAGGTCTGCAGGCAATGTCGGCTTCCGGTCGACATTGCCTGTCCGAATGGTCGTGCCGGCCGCTGGCCGGCAATCTCTGGAGTTCCCATGTCCCCCGCCATCACCGCCCGTGGCTACCAGTCCGGCTTTGGCAACGAGTTCGCCACCGAGGCCGTCGCCGGCGCGCTGCCGGTCGGACAGAACTCACCGCAGAAGGTGGCCCACGGCCTGTACGCCGAACAGTTGACCGGCACCGCCTTCACCGCGCCGCGCGGCAGCAATCGCCGCAGCTGGCTGTACCGGATCCGCCCGGCGGTGACCCATGGCGAGTTCACCCCGTTCGCGCAGTCGCAGCTGCACTGTGATTTCGGCGCACAGCCGGCCTCGCCGAACCAGCTGCGCTGGAGTCCGCTGCCGCTGCCGGAGTCGCCGACCGACTTCGTCGAAGGCCTGTACACGATGGGGGGCAACGGTTCGCCCGATGCGCATGCTGGCGTGGGCATCCACCTCTACGCTGCCAACCGCGACATGGTCGGCCGCTACTTCTACAACGCCGACGGTGAGCTGCTGATCGTGCCGCAGCTGGGCGCGCTGCGCCTGCTGACCGAGCTGGGCGTGATCGAGATCGAGCCGCAGCAGATCGCAGTGATTCCGCGTGGCGTGCGGTTCCGCGTGGAGCTGCCGGACGGCCCCAGTCGCGGCTACATCTGCGAGAACTACGGTGCGCTGCTGAAGCTGCCCGACCTTGGCCCGATCGGTTCCAACGGCCTGGCCAATCCGCGCGACTTCGAAACGCCGCACGCCGCATTCGAGGATGTCGATGGCGATTTCGAGCTGATCGCCAAGTTCGAAGGCCGCCTGTGGCGTGCGCCGATCGACCATTCGCCGCTGGACGTGGTGGCCTGGCACGGCAACTACGCGCCGTACCGTTACGACCTGCGCCGCTTCAACACCATTGGCTCGATCAGCTACGACCATCCGGACCCGTCGATCTTCCTGGTGCTGCATTCGCCCAGCGACACGCCGGGCACCAGCAACATGGACTTTGCGATCTTCCCGCCGCGTTGGCTGGTGGCGCAGAACACGTTCCGTCCACCGTGGTTCCACCGCAACATCGCCAGCGAGTTCATGGGCCTGGTGCATGGCGCCTACGATGCCAAGGCCGAAGGCTTCGTGCCGGGCGGCGCGTCGCTGCACAACTGCATGAGCGGCCACGGCCCGGACGCACCGACCTTCGACAAGGCGTCCAATGCCGATCTGTCCAAGGCGGACGTGATCAAGGACACGATGGCCTTCATGTTCGAGACCCGCGCGGTGATCCGCCCGACCGCACAGGCACTGGCCGCCGGCCACCGCCAGGGCGATTACCAGCAGTGCTGGAACGGCCTGCGCAACAACTACCGCTGACCCGGAAAAGGGGACGGAGGGGATTAAGCCGCAATCAGCGCACGTGTGCTTGAAACGACTTAATCCCCTCCGTCCCCTTTTTTCTTCAGGCCACCTCGGCGAACGCGTCGCAGTGCTCCAACGGCAGCGCCTCCAGCAGGCGTTGGCGTACACGCTGGCAATAGCCCACCGAAGTCAGTCCGGGCAGCATCTGCATCGCTGATTGCAGCACCTGCAGTACGTCGCTTTCCGCGCGGGCCTGCTGCAGGTCGCGGAACAAGGCCGCCGCCTGCGGGTGGCGTTGCATTTCCAGGATGCCCAGCACGTAGATGCGCGCAGCCACCAGCGAGCGGCGGCGCTCGCCCGCTGTGGCCGCCGCTGCGGCAGGTGTTGCCGGCGGCGGCGGCGGTGGCGGGGCTGCGGCACCGGTACCGGTGCTCAGGTAGCCGGCCTGCACCAGCTGGATGACCATCGCGGGCGCATCCTGGCCGAGCAGGACGGTCAGGTCGGTGATGCTGCGCTGGCCGTCGCACAGGATCAGCAACCGGCGCTGGCGCATGTCCAGCGGCGCGCGGTGGGCCTGCAGCGCGGTTCGGGCGAGTTCGGTCTTGCGCGGTTGCATGGAAGGGACAGCCAGGTCGGTGCACGCCGAGCCTGAACGAGGGCGATGAAACCGCGATGACAATGCAGCTTCTGCACGCGCGCTGCGCTAGCGTGCAGCTACCTTCGTGCCAGGGAACCGCACCGATGAAGCACCTCCCGATTGCTGGTCTGTTGCTCCTTTCGCTCGCCGCCTGCAGTGGCGGCCCGGACAAGCAGGGCGCCGCGGGCAGCGGCAGCGACACCCCGGCGGAAACCGCCTCGGCGACCGGTCCCGCCCAGTCGACGGATCCTGATCTGGCGGCCCGCCCGGCGAACGACCCCCGCAAGGACAGTCCAGCCCGCCTGGACGGCTTCGCTGGTGCGAAGCTGGGCACCGGCATCGCCGAAGTCCGCAGTGGTTTTGGCACGCCACTGCAGGGGCTGGGCACCGATGCCGCCGGCAGGCCGCTGCCCGCCGACGACGGCAACGACGGCTGCTACTTCCTGCGCCCGCAGGATGCCGAGGACCCGCGGCTGATGATCGAAGGCCGCAAGCTGGTGCGCTACGACGTGCGCAGCGCCACCATCACCGCACCGGGCGGCGGCAAGGTCGGCATGACCCTGGGCGAGCTGCAGGTGCTGTATCCCGAGCGCGCTGACGTCGGTCCCGACAAGTACGACGAGAAGGCCCAGCACCTGCGCGTGCGGCCGGCGCAGGAGGGCGGGGCAGTGATCGACTTCGCGCTCGGTGCCGATGGCCGGGTGGGTGCCTGGCGGGTCGGGCAGACCCCGCAGGTCGACTATGCGGAAGGCTGTGGCTGATCCTTGATCCACCGCCCAGCCATGCGCTCGGGCCAAGCGTAGAATCGCGCCACCACTGCTGGGGAGTGCTCGATGATCGCCATTGCCATTGCCTGGTTCCTGCTCGGCCTGCTGCTGCTGGCACTGGGCGGGGACTCCATCGTCAAGGCCGTCTCTGGCCTGGCCCAGCGCTTCGGGGCCAGCCCGTTCACTGCCGGGCTGCTGCTGCTCGGCGTGACCACCTCGTTGCCGGAACTGGCGGTCAACGCACGTGCGCTGGCGGTCGGCCAACCGGAGCTGGCACTGGGCAATGCAGTGGGCAGCAGCATCGTCAATCTGGGTTTGACCCTGGCGGTGGCCGCCATCGCCGCCCCCCTGCTGCTGCGCGCGCGCCTGCAGGCGGTGCTGTGGTGGTCGCTGCTGGCGGCCGGCGTGCTGCTGATCCTGTTCGGTCTGGATGGTCGCCTGGTGCGCTGGGAAGGCGGCGTGCTGGTGGCGGGCTTCATCGTCATGCAGGTGCTGTTGCTGCGCCGCGGCCGCGTCGAGAGCGCCGAGGTGCAGGCAGCCATCGCCGAATCCGCGCTGAGCCGCACCAGCCTGCCGTTGAACGTGCTGCGCGTGCTGATCGCCGCACTGACCCTGTACTGGGGCGCGCGCCTGGTGGTGGGTGCTGCCGCCGACTTCGGTGCCGCATTGGGCTGGACGCCGTTGCTGGTCGGCCTGTTGCCGGTGGCGATCGGCACCGCACTGCCGGAGGTGGCCACCGCCATTGCCGCCTCGCGTCGCGGGCATGGCGACATGGTGCTCGGCCACGTGCTGGGTTCCAGCGTGGTCAATCTGCTGCTGGTGATCGGTGCGATGGCGGTGTTGCAGCCGTTGGCCTTGCCGGCCTCGTTCGTGCGCCTGGAACTGCCGGCGCTGTTGGCGTTTGCGCTGGTGCTTTACCCGATGCTGCGCGGCGACCTGAAGATCAGTCGTGGCGAAGGCGGGATCCTGCTGGTCGCGTTCGTAGGCTGGTTCGTGCTGGAACTGCTGCTGGTCGGCGCACCGGCGCTGTAGAGCCGAGCCCACGCTCGGCTGCTGTTCGTGCCGACCAGCGGTCGGCACCTACCGGGCGTCACATTGCCGGCCAGCGGTCGGCACCTACCGGTTCTGCGTGGTTTCTTCTTCCCGCACCGGTTCCGGTGGCGGCAGCTGCTCCTCGGCGGCACGCTCGTTGCCCGGCAGGCTGGGTCGGGTTTCCATCAGCAGCGACAGCGCGGCCTTGGCCATCATGTGCGCGCTGATCGGCGCGGTGATGAACAGGAACACGGTGATCAGCAGCTCGCGTGGCTGCGGGTCCTGGCCCAGGAAGATGTGGTAGCAGACCGAGCACACCAGCACGCAGCCCACGCCCAGCGTGCTGGCCTTGGTCGGCGCATGCAGGCGCTTGAAGAAGGTGGACAGCTTCACCAGGCCCAGTGCGCCGACCAGGATGAAGAAGCAGCCGAACAGCAGCAGGATCGACAGAACGATCTGGATCACGGTGATCATTCGACGATGTCCCGGCGCAGCACGAACTTGCTCAGCACCACGGTGCTGCCGAAGCCGAGCATGGCGATGATCAGCGCCGCCTCGAAGTAGATCGGCGAGTTGAGGTACATGCCGAACAGCATCAGCTCAGCGATCGCGGTCACCGACAGCGTGTCCAGCGCGAGGATGCGGTCGGGCACGGTCGGCCCGCGCAACAGCCGCCAGGTGGCCAGCAGCATCGCCAGGCCGACCACGTGCATGCACACCACCAGGGTGGTCTGGATGACTTCAAAACCGGTCATGGGAAGATCTCCATCAACGGCGCCTCGTAACGGCGCTTGATCGTATCGATCAGGTCCTGCGGGTCCTCCAGGTGCAGCACGTGCACCAGCAGGTACTTGCGGTCGTCGCTGAGCGCGGCCGAGACCGTGCCCGGGGTCAGCGTGATCATGCTGGTCAGCGCAGCGATGCCATGGATGTTGGCGATGTCCAGCGGCAGCCAGATGAAACCGGGGTGGATGTTCTTCTCCGGCCCCAGTACCTGCAGGGCGACACGGATGTTGGACATCAGGATGTCCCACAGAGTCACGCACACCAGCCTGGGCAGCGGCCGCAGCGTACCGATGCGCGCGAACTCGCGGTCCAGGCGTGCAGCGAACAGCGGCACCACCACGCCCAGCAGCAGGCCCAGCACGATCTGGCCGAGGGTGAAGCTGTCGGACATCAGCAGCCAGAACGCCACCACCATGATGCTGAGCATCGGCGACGGAATCAGGCGACGGAACAGGGAGCGCTGGGCAGTCATGGCTGGCGGATCTCCGGCGTGGTCGCGCGCAGCTGCTGCACGTACTCGCTGGGGTGCAGCAGCTGTGCGGCGGTGGCGTCGGTATAGCGCATCAACGGTGCAGCGGCCAGGGTCATGCCGATGCCGTAGGCCAGCAGCAGGCAGGCGGCATAGAGCTCTACCCGGCGCAGGGGAGCCTTGCGCGGCTTCGGTGCCTCCGGATCAATCGGTGGCACGCGCCAGAACAGGCGGATGCCCCCCCGGGTCAGGCCCATGATCACCAGCAGGCTGCTGACCAGCACAGCGGTCCAGACCGGGGCGGTGTACTGCGCCGGCATGCCGGCCAGCAGCGCGGCCTTAGCCAGGAAGCCGGATAGCGGCGGCAGGCCGGCCACCGACACCGCGCCGATCAGGAACAGCACGGCGGGCGTCTCCTTGCCCGGCATCGGCGCGACCACTTCCTTGCGGTCGCTGGCGCCACCACGGCGGCGACGGATCAGGTCGGCAACCAGGAACAGCGCGGCAGCGACGAAGCTGCTGTGCGGCAGGTAGTACAGGCCCGCCGAGAGCACCTGTGGCGTGCCCACCGAGAAGGCGATGAACAGCGTGGCCGCCGACACGATCACCAGGTAGGAGATCAGCACGCGCAGGCGGGTGGCGGCCAGCGCGCCGAGGCCGCCCAGCACCAGCGTCGCCACGCCGGCCCACAGCAGCCAGTCGCGGCCATAGCCGGCCATCGCGCCGGCATCGTCGCCGAACCACAGCATCTGGATGCGCAGCACCGAGTACAGGCCGACCTTGGTCATGATCGCGAACAGCGCCGCCACCGCCGCCGGTGCGCGCGAATAGGCTTCCGGCAGCCACAGGTACAGCGGCATCAGCGCGGCCTTGGCGCAGAACACCAGCAGCAACAGGCCCATGGTCGCCTTCACCAGGGTCAGCTGTGCCGGCGGTACCTCGGCGATGCGCTGCGACAGCTCGGCCATGTTCAATGAGCCCAGCGAGGCATACAGCAGGCCCAGCGCGACCAGGAACAGTGTCGAGGCGGTGACGTTGAACACCACGTAGTGCAGGCCGATGCGCATGCGCAGGCCGCGGCCACCACTGAGCAGCAGGCCGTAGGAGGCGATCAGCATCACCTCGAAGAACACGAACAGGTTGAAGATGTCGCCGGTCAGGAACGCGCCGTTGAGGCCGACCAGCTGGAACTGGAACAGCGCATGGAAGTGCGGCGCGCGGCGGTCCCAGCCCGAGCAGGCGTGCAGCAGGCAGGGAATGGCCAGCAGCAGGGTGGTCAGCAGCATCCACGCCGACAGCCGGTCGGCCACCAGCGCGATGCCCAGCCGTGACGGCCAGTCGCCAAGCAGGTAGACGTTGATTTCACCACTGGCAGTGGTGGCAAACAGCAGGCCGACTGCCAGCGCCAGCGCCGAAAGCGCGGTCCAGGCCACCGCCCGTTGCACCCTGGGGCCATAGCGGCGGTGTTCGACGAACAGCGACAGCGCGGCACCCAGCAGCGGAATCAGGATGGGCAGGATCACCAGATGGTTCATGCGCGGTCCTCGCCCTGGCGCGGCGGCACGCTTCCATCCTGGAGGTCGTCATCCGGCTCGTGCGCATCCACGTGGTCGCTGTGGTTGTCGCTGCGGCTGCGCATGGCCAGCACAATGCTCACCGCGGTCATCGCGAATGCGATCACGATCGCGGTCAGCACCAGCGCCTGTGGCAGCGGGTCGGTGTAGTTGCCCAGGTGGCTGTCCACGCCTTCCTGCAGCACTGGCGCCTTGCCCAGCACCACCCGGCCGCCGGCGAAGATCAGCAGGTTGGTGGCGTAGGACAGGAAGGTCATGCCGAGGATCACATCGAAGCTGCGTGCACGCAGCAGCAGGTAGATGCCGATGGCGGTCAGCACGCCGATCGCGGTAGCCAGGGCCAGTTCCATCAGTGCATCTCCCCGGTGCGGGCCGAACGGCGTTGCAGGTCGATCTCACCCTTGCGGGCGGTGCGGGTACGCGACGGCTTGATCGTGCCCATCATCGACAGCATCAGCATGGCGCCGCCGAACACCACCAGATAGACGCCGATGTCGAAGCCGATTGCGCTGGCCAGCGGTACCTCGCCGATCAGCGGCAGGTGCAGGTCGAGATGGCCGCTGGTCAGGAACGGCACGCCGAACAGCATCGACGCGCTGCCGCTGAGCAGGGCGATCAGCAGGCCCATGCCGATGCAGCGGATGTAGTCGAAGCCGAAGCGCGACTCCACCGATGCAGTGCCCTGGATCACGTACTGGATCAGCAGCGGCACTGCCAAGACCAGGCCGGCGATGAAGCCGCCACCCGGTGCGTTGTGCCCGCGCAGGAACAGGAAGATCGACACGGTCAGGGTCAGCGGGAACATGATCTGCGCCAGGTCGGCCGGTACCGGCAGCTTGATCGGCGGGCCGGGCATGATCTGCTCCGGCGCCATCCGCGTACGCCGCAGCAGCGCATGCACCACCAGCGCGGCGATGCCGAACACGGTGATCTCGCCGAAGGTATCGAAGCCACGGAAGTCGACCAGGATCACGTTGACCACGTTCTGGCCGTAGGCCTCGGGCAACGCGCGGGCGAGCAGCTCGCCGGCCATGGTGTTCGGCGGCAGGGTCATCGCCGAATAGGCCAGCGCGCCAAGCCCGGCACCGGCGATGATCGCGATCACCGCGTCGCGGCGCTTGCGCCAGCGCGGCCGCTCCGGCCCGGACTGCGCCGGCAGGTAGTTCATGCCCAGCAGCATCAGCACCAGCGTCACCATCTCCACCAGCAGCTGGGTCAGGGCCAGGTCGGGCGCGGACAGGAACACGAAGGTCAGCGCCACCATCAGGCCGACGCCGCCGACCAGCAGCACCGCCAGCAGGCGCTGCTTGTAGATGCGCAGGGTGGCGACCGCGCAGGCCATCATCACCAGCCACAGGGCCCAGCCCAGCAGCGGAATCGGCTGCGGCGCGGTCCAGTTCGGCGAGGCTGGGTTGGCCACGAACGGCGCCGCGGCAACCACGATCGCCACCAGCACCAGGCCCAGCAGCATGCGCTGCAGGCTGCCGTTGGCGATGCCGCTGGTCAGGCGCATGGCCAGCGCGGACACAGCGTCCAGCTGGGCGTGAAACACATTGCGGCCCGTGCTGACATTGGTCACGGCATGCAGGTTGATCAGCCTGCGCAGGCCGAAGTACAGCGCCACGCCACCGACCACGCCGATCGCGCTCATCGCCAGCGGCAGGTTGAAGCCGTGCCACACCGCCAGGCTGTATTCGGGCATGGCGGTGCCGAGGATCGAGGCCGCAGCGGCATGCAGCACCGGCGCTACGGTCAGTGCGGGTGCCACGCCCACCGCCACACAGATCACCACCAGCAGCTCCACCGGCACCTTCATCCAGCGCGGCGGCTCGTGGGGCACGCGGTCCAGGTCGTGCGGGCCAGCGCCGAAGAAGGTGTCGTGCACGAAGCGCAGGCTGTAGGCCACGCCGAACACGCCTGCCAGCAACGCAGCGATCGACACCGCCGCGCGCATGATGCCCGGGCCGCCGGCCGTAATCGCTTCGGCGAACAGCATTTCCTTGGACAGGAAGCCGTTGAGCAGCGGGATCCCGGCCATCGCCAGCGAGGCGATGATCGCCAGCGCGCTGGTGAACGGCATCAGCCTGCGCAGGCCCCCCAGCTTGCGCATGTCGCGGGTGCCGGTTTCGTGGTCGATGATGCCGGCGGCCATGAACAGCGAGGCCTTGAAGGTGGCGTGGTTGAGGATGTGGAACACGCCGGCGACCACCGCCATCGGCGTGGACAGGCCGAACAGCAGGGTGATCAGGCCCAGGTGGGAAATGGTCGAGTACGCCAGCAGGCCTTTCAGGTCGTGCTGGAAGATCGCGTTCCAGGCACCGATCAGCAGGGTCAGCGCGCCGATGCCGCTGACCGTATAGAAGAACAGGTCGCTGCCGGCCAGCGCCGGATGCAGCCGCGCCAGCAGGAACACGCCGGCCTTCACCATGGTGGCCGAGTGCAGGTAGGCCGAGACCGGGGTCGGCGCGGCCATCGCGTGCGGCAGCCAGAAGTGGAACGGGAACTGCGCGCTTTTGGTGAAGATGCCGGCCAGCACCAGGAACAGGGCGTACGGGTACAGCGCGCTGGCGCGGATCTGCTCGCCGGCGGCCAGCACCACGTCCAGGTCGAAGCTGCCGACGATGCGGCCGATCAGCAGCACGCCACCGAGCAGTGCCAGGCCGCCGCCGCCGGTGATCACCAGCGCCATGCGCGCGCCTTCGCGGGCGTCCTGGCGGTGCGACCAGAAGCCGATCAGCAGGAACGAGCTGATGCTGGTCATTTCCCAGAAGACCATCAGCAACAGCAGGTTGCCCGACAGCACCATGCCCAGCATGGCGCCCATGAACAGCAGCAGGTAGCAGTAGAAGCGGTGCGCGTTGTCCTGCTGGCTCAGGTAGTAGCGCGCATACAGCACCACCAGGGCGCCGATGCCGAGCACCAGCCCGGCGAACATCCAGGCCAGCCCGTCCAGGCGCAGGGTGAAGTCCAGGCCGATCTGTGGCAGCCAAGGAACCAGGGTGCGGACCACCTGGCCATCGAGCACCGCCGGGGTCAGCCAGCCGAGGATGGCCAGCCCGCCCAACGGCGCCAGTGCCGCCAGCCAGGCAGCGGTCGAGCGCGAACTACGGGGGAAGGCCGCGACAGCCGCTGCCATCAGGAACGGCAGGGCCAGCAGCAGGGGCAGGCTGGGGAGCATGCAGGGAATCCATGATTCACGAGCAGGTCAGGGAGAATAACAGGCTGCGAAATGTCGCCGAAACCCATCGAACAGCGATCAACTGCATGTAACGTTCGCTGATTCATTTTTTCTGCGGCGCAACATCACGTTCCTGCAGTCCCTCCCCGGTTGCCCTCGGGGGACACCCTACGCCCACGCAGGGAGACCGCAGGCCCTGTCGCACAGGGGCTGCCGTCGACGGGCGGGACGTGGGGGCGATTCACCGGCGCAGGCTGGCAGGGCCGCCGTGGAGTGTGGGTGACGGATTCCGCTCGTTCAGGAAACGATGGCCGCTGTCGGCCGCCGGCAGATCAGTAGCGCCAGTCGAGCTTGCGGTAGAACTTGGCCATCACCCAGGCCGGGCCGATCAGCAGGTAGGTCAGGTCGGTCAGGAAGCTCGGCTTGCGGCCCTCGAATTTGTGGCCGATGAACTGCGCGATCCAGGCCACCACGAACACGCCCACGGCCAACCAGCGCAGCGCCTGCAGGCCGATCTCGGCCTCCAGCAGGCGGCACAGGCAGCCGAACACGAAGAACTGGATGAGCATGCCGATGCCCAGCGGGCGCGACAGCTTGTTGTAGAAGCACCAGGCACTGAACATTGCGAACGCCGCCCAGATGCCGTACTGGAACCAGGTGATCAGCGGTGGCAGGCACCACAGCAGGGCCACCACCGACCACAGGATCGCCGGCACCGCCACCACGTGGATGCGCTGGTTGATCACGTTGCGATGGTCGTCGGAATAGCTGGCGAAATAGCGGTCGATCGGCCGCGCAAGCTCGGTGGATGTCTGCATGCTGCGTTGCTTCCTCGGACAACGGTAGTGCCGGCCGTTGGCCGGCAATCCAGAGCATAGCCGAGTTCATGAGGTTGCCGGCCAGCGGCCGGCACTACCGAACGCACCCCCCAGCCTTTCCGGCCGGGGGGCGCAGGCGGATCAGTCGACGCTGATCCCGGCCAGGCGCTGCAGCGCCTCGGCGTACTTGGCGCGGGTGCGCTCGATGATGTCGGCCGGGATGTTCGGACCCGGGGCGGTCTTGCCCCAGTCCAGCGTCTCCAGGTAATCGCGCACGAACTGCTTGTCGTAGCTCGGCGGGCTGGTGCCCACTTCGTACTCGTCGGCCGGCCAGTAACGCGACGAATCCGGCGTCAGCATCTCGTCCATGATGTACAGCCGGCCATCGGCGTCGGTACCGAACTCGAACTTGGTGTCGGCCAGGATGATGCCGCGCTCGCGGGCGTAATCGGCGGCGAACTTGTAGATGCGCAGGGTGGCGTCGCGCACCCGCTCGGCCAGTTCCGCACCGACCTGCTTCACCATCGCGTCGAAATCGATGTTCTCGTCATGGTCGCCGACCGCGGCCTTGGTCGAGGGTGTGAAGATCGGCTCGGGCAGCTGTTCGGCCTGGCGCAGGCCGTCGGGCAGGTCGATGCCGCTGACCTTGCCGGTGCGCTGGTAATCCTTCCAGCCGCTGCCGATCAGGTAGCCGCGGGCGATCGCTTCCACCGGCACCGGCTTCAGCTTGCGGGTGACCACCGCGCGCTTGGCGTACAGCGCCGGGTCCACGCCTTCGGGCAGCACGCTGGCCACCTCGATGCCGGTCAGGTGGTTGGGCATCAGGTGCGCGGTCTTGGCGAACCAGAAGTTGGAGACCTGGCAGAGCATCTCGCCCTTGCCCGGAATCGGGTCGGGCAGCACCACGTCGAACGCCGACAGGCGATCGGTGGCGACCATCAGCAGGTAGTCGCCCGGTGGGGTCCCTGCAGGTAGCCGCTCGCGCGGGATATCGAACACATCACGCACCTTGCCGCGATGGCGCAAGGGCAGGCCGGGGAGATCGGATTGCAACAGCGTGGTTGGCACGGGCACTCCTGGGGCGTTGTCGATACGGCTGCCCAACGGACCCGGCGGGCCCGCTGACCAGCGGGCGGCCTAGTGTAAAGCGGTCCGGGCCCGCTGTGACGTAAAATGAGCGTCCATTTCGTCGGTCGACCCCGGAGCGCCATGCGCTGGTACGGAAAACTGCTCGGATTCATCGCCGGCGCCCTGCTGTTCCGGCCCAATCCGCTGTTCGGCGCGGTGGTCGGCCTGTTGATCGGCCATGCCTTCGACTCGGACTGGTTCCGCCTGAACAAGGAGAACCCGTATCGGGAGCTGGGGCTGACGTCCGAGGCCACCGATGCCGAGATCGAGCGCGCCTACCGCAGGCTCATCTCCCAGTACCACCCCGACAAGCTGGGCGGCGCCGCCCCCGAGCTGCAGCAGCAGGCCGAGCAGAAGTCGCGGCGCATCAACGCCGCCTACGACCGCATCAAGACCCTGCGCAAGCGCTGATCTCACAGTCCCGCCTGCGGGCGGGAGAACCCTTTCCCCGTTCCGAAGGCCCCGGCCATGTCCAACTGCCTCATCGCCCCCTCCATCCTGTCCGCCAACTTCGCCCGCCTCGGCGAGGAAGTCGACAACGTCCTCGCCGCCGGCGCGGACTGGGTCCACTTCGACGTGATGGACAACCACTACGTGCCGAACCTGACCATCGGCCCGATGGTCTGCCAGGCCCTGCGCAAGCACGGCGTGACCGCGCCGATCGACGTGCACCTGATGGTCGAGCCGGTGGACCGCATCATTCCGGACTTCGCCGAAGCCGGTGCCACCTACATCAGCTTCCACCCGGAGGCCAGCCGCCACGTGCACCGCACCATCCAGCTGATCCGCTCGCTGGGCTGCAAGCCGGGCATCGTGCTCAATCCGGCCACCCCGGTGGACATCCTGGACTGGGTGCTGGATGACCTGGACCTGGTGCTGCTGATGTCGGTCAACCCGGGCTTCGGCGGCCAGGCCTTCATCCCCTCGGCGCTGGACAAGCTGAAAGTGGTGCGCAAGATGATCGACGCCAGCGGCAAGGACATCCGCCTGGAGATCGACGGCGGCGTGAAGGCCGACAACATCGGCGAGATTGCTGCCGCGGGCGCCGACACCTTTGTCGCCGGTTCGGCCATCTTCAACGCCAGGACCAGCTACCAGGACGTGATCGCGCAGATGCGCGCCAACGTCGCTGCGGCACGGGGCTGAGCCATGAGTACGGTGGCCGTGTTGAACATCCGCCCGGCCACCGTGGCCGATGCTGGCCTGATCCTGCATTTCATCCGCGAGCTGGCCATCTACGAGAGGGCCGAGCATTCGGTGCAGACCGATGAGATCGGCATCGCCGAGAGCCTGTTCGGACCCGATGCCACGGCGCGGGCGTTGATCTGCGAAGCCGATGGTGAAGCGATCGGCTATGCGGTGTATTTCTACAACTATTCCACCTGGCTGGGCCGCAAGGGCATCTACCTGGAAGACCTCTATGTCAGCCAGGAAAAGCGTGGCGTGGGTGCCGGCAAGGCGCTGCTGAAGTACATCGCACGCCAGGCCGTGGCCGAAGGCTGCGGCCGTTTCGAATGGTCGGTGCTGGACTGGAACACTCCGGCCATCGAGTTCTACACCGCCGCCGGTGCCAAACCGCAGGACGAGTGGACCGTGTACCGGCTGCAGGGGCAGGCGCTGCACGATTTCGCCAACGGTTGAGGCTCGTGGGGGCAAACCCCAGTTGGGTGGGTGCGAACCTTGGTTCGCACTGCCCGCGACCTCGGCAGATCCCCGCCATGCGTGGACACGACCGGCGGAGATGAGCTTTCAATAGAACCGAGCTGTCAGCCTCGGAAGCACGGTCTCCAGCGACGCTTCGTCCCAGACATTATCGATGTCAGGTGCATACCGGAGGTCTGCCTGAAGCTGGGCGACATCGGTCTCACTCAATGCATAAGGGGCGAAAGCCGCGTCGAATGCATCGTAGTCGGGCTCCTGCAGTCCCATCCGCTGAAAATATGCCGTCATACCGGCCGACAGGATCTCTTCGTCTTCAGCCTCGTCGGCTTCCACATCCACTCCGGCCAGACTGTCAGGATCCTGCAGTGCCCTCAGGAACGTCTCCTTCCCCTGCGCAATCAGCCAGCCTCGAAAGTACTCGAATCCATCATCGCTGCACCCGCCGTTGATGACGTATGCCGCTGCCCACAATTTGTTCTTTCGAGAGAGGGAGTGATAGCAATCGAGAATTCCGTGCCAACGCAGAATCTGTTCGGGGCTGTAGCTAAGAAGACTTTCGGCAAGGTGCCCGGCGATATTGCTAGAATCTTCAGCGACAGAGCGGGCTTCCTCGATCAGCGTCCAGAATGCGTGCTTTTCCATGGTGCGCTTGTGAGAACAGGGGAAACGCGGACCTTACGGGTACAGAGACGGCACTTCCAGAGCCAATAGCGGCACCCCGGCAGAGTTCCCGAGGTGATGCCCCGCGGATCTATTCCCCCTGGAATCGGGCAAAAAAAAGCCACGCCAATCACTGGCGTGGCCTCGCTGCATGCGTGGGAGGCTGATCCTGCCTCCATCCATCGTCCCTGCTATGGCCTTCCATTCTCCAGCAACTGAATGACACCTGCGTGACATTCACCGCGGGCAAACAGCGCATTGCTAGCCTGTGCTACCCCCTCCTGGAAGTACCGCATGACCACCCCGCGCTGGCGCCTGATCCTCAACGGCAAATCGGCTGGCAACGATGAACTGCGCGACGCCGTTGGCCATTGGCGCGGGCAGGGCGTGCAGCTGGAGGTGCGGGTGACCTGGGAAGACGGCGACGCCGAACGCTACGTGGCCGAGGCCATCGATCATGGCGTGGACGTGATCGTGGCCGCCGGTGGCGATGGCACGCTCAGCGCGGTGGCCGAGACGCTGGCCCATCGTGAGGAACCGGCAGAAGCGCTGCCTTCGCTGGCGCTGATTCCGATGGGGACCGCCAACGATTTCGCGACTGCCGCCGGCATTCCCACTGAGCCGAAGGAGGCCTTCGCCTTGATCGGGCAGGCGACCCCGCATGCGATCGATCTTCTGCGCGTGGACGCCGATGGCACGCAATGGTGGTGCGCCAATCTCGCCAGCGGCGGCTTCGGCACGCAGGTCACCGTGGAGACCGATGCCGGGCTGAAGAAGATGCTGGGTGGGCTGGCCTACGTCATTACCGGTATCGCCAAGCTCGGCCGCATCGAGCCGATCAACGCGCGCCTGTCCGGCCCGGACTTCGCCTGGGAAGGTGACTTCATCGCGCTGGGCATCGGCAACGGGCGCCAGGCCGGTGGCGGCCAGCAGCTGTGCCCGCAGGCGCTGATCGACGATGGGCTGCTGGATGTCACCGTGCTGCCGGAGCTGGAAGGCGAGGTCACCGCCACCCTCGGCCAGATGCTGAAGTCCGGTACCCAGGCCGCACTGGAACAGCTGGCCACGCGGGCGCGGCTGTCGTGGTTGCAGATCGACGCGCCCAAGGCGCTGACCCTCAATCTGGACGGCGAACCGGTGCAGGCCCACCGGTTCCGCATCGAGTGCGTGCCGGGCCGGGTGCGGATGCATCTGCCGGTCGGTTGCCCGTTGCTGGCCGGGCAGGGGTAGGGTCGACTGTTAGTCGACTGCTCTTCGTTCCGACGGCGTAAAACCCCGCGCTACGCGCGCAAGTCGACTGACAGTCGACTCTACCGGTTCCCGCGCCGGTCGCCGCCACCGGTGACCGTGGCAGGGCCCGGCCGTCCCGTGGTTCAGTTTCCCAGGGTTCCCCTGCCGCGCAAGCTGCGATACAGTCAAGGGGTGTCCAGCCTGACGACCCCGCATACTCTTTCTTCCGCACGCCGTTGGTGGCGATGGTGGCCCGTTGCCGTCGTCCGCCCCCATAACGCTGTGTCCCGGAAGGAAAGTCGTCTTGAACTCGCACGCTCAGTTTCAGCAGCAGGCCGCTGAAGGCCACACCCACATTCCCGTCGTCCGCGAAGTGCTGTCCGACCTGGACACGCCGCTCTCGGTCTATCTGAAGCTCGCCGACGGCCCCAATACCTACCTGTTTGAATCCGTCGAAGGCGGCGAGCGCTTTGGTCGTTACTCGATCATCGGCCTGCCGGCGCGCCGCGTGTATGCGTTCCACGGCCATACGCTGACCGTGCGCGAAGACGGCCAGGTGGTGGAAACCCGCGAGGTGGCCGATCCCTTCGCCGAAGTCGAGGCGCTGCGCAGCGCCCACTCGGTGCCCAAGCTGGAAGGCCTGCCGGGCTTCACCGGTGGCCTGGTCGGCTGGTTCGGCTTCGAGTGCATCGGCTACATCGAACCACGCCTGGCCCCGCCGGCCGGCCGCGATGAGTTGGGCACGCCGGACATCCTGCTGCTGGATTCCAACGAGCTGGCGGTGTTCGACAATCTCAAGGGCCGGCTGTACCTGATCGTGCACGCCGACCCGCGTGTCGACGGTGCCTTCGACCAGGCGCAGGCGCGCCTGGATGCACTCACTGCCAAGCTGCGTGCACCGGGCGCCGGTTATCCCTCACCGCTCAACAGCGACGTGCTGGACGAGTCCGACTTCGTCTCCGGTTTCACCCGCGAAGGCTTCGTCGATGCGGTCCAGCGCAGCAAGGAATACATCCGCGCCGGTGACATCTTCCAGGTGGTGCTCAGCCAGCGCCTGAGCGTGCCGTTCAAGGCGCGCCCGGTGGATGTGTACCGCGCGCTGCGTGCACTGAACCCGTCGCCGTACATGTATTTCCTGGATGTCGGCGACCTGCAGGTGGTCGGTTCATCGCCGGAAATCCTGGTGCGCCTTCAGGATGGCGAAGTCACCGTGCGCCCGATCGCCGGCACCCGCCCGCGTGGTGCCACGCCCGAGCAGGACCTGGCGCTGGAAGCCGAGCTGCTGGCCGATCCGAAGGAGCGCGCCGAGCACCTGATGCTGATCGACCTCGGCCGCAACGATGCCGGCCGTGTCTCGAAGGCCGGCACCGTGGAAGTGGGCGAGCAGTTCGTGATCGAACGCTACAGCCACGTCATGCACATCGTCAGCGAAGTGACCGGGCAGCTGCAGCCGGGCCTGAGCTACGCCGACGTGCTGCGTGCCACCTTCCCCGCCGGCACGGTCAGCGGCGCGCCGAAGATCCGCGCGCTGGAAGTGATCCGCGAACTGGAACCGATCAAGCGCAATGTGTACGCCGGCAGCATCGGCTACATCGGCTGGCACGGCGATGCCGATACCGCGATCGCGATCCGCACCGCGGTGATCAAGGATGGCCGCCTGTACGTGCAGGCCGGCGCCGGCATCGTCTACGACTCGGACCCGGACAAGGAATGGGACGAGACGATGAACAAGGGCCGCGCGCTGTTCCGCGCCGTCGCCCAGGCCGCCAAGGGCCTGTGATCCTCCCCGTGCCGTGGCCTGCGCCGCGGCACCGTCCGCTGTTCCCATTCAAGACAAGGAGTACCGCATGAAGCTGCTGAGCGCATTGCTGTGGTCGTCACTGCTGGCCACGATGGCCCCGTCTGCGTGGGCGCAGGCCAATACCATTCCGTCGCAGCCGCACCTGCTGGTGAAGGGCGAGGCGCGTCGCGTGGTGATGCCGGACCGGTTCGGCCTGCAGTTGAACATCGAAGAGACCGACATGGATGCCGACGCCGCGCGCCGCCGCGTGCAGGACAACGTTGCCCGCGTGCTGGCACTGTTCAAGCAGCACAAGGCGGTGGAAGGCAGCGTGCGCGCGGACAACCTGCGGATTGGTCCTGCCTCGCGTTATGAGCAGAACCGGCAGGTTTTCATCGGCACCCGCGTGTCACGCCAGCTGCGCGCCAGCTTCGCCAGCGTCCAGCAGATGCAGGACGTGCTGGGGGCGCTGAAGGCCAACGAGAACCTGCAGGTCAGCAGCGTGGCGCCGATGTACTCGGGCGAAGTGGCGCTGCGCCGCGAACTCAAGGGCGAGGCGGCGGCCCAGACCCGCCAGTCTGCGCAGGGCCTGGCCGAGGCCTACGGCACCCAGCTGCGCGGGCTGTACAGCATTTCCGATGTGGCGCCGAACTTTGCCTATGGCGTGCAGGCGGGCAATTGGCCCAGAAGCGACGACATGGTGACGCCGCCCTCGCCGCCCTCGCCCGAGGCACCGATGAACAGCATCGAGACCACGGGCTCGCGCCTGCGCGAGTCGGTGGAAGCCGGCCCCATCACCTACACCGAAAACGTGTACGCCATTTTCCTGATAAGCGACGGAACCTGACCATGTTGTGGATGATCGACAACTACGACAGCTTCACCTACAACCTCGTGCAGTACCTGCAGACGCTGGGCGCCGAAGTGAAGGTGGTGCGCAACGATGCGATGAGCGTGGACGAGATCGCCGCGCAGAAGCCCGAGCGCATTGTCATTTCGCCCGGCCCGTGCACGCCCAACGAAGCGGGCGTGTCGCTGGAGCTGATCCAGCGCCTGGGCCCGACCACGCCGATCCTCGGCGTGTGCCTGGGCCACCAGGGCATCGGCCAGGTCTACGGCGGCACCGTCATCCGCGCCGGCAACATCATGCACGGCAAGACCTCGCCGATCCGCCATGAAGGCAAGGGCGTGTTCGCCGGCCTGCCGGACCGCTACCAGGCCACCCGCTACCACTCGCTGGTGGTTGACAAGAGCAGCCTGCCGGACTGCCTGGAAGTGACCGCCTGGACCGAGAACGAGGACGGCTCGATCGAAGAGATCATGGGCCTGCGCCACCGCCAGTTCCCGGTGGAAGGCGTGCAGTTCCACCCCGAGTCCATCCTCACCGAACACGGCCACGCCCTGCTGCGCAATTTCCTGCAGCGCCCGGCGGCCTGATCCAAGGAGCATTCCCATGAGCTTCTCCCCCCAGGAAGCCCTGCAACGCACCATCGAGCACCGCGAAATCTTCTTCGACGAAATGGTCGACCTGATGCGGCAGATCATGCGCGGCGACGTCTCGCCGATGATGACCGCTGCGATCCTCACCGGCCTGCGCGTGAAGAAGGAAACCATCGACGAGATCGCCGCCGCCGCCACGGTCATGCGCGAATTCGCGCTGGCGGTGCCGGTGGCCGACAGCACCCACCTGGTCGACATCGTCGGCACCGGTGGCGATGGCTCGCACACCTTCAACATCTCCACCTGCGCGATGTTCGTCACCGCCGCAGCCGGTGCGCGCGTGGCCAAGCATGGCAACCGCAGCGTGTCGTCCAAGTCCGGCAGCGCCGATGCGGTGGAAGCACTGGGCGCGGCCATCGAGCTGCAGCCAGCGCAGGTGGCCGCAGCGATCGAGCAGACCGGCATCGGCTTCATGTTCGCGCCGATCCATCATCCGTCGATGAAGGTCGTCGCGCCGGTCCGGCGCGAGATGGGGGTGCGCACCATCTTCAATATCCTCGGTCCGCTGACCAACCCCGCCAGCGCCCCGTCGGTGCTGATGGGCGTGTTCCATCCCGATCTGGTGGGTATCCAGGCGCGCGTGCTGCGCGAACTGGGCACCGAGCGCGCCATGGTGGTCTGGGGCCGCGACAACATGGACGAGATCTCGTTGGGTGCCGGCACCCTGGTGGGCGAGCTGCGCGACGGCAAGGTGCGCGAGTACGAGATCCACCCGGAGGACTTCGGCATCCCCATGTCGGCCAGCCGCAATCTGCGCGTGGACAGCCCGGAGCAGTCCATCCAGATGCTGCGCGCGGTGCTGGACAACGAGCCCGGCCCGGCGCTGGACATCGTCGCGCTCAATGCCGGCGCCGCGCTGTACGTGGCCGGCGTGGCCAGCGACATCGGCGACGGCCTGGCCCGCGCCCGTGCCGCCATCGCCAATGGCAGCGCCCGCCAGCGCCTGCAGCAGTATGTGGAGACCACCCGCGCGCTGGTTGCCTGAGCGCGCGGTTCAGCCTGACCCCGTCGATGGCCGATAATGGCCGTCCTCAGCGCCCCCGCACCGAATCGAAGACGATGAGCGACATCCTGCAGACGATCCTGGCCCGCAAGGCCGAAGAAGTGGCCCAGCGCCGCGCCCAGCGCCCGCTCGAGGCGCTTCAGGCCGCCGTGGCCAGCGCCCCGCCGGTACGCGGCTTCGTGCGCGCGCTGCAGGCGGCCGTGGCCAACGGCGACCCGGCGGTGATCGCCGAGGTGAAGAAGGCCAGCCCGTCCAAGGGCGTCATCCGCCCGGATTTCCGCCCGGCCGACATCGCCGTCAGCTACGAATTCGGTGGCGCCAGCTGCCTGTCGGTGCTGACCGATGTGGACTTCTTCCAGGGCGCCGACGCCTATCTGCAGCAGGCCCGCGAAGCCTGCACGCTGCCGGTGCTGCGCAAGGATTTCGTCATCGACGCCTACCAGGTGTACGAGGCGCGCGTGCTGGGCGCCGACTGCATCCTGCTGATCGTCGCCGCGCTGGACGACACCCAGCTGGCCACGCTGTCCGAACTGGCGTTGTCGTTGGGCATGGACGTGCTGGTGGAAGTGCACGACATCGATGAACTGGAGCGTGCGCTGCAGGTGCCGGCGCCGATGATCGGCATCAACAACCGCAACCTGCGCACCTTCGAGGTGTCGCTGCAGACCACGCTGGACATGCAGCATGCGGTGCCGCGTGACCGCCTGCTGGTCACCGAGAGTGGCATCCTCGGCCCGCAGGACGTGGCGCTGATGCGCGATGCAGGCATCCATGCCTTCCTGGTCGGCGAGGCCTTCATGCGCGTGGAAGAGCCGGGCGAGGGCCTGCGTCAGCTATTCTTCGCAACATGACAACGCACTATCCGACGCCGCGCGAGGATGCGCCGCTGGTGGTCTTCGACTTCGACCACACCCTCTACGACGGCGATTCGGGTACCCACCTGTTCGCCTCGCTGATCAAGCGCAACCCGTTGCGCATGCTGGCGGCGCTGCTGGTCACGCCGATTGCCGGGCCGATGGTGGCGATGCTGCCGACCCGTCGCGCGGGCATTTCGGTCTACGTGTGGATCGGCAGCTTCGGCCTGCATCGTGCGCGCGATTTCAACAAGGTCATCGATGCCTACGTGCTGCGCAACCAGGCGCAGATGCGCGCCAAGCTGCTGCCGCAGGCGCTGGAGGTGTTCGCCGCGCACCGCGCCAAGGGCGATCGCGTGGTGGTCGCCACCGGCGCGCCGCCGGAGCTGGCACGGGCGATCCTGGCGTTCGTCGCCCATCAGGACGTGCCGGTGATCGGCACCGAGGTCGGCCCGCGGCTGGGCGGTGTTGGCCCGACCCGGCACTGCCACAACGAAGAGAAGATGCGCATGCTGCGCGAGCGCGGCTATGGCGACATCGATATCGCCTATTCCGACAGCACCGCCGACCTGCCGCTGCTGCTGGCGGCCAAGGCGCCAGTGGTGGTGAACCCGAAGCCGGGGCGGGTGGCGTTCTTCCGCCGCGTGCTGCCAGTCGGCACCCGCATCCTCAACTGGGGATGCGTGGATCGCGGCGGCGACAAGGCGTAACGCGCGGAGTCCGCCGGGGATGGGATGACGGAGTGCCGGGCTGCGACCCGATAGTGCCGGCCGCTGGCCGGCAACGTCATGATCTGCGGAAGGGCCTGCGGGGTTGCCAGCCAGCGGCCGGCACTACCGAATCCCGTGCAGCCAGCGCCGGGCCGCTGGCCGGCAGGCGCTCAGCGCCCCAGGTACCCGTACACCGCATGCCCGATCTGGAACAGGCTGATGCCCAGCACCAGCACGCCGACGGCCACCAGCACCCAGCGCTCCTTCACCCGCTTGACCAGGATCGCCGCCACCGGCGCGGCCATCATGCCGCCGATCAGCAGGCCGGCGACGATCTGCAGATGCTGCACGCCCATCGACATCAGGAAGGTCGCTGACACCGTCAACGTGACCACGAACTCGGCTGCGTTGACTGTTCCGATGGTGGTGCGCGCCTGGCCGCCGCGGGCGAGCAGGGTGGACGTCGCGATCGGCCCCCAGCCACCGCCGCCGCTGGCGTCGAGCAGGCCGGCGAAGAAGCCCAGCACCGGCACCCGGCGGATCTCGCCCTTGGGCATCCAGCGCCCAGCGGCGCGGGCCAGGATGATGATCGCCAGCACCAGCAGGTACAGGTAGATCAGTGGCCGGATGATCTCGCCCGGGATCTGCGTGAGCACGTACGCGCCCACGGCACCGCCCACTGCGCCGGGCAGGGCCAGGCGCAGGAACAGGCGTTTATCGACATTTCCGGCTGCGAGGTGCGACACCCCCGAGGCGCCAGTGGTGAACACTTCAGCGGTGTGGATGCTGGCGCTGACCTGTGCCGGGGGCAGGCCCATGCTCAGCATCACCGACGAGGACACCAGGCCGAACGCCATGCCCAATGCACCGTCCACCAGCTGTGCGCCCAGGCCGATGAGGATGAACCACCAGAATTCGCTGCTCAGCTCCATGCATCGAGCCTAGCCCAGCGGGCCGCGCAGGGGCCGTGTAGAGCCGAGCCCCTGCTCGGCTGCCTTCGGGCTGCATCAGCCGAGCGTCGGCTCGGCTCTATCAGGATGGCCGCAGCGTTGGGTTGCCTGGCAATCAACGGGTGCCGTACAGCACCACGGTCTTGCCGCGGGCATGCAGCAGGCCGTCGGTCTGCAGCTTCTTCAACACGCGGCCGGCCATTTCGCGCGAGCAGCCGACCAGTCGCGCCAGTTCCTGTCGCGAGACGCGCAGCTGGCTGCCCTGCGGGTGGCTCATCGCTTCCGGTTCCTGCGCCAGGTCGTGCAGGGTGCGCACGATCCGGTCGGTAACGTCCAGGAATGCCAGGCGGCTGGCCTTGCGGCTGGTGTCGAGCAGGCGCTTGGAAATCTGCTGGCCCAGCGCGTACAGCAGGCGCGGGGCATCGGCCGACAGCGGGCCGAGGAACAGCTGATGCAGGCGCTCGTAGCTGATTTCAGCCAGCTCGCAGGCGGTACGGGTGCGCAGGATCACCTCCCGGCGGTCCGATTCGACGAACAGGCCCATCTCGCCGACGAACTCGCCGGCACCGAAGTAGCCCAGCACAAGCTCGCGATCGTCATCTTCCTCGGCCATGATCGAAACCGAGCCGCTGATGACGTAATACAGGGTTCCCGCCGGGTCTCCGGGCCGGAAGACGTCGGTACGGGTGGGATATCGCCGCCTGTGGCTGTGCGCCAGGAAACGATCGATTGTGGCGATATCCAGGGCCAGTGGACTGCTAGCTAGGCGCACGGTTGACACGATAGGGGCGCTCCCTCTGCGCATGAACGGATTCACGGGGTCGATAGCGGAGCTTAACCAGCGCAATTGTTAAGGGCAAACAGTGTGCCAGAACTCTTGCGTCTTCACGTTCCCCCCGGGGGCAGTTTGCCCCATAATTCCCCCTTTCCCTTCTTACACAGGAATCGACCGCCGTGGTCAAGCCGTTGCCTCGCCTGAGGCTGCAGGGTTTCAACAACCTCACCAAGGCGCTGAGCTTCAACATCTATGACGTGTGTTACGCGCGCACCGAAGAGGAGCGTCAGCGTTACATTGAATACATCGATGAAGAGTACAACGCCGACAGGCTGACTCAGATCTTGACCGATGTCGCCGAGATCATCGGCGCCAACATCCTGAACGTGGCCCGCCAGGACTACGATCCGCAGGGTGCCTCGGTGACCATCCTGATCTCCGAAGAACCGGTGATCGACAAGAAGCTGGCCGGCAAGGAGCTGATCTCCGACGCCGTGGTCGCGCACATGGACAAGAGCCACATCACGGTCCATACCTACCCGGAAACCCATCCGCAGGAAGGTATCGCCACGTTCCGCGCGGACATCGACGTGGCCACCTGTGGCGTCATTTCCCCGCTGAAGGCCCTGAATTACCTGATCGAGAGCCTCGAGTCGGACATCGTGATCATGGACTACCGCGTCCGTGGCTTCACCCGCGATGTGAAGGGCAAGAAGCACTTCATCGACCACAAGATCAACTCGATCCAGAACTTCCTGGCCAAGAACATCAAGTCGCGTTACGAGATGTTCGACGTCAACGTCTACCAGGAGAACATCTTCCACACGAAGATGCACCTGAAGGACTTCGACCTGGACCAGTACCTGTTCGAGGAAAAGGCCAAGAACCTGTCGTTCAAGGAACGCATGAAGATCGAAGCGCTGCTCAAGCGCGAGATCGAAGAGCTGTTCCACGGCCGGAACCTGTCCGAGTAAGCCCCATGTGCGATGCCCGCAGGCATCGCCACCCAGGCGGGACGACCCGCCCCGTGGAACCAGTGCCCCGCACGCGTTACAGTTCCACGGTGATGTACCGACCCACGGCCCGGTGTGAAAACACCGGGCCGTTTCGTTTTTGTCAAAAAAGGTAAGGAGCCCCCACCCATGCCCTGGATCTACCTGCTGCTGGCCGGCCTGTTCGAGATCGGTTTCGCCCTCGGAATGAAGTACTCCGAAGGCTTCAGCAAACCCCTGCCCACCGTTGCCACGGTGGTATCGGCCCTGATCAGCCTGTACCTGATGAGCCAGGCGATGAAGAGCATCCCGGTCGGCACCGCCTATGCGATCTGGACCGGCATCGGTGCCATGGGCGTGGCTGTGCTCGGCATCTACCTGTTCAATGACAGTGCGTCGCCGGCCCGTCTGGCCTGCGTGGGCCTGATCGTGGCCGGCGTGATCGGCTTGAAGCTGGTGTCGCCCAACTGATGGATGGCCCGACCAACGGTCGGGCCCCACCGTCGCCCCCCGCACCTCCTGGTAGGCCCGCACCGTTGGTGCGGGCGACCCTTCAAATGCGGTAGGCGATGGTCTTCATCACCCTGGAGGCCAGCGCCATCACGCCCGGGATCGGGAACGGCAGGCGGCGTGCGCCGGCCTGCTCGGCGTGCTCCGCATGGCGGGCTTCGTCTTCCTTCATCACCTGGATGACCGCACGGCTGCGCAGGTCGCCGGCCGGCAGGTCGACCAGGTGCTCGTCCAGATGGGCTTCCACCTGGCGCTCGGTCTCGACCACGAAGCCCAGGTTCCAGCCGTCGCCGCGCAACCCGGCCAGGGTGCCGATGGTGTAGCTGCCGGCGTACCACAGCGGGTTGAACAGGCTCGGGCGGCTGTCCAGTTCGGCCAGCCGGGTAGCGCACCAGGCCAGGTGGTCGGTCTCTTCCTGGGCCGCTTCCAGCAGGTGTTCACGCGTGGCAGGGTCGCGGGCCACGGCGGCCTGGCCGAAATACAGGCCCTGTGCGCAGACTTCGCCGACGTGGTTGATCCGCATCAGCCCGGCCGCGTGGCGGCGTTCAGCGTTGTCCATGCCCGGCTCGTTGGTGTCCGCGGCCGGGTAGGGGCGGGCCGCCGGCGGGTTGCCGAACACCGTGTCCAGGGCGCGCTGCGCTTCGGTCAGCAGGTGGTCCAGCGGTGTGGTCTGGCGGAGCACGGTCATGGCGGTACGCGGCGGGACGGAAGACCCCTCGATTCTCCCCCGGCTCCGGCCCCCTGCCAACCCAGGGCATGACGGGCTTGCGCCGGGGGCTGGACCTGCGTACAATCCCGCCTCTTACGCTTCACCTTTCACAACGCGTGGCAGAGTTCCGGCGAGCCGTTCGCCGCAATGAGCCCGACCTAACATAGAGTTCTTCATGAGCACTTTCACTGCCAAGAACGAGACCGTCCAGCGCGACTGGTACCTCGTCGACGCCGAGGGCAAGACCCTGGGCCGTCTCGCCACCGAGCTGGCCCGCCGTCTGCGTGGCAAGCACAAGCCGGTCTACACCCCGCACGTTGATACCGGCGACTACCTGGTCGTCATCAATGCAGAAAAGATTGCCGTCACCGGCAAGAAGCTGCAGGACAAGATGTATCACCGTTTCACCGGTTACATCGGCAACCTGAAGACCGAGTCCCTGGCCCAGGCGCTGGAGCGCCACCCGGAGCGCGTGATCGAGATCGCCGTCAAGGGCATGCTGCCGAAGGGCCCGCTGGGTCGCCAGATGTACCGCAAGCTCAAGGTCTACGCCGGCACTGAGCATCCGCACGCCGCACAGCAGCCGCAGGTTCTGGATATCTAATCATGGCTATCACTCAAAACTACGGCACTGGCCGCCGCAAGTCCTCCACCGCTCGCGTGTTCCTGCGCAAGGGTTCGGGCAACATCACCGTCAACGGTCGTCCGCTGGACGAGTTCTTTGGTCGTGAGACCGCGCGCATGATCGTGCGCCAGCCGCTCGAGCTGACCAAGAACACCGAAAGCTTCGACATCCTGGTCACCGCCGCTGGCGGCGGCACCACCGGCCAGGCCGGTGCGATCCGTCTGGGCATCGCCCGTGCTCTGGTCGAGTACGACGAAACCCTGAAGTCCGAGCTGCGCAAGGCCGGCTTCATGACCCGTGACGCCCGTGAAGTCGAGCGTAAGAAGGTTGGTCTGCACAAGGCCCGCCGCGCCACCCAGTTCTCCAAGCGCTGATCTACCGCGCCTGGTTGGGCTCCTTCGGGAGCCCGCTGGATGGGAAAGCAAAAGCCCGGCTTCGGCCGGGCTTTTGTCGTTCTGGGGTCATGGATTTCCTGGTTGCCGGCCAGCGGCCGGCACTACCCGTGGTTCCGCATCTCGGGAGGGGTGGGGTCAGAGCCTTTTCCTTTGGAAAAGGATCCGACCCCGGGCCTCTCTCTGGAGAACAGCCCCCTTGTTGTTCAAGGGGGCGCGCCGACAGGCGCGGGGATAAGGTGGAATGCGTGACCAAATTAAAAGCAAAAGGCCAGATCTTTCGATCTGGCCTTTTGCTTTTAATTTGGCTGCCCCGGATGGATTCGAACCACCGAATGCCTGAGTCAGAGTCAGGTGCCTTACCGCTTGGCGACGGGGCAAAACGTGCAACTATTTTCTCACTTTCCACACTGAAAAACAACTTGATTTTCAATGTGGTGGCTATGGGTGGACTCGAACCACCGACCCCAGCATTATGAGTGCTGTGCTCTAACCGGCTGAGCTACATAGCCTTGGTGAGCCCGCTATTCTGCGGATGTGTATCGGCCCTGTCAACACTTTTGTGCCGTGCTTGTGGGCCGACAGAGGGCATGGGATAGTCCCGACCAGTAGATTTTCTTAGGAGTCCGCATCGTGATCGATCCGGACGGCTATCGACCGAACGTCGGCATCGTGCTGATGCGGCAGGACGGCCAGGTGTTCTGGGCACGACGCGTGCGCCGGGACGGCTGGCAGTTCCCGCAGGGTGGCATGAACACCGACGAGACGCCTGTCGAGGCCATGTATCGTGAACTGCAGGAAGAGACCGGCCTGCTGCCTGAGCACGTGGAAGTGCTCGGGGCGACGCCCGGCTGGCTGCGCTACAAGCTGCCGGCGCGGGCCATCCGCCGCAATGAGCGGCAGGTCTGCATCGGGCAGAAGCAGGTCTGGTTCCTGCTGCGCCTGACCGGCGATGAATCGCATGTGCAGCTGGACCATACCGACTCGCCCGAGTTCGACCACTGGCGGTGGGTGGACTTCTGGTACCCGGTGGAGCATGTGGTGATGTTCAAGCGTGGCGTCTATGCGCGCGCGCTGCGACACCTGGCGCCGTTGGCGCGTGGGGTGGCCGGGCAGGGCGTCAGCGCCATGCCCAAGAGTGCCGCCGAGGCCTGGATGCCGGGCCACGCAGCCGGCCACGACAGGCCCCGGAAGCGCACGCCCAAGCGCGGCGGCTACTGGCCGCGCAAGGCCAAGGGGGAGTCCGGGGCGGTTTGAGTGGGAGGCCACGCAGGCTGCCGGCCGATCCGCCACAACGCGTACCCGCCGGCTGTCTCCAGCAGGACTTGGCTGTCCGGCGGGCCGGTCAATCCGACTCTGAACGGTATCGAGAATGGTTCAGGTCTCTGATTGACAACCATTCTCGTTTCCATTGGAATACGCAACAGGCCGCTTCTGGCCTGCCAGCCCGGTTCCCGCCTGTGTACGTCTGCATCTGCAACGGAGTCACCGACCACCAGATCCGCGAAGCCGCCAGCCATGGCGTCAGCACGGTGGCCGAACTGACCATGCGTACCGGTTGCGGTGCCACCTGCGGTTCGTGCCTGGACATGGCCGGCGACCTGCTGGCCAAGGCACGCGCGACGCACGATCTGCCGCTGCCGGTATTGGGCCTCGCCCAGGTCGCCTGATCGTTTCCTCGCGGCCTGTTGACGCCGCGCTTTCGCGTCCTTCACCTGCAGCCGCGCAGGCCAATGCGCACGATTCGCGTTCCTTCACCACCGCGCGCAAGGCGTTAAAGTGCCTGCGTTTTCAGCGTGCAGGAGCAACCCCATGAAGGGCGACACCAAGGTCATCGAATTCCTCAACAAGGTCCTCTACAACGAGTTGACCGCGATCAACCAGTACTTCCTGCACGCCAAGATGCTGAAGAACTGGGGCATCAAGGAACTGGCCGAACACGAGTACAAGGAATCGATCGACGAGATGAAGCATGCCGACATGCTCGCCGACCGCATCCTGTTCCTCGAAGGCCTGCCGAACTTCCAGGCGCTGGGCAAGCTGCGCATCGGCGAGAACCCGACCGAAATCCTGCAGTGCGACCTGTCGCTGGAACGCGATGGCGTGGTCACCCTGCGCGAGGCGGTGGCCTATTCCGATTCGGTCGGCGACTATGTCAGCCGCCAGCTGTTCGTGAAGATCCTCGACTCGGAGGAAGAACACATCGACTGGCTGGAAACCCAGCTCGACCTGATCGAGCGCATCGGCGAGCCGAAGTACCTGCTGAGCAAGCTGGAAGAGTGAATCAGCGGTCCTGGCCGGCGCGATGCTGTGCCAGGTAGCCCGTCAGTGCAACGCGCGCCCGGGCGAATTCCGCAACCAGCAGCGCCACCGCCACTGCGGGGCGCTGCAGGCTGCCACTACGGGCCTCGTGCTCGATCCGCTGCGCGATCGCCGACAGCGACAACGCCCCCACGTTCGCGCTTGATGATTTCAGGCTGTGCGCGACGGCCTGCAGGCGCGATTCATCGCTGTTCCGCGCGGCCAGCTGCAACTGCTGCACCATCGCCGGCGCATCTTCAAGGAATACCGTGACGATCTGGGTGGCAGCATCGCCGATCACCGCGTGCAGTTCATCCAGCACATCGCGGTCGAGCACCGGCTGTGGCCTGGAGCCGACTCGGCTGTCATCGTCCTGTAGAGCCGAGCCGTGCTCGGCTGAGGGAGCGTGACTGCTGTTGGCCGTCAGCCGGGCCTGGCCCGGCTCTACAGAAGGCCGTGCAGGTGATGCGGCTTTATCGCCACCCCAGCGCTGCAGCAGCGCATGCAGCGTGGCGCGCGCGATCGGCTTGGACAGGTAATCGTCCATGCCGGCCTGCAGGCAGCGCTCGCGGTCGCCGGCCATCGCATTGGCGGTCATCGCGATGATCGGCAGTCGCGCATGCCCGGTTTCCGCTTCTTCGGCGCGCCAGCGGCGCGTGGCGGCGTAGCCGTCCAGCACCGGCATCTGGCAATCCATCAGCACGATGTCCAGCCCGCCTTCGCGGAGGGCGGCCAGCGCCTGTTCGCCATCGGCGGCGTTGCGCACCTCGCACTGGAACACCCGCAGCAGCTGCTCGGCCACCATCCGGTTCACCGTATTGTCCTCCACCACCAGCACGCGCAGATGCAGCGGCGGCAGCGTGGCAGCCGGTTGCTCGTGTTCCGCGCTGGCCAGCAGCGCAGCGGGGCGGGCAGAGGCGACCGGTGCCGCCAGCAGTGCATGCAGGGCGGCGTCGTCGAAGTGGGAGGGCAGCCGGTGCTGGCGCGGGCGTTGCGCAATCGCATCCTCCTGCAGCCACAGTACCTGCAGTGCATCGTCGTCGCCGCGTTCCCCCAGTGCAAGCTGCAGCGTGGCCTCGCCGTTGCGGCGTGCGCGCGCATCGACCAGCAGCCAGGCTGGTGCCGGTTTTCCGGGCCGCGCGGGAGCGCGCAGGCGTTCGACCACGCTGTCCAGTTGCGCCAGCAGCTGCACCTGCAGCCCATGGTGGGCGGCGACGCGCTCGATGCGGGCCTGCAGCGTTGCATCGGCACTGAACAGCAGCAGCGGTGCCGGCGTACGCGCCATCGCCGGCAGGTCGCCAGGAACCTTCAGCAGCGGGATCTCGAACCAGAACGTAGCACCCTGGCCGGGCGTGGACTGCACACCGATACGCCCGTGCATCAGGTCGATGATGCGCTTGCAGATGGCCAGGCCCAGGCCGGTGCCGCCGTAGATGCGCGTGGTGGATGCGTCGGCCTGGCTGAAGGACTGGAACAGGCGTGCCTGCAGCGTGTCGTCGATGCCGATGCCGGTATCGATGATCTCGAAGCGCAGCTGGTGCTGCGCGGCACTTTCGCCCAGGCGCAGCACGCGCAGCTGCACCTGGCCGCGGGCGGTGAACTTGATCGCATTGGCCAGCAGGTTGCTCAGCACCTGGCGCAGGCGCACCGGGTCGCCGCGCACCGGCAGGCGCACCGATGGGTCCAGCTGCAGGCCCAGTGCCAGGCCCTTGGCGTCGGCGGCACGCTGCATCAGCTGCACCACGCCATCGAGCAGATCGCGCAGGTTGAAGCTGGTGATTTCCAGCTCCAGTGCCTGTGCTTCCAGCCGGGAGTAGTCGAGGATGTCGTCGACGATGCGCAGCAGCTGCTGCGAGCTGGCCGAGGCGGTGGCCAGCATCTGCCGCTGGTCCTCGCCCAGTGGCCCGCGTGCGATCAGCTCCAGCATCGGCAGGATGCCATTGAGCGGGGTGCGGATCTCGTGGCTCATCGTGGCCAGGAACTCGCCCTTGGCCAGCACGGCCGCCTCGGCGGCCTGCTTGGCCTGCAGCAGCTGTTGTTCCAGCTGGCCCTGGCGTTCAGTGGTATGGCGTAGCTGGTCCCGTTCAGCGGCCAGCGCGCCGTGCGTGCGCTGCAACTGCGCCAGCGCACGGTCGCGCGCGCGAAGCCGCAGGCCCAGCACCATCAGCGCGATGGTGGCCGCGGCAAGAGCAACCAGCAGCACGCCCCACAGTGGCACGTCAGAGCACCGCGTTGTGGAAGTCGAAGTTCAGGTCGCTGCCGGCCGACTGCACCATGTTGCCCTGGATGTAGTCGACGCCGCCGACCCACATCGCCGCCGCAGCCTGCGGATCCTCGATCTGCTGGCCGATGATCTGCAGCCCGGCGGCATGGGCCTGATCGATCGCCTTGCGCAGCTCCTCGCGCGTGGCCGGATTGGCATGGCTGCTGGAAAAGCGCGCAGCCATGCGCACGAACGACAGCGGCAGCTGGTTCAGCAGGGCATCGGCCTCGCCGCTGGGTTCGAACTGGCTCAGGCAGAAGCGCACCCCGGCACTGGCCATGCGCTGGCAGAACTGCTGCAGCGGCACGGTGTGGATCAGTGCGTCCGGCAGGCGCACGTCGATCACCAGTGCACTGCCCGGCAGGTCGCGCTGCTGCAGTGATTCCAGCAGCCAGTCGGCGAAGGCGTCGCGCTGCAGGGTGCGCAGCGACTGCGAGACGAACAGGTTCAGTGGCTGCGTCGCGTGGCGGTACAGGTCCAGCAGCCCCAGCGCGTGATCCATCACCTGCTGGTCGAGATCGGCGATGCGGCCTGCGGCTTCCGCGGCCGGGATCACCTGCCCGGCCGCCAGCACGGTGCCGTCGGCCTGGCGAAGGCGCAACAGCAACTGGTACTGCGCGGTGTTGCCGCCGGCAACAGCGACGATCGGCTGATAGGCCAGTTCCAGCTGTCCTTCCAGCAGCGCCAGGTGTTCCTGTTCGGTGACTGCCTGGCGGTGCACATGGCCGGCCACCCCGGCGCTGAGCAGGCGCGCCTGCAGGGTGGTGCGCTCGACGGCTTCCAACGCGCTGTTGGCATCGTCGAAGCCCGGCGACAGCGGTGCATAGCCGACTACGCCGCGCAGGTGCACGGATTCGTCGTCGCGGATCACGAAGGCACGTGCCGACAGCTGCTCGCGCAGGCTGGCAGCGATGCTTTCAAGGGCGTCCTCGTCGGCGCTGCGGGCCAGCAGCAGGAAGCTGTTGTCGTTCAGGCGTGCCAGCAGGTGCGGATGGCCGGCTTCGGCCAGGCGCTGCCCGGCCTGCACCATCAGCCGTTCAAACGCGGCATAGCCATAGCGTTCGCGCAGGCCCAGCGCGCTGGCCACTTCGATGAAGAACACGCCGCCCTGATCGCGGTGGGCGAGTGCGGTGTTGAGCTGCTGCAGCACGTGGTGGCGCGTCGGCAGGCCGGTTTCCGGATTGCTGGTGGCCGGTGCGCCGGTGGCGCCGGGCAGGGTCGCGGCCTGGGCTCGTGCGCGGCGGATGCGGTTGGCCACCGCTGCGATCAGGTGGCGGGGCCGGATCGGCTTGCTCAGGTAGTCGTCCGCGCCGCTGTCGAGGACTTCGAACTGGCGCTCCGGATCCGGATCACCGCTGAGAAACACGATCGGAAGCAGCTGCAGGCCGGGCTGCTGGCGGATCAGCGCGGTCAGGCGCATGCCGTCCAGGCCGGGCAGATGAAGATCCATCAGGATCAGGTCGGGGCGGTGCTCCTTGATGGCCTGCAGCGCGGCATCGGCATCGTTGTGGACGATCGCCTGCATGCCGGCGCCGTGCAGCACGCTCTGCGCGAACAGGGCCTGCGCGCGATCGTCCTCAACGATCAGCACGCGGTAGGGCGAGTCCGATGGCGACGGGGCCAGATCGTTGTTGCCGGCGTCGGCCAGTGCGATCGGGCCGGGCAGCGGCGGCGGCGCGCTGTTGGCCGGCGTAGACGCATCGGCCGCGACAGGAGATGGGGTCGCCGCCATCGGCGGGTCCACGGCCGGAGGTGCCGTCTCGGGGGCCCAGCGTTGCCAATGGTCGGCCGGAGGGGTTTCAGCGCGTCCCGGGCGGGCGCCCGCGGGGGATTCGTTTGCGGCCATCGGTGCTCCTGGTGTTCGCGTCCATTATGCGACAAGCCCGGCGCTCAGCCGGTACCGGTGTGCCCTGGCGGTGCTGCCGATGCACCGCGCGCCAGCCAGCGCACACCCTTCCACAGGGCGCGCCAGACCAGCCACACCAGCAGCGCACCGGCCAGGCTGCAGGCCAGCACCACGATCAGCGCGATCCACGGGTGTGCCAGCGCGAGGGCCAGGCCACCGATCACGACGGTGTCTTCGGCCGCAGAGGCGACCCAGTTGCTGGCCGGTTCCGGCGAGGTGTTGAGCAGGGCGCGGGTACCGGCCTTCAGGCCATGGCTGGCCAGGGCGACGCCGGCACCGGCGGCGAGCGCACCGGTGCCCAGCTGGCCATCCGGCGACAGCGTGGCCGCCGCAAGGAATGCGCCGGCGGGTACGCGCGCGAGCGTCTGCACCAGGTCCCACACCGAATCCACGCCAGGGATCTTGTCGGCGAAGAACTCGGTCACCGCCAGCGCCGCCGAGGTGCCCAGCACCCACCATGATTCGGTGGCCTGCAGGGCGGGGGGCAGATCGACCCAGCCAAGCAGCCCGGCCAGGCCGACACCGAACACGGTGAGGTAGACGCGGATACCGGCCAGCCAGGCCAGCAGGATGCCGATCACGAACAGGTGGGCCTCGGTCATGGCGATGCTCCGGCGACGGAACTGTGCAGGGGGCCACACTATCGACGATGGCGTGCCTGAACGCCACAGACCGTGGCCGGCCGCTGCGCAGGAAACCCACCCGTCCTGTCATACACTAGCCCGTCGTTTGCCACAGGGGCCGTACCGGTGTCGCCCTTGCGATACCCCGGAAACCACCCATGACCAACCGTCCTCCCATGCGCGTGCAGGTCCGCCTGCCCGGCGCGCCGCAACCGCCTGCCGACCGTCGCCGCCTGCTGGTGATCGGCGGCATCTGGCTGCTCAGCCTGGTGCTGGCGGTGCTCGGCGGCTGCTGGATGGCCACCCCGCGCGATGCCCAGGGCCAGCGCCTGCAGGCCGCCGAGAAGCGTGCCGAGACGCTGCAGGCACAGCTGACCGAGTTGCGCCAGAAGCAGGCCACGCTGGAAGCCTCCGACCGCATCAGCCGTGCCGCCAATACCGAGGTGCAGTCCTCGCTGGCCGAGCGCGATGAGGAAATCGCCGGGCTGCGCGCCGATGTTGCCTTCTATGAGCGGCTGGTCGGCTCGACCAGCCAGCGCAAGGGCCTGAACACCCATTCGATCGAGTTCAGCCCGGAAGCGGCCGGCACCTGGCAGTACACCGCGGTGCTGACCCAGAACCTCAACCGCGGGGCCATCAGCCAGGGGCAGATGCGCTTCACCGTGGAAGGCGTGAAGAACGGCAAGCTAGCCACGATCAGCTGGGATGATCTGCACCAGCGCAGCAAGGTGCCGGGACAGGACTACTCGTTCCGGTACTTCCAGCAGCTCACCGGCAGCGTGATGCTGCCGGCTGACTTCACCCCGCAACGCGTGCGGGTGACATTGGGGAGTGGTACGGGGGGTACCACCCAGGTATTCGACTGGAAACAGGCCGGTGCGCCGGCCAGCAAAGGGGAGTAGGCAGATGTTCGGAAGCAGCAAATCCAACCGTGAAGGCCAGCTGGTGGTGGATGCCCTGATCGGCAACCAGGTGGTGATCCGCGGTGATGTGGAATTCAGCGGGGGCCTGTATGTGGAAGGCCGCATCCACGGCAAGGTGATCGCCGCCGAAGGCGCCAGCGGCGCGACCCTGACGGTCGCCGAGCATGGCGTGATCGAGGGTGAGATCCGGGCCCAGGTGGTGGTCATCAGCGGCCGCCTGGACGGCGATGTACACGCCACCGAGAAGGTCGAGCTGACCCCCAGCGCACGGGTCAACGGCAACGTGCATTACCAGGTGGTGGAGATGAACGCGGGCGCGCAGCTGAACGGCCGCCTGATCCATGCCAGCGCCCCGATGGCAGCCTTGCCGGCGCCGGAAGGCGAAGACGCCCCGGATGGCAAGGGCGATACCGCCGCGCGTCGCAAGCTGGCCGAGGCGATGGCTTGAAAGCCGCCGTCGGCACCCCCATGCTGGCAGCATGAGCACGCTAGTCTCCCTGCCCGGCGCCACCCCGGTTGCCGCGCCCGATTACCAGTCGCTGGAGCGCCCGCTGAACTTCACCGAGTCGGCGGCCGCCAAGGTCAAATCCCTGATCCAGGAAGAGGGCAACCCCGACCTGGCCCTGCGTGTGTACATCGAGGGAGGCGGCTGTTCGGGCTTCCAGTACGGGTTCGAGTTCGACGAGAACCGTGCCGAGGATGACCTGGCGGTACAGACCAGCGGGGTGACCCTGCTGGTCGACCCGCTGAGCCTGCAGTACCTGATGGGCGCGGAGGTGGATTACACCGAGAGCCTGACGGGTGCGCAGTTCGTGATCCGCAACCCGAACGCAAAGACCACCTGCGGCTGCGGCAGCAGTTTCAGCATGTAAGCAGGGCGCGGGGCCTGTGTCCCGCGCGACAAGGTGTGTGGAGCAAGCGGCACACCCACAGGCGGTTTCCGCGAAGCCTGCGGCTTGCCACCTGCATCGATTGGCGGCACGCTTGGCGGATGCCCAATACTCCTTCGCCGCTTTCCGGTTTCGCCTTCGTTGGCGAACCGTTGGAGCGCGCCGATGCCCTGCGCGAAGATGCCGATGCACTGGCACGCCTGTGGCCGGGCGCGCGCATCCTCGTGCTCGATCAGGACGGCAGTGCCTTCACCGGCGATGACGACCAGCCGCTGGCGCTGACCGGCGCCGACATCGGCGGTGGCCCGGGCGCCGCAGTTTTCCTGGGGCTGCGCGGTGATCAGGCATGGTTCTCGGTTGAAGCCACCAATGTCACCGTGAACGCGCCACGCCGACTCGATCTGCGCCAGGCTGCGTTGTTGTGGCCGATGGCCGATGCCACCGCTTTCAGCTATGCCCGTGGCATGTCCTACTGGCACTCGCGCACCCGCTTCTGCGGCGTATGCGGCGGCGCGGTGGCGTTTGCCCGTGGCGGCTTCGTCGGCCGTTGCGCGCAGTGTTCCACCGAACATTATCCGCGCGTCGATCCGGCGGTGATCGTCGCCGTGGAAAACCAGGGCCGGCTGCTGCTTGGCCGGCAGTCGAACTGGGCCCCGCGCCGTTACTCGGTGCTGGCCGGCTTCGTCGAACCCGGCGAGACCTTCGAGCAGACCGTGGTGCGCGAAGTCCATGAGGAGAGCAAGGTGCGGGTGACCGCCTGCCAGTACCTCGGTTCGCAGCCGTGGCCGTTCCCCGGCGCGCTGATGGTCGGCTTCCGTGCACAGGCGCATGACGACCTGCCGACCGTGGATGGCGAGCTGGAAGACGCGCGCTGGTTCAGTGCCGACGAGGTCGGCGCCGCGTTGGCGCGCGATGTGGAGGACGACGGCCAGGGCATCCGCCTGTCGCCACCGATCTCGATTTCGCGGGGCCTGATCGAACACTGGTACCGCCAGCAGCGAGGCTGAGTCGGCGTTTCGGCAGGGCCGGTCGTGGCAGCTGTATTGCCGCCACCTGAACACGGCCCGGGTTACAGTCCGGTTCACCCGCGAGGGCACCGCTGCGACAGGTAAGGTAGCGACGCCGAGCGTTCTGTTTCGTAGGGAGACCTGCCATGTTCACCACTCTGGCCGCCGTGCTGGTGGCGCTGGCCCTGGGCCACGTTGCCCCGGCCGCTGCCGCCTCGATGCGCCGTTTCGACGGCTTCCGGCGCTGGCTGGGCTGGCTGGACGCGCGTGGTGGCAAGGCCTGGCAGGGACCGGCTGGAGTGGCACTGGCGCTGCTGCCGCCGCTGCTGCTGATGGGGCTGCTGGCGTGGCTGCTGCGCGGAGTGCTGTTCGGCCTGCCGTCGCTGCTGCTGGGTGTGGCCGTGCTGGCCTGGTGCTGGGGGCCGCGCGACCTGGATCGTGATATTGAAGCGATCATTGATGCGGACGACGCCGCGACGCGGCAGGCCGCCGTGCGCAACCTGCAGGCCGCCGGTGGCAGCCTGCGCGAAGATGTGCCGTCGCTGGTCGAAGCGACCGTGCTCAATGCGCTGCGTCGCTGGTTCGCGGTGCTGTTCTGGTTCCTGCTGCTGGGCCCGGCCGGTGCGCTGGGCTACCGCTTGCTGGCGTTGATGGCGGAAAGCCCGATGCGTGCACGCGTGCCGGTGGAGCCGCTGGCGCTGGCGCAGCGCCTGCTGGGCTGGATCGAGTGGCCGGTAGCGCAGCTGATGGCGTTCTCGATGGCGCTGGTCGGCAACTTCGATACGGCGTGGAAGGCCTGGCGCCAGGCCCATGGCGAACGCTTGGCCGGCACCATCGGGTTCCTGGGCGCGGTGGCGCGGGCCAGCGTCAACGCCGAACTGCGCGAGGACGCGCACGATTACACCGAGGCGGGGCTGTTGCCGGTGTGGCAGCGGCTGCCGGACCTGCGTGATGCGATGAGCCTGGTGTGGCGGATGCTGCTGCTGTGGCTGGCGATCCTCGCGTTGCTGGTGATTGCAGGTTGGGTGACGTAGTTGTTTTGCAGGGCTTGCAGCCCTGCACCTGCAGAGGCCAAAGCCAAAGCCAGAGCCAAAGCCAAAGCCAGAGCCAAAGCCAGAGCCAAAGCCAAAGCGGCTCTGGATTGCTGAGGGTTGGGCGGGGCGGTGTGGGGCTGCAGGACACGCCGTAAACCCGTCCCTGGGGGCTCGATGGCGCCATCCATGGCGCCAACGGTCCTGCTGCCCCACACCGCCCCACCCCCGACAGTTTCCCGGTGACGGTGGGTCAACCGCGACTGCCGGTGGGTGTCCACCTTGGTCGACACGGTCGATCCACGCCATGCGTGGATACAGAGCGAAGCGATCCGCTTCCGCTTTTGATCTTCTCTTTCTTTTCCGTGGTGGACGCACACGGAAACTGTCCGTGGCCGGGCGGGATGGGTTTGCGGGGGTGTCCGCGGCATGGATGCCGCGGCCAAGCCTCCACGGACGGATTCACGGCGTCCCCCGCAAACCCATCCCGCCCGGCCAACCCCAGGGCTTCTGCCTTCAAACGCCGCCCACCACGAGGGGCTGCGCCGTTGGCTGGAAACTAGACCGGTGCCAACGCCGTGAACGGTGCCCACGGCAGGTTACGCAGCAGCGCATACCCGGGCAGTACCCAGAGCCAGAACGTGGGATTGGCCAGCACCCGCATCAGCGGGTCCAGCAGGCGCGGACGGATGCCGGCGACGTTCAGCAGCATCAGCAGGAGGAAGGGCAGGCTGATGACCAGCAGCGGGTTCATCGCCATCGCGCCGGGCAGGTCGAAATGGACCAGCGAATACAGGCAGCGGGTACTGCCACAGCCCGGGCAGTACAGGCCGGTCAGCGCGTACAGCGGGCAGCTCGGCAAGGGATTGCCGGCGACATACGGATTGACGTTGCGCAGCACCAGCGCGGCACCGGCGGCCAGGCCGGTGGCGGCCAGCAGCGGTGCCCAGCGGGCCAGTCGGGATCGGGTGGGCAGTGCGGACATGCAGCAACGGATCCGGCGCAGGCGCCGGATCCGTCCACGCGGATCAGTAGCCGCTGTTGCTCATCGCACCCATGCCGCCGAGAGCGACGATCAGGATGCCGTACAGCACGCCGACCACGACGGCGGCAATGGCCGACCAGATGGCCCACTTCTTGGCCTTGGCCGAGGATTCCTGGGCACCGGCGATGTCGCCAGCGGCCAGCTTGCCGTTGACCTGGGCGGCGTAGACGATCGACACGATGCCGGCCGGCAGGCAGCAGAACAGGGTGCTCAGGATGGCCCAGACCAGATTGTTCGGGACCTGCGGAGTGGCGGTATTCATGGGTTCAAGCTCCTTGATGGGTGGTGGTGGTGAATCATTGGTCGGAAAGAGCGCCCAGTACGGCCAAGCCGCCGAACAGCCCGAACCACAACAGCAACAGGACCGGCAGGGCCACGGCCGAAGCCACCGCCCACCAGCCCGCCTTGCGCGACGCGCTGTAGGCCCCCGGCAGGTCGCCGGCCGCGCGGCGGCCATCGACCTGGGAGGCATAGACGATCGACACCACGCCCAACGGCAGGCAGCAGAACAGCGTCGTCAGGATCGCCCAGACCAGATGGTTGGGGATGTAGACCGGACGGCTGAGCGGTGGCGGTTGATTCAAAGCAAGACTCCATTCCTTGGTGGCCGGCCATGGTGCATTGGCCGAACCTCCCCCCTGTGGGTGCGTAATCTACCTCAACCTGCGCTGCATGTATGCGTTTACAGTCAGATGGTGGAGTGTGTGGCCCGTGACTGGGCGCTATTTGACGGGCCTCTGCCATGAAACAGAGGCCGTCATTCCAAGGATTGGGGCTATCGCCTGGAAGGGCTACCGGCGGCCGCTGGGCCGATCAGGCGTGATCGCCACGCAGGGCCCGTACCTGCGCCTCCAGCACCGGGGCGCGGGTGGCGTGGCCATCGACGGCCGGTGCCGCCACGACCTCGACGGTAGCGCGGAAACGGCGCGGCACCCGCATGCGGCCGAGGCGGCTGTCGCGGCGACTCCACATGCTCGACCACATGCCGCGCAGGGCCATCGGCACCACCGGCACCGGCCGCCGCTCGAGGATCTTCTCGACGCCGGACTTGAACGGCGCCATCTCCCCGTCGCGGGTCAGCGCACCCTCGGGGAAGATGCAGACCAGTTCGCCTTCGGCCAGCGCAGCGTCGATCTCGTCGAACGCGCGCTGCATCAGTGCCGGGTCTTCGCGAGCACCGGCGATCGGGATTGCCTTGGCGGTCCGGAAGATCCAGCGCATTACCGGGATGTTGAAGATCCTGTAGTACATGACGAAGCGCACCGGGCGCGGAATCGTCGCCGACAGGATCAGCGCGTCCATGTAGCTGACGTGGTTGCAGACCAGCAGTGCGGCGCCTTCGTCGGGCACGTTGGCCTCGATGCCGTGCGGGCGCAGCCGGTACAGGGTGCGCACCATCAGCCAGCTGAGGAAGCGCATCAGGAATTCGGGGACGATGGTGAAGATGTAGATCGCCACCAGCGCGTTGGCGATGGCCAGCGCCAGGAACTGCTGCGGAATGGTCCAGTGCAGCAGCTTGTGCGCGGCCAGCGACAGCAACGCCGCAGCGACGATGAAGCCCGAGTTCTGGATGTTGAGTGCGGCGAACACGCGCGACATCTGCGCCTTCGGCGTGCGGCTCTGGATCAGTGCGAACAGTGGCACCACGAAGATGCCGGTGAACAGGCCGATGCCGACCAGGTCGATGACGATGCGGATGCTGCCGGGCTGCTGCAGGAACGGCGCGATGGTCAGTCCGTGCACCGTCGCTTCGCCGCTGCGGGCGAAGTACAGGTCGAGCAGGAACGCGGTCATGCCGAACGCGCCCAGCGGTACCAGGCCGATTTCCACCGTACGGGCTGACAGCTTCTCGCACAGCAGCGAGCCGACGCCGGTGCCCACCGAGAACAGGGCCAGCGCGAAGATGTACAGGGTCGGCTGGCCGCCCAGGTTGGTCACCGCGTAGGCCGGCAACTGCGAGGTCAGCACGGTGCCAACGAACCAGAACCAGGACACGCCCAGGATCGAGTTGCGCACGGCCTTCTGCTGGCGCGCCATGCGCAGTACCGCCAGCGATTCCGGCAACGGGTTCCAGTTGATCTTCAGGTTCGGATCGCCGGCATCGACCCTGGGAATCAGGCGCGCGGCGATGTTGCCGCAGATCGCCAGGGCGATGATCGCGCACGCAGCCACCACCGTGCCGTGGCTGCCGGCCACGGTGAACACCAGGCCGCCGACGATCATGCCGGAGAGGATCGACATCGAGGTCCCCATCTCGACCAGGCCGTTGCCGCCGGTCAGTTCCTCGGGCCTGAGCACCGACGGCAGCACCGAATACTTCACCGGGCCGAACAGGGTCGATTGCATGCCGGTGCAGAACAGGGCGACCAGCAACACCGGCAGGCTCTGGGTGAGGAAACCGGCGGCCGCCAGCGACATGATCACGATCTCCATGGTGGTGGTGATCACGATCAGCCGCGATTTTTCCAGCTTGTCGGCGATCTGCCCGGCCAGTGCCGAGAACAGGAAGTACGGCAGGATGAAGATGGCTGGTGCCAACGTGGCGTACAGCCCGAGTTCCTCCTCTGGCACGGCCATGAACAGCAACATGCTGATGATCGCTTGCCGGTACACGTTGTCGTTGAACGCACCGAGCGCCTGTACGACGAAGAACGGCAGGAAACGGCGCTGGCGCAGCAGGGCAAACTGGTTGTGACCGGACATGGAACCTCCTTGACCGGCGCAGCCTAGCATTCCTGCCCATCCGCTGTGGGTGCGGACCTGTGGGTGCGGACCGTTGGTCCGCACACCTGCCAGCACCCTCAGACGATATCGTCGACCACGCCGCCGTCCACGCGCAGCGCTGCCCCGGAAGTCGCCGAGGCCTGTGGCGAGGCCAGGTACACCACCATGTTGGCCACTTCCTCGACCGTAGCGGTGCGCTGGATCACCGAAGACGGCCGATGCGCCATCACGAACTCGCGGCCGATCTGCTCCAGTGGCTTGCCGCTGCGCCGGCGTTCATCCTCGAACATCGCCGCGAAGCCGTCGGACAGGGTCGGGCCAGGCAGCACCGCGTTGACGGTGACGCCGCTGCCGGCCACGCGCTTGGCCAGGCCGCGCGACAGTGACAGCTGCGCGGTTTTGCTGACCCCGTAATGGATCATGTCGGCCGGGATGTTGCGCGCCGATTCGGACGAGATGAACAGCACGCGGCCCCAGCCGGCATCGACCATCGCTGGCAGCAGCGCACGCGACAGGCGTACGCCGGACATCACGTTGGTCTGCCAGTAGCGCTCCCAGGTGGCGTCATCGGTCTGGAAGAAATCCTCTGGGCCGAAGATGCCGGCGTTGTTGACCAGGATGTCGATCTTCGGCAACCCAGCCAGCAGCGTATCGACACCGGCCGCATCGGAGAGGTCGGCGGCGATACCGAGTACGTCGGCTCCCGGCACGGCCGCGAGCAGGTGCCGGCGGGCGCGCTCGACGCTGTCGGTGCTGCGGCCATTGAGAACGACCCGCGCACCAGCGCTGGCCAGGCCCTGGGCGATGGCCAGGCCGATGCCGGCGGTGGAGGCGGTCACCAGCGCGGTGCGGCCGCTGAGTTCGATTTTCATGGTGATGATCCGGGGCGGGAGCTGCCCAGTATCCGCGTGGCGGCGTGATCGAACTGCATCGCCAGGTGCAACGCGCCGTTGCACGCAGCGCAGCAGATCCACGCCGTGCGTGGATGGGACGCCCGATCAGCGATGAGGGATCAGGTCAGGTTGGTCACCGCCTCATTGGCCGCTGCACGCACCTTCGGCAGCATGCGCAGTACCAGCGCCATCTGGGTACGGATCAACTGCAGTTTCGGCGGCATCGCCTCGTCGATCTGCTCCAGCTCGGCGGCCACCGCGCGGTCGGCGTCGTTGTCATCTTCCGCGACGGGTTGCCGCGCGGTCAGCGCCGTCGCCAGCTGCTGAAGTGCCTTGCGCACGCGATCGCCCGCGGCCAGCGCCAGTGGATCGCCAGCGTAGCTGTCCACCTGGTCGCGGTGCGCACCCAGCGCCGACAGATGCCCCAGCAGCGTGTTGGACAGCGCCAGGAAGCGGAAGCCGGCATCCAGGTTGCGGCGCACGTGGCCGGGTTCGCGCAGCATGTTCGACAACGCGGTGGACAGCGCGGCGTCGGCGTTGTGCATGTCGCGGCGGGCGATGCGGTAGGCCAGGTCGTCGCGCATGCCGCTGCGGTACTGGCCCAGCACCGAATCCAGGTAGCGAGCCGCAGTGTCCAGCACGCGTGCCAGGACGAGATGCAGCTGGCGCCCCTGCCAGTCAGGCAGGATCAGGAATGCTGCCGCCGCTGCGATCGCGCAGCCCAACACCGTATCGACCATGCGCGGCACGATCAGCACGAAGCCATCGCCGATCAGGTTGAAGCAGGTCAGCGCCATCACGGTAATCGCGCCTGATGCCACCAGGTAGCGGTCGGTGCGGGTGAAGAAGAACAACAGTGCCGACAGCAGTGCGATCAGCAGCTGTACGTGCAGCTGCGGGAACAGCTGCAGCAGCGCCCAGGTCAGCACCAGTCCGGCGACGGTGCCGACGATGCGCTGTGCAAGGCGCTGGCGGGTGGCGCCGAAGTTGGGCCGGCACACGAACACGATGGTCAGCAGTACCCATGAACCATTCTGCGCATTGAACAGCCGGATCGCTGCAAAGCCGGCGATCAGCGCCAGTGCCATGCGCAAGCCATGGCGGAACAGCACCGAGCCGGGCGTGAGCTGCTGGCGGATGCGCACGCCCATCTCGCGCAGGGTATGCGGGTTGCTGTCGCGCAGGCGGGTGTCGACGTTGTCCAGGCTGGCTTCGGAACGTTCGGCATCCAGCAGGCGGCGCTCGATGCTGCGCAGGTTGTGAACCAGCAGGTCCAGCGAGCCGAGCAGGCGCTGCCACTGCGGGCGCTGCTGGTCACGCAGGTAGGCCAGCGCGTCGGCCAGGTCGCGCCCGGCCTGCTGGTTGCTTTCGCCGTATACGAACGGACGACGCAGCCGGATCGCCTCGCCCAGGCGGGCACAGGCCTGGCCCTGCAGGTCGAGCAGGCGCTGGCAGCGGTAAAGCACATCGCTGTGGAAGAAGGCGTCCACCAGCGCGCCATACGGGTAGTGCGAGGAACTGGCGCGCTCGTGGAAATCCTGCGCCATGTAGTACAGGCGCAGGTACAGGCCGGAGTTCACCCCGGGCCGGCCGGAGCGGCCGAAGCGGGCCAGGATCGCTGTCTTGGCCTCGTTCAGTGCACCCACCACACGGCGGTTCTGTTCGGCCAGGTCGAGCTGGCGACGTTGCAGGTCGGCTTCGCGCACCGGCTCGAACAGCGCAGCCTTCAGCTGCAGGTAGCGGCCCAATTCAAGGTACAGCCGCGCCACGCGTTCGCGCACCGGCCGGTTGGCGAACAACGCGGTCCACAGGATCGACAACAGCCCGTACCAGACCGCACCGGCCAGCAGATGGCTGACCGCTTCCAGTGCGCTGTGCAGGTCGCTGGCACCATGTTGTTCCAGGCCGATCATCGTGTAGATCGCCAGCGTCACCGTGGCCTGGGCAATCGATGCGTAGCGCTCGCCGAGCGCGCCAAGCAGGGTCAGACCGAAGGTGGACAGTGCCAGCGCGCCGATGAAGATCCACGGCCACGGGAACAGCCAGATCACCGAAGCCGCCGCAATGCAGAAGCACAACAGGGACAACACCACGGCCTTGGTCCGGCCCCACCAGTTGTCGTCGGTTTCTGCGATGGCGCTTGCGATGATGCCGAGGAACACGCCGGGCAGGGCGGTCAGCGCCTCGAACTGCCAGCACACGGCCACGGCCGCGGTCAGCGCGATGAACACGCGCAGGCCGTAGCTGGCCTTTTCGTGGGCCCACAGGCGGCTGAGGCGGGAGTGGCGGGCGGACATGCAGGCTCGGTGGAAGGGTCTTCCACCATTATTGCGGGCTGCGCGTGAAATATGGAGTGCGGACCAACGATCCGCACCCACGGTGGTGCCGGGCCTTACATGTCGAATCGCACGCTCACAGCGAACGTGCGTGGCAGGCCTGTGCCGGCGTTGGACCAGTACTTCCGGTTGGCCAGGTTCTCGACACTGGCGCGCACGGTCACCGGATGACCGGAGGCGAGCAGGCGGTAGCCGATGCCTGCATTGACCAGCGTGTAGTCGGGCAGCTTCAGGGTGTTGTCGGCGTCGTACCAGACATCGCCGTAATAGCGCACCGCGGCGTAGGACTCCAGCCCATCCACCCACGGCAGCTGGTAGGTGGCGTGCACGACCCCACTCCAGCGCGCTGCACCGGCGGTACGGTTGCCTTCCTGTGCGACGCTGGCCGGGGACAGCCTGTCGTAGGTCGGGTCAAGCCAGGTGACGCCTCCGCCAACCGTGAGGACATCGCTGAGGTGCAGGTCGGCACTGGCTTCGATGCCTTCGTACAGCGTGATGCCGTCCTGCACCAGGCGCTTGCCGGCCGGTGTGAGTTCATCGATATTTGCGCCACGCTCCAGCCGGAACGCCGCCACGTTCGCATTCCAGCGCGCGGCCTCGGCCTTCGCGCCGATCTCGTACTGCTTGCTGAGGGTCGGGTCGAGCACATCACCGGCGTTGACGTAGTTGTTGCCTACGCGGCTGCCCGCTTCCAGCGATTCGATGTAGCTGGCGTAGAGGGTGACCGCCTCGCTGGGCTTGAACATCACGGCATAGGTCGGTGTGACCGGATAGGTGTGGTAGCGGCCCTTGGTCTCGTAATCGTTGTAGCGCCAGCCCGCCAGCACCGACCAGCCGCTGCCGAGATCGACGGTATCGCTTGCGAACACGGCCTGCTGCACGGTCTCGTCGCCGCGGGTCATCACCCGTGAACCGACGGCGTCATGGCGGATGGCATGGCGCTGGTACAGGTTGGCGCGGCCGATCAGGCTCCATTCGTAGGGACGGTCCCAGCCCAGCCCGGTCTGGTGACTGATGCCTGCCACCACCTGATGCTGCAGCGGACCGGTGTGGAAGCTGCCCTGCAGCATCGCCTGCGCCAGCTTCCACTCGCTCTTGCCACCCAGTTCATAGACGTTGACGTCATAGTCGCCATTGGGCGAATCGATGTAGGCGAAGATCTTGTTGACGTCATTCCACGAGGTGGTGACGCCATAACTCAGGCTGGTTTTCCAGTCGCTGTTGATCTGCCAGTCCAAGCGGGTCGACAACAGGCTGGAACGAGTGTCGTAGTAGGTGCCGGGTACACTGTTGCCGGAATTCCCGGCGATCGGTCGTGGCAACGAGGTCAGTCCGCGGAAGTAGTACTGCGGCGATTCCTCGCGCAGGTCGCGTGACTGGAACACGCCGTCGAAGGTCCAGATCAGTGCGTCGTTCAGGCGCGCGTCCAGCGACAGTGCGCCCACCTTTCGATCGACGTGGCCACCGTTGAAGGTTTCGCCCTTTTCCCGGTAGGCGTTGAAACGATAACCGAACATCTGCTCGTTGCCGAAGCGGCCGCCGACGTCCATCCCGCCGCTGACGATGCCCTGCTCGCGCCAGCCCAGCTGGGCGGAGAAGGTGGGCGTGTCGGTCGGCTTCTTGGTGATGTAGTTGACGATGCCACCGGGGGCACCGAAACCGTAAAGGAATCCGCCCGGGCCTTTCAGCAGATCGACCTGTTCCATCACTTCCAGCGGCCACTCGGTACCCCACGAGGAGACCTGCAGGCCATTGACCCGATAGCTGTCGAAGTTCAGGTCGATGCCACGGTTGCGGATCGGCGAACTCCAGCCACTGGCATAGGCGCTGACCTGGGTGGTGACCGAAGGGTCGAGCAGGAACGCTTCGCCCAGCGAGACCACTTGGCGCTGCTCGATCTGCTCGCGGCCCACGGCGGTGATCGCAAACGGGGTATCACGCAGCACGCGATCACCAAGGGCGCCGGTATCGGCGTGGGTGCGTTCGGCGGTGACCTTCACCGCATCCAGATCGGTGGCACTGCGGTTCCGATTGGTGCGCTCGGGTACGGACTGGGCATGCGCGGCACAGGCCAGTGACAGGGAAACGGCAAGCAGGGCCGGGCGGCAGAGCGGGTGCAGGAGCATGGTTCAGTCATCCTCGGCGAACGGCCACGCGCCATCCGCCCGCATGGGGGGAAAGGTTGATGGCTGGGATCACGCAGGCTTGCCGGAGAGGGCAGCGGGGCGCCGCGAAGGGGCGCAGGACCATGGCTGGAGAGGAATTGTTCTCTTTTCGTTACAGCACGTCAAACCCGGAGGCGTGCGGACCAACGGTCCGCACCCACCCTCCGTGCCCGTGGTAGTGCCGGCCGCTGGCCGGCAGATTCGCAGTACCGAGAACTAGATCCACGCCATGCGTGGATGGGCTCTACTACGCCCGCTGTGCGCGCTTGAGCAGCCTCGCTTCGCGTCTGCGCGCGCGGCGGGCGCGCCAGCGCTCGGCCAGGCAGGAGAAGATCACGTACAGCGCCGGCGTACTGAGCAGGGTCAGGCTCTGCGAGAACAGCAGGCCGCCGATCATCGCGATGCCCAGCGGGCGGCGCAGCTCGGACCCTTCACCCAGGCCGATGGCCAGCGGCACTGCCGCCAGGATCGCGACCATCGTGGTCATCATGATCGGGCGGAAGCGCACGATGCTGGCCTCGCGTGCGGCATCGCGCGGCGCCAGCCCATGCTCGCGCTGCGCCACCAGTGCGAAGTCGATCATCATGATCGCGTTCTTCTTGACGATGCCGATCAGCAGCACCAGCGCGATCATCGAGATCACCGACAGCTCGGTGTTGGTGCCGAACAGGGCCAGCAGCGCACCGACACCCGCCGCCGGCAGCGTGGACAGGATGGTGACCGGGTGGATCAGGCTCTCGTAGAGCATGCCCAGTACCAGGTACACGGTCAGGATTGCGGCGAACACCAGGATCAGCATGTCGCTGGGATCGGAGTTGAAGCCGAAGCCCGCATCGTCGGCCAGGCGGATGTCGCCGGGCATGCGCATGCCGGCCACGGTCGCGTCGATGATCGCCTTGGCCTCGCCCATGCTCACGTTGGGAGCCAGGTTGTAGCTGAGGTCCATCGTCGTGTACTGGTTCTCGTGGGTGATCTGCGATGGGGCCAGGCCAGGCATCTGCGTGGCCACTGCGGTGATCGGCACCATGTCGCCGTTGCGCGCACGCACGTAGACCTCATCCAGCGCCGCCGGGGTGGCGGTCTGCGAGGGCAGGGCATTGACCACCACGCTGTACTGGTTGATGTCCGAATAGATGGTGGAGATCTGGCGCTGGCCGAACGCCCCGTACAGCGCGCCGTCGATGGCGCCCACCGTGATGCCCAGGCGCGCGGCCTTTGCACGGTCGATCTGGATGTTCTGGCGCAGGCCGGCATTGTCCACGTCGGTGCCGACGTCGCGCAGCTTCGGGTTCTTCTTCAGTTCCGCCTGCAGCTTGGGCAGCCATTCCTGCAGTGCGGCCAGGTCGTTGCCCTGCAGGGAAATGCGGTACTGCGCGCCCTGGCTGGAACCGCCGCCATCGTTGCTGGGCAGGTCCTGGATCGCGCGCAGGCGCAGCTGCAGGTCGGGATAGCGATCGGCCTTGGCGCTGAGTCGCGCCAGCGCATGTGCGGTGGTTTCGCGGCGGCCGTCGCTGCGTGATTTCAGCTCGATGTTGAACTGTGCACTGGAGCCCTGGCGGCCGCTGCCCAGGCGTACACCCACCGTCTTCACCGCCGGGTCGGCCATCAGCATGTCGGTGATGCGGCGCTGGCGCGCGACCATGTCCTCGAACGACACGGTGGCGCTGGAGTTGGCGCGGCCCCAGATCAGGCCGGTGTCCTGTGGCGGGAACGCACCCTTCTTCACCGCCCCGAACAGGAAGATGGTGACGCCGATCAGGATCAGCGGCGTCAGCGACAACAGCAGCGCGTGGCGCAGCGAGAAGTCGAGGAACACGGTGTAGATGCGCAGCATGCGCTCGTGGCCGGCGTCCAGCCAGCGGCCGAAACGCGATGGCGGCGCGCTGTGGTCGTGCGCACTGAGGAAGCGGCTGCACAGCGCCGGGGTCAACGTCAGCGAGACGATCATCGAGACCACGATGGCCGCCACCAGGGTGACGGTGAACTCGCGGAAGAACGCACCCATCATGCCGCTGGCGAACAGCAGCGGGATGAACACCGCCACCAGCGAGGCGGTGATCGAGACGATGGTGAAGCCGATCTCGCGCGCACCGGTCAACGCCGCCTGCATGCGCGGCATGCCCTCGTCGAGGTGGCGCATGATGTTCTCGATCACCACGATCGCATCGTCGACCACGAAGCCGATCGCGATCACCAGCGCCAGCAGGCTCAGGTTGTTCAGGGTGAAGCCCATCACGTACATCACCAGCGCGGCGCCGGCCAGCGACAGTGGCACGGTCACCGCCGCGATCAGGGTCGGGGCCAGCCGGCGCAGGAACAGCGCCATGGTCAGCACCACCATCGCCAGGCTGATCAGCAGGGTGATCTGCACTTCATGCAGTGACGAACGGATGGTCGGCGTACGGTCGAAGTACGGCGTCAGCGTGGTGCCCGGCTGCAGGTAGTCGCGCAGGGTGGGGATCTGCGCCTTGACCCGGTCCACGGTCTCCACGATGTTGGCGCCGGCACGGGTGAACACGTACATCACCACCGCCGGCTTGTGGTCGAACCAGGCCGCCTGGTAGGCATCCTGCTGGCCGTCGTAGACGTTGGCGATGTCCTTCAGCCGGATCACCCGGCCGTCGCCCTGGGTCTTGACCACCAGGTCGGCGAAGTCGGCGGCGCGTGCCACCGAGTCGTTGGCGATGATCGCGGTGGTGGTGTTGCCATCGCTGAGGAAGCCGGTGGGCGAGGTCACGTTGGCCGCGCGCACCGCGTTGCGCAGGTCATCGGCGGTCAGGCCCAGCGCGTTCATCAGGCGCAGGTTGACGTCCACGCGCACCGCCGGCGTCGACGCGCCAGCGATGTCGACCGAGGCGACGCCGCTGATCTGGCGGATGCGCTGCGCCAGCAGCGAGTCGGCCACGTTGTAGAGCTCGTCGGCCGACTGCGTCTGCGAGGTCAGCGCGATGGCGATCACCGGGTCGTCGTTCGGGTTCGCTTTCTGGTACATCGGCGAGCCCATGCCCGAGGGCAGGTCGGCCTGTGCCGAGTTGATCGCCGTCTGTACATCCAGTGCCGCCGAATCGATGTTGTGGCCGCTCTGGAAGATCATGAACACCAGCGAGCTGCCTTCCGAGCTCGACGAGCGCATGCGGTCGATGCCCGGCAGCTGGCCGAGGTGGCGTTCCAGCGGCGCGGTGACCGTCGAGGCCATGGTCGCCGCGTCGGCGCCGGACTGGCTGGCATGCACGAAGATCACCGGGATCTCGATGTTCGGCAGCGCCGATACGCCCAGGCGCAGGTAGCAGATCAGGCCGACCATGAACAGGCCGATGGCCAGCAGTGCGGTGCCGATCGGGCGGCGGATGAAGGGACCGGACAGGTTCATCGTGCGGCCGCCCACGGCAGCGGGGCGTGGATCATGCCTGCGGCTCCTGCAGCGAACCATCGCGCAGCGCACGCTGCTCGCGGCGGCGTGCCAGCCACTCCGAGAAACGTTCCATGTACAGGTAGATCACCGGCGTTGTGTACAGCGTCACCAGCTGCGACAGCAACAGGCCACCGACGATGGCGATGCCCAGCGGGCGGCGCAGTTCCGAACCGATGCCGGTGCCCAGCGCCAGCGGCAGTGCGCCGAGCATGGCTGCGGCGGTGGTCATCATGATCGGGCGGAAGCGCAGCAGGCAGGCACGGCGGATCGCCTCGTGCGCGTTGGCACCGGCGCGACGCGCCTCGATCGCGAAGTCCACCATCATGATGCCGTTCTTCTTGACGATGCCGATCAGCAGCACGATGCCGACGATGCCATCCACCGACAGGCTCAGCCCGCACAGCATCAGCGCCAGCAGCGCGCCGACGCCGGCCGGCGGCAGCGTGGAGATGATCGTGATCGGGTGGATGTAGCTCTCGTAGAGCACGCCCAGCACGATGTAGATCACCACCAGCGAGGCCAGCAGCAGCCACACCACGTCGGTCTGGCTGCCGGTGAACTCGGCGGCCTTGCCGATGAACTCGGCATGCAGGTGGGCGGGCATGTCCAGGCTGTCCTTGGTCTCCTGGATCGCTCGCACCGCTTCGGACAGCGAATAGCCCGGCGCCACGTTGAACGACACGGTCACCGCAGGCAGCTGCTGCTGGTGGCTGACCACCAGCGGTGCGCTGCTGACCTTGCCTTCGGCCAGCGCCGACAGCGGAATGATGTTGCCGGCGCCGACGGTGATGCCGGTGTTCTGCGCGCCGATGCCGGTGGCGGTGGACGAGTTGGAGGAGGTGACCTGGCCGAAGCTGGTGGCATTGGTGCCGGTCAATGCGCCGGCGCCGTTGGAGGCGACCGCCAGCTGTTCCATCAGCGCGGTGCTGGTGCGGAACTCCGGTGCCACTTCCAGCACCACGCGATACTGGTTGAGCTCGGTGAAGATGGTCGAGATCTGGCGCTGGCCGAACGCATCGTAGAGCGTGTCGTCGATGGTCTGCATCGGCACGCCCAGCACGCTGGCCTTGTCGCGGTCGATGTTCAGCTCCAGGGCGCGGCCCTGGTTGGACAGGTTGTTGTCGACGTCGGCCAGTTCCGGGCGCTTGCGCAGCGCTTCGGTCAGGCGCGTGGCCTGGGTCGCCACCGTCGCCGAATCCACGTCCGACAGCGAGTACTGGTACTCGGTGGCGGCCACGCGGGTATCCAGGGTCACGTCCTGCACCGGTTTCAGGTACAGCGCCACGCCCGGAATGCCGGCCACCGCCTTCTGCAGGCGCGGCAGGATCTCCTCCAGCCCATCGCGCTGGCTGCGCTCCTTCAGCACGATCGACAGCTGGCCCTGGTTGAGCGTGGGGTTCATGCTGCCGGCGCCGATGAAGGCCGACACGCCGGTCACGTCCGGATCCTGGCGCAGTGCTTCGGCCACCTGCCTGGTGCGCTGCTCCATCTGCGGGAAGGCGATGTTCTGGTCGGCCTGCACCACGCCGGTGATCAGGCCGGTGTCCTGTTCGGGCAGCAGGCCCTTGGGGATCAGCACGTACAGCAGCACGGTCAGCACCAGCGCGCCACCGGCCACGGCCAGGGTCAGGCGCTGGTGGCCCAGCACCCAGTCCAGGCTGTGCTCGTAGAGGCCGACGGTGCGCGTCCACAGGTTCTGCTTGCCGGCCGCCGCCGCGCGCTCATGCGCGTCCTCGCCCTCGGGCAGGGCATCGGGCTTGAGCAGGTAGGCACACATCATCGGGGTCAGCGTCAGCGAGATCAGCATCGACAGCACCACGGCGATGCTCAGCACCCACGCGAACTCGTGGAACAGGCGGCCGGTGACGCCGGGCATCAGCAGCAGCGGCAGGAACACCGCCACCAGCGAAACCGTCAGCGACAGCACGGTGAAGCCGATCTGGCGCGCGCCGATCTCGGCCGCCTCCTTGCCACTCTTGCCCTGCTCGATGTAGCGCACGATGTTCTCGATCATCACGATCGCATCGTCGACCACGAAGCCGGTGGCCACCACCAGCGCCATCAGCGACAGGTTGTCCAGCGACATGCCGGCGAAGGCCATCACCGCGAAGGTGCCGGCCAGCGACAAAGGCACTGCCACCGACGGGATGATCGTGGCCCACAGGCGGCGCAGGAACACGAAGATCACCGCCACCACCAGGCCGATGGTGAGGATCAGGGTGAACTGCACCTCATGCACCGAGGCGCGGATGGTCTCGGTGCGGTCGTTGAAGATTTCCAGGTGCACGTCGGCCGGCAGCACGCCCTGCAGCTGCGGCAGGAGCGCGCGGATGCGCTCGACGGTCTGCACGATGTTGGCGCCCGGCTGGCGGCGCACTTCCAGCAGCACCGCCGGCTTGCCATCGGCCCAGGCGGCCAACTGGTCGTTCTCCACGCCATCGACCACCTCGGCCACGTCCGACAGCCGCACCGGGCGGCCGTTCTTGTAGCTGATGATGGTGTCGCGGTACTCGGCGGCGCTGGCCAGCTGGTCGTTGGTGCCGATGCTGTAGGACTGGGTCTTGCCGTTCAACGAACCCTTCGGCGCGTTGACGTTGGCCTGGGTCAGCGCGCTGCGCAGCTGTTCCAGGGTCAGCCCCATGTTCGACAGCTGCGCCGGATTGACCTGGATGCGCACGGCGGGCCGCACGTTGCCGGCAATCGAGACCAGGCCGACGCCCTGCACCTGCGACAGGCGCTGGGCCAGGATCGAGTCGGCGTAGTTGTTGACGTCACGCAGCGGACGCGTGTCAGAGGTCAGCTTCAGGGTGACGATGGCCGCGTCGGCCGGATTCACCCGGTTGTACACCGGCTGGTAGGGCAGCGATGAGGGCAGGGTGGCCTGGCGGATCGCCGCCTGCACGTCCTGCGCGGCGATGTCGATGTCGCGGTCCATCGAGAACTGCAGGATGATCGTCGACAACCCGGCCGACGAATCCGACGTCATCAGTTCCAGCCCGGAGATCTGCCCGAACTGGCGCTCCAGCGGCGTGGTGACCAGCGAGGCCATGGTGGTGGCGTTGGCGCCGGGGTACTGGGTGGTCACCACCAGGCTGGGCGCATCGATTTCCGGCAGCGCCGACACCGGCAGCTTGCGGTAACCGAGGATGCCCAGCAGCAACAGGCCCGCCATCAACAGCGAGGTAGCGATCGGGCGGCGGATGAAGATCGTCGAAAAGCCCACGGACGGATCCTTGCTGTCACTTCAATGTCGGCGCCGGCAGGTCCGCCGGCGCGAGGGAGAACCGTGGCCTGCGCTCAGCGCGGGCCACCACCGCGACGGCCACCGCCGCCACCGTTCTTCTGCTCGGCCGCCTTCAGCTCGGCCTCGGTCGGCGCGGCCGGGGTCTCGCCCGGCTTCAGCGCGGTGACCTTGCTGCCCGGCTTCAGGCGGAACTGGCCTTCGCTGACCACCCGCTCGCCGCCCTTCAGGCCTTCGGCGATCTGCACCTGGCTGTCGCCCACTTCCACGCCGCTGCGCACGGTCTGCATCTTCACCGTGTTGTCGCCCTGCACGACATAGACGTACTCGCCGTCCGGGCCACGCAGCACCGCCTGGGTCGGAATGACCACGCCGCCGCCGATGGTGCGCAGCTGCATGCGCACGTTGACGAACTGGCCCGGCCACAGGCCGTTGTCGGTGTTGTCGAACACGGCGCGCGCCTTGAACGTGCCGCTGTCGGCACTGATCAGGTTGTCGACCACATCGAGCTTGCCGTCTGCGGACAGCACGTGCGAATCGGCGCGGTCCAGCGCCGCCACCGGTACCGTGCCGGCGGCCTGCGCCTGGCGCACATCGCCGAGCTGGCGCTCGGGCAGGTTGAACAGTACGTGGATCGGATGGATCTGGGTGAGCGTGACCAGCGCGGTGCCGGCGCTGACCACGTTGCCCGCGTCGACTGCACGGATGCCGGCGATGCCGGAGATCGGTGCGGTGACCCGGGTGTACTGCAGCTGCACCTGCGCCGAGCGCATGCTGGCCTCGTTGGCGGCCACGGCGCTTTCGTACTGTGCCACTTGGTTTCGCTGTGTATCCAGATCGGTCTTGGCGACGTACTGGCGATACTCCGGCGCGTTCGAGCGCTGGTAGTTGGAGCGCGCGGTGGCGAGCAGGGCCTCGTTCTGGCGCTTGGCTGCCGCGGCCTGGTCGTAGCTGGCCTGGGCGGTGCGCGGATCGATCACCGCCAGCACATCACCCTGCTTCACTTCCTGGCCTTCACGGAAATTCAGGCTCATCAGCTGGCCGCCGACCTGCGGGCTGACGGTAACAGTGTTCATCGCGGTCACCGTACCCAGCGCGCTGGCATACACCGGCACGTCCTGGCGCGTGGCCTCCACCACGGTCACCGGCACTGGACCGGCATTCGGATCTTCGCCGCCCTGGCGCGCGCCCGCAGCAGGTTTTCCCGCCTTGTCCTTGCCCCCGCCGATGACGCGCAGGCCGACCACGGCCAGCACCAGCACCGCCACGACCAGCAGCACGATCTTCCAAACACGTGACATTACGAGGACTCCGAGAGGGCTGGACCGGACGGGACGCCGGGACAATGCGCAAAGCATACCTGTGCCACATCACGTTTCCTGCATGACGGATGGGACGGGCGCTAAGACCGGATGCGGCGCCGGAGGTTCCCGTGGCGCCGGTGTTGCCCTACATTCAGCTGGAACCCTCTTGCTGTGGAGATTGCGATGCGCCGTTCGCTGCTGCTGTCCGCCCTGCTGCTGGCCATGCCGGCGCTTGCCCATGCCCAGGACGGGCAACGCCCGGAAGTGACCGCCGCCGCGCAGCGGCTGCAGGCCCGGGTGGTCGAATGGCGTCGTGACTTCCACCAGCACCCGGAGCTGTCCAACCGCGAGGCGCGCACCTCGGCCGAGGTCGCCAAGCGCCTGCGTGCGATGGGCCTGAAGCCGAAGACCGGCATCGCCCACCACGGCGTGGTGGCGATCATCGAGGGCGGCAGGCCGGGCCCGAAGATCGCACTGCGTGCGGACATGGACGCGTTGCCGGTGACCGAGCAGACCGGCCTGCCGTTCGCCTCCAGGGCCACCGACCAGTACCGCGGGCAGACCGTGGGCGTGATGCATGCCTGTGGGCACGACGCGCATACCGCCACCCTGCTCGGCGTGGCCGAAGCGCTGGTGTCAATGAAGAAGGACCTGCCGGGCCAGGTGATGCTGATCTTCCAGCCGGCCGAGGAAGGCGCGCCGCCGCCGGAAGAGGGCGGTGCCGCACTGATGCTGAAGGAAGGGCTGTTTGCCGACTTCAAGCCGGAGGCAGTGTTCGGCCTGCATGTGTTCTCCAGCGTGCAGGCCGGCCAGATCGCTGTGCGCGGCGGCCCATTGATGGCCGCCTCGGATCGCTTCGGGATCAAGGTGATCGGTCGCCAGACGCATGGCTCGGCACCGTGGAACGGTGTTGATCCGATCGTCGCCACCGCCGACCTGGTGGGGACCGCGCAGACCATCGTCAGCCGCCGCGCCAACCTGTCCAAGCAGCCGGCCGTGCTGACCTTCGGCGCGATCAACGGCGGCATCCGCTACAACATCATTCCCGATGAAGTGGAGATGGTCGGTACCATCCGCACCTTCGACGAAGGCATGCGCCAGCAGATCTTCGCCGACCTGCGCAACGTGGCCGAGCACACGGCCGCCGCGCACGGTGCGAAGGCGGTGACCGACATCTACGAATCGGAGGGCAATCCGGCCACGGTGAACGACCCGGCGCTGACCGCGAAGATGCTGCCGAGCCTGCAGGCGGTGGTGGGCAAGGACAATGTGTACGAGCCGCCGCTGCAGATGGGCGCGGAGGATTTCTCGCTGTACGCGAAGGAAGTGCCGGGCATGTTCTTCTTCGTCGGGTCCACCAGCGTGGGCATCGACCCGGCGACGGCGCCGGCCAACCATTCGCCGAAGTTCCTGCTGGATGAGAAGGCGCTGGATGTGGGCTTGCGTGCGCTGCTGCAGGTGAGCCTGGATTACCTGCACGGTGCCGGTACTCCGGCGGGGTAAGGGTTACCGGCAGGGCTTGCAGCCCTGGGTACGCGACATCGCATGCGCGCTGTCGCTCCCACAGTTCGCTGCGCGAACGGTGGGCCCCCCTTACCAGCTTCCAGACCCCTGCCGCTTCGCGGCCGCCCCCTGACTCGGGGGGCTTTCCTCCAGACCCGATCCCGTGGCTTGCCGGTAAATCCACGCCATGCGTGGATGGCAGACATCGAAAATGTCCGAAGGATCGGATTTTGATTTTCTGATCTTTCCCGTGGTGGATCGGCGGCAGAAATCTGTCGGGGGGGCCGGGCGGGTGGGGCTGGCGGGGTATCCGCGCCATGGATGGCGCGGCTAAGCCTCCAGGGACGGATTCACGGCGTCCCCGCCAGCCCCATCCGCCCGGCCCACTTCCGGGAATCCAGGCTTTCGACGACCCAACACCCCACCACGGAGGGGCTCCGCCGTTGGCCGGCCCGGCCGAAGGCCCGGTCTCCGCGCGATACAATGACCTCCATGAACACCCCACAGGATTCCAGCCTCGGTCGCGAGGTCAGTTACCCGTCGCAGTACGATCCCGGCCTGCTGTTCCCGATCCCCCGCAGCGGTGCCCGCGCCGAGATCGGCCTCGATGACGCCGCGCTGCCATTCGTCGGCCACGACCGCTGGCACGCCTTCGAGCTGAGCTGGCTCGACCCGCGTGGCAAGCCGCAGGTCGCCGTCGCCACCGTCCAGGTGCCATGCACTTCGCCGCGTTTGATCGAATCGAAGTCGTTCAAGCTGTACCTCAACTCCCTCAACAGCACCCGCATCGACAGCGCCGAGGCGCTGCGCGCGCGCATCGTGGCGGATCTGTCGGCCTGTGCCGGTGCGCCGGTCCAGGTGGAGTTCGGCCTGCCGGAGCTGCGCGAGACGCCGCTCGGCGAATCCATCGACGGGCTGGACGTGGAGATCGACTGCTACGGCCCGCCGCAGGCGGACTTCCTCGCCGCCGATGCGGGCGAGGTGGTGGAGGAGACCCTGGTCTCGGCGCTGCTGAAGTCCAACTGCCCGGTCACCGGCCAGCCGGACTGGGCCACGGTCAGCCTGCGTTATCGCGGGCCGAAGATCGATCGCGCCGGCCTGCTGCGCTATCTGGTCAGCTACCGCGAGCATGCCGAGTTCCACGAGCAGTGCGTTGAGCGGATCTTCAGCGAGGTGTCCGCGCGCTGCCGGCCGCACTGGCTGGAGGTCGAGGCCCGCTACACCCGCCGCGGTGGCCTGGACATCAATCCCTGGCGTGCCAGCCGGGGCATCGCCGCCCCGGCCGCGACCTACCGCGAGCTGCGGCAGTAACCGCCGCAGGCGGTTACCCGTTGTGCCGGGCCATGCCCGGCGCGCGCCGGCCAGCGGCCGGCACTACCATGGTTCGCAGGCGGTTACCCGTTGTGCCGGCCGCTGGCCGGCAATCGGCCAAGGCCGGATCCCCTGGCACAGCCGGCCAGCGGCCGGCACTACCGGGCGTCCATTCCCCCGATTGTTCAGTCGCCCCCGGGGGCGGCTTCACATCTGCACCATCCCCATTTAACAACCTCCATGGCACCGTGCCAATCACGTAGTCATGCAGACGGGAGTTGTGGATGAGTACCGAGAAGAAAGCCGATTTCTCCGGCGTCAGCAGCAGCGTCGACAGTACCGCCGAACAGGCACCGAAGGCGGATTTTTCCGGCGTCAGCGCCTCGGTGGACAGTAGCGCCGACGTTGTCAGCGGCGGCACCTACACCGTGCAGAAGGGGGACTCGCTGTCGAAGATCGCCAAGCAGCATCTGGGCGACGCCAATGCCTGGAAGAAGATCTTCGAAGCCAACCGCGATGTGCTTGATGACCCGGACAAGATCTTCCCGGGCCAGACCCTGAAACTGCCGCCGAAGTAAGCCGGCGATCGAACGCCATCCGACAATCCCTGGGAGGAACCCCGAATGATCAAGACCACCCCGCTCCAGACCGCCCTGATCGCCGCCCTGCTGGGCAGCGTCGCCCTGGTCGGTTGCAAGAAGAAAGAAGAGTCGACCGACACCAATGCCGCTCCGGCAGCGACTGCTCCGGCCGAACCGGCAGCACCGGCCCCGATGACCGGCGCGCCGCCGCCGATGGCCGAAGCCGCTGCTGTCAGCGTCTCGTCGGTCACGGTCGGCAAGACCGCAGCCGCCGACAAGTCGGTTGCGACGACGGCTCTGTTCGCGCCGAAGGACGACATCATCGTCTCGGTCAAGACCGACGGTGCTGCCAACAACGTCACCGTTGGCGCGAAGCTGACTTACCAGGACGGCCAGGTGGCCGGCGAACAGAATGCCACGCTGAACACCAGCGGTGCGGAAACCACCAACGTCACCTTCAAGAATGCAAAGGGCTGGCCGGCCGGCAAGTACCGCGCCGAAGTCACCGTCGATGGCAAGGCGGCCGGAACGCCGCAGGAGTTCGAGGTCAAGTAAGTCCAGCCGACTCTCTCCCGGCAGGGCTCACGATGGACGCAGCCGCGAGGCTGCGTCCTTTTTTGTTGGGCGATACCCGATCGAGGGGGTCTCGGGTACGCTGAACGGAATATGGAAGCGTGGGAGGGATGGGATGCTCAACTGGATTGTTCTCACGCTGGCAATGGCGTCGACGGACGGTGAAGTAGTCACCTATGTTCATACGGATGCACTCGGGAGTCCGGTGGCTATTACGGACTCAAACGGGAAGGTGATCGAGAGATTCACATACGAGCCTTATGGCTCTGTCGTTGGAATCGCCGCGGCAGATGGTCCTGGTTACTCAGGCCATGTGTTTGATTCCACGACAGGTCTCAATTACATGCAGCAACGATATTACTCTCCCGAAATAGGTGCCTTTCTCAGTGTAGATCCCGTCGCTGCCTATGGTGGGAGGTCTTCCCTCTTCAACAGGTACCGATACGCCAATAGCAGTCCTTACAACTTTGTCGATCCGGACGGCAGAGTTCCTGTAGTTACGCGGATGAAGGACGGTTCGGTGAAAATCAGCTTCCCTACAAAGTTTTCAGGGGATGGTGCGACACCCAAGAACATAGCGACCTTCAAAGAGCAGGTGGCGTCAATGTCAGGAACCTATGATATTGGCGGGAAGGAGACGCGCGTGACGGTCGAGGTCACTGACATTGAAAGAAGTACCCCGCGGGCCGCCCGTAATGAGATAAAGCTTGTCAGCGGGGAAACCTCCCACCGCAGCGGACGGAGTTTTGCGGAGTTGGGCGGAAAGAAGGGCGAGATCAATGTCCTGGATAGATTTGACAAGGGTGTTGTTCCTCATGAAGTGTCACATCTTGGCGGCGTGGATGATCTCTATGACAAGACAACGGGGCTGCCCAATCCTGCACGCGGCGACGGAATCATGAATAGGGTTCCCGGTGTGGTTGACAGCCATGCCATCGGTGGAATTGTGGATGGCGATTCGGCAGTCCAGAGACGGGAGCGTTGAGATGCTTGCACGCATTTTGGTTTTCTTCGCTTTCTTATTCCCGCTCACTTCGTGGGCCCAGGAATCTAGCCTGTGGAGCTACAGTTGCGACCACTTCCTATACGGCGCCTGTGTGCGGCTGCCGACAGGCATGTCCGTGACCTACGAGGCACCTGTTGACTTTGGTCTGCACCGCATCAGGCGTGATGGTAGGGAAGTCGCCTTGATCTACGAGGGCGATGCCCCCGAAAAGCCTGTGCCAGGAAGCACGCCGGATCTGCGCATCACGGATGGCGGATATGTCGTGTCGGGGTATGCAAGGGCGGAAGGACCTTCCACCCGGTACGACGTCTACGTTCGACCCGGATCATCTGGTGCCGGTTCGCTGCACATCCGAGGCTCTGCAGCGACGGCTGATGAACTCGCCAGCCTGGCCGCCGTCGTTGGGGGATTCCGAATCTGCAACTTCCAGCAAAGCAAGCGCTCGCAGACATTGATCTGTCCAAGGCGTGCCGAGTGGGGGCAGCGATTGTCGGAGTGGGTCATGCGTGCCTCAACGAGCGAGAAGTCGAATTAGCCATCAAGCCTCAGCTTCCTGACCGGAAGCGAGCCAACGACGAAACACAGCGGTCCAGTACCGCCGCGTATGGCACAGCTTTGCCCCGCGCGGCCGAAAACGCGACAATGCAGGGGTTTCCCCGCCGCGCGCCCACCCTGACGGCGACGGGGGAAAGCGCGGGGGCCAACCCCGCGCGCGACACGGTTGCACGTGGCCCGGCGCTGGCGCCGGCCTTCCCCTGAGCATTGCTACAGAGTCCAAGTCCCCCATGTCCAAGATCCTCTACACGCTGACCGACGAAGCACCGTTCCTGGCCACCCAGTCGCTGCTGCCGATCGTTGACGCCTACACCGCCACTGCCGGCATCGTGGTGGAAACCCGTGACATCTCGCTGTCCGGCCGCATCCTGTCGCAGTTCCCGGAACTGCTGTCCGACGCGCAGAAGGTCAGCGACGACCTGGCCGAGCTGGGCCAGCTGGCGACCACCCCGGACGCCAACATCATCAAGCTGCCGAACATCTCCGCCTCGGTGCCGCAGCTGAAGGCGGCCATCAAGGAGCTGCAGGACCAGGGCTACCCGCTGCCGGATTACCCGGAAACCCCGGCCGACGATCAGCAGCGCGACTACAAGGCGCGCTACGACAAGGTCAAGGGCAGTGCGGTGAACCCGGTGCTGCGCGAAGGCAACTCCGACCGCCGCGCACCGCTGTCGGTGAAGAACTACGCGCGCAAGCACCCGCACCGCATGGGTGCCTGGTCGGCCGATTCGAAGTCGCACGTCGCGCACATGGCCGCCGGTGACTTCTATGGCAGCGAAAAGTCGGCCACCGTCGCCAACGCCGGTTCGCTGAAGATCACCTTCCACGGCAAGGACGGCAGCGCTGTCGTGCTGAAGGAAAAGACTGCGGTCAAGACCGGCGAGATCGTCGACGCCGCCGTGATGAGCCGCAAGGCGCTGGCCGCGTTCATCGGCGAGCAGATCGCCGACGCCAAGGCCCAGGGCGTGCTGTTCTCGCTGCACCTGAAGGCGACCATGATGAAGGTCTCCGACCCGATCATGTTCGGCGTGGCGGTCAATGAGTTCTACAAGGACGTGCTGGCCAAGCACGCCGAAGTGCTCAAGCAGGCCGGTTTCGACGCCAACAACGGCATCGGTGACCTGGCTGCGCGCCTGCCGTCGCTGCCGGAAGCCACCCGTGCTGCGATCGAAGCCGACCTGGCTGCCGAGTACGCACAGCGCCCGGGCGTGGCCATGGTCAATTCGGACAAGGGCATCACCAACCTGCACGTGCCGAGCGACGTCATCGTCGACGCCTCGATGCCGGCGATGATCCGCGACTCCGGCAAGATGTGGAACGCCGAAGGCAAGCTGCAGGACACCAAGGCGGTCATTCCGGACCGCTGCTACGCCGGCGTGTACCAGGCCGTCATCGACGACTGCAAGGCGCACGGCGCCTTCGACCCGGCCACCATGGGCTCGGTGCCCAACGTCGGCCTGATGGCACAGAAGGCCGAAGAGTACGGCTCGCACGACAAGACCTTCCAGATCGCTGCCGATGGCGTGGTCAAGGTCACCGACGATGCCGGCACCGTGGTGTTCGAGCACGCCGTGGAAGCCGGTGACATCTGGCGCATGTGCCAGACCAAGGACGCGCCGATCCAGGACTGGGTCAAGCTCGCCGTCGAGCGCGCCCGCCTGAGCAGCACCCCGGCCGTGTTCTGGCTGGATGCCGCCCGCGCCCACGACGCGCAGGTCATCGCCAAGGTCGAGCAGTACCTGAAGGACCACGACACCACCGGCCTGGACATCCGCATCCTGCCGCCGGTGGAAGCGACCGCGTTCTCGCTGGCCCGCATCCGCAAGGGTGAGGACACCATCTCGGTGACCGGCAACGTGCTGCGCGACTACCTGACCGACCTGTTCCCGATCATGGAGCTGGGCACCAGCGCCAAGATGCTGTCGATCGTGCCGCTGATGGCCGGTGGTGGTCTGTTCGAGACCGGCGCCGGTGGTTCGGCCCCGAAGCACGTGCAGCAGTTCGTCGAAGAGGACTACCTGCGCTGGGATTCGCTGGGTGAGTTCCTGGCCCTGGCCGCGTCGCTGGAACACCTGGGCAACCGCTATGACAACGCCGCCGCCCGTGTGCTGGCCAAGGCGCTGGACGAAGCCAACGGCCAGTTCCTGGACAACGACAAGTCGCCGTCGCGCAAGCTGGGTGGCATCGACAACCGCGGCAGCCACTTCTACATCGCGCTGTACTGGGCGCAGGCCCTGGCCGCGCAGGACGAGGACGCCGCACTGAAGGCGCGCTTCGCCCCGCTGGCCAAGGCGCTGACCGACAACGAGCAGAAGATCGTCGACGAGCTGATCGCGGTGCAGGGCAAGGCCGTGGACATCGGGGGCTACTACCGCCCGGATGTGGCCAAGGCCAGCAAGGCGATGCGCCCGAGCGCGACCTTCAACGCCGCGCTGGAGCAGCTGCGCGGCTGATCCAGCGCCGTTCGCCTGCCGCAACATGGAAACCCGCGCTTCGGCGCGGGTTTTCTTTTTCCGGGGCCGCTCGGGGGCAGATCCCTTCTGCGCGCAAAAGCGATCCGACCCCGAGCGATGAAACCGTGACATCCGTCAGCTGTCGGACTGCCGTCAACGGGGCATGAAACTTGCCCGCGATGGCCGTCGCAGAACCGATCAGCACGCCGATGTAGCCCCACTCAATCTGAGCAGTCGATCACGACGGCCTTCGTCGGCAAACCCTAGCCTTGGCGACGCGAGACCACCGGGGAGGTGGTCGCCCGGGGAACACGGATGGCACGCGTGCTGGTAGTGGGGACCGACATCCAGGGCGAGCAGGCCCTGCTGCAACGGCTGCGCCTGGCGTCGGCACTGCCGGACGGCCAGGTCCGCCGCAGCCAGGACCTGGACGATTGCGACCTGCTGGTCATCCGCGATACCCCGGCGCTGCGCAACGCGGCCCAGCGCATGCGCCAGCAGCGACCGCGCCTGCAATGCTGGATCGAGGACAACGGCGGCCAACTGCGCGACGGCGACGGACACCAGGATGTGCTCGACGACGGTGCCATCGGCCGCGCGCTGCGTCGCATGCAGTTGGCACCGGAGCCCCTGGCCATGCCCGCACCCGCGCTGATACGTCTGGCCGATGGCGCACACGCCATCACCCGCCTGCTGCGCGAGCGGTTGCCGCTGCGCCATGGCCAGGCACTGTTGAGTGATGCGGGCGAACCTTTGCTGTTGATGGATCTGGAGCACGACCAGGCTGTGCTGTTGCAGGAACCCGCGAGCGTGCTGGTGGAGCGCCTGGCCGATGCGTTCGAACGCCTGCAGCTGGATGCGCTGACGCCGGCGCGCCTGCAGGCACTGGCTGGTGAGCGACCACGCCAGCCGCTGCGGCCGCTGCTGTGGCAATGGGCGCAACGCAGCCGCCACTGGCAGGCACTGGACGAACGCCTGCGCGGCGCTTCGGTGAAGCTGCTGCGCTGGCCGGATTTCCGCGTACTGGGGCACGACCACGATGGATTCCGCCTGTGCTCGCTGCTGCTCAAGCGCGCCTGCACGGTTGAAGAATGCGCGATGCTGCTTGAGCTGCCGGCGGCGGCCGTTCGCGATTTCATCCACGCGGCCTACCTGTGTGGCTACGCGCAGCTGCAGGCCGCCCCGGCGGCGCCGATGGTGGCGACCGGTGGCACCCGCACCGACAACGGATTGCTTGCCCGCCTGTGGCGGCACCTGCGTGGGAGTGAGCGCAATGCGTGAGCACAAGGTGGTGGTGCTGGGCGGCATGGGCAGCGGAAAGTCGACGCTGGTGCGCAGCATCGCGGCCGGCGCCGTAGTCGACACCGATGTGGCCAACAGTGATCGCCTCGGTGCCGACAAGGCCTCCACCACCGTCGCGCTGGACTATGCAGACATCGACCTGCCCAACGGCGAGCGCCTGCGGCTGTACGGAACGCCCGGCCAGCAGCGCTTCGACTTCCTGTGGCCGATCCTGCTGCAGGGTGCACGGGGTGCGGTGCTGCTGCTGGACGCACGTCGCGCGGGCCTGGCCAGCGAGCTGCAGGACTACCTGCAGGTGCTGCAGCCGTTTGCATCGTCCTTGGCACTGGTGGTGGCGGTCACCCACCTCGACCAGGCGCCGCAGGCGGCACTGGATGACTGGGCCAGCCGAGCCTGCCTGGACGACCAGCCACTGCCGCTGCTGGCCATCGATGCCCGTGACCGGGAACAGGGACTGCTGCTGATGGACGTACTGATGAGCGAAATGGAAGCGCACGCACTGGTGGCTGCGCATGGCTGACGGGCAGATGGCGGTATTGCCCGACGCCGGCCAGCGTGAGCGCCTGCAACCCCTGCTGCAGGACCTGCAGCAGCGGGTCGAAGGCGTACGTACCGTGGTCCTGGCCAGCGTTGATGGCTTCGCCCTGGTCAGCGCCGGAGCCGACGGGCGCGGTGAACGGCTGGCGGCGATGACCAGCGCGATGCTGGCGTTGGCCGCAGCGGTGGGGCGCGAACTGGTGCTGGGCGATCTGCAGACGCTGATGCTCGAAGCGATGGGCGGGAAGGTGCTGATGCTGGCGATCCAGGCCGAAGGGCGTGCGCCGCTGCTGCTGATGGCGGCCTGCGACCAGCGCAGCGTGATCGGGCAGGTGCTGTGGCAGAGCAGGGAATGTGGCCAGGCGATCCTGGCCGAACTCGGCGGATCGTGAGCCCGGCCGCAGGGGAACGAGGGGCTCGAACCAACATCGACAAGGGGTGCGACGTGGCTGGATTGAATGAATCGTTGAACGCACTGATGGGCATCGACGGCGCGCAGGCAGTGGCGCTGGTCGACTACGAAAGCGGCATGCTGCTCGGCGAAGCCGGTGCCGGCATGGACATGGAAGTGGCCGCCGCCGGCAATACCGAAGTGATCCGGGCCAAGATGAAGACCGCCGCCTCGCTGAACCTCAATGACAGCATCGAGGATATCCTGATCTCGCTGGGCAAGGCGTACCACATAATGCGCCCGGTCGCGAAGAAGAAGGGCCTGTTCTTCTACATCGTGCTGGACCGGACCAAGTCCAACCTTGCACTGGCCCGACGCAAGGTGCAGGACGTAGAGGCCGAACTGGCGATCTGAGCCGGTAGTGCCGGCCGCTGGCCGGCGTCTGCATCGACCATCGACGGTCCAGGTGCTGCCGGCCAGCGGCCGGCACTACCTTCGCGCTCGACGGCATCGCACACGCCAGCGTATGGTGAAGCCGGTCCTTCCGGGTGAGCCCTGCATGTCCGAGCCTGACATCGCTGCCGAGCTGGCGCCGCGCATCGCCGGCGCCATCCGCGATGGTTTCGAGCAGTACCATGCCCGCTTCGCGGCGATCACCGCCCGTGCACGGCAGCGCTTCGAGCAGCGTGACTGGGCGGGCGCGCGCCAGGATGCAGTCGAGCGCATCGCGTTGTATGACCTGTGCATCGCCGAGCAGATGGATGCACTGCGCCGCCTCGCCGGCGAAGCGATCGGCGAGCGCGCGCTGTGGCTGCAGGTGCATGCGCAGTACAGCGCACTGCTGCGGGGGCTGATCGACGCCGAACTGTACAAGACCTTCTACAACACGTTGTCGCGGCGCCTGTTTTCCATCCGTGGCGTGGATCCGGCGCTGGAGTTCATCGCCTTCGATGTCGAGCCGTCCGACGCGATCACCCATCCGGTCGCCCGGCATACCTATGCCGTCTCGCCGACGCGGCCGGTGGAGGCCCTGCAGCGCGTGCTGGCCGACTACCGTTTCGACATTCCGTATGCGCACCAGCTGCGCTGCGCGGCGGCGATCGCCGTGCGCCTGCAGGATGATCTGGCGCACTGGGGCGATACGCCGGTGCGCAGCATCGAGCTGCTCGACACCGTGTTCTATCGCGAGCGCCGTGCCTACCTGGTTGGCCGCGTGTTCGGCGAGCACCGCTTCTCACCGTGCGTGATCGCACTGGTCAACGATGAGCGTGGCCTGCGTGCCGACGCGGTGCTGACCCGTCGTCGCGACGTCGCCCACCTGTTCGGTGTATCGCGCAGTTACTTCCAGGCTGACCTCGCCACGGTCGGCGATGCGGTGGTGTTCCTGCGCAGCCTGCTGCCGGGCAAGCCCATCGATGAGATCTACACGGTGCTGGGACGCGCCAAGCAGGGCAAGACCGAGCGCTACCGCACCTTTTTCCGCCACTTCAACGAGCATCCGCAGGAGCGGCTGGTGCCCGCCGAAGGCACGCCGGGCATGGTCATGGCGGTGTTCACCCTGCCCAGCTATCCGCTGGTGTTCAAGCTGATCCGCGACCGCTTCGCCTGGCCCAAGGCGATGTCGCGGCAGCAGGTGGAAGAGAAGTACGCGCTGGTGTTCAACCTCGACCGTGTCGGCCGCCTGCTCGATGCGCAGCCATATCGCCACCTGCGCTTCCCGCGAGACCGTTTCGCGCCGGCCTTGCTGGAAGAGCTGCTGCAGCAGTGCGCGCAGACCGTGCGGGTCGACGGCGACGAGGTGGAAGTGGCACTGTGCTACGTACAGCGCCGCTTCCGGCCATTGAACCTGTACCTGCGCGAGCAGGGCGGTGAGGCCGTGCGCGCGGCGGTACTGGACTATGCGCAGGCGATCACCGACATGGCGCGCAACAACATCTTCCCCGGCGACATGCTGCCGAAGAACTTCGGCGTATCCCGGCATGGCCGGGCCGTGTTCTACGACTATGACGAGTTGTGCCTGGTCAGCGACTGCGTGTTCCGCACCTGGCCGCAGCCACGTACGCCGGAGGACGCCATGGCCGACGAGCCCTGGTTCCATGTCGGTCCACGCGATGTGTTCCCGGAGCGCTTCGGCCCGTTCATGGGCCTGCCCGCCAGCGAACTGGCGGCGGTGAGGGAGCACTACCGGCACCTGTTCGATCCGACGTGGTGGCAGGACCTGCAGGCGCGCTTCGTCGCGGGTGATTATCCGGATACGCCGCCCTATGCAGCGGCCCATCGCCTGGCCTGAACGGCGTGGCGTGAAGCGCGTGCCGGTCCGGTCTGGACTGCGGTACGCTCGGTGCTCACTTCATCACCACGGATCCGGCAATGATGCGTTCCCCCCTGTTCCTTGCGCTGGCCCTGGCGTTCTCCGCCGGTGCCCCCCTGCTGCCAGCCGAGGCCGTCGCCCAGAACGCGCGCGCCGTGCGTGCCACCGCCGAGATGAGCATGGCGCTGTCGGGCAGTATCGAGGTGGCGGCCGACGGCTCGGTCAGCGCGCTGGTCCTGGACCAGCAGGCGATGCTCGCACCGGGTATCGCCTCATTCGTGGAGGGCACCATCCGTGGCTGGCAGTTCGAGCCGACGCTGCGCGATGGCAAGCCGGTGGCGGTCCACGCACCACTGCGGGTGCGCCTGCGTGGCAAGCAGCAGGACGACGGCAGCTACCAGGTCAGCATGACCGGTGTCGACTTCAGTGAGTATGACCCGAAGGCTACCGATTCGGTGACCCGGAAGAGCATGCCGCCACCGCGCTACCCCGAGGATGTCTTCCGCAGTGGTGGGCAGGGTGATGTGCTGTTGCTGGTCAAGGTGGCCCGCGACGGGACCGTGGCCGACGTCATTGCCGAACAGGTGAACATGACCGTGGTCGCGCCGGAGCGGACCCTGGCCAAGATGCGCGACCTGCTCGCCAAGGCCAGCATCAGCGGCGCCCGCAAGTGGACCTTCGTCCCGCCGACCACCGGCGAGAACAGCGCGCGCGACTTCTGGACCGTGCGCGTGGCAGTGAACTTCGCCCTGAACAGCGACACCGGCAGCAACGGCAATGCCCAACCGGAACGCTATGGCCGCTGGCGTGCCTTCATCCCCGGCCCGCGCCAGGCCGCACCGTGGCGCAAGCCGGATGCCGCCGGACAGGCGGGCAGTGATCTGCTGCCTGCCGGGGGCGTGTACATGGTCGATGGCACCCAGCGCGGCCTGCGCCTGCTGACACCGTTGGCGCAGCGCTGAGCCCGGCGCGGTGAAGCGGTCGGTCAGGCCGGCCGCGTCTCAGTCCGCGTACGGGTAGACCACAACGCGGTTGCGGCCCTGTTCCTTGGCCATGTACAGGGCCTTGTCGGCCAGCCGCAGCGCCTGCTCGGCATCGACATGGAAGCTGGGGAAGTGGGCCACGCCCAGTGACACGGTGATGGTGCCGACCGGTGCGAACGGATGATCGGCGATGTGCTGGCGCAGGCGCTCGCCGGCCTGGCGCGCCGAGTCGGTGCTGATGCCCGGCAACAGCAGCAGGAATTCCTCGCCGCCGGCGCGGCAGAGGATGTCGCTGTCGCGCGAGTAGCGGCGCATCTGGTCGGAGATATGGACGATGGCGGCGTCACCGACGTCATGGCCGTGGCTGTCGTTGATCGATTTGAAGCGATCGATGTCCAGCGCCAGGATCGCGAACGGAATGCCCTGCACCTGCAATGCATCCAGCGCCTGCTGCAGGCCGCGGCGATTGAGCAGGCCGGTCAGCGGATCGGTACGGTTGGCGCGGCTGAGCGTGCCGATGCGGTCCTGCAGCGCGTTGAAGCTGTGCAGCACCGCCTGCTTGAGCTGGGCCACCTCGAAGTACCACGCGCGGATGCCGCTGACGTGGCTGATCGCGTTGCCGGTGTCCTCGCCACCCTGCACGTTTCGCGCCAGCTGCCACAGCGGCATCGAGATGCGACGGGCGAACCACCAGGTGACCAGCAGTGACAGCAGGCCGAGCGGGATCGCATTCCAGATCACCGCGGTCATCAACCGTGACAATGGCTGCAGCGTGGCCTCGGTCGGCCGCTGGGCGATGATGCCCCAGCCGGTGGCCGGTACCGGTGCATAGCCGGCCAGCATCGACACGCCCAGGTTGTTGCGGACCTGCTGCGCACCGCGTTCACCGCGCACGACTGCCTTCACCGCCGGGTTGCCGACCACGTAGTCGCCGACCCGCTTGCCATCGGCGTGGTACAACAGGCGGCCATTGCGGTCCACCACGTACAGGTACGAGCCGTCGCGGTAATAGTGCTTGCCCAGCAGCGTGTGCAGCGCACTGCGCTGGCGCAGGTACAGGGTGCCGCTGACGTAACCGCGGTAGTGGCCGCTGCGGTCGAAGATCGGATGCGACAGCGAGACCAGCAGCTTGCCGGTGGTCGACTGGTAGGGATCGCTGATCATCGGCTGGCGCGCGGCCAGTGCGGCGTTGTTGCCGGCGCTGTGCAGGATCTCGCCCTGCAGCTGCAGGGTCTGCGGCGAGGTGGCGATCACCAGACCATCGGCGTCGACCACCAGCGAGGAGTTGAAGCTGTTGGTCTGCAGCTGCAGCCGGCTGGCTTCATCCTGGGCCTGTGCCGGATCGAGATCATTCTGGCCGAGCCGGGTGGCGGCGTAGGCCAGCTCCTGCTGCGCGGCCAGCAGGAAATTCTGGGTGGTCTCGGCCAGCTTGGTGGCATAGACGCGGTTGGCCTCCAGCGTGTTGCCGACCAGCTGGTCGCGCTGCACGCGGTAACTGGCGAGCAGGGTATTGGCCAGGGCGATGATGGCGCTGAGCAGGGCCAGAGCGAGGATCAGCTTGCCCAGGTTGAGGCGGGGGGACAGCGTTCGCATGCGTCGACGGATCCGGCAGGAGGCTGGACCCGACCGGTTCTCCGGAAGGGGCGACAGCGGGAATCGGTGGCCACGCCCTTGGGGCCGGGCAGGGTGTCGGGCGAATTATCGCCAAAAGTCAGCGGCGGCAAAGTGAAACAGGTCGCCCTGCAGGCAAAAAAAAACCTGCCGCAGCGGGCTCGGTGCCAAGACGCGTGGGCGCAGGGCCAGTCTGGCTGGTCAAGGAAATCTACAACTATTCGCATGGTACCTGCCCACGGGAACTGAAAGCATGGTGCGTTTGGAGGATGCACGTTCATGCGATATCTGCTGCAGAGCTTGAGAGTTCTTCCTTGTGCAACCCATCGAAGCCACTTTGTCGAATCCCATCTTTCGCGGGTTCGCATGCACCTGAATGCCGGTGACCACGCTTCGGCCGAGGCCGTGATGGCGGGGGGGGCGGCTGAAACCCATGAGCACCTTGTCTGGCGCCTGTCGGTGGAACGCCGGGTTGGTCGATGGATCAAGACGTGGACGCAGGCGTTGCCACAATCCTCTCATCCTCTATTGGTTTCTGCATATGCGGACATCAACAAGGCATGGACAGTCCGCGGTGAGAGTTACGCAGCGGATATCCCGATGTTGCGGCGACGCAGATACCCCGGGATCATGATGCAGGCATATCGGAAGCTCTCGGACATCGTGGCCCAGGAGCCTGGCAATGCAATGGCGCTGGCTGGCCTGATTCACTGCAACGTCGTGGTCGGCGCAGGTGACGGAAACAGGGAGGAATGGCTCGATGCGGCGATGGCGGCCGAGCCGTTCCATTGCCCATCGATCGTGCAGTATGCGAGAGGGACATGGCAGCGCTGGGGAGGCAAGCCCGATGATCACTTTCGATTTGCCGATTGGGTGGTTGAGAACGCGCCCGCTGGTAGCTGCTCGCACATCGTGGCTGCACAAGCGGTGCTGGATGACGCCCTGACCGCGGCAGACAGCTTCAGCACGATGCGAGGAATCTCCCGCCATCTCGGAAACGAGGAAACCGCTGCGTGGCTACGCCGCGCAATACTGAAATGGGCCGGTGCCACGCCCGAAACCCTGGAGTGTCGTCTGCAGGACATTGCATCCGTTCATGGCGACAGCTATCACGGGGTCTGCATGGAGACATTTGCTTTTGCGGCGTACTTCGCGGGTGCGAAGGACGAGGCCCGCCAGCTGCTGATCGCATTGAGGGGGCGATTGCAGGCTGATGTATGGGAGATGCTCTTGCCCTCCATTCCCGGCTGGCTGGCTGCCGTTGGCCTCCGGCATCGGGCGGCGCATCTGGCGCATGATCGCATCTGTCGTGATCTGGGGTTGGACCCGAGGCAGATCTGCCGATAACTCCATGGTGCCCATGAACGGTAGCGATGGTCCCAATGAAGAGGCCCCGCATGGCGGGGCCTCTTCTCGTTCCATCAATGCCGTGGATCAGCGCTTCATCGAACCGAAGAACTCGTCGTTGGACTTGGTGTTCTTCATCTTGTCGAGCAGGAATTCCATCGCGGCCATTTCATCCATCGGATGCAGCAGCTTGCGCAGGATCCAGATCTTCTGCAGCAGCTCCGGTTCGATCAGCAGGTCTTCGCGGCGGGTACCGGAACGGTTGATGTCGATGGCCGGGAACACGCGCTTTTCAGCGATACGACGGCTCAGGTGCACTTCGCTGTTGCCGGTGCCCTTGAACTCTTCGTAGATCACCTCGTCCATCTTCGAGCCGGTGTCAACCAGCGCGGTGGCGATGATGGTCAGGCTGCCGCCTTCTTCCACGTTGCGCGCGGCACCGAAGAAGCGCTTCGGGCGGTGCAGGGCGTTGGCGTCCACACCACCGGTCAGCACCTTGCCCGAGCTCGGCACCACGTTGTTGTAGGCCCGGGCCAGGCGGGTGATCGAGTCGAGCAGGATCACCACATCCTTCTTGTGCTCGACCAGGCGCTTGGCGCGCTCGATGACCATTTCCGCCACCTGCACGTGGCGCGCGGCCGGCTCGTCGAAGGTCGAGCTGATGACTTCGCCGCGCACGGTGCGCTGCATTTCGGTCACTTCTTCCGGGCGCTCGTCGATCAGCAGTACGATCAGGTGCACGTCCGGATGGTTGGTGGTGATGGCGGTGGCGACCTGCTGCATCATCATCGTCTTGCCGGCCTTCGGCTGCGACACGATGAGCGAGCGCTGGCCCTTGCCCTGCGGCGCCATCAGGTCGAGGATGCGGCCGGTGATGTCTTCCGACGAACCGTTGCCACGCTCCAGGGTGAAGCGGCGGCGCGGGAACAGTGCGGTCAGGTTCTCGAACAGCACCTTGTTCTTCGACGCTTCGATCGGCTCGCCGTTGATGGTGTCGACGATGTTCAGCGCGAAGTAGCGCTCGCCGTCCTTCGGGAAGCGGATGCGGCCGGAGATGTGGTCGCCGGTGCGCAGGTTGAAGCGGCGGATCTGGCTGGGCGAGATGTAGGTGTCGTCCGGTCCGGCCAGGTAGCTGGCTTCGGCCGCGCGCAGGAAACCGAAGCCATCCGGCAGGATTTCCAGCACACCGTCGGCGGCGACGCCGTCACCGTGGCGGGTCAGCACTTTCAGCAGGGCGAAGATCACGTCCTGCTTGCGGGCACGGGCCACGCCTTCGGAGATCTGCAGTTGCTCGGCGATTTCCAGCAGCTTCTGTGCCGGCATGCGCTTGAGGTCGCTCAGCGAGTAGACCGGGAAGCCCTCGGGCACGTTGGCGTGCGGGCGCGGCACGAACGGCTGCTGTTCGCCGCCGTCATTGGACATGCCATCGTCGCGGAAGCGGTTGTTGCGGTCACGGTCGCGGCGGTTGCGGAAGCGGTCGCGTCGGTTGCCCTGACCTTGCCCCTGGCCCTGCTGGCCCTGCTGGCCGTTCTGGTTGTACGGGTTCTGGCCCTGGTTCTGGCCACCCCCCTGGTGATTCTGCTGCCGCGGCTGGCCGGATTCGCGGCCCTCGCCACCCTCGCCACCGCCACTGCTGGCAGGGGCCTCGGCGGCGGGCGCGCTCGGCGCAGGTGCTGCGGCCGGCGCCGGTGCTTCGGGCGCAGCTGCCAGCGGCAGGGTCGGCTGCGCCGGAGCGGCGCTGGTTTCTGCGGCTGCCGGGGCGGCGGCCTTGCTCACGCGGGGCTTGCGCACGCGCTTTTCGGCGGGCGCATCAGCGCTGCCGGTTTCGGAAGTGTTATCGGACAAGAGCGTTATTCCTCGCTTGACGGTGCGAGCGCCCGGCTGGGGCGGCGAACGTTGGGAATGGGTCTGGAAGAAACTGCGTCCAGAGGGTGCGGCACGCGAACGCGGCCGGATATGCCGACACTATCATCGGCCTGCGGCGCCATGCAAGGGTCGCCGGGAACAGCATTCATCATGGGCGTGGTGCGCCCGCCGGCAGCCGCGCTCGGCGGCTGCCGGAGACCGGCAGGATCAGGCCAGGGCCTTGTCCAGCAGGCCGGCCAGCTGGGCCTTGCCCACCGCACCGATCTGCTCGCCGACCTTCTCGCCATCCTTGAACACGACCAGGTACGGAATCGAACGCACGTGGTACTTCGCGGCCAGCGCACGGTTGTGGTCAACGTTGACCTTGGCGATCTTGGCGCGGCCCTGGTAGGCATCGGCCAGCTCGTCCAGCGCCGGGGCGATCATCTTGCAGGGGCCACACCACTCGGCCCAGAAATCGACCAGCACCGGTTCCTTGGAATTCAGCACTGCGCTATCAAAGTCGGCGTCGCCGACATGTACAACCTTGTCGCTCATCTTGGTTTCTCGTCTTGGATTGCACCCGGCCATGCCGGAGGTGGGTGAACTGGGCCTTGCCCGGTGGCGCGACCCTCGTCGTTGCCTCGCGGCGCACTGCCGCGGTGCGTTCGGCGGGATGCCTGGACGCTCACGGCCGGCAGTGTACCCCTATCGCGGGGCAGGGACAGGCGCCGGCTGGAACCCAGCGTATCGTGATCGCTTCGATGGCCGGTATGTGTCGGATTTCACTGTCTTCCTGAAGATGGGGCTGGCAGTGGGCGACACCAGCGCCCCCGTGCGGGTCGTTCAAGTCCGGTGTGGCTGGGTGAAGGTGGTGTCTCGGCATGCCATGAGACGCCGCATTCCGGTTTGCCTGCCCGAGTGCGGTAAACTGGGGCATTGCGCGGCGTGCGGACCAGGTGGTCCCTGCCTGCCAACCCGCCGCAGGGGCCGCAGTTGCGACGGTGCCCCCAGACGATGAAGTGCCAGCCGCCCCACGGGCCGGCGGCCATACCAAGACGGACTCATGAGCGACAAACCGCTGACCGATTTGACCTTCTCCTCCTTCGAGCTGCACCCGGCCCTGCAGGCCGGCCTTGAAGGAGCCGGATTCACCCGCTGCACCCCGATCCAGGCGCTGACCCTGCCGGTCGCGCTGCCCGGTGGTGATGTTGCCGGCCAGGCCCAGACCGGTACCGGCAAGACCCTGGCCTTCCTGGTCGCTGTCGTGAACCGCCTGCTGACCCGTCCGGCGCTGGCCGACCGCAAGCCGGAAGATCCCCGCGCCCTGATCCTCGCCCCGACCCGTGAGCTGGCCATCCAGATCCACAAGGATGCGGTGAAGTTCGGTTCCGACCTGGGCCTGCGTTTCGCGCTGGTCTACGGTGGCGTGGATTACGACAAGCAGCGCGAGCTGCTGCAGCAGGGCGTGGACGTGATCATCGCCACCCCGGGCCGCCTGATCGACTACGTCAAGCAGCACAAGGTGGTTTCGCTGCATGCCTGCGAGATCTGCGTGCTGGACGAAGCCGACCGCATGTTCGATCTGGGCTTCATCAAGGACATCCGCTTCCTGCTGCGCCGCATGCCGGAACGCACCATCCGCCAGACCCTGCTGTTCAGCGCCACCCTCAGCCATCGCGTGCTGGAGCTGGCCTACGAGCACATGAACGAGCCGCAGAAGCTGGTGGTCGAAGCCGAGACCATCACCGCTGCCCGCGTGCGCCAGCGCATCTACTTCCCGGCCGACGACGAGAAGATCCCGCTGCTGCTGGGCCTGCTGTCGCGCAGCGAAGGCGCGCGGACCATGGTGTTCGTCAACACCAAGGTCTTCGTCGAGCGCGTCGCCCGCTCGCTGGAAAAGGCCGGCTACCGTGTCGGCGTGCTGTCCGGCGATGTGCCGCAGAAGAAGCGCGAGAGCCTGCTCAACCGCTTCCAGAAGGGCCAGCTGGAAATCCTGGTGGCCACCGACGTGGCCGCCCGTGGCCTGCACATCGATGGCATCAAGTACGTCTACAACTACGACCTGCCGTTCGATGCCGAAGACTACGTGCACCGCATCGGTCGTACCGCGCGCCTGGGCGAAGAGGGTGATGCGATCAGCTTCGCCTGCGAACGCTACGCGATGGGCCTGCCGGACATCGAGGCCTACATCGAGCAGAAGATTCCCTCCGAGCCGGTCACCAAGGAACTGCTGACGCCGCTGCCGCGCCCGGAACGCCCGGCGCCGGCTGCAGGCGAGGAAGGCGAGGACAACGAAAGCGTCGGCCAGATCTTCCGTGAAGCGCGCGAAGCCCGCGCCGCCGAAGAAGAGCGTCGGGGTGGCGGCCGCAGTGGCGGTCGTTCCGGCAGTGGTGGTGGTCGTGGTGGCCGTGACGGCGAGCGCAGCGGCGAACGCCGTTCGCGCGGCCCGCGCAAGCCGCGCGTGGAAGGCGAGCAGGGGGCTGCCGCCCCGGTCGCCGGTGCTGAAGGCGCCGCTGCCCAGGCCCCGCGTCCACCGCGTCCGCCGCGCGCCGAAGGTGCACCGGACGCTGCCGTGGATGGTGAACACAAGCCGCGCAAGCGCCGTCGTCGTCGCCACGGCCGTCCGGTCGAGGGTGCAGAGGGTGTGCAGGCCAACGCCGGCAACGGCGCCAGCCCGGTCACCCCGGTGCAGGTGGTGGCCAAGCCGGTGCGTACCGCCGCCGATACCGGCGATTCGTTCCTGACCCGCATCGGCCGCAAGATCCGCCGGATGCTGTCGGGCAACTAGCGGGTAGCACCCGACCTTGGTCGGGTGGCCTTGAAAGGTGTGCCGGCCAACGGTCGGCACCCACCTTGGCCGGCAACCCACATAGCTGCCGGCCAGCGGCCGGCACTACCGATCCCGTGACCATCTCCACGCCGTCGCGCCGGTCCTGCATAATCGGGGCATGAGTGTCCTGCGCTTCGACAATGTCAGCAAACAGTACGCCGGTGGCCACGAGGCGCTGACCGATGTCAGCTTCGAGGTCGCGCCCGGCGAGATGCTGTTCGTCACCGGCCATTCCGGTGCGGGTAAAAGTACGCTGCTCAAGTTGATCCACCTCGACGAGCGGCCCAGCCGCGGCGCGGTGGTGTTCGACGAGCGCAACCTGCTGAAGGTGCGCGGCGGCGACGTGCCGCGCCACCGGCGCGCGGTGGGGGCGGTCTACCAGGACCACCGCCTGCTGATGGACCGCTCGATTGCCGAGAACGTGGCGCTGCCGCTGATCCTGCGTGGTACCCGCCGGGGCGACATCAACAAGCGCGTGCGTTCAGTGCTCGAGCGCATGGGCCTGGGCCATCGTGAGAAGGCACTGCCCTCGCAGTTGTCGGCCGGCGAGCAGCAGCGCGTCGGCATCGCCCGCGCCATCGTCGGCGAGCCCAAGCTGCTGGTGGCCGATGAGCCGACCGGCAATCTCGACCCGACCCTGGCAGCGGAGATCATGGCCCTGTTCGCCGAGCTGCCCTCGCGCGGTACCAGCGTGCTGGTGGTCAGCCACGACCTGCCGCTGCTGCGCCGCATGCGCAAGCGCGTATTGATCCTCGACCACGGCCGGCTGGTGGATGACATCTCGCCGCAGGACCTGGCGGAGTAACCGATGGCGAAGAACGAAAACAGCGAAGCCGCCGCCCCGTCGCGCGTGGGCGTCTGGTTCCAGCACCACGTGCACAGCGTGGTGTTCAGCCTGGGCCGCGCCTGCCGCAAGCCGTGGGCGACCCTGCTGACCGTGATGGTCATGGCGCTGGCCCTGGCGTTGCCGCTGGGGCTGTCGATCGCGCTGGACAACCTCAAGCAGTTCGCCGGCAGCGTGCAGCAGTCGCGCGACATCAACGTGTTCCTGAAGAGCAACGTCGATGGTCCCGGTGCGCTTCGCCTGGCCGGCCAGCTGCGCGACCGCGATGATGTGGCCGGAGTGAATGTGCGCACACCCGAGCAGGGCCTGCAGGAACTGCGCGATGCCGGCCTCGGTGAGGCGATCGATGCGCTCAACGACAATCCGTTGCCCTCGCTGCTGGTGATCACCCCGGGCCAGGGCAAGGACGACGCACGTCTGGCACGCGCGCTGGAAAGCCTGCCCGAGGCCGATCTGGTGCAGCACGATGCGCTGTGGCGCCAGCGCCTGGACGCCTGGCTGGCGTTCGGTGCACGTCTGGTGCAGGTGCTGTCGGTGCTGCTCGGCGTGGGCGCCGCGCTGGTGGTCGGCAACACGGTGCGCCTTGACATCCAGGCCCGTCGCGAAGAGATCGGCGTGCTGCAGCTGCTCGGCGCGAGCGATGGCTTCATCCGCCGCCCGTTCCTGTACCTGGGCGCGTGGTACGGGCTGGGCGCCGGCGCGGTAGCGCTGGCCCTGATCGGCGCCGCCGGTGCCGCCCTGCGCGTGCCGCTGGCCGAACTCTCGCGCAGCTACGGCAGCCCGTTCGTGCTGCATGGCCTGGACCTGCTGCACGGCGGCCTGGTCCTGGTCGGCACGCTGCTGCTGGGCTGGCTGGGCGCCTGGCTGGTAACCGGCCACTTCCTCCGCCAGACCCGCCCGACCGACACCTGAGACCGGCATGCAACCGCAAGCGCTGAAGCACCTTGAAGGGCCCGCGACGCGGGTGATGGTGGTCGATGGTTCGAAGCTGGTCCGCAAGCTGATCGCCGATGTCCTGCAGCGTGACCTGCCGGGCGTGGAGGTGATCGGCTGCGACAGCATCGAGGAGGCGCAGCAGGCGCTGGCGCAGGGCCCGGTGGACCTGGTGACGACCTCGCTGACCCTGCGCGATGGCGACGGTCTGGCGCTGGCGCGGATGGTGCGCGAAGCCGCCGGCCAGGCCTATGTGCCGGTGATTGTTGTGTCCGGCGATGCCCAGCAGCACCTGGAGCAGCGTCGCTTCACCGAGTACGTCACCGACTATTTCGACAAGGCGCTGGGCCATGAGGCGCTGGCGACCTTCATCCGTGGCTATGTGCAGCCGCAGACCATCCCCGGCGCCACCATCCTCTACATCGAGGACAGCCGCGTGGTGGCCGAGGCCACCAAGCGCATGCTTGAGCGGCAGCAGTTGAACGTCCTGCACGTGGTCAGCGCCGAAGAGGCATTCACCCTGCTCACTGCCGAGTCGCTGGGCCGCAGCCGCCACCGCATCGACCTGGTGCTGACCGATGTCACCCTGAAGGGCGAACTGAGTGGGCGCGACGTGGTGCAGCGCGTGCGCGTGGACTTCGGTTACGGCAAGCGCCGCCTGCCGGTGCTGGTGATGACCGGTGACGGCAACCCGCACAACCAGACCGGGCTGCTGCAGTCCGGTGCCAACGACCTGGTGCTCAAGCCGATCGAAGAGCGGCTGCTGGTCACCAAGGTGCTGTTCCAGCTGCGCCTGGCCCGATTGAACGATGGACCCCTGATTCGATGATGGATGAAGTAGCCGACACCCCGACGATCCAGCTGGAACCGAGCTGGAAGCAGCATGTCGGCGATTACCTGCTGCAGCCGCAGATGCGCGAGCTGTCCAGCTTCCTGCGCCAGCGCAAGGCCAGTGGTGCGGCGGTGTTCCCGCCCGGCCCGCAGATCTTCGCCGCGTTCGACGCCACGCCGTTCGAGCAGGTGAAGGTGGTGATCCTCGGGCAGGACCCGTACCACGGCCGCGGCCAGGCGCATGGCCTGAGTTTCTCGGTGCCGGCGGGCGTGCCGGTGCCGCCGTCGCTGCTGAACATCTACAAGGAGATCGAGAGCGATCTCGGCATCCCGCGCCCGGACCACGGCTGCCTGATTCCGTGGGCGCAACGTGGGGTGCTGCTGCTCAATGCCGTGCTGACGGTGGAAGAGGGCAAGGCTGGCGCCCACCAGGGACGTGGCTGGGAGGGCTTCACCGATCACGTGGTGGACGTGCTCAACCGCGAACGCGAAGGCCTGGTGTTCATGCTGTGGGGTGCCTATGCGCAGCAGAAGGGCAAGGTCATCGATACCCGTCGCCATCGCGTGCTGAAGTCGCCGCACCCGTCGCCGCTGTCGGCCCATCGTGGCTTCCTCGGCTGCCGGCATTTCTCGATGGCCAACGAGTACCTGCAGCGCCGCGGCCAGACCCCGATCGACTGGTCGCTGCCGCCGCGTTCGGCGCTCTGATCGCCGGCGGGCCGCTGGGCCTGAACACCGGGCAACGTCCCCGGGCCTGAATGGGCCTTCAGAACGGCCCGTTCAGCTCCGCTTGACTGGAATCGGCCTCTTTACGGCAGGTAATTGCTTGAATTGCAAGGGATTGTGAATCCCGAAAAGCGTGCTCGCCACTGTCATCAAATCGCGCTACGGTAGGGCTCTGTTTGGGACCAGTGTTGCATCAATAGGATGCTGGAACTTTTTCCTCCTTTAGCAGTCCAAATCCCGGACTGCTAAGATGGGTGCCTATGAGCCAGAACACCTCTACTGCCCTTGTGGCAAACAATCTCCCGATTCCCAGTGCGCTCGGTTCGCTGGACGCCTACATCGGTGCCGTGCACCAGATCCCGGTGCTGTCGGTCGATGACGAACAGGACCTGGCCCGTCGCTTCCGCGACGGCAACGATCTGGACGCCGCCCGCGAGCTGGTGCATTCGCACCTGCGCTTCGTGGTGCACGTGGCCCGCGGCTACAACGGCTACGGCCTCGCCCTGGGCGACCTGATCCAGGAAGGCAACATCGGCCTGATGAAGGCGGTCAAGCGCTTCGACCCGGACATGGGCGTGCGCCTGGTCTCCTTCGCCGTGCACTGGATCCGTGCCGAAATGCACGAGTTCATCCTGAAGAACTGGCGCATCGTGAAGGTCGCCACCACCAAGGCGCAGCGCAAGCTGTTCTTCAACCTGCGCAAGTCGAAGACGCGCCTGGGCTGGATGAACGCGGCGGAAGTCAGCGCGGTGGCCAAGGACCTGAACGTGTCCGAGCGCGAGGTCATGGAAATGGAGTCGCGCCTGTCCGGTCGCGATATCGGTTTCGATGCGCCGACCGACGAGGACAACGAGCACGCACCGCCGTCGCCGGCTGCGTTCCTGGTTGCCGATGACGAAGACCCGTCGATGGCCTACGAGCGCGAGGACAACGAAGACAACCAGATGCAGCTGCTGCGCGAAGGCCTGGCCGAACTGGATGCGCGTTCGCGCGACATCATCCGTCGTCGCTGGCTGGATGCCGACAGCAAGGTGACGCTGCAGGAGCTGGCCGACGAGTACGGCGTGTCCGCCGAGCGCATCCGCCAGGTCGAGGCGAACGCGCTGAAGAAGATGAAGGCGCTGTTCACCGCGTAAGCGGGAAGGCGTTGGAATGAAGAAAGGCCCGGCATTGCCGGGCCTTTTTTTTTTTTTGCGGCGTTCTCATCCACGCCACGCGTGGATGCCCTGATGCCGCACCCGCCTCACCCCTCGCGCGCGATCGCGCGCCAGCCGATGTCGTTGCGGTGGAATTCGTTGGCCCAGCTGACCTTGGCCACGCCGGCATAGGCATTGGCCTGCGCGTCGCGCACGCTGTCACCCAGTGCCGCCACGCACAGCACGCGCCCGCCGGCACTGACCACCTGGCCGTGCGCATCCAACGCCGTACCGGCATGGAACACCTTGGCGCTGGCTGGCACGTCGCCCAGGCCGGAAATCACGTCACCGGTGATCGGCGCTTCCGGGTAGGGCTTCGCGGCCAGTACCACGCCCAGTGACGGGCGCGCATCCCACTGCGCTTCTACCTGGTCCAGGCGGCCATCAATCGCCGCTTCCACCAGTTCGACCAGGTCCGACTGCAGGCGCAGCATCACCGGCTGGGTTTCCGGATCGCCGAAGCGCACGTTGAATTCGATCACCTTCGGCGCGCCGCTGGCATCGATCATCAGGCCGGCGTAGAGGAAACCGGTGAACGGGATGCCGTCGGCGATCATGCCCTGCACGGTCGGGTTCACCACTTCGCGCATCACGCGTGCATGCACCTCCGGCGTCACTACCGGCGCCGGCGAGTACGCGCCCATGCCACCCGTGTTGGGGCCGGTGTCGCCGTCGCCGACGCGCTTGTGGTCCTGCGAGGTGGCCATCGGCAGCGCATGCACGCCGTCCACCATCGAAATGAAGCTGGCTTCCTCGCCGTCGAGGAATTCCTCGATCACCACGCGGGCGCCGGCATCGCCGAACGCGTTGCCGGAGAGCATGTCACGCACTGCGTCTTCGGCTTCGGCCAACGTCATTGCGACGATCACGCCCTTGCCGGCGGCCAGGCCATCGGCCTTGACCACGATCGGTGCGCCCTTCTCGCGGATGTAGGCCAGGGCAGCGTCCACGTCGGTGTGCACGGCATAGAACGCGGTGGGGATGTTGTGGCGGGCCAGGAAGTCCTTGGCGTAGGCCTTGCTGCCTTCCAGCTGCGCGGCGGCGGCGGTCGGCCCGAAGATGCGCAGGCCGGCGGCGCGGAAGCGGTCGACCACGCCGGCCACGAGCGGTACTTCCGGGCCGACCACGGTCAACGCCACGCCTTCAGCCTGGGCCAGCGCCAGCAGGCCGTCGATATCGGTCACCTTCACCGCCACGTTGCGGCACTTGTCTTCGCAGGCGGTACCGGCGTTGCCGGGCGCCACGATCACGTCGGTGACACGGGAGGACTGGGCCAGCTTCCATGCCAGGGCGTGTTCGCGGCCGCCGGAGCCGATGACGAGGATCTTCATGGGACAGGGTTCTCGGATACGGAAAAGAAAAGCCGGGCAGGGCCCGGCTTGGTGATGCGGATCAGTGGCGGAAGTGGCGCACGCCGGTGAACACCATGGCCAGGCCATGTTCGTCGGCGGCGGCGATCACTTCGGCATCGCGCATCGAACCGCCCGGCTGGATGACCGCCTTGATGCCGGCGGCAGCGGCGGCGTCGATGCCGTCCCGGAACGGGAAGAACGCATCGGAAGCCATCACCGAACCCTCGACCACCAGGTTCGCATCGGCAGCCTTGATGCCGGCGATGCGGGCCGAGTACACGCGGCTCATCTGGCCGGCGCCCACGCCGATGGTGCGGTTGTCCTTGGCGTAGACGATCGCGTTGGACTTCACGAACTTGGCCACCTTCCAGGCGAACAGCAGGTCGGTGAACTGCTTGTCGGTCGGCGCCAGCTTGCTGACCACCTTCAGCTCGTCGCGGGTCATGCCGCGGTTGTCCGAGGACTGCAGCAGCAGGCCCGAGCCGACGCGCTTGCTGTCGAAGTTGTTCAGGCCATCACCATGCGGGATGCGCAGCACGCGCACGTTGGCCTTCTTCTGCGCGTATTCCAGCGCGGCCGGCTCGTAGTCCGGGGCAATCAGCACTTCCACGAACTGGCGGTCCAGGATCACCTTGGCGGTGGCGGCGTCCAGCGGCGTGTTGAAGGCGATGATGCCGCCGAAGGCGCTGGTCGGGTCGGTGGCGTAGGCCAGCTCGTAGGCATCGCCGTTGCCGGCGCCGACGGCCACGCCACACGGGTTGGCGTGCTTGACGATGACGCAGGCCGGTGCATCGAACTGGCGCACGCATTCCCACGCCGCGTCGGCATCGGCCAGGTTGTTGTAGCTCAGTTCCTTGCCCTGCAGCTGCTGGAAGGTGGCCAGCGTGCCCGGCACCGGGTACAGGTCGCGGTAGAACGCGCCGCTCTGGTGCGGGTTCTCGCCGTAGCGCAGGTCCATCACCTTCACGAAGGTGGAGTTCATCTGCGCCGGGTATTCGGCACGGGCCGGCACGGCGGCGTCGGTGGCGGTGACCGCCGACAGGTAGTTGCTGATCGCCGCATCGTACTGGGCGACGCGGTTGAACGCGGCCACCGAGAACGCGAAGCGGGTGGCGGCCGACAGCTGGCCGTCGTTGGCCTCCAGCGAGGCCAGCAGCTCGGGGTACTGCGACGGGTCGGTGGCCACTGCCACGCGGGCGAAGTTCTTGGCCGCCGAACGCAGCATGGCCGGGCCGCCGATGTCGATGTTCTCGACCGCGTCGGCCAAGGTGCAGTCGGCCTTGGCGGTGACCGATTCGAACGGGTACAGGTTCAGCACCAGCAGGTCGATGGCGCCGATGCCGTGCTCGGCCATCACCGCGTCATCCAGGCCGGAGCGGCCCAGCAGGCCGCCGTGCACCATCGGGTGCAGGGTCTTGACCCGGCCGTCCATCATTTCCGGGAAACCGGTGACCTCGGCCACGTCCTTCACTGCCAGGCCCGCCTCGCGGATCGCCTTGGCGGTGCCGCCGGTGGACAGCAGCTCCACGCCGCGTGCCGCCAGCGCAGTGGCCAGCTCGACCAGACCGGTCTTGTCGGAAACGGAGAGGAGGGCCCGGCGGACGGGCAACAGATCAGCAGTCATGGGACAGAATCGGCAGCGGAGCGGGGCCGATATTGTAGGCGGTGGGGGCCGGTGGCGGGCGCTGGTGGTGGCAATCAACCCGCACCGATGGCCTGTGGCCGCCTTCAGCACAGTCTGGCCGGGGGTGGTCGGCAATCAATGCGATGGGGCGCGCGGCCCCAATCGGGTAGGCTGTGCCGGAACTGCCAAGGATCAGCGGGTTCGGATCGTGTCGATCTATGCATTGAAGGGACGTTTTCAGGACCTCCTGCGCCCGGCCGTACGCGGCCTGTACCGCATGGGGATCACCGCCAATGCGGTGACCGTGGCCGCTGCCGTGGTCTCGCTGCTGGTGGCCGGCGCCGTCTGGTGCTGCGCGCCGGCGCAGCCATGGCTGTACCTGCTGCTGCCGCTGTGGATGCTGCTGCGCATGGCGCTCAACGCGGTGGACGGCATGCTGGCCCGCGAATTCGGCCAGCAGTCGCGGCTGGGGGCCTATCTGAACGAATTGTGCGATGTGATCGCCGATGCGGCGCTGTACCTGAGCCTGCTCAGCGTGCCGGGCGTGCGCCCGGAGGCGCTGTGGCTGCTGGCCTGGACCGCGGCGCTGAGCGAATACGCCGGCGTGCTGGGGCTGATGGTCGGCGCCAGCCGCCGCTATGACGGCCCGATGGGCAAGAGCGACCGCGCCTTCGTGATCGGTGCGCTGGGCCTGCTGCTGGCGTTTGAGTGGGTTGGCGCGATGACGGTCACGGGCGTGGCCGCGGCCATGGCGGTGCTGTGCGTGCTGACGATGATCAACCGGGTCCGTCGCGGGCTGCGGGAAACCGCAGTTTTGCCAAATTAATCAAGCAGATAGAAAAAGACAATCAGGAGATTGCATGCGTCAGGCGCAGGAACGGGAATTCCACAGCTTCGACCAGGTACCGCTGTTCTACCGGTACTGGGCGGGCACCACCGCCACCCCGGCCACCCGGGCCATCGTGCTGCTGCACCGCGGGCACGAGCACTCCGGGCGTGTCACCCATCTGGTCGATGAGCTGGACCTGCCTGACACCGCCTTCTTCGCCTGGGATGCGCGCGGCAATGGCCGTTCGCCGGGCGCGCGTGGCGATGCACCGGGCTTTCCGGCGCTGGTGCGCGACCTGGACAGCTTCATCGCCCACATCGGCGCCGAGCATGGGATCGCGGTGGAAGACATCGTGGTGATCGCGCAGAGCGTGGGCGCCGTGGTCGCCGCCACCTGGGTGCACGACTACGCGCCACGCCTGCGCGCGCTGGTGATGGCTTCCCCGGCGTTCAAGGTGAAGCTGTACGTGCCGTTCGCACGCCCGGGCCTGGCATTGATGCAGAAGCTGCGCGGCAACTTCTTCGTCAACAGTTACGTCAAGCCGCAATGGCTGACCCACGATCCGGCGCGGGTGGAGAGCTACCGCACCGATCCGCTGATCACCCGGCCAATCTCGGTGCGGGTGCTGCTGGGCCTGTACGAGGCGGCCGATCGCATCGTCGCCGATGCGCAGGCGATCAGCGTGCCGGTGCAGCTGCTGGTGTCCGGCTCGGACTTCGTCGTCCACCGTGGCCCGCAGGACCGCTTCTACGAGCGCCTGTCCAGCCCGATCAAGGAGCGCGTGCATCTGCCGGGCTTCTTCCACGACACGCTGGGCGAGCGTGATCGGGCACCGGCACTGGCGCGCATCCGCCGCTTCATCCAGGCGCGTTTCGCCGAGCCGTTGCGCGAGTTGTCGCGTCGCGATGCGCACCGCCATGGGCCGACATTTGAAGAGTCTGAAATCCTGGCCTGGCCGCCCGAGCGCAACAGCCTGGCCGATCTGCGCTGGCGCGTGGTGCGCGGTGGCCTGCGCTTTGGCGGCAGACTGTCCGAGGGCATTGCACTGGGCCTGCAGACCGGTTTCGATTCGGGCAGCACGCTGGACTACATCTATCGCGACGAAGCACGTGGCAAGGGCCCGTTGGGTCGCCTGGTCGACCGCAACTACCTGGATGCGATCGGCTGGCGCGGCATCCGCATTCGCGGTCGGCACCTGCAGGAACTGCTGCGCGATGCCGCCCAGCGCCTGCGCGGGCAGGGCATGCCGGTGCGCGTGCTGGACGTGGCCGCTGGCCATGGCCGTTATGTACTGGAAGCGCTGGGCCAGGGCGAGCAACGCGCCGAGCACATCGTGCTGCGCGACTTCAGCGGTCTGAACGTGACCCAGGGCCAGGCGTTGATCGAGCGCCTCGGTGCGTCCGACATCGCCCGTTTCGAACAGGGCGATGCGTTCGATCCGGTGCAGCTTGCGCAGGTCGACCCGGCGCCGACGCTGGCGGTGGTATCGGGCCTGTACGAACTGTTCCCCGACAACGACGCCGTGCTGCGCTCGCTGCAGGGCATCGCCGCAACGGTGCCGGTGGGTGGCTACCTGGCCTACACCGGCCAGCCCTGGCACCCGCAGCTGGAGTTCATCGCCCGCGCGCTGACCAGTCATCGTGGTGGCGCCGCATGGGTGATGCGCCGCCGCACCCAGCAGGAAATGGATGAACTGGTGCGCCTGGCCGGGTTCGAGAAAGTGGCGCAGCGCATCGATGACTTCGGCATCTTCACTGTGTCGCTGGCACGCCGGACCGCGTGATGGCGACGCTGGCTGCAACTCCGCTTGCCACGGCGGGGCGCCCCTGGCGGCGCGCGCTGCTGTGGCTGGCCCTGCTGGGCCCGTTCTTCTTTGCCAGCTACGGCTTCGCCAACTGGATGGCCGGCCGCCACGCCGAACTGCCGGTGATGGCGTTCGGCTGGGAAACGCAGATTCCGTTCGTGCCATGGACGATCGTGCCGTACTGGTCGATCGACCTGTTCTACGCGGTTTCGTTCTTCCTGTGCCGACAGCGCCTCGAACTGGACCGGCACGCATTGCGGCTGTTCAGTGCACAGCTGATCGCGGTGAGCTGCTTCCTGCTGTGGCCGCTGCGCTTCAGTTTCGAGCGGCCGGAGATCGGCGGCGTGTTCGGTTGGCTGTTCGATGTGCTGCTGGGTTTCGACAAGCCGTTCAACCAGGCGCCATCGCTGCACATCGTGCTGCTGATCGTGCTGTGGGTGAAGTTCGCGCAGTACCTGCACGGTGCCTGGCGCTGGGTGCTGCATGTGTGGGCGCTGCTGATCGGCGTCTCGGTGCTGACCACGTTCCAGCATCATTTCATCGACATCCCGACCGGCCTGCTGGCCGGCTGGCTGTGCGTGTGGTTGTGGCCGGAGCAGGGCACGCCACCGCTGCGTGCCTGGCGCATCGCGCGGCATGCCAAGCGGTGGCGATTGGCTGCGCTGTACCTGCTGGGGGCTGCTGTGCTGCTGGTGCCGGTGGTTCTGCTGCGGGGTACGGCGTTGTGGCTGCTGTGGCCGGTGGTGTCGCTGCTGCTGGTGGCGCTGGCCTATGCCGGGCTGGGTACGGCGGTGTTCCAGAAGCGCGCCGATGGTCGCCTGAGCATGGCGGCACGCTGGCTGCTGGCGCCGTACCTGGGCGCGGCCTGGATCAATTCGCGGCTGTGGACGCGGCGTGCGCCGCAGCCGGTGCCGGTGACGGATGGCGTGTGGCTGGGGCGTATTCCCCGCGCGGCGTTGCCAGCACCGCTGGTGGGCGTGGTCGATGCCTGTGCCGAGCTGTCCTGCCGCGCGCCGGGCGCGGCGTACGCCAGCGTGCCGATGCTGGACCTGGTGGTGCCCACGCCGCACCAGCTGCGCGAGGCCGCCGAGACCATCGAGCGTCTGCGGCCGCAGGGGCCGCTGCTGGTGTGCTGTGCACTGGGCTATTCGCGCAGTGCCGCCAGCGTGGCGACGTGGCTGCTGCGCACGGGCCGTGCCGCCGATGCCGAAGCGGCGGTGGCGATCGTGCGCGCTGCACGCCCCGGTATCGTGCTGGGCCCGGCACATCTGCGCGCCATTGCTGCTGCGGCGGGGGCAGGCGCATGAGTCCGGTTCCCGATCTGGCGACCATGCAACTGCTGCTGCGCCAGGGACGCTGGCCCGCGCTGCTGTCGCTGGGGCTGCTGCTGGTGGCGCTGCTGCTGCTGGGCATCGAAGCGGGGCTGGCGATGATCGCCGCCGGCCTGTTGCTGCTCAGCATTGCCGCGGGCATCACACAGGCTTACCACGCATGGCGGGTCGGGCTGGACGCCGGCCTGCTGCAACTGCTGCGCGATGAAGGCCTGGACGGCGAAGCCGCTGCGCGCCGTACCGACCAGCTGCTGCACGACAGTGGCCTGCGCCGCGCACAGCCCGACGCGCCGCTGCGCGGCTGGGACCTGCGCTGGGCCGGTATGCGCCGCCTGCTGTTGCGGCAGTACCTGCTGACGGCCGTGCAGTTTGCACTGCTGGTAATCGCCGTGTTGTGGCCGCAGACGTGAACCGGAGGGACCGATGTTCGCCGAATTGATTGCACGCGCCTGCAGTGGCGCGATCCACGTGGTGACCGGCGCCCGTGCGCTGTGGATCGGCTGTGCGCCGTCCAGCGAGCGCCGCGTGTACTACGGCAACCACGCCAGCCATGGTGACTTCGTGCTGATCTGGTCGTCGATGCCACCGGCGTTGCGGCGCCAGGTGCGCCCGGTGGCTGCTGCCGAGTACTGGCAACGCGACGGCCTGCGCCGCTACCTGATCGATGCGGTGTTCAACGGCGTGCTGGTCGAGCGCGAGGCCGGCCATCGCCAGCAGGACCCGTTGCAGGTACTGCGCGATGCGGTGGACGAAGAGTGCTCGCTGATCCTGTTCCCGGAAGGCACGCGCAATGTGGGCGATGAGCCACTGCTGCCGTTCAAGAGCGGCATCTACCATCTGGCGCGGCAACGGCCGGAGCTGGAGTTCGTGCCGGTCTGGATCGACAACCTGAAGCGGGTGATGCCCAAGGGCCGGTTCCTGCCGCTGCCGCTGCTGTGCACGGCCACTTTCGGTACGCCGCTGCGGCTGCAGGCCGACGAGGACAAGGCTGCATTCCTGGCCCGCAGCCGGCAGGCGCTGCTGGACCTGGCGCCGAATGGAGGGCGCGCATGAGCTATCTGATGGACGTGTCCGGTGACCTGGCCGCGCGCAGCGTGGGCCAGCAGACCGGCCTGCTGTTTGCCGGCGTCGGCGCGGTGCTGGTGCTGGCCACGCTGGTGGCCGAGACCCTGCGCTGGCGGCAGCGTGGGCAGCCCAGTGCGGTCATCGCCAACCTGGTGTCGCGCATCCGCGCCTGGTGGGTGATGGCGATCGTGGTCGGGCTGGCGCTGTTCTTCGGTCGCGCCGGGGTGATCGTACTGTTTGCGATCATCTCGCTGTTCGCGCTGCGCGAGTTCATCACTCTGGCACCGACCCGCTCGGGCGACTACTACGCGCTGCTGGCCGCGTTCTACATCGTGCTGCCGTGGCAGTACTACCTGGTGTGGATCGACTGGTACGGCATGTACACGCTGCTGATTCCGGTCTACGCATTCCTGTTCCTGCCGATCCTGTCGACTATCGGTGGTGACACCACGCACTACCTGGAGCGCACCGCGAAGGTGCAGTGGGGGCTGATGATCTGCGTGTTCTGCATCTCGCACGTGCCGCTGCTGCTGAACCTGCACGTGCCTGGCCATGACCCGTCGCGCAACGTGCTGCTGTTCGCCTTCCTGGTGATCGTGGTGCAGTCCTCGGACGTGCTGCAGTACATCTGGGGCAAGCTGCTGGGCAGGCGTCTGGTCGCGCCGAAGCTGTCGCCGTCGAAGACGGTGGAGGGCTTCGTGGGTGGCGTGCTGAGTGCCAGCGCGCTGGGAGCGGCGCTGTGGTGGATCACGCCGTTCACGCCGCTGCAGGCGTTCGGCCTGTCGCTGCTGATCAACCTGATGGGGTTCTGGGGGGGGCTGGTGATGTCGGCGATCAAGCGCGACCGTGGCATCAAGGACTGGGGCCACATGATCGAGGGCCATGGCGGCATGCTCGACCGGCTGGATTCGGTATGCTTCGCCGCGCCCGTGTTCTTCCATGTGGTGAGGTACTACTGGAAGGCCGGCGGAGGCGGGTGATTCTGCCGGGCTTCCATCCACGCATGGCGTGGGTCCACGGGTAGTGCCGGCCGCTGGCCGGCAACTGCAACTTCCTGCCATCGTTCATGGGGTTGCCGGCCAGTGGCCGGCGCTACCCACGCACGCTTACGCGCTGATGCCGTATTCCTTCAGCTTCTTGCGCAGGGTGGCGCGGTGGATGCCCAGCATCGCTGCGGCGCGGCTCTGGTTGCCTTCGCAGTGGTTGAGCACTTCCACGAACAGCGGGATTTCCATCTCGCGCAGCACGATCTCGTAGACATCGTCCGCGTCGCAGCCATCAAGGTCACGCAGGTAGCGGCGCACGGACTGGGCGACGTGTTCACGCAGCGGTGGCCGGGGAGCGCCACGACTGTTGTCAGGACGAGAGAGGACAGCGTTCAAGGGGGGTTCCCGATTCGGTTGGCCCGTGCGCGCGGAGCGCGCGGCCGGACGAGGTGGTGGCGGCCAGTCTAGCGCGAGCGTGCCCGACCTGCCACGGCTGGTCGCCTCTATCCTGCTCAGAGGAAGTCGAAGGTGAATGCGACGGTGGATGCGGCGGGTTCCTGCACGCGGAACGCAATGCGTGCACTCTGGCCCGGTTCCAGCACGGCCGCGCCGGGGTTCTCGCCGAGGTACTGCGCCGGTGCGAACACGCCGCTGCCGATCACCCGGCCATCGGCATCGGACAGCGACAGGCGCAGATCCGGCCAGGCCTGTGCCCAGCGCGCATCGTTGCGGATGCTGGCCTGCACCTGCAGTACGCCGGCCTGGCCTGGCAGGGGGCGGATCTCGCGGCTGGTCATGGTGAACGCGGTGGGTTCATGCCAGGCCGGCAGGCTGCAGCGCAGTACGCCGCACAGTGCGCCGAGCCAGGCGCGGTTGCCCGCGTCGGCGGCCAGTCGCGCTCGATCGGCCAGCACGCTCTGCAGGGCCAGCAGCAGTGCCAGTCCGGCGACCAGCCCCCAGTGCCAGCGTGGCGTCGGCAGTGCGCGTGGCCGCGAGGTGCCCAGGAAACTGGGTGCATCTCCGGCCACGGCCTGCGGGGCCGGAGCGGCAAGGACGGGTTCGATCACGGCCGCTTCGTCGAGGTTGACGATGTCATCGCTCTGTCGCGTTTCCGCCATCGGTGGCAGCGCCGCTTCGAGGGGGCTGCGGGCTTGGGCTGGCGGGATGTCATGCATCGCCGGGTCGGGCGTGCGTGAATCGGTCGCAGGTGCAGCCTCGCCTTCCGACGCGGGGCGCAGGAAGGTGGCCAAGGGGCGGCGCGGCGGGTTCGGCTCGGACATGCTCAGGGTGCGGGCTCGGATCCAGCGGTCATTCAATCACGATCAGGCGCGGCGTATGCCGGTGATGCGCATCCAGTCGCCATCCTGGGTCGCCTGCAGGTCGTCGAACCATGCGGCGTAGCGCTGCAGCAGTTCGCCTTCCTGGCCCTGCAGGATGCCGGACAGGGCGATGCGGCCGCCGGCAGCGACGCGCGCGGCCAGCAGCTCGGCCAACGCGTCCAGTGCCGAGGCAAGGATGTTGGCGACCACGATCGGGTAGGTGGCGACCGGTTCGTCCTGCGGCAGGTACACGTGCATGCGCGCCTGCTCGCCGTTGCGCTCGGCATTGTCGGCGGTGGCGACCAGTGCCTGTGGATCGTTGTCCACGCCGATCGCTTCGGCGGCACCCAGCTTCAGCGCGGCCAGGGCGAGGATGCCCGAGCCGCAGCCGAAGTCGAGCACGCGCTGGCCCTGCAACTGGCCGTCCACGGCCAGCTGGTCCAGCCAGCGCAGGCACAGGGCGGTGGTCGGGTGGGTGCCCGAGCCGAAGGCCAGGCCCGGGTCCAGCCGCACCACGGCGGCATCGGCCGCCTGCGCGGCGTCCGGCAGTTCATGGTTCCACGGCACGATCCAGGTGCGGCTGCCGAAATCCATCGGCTGGAACTGGTCCAGCCAGGCGCGTTCCCAGTCTTCATCCTCGACGGCGCGGAAGCTGCCGTTGCTCCAGTCCAGTTCCGGATCGAACGATTCCAGGGCGGCCAGCAGCAACAGCGCATTGCTGTCGGCGGGGAACAGTGCGCTCAGCACCAGGGTGTCCCACAGCGGCGTTTCACCCACGCCGGGTTCGAGGATGGCCTGTTCGTTGCTGGTGTCGGCTTCGGCATCGAGCAGGGTCACGGCCAGTGCGCCGACGTCCTCCAGCGCATTCTCATAGCGGGGCTGGGTGGCTTCGGTGCAGCGCAGGGTCAGTTCCAGGAACGGCATGGCGGTGGGGGCAATCACGGGAAAGGGGGCCATGCTAGACCATCGGGGCGTCTCCGTATTGCCTGAGATGCCGCCTTGAGATGAACGGGGGCAGTTCAGACAGCCCCGCCGGGCCTTGCTAAACTCGGTACTTTCCTGTGCGCCGTGAACGCTCACCGCCGCCGATGGCCTTCGCCCCGACCCTGAAAACCTGGTTGCTCGTGCTGCCGGCGGTGGCCGTGCTGGGCGTGGCCGGGTACCGGGCCAGTGGCCATGCGGCGGGCGTGACATCAGCGTCGCCGGACCTGCCGACCGTCGTGGCCGGCCGCGACAGCGCAGTGGCGTTGCCGGTGGTGCCGGAAGCCCTGGCGCGCCGGCTGGCTACCGTCGAGCGCGGCAACATGCTGCCGTCGGGCCTGCCGCTGGACCTCCGCGCCGACATCGAAGACGCCAGCGATCTGTATGCCTACGCCCAGCGCCTGCGCGTGCAGGCCGATACAGGTAACCATGAAGCGCGCTGGATGCTCAGCCGCGTGTATGACTATTGCGCGCAGTACGCGCTCGATCCGGGTGGCTACCGCCTGGACAACAACGTACTGAGCGGGTTGGGCCTGACCGCGGCGCCGGCGATGATCGAGGCGCGCGAGCGCGTGGCGCAGCGGTGCGGTGGCTTCGTCCCGGGCGACAAGCTGGGTGCGGCACTGGTGCTGGCCGAGCGCCGCAAGGCGGCCGCGCAGGGCAACCTGGCCGCGGAAGCATCGCTGTTCGCCGAGGGCGAGCCGTTGCATGACAGTGCCGAGTACCGCCGTGACCTGGTCGAGCGCGTGCGCACTTCGCGTGACCCGGAGGCCTATATGGCGATCGCGCCGGGCATGGGCGTGCGTGCCGCCGGTGACAGCGCACTCGACGGCCTGGTGGCGGGCGAACAGCTCAGTGAGCTTGCATGGCGGCTTGCGGCCTGCGAACTCGGTCTACCGTGTGGAGCGGACAGCGTGCTGGTCAACAGTTTTTGTGCGAACGGAGGGATCTGTTCGCAGGATGGAGCGCAGGATTTCCGGGATTTCGTGTATGACGCTGCGGTATCGCGGCAAGGTGCTGGGAAAATGAAGGAATGGATCAAGCGATTGATTGGAAAGAGGGACGGGCGATGAATTACCGTCGATTCCTGCATGGGGCCAAGTTCTGGTTCTGGGTGGCGCTGTTCGTGGCCTACTCTGCCGGTGCGGTCGGCCTGCTGATGATCGATACCTACGAGGATCGGTACCGGCATCTGTCGAAGGTGGAACTGACCACGGTGAAGGCGCAGGAAGACGTGCGCCGCGCCGGCGCCAGCCAGGTCGCTGCGGTCTATCGCGCGCAGACGGGCATGCCGTTCGCTTCACTGCCGGCCGGCAGCACCTTCCAGGTAGTGTGGCCGGATGGCTCGACCGAGACCATGGTGATCGTCGATCCGACCTCGCCCAATGGCGTGCGGCCGCTGGCCAATTCGCAGATTCCGGCCGAAGCGGCCAGCAAGCGCTGATGCGCCGGCTGTAGAGCCGAGCCCACGCTCGGCTGTGCGTTGCGGCAAGCCGAGCATGGGCTCGGCTCTACAGCAACAAAAAAAGGGCGGGGATTTCCCCGCCCTTTTCATGTCCAGTGCCTGGCGCCGATCAGGTCAGCGCGATCGGCTTGTTCTTGCGCTCGGCAAGGCGCTTTTCCAGGTAGTGGATGTTCTGGCCACCGGCCTGGAAGCCCTTGTCACGCATGATCCGCTGCTGCAGGGCGATGTTGGTCTTGATGCCATCGACCACCATCTCGCTCAGCGCCACCCGCATGCGGGCGATGGCGGTTTCGCGGTCCGGTCCGTGCACGATCAGCTTGCCGATCATCGAGTCGTAGTTGGACGGCACGCGATAGCCACTGTAGATGTGGGTATCCACGCGCACGCCGGGGCCGCCCGGCGGATGGAAGCCGGTGATGGTGCCCGGGCTCGGCACGAAGGTCTCAGCATCTTCGGCGTTGATGCGGCACTCGATGGCATGGCCGGTCAGCACCACGTCGCTCTGCTTGATCGACAGCTTCTGGCCAGCGGCGATCTTCAGCTGCTCGGCCACCAGGTCGATGCCGGTGACCATTTCGGTGACCGGATGTTCCACCTGGATGCGGGTGTTCATTTCGATGAAGTAGAAGCGGCCGTCCTCGTACAGGAACTCGAACGTGCCCGCGCCGCGGTAGCCGATGCGGATGCAGGCTTCGGTGCACACCTTGCCGATCTGCTCACGCTGTTCGGCGGTGATGCCCGGTGCCGGTGCTTCTTCCACCACCTTCTGGTGGCGGCGCTGCATCGAGCAGTCGCGTTCGCCGAGGTGGATGGCGTTGCCCTGACCGTCGGCCAGCACCTGGATCTCCACGTGGCGCGGGTTCTCCAGGAACTTCTCCATGTAGACCTCGCCATTGCCGAACGCGGCCTTGGCCTCGCTCTTGGTGGTTTCGATCGAGGTCTTCAGCGAGGCTTCGGCGTGCACGACGCGCATGCCACGGCCACCGCCACCACCGGCTGCCTTGATGATGACCGGATAACCGATCTCACGGGCGATCTTGGTGTTGGCGACGATGTCCTCGCCCAGCGGGCCGCCCGAACCGGGCACGCACGGCACGCCGGCGGCCTTCATCGCGCGGATGGCTTCGACCTTGTCACCCATCATGCGGATGGTGTCAGCCTTGGGGCCGATGAAGATGAAGCCCGACTCTTCCACGCGCTCGGCGAAGTCGGCGTTCTCCGACAGGAAGCCGTAGCCCGGGTGGATGGCCTGGGCGTCGGTGACTTCAGCGGCGGCGATCAGTGCCGGGATGTTGAGGTAGCTCTGCGGCGACGGCGCCGGACCGATGCAGACCGACTCGTCGGCCATGGCCACGTGCTTGAGGTTGCGGTCGACCGTGGAATGCACGGCCACGGTGCGGATGCCGAGGGTGTGGCACGCGCGCAGGATGCGCAGCGCGATCTCCCCTCGGTTGGCGATGACGACTTTGTCGAGCATGGCGCGCCCCTCAGCCGATCACGAACAGCGGCTGGTCGAACTCCACCGGCTGGCCGTTCTCGCCGAGGATGGCGACGATGGTGCCGGACGTGTCGGCTTCGATCGGGTTGAACATCTTCATCGCTTCGATGATGGCCAGGGTCTCGCCTTCCTTGACCTGCTGGCCCACGGTGACGAAGGCCGGCTTGTCCGGCGCGGACGAGGCATAGAAGGTGCCGACCATCGGCGAGCGCAGCACATGGCCTTCCGGCAGCGCCGGGCCCGGCTTGGCGGTGCCGCCGGTGGAGGCTTCGGTCGGCGACTGCATCGGCATGGCCTGCGCCACCGGAGCGGCCGGGGCGGCGTACACCGGGGCGGCGACCGGCGCGGCATAACCAGCGACCGGAGCGCGCGACAGGCGCACCGACTCTTCGCCTTCCTTGATTTCGATTTCAGCCAGGTTCGACTCTTCCAACAGGTCGATCAGCTTCTTGATTTTGCGCAGATCCATGAGGGCCTCTTTGGTTTCTTCTAGGTGAGGAGAGCGCCGTGAGCGCTCGGGTCGACAATCAGGTGGCGGATACGCGCAGCAGCGCCGCGTCCATCGCGTAGCGGTAGCTGTCGGCACCGAAGCCACACACCACGCCCACCGCCTTGTCGCTGAAGAAGCTGTGCTGGCGGAAGGGTTCGCGGGTATGCGGGTTGGACAGGTGGATCTCGATGAACGGCACCGCCACCGCTGCCAGCGCATCGCGCAGGGCCACCGAGGTGTGGGTGAAGGCGGCGGGGTTGATCAGGATGAAAGCGGTTCCGTCGTTGCGCGCAGCCTGCACGCGGTCGACCAGCACATGCTCGGCATTGGACTGCAGGCTCTCCACGGCGTGCCCGGCAGCCGATGCCTGCGCGACCAGGGCCTGGTCGATGTCGGCCAGCGTGGTGTGGCCGTATACCTCCGGCTCGCGGGTGCCGAGCAGGTTGAGGTTGGGGCCGTGCAGGACCAGCAGCTTCGCCATGGGATCCGGAATACGGGAAAGGGCGGCAGTCTGGCGGAACCGGTGGATGCTGTCCAGTTCGGCGAAGTTTGCAGCGTTTCAATCGTATGTTTGAAATGTGCCGGAGGGCTTGTGGCCGTATGGCGGACGCCGGATCAAGGCGCGCTGAACGTCGTGCAGGCGGTGGATGCGGGCACGTAGGCCGACGATCACGCCCGGGTCGCTCATCGGCAGAGCCATACCCTGCGTGGAGGAGGAGGCGTAGGGCGCAGCACGCTGTGCCCTCACCAGGGAGTTTCCTGGCAGCTGATCGCTCAGGTCTCCAACGGTACCGTGGGCACCACGTTCGGGAATACCTCCTCCAACGGCTCCTGTTCCCCCGGTTGCGGCGCCGGCCAGTTGTAGGCGTTCACCGGCTGCGCGCGGTTCACCCACAACGCGTAGTACAGGTGATCGGCGCGACCGTCGCCGGTATTGGGGTGGATCAGGATGGTCAGCCCCAGGCTGTTGAGCTGCAGCCAGGGCACCAGCACTGGCAGCAGGTCGTTGGTGAAGCCGAAGTAGAAGGAGGGCGTGACGTGCGGGCCACGCGGCTCCAGGTTCCAGTTGCCCAGCTCCACCGGGAAGCGCTCGGCGGCCCAGCGCCGCAGCAGGGCTGCCTTCTCGAAGCTGTCCTCGTCGAAATAGATATGTGCGTGGTAGCTCTTGATGTCGGTGTAGGCGCGCGGGGCGGTGGGCAACGTGGCCTCGCCGGGGCGCACGCTGGCCGGGCGCGGGGTCGGTTCGCTGGCGGTGGCCTGACCCCAGGGGCTGCGGCCCTTCGCTGCTGGCGGAACGATGGCGCGGAAGCCGGGTCGCCCGGGTTCGGTGGTGTTCACGGCGCTGCCGACGCGCGCGGCGGCGGCGGTGGAGGCGCTGGCCAGGCCGCCGGCGGCCAGCCCCGCCGAGGCGATCAGGCGGCGCCGTGCGGGCGAGAGCAGGTCGGCCCAGTGGGCGTCATCGTCGCCTGCGTCGATGAGGGGCTGCGGGTCCGGGTGCATGAGGGGCTCCGTGACGGCATTGTGTGGGCAGGCAACCACGCTCGGGCAGGGTCGCCGGTGGCGTCCAATAAGCAGCCGGCATCACTTCATGCACGGCTGCCTTCGTCGCCTTGAGCGCGACCGAACGGCGGGCTAGGGTGCAGGTCTGCCGCCCCGGAGCCCGCCATGGCCTCGCCTGATGCCGACACCCTGCGCAAGCGCGCCAGCTTCCGCCAGCTGCATGCAGCAGGATGCTTCGTGCTGCCCAACCCGTGGGACGCCGGCAGTGCGCGCTATCTGCAACGGCAGGGGTTCCAGGCCCTGGCCACGACCAGTGCCGGCTGCGCCTGGAGTGAGGGGCGGCCGGACGGCGCGGTATCGCTGCAGGCCACGCTGGAGCACCTGCGACTGATGGCGGCGGCGACCCCGTTGCCATTGAATGCCGACTTCGGTGATGGCTTCGGCGCTACGCCACAGGCGGTGGAGGAGGCGGTGGCCGCGGCGCTCGATACCGGCATTGCGGCGTTGTCGATCGAGGACGCCAGCGGCCTGGCCGATGCACCACTGAGGCCCATCGACCAGGCGGTCGAGCGGTTGCGCGCGGCGCGTGCGGCCATCGACCGCGCGGGCGGCGACGTGCTGCTGGTCGGGCGAGCGGAGAATTTCTTCGTGGGCGTGCCGGATATGCAGGACACCCTGCGGCGCCTGCGTGCCTACGCCGAGGCCGGTGCCGATGTGCTGTACGCACCGGGTATCAGTACGCACGAGCAGATCAGTGCGGTGGTCGCCGCTGCGGGCTCGAAGCCAGTGAACCTGCTGGTCGGTGGACCCACAGCACTGAGCCTGCAGGACATCGCCGCACTTGGCGTTCGCCGGGTCAGCCTGGGCGGTGCGCTGGCGCGTGCCGCGTGGGGTGGACTGATGCAGGCGACCCAGCCGATCGTGCAGGACGGACGCTTCGATGGCCTGCAGCAGGCGGCGTCCGGGGCTGCCTTGAATGCGTTGTTCCAGTAGACCCGCGCCCTGCATGGCGGGAAGGGCCGGCAACTACAACGCCTCGATCTCCCGCTTGGGCAGGATCACGCCGGGTTCCAGCGCTGGCAGCAGTTGGCGAAGCAGGCGTGGATTGTCCTGCAGCCCCGTGCCGTCCAGATACGTCCACCCGGAACCGCCAATGCGGCGCACGGCCACCATGAACGTGGTGCTGCGCATCGGGGTTTCACGCACCCGTACCAGGGATTGGCGTGGCACGAAGCAGACTTCTTCCTCCCCGGCCGCATAGGTCCGGGTCGGCACACCGACGTCTTCGCTGATGACCACCACGCCGGTGCTGTGCTGCGTCTTCAACGCATCGCGGGTGATCGCCTGGAAGGCCTCATCGCCGCCGGCCAGCCGCTTGAGGCTGGGATGCGTGCGCTCGATGAGGAAGTCCGCATCGCCGCGGGCGTAGGCAGTCATCAGGGCGCGCACATCTTCGCGCAGGGCCTTCGCGTCACTGGGACTGAGGTCACCCGCGAAGGCGGATGGCAGCGACAGCAGCAGCGTCAGTATCGTCAGGGGCAGGCGTCGATCCATGTCCGGGTGTCCCACAGGGCATCGCTGCACTATACGTTGGACGCGAAAACAGCGTCCCACCGGTGGCGCTGCTTTCCCGGGAATCGCTACTTACCATTGGTAGGTATTGATTCCTGGAGATCCCCATGCACAGCCTCATTGTCATCGCCCACCCTGAGCCCGGTTCGCTGACCCACGCGATGGCGCGTCGCATCGGTGATGCCATTGCCGCGGCCGACGCCGGCAACACCGTGGCCTATGCCGACCTGATGGCCGAAGGCTTCGATCCGCGCTTCAACCCGCGGGACCAGGCGTTGTTCCGCAGCACCGGCGCGGTACCCGCCGATGTCGCCGCCGAACACGCGCGGCTGGATGCCACCGATACGCTGGTGCTGGTGTTCCCGTTGTACTGGTGGTCGTTCCCGGCACTGCTGAAAGGCTGGATCGACCGTGTGTTCACCAACGACTGGGCCTACGCACAGGATGCGCAGGGCAGGCTGGTGAAGAAGCTGCAGCGCCTGAATGTGCATCTGGTCGGCTTGGGCGGCGCCGATGCAGCCATGGTCGAACGTCGTGGCTACGACGCGGCGATGAGGACGCAGATCGACATGGGCATCTTCGACTATTGCGGCGCACGCGTGTTGTCGTCCGACCTGCTCTTGGACGCCGATACCGGTGCCGCTGAAGCGCACCTGCAGACCGCGCTGGCGATCGGCCGTAAAATCGGTGTTCCGATGCGCTGATCGCCGTGCTCCGCCGATGCCCGCCAACGCCACCCCCACGCGCCGCCGAATGACCCGGGAGCAACGCACCCGCCAGTTGCTGGATGTGGCCTGGGCACTGGTCCGCGGAGAAGGTACCGGCGCGTTGACGCTGGGGCGGCTGGCCGAGGCGGCGGGCGTGACCAAGCCTGTGGCCTACGATCACTTCGTGACCCGCAATGGCTTGCTGGCGGCACTCTACGATGACTATGACGGACGCCAGACCGTGGTCTTCCACGAGCGCATCGGCCGCGCCCGGGCGCAACTGGTCGATCGGGCGGCGGCCATCGCCTCCGGCTACATCGACTGCGTCCTCAGCCAGGGCAGTGAAGTGCAAGGCATCCTCGCCGCGCTGGTGGGGGCGCCGGAACTGTATGAGGTGCGGCGGCGCTACCAGCAGGATTTCATCGACAACTGCCAGGTCTGGCTGGGCCCGTTCGCCGCCGACGGCACGGTGTCGCTGGCGGGGCGCTGGGCCATCCTCGGTGCGGCTGAAGCCCTTTCAGAGGGCGTGGCTGCCGGCGCGCTGGACAGGGCCGGTGCCGTGGCCGAGCTGCAGCGGCTGATCGTGGCGACGGTCAAGCGGCGCTGAGCCGCACGAGCGGTCAGCCGCCGGCCAGGGCGGCGAATCCCACGGCCAGCTGGTCGCGCACCAGTGCGTCGCGCGCGTCGCGGCTTGCAGAGCCCAGTACCACGGTGATCAGGCGTACCGGCTGGTCCCGCCCGGGCACTGCCCGGCACGCGGTGGCGGCCAGGCAGAAGCCTGCGGCCTGGGTGTAGCCGGTCTTCAAGCCGTCCACGCCGTCTTCGCCGAGCAGGGCGTTCTGGTTGCTGCGGTTGAAGCTGCCATGGGCGAACGCGCGCTGCGCGGTGATCGCCAGGATCTGCGGATGATCGTTCAGCAGGCGGGCGGCCAGCGCCGCCATGTCGCGCGCGCTGGAGACGTGGTGCGGTGTGGTGATGCCGGACACGCTGGCAAACCAGGTGCTGCGCAGCCCGAGCTGGCGTGCGTGCCGGTTCATGCGCTCCAGGAATGCCGCCTGCGATCCGTCCAGGTGGCGCGCGATCGCCAATGCAGCGTCATTGCCGGAAACCACCATCAACCCTTCCAGCAGGCGTGCCAGGGTGATTGTCTCGCCGGGCACCAGGCCCATGCGCGTTTCATCATCGGCCACGGCATGCACATCGTCGGCGGCGATGGTGACCGGGTCGTCCCACGTGCGTCCGTTCTCTTCGACGCACGCATAGGCGGCGTAGGCGGTCATCAGCTTGGTCAGCGATGCCGGTTGCCGCGCGGTTTCAGCGTTGTGCTGGTGGATCACCGTGGAGGTCGCCGCTTCCAGGGTGATGGACGAAATCGGTAGGGGGGCGGGCGCAGCAGACGGCATGGCGGGCGGAGATGGCAGCGACAGTCAGCAAGAATAGTTGGTGCCGGCTGCACGAAGCTGCACTGCCGGAGCGCTGCAGCGTGCACGGTAGCGCCCGGTTGCGCCCGGGCTGAGGTGGAGGCAGCCTGCGCACATGCAATCGGATATCCGCATCGACGGTCGTGTCTTCACCTACGTCTTCCCTTGTGCGTGGGAGGACTACGCGAAGATCGGCTTCTCACGTGATCCGCTCGGACGCATCAGCGCATTGCACCGGCGCTGGTTCGAGTTCTTCGACCTCGATGCCGGTGCGCTGGTGGAAGCAGAGAGCGAGCGCGATGCACGTGATCTGGAGCTGCAGCTGCGTTCGCCGTTCAAGGCGCACCGCGCACCGGCACCGATGACGGTCCAGGACAAGGCCGGAGGCCACACCGAGTGGGTACGTGGCGCCAACCAGGCGTTGTCGCTCGCGGTTGATGCGTTGGGCGAACAGGGCTATCGCTGTTACCCGCTGAAGGCATGGCTGCAGGCTGCGCTGCGCCTGCGCATGGACCGGCTGCACGACTGGGCTGTGGTGCAGCTTCCGGAAGAGGAAGGCCTGCGGATTCCAGGTGGCCCCGGTGAGGGCGTGCTGCGTGACACCCTCGACGGTTGCCGGACACTGGATATCGACCCAATGCCATGGCTGCCTGAACACGTCCAGCGCTGGTACACAGGTTGAGCCGCGTTCAACGGGTCCCCGGCTGCTGAACCGGCGTGGCCGGTCGCGCCGCGCACGCAGGGGAGGCGGTGGACGGGCTGGCCAGCTGGCGTGCCAGCTCGGCGTTGGCCACATGGCCGTGCAGGAACAACAGGCTGCCGAAGATGTTCATGAGCGTGCCTCCACTTGAGTGGATTGCACGATACGGGCAGCATGGGCGGGCAAAAAGCGACATTTCCGCAAGCATGCCTTGAGAGGAATTCAAGCCTGATGTCCCGTCCACCCCTTCATGCCCTGCAGGGTTTCGTGGCCGCCGCGCGGCTGGGCAACCTGTCACGGGCAGCGGCGTCGATGAACCTGACCGTCAGTGCGCTCAGCCATCAGATGCGCCAGTTGGAAGAGCGGCTCGGGCAGCCACTGCTGGTCCGCCAACCGCGTGGCGTCGCCCTCACCCTGGAGGGGCAGCGCCTGCTCGACCAGGTCGGCCCGCATCTGGATGCGATCAACGAAGCCTTCCAGCCCTATGCGGCCCGCGCCGAGCACGTGCTGACGATCAGTGCGGTGCCGTCGATGGCGTCGGCATGGCTGGTGCCGCGCCTGGGTCATTTCGTGGCTGAGCACCCACAGATCGAGATCAACCTGCAGTCGAGCGAGCGCCTGATTGATTTCGAGCGGCAGCGCCAGTTCGACGCCGCGCTGCGGCTGGGCAGCGGGCAGTGGCCGGGCCTGGTGGTTGAGCCGCTGTTCGACGAGTGGCTGCTGCCGATGGCCAGCCCGGCGCTGATCGAACGCATGGGAGGGATCGACCGGGTGCCACTGAACCAGTGGCCGCTGCTGGGGGACCCCGATGGTGCGTGGGGTGCCTGGTTCGCGTTGAGCGGGCAGACCCCACCGTCGCGCTTCGTAGCGGTGCTGGATGATTCGGAGGCACACCACCGTGCGGCGCTGGACGGGGTGGGCGTGGCGCTGGGGCGGGTGACGCGGGCGCGCCTGCTGCTGGATTCCGGGCAACTGGTGGCGCTGTCCAACCTGCGCCTGAAAACCGCCTGGCCGCATTGGCTGGTCTACCCGCAGCGATCGGCCCGCCACCGCGGCTTTCTCGCCTTCCGCGACTGGCTGCACGCGCAGGCGGCCGAACACGTGCGGCACATGGCGGACGCTACACTCATCGCACCAGCGTGACCGTCTGCCCGCCTCGCGCGAACGCCTCCTCCAGCAGCGAGCCGGCCTTGATCGCCTCCACTTCCTCGAACAGCGCCTGCAGCGCGTCGGCGGGGCGCGAAGCCGGCGCCGCCACCGCCTGCTGGATCGCGGTGAAGCGGTCGGCCAGCACGCGGTGGCCGGGATGCGCCCGCGCCCATGCCTGCAGCGGCTGGCGCACGCCGGCGGCGGCATCCAGGCGCTGCAGGTCGAACAGGGTGATGGCCGCCGCCGACGTCTCAGCCCGCTCGATCATCGCGTGGCGCAGTTCACGGCTGAGAAACAGGTCGTAGGCTGCACCGCGGCCCACCGCGATGCGCAGCCCTTCGCGGTCGAGGTCGTTCACCTGCTGCGCAGGACTGTCCTCGCGCACCAGATAGGTGCCTTCGATCTCCACGTACGGAGCACTGAAGGCGATGCGGTCGGCGCGTGCCGGATCGATGGCCAGGAAGGCCAGATCCCAGCCGTCTTCGCCTGCCGCAGCGACCACCGAGGCCGCGGCATCGTGACAGGTGAAGCGTGCCTGCACACCCAGGCGCTGCGCCAATGTCGTGGCCAGCTCCACTGACGGTCCGCGCGGTGAGTGCGCATCGCCGTGCGCCAGCACCGGGTTGCCCAGGTTGATCGCCACGCGCAAGAAACCATGCGGTGCCAGCGTACGTCGATGGTCGGCCAGGGACATGCAGGACTCCGCGAGGAAAGGGGCACCCAGCATGCCAGCGCTGCCCTGCAAGGGGGTGTCAGTATCCGGTTATCCTGCGCGCATGAATCCGATCCTGCACGTCGAGATACCGGTCCGTGATCTGGCCCGGGCCATCGCGTTCTACCAGCAATGGCTGCAGGTGGCGGTGGGCGAACCCATCGTGCTGCACGACTGCCGGATGGCCTATCTGCCGTTTTCCGATCCGGCCGCCGGTGCCAGTGTGGCGCTGGTGCACGGCGCGGACTACCGGCCCTCCGAGCAGGGTGCGCGCATCTACATCGGCGTCGATGACCTGGAGGTAAGCCTGGAGCGTGCACTGCGCGCGGGAGCTGCGTTGCGCTTCGGGCCGGCCGACGCGGGCGACTGGCGCGTGGCCGAGATCTGCGACAGTGAAGGCAACCGGATTGCGTTGCAGGCGCGCGCGGTTGCGTAGAGCCGAGCCCATGCTCGGCTGCTGTTGACCCAGCAGCCCAAGCTCAGCCGAGCATGGGCTCGGCGCTACAAGGTCGCGGCGCGTGAGCGCTGCAGCCAGTCATTGATCGCCGGGTCAAGCCGCGGGTCTTCGGGCAACCGCATGCCGAAGCGTTGCTGCAGTACCTCGCGCACGTCGGCAACATCGTGCAGCGGACGCTTGTCCGGTACCTGGCCGGGGCGGTACTCGGTGTAGTTGCCGCTGCCGATGGTGCGTCGCCAGTCCGGCCCGGTCAGCGACGCGCGCAGTTGGCCAGGGAAGCTGGAGTCGGGATGGGTGCACACGTACCAGTTGCCCACCACGTTGTCGATCGGTGCGGGCACGTGCAGGTCGAAACGGTACATCGATCGCCAGCCGTCGCCGGTTTGGGCGGACAGCACGAAATCCCCGTCAACGGCCAGGCGCTGCAGCAGGTACCGCTCGTGTGGCGTGGCCTGCGGCTGCGGATCATCCAGGCGCAGCGGTATGGTCGGGGTCAGGCTGCCGAAACCTGCATCCACCAGCCAGTCATCGCCGTCCACCTGCACGCGCAGCAGCAGATGGGTACGTGCGGTCAGTTCGCCGTCCTGGGCGGCCAGCAGCACGCGGGCGCTCAACGGCTGCGCATCGAAGCCCAACGCCTGCAGCAGCGCCAGCAGGCCGCCATTGAGTTCGAAGCAGTACCCGCCACGGCGCTCGTCCAGCAGCTTGCGCTGCACGCTGTCCAGGTCGATCGGCACCGCATCGCGCAGCAGGCAGCTGAGGGTCTCGAACGGCAGCACTGCGTTGTGGCGCTGCTGCAGCAGGGTCAGGCCGGCCAGGGTCAGCGGTGGCGGTGCATCCAGCTGCAGGCGCTGCAGGTAGCGGGGGACATCGAGGGTGGTCATGGAGGCACCGGAACGGGGAGGCGCGTCCACTGTGCTCCCCCAACCGGGGTTGAGGTCAAGGGCGATGGTCGTGTCACGCCAGCGTCGCCTGCACCCGGTACAAAGGCCGCGTCCGCCAGTCATCGCTGGGCCAGGACGACGAAAGCTCTAAAGTTGCCTTGAATCCGGCCGATACAGGTGCGTCCTTCTGCCTGGAGTCTGTCATGTCGGCCGTTGTCCTCCACCTCCGGTCCCTGCGCACGCGGCTTGCGGCGCTGCGCCCGGCGTCCTCCGGCCTGCTGCCGTGGCTGCAACCGCATCGGCTGAGCGTAGCCAACAAGCTCAAGGCGACCTTGTGGGTCTGTGGCTTGGGACTGGTCGCAATCGCCGCCGTCTATGCCTGGACCGGGCATGCCAACACGCAGGCTGCGCGCAGCCAGGCCAGCTACCAGCGCGGCAGTGATCTGGCCGCGCGCCTGGCCACGCGGGTGGCCGAAGCGCGCCGCCTGCAGATCCAGTATGCACGCAGTTTCGACGATGCCGATCGCGACCAGCTGCTGGCCGTGCAGGAAGCGCTGCAGAGCGACCTGCAGGTGCTGCGCGCGATGCCGATGGATGCCGGCCGGCGCAAGGCCCTGCAAGCGCTGACCGAAGCTGCAGGCGCGTTCTCGCAGGGTGTGGCCGCCCTGTTCGAACGGGTCGACGAGATGGGCCGTGGTGAGGCCGGCCTCGCCGCGCAGCTGCAACAGGCTGCAGACACGCTGCAGGGGCAGGTGGATGCGCAGCAGCGGGATGCGCTGGCGTTGTCCCTGCAGAAGATGCGTCGGCAGGAGGCACTGCTGCTGCTCGACGGTGATTCCACCCACGCCGACCGCGCCAGCGAAGAAAAGCTGCCGTTCGATCTCGCGCTGGCGGGCCTGCCCGCGGATGCGCAGGACACCCTGCGCACCGGAATGGAGGCGTATCAGGCCGCGTTGCTTGGGTATACCGCTGCCCGTGTCGGCCTGGATGTGGAAGCGCAGTCGCTGCTGGATGCCGCTGCGGGCGTAGCGCCTGCGCTGGCCGCATTCCAGCAGGCACAGGTCGCGGCACTGGCCCGTGCCCAGGCCCGCCAGCAGGCTGGTGCGCGCACCATGAGCGTGCTGTTTGCATTGACCGTGCTGCTGGTCGCCGGTGTGCTGATCACCAGCCTCGTGCTGGTGCTGCGTGCAGTACGCCAGCCGATCCATGACACCCTGCGCTTCGCCAGCGACATCGCTGACGACCGCCTGGACACCACCCTGCGCGTCTACAACGCCAACGACGAGATCGGCCAGCTGGCCCAGCGCCTGGTCGACATGCAGCAGCGCCTGCGCGCGCGTATCGAGACCGAGCGTGCCGTGGCGCGCGGCAACACCCGGGTGCGCCAGGCATTGGACAGTGCGCAGACCGGTTTGATGGTGATCGATGCAGAAGGCCTGGTGGCGTATGCCAATCCGGCTCTGCTGGAGCAGCTGGACCTCCGGGACCAGGATCTGGTGGGCAGCGACGCGGTACGCCTGCATCCGGCGTTGGCCAGCCTGACCGGCGTGCGCCAGCGCGAAGAGCGCGAGATCGGCCATGCCGGCACGCGCTACCAGCTGATTGCCAACCCCGTCATCGACGAAGGGCAATTCCTCGGCGTAGCGGTGGAATGGCGTAGTCGTGCGCTGGAGACCCTGCTGGAAACCGAGGTCGCTGCCCTGGTCGATGCTGCAGCACACGGCGACCTGCACGGTCGCGTCACGCTGGACGGCAAGCAGGGCTTCGTGCGCACGTTGTCGACCAGCATCAACCGCCTGCTGGCGACGTTTGAAACCAACCTCGGCGACCTGCAGGCATTGCTGGCCGCGCTGGCCCGTGGTGACCTCAGCGTGCGCATGGAGGGTGAGCTGCAGGGCGTGTTCGCGCGCATGCGCGATGATGCCAACGCGACGGTCGCGCAGCTGGGCCGCATCGTCACCCGCATCCAGCACGCCACCTCCCGTCTCGATAGCGGCGTTGGCGAGATCGTTGCCGGTCATCAAGATCTGTCACAGCGCACCGAGCAGCAGGCCGCCAACCTGGAAGAGACCGCCGCTTCCATGCACGAACTGACCGATACGGTCGGTCGCAATGCTGATGCCGCAGGCCGTGCCGACGCGCTGGTCAAGGGTGCGGCTGCGGTGGCGCAGCGCGGTGGCGAGGCCGTCGGCCAGGTGGTGGCGACCATGCAGCGCATCAGCGAGGCGTCGCGGCGGATCGGCGACATTACCCAGCTGATCGACGGCATCGCCTTCCAGACCAACATCCTCGCGCTGAATGCTGCGGTGGAAGCGGCGCGTGCCGGTGAGCAGGGCCGCAGTTTCGCCGTGGTGGCCGCGGAAGTGCGCCTGCTTGCACAACGCAGCGCAGAGGCGGCCAAGCAGATCAAGGGCCTGATCGAGGATTCGGTGGCGCGTGTGGGACAGGGCAACCAGCAGGCCGAACAGGCCGGCACCACGATGGGCGAGATCGTCGGCAGCGTGCAGCAGCTGGCCGACCTGCTCGCGGGTATCCGCAGTGCGTCGCAGGACCAGCATGCCGGCATCGCACAGGTGAACCAGACCATCGTGCAGATGGAAGCCAGCACCCAACGCAACGCCAGCCTGGTGGAAGAGGCCGGTGCCTCCACGGCGCAGATGCAGGTCCAGGTGCGTGCCCTGGCTGAAGCGGTGGGCGCGTTCCGGTTGCAGTCGACACCTCAGTCGCGCGCAGCGGCCTAGTCAGCCGAGCGTGGGCTCGGCGCTACATCGGCTGCAGGAACACTGTAGAGCCGAGCCCATGCTCGGCTCACACCAGCGTTCGGCGGCAGGAATCAATACACGTCGCGGCGGTAGCGCCCGTTCTCCAGCAGCGTTTCCACCGCTTCATCACCCAGCGCGGTTCGCAGCACCTGGTCCACGCCTTCGGCCATGCCCTGCAACGACCCACAGACATGGATCACCGCACCGCGCTGCATCCAGTCGCGCAGCGTTCCGGTGGCCGCCTGCAGGCGATCCTGCACATAACCGCCGTCACCATCGCGCGAGAACGCCAGGTCCACCCGCGCGAGATGGCCATCGGCCTGCCACGCTTCGATCTCGTCGGCGAACAGGAAATCGTGCGCACGCTGGCGTTCACCGAACAACAGCCAGTGTCCGTGCTCGCCTGCACGGGCGGCTTCGCGCAACAGGCTGCGCAGCCCGGCGATGCCGGTGCCGTTGCCGATCAGCACCATCGGCGCGCCAATGACGCGATGGAAACCGGGGTTGCGATGCACGCGGGCGACGATGCCGGCATCGATCGGCGCATGCAACGACAGCCAGCCCGAGCCCAACCCGGCGCGACCGGCGGTGTCATGCACCAGCCGCACCACCAGCTCCACCACGCCATCATCCGTGCAGGAGGCGATCGAATACTCGCGGCTGGGCAGCAGCGGCAGCCCGGCCAGCCACAGGCAGGCATCCTGCACCGCCAGCGCAGCATCGGCCTCGGGCAGCTCGCGTTCACTGGCCAGCGCCAGCAGCGTGCGCGGATGGCCATCGACCAGCAGTGGCTGCAGCGGATCCAGCCCATGCGCCTTCAACACGGCACCGGCATGCTGCGCATTGTGGCGGGGCGCGATGTGCAGGATGTCACCCGCCTGCCACTGCACGTCGGCCGGTGCGGCAAGACGGATACGCCAGATGGCTCCGCCCACGCTGCCCGGGTTGAGGCGGTCGCGGCCGAGCAGGCGCCACGCATGCATCTGCGTAGCTGCAGGCAGCACGCTGTCATCGGTGACGATGCCGGTGAGCGTACCCAGCTGCTGCTGCCATTGGCGCAGTGCCGGCACCGAAGCGGCGTCGACATCGATACGCTCGAACAGCGGGCGCGCGCCGTTGCCGATCAGCCAGCCATCGAACTGGCGGCCGAAGCCGCAGTAATGCGGGTACTGGCGGTCGCCCAGCGCGAGCAGGCCGAACTGCAGGCGCGACAGGTCCAGCGCTTGTGCCAGCAACTGCCGCGCTGCGCGCCGGGCGGCGTCGGGCGGCTCGCCGTCGCCGAAGGTGCTCAGCACGAACAGCGCGCTCGATGCACGCAGCAGGAGCGCGGCATCGATGCGCGCCAGCGGCAGCACCTGCACCGCATGGCCGGCCGCCTGCAGCTGTGCCGCCGCGCGCCACGCCAGCTGTTCGCCCAGTCCGCTCTGGCTGGCATGCACCACCAGCCACGCTGCGTTGCCGGCATCGCTGGCCGGCATCGGCAGCGCCTGGCGCAGCCCTCGCGCCGCACGCTGGCTGCGGCGGCGGTCCAGGTACAGCATCCAGCCGGTGATGAAGAACAGGCTCATGCCCAGGCTGCTGAGCATCACCACCACGCGCCCGGGCACACCGAAGTAGCTGCCCGAATGCAGCGCGAACACACTGGTGGCCAACTGTCCGCCCGCGCCCTGGCGTGCGTACGGACGGGCATCCAGAACGGCACCGCTGGCCGGATCGAGCTGCAGCAGGTCATGCGCACGATCATGGTGGCCGCCGCGCTGCGACGGATCACCGGCCATCACCCGAACATTCAGTGCCTGCCCGGGCTTCTCCGGCAGGCGTAGGTCAATGAAGCCGGCGCGCACGCCCGGCAGCGCGTACAGCGTGGCTTCAATGCGGTGCAGGTCCAGCGACGCATCGGTGGCAACCTGGTGCTTGGCCGCCGGTGGGACGCCCAGCAGCGTGCTGGCCGCGCTGCGATACCAGTCGAACGACCACCACAGGCCGGTCAGCGCACTCATCAGGTAGATCAGCAGCACCCAGGTGCCGACGACCGAGTGCAGGCTCCACAGGAAGCCGCGTCCGCTGCGTTTCCACTCCACTGCCAGCCAGCTGCGCCAGTGCCACCAGCGTCGTGGCCAGCGCAGGTAGAGCCCGGACAGGGTGAAGAACAGCAGGGCGATGGCACAGCTGCCGGTGATCCACTTGCCGCGTTCGCCCGCGGCAAGGTGGCGATGCAGGTCCTCGACGAAGTCGAAGAACGCCTGGCCGCGCAGGGCGCTGAAGCGCTCACCGCTGTACGGGTCGAAGTACACCCAGTGTTCCCTGCCCCCGGCAAAGCGCGCGACCGACGGCCGCTGTCCGGTGGCATCGATACGCAGGCGTTGCAGGGGGCGTTCGCTGCCGGCCTGCAGCAGCGGCACCAGCTCACTGAGTGCAAGGGGAGGCTGTCCGTCGGCATGGTGCTCGGCGATCTCGGCGAAGCCGGGATTGGCGGCGCGCAGCAGTTCGTCCTCGAAGGACAGCGTGGCGCCACTGAGGCCCATCACGGCCAGGACGGCACCTGCGGTGATGCCCAGCAGCCAGTGCAGTTGGAACAGGACGTTCTTGAACATCGAAGAAGGAGGGCCCGGGAGGCTGCCGCCCGCATCCTGCGCAACAGCAAATGAGAATTAGTCGCGTAATTCTCCGTGGCGCCCCGGCTGCGGTCAAGCTGGAGGTACCGGCCGGGCGGCACCCGGCACCCGCGGTAGTGCCGGCCGCTGGCCGGCAACCTTAGAAGCAACAGCCGAAGCAACAGCGGGTTTCCTGTGAGGAGGCGGGGTGGGTCCGGTTGCGGGGGACGGCGCAAGTACGTCCCTGTAGCCTTGGTCACGGCATCCATGCCGCGGACACCCCCTCAACCGGACCCACCCCGCCTTCGACAGTTTCCTGCGATCTGTCGGAACGGCGTTCTGCTTTGGTGGGTGCCGACCGTTGGTCGGCACGGGGTCTGATTCCGTTCTGAATATCGATATCTGACAGATGTGTCGACCAAGGTCGACACCTACCAACAGCCGCGAACTGTCAGAGGTGGGGCGGTGTCGGAGTGCGGGGTGTCAGCCGCATGGATGCGGCTGCCAAGCTTACAGCGACGTACTTGCAGCGTCCCCGCACTCCGACACCGCCCCGCCAACCCACGGAATGCCCGCTTTGGCTTTGGCTGTTGCCGTTGCATTGAGCAGGGTGCAGGGCTGCAAGCCCTGCAAAAAACACCCTCACTTCGCCCAGCCGTCGATCTCGCCGTGGGCAAACGGCCCCAGCTTCGCCTTCACCAGCCGTCCCTGTGCATCGAACAACACGCTGTAGGGCAGCAGCCCCTGCGTATTGCCCAGCTGTACGCTGGCATCGCGTGGCCCTGGCGTCTCGACCACGATCGGATAATCCACCGGTATCCGCTGCAGGAATCCGCGCACACCGTCCGCGGTGTCCAATGCCAGGCCCAGTACCTGCACGCCGTTGTCGCCCTGGGTGGCGGCGAAGCGCGCCAGTTCGGGCATCTCTTCCACGCAGGGCGCGCACCAGCTGGCCCAGACATTGATCAACAGTGGGCGACCGGCAGCGTGCTGGCGCAGGTCCAAGGGCCGGCCTTCAAGATCGGGCAGCGACAACGCGGGCAGGCTGTCGCCGACCTGCAGGGCGGGTGCCGCCGCCACAACAGACGCTCCTGGCATGGCCTCACGCGCAGTCGGCGCCGGTGCCAATCGATGCCCGGCCCACAGGCCGAGGCCGGCGGCCAGCACCGCTGTCCACAGCAGCGCTGGCCGTTGCCACTTCATCGTGCGGTGCGCAGCAGCGCTTCCTCGACCACCGCCTGGGTCAGCAGGGTCGGCAGCACGGTCGGCGGCGCGCCGGGGCCGTACACCACGTACAGCGGTACGCCCACCGCCTTGTGCTCTTCCAGGAACGTGGTGATCTGCGGGTCGACGTTGGTGTAGTCACCGCGCATGTACACCGCATTGGTGCGCTTGAGCAGTTCCTTGAACTCCGGCCGTGACAGCACCGCACGTTCGTTGGCCTTGCAGCTCACGCACCAGTCGGCGGTCATGTTGACGAACACCACGCGGTTGTCGGCGCGCAGGCGGTCCAGCAGCTGCGGCGAATACTCGACCACGTTGTCGCTGGCGGCCTGTGCGGCCCTCGCCGGCGGTGCCAGCTGGGTCACGCCCCAGGCCGGAACCAGCGCACCGATCGCCAGCAGCACGCCGAGCAGGGTCACCGCACGCGAGCCGGTCCAGCGGTTGCGTTCAAACAGCCACAGGCCGAACGCGAACAGCAGCAGGCCACCCAGCACCAGCGCCATGCCGTCCACGCCGCGCTGCTTGCCCAGCACCCACAGCAGCCACAGCGCAGTGGCGTACATCGGGAAGGCCAGCACGTGCTTGAGCGTTTCCATCCACGGGCCGGGCTTGGGCAGGCGGCGGGCCAGCGCTGGCACGAAGCCGATCAGCAGGAACGGCAGCGCCAGGCCCAGGCCGAGGAACAGGAACACGGTCATCGCCTTCAGCGGCGGGGCAATGAAGGCGTAGGCGATCGCACCGCCCATGAACGGGCCGACGCAGGCACTGCCGACCACGCAGGCCAGCGCACCGGTGAAGAAGTCACCGGCCGGGCCGCTGCGGCTGGCCAGCGACTGGCCAAGGTTGCCGATGCCGCCGCCGAGGGTGAACACGCCGGACAGGCTCAGGCCCACCGCGAACATGATGTAGGCCAGTGCCGCCACCACGCCCGGGTGCTGCAGCTGGAAGCCGATGCCGACGGCGTTGCCGATCGCACGCAGGCCCACCATCAGCGCGCCGATCCCCGCGAAGGCGACCAGCACGCCCAGCGTGTACCAGAGGGCATGACTGCGCGCCCGCTCGGGGCTCTCGCCACTCTGCGCCAGGCTCAGCACCTTCAGCGACAGGATCGGCAGCACGCAGGGCATCAGGTTCAGTACCAGGCCACCGGCCAGCGCCAGCAGCAGCACCCAGACGAACGAACGGTCCGGGTTCGGGGTGGTCGCCGGCGGACGCGTGCGCAGCGCATTGTCACCACGCGCGTCGGTGGCGAACTCGTTGCCTGCGCCCTGGCCGCCCGTGGCGGCGGGAGTGGCGTTGCCGTCGTTGGGTACGGTCGGCAGCAGGCGCAGCGGTAGGCCACTGGCGGATTCACGCGGCGCACCGGCAGCGCGCAGCGCATTGACGGCTTCCTCGTGCACTGGCGCCTGGCCGGTGCCGGCGTTGAGCTTGCCGGCCGGAATCGACAGCTTCACCCGACGGGTCATCGGCGGGTAGCAGATACCATCGGTCTGGCAGCCCTGGAAGGTCACCACCAGGGTGCTGTCGACCGCATCAGTGACGGTGCGGCGCAGCGGCAGCGGCACTTCCACCTGGTTGAAGTACACCGAGACATCGCCGAAGTGCTCGTCGCGATGCGACTGCGCGGCCGGCCAGCGCGGCTTGTCGGCGAGCACGCCGGCGCTGCCTTCCAGCTTCAGCGAAGTGCGGTCGCGGTACAGGTAGTAGCCGGGTGCCGGGCTGAAGCGCAGCAGCAGGGTGTTGCCGTCGCTGGCGATGGCATCGAAGCCGAACGCCTGTTCCGACGGCAGCGGCAGCGCCTGGCTGTTGTTGGCCGCGCCCGGCAGGCGCAGGCCACCGCTGTTGCCGGCACCGGCCAGCGGGTTGTTGAACGGGCTGGCCGCACCGCTGCGCGCGGGAGGCGCAGTGGACGCCACAGCGGCGCCGGGCAGCGTGACCTGCACCACGCGCTTCTGCGGCGGGTAGCAGACGCCGGCATCGGCGCAGCCCTGGTAGCGTACTTCCAGGCTGATGGTGCCGGCGGCGTCCGTCGGCGTGCCGGGCAGGGTGGCCTGCAGGCGCTCCCGATAGGTTTCGACTTCGCCGAAGAAATCATCGTGGTGCCTGTCACCCTTGGGCATCTGCAGCGCGCCGGCATTGAAGGCCGGATCCGCCTTGACGCTGGTGCGGTGGCGATACAGGTAGTAGCCCGGTGCGATCTTGAACTGCAGTTGCACCTGGCCCCGTTCGGGGGCGGTGGCGGTCAGCGCGAACGCCTGGTCCACCGGCAGCAGGTCCTTCTCATCCAGGGCCAAGGCGGGCAGCGAGAGCCACAACAGGGCGCACAAGGCCGCGCCACGCGCAAACAGAGTCTTCAAGCAGTTTCCTCCCGGGTCTGTGCCCGGATCCAGTCCAGATACGCCGGCAGGCCGGCCCGGGTTTCGACCGCGATGCACTCCGGGAGTTCATACGGATGCAGTTCGACGATCCGGGCGATTGCATCATCGACGCGGCTCGCGGTGGTCTTTACCAGCAACTGCAGCTCGGCATCGGTGGTCACCTCGCCCTGCCAGCGGTAGGTGGACTGCGCGCCATCGAGGCGGGTCACGCACGCGGCCAGGCGCTCGCCGACCAGCGCGTGCGCGATGCGCTCGGCACTGGCCCGGTCCGGGCAGGTGGTCAACAGCAGCAGGACGGGATCGACGGTCGGCATGACCGTCGAGTATAGGGCCGCCGCCGGGTCAGGGCCCGGCGGCGGCAGTAGACCGCAGCGTTGCGCGGTCAGTTGGCCAGCTGGCAGGTGGCTGGCTTGGCCGAGGTGAACAGGGCCGGGGTCGCCCACTCGGGGTGGTCGATGAACGGGTTGCGATTGCCCTGGAAGCTGTAGACCACGTCATTGCGGGCACGCTCGGCATCATCCGGCGGATCGGACAGGTGCCAGTCGATCAGCGTCGACAGCAGGCCCATGTAGGCCGGCGAACTGCTGGTCTTGACGATCTTGCTGCGGTCGTCGGTCAGCTCCAGGTCCGGCTCGGACTGACCGGTGGCCGCATCCTTGCCGCCCTCATAGCGGATCGCCATGTACATCACCGCACGCGCCATGTCGCCCTTGCGCTTGCCCCACACCTCGAAGGTGCCGGTGTTGCCGTCCGGCGTGCGCACCCAGTTGGAGTTGCCCGGATAGCCGCCGCTGCCGCCGCCCTGGCCGTTGTTGGCTTCGGTGGCACGCTCGCCGCAGCTGGCATCGCACTTGCCGAACGGCTTGTTGCCACGGTCGGCGTTCCACTGCGCGTCGGTCAGGTACAGCATGTGGGTGTCGGTGTACGGCGCGTAGGGCAGGCCCTTGTCACCGGTGGTGGTGGCAAAGCCCAGCGAGTTCGGCCAGGTGTGCTCGCGGTTGTAGGTCAGGCCGCTGCCGGTGCCCGCACGATCACTGACCTTGGCGTAGCTGCGGTTGCGGTAGGCATCGAGGATGCGGTTCGGGTTGTTCGGATCCTCGTCGGCGATTTCCAGGATGGTCCAGGTGCTGGTGCCCGAGCCGCTGTACGGGTAGGCGGTATGGCCCTTGATGGTGGCGTGCAGCGAGCAGCGCAGCTGGCTGGGGCTGCTGGTGTTGACCCTGGAGTAGTAGCCGGCCGGCACGCCCGGGTTGCCCGGGTCCGGATTGCCGCCGGTGCTGGCCACGGTGAAGGCGATGCGGCTGTCGGCGGCCGGATGCGCGCCCTGCAGGTCGGTGATGCGCGCGGCGCGGATGTCGAAGCGGCAGGCTTCACCAGCCACCAGCGCGGTATTGGTGGACAGCTTCACGCTGCGGCCGCTGGCCGGGAAGGTCAGCGGCACGGTGCCGGAGGTGCCGCAGCTCAGGGCGAAGGCGCCACTGGCCAGGTTCACCGTCTCGCTGAACACCACTTCCAGGTCGGCGGCAGCGGGGAAGGTGCTGCTGCCCTGCGCCGGGGTGGTGGTGGAGACTGACGGCGGCGTGTTCGGGCCTGGCGTGCCACCGCCGCTGAAGGTCTGGCCGTTGTTGCAGCTGCCGAAGGTCTGGCCGGCCGAATCGGCCCAGGTGAAGTGGGTGTACTGGCTGCCGCTGCCGGTCAGCTGCAGTGACGTACCCGGCCCCGTGCTGTTGCTTTCGGCCACCGGGATGTTCTGGCTGGTCATGCCGGCGGCAGGGCCACCGGAGGCGGTGATGGCGCCCTCGTAGCTGAGGAACTGGACCACCTTGCCGCTGGCATCGACCAGGGCGATGCCGTCGTTCGGGCCATTCTGGATGCCGTTGGTCGGATAGTTGACCACGGCGATGGTGGCGCTGCCGCAGCCGGCGGCGGTGCCGGCCGGGACCGGATTGTTGGCATAGACGGTGGCGGCCGACGGATTGCTGCCGTTGTAGAGGTACAGGCGGTAGCCGGACAGGTCCTCACCGGCAGTGGCTACGACCTCGATCGCTTCGCCGACGTCACCGGCGGCGGTGCTGTCGTCGTAGTGCAGTTCATTGATGAAGACCTCGGCCTGGACCGGCGCAGTGGCCAGCGCCAGCAGGCAGGCGGCGGCAAGCGGGGACAGCAATCGCATCGACGACTCCTTGTGATTGGGAATGCCTGACCGAGCCTAAGGCCGATCCAGTGACACTTTGTCGTAAATGAACGTCAGATATCTGACAGTGCGACGCTTGTCACCGAAATTGTCCAGGACCGACGCCTTGGGCGAGGCGCGCGGGCGGGAAAAAATTTTTTTGGTTCCGCCCTTGAAAGGGGGCGGCGGGGCTCCATCTCTGCCCTGCTCCCGACGTTGTCGGGTTTCTTCACGTGCGGTTCTGGCACTCGCCTGGGGTGAGTGCTAACATCGCCGGACTTTTTTAGACCAATCAATCACTTAAGAGGTCTCCTATGAGCATCAAGCCGCTGCACGACCGCGTTGTGGTCAAGCCGATCGAAGCCGACGAAATCTCCGCCGGTGGCATCGTCATCCCCGACTCGGCCAAGGAAAAGTCCACCAAGGGTGAGGTCGTGGCCGTCGGCCCGGGCAAGCCGCTGGACAACGGCAACGTGCGCGCGCCGTCGCTGAAGGTCGGCGACAAGGTCATCTACGGCCAGTACGCCGGCAGTTCGTACAAGAGCGAAGGCGTCGAATACAAGGTCCTGCGCGAAGACGACGTGCTCGCCGTCATCGGCTGAGCCCCGGCGCGACCTGTTTCAACCTGATCCCAGACTCCCAGCCGCCGGGCATCGTCCGGCGCTACCAATGAGGTAAATGCAATGGCTGCCAAGGATATTCGTTTCGGTGAAGACGCCCGTTCGCGCATGGTGCGCGGCGTCAATGTTCTCGCCAATGCCGTCAAGGCCACCCTGGGCCCGAAGGGCCGCAACGTCGTGCTGGAAAAGAGCTTCGGCGCCCCGACCATCACCAAGGACGGCGTCTCCGTCGCCAAGGAAATCGAACTGGCTGACAAGTTCGAGAACATGGGCGCGCAGATGGTGAAGGAAGTTGCTTCGCGCACCAACGACGATGCCGGCGACGGCACCACCACCGCCACCGTGCTGGCCCAGGCCCTGATCCGCGAAGGCGCCAAGGCCGTTGCCGCCGGCATGAACCCGATGGACCTCAAGCGCGGTATCGACAAGGCCGTTTCGGCTGCCGTCGCCGAGCTGAAGAACATCTCCAAGCCGACCGCCGACGACAAGGCGATTGCCCAGGTCGGTACCATCTCGGCGAACTCGGATGAGTCGATCGGCCAGATCATCGCTGACGCGATGAAGGAAGTCGGCAAGGAAGGCGTCATCACCGTTGAAGAAGGCTCGGGCCTGGACAACGAGCTGGACGTGGTCAAGGGCATGCAGTTCGACCGCGGCTACCTGTCGCCGTACTTCATCAACAACCAGCAGTCGCAGACCGCTGACCTGGATGACCCGTTCATCCTGCTGCACGACAAGAAGATCTCCAACGTCCGTGACCTGCTGCCGGTGCTGGAAGGCGTCGCCAAGGCCGGCAAGCCGCTGCTGATCGTCGCCGAAGAAGTCGAAGGCGAAGCGCTGGCGACCCTGGTGGTCAACACCATCCGTGGCATCGTCAAGGTCGTGGCCGTCAAGGCCCCGGGCTTCGGCGACCGTCGCAAGGCGATGCTGGAAGACATGGCCGTGCTGACCGGCGGCACCGTGATCTCCGAAGAAGTCGGCCTCTCGCTGGAAAAGGCCACCATCAAGGACCTGGGCCGCGCCAAGAAGGTGCAGGTCTCCAAGGAGAACACCACCATCATCGACGGCGTCGGCGACAAGGCCAACGTTGATGCACGCGTGGCGCAGATCAAGACCCAGATCCAGGACACCTCCTCGGATTACGATCGCGAGAAGCTGCAGGAACGCGTGGCCAAGCTGGCCGGCGGTGTTGCCGTGATCAAGGTCGGCGCCTCGACCGAAATCGAAATGAAGGAAAAGAAGGACCGCGTCGACGACGCCCTGCACGCCACCCGTGCGGCCGTTGAAGAAGGCGTGGTTCCGGGCGGCGGCGTCGCCCTGGTCCGCGCGATCACCGCGCTGGCCGGCCTGAAGGGTGCCAACGAAGACCAGAACCACGGCATCCAGATCGCCCTGCGTGCGATGGAAGCCCCGCTGCGCGAGATCGTGGCCAACGCCGGCGACGAGCCGTCGGTCATCATCAACAAGGTCAAGGAAGGCACCGGCAGCTTCGGCTACAACGCGGCCACCGGCGAGTTCGGCGACATGCTGCAGTTCGGCATCCTGGACCCGACCAAGGTGACCCGTTCGGCCCTGCAGAACGCGGCCTCGATCGCCGGCCTGATGATCACCACCGAAGCCATGGTTGCCGAAGCTCCGAAGAAGGACGAGCCGGCCATGGGCGGCGCTGGTGGCATGGGTGGCATGGGCGGCATGGGCGGCATGGACTTCTAAGTCCACGCCTCCGGCGGTCGTTGCCGGCCTCGGTCGGCACGCCTTCCCGATGTGATGTAAAGAAGAACCCCGCCGCAAGGCGGGGTTTTTTGTTGCCCGGTTGCCGTCGCCGCAGTGCATCGCTACGCTCGGTGACCATGCCTACCTCGTTCATCGTCGTTGACGACTTCCTTTCTCCCGCCGATGCGCAAGGGTTGCGCCAGGCGGCACTGGGCCTGGACTATCCCGTTCAGGAGGGCGCATTCCCCGGCCGCAATTCACAGCAGCGGCTGGACCTGGATGGACTGTCCGGCGCGGTTTCGCGACTGGTCAACGAACCGCTGCGGCCGGTCAACCCGCTGCAGTCGCACGGCAAGTTCCGCCTTACCCTCGCCGGCGACATCGGCCGCGCCAAGGTACACGCCGACCGCTCGCACTGGTCGGGCATTCTCTACCTGAGTGCACCGGAGCACTGCGAGGGTGGCACCGAGTTCTTCCGCCACCGCCGTACCGGCACCGAACGCATGGCCCTGGATGCGGCGGAGCTGGCCGCATTGGGCTACGCCAACGGCGGCGACATGCATCGCGACATCATCGAGCGCGACAGCAACGACGACAGCCAGTGGGAAATGACCATGCGCATTCCGATGCGCTTCAACCGGCTGGTGCTGCTGCGGCCCTGGTTCTGGCACACCGCCGGGCCAGCGTTCGGTGATCGGCCAGAGAATGGCCGGCTGGTGTACCTGATGTTCTTCGAGCAGGCGCGTTGAGGAGTGCCATCCACGCGTGGCGTGGATGCTCGCCCTGGCCGCATTCGCCATGCACGCGTGATCGCACCCTCATTCGACGAATACCTTCGCCGCGCCATACTCCCACTGCCACGGCACGCCGGTATCGCCCAGCACGAATGCCACCAGTGCCGGGAACGCAGCTTCCGCCCGTACATCGTTGCCCAGAATCACCACGCAGCGTTTGTGCTGTTCGATGCACACCAGCGTGTTGCCGACCGCATCGTCGTGGCCGCCCTTGTAGAAGCCTGCGCCCTGCGGGCCGCGGAACGTCACCACGCCCAGGCCCGCGGCCAGATCCTGGCGTCGCTGCGCCGCGGGCAGCTCCGGCTGCAGCGTTGGGAACTGGCTGGCGGTGGTGATCGGCAGCTGCGGCCGCACCAGTTCCCTGCGCATTGCAGGCGACAGCCCATCGCCGCGGACATAGCCGGCGGCGAAGCGCGCCATGTCGGCGATGGTGGTGTCCATCGAACCGGCCGCACGCACGCGGCTGCGTTCATCGTGCGGCTCGGCCGTGCCTTCCGCAGTCCAGCCATCGGCCAGGTTGGCGGCGAAATCCTCACGCCACATCATGCTGGTGCGGACCATGCCGAAGCGGTCGAATACCTGCCGCTGCATCAATGCACCCACGTCCTGGCCCAGCCGTCCACGCTCGATCACGAACTGCAACAGGATCAGCCCTTCGCCGGAATACCCGTAACGACTGCCGGGATCGAAGTGGAACTTCAGGCGGCCATCGGGTTCCAGGAACCCGAAGTTGGCGAAGCCACTGGAATGGTTGAGCAGCAGGCGCGGGGTGAGCCGGCGCCAGCGCGCATCATCGGCCAGTACGCTGTAGTCGGCGTACTTCTTCGGCTCTGGCGGGTAGTCCGGCAGCGGCTTGTCCAGCGCCGTGGCGATGCTGGCGTCCAGCGCGATCCGCGCGTCCTGGGCAAGCTGTGCGACCACGTGGCCGAACGCCATCTTGGTCAGCGAGGCGGCGTACATCACGGTATCGGTGCGCAGCGGCTCGCCTGCGGCGTTGCGTTCGCCGTAGGCGGCCACGTGTACCACCTTGCCGCCATCGATCACCGCCAGCGCCATCCCGCGCGCATGGGCCGCCTGCATCAGCCGCTGTGCTTCGGCATCGATGCGCGCGGGCGAGGGTAGCGGCGGCGGCGCGGCCAGCACGGCCGGCGGGAGCAGCGTCAGCAACAGCAGGACAGCACGGCGCATGCGTGGAACTCCTGGCAGGACGTGGCGCGATGCTACGCCTGCCAGGTCCCGCCGTCATGCGCCGGACGTCAGCCGGGTCGGCGCAGACAGATCCGCGCGGCACCCGCACCGATGTCCACCTGGCCACCGCGCATCGCGTCGGCACCGAGGATCAAGGCCGGTCGCGCCTCCAGGCCGATCGCCCTGAACACCGGCAGTTCGCTGATCCGGACCTCCATCGGCGGGTGCTGCCAGCCGCTGCCGGTCATGCCGGGCAGGGTGTGCAGCCAGGTTGCCTGTGCACCGCCACCCAGCCCCTCGGTGCCCTTTTCACGTGCACGCACCCGCGCATCGCTGCCGTCGGTGCGCAGGCCCAGTGCGCGGGCTGCTTCGGCGTTGAGGACGGTCTGCACGGCACCGGTGTCGACCACGGCGATGGCGTCCACGCCGGGCGTACCCAAGGCAAGCGTGATGAAGCCGAACTGGCGCAGGCCGTCGTCGCGGCCGGGCAGCGCATTGGGTTGGCAACCCGGTCCTTCCAGGTCCAGGCCGCCGGCTGTCCACAGCGCCAGTTGATTGCGGCCGAAGTCCCAACGGGTGTCCCAGCGCCCGGTCAGATCGTTGCCGATCAAGCCGTCAATGGCCGGATCATCGCCCTCCGCCAGCGATGACAGGTCGACCTGCATGCCACTGGCCTTCAATTGCCAACTGCCCAGCTGCCATGCTGTGCTGCGCATGCGCTGCATCCGCGCCGCCTTCGCGCTCGCGCCCTGGGCCTGCGACACTGCCGCTTCCGCATCCTGCAAACCATAGCGCCGCACTACGCGTGCATCGACCAGGGTTGCCCCGGCGGCACTGTCGACCACGAAGCGCAGCGGCTCTGGACGCCCGTCCAGCGAGACGGCCACTGCCGGATGACCGCCCTGCATCCACATCGGCAGGACGTGCTCGGCGGCATCGGAGGCGAGCGCCGGCAAGGGGATGGCGAACAGGGGCAACAGGAACAGGCGCAAGGGAAGACTCCGCAGTGATCGTGGGCGACCATTGGCGCGCAGCGGCGTATCACCGCGATATCGGCATTGATACCGTCCTGATACACAGGTGCGGGATACTGGGGGAATGAACACTCCCATCCGCGTCATCGTCGTCGATGACGATGCCAGCATTCGTGACGCCATCGCCGACCACCTGCTGCTGCACGGCTACCAGGTGCGTGTGGCGGCGGATGCAACAGCGCTGGACGTGTTGCTGCAGTTTGAACGTCCTGACCTGATCATCCTCGACTGGATGATGCCCGGTGAGGATGGCCTGTCGGTTTGCCGCCGGCTGCAGGCGCGGGCGATCCCGATCCTGATGCTGTCGGCGATGGGGGCCGCGCCGGATCGCGTGATCGGCCTGGAGATGGGCGCGGACGACTACCTGGCCAAGCCGTTTGACCCGCGCGAGCTGTTGGCGCGGGTACGCGCGCTGCTGCGCAGGCAGGACAAGCTGCGCGCACAGGTGGCCAGCGAGCTGCGGTTTGATGGCTGGCGATTGCTGCCTGACCAGCGTCGCCTGTTCGCGCCGGATGGTGCCGAACTGGTGCTGAGCCGCGGTGAATTCTCCCTGCTGCTGGCACTGGCTGAACGTCCCGGGCGGGTGCTGGCGCGCGAACAGCTGCTGCAGTTGAGTCGCGGAGAAGCCAGTGACAGCGTGGACCGTGCCGTCGACCTTGCGATCAGCCGCCTGCGCCGCAAGCTCGGGCAGGCCGCGTCCGGCGCTGAAGCCCTTGTGCAGACACTGCGCGGCGAAGGGTACCGCTTCAACGCGGAGGTAGGGGCGTTGTGAGCAGCCGGTGGTCGACCACCCGCTGGATCGCGATGCTGGCCCTGGCCAGCCTGCTGCTGGCGACCCTGGTCAGCGTTGCGGTAGTGGGGTGGATGCCCCGGCCCGCGCCGCCACCGATGCGGCTGGACCATGCGATGAAGGTGCTGCGTGGGGAACAGGCGCCGGCGCCACTGGGATTGCATATGTCGACGCAGGACGCGCCGCCCCGGGGCAGCGCCAGCGACTGGCTCACCCAGTTGGCGGCGGTGCAGATGGACCTGCCGGCCGGGAATGTGCGCCTGGTGTGGACGGGGCAGGGCAGGGCGCCCGATGTGCAGGTCATCGAGGGTGGCGCGGTACTGGACGCCTCCGCTCGCGCTGGCGTGCTGAAATCGCAGGCCGCGTTGCTGACCGCCATGCAGTGGCCGCCGTTCGAACTGGGGATGCGGCAAGCCGATGGCCGATGGCGGGTGGTCGGCAGCGACCACAGTGATCTGGCGGCCTGGCGCCGCCAGGTGATGCTCGCCCTGCTGGGCGGTGCGATCCTGCTGGCACCTCTGGCGGCGTGGGCGTCAATCCGGTTGGGGCGCCCGCTGCGACGCCTGGCTGAAGCCAGCGCACGGGTCGACCTGCAGGCTGAAACGCCGTTGCCTGATGACGGTCCACGCGAAGTGCAGGTACTGGCCACAGCGATCAGCACCGGTCGCGAACGCCTGCGCGCCCAGGCACGGGACATGACGCATATGCTGGCGGCAGTGGCGCATGACCTGCGCACGCCCTTGACCGGCCTGCGCCTGCGCGCGGAGTTCGCTCCCGCGCCACAGGCCGCCAGGATGGTGGCAGACATCGAGCGCATGGATACGATGATCGAGCAGGTGCTCGACTACGCACGCGGTGAACTGCAGCCGTTGCAGATGCGCATGCTGGATCTTTCAGCGCTGCTGGAGGAGTGCGTGCAGGCGGCGCTGCTGCGCGGGGTCGACATTTCCCTTCAGGGCCCGGATACGTTGCCGTGGCATGGCGATGCGCTGCTGCTCCGGCGCGCGGTCGACAATCTCATCGACAACGCCGAGCGCTACGCGGGCGCCGTGGAGCTGTCGGTCGCCATGGCCGGTGACGGGGTTCAGCTGGACGTGATGGACCGCGGCCCCGGCATCGCCGAGATCGATCGCGCACGCCTGCTGCAACCGTTCCAGCGTAGCGAGGGCTCACGTAGCCGCGCCACCGGGGGCGCCGGACTTGGACTGGCCGTGGCTGCCAACGTGGCGAAGCGCCACGCGGGCGAACTTCAGCTGCTGCACCGCGAGGGCGGGGGGCTGGTCGCGCGGCTGCTGCTGGGACGCACTTCCTGAGTCAACTCCGATTTGCCTCCACTGGTGATTCCGGCATATGATTAGGCGCCTAATCATGCGGCGAGGGAAGGATGATCGAAGCCAAGCATCAGGCGTTGCTGGAGGAAGCGCAGCGGCGCGGCCACGCCAACATCGCGCAGCTGCGCCTGTGCTTCCAGCTGCTCTCGTTGTCCTCGTCGATCGATCGCGACTGCGCTGCGCGGTTGGCACCGCACGGGCTCAGCGAGGGTCGCTTCATCGTGCTGTTCCTGCTGCACGGGGCCGGCGGCGCACTGGCGCCGCACGCGCTGGCCGAGCGCGCTGGCGTGACCCGGGCCACCATCAGCGGCCTGCTCGATGGCCTGCAGCGCGAAGGCCTGCTGCAGCGTCGCAGCGATGACGAGGATGGCCGTCGTCTGCAGATCGTGTTGACCGCACCGGGCAAGCGTTTGGCCGAGTCGCTGTTCGAGCAGCACACACAATGGATCAGCGGCCTGTTCAACGGCCTGGATGCTGATGAACGGCAGCAGCTGTCACAGCTGCTGCATAAGGTCTGGCAGCACACGGACACCGGACGGGAAGCCGCCGCATGAGCACGCCCATTCCCGCGGAACGGCTGCGTGCACTCAACAGCGGTGGTGCCGCTGCCACGCATCTGGCCGAATGCCTGGCAGTGGATTTCGCCGCGCTGCTACAGGGGGTGGCACCTGCGCTCGAGCCGAAAGCGCTGCAACGTATGCGCGACGCCTCCGGCAGGGGCATCACCCAGCGCATGGCGCTGGCGGCGCGGTTGCTGCGCGAAGCCGGGCAGGGTGATCCCGCGCACTGGCAGGCACACGCATCAGACACCGTGCGTGGCTGGGCCTGCTACCTGATCGGCAGCGATGCCGGCGCGACGCTGCCGGCCAAGCTGCGGGCGATGCGTCCGCTGGCTGACGACCCGCACTTCGGCGTGCGCGAATGGGCATGGCTGGCGCTGCGCAGCGACATCGTTGCCGCACCGTCGCAGGCGCTTGAGTACCTGTACATGTGGACGCAGGAAGCATCGCCTTACCTGCGCCGCTTCGCCTGCGAAGCGCTGCGCCCACGAGGCGTGTGGTCCACGCATATCGCGCTGTTCAAGCAGCATCCAGAACTCGCATTGCCGATGCTGGAAGCAATGGCCAACGACCCGGAGCGCTACGTGCAGGACTCGGTCGGGAACTGGCTCAACGATGCCGGCAAGACTCAACCGCAGTGGCTGCGCGAGCTGTGCGCGCGGTGGCAACAGCAGCACCCTGGCGATGCCAATGCCTACATCCGCAAACGCGCCATGCGCTCGCTCCGGTAGTGCCGGCCGCTGGCCGGCAATCTCATCAACCTCAAGGAAGACCTTCCATGTCCCACACCCTCATCGAGCTCTACACCGCCACCCCGGCCTGGACCGCGCTCCCGCCTGACCAACGCACCGCCTTCTTCGCCCGCATCGGTGCTGGCATGCGGCAGTTCGATCCGGTCCGCATCACACCGCTGGCGATGGGCCGCATTGCCACGGGCGTACAGCACGGCAGCGATGAGCAGTTCTATGCGGTCTGGCGCTGTGCAAGCCGCGCGGACGCCGACGCCCTGGTGGCCGGCATTGCCGCCACCGGTTGGCATCAGTACTTCACCACCACCAACGCCTTGGGCGCGGACGAGGGGATGGTCCAGCACCTGGCCGATCTGGCCGCCTTGTAGCGGCAACCCGGACGCGCATGGCACATGCGCCTGTCACCCGGACGCGGTAAACAGGACATTGCCCATGTCCATCCGCAGGGAAGTCGATCATGCAGAGCACGCTCCAGGTAACGCTGTACGGCCCGCAGGGCGATACGCCGGCACTGCAGCTGCCGCAGATGGAAGGGCCCTCGGTGGCCATCCCCGAAGCGGTACTGCGCCGGCTGGTGTCCGATCTCTACACCGCCCGTTCCCTGCTCAATCCCGAGCAGCTGGACGAGGCCCGGCAGGAGCTGGACCGCGTGCTGGAGCGCTGGGCCGACATCCACGAAGGCCTGCTGCTGGACGTGGAAGTGCATGGCAGATGAGCGACGTTGCACGGCGGCCGCCGCGTGGGCTGCGCGGGCAGGCGCATCGCTGAACCGCGCCCCAGTTGCGGATGAAACATTTTGCACTGCGCAAAAGCTGTGCTATCAATAGATCCCATGAACGCAGCCGCTACCCGCTTTTACTGGTATTACTTTCCGAAGCCACTGGCGGAGGAAGGACTGCGCTCACCCTGAAGAAAGCTTCAGACGCATTCCCGAAAGCCGCCAGCGAACCTGGCGGCTTTTTTCATGCCGCCACGCTGGGGACCCCCAACGTTCCGGAGATCTCCTGCAATGCCCCCGCACACCGACGACCTGCGTATCCGCACCATCGAACCGCTGACACCGCCTGCCCAGCTGCTGGCGATGCTGCCCTGTGACGATGAAGCTTCCGACACCGTCAGCGCCTCGCGCGCGGCCCTGCACCAGATCCTGCACGGCCGCGACGATCGCCTGGCGGTGGTGGTGGGCCCGTGCTCGATCCACGACCCGAAGGCCGCCATCGAGTACGCCCAGCGCCTGAAGCCGCTGCGCGATGCGCTGGCTGGCGAGCTGGAAATCGTCATGCGCGTGTACTTCGAGAAGCCGCGCACCACGGTGGGCTGGAAGGGCCTGATCAACGACCCGGACCTGGACGGCAGCTTCAGGATCGACAAGGGCTTGCGCATTGCTCGCGGCCTGCTGCGCGACATCAACAAGCTCGGCCTGCCGGCCGGTGTTGAATTCCTCGATGTGATCTCGCCGCAGTACATCGCCGATCTGGTGGCCTGGGGCGCCATTGGTGCGCGCACCACCGAAAGCCAGGTGCACCGCGAACTGGCTTCGGGGCTGTCGTGCCCGGTCGGCTTCAAGAACGGCACCGATGGCAACGTGAAGATCGCCGCCGACGCGGTGGGTGCGGCATCCAACCCGCATCATTTCCTGTCGGTCACCAAGCAGGGCGGCACTGCCATCGTGTCGACCACCGGCAACCCGGATTGCCATGTGATCCTGCGCGGTGGCAAGCAACCGAACTACGACGCTGGCAGCGTGGCTGAGGCCTGCCAGGTGCTGGCCAAGGCCAAGCTGCCGGCGCGACTGATGATCGACGCCAGCCATGCCAACAGCCTGAAGAACCCGGAGAACCAGCCGAAGGTGATCGACGACATCGCCGCTCAGATGGAAGACGGCGAACAGCGCATCGTCGGCGTGATGATCGAGAGCCATCTGGTCGGTGGCCGCCAGGAACTGGTGGAAGGCCAGCCGCTGGTCTACGGGCAGAGCATCACCGATGGCTGCATCGACTGGGACACCACCGTGACGGTGCTGGAGCGATTGGCTGCGGCCGTGCGTGCCCGTCGCGACGTAAAGGTGTCCGAAGCCGCTTGAGTGCGGCACGTGTGTGGATGGCGGCCAGCGCCTGCGGGGGTGCGGCCGCGATCAGGGCCGGCCGGAGTTGGAGACCGGCCCGTCCGCACCGGCGATGCGCCTGGCGCTGCGCATGAGCGACAGCGCCAGGTACATCGCCGGGGTGGTGCAGTCGATCAGCGCCCAGCATGGAACCCCAGGCGAACGCGAACCTCAATGCACTTCGTCGTGGTACACGAACTTCGGCATTTCCCAGCGGTAGTGGATCGCCAGCAGGCGCAGCGCGAAGCCGCCGCCCAGGCAGCACAGGATCGCGGTGGCATCGGCCACGCCCCAGTGCAGCAGCAACAGGTAGGCCGCGCCGGTCAGCAGCGCGATGATCGCGTACAGCTCCTTCTGGAAGATCAGCGGCACCTCGTTGCAGAGGATGTCGCGCAGCACGCCGCCGAACGCGCCGGTCAGCATGCCGGCGATCAGCACGATCGGCATCGCATGTCCGGCTTCGCGTGCGATCGAACAGCCGATCAGGGTGAAGGCGATCAGGCCCAGCCCGTCGAGCACCAGAAAGGTGCGGCGGAAGTGGTGCATCCAGCGTGCGACCCAGGTGGCGATCAGCGCCGCGCACACGGTAAAGCCGAGGTACTCGGGATGTTTGACCCAGCCCAGCGGATAGTGGCCAAGCAGGATGTCGCGCAGTGATCCACCACCGAGGGCGGTGACGCAGGCGATCATGACCACGCCGAACAGGTCCATGCGGCGGCGGCCGGCGGCCAGTGCGCCGGTCATGGCTTCGGCGGAAATGGCAATCAGGTAGATGATGGACAGCAGCATGGGACAGGCTCCGGGCGCGGTGGGGCCGGCCATGCGCGACGACCGCCACTGCCTGCGCAATGACGGGATGACGATGACCGGTGCCGCTCCCGCTGTCCTTTTGCCTGAGAGTTCAGCGGCGTCGGCCGCGTGCCCCTTCGGCGGATCGTCCCGGGCGTGCCCGGTGACCTCTCTCCAGCTCGGCGAGTCGAATGCATGGTTGGTGGGATTCCAGCCCACCGGCCTGAGCGATCATGGGAGCCTGCGCCTTCGGCGGGCGCCAGCGCGGCGCCTCTCTCCTGCATTCGGGCGCCAGTATATCCGCTGCAGTGCAGCACGGCATAATCCAGGCATGGCCCCGTCCCTCCGCCCGTGGTTCCTGTATCTGCTCGAATGCCGCGATGGCAGCTATTACGCCGGCATCAGCACCGACGTGGACGCGCGTTTCGCCGCCCACCAGGCCGGCAAGGGCGCGCGCTACACCCGGGCCCGGCCACCGCTGCGCGTGCTGGCCGTGCGCGAATACCCGGACCGGGCCGCCGCCTCGCGGGCCGAATGGCAGCTCAAGCAGCAGCCGCGCGAGCGCAAGCTGGCCTGGCTGCAGGCGCCGGATTCCAGCCTTCTGTAGAGCTGGGCCCACGCTCGGCTCCGGGTTCTGTAGATTCACGCCATGCGTGGATGGGCTGCCGGGCCATGCGATGATCGCTCCGCGCCAAGCGCTGGAGACCCGGATGTCCACCTTTGCTTTTCAGCACGACCGTCGGTCATTGTCGTCGCTGTGGTACCCGAAACCGAAGGCGCCGTGAACGATGCGCGCCGCCGGCAAAGCATGGATCTCCGTCGTCGTGCTGGTCGCCGGCATCGCGCTGTTGCCTGGCCTGCTGTACCTGCTCGGGCTGGCATTGGCAGGCGGTCGGCCGAAGCCGGCCGACCGTGTGCCCAGTGGTGTGGCTGCGTGCAGCAGTGAGCCACGGGCGGGATACCAACCGATGAATCCCTGGCGTTTCGCCGCGCAGTTCTTCGACAAGGACGTGATGAAGAAGAAGGTGCCGGAAGTGGAGCGGGAGGCCTTCTGGATTGCCCGACGCCACCTGTGGCGGCAACCACAGCGCGGCATGCCGCGCTGGCATCTCAGCAGTACCGCATTGACGATCTGGATCACCCGGCATTGGAGTGCCGCGCAGATTGCCGACACCGCGAGGAAGGAGGACTTCTGCCGGACCTGGTCGAAACGGCGGGTGCCCGGTGGCCCGATGAACCGGTAGATCCACGCCATGCGTGGAGGGTGTTGACGGGGTCAGAGTCCTTTCCTGCGGAAAGGGATCCGACCCCGTTGCGTGCAGTCCTACCGTCTCGGCCGCCGGTCTTCCTGATCATCACCGAAGATGATGCGCGCGCTGCGTTGGTAGCTCCAGTACGCCACGGCCCAGTTCAGCAGCACCACGATGCGGTTGCGGAAACCGATCAGGAAGAACACGTGCGCGGCCAGCCAGAACCACCACGCCAGCACGCCCGACAGCTGCAGTCGGCCCAGGTGCACGATCGCGGCCATGCGGCCGATGGTGGCCAGGTTGCCGTAGTCCGCGTACTTGAACGGACCGGGCTCGGGTGTGCCGTGCAGCCGTGCGCGGATCACCTTGGCCACGTATTTGCCCATCTGCTTGGCGGCCGGTGCCACACCGGGGACCGGCTTGCCGTCGGCCTGGCTCAGCGCGGCCAGGTCGCCGGCCACGAACAGCTCCGGGTGATCGGGCAAGGTCAGGTCCGGTTGCACCGGCACGCGTCCGGCGCGGTCCAGCGGCACGTCCAGCGTGCGCGCCAGCGGTGAAGCGGCCACGCCGGCGGCCCAGACCACGGTGCGCGCCGGTACGAACTGGTCACCGAGCGTGAAACCCTGGCTGTCGATGTTGCTCACCGGGGTACCGGTCAGCACTTCCACGCCCAGCTTTTCCAGTTGGCGGCGCGCCTTCAGCGAAAGCACATCCGGGAACGAGGACAGCACGCGCGGCCCAGCCTCGACCAGCCGCACCTTGGCGCTGGCCGGGTCGATGTGGCGGAATTCGTTGCGCAGCGTGTGGCGCGCGATCTCGGCCAGGGTGCCGGCCAGTTCGACACCGGTGGGACCACCACCGACGATGGCGAAACTCAGCCACGCCGCTTTCTTCGCCGGGTCCGGTTCGGCCTCGGCGCGTTCGAACGCCAGCAGCAGCTTGCGGCGCAGCGCGATGGCATCGTCCAGCGTCTTCAGGCCGGGCGCATCATCGGCCCACTGATCGTTGCCGAAGTAGGCGTGGGTGGCGCCGGTGGCCAGCAGCAGGCTGTCGTAGTCCAGCGTGCTGCCATCGGCCATGCGGATCTGCCGCGCCTGCTTGTCGATGGCCACCACTTCGCCGAGGCGGACTTCCACATTGCGCTGGTGGCCGAGGATGTGGCGCAGCGGTGCGGCGATATCCGGCGCGGACAGGCCGGCGGTGGCCACCTGGTACAGCAGCGGCTGGAACAGGTGATGGTTGCGGCGATCGACCAGGGTGATGCGTATGCGCTCGCGGGCCAGGGCACGGGTGGCCCAGAGACCGGCAAAACCGCCGCCGACAACGACCAGGTGGGGAACGCGCTCGCGACTCATCGACTCACTCCAGTGGGGGCATCGGGGGAAGCGCCTGGCATCTTCGCACGGCGGCCACCTGTCACGTCAGCGCCTGCCCGGATCGGCGATACTCGGGTTCAGGCAACGGCCCGTGAGGAGCCCATGAGCGAACCGGAAAAGCGCATCGCCCTGTTGATCGACGCCGACAATGCGCCGGCCTCGAAGATCGACGAGGTCCTGGCGGAAGTCGCCCGCTACGGCGTGGCCAACGTGCGCCGTGCCTACGGCAACTGGAAGAGCCCGCGACTGAAGGGGTGGGAAGCGGTGCTGCATGAGTATGCGATCCGCCCGATCCAGCAGTTCGCCTACAGCAAGGGCAAGAACGCTTCGGACATGGCGATGGTGATCGATGCCATGGACCTGCTGTACGCGCGCAACCTTGATGGCTTCGCCATCGTCTCCAGCGATGCGGACTTCACCCCGATGGTGATGCGCCTGCTGACCGATGGCGTGAAGGTATATGGCTTCGGCGAGAAGAAGACGCCCGAGCCGTTCGTCAATGCGTGCTCGAAGTTCACCTACCTGGAGGCACTGGGCCAGACCCATGCCAGCGTGCCGGATGCCGAGCAGGCGTCCAGCGAGCAGGCTTCGAACGAGCCGGTGGCCAACGACGATTCGCGTCCGCGCAAGAGCGGTGCGGAGATGCGCAGCGACACGCGGCTGGTGAAGATGCTGCGCCGTGCGGTGTCCGCGGCCGAGGGCGAGGATGGCTGGTCGCACCTCGGCCCGGTTGGCAGCCAGATCGGCAACCAGGCCTCGTTCGATCCGCGCAACTATGGGTATGGGAAGCTCAGCGACCTGCTGGCAGCGACCGGCCTGTTCGAACTGAAGAAAGACGGCAAGTCGTCCTACGTGCGCGCGCTGCCAAAAAAGAACCGGTAGTGCCAAAAAAGAACCGGTAGTGCCGGCCGCTGGCCGGCAAGTCCCAGGCGCCCGATCCCGCATCCGGCACGCACATCTCCACTCCGATCAGGCGTATCGTTGCCGCTCGCATTGCCAGCAAAGGAAACCCGCATGTTGAAGATCTGGGGCCGCCGCAATTCCAGCAACGTCCGCAAGGTGCTGTGGTGTGCCGAGGAAATCGGCCTGCCGTACGAATCCATCGAGGTCGGCGGCAGCCACGGCGGCACGCAGACGCCGGAGTACCAGGCGATGAATCCCAACGGCCTGGTGCCGGTGATCGAAGACCACGGCCTGCCGCTGTGGGAATCGAACGCCATCGTGCGCTACCTGAGCGCGCGCTATGCGCTGGGCACGCTGTACGCCGAGGACCCGATGGAACGCGCCCAGGCCGAGAAGTGGATGGACTGGAGCACTTCGCGCATGGCACCGCTGTACAGCGACCTGGTCTGGGGCATCATGCGCACCGCGCCGGCCGACCGCGACGAAGCGCGCATCAGTGCCGCCATCGTGCGCGCCGGTGACTACCTGGCGATGGCCGACGCTACCCTGGCCAGGCAGCCGTGGCTGTCGGGCGAGAAGTTCGCGATGGGCGACATCCCGCTGGGCTCGCTGGTCTACGCCTGGTACGAGCTGCCGATCCAGCGGCCGGAGCTTCCGCACCTGGCGGATTGGTATGCGCGCCTGCGCGAGCGGCCGGCCTACCAGCGCGGCGTGATGTCGCCGCTGACGTAAGCGAAGGCGTTCGGGGGCGGATCCCACCCGGCGGGTGGGCTCTGACCCCTCAATACAGATCCGTCGGATCCACATCCAGCGACCAGCGCACCTTGCGGGCTTCCGGCAGCGCATACAGCTGCGGTACCAGTTGCGAAAGCACGCCATGCAGGGGCGGCCGCTGCGGCGCCGACAGCAGCAGCTGCGTGCGCTGGTAGCCGGCGCGGCGTGGCATCGGGGCTGGCATCGGCCCGTAGGCCTCGACCACGTCCTGCTCGCCCAGCAGCTGCCGCGCGGCCAGCAGGAATGCATTGGCATGCTCCACCTGCTGCGCTTCAGCACGCATCAGCGCCAGATGCGCGAATGGCGGGAACCCGGCCGCCTGGCGCTGGTTCAACTCGGCCTGCGCAAACGGGTGGTAGCCACCGCTGACCAGGGTTTCCAGCAGCGGGTGACCAGGGTGATGGGTCTGCAGCCAGACCTCGCCGGGGTCACGTGCACGTCCGGCACGACCGGCCACCTGGATCAGCTGCTGCGCCAGCTTCTCGCTGGCGCGGAAGTCGGCGGAGAACAGGCCTTCGTCGATGCCGACCACCACCACCAGGGTCAGCTTCGGCAGGTCGTGGCCCTTGGCCAGGATCTGCGTGCCGACCAGGATGCCGGGCTGGTCGCCCAGTTTCGCCAGCTGCTGTTCCAGCGCGTCGCGTCGCGAGGTGGTGCCGCGGTCGATGCGCACCACCGGGAAGTCGGCGAAGGCGGCGGTGAGGTGTTCTTCCAGGCGTTCGGTGCCGATACCCTGCGGCTGCAGTGCCAGGCTGCCGCAGGCCGGGCACGCCAACGGCGCCGGTTGGCGCGCGCCACAGTGGTGGCATTGCAGGCGCCGGCCGCCGCCATGCACGGTCATCGGCGCATCGCAGCGCTGGCACGGCGCGGTCCAGCCGCAGTCGTGGCACAGCAGCACCGGTGCGTAGCCGCGGCGGTTCTTGAACACCAGCACCTGCTGGCCGCGCTGCAGGTGCTCGCCGATGCCGGCCAGCACGTCGGCCGAGAGGCCGTCGTGCAAGGGTCGTTTGCGCACATCGAGGATGCGCACGCGCGGTGGCCGTGCATCGCCGGCACGTTGCTTCAGGCGCAGGTGGGTGTAGCGGCCTGCATAGGCGTTGTGCAGGGTTTCCAGCGAGGGCGTGGCGCTGCCGAGCAGTACCGGAATGCCCAGCGCCTTGGCCCGGACCAGAGCGAAATCGCGCGCGTGATAACGGATGCCGTCCTGCTGCTTGTAGCTGCCGTCGTGTTCCTCGTCGACGATCAACAGGCCGGCCTGCGGCAACGGCGTGAACACCGCCGAGCGGGTGCCGACGATGACCCGTGCTTCGCCACGTGAGGCGGCCGCCCAGACGCGCGCGCGCTCGTTGTCATTCAACCCCGAATGCAAGGCGTGCACGGCGATGCCGAGACGACCGCGGAAACGTGCCAGGGTCTGCGGGGTCAGGCCGATTTCCGGCACCAGCACCAGCGCCTGTCTGCCCTGCGCCAGGCAGTGGATGATCGCCTGCAGGTAGACCTCGGTCTTGCCGCTGCCGGTCACGCCATCCAGCAGGAACGGCTGGAAGCCGTCGGCAGCGTTGATCGCCGCCGCCGCCCCGGCCTGGTCCGGGTTGAGCGTGGGGCCGGGCAGTGGCTGTGCATGCTGGGGGGCCACGCTCAATGCAACGCGCTCGGCCAGCGCGCGCTTGGCCAGGCTGCGTGCAGCGATGCGCCAGTCGGCCATGCGTTCGCCGAGCACGTCCTCATCCACGATCGCCCCGGCCAGCAGCTCGGCCAGTTGCCGCGGACGGCTGCCGGCGCGCAGCTTTTCACGCTGGGCGTGGCCTTCGGTGGTCAGCTGCCAACCCCAGTGGTGTGTGTCGGGCAGGACCTCGCCATGGCGCAGCGGGCCGGGCAGGGCGGTGCTCAGCACCTCGCCCAGTGGCGCATGGGTGTAGCGCGCCAGCCACTGCAGGCTCTGCCAGAGTTCGCCCTGCAGCAGCGGCTGCAGGTCGCACCAGGCCAGCGCCTGGCGCAGTCCCTGGCCGTCGTCGGTCTGGCCGTGGCCGGCCACCACGCCGACCAGCTCGCGGTTGCCGAACGGCACCTTCAGGCGGCAACCGACTGCGGCCGTGGGGCCATCGCCCTCCGGCGACAGGTAGTCGAACAGGCGCGGCAGCGGGACGGGCAGGGCGACCTGCAGGGTCGGAATGGGTGAAAGCATCGGGCCAGTGTAACGGGCCATGCGCGCTGGAATGGCAGGGGGCAGACGTGCCCGGGCGACGACCGTTGAATCATAAATGTCACCTAAATATCGGTGTCCATTGGAGATTCAGTCTTATCCACATGTTCTGTGGATAACGTTGTGCGTTACCGGTCGACGGGAACCCAGGAGGCCGATGGCGACGAGCTCACGCTTGGGTTGGTCAAAAAATCGCCACACTTCAAAGTCATTCAAAATCAACGACTTGAGTGTGAAACATTGCTGAAACAGAGTGAATTCAGCTGCATGCCGCAGTTTCCCGCGCGGGGAGCGTGGTGCTGTGCACAACCTGCAGCACGAAGTGCCTGTGGGCGCAAGTCCTACGGGTGCCGATGGGCTGCCGCTATCATGCCGGCAGACCTTTGGAGTGACCGATGACGGCTGTGCCCGCCCCTGTTTCCTCGACCGCGGCCGGCGCGCTGTCGGCGTTCCTGCGTGGCGTCGAGCGCCGCGCCCTGGTGGTGGCTGAACTGCAGTGCGGCGATGCCGCGCGTGCCGAGCAGACCCTGGTGGCGGTGATGCGCGCGTTTGCGGCGGTCGCCAGCGACCTGCCGATGGCGCAATGGCCGACCCGCTTCTGGACCCTGCTGGGCCAGCGCCAGGCGCTGCGCGAGCCGGCGGGCGGGCAGTGGGCGCCGTCGTTGGCCGCGTTGGGCGCGACGCCGCCACTTCCACGACTGGCGCTGCTGCTGCGGGTGGGCGGCAGCCTCGACGAGGGCATTGCCATGCGCGTGCTCGACCAGGACGAGGCCGGCTACCAGCACCTGCTGGCCGATGCCTGCCCGCGTGATGCCCAGGGCCGGCCCGATGCCGCGGCCTGGCGCCAGTTGGCCGAGCAGGTACAGGCCCGTGTCCGTGACCTGCCGGCCGCGCGCCTGCAGCAACTGCAGCAGCCGGCCGCACCCACCACCCACAATGAAGCACCGGCCTCCAGCTGGCGCGCTCCTCAGCGCGACGAGCGGGCCACTGCCAACGCCAAGCGCCGTCGGGCGAGTGCCAAGCCGCGCTGGCGCGGTCCGCTGATCCTGCTGGTGACCGTGGCGGTACTGCTGGCCGCGGCGCTGGGTTGGCGCCACCTGCAGGGACATTCGTTCGGCAGCGATGCACCCTTGCCGGAGGGCGTGGTGGCCGAAGCCGGTCCGGTGACCGTGGAAGCCCTGCCACCGAGCAAGGTCGACGCCGCACCGGACGCGGGCCAGGCGCAAGCCAATGATGACGCAGCGATGCTGGCAGATCGCGACTACCCGCTGGTCGCCGATGCCGATCTGTACGCGTGGACTGCCGCGGGCGGCCCGCTGCCGGTGGATGAATCGCAAGCCAAGCCGAGTCGGCCGGAGCCGGCCAGTGCCACGCTGGAAACTGCTGCCGCCGATGAATAAGTCCGTGTTCGCCAGCCTGCTGCTGGCCCTGCCGCTGTCGCTGTCCGCCGCACCGCAGCCGTTGAGCGTGCCGTTGCCGCCACCGGTTGCGGGCAGTTCGCCGGCCACGCCGGCGTCGGCCGCTGCAACAGCACCTGCGGAGTTCGCCCAGCTGGATGCGCAGCAGCAGCGACAGCGCCGTGCCGACTACGCCGCCTGGCGCGCATTGCCGGAAGCAGAGCGCGAGCGCATCCGTCAGGCGGCTGCGCGCTTTGATTCGCTGCCGGCCGATCAACAGCAGCGCATGCGGCAGCAGTTCCAGGCGCAGGATCAGGCGTTCCGCGACGGATGGCGGCTGGGCCCGCAGCTGGGCCTGGAATTCCCCAAGCTGCACGGACTGTTCGGATTCGTTCCACCGGCGCAACGCGAGACCGCGCTGGCCGTGCTGCGCCAACTCAGCCCGGCGCAGCTGGCCCAGCTGACCCTGGTCGCGCAGCGCACGCCGCCGCAGGAACGCGACACGGTGCGCAGCGCCTTCCTCGCCGTGCCCGCCGCCGAGCGCGACAGCTGGCTGAAGCGTCAGGCCGGCCAGTAAAAAAGGGGACGGGTAAAAAAGGGGACGGGGGGAATTAAGTCGCATCCGGCACAAACGGGCCTGAAACGACTTAATTCCCTCCGTCCCCTTTTTGTGTTGGGCGGCTGGAACCCAGCATTCACGCCGTGTCATGGGAATACCCGCGCTGCGCGCGTAAGATGACCGGCCGCAAACCCGGTGCCTGTGCCCTTCGCGCGCAACCGTAGTTCGCGTCAAGCACCTTATGTCTACTGCAACCTCCACGCCGCGCTTCAGCAAGGAAGTCGGCGCCACCGGTCTGCTCGCCCTGCCGCTTGTGCTGGGCCACGTATCCACCGGTCTGATCTCCTTCGTCGACAACGTGATTGCCGGCCACCACGCTACGGCGACCCTTGCCGCAGTCACCATCGGTACGGCGCTGTTGTGGCTGCCGATGTTGATTCCGATCGGCACCCTGATCTCGCTCACCGCTTCGGTGTCGCAGCTGCACGGCGCCGGCCGCGAGCGCGAGATCGGCCCGCTGTTCCGCCAGGCACTGTGGCTGGCGCTGGGGCTGGGGCTGATCATGTTCACCTTCCTCACCGTGGTGCCGCCGCTGCTGCCGGCCTTCGGCATCGCGCCGGACATCGTGCCGGGGGCGACCGCGTTCCTGCATGCGGTGCGCTGGGGCGGACCTGCGCTGACCCTGTACTTCTGCATGCGCTACCTGAGCGAAGGCATGCACTGGACGTTGCCGACCATGCTGCTCGGCTTCGGCGGCCTGCTGGTGCTGGCGCCAATGGGCTACGTGCTGGCCAACGGCAAGCTCGGCTTCCCGGAACTGGGGGCGGAAGGCCTGGGCATCGCTTCGGCGGTGATGATGTGGCTGCAGGCCACGGCGTTTGCCCTGTACCTGTGGCGCACCAAGCGCTTTGCCCACCTGCAGCTGTTCTCGCACTTCGAAGGGCCGCGCTGGAAGGCGATCTGGGAGCTGCTGCGCACCGGCCTGCCGATCGGCATCACCGTGCTGATGGAAGGCGGTCTGTTCATCGTCACCGCCTTGCTGATCGGCCGCCTGGGTGCCAATGAAGCGGCGGCTCACCAGATCGCGATCAACGTCGCGCAGCTGTGCTTCATGATCCCGATGGGCGTGGCCGAGGCCACTACCGTGCGTGTCGGCCATGCGGTCGGCCGTGGTGACGGCTTCGGCGTGCGGCGTGCGGCCTGGGCCGGTTACGCGATCATCATGGGCACGCAGACGCTGTCGGCGGCGGTGCTGCTGTTCGGCCACGACGCCATCGTCGGCGTGTACACCAACGACCTGGCGGTGGCCGGGCTGGCCTCGACCCTGCTGCTGTACGCGGCCACCTTCCAGTTCCCGGACGGCATCCAGGTACTGTCGGCCGGTGCGCTGCGCGGGCTGAAGGACACCCGCGTGCCGATGTTCATCGCCATGTTCGCGTACTGGGGCCTGGGCATGCCGCTCGGCGCCGGGCTCGGCCTGGGGCTGGGCATGGGCCCGCAGGGCATGTGGATCGGCCTGATCGTCGGCCTGACCGCCGCTGCGATCCTGATGGGCTGGCGCCTGCGCCGCAGCAGCCAGCGCATCGGGCAGTCCGCGCTGTCCTGATCTTCCTGCCCGCCACGTTCACCCGTGACGGGCGATCCCCTGACTTGTGTCCGATGCTGCATCACGCGGCACCGGCTATGCTGGTACCACGGCAAGAAGCCATCCGGAGCGTTCCATGAATCAACCCGTGCCCCCGCTGCCCCCGGCGCGTCGCAACCCCGTCGCCAGTTTCTTCATTGGGCTGTGGGACGTCATGAACTTCACCCGCCGGTTGATCCTCAACCTGGTGTTCTTCGGCCTGCTGTTCCTGCTGCTGGTGATGTTCGTCATCGCCGCCGGCATGGGCGCCGGTGCCAGCAAGTCGCTGCAGGACCGCACCACCCTGGTGATCGCGCCGGAAGGCCGCCTGGTCGAGCAGTTCAGTGCCGATCCGGTCAGCCGCGCGCTGGCCAAGGCGGTGGGTGACAACGGTGCCGAGGAAATCCAGCTGCGCGATCTGCTGCGGGTGATCGAGTCGGCCAAGGACGACAAGAAGATCGAGCGCGTGGTGCTGGAGCTGGACAAGCTGCAGCCGTCCGGGTTCGCTTCGCTGCGTGAAGTGGCCGCCGCGCTGCAGGATCTGCGCGCCTCCGGCAAGCAGCTGGTGGCCTACAGCGAGAGCATGGGCCAGTCGCAGTACCTGCTGGCCGCGCAGGCCGACGAGGTCTACCTGGACCCGATGGGTTCGGTCGTGCTCGAAGGCCTGGGCCGCTATCGCCAGTACTTCCGCGCCGGCCTGCAGGACAAGCTGGGCGTGGACGTGCACCTGTTCAAGGTGGGCGAGTACAAGTCCGCGGCCGAACCGTACGTGCTCGACGCCGCGTCGCCGGCCTCCAAGGAAGCCGACCTGTTCTGGATGAACGACGTGTGGCAGCGCTACCTGGGTGACATCGCCAAGGCCCGCCGCCTGGATCCGGCACAGCTGGCCGCCGGCATCGACACGCTGCCGGAAGGCATCGCCGCCGCCGGTGGCGACCTGGCCAAGTTCGCGCTGCAGCAGAAGCTGGTGACCGCGCTGAAGACCCGCGAGGAATTCGAGGATCTGATGATCGAGCGCGGCGTGGCCGACGAGGATGCCGACGGTGGTTTCCGCAACGTCGACTTCGGCCGCTACCTGGCCCTGCTCGACGCGCGCCGCAACCCGGTGGACTCGCGTCCGCAGGTGGCCGTGGTGGTGGCTGCCGGCGAAATCAGTGGCGGTGACCTGCCGGCCGGCCGCATCGGTGGCGAGTCGACCTCGGCGCTGCTGCGTGCCGCGCGCGACGACGACAACGTGAAGTCGGTGGTGCTGCGGGTGGATTCGCCGGGCGGTGAAGTGTTCGCCTCCGAGCAGATCCGTCGTGAAGTGGTAGCCCTGCAGGCTGCCGGCAAGCCGGTGGTGGTGTCGATGGGCGACCTGGCTGCCTCCGGTGGCTACTGGATCAGCATGAATGCCGATCGCATCTATGCCGATCCGTCGACCATCACCGGTTCGATCGGCATCTTCGGCATGGTGCCGAACTTCAGCCGCGCGCTGGACAAGATCGGCGTGCATACCGATGGTGTCGGCACCACCCGTTTCGCGGGTGCCTTCGATGTCACCCGTCCGATGGATCCGGCGGTGGGCCAGGTCATCCAGACGGTGATCAACAAGGGTTACGCCGACTTCACCGGTCGCGTCGCCGACGCCCGCAAGAAGCCGGTCGAGGCCGTCGACGAGGTGGCCCGTGGCCGCGTGTGGAGCGGTGCGCAGGCCAAGGAACGCGGCCTGGTCGATGCCTTCGGTGGCCTGAAGGATGCCGTGGCCGATGCAGCCAGCCGGGCCAAGCTGGGCAAGGCGGACGCTTACCGCGTGCGCTACATCGAGAAGGCAGCCACGCCGTTCGCACAGTTCGTCAGCGGTTTCGCCGGCAGCCGCGCCGGTGCCTGGATGCTGTCCGATTCGGGCATGGCGCGGATGATGCTGGCACGCACGATGCCCGAAGTGGATACGCAGCTGCGCTTTGTCGAGAACGCGGCCCGTGAGAAGGGCAATGGCGCACCGGTGAAGGCGCTTGCTTACTGCTTCTGCGGGTTCTGACGGAAGCCATCCACGCAGATCGTGGAACTACTGGACAGCGAAACGCCCGGCCTTGGCCGGGCGTTCTCGTTCATGGGGTTGGATCCCTTGGCTTCGCAAAGGGCTCTGACCCCATGGGCCACTCGTCATTGCGCCGCGTCGGCCTCGGCCTTGCGCTCGCGTGCGGCGGCTTCATCCACGGCCTTCTGCGCGCCCTTGGCGCGGTCCAGCGGCTCCTGCATCGCACGCGACATCGCTTTGGGTACCGGTGGCTTCTCCGGGTTCGGCGTCGGAGGACGCTGGCAGGCCACCAGCAGCACGATGGCCAGCAGGGACAAGGACAGGATCAGGATGCGCATGGCGGTACTCCGCGGTGGGCGTTCGCGCAGTGTCGCATCTCCGGCAACGCCCTGCCGTGAGCGCGTATCCTTGCGGCATCGAAACACAGCGGGCGCGGCCCCGGAGGACACATGACCCAGCAACGGTGGCGCCTGGACGGCCAGACTGCCCTGATTACGGGCGCCAGCGCCGGCATTGGCCTGGCCATCGCGCACGAACTGGCCGGCCTCGGCGCCGACCTGATGATCGTGGGCCGTGACATCGATATGCTGGAGACGGCGCGCGACGAACTGCTGGACGTGTATCCGCAGCACCAGGTGCACGCCCTGGCTGCCGATGTCTCCGATGACGAGGACCGCCGGCAGATCCTGGACTGGGTGGAGGACCACAGCGATGGCCTGCACATCCTGGTCAACAACGCCGGTGGCAACGTCACCAAGGCGGCCACGGAGTATTCCGAGGATGAATGGCGCAAGATCTTCGAGACCAACCTGTTCTCGGCCTTCGAGCTGTCGCGCTACGCGCATCCGCTGTTGGCACGGCATGCGTCGTCGTCCATCGTCAACGTCGGCAGCGTGTCCGGCCTGACCCATGTGCGCAGTGGCGTGGTCTATGGCATGACCAAGGCCGCGATGCACCAGATGACCCGCAACCTGGCCGTCGAGTGGGCGGAGGATGGCATCCGGGTCAACGCGGTGGCGCCCTGGTACATCCGCACGCGGCGCACGTCCGGCCCGTTGTCGGACCCGGACTACTACGAAGAAGTCATCAATCGCACGCCGATGCGTCGTATCGGCGAGCCGGAGGAAGTGGCTGCTGCGGTAGGCTTCCTGTGCCTGCCGGCGGCCAGCTACGTCACCGGCGAGTGCATCGCAGTGGATGGCGGCTTCCTGCGCTACGGGTTCTGATCTTCCGGTGGTCGTGCCGGCCGCTGGCCGGCAACTGGAATCATTTGAAGATCCTGCGATTGCCGGCCAGCGGCCGGCACTACCGCATGGCAGTCACCCCGGTACCGGGCAGTTGCTGGCCTCCAGCACGCCCTGCAACCGTTCGCGTTCCGCCCGGGCGTTGTCGCGGTTCTCCGGTGAGGCGAACCGCTCGCGGCCACGTGCGTCGCGGAAGCGTTGCTGCCAGCTGCTGCAGCGCTGCGCGTCCGGCAGTTCCTCGCAGCGGTCGCGCACCACTTCGCAGCCTGCAGCATTGACCGGTGTGGCGCCGCCCAGGCCCTGCACGGTCATCAGTTCGCAGCGGCCGGGGGCAGCTTCGTATTCGTGCAGGTAGCCACCGCCCTGGCTGTCGGTGCACTGGAAGATGGGCGGCAGCGGCGGCTTCGGTGGCGCATTGCTGTCCGGCGCGGCATCGGCCTGGCGTGGCAGCGATGCACTGTCGAGTATCAGATCGCCGCCTTCGCGTTCGACCATGCCGGCTTCCATGATCGTGCGTCCTTCGCCGGGGCGGCGGGGGCTGGGCGCGGAAGCCGGCGGCGTACCCGCCGCCGCCGGTGCGGGTGGCGACGGCACAGGGGCCGGCGTGGGCGACGCACTGGCAGCGGCCGGAATCCGCACCACCTGCTGCTTGTTGCCGGCTGGGCAGGGCGTACGTTGCAGGGTGGGCACATCGCTGTTGCTGGAGGTGCAGCGGTAGATCAGCCCGTCGTCGGCCACTGCGTTGCCGGCGAACAGGCCCAGGGCCAGCCAGATCAGGTTCTTCATGCGCACAGCGTACATGCCACGGCAGGCGCTGCGCTCAGCGTTCGCAGTCGCGCGACAGGCGCGCATCGATGCCACGCTGTTCGTTGCTGATGGCGGTGCGTTCACTCTGCAGCGCGCTGTTGTAGCGGCGGTCCAGTTCCCAGCGGCGGTCGCGCAGGCGCGCGCAGACTTCCTGTGGCGGCAGCGCATGGCAGCTGTCGCGGACCAGCACGCTGCCGGCCGGAACCTGCACACCGACACCCACCGCTGGCGGCCGGTAGCCGGTTCCTTCACCGATGGGGGGGCCGACCGGCGTGCCGAAGGCCGGGCGCGGGCCGGGATGGACCGGGCCGTGGTGCCCATGCGGGAGCCAGACGCTGGTCCACAATGGCACCCAGCGCGGATTGCCCTCGTTGTTGTCGCTGGTGTAGCGACGACCGTCGTCGCTTACGCACTCGTACAACGGTTGTGGTGGCTGGAGGTAGACGTGGCGGACCTCACGATCACGCATCACCGGAACCTCGTCCGGCCGGGCGGGTGCCGCGTCGCTGCGCACCACCCGGGGCGCCGGATCGCGCGGGCGCTGCAGGTCACGCACTTCCTGCCGGCCACTGCTGCACGGCTTGTCCTGCAGGGCCACGGCGCCGTTGCTGGCGACACAGCGGTACACGCGCACGTCCTCGGCGGCGGGTGCGGTCCATGGCAGCAACAGGCACAGGCCCAGGGCGGTGCGCAGCAGGTTCATGGCGGCAGGGTGCGTGATTGTCCGCGGTAGTGCAATCGTCGGTTCAGGAGCGCAGCACGTTGCCGCTGAGCGCGTCGCGGATCGGGGTTGGCTGGGCCAGGCCGCCGGTCTCGCCGTCGAGGAGGCCATCGAGCAGGCGCAGCAGGCGCGGATCGAGCTCGGCACGGCTGCGGGCCGGTGGTTCACCGGCCAGGTTGGCGCTGGTGGAGACCAGCGGGCCACCCCAGGCGCGGCACAGGGCGGCGACCAGCGGGTGGGCGCTGATGCGCACCGCGATACCGCTGTGTTCGCCGGTGACCCAGGGCTGCGCGTGCGGACCGGCCGGCAGGATCCAGGTGTTGGCGCCCGGCCAGCTGGCCAGCACCGCGCGCTGGCGGGCGTCGGGCAATGCCTGCAGGCGGACCCAGCCCTCCAGTTGCGACAGTTCGGCGGCGACCAGGATCATGCCCTTTTCGATCGGGCGCTGCTTCAGCCGCAGCACCGCGTGCACCGCGGCTTCATGTGACGGATCGCAGCCCAGGCCCCAGACCGCTTCGGTCGGATAGGCGATCACGCCACCGGCGCGGAGCGTGGCGACAGCAGAGTTCAGGGTGAGTTCTTTCATGACGGCGACCAGCCCGGCGTGGGCCTCCATTATCCCCCCGCCGCGTGCAGAAGGGGTGGAACGCACCACTCGGTAGTGCCGGCCGCTGGCCGGCATCTGATGTTTCCGGGGTTGCCGGCCAGCGGCCGGCACTACCCCTCATCCGCGCATGGCGCGGATCTACTTCTTTGCAGCGGTCTTCTTGACGGCCTTCTTCGCCGGTGCCTTCTTTGCGGCAGCTTTCTTCACCGCCTTCTTGGCCGGTGCTTTCTTGGCCGCGGCCTTCTTCGGCGCTGCTTCCTTCTTCACCGCAGCCTTCTTGGCCGGCGCCTTCGCGGCGGCTTTCTTGGCGCCGAAGCCCTTGCGCACCGGCTTGCCGGTTTCTTCCATCAGCTGCTGCACTTCGGCCAGGGTCAGCGATGCCGGTTCGCGATCCTTGGGGATCTTGCCGTTCATCCTGCCGTCGCTGATGTACGGGCCGAAGCGGCCGTTCAGTACCTGGATGTCGCTGCCCTCGAACTCCTTGATGATCCGGTTGCGCGCGATTTCTTCCTTCTCTTCGATCAGGAATACGGCGCGGGCCAGGTCGATGGTGTACGGGTCGTCTTCCTTCTTCAGCGAGGCGTAGGTGCTGCCGCGCTTGGCGAACGGGCCGAAGCGACCGATGCCGACGCTGACCGGCTCACCATTGTCCTCGCCCAGTGCGCGCGGCATCAGGAACAGTTCCAGCGCGTCTTCCAGCGAGATGGTGTGCATCGACTGGCCGGGGCGCAACGAGGCGAACTTCGGCTTTTCCTCGGCGTCCTCGGCGGTGCTGCCGATGGCGGCATATGGCCCGAAGCGACCCAGCCGCACGCTGACCGGCTTGCCGGTCTTCGGGTCGGTGCCGAGCTCGCGCGCGCCACTGGCCTCGGCGCGGTCGACCGATTCCTTCTTGTCTTCGACCAGTTCCTTGAACGGCTCCCAGAAACGGGCCATCAGCGGGATCCATTCTTCCTCACCGCGCGAGACGGCATCGAGCTCGTCCTCAAGCCTGGCGGTGAAGTCGTAATCCACGTACTGGGTGAAGTGGCTGGACAGGAACTTGGACACCGCGCGGCCCACGTCGGATGGGCGGAAGCTGCGGCCTTCCATTTCCACATACTTGCGGAACAGCAGGGTCTGGATGATCGAGGCGTAGGTCGAGGGACGGCCGATGCCGTACTCTTCCAGCGCCTTCACCAGCGCCGCTTCGGTGTAGCGCGGCGGTGGCTGGGTGAAATGCTGTTCGGCCAGGATGCGTTCCAGCGGGATGCGGTCGCCCGGCTTCATCGCGGGCAGCTTGCGGCCCTCATCCTCGTCCTCGGCGCTCTTGTTGTCCTTGCCTTCCTCGTACACGGCCAGGAAGCCAGGCACGACCACGGTGGTGCCGCTGGCGCGGAACACGTGTTCGCTGCCGGCCGACAGGTCGACGCTGACGGTGTTGAGCGTGGCCGGGATCATCTGGCAGGCCACCGCACGCTTCCAGATCAGCTCGTACAGGCGCCGCTCGTCGTCGGTAAGGAAGCGGGCGACCTGCGATGGCGTGCGCAGGGCCGAGGTCGGGCGCACCGCTTCGTGCGCTTCCTGGGCATTCTTCGACTTGGTCTGGTAGGTGTTGGGCTGGTCCGGCAGCGAGGCGATGCCGTAGTCGCGGGCGATCACGTCGCGGATTTCCGCCAGCGCGTCCTGCGACAGGTTCACCGAGTCGGTACGCATGTACGAAATCAGGCCGACGGTGCCTTCGTCGCCGATGGCCACGCCTTCATACAGCTTCTGCGCCACCTGCATGGTCTTGCGGGTGGTGAAGCCGAGCTTGCGCGAGGCTTCCTGCTGCAGGGTGGAGGTGGTGAACGGCGGTGCCGGGCGGCGCTTGCGCTCCTTGCTGGCCACGTCGGTGACGTGCAGCGAGCCCTGCGCGGCCTGCTGGATGCGCAGGCGCGCCGCTTCAGCGGTGTCGCCATCGGTGACGGTGAACTGCTCGAACTTCTGCCCGTCCAGCTTGACCAGCTTGGCATTGAAGTGCTGGGACGGGTGCGCGCACTCGGCAGCGATCGACCAGTACTCGCGGGCGATGAAGGCTTCGATCTCTTCCTCGCGCTCGACGATCATGCGCAACGCCGGGCTCTGCACGCGGCCGGCGGACAGGCCGCGCTGCACCTTGCGCCACAGCACCGGCGACAGGTTGAAGCCGACCAGGTAGTCCAGCGCGCGGCGGGCCTGCTGGGCGTCGACCAGGTCGCTGGCGATCGCGCGCGGCTGGCTGATCGCTTCCTTGATGGCGCGCGGGGTGATCTCGGTGAACACCACGCGCTGCATCGGCTTGTCCTTGACCAGCCCGCGTTCCTTCAGGATCTCGGCGATATGCCAGCTGATCGCTTCACCCTCGCGATCCGGGTCGGTTGCCAGCAGGATGTCGTCGGCGCCCTTGGCGGCCTTGGCGATCGCATCGACATGCTTTTCGTTCTTGTCGATCACGTCGTAGTGCATGGCGAACCCGTTGTCCGGGTCGACCGCGCCTTCCTTCGGAATCAGGTCACGCACATGCCCATACGAGGCCAGGACGGTGTAGTCCTTGCCGAGGTATTTGTTGATCGTCTTGGCCTTGGCCGGCGATTCGACGATGAGCAGGTGCTTGGGCATGGCAGCAGTGTCTGTGGGGCGAGCCGCAGGGAAGGGGCCGCTAGGGTGGAGCAAACGGCCGCATTAGTGAAGCGGCCACGGACAAATCAATACGCTGAACGCCCGGTAGTGTGCCGGGCGTTCAGGTTTCACCTTATTAGAGGAATCACGCCCGGCCAGCCCCTGTCAAGCAGCCAGACGTGAGGATGGCCGTTCATGAGGCCATCTTGGCGATGAAGCCGACCGCAGCCACCAGCAGCACCAGGCCCGCCACCGCCAGCAGGCCGGTCAGCACCAGGATCACGATGGTGACCGTACCCAGCTCATGGCGCTGAAGCTGCGGCTGGTCGGTATAGGCCCAGCGGTCGACCACCAGAGTGTCGCAGATCATGTCGTGCAGGCCCTGCTTGCGCTCGGTGAAGGCGGCCATCAGGAAGCCGATGCCCAGGGTGAAGCTGCTCAGCAGCATGGCCCAGTAGCGACCGAAGGCGCGGCCACGGGTCAGGCGGTCACCGTTGCTGCGCACGACCTTGATGCCGACCGCCATCTTGCCCAGCGTGGCGCCGCCCTGCGAGGAATGGAACCAGGTGTAGTAGGCCACGCCGATGGCCATGTTGATCAGCGCGCTGGCCAGCTGCGCGACGATTTCGATGGAGGTCTCGCCACTGCCCACCGCGCCCATGCTGGCGCCAAGCACCACGCCGATGATGGCGCCGATGATGCCGCCCGGCACGGCCAGCACGAAGTAGTCGATCATGTAGGCCGCGACGCGCTTCCAGAAGCCGGCGTAGACCACCTCGCCGCCGATCACCGGCCGCGCGCCACCGGCAGCGGCGGCGGCCGGGGCGTTGTAGGGCGAGCTGCTGAGCGCGCCCGTGCCAGGCAGCGGCGCAGTGCCGTTGTCGATGGCAGCGTAGTCGCTGCGCAGGTCGAAGCCGCCACTGGCAGTGGCGGTGCTGGCGCCGGCCAGTGTCTGCAGGCCCAGTTCATCGACCACCTGGCGCAGTGCAGCCCACTGCGCCATGCCTTCGCGCCAGACCAGGGTGTCCAGGTTCAGTTCGCCGCGCTGGAAGCGCTGGCGGATCTCCTGGACCGACAGCGGGCCCTGGCGTTGCTGTCCTTCGGCGTAGTACCACTCAGTCATTGCATGTTCCCTGTTGGATCGTCCTTGGAGGTGCTGCCGTGCGCGTGGCTCAGCCGCGGCATGACGTCGGCAGGTACTTGTCGTCGCTTTCACCGCTGCATTCCCAGCGGCCGCTGTCGCGATCATATTCCAGCCACAGCAGGTCGCCATCGAGGCTCTTGCCGGGCACGGCCAGCGTTGCTTCGATGCCACAGTGGCCGTTGTTGAAGCGGCCGATGTTCACCGCCGACAGGCCGGCCTGGCTGAAGTCACCCGGGGCCGGGAAACCGGCATCGTTGGCGCCGGGGCAGCGGCCTTCATCGTCGGCGAAGTGCTGCACCTGCTGTTTCAGCGGCTGCAGGGCATTGACCGCGGTCGCGATCCTGGCACGCACGGTGTAGTCGTTGTATGCGGGCAGGGCGATCGCCGCGAGGATGGCCATGATCGGTACCAGTACCAGCAGCAGGCCGCCGCCGATGATCGCGGTCAGGGCGCAACCGGAGAGCTTCTTCTTCGGCGGTGGCAGGACCCCGGCTGCCGCCTGGGTGGCATAGGGCGTGGACGGCGGCAGCACAGGCGGCTGCGGCGGAGGGGGGGCCACCGGTTCCGGTTCCGGTTCCGGCTCGGGTGGCTGGGCCGGCGCAGCAACGTCCAGCGCCGGCACGATCAGGCCCAGCTCGTCGACAACGGTGCGCAACGGCTGCCATTGCGGCAGGCCGTCGCGCCAGACCAGGGTGTCCAGGGAGATCTGGTTGTTGCGGAACAACTCGACCAACTGTTCCGCCGGCAGCGGGCCTTGCTGCCGGTTGCCTTCTGCATGGAACCACTCGCTCACGGGGACGCTCCTGAATGCGCTATGCCCCCAAGTGTACGGTCAGTGAAGGGGTTCTGGCTCGTCCATGAACATCTGCGTCTCCATCCAGGCATAGGCCGCTTCGGAGCCGGGCTGGTTGAACAGCACCATCAGCACGACCCATTTCAGGTCGTCCAGGTCCAGTTCGTCCTGGTCCAGGGCCATCGCCCGGTCCAGCACCAGCTCGCGCTGGTCGGCGTCGAGGATGCCGTGCTGTTCCAGGTACAGCAGGAAGCCGCGGCATTCCACATCCAGCTTGTCCAGCTCGGGGCCATGGTAGATGCGCACGGGGCCATCGACCCGCGCCTGGGCCACGCTCGGCCGCTGCGCGGCCAGGGCATCGAGCCAGTCGAACGCCTTGTTGATCTCGGTGGGGCTGAAACCGGCCTGGATCAGGCCGTTCTGCAGCGAATCGCGGTCACGGATCAGGTCCGCATCTTCGCTGAAATAGTGTTCAAACAGGTACAGCAGTACATCCAGGATGCTCTCTTTCATTGCCCCTCGGCCTGCGTCGCGCGACGCTGTGGAGGTGAAGAAACTAGGGAGTTCGACAGTAGCGGCCGTGTACGCACACCACGATTCCCGCCAGTTCCATGGCCAGCAGCATGGAGGACACCTGGGACGCCGTCAATCCACAGCGCGTGATCAGTGAATCCATACCGCTTGGGTTGTGGTCCAGGGCCCGCCACAAGCACTGGTAGTCAGGGTCGTCGGCCCAGCGCGCCGGCAGGAGGGCCGGCGGTGCCTGTTCAGTGGGGGTGGCCAGCCGCGATTGCAAGCCCGGCAGCTGCTGGCGAAGGGCAGGGGCGAGCAGTTCCAGAACCTCCTCGGGGCGCTCGACCAGCGCCGCGCCCTCGCGGATCAGGCGGTGGCAGCCAGCCGCGCGCGGGTTGAGCACCGATCCGGGCAGGGCACAGACCTCGCGGCCTGCCTCGGCGGCCAGCCGCGCGGTGATCAGCGCGCCCGAGCGCTGCGCGGCCTCGACCACCACGGTCGCCAGCGCCAGCCCGGCTACCAGCCGGTTGCGCGCGGGGAAGTGGCCTGGGCGGGCCGCCGTACCCGGCAGGTACTCACTGAGCACCGCGCCTTCGGCGGCGATGCGCGCCTGCAGCCGGGCGTGGCTGTCCGGATAGGCGCGGTCAGGACCGGTGCCGATCACCGCCACGGTGCAGCCACCGGCCTCGAGCGTGGCCTGGTGCGCAGCCGCATCGATGCCTGCGGCCAGGCCGCTGGTCACCGCCAGGCCCGCCTCGACGAAACAGCCGGCAAAACGCGCGGCCAGTGCGCGCCCACCCGGGGTGGGGGAACGGCTGCCGACCAGCGCCACCGACGGGCGCCAGGCCAGGCTGGGGTCACCGGCAACGAACAGCGCCAGCGGCGGGTTGGGCACCTCCAGCAACGAAGGTGGAAAGGCCGGATCGGTGCAGGGCAGCAGGTGATGGTTGTCCTGTTCCAGCCAGCGCAGGGCGGCTGCACACACCCGGGCGTCGGGACGTTCCAGCGCGGCGCATTGCTCCGGCGTGCAGCCGTGCGCGCGCCAGTTCGCCGGGCCTTGCGCGATGGCGGCTTGCGCACCGCCCGCGGCCTGCAGCAGGGCCCGTCGTGGCGCCAGTGCGCCTCCCGCCATCAACAGGCGCAGCAGCGCCTCATATGCATGCGTGATCATCCCCCACTATCGGCCGCACACAACAAAGGCGCCCTAGGGCGCCTTCGCACGTGATCGTCAGGTTTTCCCGCAGACGCCTGCCGGGCAGCGGCCGGCACGCCCGGCAATGGTTACTTTGCGTCCGGGTGCAGCGCGTTGTAACCCACCTGCACCGGCTTCACACCCTGCATCACCAGCGCGTAGCTGACGTTGTCGAAGGTGCGGAACACCATCGCGTGCGCGGCATACTCGTCCGGCAGCGAGACCCGGCCGGCGCCGGTGCTGAGCGAGTCGTCCATGCGCGAGGAGCCCGGGTACTTCATGCGGTGCGCCACATGGCGGCCCGGGCGCCACAGCGAGAACACGGTCCCGTTGTCCACGCCCTGGGCACGGCCGGCCGAGATCGCGATCACGTCGCGCGGGCCACCGGCATTGAACATGTCGGTGACGGCCAGCACGCGCACGTCCACACCCTCGACACCGGCAGCGGGTACATGAGGGATGAACTGCAGGTCGTATGGCTTGGCTTCGACCGGCACCAGGCGGTCACCGGCGCGCACTTCGCGGCCGCCGTCGTTCTTGTCCAGCACCAGCGTGGAGGCCTCGACCTTGCCGCCGGCAATCTGGGTGATGGTGCCGGTAGCGACCTGGGCCAGCTCGTAGCCGAGCACGCCACGGCGGGCGTTGGGCGCGTTGTAGGCCTTCCACAGGTTGCCGCTGCCCGGGGTCACGTCGCCATTGGCGGTCAGGTCTTCGGTCGGCTTGGGCTGGGCGTACCGCACGGTCGGGCGTACCACGGCCCAGCGCTGGCCCACCTGGGCATCGGCCAGGCGCACGTAGACGGTGTCACCGCCGGACACGCGCAGGCGGTTGTCCTCCAGGCCGACCACGTAGGGCAGCTGCTTGATGCTGTCGACAACGCTCAACTGCTTCAGGAACGGCTCGACCTGGGCCAGCGGAATGGCGTCGATCGGGGCCTCCTGGCGCGGGCCGGCCTGGGACACGGTCACCCGGTCCAGGTAGGCCAGGCTCAGCACGTCACCTGGATAGATCAGGTGCGGGTTGGCGATCTGCGGATTGGCTTGCCAGATCTCCGGCCACAGCCAAGGCTTCTGCAGGAAACGTGCGGCGATATCCCACAACGTATCCCCTTTTCGGACCACATAGGTGTCCGGGTGCCCGCCATTCACTTCCACGGCGGTAGCATAGGCAGCCACGGTCAGCATCGCCGCGGCGACGACCGTACGAAAACGAAGCAACATAGGTGTGAAGCCCTGATTCCCCAACAGGTCCGCGCACTATAGTCCAGAAACCGGGGCGCAAGGCAAGCGTTGGAGCTAGAATCTGCGACGTATGCCGGCGTGCCGGCCCCCTATCCGGAAACAGCCATGGCCCTTCTCCCCATTCTCGAGTTCCCCGATCCGCGCCTGCGTACCAAGGCTGCGTTGATCGACGCCGCCGAAGTCACCACGCCGGCCTTCCAGGAACTGATCGACAACATGTTCCAGACCATGTACGACGCCCCGGGCATCGGCCTGGCGGCCACCCAGGTGGACGTGCACAAGCGCTTCATGGTCATCGATGTCAGCGAAGAGAAGAATGAACCGCATGTGTTCATCAACCCGGAAATCGTCGCCAGGGACGGGGGCCGGGTGTACCAGGAGGGTTGCCTGTCGGTCCCGGGCATCTTCGCCGACGTCACCCGCGCCGACACCATCACCGTGAAGTACCTGGACCGCAACGGCCAGGAACAGCAGCTGGAGGCCGGTGAAGTGCTGGCCACCTGCATCCAGCACGAGATGGACCATCTGGACGGCAAGCTGTTCATCGACTACCTGTCGCCGCTCAAGCGCGAGATGGTCCGCAAGAAGCTGGCCAAGCAGCGCAAGCACGTGGCGTGATCGCCCATCCGGGCCGCCCTTCGGGTGGCCCGTGCCTGCGCGACGCGCGCGGGCTGCACGGCGCCGGCCGACGGCGCCGTTTTCTTTCCTGCACGAATCCATCCTGCAAGTGGGGTAGCCATGAGGATTGTCTTTGCCGGTACGCCGGAATTCGCGGTGTCGTCGCTGCGCGCCGCGGCGCGCCACCACGAGGTCGTGGCCGTCTATACCCAGCCTGACCGGCCGGCCGGCCGTGGCCGTGGCCTGGCACCGTCGCCGGTCAAGCTCGAGGCCGTGGCCCGTGGCATTCCGGTCTACCAGCCCGAATCACTGAAGGACGAGGCTGCACAGCAGCAGCTGCGCGAGCTGCAGCCGGACCTGATGGTGGTGGTGGCCTATGGCCTGATTCTGCCCAAGGCGGTGCTGGCGATCCCGACCCATGGCTGCTGGAACGTGCACGCCTCGCTGCTGCCGCGCTGGCGCGGTGCCGCGCCGATCCAGCGTGCGATCCAGGCCGGTGACACGAAGACCGGTGTGTGCCTGATGCAGATGGAAGCGGGCCTGGATACCGGCCCGGTGCTGCTGCACCAGGAATTGCCGATCGCTGCCACCGATACCGGTGGCCAGCTGCATGACAAGCTGGCCGAGCTGGGTGCACAGGTCCTGTCCGATGGCCTGGGCCTGCTGCGGGCCGGCATCAAGCCGATCGCGCGGCCGCAGCCGGAGCAGGGCGTGACCTATGCGCACAAGCTGGACAAGGCCGAAGCCCGTCTGGACTGGGCGCAGGGCGCCGATGTGCTGGCGCGTACCGTGCGTGCCTTCAATCCGTGGCCGATCGCCGAAGCGACGCTGGCTGGCGAACGCGTGCGCATCCATGGCGCGGTGGCGCTGGACGAGGCCCACGGCCAGGCGCCGGGCACGGTGCTGGCGGCCAGCCGCGATGGCATCGACATCGCCTGTGGCCAGGGCGCACTGCGCTTGCGTACGCTGCAGCGCGAAGGCGGCAAGGCGATCACCGCCGCCGACTACCTCAACGCCCGCCGTGATCTGCGCGTGGGAGCATAAGCGGTGTCGAAGCAGAACGATTTCTCCGTGGCCAAGGCGGCGCCGGGCGCGGCCACGCGCATGCTGGCCGCACGCGTGCTGGCACAGGTGTTCACCCGTGGCCGTTCATTGAAGGCCGAACTGGCCTGGGCGCTGCCGAAGCTGGCCGACAGCCGCGATCGTGCCTTGCTGGAAGCGCTGTGCTTTGCGGTCCTGCGTCGCCGCAGTACCTATGACGCTGCCTTGCAGTCGTGGATGCAGAAGCCGCTGTCGGCGCGCGACGCCGACCTGCGCACCCTGTTGATGGTGGGCTTTGCCCAGCTGGACGTGTTGGAACTGCCGGCGCATGCGGCGCTGTCGGCCACGGTCGATGCCGCGCGTGCGTTGGGCCGTGAGCGCCAGGCCGGCCTGGTCAATGCGATCCTGCGCCGCGCGCAGCGCGAGGGTTTCCCGGAGCAGCCGGCGCGCGATGCCTTCCCGGTATGGCTGGCCGATGCGGTGGAACGCGATTGGCCGGCACAGGCCGACGCCATCTTCAGCGCCAGCCTGCAACCGGCCCCATTGTGGCTGCGTGCCAATCGCCAGCACGGTGGCCGTGACAAGGCACTGGCGGCACTGGCCGAGGCGGGCATTGCCGCCGAACCCAGCGCGCTCTGCGCCGATGCATTGCGCCTGGCGGCCCCGGTTGCCGTGAACCAGCTGCCGGGTTTTGCCGACGGTGCACTGTCGGTACAGGACCTGTCGGCGCAATGCGCAGCCGACGCGCTGGCGCCCGCGACCGGCGCCCGCGTGCTGGACGCCTGTGCGGCGCCCGGTGGCAAGTCGGCGCACCTGCTGGAACGTGACCCCAGTCTGCGCCTGCTGGCGCTCGATATCGATGCGCGTCGCCTCGCGCGCGCCCGCGATACCTACACCCGCACCGGTGTGGGCGAGGGCGCGCAGACCCGGGTGGCCGATGCCAGCGATCCCGGGGCCTGGTGGGACGGCACGCCGTTCGACGCCATCCTGCTGGATGCCCCGTGCTCGGCCACCGGCGTGATCCGCCGCCAGCCGGACGTGATGTTCCACCGCCGCGCCGAGGACATCGATGCGCTGGTCGGCGTGCAGGCCCGCCTGCTGGAGGCGTGCTGGTCAATGCTGCGCCCGGGAGGCGTGCTGCTGTACGCCACCTGTTCGATCCTGCGCGCCGAGAACGTCGATCAGGTGCGAGCCTTCCTGAAGTGGCATCCGGACGCAGCGGCACAGCCTCTGGATGACACATTCGGCCTCGATTGCGAGGGGATTGCGCGCCAGCGCCTGCCGGGTGACAACGATGCCGACGGTTTCTTTTACGCGCGTCTGCTAAAAACAGCCTGACCCCGCTGACGTTCCGAGTCCCATGCTGAAATCCCGCGCGTCGCGCGAGACGTGGTTGTTCGTGGTGATGGCCCTGCTGGTGCTGGGGGCCGGGCTGGGCCTTCGTGATCCGTGGCCGTCGGACGAACCGCGCTTCGCACTGGTGGCCAAGCAGATGTTCGACAGCGGGCAGTGGCTGTTCCCGCATCGCGGCACCGAGCTGTACTCGGACAAGCCGCCGATGCTGATGTGGTGGCAGGCCACGCTGTACAGCCTGGTCGGGCAGTGGCGCGTAGCCTTCCTGCTGCCGTCGCTGCTGGCGGCGCTGGGCACGCTGTGGTGCGTGGTCGACCTGGGGCGGCGCCTGTGGACGCGGCGGGTGGGGCTGTACGCCGGCTGGGCGCTGCTGTTCGCGCTGCAGTTCACCTTCCAGGCGAAGAAGGCGCAGATCGACCCACTGCTGCTGCTGTTCATCACCCTGGCCAACTACGGCCTGCTGCGCCACCTTTTGCTGGGACCAAGCTGGCGCTGGTGGTGGCTGGGCTGGTTCTTTGCTGGCATCGGCGTGATCACCAAGGGCGTGGGGATGCTGGCGCTGCTGATGCTCGTGCCTGCGGCGATCGCCGCGGCGCTGCAGTGGCCACGGGTGGGACTGCATGCGCGCGACGCGCGTTTCTGGCTGGCGCCGCTGGCCTTCCTGCTGGCGGTGTCGTTGTGGCTGGCGCCGATGCTGCTGGCCGGCTTTGCCACCGGCTCGGACGAGTACCGGGCCTACATGGACGACATCCTGTTCCAGCAGACGGCGCGGCGCTACGCCCATTCCTGGGACCACCATCAGCCCGCCTGGTACTTCCTGGCGACGATGCCGCTGATGTGGATCCCGGCCTTCCTGGCCCTGCCCTGGGCGATTCCGGCGTGGCGCCGCCGGCTGCGCCGCCGCGACCCGCGCTACCTGCTGCCGCTGGCCTGGTGGCTGATGGTGGTGCTGTTCTTCTCGATTCCCGCCGGCAAGCGCGATGTGTACATCCTGCCGGCGCTGCCGATGTTCTGCCTGGTGCTGGCGCCGCTGTTGCCTGGATTGCTGAGGCGGCGCGATGTGCAGGCCGTGGTGGGGGCGTTCACCGGCCTGCTGTCACTGGGCCTGGCCCTGGCCGGTGCGATGGCGGTGCTGGGCGAGCCGGCCTTCGAGCTGCGCCTGACCCACAGCCGCGGGCTGGGGCCCGGCGCGGTCGACGCACTGGCCTGGACGATCCTGGCGATGGGTGTGTGGGGTGGATTGAGCCTGCTGGCCTGCGGCCGTCGCCGGCATCTGGCGCTGGTGTCGACCCTGGCGATGGTCTGGGTGCTGTACAGCCTGGTCGGCTATCCGCTGCTGAACGATTCCAGTTCCGCCCGCGGCCTGATGCGCACGGTTGGTAGCCGTCTGGGCCCGGATGCCGAGTTGGGGATGGTGGCCTGGAAGGAGCAGCATCTGCTGCTGGCCGACCGTCCTGCAGCGACCTTCGGTTTCGAGACGGACTGGGACGAGCAGCTGATTGCGGCCACGCGCTGGCAGCGGCTGGCGCCCGGACGCCGCTGGTTGCTGGTGCACGAATACGCGATGCTGTCGTGCGTCGACCGCAACCGTTCTGAACTGGCCGGCGTGGCCAACCGGCGGCGCTGGTGGCTGGTGCCGGCAGCAGCGGTGAAGGTGCCCTGCGTGGTCACTGCAGAGGAGCGCGAACGTGAACGGCGTTTGCAGGAACATGACTAGCCACCACGATTCCGGCTTGTCCAGTCTGCCCAAGCGGGCCCAAAGGCAGTAAAACAGCAGGCTGGGACGGCCTGCGTTGGCCCGTCCCGTTCTTCCCTCAGATTGCAGCGATACTTCCCGACGTGCCAGCTTCACCGGACAACCTGAACCCCATGGCCGGAAACCCGCTGGGCGTTCCCGCCGGTGGGCGCCATGGGGTCGCGCATGCGCTCGCCCAGCTGGGCCTGTTCTGCCTGCCGGCACTGGTGCTGACCGTGCCGATCAACCTGTTGCCGTATGGCCTGCTGCTGCTGCTCAGCACGCTGCTGGCGCCGGAGCTGCTGTGGCGCGCGCGCGGCATGGCCGGTCAGCCGGTGAAAGTGCTGGCCTGGCTGATGCTGGCGGTGCTGGCGCTCGGCGTACTGTCGGTGGTGTTGTTCGAGCAGGGCCTGCGAGACGTCGACAACCGCTCGCGATTCGTGGTGATCCCGTGGATCGCGCTCTGGGTCTGCGCGCTGCGTCCCAACCTGCGGTGGCTCTGGTACGGATCATTGACCGGCCTGCTCGCCACCTTCGCGATGTCGCTGTGGCAGGTGCTGGGTGGCGCCCCGCGCGCAGAGTTGTTCACCAACGCCATCGTGCTGGCCGACATCGTGATGGTGTTGATGGTGCTGCTGGTGTTCTGTCGCCCGTCGCGGCGCTGGTCGCTGGTGATCCTCGGCATGGCCGCCGGCTGCGGCACCATCGTGCTGACCGGCAGCCGCGGCGTGTTCGCCGCCCTGCTGGCGCTGCTGGTGGTGCTGGCGCTGAGCCTGCGCTGGCGCACCGGTGCGGCGCGCCTGTCGGTGCTGGCCGGCATGCTGGCGATCGGTGCGACCCTGTTGCTGTCGGTGCCGGAGCTGCGTCACCAGGTGCGCCTGAGCGAGCTGCACAGTGACGTGCAGCGGATGGAGCTGGGCGACAGTGATTCTTCCGCCGGTGCCCGCGTGGAACGCCTGCAGGTGGCCTGGGAGACCTTCCTCGATCACCCGCTGGTGGGGGTTGGCATCGGTCATTTCGACAGCGCGATGCTGCGCGTGCCGGTCTGCCGTGAGAATCCGGAAGAGTTGCGTTGCCACCTGGGGCATGCACACAACGATGTTGCCGAATGGGCAGCGACCCAGGGCGTACCGGGCCTGCTGCTGTTGCTGGCGGTGTATGGCATCCCGCTAGGGTTGTTCGTGCGGCTTCATCGCCGCAGCGGACGGTCGACCTTCCGGGGGCCGGCCGCAGCCGGCATCATGCTGGTGATCACCTATGCGCTGTGCGGCCTGACCCAGTCGATGTTCGCGCACCAGATGACGGCCAGTTTCTACGTGACCCTGGTCGGCCTGCTGACCGGCCTGTCGATCGTCGAAGGCGCGCGCCACCGGGCAGTCACCGGGGCGTGACGCATCGGCGCGCCGGGCAGGGCCCGGCGATCAGGGGCTGGGCGGATCAGCCACGGCCTGGCCGTTGCCCAGCATCCACAGCATGATGGTCTTCTGGCGCACGTAGTTGGCGCGCACATAGGCGTAGACCAGGCCATGCCAGCCGTCGCGGAAGCCGCCACGGAACACGAAGCCGCGCCAGAACCGCCAGGCCGGTGCCAGCACCAGCTTGCCCAGCGTGGCACGTTTGCCGCGCGCGAACTCGTGCTCGGCCATCATCCGCGCGTACTTCTCGGTCTTGGCCAGCTGTTGCTGCAAGGAGCGGTAGGGATAGTGGACCAGGTCGCCGCGCAGGGTACCGACACTGCCATCGACGCTGGCGGCCTCGTGGATCTCGCGCTTGCCGCGCCAGCCGCCACGGCGGCGGTCGAACAGGCGCATCACCCGGTCCGGGTAGGCATTGCCATGGCGCAGGAACTTGCCGAAGTACTCCGACAGGCGTGCGAAGCGATAGCCGGCATGGCCAGCGAAGCCACCGTCGCGGGCCTGTTCGATGGCCGCACGCAGTTCCGGGCTGATCCGCTCATCGGCGTCCAGGCACAGTACCCAGTCGTGGCCGGCCTGCTCGACGCAGTACGCCTTCTGGCTGCGGAAGCCGTCGAACGGGCGCTGCAGCACGCGGGCGCCTGCGGCCTCGGCGATGGCCACGGTGGCATCGGTGGAGTAGGAGTCCACGACGACGATCTCATCGCAGAAGGCCAGCGAGGCCAGGCAGTCGCCGATGCGGCCGGCCTCGTTGAACGCGATAATGCAGGCCGAGATGCGAGGCCGTTCGATGGGAGCGGTCGTGGAGGACATGATGGCCGGGTACCTGTTGTTTGCGACGGAGCGCTATGCGCTGCCTATTCTCGCCCCGTTGGCGCAGGCCTTGCACGCCTCCGGGCAGGAGGTGGCAGCCTGGTTCGAGGGCGGCGCGGCCGGCAGCCAGCTGCCAGGAGTGCCCAACATCGGCCTCAAGCAGGCGCTGGCACTGCGGCCGCGGGCGGTGTTCAGCGCCGCCAACTGGGTGCCGACCTTCCTTTCGGGAGCCAAGGTGCAGCTGTTCCATGGCTTCAACGTGGAGAAGCGGGACAGCGCGCGCGGCCACTTCCGGGTGCGCGGCATGTTCGACCTTTACTGCACGCAGGGGCCGGCCACCACCGCGCCGTTCCGTGAGATCGCGGCCCTGCAGGGCCACTTCGCGGTGGCCGAGACCGGCTGGCCAAAGCTGGATCCGCTGTTCCGCGACGACGGTGGCGAGAGCGCCGCGCTGCGCGCCGCCGCTGGAGGACGCCCGGTGATCCTGTTCGGCTCGACCTTCACCGAACGCCTGAGCGCAGCCCCGCACCTGCATGCGCAGATCGCCGCCGACATCGCCGAAGGCAACCGCTACTGGCTGCTGACCCTGCACCCGAAGTGCCCACCGGAATTGTTCGAACGCTACCGCGCGCTGGCCGGCGCCAATGCGCGCTTCATCGAGCCGGAGCAGGTGATGGCCGCACAGCGCGCCGCCGATGTGCTGGTGTCGGATACCTCGTCGATCGTTTCGGAGTTCATCGTCCAGCACAAGCCGGTGGTGACCTTCCGCAACCGGGTGCCCAAGCCGCACATGATCGACTTCGACGACCCGGTGCAGCTGCCGGCGATGCTGCAGCGCGCGCTGCATCCCGACGCCGCGCTGCAGGCGGAGATCGTGCGCTACGCCGATGCCATCCATCCGTACCGCGATGGCCTGTCCAGCGAGCGCGTGATTGCGGCTACCGAGGATTTCCTGTCCGGTGAAATGGGCGTGCTGCGGCGCAAGCCGTTCGGCAGCTGGGTGCGCGACCTGCAGATCCGCAAGGACCTGGGGTATTGGGGGCCGTCGCAGCGCTGATGGGTTGATGCGGATACACGCTATGCGTGGATGCGCGATCCCGCTCGCCGCGGTAGTGCCGGCCGCTGGCCGGCAACCTCGGGGATGTGTGCGGTTGCCGGCCAGCGGCCGGCACTCCCTACCAGCGCAGCTTGCGCCGCGCCAGCGCGGCCGCCAGTTGATCCATCACCTGTTGCGCCTGCGCCTGCGGCAGGTAGTGCAGGATCAACGCCACATCACCATGCGCGCCGGCGGTATCCAGCTGCAGGCTGCTGGTGCCCAACAGCTTGTCCAGTGGCGAGCGCAGCAGGCGCAGGCCCTGCACCTTGTCCAGCTCGGCCCAGCGCCACCAGCGCTTCCACCAGCCGCCGCGCACGGCGACGTAGTGGTCATCCAGATACCAGCCCATGCGCGCCATCTGCCGATGTGCCACCAGCAGCGCCAGCGGCAGCCAGGCCAGCACGATCAGGCCCCATGATCCCCAGCGCCAGTACGCGGCTGCGGCCAGCACGGGGACCAGCAGCAGCGCACCCAGGCACAGCCGCCACCAGCCACGCTGCGGAATGGACTGCCATTGCGCCGGTGGCCACTGCAGTTGAGGCAACAGGTGCTGCACCAACTGCTCGCAGCGCATTGCCGGGGCCAGCGGTGCCAGCTCGCGCAGAGCGCGGTCCTGGTCCCGCGAAGGGCCGCCGGCGGCGCTGTCGACGCGCAGCTGGCGCAGGCCGAACCAGCGATGCAGGGTGGTCTCGTACAGCGTCCAGGCCTGGATGCGGCGACGCGCGACACTGCTGCGGGTTCGGCTGACCAGGCCAGCCGAGACGGTCAGCCGGCGATCCTGCTCGCTGAGAGTGAAGCCGTGATAGCGCAGCAGGGTCAGCACCACCGACAACGCACGCAGCGCCAGCCAGCCCAGCAGCAGGGCTGCGGCCAGCAGCAGGAAGGCGCCGGCCATGCCGGGATGCAGGTGGCTTGCGTAGCCGAAGGCCTCCCTGCCACCACGCTGGATGGCCGCGTCCATCACCGGGCGCGGCACGGTCTGGAACAGCACGCCGAAGGCGGCGATCGCCAGTGCCCATCCGCGGTTGGAGAGCAGGCCCATGCGCACTACGTCCCAGCTCGACAGGCGCAGCAGCACCTGTTCGGTGTCGGCCCCGGTGATCGAGGGAGTGGCGACGACGTCGGCGGTCTGCGGTGCCTGCCCACGCTGGCGCACCAGCCGTTCCAGCGCCAGCGCCTGGTCCAGCTTCAGTACCCGCATCTCGGCTTCCGGCCGCACGCCGCCGGCCGATTCCAGGCGCAGCTCGGCCACACCGAACAGCCGGTGCAACGGGTTCTGCCGCACTTCCACGTTGTGGATGCGGGCGAACGGGATCTCGCGGCGGTTGCGCGCCAGCAGCCCGCTGCGCACGGTGATGGCATCGCTGCCGATGCGGTAGCGGTAGCTGAGGTACTGCAGCACCGAGACCAGCACCAGTGCCGCGATCGCCGACAGTGGAATCAACTGCGCCCACATCGGGTCGCGCTCGCCACGCTGGCCGAACACCAGCAGCGCGACCAGCGGCAGGAAGTAGTGGCGCAGCTGCATCAGCAGCACGAACAGCCACGACCACGGGTGCAGGCGATGATCCTCGCCACCGGCAGGCAGCGATGCGGGCAGGGGCGGCGGCAGGCTCACAGGGCGTCGGCGTCCTGGTCGAGCTGGTGCGAGAGGGTGTCGCGCAGGCGCTCGGCGTCGGCCTCATCCAGGCCGTTGACGGTGACCGCGCTCATGCGGGTACCGGCAGTGTGCACGATCAGCGTGGCCAGGCCGGCGCGGCGCTCCAACGGGCCCCGGCGCAGGTCCAGGTGCTGTACGCGCGATATGGGAATGCGGGTTTCCAGCTGCCACATCAGGTCGCGGCGCAGGCCCAGGCCCTGGTCATCCAGGCGCCAGCGGGTGCGGGTCAGTCGCCGGCGGCCGAGCCAGGCGCCGAAGAGGATGCCGATCAGCAGCCCCAGGGCGGCAGTCCACAGGCCGCCGGGCAGATCGAAGAACCAGGCAGCTGCGGCCAGTGGCAGACCCGGCACGAACAGTCCGCCGAAGGCGCCTTCCAGTGCGGCCAGGCGGGCGGCACGTTGCGGTAGCGATTGCCAGGCTTCGGTGGTCGGGGCGATGGGGGCGACGTCGGTCACGCGGGCTCCGTCAGGTGGCAGGGCGAGCGGCGGCGGTGGCCGCACCGCGCAGACGGTAGCAGGTCGGCTGTGTTACTGGGCAGCCTGGATCAGCGCATCGACATCCAGCAGGTGGCCAGCACGATCGGCCTTGGTGCGCAGGTAGTGTTCGTTTTCGGCGGTGATCTCGCCGGTGACCGGAATGCAGTCCAGCACCTCGATGCCGGCATTGCGCAGGCGCTGTGCCTTGGTCGGGTTGTTGCTGAGCAGGGCCACGCGCGAAATGCCCAGGCCATGCAGCATCGCCACCGCACTGCCGTAGCGGCGTTCGTCGGCACCGAAGCCCAGCTGTGCATCGGCGTCGATGGTGTCCAGGCCGTCGTGCTGGTAGCCGTAGGCGCGCATCTTGGCGGCGATGCCGGTGCCGCGGCCTTCCTGGTCCAGGTACAGCAGCACGCCACCGCCCAGTTCCTTCAGCTTGCGCAGGCCGCGCCGCAGCTGGTCGCCGCAGTCGCACTTGAGCGAGCCGAACAGGTCGCCGGTCAGGCACGAGGAGTGCACGCGTACCGGTACCACCGCCGACAGGTCCGGTTCGCCGACGATGATCGCGACCTGGTCACGCTGGGCCACGCCGCCGCGGAACACCGCGAAGGTGGTCATGCCGACGTCGCGCAGCGGTACCGGCGAACGCGCCACCAGTTCGTAGTCGTGGGCCGCATGTGCTGCGCCTTCGGCCAGGTCGCACAGGGCCACCTCGGCGGCACCGTCGAAAGTGTGGTCATCCACGTCCAGGCGCACCGCGACCATCGCCGGCAGCAGCAGGCCCAGGCGGGCCAGCTCGACCGCGCCGGCATCGAAGGCGTCGCCGGCTGCCCAGCCGTCGGGCATCGGGCCGGGCTCGCGCAGGTAACCCAGCGAGGGCAGGGTATCGAAGGCAATGCCGGCCAGCGGCAGGCGCGCCCCTTCCGGCGCTTCCACGCCGAGCACGCGGGCGCGGGTGGCAGTCAGGAACAGGTAGTGGCGCTCGCGCGCGGCACCGGCGAACGTGGCGAAGCTGCTGGCAGTGGCGCTGTCCAGTGCAATTACCGCCAGGCGCTGGCCCTGGCCATCGTGGAGCAGTACCGGGCGACCGGCACGCAGTTCGGCCACCGCGCGTTCGCAGCGGATCGCGGCGGGGTCGCCGAACAGGGAAGAGGCAGCAGGCATGGCAGGACCGGGGGAGGCGGACATCGCAGTCTCTATGGGGGCGACGGCGTCGTATTCAACGTGGTGCGGCCGCCGGTCGCAGGGGCCGGACGGGCCCGCGTGGTGCGACCGTCAGTGCGGATGCTCTTCGGTCGCGTAAGGGTCTTCCTCGCCGCTGCCCGGTGGCCGCAGCGTATAGCGCTTGTAGGTCCATTGGTACTGCGTCGGGTCGCGGCGGGCGATGCGCTCGATGCCGGCGTTGAGCGCGGTGGCCGCCACCTCCGGGTCCGGGTCGGCCACGGCCGGGTCGGTCGGCTCGATGTGCAGGGCGAATTCCATGTCCGGCCCGATGCGCTCGCACCAGCCATACAGCACGGTGGCGCCGGTGCGCTCGGCCAGCCGGTTGACCAGGGTCATGGTCAGTGCCTGCACGCCGAAGAACGGCACGAACACGCCGTCGCCGGCCTTGGGTTGCTGGTCGGGCAGGATGCCGGTGGCACCGCCGTCCTTGAGTACCTTGAACAGCTGGCGCACGGCGGGGCCCTCGGCGCGCACCTGCTGCACGTTCTGGCCGCCGCGCACCAGCTGCAGGAAGGCGTCGCTGGCCTCGTCCTCCGGTGGCTTGTAGACGATGGCGATGTGCCCGCGCGAGGCCAGCCACTGGTTCAGCAGCTCCCAGTTGCCGAAGTGGGGTGCGGCCACGATCACGCCCTTGCCGCTGGCCAGCGCCGCTTCGTACAGGGCTTCGCCGTGGCGCTGCTTCAGGTGCAGGTGCAGGTTGTCGGCCGGCCTCCGGCTCCACAGCCGCAGAGTCTCGATGGCCTGCAGGGCGGTGGAGCGCAGCAGCTCGCGGTGCAGGCGGTCGCGCGCCGGACCGTCCAGTTCCGGGTAGGCCAGTTCCAGGTTGCGCCGGGTGACGCGGCTCTCGCGAGCGTTGAGACGGACCCACGTCCACGCCAGGGCATGCGCGAACCCCCGCAGGACTGGCCAGGGCAGGCGGGCGAACAGGGTGGTGGCGCGGTAGACCAGCCGGGCTTTGCGTTGCGGATTCATCGGCGCCAGTTTAGCCAAGGGCGCTGCTATCGTGGCCGGCCCTGTTCATTGGAAGCCCACGATGCTCGTCCTGATCCAGCGCGTCAGCCAGGCCGCCGTCCATGTCGACGAGGAAGTGGTGGGGCAGATCGGTCCCGGCCTGCTGGCCCTGGTCGGCATGGAACCGGGCGATACCGAGGCCCAGCTGCGACGGATGGCCGAGCGCCTGCTGGGCTACCGGGTATTCGCCGACGAGGCCGGGAAGATGAACCGGTCGCTGCGCGACACCGGCGGCGGCCTGCTGCTGGTCAGCCAGTTCACCCTGGCCGCCGATACCCGTTCGGGCATGCGCCCCAGCTTCACGACCGCCGCACCGCCGGACGAGGCTGAACGCGGGTTCAATCGATTTGTCGACATCTGTCGTGAAAATCACGCGCCTGGGGTGGAAACGGGCCGATTTGGTGCCCATATGGTCGTCAGCCTGGTCAATGACGGTCCCGTGACCTTCCTTCTCAGGCCCTGAGCCTGCGGGACCACCGCCCGGCAGGCGGGGCCCCGGGCTGGTATAATGCTACGTTCCCTATTTCTCCCTAGCCGGTGGCGCGAGCACTACATGGCCAACGAACGTCCTGCCCAATCCGAAATCAAGCAACTGATCAGCAAGGGCCTGGAACAGGGCTACCTGACCTACGCCGAAGTCAATGACCATCTGCCGGACGACATGGTCGACCCGGAACAGATCGAAGACATCATCGGCATGATCAACGGCATGGGCATCGATGTCCATGAAGTTGCGCCGGATGTGGAAACCCTGCTTCTCAACGATGGCAACACCGGCAACCGCGAAGTCGATGACACTGCGGCTGAAGAAGCTGCCGCCGCGCTGAGCGCGCTCGACACCGAAGGTGGCCGTACCACCGACCCGGTGCGCATGTACATGCGCGAAATGGGCACCGTCGAGCTGCTGACCCGCGAAGGCGAAATCGCCATCGCCAAGCGCATCGAGGAAGGCCTTTCGCAGGTCCAGGCCGCCCTCGGCCAGTTCCCGGTCTCGGTCGAGTCGCTGCTGAACGACTACGAAGCCCACAAGGAAGGCAAGAAGCGCCTGGCCGAAGTGATCGTCGGCTTCAACGACCTGGTCGACGAAGAGCCGGCACCGCCGGCGGTCGTTGCCGATGACAGCGCCGATGCGGACGCCGAAGGCGACGAGGACGAGGACGACGATGTCGACGGTGGCGATGAAGAAGCCGCACCGACCGGTCCGGATCCGGAGGAAGTCGCCGCGCGCATGCAGGCACTGAGCGATGCCTTCAACGCTTTCAAGAAGGCCGCGACCAAGGGCGACAAGAAGAACCTGCCGCGCCTGCGCGAAGAGATGTCGGCGGTGTTCGTCACCCTGAAGCTGCCGCTGCCGCTGACCGACGTGCTGACCAAGCAGCTGCGCGACACCATGGCCGACATCAAGTCGCATGAGCGCCGTGTGCTGAACCTGGCCACTGTCACCGCGCGCATGCCGCGCAAGGACTTCATCCGTTCCTGGGAAGGCAACCAGACCAACCTGGAGTGGGTGGAAGACGCACTGAAGCGCAAGCAGAAGTGGTCGTCGGCCCTGCGCGAAGTGAAGGACCAGATCATCGCCGAACAGCAGGCGACGATCGACATCGAGAAGCTGACCCAGCTGGACCTGGAAGAGCTGAAGGAAATCAGCCGTGCCATGGCCTACGGCGAAGCCAAGGCGCGCAAGGCCAAGAAGGAAATGGTCGAGGCCAACCTGCGCCTGGTGATCTCGATTGCCAAGAAGTACACCAACCGTGGCCTGCAGTTCCTCGACCTGATCCAGGAAGGCAACATCGGCCTGATGAAGGCCGTGGACAAGTTCGAGTACCGCCGCGGCTACAAGTTCTCGACCTACGCCACCTGGTGGATCCGCCAGGCGATCACCCGCTCGATCGCCGACCAGGCGCGCACCATCCGTATCCCGGTGCACATGATCGAGACGATCAACAAGTTGAACCGCATTTCCCGCCAGATGCTCCAGCAGTACGGCCGCGAGGCTACGCCGGAGGAGCTGGCCAAGGAAATGGACATGCCGGAAGACAAGATCCGCAAGGTGATGAAGATCGCCAAGGAGCCGATCTCGATGGAAACCCCGATCGGCGACGACGAGGATTCCCATCTGGGCGACTTCATCGAGGACACCAACGTGGAGTCCCCGATCGAGAACACCACCAACATCAACCTGTCTGAAACCGTGCGCGACGTACTGGCCGGCCTCACCCCGAGGGAAGCCAAGGTGCTGCGCATGCGCTTCGGCATCGACATGAATACCGACCACACGCTGGAAGAGGTCGGCAAGCAGTTCGACGTGACCCGCGAGCGCATCCGCCAGATCGAAGCAAAGGCCCTGCGCAAACTGCGTCACCCGAGCCGCTCGGAGCAGCTGCGCAGCTTCCTGGATATCGATTGATAGCCAGCGGCTGTTGAAGCGTTGAGAGAAACCCCGCCTGGTGCGGGGTTTTTCTTTGGTAGCTCCCGGCCATGCCGATCGGATCCTGACGATGTCGCACCTGCCATTTGATTACGTCCCGCGGCGGCCGCACGCTGACCGTGCAGATGCTCAACACATCGCGTAGGCAGGCCGATCTTCATCGGCGCTGATGCAAGCGCGCAGCAGGTCACGTACATCACATGCGGCCTGCGGCACTGATTCGTCATGCATCTGGAGTCACGCCATGAATGACGTGGAGCACGATATGCCTGAGCCCGTGCAAATCGATTTCCCGCTGCTGATGAACTGGGATGAGATGATGCGGGATGAGTGTGAGGATCCGTTGGGGTTTGCACGTCGGACGACGTATGCGCTGCTGACGCTGTCTGAGGCTGGGTTGCCTGCCGGCTTCAGCGGCGACAACCAGAAGGGGCTGGAAGAGGCCAGGCGGACGGTGGCGCTGTTCCAGGCATATCTGCGGCGGCAGATGTGGTTCGCGGACGTGGCGGAGAAGCGGTTGGGGCGTGTTGCTGAGGCTCTGGCTGCTGACGGGTAGCCGATCGTGGGCGGCCTCCACTACACTGTGGCGCTGCGCAGGGCCTATAGCTCAACGGTTAGAGCAGGGGACTCATAATCCCTTGGTTCCAGGTTCGAATCCTGGTGGGCCCACCATCGAATCAGGCACTTAGAATTATCTGCAGTGTCTTTTTCGTCGAGCCAGCGCGACCCGGTGGCATGCACAAAGCTCCGCCGCCTGAGCGAGCGTCATCAGCTTGTTAGCCTGATCCATAAGCGGCTCCCCCTTCGTTGGTCACAGCGGCTCAAGCGGGCACGAGCCTCTTCCACCCGCGCAGACCTCGGTGCAGCAGATGGAGTGTTGGAGCCAACACGCCCACGCATGGCCCAGTCGCTGGCATTGTGAACAGCCTTATACAGTTCACTCGTCTCATAGAGCTGCTTGCCCATGAAGTTCCCAGGGACAAGGCCGAGATCAGGAGCGTTCTTCCGGAACTGGCCGGACGACAGCCGCAATAGTGCGCGGCCTCGTCAACAGTGAGCCACTCCTTGCCTGAAATATCGAAACGAAGGACCGCCAACTGCTGGCGGAGAGCTTTGATCTCGTCCTGCAGGGAAATGTCGGGTTCAGAGGTATCCATCCAGATCTTCGCCAACGTGTCCCGACCACCCTGCCGCAGTACGGGCCGTGCCGGAACCCAGGAGATCGGCGAACGGGATTTCAGGGACAGTCACGTCGCCTCCACCAGACGTTCGCCGGGCTGTGCGCCAGTGGCCTACGCCCCTGTGCGGCCCATGGTGCTCCACGCGCACGCTCACTCACCAGTTCCGCATCAGGTACACAGCCAAACCCAGCAGCGCGCAGCAGGCCAATACCTGGATGACACCCCGTTTGAAACGGAACAGGGCCACGGCGGCGAACAGCGTGAGCAGTGCCGATGGCCAATCGAGCGGGCCGACGAACCCCTGCGGCCAGAACACGTGGTAGCCAAAAAACAGGGCCAGGTTGAGGATCACGCCGACCACGGCGGCGGTGATGGCCGTCAACGGTGCGGTGAACTTCAGTTCGTTGTGCGTCGATTCCACCAGCGGGCCACCCGCGAGAATGAGCAGGAAAGAGGGCAGGAAGGTGAACCAGGTGACCACGCTGGCAGCCACCGCGCCAACCAGGAATGCCTGACCAGTACCCACTGCATGCGCGGCATGCCCACCGACGAAGCCGACAAAGGCCACCACCATGATCAGCGGCCCCGGCGTGGTCTCGCCCAAGGCCAGGCCGTCAATCATCTGCGTGGGCGTCACCCAGCCGTAGTGGCCCACCGCGCCCTGGTAGACATAGGGCAGCACCGCATAGGCGCCGCCAAAGGTCAGCAGTGCGGCCTTGGTGAAGAACCAGCCCATCTGGGTCAACGTGCCTTCCCAACCAAACAGCGCGGTCAACACGCCCATGGGCAACGCCCATAGCGCCGCGCCTGTGGCCGCCAGCACGATCAGGCGCCGCCAGCGAAAGCGCGCATGCGCCGGCGCAGGGGTGTCGTCGTCGATCAGCGCAGGACCGAACGTCTGCTGCGGGGCACGTTGGTCGCCATCGACGCCGAACATCCGTGGGGCGAATCGTCCGCCGCAATAACCGATCAGCGCAGCACCCAGTACGATCAGCGGGAAGGGCAGACCGAATGCGAAAATGGCCAGAAACGAGGCAGCGGCGATCACCTGCAGCCAAGCATTCTTCAGCACGCGCGTACCGATGCGATAGGCGGCATGCACCACGATGGCCGTGACGGCCGGCTTGATCCCGTAGAACAACCCGGCCACCACGGGCATTTCACCGAACGTCACATAGAGCCATGACAGCCCGATCAGGATGAGCAGCGAGGGCAGTACGAACAGCATCCCGGCAACCACCCCGCCCCAGGTACGGTGCATCAGCCAGCCAATGTAAGTGGCGAGTTGCTGGGCTTCCGGGCCAGGCAACAACATGCAGTAGTTCAGTGCATGCAGGAAGCGCCGTTCGGAAATCCAGCGCCGACGCTCGACCAGCTCCTGGTGCATGATCGAAATCTGGCCGGCGGGACCGCCAAAACTGATGAAGCCGAGCTTCAGCCAGAAGGCAACGGCCTCCCGGAAGCTGACCGATCGCGGTGGCTGCAGCGGATCCTGCGTGTCCTGCACTGTGTGCTTCACGTTGAGACGATTCCCTGACGAGGTTGGCAGCCAGCCGTCAGCAATGACGGAAGTCGCGGTCAGCCGTTGATCGTCCTGGTCCGGTGCCTCCCGCATCCGGCGAGGGTACTCTTGATGCCCTGGACTGGCGTTACAGCTGCGTGCGCCGCCTCCGCCCATCAATGCTGTAGCGTCCCGCCCCGGTGCAGGCCAGCAGCAGGAAGCCACCGGCCAGGCCCAGGTTCTTCAGGAACATGATCTGCTGGGTCTGATCGGCGAAGTCGTGGTGGAAGATGAAAGCGGTGACCAGGCTGAAACCCGCGAGCACGACCGCCACCAGCCGGGTCTGCAAACCGAGAAGGATGCACAGGCCGCTGCCGATCTCAAAGGCGATGGTCGGCCAGAGCAGGATGCCGGGTACTCCCATCGCCTCCATGTAGCCCTGGGTACCGCTGAGATCGCCGAGCTTGCCCAGCCCGGAGACCAGGAACAGGGCCATCAGCAGGATGCGTGCAAGCAGGTAGGCGAGCGAATGCGATGAAGTGCTCACGTCGATGTCCTCGGAGATGGCCGACCCGAGCGATCGGAGCCCACCGGCGGTGAAGCCTGTGTCTACGCGCCGGACAAGGCGCCTTGACAGCTGCCGCGCTGCAGTAGACCTTTCCCGCATGACGATCGATATTGAATCGCTCAGCCTTCGCGAGCTGGGTGCCCTGGTGGTTGCCGCTGAACAGCGGAAACAGCTGGTTTCCAGCCGCCGTCCGGCCAGTGCGGTGCGGCGGATGCTGAAGGCCGCCGCCGCCGAAGCCGGCTATACCCTTGAAGAACTCTTTGGTGGCCAAGCCTCGGAAACACCTGCGCCCGCCCGCAAACCCGCCCGCCGTAAATCCGGCAAAGTCGCACCCAAGTATCGCGACCCGGAATACAAGCGCCTGACCTGGACCGGCCGCGGGCGCATGCCGCGCTGGTTGGCGTCCAAGGTGTCGATGGGCCACAAGGTCACCGATTTCCTGATTCCTGGCTTGGCCAGGCCGACCGCTGGCAAGACCAGCACCATCGGCAAGCGGACCGTCATCAAGAAGGGATGAGGCTGCAGCACTGCTACCCTGTCCGGGTCTTTCGAAGGAGCACGGGATGGCACACGAGAGTGGCATGACGATCACGCCGAAAGTCCTGCACACAGCCGCAGGCGCGGCCGTGCTGGTCAGCCTGCTGGCCTGGGCGGTGGAATGGAGCGGGATGGCCTATGTCTGCCCGTACTGCCGCGTGCAGCGAACGGTCATCGGCGTGCTCGGCCTGCTGACGCTGTTCGCGCGCCCGGGGAGCCTCATCGTGCCCTGGTTGTCGTACACAGCGGGTGGCTTCGCCTTCGTGGTCGCAGCGATGCAGCACTTCAACGGCTGGAAACGCATTTCCGCCGGTGATTTCACTTTCAATGAGCAGTGGTACATCGACCCTTGGCTGTTGTCGGGCTGCGCAATGCTGCTCCTGGTGGCGCAGTTGATGCTGGTGCAGGCCGCCTGCCGGCGCAGGTTGCGCTGAAGACTCCGCGCGGGGCGCAGCGCTAGGCGTGCTGGAACACCGCCAGCTGCGCGGCGAACGCACGCTGATAGGCGGGCCGCTGCGTCGCGCGGGCCACATAGGCGGCCACCGTCGGATACTCGTCGAGCAACCCGCTGCTCTTCAGGCGCAGCAGCACCGAGACCATCATCAGGTCGCCCACGCTGAACTCGCCGTCCAGCCACAGCGCCTTGGCCAGCCATGTCGACAGTTGCGCCAGTCGCGCCCGAACCCGCTCATCCAGCATCGGCAGCCGTTGCGCGTACCACGGCTGCTCGCGCTCCAGCACCCAGGCCATGGAGCGCTCAACGATGGGTGGTTCCACCGTGTTCAGCGCAGCGAACACCCACATGAGCGCGCGCATGCGGGCGTCCGGATCGCGCGGCAGCAGGCCGGGGTGCTGTTCGGCCAGGTGCAGGACGATGGCGCCGGATTCGAACAGGGTCCGGTCGCCCTCCTGCCAGGTGGGAATCTGCCCGAACGGATTCCGTGCCAGGTGTGCAGGCTGCTTCATCTCGGCGAAGGTGAGCAGTTGTACGTCGTAGGCTACGGCCAGCTCCTCCAGTGCCCAGCGCACGCGCATGTCACGGGCCAGGCCCTGGCCGCGGTCGGGGGAGGTGGCGAAGGCGGTGAGGATGGGAGGCATGGGAGCAGTCCGCAGTCAAGGATGGCTTTGATGGTCTGACGAGCGAGTGTGCCGAAAATCGACATGGGGGCAGTGCCCTGCACGTCGCCTGCACGTGTCCTGCACGCACGCACCGTCGCCGATCCATCAGTCTGCCGGGGTCATCCGCAGAGACAGGCAGCAGGCATGAATACCCCCGGAAAACCGAAACCCAGTTGGCGCCAGAGAAACGTGCTGATGGGAGCACTCGTTGCGGTCCTGGTGATCGTGCTGATCATCCTCTTCGTCCCTTGGTGACCCTGCCCAGGATCGCTCGATGTGATCCACGCGCCACCGCCGCGTGAAAAAGTCAGTGCGGGTTGGGTGACGTGATGTGCGTATCAATCGTTGCTCACCCGGGAACCACACGGGCGTGTCCAGAGTGGATCCGCAGGCAGCGCAGTCGAGGCTGCTTTTCTCCCCTGAAACGAAGATACAGGAGCAACGCCATGAGCACCCAGTCCACCATCGAACATCGCCTCAACGACCTGATCGAGATCGCTCGTGACGGCAAGTCGTTCTACGAGGAGGCCGCAACCAAGGTGAAGGATGCCGAGCTGTCGGCCTTGTTCACCCGTATCGCCGGCGTCAAGGGCCGCATCGTCGCGGCGCTGAGCGGTTCGGTGGCTGCCAGCGGCGGCAAGCCGGCCGAGCATGGCACCGTGGTGGGTTCGATGCAGCAGTTCTACGGCAAGGTGCGTGCAGCCTTTGGTGACACCAACTATGGCTATGTGGCCGAGCTGGAAGAATCGGAAGACCGCCTGCTGGGCGCGTTCAAGGACGTGCTGAAGGACAACGAGCTTCCGCCGGCGGTACGTCAGGAAGTCACCCAGCTGTTGCCGGAAGTGCAGGAGTGCCACAACGTGATGCGCGCGCGCAAGCATGCGATGAAGGCGGCCTGACGATCAGCGGCGGCCCACTCCCCAGGGCCGCCGCGGCCGGGGCGGCACCGCTGCCCCGGCCACCCTGAATCGGTCGCTGCTACACTCTTGCTGGTCCCGCACTGCCAACGATCAGCACCATGAACAACGGGAACGGTCCGCAGACAGTTCGCTGAGCCGCAACAACGACGCAGACGTTGTTGCGGTGAACATCCCTGCGATGCATGCGAAGTGGATGGATCACCGCCGGACTCACTCTTGGCGGAGACTCCCCATGTTCAATCGACAGGCCCCGCGTTGGGCCCATTCGCTGCCGTCGGCGCTTGTCCTGATGGCGCCGTTCGATATCCTGGCCTCGCTGGCCATGGATATCTATCTACCTGTAGTGCACTTGATGCCCAGCGCGTTGGACGCATCGCCTGCGCGGGTGCAGTTGACGCTGAGCATCTACCTGCTGGTGCTGGGCCTGGGCCAGTTGTTGTTCGGCCCGTTGTCCGACCGGATCGGGCGCCGCCCGGTGCTGTTGCTGGGGGCGCTGCTGTTCACTGTCGCCTCGTTTGCGCTGGCGCTGTCCAGCAACAGCGGGATCTTCCTGGCCTGGCGCACAGTGCAGGCGATTGGCGCGTCGGCAGCGCTGGTAGCGACGTTTGCCACCGTCCGCGACGTGTACGCGGATGCACCGCAGGGGGCGTCCTTGTATGGACTGTTCGCTTCGATGCTGGCCTTCGTACCGGCGCTGGGGCCGATGCTGGGCGCACTGGTGGCTGCGGCAGCAGGCTGGCGCGCGATCTTCGTGCTGCTGGGTGTGCTTGGCCTGATCGCCGGCCTGCGCGCGCAACGCCAGTGGCAGGAAACCCGACCCGCAGGGCGCAGAGGCGCTGGACCGGCACTGCAGAAAATTCTTCGCAGTGGTGCCTTCTGGGTCTACACGCTGGGATTCAGTGCCGCGATGGGTACGTTCTTCGTGTTCTTCTCGATCGCACCGCGCGTGCTGGTCGAGCGCATGCAGTACTCCCAGATCACCTTCAGCCTGGCGTTCGCGACGGTGGCACTGGTGATGATCCTCACGTCGCGCGTGGCAAAGACGTTCATTGCACGCTGGGCAGTGCCTGGCACTTTCGTGCGTGGCCTGTGCGTGATGGTGGTGGGTGTGCTGGTGATGGCGCTCGCTGCGAAGTTGCCACGGTCATTCGCCAGCGTCGTGCTGCCCATGTGGGGCATCGCGGTGGGGCTGGTGATGGTGGTTTCGGTGGCTGCCAACGGCGCGTTGAGTGAATTTGCCGATGCGTCGGGTACGGCGGTGGCGCTCTACTACGCGATGCAGAGCCTGCTCGTGGCCTGCTTCGGGACACTGGCTACGGTGCTGCTGCCGGGCGATACGGTATGGCCGCTGGTGGCCTATGGGCTGTTGCTGCCAGTGGCCAGCCTGGTCGCCGCGGCGATGTTGCGCGGCCGCCGCTAGCCTCGGCCGGTGGAAAAAAAGGGGCGGCCATGAGGCCGCCCCAATCCTTCATGAGAACAGGTGACTGGAACTAGAAGCGTACCGACCAGCGCACGTTGGCGCTGTGGTCGCGGCTTTCATTGCCGAACTGGCCGCTGTAGCCCAGCTCCAGCTGCTGGCGCGCGGTCAGCCAGGCCGACAGGCCCAGTTCGGCCACCACCGCGTTGTCGGCAATCGGTGCGCCGTTGACCGCAAATGCCGTGCTTCCGTTGGCGAAGGCCAGGTTGGCGACCTGGCTGCGATCACCGGAAGCGCGGCGATAGCCGACGCCACCGCGCAGGTGCAGCCAGCTCTCCTGCTGGAACGAAGCCTTCAGTCCCTTGTCGAAGCGCAGGCCGGCAGTGGCAATCGTGGTTCCGGTATCGTCCACCTTGCCCTGCAGTGCCGCCGCTCCACCGCGTTCGTTGACGCGCTTGAGATCCACTTCGACGCGTGCGACCTGCAGGTAGGGCTCCAGCCCGGCTTCCGGGCCACCGAAGCGGTAGCCGGCTTCGATGAAGGCCTGGCGGGTACGGGCATCGTAGCGCGCGCTCAGGCTGTCGCTGAAGCCTGCGAAGGCGACATCACGCGTACTCTTCACCTCGTGCTTGCTCCACGCCACACCGCCACGCAGGCCGAAACCGCCCCAGTTGTGGCTGGCGTAGGCACCGAAGTGCGTGTTGTCGATCTTCGACTTGGCGCGACGCTCCTGCTGCTTCACGTCGGTGCGGCCCGTGCCGGCCAGCACGCCGACCTGCCAGCCGGAGAACTCGCGGTCGATGCCGACCAGCAGGCCGTTGCTGTTGGCTTCGGTGCGGGCAGTGTTGACGTCTCCGTCCAGCTTGCCGTTGCCACCGATGGCCTGCACCCACGCACCCGTCGCATCAGCCACGTCGCTACCGGGCGCGGCGGCGCCGGCATGGCGTGACAACGCGGCATCGCGCACGTAGCGGCTGCCCTCGACCAGGGCGAGGGCCGTGGCCGGATGCAGCTCGCCGCTGAGGCCATCGAGCACGCCTCCGACCTGCTGCGGGAACAGCTGGGTCAGTGGTTTGGGCAGGCCCTGGGCGATCGGCAGCAGGTCGGCGGCGGCCGCCACGGCACGCTGGTTGGGCGTGTGCGCGGCGGTGGTCAGCGATGCACCACGGGCCACATCGATGCGCGTGCCGTTGGCGCCGTAGGCCAGGCTGAACTGCAGGAACGGGGAGAACGCGCTGAAGTCGGTCCTGGCGAACTGCCCGTTGACGCCTCCGTCGGCACGCAGGAAGTTGAACTGCTCGCCCAGGTAGTACACGCCCGGTTCCGGCAGCGCGACCAGCGTGCCGCCAAGGGTGGCGGTGCCGGTCACGTGCAACTGGTCACTGCGGCCACCCGGGGCCAGCTCGGCGGCATAGACGCCGGTGGCGCCCTGCACGTAGTTGCCGTTGATGGTGAGCGTGCCGATCGAGTTGCCCGGCGCGATGATGCCGTCCACGCGGGTATTGCCGAGCGTGCCGACGCCCTTCAGCAGGCCATTGGCGCCGACCGTGGTGGTGCCGCCGGCCTGCGTGCCGTTGAAGGACACCACGCCGCCGTTGATCACCAGGTTGCTGTTGTTCAGCACGCCGCTGGCGCTGACCGTGCTCACGCCACCGGTAGTGGTCAGTGCGGTGGAGACCAGGCTGCCGTTGAGCAGCAACTGACCGCCCTGTACTTCGACCGCCGAGGCAAGCGTGTTGGCGCCGTTCAATTCCAGCGTACCGTCCTGCAGTACCGCGCCGTTGAAGCTGTTGTTGCCGCTCAGGCGCAGCCAGCCGATACCGGATTTGGTCAGCTTGCCAGGGCCACCGATGTCGTTGGTCCAGTTGTCCCAGGCATCGCCTTCCCAGACTTTCAGGCCGCCGGCCTTCTGGTTCATCACCACGTTGGTGTCCACGCGCAGCGAGCCATAGCCTTCGATGGCCTTCTTCAGATCCACCATGCCCCAGCCGTAGATCGGATCGATGCCTGCTGCACCCAGGTCACGTGCGGTGGTCAGCAGTACGTCGCGGACCTGGGCGTTGTCCAGATAGGGGAAGCGCTCCATCAGCAGGCCGAGCGCGCCGGTAATGTGCGGCGCCGCCATCGACGTACCCGTCTTGGTGCCATAGACATACTGGGTGTTCTCGCTGTCGATGATCAGCCGCACGTAGGCGGAGGTGTTTTCGATGCGGCCCTGGATATCACCGGAAACGATGGTGCTGACGATGTCGGTACCGGGTGCCGAGATGCACCAGTTGGCGGCAACGCCGCAGATGCTGGAACTGCCATCGATCACGTAGTCCGTTTCGCCCGCAGCGGCGTTGGGCCGGCGGACGTTGGCGACCGCCAGCCAGTACGGTTCCAGTTCGGGCTTCCAGCGCGGCATGGCGGCCGTGATTCCGGCGACGGCGCCGCTGCCGTTGCCAGCCGACCACACCTGGATGAGGGTGGAGCCCGGGGTATCGCCATTGCTGGCGTAGATGCTGCCGTACACGCCGTAGTCGGCACCGATGCTGGCGTACTGCTGGTCCAGCGCGGCGGCGGTCATGTTGCGCGTGGAAATGCCCCAGCTGTGGTTGATGGCACGCACGCCCTGCGCCTGGATCTGTGCATACATGTCCAGCGTGGCGGCGTCATCCGGATCGGTGCGGTACACCGCGCGCGGGCGATAGTAGTTGTCCGGATCCAGGCGCCACTCATAGTAGGTGTCGCCAAACACGCGGGCAGCCGTGAGATCCGCACCAAAGGCCACGCCATGCATGCCGTTGCCATTGCGGTTGGCGCCGATGGTGCCAAGCACATGCGTTCCGTGGTCGGCATAGCTGAAGCCATAGGGCTGGCCGGCGGCGATCAGACGTGCCGCGAGTGCGGCCGGAACGCCGGCACCGAGGCCGTAGTAGTTGTAGCCGGGCTGTTCGCCGCGGGTCTGCCCGCAGGCACCGGTCCCCGCGACCACACCCGGCGTCGCACAGTCGGCACCGATGGTGATGCTGGAGGTATTGCGTCCTGCAAACTCCGGATGCGCCAGCGCGGAGCCCGAGTCGAACAGCGCCAGGCGTACGCCCTTGCCGGTCAGGCCGCGTGCATAGGCGTAGTCCGCGCCCATCGCGCCCAGGCCCCAATCGGCGTTGAATTCATCGCTGCGCCAGCTGGCGGGATCGCCGGGGGTGCCAAGAACGGCGGTACTGCTGGCGGCAGGTGCAGCGGTTGTCGCTGCGGGTGCCGTGATGGCAGCGGGCTGCGCCCACGCGGCCTGCAGCTGGCGCTGCTGCTGCCAGGCCTCGAGTGATTCGCTGGCCATGGCTGGCAGGGCGGTGGCCAGCAGCAGCGAGCTGGCGACGGCAAGCGCCAGCGGGCGGTGCGACAGGGAGCGGGACGAACGGCCATACAGCGGGTGATTCATCGGACAACTTCCTTGGTTGACGGACATCAAGGCCGTTAACGGCAAGGCAAGGCGACATCCCCCAGTGATGTGAAGACAATTTTATGAACGCGTTAATTTTCTGTGACGGGCATCTGCGGCGGCTCCGCCGGGCAGCGCACCGTGACTCTCTTTCCGAGGTGCTGGAGCCGTCTTGCCGGGGCCGGTGGCGGGTCCGACGCGCTGCCGCACAACCCGCCGGACGAGCGCGGCAATTCGCCGATCCTGCCGTGGCGCAACCGGGATGAGCTGGCCGCGCCGCTGCGTGTGCTGGGTCCGCTGCAACACTGCGTCGAGCCGCAGCCGCCTTCACCCGGCGTCCTGTGTGCAGCGCTATGGTGGCCTGGCCTGGGCTCACCAGGCTTATCAAGGAGTGATGTCGATGCGTACTTTCAGGAAAGTGATCGCCGGTGCTGTGTTCGCGTTGGCCTGCAGCGGCTCGGTGGCCGTGGCCGGACCGGTCCAGCCCTGCGATCTGCCCTGCTGGAAGGCTTACCAGGCGTGTGTATCCGGTGGTGGTGATGCCATGGAATGCCAGTACGAATACGATCGATGTGTCATGGAGCGCTGCGGCGCGGTGTAAGCCCGGCCATGCTCGGCTGAAGACGGGCCCCGTCCGTGACGGGGCTCTTCTGTTCGTGCGCGAGGTCGGGCAGTCTCGACGCATTCTTCCTGCTGGAGTGGAACATGGCCGTCAAGCGTGTCGTCGCCAACATCGCCACGCCCGATCCCGCACGTGCCGCGGCGTTCTATGGCGAGCTGCTCGGCATGCCGGTAGTGATGGACCATGGCTGGATCGTCACCCACGGCGGGCAGGGCAGTGCGCTGGCGCAGGTCAGCTTCGCCAGTGAAGGAGGCTCCGGCACGCCAGTGCCGGACCTGTCGATCGAAGTGGACAATCTGCAGGACGTGCTGGAGCGCATGCGCGCGGCGGGCATTGCGCTGGAATATGGCCCGGCCGACGAACCCTGGGGCGTGCGGCGCTTCTTCGTCCGCGATCCGTTCGGTCGCTTGCTGAACATCCTCGCCCACGCCTGAGCGGTGGATAGTGCCTCAGCCGCGCCTGGTGGCGCGCGCGGGGCGAGGTGACACGCCAACCATGCGCAGGCAATCGGCCACCACCGCAGTGAAGGTGTCCGCGTCCTGCGCGGGCGCAGCGATCAGGTCCTCGGTGGCCACGCAGGCGCGCGCTGATCCCGCAGCCGACGTCATCCCTGCCCGGGACGTGGACGCTGGCCTGGTATCGCGGCGCGATGGCCAGCGGCTCCGGCTGGGCGATGACCGTCTCCGGCGTGCTGGCCCTGCTCGCGGCACCCGGGCTGCCCCGGCAGCGCAGGCGCGCCTGAACGCGCCGCGGTCAGCCCTGCTGGCGTTGTGGACCGTCCCTCGTTGGCGTCGCTTCGGCCCCCTGCCGCTGCTGCTGCCGTGCATTGGCGTGGCGAGCGTGCCCGCCTTCGCGACCGATCGCTGCCATATGCTGGCGGTTGCGGCTGATCGCCTCGCCGCCCTTGCGGCCGGCCACGCGTGCCTCGGCCGGGCTGAACTCATGTGCATTGCCGGACGCATGCGCGGCGCGTCCCCCCTTTGCGGCGATCGCGCGCTGCTTGTCCTGGTCCATCGAGGCGAAGCCACGATGGGAAGTGCCGTGGTGCTGGTCGGCCATGGGAAGTCTCCCGTTGCATGGAAGGGAAGCTCATCCTTGCCGCTGCCCGGCTAAGGGAGTGTCCGCACCGGCGTTGCTGCCTTCACGCCGCACCGTGCTGCCTTTCACGGCGCAAGTACCCTGCTGCGCGCACCGCCCTGCTTGGCCAGGGCGGGCGAACATGGGGTTGGCTGCCCGCACTGGAAGGACCATCCACAGATTCGGATGGCTTGTCTTGCTGGCCTGCGCTGCGCCGGCCCAGGCGGACTGCGCGTGACCAACGGCAGCTGGACCTTCGTCAGCGAAATCGAGATGGCCGCCGAGCAGGAGCGCGTCAGCGCCGGCGCGCGTCCTGCAGGCGCTGGGTGAAGGGGCGCTGTTCGAGCGCGGCAAGTGCTTCGCGCAGTACCTGCTCCAGCGGCTGCCCCAGATCGGCATCGAGGCTGCGCGCCGCTACGGCAGTGGCCTGCCATTGCGCCTGCAGCGCAGGCAGTGCCCGCTGCGCGCGCGGGCTCAACTGCAGGATGCGTTCACGTCCATCGTCGCCGCTGGCCGCGTGCAGCCAGCCATCGCGCACCATCGCCGCCACGGTCTGGCTGAGCGCCGAATGGCTGAGCCCGCAGGCCGATGCCAGGTCCTTGATCCGGCAGGGGCCCCGCGCCATCAGCGTGCGCAGCACCGGTGTGTAGCGGGGCCGGTAGTCCAGTTGCAGGTCCCGGTAGGCCTGCTCGACCGCCGGGTCCAGCTGGTCGAGCAGGGCGCGCAGCAACGTGCCGAGCGTGGCGTGTTGGAGATCCATGACCGGGATGATATATAAGTGCTTATATATATTCAACGCGGAGGTGGTTGATGGCAGTGTCCTGGATGCTCGGTGCGTTGCTGGCAGCGGCCTGCCCGGCGCAGGATGGAGTGCTGCGCGCGGCGGCCACCGCCGTGCAGGCGCAGTACCTTGACGAGGCGGAGGGCGCCCGTATCGCCGATGCCCTGCGCACCTGGTCGATGCAGCAGCGCTATGCGGACAGCTGTTCGGATCCGGTTGCGTTCAGCGCACGCCTGAACCAGGACCTGGACATGTTCGATGGCCACTTCCACGTTGAACGCGTGGACGCAGCGGCCGGCCAGGACGACTGGTTGATGGCCTGGCGCGCCGATGCCCGCAGCAATGGTGCCGGCGTGCGCGAGGTGCGGGTGATGGAGGGCAACATTGGCTACCTGCGACTGAGTACCTTCTATCCGCTGGATCTGGCGCGCCCGAAGTTCGCTGCGGCCCTTACCGTGCTGGCTGACACCGATGGCCTGGTGCTGGATCTGCGCCAGAACGGGGGCGGCGACGATGCAAGTGCCGACCTGCTGGTACGCACGCTGCTGGACGCGAAGATCGACGCGGTGCAGCAGCTGGACCAGCGCGGCCGGCGCACGCCGGTACCGCTGCCGCCTGCCAGCCTGCCTGCGTACCTGAAACCGCTGGTGGTGCTGATCGACCGCCGCACCGCTTCGGCGGCCGAATTCGTCGCCTATTCGCTGCAGGCACTGGGCCGCGCGCGGATTGTCGGCACGCGCAGTGGCGGTGCCGCGCATATGTTTGGTGATCCTGTGCTTCTGCCCGATGGCTATCAGATCAGTATTCCCGACCGGCAACCCATCAATCTGCGCACCGGTGGCAACTGGGAACGTACTGGCGTGAGGCCTGATGTGGCCGGCGGCGACGATCCGCTGTTCATCGCGCGGCAACTGCTGGCGCCTGCGAAGTCGTCAAGATGAACGCACGATTGCATGGCTGTCCTATCGCGGATGCGCGATTGCATGCCTAGAATCGAAGCATCCCGGTAGTTCCCGGGCGCTTCGAGTGAATGGACTCAATGAAGATTCTGTTGACCGGCAGTTCCGGCCGCATCGGGCGCGCGATCTTCGGTGCGTTGGCGGCCGCCCACGAAGTGGTGGGGCTGGACCGCAGCCCGTTTGCCACCACGCGCATCATTGCCGATGTCAGCGATCGGCAGGCCGTCGCGCGCGCGATGCAGGGCGTGGATGCGGTCATCCATACCGCGGCCCTGCATGCCCCACATGTCGGCCTGGTGCCGGATGCGGTGTTCCAGCAGATCAACGTGGATGCCACGGCGCACCTGCTGCAGGCGGCACGCGAAGCCGGTGCACGGCGCTTCGTGCTGACCAGCACCACTGCGTTGTATGGCCATGCCGTGGTGGCCGGTGGCTGCCGTTGGATCGACGAAGACACCGAGCCGCTGCCGCGCACGATCTACCACCGTACCAAGCTGCAGGCAGAGACCCTGGCCGAAGCCGCCGCTACGCCGGGCTTCAGCGTTCGCGTGCTGCGCATGGGCCGGTGTTTCCCGGAACCGCCCGAACGGATGGCGATGTTCCGCCTGCACCGCGGCATCGACGCCCGCGATGTGGCCAGCGCACATGCTGCACTGCTGCTCGACGAAGGCGCCCCGTTCGCGCGCTACCTTGCCTGTGCGCCGACGCCGTTCCGGCGCGAGGACTGCCTGGAGCTGGCCACCCACCCGCGCAGCGTGCTGGCCCGTCGCGCGCCGCAGCTGCTGGCCGAATTCGAACGCCGTGGCTGGCCGCTGCCATTGAGCATCGACCGTGTCTACGACAGTGCCCGCCTGCGCGGCGCGCTGGGCTGGAAACCGTGCTTCGGGCCGGACGACGTGCTTCAGCAGTATGCCGTCGGCAGCATCGAGGTACTGCCGCGGGCACAGTGGATCAAGGACCGCGTGGCCGAGTGAGGGCATCGCGAGGGGGGGGGGCGCTGAGCCGACCCTGAGCGGATTCAGGAATGTGCAGGCCTACCGCCTCAACCTCGTTGGCGGGCGGCCGCTAACCCAGTGCGCTTCCAGCGCCGGGCGCGCCCCGGCGGCCGGTGGCCTGCGCGACGGATCGCGCGCCTGCGCGGTGCCCTCGTGGTGCCGGTCGTCCTGAACTGCCCTGCGGACCCTCCCATGTCTTCTTCCCGCTCTGCCACTGCCCAACGCCCGGGCAGCATCGCCCACAAGTTGATGCTGGGCACCGCCGTGATCGCGCTGCTGTGCTTCGGCCTGACCGCCTTCCTGATCTACCGGCAGGCCAGCGCCAGTCTGATCAGCGCCTCGCGCCAGACCATGACCAGCGAGGCCAACGCCGAGGCGCGCCAGGTGGCGGCTGATCTGGGCACCGCTTTCGCCAGCAATGACGCCATGGTCGAGGCCGTGCTGGCCCAGCGTGCCCGTGGTGACATCCCCGACCGCGCCAGCCTGGCGGCGGTGCTCGGCGAACAGCTGCGTGCTCATCCTCAATGGCTGGGCAAGAGCACCATGTGGGAGGCCGATGCCTTCGACGGCAAGGATGCGGAGTTCGTCAATACCGAAGCACACGATGCCACCGGCCGCTACATGAGCTACTGGGCCTGGCAAGACGGCAAACCGCAGCAGTCGGTGATGACCGACTACACCGAGACTGCCAGCGGTTCCGGTGACTGGTACATGGTGCCCAGCCGCGACAAGCTGCCCAAGGTCAGCGAACCTTACGCCTATGACATCGCCGGCCAGAAGGTGCTCATGAGCACCCTGAGCACGCCGATCATCGAGAACGGCAGATTCCTGGGCGTGTTCACCGTCGACTTCTCGCTGGCAGCGCTGCAGAAGCACCTGGCAACGCTGAAGCCGATGGGGGCTGGCCGCGTCGAACTGCTGTCGCCGAAGGGCGTGGTGCTGGCCTCGGCCAATGCCGCCGAGATCGGCAAGCCGCGCAACGATGCGCTGACCCGCAGCATGCTGGCCGACATCGCCGCCGACCGTCCGTTCGAGGCCTTCAGCCCCGACGCGGCCGGCAACGTACGCGTGTACGTGCCGCTGCGCGTGGGCGACGCCCCGCAACGCTTCGCGCTGGGCGTGGTGATGCCGCATGCGGTGATCGTGTCTGAGGCACGCCAGCTGCTGTGGCTGACCCTGCTGGTCGGCGTGATCGCCGCGCTGACCCTCAGCGCCGGTGTCTACGTGCTGCTGCGCCGCCTGGCAATCCGCCCGTTGGCCGAAGCGGTGCGCGTGGCCGGGGATGTCGCCGCCGGCAAGCTGGACAGCACGCTGCCGGCGCGCAGCAACGACGAAGTGGGGCGCCTGCTGGACGCGATGCAGGGCATGCGTGGGCAGCTGCAGTCGGTGATGGCTGCGCAGGCCGAAATGGCGCGCCGCCACGATGCCGGTGAACTCAGCTATCGCATGGATGCTGCGGCCTTCCCGGGCGAGTACGGCCGCATGGTGGCCGACAGCAACCAGCTGGTGGCCTCCAGCAATGCGGTCACCCAGCGCCTGGTTGAAGTGATGCAGTGCTATGCCGTGGGCGACCTCAGCGTGGACATGGAAGCGCTGCCGGGCGAGAAGGCGGTGTTCACTGCCGCAATGGCGACCACCAAGCGCAACCTGGCTGCGATCAACGAGCAGATCCAGCAGCTGGCCGCCGCCGCCGCCGCCGGTGACTTCGCTGTGCGCGGTGATGCACTGCGCTTCGACCATGATTTCCGCCGCATGGTGGAGACCCTGAACACAATGATGCAGGTCAGCGACCACAACCTGGCGGCACTGTCGACGCTGCTGCGCGCGATCGCCGCCGGTGACCTCAGTACCCGCATGCAGGGCGACTTCCACGGGGTGTTTGCGGTGATGCGCGACGATGCCAACAGCACCGTGCAGCAATTGACCCAGATCGTGGGCCAGATCCAGCAGTCGGCAGCCAGTATCCGCCTGGCCGCCGGTGAGATCGCGGCCGGCAACAGCGACCTGTCGCGCCGCACCGAACAGCAGGCCGCCAACCTGGAGGAAACCGCCGCGTCGATGGAAGAACTGACCTCCACCGTGCGCCAGAACGCCGACCATGCGCTGCAGGCAAACACGCTGGCCGGTTCCGCAGCGGGCGTGGCCAGCGAAGGCGGCCAGGTGGTCAGCCAGGTGGTGCACACCATGGAGCAGATCGAGGCGTCTTCGCAGCGCATCGCCGAGATCATCTCGGTGATCGATGGCATCGCGTTCCAGACCAACATCCTGGCGCTGAACGCCGCAGTGGAAGCGGCGCGCGCCGGTGAACAGGGCCGTGGCTTCGCAGTGGTGGCCAGTGAAGTGCGCGCGCTGGCGCAGCGCTCGGCGGGTGCTGCCAAGGAGATCAAGGAGCTGATCGACGCCTCGGTGGCCCAGGTCGGTGCCGGCGCGCAGCTGGTGCACGGTGCGGGGCGCACCATGCAGGACATCGTCGGTCAGGTCGGCCGGGTCAACGAGATCATGGCCGAGATCTCGGCCGCGTCGCGCGAACAGTCGGCCGGCATCGAGCAGGTCAACCAGACCGTGGTGCAGATGGACGAAACCACCCAGCAGAACGCCGCGCTGGTGGAGGAAGCCAGTGCCGCCGCCCGTGCGATGGAGGAGCAGGCCGAGCAGCTGGCGGTGGCGGTGTCGCGCTTCCGCCTGCAGGCCGAGCCGGAGGGCATGGCCCGCCGCGCGGCCTGATGCCGGAAACGAAGACGCCCGGCGGGTGCCGGGCGTCGGATGCATCCTTGCCGCGCATCCTGCGCAGGTCTGATGGCTCAGAACATTCCTTCAAACGGATTCCAGCTGGCGCGTCCTTCCACCTTTTCCAGGTAGTAGCTGTAGTTGGTGCTGGAGGCGACCAGCAGGTTCATGGCGATGAACAACATGCGCCCGACGATGTCCGGCAGGAACATGGTGACGATGGCCAGCGCGATGTTGATGCCGATCACCACCAGTGCCTTGCGCCACATGCCGAGAATCAGCAGGTAGATGGCACCGAAGAACAACGCGAAGAAGTTCAGGTTGATCTTCAGGCGGTCGCCAAAGGACAGTGCCTTCCAGGCCTGCTTGAAGCCGGGGTTCTTGGGGGCGCCGTGCTGGCGGAAGAAGTTGAAGCGGAACTGCCACTTGGGGCTGAACTGGGAGAGGTCAGTGGTATTCATTGGGAAACATCCCTGTGAGAAAACGTTTTCATGATAGGACAAGTCCCATTCAGGATCCAAGCGCTACCGTCAAGAATGTGACGCCTGCCTTGTTCCCGCGCCTGCGGCCAAGCGCCGCGCCGTCACCCACCCGCCTTGTTTTTAGGATAGGGTGCGCAGTTCCGCTGCCGCCCCGGCTGAACCCGTGCGGCGGCGGGATGTCCATGGAGGTTGCATGACCACACCTGCTACACCGGAAAACGCACCGGGACCGGTGCTCCTGCCGACACCTGAAGTGGTGCAGGCACAACAACTGCTCGCACGCCAGCAACTGGCGGTGGCGATGGACCGTGCGCGCACGGCCGCCACGCGGGATGCGGCACCGGCCGCGCTGGAAAGCGAGTAACCCGCAACACCGTCGATCGCGCTGGCATGTCGCCAGCGCGATCACGGCGCGTGCCGCCGGTCAGAACCGCGCGGTCATGCTCAGGAAGTAGCTGCGCCCGGCGACGAAGTAGTCGGTGGAGCCTTCCGCATACAGCTTCTTGTCGGCCAGGTTGCTGACGCCACCGCGGAGGGTCAGCACTTGGTTGACGTTCCATGCCGCGGTCAGGTCATACAGGGTATAGGCCTTGAGGAACGTCGTGGCGGTGCCGGTCTGCTTGCCGGTGTACTGCGCCGACAGGCTGCCGGAAAACACCGTGCTGGGCGTCCAGTCCAGCGACGAATAGCCGGAGAACTCCGGCGTATCGATCAGGTTGCGGCCGGTGGTCAGATTCTTGGCTTCCTTCATCCAGGTCGCCGAGGTGCGCCAGCGCCACTGCTCGCCGAAGCGGACGTTGAGGTTGCCTTCCATGCCGCGGGTGCGCGCGCGCTGTACGTTGCTCATGCGCGTCCACCAGATGCCATTGAACCGGCCCAGCGGTGCGTATTCGATCTTGTTCCGGAAGTCGGTGTGGAAATAGGTCACGCCGACATCGATCAGGTCATTGTCGAAGCTGATGCCGATCTCGCGGTTGGTGCTGGTCTCCGGATCCAGGTCCGGGTTGCCGGCCATGTAGCACCCGCCGCGGGTGTAGCCCAGCGGAATCAGCGAGGTGCAGCCGCGGCCCCCGGACTGGGTAGCGGCACTGGCCGAATTCTCGGTCAGGCTGGGCGCACGGAAGCCCTTGGAGACGCCACCGCGGATCGTCCACTGTTCGGCAGGGTGCCACACCAGGTACGCACGCGGGCTGACGTGGCCGCCGAACTGCTCGTGATGGTCCAGGCGCGCGCCCACGGTCAGGGCCAGGGTGCGGTGCAGTTTCAGCTCGTCCTCGGCAAACAGCGCCCAGGTGTCCACGTCCAGAGTGGAGCCGCTGACCGCGTTGCCGGCATAGTCGATCGGCGCGCGGCCGATGGTGTCGGTGTTGGTCAGCTCCTGCCGCTTCCATTGGCCGCCTGCGGCGAACTGGTGCTCAACGCCGAGGGTGAACGGCGTGGTCAGGCTGCCCTCGATGATCGTATCGGTCGCTTCGGAACGGCCGGCAGCACCGATGTCGTTCTTGTACTCGGTCCAGTACGCACTGATCTTCGAATTGCCGAAGCGCCACCTGCCATCGTGGTTGAGCGCCAGCGAGCTGCGCTTGAGCTCACTGGCACCCCAGGCACCTTCGTCCTGCTTTTCCAGCGACGCATCGATGAAGGCCTGCTGCACGCCGTGCCCGGCTTCCAGTGACAGTTCCTGTGCGTCGCTCAGCTTCCACTGCAGCAGCGCATCGACATTGCGATCCTTCTCGCCTGCATAGGCATTGCCGTAGACACCGCCGTTGGAGCGGTCCGAATCGCGGCGCATGCTGTTGGCGCCGATGCGCAGGCCGAAGCGTTCGCCCAGCGGTCCGGAGAAAGTGGCGCCGATCTGCTGGGTATCGCCGCGCTTGCCGTCAGCCGGGCGGGTGTAGCTGTGGGTGGCGCTGCCGTTCCATTCGTCGCCGATGCGCCGGGTGATGATGTTGATCACCCCGCCCATCGCATCGGAGCCATACAGCGACGACATCGGCCCGCGCACCACCTCGATGCGCTCGATCTGGTCCGGAGAGATCCAGTTCAGGTCCTGGCGGCCGAGGTCGGGGCGATAGTGGGTCGAGGCCGAGCTGCCGATGCGCTTGCCGTCCACCAGCACCAGCGTGTAGTTGGACGGCATGCCACGCAGCTTGATCTTGGACTGCTCGCCGACGGCGCTGAGGCCGCCGGTCACGCCCGGTACGCGGCTGAGCAGGGCGGCCAGGTCCGGTACCGGCTGGCGCTCGATGTCCTCACGACCGATCACGCTGATGCTGGCCGGGGCATCCTTGATCCACTGCTGGCTGCCTGAAGCCGTGACCACCACGGTATCCAGGTCCTTGGTGGAGGCAACGGCGGCGGCCTCTGCGGCGGCCAGGCCGGGCAGGGCCAGCAGGCAGGCGGTGGCCAGGCGGGCGGTGGCCAGGCGGGCGGTGGCCAGGCGGGTGCGCGGCAGGCGCGCGGAACGGGAACGGGACGACAGGGACATGACGGCTTCCATGGGGGGTGGGGTGACCCGGTGGAAGCAGCAGGCGCAGGTAGACAGCAGGCAGCCACCCCTTCCGTGGGTCATCGGGTGCGCGGTCTGGACCGGCGCAGCTGGGTGGGTCGCGGCCGTGCGGAAGACGGTGACCTGCCTGGTTAATGAAATGATAACCGTTCGCGTTTGTTACGATCCAGTATCGGGGGCGATGCCGTGACATCTGGCCATGCCCTGGCGTGATCGCCTGCTACTTGCTGAATGGGGACAAATCCCGGTGTAGACCTTCGCACCCGGCTTACATTCTGGGCCCTAGACTGGGCCGCATTTTCGATTCCGCCCCGTTGGAGATCGTGTGGGTTCCGGTAGTGACAGACATCGACTGTGCGGCGTGAGGCCGACACAGCCAGGACAAGTGCGGGCGCCGGGAAAGCGCGCCGGGAACCTTGGTGCATGCAGCCCGGCCGGGATGGCCGGCCGTGCCGACGGCGCGGAGTAAGCGACGATGGGGGTGCAGACCATCCATGCGGAAGCAGGAACGCCCCGGCTCGATGCCGGCTGGGCGCTGCTGCCCGCTGAATCGCCGTTGCCGATGCCCGAACAGACCCTGCGCGAAGGCGCACTGAAGGTCCGGCGGCATCGCACCTCGCCGCGCCTGATCGGCCTGCGCCGGCTGTACCTGTTTGGTGGCACGCTCGGCATGACCGCGGTGGCTACGCGGATGATGTGGCGGGTGCTGTCGGCCAATGGCATCAGCGTGCTCGAAGCCTGCCTGCTGGTGCTGTTCGTCGGGCTGTTTGCCTGGATCGCGCTCTCGTTTGCCAGCGCCCTGGCCGGCTTCCTGACCGCCGTGTTCGACCGGGGCTATCGGCTCGGCATCGACCCGGACAAGCCGTTGCCGGCCGTGCACAGCCGTACTGCGCTGTTGATGCCGACCTACAACGAAGACCCGCGCCGCCTGCTGGCGGGCCTGCAGGCGATCTACGAGTCGGTGGCGGCCACCGGCCAGCTCGACCGCTTCGACTTCTTCGTGCTCAGCGACACCCGCCGCGAGGACATCGCTGCTGCCGAGGAACAGGTGTTCGCCGAGCTGCGCGAGCGTGTGCCGGAGGGGCAGGCGCGCCTGTTCTATCGACGCCGTGGTGACAACAGCGGGCGCAAGGCCGGCAACATCGCTGACTGGGTCCGCCGCTTCGGTGGTGCCTACCCGCAGATGCTGATCCTTGACGCCGACAGCCTGATGACCGGCGACAGCATCGTGCGCCTGGTGGCCGGCATGGAGCACAACGCCGACGTCGGCCTGATCCAGACCCTGCCGTCGGTGATCGGTGGCCGCACCCTGTTCGCGCGCATGCAGCAGTTCGGTGGCCGCGTGTACGGGCCGGTGATCGCCCGTGGCGTGGCGTGGTGGCATGGCGCCGAAAGCAATTACTGGGGCCACAACGCGATCATCCGCACCCGCGCCTTCGCCGACCACGCCGGCCTGCCGGCGCTGCCGGGGCGCAAGCCGTTCGGCGGGCACGTGCTCAGCCACGACTTCGTCGAAGCAGCGCTGATGCGCCGTGGCGGCTGGGCCGCGCACATGGTGCCCTACCTTGGTGGCAGCTACGAGGAAGGCCCGCCGACGCTGACCGACCTGCTGGTGCGCGACCGCCGCTGGTGCCAGGGCAACCTGCAGCACGGCAAGGTGGTCGGCAGCCGCGGCCTGCACTGGATCAGCCGCACGCACATGCTGATCGGCATCGGCCACTATTTCACCGCACCGATGTGGGCGATGCTGATGCTGATCGGCATCGCCATCCCGCTGTTCCAGGAAGGCATTGATTTCAACGCCCTGCTGCACCTGTCGCCCAGCGTGTACTGGCGCGCACAGGATGAAGAGCAGGTGGTGCGCCTGTTCGCCGCCACCATGGCAGTGCTGCTGCTGCCCAAGGTGCTCGGCTACCTGGCAATGCTGCTGGACCCGGTCGACCGCCGCGGTTGTGGCGGTCCGATCCGTGCTTTCGTATCGATGCTGGTGGAAACCGTGCTGGCCGCGCTGATGGCGCCGGTGGTGATGTACGTGCAGTCACGCGGCGTGGCCGAAGTGTTGTCCGGGCGCGATTCCGGCTGGGACGCGCAGCAGCGTGACGACGGCGGCATCTCGTGGATGGCGTTGATCCGTGGCTACGGTGGCCTGGGTGTGTTCGGCGCCTTCATGGGCGTGCTGGCCTGGGCGGTATCGCCGTCGCTGGCGGCCTGGATGGCGCCGGTGGTGATCGGCATGGTTCTGGCCGTTCCGGTGGTGGCGCTGACCTCCTCGCGCGGCCCCGGTGCTTTCCTGCATCGCCTCGGCCTGCTCGATATTCCCGAAGAGAACATTCCGCCACCGGTGCTGGTACGCGCCGCGCAGCTGCGGCGGGAAGCGGCCGAGCAACCGCCGCTGTACTGATTGCCCCGCGCCGGCGGCATAATGCGGCTCGAACTTGAAGGAGCCGCATCATGCTGCAAACGGTGGAACAGGAAACCGGCGCCTCGCCGCAGTGGTCGGTGATCTGGCTGCACGGCCTCGGCGCCGACGGCCATGATTTCGCGCCGATCGTGCCGGAACTGGTGCGGCCGCACTGGCCGGCGCTGCGCTTCGTGTTCCCGCACGCACCCGTGCGGCCGATCACCATCAACAACGGCGTGCCGATGCGCGGCTGGTACGACATCGTGGGCATGGAATTCCGTTCGCGCGCCGACATGGCCGGCGTGCAGGAATCGGTGGTGCAGCTGGACGCACTGATCGCGCGCGAGATCGAGCGCGGCATCGCGCCGGAGAAGATCTTCCTGGCAGGCTTCTCTCAGGGCGGGGCGATCATCCTGACTGCCGCGCTGTCGCGTACCGCGCCACTGGCCGGCCTGATCGCGCTGTCGACCTATCTGCCCGAAGCCGACAGCGCCACGCGTGTTGACGGCGCGGTGCAGGTGCCGGTGTTCATGGCCCATGGCAGTGGCGACCCGGTGATCCCGCAGGCCGTGGCCGCGCACAGCGCGCAGGTGCTGCGTACGCTGGGCCTGGACGTGGCGTGGCACAGTTACCCGATGGCCCACCAGGTCTGTGCCGAGGAGATCCAGGCACTGGCTGACTGGCTGCAGGAACGCCTGGGCGCCGCCTGAGCCATGTCGCCGGCCAGCACACCGCCGTGGATGCCGGAACTGTGCCGCCTGCCACGGCTGGCGGCGATGCTCGGCCTGGCCGAGCTGGTGGTGGTGGTACTGGCGCTGGCGCCGGACGGCAGCCGTCACTGGACCTTCGGCGAACTGCTGTCGGCCAGCGGATTCGCGCTGTGGCTGGCGCTGGCGGTGACCGCCAGCCTTTGCCTGCTGCGGCAGGCCCTGTCGCGGCTGCCGCCGGTGCTGGGCGCCATTGCGGCGACCGTGCTGGCCACCCTGATCGCGGTGGTCTGCGCCGGCATCGTGCACGCGCTGTACGCGGTGCTGGGCGACAACTTCGCCAGTGGCATCAGCTTCTGGCGTTTCACCCTCGGCAGCGCGGCAACCACGGCGCTGATCGCCGCGCTGGCGCTGCGCTACTTCTACGTAAGCGATCGCTGGGCCGCGCAGGTGCAGGCCAACGCGCGCGCGCAGGCCGACGCGCTGCAGGCGCGTATCCGCCCGCACTTCCTGTTCAACAGCATGAACCTGATCGCCAGCCTGCTGCATCGTGACCCGGCAGTCGCCGAGCGCGCGGTGCTGGACCTGTCCGATCTGTTCCGTGCCGCGCTTGGGGCGGGCGAGGGCGATTCCACCCTGCGCGACGAATGCGAGCTGGCCGAGCGCTACCTGTCGATCGAATCGCTGCGCCTGGGCGAACGCCTGCAGGTGCGTTGGCAGCGCGACGAGCCGCTGCCATGGGACCTGCCCTTGCCAAGGCTGGTACTGCAGCCGCTGGTGGAAAATGCCGTGCTGCATGGCATCTCGCGCCTGCCCGACGGCGGCACCATCGAACTGCAGCTGGCGCGCGAGGGCAATGAGCTGCAGATCCGCGTACGCAACCCGGCACCCGATCCGCAGGCGCCGGGGCTGGCGCTGGCACGCGGCGCCGGCCATGCCCAGCACAGCATCGGCCATCGGCTGGCCTGGCGCTTCGGCAGCGCCGCGCGGATGACGGCTGGCTGGAGCGAGGGCTACTATGCCTGCCAGGTGACAGTGCCGATCCAGTGAGGGAACGATCGTGAGGGTAGTCATCGCCGATGACGAACCACTGGCGCGCGAGCGCCTGCGCAGCCTGTTGGCGGCACAGGACGGCGTGGACGTGGTGGCCGAGGCCGGCAACGGCGAGCAGGCCCTGCACGCGTGCGCGGAGCTGCAGCCGGACCTGGTCCTGCTGGATATCGCGATGCCCGGGCTGGATGGCCTGGAAGCGGCCCGCCACCTGGCCAGCTTCGAACCCCGGCCAGCGGTGGTGTTCTGCACCGCCTACGATGCGCATGCGCTGTCGGCGTTCGAGGCTGCAGCGATCGACTACCTGATGAAGCCAGTGCGTGCCGAACGGTTGGCGGCGGCGATCGCACGTGCGCGCACGTTCCTGGCCGGCCGCGATGGTCAGCCACAGGAGCACAGCGGGCAGCAGGCACGCAGCGTGCTGTGCGCACGCCTGCGCGGCAGCCTGCGCCTGATTCCGCTGGACGATATCCACTACCTGCAGGCCGAGGAGAAGTACGTGGTGGTGCACCACGCGCGCGGCGAGGACCTGATCGAGGAATCGCTGAAGTCGCTGGAAGAAGAGTTCGCCAGTCGTTTCATCCGCATCCATCGCAACTGCCTGGTGGCACGCCACGAGCTGGTGGAGCTGCGTCGAGGCTCGGGCGGGCAGGTGCAGGCGGTATTGCGGCATGGCAAGCAGCCGCTGGAAGTCAGCCGCCGGTGCGTGGCGACGCTGAAGCAGGAACTGCGGCATCTGTGAGTGGTCCGCGCGGCCTGCGGCCGCGACTGCTGTGAAATCAACAGCAACAGCAACAGCGGGTTGTCGGCTCTGTGTTGTTGCGTGTTGGGTGAGGCGGGATGGGCGGGCGGGACACGCCGTAAACCCATCCATGGGGGCTCGATGGCGCCTTGCTCGTGTGCGCTGTCCTGCGCACACGGCAAGACCGGGGTTGGGCGTCCTGCCCAACCCGCCCGAGGCATGCCTCGGGCCCATGGCGCCAACGGTCCCGCCCGCCCATCCCGCCTCACCCTCGCGAATTTCCCGGTGACGGACGGCAAGGGCATTGTTGTTATCGAGGGGGGAAGAGGGGTCAGATCCCTTTTCCTGCGGAAAAGGGATCTGACCCCGGAAGCCGTCGGCTGTTGCCTTTGCTTCTGCACTCTTTTTTTTTTGATCTTCCGTGGCTGGCGCACACGGAAACTGTCAAAGGCCGGGCGGGGTGGGTTCGCGGGGGTGTCCGCGGCATGGATGCCGCGGCCAAGCCTCCACGGACGGATTCACGGCGTCCCCCGCGAACCCACCCCGCCCGGCCAAGCGCGATAGATCCAGCCGATGCACCAGCCACGAGGGGCTCCGCCGTTGGCCGTATCCGCGCCGAAGGCGCGATAATGACCGGATGGAAACTGTCCGCATCGCTACCCGCAAGAGTCCGCTCGCCCTCTGGCAGAGCGAACACGTCGCCGACCGCCTGCGCCAGGCCCACCCTGGCCTGCATGTGGAACTGGTGCCGATGAGCACCCGCGGTGACGAGGTGCTGGACCGCTCGCTGGCCGCCATCGGTGGCAAGGGCCTGTTCCTGAAGGAACTGGAGCTGGCCATGCTGCGGGGTGAGGCCGACTGCGCCGTGCACTCGCTGAAGGATGTGCCGATGGAACTGGACGCGCCCTTCGCACTGCCGGCGATGCTGACCCGGCACGACCCGGCCGATGGTTTCGTCTCCAACCTGTATGCCTCGCTGGACGCGTTGCCGATCGGCGCGCGGGTCGGCACGTCGTCGCTGCGCCGCCAGGCCCAGCTGCGCGCGCTGCGCCCGGACCTCGAACTGCTGGATCTGCGCGGCAACGTCAACACCCGCCTGGCCAAGCTCGACAACGGTGGCTACGACGCCATCGTGCTGGCCGTGGCCGGCCTGGAGCGCTTGGGCCTGGGCGAGCGCATCGTCGCACGCCTGCAGCCGCCACAATGGCTGCCGGCGCCGGCGCAGGGCGCGGTGGCGGTAGAGTGCGACGGAGGCAATACGCGCCTGATGGCGCTGTTCGCCACGCTTGATGACGCTGCTACGCGCGCCTGCGTGGAAGCCGAGCGGGCGATGAACCGTGCGCTGCATGGCAGCTGCCACGTGCCGGTGGCGGCGATCGCGCAGTGGCAGGGCGACGACCTGCACCTGCAGGGCCTGGTCGGCAGCGCCAGTGATGGCCGCGCCGTGCGTGCCGAAGCGGTGGGCCCGGCCCGGGATCCGGAGGCGCTGGGCCAGCAGGTGGCGAGGCTGCTGCTGGACGATGGTGCTGGCGAACTGCTGAACGTCTGAGCCATCGCGGGTAGTGCCGGCCACTGGCCGGCAACCTCTTGCCCCGATTGAGTGCAGTTGCCGGCCAGCGGCCGGCACTACCGAAAGAAGAACGGGCGCCCTGGGCGCCCGTTCTGCTTATTTGAACTTGTAGACCACGTTCATCGTGGTCAGCGTATCGGTCTTGCGCTTGTCGACAGCGACGTCGCTGTTGTAACGCGCCTGCCAACCGGCCTTCAGCGCCAGGTGCTCGTTCATGCTCACCGAGACACCGAAGTCGTTCTGGCCGAAGGTGTTGTACGAACCGGACTCGACCAGCAGCGTGTTCACCAGGTCGGTGTTGTCGGTCAGCGAGTACTTCAGGTCGAACAAGCCACGGCCGATCATGCCGGTACGGGTGCGGTCATCCTCGGTGCTGTGGGTACGGCGCACGCCGGGGCCGATCTGCGCGTCGAACGAGAAGCGCTCGGTGTTCCACAGGCGGGTGCCGTAACCCAGACCGAACGAGCTCTGGCGGTCGTAGGTGGCGAAGTCGTCGCGCTCGGTACGCACCGTGGCGGTCAGCTGGCGGTGCTCGCCCAGCTGCAGTGCGCTGCCCGCACTGCCGGTGTAGCGGTTGGCGGTGGTGTTGCTGCGGCGGGTGGTGGTGCCGTCGTCGTTGGTCTCGGTCACCTTGGAGCTGGAGCGCAGGCCGAACAGGTCCATGCTGTGCACCCAGTCGCCGTCGGTGTAGCGCAGGCGCAGGCGGCCGTTGAAGCTCTCGGTGCTGCTGTTGCCACGTGCCGAGGCAAAGCCGAGCTCGCCGCCGCTGCCACTCCACGGCGAGGACATCGCCGCCAGTTCGGAGGCATCCTGCGCGTATGCGAGCGGTGCACACAGCAGCAGGGGGATCAGCAGGGACACGCGCAGGGACATCGAGGCTTCTCCGGAACGGTTAACAGCCGGTGATGATACTGGAAGCGTGATGGCGGTCCGAATCGATCCAAAGCGTGCTTCAGCGAACGTTGCCGCGATCGCCTATTCAGGGCAGATCGACACGCAATGCGGGGTCGTTGAAGCGCGAATAGCGCAGGCGGAGCTGGAAGCTGCGGCCATTGCTGCTGCCGCTGCGCACGATCTGGCGTGGCAGGCCCTGGGCGTCCACCCAGTACTCCAGGCGTTCGCCGGGCTGGCTGCCGCGCAGCCGGTAGTGACGGGTCTCGACCCCGTCCAGCGCCTGGCGGCCGAGGTCTTCGGCCTTCAGGTCGGCGGGCAGGGCGTCGGCCGGCAGCGGGTTGCGCCACTGCTCGAGCAGGCCGGGAGGGGCCGGCACCTGGCGGATCGCACCGTCGGCCTGCAGGAACAGGGTGTCGCCGATGATGGTCTGCGGCCCGGCCGGGGTCTCCACCCGGAAACGGTCGGGTGCAACGAAGTCCATGGCGCTGCGTACCGGCTGCGGCGCGCCCAGCACCTCCAGTTCGGCGTGGAAGCTGCGCAGGGCGGCGAAACGCTGGCTGGCGCCCAGCACCGCCTGTGCCGGATCGGCGGCGGGTACCGGGGCCTCGGTGCCCGCCGGCGCCGGCGCGCGATCGCAGGCAGCCAGCAGCAGGCAGGCCAGCAGGAACAGGGCAGGCAACCGGCGCATCGGGCATTCCATGGGGTGGGGGCGACCACGATAGCCCAAACGTCCCACACAAGACCCGCGACTCGGACATAATCGGGGGTATGGACCGATACGAACGCATCACCGCCCTGCATCGTCTGCTCAAGTCCGCGCGCTATCCGGTGACGGTGGCGACCCTGCAGGACAAGCTCGGTTGTTCCCGTGCCACCGTCTACCGCGACCTGGCCTTCCTGCGCGATGCGCTGATGGCACCGATCGAGGGCGACGGCGAGGCGGGCTTCCGTTACCAGGCCGACGAGAGCGACCGCTTCGAGCTGCCCGGCCTGTGGCTCAGCTCGGAGGAGCTGCATGCCCTGCTGGCCTCGCAACACCTGCTGGCGCGCACCGGCGGTGGCGTGTTGTCGTCGGTGCTGGCACCGCTGCAGCAGCGCATCGAGAGCCTGCTGGCGGCGCAGGCCGGTGTTTCCAGTTGGCCGGTCGACCGCGTGCGGGTGATTCCGCACCGTGGCCGCAAGTTCGACGAAGGCAGCTTCCGCAGCGTGGCCTCGGCGGTGCTGGAGCGCCGCCAGCTGGCGTTCGAGTACCGCGCCCGCTCCACCGATGAGCCGACCAAGCGCACCGTCTCGCCGCAGCGCCTCACCCACTACCGCGACAACTGGTACCTGGACGCCTGGGACCATGACCGCGAGGCGCTGCGCAGTTTCGCGGTGGACCGCATCCACAAGGCACGGGTAATCGACAGTGCCGCCCGCGATGTCGCAGACAGCGAGCTGGACGAGCAGCTCGGCGCCAGCTATGGCATTTTTTCGGGTGCGCCGAAGGGCTGGGCGACCATCCTGTTCAGCGCCAAGGCTGCGCGCTGGGTGGCCGACGAGCACTGGCATTCCAAGCAGCAGGGTCGTTTCCTGGCCGATGGCCGCTACGAACTGAAGGTGCCGTACAGCGTCTCGCGTGAGTTGCTGATGGACGTGCTGCACTATGGTTCGGATGCCGAGATCATCGAGCCGATCATGCTGCGCGAGCAGGCCAAGGCGCTGCTTGAGCTGGCCCTGAGCAACTACGAAAAATCCTGACACTCCCCCCGAGAACCCCGTCCCCCATGAAGAAGACCCTGTTGCTGTCCCTGCTCGCCGCTGCGCTGGCCCTGACCGCCTGCGGCAAGTCCGGCGAGCCCTCGCAGAAGCTGGTGGTGGCCGCCACGGCCGTGCCGCATGCCGAGATCCTCGAGGTGGTCAAGCCGATCCTCAAACAGGAAGGCGTGGACCTGGACGTGCGCGTATTCAACGACTACGTGCAGCCCAACGACCAGCTGGTGCAGAAGCAGGTGGACGCCAACTACTTCCAGACCGAGCCGTACCTGGATGCCTACAACCGCGACCGCAAGACCGACCTGGTGAAGGTGATCGGCGTGCACATCGAGCCGTTCGGTGCGTACTCGCGCAAGGTCAAGTCGCTGGCCGAGCTGCGCGACGGTGCCGACGTGGTGATCCCGAACGATCCGAGCAACAACAGCCGCGCGCTGATCCTGCTGCACAAGGCCGGCGTGATCGAACTGAAGGACCCGGCCAACGCGCTGTCGACCCAGCGTGACATCACCGCCAACCCGAAGAACCTGAAGTTCCGCGAGCTGGACTCGGCGATGCTGCCGCGCGTGCTGGACCAGGTCGATCTGGCCCTGATCAACACCAACTACGCGCTGGACGCCGGCCTCAACCCGACCAAGGATGCGCTGGCGATCGAGAGCAAGGATTCGCCGTACGTGAACTTCCTGGTCGCGCGCCCGGACAACAAGGACGACGCCCGTGTGCAGAAGCTGGCCAAGGCCCTGACCAGCCCGCAGGTAAAGGCCTTCATCGAGACCAAGTACAAGGGCGCGGTGCTGCCGGCGTTCTGATTGCGGCTGATCTGTTGATTTGAATGGTGGGTGTCGACCTTGGTCGACACTGCCTTCCCTGTAGAGCCGAGCCCACGCTCGGCTCTGCAGTTTCCGGCATTTCGCCAGCGGCAGCCGAGCATGGCTCGGCTCTACAGTGTCACTCCACGTGCCGCAGCAGGGCAGGGCATTGCAGTTTCAATCGACGTGGAAGGCGAGGGTGGCGGCAACCGCCTGCTGCCATCCCGCATACAGCTTCTCGCGCCGGGACACCTCCATCTGTGGCTCGAAGCGCCGGTCCAGGCCCCACTGTGCAGCGATCTGTTCGCGGCTGGACCAGAACCCGACGGCCAGGCCGGCCAGATAAGCCGCACCGAGCGCGGTGGTTTCGGTCAACCGCGGCCGCAGCAGCGGCACACCGAGGATGTCTGCCTGGAAGCTGGCCAGGAAGTCGTTGCCGATCGCACCGCCATCGGCGCGCAGTTCGGTCAGCGCGATACCTGCATCGGACTGCATTGCATCGAGCACGTCGCGGGTCTGGTAGGCCATCGCTTCCAGCGCGGCGCGCACGAAGTGCGCCTTGCGCGTGCCACGGGTCAATCCAAACATCGCACCGCGCACATCACTGCGCCAATAGGGCGCACCCAGGCCGACAAACGCCGGCACCAGATAGGCGCCGCCGCTGTCGGGCACCTGCGCGGCCAGTGCCTGGCTGTCGCTGGCACGTTCGATCATGCGCAGTCCGTCGCGCAGCCACTGCACCACCGAGCCGGCGATGAAGATCGACCCTTCCAGCGCATACTCCACGCGCCCGTCCAGGCCCCAGGCAATGGTGGTCAGCAGGCCGTTGCGCGACCGCACCGCCTGCGCGCCGGTATGCATCAACATGAAGCAACCGGTGCCATAGGTGTTCTTGACCATGCCCGGCTGGAAACAGGCCTGGCCGAACAGTGCCGCCTGCTGGTCACCGGCGATGCCGGCGATCGGGATCGGGTGGTCGAAGAAGAACTGCGGCCGGGTGTGTGCATACACCGCACTGGAGTCGCGCACCTGCGGCAGCATCGCGCGCGGGATGTCGAGCAGGGCCAGCAGATCGTCATCCCAGTCCAGCGTGTGGATGTTGAACAACAGCGTGCGCGCCGCGTTGCTGTAGTCGGTCACATGCGCCTGGCCACCGCTGAGGTTCCACACCAACCAGCTGTCGATGGTGCCAAACAGCAGCTCGCCACGTTCGGCGCGCTGCTGCGCACCTTCCACGTGGTCGAGGATCCAGCGCACCTTGGTCGCAGAGAAATAGGCATCGATCAGCAGGCCGGTCCGCTCGCGGATCAGCGCTTCATGGCCTTCGGACTTCAGTCGTTCACAGATGGCGTGGCTCTGCCGCGATTGCCAGACGATGGCGTTGTGGATCGGCTGGCCGGTGGCACGGTCCCAGACCACGGTGGTTTCGCGCTGGTTGGTGATGCCCAGTGCGGCGATATGACGCGGGTCGATCTGCCCGCGGCTGAGCAGTTCGGTCAGCGTGGCATAGACGCTGGTGAGGATCTCGCGCGGGTCATGCTCGACCCAGCCGGGTTGCGGGAAGATCTGTGCAAACTCGCGCTGCGCGCTGCCGATGATGTCGCCGGCACGGTCGAACAGGATCGCGCGCGAACTGGTGGTGCCCTGGTCGATGGCCAGCACGTAGCGGGGCGTCATGCAGCGTCTCCGGTAGAACGGTCAGGGTAACGTACCTCAGCTTTCTGTAGAGCCGAGCCGTGCTCGGCTGCTGTACGCGGAAACCGTCGGGCCATACCCGCCTGCAGCTGCACAATGCGGCCGAGCATGGCTCGGCCCTACGCGGTGGATCGCTCCATCCACGCCTGCAGCCGTGTCACCTGCGCAGCGTCCAGCCGCAACCCCAGCTTGCTCCTTCGCCACAGCACGTCCTCGGCAGTGCGCGCCCACTCATGCTCGCGTAGAAAGACCACTTCCCGGGCATGCAGACCGCCGCCAAACCCCTCGCCAAGATCGTGCAGGCCCCGTACCCCCTGCAGCAGTTCCGCACTGCGACTGCCATAGGCCCCGGCCCAGCGTCGCGCGATACCTGCGGGCAACCATGGTGCCGATACCTGCAGATGCGCGCCCGCCTGCGCGGCGTCGCCCCAGTCGCTGCCTGGCAGCGGGTCTCCGTTTGCTGTCCACGCCGCTCCCATCTGCGGCAGGGCGGGCCGCAGCAGCTCCAGCGCTTCCTCGGCCAGCACCCGGTAGGTGGTCAGCTTGCCGCCCAGCACATGCAGTGCCGGTGCCGGGTCCACCTGCAGCTGCAGGCGGTAATCGCGGCTGAGTCTTGCCGCGCGCGGATCGGGATCAGCCAGCAGCGGGCGGACACCGGCGAACTGCCAGACCACATCTTCCGGCGCGATGGGTTCATGCAGGTAGCGATTGGCCGCTTCGCACAGGTACGCCACCTCTGAAGGCAGCACGCTGCAGCGCGCCGGGTCGCCGCGATAGTCGGTGTCGGTGGTGCCAACCAGCAGGTGGTCATGGGCGAAGGGCAGCAGGAACACCACGCGTCCATCGGGTTGCTGCAGCAGGCACGCGCTGTCATCGGGCCAGGGCCGGCGCAGGACGATGTGGCTGCCTTGTACCAGCCGCAGCGCGGAGCCGCCGCTGCGTGCCTCCATCCGTTCCAGCAGGTCGCCGGCCCACGGCCCCGCCGCATTGGCGACGGCGCGCGCGGTCACCTGCTGCTGGCCATCAGCGGATTCCAGCACGGCCTGCCACCGGCCCTGCAAGGGCTGCAGGTCGATGCAGCGGGTGCGCACACGCACCTGTGCGCCCCGCTGCGCGGCATCCAGGGCGTTGAGCAGCACCAGTCGCGCGTCATCGACCTGCGCGTCGGCGTAGCTGAAGGCCTGCCGTAGATCCGGGGAGAGCCAGGGGCCGAGCGGATCGCGCTGAAGGTCCAGGGCGCGCGAGGCGGGAAATGCCGGGCTGCGACGGCCCAGGTGGTCATACAGCCACAGTCCCACGCGTAGCATCCAGCGCGGGCGCAGATGGGGCTGCCACGGCAGCACGAAGCGCAATGGATGGACCAGATGGGGCGCCAGCCGGCGTACCACCTCTCGTTCGCCCAGCGCCTTGCGCACCAGCCCGAGCTCGCCCTGTTCCAGGTAGCGCAGGCCGCCGTGGATCAGCTTGCTGCTGGCACTGGAGGTATGCGCGGCCAGGTCGTGCTGCTCGCACAGCAGCACGCGCAGGCCGCGGCCGCTGGCGTCACGGGCGATGCCGGCACCGTTGATGCCGCCACCGATCACCAGCAGGTCGACTTCCTCCATCGCGCCTTCGCACCCTGTTTGTGTAGAGCCGAGCCGCGCCGCGCCACCATTGACCGTGGGCGCCATTGAACGTCACGCATCGCAATGCGCGCGGAGCCCGCCGCTCGACTCGGGATAGGGGGCTTGGCTCGACTCTACAAAAAAGCAGTCGAGCATGGGCTCGACTCTACAGAACGCCGGTGACGGAAACGACGACGGGCCCCGAAGGGCCCGTCGCGTTGCATCAGTGAAGCAGGTGCAGCCTGGATCAGAAGCGAGCGCCGATGCCGAAGCCGACGGTCCACGGATCCATCTTGGCTTCGCCGATCTTCTCGCCGCCCACCTTGATGTCCGGGCGGGCGCGCATGTAGCGGGCGTCGGCACGGGCGAACCAGGTGGAGTTGATGTTCATGTCGACGCCGACGGTGCCGATCACGCCCTTGGCATCCTTGAAGCGGATGTCGGTGTCAGCGCCGTTGCCCAGCTTCTCGTTGCTGAAGCTCGACTGGTAGTAGCCGACGCCCACGAACGGACGGAACACGTTGTCAGCCTGGCCGAAGTGGTACTGGCCGCTCAGCGCGACCGGCTGCTGCTCGACCGAGCCCAGGCGGGCGTTGTTCGGGCCCTTGAACTTGTTGTCGAACTTGTCAGCGGCGCCCCACAGTTCAACGGCCCAGTTGTCGTTGATGTAGTAGCTGAAGCTGACGGTCGGCGCCGGACCACCATCGGTCTTCTTCACGCCGGAGATCGGGTCGTTCTTCGGTTCCAGCAGCGAGATGCCGCCAACAACGGCAAAATGCTTGCCCGACGCGGTGTCGGTGCTGCTGCTGTCCTGGGCGAAAGCGGCCGGCGCGAAGGCGGCGGAGGTCAGCAGGGCGAGACTGAGGATACGGATGGAGCGCATGGGGGTATCTCCTAATGTTTCTTGTTTTGGGCCCCCGGTCGCGGGGCGAGCACACCGTAGTCGCCTCAACATGAATCGAATCCGACGCACGTTAAAAAATAGTTTTCCTTGTTCAGCGACGGGTACGGAACGCCTTTATTCATGGGGTCTTTGGCTCCCGGGGACATTCATGCAGTTGGAGAAGATGTGAGTGCAGCAACGTTGTGCATCGGCCTGCAAGCGCAGGTGAACGTGGAGTGCCGGGTGCTGCTGCTGGGCTCGATGCCGGGCGTGGCGTCCCTGCAGGAGCAGCGCTATTACGCCCATCCGCGCAACCGCTTCTGGCCGCTGATGGCCGACATCTGTGGTTTCGACGCGGATCTGGCCTACGCCGCGCGGCTGCAGGCATTGAATGCCGCGGGCATCGGTCTGTGGGATGTGATCGGTCGCTGCGAGCGTCGAGGCAGCCTGGATGCGGACATCGTGCGTGGCACGGAAGTGGCCAATGCACTGCCGGAACTGATCGCCACGTTGCCTGAGCTGACGCTGATCGGCTGCAACGGCGGTGCATCATGGCAGGCGTTCCAGCGCTGGGTGCTGCCGCGGCTGGAGGCCCCGCCACAGGTGGTTGCATTGCCCTCGACCAGCCCGGCCAATGCGGCGTGGTCGTTGCCGCGCCTGCGCCAGGCCTGGCAGCCGGTTGCAGACGCACTGGCGACATGAAGCGGACATCGTCCGGACAATACGCTACCGACTGGTCGCGGCCGGGACCCGTGGGCAACAGCCTGTCCCGGCTGCGTGCGTACTGAAAACACCTGTAACGGTTGGCGCTGGACCCCGCTGGCCGCACAATAGACGTTTCCCTACACCAGATTGCCGGAGTTATCCCCATGGCCGAAATCAAGGAAGCACTTGTCCCCGATATCGGTGACTACAGCGATATCCCGGTAATCGAGGTGCTTGTCGCCGTCGGCGACACGGTCAAGAAGGACCAGGGCCTGGTGACGCTGGAAAGCGACAAGGCGACCATGGAAGTGCCGTCCTCGGTGGCAGGCGTGGTCAAGGAACTGAAGGTCAAGGTCGGCGACAGCCTGTCCGAAGGCAAGGTCGTGGCGCTGATCGAAGTGGCCGAAGGCGAAGCCGCCGCGCCGGCCGCCGCCGCACCGGCACCGGCCAAGTCCGCTGCCCCGGCTGCCGCCACCCAGAGCGCGCCGGCCCCGGCCGCTGCTGCGCCGGCCGCTGCGGCCGCCAGCGGTGGCGCAGTGGAAGCGCTGGTGCCGGACATCGGCGATTACACCGACATCCCGGTCATCGAGGTGCTGGTCGCCGTGGGCGACACGGTCAAGAAGGACCAGGGCCTGGTGACGCTGGAAAGCGACAAGGCGACCATGGAAGTGCCGTCCTCGGTCGCTGGCGTGGTCAAGGAACTGAAGGTCAAGGTGGGCGACACCCTGTCGCAGGGTGCCGTGGTCGCCATCATCGAGGCCGAGGGTGCTGCGGCGCCGGCCCCGAGCAAGGCCGCCGCTGCTGCTGCCCCGGCCGCCGCCGAAACCGCCACCAAGGTCGAGCCGGTCGCTGTGCCGGCGCAGCCGGACAAGCTGGCGGCCCGTGAGATCGCCTCGGCCGGCACCCCGTCCAGCCCGCCGGTACAGTTCAACGCCGATGGCGTGCTGCCGGCCAAGGTGCCGTACGCCACCCCAGCGGTGCGCGTGTTCGCCCGCGAGCTCGGCGTGGACCTGCTGCAGATCAACGGCACCGAGAAGGGCGGCCGCATCACCAAGGCTGACGTGCAGAAGTTCGTCAAGGCCGCGCTCAGCGGTGGCGCGCCGGCTGCCGGTAGTGCTGCCGTCGCCGCCGGTGGTGGTCTGAACCTGCTGCCGTGGCCGAAGGTCGACTTCAGCAAGTTCGGCGAGACCGAAGTCCAGCCGCTGTCGCGCATCAAGAAGATCTCCGGCGCGAACCTGGCCCGCAACTGGGCGATGATCCCGCACGTCACCCAGTTCGAACAGGCCGACATCACCGACCTGGAAGGCCTGCGCGTGGCACTGAACAAGGAGAACGAGAAGGCCGGCATCAAGCTGACCATGCTCGCCTTCCTGATCAAGGCCAGCGCCGCGGCGCTGAAGAAGTTCCCGGAGTTCAACGCCTCGCTCGATGCCAGCGGTGAAAACCTGACCCTGAAGAAGTACTTCCACATCGGTTTTGCCGCCGATACGCCGAACGGCCTGGTCGTGCCGGTCATCCGCGACGTGGACAAGAAGGGCGTGGTGCAGATCGCGCAGGAAACCGGCGAGCTGGCCAAGAAGGCGCGCGACGGCAAGCTGGGCCCGGCCGACATGAGCGGCGGCTGCTTCTCGATCAGCTCGCTGGGCGGCATTGGCGGCACCGCGTTCACTCCGATCGTCAATGCGCCGGAAGTGGCCATCCTGGGCGTGTCCAAGTCCTCCATCCAGCCGGTCTGGAATGGCAAGGAATTCGCGCCGAAGCTGATGCTGCCGCTGTCGCTGAGCTACGACCACCGCGTCATCGACGGCGCCCTGGCCGCACGCTTCACCACGTACCTGTCGCAGGTGCTGGCCGACATGCGCCGCGTGCTGCTGTAAGGCATCGCTTCGCCCCCACCGTGCGGCCGCTGCCCCTGGCGCGGCCGCGTGAACAGATGCAGTGACAGCCCGCCGGCCATGCCGGCCGGGCACAAGGAAAACCACCATGGCCACGATTGAAGTCAAGGTTCCCGACATCGGCGATTACAGCGATGTGCCGGTGATCGAAGTGTTGGTCGCCGTCGGCGACACGGTGAAGAAGGACCAGGGCCTGGTGACCCTGGAGTCGGACAAGGCCACCCTGGAAGTGCCGTCCTCGGCGGCCGGCGTGGTCAAGGAAATCAAGGTCAAGCTGGGCGACACCCTGTCCGAAGGCGCCGTGGTCGTGGTGCTGGACGCTGAAGGCGCCGCCGATGCCCCGGCCAAGGCCGCTGCGCCGGCTCCGGCTGCGGCCGCTCCGGCCAGCAAGCCGCCGGTGACCCCCTCGCACCGCGCCCCGGCCGAGCCGGTGGCACCGAAGCCGGCGCTGTCCAGTGGCAAGCCGGCCGACATCGAATGCGAAATGGTCGTGCTGGGCTCCGGCCCGGGCGGCTACACCGCCGCCTTCCGCGCCGCCGACGTCGGCCTGGATACGGTGCTGGTCGAGCGCTACGCCAGCCTCGGCGGCGTCTGCCTCAACGTCGGTTGCATTCCGTCCAAGGCGCTGCTGCACGCCGCCGCGGTCATCGACGAAGTGGCCCACGCCGGCGATTTCGGCGTCGAGTTCGGCAAGCCGACCATCACCCTGGACAAGCTGCGCCAGTACAAGGAAAAGGTTGTCAACCAGCTGACCAAGGGCCTGGCCGGCATGGCCAAGCAGCGCAAGGTCCGCAACGTGCAGGGCGTCGGCAGGTTCATCTCTGCCAACGAACTGGAGATCACCGCCGCAGACGGCAGCACCCAGCTGCTGCGCTTCCAGAAGTGCATCATCGCCGCTGGTTCGCAGGCGGTGAAGCTGCCGAACTTCCCGTGGGACGACAAGCGCGTGATGGATTCCACCGACGCGCTGGAGCTGGCCGAAGTGCCGGGCTCGCTGCTGGTCGTCGGCGGCGGCATCATCGGCCTGGAAATGGCCACCGTGTACAGCGCGCTGGGCAGCAAGGTCACCGTGGTCGAGTTCATGGACCAGCTGATGCCGGGCGCCGACAAGGACCTGGTCAAGCCGCTGGCCGACCGCCTGAAGAAGCAGGGCATCGACGTGCACCTGAAGACCAAGGCGTCCGGCGTCACCGCCGATGCCAAGGGCATCACCGTGACCTTCGAAGCGGCCGAGGAAGGCCAGTCGCCGGCGCTGGCGCAAGGCACGTTCGACCGTGTGCTGGTGGCCGTCGGGCGTTCGCCGAACGGCAAGAAGATCGATGCCGAGAAGGCCGGCGTGCAGGTCACCGAGCGAGGCTTCATCCCGGTCGACCGCCAGATGCGCACCAACGTGCCGCACATCTTTGCCATCGGCGACATCGTCGGCAACCCGATGCTGGCCCACAAGGCCACGCACGAAGGCAAGCTGGCCGCCGAAGTGGCCGCTGGCCACAAGAAGGAGTGGGTGGCCCGGGTGATTCCGTCGGTGGCCTACACCAACCCGGAAATCGCCTGGGTCGGCGTCACCGAGACCGAAGCCAAGGCCAAGGGCCTGAAGGTCGGCGTGGCCAAGTTCCCGTGGGCCGCCAGTGGCCGCGCGATCGGCATCGGTCGCACCGAGGGCTTCACCAAGCTGATCTTCGATGAGGAGACCCACCGCATCATCGGCGGCGCGATCGTCGGCGTGCATGCCGGTGACCTGCTGGCCGAGATCGGCCTGGCGATCGAGATGGGTGCCGAAGCCGAAGACATCGGCCACACCATCCATGCGCACCCGACGCTGAGCGAATCGGTGGCGATGGCCTCGGAAATCTACGACGGCACGATCACCGATCTGTACATGCCGAAGAAGAAGTAAGGCGCCTGCGCCGTTCCAAATGAAAAGCCCCGGCATTTGCCGGGGTTTTTTTGTTGAGCCTCGATCACTCTCATTGCGAGCGTTCGGGCCGCAGCGCGGGTGGCAGGCATTTGGACAAATGTCCCCCGTCGCCCGCCTGTGGCGGTCGCCTCCTCCTTTACTTTGTCCAAACGCCTGCCACCCGCGCAGCGGCTCGGCTTGCGGATAGTAAGAGCCAGTGCCAAAGCCGCCCGGATGCCTGACACGCGGGGGGAGAGGAGCTTGCGTGCGAAGTAAAGGAGGAGGTGACGGCCGCAGGCCGGCGCCGGGGGACATTCGCACGCAAACCCCTCTCCCCCCGCGCTCGACCAACCTGCTTCTCTGCTCGACGATGCCACAAAAAAGCGCGGCCCCGATGTTCCGGAGGCCGCGCCAGGAGAGAGAGAGCGTGGAAGGGACGAGGGATCAGAACACGAAGCTGACGCCGGCCACCGGGCCCTTGAATTCCTGCTTCAGGCCGATGGTGCCGTCGCTGCCCTTCTTGTCCGCATCGAGCTTGAACCAGTCGTAGCCGGCGAACACACCGAAGTTCTTGGTGAAGCGGTAATCGACGATGGCGTTGGCGCGGCTCAGATCGCCCTTGTAGTCATCGAAGCTGCCCCAGCGCGTGTTGAGGTACTGGCCCTGCAGGGTGATCATCCACTTCTCGGACGGGGTGAAGCTCAATCGCGCACCGACCACCGGCGCCACGCCGTCGGTCTTCTCGTTGAGGAACTGGCCTTCGTACACGGTGCCCAGATCGGCGTAGGCCTTGGTGCTGACCTTGGCGTACTCGGCACCCAGCTGCAGGCCGAGGTCGAACGTATCGGTGTCCACCACCGAGTAGTCATAGACCAGGCTGGCCACCTGGTACTTCAGTTCGCCCTTGACGAAGCTGCCGGACGGCACGTTGACGTCACCGAAGGAGATGTCCTGGCCGAGGGTCTCGCGGCGATCCTTGTCGTACTTGAAATAGTTGAACAGCAGGCGCTGGCGGTTACTGATGCGGAACATGCCGTCAATGCGCGGCTCCCACTCCTTGCCACCCAGCTTGAAGTCCTCGGAGAAGCCGATGTCCTGGCCGGCGACATTGGTCTTGCCGCGGAGCGTGTTGTCCGAGTCGATGTTCATCGCACCCAGGCGCAGGGCAAAGCGGTCGTCGCCTTCGGCGGCGTGGGCGGCGGTGGCGAACGAGGCGCCGGCGGCGAGCAGGGAGAGAGCGAGCAGGGTGGGTACGGGGCGCATCGAAGAGTCCTTGCAGTGGTTCATCAGAATGAAGACCACTGTGCGGGACAGGCCCGTCCACCATCCGTGAACGTATGGTCCACGGCATGTGCACGGTTCAGTGCTGTCGCGACGATGCAAAAAGATGGCCCCGGAGACGGGCTTCGGGGCCATCGTGGGACCTGCGGGGTGGAGCCGACGAGGATGCTGCAGGCAGGTCGAAACATCGGACCCGCGCATCCGGCGAAAGTTCCTCGCCTGCGACCACAGTTCAATACTGCGGTGCAGCATCATGCGGACGTCATTGTCCCCCGGGTGGTACGCAAAAATGTAACCGTTACCGCAACTTGCGGCTTCCGGGGATGAACAGGCAGCGGTTGTCTCGCAAATTGTCCCATTGCTATAATTTGGCGGCTCGATGAGGCCCCCCTGCTGTAGCCGCCTCAGCCTTCCACTTGCAACCACGCGGGACGTCCTGTGCTGAACTCCGTTGATGCGGGTCGGCGACTGATGCTGCGCGCCGCGGTCTACCCGCTGGCCGCGGTCGCTGTCCTGGCCCTGGCCTTCCTGCTGGTCGGTCCGAAATATGCCCTCGGCGCGCTGGCGTCCGGTGTGGCCATTTCGGCCGGTGGCTGGGTGGCGGCAAGGATGGCGCTGGGGGGTGGTGCGGTGGCCGCAGGATCGGCGATGGCTCGCCTGATCACTGCGATCGTGGCCAAGTGGGTCGTGGTTTTCGGCGTCCTGCTGGTGGGGTTCCTGGTCTTCAAGCTGCCTGCATTGGCGCTGTTGGCCGGTATCGCCGTCGGCTTGATGTTCCAGGTCCTGGCCATGGCCAGGCGTTGACAGAATTCAATTAACTGAAGGTTCCGGACACATGGCGGGCGAGGCTCTAACCCCTACCAGCTACATCCAGCATCACCTGCACAACCTGACCGCGCCGGTCGGCAAGGGTGAGGGTATGTTCTGGCATATCCACGTCGATACCTTCCTCACTGCGGTCCTGATGGGCCTGGTGATCGTTGTCGCGTTCTGGCTGGGGACCCGCAAGGCCACCGCCGGCGTGCCGGGCAAGTGGCAGGCCTTCGTCGAGATCTGCCTGGAGTTCGTCGACCGCCAGGCCAAGGACACCTACCACGGTAAGAGCAAGCTGGTCACGCCGATTGCCATCACCATCTTCTTCTGGATTCTGCTGATGAATCTGCTGAAGATGATCCCGGCCGATTTCATCGCCAAGCCGCTGGAATGGGCGGGCGTGCACTACTGGAAGCCGGTGCCGACCGCTGACGTCAATGCCACCCTGGGCATGGCCATCAGCGTGTTCTTCCTGATGCTGTTCTTCGCGCTCAAGTCTAAGGGCCTGGGCGGTTTCATCAAGGAATTCCTGACGGCGCCGTTCGGCAAGTGGATGATGCCGTTCAACCTGATCCTCAACATCGTCGAGTGGCTGAGCAAGCCGATCTCGCTGGCGATGCGACTGTTCGGCAACATGTTCGGCGGCGAAATCGTGTTCCTGCTGATCTGGGTGCTGGGTGGTGCCGGTTTCTTCGGTGCCATTGCCGGTGGTGTGTTCGGCCTCGGCTGGATGCTGTTCCACCTGCTGGTGATCCCGCTGCAGGCCTTCATCTTCATGATGCTGTCGATCGTGTACCTGAGCCTGTCGGAAGACGCTCACTGAGTTTCAAGCTTCAACGCGTTTCAACCTTCATCCGTTTCATCACCCTTAGCAACTTAAGTTCCTGGAGATAACCATGTACTTCGCCGTCCTGACCAACTTCGCGCAGATTCAGAGCTCCACCGCCCTTGCCGTCGGCATCATGATCGGCCTGGCCGCGCTGGGCGCCGGTCTGGGTCTGGCCATCATGGCTGGTAAGTTCCTGGAGTCGGCCGCCCGCCAGCCGGAACTGATCCCGGTCCTGCAGGTCCGCATGTTCATCACCGCCGGCCTGATCGACGCCGCGTTCATCATCTCGGTCGCCGTTGGCCTGCTGCTGGCCTTCGCCAACCCGCTGTCGGCTGCCTTCGCTGGCGCCGTCACCAAGGCTCTGGCCGGCTGATACAGCGGTTTGAGACGACCGGGTGCTGATGCACCCGGTTTCGGATGAAGGCCGGATGTGCCGCTTCGGCGGCGCGTCCACCCCGAAACCAGCGATCGAGCTAACCATGAATATCAATTTCACCCTTCTTGCGCAGGCGCTGGCCTTCGCTGGTCTGATCTGGATCATCGCGACCAAGATCTGGCCGCCGCTGATGAACGCGATCGAAGAGCGCCAGCAGAAGATTGCTGAAGGCCTCGCTGCTGCCGACCGCAGCCAGAAAGATCTGGCCCAGGCGCAGGAGAAGGTCAACGAAGCGCTGAAGGAAGCCCGCACCAAGGCCAACGAGATCATCGATCAGGCCCATGCGCGTGCCAACCAGATCGTTGATGCTGCCCGCAACGAAGCGATCACCGAAGCCACCCGTCAGAAAGAACTGGCCCAGGCTGAAATCGACGCCGCCGCCAACCGTGCCCGTGAAGATCTGCGCAAGCAGGTGTCCGCGCTGGCCGTGACCGGTGCCGAAAAGCTGCTCAAGCGCGAAATCGACGCCAACGCCCACAAGGCGCTGCTCGACGAGCTGGCCTCGGAGATCTAAGGATGAGCCAGGCCCTCACGCTTGCCCGCCCGTACGCCCGCGCCGCGTTCGCGACCGCGCGCGACGAAGGCGCGTTCGCGCCGTGGTCGGACGCCTTGGCGTTCTCCGCCCACGTCGCCGCCGACCCGCGCGTGGCGGCCCTGCTCGCCAACCCGGAGCTGGGTCGTGACGACGCCGTCGCCCTGCTGGCGCCGGTGTCCCACGGCGAGACCTACTCGCGCTTCCTGGCCATCCTGGCCGAATCGCATCGCCTGCCGCTGCTGCCGGAAATCTCCGGCATGTTCGACGCCCTGCGCGCCGAAGCCGAGCACGTGGTCAAGGCCACCGTCACCTCGGCGGCCGAACTGTCGGCCGGTGAACTGGACGCGATCAAGGTCGCGCTGCGCAAGCGCTTCAACCGCGAGGTCGACGTGACCACCGCGGTCGATGCCTCGCTGATCGGCGGCGCCGTGATCGACGCCGGCGACGTGGTCATCGATGGTTCGCTGAAGGGCAAGCTGGCCCGTCTGCAGACCGCGCTCGCTAACTGAATTCATTTAACGTCCGGCCCCGCTGCCGGCACTAGGACTTGACGATGGCAACCACGCTCAACCCCTCCGAAATCAGCGAACTGATCAAGAACCGCATCGAGAAGGTCAAGCTGGCCGCGGAATCGCGCAACGAAGGCACCGTGACCAGCGTGTCCGACGGCATCGTGCGCATCTTCGGTCTGGCCGACGTGATGCAGGGCGAAATGATCGAACTGCCGAACAACACCTTCGCACTGGCCCTGAACCTGGAGCGCGACTCGGTCGGCGCCGTGGTCCTGGGTGACTACGAGCACCTGCGCGAAGGCGACGTCGCCAAGACCACCGGTCGCATCCTGGAAGTGCCGGTCGGTCCGGAACTGCTGGGCCGCGTCGTGAACGCGCTGGGCGAGCCGATCGACGGCAAGGGCCCGCTGGGCACCGACCTGACCGCTCCGGTGGAGCGCGTTGCTCCGGGCGTGATCTGGCGCAAGTCGGTCGACCAGCCGGTGCAGACCGGTTACAAGTCGGTCGACTCGATGATCCCGATCGGCCGTGGCCAGCGCGAGCTGATCATCGGTGACCGCCAGACCGGCAAGACCGCCATGGCGATCGATGCGGTGATCAACCAGAAGGGCACCGGCATCAAGTGCGTGTACGTTGCGATCGGCCAGAAGGCGTCGACCATCGCCAACATCGTGCGCAAGCTGGAAGAGAACGGCGCGCTGGCCCACACCATCGTGGTGGCCGCGACCGCTTCCGAATCGGCTGCCATGCAGTACATCAGCGCCTACTCGGGCTGCACCATGGGTGAGTACTTCATGGACCGCGGCGAAGACGCGCTGATCGTGTACGACGATCTGTCCAAGCAGGCCGTCGCCTACCGCCAGATCTCGCTGCTGCTGAAGCGTCCGCCGGGCCGCGAAGCCTACCCGGGTGACGTGTTCTACCTGCACTCCCGTCTGCTCGAGCGCGCTGCCCGCGTGTCCGAGGAGTACGTCGAGAAGTTCACCGAAGGCAAGGTCACCGGCAAGACCGGTTCGCTGACCGCGCTGCCGATCATCGAAACCCAGGCCGGCGACGTGTCCGCGTTCGTTCCGACCAACGTGATCTCGATCACCGACGGCCAGATCTTCCTGGAAACCGACCTGTTCAACGCCGGCATCCGCCCGGCCGTGAACGCCGGTATCTCGGTGTCGCGCGTCGGTGGCTCGGCGCAGACCAAGATCATCAAGAAGCTGTCGGGCGGTATCCGTATCTCGCTGGCCCAGTACCGTGAGCTGGCTGCCTTCGCGCAGTTCGCCTCGGACCTGGACGAAGCGACCCGCAAGCAGCTGGAGCGTGGCCAGCGCGTCACCGAGCTGATGAAGCAGAAGCAGTACGCGCCGATGTCGATCGCCAACCAGGCGCTGTCGATCTACGCCGTCAACGAGGGTTACCTCGACGACGTGCCGGTCAACAAGCTGCTGGCGTTCGAAGAAGGCCTGCACGCCCACTTCGCCAACACCCAGGGCGAGCTGATCAGCAAGGTCAACGCCACCGGCGGTTGGGACAACGACATCGAAGGTGCCTTCAAGAAGGGCATCGCCGAGTTCAAGACCACCGGCAGCTGGTAATCGCGGTCCTGTAGAGCGGAGCCTCCGGCTCCGCTGGACCAGATGACAAACGGTTGAACAACGCGGGGCATCAGCCCCGCGCCACGGGAAACAAGAGATGGCAAGCGGACGCGAAATCAAAACCAAGATCAAGAGCGTGCAGAACACCCGCAAGGTGACGCGCGCCCTGGAAATGGTCTCGGCCTCCAAGATCCGCAAGGCGCAGGATCGGATGAAGACCTCGCGTCCGTACGCGCAGGCGATGAAGCAGGTGATCGGTCATCTGGCCCAGGCCAGCACCGACTACCAGCATCCGTTCCTGGTCGAGCGCGAGCAGGTCAAGCGGGTCGGTTTCATCGTGATCTCCTCCGATCGCGGTCTGGCCGGCGGCCTGAACAACAACCTGTTCCGCAAGATGCTGGGCGAAGCCAAGGCATGGCAGGACAAGGGTGCCGAAGTGGACCTGGTGACCATCGGCCAGAAGGCTTCGACCTTCTTCCGCCGCGTGAAGGTCAACATGGTCGGCAGCGTGACCCACATCGGCGACGTGCCGAAGCTGGAATCGCTGATTGGTGTGATCAAGGTCATGCTCGACGCCTTCACCGAAGGCAAGATCGACCGCGTGTACCTGGTCTACAACCGCTTCGTGAACACCATGGTGCAGAAGGCCAGCTTCGATCAGCTGCTGCCGCTGCCGCCGGCTGAGAAGCAGGTCGCTCACCACGACTGGGATTACCTGTACGAACCCGATGCCGCGACCGTGCTCGAGCACGTGATGACGCGTTACATCGAGTCGCTGGTGTACCAGGCACTGCTGGAAAACGTCGCCTCCGAGCATGCCGCACGCATGGTTGCGATGAAGGCGGCGAGCGACAACGCCAACAAGCTGATCGGCACCCTGCAGCTCGTCTACAACAAGGCGCGCCAGGCAGCGATCACCCAGGAAATCTCCGAAATCGTCGGCGGCGCGGCAGCAGTCTGACCGCGTTCGTTCAAAGCACACATTAGAGGATGCAGCAATGAGTCAGGGCAAGATCGTTCAGATCATCGGCGCGGTCGTCGACGTCGAATTCCCGCGTGAATCGGTGCCGAAGGTGTACGACGCACTGAAGGTGGAAAACACCGAGATCACCCTCGAAGTCCAGCAGCAGCTGGGCGACGGCGTGGTGCGTACCATCGCCCTCGGTTCCACCGACGGCCTGAAGCGCAACCTGGTTGCCGTCAACACCGGCCGCGGCATCTCGGTGCCGGTCGGCGCCGGCACCCTGGGCCGCATCATGGACGTGCTGGGCCGTCCGATCGACGAAGCCGGCCCGGTCGCTGCCAGCGACAACTGGGAAATCCACCGCGCTGCGCCGTCGTATGAAGACCAGTCCCCGGCCACCGAGCTGCTGGAAACCGGCATCAAGGTCATCGACCTGATGTGCCCGTTCGCCAAGGGCGGCAAGGTCGGCCTGTTCGGCGGCGCCGGCGTCGGCAAGACCGTCAACATGATGGAGCTGATCAACAACATCGCCAAGGCGCACAGCGGCCTGTCCGTGTTCGCCGGCGTGGGTGAGCGTACCCGTGAGGGCAACGACTTCTACCACGAAATGAAGGACTCCAACGTCCTGGACAAGGTGGCGATGGTGTACGGCCAGATGAACGAGCCGCCGGGCAACCGCCTGCGCGTCGCGCTGACCGGCCTGACCATGGCCGAGTACTTCCGCGACGAGAAGGACGAAAACGGCAAGGGCAAGGACGTCCTGTTGTTCGTCGACAACATCTACCGCTACACCCTGGCCGGTACCGAAGTGTCGGCACTGCTGGGCCGCATGCCGTCCGCCGTGGGTTACCAGCCGACCCTGGCCGAGGAAATGGGCGTCCTGCAGGAGCGCATCACCTCGACCAAGAACGGCTCGATCACCTCGATCCAGGCCGTCTACGTTCCCGCGGACGACCTGACCGACCCGTCGCCGGCGACCACCTTCGCCCACCTGGACTCGACCGTCACCCTGTCGCGTTCGATCGCCTCGCTGGGTATCTACCCGGCCGTCGATCCGCTGGACTCCACCAGCCGCCAGATGGACCCGCTGGTCATCGGCCACGAGCACTACGACACCGCCCAGCGCGTCCAGCAGACCCTGCAGAAGTACAAGGAACTGAAGGACATCATCGCGATCCTGGGCATGGACGAACTGTCCGAAGAGGACAAGCAGGCCGTGTCGCGCGCCCGTAAGATCGAGCGCTTCTTCAGCCAGCCGTTCCACGTGGCCGAAGTGTTCACCGGTTCGCCGGGCAAGTACGTGCCGCTGAAGGACACCATCCGTGGCTTCAAGGCCATCGTCGATGGCGAGTACGACCACCTGCCGGAGCAGGCGTTCTACATGGTCGGCGGCATCGAAGAAGCGGTCGAGAAGGCCAAGAAGATGGCCGAGAAGGCCTGATCCGGGACGGGCGGGAGCGATCCTGCCCGACCTGACGCCGGCGCCGGGCAACCGCCCGCGCCGGTGGACCCCCACGGTGGCATTGCGCCACCGCGAACAGCGAAGAGATTTGCATGAGCACGATCCGTTGCGACATCGTCAGCGCCGAGCAGGAAATCTTCCGTGGCGAAGCGACCCTGGTCGTGGCCACCGGTGAGCTGGGCGAACTGGGCATCGCGCCCAAGCACGCGCCGCTGATCACCCGCCTGAAGCCGGGCAAGGTGGTGGTGACCACGCCGAACGGCGAGCAGCTGGATTTCGCCATTTCCGGCGGTATCCTGGAAGTGCAGCCGCAGGTGGTGACCGTGCTGGCCGACACCGCGATCCGCGCGCAGGACATCGACGAAGCCTCGGTCCGCAAGGCCAAGGAAGAAGCCGAACGCATCCTGGCCAACCGCGGCGAAGCGATGGAAGTGGCCGAAGCCCAGCAGAAGCTGGCTGAAGCCGTCGTCCAGCTGCAGGCCCTGGAACGCCTGCGCAAGAATCTCAAGCACTGAGGTTCGCGCTGCACCCACGAGAACGTCGGCCCAGTGCCGGCGTTTTTGTTTGTGCTGGCGGGGCAGCGCCGACTGGGTAGAGTCGACTGTCACTCGACCATCGCGCGCAGCGCGGGATTTTCGTGGCATCGAGGAAGAGCAGTCGACCGACAGTCGACTCTACCGATCCCGATCCCGATCCCGATTCGGCATCCCGGATCCCGGATCCCGAATCCCGCCGTCTCAGCGATACACCACATGGCGCATCAACAGGAACGACACGCACGCCAGCCCGCCTTCCACCAGCGGCTTGGCCAGCCACGTGTACTGCAGGCCCAGCGCCTGGTCGACAAGGCTGACCAGCAGCGTGCTCGCTGCCGTCAGCAGCAGCCACAGCCCGAAGAAGCGTGCGAAGCGCTTCCATCCCAGCTTGCCGGCACCGGCCTCGGCAAAGGTGTAGCGGCCGTTGAGCCAGTAGCCCAGCAGCATGCCGGCCAGGCGACCGGCGATGTTGGCCGGCGCGACCGGCATGCCCAGCGCGGTGGCGACCACGAACACCAGCCAATCGACCAGCAGCTGCACGAGCCCGATCACGAGGTAGGTGCCTCCTTGGCGGAGCAGGCTCATCGGCATGGTGAAGGAGGAAGGATGCCCATGTTAACGGCCCACGCTCTAGAATCACCGGCAACGAACTACGGACTGCTGCTCCCATGACCCAAGCCCTGCACGTCATCATCCTCGCCGCCGGCGCCGGCAAGCGCATGAAGTCGGTGCTGCCGAAGGTGCTGCAGCCGATCGCCGGCCAGCCGATGCTGGCGCACGTGATCGATGCGGCCCGCGAGCTGCAGCCGGCGGCCATCCACGTGGTCTACGGCCATGGTGGCGAGGCGGTGCGTCAGTACTTCGCCGGCCAGCCCGACCTGCAGTGGGCAGAACAGGCCCAGCAGCTCGGTACCGGCCACGCAGTGGCGCAGGCAATGCCGCAGGTGCCCGATGCCGCGCAGGTGCTGGTGCTGTATGGCGATGTGCCGCTGATCCGCGCGCAGACCCTGCGCGACCTGCTGGCGCAGCCGGGGCGGCTGGCAGTGCTGGTGGCCGATGTCGATGACCCGACCGGTTACGGCCGGGTGCTGCGCGATGCAGAGGGCAAGGTGGGCTCCATCGTCGAGCAGAAGGACGCCACCGACGACCAGCTGCGCGTGCGCACCATCAACACCGGCATCATCGCCGCAGAGTCGACCGCGCTGCGCCGCTGGTTGTCGCAGCTGTCCAACAGCAATGCGCAGGGCGAGTACTACCTTACCGATGTGTTCGCGTTCGCCGCGCATGAGTACACCCCGGCCGAGATGGCCCTGGTCGCCGATGCACAGGAGGCTGAGGGCGCGAATGATCCGTGGCAGCTGTCGCAGCTGGAACGCGCCTGGCAGCGCCGTGCGGTGCGTGCACTGTGCGCTCAGGGCGCGCGCGTGCGCGACCCGGCACGCCTGGATATCCGTGGCACCGTCACCGTGGGCAGCGATGTGCTGATCGATGTCGACGTTGTTCTTGAAGGCAACGTCGTGCTCGGTGACGGCGTCACCGTGGGTCCGTTCAACCGGCTGAAGGACGTCAACCTGGGGCCCGGCACCGAAGTGCGCGCGCATTGCGACCTGGAAGGCGTGGTGACCGAAGGTGCTGCGCAGATCGGCCCGTTCGCACGCTTGCGGCCGGGTACCGTGCTGGCCGATGGCGTACACGTCGGCAACTTCGTCGAAACCAAGAAGGTCACCCTCGGCGTCGGCAGCAAGGCGAACCATCTCACCTACCTGGGTGACGCGGTGATCGGCAGCAAGGTGAACATCGGTGCCGGCACCATCACCTGCAACTACGATGGGGTGAACAAGTCGACCACCACCATCGGCGACAACGCCTTCATCGGCTCCAACAGCTCGCTGGTGGCGCCGATCACCATCGGCGAGGGCGCGACCATCGCTGCCGGGTCGGTCATCACCCGCACCGCGCCGGACGGCAAGCTGACGCTGGCACGTTCACGCCAGGAAACCATCGATGGCTGGAAGCGCCCGGTCAAGAAGTCCTGAGCCACGGGTTCCGCGCACCGATGAGCTGGCTGTGCTGCCGGCGATCGAACAGCGTGCCGGTGAACTGCTCAGGGGCCACGAGGCCTATCCGGTCTTTGCCGGCCACGGCCTGGACCTGCCGACGCTGCAGGAAGGCCGTGAGCGTGGACAGCTCTGGGTGGTGGATGGCGCCGGCGGCGGCATTGCCGGCTACCTGCTGGCCGGCGATCTGGCAGGCGAGTTCCATGTCCTGCAGATGGATGTGGATCCAGCGCACGCGCGTCGTGGCCATGGCCGTGCATTGCTGCGGCATGCCTTGGCGCAGGCCAGGGCCACCGGCTTTGCTGCAGCGGTGCTGACCACCTTGAGCGATGTGCCGTGGAATGCAGCCTTCTACGCCAGCGAAGGATTCGTTGAAGTGCCGGAGGCGGAGTGGAACGATGGCCTGCGCGCCGTCATGGCCGAAGAGGCTGCGCTCGGGTTTCCGATGCACCTGCGGGTGGCGATGCGGCGGGTCTGGTAGGTGCCGACCCTGGTCGGCACATCCACGCATGGCGTGGATCTACCCGATCGGCCCGCTTACCCCACCGGCAACAGGATCGACACGCACAGCCCGCCATCACCGCGGTTCTGCAGCGACACCCGCCCACCGTGCGCCTCCACGATCTCGCGGGTCAGTGCCAGTCCCAACCCGGTACCGTTGCGCTTGGTCGAATAGAACGGCATCAGCGCGTTCTGCAGCACCTGCTCGTTCATGCCCTTGCCACGATCCAGCACATCCAGGCGCAGCCATTGCGGCAACCGCGTCAGCTGCACCTGCACGTCATCATTGGGCGGATCGGCTTCGGCGCCGGCTTCATGCGCGTTCTTCAGCAGGTTCAACAGCGCCTGCCCGAACTGCGCGATGTCGATCCGGCTGCTCAGTTCCTCGTCCGGTTCACGTTCCATGCCGAACGGAATCTGCTGGCGCAGGCTGGACAGGAAGGGCGCCCAGTGCACGGTCTGCAGTTGCGGTTGCGGCAGCTTGGCGAAGCGCGCATAGCCCCGGATGAAACCTTCCAGGTGGCGCGCGCGGTCTTCGATGGTGGTGAAGATCTCCGGCAGCCGATCGAAGCGCTCGCGTTGTACCAGCACGCCGCCGGAATGGGCCAGCGAGGCGATCGGTGCCAGCGAGTTGTTGAGCTCGTGGCTGATCACCCGGATCACCTTCTTCCACGTCTGCACTTCCTGGCGGCGCAGTTCGGCGGTGAGCAGGCGTACCAGCAACAGGTCGTGCGGGCGGCCGTTGAGCTGGAATGATCGGCGTGAGAGGTGATAGACCTGTTCGTCGTCCTCGTCGCTGTCTTCGCCTTCCGCATGCACCGCGAACAGGCTGTCGCCGCCACGGGCGATGGCATCGCGCAGCTCCACCGGCACCTGTTCCAGCACCTCTTCCAGGCGCTGGCCTTCCAGCTTCCAGCCGCCATGCAGCAGCTTGCGCGCGGCCAGGTTGGAGAACACCACGCGGGCGATGCCATCGCCGCCGGAAGCAATCAGCAGCATCGCCACCGGGGTGTTCTGCACCATGGTGTCCAGCAGCAGTTCGCGCTGCACCAGGCCCTGCCGCTGCTCGCGCAGCACGTCGCCCAGTTCGCGGTGCGCCTGCACCAGGTCGCCCAGTTCGTCGTTGCCCGGCCAGTACACACCGAAGTTGTACTCGCCGTCGCGGTAGCTGCTGGTGGTGCCGGCCAAGGCGCGCATCAATGAGCGTACCGGCGCGGTGGCACGGCGCAGGGTCCACCACATCAGCGACAGCAGGATCAGCGCCGACACCGTGGTCACCACCCAGCCGTGGTCCATCCAGTAGGCCAGCAGCCACGGCAACGCGGCGGCCAGCGCCAGCACCGGCAGCAGGCGCAGGAACAGGCGGAAGGTGAACGAGCGGCGCTTCATTCGCGTGGGATGCCGTGCCGGTCCATGCGCCGGTACAGTGCCTGGCGGCTCAGGCCGAGTTCGGCGGCGGCCTGGGCGATGACGCCGTGGTTGCGCGCCAGCACATCCTCGATGCGCGCACGGTCAGGATCATTGCCGACACTGGGTGCCGGTCGCGGAGCAGGTGCGGCACGCGGCAGGTTCAGGTCGGCCACTTCGATGCGGTTGCCGGTCGCCAGCAGCTCGGCCCGCTGGATCACGTTGCGCAGTTCGCGCACGTTGCCGGGCCAGGGGTGCCGTTGCAGGGCCGCGGTGGCGGCGCTGGAAAGTGGCTCGCCGGCGGTCAGGAAGCGCTCGGCCAGGGGCACGATGTCGCCCGGGCGCTCGGCCAATGGTGGCAGTACCAGTTCCACCGTATTGAGGCGGTAGTACAGGTCTTCGCGGAAGGTGCCGTCGCGGATCATCGCCGGCAGGTCGGCATTGGTCGCACTGACCACGCGGACTTTGACCTGGCGCTCGCGATTGGAGCCAAGACGCTCGAAGCGCCCTGTTTCCAGCACACGCAGGAGCTTCATCTGGCCGCCCAGCGACAGGTTGCCGATCTCATCCAGGAACAGCGTGCCACCGTCGGCGGCTTCGAACTTGCCCTCGCGTGCCTTGTTGGCGCCGGTATATGCGCCGGCTTCGGCACCGAACAGTTCGGCCTCGATCAGTTCCGAGGGCAGGGCGCCGCAGTTGACCGTGATGAACGGGCCCTTGGCCACCAGTGAATTGGCCTGGATGATCTGCGCGATCTTCTCCTTGCCAGCCCCGTTGGGGCCGGTGATCAGCACCGGCAGTTCGGAGCGCGCGACCTGGCAGGCCAGCGCGATGATGCGCTCGCTGGCCGGATCGGCGAAGACCGCACCACACAGCTCGTACTTTTCTTCCAGCGCATTGCGCTGGCGCAGCTCACGGCTGCGGCGACGGTCCAGCTCGCGCCGCGCCTCGGACAGCTCGAGCAGGTTGTTGACCGTGGTCAGCAGCTTGCGGTCGTCCCAGGGCTTGGCCAGGTAGTCGGCGGCACCGGCCTTGACCAGGTCCACCGCACTGCTCAGGTGGGTCCAGGCGGTGAGCAGGATCACCGGCAGGTCCGGGTGGCGCGCGCGGATCTGTGCGAACAGGTCTTCGCCTTCTTCGCCGGAGGTGGTGTCCTCGCTGAAATTCATGTCCTGGATCACCAGGTCGACCGGCTGCGACTCGAGCAGGGCCAGCCCTTCGGCCGGGCTCTGCGCCTGCAGGGTGTCGATGTCATGCAGGGAGAACAGCACGTCCAGCGCGGTGCCCACGCTGGCATTGTCGTCGATGATCAGGATCGAAGGCATCAAGCAGTTCTGCAGAAAGGGATGGGCGGCGCCGGTGGAGCCGTGTTCGTATCCATACGCCGGGAGAGCCCGGCGCCACCCATCAAGCATAGCCAAAGCCGTGGCGACGAGGGCGGGCTGGTTTCAGCGCCGCGCTGGTGGCGGCGGTGGTGCCGGCGGTGGCGGCGATGGCGGAGCGACCAGCGCCAGCCGCCACGAGGTGGCGTCCACCGGGACGGTGAGCTCGCGTTTGTCGCGGCGCAGCAACAGGTACGCAGTCGGGGCACTGGAATGCCGCAGCGCATCGGCAAGATGCTCGATCCGCCGCACAGCCGTATCGTCCAGGCGCAGGATGCGGTCGCCGCTGCGCACGCCGAAGCGGGCTTCCGGACGCGCGGCTTCCACCCGTACCTGGCCCTCGGTCGAGCGCAGCGCCAGGCGGGCATCATCCTGGCGCCATTCCAGCGTCTGCGAGCTGCCACCGCCGGCCAGCACCGGCAGTGGCAGCAGTGCCATCAACAGCATCCGGCAGGCACGCATCTCACGCGCCCCGCGTGGCAACTGCGGGCGGGACCGCTGCCGCGCGCCGGGCCGGCCCGAACACCGCGACCTGGCCCAGCACCCACAGCAGCAGCGCGCCCAGCGGCAGGTAGTACAGGGGCATGCGTGGCAGCTCGTACAGGTTCATCAGTGCCAGATTGATCGCGTAGGCCGCCAGCATGCCCAGCACGATGCCCAGCGAGGCCAGCAGGAAGTTCTCGGTCTGGAAGTAGCGCAGGATCTGCCCGCGGGTGGCACCGAGTGCGCGGCGAATGCCGATCTGCTTGCTGCGCTGCTGCACCCAGAAGCTGGCCAGGCCGATGATGCCCAGTGCGGTGACCACCAGCAGCGAGACGCTGACGGTGATCAGCAGGCCAACCATCGCGCGGTCGTTCTTGAAGAAGTCCTTGCGCTGGTCTTCATAGGTCAGCTTGTCGCGCATCAGCCGGTTGGGGTCGTTGCGCTCCAGTACAGCAGCCCCCGCATCAAGCACCTCCTGGCGGCGTTCCGGCGAAGTGCGCAGCACATAGGTGCCACCCTCGTCGAAGGTGCGCCGCATGGGCAGCAGCATGGAGTTCGTCCAGTTGTCATTCCAGCCGTTGGGCGTGCTCAGCGTGTCGACGATGCCGACCACATGCAGCGGCTGCTTGCCCATGTAGTAGGTCTTGCCCAGCGCGCTGCCGTTGGGTTCCATCTTGGCGGCGGTGGCCTGGGTGAGGATGACCGGGATGGCGTTTTGCTTGGCGCCCCCCTTGCTGGCGTCTTCGAAGTTCTGGTACTCGCCGGGCAGGAAATCGCGGCCGGCGATCAGGTTGATGCCCATCGTGGCCAGCCCGTTCTCGGACAGGGTGTACATCGAAGCATTGGTGGTCGGCCGTTCCTGGTCGATCTCCCGCGAGATGCTGCTGCTGGACGAGCCGTTGCGGAAAGGCACCTGGTTGATGATGGTGACGTTGCTGACGCCGGGAAGCGCACGCAATGACGCCAGGTCCTCACGGGTGCGGGACATGGCATCGGTCTGCTTGCCGATGCCGCTGACGCGGAGCATCACCAGTTCGTTCTCGGCGATGCCGCTGGGCATGCTGATCTTCTCCACGCGCTGGCTGACCAGGAACAGCGCGTTGCAGACGATGGCGCAGGTCAGTGCGACTTCCAGCACGATCAGGGCAGCGGCAGTCTTGTGCCGGCGCAGCGTGCTGAGGATGGGGCGGATGTCCATGGGAGTCCTCGTTCGGTTGCTTACTGCGACTTGAGCTGGATGGCCGGAGTGACCTGCATGGCGCGCCAGGCAGGCAGGAAACCGGCGGCAAGGCTGGCGAACAGGGTCAGGCCCAGCGCGAGCAGCAGCATGTTGCCGTCCAGGTGGGCCAGCTTTGCGTACTCCACCGGTTGCTGGCGCACCGCGAACAGGCCGAGCAGGGCCAGGCCGATGCCCAGCACGCCCCCGACCACGCCGACCGCGCCGGCTTCCACCAGGCACTGCAGGAAGATCTGGCCACGGCTGGCACCGAGTGCGCGGCGCACGCCGATCTCTCCACTGCGGCGCAGGAACTTGGCCAGCAGCAGGCCCACCGTGTTGACCAGGCAGACACCCAGGAAACCCAGTGCCAGCCACAGCTGCAGGCGCACGTCGCTGGGCACCGCGCCGTTGAAGTCCAGCCATTCCATCACGGTGCGCAGGCGCACGTTCGGCGGGTGCTTGAAGCGGCCGGCCTGGCGCTGCTGGCTCGAATAGTTCTCCAGGTAGCGGCGGTAGTCGGCGGCCTTGGCCGGGTCCATCTCCACCCAGTACTGCAGCCACGCGCAGGGTGCGTTGAGCGAGTAGCTGTTGCCATCGGGATTCTCGCCGAAGCAGTTCATGTTGCCGTTGCTGCCCAGCTTCAGGTCGAACGAGGTGGAGATCGGCAGCAGCAGGTCCTCGTTCTTGCCGTAGCTGCCGGTGGTCAGGTCGTAGAAGTGCGGCTCCGGGCTCCATTCCTTCATCACGCCGACGATGCGGTAACTCTGGCCTTCCATGCGCAGGTCGCGGCCCACGCTGTTGGCGCCCTGGTACAGCTTGTCGTTGAGCGCCTTGGAGATGACCACCACGCGTGCGCGGCCTTCATCGTCTTCGCGCGTCCAGGGGCGGCCGTACTGCATGGGCACCTCGAACATCGGGAAGAAATCGGCCGAGGTCCAGCGGGTGTCGATGCTGAAGGGCTTGAGGGTGCTGTTGTCCGGTTCGATGGTGCCGCCACCGCCGCTCATCAGCGCCTGGCGCTCGCCCTTGGCCTCGCGCAGCAGGGCTTCACCGTCGAAGCGGGTCAACTGGGTTTCCGGTTCCTCGCCCGCGACATAGGCGCCGGTCGCGGCATCGAGCTGCACGTAGAACAGACGGTCGCTCTTGCCGGGAATCGGGTCGCCGGACAGCACGTGGAACACGGTCAACGTGGTCATCGAGGCACCGATGCCGAGCGCGATGGCCACCACCATCAGCGCGGTCAGGACCTTGTTGCGGCGGAAGCTGCGTACCGCCAGTCGGGCGTAGTAGGCGAACATGGCCGGGCCCTCACTCGTTGACGGCGACGATGTGGCGCGGCGTGGCCAGCACCGGCTCGCGCACCAGGTCGGTGACCTGGCCATCGACGATGTGCACGTTGCGCTGCGCACGCGCGGCCAGTTCCGGGTCGTGGGTGACCATTACGATGGTGGTGCCGGCGGCGTTGATCTCCTCCAGCAGTTCCATCACGCCGCGCGCCATCTGCGTGTCCAGGTTGCCGGTCGGTTCGTCGGCCAGCAGCAGGCGCGGACTGCCGGCCAGGGCGCGTGCGATGGCCGCGCGCTGCTGCTGGCCGCCGGACAGCTCATTCGGGTAGTGTTTCATGCGCGAGCCCAGGCCAACCTGGGTCAGCGCCTTCTCGATGCGTTCGCGGCGCTCGTTGGTGCTCATCTTGCGGTAGCGCAGCGGCACGTCGACGTTGTCGAACAGGTTCAGGTCGGGGATCAGGTTGAAGCCCTGGAAGATGAAGCCGATCTTCTGGTTGCGCAGGCGGCTGCGGGCGTCATCGCCCAGCGTGCTCACATCCTGCCCGTCCAGCATGTAGGTGCCGCTGGTGAAGGTTTCCAGCAGGCCGGCGATGTTGAGGAAGGTGGTCTTGCCGGAACCGGACGGACCTGTGACCGCGACGAACTCGCCTTCCTTGACCTGCAGTTCCAGCGAGCGCAACGCGTGGGTTTCCACCTGTTCGGTGCGGAAGACCTTGGCGACCGAACGCATTTCGAGCATGTACATGGGGTGTCCTCTCTCCAGGATTCAGGTATCAGGTATCAGTTGACGGAGACGCGTTCGGCGTCCTTGAACAGGTCGCTGCCGGAGACCACGATGCGGTCGCCCGGCTGCACGCCCGACTTGATTTCCACTTCGCCCAGGCTGCTGACGCCCAGTTCCACCGGACGGCGCACGGCGGTGCGGCCATCCATCACGTAGGCCATGCCGTTGCCCTGTTCGACGAACGGGCCGCGCTCGACCTTCAGCACATCCTTGCGGGTATCGAGCAGCACGCGCACCGACATCCGCTGGCTCTGGCGCAGGCCTTCCGGCTGCGCGCTGGCAAAGCGCACGCGGGCGTTGACCTCGCCGTTGACCACTTCCGGTGATACCGCGCTGATCTCGCCCGGGAACGGCTGGCCGTTGCCACCGGTCAGCTGTGCAGGCATGCCGATCGCCAGGTCGCGGGCGAAGCTCTCCGGCACCTTGATCTCGACCTCGAACTTGGACAGGTCGACTACGCCCAGCACCGGCGCGTTGGCGGCCAGGTTGGTGGACTGCACCGCCTGGACCTGGCCGACCTGGCCATCGAACGGGGCGCGCAGGGTCAGTGCATCGACCTGGCGCTGCACTTCGGCCACCACGGCCTTCTGGCGGTCGGCCAGCAGGCGCTTGTTGCGGGCATCCAGGTCGGCGCCCTGGCTCTGCAGACGCGCGTCGGTGGTGGCATTGGCCAGGGCGATGTCGGCCTTCTTCAGGGAGTCCTTGGCCTTGGCCAGGTCGATCTGCGGCACCGCACCGCCGTCGTAGCCGCGCTGGTAGCGCTGCAGGTCGCGGTCGGCGGCCTGACGTTCGATGGTGGCCTGGTCGGTTTCCTTGCGTGACCTGGCACGGGCCAGGGTCGCGTCCAGCGAGGCGCGGCTGGCCTCGGCTTCCAGGCCGGCCAGCGTTGCCTGTTCCTGGGCCAGCTTGCTGCGCAGCTCCGGACTGTCGATGATCGCCAGCTCCTGGCCCTTCTTGACCACGTCACCGGCGACGACCTTCAGGTCCACCGTACCGGCCGAGATCGCGTACAGGATCGGGCTGTTGGCGGCGATCACGCGGCCGTCGGCAGCGATGTCACGGACCAGGTCGCCGCGCTTCACCTCGGCGATGCGCACGCGGCTGCTGTCGAAGGAGCGGCTGGCATTGGACCAGGCATGGACCGCCCAGCCGATGCCGGCGAGCAGCGCGATGGCGCCCAGCGCCGGCCAGCGGTAGCGGTGCCAGCTTGCGCGGGTGGTGCCGGCCGGGGCGGAGGAAACGATCTGGTCCTGTGCGGAAGTGTCGCGGATCATCGGGTGCGTGCCTGACGGTGGTAGCCGATACGAAGCACGTAGCGTGCCAACTTTATTTCCTTTCAGGTCAATGAGTTGGGAGTCTCGGGAAAGTGTCCGGGTGTCCGCGGACACCTTTCCGGACACTTTCATTAAGCGGACAGGAGGGGGAAGCCGGGCAGGCGGGCTAGAATGCGCCGATCGTCTCCAAGGAATCGCGTGACATGTGTGGAATCGTGGGTGCAATCGCCGATCGCGATGTGGTGCCGGTACTGATCGAAGGCCTGAAGCGGCTCGAGTACCGTGGTTACGACTCCTCGGGCATCGCGGTGATCGACCACGCCGAGCGCCCCGAAGTCCGTCGCGTCCGTCGTACCGGTCGAGTGTCGGAAATGGCCACGGCGGCCGAGGCCGAGGGCTTCAATGCGGTGCTGGGCATCGGCCACACCCGCTGGGCCACCCACGGCGGTGTCACCGAGGCCAATGCACACCCGCACATCAGCCACGGTGTGGCGCTGGTGCACAACGGCATCATCGAGAACCACGAAGAGCAGCGCGAGAAGCTGCGCGCGCTGGGCTACACGTTTGAATCGCAGACCGATACCGAAGTCATCGCGCACCTGATCCACCATCACCTGAAGGGCGGCGACGACCTGCTGGTGGCGCTGCAGCACACGGTGAAGGAGCTGACCGGTGCCTACGCGCTGGCCGTGGTCAGCCGCGCCGAGCCGGAGCGCTTCGTCTGCGCGCGCATGGGCTGCCCGCTGCTGGTCGGCCTGGGCGAGGGCGAGAACTTCGTCGCCTCCGACGTCTCGGCCGTGATCTCGGCCACGCGCAAGGTGATCTTCCTGGAAGAGGGCGACACCGCCGAGATCCGGCGTGATGGCGTGCGCATCTTCGACGAGCACGACCAGCCGGTCGAGCGCGACGTGCATCTGTCCGACGTGTCGCTGGCATCGCTGGAGCTGGGCCCGTACCGCCACTTCATGCAGAAGGAAATCCACGAGCAGCCGCGCGCGCTGGGCGACACCATCGAGGCGGCGATCGATGCCGGTGGTTTCCCGGCCGAGCTGTTCGGCAAGAACGCCGAAGCGGTGCTGTCGGGCATCGAGGGCGTGCAGATCATCGCCTGCGGCACCAGCTACTACTCGGGCCTGACCGCGCGCTACTGGATCGAAGCCATCGCCGGCCTGCCGTGCAGCGTGGAGATCGCCAGCGAGTACCGCTACCGCGCGGCCTACGCGAACCCCAAGCATCTGATCGTGACCATCTCGCAGTCCGGCGAAACGCTGGATACGATGGAAGCGCTGAAGTACGCCAAATCGCTGGGCCACAAGCACACGCTGTCGATCTGCAACGTGCCGGAAAGTGCGATTCCACGCGCCAGCGAACTGGTCTGCTACACCCGCGCCGGCGCCGAGATCGGCGTGGCCTCGACCAAGGCCTTCACCACCCAGTTGGCGGCACTGTTCCAGCTGACCGTGGTGCTGGGCAAGCTGCATGGCCGCATCGACGCGGCGCAGGAAGCGGATTACCTGGAGCAGCTGCGCTTCCTGCCGGGCAGCGTGCAGCACGCGCTGAACATGGAGCCGCAGATCGCTGCCTGGGCCGAGCGTTTCGCGCGCAAGAGCAGCGCATTGTTCTTGGGCCGCGGCCTGCATTACCCGATCGCGCTGGAAGGCGCGCTCAAGCTCAAGGAGATTTCCTACATCCACGCCGAGGCCTACCCGGCCGGTGAGCTGAAGCATGGCCCGCTGGCGCTGGTGGACGAGGACATGCCGGTGGTGGTGATCGCCCCCAACGACAGCCTGCTGGAAAAGGTGAAGTCGAACATGCAGGAAGTGCGCGCGCGTGGCGGCGAGCTGTTCGTGTTCGCCGACCAGGACAGCAACTTCAACGCGTCCGAAGGCGTGCACGTGATTCGCACCCCGCGCCACGCCGGCGTGCTCAGCCCGATCGTGCACACCATCCCGGTGCAGTTGCTGGCCTACCACACCGCGCTGGCACGCGGCACCGACGTGGACAAGCCGCGCAACCTGGCCAAGAGCGTGACGGTGGAGTAAGGCATTCCCGGAGCTGTGGGATGCTGCATGCGAAAGGGGCCTGCGAGGCCCCTTTCGTTTGTGCCGGACGCAGTGCGAAGTGGGACAGCCGCCGGGCATTCTGTCCGTCGTCGGCAGCAGGTAATCATTCTTTAATGCGCGAAGCCGCCTGTATTCAGCGGCGGTTTCAGCCGCGGTGCCATTCTCTGGATCGTCAGTTGGTTCCCACGACGAACTGTCCTATCGATGCCGGTAGTGACCGAGGGTCGCAGTCGTAGAATCGATCTGGCCGAGGTTCGGGTTGAGCGATTGAACCCGCCTCGTTCGCGTTGCAGCACATCGTCTGCCGAGTCATTCCAAGCGGCGGTCGGGTGCGCCAGACGTGCGCTGAAAGGTCTGTTCCCGGGGAGGGGGCGTATCGGAAGAGCACACTTTTTTGACTTCAGTGACCTGCACCAGGAAACAAGAATGAACGTCCGCGAACTCCTGCAATCCAAGAAAGAAGCTGTCATCACCATCGATGCCGAAGACACGATCGGTGCCGCCGCCCACAAGATGAGCGCGAACAGGATCGCTGCGCTGGTGGTGATGAAGGACGATGCCCCGGTCGGCATCATTTCCGAGAAGGACATCGTGCGCACCCTGGCCGACGACGGCCCGCAGGCCGGCCGCCGGGTGATTTCCAGCCTGCCGTCCACCGGTCTGGAGGGCATTGCGCCGGAAGCCACGCTGAAACAGGCCATGTCGTTGATGACGTACTCGCGGCGCCGTCATCTGATGGTCACCGAAGGCACCCGCCTGGTCGGCATCCTCAGCCTGGGCGATATCGTGAAGAACCTGCTGGGCGAGCTGGAACTGGAAAAGGCGGTGCTGCAGGACATCTACATGGCCGCCCACTGAGGGCCGCAGCGCTGGAAGCAGAGAAGCCGGGCATTGCCCGGCTTCTTCGTTCACGGCGCCGGTGATATCAGAAAGTGACCTTCACCGAATCGGCGCTGTAGTTCGCCGGCCCGTGATAGACCACTTCGATGTTGTTGCCATCGGGGTCGAGCACGAAGGCGCCGTAGTAGCCCGGGTGGTAGGGGCGTTCGCCTGGCGCGCCATTGTCGGTACCGCCAGCGGCGATCGCGGCAGTGTGGAAGGCATCAACAGTTGCGCTGTCGCGGGCCTGGAAGGCGAGATGGTGGCGGCCGGTCAGCTGGCCAGCGGCGGCACGGCTGCTGGCGCTGGAAATGAACAGCTCGTCGGCCCAGAAGAAGTCTGGCCCTTCGCCGCCCAGTGGGATGCCGATCGTATCGAACACTGCCTGGTAGAAGCGGCGGCTGGCGGCCAGGTCACGCACCACCAGCTGGATGTGGTCGATCAGGCGGCCACGGTGCAGTTCCATCGTTTCCATACGAACCTCACAGAAAAAGGGGACGGAGGGGATTAAGTCGCTTCCAGCTAATAGTGCCAGAAACGGCTTAATCCCCTCCGTCCCCTTTTCGGGGTCAGACGTTGGCGATGATCTCGACCCAGTAGCCGTCCGGATCCTTGATGAAGGCCAGGTTCTTCATGCGGCCGTCGGTCAGGCGCTTCTGGAAGGTCACCCCGAGGTCTTCGAAGCGCTGGCAGGCCGCCTCGATGTCCGGCACCGACACGCAGATGTGGCCGAAGCCGCGCGGGTCGCTGTTGCCGTCGTGGTAGACCGCGCCGTCCTGGGTTTCGGTGCCGTGGTTGTGGGTCAGTTCCAGCACGCCCGGCAGGCCGGCCATCCACACGCGGCGCTGGCTGTCGTCTTCCGGCACCACCGCGCCCGCCGGCACATAGGCCAGGAAGTACAGGCTGAACTGGGCCTCGGGGAAGTCGCGCTTGTCGATCAGCTGGTAGCCGAGCACGCGGGTGTAGAAGTCCAGCGAGGCGGTGATGTCCTTCACCCGCAGCATGGTGTGGTTGAACACGAAGCCGGTGGTTTCGGCCGGGGCCTGGGCAGCGACGCCGGGGACATCGCGCAGGGCGGGAATGGTCATGGGGGGAGGTCCTTCAGACAGGGCCGTTGCCGGCCGGATGGGGGCATTCTACCGGCCAGCACCTGACGGCACCGCGACGTACAATGGCCGGATCGCACCGTTCCGTCCTGACAACGATTGCCCGCCATGTCGCAGCGTGAATGGGTGGCCGCCGCCATCCGCAAGATCGAAGCCGATTTCAACCGCTCCGCCGATACCCACCTGATCCCGCTCGCGCTGCCCGGGTTCGAGGGCATCGATGTGTACCTGAAGGATGAGTCGAGCCATCCCACCGGCAGCCTCAAGCACCGGCTGGCGCGCTCGCTGTTCCTGTATGCGCTGGCCAATGGCTGGCTGCGTGAAGGGCGACCGGTGATCGAGGCCTCCAGCGGCTCGACGGCGGTGTCCGAAGCCTATTTCGCGCGCCTGCTCGGCCTGCCGTTCATTGCGGTGATACCGGCCACCACCTCGCCTGAAAAGATCGCGGCGATCGAGTTCCAAGGCGGCCGCTGCCATCTGGTCGAACGTGCCTGCGACCTCAACTGTGATTCGGAAAAGCTGGCCCGTGAAACCGGTGGCCACTTCATGGACCAGTTCACCTACGCTGAGCGCGCGACCGACTGGCGTGCCAACAACAACATCGCCGAGTCCATCTTCAAGCAGATGGCCGAAGAGCCCAGCCCGGTTCCGGAATGGATCGTGTGCAGTCCCGGCACCGGCGGTACCGCCGCCACGCTGGGGCGCTATGTCAGCTACCGCCGTCATGACACCCGCATTCTGTGCGCGGACCCGGAAGTGTCGGTGTTCTTCGATGGCTACAAAGCCGCCGTGGCCGGTGAGCAGGACTGGCGCGACCTGACCTGCAGCGGTGGCTCGCGCGTGGAAGGCATCGGCCGGCCGCGGGTAGAGGCGAGCTTCATCCCGACCAGTGTCGATGCGATGGTGAAGGTGCCCGATGCGCTGAGCCTGGCCGCGATGCGCCATGTCAGCCGCCAGCTCGGCCGCCGCGTCGGTGGCTCCACCGGCACCAACTTCATCGGCGTGCTGCAGGCGGCGCAGTGGATGCGCAAGGCGGGGCACCAGGGCAGCATCGTCAGCATCCTGTGCGACAGTGGCGAGCGCTATGCGCAGAGCTATTACGACCCGGCGTGGTACGTGCGCCAGGGCATCGATGTCGATGGCGCCGATGCGCAGCTGGCCGCTGCGGTGGCCGGGCAGGGGTTGCCCGAGCTGCCGTGGTGCAGCCTGGAAGCGCTGTAGCACGGACGACGCTCGCGCCGGGCCATGCCGGCGTCCGCGACGGTGTCTCAGTAGCCCGCTGCGGTGAAGGCGTCGAGCACCGCGTCGCGCAGTGCATCGGGCAACGCCTCGATGTCCATCGCGCGGTCATCCAGGTGCAGGGTGGGATCCAGGATGCTGGCGCGGCCCTGGGCCAATGCCTGCAACCACAGCAGCACGCAGATCACGAACTCGCGCTCATGGCCCAACTGCAGCTGGCTGGCGCCGCGCTCGACCACTTCGAACGGGTACCACTCCTGGCTTTCATTGAACGTGCCGCCCTGCTGCAGCACCGCCTGCAACTGCTGCAGGTGGCGCGGGGCGTCGTCGCCGGCATCGCACAGCGCGGCGATCCAGGCCAGTTCGGCCGCGCTGGCAGACAGTGCCAGCGACCGCGCCGGTGAGGCGGATGCAACTGCAGCCAGACCTTCCATGTGGGGCCTCGTTCGGTACGTGCCGCTGCGGACTCCCCCGCATCCAGAGCTTCGGGGGGCGCGCGTAAGGCCGATGTGAATGCCGTGCCCCCTTGTCAGCGATGCCTGGCAGCGCCATATCTACCGGGCTGCCCGCCTGCCGGGCCCGTACCCTGGAGACCTGCCGTGACCGTTGCCAACCCCCTGCTCGATTTTTCCGGCCTGCCGCGCTTCGAGGCGATCCGCCCCGAGCACGTGGCGCCGGCGCTGGATGTGCTGCTGGCCGAGGCCGAAGCCGCCGTCAGCGCAGCCGAGCAGGTGCAGCCGGTGCGTTGGGAGACCTTCGTCGCCCCGCTGGACGATGCCACCGAGCGCCTGTGGCGCGCCTGGGGCCTGGTCGGCCACCTGCAGGGCGTGGTCAACACCCCGGAGCTGCGCGAGGCCTACAACAGCAATCTGCCGCGGGTGACCCGCTTCGCCAGTGCGCTGGGGCAGAACCTGGCGCTTTACCGCCAGTACCAGGCGCTGGCCGCCAGCCCGGAGGCGGCGCATTTCGATGAAGCCCAGCGCAAGGTGCTGGACAACACCCTGCGCGACTTCCGCCTGGGCGGCGCCGAGCTGGCGCCCGAGGCGCAGCAGCGTTTTGCTGCGATCAAGGAAGAACTGTCGGCGCTGTCGGCGAAGTTCTCGCAGAACGTGCTCGACGCTACCGATGCCTGGTCGCTGATCATCGAAGACGAAGCGCGGCTGAAGGGCCTGCCGGAAGACGTGAAGGCCACCGCGCATGCCGCAGCACAGAAGGACGGCAAGGCCGGCTGGAAACTGACCCTGCAGATGCCGTGCTACCTGCCGGTGCAGACCTGGGGCGAGGACCGCGACCTGCGCGAGATCCTGTACCGCGCCAGCGCCCAGCGTGCGTCCGAATTCGGCGATGACGCACTGGACAACAGCGGCAACATCGACCGCATCCTTGCCCTGCGCGCCGAACTGGCTGCGCTGCTCGGCTTCGATTCGTACGGCCATTACTCGGTGGCGACCAAGATGGCGCAGGACCCGGCCGAAGTGCTCGGTTTCCTGCGTGACCTGGCCTCGCGCGCCAAGCCGTTCGCCGCCAGGGACCGCGCCGAACTGGAGCAGTTCGCGCGCGAACAGCTCGGCATCGACAGCCTGCAGGCCTGGGACCTGCCCTTCGCCGCCGACCGCCTGAAGCAGGCGCGTTACAGCTATTCCGAGCAGGAGGTGAAGCAGTATTTCACCGAGCCGAAGGTGCTGGGCGGCCTGTTCTCGGTGATCGAGCAGCTGTACGGCCTGCGCGTGCAGGAGGACAGCGCGCCGGTGTGGCACGAGGATGTGCGCTTCTTCCGCCTGGTCGATGCGCAGGGCGCGCTGGTCGGCCAGTTCTACCTGGACCTGTACGCACGCGAGGGCAAGCGCGGCGGGGCGTGGATGGATGATTGCCGCAACCGTCGCGTGCGCGCCGACGGCAGCGTGCAGACGCCGCTGGTCTACCTGGTGTGCAACTTCGGCCGGGGTGCCAACGGCAAGCCGGCCACCTTCAGCCACAACGAAGTGACCACGCTGTTCCATGAGATGGGCCACGGACTGCACCAGCTGCTGACCCGCGTCGGCGAACTGGGCGTGGCTGGCATCAACGGCGTGGAATGGGATGCGGTGGAGTTGCCCAGCCAGTTCATGGAGAATTTCTGCTGGGAATGGGACCATCTGCAGGCGATGACCGCGCACGTGGACAGTGGCGAGCCGCTGCCGCGCGCGCTGTACGAGCGCATGCTGGCCGCGCGCAACTTCCACAGCGGCATGGCCACCGTCCGCCAGCTGGAGTTCGGCCTGTTCGACATGCTGCTGCACAGCCAGTTCGAACCAGCGCAGGACAGCGTGCTGGCGCTGCTCGACCGCGTGCGCACGGAAGTGGCGGTGAACCACCCGCCGGCCTGGAACCGCTTCCCGCACCAGTTCAGCCACATCTTTGCGGGCGGTTACGCCGCGGGTTACTACAGCTACAAGTGGGCCGAGGTACTCAGCGCCGACGCCTATGCCGCCTTCGAGGAAGCGCCGCAGGCATTGGCTGAAACCGGTGCACGCTTCCGTGATGAGATCCTGTCGCGCGGTGGCAGCCGCCCGGCGGCGGACAACTTCAAGGCCTTCCGCGGCCGTGCTCCGCAGATCGATGCGTTGCTGCGCCACTCGGGCATGGCCTAAGGCGTCGGGCAGGTGCCAACCTTGGTTGGCACTTCACCGCCATCCACGCATGGCGTGGACCTACCGGAATGCCGGCCAGCGGCCGGCACTACCGGTGGCGGGTCATTCGGCGTAGATCATCTTCCGGGTCATGCCGCCGTCGACGATGAAATCCTGGCCGGTGCTGAAACCGGACAGTGATGACAGCAGGTACACGGCCAACGCACCGATGTCCTCCGGCTGGCCGACGCGGCCGACCGGGTGTTGCGCATGGTCGGTGGCCGAATACTCCGGCGCGTGTCGCCGTGAGGGTGCCTGCCACTCGCAGGTGCCGATCCAACCCGGACTGATGCTGTTCACCCGCACCGCCGGGCCGCTGCTGATCGCCAGCGCATGGGTGAATGCCACCAGTCCGCCCTTGGCTGCGGCATAGGCTTCGCTGTGTGCTTCGGATTGCCAGGCGCGGGTCGAGGCGATGTTGATGATCGCACCGGCGGCGCTGGCGGTCAGCGCGGGCAACGCATGCTTGCTGCACAGGAACGCGCCGTGCAGCGAAGACAGCCGGCGCTGCCACTCGTCCCAGTCCATGTCCTGCAGCAGCGTGCCGTGCGGGCTGGCAATCCCCGCGTTGTTGACCAGCCCGTCGATGCGGCCGAAACGCTGCAGGGCCACGGCGATGAAGGCGCGCACGCTGGCTTCGTCGGTGATGTCCAGGCGCTGGAACACGGCGTCCTCACCACGCTGCCATTCCGCCAGGCACGCCTCGCCGGCCTCCACGTCGAGGTCGCCGATCAACACGCGGCCACCGGCGCCGAGCACGGCCTGCGCGATGCCACGGCCGATGCCGTTGGCGCCGCCGGTGACCAGCACCACCTTGCCCGACAGCGGCGCGGCCGGCCAAGTGGCAATCGGCGGCACCGTGCTCACGACAGGTCTTCGCCACGCAGGCGGCGATGCCAGCCGTCCACGCCGATGCGGTCCAGGGTCTGGATGTTGCGCTCGACGATCACGTCCGGATCCGGATAGACGTCCACCGCGCGCGCCACGCTGTCTTCGCGCAGCAGGTGCAGGGTGGGGAAGGGGGAGCGGTTGGTGTAGTTGCTGGCATCGTCCGCCGCCACGCCTTCGAACTGGTAGTCCGGGTGGAAGCTGGCCACCTGCAGGATGCCCTGCAGGTCCAGCGCCTCGATCGCCGCGTCGGCGTTGTCGAGGAAGTCGTTGTAGTCGAGGAAGTCGGTCAGCACCTGCGGGTGCACGATCAGCGTCGTGTCGATCTGCTCGGCCGGCGTATCGCGCAGCAGGACCAGTTCCTCGGCCAACTGCTCGACCAGCGCTTCCGGCGTGGTCGCATCACTCAGCACGATCCGGACCTGGTCCTTCACGTAGACCGCCTTGGCGAACGGGCACAGGTTCAGGCCGATGACGATGCGTTCCAGCCACAGGCGGGTGGCGGCGATCGGGTCCTCGGTGGGCAGTTGGGCGTCGGTCATGGCGGGCACGTCGGCTGGCGGGGCGGACATTGTAGGCGCGTCGCTTGCAACGCGCCGTCGTACCGCAGGTGCCGGCGCCGGGCCCTGCCCGGCGGCCAGATCAATCGCGGAAATTGTTGAACTGCAGGGGCAGCTCGAACTTGCCGGCCTTGAGCACCGCGATGGCGTCCTGCAGGTCATCGCGCTTCTTGCCCTGCACGCGCAGCTTGTCGCCGTTGATCTGGCTTTCAACCTTCAGCTTGGCCTCCTTCAGTGCAGCGGCGATCTTCTTGGCGACCTTCTGCTCGATGCCCTGCTTGACGGTGATCTTCTGCCGGGCCTGGGCCAGGTTGGTCTCGATGTCGCCGAATTCGAGGCTGAGCACATCGATGCCGCGCGCGGCCAGGCGTGCACGCAGGATGTCGTTCATCTGCTTGAGCTGGAATTCGGTCGGCGCGAACTGGTTGATCACATCGCCATCGCGTTCGAACTTGGCATCCACGCCCTTGAAATCGAAGCGGGTGGCCAGTTCGCGGTTGGCCTGGTCGATGGCGTTGGTCAGTTCGTGGGTGTCGACTTCGGACACGACGTCGAAGGAAGGCATGGGCGATGCTCCGCAGGATTCAGTGGCAGCCATTCTATCGCGAGGACCCCATGCCCGCCCTTTGTAGAACCGAGCGTGGGTTCGGCTCTACAGAAAGCGACGACCGGGCGATAATGGGCCATGAACGTGCAACGCTCCCCCTCGCGCGCAGTGGCCTGGATGGTCGCTGCGGTCGCCTGCTTCTCGCTGATGGATGCTGGCATGAAGCAGCTGTCGGCCAGCTATCCCACGCTGGAAGTAACCTTCCTGCGCGGCGCGGCCTCGTTGCCGTTCGTGCTGGTCTGGGTGCTGGCCAGCGCCGGGCCGCGTTCGCTGGTGCCGCGCCGCTGGGGGCTGCACCTGCTGCGTGGTGCGCTGGGCATGGCGATGATCGGCTGCTTCGTGTTCGCGCTGCGCGACCTGCCGCTGTCCACTGCCTACACCATCTATTTCGTTGCCCCGCTGCTGATTGCCGCATTGTCGGTGCCGCTGCTGGGCGAGCGGGTCGGGCCACGGCGCTGGGTCGCCATCGGTATCGGCCTGGTCGGCGTGCTGGTGGTGCTGCGGCCGGGCGTCGATGGCTTCATCTCGGTGCCGGGGCTGATGGTGCTGGCCGCGGCCACCGCTTACGCCATTGCGGCGATCACGGTCAGCCTGCTGACCCGCACCGATACCTCGCAGTCGATGGTGGTCTGGTTCCTGGTGATCATGGCCATCGGTGCCGGCCTGCTGGCCCTTCCCGGCTGGGTGCCGCTGCAACTGGCGCATGCGCCGCTGATTGCCGGCATGGGCCTGGCCGGGGCACTGGGCCAGATCGCACTGACCAAGGCCTTCCAGCTGGGCGAGGCCTCGATGATCGCGCCGTTGGAGTACAGCGGGCTGGTCTGGGTGATCGGTTGGGACCTGGCCTTCTGGGGTCAGCTGCCCGATGGCTATACCTGGGTGGGCGCGGCGATCATCGTGGCTTCGGGGCTTTACCTGCTGCACCGTGAGCGGGTGAACCGGCAGGAGCCGCCGAAGCCGTTGGACCACCCCTGAGCCGGGGTAGGGTCGGCCGGCAACCCCTTGCGCCGGAGGCACTGCTGCAGGTGCCGGCCAGCGGCCGGCACTACCGTGGGCAGCGGCTTAGAACCAAAAGGAATAACATTCTGGCCCATGGCGCGGGCGCGCGACCGCCTGCGCTGGTAGGCTGCACGCCCCCTTCCGTCACCCAGCCGGTGAGCCACGCCCGTGATCGAGTTCCAGCGCCTGCACAAATCCTATGCCGTTGCCGGCCGCGAGATCAGCGCGCTGCAACCGTTGGACCTGACCATCGAGGCCGGTGAGGTTTTCGGCATCATCGGCCATTCCGGCGCCGGCAAGTCGACCCTGATCCGCATGATCAACCGCCTGGAAGAACCCAGCGGTGGCCGGCTGCTGATCGGTGGCGAGGATGTCACCGCGCTGGACGCGGACGGCCTGCGCGCGCTGCGCCGGCGCATCGGCATGATCTTCCAGCACTTCAACCTGCTGTCCTCGCGCACGGTGGCGGGCAATGTCGCCTTCCCGCTGGAACTGGCCGGCACGCTGAAGACGGAAATCGACGCGCGCGTGGCCGAGCTGCTGCAGACCGTGGGCCTGGAAGCGCATGCGCAGAAGTATCCGGCGCAGCTGTCCGGTGGCCAGAAGCAGCGCGTCGGTATCGCCCGCGCACTGGCGACCCGTCCGCAGATCCTGCTGTGCGACGAGGCCACCAGTGCGCTCGACCCGCAGACCACCGCTTCGGTGCTGTCGCTGCTGTCAAAGATCAATCGCGAGCTCGGCCTGACCATCGTGCTGATCACCCATGAGATGGACGTGATCCGCCGTGTCTGCGACCGCGTTGCGGTGCTCGATGCCGGCCAGATGGTCGAAACCGGTCCGGTCACCCGGGTGTTCCTGCACCCGCAGCATCCGACCACGCGCCGTTTCGTCAGTGAGTCGGAGCATGTGGACGAGGGGGCGCTGCACCGTGATTTCGATGCCGTTGGCGGCCGTATCGTGCGCCTGACCTTCCTCGGTGGCGACACCTATGAACCCCTGCTCGGCAGCGTCGCGCGGCAGACCGGGGTTGACTACAACATCCTGTCCGGTCGTATCGACCGGATCAAGGACACCCCGTATGGCCAGCTGGTGGTCGCCCTGGTGGGCGGCGACCAGTCCGCCGCGCAGGCTGCCTTCGTGGCCGCCGGCGTGCACGTCGAGGAGCTGCGTCGATGATCATTGCTGCTGCTGGCGGCTTCTTCCGCCACCTGGATGCGGGCAAGTGGGCCGACATCGGCCAGGCCACCCTCGACACCCTGCTGATGCTGCTCGGTTCGCTGCCGCTGACCCTCGCCATCGGCCTGCCGCTGGGCGTGCTGCTGTACCTGTTCGGCGCACCACAGATGAAGCGGAGGCCGTTCGCCTATGGCGCGCTGGCACTGGTGGTGAACCTGTTGCGCTCGGTGCCCTTCATCATCCTGATGATCGTGCTGATCCCGGTCACGTTGTTCCTGATGGGAACCTCGCTGGGCGTGCGCGGCGCGATCGTACCGCTGGTGATCGGCGCCGCGCCGTTCTACGCGCGCCTGGTCGAGACCGCGCTGCGCGAAGTGGATCGAGGCGTCATCGAGGCGACCCAGGCGATGGGCGCCACCACCTGGCAGCTGGTCACCCGCGTGCTGCTGCCGGAAGCGCGTCCCGGCCTGATCGCCGGTGCCACCGTCACCACCGTGGCCCTGATCGGCTTCACCGCGATGGGCGGTGCGATCGGCTCGGGCGGCCTTGGCGACCTGGCGTTCCGCGACGGCTACCAGCGTTCGCACACCGACGTCGCCCTGGTCACCGTGGTCCTGCTGCTGGTGCTGGTGCAGCTGCTGCAGATGCTCGGCGACCGCCTGGTCGCGCATTACAGCCGCAGATAGCAGAATGCCGGGCGGCAGCCGGCCAGCGGCCGGCTCTACCCGATTGCCGGGAAAAAACGGTAGTGCCGGCCGCTGGCCGGCAATTCCACGTGCGGTCAACGCGCGTTCGGTACTTCGTAGCCCAGCTTGCCGAGGCGACCTGGCGTTCCGCGATGGTTACCAGCGTTCGCACACCGACATCGCCCTGGTCACCGTGGTCCTGCTGCTGCGGGTGCTGGTGATGGCGCAGCTGCTCGGCGACCGCCTGGTCGCGCATTACAGCCGCAGATAGCAGAATGCCGGGCGGCAGCCGGCCAGCGGCTGGCTCTACCCGATTGCCGGGAAAAAACGGTAGTGCCGGCCGCTGGCCGGCAATTCCACGTGCGGTCAACGCGCGTTCGGTACTTCGTAGCCCAGCTTGCCGACCTGTTCCGGATGCTGCGGCACGCGCTTGAGCTTGTCGGTGTTCACGCCGTACTCGTCGCGCAGGCGCTCGGCCAGCTCCTTGTACAGGGCTTTGTCCATGTCCGGCGTGCGCGAGAAGATCCAGGCCATCTCCCGGCCCGGGTAGCCGATCAGTGCCCACGAATAGTCCGGGGCGACGTCCAGCACCCGAGAGTGGGTCGGCACCACGCGGTAGAACCAGGTGCGCCAGCCGTGGTTGCCGCTGTCCGGGTCGACGCTGGCGCGTGCGCGGATCTCCTGCAGGGGTTCGCCGAAGCCGTCGCGGTAGCGGTAGGTGATGCCGACCTTGTGCTCATCGCGCAACTCGTACTCGTTGACGCTGGCGACGTGCCCGCGTTCGATGAAGTTCGGCACGCGGCCGATCACGTACCAGGTGCCCATGAAGCGCTTGAGGTCGATCGGGGCATCCGGATCGGCGCGCGGGGTGCTGGCACGGGGCGATGGCGGCTCACCGACCGCCATGGCGGGGCCCGCCAGGGACAGGGCCAGCAACACGGCGCAGAGCGGGCGGATCGAAGTCATGCGGGAGCGGGCTCAGGAGGGCTTTGCCTGAGCATGGTCGACTGAGCGTGCGCGATCCGTCAATGGTGTCGCAATCTGTGAGAAGGGGCTTGCCCAAGCTGTGTTGCATTGTCTACCGGAGAAGGCCCATGAACACGCGTTCCGTCCGTCACCCTGCAACTGAACGCATCATCGAACGCGCCGACCCGCGCCTGCTGCGTGGCGTGCGGCAACTGGCGCTGGCCGGACTGGCGCTGGTACTGGTCTGGCCAGCGGCACGTGGCAGCAGCGTGTGGTTGGGCTGGCTGCCGATGTGGCTGATCGGCATGCCGCTCGCGGCCTGGTGGGCGCTGCTGCGCTTCCCGCTGCCGCGCCTGTCGGGGTTGCCGAAGGTGCGGCGTACCGGTGGACAGGCGCGGCGGCGGCGCGGCCCGGCGGCCACGGCCTGACCTTCGACACGGGGGAGGCCACGACATTCCGTGCTAGCGTTCCACGGCTTATGACTGCCTGGAGCTGCAATGTCACGACTCGCTTCCGCCTGCCTGCTGGCCGGCATGATGACCGCTGCCTCGGTGGGGACCGCCGTGGCCGCTGAAGATACCGACCGCTACGCCTGGCTGGAGGACGTCACCGGCGACAAGCCGCTGTCCTGGGTCAAGGAACAGAATGCCAAGTCCGAGGCGCGCCTGGCGCAGACCCCGGCCTTCAAGCAGATGGAGACCCGCATCCGCGAGGTGCTCGACTCCGATGCCAAGATTCCCGGCGTGCAGAAGATCGGTGACTACTACTACAACTTCTGGAAGGACCAGCAGCACGAGCGCGGCCTGTGGCGGCGCACCACCCTGGCCGAGTACCGCAAGGCCTCGCCGCAGTGGGAGACCGTGCTCGACCTGGATGCACTGAACAAGGCCGAGGGTGAGAACTGGGTCTGGCACGGCGCCGATTGCCTGCGCCCGGACTACAGCCGTTGCCTGATCGCGTTGTCGCGCGGCGGCGCCGATGCCGACGTCACCCGCGAATTCGACCTGGCCAACAAGACCTGGATCAAGGACGGCTTCTTCCGTCCGGAGTCGAAGGGGGGCCTCAACTGGGTCGATCGCGACACCGTGTTCGTCTACACCGATTTCGGTGCCGGCACGATGACCACGTCCGGCTATCCGCGCGTGGCCAAGCTGTGGAAGCGCGGCACGCCGATGGCCTCGGCCACCGTGGTGTACGAAGGCAAGCCGGAGGACATGTACATCGCGGCGATGCACGATGACACCCCGGGCTTCGAGCGCAACCTGGTCAGCCGCACGCTGGCGTTCTACAACAACGAACTCTACCTGCGTGGCGACGACGGCACGCTGACCAAGATCGACGCGCCGAATTCGGCCGAGAAGGGCCTGCACAAGCAGTGGCTGACCCTGGAGCTGCGCGACCCGTGGACCGTGGGCGGCAAGACCTACGCGTCCGGTTCGCTGTTGGCGACCAAGCTGGACGACTTCCTGGCCGGCAAGCGCGACTTCGAGGTGCTGTTCACCCCGACCGCGACCACCTCGCTGGCCAGCGCCACCTGGACCAGGAGCCACCTGGTGCTGAACGTGCTGGACGACGTCAAGAACCGCCTGTCGGTGCTGACCCCGGGCGCCAATGGCTGGCAGACCAGCCGCTTCGTCGGCGCACCTGCCTTCGGCACGCTGGGCGTGGCTGCAGTGGACAGCAATGACAGCGACGCAGTGTGGCTGACCGCCACCGACTACCTGACCCCGACCACGCTGGCGCTGGCCGAGATCGGCCAGGCCCCGGAAACACTGAAGACCATGCCGGCCTTCTTCGACGCCAAGGGCAAGGTGATCGAGCAGCACTTCGCCACCAGCAAGGACGGCACCCGCGTGCCGTACTTCGTGGTGCACGACAGGGCGATGAAGCTCGATGGCTCCAATCCGACGTTGCTGTACGGCTACGGTGGCTTCGAGATCTCGCTGACCCCGAGCTATTCCGGTGGCATGGGCCGCGCCTGGCTGGAGAAGGGCGGTGTGTATGTGGTCGCCAACATCCGCGGCGGCGGCGAGTACGGCCCGCGCTGGCACCAGGCGGCGCTGAAGCAGAACCGCCACAAGGCCTACGAAGACATGGCCGCGGTGGCGCGGGACCTGGTCAAGCGCAAGATCACCAGCGCCAAGCACCTGGGCGTTCAGGGCGGCAGCAACGGTGGCCTGCTGACCGGCAACATGCTGACCCAGTACCCGGAGCTGTTCGGTGCGGTGGTGGTGCAGGTGCCGCTGCTGGACATGAAGCGCTACAGCCACCTGCTGGCCGGTGCCTCGTGGATGGCCGAGTACGGCAACCCGGATACCAGTGACTGGGAGTTCATCAAGACCTTCTCGCCGTACCACCTGTTCAACGCGAAGAAGAACTACCCGCCGGTGCTGTTCACGACCTCGACCCGCGACGACCGCGTGCACCCGGGCCATGCCCGCAAGATGGCGGCGAAGATGATCGACGCCGGCAAGGACGTGACCTACTACGAGAACATCGAAGGGGGTCACGGCGGCGCCGCCAACAATGCGCAGGCCGCGCACATGTCGGCACTGGCCTACAGCTTCCTGTGGGAGCGGTTGGGCGGCAAGTAAGCAGAACGGAAAACGCCGCCTCAGGGCGGCGTTTTTCATTATCCGGTAGTGCCGGCCGCTGGCCGGCACCGCCGTCAGCGTGATCCCTGCCAGCGCTTCAATCCGCGCGCAATCCGCGCCACCGCCTCCTGCAATCGCGGCACCTCCTGGGTATAGGCCAGGCGCACGTGCTGGTTGGCGCGATGGAAGCCGAAATCCAGGCCCGGGGTGAACGCCACGTGCTCGGTTTCCAGGAAGTGGGCGCAGAACGCCTGCGCATCGTCGGTGAAGGCGCTGACGTCGGCGTACAGGTAGAACGCGCCCTGTGGCTCGACTTCGATACGGAAGCCCAGCTCGCGCAGTGCCGGCAGCAGGAAGTCGCGGCGCTGGCGGAACGCGTCGCGGCGCTGCTCGAAGATCGCCATCGATTCTTCGCTGAAGCAGGCGAGCGCGGCGTGCTGGGCGATGCTTGACGCGCTGATGTACAGGTTCTGCGCCAGCTTCTCCAGATCCGGTACTGCGGACGGCGGCGCCACCAGCCAGCCCAGCCGCCACCCGGTCATGCCGAAGTACTTGGAGAAGCTGTTGAGCACGAACGCGCTGTCGTCCACCTGCAGCACGCTGGGCGCATCCAGGCCATAGGTCAGGCCGTGGTAGATCTCGTCCACCACCAGGTGACCACCACGCGCGTGCAGGGTCTTCGACAGTGCCGCCAGCTCGGCGGCGGAAAGCACGGTGCCGGTCGGGTTGGCCGGCGAGGCGACCAGCGCGCCGACGCTGTCGGCATTCCAGTGCTGTTCCACCAGTGACGGGGTCAGCTGGTAGGCGGTCTCCGGCCCGACCGGTACCAGTTGCGCACCGCCTTCCACCAGGCGCAGGAAGTGGCGGTTGCACGGATAGCCGGGGTCGGCCAGCAGCCAGTGGCGGCCGGGATCGACCAGCAGGCTGCTGGCCAGCAGCAGCGCACCGGACCCACCCGGGGTGACCAGGATGCGTTCAGGATCGATGTCCAGACCGTAGTGGCTGCGGTAGAAACCGCTGATCGCCTGGCGCAGCGCCGGCAGGCCACGCGCGGCGGTGTAGCGGGTGTGGCCGGCGGCCAGTGCGGCCTGGCCGGCCCGCACGACCGGTTCGGCGGTAGTGAAGTCCGGCTCGCCGATTTCCAGGTGGATCACATCGTGGCCGGCCTGTTCCAGCGCCTGCGCGCGGGCCAGCAGGGACATCACGTGGAACGGGGCGATTTCATGGCTGCGCCGGCTGTAGCCCGGCGGGTGGGGCAGGGTACTCATGTGCCCATGGTACGCCGCGCGTCGGGGTCATGCGTTCTGGTAGTGCCGGCCGCCGGCCCGCATTCCGACCGTCTCCGGGTTCGTGAGGTTGCCGGCCGGCGGCCGGCACTACCCCATGACGATCCGCAGGGTTGCCCGCAACCCTCCTGCAACCCAGACTCGGGCACAAGGACGCCATTGCATTGCAGTTCAAGGAACCCTACTTCATGAAGTCCACCCTCTGCCTGTTGCTCGCCAGCCTGATGACCACGACTGCTACCGCCGCCACTCCGCCCGTTCCGCCGGATGCCGCCAGGCATCCGCATGTGGTCAAGGCGCCGTTCGGCGCGACCCGCAACGATGACTATTACTGGCTGCGCGACGACAAGCGCGAGAACAAGGACATGCTGGCCTACCTGCAGGCCGAGAATGCCTACGCGGACCAGGTGCTGGCGCCGCTCAAGCCGCTCGAAGACACCCTGTACAAGGAGATCGTCGGCCGCATCAAGCAGGATGATTCCAGCGTGCCGGCGCGCGAGCGCGGCTACTGGTATTACAGCCGCTTCGAGACCGGCCAGGACTACCCCATCCACGCGCGCCGCAAGGGCAGCATGGAGGCCGCCGAGGAGATCCTGCTGGACGTCAACGCCATGGCCGCTGGCAAGGGGTATTTCAGCGTCGGCTCGATGGAGGTCAGCCAGGACAACCAGTTGCTGGCCTGGGCCGATGATGATGTCGGCCGCCGCCAGTACACGATCCGCTTCAAGGATCTGGCCACCGGCAAGGTGCTGCCCGATGTGATCACCGGCAGCTCCGGCGACCTGGTCTGGGCCGACGACAACCGCACCGTGCTGTACGTCGAGAACGATCCGGAAACGCTGCTGACCGTGCGGGTGAAAAAGCACGTGCTGGGCACCCCGGTCAGCGCCGACACCGTGGTCTACGAAGAGAAGGACGACAGCTTCTACATGGGCATCGGCCGCACCCGCGACGATCGTTTCATCACCATCGGCGTGCACAGCACCGTGTCCTCGGAAGAGCGCTACGCACCGGCCAGCGATCCGACCACCTTCACCGTGCTGGCCCCGCGCCAGCGTGACGTCGAGTACGACGCCGACCACTACGACGGCCGCTGGGTGATCCGCACCAACGACGGTGCGAAGAACTTCAAGCTGGTCACCGCACCGACCGATGCCACCTCGCGTGCGCAGTGGAAGGACTGGATCGCGCATGACGATGCGGTGTTCATCGAAGGCTTCGAGCTGTTCGACAGCTACACCGCCATCGCCGAACGTTCCGAGGGCCTGGAGCGCATCCGCCTGCTGTTCAAGGATGGCCGCAGCGACTACGTGAAGGCGGACGAGCCGGCGTACTCGATGGGCCTGGGGGACAACACCGAGGCCGATACGCCGTGGCTGCGCTACGTCTACACCTCGATGACCACCCCGACCACCGTGTTCGAACTGAACACCGCCACCGGCGAGCGCCGCCAGCTGAAGGTGCAGCCGGTGATCGGCTATGACGCCTCGAAGTACGAAACCGACCGCGTCTGGATCACCGCGCGCGATGGCGTGAAGGTGCCGGTGTCGCTGGTCTACCGCAAGGGCTACCAGAAGGATGGCAAGGGCGCGCTGTTCCAGTACGCCTATGGCAGCTATGGCATGTCGATGGATCCGTACTTCAACCAGACCGCGGTGAGCCTGCTCGACCGCGGCGTAGTGTATGCCATTGCCCATATCCGCGGTGGCCAGGAAATGGGCCGCGACTGGTACGAGAACGGCAAGCTGCTGCACAAGCAGAACACCTTCAACGACTTCATCGACGTCACCCGCGGCCTGGTCGCACAGGGCTGGGCGGCGAAGGATCGCGTCGCCGCGTCCGGCGGCAGTGCCGGTGGCCTGCTGATGGGTGCGGTGGCCAACCAGGCCCCGCAGGATTACCGGGTGATGGTGGCGCAGGTCCCGTTCGTCGACGTGGTCACCACCATGCTCGACCCGACCATTCCGCTGACCACCAACGAGTACGACGAGTGGGGCAACCCGGAACAGAAACAGTATTACGATTACATGCTGTCCTACTCCCCCTACGACAACGTGAAGCAGCAGGCCTACCCGGCGCTGTTCGTGGGCACCGGACTGTGGGATTCGCAGGTGCAGTACTGGGAGCCGGCCAAGTGGGTGGCCAGGCTGCGTGATGACAACACCGGCCACCACCCGATCCTGTTCCGCACCAACATGGAAGCCGGGCATGGTGGCAAGTCCGGGCGCTTCCAGCGCTACCGCGAGCTGTCCGAGTCGTACGCGTTCGTGCTGCAGCAGCTGGGCATCGCCCAGCCGTAACGGCGAAGGGGTGCCGGGCGTTGCCGGGCACCCCGAACCGTTATCCTTGCGGCCATGAGCCTGCCCGAGCCCACCGCGTCCCGCGATACCGCCACGCCACCGCGCGTGGTGCGATTCCGCTGGGCGTGGTGGCTGCTGGCCTACGTCAGCCTGGGCACCGGCATCGTCGGCATCTTCGTGCCGGGCCTTCCGACCACCGTATTCATCCTGATCTCGGCGTGGGCTGCATCACGTGGGTCCGAACGCCTGCACACCTGGCTGCTGCAGCACCCGCGCTTCGGCCCGGCCATCGCCAACTGGCAGGCACACGGGGCGGTCAGCCGCCATGGCAAGTGGATGGCCACGATCACCATGGCGGTGTGTGCCGCCATCATGCTGTGGTGCGTGCCGATCGCCTGGGTGAAGTGGTTCTCGATCGGCAGCATGACCGTGGTCGCAATCTGGCTGTGGACGCGGCCGTTGCCGCCACCGCCCGCGGATTGAGCGCCGGCGGTAGTGCCGGCCGCTGGCCGGCAACCCGATTCCCTGCACCAACCGCTCAGCCGCCAATGGCTATACTCGGGGCATGAAGATCCCCCATCGAAACGCCATCCTGATTCCGCTGGCAGCGGCCTCGCTGCTGCTCCTCGCCGCCTGCGGCAACAAGGGCCCGCTGGTACTGCCGCAGAAGCCGGTGCCAGTGGAAGAAACCGTCGAACCCGCTGCCGAGCCCGCCACCGAGGCGACCCCGGCGGAGGCCCAGGGTGCCGTTGCCCCGGCCACGACTGTCGACCCGGCTGCAACGACCACCCAGCCGGCACCCGCGCCAGCGAAGAAGGCGGGCAGCGGGAATGAGTAAGGCCGGTTCCAGGGCCCTGCGCTTCAGCAAGATGCATGGCGCGGGCAATGATTTCGTAGTGATCGACCTGCGTGACGGCACTGCGCCGCCCACGCCTGAACTGGCCGCGCGCCTGGCCGACCGCCACACCGGCGTCGGCTGCGATCAGATCCTGACCATCGAGGCGCCGCGTGCGGAAGGCTCGGTGGCCTCGTACCGCATCTGGAATGCCGACGGTTCCAATTCCGAGCAGTGCGGCAATGGCGCGCGCTGCATCGCGGCCTGGCTGGTGCGCGAGGGCAGCGCGCAGGGCGATGCGTTCGTCATCGACAGCCCGCTGGCCAGCCATGAGGTGAAGGCGCTGGGCGAAGGGCAGTTTGCGGTGACGATGGGCGTGCCTGCTTTCGAGCCGGCCAACGTGCCTCTGATGGGTTTCGCCCACCCGCGCGAGGAATACCTGCTGCCGCTGCAGGGCGAGAGCGTACGCTTCGCCGCAGTGTCGATGGGCAACCCGCATGCGGTGATCGAAGTCGGCCTGATCGATGCCGCTCCGGTTGAACGCGTGGGTTCGCTGCTGCAGCAGCACGCGTCGTTTCCGCGCTCGGTGAACGTGGGCTTCGCCCAGGTGATGGGCCCGGCGCACGCCCGCCTGCGCGTGTTCGAGCGCGGTGTCGGCGAGACCCTGGCCTGCGGCAGTGGCGCCTGCGCCGCCGCCGTGACCCTGATGCAGCGCGGCCGCCTGCAGCGCGATGCGCGCATCAGCCTGCCCGGAGGTGACCTGCGCATCCAGTGGCCGGGCGATGGCCAGCCGGTGGTGATGGCGGGCCCGACCGCATTCGTCTTCGAAGGGGAGTGGATGGCATGAGCGAAACCGTCGACAAGCTCGGGGCCCATGAAGTCGCTGCCTGGTTGCGGCGTCATCCCGGCTTCCTCAAGCAGTTCCCGGACCTGGCCCTGACCCTGGTGGTGCCGCGCGATGACGGCCCGACCGCATCGCTGGCCAGCTACCAGCTGGAAGTGCTGCGCGAGAAGAACCGCGAGCTGGCACGACGGCTGGCCGACCTGGGCGCGACCGCCCAGGTCAATGAACGCCTTGCGGTGCGCACGCACCAGCTGACCCTGGCACTGATGAAGCAGGACAACGCGGCCGATACCCTGCGCGCGATGGCCGCATCGCTGCAGGAAGACTTCGCCGGCGACCTGGTGCGGCTGGTGGTGCATGCGCCGGTGGCCGGGCTGGAACAGGCCGACTGGTTGCAGGTGATTGCTGCCGATGATCCGCAACTGGGCCCGTTCCGTGATTGCCTGAACGACGGCGAGCCGATCTGCGGCCGCCTGCAGCCGGAAAAGAATGCCGTCCTGTACGGCGTGCGCAGCGAGGAAGTGCAGACCACCGCACTGCTGCCGTTGCCGGGCGTCGGCCTGATCGCAGTCGGCAGCCACGACCCGAACCGCTTCTACCCGGGCATGGGCACGCTGTTCCTGCGCATGATGGGCGACGCCCTGGCCACTGGCCTGAAGCGCTTCCACGACTGAGCAGGACCGGACGACGATGAGCGCGGTACAGGCCTTCCTGCAGCACCTGCAGGTGGAGCGGCGGATGTCGGCGCATACGCTTGACGCCTACCGCCGCGACCTGGACGCGCTAGCGGTCTGGGCCGAACCGCGTGGCGTGGCGGTGGAGGCGCTCGATGCCGATGCGTTGCGCCAGTTCGTCGCCGACGAGCATCGCCGCGGCCTGTCGGCCAAGAGCCTGCAGCGCCGCCTGTCGGCCTGCCGCAGCTTCTATGCCTGGCTGCTCAAGCACGGCCGCATCGAGGTCAGCCCTGCAGCGACGCTGAAGGCACCGCGCGCACCGCGCCGATTGCCGCAGGTGCTCGATGCCGACGAAGCCGTACAGCTGGTCGAGCTGGAGCCGGAAGGTGAGCTCGGCCGCCGTGACCGCGCGCTGCTGGAACTGTTCTATTCCTCCGGCCTGCGCCTGAGCGAAGTCTGCGCGCTGACCTGGCGCGACCTGGATTTCGACAGCGGGCTGGTCAACGTGCTGGGCAAGGGCAACCGCCAGCGCCGGGTGCCGTTCGGCCGGCCGGCACGCGAAGCGCTGCAGGCGTGGCGCGCGGAAAGTGGCGGTGGTCCGGCATCGCCGGTGTTCCCCGGTCGCAACGGGCCGATCAGCCAGCGTGCGGTGCAGATCCGCATCCGCCAGCTGGCGCAGCGCCAGGGCCTGTTCAAGCACGTGCATCCGCACATGCTGCGGCACAGTTTTGCCAGCCACATCTTGGAATCGTCCGGCGACCTGCGTGGTGTGCAGGAGCTGCTGGGCCATGCCGACATCGCCACCACGCAGATCTATACCCACCTCGATTTCCAGCACCTGGCCAAGGTCTACGACGCCGCGCATCCGCGCGCCAAGCGCCGACGCAGCAACGAGGGCAGCGGAGAAAGCTGAACGTTGCCCCTGCGTCAGCCGGTCGCGGGTGGCTTGAAGGGCGCAGCGCAGTCCCCACCTCTGGTTCTGTCACCCCGGAGGCATCATGGACCCCAGTCAGAACCCCAACGTTTTCCACGCCACCACCATCGTCTGCGTCCGTCGCGGCGAGCACGTGGCCATTGCCGGCGACGGCCAGGTCACGCTGGGCCACACCGTGATGAAGGGCAACGCGCGCAAGGTGCGCCGCCTTGGCCGCGACGGCCAGGTGCTGGCCGGTTTCGCCGGTGCCGCCGCCGATGCCTTCACCCTGTTCGAGCTGTTCGAGGCCAAGCTGGAAAAGCACGGCCAGCTGCAGCGCGCTGCGGTCGAGCTGGCCAAGGATTGGCGCACCGAGCGCCGCCTGGGCAAGCTCGAAGCCCTGCTGGCAGTGGCTGACAAGGAAACCTCGCTGATCATCAGCGGCACCGGCGATGTGATCGAGCCGGAGGACGGCATCATCGCCATCGGCTCCGGTGGTTCCTATGCACTGTCGGCCGCGCGCGCGTTGATGGCGCACACCGAACTGGATGCACGCACCATCGCCAGTGAAGCGATCGGCATCGCCGGCGACATCTGCATTTACACCAACCGCAACGTGGTGGTCGAGGAACTGTGAGGGTAGCGCCGGCCGCTGGCCGGCGACCTCATGATCCCCCGCACGCGTGCCTGGTTGCCGGCCAACGGCCGGCACTACCGACAAAGAATCCGTGAGCACATCCATGTCGAAGATCGAAGTTTCCTCCGCCACCATGACCCCGCGCGAGATCGTGCAGGAACTGGACCGGCACATCGTGGGCCAGCACGACGCCAAGCGCGCGGTGGCCATCGCCCTGCGCAACCGCTGGCGTCGCATGCAGCTGCCGGCGGAGCTGCGCAATGAAGTGATGCCGAAGAACATCCTGATGATCGGCCCGACCGGTGTCGGCAAGACCGAGATCGCGCGCCGCCTGGCCACGCTGGCCAACGCACCGTTCGTGAAGGTCGAAGCCACCCGCTTCACCGAAGTCGGCTACGTCGGCAAGGACGTCGAACAGATCATCCGTGACTTGGCCGACACCGCGGTCAAGCTCTATCGCGAACAGGCCAAGGTGCGCGTGCGTACCCAGGCCGAAGAACGCGCCGAAGACCGCATCCTCGATGCGCTGCTGCCGCGTCGTAGCGGCGGCATCGGTTTCGATCCGGAAGTCGCCCGCAACGAACCGTCGGCGCAGGACAACGAGACCCGCATCAAGTTCCGCAAGATGCTGCGCAACGGTGAGCTGGACGAGCGCGAGATCGAGCTCGACCTGGCGGCCAATGTCAGCATGGACATCATGACCCCGCCGGGCATGGAGGAAATGGGCCAGCAGCTGAAGTCGATGTTCGCCAATCTCGGCGGCGGCGCGAAGGCGCACAAGCGCACGCTGACCATCAAGGCCGCGCGCCCGCTGCTGATCGAGGAAGAAGCCGGCAAGCTGGTCAACGAGGATGACATCCGTACTGCTGCAATCGAGGCGTGCGAGCAGCACGGCATCGTCTTCATCGATGAGATCGACAAGGTCGCCAAGCGTGGTGACAACGTGGGCGGTGGCGACGTGTCCCGCGAAGGCGTGCAGCGCGACCTGCTGCCGCTGGTGGAAGGCTCCAACGTGTCCACCAAGTACGGCACGATCAAGACCGACCACATCCTGTTCATCGCGTCGGGCGCGTTCCACCTGGCCAAGCCCAGCGACCTGATTCCGGAGCTGCAGGGCCGCTTCCCGATCCGCGTGGAACTGGGGGCGCTGAGCAAGGGTGATTTCGTGCGTATCCTGACCGAGCCGAAGGCTGCGCTGACCAAGCAGTACGAAGCGTTGCTGGCCACCGAGGGCGTCAAGGTCAGTTTCACCGCCGATGCCATCGAGCGCCTGGCCGAGATCGCGTTCCAGGTGAACGAGCGCCAGGAAAACATCGGCGCGCGCCGCCTGCATACCGTGCTGGAGCGCCTGCTGGATTCGCTCAGCTACGAGGCACCGGACCGCGATGGCGAAACCCTGGCCATCGACAAAGCCTACGTCGATGCACACCTGGGCGAGCTGGTGCAGGACCCGGACCTGAGCCGCTACATCCTGTAACGCCCGATCCGGTCGGATCCCTCGCCGTGGCGAGGGCTCTGCCCCCACTCGCTGCAACGCAAAAGGCCGCCGCAGGGCGGCCTTCTGCGTTGGCGCTCAGCACGATTGCCGGGCGCGGTACGCCTGCAGTACCTGGTCGATCACTGCACTGGTGCGAGCAGCGCTGATGCCGTTCGAGGGCGAGTGCCCGTTGCCGCGCAGTTCGTCCACGAGAGAGGCGATCAACGGTTGCTGGATCGACGACGGGTTGGGGATGTCGAACGTCTGCACGCCGGCTTCGGTCTCCAGCACCACCGGAACATCCTCGAAGGTGGCAAAGCGCAGCTGCCCGCGGTCGCCGGTGATCTCGATCTCATCCTGGCGGCGGAACGCGCAGAAGCTCCATTGCGCGATGCCGTGCGCGCCCGCTCCAGTGCGGAAGCACATTGAAACGCTGTCCTCGGCGGCGTAAGCGCCGGCCAACGAACTGGCCAGGCCGCGCACATCGCTCAGCGGACCCAGTAGATGATCGAGCAGGTCCAAGGTGTGCGAGCCCAGATCGACGAACAGCCCGCCGCCGGAGATCGCGGGATTGGTCCGCCAGAAGTCCGGCGATGCGGCATCCACCGAATGCGGCCGATGCAGGGTGGCGCGAACGCTGCGCGGTGTACCGATCGCGCCGCTGTCCAGCAGCAGCTTCGCCTGCGCGAATCGGGGCAGGGCGCGGCGGTAGTAGGCGACGAACACGGGCACACCACGGCGTGCACTGGCTTCCAGGATGCGCTCGCATTCGCCATGGTCCATTGCCATCGGCTTTTCGATGTAGACCGGCTTGCCTGCGGCAATCGCCTGCAATGCGTACTGCATGTGCGTGGAGGGCGGCGTGGCGACGTACACCGCGTTCACGTCCGGATCGGCGATCAGCGCGTCGGCATCCGTGTACCAGCGTGGCACCGCGTGGCGCCGCGCATAGTCTTCGGCCAATGCGGCATTGCGGCGCATGACCGCCGCCACCCGTGAGCCCGGTGTGCTGGCCAGGGCGGGGCCGCTCTTCTTCTCGGTGACGCTGCCGCAGCCGATGAAGCCCCACACCACGTTGTCCAGGATCATGGGTCTGTCCTCACATTGGGGCTGCGGTGGCGGCAGCGACCCCGCTCATGCCTCGGGCAGCGGCTCGGGCACGGTGCCGGGAACGAACACGCCGTCCTTTACGTAGGCGGCCAGGGTCATGTCCAGTGCGAGCATGCCATCGCGCTTGAGGTCCATCAGATCCGGTTCGACCATCGCACCGTGCAGTACGCCCAGCACGGTGGCGTGCAGCATGCGTGCGGCGATCTTCGGGTCTGCACCCTCGCGCAGCTGGCCCAGGTCCTTGGCACGGCGCAGGGCACGTTCCATCCGGTCCAGGCCATCGCGGAAACCGGCCTGCTGCAGTTCGGTCAGCACCCTGGTATCAGCCGACGCATCGCTGCGCAGCATGATCTCCATGGTCTTGCGCAGGCGCTCGTCCTCGGACAGTTCGATGAACGAGTGGATCATCACCGCGCGCAGGTCGTGCACCGGCGTGTCGCGCTGGTCGGTCGAGGTGCGCTCCAGCTCCTGCATGAAAGGCAGATGCACGCGCTCGACGATCGCGGCCAGCACCTCGCTCTTGTTCTTGAAGTGCCAGTAGACCGCACCGCGGGTATAGCCGGCGCGGGCACCGATCATCTCCAGCGTGGTACGGGCCACGCCGTGTTCATGGAAGCAGGCTTCGGCGGCGTCAAGGATGCCTTCCCGGGTTGCCTGGGTGTCCTCTTTGGTCTTGCGGGCCATGGATGGGTACGAGTGCGGGTGAAACGTGGCTGAATTGTACCGGTTTACAAACAAACAAGCATGTATGTATATTTCGCTCCCATCATTCCCGTCGTGTGCGTGGCAGGCCGGTCCGGCTCCCACTCCCCGCTGGTGAGCGTTGCCTGCTGGCGCTTTCGGCCTGTATCAGCGCGATTTGAGATTCCTTCCCCTATGAGCCTTTCCGTCATGTTGCTGAGCCGAATCCGACCCTTTGCACTGTCGCTGGCGATCGCCGCGACCGTGGCTGCCTGCGGCGGCCAACCCCAGGCCCCCGAGCAGGGCCCGGGTGACGTCACTGTGGTCACGCTGAAGTCCGAGACCGTGGGCCTGACTCGCGAACTGCCGGGCCGTACCAACGCCTTCCTGGTCGCCGAAGTGCGGCCGCAGGTCAACGGCATCGTCGCCAAGCGCCTGTTCACCGAAGGTGGCATGGTCAAGGCCGGCGAGCCGCTGTACCAGATCGAGGACGCCAGCTACCGCGCCCAGGCCAACAGTGCCCGCGCCCAGCTGGCCCGCGCCGAGGCCACCGCCAATGCCGCCCGGCTGAGCGCCAAGCGCATCACCGAGCTGGCCAAGGTCGATGCGGTCAGCCAGCAGGACCTGGAAAATGCCGTGGCCGCGCAGAAGCAGGCCGAGGCGGATGTCGGTGCCGCGAAGGCATCGCTGGACGCGGCCAACGTCACCCTGGGCTACGCCCGCATCACCGCGCCGATCAGCGGCCGCATCGGCAAGTCCAGCGTCACCCAGGGTGCGCTGGTCAGCGCCGGCCAGGCCAATGCACTGGCAACGGTGCAGCAGCTGGATCCGATCTATGTCGACCTGACCCAGTCCTCGGCCGAGCTGCTGCAGCTGCGCCGCGAACTGGCCGCCGGCCGCCTGCAGGACAACCAGACCCTGCCGGTCAGCATCCTGATGGAAGACGGCAGCACCTTCGAGCACAAGGGCACGCTGGAGTTCTCCGAAGTCAGCGTCGATCCGGCCACCGGCAGCTTCGGCCTGCGCGTGAAGGTGGACAACCCGGACGGCCTGCTGATGCCGGGCATGTACGTGCGTGCGGTGATCGGCGGCGGCGTGCGCAGTGATGCAGTGCTGGTGCCGATGCAGGGCATCGCCCGCGATCCGAAGGGCGACACCACGGCGATGGTGGTCGGCAAGGACAACAAGGTCGAAGTACGCCCGGTCAAGGTCAGCCGCACGGTCGGCGACAAGTGGCTGGTCGAGGAGGGCCTGAAGGCCGGTGACAAGGTCATCGTCGAAGGCCTGCAGAAGATCGGCCCCGGCATGCCGGTCAAGGCCACCGAAAAGGGCGACGCACCGGCCAAGCCGGCGGCCGTCGCCCAGCCTGCCGCCCCGGCCGGCGACGCGAAGTAAGCGGAGAACCCCATGGCACGCTTTTTCATCGATCGACCCATCTTCGCGTGGGTGATCGCCATCATCATCATGCTCGCCGGCGGCCTGGCCCTGTTCAAGCTGCCGGTCTCGATGTACCCCAACGTCGCGCCGCCGGCGGTGGAGATCAGCGCCACCTACCCGGGTGCATCGGCCAAGGTGGTCGAAGACTCGGTGACGCAGATCATCGAGCAGAACATGAAGGGCCTTGATGGCCTGATCTACTTCTCCTCCAACAGCTCGTCCAACGGCCAGGCCACCATCACCCTGACCTTCGAGAGCGGCACCAACCCGGACATCGCCCAGGTGCAGGTGCAGAACAAGCTGCAGCTGGCCATGCCGCTGCTGCCGCAGGAAGTGCAGCGGCAGGGCATCAACGTGGCCAAGTCCAGCTCGGGCTTCCTGAACGTCATCGCGTTCGTGTCCGAGAACGGCAGCATGGACGCCAACGATATCGCCGACTACGTCGGTTCCAATGTCGTCGACCGCCTCAGCCGTGTGCCGGGCGTGGGCAACATCCAGGTATTCGGTGGCAAGTACGCCATGCGCATCTGGCTGGACCCGAACAAGCTGCATACCTATGGCCTGTCCGTCGCGGAAGTGACTGCGGCGATCAAGGCGCAGAATGCCCAGGTGGCGATCGGCCAGCTCGGCGGTGCGCCGTCGGTGAAGGGCCAGCAGCTCAACGCCACCATCAACGCGCAGTCGCGCCTGCAGACCCCGGAACAGTTCCGCAACATCATCGTGCGCGGCGCGCAGGACGGTGCCGAGCTGCGCCTGGGTGATGTCGCCCGCGTCGAACTGGGGGCCGAGTCCTACGACTTCGTCACCCGCTACAACGGCCAGCCGGCCAGCGGCCTGGCGGTCACCCTGGCCACCGGCGCCAACGCGCTGGATACCGCTGCCGGCGTGGACGCTGCGCTGGAAGACATGAAGAGCTTCTTCCCGGCCGGGCTGAAGGCCGAGATCCCGTACGACACCACCCCGTTCGTGCGCGTGTCGATCAAGGGCGTGGTGCAGACCCTGCTCGAAGCGATCGTGCTGGTGTTCGTGGTGATGTACCTGTTCCTGCAGAACTTCCGCGCCACCCTGATCCCGACCATCGCCGTGCCGGTGGTGCTGCTGGGTACCTTCGGCGTGCTGGCGATGCTGGGCTTCTCGGTGAACATGCTGACCATGTTCGCGATGGTGCTGGCGATCGGTCTGCTGGTGGACGATGCCATCGTGGTGGTGGAGAACGTCGAGCGCATCATGTCCGAGGAAGGACTGTCGCCGCTTGAAGCGACCCGCAAGTCGATGGGCCAGATCACCGGTGCGCTGGTGGGTATCGGCCTGGTGCTGTCGGCGGTGTTCGTGCCGATGGCCTTCATGAGCGGCTCCACCGGCGTGATCTACCGGCAGTTCTCGGCCACGATTGTCTCTGCAATGGCGTTGTCGGTGCTGGTGGCGATCGTGCTGACGCCGGCACTGTGCGCGACCATGCTCAAGCCGCTGAAGAAGGGCGAGCATCATGTTGCCCACCGCGGCCTGGCCGGTCGCTTCTTCAACGGTTTCAACCGTGGCTTCGACCGCACCAGCGAAAGTTACCAGCGTGGTGTGCGCGGCATCATCCATCGTCCGTGGCGCTTCATGGGCATCGTGGCGGCACTGTTCGTGCTGATGGGCGTGCTGTTCGTGCGCCTGCCCAGCTCGTTCCTGCCCAACGAAGACCAGGGCGTGCTGATGGCGCTGGTGCAGGCCCCGGTCGGCGCCACCCAGGAGCGCACGCTGGAATCGATCGCGGCATTGGAGAACCACTTCCTGCAGAACGAGAAGGATGCGGTGGATTCGGTGTTCTCCGTGCAGGGCTTCAGCTTCGCCGGCATGGGCCAGAACGCCGGCATGGCGTTCGTCAAGCTGAAGGACTGGAGCGAGCGTGACGCCAACAATGGCGTGATGCCGATTACCGGTCGTGCGATGGCAGCCTTGGGCCAGATCAAGGATGCCTTCATCTTTGCCTTCCCGCCGCCGGCCATTCCGGAACTGGGTACTGCCTCGGGCTATACCTTCTTCCTGAAGGACAACAGCGGCCAGGGCCACGAGGCACTGGTGGCCGCACGCAACCAGCTGCTCGGCCTGGCCGCCGGCAGCAAGAAGCTGGCCAACGTGCGCCCGAACGGCCAGGAGGACACGCCGCAGTTCCGCATCGACATCGACGCGGCCAAGGCGACCTCGTTGGGGCTGTCGATCGACCAGATCAACGGCACGCTGGCCGCTGCGTGGGGCAGCTCGTACATCGATGACTTCGTCGATCGTGGCCGCGTCAAGCGCGTGTTCGTGCAGGCCGACCAGCCGTTCCGCATGGTCCCGGAGGACTTCGACCTCTGGTCCGTGAAGAACGACAAGGGCGAGATGGTGCCGTTCAGTGCATTCGCCACCAAGCACTGGGATTACGGTTCGCCGCGCCTGGAGCGCTACAACGGTGTGTCGGCAATGGAAATCCAGGGCGAGCCGGCCCCGGGCGTCGCCTCCGGTGATGCCATGGCCGAGATCGAACAGCTGGCCAAGCAACTGCCCGCGGGTTTCGGCATCGAATGGACGGCGATGTCCTACCAGGAACGCCAGGCCGGCTCGCAGACGCCGTTGCTGTACACGCTGTCGCTGATGATCGTGTTCCTGTGCCTGGCCGCGATGTACGAAAGCTGGAGCGTGCCGACCGCGGTGCTGCTGGCGGCCCCGCTGGGTATCCTCGGCGCGGTGCTGGCCAACACCTTCAAGGGCCTGGAGCGCGACATCTACTTCCAGGTGGCGATGCTGACCACGGTGGGCCTGACCAGCAAGAACGCGATCCTGATCGTCGAGTTCGCCAAGGAAAACCTGGAAAAGGGCGCCAGCCTGATCGAGTCGATCATGCACGCCGTGCGCGACCGCCTGCGTCCGATCGTGATGACCTCGCTGGCCTTCGGCATGGGCGTGGTACCGCTGGCGATCTCCACCGGTGCCGGCTCCGGCGCCAAGCAGGCGATCGGCACCGGCGTGCTCGGCGGCATGATCGTCGGCACCGTGCTCGGCGTGTTCTTCGTGCCGCTGTTCTTCGTGGTGGTGCAGCGCGTGTTCAAGCGCAAATCCGCGACGTAAGCGAAACGGCCATGCCGGCCTCAGGTTGGCGTTATCGAAACGGTAGTGCCGGCCGCTGGCCGGCATCGCCTCCTGCCATCCGGCAGTACCGATGGAAGTCATTCCCATGAAAAGTGCATCCCTGTTCCTTTCCATTGCCGCCGCGCTCGCGCTGGCCGGCTGCTCCACTCTGGTGCCGAAGAACACCGCCGTCGCTCCGGCAATTCCGGCGCAGTGGCCGGCCGAGGCTGTACAGGGCCAGGTGGCCGATGTCGCCGCCGTCGGCTGGCGCGACTTCTTCACCGATGCGCGCCTGCAGCAGGTGATCGAGCAGTCGCTGCAGAACAACCGAGACCTGCGCGTGGCCGTGCTCAACGTTGAACGCGCGCGCGGCCAGTACCGCGTACAGCGCGCCGACCGCGTGCCCGGCGTGGCCGTCACCGGCCAGATGCAGCGCCAAGGCACCGACGCCGGCGTCACCGAGCAGTTCACCGCCGGTGTCGGCGTGGCCGAGTTCGAGCTGGACCTGTTCGGCCGCGTGCGCAACCTCAGCGAAGCGGCACTGCAGCAGTATTTTGCCGTGGCTGCCAATCGTCGCAACGCGCAGCTGAGCCTGGTGGCCGAGACAGCGACGGCGTGGCTGACCTACGGTGCCGATGCCCAGCGTCTGAAGATCGCCGATGCCACGCTGAAGACCTACGAGGATTCGTTGCGCCTGGCCGAGGCCCGCCACGAGCGTGGCGGCAGTTCGGCGCTGGAACTGACCCAGACCCGCACGCTGGTCGAAACCGCGCGCACCGATGCCGCGCGCCTGCGTGGCCAGCTGGCCCAGGACCGCAACGCGCTGGCGCTGCTGGCGGGTGGCCAGTTGGATCCAGCGCTGCTGCCGGACGGCATCGAACCTCAGCTGCTGGCACTGGCGCCGCCGCCGGCCGGCCTGCCCAGCGATGTGCTGCTGCAGCGCCCGGACATCATGGCCGCCGAACACCAGCTGCTGGCCGCCAATGCCAACATCGGCGCGGCACGTGCCGCGTTCTTCCCGAGCATCTCGCTGACCGGCAGCATTGGCAGTGGCTCCAGCGAATTGTCCAGCCTGTTCGACAGCGGCACTCGCGTATGGAGTTTCCTGCCGAAGATCACCCTGCCGATCTTCCAGGGCGGCAAGCTGCGCGCCAACCTGGCCGTCGCCAACGCCGATCGTGATATCGCACTGGCGCAGTACGAGAAGTCGATCCAGGTGGGCTTCCGCGAAACCGCCGATGCGCTGGCGTTGAATGTCAGCCTGGATGAACAGGTGAGCTCACAGCAGCGCCTGGTGGAAGCGGCCGAACAGGCCAACCGCCTGTCGCAGGCACGCTACGACGCGGGGCTGGACAGCTTCGTGACCCTGCTGGACGCACGACGTACTGCCTACAACGCGCAGCAGACCCAGTTGCAGGCGCAGTTGGCCCAGCAGGCCAACCGCATCACCCTGTACAAGGTGCTGGGTGGTGGCTGGCACGAGCGCGGCTGAGAGAAAGCCGGCCAGCGGCCGGCTCTACCTGGACGGTCGTTGGTAGTGCCGGCCGCTGGCCGGCATTGTCATTCCGGGGCCCGCTACACCGCTTCATCGTCGCGCCGCGCCGTATGGCAGGCGCGAACGCGCGCCAGCGCATCGCCTGCTTCGCGGGCCATCTGCTCGTACTCGGCACGGATCTCTTCCAGGCGCGCTTCGTCCAGTTCTTCCAGATCCAGCAGTTCGTTGTTGGCTTCGGCCGTCGCCCGGATCAGCTCGTCCAGCTTGATCTGCATCGCGGCGGTGTCCGCGTTCTGCGTGTGCTGGATCAGGAACACCATCAGGAAGGTGATGATGGTGGTGCCGGTGTTGATCACCAGCTGCCAGGTGTCGTTGAAACCGAACACCGGACCACTGATGCCCCAGATCACCACGATCCCTACCGCGGCCAGGAAGGTCCACGGTGAGCCGGTGGCTGTCGCGGCCTTCTTGGCGATCGTATTGAACAGGTTGCGCGCTTTCATCGTCGTCGTGTTCCCACTCAGGTGACGAGGATGATCGGCAGTGACCCGTGCAGGCGCCGTGCAGCGCCGGTCAGGCGCGCATGCGCTGCAGTCGTGGCGCCTGCAGGCTGCGCACCGGGCTGCTCTGGTAGACGTGCTGCCAGCAACGGTCGACGAACTCACGGGCCTGGGCTTCGCTCAGCCGCGGCATGATCTGCAGGGCGTACTGGGTCTGGAACATCTCATCACGTTCGGCCTCGCTGGCGCGCGGCTGGGTGATCAGCGAATCACAGGCGAACTTGATCCACGGCACGTACGAGCCGAACGAGTTGTGCGGCAGTGCGCCTTCGGCATGTTGGCGGCGCCAGTGGTCAAGCTCGGCGTCTACGTTGATGACCGGAGGAATGGTGGGGACTTCAGCGTGCATGACAATCCAGTTCGGTTGAGTGGAAAGGGAGTGGGGGTTCATCGGAGTGTGGCGTATATGGCGGTGCATGCCGCGTCAGCGGAATGTGGAGCCTGTGTTGGCATGGCCGATCAACTGCGCGTGTTCGACCGCACCGAGGTCTTCGGCCAGAGCGGCCATCGCATTGCACAGGCGTTCGTGGTCGAGCGGGTGGCGGCGGACCAGCTCCAGTTGCATGTGCTGATAGGCAGTCCAGAACAGCGCGCCGCGCCGGTGCAGTGCATATTGCTGCTGCAAGCGGTCGCGGATCGGATCGAGGATCGGGTCTGTCGTAGGGCGTACGGCGTGCGCGCACATGGCTGGCTCCGCCGGGGAAAGGGTGCCCCCGGTGACCCCACCGTAGGCGTGTCAGCCCCGTGGGGTGTTACCGCAGCGTGTGCGCGTGACCTGGCTGACTGTGCGCGGGGTCACGCCGATGCCCGCAAAGGCCGCCGGCACAAGGGCGCACCGGCGCTGAAGCGTTCATTAAATGTCTTGCAGAGACGAGTGCGTGTGGCTCATTCGCCGATGTCCTCGTTCCAGATGTCGGGATGACGGCTGATGAAATCGCCCAGCAGGTCCACGCATTCCTGATTGTCGAGGTCGATCACGTTGACGCCGTTTTCGCGCAGCCAGTCGATGCCGCCCTGGAACGTGCGCGATTCGCCCACCACCACGGTGCCGATGTTGAACTGGCGCACCAGGCCCGAGCAGTACCAGCATGGGGCCAGCGTGGTGACCATGATGGTGTCCTGGTAGCGGCGCTGGCGGCCGGCCTTGCGGAAGGCGTCGGTTTCGCCGTGCACCGACGGGTCGCCTTCCTGCACGCGGCGGTTGTGGCCGCAGCCGAGCAGGCGGCCGTCGTTGTGGTACAGCGCCGCGCCGATCGGCACGCCGCCCTCGGCCAGGCCCTGGCGGGCTTCGGCGATGGCGGTCTGCAGCAGGGCCTGGTAGTCGGGCGTGGTGATCATGCGGGGGCTCCGGTCAGTCGTGGCCCACCATGATACGGGCAGGGGGTGCCGCTGGCCCCCGGCGGTGCGATAATCGGGGCCATGAGCGAATCCCCCTACAAAGCCGGTACCACCCATTTCGGGTTCCGCGACGTCGCCGCCAAGGACAAGCAGAAGCTGGTCGGCCAGGTGTTCACCTCGGTCGCGCGCAACTACGACCTGATGAACGACCTGATGAGCCTGGGCGTGCACCGGGCGTGGAAGCGCTACTACGTGGCGACCGCGCAGGTGAAGCCGGGTGACCGCGTGCTCGATCTGGCCGGCGGCACCGGCGACATCGCCGCCCTGCTGAAGGAGCGCGTCGGCGCCGAGGGCTCGGTGGTGCTGGGCGACATCAACGCCGGCATGCTGTCGGTCGGTCGTGACCGCCTGACCAACCGCGGCCTGGTGCTTGGCCTGGACTACGTGCAGTGCAACGCCGAAGCCCTGCCGTTCCCGGACAACAGCTTCGACCTGGTCACCATTGCCTTCGGCCTGCGCAACGTGACCGACAAGGACGCCGGCCTGCGCGAGATGTACCGCGTGCTGAAGGTGGGCGGCCAGGCCCGCGTGCTGGAGTTCTCCGAAGTCACTGCGGACTGGTTCAAGCCGATCTACGACTTCCACTCGTTCAAGATCCTGCCCAGGCTGGGCAAGTTGTTCGCCAACGATTCGGACAGCTACCAGTACCTGGCCGAGAGCATCCGCAAGCATCCGCCGCAGGACGAACTGAAGGCGATGATGGGGCAGGCCGGCTTCGAGCGCTGCCACTACAAGAACCTGACCGGCGGCATCGTTTCGATCCACTCCGGCTACAAGCTGTAAGCCCGGTGTTCCGGTAGTGCCGGCCGCTAGCCGGCATCCCCGTGCCCGGTCATCGTCCGTGCGGATGCCGGCCAGCGGCCGGCACGACCGGTGCTGTGGGCCGCCATTACCCCGCACCGCGCAACGCCTGCCGGGCCCGAGGGAGGTACCATTGGGGTTTGATCCCCGTAACGGTCCCGATTCATGCGTAATCCGCTGATGCTCCTTCCGCTGGCCGTGGCCCTGGCCGCCGGCTGCTCCCAGGAGGCGGCCGCGCCCGCCGCCGCCCCGACTGCCGCAAAGGCCCCCGCCGCCCCCGTGAACGCCGAGAACCGCAGCCACGACGAAAGCTCGTACGCCGAGCCGGACAAGGTCGTCATCAAGGACATCGCACTGGATCTGAAGCTGGACTTCGACCAGAAGCAGATCGGCGGCACCGCCACCTACACCCTGGAATGGAAGCAGAAGGACGCCAGGCAGCTGGTGCTCGACACCCGCGAGCTGGCCGTGTCCAAGGTCGAGGCCGTCGCCGCCGATGGCGCACGCAGCCCGCTGAAGTTCGAGCTGGCCCCGGCCGACAAGGTGTTCGGCAGCAAGCTGACCATCGAGGCTGCGGAGCAGCCGGCCAAGGTGGAAGTGACCTACCACACCGCACCGACCGCCTCGGGCCTGCAGTGGCTGGCGCCGTCGATGACCGAGGGCAAGAAGCTGCCCTTCATGTTCAGCCAGTCGCAGGCCATCCATGCCCGTTCCTGGGTGCCGCTGCAGGACACCCCGAGCGTGCGCTTCACCTACAGCGCGCACGTGGTCTCGCGCCCGGACGTGATGGTGCTGATGAGCGCCGACAACGATCCGAAGGCCGCGCGTGATGGTGACTACACCTTCAAGATGCCGCAGCCGATTCCGTCCTACCTGCTGGCCATCGCCGCCGGTGACCTGGTGTTCGAGCCGATCTCCGGCCGCTCCGGCGTCTGGGCCGAGCCGACCATGGTCAACAAGGCCGCCAAGGAATTCGAAGACACCGAGAAGATGATCGGTGCCGCCGAGAAGCTCTACGGCGAATACCGCTGGGGCCGCTACGACATGCTGGTGCTGCCGCCGTCGTTCCCGTTCGGCGGCATGGAGAACCCGCGCCTGACCTTCGCCACCCCGACCGTGATCGTCGGCGACAAGTCGCTGGTCTCGCTGGTCGCCCATGAACTGGCGCACAGCTGGTCGGGCAACCTGGTGACCAACGCCAGCTGGAAGGACATCTGGCTCAATGAAGGCTTCACCACCTACGTCCAGGGCCGCATCACCGAAGCCCTGTACGGCAAGGAGATGGCCGAGATGGAGAAGCAGATCGACCAGACCGACCTGCTGGCCGAAGTGAAGGACATGAGCCCGGCCGACCAGGCGCTGGCGCTGCCGCCGCTGAACGAGCGCGACCCCGACGAAGCGCTCAGCCAGGTCGCCTACGTCAAGGGTGCATGGTTCCTGGAGTTCCTGGAACAGCGCTTCGGCCGCGAGACCTTCGATCCGTTCCTGCGGGGCTGGTTCGATGACCACGCCTTCCAGAGCGCGAACACCGACCAGTTCGTCGACTACATGAAGAAGAACCTGCTGCCGAAGAATCCGTCGGCCGTGACCGAGGCCGAACTGAAGGCGTGGCTGGACGAGCCGGGTATCCCGGCGTTCGCGGCCAAGGCGCAGTCGCGCAACTTCAGCAGCGTCGATACCGCACGTATTGCCTTCGCCAGCGCCGGCACCGTGCCCAGCAGCCAGGTCATCGCCGACTGGAGCACGCAGGAATGGGTGCGCTTCATCGACGGCCTGGGTGCGACCCAGCCGCTGGACAAGCTGGCCACGCTGGACAAGGCGTTCCACTTCACTGGCACCCCGAATGGCGAGATCGCCATGCGCTGGTACCCGCTGGCGATCCGCAGCGGCTACGAGCAGGCCAATGAAGGTGCTGCCGCGTTCATCGAGCGCGTCGGCCGCCGCAAGCTGATCCTGCCGATCTACGCCGAACTGGTGAAGACCCCGAAGGGGCTGGAGCTGGCCAAGCAGGCCTTTGAAAAGGCCAAGCCGGGCTACCACCCGATCACCACCGCCTCGGTGCAGGACATGCTGGCCAAGGCTGAAGCCAAGTAAGCGGTAGTGCCGGCCGCTGGCCGGCAACCGGTCACTGCTTCACCACCAACGGCGGGGAAACCCGCCGTTGGTGTATCCGCTTTTCGCTGCCGATAGAATCGGGATGCACTCGCAAAGGACCTCCGCCATGAAACGACTGATCCTGCTTACTGCCTGCACCCTGGCGCTGGCCGCCTGCAGCAACCCCGAGGAAGAACGCAAGGCGCAGGAAGCCGCCGCGGCCGCCGTGCAGGCGCAGAAGGAGGCCAAGGCCGAGGACGTGGCCAAGCAGTACGACATGGCCGTGGCCGCGCAGGACTGGGAACGCGCGCGCCTGCATGGCGCCTCGCTGCTGGACCAGTACAAGGACACCGCCGCCGCCGAGCGTATCGCCGCGGGCTTCGACGAGGTCAAGGCCAAGGGCGATGCCGCGCGCGACCTGCGCCGCATGCAGGCGCTGTGGCAGTACAACCAGATCCCGGTGGGCAACAAGGGCAACCAGGTTTCGGCGCAGATCTACAGCAAGGAACGGGTGGACGTGGATGGCAGCGGTGCCAAGCCGGTGCAGCTGGTGTTCCGCGATCACCCGGAGTGGAAGCGGCACGCTTACCTGGTGCTGCAGGCCGGTGATTTCCGCTGCCCGCAGTGCACGGTGAAAGTGACCGTGGACGACGGCAAGCCGGTGTCGATGGCCGCCTGGCGCCCGAAGACCGATGAGGCCATCGCCCTGTTCATCACCGACCAGAAGGCACTGTGGAAGCTGGCGCGCAAGGGCAGGTCGATCAGCATCGAGTTCCCGGTCAAGGCCGGCGGCACCCGCACGGCGGTGTTCGAAACCGGCGGCGTCGACGCCAGCCGCATGCCGCAGTGGTGGCAGTGACGGGTGCGGCGGGCAGCGCGGTGCACGCGTTGTCCGCGATCCGGCACTGGGTGTTCGACATGGACGGCACGCTGACCGTCGCCGTGCATGATTTCGCCGCAATCCGCCGCGCGCTGCAGATCGCCGCCGAGGAAGACATCCTCGACCATATCGCGGCGTTGCCCGACGCACCGGCGCAGGCCAAGCGTGAGTGGTTGCTGGATCACGAACGCGCGCTGGCCGAGGACGCGCTGCCCGCGCCGGGTGCGGTGAAGCTGCTGCGCGCGCTGGCGGCGGCTGGCTGCCGGCTGGGCATCCTGACCCGCAATGATCATGCGCTGGCGAAGCTGACGCTGGAGGCGATCGGGGTCGGGGCGTTGTTCGACGATGCCGACATCATTGGTCGCGATGAAGCGGTGCCCAAGCCCTCGCCGGATGGCCTGCAGCAGCATCTGCGGCGATGGGGCATCGGGCCTGCGCAGGCGGTGATGGTGGGTGACCACGCCTACGACCTGGAGTGCGGCCGTGCCGCGGGCGCCCATACCGTACTGGTCAACCTGCCGGAAAACCCGTGGCCGGGCCGCGCCGACTGGCATTTCGCCGATTGCCGCACCTTGCTGGCGGCCTGGCAGGGCGGCTGATGATGTAGAGCCGAGCCCACGCTCGGCTGCACTCCGGTCAGATCGCGCTGGCGCGCGCAAGCCGAGCACGGCTCGGCTCTACAGAGAGCAGGCCACGTGTCGGTCGGAGGTTCCGGTAGTGCCGGCCGCGGGCCGGCAGTGTCGACCAAGGTCGACACCACCGATCAGATGCGCGGGCAGTTCGGTTTACGCGCCCAGCGCGTAACCGAACTGCTGCTTGAACTGCTCGTTGAACTCGTCGAAGGTGAAGCGCTGGTTCTGCGTGCCCGGATGCTCGACCTTCAGCGCGCCCATCAGGTTGCCCATGCGGCCGATGGTCAGCCAGTCGTAGCCCTTCTGGATGCCGTAGATCAGGCCGGCGCGGAAGGCGTCGCCACAGCCGGTCGGGTCGACCACGCGGCGCTCGTGCGCCGGCGGGATGTCGTAGCTCTTTTCCGGGGTGTGGATGACCGCGCCCTTCGGGCCGCGGGTGGTGATGTAGGCCTTGACCCGGCTGACGATCTCCTTTTCGTCCCAGCCGGTGCGTTCCTGCAGCAGGTTCGACTCGTAGTCGTTGACCACCACGTAGTCGGCCTGGTCGATGAAGGCGCGCAGTTCCGGGCCGTTGAACAGCGGCATGGCCTGGCCCGGGTCGAAGATGAACGGGATGCCGTCCTCGTGGAATTCCTGCGCGTTCTGGATCATGCCTTCGCGGCCGTCCGGGCCGACCAGGCCCAGGGTCACGCCCGGCACGCCACGCACGTGGTTCTCGTAGGAACGCATCATCGCGCCCGGGTGGAAGGCGGTGATCTGATTGTTGTCGTGATCGGTGGTGATGAACGCCTGCGGGGTGAACAGCTCATCGATCACGCGCACGCGCGACAGATCGATGCCCAGGCCTTCGAAGTATTCGCGGTACGGGCCGAAGTCCGAACCCACGGTGCCCATCGGGATCGGCTGGCCGCCCAGCAGGTGCAGGTTGTAGGCGATGTTGCCGGCGCAGCCGCCGAACTCGCGGCGCATGCGCGGCACCAGGAAGGACACGTTCAGGATGTGCACCTTGTCCGGCAGGATGTGATTCTTGAACTGGTCCGGGAACACCATGATGGTGTCGAAGGCAAGAGAACCACAGATCAGAGCGGACATCGATGTAAGCCTATGCGGTGAATTTTGGGGTGGGCCGGCCCGGTTCAGCGGGCAAGCAAACGGCGCCCTTGGGCGCCCGACGGCGCAAAGGTTACCCGCTGGTGCCGCTCAGGGCCAGAACCGGGTGAGACCCGATCAGGCCGAAAGCCTGTGAAGACGCGGGTTCAGCTAGTTTTTTCCTTGCTCGGCGGCAGGCGGGTTGCTAGGCTTGTCGGCCTCGATTTCTGCCCATTTTTTCGCCATCCCGCGGCGGGCACGACACCCCTCAGGACTCCTTCCTCAGATGTTCAAGAAACTCCGTGGCATGTTCTCCAACGACCTGTCCATCGACCTGGGCACGGCCAACACCCTCATCTACGTGCGCGGGCAGGGGATCGTGCTGAACGAGCCGTCGGTCGTGGCCGTGCGCCAGGACCGTGCCATCGGTGGCACCCGCTCGGTGGCAGCCGTCGGCGCCGAAGCCAAGCAGATGCTGGGCCGTACCCCGGGCCACATCACCACCATCCGCCCGATGAAGGACGGCGTCATCGCCGACTTCACCTATACCGAGGCGATGCTCAAGCACTTCATCAAGAAGGTGCACAAGTCGCGCGTGCTGCGCCCGAGCCCGCGCGTCCTGGTCTGCGTGCCGGCCGGCTCGACCCAGGTCGAGCGCCGCGCGATCAAGGAATCGGCCGAGGAAGCCGGTGCCCGTGACGTGTTCCTGATCGAAGAACCGATGGCCGCCGCGATCGGCGCCGGCATGCCGGTCACCGAAGCCCGTGGCTCGATGGTCATCGACATCGGCGGTGGCACCACCGAAGTGGCGGTCATCTCGCTCAACGGCATCGTCTATTCGGCCTCGGTCCGCATCGGCGGCGACCGCTTCGACGAGTCCATCACCAACTACGTGCGCCGCAACCACGGCATGCTGATCGGTGAAGCCACCGCCGAGCGCATCAAGGTCGAGCTGGGCTGCGCCTACCCGCAGGCGGAAGTGATCGAGATGGAAATCTCCGGCCGCAACCTCGCCGAGGGCGTGCCGAAGATGATCAAGATCAGCTCCAACGAAGTGCTCGAGGCCCTGCACGAACCGCTGTCGGGCATCGTCAGCGCGGTCAAGCTGGCGCTGGAGCAGACCCCGCCGGAACTGTGCGCCGACGTCGCCGAGCGCGGCATCGTGCTGACCGGTGGTGGCGCCCTGCTGCGCGACCTGGACCGCCTGATCTCCGAGGAGACCGGCCTGCACGTGCAGGTGGCCGACGATCCGCTGACCTGCGTGGCGCGCGGTGGCGGTCGTGCGCTGGAGCTGGTGGACATGCACGGCAACGAGTTCTTTGCGCCGGAATAAGCCGTCCCGGCCGTTCCTGCCCGCCGCGCCCTTCCGGGGTGCGGCCCGCCGTGATGGCGGGCCGGCACCGGCGGGGCGCCCGCGTGTTTCCCTTCCGCCTTCTGCCAGTTGAATCGTTGCCGTGCCGCCCTACGCCGGTCCTCCCGTCGCCTCCCGATCCGGTGATGCCGCCAGCCCCCTGCGGTTGCTGGCCTATCTCGCGTTGGCCATCACCCTGATCGTGCTCGATGACCAGGCCGGCTGGTTGGCACGCCTGCGCGAGCAGGCCAACAGCCTGGTACAGCCGGTGTGGGCACTGGCTGGCTTGCCCGGCAAGCTCGGCAACCAGGTCAAGGATTCCGCCGCCAGCCATACCCAGCTGGTCACCGAAAACCGTGAACTGCGCAACCAGCTGCTGCTGGCCAATGCGCGCCTGACCCGCCTGCAGACCGCCGCGCTGGACAACGCCCAGCTGCGCGAACTGCTGAACGTGGCCGAGCGCAGTGGCCTGGACGTGCAGCTGGCGCCGATCCTGGACATCGACCTGGACCCGGTGAAGCAGCGCCTGGTGCTCGACGCAGGCAGCCGCGAGGGCGTGCACGTCGGCCAGGCGGTAATCGACGCCGGCGGCTTGATGGGGCAGGTGATCAGCGTCACCGGCGGCACCTCCACCGTGCTGCTGCTGACCGATCCCGACCACGCGGTGCCGGTCACCGTGGCCCGCAACGGCGTGCGCCTGATCGTCTATGGCCGCGGCGACACGCTGGAACTGCGCGACATCCCGCTCAGCGCCGGCGTGGAAGTGGGCGATGAGATCGTCACCTCCGGCCTCGGCGGGCGCTTCCCGGCCGGCTTCCCGGTCGGCACCATCACCGGCCTGCGCCCGGACGACACCCATGCCTTCCTGGTCGGCGAACTGAAGCCGGCGGCCCAGCTCGACCGCGGCCGCGACGTGCTGCTGCTGCGCCCGGGCGCGGCGATCCGCATTCCGCCGGAACTGCGCCTGCAGCTGGAAGAAACCGCCCCGGGGGGGCCGGCCACCGGCGCCAGCGTGCCTGCGGGAGCCGCGCCAGCGGCAACGACGCCGGCTCCGGCCAGCGCCCCGGTAGTGCCCGCCGCTGGCCGGCAACAGCCCTCGTCGCAAACGAGGACTGTTGCCCCCGCATCCTCCCTTAACCCCGCGCCGTTGGCGCGCCCCCTTGAGCCGTCTGCACCTTCGGCACAACCGCCCCGCGCATCCTCCCTTACCCCCGCGCCTTCGGCGCCCCCCCCTCAACAAGAGGGGGGCTCTCCCCCAGCTGGATCCACGGTAGTGCCGGCCGCTGGCCGGCAACCGACCGCGCCGGAGGCGCAGCGATGAGCCGCCTGCGCGACAACCCGTGGGTGCTGCCGGCCAGCCTGGTGGTGGCGCTGCTGCTGGGCCTGCTGCCATTGCCGGCGCTGCTGCAGCCGCTGCGCCCGTACTGGTTGGCGCTGGTACTGGCGTACTGGGTCATCGAAGCGCCCGAGCGCGTCGGCCTGGGCATCGCCTTCGCCAGCGGCGTGGTCGCCGACCTGCTGTACGGCGGTGTCCTCGGCGAACAGGCGCTGCGGCTGGTGATGCTGGCCTTCATCCTGCAGCGCTTCCGCGCCCGCATCCGCTTCTTCCCGATGTCCCAGCAGATGCTGGCCATCGGCGGCCTGCTGTTCAACGACCGCATCGTCAGCGCGCTGGTCCACATCGTGGTGGATGAGCCGACCCTGCCGTGGTCGTACTGGTGGGCGCCGCTGCTGGGCATGGGCCTGTGGCCGCTGGTGTTCGTGCTGCTGGACGCGGTGCGCTTCGGCAAGCGCGGGCGCTGAGCCATGATTCCGCGCCGCCAGGTCAAGAATCCGCACGCCGAAGCCGAGCAGTTCCGCCGTCGCGCGGCGCTGGGTTTCCTGGGCGTGCTGGTCTGCCTGCTGGGCCTGGGCGGCTGGTACTTCAAGCTGCAGGTGCTGGACCACGACGTCTACGCCACGCGCTCGGAAGCCAACCGCATCAAGCCGCGGCCGGTGGTGCCGGGGCGCGGCATGATCTACGACCGCAACGGTCGCCTGCTGGCCGAAAACGTGCCGGCTTTCCGCCTGGACGTGACCCCGGACAAGGTCAGGGACATGGATGCCACCCTGGAAGGGCTGGCGAAGATCATCAGCATCAGCCCGGAAGAGCTGGAAGCATTCAACAGGTCGCGCAAGGCGCGCCGCAAGTTCCTGCCGGTCACGCTGAAGCTGCGCATGAGCGACGAGGAGATGGCGCGCTTTGCCGTCGACCGCTGGCGCTTCCCCGGTGTCGAGCTCGAACCCTACCTGACCCGGCGTTACCCGTACGGCGACCTGTTCGCGCACATCATCGGCTACGTCGGCCGCGTTGATGACAAGGACCTGGAGATCCTCGGCGAAGGCAATGCCGCGCTGACCCACATCGGCAAGTCCGGCCTGGAGCGCTATTACGAGCAGCAGCTGCGCGGCAAGGTCGGCTACGAGCAGGTCGAGACCAACGTGCAGGGTCGCGCGATCCGCACCATCGGCCGCGTCGCCGCGCAGTCCGGCGCCGACCTGCGGCTGTCGATCGACGCTGACCTGCAGCGCGCGATGGTGGCCGCGTTTGGCGACCAGGAAGGTTCGGCGGTGGCGATGGATCCGCGCACTGGCGAAGTGCTGGCGATGGTCAGCCTGCCGTCCTACGACCCCAACCTGTTCGTCAACGGCATTTCCCATGCCGACTTCAAGGCCTTGAACGAAAACCCGTCGCGGCCACAGTTCAATCGCCTGGTGCTCGGTGGCGTCGCTCCCGGTTCCACCCTGAAGCCGCTGATCGGCCTGGCGGGACTGGACTCCGGCGTGCGCCGCCCGGAAGACAAGGTGCTGTCCACCGGCATGTTCTACCTGCCGGGCACCTCGCGCGGCTGGGGTGACGCCCACCGTGGCGGTCACGGCTGGACTGATCTGCGCAAGTCCATCGCCGAGTCGGTCAACACCTATTACTACAAGCTGGCGCTGGACCTGGGCATCGAGCGCTTCGACCATTACATGGAGTACTACGGCTTCGGCCAGCCGACCGGCATCGACCTCACCGGCGAGATCGGCGGCATCCTGCCGTCGCCGGCCTACAAACGGAAGACCCGCAAGGAAGCCTGGTATCCCGGCGATACGGTCAACATCAGCATCGGCCAGGGTGACTGGAAGGTCACCCCGCTGCAGCTGGCGCGCGGCGTCAGCGGCCTGGCCGACGGCCAGCTGCGCACCCCGCACCTGGTGATCCAGCAGCGCGACGGCTTCGACAGCGACTGGACGGCGACGCCGCCCGGCGAGAGCAAGCCGGTCAGCCCCAATCCCAACAACGTGCAGGCCGTGCGCGAGGGCATGATGGCAACCATGCGGCCTGGCGGAAGCGGCTGGCGCGTGGCCGTCGGTGCGCCGTACGTGATGGCCGGCAAGACCGGTACCGCGCAGGTCATCAGCCGCAAGGGCACCGCCGCCGTGAATCCGAAGAGCCTGCCGATGCATCTGCGTCACCGCGCACTGTTCGTCGGCTTTGCGCCGGCGGACAACCCGGTCATCGCGATTGCGGTGGCAGTGGAAGGTGGTGGCTATGGTGGTTCGGCCGCGGCGCCGATCGCACGCAAGGTGTTCGACGCTTACCTGCTGGGCAAGTTGCCCGAAGGCATGCAGCCGCTGGACAGCGAGCGCGGCACCACCGCCATCGGCGCCACCGCGTTCGACAACGAAGACGCGGGCGCACGCCAGGCCGGTGACCTCGCCGCTGCACAGGTGGGAGAGCATCCGGTGCTGATCGGTGCACCCGCACCCGCACCGGAGCCGGCGCCTGCGCCGCAGCCGGGTGCGCCCGCCGCCGCGCTGCCAGCCACGCCGCGCCCGGCCCCTGCGGAGCCCGCACGATGAGAGTGTTCCTGCGCTGGGCCGGCGACATGCTGCGCCGCTTTTTCAGCACGCTGGACTGGGTGCTGTGCCTGGCCCTGGGCACGCTGATGGTGATTGGCCTGGCGACCCTGAAGAGCGCTGGTGGCGACAGCCTGGTGATGGCGCAGGGCGCGCGTTTCGCGGTGGGCATGGCCGCACTGTGGGGCATCTCGCGGGTGCCGATCCTGCGCATCCGCTCGGCCACGCCGATGATCTACGCGATCTCGATGATCCCGCTGCTGGCGGTGTTCGTGCTGGGCACCGGTAAATATGGCCGGCAGTGGCTGGACCTGAAGTTCTTCTACCTGCAGCCGGCCGAGCTGCTGAAGGTGAGCCTGCCGATGATGGTGGCGTGGTACCTGCACAAGATGCCGCTGCCGCCGCGCTTCAATACCGTGCTCGTGGCCTTGGTCATCATCGGCGTACCCACCGGCCTGGTGATGCTGCAGCCGGACTTCGGTACCGGCGTGCTGATCGCCGCCAGCGGCGTGTTCGTGCTGCTGCTGGCGGGCCTGCCGTGGTGGTGGGTTGGGCTGGGCGTGGGCGGCGTGGCTGCGGTCGCGCCGGTGGCCTGGTTCTGGTTGCTGCGGCCGTACCAGAAGGACCGCATCATGATGTTCCTGGACCCGGAGATGGACGCGCTTGGCGCCGGCTGGAACATCATCCAGTCGAAGATCGCGATCGGTTCCGGCGGCTTCGATGGCAAGGGCTGGGGCGAAGGCTCGCAGTCGCACCTGAACTTCATTCCCGAGCAGACCACCGACTTCGCGTTCTCGGTACTGAGCGAGGAGTTCGGCTGGATCGGCGTGGCCACCGTGCTGGCGCTGTACCTGGTGGTGATCGGGCGTTGCCTGTGGATCGCCAGCCAGTCACGCGATTCCTATTCGCGCCTGCTGGCTGGTGCCACCGGCCTGGCGTTCTTTGTCTACGTGCTGGTGAATGGCGGGATGATTTCCGGCCTGCTGCCGGTGGTAGGCGTGCCGATGCCGCTGATCAGCTACGGTGGTACTTCGGCGGTGTCGCTGCTGGCCGGTTTCGGCCTGGTGATGGCGGTGCGCAGCCACAACCCGGTGCACGGGGGGTACGGGTAGCATCGGCTGCGCGCTTCTGTAGAGTCGAGATCCTATGTTCGCGGTCAAGCCTGCTGGAAGCAGGCTTGACCCACCTTCAGCATGGCTCGACTCTACAAACGCAGAACCACAATGACAGCTTCACGCAAGCACCCGTTGCTACCGTGCCCGCGTGGAATGGAAACGACTGCTTGGCGGCTGCCGTGAGGCGCTGCGCACGATCGATCTGCCGTTGCTGGGCGCGTTGTTGATCCTGATGGGCGCCGGCCTGGCGGTGCTGCACAGCGTGTCCGGCCCGGTGGCCGGGCAGGCGGCACGCTTTGCCGGTGGGCTGTTGGCGATGTGGCTGCTGTCGCGTGTTTCGCTGCTGCGATTGCGTGCGTGGACCCCTGCGATCTACGCGCTGTCGATGCTGCCGCTGATGGCGGTGTACGTCATCGGCACCGGCAAGTACGGGCAGCGCTGGCTGAACCTCGGCGTGTTCTACCTGCAGCCGTCCGAGCTGCTCAAGCTCAGCCTGCCGCTGATGATGGCGTGGTACCTGCATCGGCAACCACTGCCGCCCTCGCCGCGCACGGTATTGACTGCCGGGCTGCTGATCGGCGTGCCGGCGGTATTGATCCTCATGCAGCCCAACCTCGGCACCGCCACGCTGGTTACTGCCAGTGGCGTGTTCGCGTTGTTGCTGGGTGGCCTGCACTGGGGCTGGTTGGCGACCGGGGTGGCAGGGCTGGCAGTGGCTGCACCGCTGGCGTGGTTCGGCTTGCTGCGGCAATACCAGAAGGATCGTGTGCTGACCTTCCTCGACCCGGCGGCCGACCCGCTTGGTACCGGCTGGAACATCCTGCAATCGCGCATCGCGATCGGCTCCGGGGGGTGGCAGGGACGCGGCTGGGGGCAGGGCACGCAGGCCACGCTGGATTTCCTGCCCGAGTACACCACCGACTTTGCGTTCTCGGTGCTGGCCGAAGAGTTTGGCTGGATCGGCGTGGTGACGCTGTTCGCGCTGTACCTGTTCGTGGTGGGGCGTTGCCTGTGGATTGCGGTGCACGCGCGCGACACGCACGCGCGATTGCTGGCCGGTAGCCTGGGGCTGGCGTTCTTCGTCTACGTGCTGGTGAACGGCGGAATGATTTCCGGCCTGCTGCCGGTGGTGGGCATTCCGATGCCGCTGATCAGTTATGGCGGGACATCCGCTGTCTCGTTGCTGGCCGGCGTCGGGTTGGTGATGGCGGTACGCGGGCACCGGCCCGTGCACGGGGGATAGGGCTTCCAGCCAACGGCGCAGCCCCTCGTGGGTGGAATGGGTCGCTGAAAGCCGGATTGCTGAGGGCTGGCCGGGTGGGTGGGCAGTACGGGGACGCCGTGAACCCATCCATGGGGGCTTGGCCGCGGCATCCATGCCGCGGACTGATCTGGCCCCCCGTCAGCGGACGCCAAGAAGCGATACTTTGATCGCACTTGGAGGCCCCTTATGTCCCGTATCACCCGTCGTAGCTACACCGATGAGTTCAAGCACCAAGCCGTGGAGCTGGCCGAGTCGCTCGGGCCGGCCGCAGCGGCCCGTCAGCTGGAGATGTCGGTCAAGACGCTGGCAAATTGGCTTGACGCGGTCCGTGCTGGCCGGTCGTTGACCTCTGAGGCTCGCAGGCCAGCCACCGACCTGGAAAGCGAGATCAGCCGCCTTCGGGCCGAGAACGCCAATCTGAAGATGGAGCGGGAAATCCTAAAAAAAGCGGCGGCGTTCTTTGCCAGAGAGTCCAAGTGAGGTACGCCTTCGTCGCCAGTCAAAGGACTCACTACCCGACCAGGTTGTTGTGTCGGGTTCTTGGGGTTTCTGTCTCTGGATTCCATGACTACCTGCGCCGGCAGTGTGCCCAAACGTGCGATGTCGATTCGGCCCTCCGTACCGAGCTTCGGGCCATTCATGTGACCAGCAAGCGCAGTTATGGGCGACGTCGGCTGGTCAGGGCTTTACGAGCCAGGAATCATCCAGTCGGCCACAAGCGCGTGGCACGGTTAATGGCCGAGGAGCGAATCCAGGGCAAGACCAAAGGCCGATTCCGACCCCAATCCTCTGGCGGCTCATCTCAGCTCGCTCCCAACCTGCTGGATCGGCAATTTGCCCCCGGAACCGGACCGACGGCGTGGGTCGGGGATATCACGTATGTCCCCACCCGCCAGGGATGGCTGCATCTGGCCGTGGTCATCAGCGTCCAGACCCGGCAGGTGCTGGGCTACAGCGTTTCCAAGCGTCTGACTGAAGAGCTGGTGGTGAAAGCATTTGCCAATGCTTGGGCTCTGCATCCACAACGACCCGGCCTGATCTTCCATTCAGATCGTGGTGGGCAGTACTGGGGAAACGAGTTTCGCCAGCTGCTGCAGTCCCATGGCGTGGTCCAAAGCATGAGCCGGCCTGGCAATTGCTGGGACAACGCAGTGGCCGAGAGCTTCTTTGCGACGTTCAAGACAGAAGAGGCTGCCGAGCCTTACGCCAGTAGGGAACAAGCCAGCCAGTCCATCGCTGCTTACATCCACGGCTTCTATAATCCAGCCCGGCTACACTCGGCGCTGGGCTACCACTCGCCTAACAACTATGCCCGGCAGCTCCGGGCTGCCGCCTGAAACGGCTTCATGGCGTCCGTTTTCAGGGGGCCAGATCAGACACCCCGCACTGCCCACCCACCCGGCCGCTGGCAGATTCCGTGTTCGTCCACCCACGGAAAGAAAAAGAAGATCAAAAGCAAACGCAGCTTGGCCGCCCGCTTCATTGCTTCCTGTAAAGCCGAAGGCAGCGGCAGGAGCCGCTGCCAACGTCACCCATGGCGACGGCGCGAAGGGTGACGGTCAGGACGACCGGCATAGCCATGCTCGGATCACGAGCAAGCGCAGCGCCGCGATCCGCTTTTGAACTTCTCTTTCTTCTCCGTGGGTGGCAGACCTCCGAAATCTGTCAGAGGACGGTCGGGTTGGGTACGCGGGGGTGTCTGATCAGTCAGCCGCATGGATGCGGCTGCCAAGCCTCCATGGACGGATTCACGGCGTCCCCCGCGTACCCAACCCGACCGGCCCACCCGCGGCTTCTGCTTTCCGCGACCACCCAGACACCACCCACGAGGGGCTGCGCCGTTGGCTGGAAACTCTCTGATGTTGCGCAATGCCTGTTGTGGAAGCGTTCTCACCACAATGCGACGCAACACGCTCCCGGACGAAAGTCCGAAAAAAACGTTAGCTGGTTCACATTTTTACACCGCGTTGATCTTGATCAATGGACTTGTCGTAATCGGCCTGCACAATGGCGGCCCGTTCGGCACGGCGCGCCGTCAATCGATGCAGCGCGAGGGGGCGTCGGGCGGGAGCAGTACTGATCCAACGGGTACAGGGAGCGCGGGGAACTGTCACTGGGGAGCGGCAGCCGCGCAGGTACCGACCGGATCCGGTCGCCGGTTGCGTCTGCGGGGATGGGGACGCAACCGGCCACCTCTATCTGAATGGGGAAGCCCGATCACGACGTCTTCACATTTCTCGCTGAACGCGGGCAAATCGTTGTGATTCATGGTGTTAGGGGTTTTAATTCATCCATGACCTGCTAACCTGCGACGATGATTCGACGCACTCTGGCCTGCATGCTCACCCTCGGCCTGGTCGCCTGCGCGACCCAGCCGAAGTCCCCACCGTCTTCGCCCCAGGCCAGCAGTACGCCGCGCCAGCCCGCCACCAAGGCCCACGGCCCGGCCGAGGCCGCGCCCGAAGCGGCCGCTGCTACAGCGCCGCCGGTCGATCTCACCCCGGTGCCGTTCGAGGTCGCACGGGCCCGCTTTGTTGCCGATACGGCCAAGCGCTATGGGCTGAAGCCGGAGCAGATCAGCAGCGTGCTCGACCAGGCGCAGGTGCGCCAGCCGATCATCGCTGCCATGTCGCGCCCGGCCGAACGGGTCAAACCGTGGAACGAATACCGGCCGATGTTCATCAGCAAGGCACGCATCGATGGCGGCCGCGCGTTCCTGGCCCAGCATCGTGCCGAACTGGATCGCGTGCAGCAGCGCACCGGCGTGCCGGCCGAAGTGATCGTGGCGATCATCGGCGTGGAGACCAGTTACGGGAAAAATGCCGGCAACCACCGCGTGCTCGATGCGCTGTACACGCTGGCGTTCTACTACCCGCGCAGTGGCGACCCGGCCAAGCTGGAACGCGAAGTGCGCCGCGAGCTGTTCTTCCGCGACGAACTGGCAAAGCTGTTCGAGCTGGGCCGCGAGGAGAAGCTGGACATCACCACGCTCAAGGGCAGCTATGCCGGTGCGATGGGCATGGGCCAGTTCATGCCGTCCAGCTACCTGGATTACGCCGTGGACGGCAATGGCGATGGCCGTCGTGACCTGTTCACCAGCTATGACGATGTGTTCTCCTCCATCGCCAATTATTTCGTGAAGAAGGGCGGCTGGGTCCGGGGTGGCCAGGTGGCCGTACCGGCCACGCTGGCGCCGGGGCGCGAGGAGTTCAACCCGACCGAATGGATGCCGACCTGGTCGCTGGCCGACCTGGCCGAGCGCGGCTACCAGCCCAGCGCACCGGTGCAGCCGGGCGCCACGGCCACGCCGATCACGCTGGAAGGCAGCACGGGCAAGCAGTACTGGCTGGGCTTCCAGAACTACTACGCGATCACCCGCTACAACCTCTCGAAGATGTACGCGATGGCCGTGTTCCAGTTGTCGCAGGCCATCGCCGGACAGGAGCTGCCCCCGGCATGAACATCAGATGGCTGGTCCCGAGCTTGATCGTCTTCGCGCTGGCCGCCTGCAGCAGCGCGCCGAAGAAGCCGGCCACGGCCGGCCACGGTGGCAAGCCCAGCGGCACGGTGGTGCAGGGCCGCGGCGCGCGCCCGGCACATTGCCCCGAGGGCTCGCCGTATGCGGCGGCCAAGGAAGACCCGAACACGCGCGGCAACTACACCGCCGGCGGCCTGTACAAACCCGGCGTGCGTGACAGCACCCCGGACTACATTCCCAACGTCGCCTGCATTCCCGAGCCGGAAGTGACCGCCGAAGAGCGTTCGGCGATCGGCAACAAATCGCCCTACGTGGTGCTGGGCAAGTCGTACAAGGTGCTCGACGACACCCGCAACTATGTCGAGCGCGGTACGGCGTCGTACTACGGCGCCAAGTTCCACGGCCGCCTGACCTCCAACCGCGAGGTCTACGACATGTACCAGTTCACCGCCGCACACAAGACACTGCCGCTGCCCAGCTTCGCCCGTGTCACCAACCTGGACAACGGCGAATCGGTCATCGTGCGCGTCAACGACCGTGGCCCGTTCCATGACGGCCGCGTGGTCGATCTCAGTTATGCCGCCGCAGTGCGCCTGGGCATCACCCAGCGCGGCACCGGCAACGTGGAAGTGCGTGCGCTGCAGCCGGGCGAGAGCAACCTGCTGGCGCAGAAGCCGTCGCGCCGCGAGCGCCGTGCCGCCGAAACCGCGGTCGCGGTGGCCGGCGCGCGCCCGGTACCGGCCACGCGTGCCACCGCCGACAGCGACATCGATCGCCTGGTCAAGCGCCTGCCGGCCGACGCCATGCCTGCGCGTGGCCAGCCGGCCACCACCCAGGGCGTGGCCAGCGCCGTGCCGGACGTGGCGGTCAGCAGCCTGCCGCCGAGCGCACCGCCGGTGCGCAGCACCCCTGCGGCACCGGTTGTCGTCGCCAGCGCCGCGCCGCGCGCGGTCGCGCCGGCAGCAGTGCGTACGGTGCCCGCCACCGCAGCAGCCCCCAGCCTGTCGCAGCAGGTGGTGGGCGCGGTGATGGTGCAGGTCGCCAGCTTCTCCAGCCGCGACAATGCCAACCGCGCAATGGGCCAGCTCAACGCCGCCGGCATCGTCGGCGCGACCATCAGCGACATCGCCGCCGGTGGCCGCACCCTGTTCCGCCTGCGCGTTCCCGCCAGCGACCATGCCAGTGCCGCGGAACTTGTCGGCCGCATTGCCGGTCTGGGCCTGGGTTCGCCGCAGATCGTCAAGGATTGACCCGCCCGGGCCGGTGCTGCCGGCCCATGCTGCCCCGGCCTTACAATGGCCACTACGTTCCACCCTCCATTCCTGGCCGTCCCCCTGGAGCCTGCTGTCCAATGAATTTCCGTTCCGCCGCCACCGCCCTGGCCGCCACCCTGGTGGTGGGCCTGGCTTCCGCCCAGACCCCGCTGCCGACCCCGGCCACGCCGGCGCCCGCCGCTGCCGCTGCCGCCCCGGCCACCGTTGCCACCCCGCCGGCGCCGGTGCCGAGCGTATCCAAGGCCTGGGTGCTGATGGACTACGCTACCGGCCAGGTGCTGGCTGGCGAGAACATCCACGAGCAGCTCGCGCCGGCCAGCATCACCAAGGTGATGACGTCCTACGTGGTTGCCGCCGAGGTCAAGAACGGCAAGGTCCGTGCGGATGACCAGGTGATGATGAGCGAGCGCGCCTGGCGCGAAGGCGGCGCCGGCACCGATGGCAGCTACAGCGGCTTCCCGGTCAACCAGACCGCACGCCTGGAAGACATGGAAAAGGGCATGGCGATCCAGTCCGGCAATGACGCCGCGATCGCCCTGGCCGAGCACGTGGCCGGCAGCGAAGAAGCCTTTGCGTCGCTGATGAACAGCTACGCCGCCAAGATCGGCATGAAGAACTCCCACTTTGTCAACGCCCACGGCCTGACTGCCGAAGGCCACCACAGCACTGCCTACGACCTGGCGCTGCTGGGCCGCGCGATGGTGCGTGATTACCCGGAAACCTACGCGTACAACAAGATCAAGGAATTCCAGGTCGGCAATATCAAGCAGCCGAACCGCAACCTGCTGTTGTGGCGCGACGGCAGCGTGGACGGCATCAAGACCGGCCACACCTCCGAAGCCGGTTACTGCCTGATGAGTTCGGCGCAGCGCGGCGACCAGCGCCTGATCGCCGTGGTATTGGGCGGTGCGTCGGAAAAGCAGCGTGCCGATGACAGCCTGGCCCTGCTGAACTGGGGCTTCCGCTTCTTCGAGACCCACCGCCTGTACGAGCCGGGCAAGGCCGTGGCCGAGCACAAGGTCTGGAAGGGCACCACCGACAAGGTGCAGCTGGGCGTGGCCCAGCCGATGCTGGTGAGCGTGCCGCGCGGCCGCTACAACGACCTGAAGCCGAGCATCGACGTGCCCAAGACCCTGGAGGCGCCGTTCACTGCAGGCCAGCAGATCGGCACCGTGAAGGTCACGCTGGATGGCAAGGTCATCGCCGAGGCGCCGCTGGTCGCTGTGGCCGCCGTCGAGCAGGCTGGCTTCTTCAAGCGCCTGTGGGACAGCTTCTGGATGTGGTGGGAATCGGAATGATCCACGCCCCGGCGTGGTGAACGAAAAGGCCGGCGAATGCCGGCCTTTTCGTTTCGGGATGCCGGTTCCGTGCGGATGCGGGTAGTGCCGGCCGCTGGCCGGCTCCGCTTGAACCCATCCGGATGTGCCAACAGCCGGCCAGCGGCCGGCACTACCCTCAGCCCCTCGCTTACAGCGACCGGCTGATGGTGAAGCTGCCGAACACCGGCGCCTCGCGCTGGCCGTTGAACTCGCGCGTGCTGTGGTAGCGCGCGGCGGCGAACTTCCAGCGGCCGTACATCACCGCCACGCCGTACCCGCCGTAGGCCACCACATGGCGCTTGTCCACGCTGTGACTGTTGCGGAAGGTGTTGCCATCCAGCGTGATGTCGCGGATCACCCAGGCAGCGTCCGAGGTCGCGAACAGGTGCCAGGACCACCCACTGGGGCGGCCGCGGCGGCTCGGCGCGGTGTTCTCGCCGGCCGGGCGCAGCGGCGTGCTGCCGAAGTCGTCCGGCAGCTTCCAGCCGAAGCGCACTTCACCGCCGAAATTGGCCTTGGTTTCCAGGTTGCCGATCGACCCGCCGTAGTGGCTGATCGCGTCCCAACCCCAACCGTCGGCATTGACGCTGGCATCGCCCGGCCAGCGGCGCATGCGCTCATGGGTCAGCATGAACAGTGGTTCGTTGTGCAGCTGGTTGTCCCAACCCTTGAATTTTTCGTCGCCCAGCACTTCGTGCACGGCATCCTGCACCTGCTTGCCCTGTGCCCACGGGCCGACCACGCCCAGTGTCAGCTGGGTGGTCTGCAGGCGGTCGCCGCTGCGCGCATTGAAACCGAAGTTCGCGATCAGCACGCCGGCGTAAGGGCGGTCGTCCTCGATCAGGTCCCTGCGGCTGAAATCGGTCGGGGTGAAGATCCCCTGGCCGATGCTGAAGATCATGTTCTGCTGTTCGAACTTGCCCGGATGCAGCCCTTCCAGGTACCGGTTCACCCAGCGCGCCATGCGCGGCAGGCAGGGGTCGTCGGTGTAATCGACCAGATTGGGGGAGACCAGGGTCAACAGCGCACCGTTGGTATAGCCCTGATCCTGGTGGCGGCCGCCGAACAGGTCGTTGTCGACGCGGAAATTGACCTGCGGCGGGTGGTCGCGCATGGCGTCCGGGCCACACTGTTCGGCCGCCTGGGCGGCAAGGGGGAGGGCAGAGGCCAGCAGGCCGGCGAGCCCGAGGGCTGCGACACTACGCATGGATGGAATGCTCATGGGGAAGGGGGCGGTTTTCAGTCGTTTTCTGCAACGCTACGGTACTCGTGCCCGCGCGTCGGAACGAGCACGTCCAGATCACTTGTCTGTTCCGAAAACGACATTGTCCGGCGGGCACAATTTGCTACCCGCGCACGCGCCGCAGGCCTGGCGTGAAGGCGGTCGCGGGCCGCCCGTACGATATTCGCGTGGGTGACGGTAGGAAATTGCAGTCAGCTGCCGTTGGGCCTCAGGCCCGTCCCTTTGGGCCGCCTGCAACGCAGCAGACCGCCGGTGCCGCCCTGGCGTTGATGAATACTCTTGGGTTTGTTGCCCTGCGGCCCGATAATGGGGCCATGGAAATCAAGTCCGACAACCCCGACCACGGCTTCCAGTTCCCCGGCCAGTTCGAGCTCAGCGCCATGGGCCCGGCCAACCGCGGCCTGGAGCATGAGCTTCCCCGCCTGTTGCTGGCCGCCGGCATCGATGTGGTGAACGAACGCATCAGCTGGAAGCACTCCTCCAACGGCAAGTACGTGTCCGTCCGCATCGTGTTCAAGGCCGAGAGCCGCGAACAGTACGACCTGGCGCACCAGGCGCTGCGTGACCACCCGGAAGTGAAGTGGACGCTGTAGCCGACACCTGCCCGGCCGAAGCCGCCCCGGAGAACCGTGCGCCGCGTCCGGCGCTGGTCCGTGACCTCGGCCGCCAGCCCTATGAACCGGTGTGGCGCGCCATGCAGCGCTTCACCGACCAGCGCAGCGACGCCGATGCCGACGAGCTGTGGGTGGTCGAACACGATCCGGTGTTCACCCTGGGCCAGGCCGGCAAGGACGAGCATGTGCTGGCGCCGGGCGACATCCCCGTGCTGCACGTGGACCGCGGCGGCCAGGTGACCTATCACGGTCCCGGCCAGATCGTGATCTATCCGTTGCTGCGCCTGCCACGGCTGGGCATCGGTGTGCGCGACTACGTGTGCCGCATCGAGCAGGCGCTCATCGATACCCTGGCCGAGTGGAACATCGGCGCCGAACGCCGCGAGGGCGCCCCGGGCGTCTACGTCGGTGGTGCCAAGATCGCCGCACTCGGCATCCGCGTGCGCCGCGGCTGCACCTTCCATGGGCTGGCCTTCAACGTGGCCATGGACCTGGAACCCTTCCACCGCATCAATCCCTGCGGCTATCAGGGGTTGCAGGTGACCTCGGTGCTGGACTTGGGCGGCCCCTCCGGGATGGAGGCCGTCAAGCCGGTGCTGCTGGACCACCTGGCCCGCCAGTTCGGCCTGCTGCTGCAGCACACGCCCGAACTGCCCGATCTTTCTGCGGCCGCCTGACCGCCCCCCCGGAACTGCCATGACTGAAACCACCGCCCGTTCCATTCCCCTGCAGATCGTGCAGGGCGATTCTCCGTCCGCCGCGCCGTTGCAGGCCGGGGTCAAGCAGCTGGGCGGTGACAAGATCAACCGTTCGCCGGTGCAGTTCGCCGATGCGCCGGTACTGCGCAAGCCGTCCTGGATCCGCGTGCGCATTCCTTCGGGCAATGCCGTGCAGAACCTGAAGGCCAAGCTGCGCGAGAACCGCCTGGTGACGGTATGCGAGGAAGCCAGCTGCCCGAACATCCACGAATGCTTCGGCCATGGCACCGCCACCTTCATGATCCTCGGTGAGGTCTGCACCCGGCGCTGCTCGTTCTGCGACGTGGCCCATGGCCGCCCGAAGCCGCCGGATGCCAACGAGCCGGCCAGCCTCGGCCAGACCGTGGCCGACATGGGCCTGAAGTACGTGGTGGTGACCAGCGTCGACCGCGATGACCTGCGCGACGGTGGTGCCCAGCACTTCGTTGACTGCATCACCGCCATCCGCGAGAAGTCGCCGGGTACCCGCATCGAAGTGCTGACCCCGGACTTCCGCGGCAAGGGCCGCATGGAGCGTGCGCTGGAGATCCTGGCGCAGAACCCGCCGGATGTGTTCAACCACAACATCGAGACCGTGCCGGACCTGTACCGCAACGTGCGCCCGGGTGCGGACTACCAGTGGTCGCTGAACCTGCTGAAGAACTTCAAGGCGCAGCACCCGGACGTGCCGACCAAGAGCGGCATCATGCTGGGCCTGGGCGAGGACTTCGAACAGATCAAGGCCACGATGCGTGACCTGCGCGCGCACGACGTGGACATGATCACCATCGGCCAGTACCTGCAGCCGACCGCGCACCACCACCCGGTGCTGAAGTACTGGACCCCCGAGGACTACAAGGCGCTGGAAGACTACGGTTACGAGCTGGGCTTCAGCCATGTGGCGTCCGGCCCGATGGTGCGCTCGTCGTACCACGCAGACGTGCAGGCCAAGGGCGCCGGCGTCCGGTAAGCGGTTGCCGCCGGGCCATGGCCCGGCGCTGCCAATGGGTGTCATCACCATTCTGGTGGGTGCGGACCGTTGGTCCGCACGCCTTCGCCTGCATTCACAATTTGCTACACCGGCCCGGCTAGGCTGGTTTTCCACCGAGCGCGGCCGGGTGACAAACCCGGCAACTTTCGGCACTGTCGGGGTGTCTGAACACCCTGCAGTCTCCCCCTTGGCAAGGCGCCTTCGAGCACGTCAATGAAATTCAAAGCCCCCGCATTCCTGATGGCCCTGGCGCTGGTCGCGCCGCTGGCGCTGGCGGCCAAGGCCGACTCGCCTGCATTGCCCGCTGCGGCAACCGCCGATCAGGTGACCACCTCCAAGCTGGTGTATGGCCTGTTGTCCGACAGTCGTTACGCCTATCGCCCGCGTGCGCTGGACGAGGCCACCTCCAAGGACGTGTTCAAGCGCTATCTGGAGACGCTGGACGGCGCCAAGCAGTACTTCACCCAGGCCGATGTGGCGCGCTTTGCGCCCTTCGAAGCCAACATCTCCTCGGCCATCCGTGGCGGCGAGCTTGAGCCGGCGTTCCAGGTGTTCGCGGTCTACAAGCAGCGTGTCGGTGAACGTGTGGCCTTTGCGCGCAAGCTGCTCAAGCAGGAGCCGGACTTCACCACCGACGAACGCTTCGAGTACGACCGCAAGAAGGTGCCGTGGGCGGCCAGCAGCGCCGAGCTGGATGAGCTGTGGCGCAAGTCGGTCAAGAACGACTGGCTGCGCCTGAAGCTGGCCGGCAAGAAGCCGGACGACATCCGCAAGACGCTGGACAAGCGCTATGCCACGCTGGAAAAGTCGGTCAATGAGCTGAAGGGCGAGGACGTCTTCCAGTTCTTCATGAACGCCTACACCAGTGCTGTCGATCCGCACACCGACTACTTCACCCCGCGCACCGCCGAGAACTTCAACCAGGCGATGTCGCTGTCGCTGGAAGGCATCGGTGCGCAGCTGCAGCGCCAGGACGACGTGGTGGTGATCCGCGAGATCATCGCCGGTGGCCCGGCTGCGGTGGACGGCACGCTGAAGCCGGGTGACCGCATCGTCGGCGTTGGCCAGGGCAAGTCCGGCCAGGTCGAGGACGTGATCGGCTGGCGCATCGACGATGTGGTGGCCAAGATCCGTGGCGCCAAGGACACCCAGGTCAAGCTGGAATTCATCCCGGCCGCCGAGGGCGTGGACGGCAAGCACCACACGCTGGTGCTGACCCGGCAGAAGGTGCGCCTGGCCGAACAGGCCGCCAAGGGCGAGACCATGACCATTCCGGCCGCCAACGGCGAGCCGGCACGGAAGATCGGCGTGATCAAGCTGCCGACCTTCTACCAGGACTTCGAAGGCCGTCGCCGCAATGCCGCCGACTATGCCTCGGCCACCCGCGACGTGGCCAAGCTGCTGGCTGGTTTCAAGAACGACAAGCTGGACGGCGTGGTGCTGGACCTGCGCAACAACGGCGGCGGTTCGCTCGATGAAGCCATCGAACTGACCGGCCTGTTCATCGAGCAGGGCCCGGTGGTGCAGGTGCGCGAGTCCGGTGGACGCGTCACCGTCAACAGCGATCGCAACCAGGGCGTGGCGTGGGACGGCCCGCTGGCGGTGCTGATCAACCGCGGTTCGGCCTCGGCTTCGGAGATCTTCGCCGGTGCCATCCAGGACTACGGCCGTGGCCTGGTGATCGGTGAAACCAGCTTCGGCAAGGGCACCGTGCAGAACATCGTCGACCTCGACCGCTGGCCGAGCGGCGAAACCCAGCGCTTCGGCCAGGTCAAGCTGACCATCGCCCAGTTCTTCCGCATCAGCGGCAGCAGCACCCAGCACAAGGGGGTGGTGCCGGACCTGGCCTTCCCGGCCAGCGTCGATGCCACCGAGTTCGGCGAAAGCACCTACGACAACGCACTGCCGTGGACCCGCATCGCTGCCGTGCCGCATACCCAGTACGGCAACTTCGCGCCGCTGCTGCCGAAGCTGGAAACCCGTCACGACGCGCGCATCGCGACCGACAAGGAATTCCAGTGGTGGAACGAGGACGTCGAACAGTTCCGTGCCGAGGCGGCGAAGAAGTACATCTCGCTCAACGAGGCCACCCGTCGCGCCGAACGCGAGCGCCAGGACGCCCAGCGCAAGGAACGCCAGCTGCAGCGCAAGGAGCTGGGCCTGGCCCTGGACCCGCTGGCCGATGACAGCAGTGATGATGGCCTGACCGGCAACGAGCGCGACATCGTGAAGGATGCCGCCCGCGAGAAGGCCGCCGAGAAGCGTCCGGACCCGCTGCTGCGCGAGTCGGCCTCGATCCTGGCCGACGCGGTGAACCTGCTGGCCAACGACCGTCCGCTGTCGGCCCAGGTGCTGCCGCAGTCCACCGGCGCGGGGCGCTGGGCGGACTGAGCCGGAGACGGCGCGCGACATCCGCAGGGGCCGGCATTGCCGGCCCCTTTCTGTTTGGGAAGCCCGATCTGGGTTGCGCCGGGCCATGCCCGGGCCAGTGAAGTGCCGCAAACGACTTAATCCCCTCCGTCCCCTTTTACGTGCATGAACCGGGAGCAACGTGGGGGGGCATATCGACCTGCCGCACACGGGGGCGGGACTACCCTTGGTGTTTCCGTTCTCGCAGGAGTACCCATGCGGGCCTCCCGTCTTTCCAGCGCTGCCGTGGCGTGCGCCAGCGCCTTGATCCTTTCGGCCTGTGGTGGCCACGCCGCCGACAGCACCGTGCTGCGCGAGTCTTTCGATTCCGGCGATACCTTCTCGCGCACCGTTGAGGGACGCCCCGGCGAAGCCTGCGAGGCCGCGCGCCGCACGCTGCTCAGCCAAGGCTATGCCATCGCCCGTTCCGATGATGCGCAGGTGGAGGGCAACAAGAACTTCCAGCCGCGCGAGGATGACCATGAGCAGCTGGTGCTGCGCATCTCCTGCGCCCCGCGCGGCAGCCAGACGCTGGTATTCGTCAGTGCAGTGCAGGATCGCTACGCGCTGAAGAAGAGCCCGACCTCGGCCAGTGTCGGCGTGGGTGCGCTGGGCTCGGTGTCGCTGCCGTTCGGCAGCAACGACGACTCGCTGGTGAAGGTGGCCAGCAGCACGGTCACGGATGCCGAGTTCTATCGTCGCTTCTTCCAGCGCCTGCAGCAGTATCTGCCGGCCGCGACGGGCACGCCATCGCCATCGCCGGCAGCGGCGCCGGAACCCGCACCGGCGGTCACGGACCAGGGCTGAGTGTGCGCGGCAGGTGGCTGATTGCAGCCCTGCTGCTGGCGCCCGCGTGGGTCGCGGCAGCGCCATCCCTGGACTGTACGCAGGGCCTGCTGCAGCGGTTGGGGTGGCGCTTCGAAGAAGCGTCCCTCACTGCGCCGCAGGTGCGCGGTGGTCCCGTATGTACGCGTGCTTCGCTGGCTGATTCACAAGCGGCCGGCGACCTGCAGGTGCGGTGGCCGGCGGCGCTGCCTGCTGCCGCTCGGCAGGCACTGCTGCAGCAGCTGCTGGATGACCCCGCCACCGTCTGCGCCTATGCCTTCGAGCTGGGGGCGGCCACGCGGCGCGCAACTTCGGCATTGCAGGGCAATCCCACGTTCCGCTTCTCCGGCCCGCAGCTGGGATGGATCGGCTTCGGATTGCAGGGCGCACCGGCACAGGGTTGGCAGCGTACGCGCAGTTTCGGTCGTGGCTTCGTGCCCCGCGCGGGGAACAGCCATGCGCTGCAGGCGTTCTACAGCGGTGCCGTGCGTGCCGAATGCGGTGTCGGCCGCCAGGTCGCACAGCTGGCCACCCAGCGCGAGCTGTATGGCGATGCTGCGTTCGACACCGGGTTCGCAGCGGAGGAACTGTCGATCGGCACCTTTCTCGCACTGCACGACACCGACAGCATCCTGCTCGGCGCGCATGCGGGCGACCTCTTCGCCGATGGCAAGGCGGTGCGCACCTCGGCGATGGGGCGGCAGGCGTTCGTGGGCGTGCCCGGTTTCATCGAACATGTGTACGACAAAGGCACGCTGGACGACCTGAGCAACCAGGCCGAGAACTTCGTGGTGGTCGAGGTGGGCGAGGGCGCTGCGCAGGCGCTGGCACTGCACGCCGGCCTGGCCTGGTACGACCAGCGCAACGCCGAGCTCTGGAAACTGGCGCAGGACATCCCGCGCATCGGCCAGCGCTATTTCGAGCGCCTGCTGTTCGAGCGCGATCCACAGCTGCGCGCAGGCCTGGCGCCGCGCTACCACGCGGCTCTGGTGCGCATGGATCAGCTGCTGGACGATCCGTTCTACCAGCAGTTCGTGATCTACGTGCATCCGCGCGGTATACGTCCTATCGGCTACCACATCGTCCGCCTGCTCGATCGCAACCCGAGAACGCCGTTTTCGATCGACCTGGCGGTGCACAATCTGCATACCACGCTCTACCGGCGTTGGCGCGAGGCGCAACTGCGCCACTGCGCGGCTACCGGCAGGCCAGGCAGCCTGACCCTAGACCCCAACTGAAGGTGAAAAAATGGATATTGCAATGATCGGCCTCGGCCGCATGGGCGCCAACATGGCCCAGCGCCTGCATCGCGGCGGCCACCGCGTGGTCGGCTACGACCCGGGCGAAGGCGCCCGCCAGCGCGCCGCCGAGGCCGGCCTGAAGGTGGTTGATTCGCTGGCCGCCGCCGTGGCCGCGCTGCCGGTGCCGCGCGTGGTGTGGCTGATGGTACCGGCCGGTGAAACCGTCGACCAGACGCTGGGCCAGCTGACCCCGCACCTGGCCGAGGGTGACATCGTCATCGACGGCGGCAACTCCAACTACCAGGACTCGATCCGTCGCGCCAAGGCGCTGGCGGAGGACGATCTGGGCTACGTCGACTGCGGCACCAGCGGCGGCGTGTGGGGCCTGCAGGAAGGCTACAGCCTGATGGTCGGTGGCGAAGCGCCGGTGGTGGAGCAGATCGCACCGCTGCTGCGCACGCTGGCACCGGCAGAAGATCGTGGCTGGGCGCGTGTCGGCCCGTCCGGCGCCGGCCATTTCACCAAGATGGTCCACAACGGCATCGAGTACGGGATGATGCAGGCCTATGCCGAAGGCTTCGCGCTGATGGAGCGCAAGCAGGAGATGGCGCTGGACCTGGCCCAGGTGGCCGAAGTCTGGCGCCACGGCAGCGTGGTGCGTTCGTGGCTGCTGGACCTGAGTACCGAAGCACTCAAGCGCAATCCGTCGCTGGATGGCATCGCGCCATACGTGGAGGATTCCGGCGAAGGCCGCTGGACCGTGGCCGAAGCCATCGCACTGGACGTGCCGGCACCGGTGATCACGTTGTCGCTGCTGGAACGCCTGCGTTCGCGCGAATCGAATTCGTTCACCGATCGCCTGCTGTCGGCGATGCGCAATGAATTCGGCGGCCACGCCATCAGGAAGTCGTAAGCACTGCGGTGGGGTCAGAGCCCTTCGGCGTTGCCGAAGGGATCCGGCCCCAGGCAGAGCCCATGCAGCCAGTCGAGCATGGCTCGACTCTACAAAAGCCTTCTCCGATCGTTGCCACGTCATCCACGCATGGCGTGGATCTACTGGTCAGTCCAACGCGATCCGCCGCCCTTCGCGCGCGCTGTCCATGCCCGCCTGCAGCAGCCGCATCAACTGCAGTGCCTGCATCGGGCTGACCGTTGCTTCGCCGTCGCCGTGCATCGCCGCCGCGAACTGCGCATACAACCGACGATAGTCGCCGGGCAGGTTGTCGACGGTGCTGCGCAGAACATTGTCTTCTGCATCACAGCGCACCAGTTCGCCATGCCGCGGATCGATGCCCCATCCGGGCGCACCCGGTGCTACGCCGCGGCGCAGCTGGGCCTCCTGCACATCCAGGCCGTACTTGATCCAGCTGGCCTTGCTGCCATGCACGCTGAAGTGCGGGGCAGGGGCAGCCACCAGCGAACCGGCATGCACGATGGCGCGATGCCGCGGGTAGTGCAGTACGGCATGGAAGTAGTCGATGCCGGCGCCACCTTGGCGCTGCACGGCCAGATCCGCATCGATGGCGTCGGGCCAGCCGAACAGCACCAGCATCTGGTCCAGCAGGTGCGGGCCGAGGTCGTACCACAGGCCGCTGCCTGGCATGTCCCGCTCACGCCAACGGTCGCGCACCTGCGGCCGGTAGCGGTCGAAATGCGCATGGCATTCGGCCACCTCGCCCAGCGTGCCTTCGGCCAGCAGCGCCTGCAGCGTGAGGAAGTCGGCATCGAAACGCCGGTTCTGGAACACGGTGGCGATGCGGCCGGCGTCGCGTGCTGCGGCCAGTACCGTTTCCGCCTCGGCCACATCCAGCGCAAAGGGTTTGTCGACCAGCACGTGCTTGCCGGCGGCCAGCGCGGCCATCGCCAGTGGCGCGTGCTGTTCGTTCGGCGTGGCGATCACCACCGCATCCACGGCTGGATCGTCGAACACGTCCTGTGGCGTTGCACGCACGTGTACGTTGCTGAACGTGCGCAGCAACGTGTCGCGCTGCGAGCTGACGATGCTGTGCAGGGCCAGGCCGGGCGTGTGCTGGATCAGCGGCGCATGGAAGACGCGGCCGGCGAGGCCGTAGCCGATCAGGGCCAGGTGCAGGTCGGGGCGCATGGCAGAGCTCCGGCAGGGGGGAAGGGCAGGGTAAACGACGGATGCGGACAGCCCAAAACTGAACCGTTGCCGTTGGAAACGCTTCGATTCACGGCGGCATGACCGCGACGCCACGCCTGCTCTACGTGCGCTTGTCCAGACTGGCAGCACATCCCGAAGGAGAACGACACGATGAGCAATACCACTCGCACGCTGATTGCTTCTGCCCTGACGCTGGGCCTGGCGCTGTCCTCCTCGACCGCATTCGCCAAGGACCCGGCCGCGAAGAGCCCGCCGACCACCAGCGCACATCCGGCTACCCACGCTGATCGCCATGATTCCAACGAACCGGTGACCGACAGCTGGATCACCACCAAGGTGAAGGCTGACCTGCTGACCAGCAGCAACGTCCCGGGCACCGAGATCAAGGTGGAAACGGTGAACGGCGTAGTCAGCCTGAGCGGCACCGTGGCCACCCAGGCCGAGAAGGACAAGGCGGTCACTACCGCCAAGGGCATCAAGGGCGTGACCCGCGTCGATGCCGCCGCATTGAAGGTCAGCGCTGCCGCCAAGCGCTGAATCGGTTGGGCGCCCCCGCGCGGGGCGCCCGCTGACCTTGAGAGCCGAGCCATGCTCGGCTGGAACTCCAAGGCAGCCGAGCATGGGCTCGGCCCTACAGGTCTGATTGCCAACCCGTTCAGCCGACCGCGCTGGAAATTCCAGAGTTGTGACCGCCTGCGCTATATTGCCGGTTCCGCCGCAACCGGGCTCGGCCCGGCCAACGCGTCGCGGCAGAGCTGACGAGGGACTATGGCGCTGGTTTTCAGTGACGACATCTGGGACCGCTGGCGGTTGCCGGCCTTGGCGCTGGCCGCCGCCGCGATCATCGTGGTGCCGTGGTTGACCCTGCGCAAACTGCAGCAGGACAGCGAACAAGCGATGGCCTGGGTCAACCACACCCAGGCCGTGGGCGTGGCACTGCAGCAGTTGCAGGCCGATGTGCGCGATGTTGAATCGGCCGCGTTGACCCTGTCCAAGGGCGTGGATGCCCCCGGCCTGCGCGAGCGCATGGCGCGGGCCGATGAAATACCCGGGCGCCTGGCCGAACTGGGCCGGATGACCCGCGACAATCCCGACCAGCTGATCCGCATCGGTCGGATCGAATCGATGCTGGAAGGCCGCATGGCACTTGCCCGCGAGCTGGCCAGGTCCGAACCGAACAGCGACCAGCGCGAGCTGGTGCAAGACCTGAGTACGCGCTATCCCATCCGCGGGCTGGTGGAAGAACTGCAGGCCAGCGAGCAGAAGCTGCTGGCACTGCGCGGCGAGCAGGCGGCGCGTCAACGCAAGCAGACCGAACTGGTGTCGTGGAGTTCGCTGGTGATCCAGCTGGCGCTGCTCGGCCTGGTGCTGTGGCTGCTGCAGCGGCAGATCGGCCGTCGCCTGCATGCGGAGCGGCAGTCGCTGCGCTCGGCTGCACGTGCGGCGTCGGTGCTGCAGACCGTACGCGAACCGATCGTGCTGCTCGACCGCGACCTGCGCGTGCAGCTGCACAATCCAGCATTCGCTGAGCTGTACGGCCTGCAGGACGAGCGCGCCGACGGCCTGCTGCTGGAAAACGTTGGCGACAACGCATGGCAGGATCCGGTGGTCCGACAGCGCCTGGCCGACGTACTGTCGCGCGGTCGCGAACTGTGGGACTTCGAGCACGAGCAGCGCACCGCCGACGGCATGGTGCGCTACATGCTGCTCAACGCGCGGCGCATGCCGCTGCCCGACACCGATGACGAGGTGGTGCTGCTGACCATCAGCGACGTCACCATGCAGCGCGCAGTGCAGCTGCGCGTCGAAGACCTGAACCGCCAGCTGGAAGGCAAGGTTGCGCAGGTATCCGAGGTCAACCGCGAGCTGGAGGCCTTCAGCTATTCGGTCTCGCATGACCTGCGCGCACCGCTGCGCCACGTGGCCGGATTCTCCGACAAGCTGTCGCGCCACCTCGGCGATCAGGCCGATGACAAGAGCCTCCACTATCTGGACGTGATTTCCAGTTCGGCCCGGCGCATGGCAGCGTTGATCGACGACCTGCTGGTCTACTCGCGCCTTGGCCGCGCGGCGATGCGGCAGCAGGCGGTGGACATGCAGTCGCTGGTGGCCGACACCCGGGCCATGCTCGATTCCAACCTGCAGGCCGAGGCCGAGAACAGCGGCCATGCGCACCAGGTGGAGTGGAGCATCGCGCCGCTGCCGATCGTGGTGGGCGACGAGAACATGATCCGCCAGGTCTGGCTCAACCTGCTCGGCAACGCAGTGAAGTACTCGGGCAACCGCGAGCCGGCGAAGATCCGCGTTGACTACCAGCAGCAGCCCGACGGCGGCCATCAGTTCACGGTCAGCGACAATGGTGCAGGCTTTGACATGGCCTACGCCGGCAAGCTGTTCGGTGTGTTCCAGCGCCTGCACAAGGCCAGTGACTACCCGGGGACCGGCATTGGCCTGGCCAGCGTGCGCCGCGTGCTGACCCGCCATGGTGGCCGTATCTGGGCCGAGGCCGAACCGGACGTCGGCGCCACCTTCCACTTCTACCTGCCCCCCGCGACCGACGCGGACAAACAAGGTCCCTCTGCATGACGACTCTGCGCACCATTCTTCTCGCCGAAGACAGCCCGGCGGACGCCGAAATGGCGATCGACGCCCTGGAAGAAGCGCGTCTGGCCAATCCCATTGTGCACGTCGAGGACGGCGTGGAAGTGATGGACTACCTGCTGCGTCGCGGTGCCTTCGCCAACCGCGAGGAAGGCCTGCCGGCGGTGCTGCTGCTGGACATCAAGATGCCGCGCATGGATGGCCTGGAAGTGCTGCGGCAGATCCGCGAGCACGAAGAACTCAAGCGCCTGCCGGTGGTGATCCTGTCGTCCTCGCGCGAGGAAAGCGACCTGGCCCGCAGCTGGGACATGGGCGTGAACGCCTACGTGGTCAAGCCGGTGGACGTGGACCAGTTCTTCGGCGCGGTGCAGACCCTGGGCAAGTTCTGGGCGTTGATCAACCAGGCACCGGAACTCGAGTGAGCCCATGCCCCTGACCGGTCCCGCCCTGGGGGCGCTGCGCATCCTGCTGGTGGAAGACTCACCGGAAGATGCCGAGCTGATGTCCGAACAGATGCTCGACGCGGGCCTGGAGGCCCGCTTCGAGCGTGTCGAGAGCGAGGCGGAACTGCGCCAGGCGCTGGCTGTGTTCCAGCCGGACATCGTGCTGTCCGACCTGAGCATGCCGGGGTTCTCCGGTGACGACGCGCTGCGCATCGTGCGCGAGACCTCGCCGGAGGTGCCCTTCATCTTCGTCTCCGGCACGATGGGTGAGGAGAATGCGGTGGCGGCGCTGCAGAAAGGCGCCAACGACTACATCATCAAGCACCAGCCTGCGCGCCTGCCGTCGGCGGTGGCGCGTGCGATCCGCGATGCACGTAGTGCGGTCGAGCGCGCGCGGGTGGAAACCGAACTGATGCGCGCGCAGCGGCTGGAAAGCCTGTCGCTGCTCGCCGCCGGGCTCAGCCACGACCTGCGCAACATCCTGCAGCCGTTGCTGATCATGCCGGACCTGCTGAAGGCCCGTACCGAGGATCCGCAGCTGCACCACCTGGCCGACGTCATCGCCGAGTGTGGCCGCCGCGGCCATGAGATGGCCGAGTCGATGCTGTCGTTCGTGCGTGGTTCGCGCAAGCCGAGCGAGCGCATCGAGATCGACGGCCTGTTCGATGCGGTGGCGCTGCTGTTGCGCAGCAACGTGCCCGATGCCGTGCGCCTGGAACTGCAGGTGCAGGACGAAGGCTTGGCGGTCGACGCCAACTACACCGAACTGCAGCAGGTAATGCTGAACCTGGCGCTCAACGCAATCCAGGCGATGCCCAATGGTGGCCGCCTGAGCCTGACCGCCAGCCATGCCGGCCAGCGCGATGGCGTGGACTGGATGCGCATCTGCGTGGCCGATGAAGGCATCGGCATGGATGCGGATACGCTGTCGCACCTGTTCAACCCGTTCTTCACCACCAAGGCCGATGGCACCGGCCTGGGCCTGATTTCCTGCAAGCGCATCGTCGAAGGCGCCGGCGGCAGCATCCATGTCAGCAGCCAGCCGGGGCAGGGCACCTGCTTCGAGCTGCGCTTGCCGATGCACGAAGCCAGCGACGGCAGCGAGCCGATCGAGCAGCTGGTGGCCCTGGGCAGCGGCCAGTCGATCCTGGTGGTCGACGGCGAAGCCACGCGCCTGTCGCTGCTCGGCAACGCGCTGTCCAGCCAGGGGTATCAGCTGCAGCTGGCCTCCGATGGCCCGGCGGCGCTGCGCTGGATGCAGCAGGAGGCGATGCCGGCGCTGGTGATTGCCGACGCCGGCTCAAAGCTGCTGCCGGCCAGCCAGCTGCTGGGCGAGATGGCCGCGCTGGGCTATCGCGGCCCGGCGCTGGTGCTGGAGGACGCGGCGGTGGCGGTGCCTGCCGATGCCTTCCCGGCCGGCGTGGAGGTGCATGTGCTGCGCAAGCCGCTGCAGATGCAGCAGGTCTTCCGCGCGGTGGCCGAAGCGCTGGGCTGATCTCGCGGTAGTGCCGGCCGCTGGCCGGCATCCCGTGCGGTGGAATCAATGCGGTTGCCGGCCAGCGGCCGGCACTACCGGTCCAGGGTTTCCCAAAGGAAGCGCGGCAGGGCGTCCACCGCCTGTTCCAGCCGCAGCAGATGAATCTGGTCTTCCGCGCGGTGGCCGAAGCGCTGGGCTGATCTCGCGGTAGTGCCGGCCGCTGGCCGGCATCCCGTGCGGTGGGGTCAATGCGCTTGCCGGCCAGCGGCCGGCACTACCGGTCCAGGGTTTCCCAGGGGAAGCGCGGCAGCGCGTCCACCGCCTGTTCCAGCCGCAGCAGATGAATCTGGTCTTCCGCGCGGTGGCCGAAGCGCTGGGCTGATCTCGCGGTAGTGCCGGCCGCTGGCCGGCATCCCCTGTGGTGGGGTCAATGCGCTTGCCGGCCAGCGGCCGGCACTACCGGTCCAGGGTTTCCCAAGGGAAGCGCGGCAGGGCGTCCACCGCCTGTTCCAGCCGCAGCAGATGAATCTGGTCTTCCGCGCGGTGGCCGAAGCGCTGGGCTGATGTCGCGGTAGTGCCGGCCGCTGGCCGGCATCCCCTGTGGTGGGATCAACGCGCTTGCCGGCCAGCGGCCGGCACTACCGGTCCAGGGATTGCCAGGGGTAGCGCGGCAGCGCGTCCACCGTCTGTTTCAGCCGCAGCAGATGATCTGGTCTTCCGCGCGGTGGCCGAAGCGCTGGGCTGATGTCGCGGTAGTGCCGGCCGCTGGCCGGCATCCCCTGTGGTGGGGTCAATGCGCTTGCCGGCCAGCGGCCGGCACTACCGGTCCAGGGTTTCCCAGGGGAAGCGCGGCAGCGCGTCCACCGCCTGTTCCAGCCGCCGCGACCAGTTCTGGTGGATGTCGGCATACAGCGTGGAATCCGCGCCCAGCCGCAGCTGCTGGCCGATGCGCAGTTCGCCGTCGCGCAGCAGCGCCAGATCGATCGGCAGGCCCACCGACAGATTGGAGCGGATGGTGGAATCGAGCGACACGATCGCCGTACGCGCTGCATCCTCCAAATGCGTGGCCGGGCTGAGGATGCGGTCGAGGATCGGCTTGCCGTACTTGGACTCGCCGATCTGCAGGTAGGGCGTCTCCGGCGAGGCGGCAATGGCGTTGCCGAGCGGGTAGATCATGTACAGCCCGGGCCGCTCGCCGGCGATCTGGCCGCCGAAGATCAGCGTGGCCTGGGTGTTGACCCCGTCATGGCCGTGTTCGCTGTGGCTGCTGTGCACCTGGCTGTCCACCAGCAGCTGACCCACATACGCGGCGGCTTCGAACAGGTGGGCCATGTCGCGCAGGTTGGGCACGCGCCGCTCTGCGGCGTCGCGGCCCAGGCGCGACACCAGCAGCTGGGTGGTGGCCAGGTTGCCAGCCGCCATCAGCACGTAGGCTGCCTGGCCGGGATACTCGAACACGTGCAGCTTGCGATGCACGCGCACATCGTCCAGCGAGGCATTGGTCCGGGTGTCGGCAGCGAAGACCAGGCCCTCGTCCACCTCGATTCCAACGCAATAGGTCATGTCGGTGCCCTATCATGTGCGTCCCGGATTGTAGGCAGGCCGCCGTGACGACGGCATGTCCACGCCCCCCCAAGTGCCGTCACCTGAACCGCATGACCACCGTGCTCCTGAGCCTGGGCAGCAACGTCCAGCCCCGCCGCTACCTCCACGCCGCGGTGACGGCCCTGCGCGAGCGCTTCGGCGCGCTGCAGGTCTCGCCGGCCTACCGTACTGCCGCGGTCGGCTTCGACGGCCCGGCCTTCCTCAACAATGCGGTGGCGATCGAGACTGACTTGCCGCTGCAGGAACTGGACGACTGGCTGCATGCGCTGGAAGACGCGCACGGCCGCGACCGTAGCGGGCCGCGCTTCTCCGACCGGACCCTGGATATCGACGTGGTGTTCTACGGCGACCTGGTGGTGGAAGGCCCCGGCCACCTGCGCATTCCGCGTCCCGAACTGAAGCATGCCTTCGTGCTGAAGCCGCTGGCCGACATCGCGCCGGACTTCATCGATCCGGTCAGCAGGCTGGACCTGGCCACGCTGTGGCGCGCGCACGCGCAGTTTGGCGAGGCGTTCGAGGTGGTGGACCTGGAATGATGGTGGGTGACGGGGTCAGATCCCTTTTCCCGGCGGGAAAAGGGATCTGACCCCGTTGTGGATCCCGGCAACATCTCAACTGACCGTGCGACCGCCATCCACGCGCAGGGTATGGCCGGTCACGAAGCTGGCTTCGGCCACCAGCCAGTACACCGCTTCGGCAATCTCCTCGACCGTACCGATCCGCGCCAGCGGCGTGCGCGCCAGCAGGGCCTCGCGGGCGAAATCGTCCTTGCCCTGTTCCGGCCACAGGATCGCGCCGGGTGCCACCGCATTGACCCGCACCTTCGGCGCCAGCTCCAGCGCCAACGAACGGGTGGCCATCTCCAGCGCGGCCTTGGCCATGGTGTAGGCGATGTGGTCGCGCATCGGATCGGTGCCGTGCAGGTCGGTGAGGTTGACGATGCAGCCCTGCTGGCGGCGCAGGTAGGGTGCCGCCGCCTGCGACAGCAACAGCGGCGCGCGCGCATTGACCGCATACAGCGCGTCCACCGCCTCGGCGGTGACCTGGCCGAGCGGGGTGGCATAGAAGTTGGAGGCGTTGTTGACCAGCGCGTCCAGGCGGCCGAAGTGGGTAACGGCCTGTTCCACCAGGTCGGGCAGGGCGTCGGCGTCACGCAGGTCGGCCTGCAGCGCAAGCACGCTGCCCGGCCGCACATTGTCGAAATCGAACGCGGCCTGCTGCAGTTCGGCGCTGGAGGTGTTGGCATGCAGTACCACCGACCAGCCACAGGCGTGGAACTGGCGGGCGATGGCCGCACCGATCCGGCGCGCGCTGCCGGTGATCAGGACCACGGGGTGGGTATCGCTCATCGAGGGTCCTCCAAGGCTCGGCTATCCTGTGCACCATTGTCACCGCATTCGAAGACGCCATGCAGCCCACCTTCCCCCTGCCCGAAGCCGATGCCCTGGCCCACAGCGACCAGCTGGCGGCCGCCCTGCGCGCCGAAATCCTTGCGCAGGGCGGGGCGATGCCGTTTTCCCGCTTCATGGAGCTGTGCCTGTATGCCCCCGGCTGGGGCTATTACAGCGCCGGCGCCAGCAAGTTCGGTGGCAGCGGCGACTTCACTACCGCACCCGAGCTCGGCAGCCTGTTCGCCGGCAGCGTGGCCAATGCGCTGGCGCCGGTGTTCGCCCAGCTCGGCGCGCAGGCGCGCATGCTGGAACTGGGGGGCGGCACCGGCGCCTTCGCCGAGGCCGTGCTGCTGCGCCTGGCCGAACTGGATGCGCTGCCGTCGCGCTATGCCATCCTCGAACCGAGTGCCGACCTGCGCGAGCGCCAGCAGCAGCGCCTGCAGCAGAACCTGCCGGCCGAGCTGGCCGTGCGCGTGGAGTGGATCGACCGTCCGTTCGAAGAGGACTGGGAGGGCGTGGTGTTCGCCAACGAGGTGATCGACGCGCTGCCGACCCCGCGCTTCCTGATCCGGGACGGCGAGGTCTACGAGGAAACCGTCGAGCTTGATGGCGAAGGCAACTTCATCCGTGGCGCGCAGCCGGCTGACATCCTGCTCAACGGTGCGGTGCGCCACATCGAGCGTTACCTGGAAAAGCCCTTTGCCGACGGTTACCGCTCCGAGGTGCTGCCGCAGCTGCCGTACTGGCTGCAGGCAGTGGCTGGCGGCCTGCGGCGCGGCGCGATGCTGTTCGTCGACTACGGTTACAGCCGCAGCGAGTTCTACCAGCACGACCGCGATGATGGCACGGTGCGCGCGTTCTACCGCCACCACGTGCACAACGACGTGCACCGTTGGCCGGGCTTGCAGGACATCACCGCGTCGGTGGATTTCACTGCGATGGCCGAGGCGGGCATGCACGGTGGTTTCGAGCTGGCCGGGTACTGCAGTCAGGCCAGTTTCCTGCTCGGCAACGGCCTGGACCAGGTGCTGCTGCTGGCCGAAGAGCGTACGGATGAGGTCGGCCGCATCCAGCTGCGTGACCAGGTGAAGAAGCTGACCCTGCCGACCGAGATGGGGGAGCGCTTCCAGGCGATCGGCCTGCAGCGCGGCGTCGACTTCGAGCCCGCCTTCGAGCTGGGCGACCTGAGCTGGCGCCTGTGAGCGATGCGCTGCCGCTGATCAAGCCGCTGCGGCGGCCGCGGCTGTGGACCGCGCTTTGGACATTGGCGGTGGTGCTGGTGATCGTGGCCTGCCTGATCCCGCCGCCGCCGATCGCGCTGCCGGAAAACGGCGACAAGGGCGAACACTTCCTCGCTTACTTCATTCTGGCCAGCAGCGCAGTGCAGCTGTTCCGGCCGGGGCGCTCGCTGCTGTGGGTGGGCGTGGGGCTGGTGCTGATGGGCATCGGCATCGAATTTGCCCAGGGCGCGTTGACCAGCAACCGTACTGCCGACCCGATGGATGCCATCGCCAACACGATCGGTGTGCTGGCCGGCATGGCCACCGCACTGACCCCGCTGCGCGATCTGCTGCTGCGCTGGCGCGGGTAAAGTTCCTGTAGAGCCGAGCCCATGCTCGGCTGCCTTTGGGAGGAAGCCGAGCATGGGCTCGGCTCTACAGTAGATCCACGCCATGCGTGGATGGATTGCGCCAGGACAGGCTTGTGGTTACTTCCCCAGCGTGACCTCATCCAGCACCCACATCGCCGGGCGCGTATCGCCGGTGAAGTTGATGCACAGGTCACCCGTGCCCTGCGTACCCTTCGGCAGCGCCGCACGCAGGGTCACGAAGCCATCGGCATCCGGCTTGGCCGGCAGCGGCACTTCGGCCAGCACCTTGCCGCTGCAGTCGCCACGGCGTACCTGCATCTCGCCATGCGCGCGCTTGGCCTTTTCGAAGCGACGCTTGGGTTCGTCGTGGGCCAGCTGGAAGTAGTACGGAATACGCCCCGCGCGGACTTCCACGCTGCCGATGCCGTCCAGCTGTGCCTGCGGCCAGCGCCAGCAGGGCTGGAAGATGTCGACGTTGAACACAGCACGCGTTCCCTCGCGCGGGCCATCGTCTTCCAGGCGCAGCACCAGCCCTTTGCTGCCCACGCAGCTGAGCAGTGCATCGCTGCGGCGGCTGAGCAGCGATTGTGCGCTGAACGCCGCGACCGTCGGCTTCGCCGCCAGCATCTGGCCCTGGTAGAACGCGGCGGCCTGCACGGTAGCGGGCAGCTGCGCGGTCAGCGGCTGCTGGTACAGCGGCGACTGCGCCGTCACCGGCTGGCCATCGGTGCTATAGCGCACCTCATAGCCCAGCGGGTTGGCCAGCGACACGGTCACGGAGTTCTTCGCGCGATCGTCGGTGTAGTCCACGCCCACTTCGAACGGGGTCTGCGCGTAGGCCAGTCCCCAGGCGCGGTAGCGTTGCAGCTGCGCGGGCAGGCGCGCGAGGAAATCGCGGAAGTCGCGATGTTCCGGCGTGCTCCAGCCGGTCTCGGCCACTGCGGCCAGGCGCGGGAACAGGTTGTGCTGCAGGCGCGCGTAGGTGCGCGTGTGTTCGGTGAACATGTTGGCCTGCAGGCCCAGGATGTGCTGGCGCTTGTCATCGGCCAGCTCGGCCGGCACGGGCTCGAAGTTGTACAGCTTGCCGAGGTTGACCTGGGTCGGGCGGCCGGGAGGTTCATTCGGCGAGGCCGTCTGCAGGTAGTCCAGGTACAGGTAGCCCACCGGCGACATGACCACGTCATGGCCGGCACTGGCCGCGGCCAGGCCACCTTCGGTGCCCTGCCAGGACATCACCGTGGCCTGCGGCGGCAGCCCGCCTTCGAGGATTTCATCCCAGCCGATCAGGCGCCGGTCGTGCTCCTCCAGGAAGGTCTCCAGGCGCTTGATGATGTGGCTCTGCATGGCCATTTCATCCTTGATGCCCAGCGCACGCATGCGCTGCTGGACCTGCCTGGAGGCTTCCCACTGGTCCTTGACCGCCTCGTCGCCGCCGACGTGCACGTACTTCGCCGGGAACAGCGCAATCACCTCTTCCAGCACGTTTTCGAGGAAGGTGACAGTGCTGTCTTCGACGTTGAACAGGTTCGGGAACACGCCCCATTCGCTGATCGGCTTCAGCGGGGTATTGATCGAACCCAGTTCCGGGTACGCGGCAATCGCTGCGGTCGCGTGTCCCGGCACATCGATTTCCGGAATCACCTGGATATGCAGCTTTGCGGCATAGGCAATCACTTCGCGGATCTGCTCCTGCGTGTAGAAGCCGCAATACGGATGCTCCTTGCCAGTGACCGGATCGATGCCACCGTCGCCGGCCGGCAGGCGGCAGCTGCCCACTTCGGTCAGCTTCGGGTAGCGCTTGATCTCCATGCGCCAGCCCTGGTCATCGGTCAGGTGCCAATGGAAGGTGTTGAGCTTGTGCGCGGCCATGGCGTCGAGCACGCGCTTGATCTCGTCCAGGCTCTGGAAATGCCGCGCCGAGTCGAGCATGAAACCGCGCCAGCTGAAGCGCGGCGCGTCCTGGATCTGCACTGCGGGAAGCACGCCGTTGCTGCCACCCGTGGCCAGCTGGGCAAGCGTGGTTGCGCCGTAGAACAGGCCGGTTTCGTTGCCGGCCTGCACCAGCACGCCCTGCGCGGTGCTCTCCAGCGTGTAGCTCTCACCACTGTCGCGGAAGGTCGGGATGATCTCGAAGCGGATGCTGCCCGACTTGCCTGCCGCCTTGCCCTGGGCCGGCGTAAGGCGCGGACCGCCACTGCGCGCCAGCAGGTCGGCGAACTGGCTGGCGACGCGCTGTGCGGCCTCGCCTTCGGCCTGCAGCGCGGTATCGGCGCGTACGGTGATGCCGCTGCCCTGGCCGCGCTGCACCGTGGCCGGGGCGGGAATCAGCATCAGGCTGCCGGCGCGCAGCTGTGGGCCGGGTGCCTCAGCGGCGGGCGTGGGATCGGCGGCGACTGCCGGCAACGCCGGCAACAGGGCGAGCAGGCTGCCCAGCAGCACTGCGCTGCGCATCCGGGCGCGGGAAGGCTTGACCATCGAGACGACTCCTTGGAACGGTGCGATGAACGCTATACATGAAAAACGCCGGGCCCGGAATGACCCAGGCCCGGCGTGCGTGCACGACTCGGCGATGTTGCTGCCGCTGGATCAGTACTTGAAGCGGAAGTTGAGGTAGTACTGGCGACCGTTGCTGTAGAACGAGGTCGGGATGGCCGCGGTCTGGTAGTACTTGTAGGTCGGGTTGTTGAGGTTCAGGCCATCCAGGCTGATGCTCAGCCAATCGGTGGCCTTGAAGCTCAGCGATGCCGACAGCGTGCCGAAGTCATCCTGGTAGTACGGATTGGTGCCCGACAGGCTGATCAGGAACGAGGAGCGGCGGGTGTAGCTGACCCGGGCGCCAAAGCGCTCGTTCTCGAAGTAGGCACCCACGTTGTAGGTGTTCTTCGAGGTACCCAGCAGGTTGTGCGAACCATCCGACCAGGTGTGCGAGGTGGTGCCGTTGGCGTAGGTGTAGTTGGCATTGATGCCGAAGTACTCGCCGATCGGCTGCTCGTACGCCACTTCCACGCCGGTGACCTTGCCGTCGGCATTGATCGGGGTGGAGATCTGGTAGGTCTCAAGCTGGTTGGTCAGTTCGCTGTACAGCTGGCGCGAGACCACGTCGAAGGCGATGTAGTCCTTCAGCTTCATGTGGTACGCGCCCACCGACAGCAGACCGCGCGGCATGAAGTACCACTCCAGGTTGGCGTCCAGGTTGGTCGACAGGGTCGGCTTGAGGTTCGGATTGCCACCGCCGCCGGTGCGGTTCAGGTCCGAACCGTACGAGGAGGCACCCAGTGCCGAGTAGTCCGGCAGGGTCTGGGTCTGCGAGGCGGCGACGCGCAGCACCAGCGAGTCGTCCAGGTCGAACTTGATGTTGGCGCTGGGCAGAACACGGTTGCGCTTGTTCTGGAAGGCCAGGCGCTCCCACATGCCGAACAGGCTGCTGACATCGGCATCTGCGGCCTTGCTGACGGCGTTGTAGGTGTCGATGTCCTGCTTGATGTTGACGTAGCGCAGGCCGACGTTGCCGCTCCACCAGTCGCCGCGGAAGTTGGCCTGCACGTAGCCGGCGAAGTTCTTTTCCTTCACCTTCCACTCGGCGCCGTAGTTGTGGCGACCGGTCGGGCCATCATTGCCGGCCAGCCAGGTGGAGTTGTTGGTCACCGCGTCCTTCAGCGCGCCCGGGGTGAAGTACCAGAGGTTGCGCGGGAAGGTGCCGCCGATGTCACCGGCAAAGCCGCTGGGATAGTTGGCCGTCGCGCCGTTCTTCAGCGCGCTCCAGATGTCACCCGGCGTTGCGCCTTCCGGCGACAGTGCTTCGCGCTTGTGGTCGGCGAAACGCAGGCCGAAGTCGATCGAGCTCAGCACGCCGCCATCGTTGAAGTACTGGTTGAAGTCGAGCGTGGCCCACTTCTCCTTGTCTTCAGCGGTGACCTGCTGGTTGCCCCAGGTGCCGAAGCTGGTCACGCCGTTGGGCGAGATGTCGCCGCCTACGTTCCAGTCGATCGGCGAGCCATTGCCGTGGGTGGCCCAGTTGGCGCCACCGCCGCCGGCCAGGGTCACTTCGGCGATGTACTGGCGCGGCGTCTCACCGGTGCCCTTGGTGCTGCCGGCCTGGAACGTGGCGGTCAGGCTGTCGCTGATCTGCCAGTCGGCATCGAAGGTGACATAGCTCGACTTGGCCTTCGACTCGCGGTAGATCATGTCGTACACCGCGTAGTTGGTGCCCGGCACGCCTGCATAGGTGGCGTTGGTCAGCACGCCGTCCTTGACCACATAGCCCGGATTGGGCGCCTGCGACTTGGCGAAGTTGTTGCCGAACATCATGAAGTTGCGGTTGTAGTTGTTCGCCTTCAGTTCGGAGCTGAAACCGTTCAGGCCCAGGGTGAGGCTGTCACTCGGCTTGAACTGCAGCGAGACCAGGCCGCCCTTGCGCTCGCGGGTCTGTTCGAACAGGGTCGAACCCAGCAGGCCCGGAACGTTGACGCCGATCAGGTCCGGATTGGTGCTGGCGACCGGATCGTTTGCGCCGATCTTGAAGAAGCCACCCGGGATTTCCTGAGCTTCACGGCGCAGTTCGCGCTTCTGGCTGAAGCCCTGCACCATCACGCCGAAGGTGCCTTCGTCGTTCTTGTAATTGAACAATGCCGAGTACTGCGGATCGGTCGATTTGGCCAGGTCCGAACGCACCGCACCGATGGAGCCTTCCGCGGTGAACGGCTTGGAGAACTCCAGCGGCTTGCGGGTGATGATGTTGACGGTGCCGGTGGTGCCGCCGTCCTGCAGCTTGGCCTGCGAGGACTTGTTCACTTCCACCGAGCTGACCAGTTCCGACGGCAGCAGCGAGTAGCTGACGCTGCGGCCGACGTTGTTGCCCTGGCTGAGCACGAACCAGTCGGCCGAGCCGACGGTGTGACCGTCGATCAGGGTCTGGGTCAGGCTCGGGCTGGTGCCGCGCAGGCTGACACGGTCGGCTTCATCGAAGCCGCCCTCGTCGGCGCTGGACGAGCTGATGTTGACGCCCGGCAGGCGCTGCAGGGTATCGGCAACGTTGTGCGCGGGCAGCTTGCCCACGTCTTCGGCGGTGACCACTTCCACGCGCGCATTGGCTTCGCGCTTGGTGTCCAGCGATTTTTCCATCGAGCCACGCATGCCGGTAACGGTCACGGTGTCCAGATCGGTGGCGGTCGGGGCCGCCTGCTGCGCGTGCGCACTGAAGGCGATGCAGCTGACGATGGCGGCCGAAAGCAGGGTCTTGCGGGTGTTCATGATGTCTCTCCTCATCACTCGATTGGGTGCCGGCGGCGGTGTTCGGTTACGGTTGCGATGACATGCGCGGGGCGGCGGCGAAGTCCCGTGCGTTGGCGTGCCACGTACTGCGTGCTGCGATTGCGTTGAAGCCTGTTGCGGTGTCAGGCGGCCGATTGCTGCAGGTACCAGCTGGCAGCGCCGACCACGCCCAGCTGGCCGTGTTCGACGACCTTCACCGGGATGCGTGCCAGCGCTTCGCCCATCGGCCCCTTCTGCAGGTAGCGTTCGACGAAGGTGCTGGCGTGCAGGTATTCGCGGATCTGCGGCAGGATGCCGCCGGCCAGGTAGACGCCACCGTGGGCGCCGTAGAACAGCGCCATGTCGCCGATGGTGCTGCCGAGCAGGCCACAGAACACGTCCAGCGCCTGGCGCGCATGCGCATCACTGTCGGCCATGGCCGCAGCGGTGACTGCGTCGGGGCTTGCCAGGGTCGGCGCCTGCCCTTGCAGTGCACACACCGCACGGTACAGGTTCATCAGGCCGGGGCCGGAGATCGCATGCTCGATCGACACGTGCGCGCGGTCGCGCTGCATGTAGCGGACGATGGCCATTTCCAGTTCGGTGCTGGCCGCCAGGGTCGGCTGGCCGGCTTCGGTGGGCAGCACCACCGGGCCGTGCGCGGTGGGGATCCACAGCGCGGCGCCCAGACCGGTACCGGGGCCGACCACCAGGGTCGGGCCGCGTGCGGCAGTTTCCGGTCCGCACAGGTGCAGCACGCCGCTGGCGTCCACCTGCGCGGCGGCGTAGGCCACCGCTTCGAAATCGTTGACGATGTAGACCCGCTGCAGGCCGACATCGGCTTCCACCTGGCGCGCCGACAGCGGCCACGGCAGGTTGGCAGTGATCACCGTGCCGTCTTCGCGGGCATAGCCGGCGCTGGCCACCACGCAATGCGTGGGCCGCGGGCCTTCGCCCAGGAAGTCGGACAGGATCGCGCTGAGGCCGGCATGGTCGGCATTGCGGTACTTGCGGTACTCCAGCACCTGAACCGGATGGGCAGCGTCACCGCTGGCCTGGACCCGGGCCACGCGCACATGGGTGCCACCGACGTCGGCGGCCAGGAACGAGGGCGCGACGCGGGACAGGACATGCGACGGGGCGGGGTGGCTGGCGGTCACGCGGGCTCCTGCTGCAGGTGGGGCCGGCCCGGGGATCGGGGGCGGCATTGGGGCGGAGTCTGTAACTGCGCTGACAACGATGTCAACGAGTTCGTGACACTTTCGTTGCTGCGTCGCAACGAATGCGGTATCCAGTAAACGTTTACATGATGTGAGTGCGGGTTTCACGTGGGAACCATTGGCGCACGGGGCGCTAGGCCTGCCGCGCATTCAGCGGGGCGCACCGCCGCGGGCTTGCGCAGTGCAGCACAAGGGTCATGCAGGCGTGCATGGAAGTTGACAAACCGCCGTTGTCCATCGAAAGAATGTGACAACGTTGTTCCCAGCCACTCTCCGACGCCGCGTTCTGCGGCCGTCGCCGCAGGAGCCCTCCTGATGTCCGCCGTCCCCGCTGCAAGCGCGCGCCCGAACGTGGCCACCTCCATCGCCATCGTTGGCGTGTTGTTCTTCCTGATCGGCTTCTTCACCTGGCTCAACGGCCCGCTGATCACCTTCGTCAAGTTGGCCTTCGAACTCAGCGAGGTCGGCGCCTTCCTGGTGCTGATGGTGTTTTACCTGTCCTATTTCTTCCTGGCCCTGCCGGCGTCCTGGATCCTTCGCCGCACCGGCATGAAGAAGGGCCTGAGCCTGAGCCTGCTGGTGATGGCCGGTGGTGCCGCGCTGTTCGGTGAATTCGCCACCCAGCGCTGGTACCCGGGCGCGCTCGGCGGCCTGTTCGTGATCGGTAGCGGCCTGGCGCTGCTGCAGACCGCGATCAACCCCTACATCTCCATCCTCGGCCCGATTGAAACCGCAGCACGCCGCATCGCGCTGATGGGCATCTGCAACAAGATCGCCGGCATGCTGGCGCCGGTGCTGATCGGCACCCTGGTGCTGCATGGCATCGGCGACCTGGACAAGCAGGTGCAGGCCGCCGACGCGGTCACCAAGGTCGCGCTGCTCAACGAATTCGCCGCCAAGATCCATGCGCCGTACCTGGCGATGGCCGCGCTGCTGGTGGTGCTGGCGGTGGCCGTGCTGTTCTCGCCTCTGCCGGAGATCAAGTCCTCCGAAGCCAATGCAACGCCGTCAGGTGCACCAGGAACCGCCGAGCGCCGCAGCATCTTCCAGTTCCCGCATCTGTGGCTGGGCGTGCTGTGCCTGTTCGTGTACGTAGGCGTGGAGGTCATGGCTGGTGATGCGATCGGCACCTACGGCCACGGTTTCGGCTTGCCGCTGGACCAGACCAAGATGTTCACCTCGCTGACGCTGGGTGCGATGTTGGCCGGCTACGTGGTCGGCCTGCTGGCGATCCCCGGCCTGGTCTCGCAGTCGCGCTACCTGACCATTTCGGCAGTGATGGGCGTGGTGTTCTGCCTGGGCGCCTGGGCTACGCACGGCTACGTCTCGGTGGGCTTCGTGGCGCTGCTGGGCTTTGCCAACGCCATGATGTGGCCGGCCATCTTCCCGCTGGCGATCCGCGGCCTGGGCCGCTTCACCGAGACCGGCTCGGCCCTGCTGGTGATGGGCATCGCCGGCGGCGCGATCATTCCGCAGCTGTTCGCCGTGCTCAAGCAGCACATCGACTTCCAGCTGGTGTTCGTGCTGCTGATGGTGCCGTGCTACCTGTACATCCTGTTCTACTCGGTGATCGGCCATCGTGCCGGGCTGCCGCAGGACAAGGCCTGATCGGCGATGATGGAAGGCAGCCAACCCCAGGGAAAACCCATGCGCAGAGCGACCATCAAGGACGTTGCGGAGAAGGCAAAGGTCTCGCTGAAGACGGTCTCACGGGTGATCAACAACGAGCCCTCGGTGATGCAGGCCACCCGTGCGCGGGTGCTGCGTGCCATCGCCGAGCTCGACTACGAGCCCGATCCGTCCGCGCGCAACCTGCGCAGCGGCACCACCTTCGTGATCGGGCTGGTCTACGACAACCCGAACCCGTACCACATCATCGGCGTGCAGAACGGCGTGCTGGCCGCGTGCCGCGAGACCGGCTTCGGCCTGCAGATCCATCCCTGTGATTCGAGCTCGCCGTTGCTGGCCGATGAACTGGCCGACTGGGTGCAGCGCTCGCGCCTGGCCGGGCTGGTGCTGACCGCGCCGATGTCCGAGCGCCGCGACCTGATCCAGGCGCTGACCGCGCGTGGCATCAAGCTGGTGCGCATCATCGCCGCCACTGAAGACCCGGCCGACGGCGCCTGCGTGTTCGTCGACGACCGCGAGGCGGCCTACGAGATCACCGAGCACCTGATCCAGCTGGGCCACCAGCGCATCGGCTTCCTCTGGGGCGGCAGCTCGCACCGCTCCTCGGGCGAACGCTACGCCGGTTACGAAGCCGCGCTGAAGGACTACGGCATGACCGTGGACAAGCACCTGGTGGTGCAGGGTGATTACACCTTCGACGATGGTTTCCGTGGGGCGCGCCGCCTGCTGGCGCTGCGCGAACCGCCCACCGCCATCTTCGGTTCCAACGACGAAATCGCTGCCGGTGTGCTGGCCGCCGCCAAGTCGGCCGGCATGAACGTGCCGTACGACCTGTCCATCGCCGGTTTCGAGGACAGCCCGTTCTCGCGCCAGTCGTGGCCGCCGCTGACCACCGCCAAGCAGGCCACCGAGGACATCGCCCGTCATGCCGCGCGCCTGCTGATCGCACAACTGCGCAGCGACGCCTACGACGATGCGCCGGCACCGCTGCACAACCAGGGCTTCGTGCCGCAGCTGGTGGTGCGCGGCTCGACCGCGCCGATGCGCCCGGCCGGCGCACGCCCCCTTCCTTCCGATCCTGCCTGAGCCTGCCATGTCGCTGTCAGACCCCACGTCCACCCTGATGTTCGCCGAGGCCGCCGAAGCGGCCGACGTGGTTGCCCGCCAGTTCTCGCGCAACCACGCCACCATGGAAACCCTGGCCGCCAGCCTGCGCGCGGCGCCGCCGCCGTTCGTGGTCACCTGTGCACGCGGCAGCTCCGACCATGCCGCCACCTACGGCAAGTACCTGCTGGAAACACAGCTGGGCCTGGTGGTTGCGTCGGCCTCGCCGTCGGTGGGGTCGGTCTATGCCGCACCGCTGCAGCTGCGCGGTGCGCTGTTCATCGTCATTTCGCAGTCGGGCAAGAGCCCGGACCTGCTGCGCAACGCCGAGGCGGCCAAGGCCGCTGGCGCACGCGTGATCGCGCTGGTCAACGTCGAGGATTCGCCGCTGGCGCAGCTGGCCGACACGGTCATTCCGCTGCATGCCGGTGCCGAAAAGAGCGTGGCGGCGACCAAGAGCTACCTGGCCTCGCTGGCTGCACTGCTGCAGCTGGCCGCCTACTGGAAGCAGGACAGCAGCCTGCGCAACGCGCTGGACCTGCTGCCGGACGCGATGCGTGAAGCCTGGCAGTGCGACTGGAGCGCGGTGACCGAAGGCCTGATCGAGGCCACCAACCTGTTCGTGCTCGGCCGTGGCCTTGGCCTGGGTGCGGCGCAGGAAGCGGCGCTGAAGTTCAAGGAAACCTGCAGCCTGCACGCCGAAGCCTACAGCTCGGCCGAGGTCAAGCACGGCCCGATGGCACTGGTCGACCGTGGTTTCCCGGTACTGGCCTTTGCCCAGCCCGACGAGACCGGCGCCGGTACCCGTGCTGTTGTCGAAGAATTCACCGCGCGCGGTGCACAGGTGTGGCTGGCCGGTGCCGGCGGGAACCTGCCGGTGGCGCCCGCGCCGCACCCGCTGTGCGCACCGCTGCTGACCGTGCAGAGCTTCTATCGCGCGATCAACGCGCTGGCGCTGCGCCGTGGCTTCAACCCGGATCTGCCGCCGCACCTGAACAAGGTTACGGAGACGGTGTGATGGCAACCGTGCTGCGCAATGCCCGCATCCTGGCAGGCGATGAGTTCCGCGACGATCTGGCGGTGGTGATCGAGGACGGCCGCATCACCGCGCTGTTGCCCGACGCCGCGCCGCAGCTGGGCCACGCTGCCAAGCAGGTGGATCTGGGCGGCGGCTGGCTGCTGCCCGGCTTCATCGACGTGCAGGTCAATGGCGGTGGCGGCGCGCTGTTCAACAACACGCCGGACGTGGCGGCGCTGCGCACCATCGCGCAGGCCCACCGTCGTTTCGGTACCACCGCGATGCTGCCCACGCTGATCAGCGATGACGTGGGCGTGATGCGCGAAGCCATCGGTGCGATGCGCGAGGCGATCGCGCAGGGCGTGCCGGGGGTGATCGGCATCCATCTGGAAGGGCCTTATATCGCGCCGGCGCGCAAGGGCACGCACGATGCCAGCAAGTTCCGCGTGCCGGACGAAGAAGAGATCGCGCTGGCCGCGTCGCTGGACAATGGCGTGACGCTGCTGACGCTGGCGCCGGAGCGCGTGCCGCTGGAGACCATCCGCGCGCTGGTCGAACGTGGCGTGATCGTCGCCGCCGGCCACACCGCAGGCACCTACGAAGAGATCCGCGCCGGCCTGGATGCGGGCGTGCGCGGTTTCACCCACCTGTACAACGCGATGTCGCCGTTGCAAGGGCGTGAGCCCGGCGCGGTGGGCGCTGCGCTGGAAGACCGCGACAGCTGGATCGGCATCATCGTCGATGGCGTGCATGTGCATCCGGCCAGCCTGCGCGTGGCGCTGGCGGCCAAGCCGCGCGGTCGCCTGCTGCTGGTGACCGATGCGATGCCGCCGGTCGGTGCCGACGATCCCAGCTACGTGCTGTATGGCGAAACCATCACCGTCATCGATGGCGTGGTGCGCAATGCCGCCGGTTCGCTGGCCGGTTCTGCGCTGGACATGGCCACGGCGGTACGCAACACCGTGCAGCTGCTCGGCCAACCGCTGGCCGAAGCCGCACGCATGGCCTCGACCTATCCGGCGCAGTTCCTCAACGTCGACGACCGCCTGGGCCATATCGCCGAGGGCTACCAGGCCGACCTGGTGCTGCTGGACGACGCCCTGGAGGTGCGTGGTACCTGGATTGCCGGACAGTACGAGGCCGCCTGATGAACAGTACGCCGCCACGCCGTCTGGGCTCGATCGACGCCCTGCGCGGCATCACCGTGGCGGCGATGCTGCTGGTCAACAACCCCGGCGACTGGAGTGCGGTGTTTGCACCGCTGCGCCATTCGGAATGGCACGGCTGTACGCCGACCGATCTGGTGTTCCCGTTCTTCCTGTTCCTGGTGGGCGTGTCGATGGCCTTCAGCGTGGCACCGCGTGCGCAGGATGCGGCGGCGCGGCCTGCGTTGGTGCGCGGCGTACTGGAGCGCGCGCTGCGCATCCTGGTGGCCGGTGCGCTGCTGCACCTGCTGATCTGGTGGGCACTGCATACCCATCACTTCCGCATCTGGGGCGTGCTGCAACGGATCGCCGTGTGCGCGGCATTGGTGGGCGTGCTGGCGGTGTATGCACGGCCGCGCATGCAGGCCGGCGTGCTTGTTGGATTGCTGGTGGGGTACACGATGCTGCTGCTCGGCATGGGCGACCTGGCGCCGTGGACCAACCCGGCCAGCCGTCTGGACACCACGCTGTTCGCACCTTGGATCTATCAATGGCATGCCGATACCGGCCTCGGCCATGACCCGGAAGGATTGCTGAGCACGCTGGGTGCACTGGCCAGTACCGTGCTCGGCCTGTTGGCCGGTGCCCTGCTGCGCAGCGGGCGTTCGACGGCCCTGGCCGCGCTGGGCGTGGCGACCGCCGTGCTGGGCCTGTTGCTGGCCGGGGTGCTGCCGTTGAACAAGCAGCTGTGGACGCCCAGTTACGTGCTGTGGACCGGCGGCCTGGCCGCGCTGGCGCTGTGGCTGGGCCACGTGCTGATCGACCTGAAGGGATGGCCGGCGCTGGGCCGGCGCTTCGGCGTCAATGCGATCACCGCGTATCTGGGGGCCTCGGTGATGTCGGTGGCGTTGATGGCCAGCGGTGCCTGGAGCTGGATCTGGCAGCAGCTTGCCGCCGCGATGCCGCAGGCGCTCGAGCCGGCATCGATGCTGCAGGCGCTGGCATTCGTCGCGCTGTGGTGGGGCGTGGCGTGGTGGCTGGACCGGCGGAAGATCTATCTGAAGATTTGACGGCTCCGGGGCGGATCCCTTTCCGCAGGAAAGGGCTCTGACCCGATCCGCCAACGGCATCCACACGCCATGCGTGGATGCTCTGCGCGCGGCCCCGATGCCCAGAAAATATGAACGATTTCAGCTACATCACATGGGCGTGAGGCCCCGGCGATTTCGCATCCGAAGTGTGATTTTCGGCACGCAAGTTCACCTATCGAAACGGTTCACATCACGGCAGACTGCACACGCAGCAGCGTGCATTTGCAGTTCCTGATTCCCTGTCCAGGAGAACTGTATGACCCGTGCCGTCCCGCGCGCTTTCCGTCCGCGCCGCCTCACCGTTTCCGTGCTTCAGGCACTGGCTGTCCCGTCCATGGTGCTGTTGACCGCCAGCGCCGCCTGGGCCGGCTGCAGCACCGTCGCGCCGGTCGCCGGCCAGACGGTCACCTGCGATGCCAACGCGCCGAATCCGCAGACGGTGCCCATCACAGCCAGCGGCGAAGCGGGCATCACCGTCAACGTCGCCAGCGGTGCCCAGTTGCAGCAGAGCGGTGGGGCGTCGGCCGTTACCCTGGTCGGTGCAAGTGGCCACCTGTTGACCAACCAAGGCACGATCAGTTCGGTGGGAGGTGTGGCGGTCCAGCTCGGTGGCGGCAGCCGTGTCGAGAATTCGGGCAGCATCAGCACCGGCAACAACACCGCGCTGCAGTTCGTCGGCGCAGGTGACAGCGTGCTGGTCAACCGCGGAACGATCAGCGGGCGCACCGGCGTGCAGTTCGATTCGGGCAACGACCGCCTCGAGATGCAGGCCGGCAGCATCAGCGGCGGCGTCCTGCAAGGGGATGGCAACGATGTGCTGCTGCTGGGCAATGGCACCATCGACAGCGTTGACCAGGGCAGTGGCGATGACCAGATGACCGTCACCGGCGGCACCGTCACCGGCGTGGTGGCGCAGGGCAGTGGCCGCGATGATTTCGTCATGAGTGGCGGCACGATCGGCGCGCTGCAGCAGGGCGACAACATCGATACCTTCCGCATGAGCGGTGGCCGCATCGTCGGCGCGTTCGAGGATGGCGACCAGGCGTGGATGACCGCTGGCCGCATCGGCCGCGTCAACATGAAGCTGGACAAGAACCTGTGGGACCAGTCCGGCGGTACCGTGGACGGCAACGTGGTGACCGGCTTTGACACCGACACCATCATCATTTCTGGCACGGCCTACATCGGCGGCAACATCAGCGTCAGCGGCGGCAACGACAGCGTGACCATCACCGACGGCACCGTGCGTGGGCAGGTACTGCTCAGTACCGGCGATGACACCTTCAACTGGAGCGGCGGTGGCATTGTCTACGGCGCGATCGACATGGGCCCGGACAACGACGTCGCCAACCTCGGCAACCTCAACCAGGGCAACCTGGGGGCGGTGCCGCTGTTCGACGGCGGCAGTGGCATCGACCAGCTCAACCTCAGCAACGTCAAGACCGCAGGCGTGGGCCGTTTCCAGAACTGGGAGACGGTGCGGCTGGCCAACAGCACCGAGCTGAGCTTCGATGGCGATCTGGTGCTGGGCGACAGTGTTACCGGCACCGGCACGCTGACGGTGGATGACACCAGTACGGTCTATGCAGGCAGTGGCGGCCATGCCATCCGTCCGTTCAACAGTGGTGCACTGGTGGAGATGGTCAATGCCGGGCGCATCGACCTGACCGGTACCGGCGCAGGCGACGTGTTCACCGTGCGTGGCAACTACCGCGGTGACGGCGGGGGCCTGTACCTGCGTACCGTGCTGGGCGCGGACAACTCCCCCAGCGACCGCTTGGTGATCGATGGCGGTACCGCCACCGGTACCACCGGCATCGGCGTGCTCAATGCCGGCGGCAGCGGCGCGGCCACGCTGGCCGACGGCATCCTGGTGGTGCAGGCGTTGAATGGTGGCCGCACCGCGCCGGGCGCGTTCTCGCTGTTTGCACCGGTCGCGGCCGGTGCCTACGAATACTTCCTGTTCAAGGGCGGTGTCAGTGCCGGCACCAGCGAGAACTGGTACCTGCGCTCGACGCTGGTGACCGGCCCGACGCCGGCACCCAACGGTGGTGGCAGTGCCACGCCACCGCCGCTGACGCCGCCGGTGGCACCACCGCCCCCGATTACCCCGGCACCGCCGCCGCCGCCGGAAGGCGCCACCGATCCGGACCTGACCGCAGGCGAGACCGCACCACCACCACCACCGCCGGAACCGGCGCCGGTGGCACCGCCCAGCGATCCGGCGGTGCCGGACGTGCCCGTGGCCGGCGGTGCATTGCCCGGTACCGGTGCACCGCCGACGCCGGGTGCACGGCCGGCCGAAGGTGCGGTGGTACCGCTGTACCGCGTGGAAACCGCCGCCTACGCGGTGGTGCCGCCGCTGCTGCGCGAGACCTCGCTGGCCAGCCTCGGTACCTTCCACGAGCGGCAGGGCGAACAGCGCCTGCTGTACAACCAGGGCACATTCCGCACCGCCTGGGGCCGCCTGGTGGGGCAGAGCAGCGAGATCCACTGGAAGGGCGATGCGCAGCCCGGCTTTGATGGCGACGTGATGGGCCTGCAGGCCGGCATCGACGTATGGGCTGCGGCGTCTGATAGCCGTCGCAACCAGATCGGCGTGTTCGTCGGCCGCACCCGTGCACAGGGCAAGACCACCGGCCTGGCACTGGGCTGGGAGAATGTGCAGGTGGGCCAGAACCGTTTGGACGACAAGCACGTGGGCCTGTACTGGACCTTCACCGACAGCAGCGGTGCCTACATCGACGCCGTGGCGATGCAGAGCCGCTACGACGGCCGCGTGCGTTCCTCGCGCGGGCTCGGCTTCGGCCTGAGCGGCGACGGCACCAGCGTGTCGGTGGAGGCGGGCAAGCCGCTGCTGCACGTCGGGCAGTCCGCATGGTGGCTGGAACCGCAGCTGCAGGTGATCTGGCAGCGCACTTCGCTGGACGACCGTCGCGATGAAGTATCGAGCGTGCGCTTCGACAACGACAACGCCTGGACCGGCCGCATCGGCCTGCGCCTGGCGGGCGATTACCAGCTGGCCGACAACGGCTGGCAGCCGTATTTCAAGCTGAATTACTGGCATGGTCGTTCCGGCGAAGACCGCATCCGTTTCGACGGCGACGTGATCGTCAATTCGCAGCGCTCGCGCGCGCTCGAAGCCGGCGTGGGTGTGGTCGGGCGCTTCAACCGCACCATCAGCGCCTATGCCGTGGCCGACTACACGCGGGAGCTGGGCGGCGACCGCAACGAGAAGCGCCGCGTCATCGAAGGCAACATCGGCCTGCGCGCGGACTGGTAGCGCGCGGTGCGGATGTCATGACCCGCTCTGGTGGGTGTCGACCTTGGTCGGCACAGATCCAACGGCGCCATGACGTTGCTCTGGTAGGTGCCGACCTTGGTCGGCTCGAATCCCACCGACGCCATGACCTCCGCGCAGCCGAGCATAGGCTCGGCTCTACAACAGCGGTGCGCACGCATCCGGTTCCACCAACGCCCCGGCATGATCGGCCAACACCACCACCGCACGCAGCAGGCCTTCCTCCACCTGCGGCGGACACTGTACGGACGCATCCTCCATCTCGCGCTCCGACTGTGCGGCCAGCAACACGCCGCCGCAGGCGGACAATGCGGCAAGGCAGCGCGTCGCCTCGGCCAGTTCCCAGCCGCGCGCCTCGCTGAGTTGCCGCTCGCGCCACGCCTGGCCGTCGGCTCCGTGGCTGTGTGCGATGCCGCGCAACCGCGCGAAGAATGCGGAGGGCGGCGCCTGTTCGTTGGCTTCGGCGAGTGCATCTTCCAGCGCTTCGGCGGCGGCATTGGACAGCTGCAGGCCGGGCAATGCAGTGCCGAGCAGCGCTTGCAGGCGTGGATAGGCGGGGTAGGGCGTGTTCATGGCGGCAACCTCACGAGGCAAGGCCACCTGCGAAGCGCAAGGTGGCGGGCGGTGCGGGTTGGCGTGCCGGTCAAAATCAAAGCGAAAAAGCCGACGGATCACGAGGATCCCCACGCACCGCCCACCATGGGCAAGCCGGTGCATTGTCGCGATTGCCGTTGATGCGGCAAATCGATCGCTTCGATGTTTGATTCAGGACGCCAATCCCGGCCAGCGCAAAGTACGTTGGCGCAGCCACCTTCGCGCTTTCGCTCGAGCAACGACATGAGCAAAGTTGTAAATCACGCCCCGCATGGGGAGTGCCAAAGCCGACACACAACGACGGCGGCAAGCGCGTATGCTGCGGTACCTGCTCACGACGAAGGAACGTCGAATGTCTATTGATCTCCGCGTGATGGCCACTGCACTGGGCGCCCTGTTCTGCACCACCGCACAGGCCGTGGCACCAGACGCCATCGACCTGCCGACAGCACAGGCACAGGCCCAGTTGCTGGACATGCTGGAGAAGGAATCGCTGTACCGCGACCGCGTGGACTGGCGGGCCATCCGCATGCGCCTGAAGGCGGCGCAGAACGACCCGGCTGAGGCTCGCGCGGTGCTCCGGCAGGCCATCGGCCGCAGTTCCGGCGGGCACGGGGCTTGGATCAGCGCAAAGCAGCTGCAGGCGAAGGCAGAACGCCTGGCGCGCGCCAATGGCGCAGCAACAGCGGCCCAGAAAGCAACGACGGCCCCGGCCGAAGCACTTGACCCGCGCATCGGCCGGGTGGAGATCGAGGGCTACGGTGTCATGCAGGGCCCGACGGCGCACCAGCAGATGAAGGAGCGTGCCAAGCGCTGGCAGGCGATCATCGATGATCAGGACAACGGCAGCCGCTGCGGCTGGATTGTCGATCTGCGCGGCAACACCGGTGGCAACATGTGGCCTATGCTGCTGGGCGTGGCGCCGCTGTTGCGCGTCACGTCCAGCGCCGACGAGAACGTGGGTTCCTTCGCTGCCGCAGATGGACCGTCGCTCTGGCAGCTGACCTCGTCCAGCGTGCGTCTTGGCGATCGCGTGCGGATCGATCTTGGTGGGCCCGGCTATCTGCTCAAGCATCCGGGCGCGCCCGTCGCCGTGCTGACCGGGCCGCGCACTGCCAGCTCCGGAGAGGCCACCGTACTTTCCTTCCGCGGTCGGCCGCAGACGCGCAGTTTCGGCCAGCCCACCTCGGGGCTGTCCACCGCCAACGTGATGCGGCCGCTGGCTGATGGCAGCGCGCTGCTGCTGACCACCAGCGTGATGCGGGACCGCAATGATCGTGGCGATGGCTTGAAGATCGAGCCCGACCAGCTTACTGAGGGTGATGCCGCCACCGTGGCCGCCGCCCAAGCCTGGCTGCTGGCCCAGCCCACCTGCCGGGGCAACCGGACATGATCCTGATCGGCCAACAGGAACGGGTGCTGATCGTCGGCCCCACCGAAGCGCACCACTGCCTGCGCTGCCAGACGGAAACCGAGTTCGCTCCGCAGCTGCGCTACAAGATGGCGCGCATCGACCTGCTGTTCGGGTTCACCTACCAGCGCCGCTACGAGCTGGCCTGTACCCGGTGCGAGCACGGCTGGGTGCTCGATACCGAGACCATGGACCAGCAGCTCGGTGGGGTGCCGATCCCGTGGCGGCACCGCTTCGGCCTGCCGTTGATGCTGGTAGGGGTCGCCGCGCTGGCGGTGGCCGGATGGATGTGGCGGAACCTGTATTCCTCCTAGGGAGAGGGCGGGTCGACATAGCCTCAGCAGGCCGTTCCAGCGGGCGCTAGCCTCGGGTGGGGCCAAGCAATTCGCGCTGGCCTAGCCCATGCGGATCGCTGTTCGGGTCTGCTCTTGGGTTTGCTCTTGCTGAGCGACCTGATGGGCCTGCGAAATCTGCTCGACCTTGGCGAGCGACTGCTCTGCAGGTGTATTGACGGCCTCGCTGACCGCAATCGATGCCCGCAGGTGCGCCGGATTGTCGAGCGCTCCCTGCACGACGAACATGCGAGGGCCTGAACCATCGCTGGGAGCGTTGCCCAAGACAACATGATCGACGCGTTCCAGGCCGCTGCGCTTCGCCGTTGCAAGCAGGCCGGCCGTCACACGCTCACTGGTTTCATCGAAGCTGCGCCCGTGCCTGGCATCCACGGCCGATACACCGTCGCGAATCTGCCGGTAGAGCGCATGGTCGGGGTGGCCTTCCTTTCTGGGATCCAGGCCTGCCTTGTCCAAGGTTGACTCGATGCTCTCCTGCAATGAGCTCTTGGGAGTGAAGCCTGGGTTGCTCAGAGAGGGCGAGCCCATTTCGGTTGCCTCTTGGAGCAAACGCTCCCCTGGTTTCAATGCGTTTTCTGCGCGCTGCACGGCTTCGGCTTCGCGACGGGCGTATGCTCCGGCTTCCTCGGTGCCGCGAAGGTAATTGACCCCGTCGCGCAGGAGTCCAGGGCCACCACCGACAAGTACGGTTGCTCCCAGGCGCAACTGGTGGATGTCTTTGCGATACTCCGCTATCCGGCGCAGGTCCTCGGCATCTGTGATCCGCGCCTCGGGGTCGTCCAGCACGGACTGCACTGGACCCTTGTCCGTCATACGGTCAATGAAGTGAACCATTCGATGGGAATCACCCAACTGGACCGCAATCGCAGCGGACATGACATGGCCGCTTTTCATCCCAAGCGATCCGAGCGAGGCGATGCGCTGGCCCTGCTCGGCATCGCGCAGGACTCCCAGTTCCTTGGGGAGTGCGTACATCTCAACCTTGCCGTAATGAGGACCGGCCGCACTAACCAGGTCGCCCGCCATCACATGGTTGGTGAAGGGCGCCGCACTGGCCGGCTGGCCTTCAGGCAGGCGATACGCCAGCCCGGCAGCGCCGTAGGGATTGAAGGCGTCGCCAGGGAGGTTGTAGTGGTGGGCAGTGATCTGCGCGAGTGCGCCGCCTAGGGAGTGTCCAGTGACGTACACCGGACCATATCCGTTGTCCTCAGCTTGCTTGATTGCCTGCTTGGTCAGTACGAGCGCATCATCAATCTGTGCGTTGACTCTGGCGCTGACCATCGCTGCGTCGACGCCGCCATCAAGTATGGCCTGGCGATCAAACTCGGTGCCTCGATGGGCGATGATGATCTCGTTGGTCTTGATGTTCCGGTACACAACGCCTTGATAGCCGCTGACTGCGTCACGTCGCCCTAGAACTTCGAAGTCTTCACCATCAACGCGCAGCGATTCCTTATCGCCTGGAGCTGGATGTGACGGTGGGGAGTAGGCTGCATTGGCCAGGGCTGCATTGGTTAGAGGTCTCATGGGACGATTCCTTTCGAAGGAGACGATATCTCTATGGGAAAGTACTTCTGCTTCTCGATATCAGACAATCTGTCGTAGCTATACTGGGACTGCGTTCGCACCCATCCCGGCGTCGAACTCTTTGTTTGCAGGGTCATCTGACTGTCTGCGTACGAAATCGACGTGAGTAGTTTCTTCAGTTCGAGATGGTGGACGGCAACTGATATGAAGCCTTCGCGTCCCTCGGAAATGACTGGGAATGAAGCCCGAATGATGCTGGGTTTCCATTCGCATGGCCCGCGCCCGTAATAGTCAGCGACTGCCATGCCGTCCTCGAACACGGTGCTGCTGAACTCGTTTGCACTGACACGTTGTACTGGGAACTCTACTGACTGCCGTTGGGGGGCGTACTGCACACCCTCGTAGTTGCTGATCGGTGGGAGGCAGCGCGGATCTATCTCGTAGGAGACGAAAACCTTCGGGAGAGCAAGCTCCACAGGTGCATCGTGGACCCGAATCACAATCGGTAGCGCATCCTTGGGTGCAGGATTCTCGCGATAGACCGGGTATGAGCGTTCCTTGTTGCATCCAGAAACGGCCAGTGTGATCAAGGCGATCAACACAACGTGAGTGAGGGGGGGGCAGGGTTTCAGCATGAGCGGTCCATGTCGCTGATCGAGGTACTACGGGGGGGCGCATCTTCAGGGTTACTACGGGGCACGGTTCTCTGCGCGTGAGGATGCCGGCAGGATTGCCCTGAACCTTGGTCGGCTGGACAGGAGGGATGGCCGAGGAAGACGGCGCGATGTACCGCGTTACGGGGCACATGCGACAGGTTGCGCCGCTCGTGCTGCCAGCTTCCTTGGCCTCCATCCATGCATGCCTGTGGCGCGAGGCCTTGCGAGGTAGCGTTCATCGGCGTTCCATTGCTCTACGTCATCCGACTATACGACCCGCTCCAGTCGTGCTCAAAGCTGTTGGTCATGCCAGTCTCAACGTCCTTTCAGGATTGAGTGGAGCGGCGCCGGCACACGGTCACAAGCGAATTGGACACATTGACGATTTCGTCAGACTGTCGAAGCAGGTCTTAACAATTCCCCCGTCGAGCGGTTCAGGTGGGGTAGCAGGGTTCGTAGCATCTGCGGCTGGCCGTATCCTGCCCGCCATGCTTTCCTCCCAAAGCCATCAAGACTTCCGGACGGCCCCGAATCTCTATGGCGGGGCCCAGGCCGGAGAGCGCTGGGCGCTTTGGTACATCGGCCACTGACGCCCCGCGAGTCCCTGCCGATGCGCTGCGGTGCTTCACCCCCGGCCTGCTAAAGTTGCAGCCTGCAACCACGTACCGGAACCGACCATGGACCACGACACCCCGTTCGAACCCCTCAACGACCTCGAGGTGCGCCTGCTGCAGGCCCAGGACGGCACGCTGACCGCAGCGCAGTTCCTCGATGGCCTGCTGACTTCGACGGCGTTCGTGCTGCTGGACAAGGCCATTGGTGAGGATGGCGCCTGGGACGAAAGCATCTCGCCGCTGGTGCTGACCAGCGAGAGCGGCGAGCCGATGTTCGCGGTGTTCACCGCGCCGGAGCGTGCCGGCCTGTGGCACGAGCAGCTGCCGCAGTTTGCGCATGCCATGCCGATCGCGGTGCACGCGCTGCTGGCCGGTATCGGCGACGGCGTCGGCCTGGTCCTGAACCCGGGCCTGGACGTGGGCATGGAGATGATTCCCGATGCCGTGGCCCAGCTGAAGCAGCGTGCGGCGGCGATTACCCGCGGCATGGCGCACTGAATCCAGCGATTGCGTGGTTGCCGGCCAACGGCCGGCACTACCCGTGGTGCAGGACGGCTGCGATGGCTTGCAAGCGCGTCCTATTCAATGGGGAGGAGCATCGTGGGCAAGCGTTCTAACCGATCGCTGTGGGTCTATGAGATCGGCCTTCTTGTGGGTTTGACTCTGGCAGCTGCGTTCATCACCCGGTTCAATCCGGTGGAGACGCTCCGGCTGGGTGGATGGCTGTTCCTCTTGATGCAACCCATCATGTTGGGTGCTCATGCTGTCGACCACTTCTCGCGCAAGCGTCGTCGATAGACGGGTGATAGGTGCCGGCCAGCAGCCGGCATCACCAGGTGCTTCAGCGGGCGGCGGCGATGGCTTTCACCCGCGCCTTGGCCAGCGCTTCACCGATGGCCGGGCCCTTCAGATGGGTGGTATCCAAGTCCCGCGCCTGCACTGACAGCGCCGCCTGGTGCAGGCGCTTGAGCGTTTCGCCCTGCGGGTAGTCGGCGTCCTCGAAGCCGAGCCGGCCGCGCTTGTCGGCCTCGCAGCACAGTGCGATGCGGGCCACGCGTTCCGGCCGGCGCAGCGCATCACAGCGGCCCAGCAGTTCCAGCACGGTGGCATCGCGCAGTTCGTCGATGCGGTGCACGTTCAAGTGCTCGCGACACACCGCTTCGGCCAGCTGCTGGTGTTCGGCGGGAATCTTCAATCGTGCGCACAAGGCCTTCAGCGGCTTGATGCCGCGTTGCTCGTGCATGATGTGGCGCGGCCATTCCTCCGGCGGGGTCAGGCCCTTGCCCAGGTCATGGGTAAGCGCGGCAAAGCCGACCAGGTCATCGCCCGGCGCCAGCCTGGCAGCCATGTCGCTGACCATTTCCTGGTGGATGCCGGTATCGACTTCGGGGTGGAATTCGGCACGCTGCGGCACGCCGTACAGCGCTTCCAGCTCGGGCAGGATCGGGCCCAGGGCATGCGCATCGTGCAGCGTGCGCAGGAAGGCGGAGGGCCGCTCACTGACCAGCGCCTTGCGCAGCTCCTGCCAGACGCGTTCGGGCACCAGCGCGTCCAGCTCGCCACTGGCGGCGACCTCGCGCATCAGTGCCATGGTCTCGTCGGCGACGGTGAAGCCCAGTGGCGCGAAGCGCGCCATGAAGCGTGCCGCGCGCAGCACGCGCAGCGGATCTTCCACGAACGCAGGGCCGACATGGCGCAGCACGCGTTGCTCGATATCACGCACACCGCCATAGGGATCCACCAGCTTGCCGGTATCTTCGTCACAGGCAATCGCGTTGATGGTGAAGTCGCGGCGCTGCAGGTCCTCCTCCAGCGTCACCGCCGGATCGGCATCGACCACGAAGCCGCGGTAACCACGGCCGGATTTGCGCTCGGTGCGCGCCAGTGCGTATTCCTCGCCGGTCTCCGGGTGCAGGAACACCGGGAAATCGCGGCCCACGGCGGTGTAGCCCTGCGCTTCCATCTGCGCGGGCGTGGCACCGACCACCACCCAGTCATGGTCGCCGGCAGGTCGCTGCAGCAGGCGGTCACGCACGGCGCCGCCGACAAGATAGATCTTCATGGCTGGAATCATCGCATGCCCGGCGCAGATGCACCGGTAGTGCCGGCCGCTGGCCGGCAAGCGCAGTCCCGAAGCTGCCGGCCAGCGGCCGGCACTACCGACACAGCGGCCAGCCTGATCCAGACCAGCAGGCTCATCGTTTCCCTCCCCAGGGCGTGGACACCGGGGAATGCCGGCCAGCAGCCGGCAGTACTGTGTTGCGGTCAATCGCCGCCCTGCTCGGCGTCGGCCGCGCAGCTGAAGCGCTTGCGCTTGTCCACCAGGCGGCCCATCAGGCGGTCGCTCAGCGGCAGCGCATCGCCATTGAGGCGCCAGTCGTAGATCACGCTGAAGGCCAGCACGCGGGCGACGTACTCGCGGGTTTCCTTGTAGCTGATGGTCTCGATCCACAGATCCGGATCGAAGCCCGGGCGTTGGCTCTGCCAGCGTGCTGTCGGCGTCGGCCCCGCGTTGTAGGCGGCGATGGTCACGTACGGCAGGCCGTCGTACTTGTTCATCAGCTGGCGCAGGTAGGCGGTGCCGATCGCGATGTTGGTGTCCGGGTCGTACAGGCTGTCGGCGCCGCCGTAGCCGGTCAGGCCGATCGACTTGGCCACGCTGGCACCAGTGGCCGGCAGCACCTGCATCAGGCCCATGGCGTTGGCAGGCGAGCGCGCACGCGGAGTGAAGGTACTCTCGGCGCGGATCTCCGCCGCCACCCAGGCCGGGTCGATCGCGTTGCGCGCCGATTCGCGGCGGATGGTGGCGTCGTGATGCAACGGGAAACGCAGGTCGTACAGGCGCTGTTCCTGCGGCTGCTTGCCGAGCGCGAACACGGCGCGGTCGAACCAGCCATTGTCCTGCGCCACGCGCACGGCGAGGCGGCGCTGGGTGTCATCGAAGCGCGACAGCGCGCTGTTCCATTCGGCCACGGCCCAACCGGCGCGGTCGATCTGGTACAGCGCCATCGCGCGCTGGATGGCCGGGTCGCGCGCGACCGCTGCCTGTGCCTGCGCGCTGTCGTTCGGCTTCCACGGGCACAGGGTGTAGCCCTGCTGCAGCTTGTCGGCGGCGAGGAAACCGTGGAAGGTCGGCGCGCGCGCGGCTTCGCGGAACAGCGGCTGCGCCTGCTGGGCCTGGCCGGTCTTCTCCAGCATGCGGCCTTCGAAGTAGCGCCAGCGTGGGTCGCTGCGCTGCTTGCTGCCCATCTTGCGGATCGCGGCCAGCGCTGCCGGCCAGTCGCCGCGCGACATCGCTTCGCGCACGCGCCATTCGTGCAGGCGCTCGTCGTAGGCCGATTCGGGTACCGCGTTGAGGCGGCGTGCCGAATCGGGCAGGTAGGAGGCCACTGTCCACAGCGCGATCTGGTACAGCACCTGGCCCTGCTGGTCGGCACTCAGGCCGAGCGCCTGGGCGTACTGCGGCAGCTGCTGCTCGGTGGCGCCGGGATCGGCCTTGGCCAGCTTGGCCAGGCCATCGGTGGCGATGCGCCGGCTGCGCTCGTTGCGCGGCCAGTTCAACGCGCTGGCGTTGGGCTTGTCGACAAAGGCGGCGTAAGTGTTCGCCAGCGCCAGGTCGGTGGGGGGCAGGCCGCGGGCCGCGCTGCGCATCACGGCGGGCTGCTGCGCGTCGGCGGCGGCATCGATGCGTTCCCAGCGCAGGGCGTCGCTCAGGCCACCCTGTGCCTGCAGCACGGCAAAAACGGCATCACAGCCGTCCGGCAGCGACTTGCCGTTCTTGCGCCACAGGTCCTGCGCTTCACTGATCCACTGCGGATCGACCTTGCCGGTCACCTGGCGCGCGGTCAGCTGCGCACAGCGCAGGCCGGTGTTGTCAGTGGGCGCCCAGTTGGCCAGCAGGGTCGGCCAGTCCTGGCGGCGGGCGAGCGAGGGCAGCCACACGCTGCGGAAGGTGCTGGCCACGGCCTGGCCGTCGTAGCGCTTGAGGAAGGCCTGGGCCTGCGCGGTGTCGACGGCGTCGATGTTGCGGCGCAGGTTGGCGTACTCCAGCCAGCCATAGGCCGGGTGACGGCTGAGCGCCGCGGCCTGGCCAGGATCGAACTGGCCGCGTTCGGCGGCTGCGATCGCGGCTTTCAGTTGCGCGTTCTGGGCGTCGAGGGACTGGGCATTGGCGCAACCGATCAGCAGCGTGGTGGCCAAGGGCAGCAGGGACAGGGCGGTCGAAGTGCGTCGGGTCATGGCGGGCAGCATAGCGGGCAATGGCTGAATTCAGTTTCGCATTGCGTGCACGCCCGGCGTCGGCAACGACAGCTGAATGAATCCGCGCAGGCCCCTGCCGCACGGGGTCGCAGGCGGCGTAACGTCGGCCCTGGGCGAACGGCCCGGCTGCAGGGAGCGGCACATGGCGTTCAGTAGCGCAGGAAGAAGCGGCCCGCTGGCGGACATCAATGTCACGCCACTGGTGGATGTGATGCTGGTGCTGTTGATCATCTTCATCGTGACCGCGCCGATCGTGGCCCGGCCGATTGCCATTCAGTTGCCACAGGCCACCGATCGCGTGGTCGATCGCCCCGAACCGCCCCCGCCGATCGAGCTGCGCCTGGATGCCTCGAACCAGCTGAGCTGGGATGGCCAGCCGATGGCCATCGGCGATCTGCAGGGGCGCCTGCAGGCGCAGGCCGGCGAGCATGCCGGCAACCTGCCGGAGCTGCGCATCGCCACCGATCCGGCGGCCGAGTACGAAGGCATGGCGCGGATATTGGCTGCGGCCGAAGCCACTGGCATGGAGCGCATTGCCTTCGTGCGGTAGGGCTATCTAAACCGCCGCTCATGGGGAGATTGCGACATGAGCGGCGGATGTGGGTGTCAGTATTGCTGGCAGTAGACTGTGCGACCATCCCAACTGCACGAGATGCGGCTGCTGCTTCCGCGCTGGACGGGGACTCCATACATCTGTGCGGATCTGACCCAGTTGTCCAGGTCACGATGCTGGCCGAAATAGTATTGTCCGGCGTACGAAGGGGCGGAGATCGGGTCGGCGATGGATTCGTCAGGAACCTTGTTGCCTGTGCTGTCGCGACTTTCGCCCTTCTGATACTTGGCTTCGGCCACGTTGTCGGGTGTTACTCGATAAAGCGTCTTTGACCCGTCACGCTATGTGATCATTATTGTTATGGATCCGCCACCTTTGAGACCTGCCCAGTTCAGGGCCGCTTGTTGAATCGAGAGCGCAATGCTGTTCCAGGTTGGGCTTGCCGTATTGGCTCCTGCCAGTTCTGTGGCTAGGTACTGGCCAAGTCTGGTTCTCAGTGTGGCTGAGGCGACGATGTCGAAGGTATTGGAGGACTTGTAAGACTCGGGAAACCTCACTCCATTGGTGTTTCCGGGATTGTCTGGATGCAGCACGACTACTGATCCGCCTCCTGCCATCGCGTGGGCCTCTTCAGGTGACGCTCGAAAGGCTGACGTCGCATCCAGAATTCGTAGGAAGGCCATTTGAATCTGTGCGGGAACCGGTGTCGAAAGTGCGCGCCACTTTCTGATCTCGCGATCATATTCAACTTCGAAGGCGCTCAGGCGGGCTTTTTCGAAGTCCATTACAACCGCCAACCCGGAGCCTGACATCAGGGCTGCATCCTTGGGAGATGCACAGTTGTTGCATTCAATCAGGCCCCCCGCTCTCGATTCGCTTGCCGGGGACAGAAGCAATGCCGTGACAATCGCGACATGGATCATGACGGTGATTGTTTTCACAATTGAGCCTCATGAGAATGACTGGGGTTCTCAGTCTCACCTTGGTGGGCCCCCGAAAATCCGTTTGACGGGCAGTTTTCAAACTATTCCTAAGTGTTGTCTGAATTTGCTTCGTAGGTTCAAGCTAGTCGATGCATGTAGCTCTGTCATCGAGATGGCAGGAGCCGAAAGAGCAGCCATTGAGTGCCTCACGTTCGCACGGTGATCCCGGCGATCTGCAGTCCATCATTGCAAGAGCTCCTCCCTACGGGTTACTCACCATCTTGGTATGAGTTCCAGCTAGAAAGCGATCCGAACGACACCGTCAACCGACGGCAACGGCGATCATCATGCTGCCGATGCCGATGCCGATGCCGATGCCGATGCCGATGCCGATGCCGATGCCGATGGCGATGGCGATGGCGAAGGCGAATTGTCGTTGGACGGATCGGCAAGAGCACTTGCCCAATTGCGGGAAAGCCGGGAAACCACTGTCGCACCCGGCATCAACGACGTTCGCAGCGAACAGTATCGTCCGGTCATAACCTGCAGCTATCTGACGCAATCGGCCTGCAATTGCGTCAATTCCGCGTGAAAGAGTGTCGAGCATCACGCCGTGGTTTTTACTGTTTGTTTACAAAGGAGACGCTGCCGCCATGCAGGGGGGAGCGCGGCAGTCCTTGTCCCGACATTCCTTTGGAGAGAGAGCGAATGAATCACCTGCACCACCGCCCGTTGGCGGTTGCCGTCGCGCTGTGCGTGATGGCCTTGGCACCCCTGGGTGCCGCTGCACAATCCACCACCAACCTCGACGCGGTGGAAGTCACCGGTACCCGCATCAAGCGCGCTGAAGTCGAGGGCCAGGTCCCGATCCAGACCCTGACCCGTGGCGACATCGAACGCACCGGCCTGACCTCGATCGGCGAAGTGCTGCAGCAGCTCACCGGTTCCGGCTCTGCGCTCAACGCCAAGTTCAACTCGTCCGGCAACTTCGGTTTCCCGCCCGATGGCAGTGGCGTGGGTGCCGGCTCGGCGCAGGTCGATCTGCGCCACCTGGGTGCCAAGCGCGTGCTGGTGCTGGTCGACGGCATCCGCTGGGTCAATGAATCGTCGGCGTCCGGTGTGGGCTCGGCCACCGACCTCAACACCATTCCGCTGGCGATCGTCGAGCGCATCGAGGTGCTGGAGGACGGTGCTTCGTCGCTGTACGGCTCCGATGCCATCGCCGGCGTGGTCAACATCATCACCCGCCGCGATTTCGATGGTGGGCAGGTGACGCTGAACTACGGCGAGTACAGCAAGGGCGACGGCACCCAGAAGGGCGTGGACCTGGCCTGGGGCAAGAGTGGCGATCGCTTCAGCCTGTTCCTGGGCGCCAGCTGGACCAAGCAGGACCCGGTATTCGCCAAGGATCGCGAGCAGTCACGCTTCCCGATTCCCGGTACCGGCCTGGCGTTCGGCAGCGGTGGTATTCCGCAGGGCCGTTTCATGTTCACCGACCCGAACACCGGTGCGGTGCAGAACATCGTGCCCAATACCGGCGTGAGCAATCCGCGGTACGACGGCAGTGCCGGCTGCAGCCGCACGGATGACTATCACTGCTTTACCACCGCCGACCGCTTCAACTTCGCCGAATACAACATGGTGCTGACGCCGTCGGAGCGCAAAGGCCTGTTCGGCCAGTTCCGCTTTGACATCACCGACAACGTGCAGTGGTACATCAAGGCGCTGGGCAACCGCCGCGAGTCGACCAACCAGGCCGGCCCCGAGCCGCTGTTCTTCGGCCCCGATGGCGCCACCGGCAATCCGTTGGCCGACAATATCGTGGTCTCGCGCCTGAACCCGTACAACCCGTTCGGCTTCGATCTCGTCTCCGGCGACAACATGAGCCTGATCGGTCGTCGCCCGGTGGAGGGCGGTGCGCGCGTGTTCAAGCAGAAAGTGGACACCACCTACTTCGCCACCGGCCTGGTCGGTGACTTCCATGCCGCCGACCGCAGCTGGTACTGGGACGTCAACGGCATGTACAGCAAGAACAAGGCCGAGCAGACCAACTACGGCAGCTATGACATCTACAAGGTGAACATGGCGCTGGGCGATCCCGCGGTGTGCGCGGCCACGCCTGGCTGCGTGCCGTTGAACATCTTCGGTGGCGCCGGTTCGATCACCCCGGACATGCTGAAGTGGATCCAGCCGGTGGTGCGCGACCGCAGCCAGAACGAACTGAGCCTGTTCACCGCCAACCTGTCCAGCGAGCTGTTCTCGCTGCCGGCCGGTCCGGTGTCCTTCGCCACCGGCTTCGAGTACCGCAAGTACAAGGGCGCCTACCAGCCCGATCCGCTGACGGTGATCGGCCACTACAACGGCGTGCCGTCGCAGCCGACCTCCGGTTCCTACGACGTCAACGAGGCCTACCTGGAGTTGAGCGTTCCGATCTTCGCCGACTCCTCGTTCGGCAAGAAGCTGGACCTGAGCCTGGCCGGCCGCTATTCGGACTACTCCACTTTCGGTGGCGAGTTCACGCCCAAGTACGGCCTGCGCTGGCAGGTGACCGATGACTTCGTGCTGCGTACCACCTACGCCGAGGGTTTCCGCGCACCGTCCATCGGCGAACTGTATGGCTCGGCCGCACGCGCGGACCTGCAGCTGTTCGATCCGTGCTCGGTGGGCCTGGGCGGTACGCCGCCGCGCGGCAGTGCCGCCAATTGTGCCGCGCTGGGCGTGCCGGCCGGCTTCCAGCAGGCCAACTCGCAGATCTCGGTGACCACCGGCGGCAATCGTGATCTGGAACCGGAGCGCTCGCGCAGCTTCAGCACCGGCTTCGTGTGGAGCCCGTGGTTCGGAAACAACGCCTCGTGGTCGGAGCGCTTCGACGTGGAAGTGACCTTCTACCGCCACGCCATCGATGGTGCGATCCAGGCCATCAACGCGCAGACCCAGCTGGACCTGTGCGTGGACACGCTCGACCCGGTGTACTGCGATGGCATCACCCGCGCCAGCACGGGTGCGGTCAGCAGCTTCAACAACCGCCTGACCAATCTGGGCTCGATCAAGACCGACGGCTGGGACGTGGACCTGTTCTGGACCTTGCCGCAGACCTCGGTCGGCCAGTTCAAGCTGGCCTGGAAGAACACGTTCGTCGGTCGTTACGAAGCCACCGGTGCGGCCGGGCAGAAGCAGCCGCAGAAGCCGGGCGTGGAAGTGGCCGACAGCTCCATTCCGGAGTGGACCAGCAACGCCAGCATCGCCTGGACGATGGACCGCTGGAGTGCGAACTGGACGGTGCGGCACATCTCCGAGCTGACCGAGAACTGCGGCGATGCCGTGGCCTTCCCGGTGTGCAGCAACCCGGCCGCCGGCACCAACACGCTCTCGGCCACCACCTTCCACGACATGCAGGTGGGCTACAAGATCGACTGGATGAAGGGGCTGCAGCTGACCGCGGGCCTGAACAATGTGTTCGACAAGGATCCGCCGATCTGCCTGTCGTGCTCGTTGAACGGGTATGACGCCTCGACCTACGACATCCCGCGTGGCCGTTACTGGTACCTGCGCGCGGACCTGCGGTTCTGATGTGAGGGTGGCAGCGCCGGCCAGTTCCGGCGCTGCCTTGCGGATGTAGCGCCGAGCCCGCGCTCGGCTGATTCTCTGAGCCGAGCATGGGCTCAGCTCTACCGTTACGGGTTGGACGTACCCCGCGTCTGATCAGAACGCCCAGGTGAACGTCAGCGAGCCATTGCGGCCATCGCCGTAGGCACCGTAGCCGTTGATCTGCGACAGGTACTTCTTGTCCAGCAGGTTGTTGAGGTTGGCCTGCACGCTGAACTCCGGCGAGATGCGGTAGCGCAGGAAGGCACTGACGAGCGCGTAGCCGCTCTGTTCGATGCGGCCGTAGGCCGGCACCGGGTAGTAGATGCGGTTCTGCCAGTTGGCGCCGCCGCCGACGGTCAGCGCCTGCAGCGACTGCGGGGTGTAGCTGGTGAACAGTTTCAGCGCGGTCTGCGGCAGGTTGGTGTTGATGTCGGCGCCGTTGATGTCCTTGGCCACATAGCGCGACGCACCGAAGGTCGCATTCCAGCCCGGGGCCAGTTCGCCGTTCACTTCGAACTCGAAGCCACGGCTGACGGTGCCACGCGCGGCGCGGTAGGCGAACTCGTTCTGGCTGCCCTGCACCGGCTCACCGGTGGCCTGGCCGACGTTGTCCTGCTCGATGCGGAACACCGCCAGCGAGGCGTTCAGGCGGTTGTCGAACCACGCGCCCTTGACGCCCACTTCGTAGCTCTTGCCGTCGACCGGATCGAGGTAGCTGCCGTTGCGGTCCTTCAGCGTCTGCGGCTGGAAGATCTCGGTGTAGCTGGCGTAGGTCGAGTAGGTGTCGTTGATGTCGAACACCAGGCCGGCATACGGCGTGGTGACCTTGTGCGCGCGGTCGGCGCCTTCGCCTTCGCTCTTCCAGTCGGTATAGCGTGCGCCGATGATCAGCTTAAGCGGGTCGGCCAGTGACAGGCGCGCGGCCGCGTAACCAGCCTTCTGCGTGATGGTGCCCTCGCTGGCCAGGGCCAGCGGGTTCCAGTTCGGCTCACCGATCTTGCCCGTCCAGTTCAGATAGCTGGCGAACGGATCCCAGGTCTGGCCCGGGCCACCGACCTGGTAGTCGCCGTAGTTGGCGTACTCGCGCTTGTTGTAGCTGAGGCCGGCCATCAGCTGGTGCTCGCGGCCGAACAGCTGGAACGGGCCGTCAATGTAGCCATCAACGCCGGTGACCTTGCGCTCAGTGTTGTAGAAGCCCGCGGATGGCGAGATGCCCGCGCCGGTGGTCCGGTCGAAGTTCGATTCGCCCGTTGTCCAGTCGTTGTATGCCGGGTAGAACAGCTTGTCGTCGGCCTTGGTCTCGTCGTGGGTGGCGCCGACCTTGAACTTCCAGCCGTTGCTGAAGGCGTGTTGCAGGGTGGCGAAGGCCCGCTTGCTGGTGGTGTCCCAATAGGTCCACTCCGGGCTGGCGTTGAACGATTCGTCGTAGCCGGTGCGCGAGCCATCCGAATACAGCATCGGGAAACCGCCCCAGGTCGCGCCATTGGCGCGCTTCTGCTGGTAGTCGTAGCCCACGCTCAGCTGCGTGTCCGGTGTCAGGTCGGCATCGATGACGGCGTAGCCCAGCGTCTTGCGCTGGTTGTAGCGGTCCATCTGGCCGTCGGTGTCCAGGTAGCTGCCGATCACGCGGCCGCGCACGGTGCCGCTGGCGTTGAGTGCGCTGCCCACGTCCACCGTGGTGCGGGTGCGGCCCCAGCTGCCCACGTTCACCGACACGCTGCCGGCCAGCTCGGCGCTGTCGGCGTGCTTGCGGATCAGGTTGACCGATGCGGACGGATTGCCGGCACCACTGAGCAGGCCGGTGGCACCACGCACCACTTCCACGCGGTCGTACAGCGCCAGGTCCAGGCCGGAATCACCATAGCTCCAGTTCTGCACCATCTGCGTGGGCAGGCCATCGAACTGGTAGGCATCGATGTAGAAGCCACGCGCGTAGAACTCGGTGCGCTCGCTGTCGGACTGGGTGCTGGTCACGCCGGTGGTGTTGGCCAGCACGTCGATGATGTCGTCCAGGTTCTGATCTTCGATGCGCTGGTGGCTGATGATGCTGACCGACTGCGGGATCTCGCGCGGTGCCAGGTCGAAGCGGGTGCCGGCCGAGGTACGGCGCACCGAATAGCCTTCGGCGCGTTCGCCCTTGACCACCACTTTGTCGAGCGTGGTGGGGTCGGCGGCGGTGTCGGCGAAGGCGGCCGGGGCCACGACGCAGAGTGCAACGAGCACGGCAACGGACAGCCGCTGCGGCTGCGGGATACGGAAGGCGGAACGGTTCATGGGGGTCCTGGACGAGCACGCGCGCTCGGCCGGCATCCAGAAGGCGAGGCGCTACGGGTGGGAAACGGGCGGGCAGGCCGTCCTGGCACCACCGGAAACGAAAGGAATGGTAATACGAACTATTCCTATTTACAAATCATGAACGACGAAGGCGCTCACGCAGGGCTCGACGCAGCACATGGCGTTCAGCGCAGGAGCGGCAGCGGATCGCGCGCGCCATCGGCGCCGTAGATGCCCCAGTGCAGGTGGGGCGGCGTGCCCTTGGCATTGCCGCTGTCGCCTACATGCCCGAGCAGGTCGCCTGCCTGGACCACCTGGCCGCGCGCCAGGCCCTCGGCCCAGTCGTCCAGATGGGCGTAGTAGTAGCGTTCGCGTCCGGGCCCGATCACCCACACCTGGCGGCCGCCGAGCCCGCGCTCGCTGACATCCGCGACGACACCGGCCGTCGCGCTGCGCACCGGGGTGCCGCGCCTGGCGAAGATGTCGATGCCGGCGTGGGAGCGGTCACGGCCGCGTGGGGCGCCGAAGGTATCGGCGATCTGGCGGGGCCGCACACCTTCCACCGGCACCGGAAGCTCGGTGGCCGGCGGCATACGAGAGAGTGTCCACAGCAGTTTCGGTGCAGCGGCCCATGGGCTGTTCCACAGCGTCATCGCGGCAGTGATCGCGATGGCCAGCCACAGGCCGCGCAGCAGCCAGCGGCGCAGGCGACGGGCGGGGGAAGGCGATGTGTTCATGGTCTCCGACCGTAGCGCCGAGCCATGCTCGGCGGCTGTTGCTTTGCGGTCAAGGCGCAGTCGAGCATGGCTCAGCGCTACAGAACCGGAGCCAGCGGCACTTCGAAACTGCGCTTCAACGTTCCCAGTGCCACCGAGGTGCGGAAGCGCTCGATGTTGTCATCGCCACCGAACAGGCGCTCGGTGATCGCTTCGTACTCCTCCATCGACGCGGCCGAAAGCAACAGCAGGAAATCGCCATCGCCGGTGATCGAGTAGCACTGCTGCACCGCCGGGTCGTCCTGCACGCGGCGCTTGAACGGCGCCACGCGTTCACGCAGCTCGCTGACCACGCGCACCTCGACGATGATGGTGAGGGGCCGCCCGACCTTTGCTGCGGCAACCACCGCCACATTGGCCGCGATCACGCCGCTGTCCTGCAGGCGCTTGATGCGGCGCTGCACGGCCGGGGTGGACAGGTGCACGGCCTCGGCGATCTCGCGCTGCGGCAGGGTGTTGTCCCGCTGCAGCAGGTCGAGGATGGCGCGGTCGAAGCTGTCGAGCACGGGGGCGGTGGCCATGGCGAGCAGAAGTTGCACGAACGGGCTGTCAATTGAGCCAAGTGCTCGGCGCCGGCGCAATAGACTTTGCCCATGCAGACCTCACGACTTGCGCCGATGTTGCCGGCGCTGGCGGTGCTCGGCTCGGTCACCTCGCTGGCCATCGGCACCTCCTACGCCAAACACCTGTTCCCGCTGATCGGCGCCCAGGGCACCAGTGCGCTGCGCGTGGGCTTCTCGGCGCTGTTGCTGCTGCTGTTCTGGCGGCCGTGGCGCTGGAAGACCCGCCGCGTGGATGCGATCACCATCCTGCGCTACGGGCTCACCCTGGGCCTGATGAACCTGCTGTTCTACATGGCCCTGCGTACGATTCCCTTCGGCATCGCGGTGGCCATCGAGTTCACCGGGCCGCTGACGGTGGCGATGCTGTCCTCACGACGCCCGATCGATTTCCTCTGGGTGGGCTGCGCGGCGGTGGGGCTGTTGCTGCTGCTGCCGATCGGCGGTGGACCGGCGCTGGATCCGGCCGGCGTGCTGTATGCCATGGGCGCAGCGGCGTGCTGGGGCCTGTACATCGTGTTCGGCAAGCGTGCCGGCCACCTGCACGCCGGGCATTCGGTGTCGCTGGGGCTGCTGGCGGCTTCGCTGGTGGTGGTGCCGGTGGGCGTGGTGCATGCCGGTGCCGCGCTGCTCGATCCGGAGATCCTGGCAGCCGGCCTGCTGGTGGCGCTGGTGTCCAGTGCGATTCCGATGTCGCTGGAGATGATGGCGCTCAAGCGCCTGCCGAAGGAGACCTTCGGCATCCTGATCAGCATGGAACCGGCGGTGGCCGCGCTGTGGGCGATGCTGCTGCTGCACGAACACCTGCACGGGCTGCAGTGGCTGGCGATCGGCTGCACGGTGCTGGCCTCGGTGGGCAGCACGATGACGGCGCGGGGGGTGAAGGCGTCGGCCACCGCCTGAAAAAAGGGGACGGAGGGGATTAAGTCGTTCATGCCCTGATTTAGGGGGCGCCAGGCGGCGGCCGGCGCGAAGCGTGCGGACCAACGGTCCGCACCTACCAGGGGGGCGGTTCAGCGCAGGGCGTCGGCCGGGACGTCGATCTGCATTGCCAGTGCGAGATGATCGGAGAACGCGGCCGGTATGGCTTCCACGGTACGGGTCTGCAGGCCACTGCTGACCAGGATGTGGTCGATGGCGCGGTCCGGGCGCCAGCTTGGGAAGGTCGGCACGATGCAACCGGGCGGCTGCAGCCGGGTCTTCTGGTACAGCACCTGCATTTCCGGGCGTTCTGCCAGGCAGTTGAAGTCGCCCATCAGCACCGCGTTGGGGTGGTCGGACAGCAGCTCGGCGATGAAGCCCAGCTGCGACATCCGCGAGCCTGCGCCCAGCGAGAGATGGGCCACCGCTACCGCCAAGCCGTCGGCACCGTCGCCGAACTTGGCCAGCAGCACGCCGCGCCCGCCGATGCGGCCGGGCAGGGCGTGATCCTGCACTTCAACCGGTTCCAGCCTGCTCAGCAGGCCATTGGCGCTGGACGCGACCCCGCCCATGCGCCGGTTCGGCTGGTGGCTCCAGTAGTTGAAGCCGGCGCGCTGGGCCAGGTAATGGGTCTGGTTGGTGAAGCCCGAGCGCAGGCTGCCCGGGTCGGCCTCCTGCAGGCCGACGATGTCATGTTCGCGCGCCAAGGTGGCGATCGCGTCCAGGCTGCTGCGCTTGCGACCCGCCGGCAGCGCATGTGACCAGCTGCGGGTCACATAGTCGCTGTAACGGCGGGTACTTGAGCCGGCCTGGATGTTGGCCGTCAGCAAGCGCAGGGTCCGTGTACGGGGGGAATTCACGGCCGGGAAATGCTTCTCTTGGATCAGTGAGCCTGGGCCGCACCGCGTTCGCGGGCGATCAGGTGATCGGCGATGCGCAGCATGTCCGGGAAGCTCTTGCCCTTCACCAGGTACTTGCCGTTGACGATGATCGACGGGGTGCCGCTGATCTGGCTGCGCTGGGCGAACTGCTTGGCCGAGTTGGTCTTGGCATTCACCGCGAAGCTGCCCATGGTGGCCGCGAACTGCTTCGGATCGACGCCGTAGGCGGCGTAGAACTTGGCGATGTCTTCCACCGAGTCACGGCCGCGCTCGCCCTTCAGGGTCTTCTGCGAGTGGATGGCGGCGTACAGCGCTTCGTGCGTCTTCTCCTGCACGCCCAGGGTCTGCGCGGCGTAGAAGGCACGGGCGTAGTCATCCCAGGTGCCGCCGAACATGGCCGGCACGTAGACGAAGTTCACGTCGCTGGGCAGGCCGGCCTTCCACGGGCCGACCAGCGGCTGGAACGCGGCGCAGGCCGGGCAGACGTAGCCGAAGATCTCTGTCACTTCGATCTTGCCGGCGGCCGGCTGGAACGGCTGGCCGTTCGGGATCACCTGGTAGTCGGCGCCTTCCACCGGAGCCGGGCCGGTCAGTGCGGCGGTGGTCGGGGCCGGCGCGGCGGCCGGAGTTGCTTCGGCCGGGGCCTTCTCGCCTTCAGCGGCAGCCGGTGCGGCGCCTTCGCTGCCCGCCGCCGGCGCGGCAGCCGGTTCGGTGGTGGTTGCCGGGGTTGCTGCCGGTTCGGCGGGGGCCGCGGTGGTGTTGGTGCTGCCGTCGTCGGCCTTGCAGGCGGCCAGGATCGGCAGCAGCGCTGCGAGGGCGAGGGCGTAACGGATCTTCATGGAAACGTCTCCAGCATCTGGAAAGGTGGGGCCGGCGGCAGGCGCCGGCCAAGGGGAAATGATGACACGCGGCGGCGACAACGCCGTGTCGGTGGTGGGTGTTGGTTCAGCGGCCGCGGGCGGCGCGCGCCTGCGCGATCAGTGCGGAGGCAATGCGCAGCTGGTCGTCGAAGCTGTTGCCGCGCACCAGGTACTGGCCATTGATGATGATGGCCGGGGTGCCCGGAATCTTGGTGCGCTGGACGAACGCGCGCGCGGCCTCGACCTTCTTCTGCACGGCATCGCCGCGCAGGGCCTGGATGTAGCGGTCCGGGGTCACGCCGTAGGCCTTGTAGAAGGTGGCGAGCTCATCGGCCGAGACGTTCTGCATCGGCAGCGAACCCTGTTCGTGCAGGGCCTTGAACACGGCGGCATGGCTGCGCTTGGCCACGCCGACTTCGTCGGCGGCGTAGTAGGCCAGGGCCCAGGCATCCCAGGCACCGCCGAAGGCCGCCGGGACCGGGGTGAAGCGCACGTCGGCCGGCAGCTTGGCCGCCCAGGCTTCCAGCTGCGGTTCGAAATGGGCGCAGTGCGGGCAGGTGTAGCCGAAGACTTCGACCACCTCGATCTTGCCGGCCAGCGGCTGGAACGGGCCCGGCTGGGCGATGCGCTCGTAGTCTTTGCCCTCGACCAGCGGGGCATTGGCGGGGGTGGCGGCGCAGGCTGCCAGCGGCAGCAGCACCAGCACGGACAACAGCAGGCGGGAAATCAACCTCATCGACACGCATCTCCGTTGAAAAAAGCAACGCCGGCGCAGCCGCCGGCGTGAAGGAAACATACCGCAGCCGTGGGCCGACGTCGCGGCCCGGGCCGACCAGTGGTGGTCAGGGGGCGGCAGCCGGTTGTGCTGGCGTGGCCGTGGTGGCCACATCGTCGGCCTTGTTGTGCAGGCCCTGCAGGTAGCTCGACAGCGCCTGCACCTCCTGCTCGCTGAGCTTCTGCGCGACCGTTGCCATGATCTGGAAGTGCGCCTTGTCGGTCTCGTTGGTCTGGCCGGCCTGGTACTCCTGCAGGCGGCGCGCGACATAGCTGGCGTGCTGGCCACCGAGATGCGGATAGGCCGGGCCGGGATTGCCGGCACCGCTGGGGCCATGGCAGGCCATGCAGGCCGGCAGGCCACGCTTGGCATCGCCGCCGCGGTACAGCTGCTGGCCGATCTCGTAGAACTTCATGCCCTTGTAGGGGCCCTCGGTGACCGCCGTGTCATCGGCGATGCCGGCGTTGGCTTTCTGCGTGGCGAAGTAGGCGCCGATATCACGCATGTCCTGTGGGGTGAGGTTCTGCACGAACGGCACCATCGCCACCGCCGCGCCGGAACTGCGCTGGCCATTGGCGATCAGGGCCATCTGCTGGGCCACGTAGCGTTCGCTCTGGCCGGCAATGGACGGATACATCTCCACCGTGGAATTGCCGTCGACGCCATGACAGGCCGCGCAGGCCGAGGCCTTGGCCTGGCCGGCCTTGGCATCGCCCCAGTGGGTCTTGCTGAAATCCACCTCCAGCGAGGCGGTGTTGATCGGCCCATTGTCGGGCAGCGGGGTCAACGTGGTCTGCGCGAACGCAGCAGCGGCAACGACTACAGCAGTGGCAAGGGCGGATACGGCAAGAACGCGAGCGTGGCGCATGCTGAAGCTCCGTATGGACCGGGCCGGGCGGTGGCCGCCGGCATCGCCCGGATTATCAACGCCGTTTCCGCGCACGGTCAACGCAGCAGTGCAGCAAAATGCCCGCAAAGGCCGCCGGCACGGGCGCGCGGCGCCGCAACATGCGATCCTAGGCACATGTCATTGCTCATCGAACGCGCCCGTTACCACCTTTCGGCCCATAACGTGCGGCAGCTGCCGCCCGACGAAGGGGCCGAAGTGGCCTTCGCCGGCCGCTCCAACGCCGGCAAGTCCAGTGCGCTCAACGCGCTGACCCGCCAGAACGCCCTGGCGCGTGTCTCCAAGACCCCCGGCCGTACCCAGCAGCTGGTGTTCTTCCAGGTCACCCCGGAGGCGCATCTGGTCGACCTGCCCGGTTACGGCTACGCCAAGGTGCCGCTGGACCTGCAGGCGCACTGGCAGGCCTTCATCGACAAGTACTTCCGCACCCGCGAGGCCCTGAAGGGGCTGGTGGTGGTGATGGACATCCGTCATCCGCTGAAGGACTACGACCGGCAGATGCTGTCCTATGCCGTGCAGCGCGGCCTGCCGGCGCACGCCCTGCTGACCAAGGCCGACAAGCTCAGCCGCAGCCAGCAGATGCAGTCCTTGCAGAAGGTGCGCAAGGAGCTGCAATCGGCCTACGGTGACAGCGTCAGCGTGCAGGTGTTCTCCGGCGAAGACCGTACCGGCGTGGACGAAGCCCGCGCCGTGATCGGCGGCTGGCTGGGGCTGGAATAAGGGATTTCCGGTCGCCCGGCTGGCAGCCGGGCGCTACCGATCTGCTTCCTGGTGGTGCCGGCCGCTGGCCGGCAGCCTCACCGACCGCGGTCGGCACCTCATTTCAGCGGCGAATACTCCGCCGGCACCCAGGCATAGGCCTGGCCTTCGCTGCGCACATGGCCCAGGCCGGGGAACGGCAGGTGCGCACCGGCCACCCACCAGCCGTTGGCGGTGGCCTGCTGCAGCAGCCCCCGACGGCTGGCGGTGGCCGCCTTGCGGTCCGAATCGGCCTCGAACGCGGCCTCCGGGTGCGCGAACTGCACCGCGTGGAAGTGCAGCACGTCGCCCCACACCAGCAGTGACTGGCCCTGGCTGTCGAACCGGTAGGAGACGTGGCCGGGGGTGTGGCCATGGGTGTCCATTGCCACCGCACCGCCGGGCAGGGCATCGCCGGGGTTGAACGTGCGCAGGTGGCCGCTGGCCTGGTACGGGGCTACCGCATTGCGCGCCAGCGGGAAGGCGAAGCGCACGCCCTTCGGCGCGGTGGCCTCGCTGGCCGGGTTGAGCCAGTAATCGGCATCGGCCCTGGACAGCCACACCGTGGCATTCGGGTAGGCCGGCTTGCCCTGCGCGTCGAGTACGCCGCACAGGTGGTCCGGATGGGCGTGGGTCAGCAGCACCTCGTCCACCTCGGCCGGATCCACGCCGGAGGCGCGCAGGTTGCCCAGCACCTGGCCCAGGCCGGGGCCGAAGCACTGCGCGGTGCCGGTATCGACCAGGGTCAGGTGGTTGCCCTGCCGGATCAGGAACGCGTTGATCGCAGTCTGCAGGCCCTTCCTGTCTTCGGGCACGTAGCGACCTTCCAGCAGGCGGCTGACCAGGGTGGGCGGCACGTCCACCACTTCCTGCCGGCCCAGCGCGACCACGCCATCGAACAGGGCGGTGACCTGCAAGGCGCCGACGCGCTGGTGGTAGACGCCCGGTACCTGTTGGGTGGGGGCGGGCGAGGTGGCTTCGGCCAGCGCGGCCAGTGGCAGGGCGGACAGGGCCAGCAGCAGGGCGGTGCGCAGCGGCAGGTGGCGCAGGGTCATGATGGTTCTCGGTGGGCGACGGACGATTCCGTTGCCGCATAGCGTGCCGTGGCCGGCGTGTGCGCGGCGCTCAAACCACTGCGTGGAATGCTCAGGGGGGGTGTCTGCAGGGCTGCGCCCTGCACCCGCAGAGGCAACGGCCGCAGCCGAAGCAACAGCAACAGCAACAGCAACAGCAACAGCGGGCTATCCGTGGGATGGCGGGGTGGGTCCGGTTGCGGGAGACGCCGTAAACCCATCCCTGGGGGCTTGGCCGCGGCATCCATGCCGCGGACACTCCCGCAACCGGACCCACCCCGCCTTCGACAGTTTTCCGCGATCTGTTGGAAATTCTCTTTGGGTCAGATCCGTTTTCCGGAGGAAAACGGATCTGACCCCAGATCGATTTCGATATCTGACAGATGTGTCGACCAAGGTCGACACCTACCAACAGTCGCGAAGATCTGTCAGAGGTGGGGCGGTGTGGGTGGGCAGGACCGTTGGCGCCATGGAAGGCGCCATCGAGCCCCCATGGATGGGTTTACGGCGTGTCCTGCCCACCCACACCGCCCCGCCATCCCACGGATAGCCCGCTGTTGCTGTTGCTGTTGCTTTCGCTGTTGCCGTTGCCTCTGCAGGTGCAGGGCTGCAAGCCCTGCCGAACCCCCTCAAATATCTGTGGGAGCCAGCCCGTACTGCTCGGCGAAGCGCTTGCTGAAACTGGCCGCAGAGCGGTAGCCCGCGCGTGCGGCCACGGTCTTCAGCGGCAGGTCGGTGGTGTAGAGCAGCTGCATGCCATGCGCCAGCCGGGCCTCGGTGAGCAGCTGGCGCAGGCTGGTGTCCTCGGCGGCGAGCCGACGGCGCAGGGTCGCGCCGCTCACCGCGAACAGCGCTTCCACATCACGCGATTGCCAGTCGCGAGCCGGTTCGGCGGCGATGCGGTCGCGGATCTGTTCGCCCAGGCTCGGCGCCTGCGGCAGCAGCAGGTTGCCGTGGCCCTGCCGGCACAGGGTCAGTACCAACGAGGCCAGGGCCAGCCGCGCTTCGCTGTAACGGCCGTCCTGCAGCGATTGCCGCCACTGGCGCAGCACCGCGCCATGATCGATCAACGGCAGTCGCGCCATCGCATGACCGGCGGCGGGAAGCTCTCCGCTCCACAGCGTGCGTGCGGCCGCCAGCACTTCGGCACACAGCGGCACGATGGCGCTGAGGTAACGGCCGCTGCGTGGGTCGGGGGTGTTGACCACATCAATGCGGCAGCGCTGGGTCAGCAGCAGGATGTCGCCGGGGATGAACTCCAGCGACTGGTGCGCGGTACGCACCTGCTTGCGGCCTTCCAGCAGGATCGCGAACTGTGGTTGTGGAATCTCCACCGAGCTGGCGCCATGTTCGCGCCGAGCGGTAATGCACGCATAACCTTCGGCGCGTGCGCAGCCGGCCAGGCTGGCCATCTCGGCCAGCAGTGCGGTGGCCGGTGGCAGCATGGCGGTCATGACACGTGGGCACCGAACAGGCGACCGACGCCGGCCGCCGCGGCCATCGCCAATGCGCCCCAGAACATCACCCGGATCGCGCCGCGAACCGGCGGTGCGCCGCCGGCCCTGGCCGCCACTGCGCCGGTCAGGCACAGGCCGAGCAGGGTACTGGCCGTGGTCATCAGTGCCACCCTGTCGACCGGCGCGAGCAGGGCGGTCAGCACCGGCAGCGCCGCGCCGCAGGTGAACGCACCGGCCGAGGCCAATGCTGCCTGCAGCGGGCGGGCGCGCAGGGTATCGGTGATGCCCAGTTCGTCGCGGGCGTGGGCACCCAGCGCATCATGGGCGGTGAGCTGTTCGGCCACCTGCCGTGCCAACGCAGGCTCCAGGCCGCGGTGGCGGTAGATCGCAGCCAGCTCCTCCAGCTCGCTGTGCGGATTATCGCGCAGCTCGCGCTTTTCCATTGCCAGGTCTGCGTCTTCGGTGTCGGCCTGGGTCTGTACCGAGACGTACTCGCCGGCAGCCATCGACATTGCGCCGGCCACGGTGCCGGCCACGCCGGTGGCAAGGATGGTCGCAGCGGAGGCACCGCCGGCAGCCACGCCAACCACCAGGCCGGCCACCGAGACGATGCCATCGTTGGCGCCCAGCACGGCGGCACGCAGCCAGCCGACGCGCTCGGAGCGGTGCAGTTCGGGGTGTCGTGAATGGCGGCTCATGACGTTGAGTGTACGAGGGTCAAGAGGGCGTCGGTAGGATGCTGAAACCCGTCACCGTCGCATGACGCAACGGGGTGCCACGCTATAGTGCGCCCTTGCGATGGAAGGCCGCGAGCCCCACATCCCCCGCCACCGTCCAGCGAGCCTTTCCCTTGTCGAGCCCCAGCCACGTCGCCGATACCCCCATTACCGACCGCTCGCAGCTGGTGGAGGTGATCGCCTCCGGCGAGAAGCCCCGCGCGCAGTGGCGCATCGGCACCGAGCACGAGAAGTTCGGGTTCCGTCTGGATGACCTGCGCCCGCCGACCTTCGAGGGGGAGCGCGGCATCGAAGCACTGCTCAACGGCCTGGTCCGCTTCGGCTGGGAGCCGGTGCAGGAAAACGGCAACACGATCGCGCTGCTGCGCGACGGTGCCTCGGTGACGCTGGAACCGGCTGGCCAGCTGGAACTGTCCGGCGCGGCGCTGGAGACCATCCACCAGACCTGCGTGGAGACCGGCACCCACCTCAACGAAGTGGCGCAGGTGGCCGGCGAACTGCAGTTGGGTTTCCTCGGCATGGGCTTCCAGCCGAAGTGGAAGCGCGATGAAATGCCGTGGATGCCGAAGGGGCGCTACAAGATCATGCGCGCGTACATGCCCAAGGTCGGTTCGCTGGGCCTGGACATGATGACCCGCACCTGCACGGTGCAGGTGAACCTGGACTACGCCACCGAGGCGGACATGGTGAAGAAGTTCCGCGTGTCGCTGGCGCTGCAGCCGATCGCCACCGCGCTGTTCGCCGATTCGCCGTTCACCGAAGGCAAGCCGAACGGCTACCTGAGCTATCGCTCGCACATCTGGACCGACACCGACGCCGACCGCACCGGCATGCTCGACTTCGTGTTCGAGGATGGATTCGGCTACGAGCGCTATGTCGATTACCTGCTCGACGTGCCGATGTACTTCTCCTACCGCGACGGCATCTACCACGACGCCAGCGGGCAGAGCTTCCGCGACTTCATGCAGGGCAAGCTGCCGGTGCTGCCGGGCGCGTTGCCGACCCTGCGCGACTGGTCGGACCACATGACTACCGCGTTCCCGGAAGTGCGCCTGAAGAAGTACCTGGAAATGCGCGGCGCCGATGGTGGCCCGTGGAGCCGCCTGTGTGCGCTGCCGGCATTCTGGGTGGGCCTGCTGTACGACGACACTGCGCTGGATGCTGCCTGGGACCTGGTGCGTGACTTCACCCTGGACGAGCGCCATGCGCTGCGTGACGGCGTGCCGAAGCATGCAATGAACCTGCCGTTCCGCAACGGCACGGTGCGCGACCTGGCCCGGGAAGCGGTCAGGATTTCCGTGGAAGGCCTCAAGCGCCGTGCGGCGCGCAATGCCGACGGCCAGGACGAGAGCAAGTTCCTGGACGTGCTGCAGGAGATCGTCGAATCCGGCCTGACCCCGGCCGAGCGCAAGCTGGCGCTGTTCCATGGCCGCTGGCATGGCGACGTCGATCCGGTGTTCCGCGAGTTCGCGTATTGATCGTCATGCGGTAGTGCCGGCCGCTGGCCGGCAGCCAGGCGGGGGCGCCGGCCAGCGGCCGGCACTACCAGAAGAAAAACCCCGGCATTGCCGGGGTTTTTCTTTTTCGCATCTGCCCTCGATCAGGCCACGTTCTTCAACGTCGCCATGTCGATCACGAAGCGGTAGCGCACATCGTTCTTCGCCATGCGCTCCCAGGCTTCGTTGACGTTCCTGATGTCGATCATCTCCACATCGCTGACGATGCCGTGCTCGGCACAGAAGTCCATCATTTCCTGGGTTTCGGCCATGCCGCCGATCGCCGAGCCGGTCAGGTGCTTGCGGCCGAAGATCACGCTGCCGCCGGTCAGCGGCGGGTCCAGTTCGGTCAGCACGCCCACCAGGCACATGGTGGCTTCGCGCTTGAGCAGGCCCATGTACGGATTGGTGTCATGGCTGACCGGGATGGTATTGAGCAGGAAGTCGAAGCTGCCGGCGTGCGCCTTCATCTGCGCCGCATCGCGCGAGACCAGCACCTCATCGGCGCCCAGGCGCTTGGCATCGGCGCCCTTTTCCGGGGTGGTGGTGATCATCACCACGTGCGCACCGAGCGCCTTGGCGAACTTCACGCCCATGTGGCCGAGGCCGCCGAGGCCGATCACGCCGACCTTCTGGCCCGGGCCGACCTTCCAATGGCGCAGCGGCGACCACGTGGTGATGCCGGCGCACAGCAGCGGTGCGGCCGCCTTCAGGTCGAGGGTGTCGGACACCTTCACCACGAAGCGCTGCTCGACCACCACGTGGTCGGAATAGCCGCCGTAGGTCGGTGCGCCGGTTTCGCGTTCACGGCCGTTGTAGGTCCAGGTCGCGCCCTCGGCGCAGTACTGCTCCAGGTCGTGCTGGCAGGCGTCGCAGTGGCGGCAGGAGTCGACCATGCAACCCACGCCGGCGTGGTCGCCGACCTTGAAGCGGGTGACGTTGCTGCCGACCTCGGTGACGCGGCCGATGATCTCGTGGCCCGGCACCATCGGGTAGATCGAGCCACCCCAGTCATCGCGGGCCTGGTGCAGGTCGGAGTGGCAGATGCCGCTGTAGAGGATCTCGATGCGCACATCGTCGGGACCGACCGCACGGCGTTCGAACTCAAAGGGGACCAGCGGGGCGGTATGGGAATGGGCGGCGTAACCACGGGCGAGGGACATGGGGGAATCCTTGGCAGGGTTTATCGAAAGGCGCTTTACAATACGCCGCGTTCCCAATGGCAAGAAGCGTGGATATCGGCATGATTCATCAAGTAAAACTGCACAATCATGGCCACTGACAACCTTTCCCACCTGGCCGCGTTCGCGGCGGTTGCCCGCCACCGCAGCTTCCGCCGCGCCGGTGCCGAGCTGGCGTTGTCGACCTCGGCGGTGAGCTATGCGATCCGCGCGCTGGAGGAACGGTTGGGCGTGGGCCTGTTCCACCGCACCACGCGCAGCGTGGCCCTGACCGAGGCCGGGCAGCGCCTGCTGGAGCGCTTGCAGCCGGCGCTGGGGCAGGTGCATGACGCGCTGGAAGAAATGAACCACTTCCGCGCCGCCCCGGCCGGCCTGCTGCGCATCAACGCCACCCGGGCGGCGGTGGCGACCCAGCTGCGGCCTCGGCTGGCGCGCTTCCTGCACGCCCATCCTGATGTGCGCGTCGAGCTGACCGAAAATGATGGGCTGGTCGATATCGTCGCCGAGGGCTACGACGCGGGCGTGCGCCTGCACGAATTCGTGCCCGAGGACATGGTGGCGGTGCCGATGGGGCCGCCGCTGCGTGGGCTGATCGTCGGCTCGCCGGATTACCTGCGGCGGCATCCGGCGCCCCAGCATCCGCGCGACCTGGCCTCGCATGAGTGCATCCGCTTCCGCTTTGCCAGCGGGCATCTGTACAAATGGCAGTTCGAGCGTAGCGGGCAGGCGCTGGAAATCGACGTGCCGGGCCGGCTCACGTTGAGCGAGCAGGGCACCGTGGTCGGTGCAGTGCTTGATGGCATCGGCCTGGCCTACGTGCTGGAAGACACCGCGCGGCCGTATATCGAATCGGGGCAGATGGTGGCGGTACTGGAAGACTGGAGCGAGCCGTTCGCCGGGTTCGCGCTGTACTACCCGAAGCAGCGGCAGATGCCCGGTGCGCTGCGCGCGTTCGTGGACATGCTGCGCGAGTGAGGTGCGGTGGTTCGCATCCACGCATGGCGTGGATCTACTGCCGAATGACAGCCTCCACGCGTTGCTTGAAGCGGATCAGTAGATCCGCGCCATGCGTGGATTGGCGCCCGCAAAGCAGCCGGCAATTCATTCGACCAGCGCGTCGTAGCCTTCGCCACTGAACTGGATCAGGCAGAAGCCGTGCCCGAACGGATCGGCCAGCACGGCGATACGGCCCCAGCGGCGCTCGCGCACCGGTTGCTCGAGCATCGCCCCGGCCGCGACCGCACGCATCAACGCGGCATCAATGTCCTCCACCACCCAGTCCAGGTGCAGCGGGGTCCAGTGGCGCTCGTAGTCACGCACGTCGCCGTCTTCGGTGGCGGCGCTGCCGGCGTCGTTCTGCAGCAGGTACAGCGGCGTTGGCCCGCCGAGCAGTTCCACGGCCTCCGGTCCGAGACGGCGGCCGATCCGCAGGCCGAAGGCTTCGATGTAGAAGGCTTCGGCGGCAGCAAGATCGGGCACGTCGAGGTTGACGATGAACGACGCGGTGACAGAGTTCATGGGGACTTTCGTCATGTTGTTGGGCTCGAAGGTGCCTTCTACGATCGAACTTTAGTGCCAGACCGGGTGCCGCAGTCGTTCCGACCGGTGGCTCCGTTGCCAGGGAGGATTCCATGCGTGGGCGGGAAGAGGAAGCGCGGGCGCGCACGCTGGAGCACTACGTCGGCCGATGGCGCTGGCTGCGATTGGCAATGCCCGTTCTGGGCGGAGCCTCCACCCGTGTGATCCATGTGGAGGCAGAGGGCAGGTGACGGAACAACCACAGACCCAACCAGGGAGCGCAACATGCATGAGCAGGGTATCGCCGTACGATTGGATCGTCTGGAGCGCAGGCTGCGTCGCAGGAGTCTGCTTGCCACCTCGATGTTCGTGCTGGGCGCATCGTTGGCCCTGATCGGAGCCAGCGTGGCCACGCCCGACGCCTGCGTGGTGCCGGAGATCCGTACCTACAAGTTGACCGTGCTCGACAGTGAAGGGCGCACTCGCGTGCAGATTGCCGAGGATGCCAGTGACATTGCCCGCAACTCACGCGCCACGGGCATGACGATCTACGACGCGAAGGGCGATGAGCGCGGGGGCATCGGAACCATGGCCAATGGCAGCGCGGTGATGGCGCTGGATGCACCGGTTGGCGTGGGCTACAAGGTTCGCGATCGGGCAGGCATCAGGGTTGCGCCGGATGGCACCGCCGTGATCACAGCGCTGTCCAACGAGGGCAGTTTTGCCGCCAGCCTGGTGGCGCAGGGCAACCAGGGGCGGCTTGAACTGACCCGCAAGGATTCGGGTAAAGGGGAGATCAGCACCCGTGTGCTGACCTTTGATTCAGACTCGACCAGAGTGGAGAAGGCGCCGTGATGTGTTCGATGGTGAGGAGGACGCCCCATCCACACATGGCGTGGATCTACTGTGCCAGCGGGTAGTCGAGGTAGCCTGCTTCGCCACCGCCGTAACAGGTGCTGCGGTCGGGCGAGGCCAGCGCGATGTCCCGCTGCAGGCGTTCAACCAGATCCGGGTTGGCGATGAACGGCTGGCCGAACGCGGCCAGATCGATGGTACCGGCCTCGACCAGCTGCAGTGCACGTGCGCGCGTCATCCCGCCGGCCAAGATCAGCGTGCCGCCGTAGACCTGCTTGAACTGCCGCAGGAACGCCTCGCGCAGCACCGACTGGCCCGCCTGCAGGTTGTCGTTGAGGTGCACGTAGGCCAGCCCACGCTTGCCCAGTTCCTCGGCCAAGTACAGATAGGTGGCTTTGTTGTCGGGATAGAACGGCATGTCGAAGGTGAGGTTGTTCGGTGCCAGGCGCACGCCGACCCGCTGCGCACCGATGCGCTGGGCCATCGCATCGACGGTCTCCAGGATCAAGCGCGCACGATTGGGCAGCGAGCCGCCGTAGCGATCATCACGCTGGTTGATGAGTGGGTTGAGGAACTGCTCGAACAGGTAACCGTTGGCGGCATGCAGTTCGATGCCGTCGAAGCCGGCCGCAATGGCGTTGGCCGCCCCGCGCACGAAGTCGTCGACGATACCGGGGATCTCCGCAGTCTCCAGTGCACGTGCCGGAGTGGGATCGGCGTGGCCGCGGCTGCCATCGTCCAGGTAGACGAACGAGGTGTTCTTCGGTGCGCTGGCCACCGGGCGGGTACCGGCGCTGACCGGTTGCCCACCGTCGGGCTGCAGCGAGGAGTGCGACATGCGGCCGACGTGCCAGAGCTGGGCGAAGATCGTGCCCTGTGCGCCATGCACCGCCTCGGTGACACGCTTCCAGCCGGCCACCTGCTCGGCCGATCAGATGCCCGGCACGTCGATGTTGACGATGAAGCTTTGGGCAGTGGCGTTCATGGCAGCGGTGGGGGGGGCCCGGTGATTGCAGTCTAGGCCCGCCACCTGCTGCGGCCGGTTCATCTCCTGCGCGGATTCGGGCAAGCTGGGCGACCTCTATCGACAAGGACTTCCATGAGCGCACTATCCGACATCGAACAGGCCACCGGCCAGGCCTTCCCCCCTTTGTTCAAGCAGCTGCAGGCAGCAGGCCGGTTGAGCTGGGGCAGTCCGCATCCGGAATGGTCCGAGGTGGTGTTCCCGACGCTGCAGGCGGATCCGCCGGTGCTGCTGTACGCGCAGGAATACGAACCACTGGAACACGATGAGCTGCTCGAAGCGTGGCAGGAGCTGACCGCCGAGGATCATTACAATCCCCTGCGTCCCGACCTGCAGCTCCTGCCGTTTGCGCGGACCGGCGGCGGCGACAGCTACTGCTTCTGGAGCAACGCGCCCGGTGTTGCCGAGCCGCCCGTCGTGCTGGTGTGGCATGACGATGATCGTGCCGATGTGCTGGCCGCCAACTACCAGGATTTCCTGTTCCGCAAGATGGTTGAAGCGGTTGCCGACTACCAAGCGCCGTATACGCTGCTGTCGCACGGCGAGCTGGCCGGCAATCTGCAGCGCTGGCTGCAGAGCCACCAGTCGTTCCTGCGCGGCGACCAGTTCGCGGCGTTGCAGCGGCTGTTCGCCCGCGTTGACGATATTGAGGAAGGAAACATCAGCGACGACGACGCACAGGCCATCGTCGCTGAAGTGATCGGTTTCGAGCGTTTGGACGAGTCGTTCGCCTACGTGCGCGAGGATGCCTGAGGGCATGGGTCGGAGCCCCGCCGGCGGCGGGGATCCGACCCCGTGCGTGATCTGCCTGCGGCCGGGTAATCCAGGGTTCTTGCCTACCGGCATGGGGCCAGCGCGATGATCCGACGCCAGACGGTTGACCCGATCCGGATGGGCGATCCGCGTGGCGGAGGACGGCCTTCTGGGCTGAGCGGGTTGCGCCAGTATCAATAGTTGACGATCCGAGCGACGTCATCCTCGCCATCTTGGAGCTCCTCAAACAGTTCAGTTAGAAGCGCGATCAGATCGCGTCCCCGTGCGGTGACGAAGTAGGTCGCCAAGGACTCGATGTCAGGGGCGATTGCCTCCCCCCATGGCGGGCGCTGGGCGCGATCATCGAACGACCAGATGACTTGGACCGGCGGCAGCTGGGCCAGCTCGCGGCGGATGACGTGCATCTCGGACAGCGCAGTAGCCGCGTCTGATTTCTGCACGCAGCCGGCGTAGAGCTGCTTCATGATGATCGGAAAGCGGCTTCCCCATCCATCCGGTTCCAGGTTGCCGGTGATCGTCGAGAAGAACGCATACAGAAAATCGCTGCTGCCGATCTCATCGGTGATGCGCCCGAGTTGGATGCCAATGCCCATCATTTGATTCCGGATGTTGCGACCCCAAAGATTGCCCGACACGGCCTTGCTGGCTGCTGGATCGTCTCAAGTAATTGATTCGGCTGGATTCAAAGCTGCCATTCCGGAGTCTCAGGAAGCCATTTGCGTCAAACCAAGCGCTTCTATGTATACTATCCCCCAGTATAGTTCCGAGCTGGCCTGCCATGCCGCACTCCCCCGAAGAGAAGAAGAAGGTCCTGGCCCGCGTGCGCCGCATCCGCGGCCAGTGCGATGCGTTGGACCGTGCGCTGGAAGCCGGCGCCGACTGCGGGCCGGTGCTGCAGCAGATCGCCGCCATCCGTGGCGCGGTCAACGGCCTGATGTCCGAGGTGATGGAGGCCCATCTGCGCGAGGAATTCGGCCAGCCCGCCGCCTCCGACGAACAACGCGCCGAACGCGTGCGCGACATGAGCGCGTTGATCCGCTCGTACCTGAAATAGACGACGGCGCAACATTGCGCCGCCCATCCTGTCATTGCCCGTCTCTGGAGAAGCCACCATGAAGTCCCGTGCCGCCGTCGCCTTTGGTCCCGGCCAGCCGCTGCAGATCGTCGAGATCGACGTCGCCCCGCCGAAGAAGGGCGAAGTGCTGGTGAAGATCACCCACACCGGTGTCTGCCACACCGATGCGTTCACCCTGTCCGGCGATGATCCGGAAGGCCTGTTCCCGGTGGTGCTGGGCCATGAAGGCGCGGGCATCGTGGTGGAAGTGGGCGAGGGCGTGACCAGCGTCAAGCCGGGCGACCACGTGATTCCGCTGTACACCGCCGAGTGCGGCGAATGCCTGTTCTGCAAGAGCGGCAAGACCAACCTGTGCGTGTCGGTGCGCGCCACCCAGGGCAAGGGCGTGATGCCCGATGGCACCAGCCGCTTCAGCTACAACGGCGAGCCGCTGTATCACTACATGGGCTGCTCGACCTTCAGCGAGTACACCGTTGTGGCCGAAGTCTCGCTGGCGAAGATCAATCCGGACGCCAACCCGGAACACGTCTGCCTGCTCGGCTGCGGCGTCACCACCGGCATCGGCGCGGTGCACAACACCGCCAAGGTGCAGGAGGGCGACAGCGTGGCGGTGTTCGGCCTTGGTGGCATCGGCCTGGCGGTGATCCAGGGTGCGCGCCAGGCCAAGGCCGGCCGCATCATCGCGGTGGACACCAATCCGTCCAAGTTCGAACTGGCGCGCGAATTCGGCGCCACCGACTGCGTCAACCCGAAGGACTTCGACACGCCGATCCAGCAGGTCATCGTCGAGATGACCACCTGGGGCGTGGACCACAGCTTCGAGTGCATCGGCAACGTCAACGTGATGCGCGCGGCGCTGGAATGCGCGCACCGTGGCTGGGGCCAGAGCGTGGTGATCGGCGTGGCCGGTGCCGGGCAGGAGATCTCCACCCGCCCGTTCCAGCTGGTGACCGGGCGCAAGTGGATGGGCACCGCCTTCGGTGGCGTGAAGGGCCGCAGCCAGCTGCCGGGCATGGTGGAAGACGCGATGAAGGGCGATATCGAACTGGCCCCGTTCGTCACCCATACCATGGACCTGGACAGGATCAACGACGCCTTCGACCTGATGCATGAAGGCAAGTCGATCCGTTCGGTGGTCCACTACTGAGCGGCGGCGTGGGCTGGTTCGACGCCCTTCGTAGGCCGCGTGCGGAAGACCCGCGCGCGGCCCTGGTCGACCCGATCGAGCAGGCGTTGCGTGCGCTGGGCTGGGTCGACGGCGAGGTGGGGCCACCGCGTGCGGTGACTTCGGCCTTCGGCAGCGACGATGGCATGCCGTTCGAGCAGTGGCTTGCGCAGGTATTCCTGCCGCGCCTGCACGAAGCCCGCGCCGACGGCCAATGGCCACCGCGCAGCGACGTGGCGGTGGCGGCGTACCGCAATCTGGGTGGCCAGCCTGGCGTCGAATCGCTTCTGCGCCTGCTGTCGCAGCTGGATGAGTTGATCAACACACGTGACGGCTGACGCCGGCACGCAGGAGAGCACCATGGAACGCATTGAACACCGCGCCTGTTTCGGCGGCTGGCAGGACGTCTACCGCCATCGTTCGACCACGCTGGGCTGCGACATGCAGTTCGCCGTGTACCTGCCGCCGCAGGCGGAAGTGCAGCCACTGCCAGTGCTGTACTGGCTGAGCGGCCTGACCTGCACCGAGCAGAATTTCATCACCAAGGCCGGTGCGCAGCGCTATGCAGCCGAGCACGGCGTAATCATCGTCGCGCCGGATACCAGCCCGCGCGGCGATGATGTGGCCGATGCCGAAGGCTACGACCTCGGCAAGGGCGCAGGGTTCTACCTCAACGCCACCCGTGCACCGTGGGCGAAGCACTACCGCATGCACGACTATGTGGCGCAGGAGCTGCCGGCGCTTATCGAAGCGAATTTTCCGGTCACCGGCGCGCGTGCTGTCAGCGGCCATTCAATGGGCGGCCACGGTGCGCTGGTGATCGCGCTGCGCAACCCGGGGCGCTACCGCAGTGTGTCGGCGTTCTCGCCGATCGTCGCGCCCAGCCACGTACCGTGGGGGCAGAAGGCGTTCACGGCTTATCTGGGCGACAATCCGGCCGACTGGGCGCAGTGGGATACGTGCGCGCTGCTGGAGGCGGCCAGCGAGCGCCTGCCATTGCTGGTCGACCAGGGCGAGGCGGACGAGTTCCTGCAGACCCAGCTGCAGCCGCAGCGCCTGCAGGAGGCCTGCGCGGCCGCCGGCCATCCGCTGACCCTGCGCCTGCAGCCGGGCTACGACCACAGCTACTACTTCATCGCCAGCTTCATCGGTGAGCACATCGCCCACCACGCCCGCGCCCTGCACGCCTGAGAGCGTTCCGGTAGTGCCGGCCGCTGGCCGGCAACCGCAGCCCTGCGATTCCCTGGGATTGCCGGCCAGCGGCCGGCACTACCATGGCGATGCATGCAGACTGTCGTTTTGCCGCAACGAATCACGCCGCTGCGGCGTGCTGGCCCACCACGCCCGCGCCCTGCACGCTTGAGGGCTTTCCGGTAGTGCCGGCCGCTGGCCGGCAATGGCGACGCACGCGGAGTGTCGTTTTGCCGCAGTGGATCACGCCGCTGTGGCGTGCCGGCGCGCTATCGTGCGCTCAGACGGCCTTGCGGATCGGGGGGATGCATGCCGGTAGTGCTGGCGCTGCTGTATGTGCTGTGCCATGGGCTGGTGCTGGCCCTGTGGCCCGGTCCCGCCGGGGCGGGCTCCTTCGTCTTTCTGACCGGCGCCCCGTTGCTGGCTGCGGTGGCCTGCCTGTGGCGGGCCCGCCGCGACCGCGCGGCGCTGGGGTGGCGGGCCATGGCATTGGCGCTGCTGCTGTGGGCCGGCGGCATGGCGTTCAACATGATCGACGCGCTGGGCGCCGGGCGGGCCGATTTCACTCCCCACGCCAGCCTGCTGTTGTACGTACTGTACGGCGTGCCACTGGTGTTCATCCTGGCGCGCGCACGCCGCGAGCGGTCGGGCATCAGCCTGATCGATGCGGCAATGGCCGCGCTGCTGGGCGTGCTGTTCTTCGTGCATACCGAATCGTTTGCCGCCCGCATCGATGTCGATGCCCATGCGATGTCGAACATGCAGCGTATGTTCGACATCCAGAACCTGTGCATCGCTGGCTTTGCGGTGGTGCGCTGGCTGGCCGGTGACGTCCCCGAGCGGCGCGGTTTCTTCCGGGTGCTGGCGCTGTACGCACTGGCTTATCTGCTGGTGGCTTACTACATCAACCATTACACCTCGGAAGATGCATTCGGAGCCTTCAATGATCTGTTGATCGACCTGCCGTTCCTGCTGGTGGCGGTGCTGGCGTTGGACCGGGCGCCCGTCACGGGCGCAGTGCCGCATCCGCGGCTGTCGCGCACGGTGCAGGCTGCCGGGCCGATGATCCTGCCCTTGCTGCTGCTGGTGGTGGGTACTCTGGTCGTCGACCATGCCCGACCGCTGGCAGTGGCGGGTTTCGTGGTGGCCACGCTCGGCTTCGGCCTGCGCAGCGTCCTGCTGCAGACCGATCTTCTGGAACGCCAGGCAGCATTGGATCAACTGGCGCGGCAGGATGGCCTCACCGGCGTGGCCAATCGCCGCGAGTTCGACGCGCGGCTGACCTCCGAATGGAATCGCGCGCGGCGCAGCGGCACCGAGCTGGGCCTGCTGCTGGTGGATATCGACCACTTCAAGGCCTTCAACGACCAGCACGGCCATCCGGCCGGTGATCGTTGCCTGCAGGCGGTGGCCGGGGTGCTGAAGGCCATAGCCGGTCGCGGTGGTGACAGCGTTGCGCGTTATGGCGGTGAAGAATTCGCCGTCATCGTGCCTGGAAGCCCGTTGTCGGGGGTGCTGGCGCTGGCCGAACGGCTGCGCGAAGCGGTCGAAGCGCTGCCATTGCCGGAAGGCCCGGTCAGCATCAGCGTCGGCGTGGGTTACCTGCATCCGCCGGCGCTGGCCAGTGCCGATCAGTTGCTGGCAGACGCCGATGCCGGCCTCTATGCCGCCAAGCGTGCCGGCCGCAACCAGGTGATCCTGCATGCGCACGTGCTGGACGACGAGGGCAGCACGCACGGAACGATGGACTGCTGAGCAGACCCGCCCGTCACGCGCTGCTGCCCATTGCCGCAAAACCGCCTCATCCTGTTCGGCCACGCCAATCCGGCTCGCCGCTGGTCGTACAGGACCAGCCTGTTGGGGGTGCCGCCCATCCGCTGGGCAGCGGCCGGCAGGATATCGCTGGATGGTATCGGCGGTTCGGTAATTGCCAACCTTGGTTGGCAGTCGTTTGTGCAAGCGCCAACCAAGGTTGGCGTCTACCCGAGCATGGTCATCCGCACCGGGTCGATCACGACACGGGCACGTTAGCGCCGCGCCGTGCCCGGCGGGGTAGAGGGCCTCAACGCACGTCGCGCAGTTCCCAATGGCTGCCGGCCAGCAGGCGCAGGCGCTGCTTGAACACGTCACTGTCGATGCGGGTGGTGGCGACCAGGTTGATGCGCAGGTCCTTCTGCTCGCCGGTCACGGTGGCCTCCGGATCGGTCACGCCCCACTGCGGTTCCACCGCATCCGGGTCGGGCTGCTTGGCCTTCCAGCGCTCGAACAGCGTGCCGCTGCGCAGGGCGTCCTGCAGCTCTTCGGCGAAACCAGCGGCGCCCTGCGAATGGAAGGACAGGTCAGGGTCGTTGCCGCGGGCCTTGGACGGATCGGGCAGGCTGATGTGGTACTGCGCAGGCATGGTGTTCTCCTTGAAGTGCGGCAAGACTGGCACAACCGCGGTGGAATCGATGTGCAGATTCGCGCCGCGTCGGGGCATCACTCGAACCGATGTGGCCCATCGGCGAAACCCACGGTGACCGCACCCTTGCCGACATTGACCATGCCGGTCAGGCTCATCACCGATTCGTACACGGTCACGCCATGGCCGGCGCAGACCTCCTTCATCTGTGCATAGCCGGGCAGGCTGCGCAGCTCGTCGAGCTCACCGCCGTAGCTGACGCACACCGTCGGCGTCATCAGCCCGGCACGTACGCGCTGGCCGACCACCGCGAACAGCTTCTGCACGGCACTGTCGAAGCCCTTGATCTTGGCTACCGGCCCGGTCTGGCCACGGTAGCCGTGCAGCACCGGCTTGATGTCCAGCGCGCTGCCCAGCGCCGCACTGAGCAGGCCGACACTGCGGTCGCCCTTGTGCCGCGCACGCGCGCGCATGTAGTACAGGTCGCGGGTAATCATGTAGCCGTGCACGTTGCCGGCCAGTTCTTCCAGCCGTTCGCGGATCTGCTGCACGCTGGCACCACTGTCACGCAGGCGAACCGCCTCCACTGCGGTCACGGCCTGCGCAGCGAACAGGTTCTGGGTGTCGAGCACGCGCAGCGCGAACGGCGAGTTGTAGCCCGCTGCCTGCCGCACTGGCTTGTAATCGTTGAGGATGGCGAAGCTGGCCTGCAGCGCGTTGTCGTGGATCGGGCTGCGGGTCTTGGTGATGGTCATGCAGAACACGTGGTCGTAATCGATCACCAGCTGCTGCAGGAACAGGTCGCGGATCTGGTTGACGCTGAAGGGGATGGTCTCCGCCTCGGCACCGTGCTCGGCCACATGCGCGTGCAGGAAACTCAGGGTGGCCTGCTCATCGCGATGATCGGCCAGCACGGCTTCGCCGATGCGGACGGTGATCGGCAGCAGCACGATGTTGTGCTCGGCGATGAAGTCCTGCGGCAGGTCGCAGGCCGAGTCGACGACGATTCCGATGCGCATCCGCGGCTCCCCCTCCAGGGCGGTTGTAGTTCGGAAACGTGAAATCTATCTCAAATTTTGGCGTGGCGCGCGAGGGAAACGCGTCACCCCTGTTCAGCGACTGCGCTGCACGGCCACCGGGAGTTCGGCCAGGCGCTGCCATTCGGGCTGCCGCAGCAGGTCGGGGTCGTCCAGCACTGCCGCCATCAACGGATGGGCGTCGTTGCCCCAGAACAGTTCGTCATCGATGGCCAGGGTCGGTACGCCGAACACGCCAGCGGCGATGGCGGCCTCGGTGTTGCGCCGCAGCTGTTCCTTGACTGCCGGGTCGGCGATGGCGCTGGCGACATCGTCGATACCGAGCCGGGCGGCCGGTTCGCGCAGGGCCTCGGCGCTATCGGCGGCATTGCCGTCGCGCCAGATCCAGTCGAACAGCACGTCCACCGCCTGCACGCTGGCACCGGCAGCCAGGCACAGGCGCAGCGCCGACAACGGGTTGAACGGGTGGCCCGGCGGGAACCGCAGCGGTGTGCCCTCGGCCTGGGCGGTCCACAGCAGCTGGCGGTACATGAAGCGGCGCTTGGCCGGAATCTCGGCCGGCCCGAGGTTGCCAAGGTGATGCAGCACGGCACCGAAAGCAATCGGCACCGTCTGGATCTGGGCAAACCGGGACAGCTGCTTCAACTTCTGCCAGTGCAGGTAGGAATAGGGCGAGACGAAGTCGAAGTACCAGCGCAGGGTGGCCATGCAGGTTTCCTTGGATAACTGGAGGTCAGGGCTGCGCGTTGCGCTGCAGGTAGCGGTCGCGCAGTTCGGTCTGGCGCGAGCGCATCGGCATCGCCCGGCCGCCCAGCCAGACCTGCTCGGCATAGTGCGCCACGTCCAGCGGGTCGCCCTCCCACAGCACCAGGTCGGCACGCTTGCCCGGCTCGATGCTGCCGATCTGGTCGGCCACGCCGAACGCCTGCGCCGGTACCCGGGTCAGGCCGGCCAGGCCGTCGGCCCAGGGCAGGCCATTGGCCACGGCATTGCCGGCCAGCTGGCGCATCTTGCGTGCGTTGTGCGAGGCGTCGCCACGCTGCACGAACGAGACCGCCACGCCGGAACGTTGCAGGCGTGCCGCATTTTCCAGCGTGGCACCGATCTGGTCGAAGCTGGCCGGCAGGTTGGACAACACATCGACGAACACCGGTACCTGTGCGGCGGCCAGCTCCGGCGCCAGCTGCCAGGCTTCGCTGCCACCGGCGATGGCGATCTTCACCTTTTCGCGGGCGGCCCAGCGCAGCAGCTGGCGGATGTCCGCCGCGCGGTCCACCTCCACCACGATGCGGCCTTGGCCGGCCAGGTAGCGGCCCAGCGTGCGGCGCCCGGCCGGGGTCAGCAGCGCATGCGGTGAGTCCGCAGCGACCTGGCCGCGCGCCTCGTCCACCATCTGCTGCAGCAGCATCCATTGCGCCGCGCGTGAATGGCCGGTCAGCTCCACTGCCGCCGACCCCAGGCGCAGGAACAGCGCGCGCGGCCCGAGGGGATCGGCGCTGCCGTCCAGCCGCATCACGCCACCCTGGCCTGCAACGAAGCCGCCACCGGTGGCAGCCCCCAGGGCGGTGAAGCCGATGCCGTCCAGGCGTGCCACCGGGATCAGTACCGAGGCCGGGTTGTAGGCCAGGGTGACATCGAACTCGGGGCGCAGCGGTTGTTCGTCGATCTTCAACGTACTGTCGACCGTGCTCGCTTCACCGGAGACTTCTTCGATGCCGATCTCGGTGATGCCCCCGAACAGCGCCGGTGTCAGCGGGCGACCATCGGCCTCGACCACGCGGGCCCCGGCCGGGGCGGACAGCCCGCTGCCGACTGCGCGGATGATGCCGCCCTGCACCAGCACATCGGCGTGCTGCAGGCTGCCGCGCGCGCTGGCGGTATGCACGGTGGCGTTGCGCACCAGCAGGTCCTGCGCCTGCGCGGATGCGGAGAGGCAGGCCAGCACCATGACCGTAGCGCCGAGCCATGCCCGGCGACGCTTGTTCAACGCGCCCATCAGTGCACCTCCTGGCCAAGCTGGAAGTCGGAACGGGGCGTGGCCGCAGGTGCGCCGCGGTCGTACAGGCGGCGCCCGTCGATGAAGACCTGCTCGGCCAGCGCGTACGAGCTGAAGGGGTTGCCGTTCCACACCACCACGTCGGCCATCTTGCCGGCCTCCAGGGTGCCGGTCTGGCCTTCAATGCCCAGCGCCCTGGCGGCGTTGGCGGTCATCCAGGTGATGGCGTGTTCGGGGGTGATCTCCGGCATGTGCGCGCGGCGCGCGGCGGCGATCACCTTGGCCGCTTCCTGGTTCAGGCGCTGGATGCCTTCGGGTGAATCGGAGTGGACGATGGCGCAGCTGTTCTTCGGCCGGTCGACCAGCGCGATGTTCTCCGGAATGCCGTCGAAGGCTTCCATCTTGAAACCCCACCAGTCGGCCCACAGCGCACCGCAGACGCCGTCGGCGGCCAGCCGGTCGGCCAGCTTGTAGGCCTCCACGCCGTGGTGGAAGGCGGCCACCTTGAAGCCGAATTCCTTGGCCAGGTCGAGCATGGTGGCCATCTCGTCGGCGCGGTAGCAGTGGATATGCACGCGGATGTTGCCCTCGATCGCACCGGCCAGCGTGTCCAGCTTGAGATCGCGCTTGCCGCCGGCATCACCAGCGCTGTCGCCCTTGTCGCTGCCGAACCAGCTCTTGCGCTTGGCCGGCTTCGGTTTGTTCCTGGCGATGTAGTCGGCGGCATCGATGAAGGCGGCGCGGTAACCGGCAACGTTGCCCATCCGCGTGGCCGGAGCGACGCCCTTGCCTCCGCCGTAGACCCGCTTCGGGTTCTCGCCGCAGGCCATCTTCAGCCCCCACGGTGCGCCGGGAAACTTCATCGCCTGGTAGGTGATGGCGGGGACGTTCTTCAGGGTCACGCCGCGGCCACCGACCAGGTTGGCCGAGCCCGGCAGCACCTGCATGCTGGTCACGCCGCCGGCCAGTGCGGTGGCGAAACCCGGGTCCTGCGGCCACACCGAGTGCTCGGCCCAGACGTTGGCGGTGACCGGTGCGGTCATCTCGTTGCCGTCGCTGTGCGCGCCGACGCCCGGGCTGGGGTACACGCCCAGGTGCGAGTGCACGTCGATCAGGCCCGGTGTGACCCACTTGCCCTGCGCATCGAGGCGGGTGACACCGGCATCGGCCTGCAGCTGGCGGCCGACGGCAACGATGCGGCCCTCGCGCAGCAGCACGTCGGCGTTGTCCAGGCGCTGGCCGGTGCCGGTCAGCACGGTGGCGTTCTGGATCAGCACCGGTGCATCGGGGTGTGCCTGGTAGGTGCTGGGGTAGGGATCGGCGACGAAGCGCGAGGCGCCTGTCGCCGGTGCCGTGCTCAATGAAAGCAGCGCCAGTGCCACCCCGGTGCGCAACAACGTCGATGCCATGCAGTTCCCCTCGCCAGAAACATGAATCCACCGACGCTAGCCGGGGCCGATGCGGCTTGCCAAGTGACCTTGGACAGGGGCGTGGGGGGTAGGAATTTTCTGATGGAGGATTTGTGAAGGAAATATTAACGTTGGATGAAGCGATGGGCTGATTACGTCTTGCGCTGACCTGTGTCACCAGCTTACGCACCTGCTCCAACGAGGGAGCCGGGCCCGTACCTCTCATGGAATCAAGGACGCAACCGATGACTGCTGCAAAGCTCCGCCGTTTGACCGTTTCTCGCCGTTCCTTCCTCCCCTCGCCGCTGGCGTCGGCCATTGCCGGTTCGTTGCTGGTGGCCACCGCACTGCCGGTACTGGCCCAGGACAGTGACGACGCCCTGGCCCGTTACCAGCTGCAGCGCAGCCTGCAGTCGGCGTTCGCCGTGCAAAGCGGGGTGAACGCCTCCGTTCCCGCGATGATCGCTCCCTCGGTAGCGATGCCGACGGCAGCGCTGGCTCCCAGCGTCGGTGCTTCCGCGGAGCCGGTCATGGGCAAGCCCGGCGATGCTGCGAGCTGGCGTACCAGTGAATTCGAACTCGACTGGGGCCTGGCTGCGATCAATGCCGACGTGGCCTATGCGCGCGGGCTGACCGGTGCGGGCATCCGCCTGGGCGTATTCGACAGTGGCACGGGTCTGGACCATCCGGAATTCGCCGGCAAGGACAACCGCAGCATCCGCATCGCCGATCTGATGGCTGACGGCACGCGTTGCACCAACACCACCGCAGTGCGTGGGCCGGCTGCCTGCTTCGCCAGTGATGGCGATGACGTCCAGATCAGCTATGTCGGGTACAACGCCAACGTGCCCGACAACATCCGCAGGATCATCGAGTCGGGCCCCTATGTGCAGCCGGGGATGCAGTTCGAGATCCATGGCACGCACGTTGCCGGCACCATCGCGGCGAACCGGGACGGAAGCGGCATGCACGGTGTGTCCTTCGGTTCGGACCTGACCGTTGGCCGGCTGTTCTCCGACAGCATCCGCGAGTGGCAGCGCACGGCGACCGGCTACTCGGTCGTGACGCTGGGCGCGATCGGCCCGAAAGTCAGCGCCTTCCAGGACCTCTATGCCCAGATGAACGCGCAGGGCGTGCGTGCCATCAACCATAGCTGGGGCCTGGTCACGGAACCGACGACAGCGACGGACATGGACGCGATCTACAACGACCCGGACGACCGCCAGTACCTGAACACCTTTGCCGACGGATCGCGTGCGCGCGGGATGATCCAGGTGTGGGCGGCCGGCAATACCAGTTCGGTCATTCCGACGCCTGCGCAGAGCCCCATCGCCGGCCTCTACGCCACGCTGCCGCGCGCATTCGCCGACATCGAGCCGTACTGGTTGAGCGTGGTCAACGTCGGTACCAATCTGACCCTGAGCAATCGCTCCAACAGGTGCGGCCTGAGTGCCAACTGGTGCCTTGCCGCACCGGGTTCGGACATCGTATCGACCGCCTATGGTGATGATTCCAGCCTGGCCGGCAGCGTCGGCATCGACGCCAACGGCAACGTCAGCCTGGACATCCAGCAGCGCGTGCCTACCTATGGCTATGCGCTGCTGAGTGGAACGTCCATGGCCGCGCCCCACGTCACCGGCGCGCTGGGCCTGCTGTTTGAACGCTTCCCCTATCTGGACAGCGCTCAGGTGCGCGATGTACTGCTGACCACGACCACGGATCTGGGCGCGCCCGGCATCGACGACATCTACGGTTGGGGCCTGTTGAACCTGGCCAAGGCCATCGAGGGTTACGGTTCGCTGCGCGTGGACACCAATGTGGTGATGAACCAGCGTGCCGGTGGCCTGAAAGTGTGGGAAGGCGATGCCTGGGACAACTGGACCAACGACATCGGCGGCCCCGGCAAGCTGACCAAGAGCGGCATCGGCTGGCTGCGCTTGAGCGGCGACAACAGCTTCAACGGTGCGCTGGTGCGCGAGGGCGTGCTGGAACTGGATGGCGTCAATACGCTCACCGGAGCGGTGGACGTGGCCGGCGGCAGCTTCCTGCTCAATGGCACGTTGAAGAACACTGCGCTGAACAGTCGGGGGGGATCCAGCCATATCAACGCACGCGGTGTGCTGGATGGCTCCGACCTGAACGTCGACGGTGGCGTGGTCATCTTCGACGGTGTGCAGCGCGGCGCCCATACCTCGGTCGCCGCGCAGGGGACGTTCGAATTGAACGGAAGGCTGGAAAACAGCGCGTTGACCAGCCTGGGCAACAGCCGTGTGAATGCAGGCGGGGTACTCGCAGGCTCCGACCTGACCGTCAACGGCGGCGTGTTGTCGTTCAACGGCACGCAGACCGGTGGTCACACCCTCGTTGGCCCGAACGGCACGCTGAAGGGCATCGGCCAGCTGGGCGATACCACCGTGGCCGGTATCGTTGCACCGGGCAACTCGATCGGCACGCTGACCATCAACGGCGACTATGTGCAGACCGCCACCGGTGTGTACCAGGCCGAGCTGGCCCCGGGTGGGCACAGTGACCAGTTGCGCGTCACCGGTACCGCCACCCTGGGCGGCACCCTGATCGCCCTGCCGGAGGCGGGCACCTATTACCTGGGTGAGCAGTTCAACTTCATCCGTGCCGACGGCGGAATCCGTGGCCAGTTCGCCACCACCGACTTCAGTGCGTTCTCGCCGTTCCTGAAATTCGGGCTGTCCTATGGCACCGGTGGCGCGCGCATTGAAGTTACCCGTGGCAATCCGCTCGCCAGTGCCGCCAGTACCGACAACCAGCGCGCGGTGGCCACTGTGGCCGACCGGCTGGCGGTCAACCAGGGCCTGCCGCGCCCACTGACCCTGCTGTTCCCTCAACAGGTAGGCGCTGCACTGGACGGCCTCAGCGGCGAGCTGCATGCGGCCACCGCGATGGCCCTGGTCGAGGGCAGCCGTTACGTGCGTGATGCCGCACTGTCGCGCCGTGTCGGCGTACGCGCGCCGGGAGCAGACGGCGACGCCGCCACGGGGGTCTGGGTACAGGCCATCGGTGGCAGCACCACGCTGGACGGCAATGCCAACACCGCACGCACCGAAGCCAACAGCAGCGGCCTGCTGGTAGGCGTGGACCGCGAGATCAACGGCTGGCAGGTGGGCGTGCTGGCCGGTACCGGCCGTACCGATGCCAAGCAGCAGGAAGGACGCCGTGCGCGTGCCAAGGTCGACAATACGCACCTGGGGGCCTATGCCAGTCACGACTGGGGCGCCTTCGGCCTGCGTGGTGGCCTGGCCTGGAGCGAGCATGAGGTAAAGAGCACCCGCGAGCTGGCCTTCTCCGGTTACAGCGATACGCTGGCGGCACGCTATGACGGCCGCACCCGCCAGGCGTTCGTCGAGGCGAGCTATCGCTTCGGCGGCCGCGAGGCGGGGCTTGAGCCTTACCTGCAGCTCGCACGTGTGGAAGTGGACATGAAGCGCGTCAACGAACGCGGCGGTGCGGCTGCACTGCAGGGTGAGGTGGACGATCTGCGTACCACCGTGGCCACGGCTGGCCTGCGTTTTGACAAGGGCCTGAAGGCTTCGTTCCAGCAGGACAGCTGGCTGCACCTGCGCGGTGGCGTGGGGTACCGCCATGCCAGCGGGGATCACGACCCGGCGGCCCGCTTCGCCTTCGCCACCGGCAGCGACAGCTTCGTGGTCAGCGGTGCCCCGATGGCTGACAGGACGGTGGTGGCCGAACTGGGGCTGTCGGCATGGTTGACCGCACGCCAGCAGCTGGAGCTGGGCTATAGCGGCCAGTATGGCGACGAAAGCCGTGACCACAGTGCCAACCTGCGCTGGTCGGTGCGCTTCTAAGCCAGCGGTGACCGCAGGGAAACCAGGAGGGCGGCCGCAGGGCCGCCCTTCTTCGTTGCTGGACCAGGTGTGGGTTGGCCTGTGCACGCCTACAATGGCGGCCCCCACGCCGTACCGGACCGCCCATGAAGAGCAAGCAGGAAATCGTCGACAACTGGCTGCCGCGCTACACCGGCGTGCCGCTGGACCAGTTCGGCCAGCACATCCTGCTGACCAACTTCGGCGGCTACCTGCACACCTTTTCCGAGCTGACCGGTGCGCCCATCATCGGCCTTGACCGGCCGATGGCCAGCGCCACCATCGATGGCATCACCATGATCAACTTCGGCATGGGCAGCCCCAATGCCGCCATCATCATGGACCTGCTGTCGGCGGTGATGCCCAAGGCGGTGCTGTTCCTGGGCAAGTGCGGTGGCCTCAAGCGCAAGAACCAGCTGGGTGACCTGGTGCTGCCGATCGCGGCGATCCGCGGCGAGGGTACGTCGGGCGACTACCTGCCGCCGGAAGTGCCAGCCTTGCCGGCGTTTGCGCTGCAGCGTGCAGTCTCGACCATGATCCGCGACCTCGGCCACGACTACTGGACCGGTACCGTCTACACCACCAACCGCCGGGTCTGGGAGCACGACGAGGCCTTCAAGGAGCGGCTGCGGGCGATGCGCTGCATGGCCATCGACATGGAAACCGCCACCGTGTTCGCGGCCGGTTTCGCCAACCACATTCCCAGTGGCGCGCTGCTGCTGGTCTCGGACCAGCCGATGATCCCCGACGGGGTCAAGACCGAGGCCTCCGATGCCAAGGTCAGCTCCCAGTTCGTGGAAAACCATATCCAGATCGGTATCGAGGCGCTTAAGCTTATCCGGCGCAACGGCAAGTCGGTCCGCCACCTGCGCTTCGACGAATGATGATGATGGCCTGGCGCGGCGCGCCGGCCCTGGGGAGTAGGTGATGGACGTTGCCGCGCAAGTGGTGGAATTCTGGAAAGAGGCGGGCCCTGCGAAGTGGTTCGCCCGCGATGATGCGTTCGACGCGCAGTTCCGCCAGTTGTTCCTGGATGAGCATTTCGCCGCCGCTTCGCGCGGGCGTGAACACTGGCTGGGCAGTGCCGAGGGCGCACTGGCGCTGATGCTGCTGCTGGACCAGTTCCCGCGCAACTGCTTCCGCGGTACTGCCCATTCCTATGCCACCGATGGCCTGGCCCGGCACTACGCCATGCGCGCCATCGAGGAAGGCCTGGACCTGCAGCTGGTGCCGAAGCTGCGCGCCTTCATCTACCTGCCGTTCGAGCACTCCGAGGACCCGTTGGACCAGGACCGTTCGGTGGCGATGTTCGATGTGCTGGGCGACAAGGAATACCTGCAGTACGCCGAGCTGCACCGCGACATCATCCGCCGCTTCGGCCGTTTCCCGCACCGCAACGCCGTGCTGGGGCGCATTCCCTCGCCGGAGGAACTGGACTACCTGGCCGAAGGCGGATTCGCCGGCTGAGAAAAGGGGACGGAGGGGATTAAGTCGTTTGTGGCATAAACGACTTAATCCCCTCCGTCCCCTTTTCTCGGGGGTCAGATCCGCTTTCCGCAGGAAAGGGCTCTGACCCCGCGCCGTCAATCAGTACTTCGGCACGCCGTTGTCGACGTCTTCCGACCAGGCGTTGATGCCGCCGGTGACGTTGAACACCTTGGTGAAGCCCAGTGCGCGGAACTGCTCGGCAGCCTGCGCGCTGCGGCCACCGTGGTGGCACATGAAGGCCAGTGCGGTGTCCTTCGGCAGGGCTTCCAGCGCGGCACGGCCGTTGCCGTCGAAGGTCTTGAACGGCACGCCGACGGCGGCGATTTCACGTTCGTCGGCCGGGCGCACGTCGACCAGGGTGATGTTGCCGGCACGCACCAGGTCGTCGGCATCGCGCACGCTGATTTCCTGCACCGGCTTGGGCGCATTCGGGTTGTCGATGGCCAGGCCCTTGCCGCGGATGTCGTCCACCCAGTCGATGGTGATGCCGTTGGCGCGACGGGCGCTGGCCAGGTCGAACTGCACGCGCAGGCCGTTGGACTCGGCGGCGATGGCGCCTTCGTCGTGCGGGGCCAGCTGGAAGTTCGGCTGGAAACCGGCGTCGATGGACAGCTGCAGGGCCGCGCCCGGGGCATCGGCCAGCGCGCCCTTGAGCATTTCCACGGCCGCCGGGGTGACGGTGATGCTCGGCGGGGTACGGTCCGGCGCGGCCAGGCCCAGGACGCTGCTCAGCTCGCCGCTGGCGGCCATCTGCAGCACGATGTCGCTGCCGCCGACCAGTTCGCCGTCGATGTACAGCTGCGGGATGGTCGGCCAGTCGCCATAGGCCTTGATGCCTTCACGGATTTCCTGGTCGGCCAGCACGTTGACGTGGGCGAACTCGACGCCCAGGTCCTGCAGGGCGCCCACGGCCTTGGCCGAGAAACCGCACTGCGGCATCGACGGCTGGCCCTTCATGAACAGCACGACGCGGTTGGCGTTGAGGATGGATTCGATGCGCGAACGCAGGGCGGGATCGAGGGACATGGACGTCGGGGTTCCGGGAATTCGAACCATCGATTCTACCCCTCATGGCATCATGGGGGATGAGCAACGCAGGAACATTGCATCGCATCCCGACCCGGCCCTGGCGCTGGCTGCCCTGGCTGGTGGCGTCGCAGCTGCTGGTGATCCTGGTCTGGGCCCTGGCGGGCTGGCACTGGGGGCTGCCGCTGATGGTGGCCAGCCACGCACTGTTCATGGTGCCGGTGTTCCTGCCCAACAGCCGCTTCTATGCGCCGGTGCTGAGCCGGATGCCTGATCCCGGCAACAGCGTCTGGTTGACCATTGATGACGGTCCTGGCCCGGAAACCCGTGCCGTGCTCGATCTGCTGGACCGCCACCAGGCCCATGCCACCTTTTTCCTGGTGGGCGAGCGCGCGCTGGCGCAGCCGGAACTGGTGCAGGAGATCCTGCGCCGCGGCCACGACCTGGGCAACCACAGCCACAGCCATCCGCAGGCGCGCTTCTGGCGGCTGGGCCCGGCGGCGATGCGTGCCGAGATCGAGGGCTGCCAGCACGCGCTGCAGGCGGTAGGCGGTCGCCCGGTGCGCTGGTACCGCTCGGTGGTGGGCATGACCAATCCGTTCGTGGCGCCGGTGCTGCAGCGGCTGGGCCTGGTCCGGGTCGGCTGGAGCGCGCGCGGCTTCGACGGTATCGGTTGCACGGCGCAGGGGGTGCTCGACCGCCTGCTGCCGGATCTGCGCCCGGGGGCCATCGTGCTGCTGCATGAGGGGGCCGCCCACGGCCACAATCTGGTGATCATCGAGGGCGTGCTGCAGGCACTGGACGAGCGCGGGCTGAAAGCGCGGCTGCCGGCCCCATAACGCCGGCCCTGGTGATGTAGAGCAGCCGAGCATGGGCTCGGCTCTACAAGGGGCGCGCTACTGTAGCGCCCGAGCCGATGCTCGGGCAGTGCGCAGCACCGGAGGGGCCCGCCATCACAGCGCGGGGCGTTCGGCCACCAGCAACCAGCTGTTGAACGGCGTGCGCCCATGCAGGGGACGCGGCGCCGTCACCTGCAATCCGGCCTCGGCCAGTGTCGCTTGCAGCACGTGCGGGTCGGGGTAGTGGCGCGGCCGCGTGCCCATCCAGCCGACCAGCCAGGCCAGCCGGTCCGCCACCCGCGTGGTGCGGTCGCGACCATCGCCGGTGGCCAGCGGCGTGCGCAGCAGCAGGCGGCCGCCGGCGGCCACCCGCGCGCTGGCCGCACGCAGCAATGCCAGTTGTGGGCCCGCGTCCAGGTACTGCAGCACATCCAGCAACAGGACGTGTCCAGGCTGAGCCGGCAGTGGCGCCTGCACGTCCAGGCAGTCGAAGCGCACAGCGTGCAGGCCGGTGGCGGCACGCTGGGCACGGATGATCTTGCCGGCATCCACGTCCACGCCGAGGTAGGGGTGGGTGCCGCCGCGCTGGCGCAGCACATGGGCGAACAGGCCCAGCCCGCAGCCCAGGTCCAGCAGTGGTTGCCCGTCGTCGGGCAGATGCTGCAGCACGCCGTCATACAGCGGGTCGCTGCCGAGCTTGCCGCGGGTGTAGTAGTAGTCGCGACGGCTGCCCCAGGCCCGTGCCGGGCGGAACGCTTCGGCGATCGCGCGGGCCTGCGGGGCGGTCAGCGGTGTGCAGGGCAGGGGCGGGCCGTTCCGTGGCGTACCATCCATCGTGTCAGTCCGTTGCACCGAGCAGGTGTGCGGCGACCGGCAGCGCGCGCGCGCTCCACAGTGCGTACATCCGCGCCGACGGGTGCAGGCCGTCTTCGGCGATCATTGCCGGGTTGCCGCCCTGGTCACGGCTGATGTCGGTGATGTCGACGAAGGCCACGCCCTGCTGGGCGCTGATCACCTCGGCAGCTGCGTTGAACTCGTCGGTCTCGATCTCGATGGTGGCCAGGTCGCGGCCGCTGCCGGCACCGAACGGCGTCGCGCCCCAGTCGGGGAAGGACAGCACCAGCACACGCCCGGGGCGGTCACCGGCAAAGCCGATCGCCCGCTGCAGCAGGGCCTGGAACTGTACGCGGTACTCGTCCAGCGGCCGGCCGCGGTACTGGTTGTTGACGCCGATCAGCAGGCTGACGAAATCGAACGGGCCCTGGGGTGCGGCTGCATCAATGCCGGCGTCCAGCTCGTCGGTGGTCCAGCCGGTGGTGGCGATGGTCTGTGGGTCGGCCAGCGCCACATCCTGCGCACGCAGGGCGGCGGCCAGCTGGTGCGGCCAGCGACCGTCGACGGCAACGGCTTCTCCGACGGTGTACGAGTCGCCCAGCGCCAGGTAGGACAGCGCCACCGCTCAGGCCACCGAACGGCGCGGCTTCAGCGGCACGACCTTGGTCGCGTCCTCGGCACGCCGGGCCAGCACGCGGTCGATGCGGGCGAACACATCGCGCATCGCCGAGGCTTCCGGCAACAGGGTCACGCGGAAATGATGGCGGTAGGGCACGTTGAAGCTGGAACCCGGTACCACCAGCACGCCCTCGTTGTTCATCAGGTCCAGCGCGAAGTCGTGGTCGTCAAAGCCCTTGGCAGCGGCACCGACCACGGCCGGGAACGCATACAGCGCACCGGCCGGCGCGACCAGCGACAGGTGCTCGCTGGCTTCGCAGGCGTCGATCACCGCGCGGCGGGTTTCATACAGGCGGCCGCCCGGGGTGCACAGTTCGGAGATGGTGTCCGGGCCGTTCACTGCGGCCTCGATGGCGTACTGGCCCGGCACGTTGGCGCACAGGCGCAGCGCGCCCAGCAGGTCCAGCGCGGCGCGGAAGTCGCCCAGGCGCGCGTCGTCGCCGCTGAGGTGGGCCCAGCCCACGCGCCAGCCGCAGGCACGGTGCACCTTGCTCAGGCCGCTGAAGGTCAGGCACGGATGGTCGCCGGCCAGCGGCGCGACCGGCTGGAACACCGCATCGTCGTACAGGATCTGGTCGTAGATCTCGTCGACCAGCAACAGCAGGTTGTGGCGTCGTGCGATCTCGACCACGCGCTCCAGCAGTTCGCGCGGGTAGCTGGCGCCGCTGGGATTGTTCGGGTTGATCAGCACGATGGCGCGGGTGCGTGACGACACCAGTGTCTCGATCTCGCTCGGGTCCGGCTGGAAGCCGTTTTCGGCGGCGCAGCGGTAGTACACCGGTCGGCCATCGTTGAGGATGGTCGAGGCCGACCACAGCGGGTAGTCCGGCGACGGCACCAGCACCTCATCGCCGGGATTGAGCAGTGCGCGCAGCGACAGGTCGATCAGCTCGCTGACACCGTTGCCGACGAACACGCGGTCCGGGTGTGCATCCGGTGCGCCGCGGCGGGCGTAGTAATCGGCGATGGCTTCACGCGCCACCGGCAGGCCCTGCTGGTGGGTGTACGGGTCGGTGCGGCCCATGTCGTCGGCGATCGCGCGCTGCAGGTGCTCGGGTGCGCGGAAACCGAAGTTGCCCGGGTTGCCGATGTTGAGCTTGATCAGCTTGCGGCCCTGCGCCTCCAGCTCCCGCGCTCGCCGGGCCAGTTCTCCGCGGATCTCGTAGCGCACTTCGGAAAGGCGCTCGCGGATGGCCAGGGGCTTGGGCGAGATGGTGGACATGAGGCTGGGCCGTCAAGAGGCATGGGGATTCCATCCTACCGGAATTGCTGCAATGCATGGCAACGGCTCCGGGCTTGCCATTGCTGGGCTGGCCGGGGGCCGTCACAGGTAGAATGGCGGCGATGACCCAGACCCCCGATTTCATCGCCCTGCAGACCATCGGCTGGCCCTGGCCGGGCCCGGCGCAGCAGGCCGACTGGCAGGCCGTGATGGCCGCACACCCGCAGGCCCGCCCGGCGCGGGTGATCGAACAGCACCGCACCCACTACGTGGTGGCCGATGGCCCGGATGCGGCGATCAAGGCCGAGTCACTGCCGGAATGGCAGCGCCCGCGCTTCCCCAGCCACGAGCGGCCTGCAGTGGGCGACTGGGTGCTGCTGGACGGCATCCGCATTGTCGCGCTGCTGCCACGCCGCACCGCGATCAAGCGTGGCGCCGCCGGCGAGCACTACCACCAGCAGGTGATCGCGGCCAACATCGACACGGTGTTCATCGTCTGTGGCCTGGATGCCGACTTCAATCCGCGCCGCATCGAGCGCTACCTGCTGCTGGTCGGCGGTGGTGGTGCAGAACCGGTGGTGGTGCTGACCAAGGCCGACCAGACCGAGTACAGCGAGGATGCGCTGGCGGTGCTGGAAGAGCTGGAGATGCAGGGCATCGCGCTGCATGCGATCAACGGCCTGGATGCCGACAGCGTGGCGGTGCTGCAACCGTGGCTGGGCCCGGGCCGCACCGTGGTGCTGGTCGGTTCCTCCGGTGCCGGCAAATCCACGCTGACCAACACCCTGCTCGGCGAGCAGCGGATGAAGACCAACGCGGTGCGCGCGAACGATTCGCGCGGCCGCCACACCACCACCCATCGCGCGCTGATGCCGCTGCCGATGGGCGCCTGCCTGATCGACACCCCCGGCATGCGCGAGCTGAAGCCGACCGGCGAAGAAACGCTGTCCGAAGGTGGCTTCGCCGACATCGAAGCGCTGGCCACGCAGTGCCGTTTCAACGACTGCAAGCATCAGCAGGAACCGGGCTGCGCTGTTCGTGCAGCGATCGACGCTGGCGAGATCGAAGAGAGCCGGCTGCTGAACTACTTCAAGCTGAAGGAAGAAGTGGCTGCCGCTGCCGCCAAACTGGCGGTACGCCAGGCCGAGACCGCGCAGGAACGTGGCGGCAAGAAGGGCAAGGGCCAGCAATTCCGCCCGGCCGCCAAGCCGCGTCGGCGCTGACAGTGCAGCCGAGCGTGGGCTCGGCTCTACAACGGTTGTATCCCGGCACACCTTGTAGCGCCCGAGCCAATGCTCGGGCGGCGGCGCACTGCGCCGGATACGGCAGGGCGCTATAGTCCGCGCATGGAACCGACCGCGACGCTGGACCGTGAGGTGGCCCACCATGCAGCGCTCGATGCGCGCCTGGTCGAGGCCGTGGGAGGCATCCGCCTGCTGGGGCTGACCAGTTGGCCGGCCACGCTGCAGGCACCGTTCCTGGACAGCGTGGCACGTGGCCAGCCGGTGCTGCCGAAGGTGGATTACCCTCGGCTCGACTTCAGCGAAGAGCGCCGCGCCCTGGCCGCGATCGCTGCCGACTGCGATGACAGCCATCCGCTGGGCCACTACGTGCGGCAGTCGGCACAGAGCTGGGACCTGGCCGCGCAGCTGCTTGAGGGGCTGGGCACCGCCGCCGTCGATACCTGTTCGGTGCAGCTGTTCGGCGCGCCCGAGCAGCCACTGCCGGGCAATGGCCCGAGCACGCGCGACGCGGCGCGCCACTTCATCCAGATTGCCGCCGAACTGGACCACGAACTGCTGGCACCGGAAGAGCAGGTGCCGGTCTCGGCCATTGCCCTGCAACTGCAGTTGCAGAACGACCTGGATGCTTTCTTCGAATCGCGCATCATCCAGGTACAGCTGGACCCGGAGCTGGTGTCCAAGGCGGCTGCCGGCCCGACCCGCATCCGTCTGCGTACCAGTGCGCGCTTCAGCGCCTATGACCGCGCGCAGCTGTTCCACCATGAAGCGCTGGTGCACTCGCTGACCGCATTGAACGGCCGCGAACAACCGGTGTTGCCCAGCCTGGCGTTGTCCTCGCCACGGGTGACGGCAACCCAGGAAGGGCTGGCGACGTTTGCCGAGCAGATCACCGGCAGCATCGACATCGAGCGCCTCAAGCGCATCAGCCTGCGTACCGAAGCGATCGCGATGGCACGCGAAGGCGCCGACTTCATCGAAGTGTTCCGCTATTTCTGCGATGCCGGGCAGAACCCGGAAGAGAGCTTCGCCTCGGCGCAGCGCGTGTTCCGCGGCGTGCCACCGAGCGGCGGCCTGGCCTTCACCAAGGACACGGTGTACCTGCGCGGCCTGGTGTCGGTGCATACGTTCTTCCGGCACATGCTGGCCGAGGACCGCCTGCAGGTCTGCCGCTGGTTGTTTGCCGGCAAGATGAGCCTGACCGATGCGATTGCGTTCGCGCCACTGTTCGAAGCGGGTGTGCTGAAGCCGCCGCGCTGGCTGCCGCATTGGGTGAGCCGGGCGAACGGCCTGGCCGGCATGCTGGCGTTCTCGCTGTTTGCCAACCGGATACGGATGGACCAGCTGGCGCCGGAATGAAAGGCGTTGGCGGATCCTCCAGCGCCTGCCTGCTATCGGTGGGGAGGAGGCGGGGCACCCTGGCCAGGACACGCAAAAGCCCATCCATGGTGCTCGATGGCGCCATCCATGGCGCCAACGGTCCTGGCCAGGGTGCCCCGCCTCCTCCAGACAGATTCCTGCGGGCGCGGTAGCAGGTCCACCAGAGGGATTGCGCTTGAAAAGCAAAAAGCCGGGCATTGCCCGGCTCTTTGATTTTGCTCTTGCTTTCCATTGCCTCCGCGCCGGCGCGGGGAAGTGTCCAGCGGGGGTAGGCAGGCCCATGCAGGACCGTGAGGCGCATGGATGCGCCGATCGAGCCCCCATGGATGGGTTTACGGGGTGTCCTGCATGGGCCTGCCTACCCGCGCCATGCAGGAACAATCAACGCGCCGCAGCGCCCGCTTCTGACTTAGAACTCCGCCGCCACCGTCATGAACAGCTGCCGCGGCGCGCTCGCATGGATCGCATAGCGCGTGCCCTTCGGATCGGTCGGTGCGAACGAACTCAGCTGGCCGGCGTAGCGCTTGTTGGTCAGGTTGGTCGCGTTCAACGACACCCGCACGTTGCGCAGGCCCAGGCCGGGGCCGAAGTCGTAGCCTGCACCAGCGTCGAAGGTGGTCACGCCCGGCACCGACTGGTCGTTGGTGTAGGTGTAGTAGCGCTTGCCGGTGTACTTGGCACGCAGGCTGGCGAAGAAGCCATCGCGGTTCCAGCTGATTTCGCTGGAGGCCATGCGCTGCGGCGTATCCACCGTGATCTTGCCCGCCACCGGCACGATCGCGCCGCCCGAGGTGTAGTCATCCTCGTAGGTGGTCTTGTTCCAGGACAGCGCGTTGTACCACTGCAGGCCGTCGATCGGCTTGAGGATGAAGGTCAGCTCCGCACCATGGCTCTTCACCGAACCGACGTTGATGAAGCGCGTCACGCACTCCGGACGCGTGCCGACCTCGATGCTCGAGCACGGGTTCAGCGACAGCAGGCGGTTGTCGAACTTCACGTTGTAGGCCGCGATCGACGCCTGGTACTTCTCGCCGAAGGTACGGAAGCCGGCTTCCAGGCTCTTGGACTTCTCCGGTTCCAGCCCGGCGCTGGCCGCGAACGATTCCGGCGACACCTGCAACGGGCCACCGCTGCCGCCGCCGACGAAGGCGGCGATGTTCTCGGCGTACGAGGCGAACAGCTCATTGTTGGCGTTGAGCTTGAAGCCCAGGCCCACCTGCGGCAGCACCGACTTCTTGGCGGTCAGCGTGCCCGAGGCGATGCTGGTTTCCACGCCCGGCTGGGCGGTGGCGCGCATGCGGGTGTTCGGGCTCTTGATGCCCACGTCGACGGTCAGGCGCTGGTCGAGGAAGCGCATGCGGTCCTGCACGTAGAACTGGCGCGTGCGGATGTCGAAGTCCTGGTTGAACAGCAGGCGGTCCGGGTTCTTCAGGTACAGGTCGTCCAGGAACGGGCCGCTGATGTAGTAGAAGTTGCGCGACACGTTATGGTCGTTCTGCTCGTACCACAGGCCGGCTTCCAGCTCGTGGATACCCACCGTCCACGACAGCGCGGCGGTCAGACCATCGCGGTTGATCGTGTAATTGGTGCTGCGGATCGAAATCGGCAGCATCCTGTCGGTGCCCGGGTAGGACGGCTGGCCCGGTGCCCACCAGTGGCCCTGGCCACGGTTGTCGTGGTGGTAGGCCAGCAGCTTCAGGCGGCCCTGCTCGCCCAGGCGCAGGTCGGCATCGACCGAATACAGATTGTCGTCGCGCAGTGCACGGCTCTGGTAGTAGGCATCGTCGATGCTGTTGACGCCGCCGCTGAACTTGCAGCGCGCCTTGTTGTAGGTGCCCGGCGCGCAGTACGCGGCGGCGACGGCGCGATCCCAGTCCGGCGCGTAGATGTTCCAGTCATACCCCAGTCCGCGTGCCAGCATGTCCTTGGACAGGTAGGCATAGTTGGCCTGGCTGGCGCGCGAGGTGGCCACGAACGCACCGAAGCGGTGGTCGCCGACGTTCCACACGGCCTTGGCGTTGAACTGGCGGGTGGTCTGGTTCTGGTACGGCGCGGCCCACATGTCCTGGTCCTGGTGCACGCCGGACACGTAGGCCGAGAAACCATTGATGTCGCCTGTATCCACGCGCAGGTAGCCGCGACGCTGGTTGTTGTCACCCACGGTGACGCTGGCGCGTCCACCGAATTCGGTGGACGGGTCCATCGAGAAGTACTGGATGGTGCCGCCCAGGTTGCTCGTCGACGCCACGCCCAGCGAGCCGATGCCCTGCGACAACTCTGCGCCGGCCAGGTTCTCGGCGATGATCGCGCGGGCAATGCTCAGGCCGTTGTAGTTGCCGTAGCTGTTGTCGCCCAGCGGGATGCCGTCCAACGTATAGCCGAGGCGGCTCTTGTCGAAGCCGCGCAGGCTGATGGTCTGCGATTCTTCGTTCGCGCCGAAGGCATCGTTGGACTGCACCGACACGCCCGGCAGGCGGTCGAGGATTTTCTGGCCACTGGTGCCCGGCGGCAGCACCTGCTTGTCCACGGCAGTGATGCGCTGCACCTGGCGGGTCTCGCCCTGGCCGATCACGGAGACGGTGTCCAGCGTCTGCGCGCTCAGCGCGGCATCGGTGCTGGCGCCGGTATCGGCGGCGGTGGCGGCATGGGCGCTGGCGGCGGCGGAGAGCGCGATCGCTACGGCGATCGTCAGGTGTCGGGTCTGCATGGTGGTCCGTTGCATGGGGAGTGATCACCGGCACGCGTGCGCGGTGCAGGCCCACTATGCGAACGGAACATGAAACCTTCTTTACGAAAAACCAACGAACGATGCAGGCCCCGTGCGCGTCCTGCAACCAGATAAAAAAAGGGCCGGATCCTCCTCGCGAGCGAAGGTTCACCGGCCCCGCACACTCCGTGGGGGAGGGCTCAACCCATGTACAGGCCACCGTTGACCGGATAGTCGGCACCGGTCACGTACGAGGCTTCATCCGAGGCCAGCCACGCGCACAGGCCGGCCACTTCCTCGGGGCGACCCAGGCGACGCACCGGTACCGACGCCGCCAGCCGGTCCAGCACATCCGGCGGGAAGCTGCTGATCGCCTGGCTGGCGATGTAGCCCGGCGACAGCGTGTTGACGGTGACGCCGCGCGAGGCCACTTCAGCGGCCAGCGCACGGCTGAAACCGTGCATCGCGGCCTTGGCGGTGGCGTAGTTCACCTGGCCGATCTGGCCCTTGTGGGCGCTGACCGAGCCGATATTGATGATGCGGCCCCAGCCCCGCGTGGCCATGCCGTCGACCACCTGCTTGGTCAGGTTGAACAGCGCATTGAGATTGGAGGCGATCACCGCGTTCCAGTCTTCCACCGTCATCTGCCGGAACAGCAGGTCGCGGCTGCCACCGGAGTTGTTGACCAGCACGTCCACCTCGCCGACTTCTGCACGGACCTTGGCGAACGCGGCGCTGGTCGAGGCCCAGTCGGTGGCGTTGCCTTCGGAGGCGATGAAGTCGAAGCCCTGTTCGCGCTGCTCGCGCAGCCAGTTGGCCTTGCGCGGCGAATTGGGCGCGCAGCCGGCGACCACGGTGTGGCCGCTGCGGGCCAGGCTCTGGCAGATGGCAGTACCGACACTGCCCATTCCACTGGTGACGTAAGCGATTCGAAGCGTCATTGCAGAAGGCTCCTAGGCAAAGGGTCAGGCGGCGAGGGGGTACAGGCCGAACAGCAGGCTGCCGATCATCAGCAGCATCGAGATGGCGATGGCCCACTTCAGGGTGAACTTCTGGTGGTCGGCGAACTCGACCTTGGCCAGGCCCACCAGCAGGTAGGTCGACGGCACCAGCGGGCTGAGCAGGTGCACCGGCTGGCCGGCCAGCGAGGCGCGCGCCATTTCCACCGGGGTGATGCCGTAGTTGCCGGCGGCCTCGGACAGGATCGGCAGCACGCCGAAGTAGAACGCGTCGTTGGACATGAAGAAGGTGAACGGCATCGACGCCACCGCGGTGATCACCGCCAGGTACGGGCCCCACGACTCCGGAATCACCGCCAGGAAGCTGTGCGACATCGCTTCGACCATGCCGGTGTTGTTGAGGATGCCGGTGAAGATGCCCGCGGCGAAGATCAGCGACACCACCGACAGCACGTTGCCGGCATGGTTGACCACGCGGCGGCGCTGCTCGGCCAGGTTCGGGTAGTTGATCACCAGGGCGATGGCGAAGCCGACCATGAACAGCACCGGCATCGGCAGCACGCCGATGATCAGCGCGGTCATCAGCGCTACGGTCAGCGCAAGGTTCACCCACAGCAGCTTCGGCCGCTTGATGTCTTCGGCGTCCTCTACCGACGGCAGCGCGTTGTTGTCATCGGACACGCTGTTGTCCATCCAGCTGCCGCCCTTGGGCAGGGTCACCACGCCGAGGCGACGGCGTTCCTTCAGGCCCAGGTACCAGGCCAGCAGCAGCACGCCGGCACAGGCGATCACCATCGACGGGATCAGCGGCACGAACACATCGGCCGGGTCCACGTGCAGCGCGGTGGCCGCGCGTGCGGTCGGGCCGCCCCACGGGGTCAGGTTCATCACGCCGCCGGCCAAGATGGTCACGCAGGTCATGTTCAGCGCGTTCATGCCGAGGCGCTGGTACAGCGGCAGCATCGCCGAGACGGTGATCATGTAGGTGGTCGAACCGTCGCCATCGAGCGAGATCAGCATCGCCAGCACCGCAGTGCCAAGCACGATCTTCATCGGGTCGCCCTTGACGAAGCGCAGGATCACCCGTACCAGCGGATCGAACAGGCCGGCGTCGATCATCACCCCGAAGTAGAGGATGGCGAACATCAGCATCACGCCGGTCGGCGCGATCTTCTTGATGCCCTCCAGCATCATCTCGTCGATGCCGGCGCCGAAGCCGCCGATCAGCGCGAACAGGATGGGGATGGTGATCAGGGCCACCAGCGGCGACAACCGCTTGCTCATGATCAAGTACATGAACGTAATGACCATGCCAAAGCCGAGGATGCTCAGCATCATCTGCGGACTCCTTGCGAAAACAGGATGTGGGGGAGTGGAAGGGGGTCGGGCGGTTTGCCCGGGACAGCTGGCTTAGAAGTCGTACTGCAGGCGGCCGGTGACCGCGCGCGTGCGGTCCACCGTGACCCCGGCCAGGCGGTCGCGATTGCGGCTTTCGATCACGTTGAGCATGAAGCGCAGGTTGTCGCGCAGGTACCAGTTGCCACCCAGCGTCCACGCTTCAGTGCTGCCACGGCGCAGGTCCGGCGCGCCATCGAGGTGCTGCGCGCCCCACATCTGGTCGTAGCGCAGCGCCACTTCGAAGGCCCCAGCCTTGTGGCGGATGTCCTTGACCCGTGCGAAGCGGCCGGTCTTGCGGTCGTAGGCACGGCTTTCGCCGGTGACGAACCAGCTGAGCATGCCGTAGGCCGCCATCACGTCGCCGCGTTGGGGGCCATCATCGAAGGTGGCGCCACTGAACTCGCCCTGCCATGACAGCGGGCCGCGCACCTGCGCGTATTCCAGCGACCACTTGTTGACGTCGGTATCGCGGCCGGCGGAGAAGTCGACCAGGGTCAGGCGGCTGTTGTCGGACAGGTGGCCGGCCGGGCGCGGGCGGATGCGCAGGCCGGGCACGCCGTTGGCACCCGGGTTGTCGTAGGCCTCGCGGGCCAGCGACAGGCCCAGGTGCAGCACGTCACCGTCGCTGGGCGAGGGCGCCCAGGTGACGCGCCCCCCCGCTGCGCGGCCCTTCACCTGCCAGGCGTCGATGCTCTCCAGGCTGTAGATGCTGGCCGCCCAGGTAAAGTCACCCGGATTGGCCTGCCAGGACGCACCCAGGCGATACAGCGGCGCCAGCGTGGTGCCGGCGTTGCCGCGCTCCAGGAAGCTGCCGTAGTTGGAGCTGGTACGGTCATCCAGCGAGAAGTACTGCTTGAACTGGCCCACGGTCAGCTTGCCGGCCTTGCCGAAGCTGCGTGCCAGGTACACGTCCTTGGCCTCGACGCGGTCGCCGGAGAAGTCGGCTTCCAGCTTGTAGTCGACCACGAAGAACTTGCCCGACACATCAAGCCACGCGCGGCGGATCTCGGTGTCGTCCTTGTTCGGGGTACCGCGGTTGTCGTTGTCGAAGGTGGCGAAATCCAGGTGCAGGCGACCACCGAGGGTGGCGGTGACCGGACGGTCGTCTTCGGCGGCGTAGGCCGGCGCCGACAGGGCAGCCAGCGCCATCATGGCGGCAGGACGCCGCCAGGCAAACGTGAATTCCACAAACCCTCCCAGGTGCGCGCCAGGCGCGCGGCAATCGTGGGCACCGGACGGTGCGCGGCCGCAGTCTGGGTCGGGCAAGCTGTCATCGTCCTGTCAGCGGTTTGTGCGGTGCAGCGAAAAGCGTGCCGGCGATCTCGCCGCGCCGTGCCCGGCGAGCTCGGCGGCGGCATGCGGTAGCATTCGGTTCCCCTCCCACCCGTGTGCCCATGCGCCTGCTGCTGGTCGAAGACAACCCGGATCTGGCCGATGCGATCATCCGCCGGATGCGCCGTAGCGGGCACGCCGTGGACTGGCAGGCTGATGGCCTGGCCGCCGCCAGCGTGCTGCGCTACCAGAGCTTCGACCTGGTGGTGCTGGACATCGGCCTGCCCAAGCTCGATGGCCTGCGCGTGCTGGCCGGCATGCGCGAGCGCGGCGACAGCACGCCGGTGCTGATGCTGACCGCGCGTGATGGCATTGAAGATCGCGTGCAGGCGCTGGACGTCGGCGCCGACGACTACCTCGGCAAGCCGTTCGATTTCCGCGAGTTCGAAGCGCGCTGCCGCGTGCTGCTTCGGCGTGCACGCGGGCAGGCCAGCGAAGTAGTGCAGATCGGCGGCTTCCAGTTCGACAACGCTGCGCACCGGGTCAGCCTCGACGGCGAACCGATCGAACTGCCCAACCGTGAGTACCGCCTGCTGGAGATCCTGGTCGGGCGCCTCGGCCACGTCGTCGGCAAGGATGAGATCGGCAACGGCCTGTTCGGTTTCGATGACGAAGCGGGCCCGAATGCCATCGAGTTGTATGTTGGCCGCCTGAGAAAGAAGCTGGCGGGCGCGCCGCTGCGCATCACTACGGTGCGCGGCGTTGGCTATCTGCTGGAAGCCAGCGATACCGATGCCGACGCCGATGGCTGACGTGCGCGCTGCGACTGCGGCGCCGGGTTCGCTGCGGCGCACGCTGCTGCTCTATCTCGGCGTGCTGCTGGCAGTGTTCGCGGTGGCCCTTGTGTTCGCCGCACGCGATTACGGCCAGCGTGCCGCCAACCGTTCCTACGATCACCTGCTGGTGTCCTCGGCGCTGTCCATCGCCGATTCGGTGGCGCTGGTCGATGGACAGTGGCAGGTGGATCTGCCGTATGCGGCGCTGGACCTGCTGGCGATGGCGCCCGAGGACCGCGTGTTCTATCGCGTGGCCGACAGCCGCGGCACCCTGATCACCGGCTACGGTGACCTGCCGGCACCGCCGCACCGGCCCGGTACCCAGCCGCAGCTGTTCGATGCCACCTACAGCGGCGAGACCGTGCGCTTCGTGGTGGTCAGCCGCAGCTTCGCCGCCGCCTCGGCGCAGGGCGAGGTGCAGGTCCAGGTCGGTCAGACCCGGCGTGCGCGTGAAGCGGTCGCGCAGGACATGGTCAACCGCGCGTTGCTGGCGATCGGCGTGCTGTCCGGGCTGCTGCTGGCGCTGGTGGCGTTCGGCGTGCATCGCGCATTCCGGCCGCTGGTGCGGGTGGAGCGCGAGCTGTCGCGACGGGAACCGTCCGACCTGAAGCCGCTGGATGCCCGCGTGCCGCGCGAGATGGACCAGATGGTGGCGGCGCTGAACCGCTTCATGGAACGCCTGTCCAGCAGCAACGAGACACTGCGCGCGTTCATGGCCGAGGCCGCACACCAGATGCGCACGCCGCTGGCCGCGCTGCGCGCGCAGGCGCAGCTGGCGCTGGATGACGATGATCCAGAGGACATGCGGCGCAGCCTGCAGGCGATCGAGCGCAACGCCACGCACATGAGCCGGCTGCTCAACCAGCTGCTCAGCGATGCCAGCGTGATCCATCGGTCGCACCTGCAGCGCTTTGCGGCGGTGGACCTGGCCGAGACGGTGCACCAGGCGTTGCATGAAGCGCTGCCGCAGGCAAGCCCGGCACCGCGCGTGCAGTTGGCGATGACCGCCGAGCCGGTGCAGGTGCATGGCGACGCGCTGCTGCTGCGCGAGGCGATCAAGAACCTGGTGGACAACGCAATGAAGTATGGCGGTGATGGCCCGTTGCAGATCGCGTTGACCGTGGAGGGCGGGCAGGCCGTGCTGACCATCGCCGACCATGGCGCTGGCATCGCTGCGGCCGATGCCGAGCGCGTGTTCGAGCGCTTCGCGCGTGGCGAGGGCGCGCCATCTGGCGGTGCCGGGTTGGGCCTGGCCATCGTCAAGCGCGTGGTCGACAGCCATGGCGGCCGCATCGACCTCAGCAACCGCCCGCAGGGCGGGCTTATCGCCACCATCCGCTTGCCACGGAGCAGTCCATGATCCGCCTGTTTGCCACGGCCGTTGCCCTGCTGCTGGCCCTGCCGGTGCTGGCCGCGCCGGGCGACGTGCGCCGCTTCCCTGCGAAGGGGGCGGCCACGGCGCAGCTGCGCATCCACGGCACTACCGACATCGAAGTGTTCGCGGTGGTCATCGCCGACTACCAGCGCCTGCACCCCGGCACCGAAGTGGTGTACGAGGACATCATCACCCAGGACCTGTACGCGCGGTACCTGCACGACCGCGGCGGGCCGGCATCACCGGACCTGCTGATCTCCAGCGGCATGGACCTGCAGACCAAGCTGGTCAACGATGGCCACGCACTGCCGCACCGCTCGGCGCAGACTGCCGCGCTGCCGGCGTGGGCGCAATGGCGCAACGAAGCATTCGGCATCAGCTACGAGCCGGTGGTGATGGTCTACAACACCCGCGCACTGCCGGTGGCGAAGGTGCCGCACACGCGCCGCCAGCTGCTCGACCGGCTGCGTGCGGAAGGTGCACCGCTGCGCGGCAGGGTCGGCACCTATGACATCGAGCGCAGCAGTGTCGGCTACCTGCTGGCGACCCAGGACGCGCAGCGCGGCAGCATCGCCGGTGCGCTGCTGGGCGCGCTCGGCGACAACGACGTGGTGCGCGAGGAGCGTACTGGCGTGCTGCTGGACCAGGTGGCCAGTGGCCAACTGTCGCTGGTCTACAACGTGCTCGGCTCCTACGCGCAGGCACGTGTCGATGCCGGCGCGCCACTGGCCATCATCGAGCCTGAGGACTACACGCTGGTGGTGCTGCGCACCGCGGTGATCCCGCGCACCGGCCTGCACCCCGAAGAAGCGCGGCGCTTCCTCGACTACCTGCTGTCGCCACGCGGCCAGCAGGTGCTGTCGCGCGAGGCGCGGCTGATGCCGATCGTGACCGGCAACGCACGGGGCGACGATGCACCCGGCCGCAGCCGTCGCCCGATCCAGCTCGGCCCGGGCCTGCTGGTGTACCTGGACGCGCTCAAGCGTCGCCAGTTCCTCGATGCCTGGCGCAGCAGCGTCGAGCCGGCCGGGCGCTGAGGCGGCGACCTGCCCGTACAATGGCGGCATGAGCGAATACACCATCCTGATCGCCGATGACCACCCGCTGCTGCGTTCGGCGGTGGTGCAGTCCTTGCGGCAGAGCCTGCCGCTGGCGCAGGTGCGCGAGGTGGCCAGTGCCGAGGCATTGGCTGAGGCGCTCGACGCACAGCCGGACGTGGACCTGGTGCTGCTCGACCTGACCATGCCAGGCGCCCATGGTTTTTCCGCGCTGCTGCACGTGCGTGGCTCGCATCCGGACATCCCGGTGGTGATCCTCTCGTCCAACGACCATCCGCGGGTGATCCGCCGCGCCCAGCAGTTCGGCGCCGCCGGTTTCATCCCGAAGTCGGCCCCGGCCGAGACCATCGGCGAGGCCGTGCAGGCAGTGCTCGACGGCGGCCTGTGGTTCCCGGCGATGGCCGCCGAGCGCTCGGAGGCCGATGCGCTGCTGGCCAGCCGCCTGGCCCAGCTGACCCCGCAGCAGTTCCGCGTGCTGCTGTGCCTGGCCGATGGCCTGCTCAACAAGCAGATCGCCTACGAGCTGGGCCTGGCCGAGAACACAGTGAAGGTGCACGTCACTGCGATCCTGAAGAAGCTCGAATGCCATAGCCGCACACAGGCTGCGGTGCTGGTGAAGGCGCTGGAGCCGGAAGGCGACCCGCGGGCAGGGATGGACGGCTGATCAACGCAGGGCATTCAGACGGAGATCTTTTGTCTGGCGCTGTTGTCAAAGAAGGACCTCTTCAACGAAGATCGAAAGCTGATGGTCCGTCAGCGCATCGTCGCTGCGCACGTGTACCGAATAGCGGACCGGCAGTTGGTGCAGCGGTGCCCTGAGTGTGTCGATATACTGGACTTGACCTTCTCTTGAAAGAGATTTCAGTTCGGACTTGGACAACTCGCGGGTTGACTGCCTCACGCCATCCGACGAGTAGGAAGAAACAAGCACCGAGGCCGGAAATGAAGGGCAGCGGGTTGCGCAGGAAATGTGGACTCGCATTGAGCGGAAGTAGACGAGACTCCGCTTCCATTCATTCTCTTCAATGGTCTCTGACAAGCGGACTGGTTCTTGCACAGTAAGTGATTGCTTGTGAACTGCTCGAGGTCGAAAGTTGATCCCGGTGTGTCGCTCGTACTGACGCAGTGTGCGCTGTGAGCCCAGTCCAAAAATTCCAAAGCCTTCCATCTCAGATCCCAGGATCGAAGCTGGGGGGGCATCCTGTTAGAACTGGCCTTGGTGAGTGCACCCTCGGACGCTCGAGTAGGCTCTTCATCTTTAAGTCCCATTCACCCGAAAAGCGGTGGTGCGAGTCGATCTGAAGGTTGTAGTGCTCACCCCGGTAGCGCCGCTGGGCCAGGTTTATGGCCCAGCCGCATCCCTTGGAGTGAACATAATCAATGTCGATCAACTCGATGTTTGCACCATGTATCCGTAAGAAATGGACTGTAGTGCCTTCTTCGGTTGCTGTATGGGTCAATTCAAATCCGTTCGCTTCGAAGGACTGGATGTCCTGTTCGGATCCGTGTTGCCAGCAGATGACAACGCGCAGCAGGAATGGCGACTTGGCATTTTCTATCATGTCCTTCAACGTGGGTAACAGCTGAGGGTCTCGATAGCTTGGTATCTGTACAAAGATGGTTCTTTCCAGATTCATCAGGGGTGCGAGCTCCTCGTGGCCTTACGCACTGGAACGCTTCAGCCTGGTTGAAGGATTAGTTGCCGCTGATCGAATTCATTACTGGATCGGTGGAGAATATGAATCTGTTCTCGTATCCAGAGCCAAGATTCTCAGAGGCTTCGGCGTAGCTGTAGGTGGGAGAGGATTGGTCTGACGCAAGCCTGCGGCCCCAGGCTTCATGGTCGGCATTGCTTTTGGCCCGAGCGATGCCGATGCAGATGCTAAGGCCGCATGACAGACGCTCCAGTTGGGCGTCCTCACCCATCGCGCGTGTTATTGAGGATCGATAGTGCTTGGCTAGATCCTGTGCCTCAGTGCTGGTTGCAGCGTCCTGGGTCATGCGGTCGATCACGTCTGATGTGCTTCTGCCGGAGCGTAGGAGGTCTCCGGCAACTTGACTTGAGATTCCGCCCTCGAAGATGAGTGCAGATTCTGATTGAAGATACTCGAGTGAGGATGCTACGGGACGGGAGGTCGCTGTCGAGTTGTCTGTTCTTGATCGCACAACCAAAGGCTGTGTGCTGAGATCGCTCGATCTGACTTGATTGATTTGTGCGTCTGCCGCGCTCGTATTGAGAGTGGTGTTGGCATCTGATGCTCTGTCATCTGTACATCCTGCGCAGCACATGCATAGTAGTGTTGCAGTGATCAGATGTGAGATCTGTATGATGGAGCTGGGCATGTGATTGGAGCTCACTGTGGATCCTAGGTTGCGGGCTATGGGTGTCAATCAATAGGGCAATCAAAAGGACCATTGCAGTCCGGTGGTCGGGTTGTCTGGAACACTGTCCTTACGCGTCCGCCACAGCAATCCGTAACTTTCCAGGCGCCGGCAGAGTCAACATTGACGACACAGCTGTTGGTGCAGCGATATCTGACACCATTGAAGGTCGTTTCACTCTCCGCATTTGCTTCGCCGGTTGCCAGTGCCAGGCCAGCTGCAAGAACAACGCTACCCAGTGAATGCTTGTCCATTCTTCGCCTACGGTGTGGTCGGCCGATCGGCCGGGGAACGAGATATTCCATGCTTCAGTAGCGCCGGTCTGTCAGGAGACTGCTTGTCTTTGCTCGGAATTTGTCCATGCCTTACGCATCTGCGTCGCGCGTCTCGCTCCTTCTCACTTTGCGGATCTCACGCGAAGGGGCGTAGTCATTCGGTACGGGATCAGCCGGGAGCGACCCTGCCCGCGCATCGGCACGGCGATGCCTTACATGGCGAAGCGGTACTACCCCCGATGCCGCAACAACATCTGCGTCATCAATGCCCGCAACGCGGGCGGCCGCACCGGCTTGAGCAGGAAGCCCCAGCCGTTCTCGGCGGCATGCGTCTTCAGCGCCTCGTCACGCTCGGCGGTCACCAGGATCACCGGCGGGCGCACCTTCCACAGCGTGCACAGCGCTTCATACAGGTCCGGTCCGTGCCATTGCCCCATGCGCACGTCCAGCAGCAGCAACTGCGGTACGTTCAGTGAACTGGCGATTTCCAATGCACCCTGCGGGCCATCGGCGAGTTCCACCTGGCAGCCCCAGCGTTCCAGCAGCGCACGGGTCGCCGCACAGACGTGGGGATCATCGTCGATGCTCCACACACGGCATTGTCGCAGTGGGCTGTCATCGGAGGGTTCGCTCGCGATGACCGACGCTGCGGCAGGTGCGATCACGTCGTCGGCGCGACCGAGTGCCACGCTCACGGCGAATACGCTGCCCTTGCCCAGGGTGGAACGCAGGCTGATGCGGTGGCCGAGCAGGCGGCCGATGCGTTCGACGATGGCCAGGCCCAGGCCGGCGCCACGTTCCTGCTCCACACCATCGTTCAGGCGACGGAACTCTTCGAAAATCTCACCCTGCAGGCTTTCCGGAATGCCCGGGCCCTGGTCGTGCACCTCGATGCGCAGCTGGTCGCCCGCGCGCCGACAGCCGATCAGCACGCGTCCCTGTGGTGTGTAGCGCAGCGCGTTGGACAGGAAATTCTGCAGGATACGGCGCAACAGCGCTTCATCACTGACCACCACTGCGCGGGTGTCCACCCAGTCAAGTTGCAGGCCGCGGCCCTGTGCGGCGATGCCGAACTCACGCGCCAGGGTCTCCAGTAGCGGCGAAATCGCAAAGGCGCGCACACGTAGCTGCAACGTTCCTGATTCCAGCCGCGAGATATCCAGCAGGCTGTTGAGGATCGCATCCTGCGCGGCCAACGCAGCGTCGATATGGTCCGCAGTCTGCTGCTGCGCCGGGTCGCCCAGCTTGCCGCGCAGCACCGAGACGAACATGCGCGCAGCGTTGAGCGGCTGCAGCAGGTCGTGCACCGCCGAGGCGACGAAGCGGGTCTTGTAGCGGTTGGCCTGCTCGGCCTCGCGGCGCGCTTCGTCCAGGTCGCGGGTGCGCTCGGCGATGCGGTGTTCCAGCGCATCGGCCAGCGAGCGCAGTTCGCGCGCCGCGTTCTTGTAGCTGGTGATGTCGGCATAGCTGGTGACGAAGCCGCCGTCGGGCAGCGGGTTGCCGCGGATCTCCAGCACCGTGCCGTCGTCCTTCTCGCTCTCGCGCATATGCGGGCGGCCACTGCGCAGGTGGTTCAGGCGGCGCTCGATGGCCTCGTCCACCGGGCCGGGACCGAGCAGGCCACGGCGCGCGTTGAAGCGGAACAGTTCCTCGATCGGCCGGCCAACGCGCACCAGGTCCACGGGGAAGCGGAACAGTTCCAGGTAGCGCGAATTCCACGCGACCAGGCGCAGTTCCCGGTCGATCACCACCACACCCTGTGGCAGGTGTTCGAGGCTGCGGCTGAGGCCGCTGTCGGCATCGGTGGCGGCCTGCAGCAGGCCATCCTGTGCGGTGCGCAGTTCCTGTGCGTGCTGCTTGAGCAGGGTTTCCAGTTCGCGGCGGCTGCGCAGGCGATGCTTGGCCAGGCGTCGGCGCTGCTGCACGAACAGCACCAGGAAGCCCAGCGCCAGCCACGCGGCACCGCCGGTCAGTGCCGCCGCGCGACCGGCAGCAGTAGCGGCGCTGGCGTCGTGCAGCAGGTGCAGGTTCCAGCCCTCGGCGGGCAGCGGCAGGCTTTGCCACAGCATCGGCTGCGGCAGCGCAGGATCCAGCAGCCGCACCATGCGGCCGCCATCGGCAAGCACGTCTTCAGTACGCGCGCGCAATGGCTGCAACGCGCGGTCGGCGTATTGGCGGGCGTCCAGCATTTCGCGGCGCTCACCGGCACGCAGCGGACGCAGCAGCCGGTAGCGCCAGCTGTCCCGGTTGGCCAGGAACACGACGTCATGGTCGTCGCTGGCCAGCACCACGTCCGGGCTGCTCAACCACTCCTGTTCCAGCGCGGACAGCTCGACCTTGATCACCACCACGCCGAGCCGCTTGCCGTCATCCTCAATGGCCTGCGAAAGGTAATAGCCGGGCACGCCGGTGGTCATGCCGATGCCGTAGAAGCGGCCACGGCCCTGGGCGAGGGCTTGGCGGAAATAAGGACGGTAGCTGTAGTTCTCGCCGACGTTGCTGGTCGGCTGGTCCCAGTTGCTGGCTGCCACCGCCACACCATCGTGGCCGACCAGCGTCAGGGTCGAGGCCCGGGTGACTTCATTGGCACGTTGCAGCTTGAGGTTCAGTCGCTGCCGTTCGCCGGGCGAGGGCGGCACACGCAGTGCGTGCAGCAGATCCGGATCCAGCGCCATGACCTGCGGCAAGGTGCCGAAGCGGTCGATGCGCTGTTGCAGGCCCTGGCCATACAGCTGCAGCTGGCGTTGCACCTGGCTGCTTTCGTCGCCGAGCGCGCGCCGCCAGGCGTAATGGCCAGCGGCGACCGCGCACAGCACGGTGCCACCGACCATCACCAGGATCGTCAGCAACAACATCCGGTGGCGGCTGAGCCAGTACATGGCGGCAGTCTACGCAGGGCCGGCGGGCGTGGCGTGCACGCCCGCCGGGGTCTGACGTGGAAGGGGTCAGAAGTGCATCTGCGCGCGCAGCTCGAAGATCTCCGGCGTGCTGTGCACGCCACGACGGCTGGCGTCGACCTTCACGTAGTTGGCCTGGAACTTGAAGTGGCTGGTCAGGTACCAGTTCGCACCCAACGTCAGGTCGTGCTGGCGGCCACCGAGGATGTCGCCATCGTCGAGGTCCAGGCGGCTGTAGCGCGCCACCAGTTCCACTGCACCGTAGTTGTGCGCCGGCTTGATGTTGGCCACCGCGCCAGCGTTGTACGGGCGCGATTCGCCGGTCAGCACCCAGCTGGCCATCGCGTACTGGCCGCTGCCGGTGAAGTCGGGCTTGCCGTCATGGCGGGTGACCGTCGCGCGCAGCGCTTCGGCCTGCAGCGAGAACGGGCCATGGATCCAGATGCCTTCCAGGCCGGTGCGGCGGATCTGGTCGGCGGTGACCAGCGCGCCGGAATCGACGTAGCGGATGTCGGTCAGGCCGGCTTCCGGGCGCGCGCGCAGGCGGGCGCTGGCCTCGTGGTGCACATCGCGGCCATCGCTGTAGCCGCGTGGGTTCTCCTGCGAGTAGGCCAGGCCCAGGTGGATAACGTCACCCGGTGCCTTCACCGGCGTCCACACCGCACGCACCGCCTGGGTGGTGCCGGGGTTGTCGCCCTGCAGGTCCTTGCCGCCATAGGCGCCGGCCTGCAGCAGGTACTGCGGGCGCTCCAGCACCCATTCCACACCGGTACGGCGACCTTCGTAGAAGGCCTGCACCGGCAGCGAGGTTTCCAGGAAGCTGCCGGCACGCGAGGACGTGTTCGCGTCCAGGCCGACCGGGGTCTTCATGTAGCCGAAGCGGAAGCGGCCGATGTCGCGGCCGAAGAAGGCCTTGCTCTCGAAGCGCACGAACACGTCCAGCCAGGTATCGGCCTGGAAGTCGTAGTAGACCATCGCGTCGTACACGCCCTTCTTCTTCAGCGTCGCACCGAATTCCTTGCGGCGCACGGCGTCGTCGTCCTCGAGGCCACTGGCCGAGGAAAAGTCGTTGTAGTCGTAGGCGATGTTGGCGGTGGCCGCCAGCTCGGTGCCATCCCCGAAGGTGTACCTGGTCGGCCAGTTGTCGAAATCCGCAGCCGAAGCGAAGGCGGGTAGGGCGGCCAGCGACAGGGCCAGCAAGGTGGGATTCGGGCGCATGTTGGGTGCGGCTCTCTCAGATTGCGTGTGGACAGGACATCAACGGCCGCAGGGGCCGAAACTTTCGCAGGGACATGCCCAGCCGTTCAGCCCGGGCCACCGGCCTTCCCGTTTATGGGCGGTGCGGCGCCAGTGTAGGCACCTGTGCCACCTGAACCGGGGGGCTAGTACCAATAGGTTATCTGCGCCGGCGTGCCTGGCGCGTACAAAGGCGTCCATTGGTCGCACCCCTGTGCGTGCTGTACAGGACCTGCGATCAGTTTCCACGGTAACGGTTCCCGTGCAGTCCCGGGACCGTACGTGCCTGAAAACGCCCCTTCCGGAGTCCGCCATGCACATCCCGACCGCAGCAGCGGTGCCTGCAAAACCGTTGCCGATCTATCGCCAGCTGTACTTCCAGGTGATCGTGGCGATCGTCCTCGGCGCCATCCTCGGCCACTACGAACCGTTGGTGGGCGAAAAGATGAAGCCGCTGGGCGATGCCTTCATCAACCTGGTGAAGATGATCATCGCACCGGTGATCTTCCTGACCATCGTCACCGGCATCGCCGGCATGACCCACCTGCGCACGGTGGGCCGGGTGTTTGCCAAGGCGATGGCGTACTTCCTGTTCTTCTCCACGCTGGCGCTGATCGTCGGCATGATCGTGGCGCACGTGGTGCAGCCCGGCGCGGGCATGAACATCAACCCGGCCGAGCTGGACCAGACTGCAGTGCACGGCTACGTCGAGAAGTCGCATGACCTGACCCTGGTCGGCTTCCTGATGGACATCATCCCGAAGACGCTGGTGAGCGCCTTCGTCGATGGCAACATCCTGCAGGTGTTGTTCATCGCGGTGCTGTTCGGCATCGCGCTGGCCTCGGTGGGCGAGAAAGGCAGGCCGATCGTGAACTTCCTGGAGGCGCTGGTCGCCCCGGTGTTCAAGCTGGTGCACATCCTGATGAAGGCCGCCCCGATCGGTGCCTTCGGCGCGATCGCCTTCACCATCGGCAAGTATGGCGTCGGCTCACTGATCAACCTGGCCTGGCTGGTGGGCTCGTTCTACCTCACCGCGTTCCTGTTCGTGGCGGTGATCCTGGGCCTGGTCTGCCGCCTGTGCGGATTCTCGGTGTTCAAGCTGGCCCGTTACCTGAAGGCCGAACTGCTGCTGGTGCTGGGCACCTCCTCCTCGGAGTCGGCGCTGCCGTCGCTGATGGAGAAGATGGAACGCGCCGGCTGCAGCAAGTCGGTGGTGGGCCTGGTGGTGCCGACCGGTTACTCGTTCAACCTGGACGGTACCAACATCTACATGACCCTGGCGGCGCTGTTCATCGCCCAGGCCACCAATACCGAACTGACCCTGGGCCACCAGATCGCCCTGCTGCTGGTCGCCATGCTCAGCTCCAAGGGCGCGGCCGGCGTCACCGGTGCCGGCTTCATCACCCTGGCCGCCACCCTGGCCGTGGTGCCGGAGGTGCCGGTGGCTGGCATGGCGCTGATCCTGGGCGTGGACCGCTTCATGAGCGAATGCCGCTCGCTGACCAATTTCATCGGCAATGCGGTGGCCACCGTGGTGGTCTCGCGCTGGGAAGGCGCGCTGGACCGCAACCGCCTGCAGCTGGCGCTGGATGGCCGCGAGAGCGAACTGCCGCCGCCGGTCGATGCGCTGCCCGAGGCGCTGCCGGCCAAGGGCTGATCCAGGTGTGTGGTACCGCGGGGCCGGTCACGTCAGTGGTACGGCCCCGCGGCGTTTCAGGGCGTCCCATGGCTGTCATGGTCAGCGCCGATGCTGGTCTGGGCTCCCGTCGCATACGGTACTGAATTGTGCGGTCGCAGCATGGTTGCGACAGGATAGCGACAGGTCCAGACGCTCCAACGGGGGTATGATCCCCTGTCCCTTCTGCCCATTCATGTAACCCACATCGATGTCCAACGAAGATTTCAAACAGGCCGCCCTCGATTACCACCGGATGTCCCCGCCGGGAAAGATCAAGGTTTCCGCTACCAAGCCCATGCTGACCCAGCGCGACCTGTCGCTGGCGTATTCGCCGGGCGTGGCGTATGCCTGTGAAGCGATCAAGGCCGACCCGCAGCAGGCCAGCGAGCTGACCGCCCGCGGCAACCTGGTGGCGGTGATCTCCAACGGCACCGCGGTGCTGGGCCTGGGCAACATCGGCGCGCTGGCCGGCAAGCCGGTGATGGAAGGCAAGGGCGTGCTGTTCCAGAAGTTCGCCGGCATCGATGTGTTCGACATCGAAGTGGATGAAACCGACCCGGACAAGCTGGTCGACATCATCGCCTCGCTGGAACCGACCTTCGGCGGCATCAACCTGGAAGACATCAAGGCGCCGGAGTGCTTCGTGGTCGAGCGCAAGCTGCGCGAGCGCATGAAGATCCCGGTGTTCCATGACGACCAGCACGGCACGGCGATCATCGTCGGCGCGGCCGTGCTCAACGCGATGGCGATCACCGGCAAGAAGATCGAGGAAGTGAAGCTGGCGACCACGGGCATGGGCGCGGCCGGCATTTCCTGCGTGAACATGCTGGTCCAGCTGGGCCTGAAGCCGGAGAACATCCTGGCCTTCGACCGCGAGGGCGTGATCCACACCGGTCGTACCGACCTGGACCCGGAAAAGCAGCGCTATGCGCGCGACACCGACAAGCGCACCCTGGCCGAGATCGTCGACGGCGCGGACATCTTCCTGGGCCTGTCGGCACCGGGCATCCTGACCGCCGACATGGTCAAGACCATGGCGCCGGACCCGGTGATCTTCGCGCTGGCCAACCCGACCCCGGAAATCATGCCGGAGGTGGCGCGCGCTGCGCGTCCGGACGCGATCATCGGCACCGGCCGTTCGGACTACCCGAACCAGGTCAACAACGTGCTGTGCTTCCCGTACCTGTTCCGTGGTGCGCTGGACGTGGGCGCCACCGCGATCAACGAGGAAATGAAGATCGCCTGCGTGCGCGCCATCGCCGCGCTGGCGCGCCGCGCGGCCACCGACATGGGCTCGGCCTACGGCGGCGAGACCCCGAGCTTCGGCCGTGAATACCTGATCCCGCGCCCGTTCGACCGCCGCCTGCTGGTGGAACTGTCGGCCGCCGTGGCCCAGGCCGCGATGGATTCGGGCGTGGCTTCGCGCCCGATCGAGGACATGGGCGCCTACCGCGACAAGCTGGCCCAGTTCGTCTACCGCACCAGCCTGATGATGAAGCCGGTGTACGACCGCGCGCGCAGCGACAAGCAGCGCGTGGTGTACGCCGAGGGCGAAGAGGAAGTGGTGCTGCAGGCGGTGCAGAACGTGGTCGATGACGGCTTGGCGCATCCGATCCTGATCGGTCGCCCGGAAGTGATCGAGTCGCGCATCGAGCGCCTCGGCCTGCGCCTGAAGATCGGCGAGAACGTTGAAGTCACCAACATCAACGACGACCCGCGCTTCAACGAATACTGGCAGTATTACCACGGCCTGACCGGGCGCCGTGGCGTGACCGTGGCCGCGGCGAAGAACCTGATGCGTTCGCGCCCGACCCTGATCGCAGCGGTGATGGTCGCCCGTGGCGAAGCCGATGCGATGCTGACCGGCATCGTCGGCCGCTTCCACAAGAAGCTGGGCTACGTGCGCAGCGTGCTGCCGCTGGAGCCGAAGGTCACCTCGACCTCGGCGATGACCGGCGTGATCAACCAGCAGGGCGTGTTCTTCTTCGTCGATACCCACGTGCAGGAAGATCCGACCGCCGAGCAGCTGTGCGAGGCGACCCTGCAGGCGGCCTATCGCATGAAGCTGTTCGGCATCGAGCCGAAGGTGGCGCTGCTGTCGCACTCCAACTTCGGCAGCCATGATTCGAAGGATGCGCTGAAGATGCGCCAGGTGCGCGAGCTGCTGCTCAAGCGCAACCCGCGCCTGAACGTGGATGGCGAAATGCAGGGCGACACCGCATGGGATGAAGCGCTGCGCCAGAAGTTGCTGCCGGGCTCGACCCTGCAGGGCCGCGCCAACCTGTTCGTGCTGCCGAACCTGGAAGCGGCCAACATCGCCTACAACCTGGTGCGCGTGTTCACCGACGGCGTGGCGATCGGCCCGATCCTGATGGGCGTGAACAAGCCGGTGCACATCCTGACCACCAGCGCGACCTCGCGCCGGATCCTGAACATGACCGCCATTGCGGCGGTCGATGCGCAGATCAGGAAGCAGCTGGAAGCGGAAAAGAAGGCATAAGCCTTCTTTCCAGCGACAGCTGCGGAAACGCGCCCCACGGGGCGCGTTTTTGTTTCCGCGCAGCGGAAACGGGATCGGGTAGCGCCGGGCCATGCCCGGCGAGCGCGCAGCGCGGCGCTTCTCGCATTCCGCCGGGCATGGCCCGGCGCTACCCGATGAATTGCAGTCCGGCGGTCATTTCCCTGCAACGCCGCTGCGGCCCAATACGCCCACGCGGCCCGGCCGTGGGAAGGGACCGGACCGGCCTTCCCACCCTGGGCCCGACCAACTTCCCATCGGCGAGGGTGTCATGCGCAATCGAGTGGCGCGGCGGTACTTCCAGCAGCTGTTCGCGCTGTACGCCGGTTTCGTGCAGTCGCGCTGAGGCGCCGGCGACAGCGGGGGCGTCAGCGCCGCTTGCCGCGGCGTGCAGGGGCCGGCGGCGGAGCGTCGGAACGCGGCTTGGCGTACTGCGCCCACAGCGCCGGCAGTGCCTTGCCGGTGTGCTTCTGCCACAGCGCCGGTGCATAGCGGCCGTCGCGCAGGGCCTTGTCCAGTGCCAGCACCAGGCCCGGATGTTCGGCGTCGGCCCATTTCAGGAACGCACCGGTGACACGGTAGCCGCTGTCGAAGTTCTGCCCCTTCTCGACCTTGCCCGGCAGTGCCCAGCCCGCAGCGGCATTGTCCATGCCGTAGCGGTCGCGTGCGTAGTCGGCGATGCCCTCCACCAGCCAACCCGGCACCCGTGCGTCGCCATAGCCCGGATAGCCCTGCACGATGTGCATGGCCTCATGGGTGACCAGGTCGATGTCGTTGGGGTGCTGCGCCAGCCAACCCGGGTTGATGGTGATCGTTGCGGCCTGGTCCTTGTCACCGACGAAGGCGATCCCGGTGTAGGCCGGGTCGATCACGATGCGCACCATCGACGGCGCGGCCGGGTGGAAGTCCGCACGTTCGCGCAGGTAGGCGAAGTAGAACGTATCGATGATCCGCTTGCGCTGCGGCGCGGCCAGGGCGCCACGGGCGTCCTGGTAGTTCAGCGTCACGCCGTCGCGGGTCAGCTGCGCATCAAAGGCCTGGGTCTGGCCGAAGCTGGAGAAGGAAAGGGCAACAAGGGCCAGAGGCAGCAGACGGTAGCGCATGGGGCTCATTGTACGGCGCTGGGCGCCAACAGTTCGATCTCCGCCAGCGGCAGCCGGCCCGGTGCGGCCAGGCGCAGCCGATACTCGCTGTAACGACCGGGTTTGGCGATGCGGAACGGTCGGGTCTGGCGGGCAGACTCGAACGCTTCGCCGCTGCGCTGGTCGATCACCATCCAGCGGCCGTTGCCACTGCGCGCTTCCAGCGTCCATTCGCCGCCCTGGATGCGACCGTCACCGCTGGTGAGCGTATACATGGTCGGCGCGCCGTCGCCCAGGCCGGTCAGTGCGATGGTTGCGCCGCCGCCCAGGCCGACGGTGGTGGCCGCATCGTCATCGACCAGCGCCGGCAGGGCGCGGCCATCGGCCAGCGTCGCCTTGGCGCCACTGCCGAGCAGGTCGTGCAGCAGCTGCGGGCGCTGGCCCCGCGCGGTCAGCGAGCGCGGCACGTCATCCACGCCGCTGCCCCAGCGCGACGGCTGCGGCCCCATCACGAAGTCCAGCGTCGCGCCCTTGGCGATCAGCTCGTGCGGCACCCAGGTCTTCGTCCACGGCTTGCCATTGATCTTCAGCGACTGCACGTAGACGTTCTCGCGTGAGTTGTTGGCCGCGTTCACGGTCAGCACCGCGCCGCCCTGCAGTTCCACCCGTGCGTGCTGGAAGGCCGGCGAACCGATCACGTACTCCGGGGCGCCCATGCGCAGCGGGTACAGGCCCAGCGAGGCCAGCACGTACCACGCGGAGGTCTCGCCGTTGTCCTCGTCGCCCGGATAGCCCTGGCCGATCTCGCTGCCGACGTACAGCCGCGACAGGATCTCGCGCACGTGCTGCTGGGTCTTCCACGGCTGCCCGGCGTACAGGTACATCCATGGGATGTGGTGCGCCGGCTGGTTGCTGTGCGCGTACATGCCCATGCGCACGTCGCGCGCCTCGGTCATCTCGTGGATGGTGCCGCCGTAGGATCCGGCAAACGCGGGGTCGGCGGTTTCCGGCGTGGAGAAGAAGGTATCCAGCTTCGCTGCCAGCTTGTCACGGCCACCATAGAGCGCGGCGAGTCCTTCGCCATCGTGGGCGGCGGTGAAGGCGAAGGTCCAGCCATTGGATTCGGTGTAGTCGTGGCCCCACACGCGCGGGTCGTAGGCCCTGGCGTCCACGCGCCACTGGCCATCGGCCTTGCGGCCCTGGAAGAAGCCGGCGGCCGGATCGAACATCGTCGCGTAGCTGGCGGCGCGATGGCGGAAGTAGTCGGCCTCGGTGCTGTAGCGCTCGCGTGCGGCCGGCGTGGTCGCGCGCCTGGCCAGGGCCTCGGCCATGTTGGCGATGCCGAAGTCATTCAGTGCGCCTTCCATCGTCCACGACATGCCTTCGTGCACGTCCGCGCTGGCGTAGCCACGGAAGGTCGAACGGTCCATGCCCTTGCGGCCGACATGGCGGTCGGGGGGGACCACGGTCGCGTTCTTCAGCGCGGCGGCGTAGGCCTCGGCCGGATCGAAGCCGCCGATGCCCTTCAGCCACGCATCGGCGAAGGCCACGTCCGAACTGGTGCCGACCATCAGGTCGGCGTAGCCCGGCGACGACCAGCGTGCGATCCAGCCACCGGCTCGGTACTGCTCGATGAAGCCCTGCACCATCTGCCCGGCATCGTCGGGCGTGAACAGTGCATAGGCCGGCCAGGTGGTGCGGAAGGTGTCCCAGAAGCCGTTGTTGACGAACACCTTGCCATCGCGCACGCCGGTGAAGCTGCGGTTCGCGCTGCCCTCGGTGTTGTCGTCGCTGGCGCTGGCCTGGTTGGCGTAGCGCCAGTCAGGCGCGGCCGCGCTGCCGGCATTCTCGTGGCCGGAGTTGGGGTACAGGTACAGCCGGTACAGGCTGGAGTACAGCGTGGTCTTCTGGTCGTCACTGGCATCGCCGATGTCGAAGCGGGCCAGGCGCGCGTCCCATGCATCCTGCGCACGGCCGGCCACGCTTTCCAGCGTGTCGGCGGCGGAGATTTCCAGCGCCAGGTTGTGACGCGCCTGTTCCAGCGAGATCAGCGAGGTGGCGATGCGCATCGTCACCTGCCGGTCGCTGCCGGCATCGAACTTGATGTAACCGGTCGGGCGGCCGGTCTCGAGGCGGCCGCTGCTGCGCCACGGCTTGTCGAAGCTGGCCACCACGTACATGCGGCTGGCGCCGTTGGACAGGCCGCTGCGCGTATCGGTATAGCCGCTGAGGGTCTGCGTGGCCGTGTCCAGGGTCAGGCCGCCACGCGCATCGACATTGTCGAACAGCAGGTTGGCGTCACCGCCCTCGGGGAACTCGAAGCGGAACAGCGCGGCATGGTCGGTCGGTGCGATGGCAGCAGCGATGCCATTGTCGAAGCGCACGTCGTAGCGGTAGGGGCGCGCGCTTTCATGACGGCGGTCGAACGACAGCGCGCGCTTGCGGCGGTCGGCGTCCGGCACGCCACGGCTGGCCGAGGGCATCACCTGGAAGGTCTGGCGGTCGCCCATCCACGGGCTGGGCTGGTGGCTGAGTGCCAGCGCCTGCAGCTGCGGGCGGTTCTGCGCATCGTTCTGTTCGTTCCAGCGGTACAGCCAGTTCAGTGCGCCGGCGTCGGTCACCGGGGTCCAGAAGTTGAACCCGTGCGGCACCGCCGTGGCCGGGAAATTGTTGCCGCGCGAGAAGGTGCCGTTGGCCTGGGTGCCGCGGGTGGTCAGCACCCAGTCGGAGACGCGCTGCGGCCGCTGCCGCGGTTGGGCATCCAGGCGCACGTCATCAATCCAGCCAGAGACCGGCGCGCCCTCGGCACTGGCCACCTCCAGCTCGATCGCCACCACGCGGCGGCCCTTCAGCGTGGGCACGTCGCCCAGCCGCACCGCCTTGCGGGCCCACTGCTGCGGGTACAGCGTCTTCGATTCGCCCTGCGCCCGCGCGCCGATCGCCACGCCATGCTGGTCGCGTGCCGCACCGGCCGAAACGCGGCTGCCATCGTCCAGCAGCAGATCCAGCGATACATAGGTCGAGGCGACGGTGTCCTTGCCGACGATTTCCGGCAGCACCAGCCACGACAGCGTGGTATCGGCCTCGATGGGCAGGTCGGCCTTGAACAGTTCGCGCCGCGCGCTGCCGCCTTCGCTGCTGTAGCGCAGCGCATGCAGGCCGCTGTAGCCGGCGTTGCGCTTGGCGGCGTAGGGCGCGGCCGGTCCATTGCCGATCGTGACCTGAAGCGCACCGGTGGCCTGCGCCGGGGCAGGTTCGCCCGGTTCGAACGAGGTCTGCAGCCCCTGCGCCAGCACCGGCATCGCAGGGGTCGCACAGGCCAGGGCCAGGGCGAGCGGAAGCAGGGCGCGGCGCGGATCGGACAGGGTCATGCAAGGGTCTCCCGGAAGGGCTGGCGGCGGGCGAACCCGCATCGGCGGATACCACGGACAGCATCGCTCCGCCCGCCAGGCTGGCAGTGGAAGAGGCGATGCCGGTCCGGTGGGGGCGGGCCATGCGATCGGGTTGGATTGGGTCGGTCGGGGTGCGACCTGGCCCGATCCTGCAACAGCCGCCGCGCGCTGACAAGTGCCATTTAGTTCGATCCAAATGCGGAAAATATCGCTGGAGCCGATTCTGGTGAGCCCACCTGCGGGAACAGCCGCAGAATTCCCGTGGCGGCCATCGCGCCGCGTGCCGCGCGCAGCTACGCGACCTTCGCAGGAGCGCGTAGAGGCCCGTTGCGGCGCAATGTCGTTGCGGCCCAGATGCTAGAATCACGGGCCTCGCAACCCGTTCACCGAATCCGCCATGAGCCATACCGCCACCGCGCCCGCCAACGCCGAGAAGCGCTACACCGTGCACCGCAGCGATCTGCCGTTGAGCTGCCCGACCCCGGAAATGGCGCTGTGGAACTCGCATCCGCGCGTGTACCTGCCGATCGAAGACGAGCCCAACGGCGAAGCGCAGTGCCCGTACTGCGGGTCCGTGTTCGTGCTGGCCGACTAACGGCGGCCCCTTCGATGCGCCGATTGACCGTGGTGCAGTTGCTGCCGGCGCTGCACTCCGGTGGTGTCGAGCGCTCGACCCTGGAAATCGCTGCGGCCCTGGTTGCCGCCGGCCATCGCGCGCTGGTGGTGTCTGCCGGTGGCCGCCTGGTGCAGCCGCTGCTGGACAGCGGTGCCGAGCACCTCTCCCTGGACATCGGCCGGAAGTCGGTGCTGACCCTGCGCCATCTGCCGACCCTGCGTCGGCTGTTTGCCGAAGTGGGCGCGGACATCGTGCATGCCCGTTCGCGGCTGCCGGCCTGGTTGGGCCTGTACGCGATCCGCGCCATGCCCGCCGCACAGCGCCCGCATTGGGTGACCACCGTGCACGGGTTGAACTCGCCCAGCCGCTACAGCGCGGTGATGACCAGTGGCGAACGCGTGATCTGCGTCTCCAACACCGTGCGCGCCTACGTGCAGCGCCACTACCCGACGGTGCCGGAAGACAACCTGCAGGTCATACCGCGGGGTGTGGATGTCGGCCAGTTCCCGCGCGTGGCGCGCGCCGACCGCCGCCCACGGCTGGCCCTGGCGGCCGACTACCCGTGGCTGGCCCAGGTCGAAGGCCCGCTGCTGCTGCTGCCGGGGCGCGGCACCCGGCTGAAGGGGCACGCCCACGCGCTGCAGCTGCTGGCCGACGTGCGTGCCGCCGGCGTGCCTGCCCAGCTGTGGATGCTGGGCACCGACGAACCCGGGCGCGAGGCCTACGTGGCTGACCTGCGCCGCCAGGCCGCGGTACTGGGCGTGGCCGAGGCCGTACAGATCAGCACGCCTACCGTCCGCATCGCCCAGGCCTACGCCGCCAGCGATCTGGTGCTGCAGCTGTCGGACAAGCCGGAAGCCTTTGGCCGCACCGTGGTCGAGGCGCTGTCGGTCGGCCGCCCGGTGCTGGGTTGGGACCATGGTGGCGTCGGCGAACTGCTGCAGCAGCTGCAGCCCAGCGGTGCGGTGCCGCTCGGCGACGCGCGCGCGCTGGGTGAACGCGCGCTGGCCCTGCTGGCGCAGCCGCCGTCCCTGCCGACCCGCATCCCGTTTACCCTGCAGGCCATGCAGCGCGATACCCTCCGCCTCTATGCCGATCTCGCCGGCTGACCCCGCGGCCATCGTGCGCGACGACCGTGCCGGGCGCTGGGCGCCCTGGTGGGTGCTGGCGTACGTGGCGATGTGGCCGCTGCCGGGCATTGCCGAAACCGTGCTGGGCCTTGGCGCGCTCTATGCTGCTGCGCGCATGGTGATGCGCCGGCTGCAGCGCCGCCCGCACCTGTTGAGCACGGCGGCGTGGGCGCTGACCTCGATCCTGTTCCTCGGCTACTGGCTGCCGCAGGCGTTTTCGGCCATCGATGCGATCGACCCTTCGGCCTCGTGGACCAAGGCGGCCGCCGGACTGCGCTACCTGCCCTTCATGTGGCTGGTGGCGATCGCGGTGGCCACGCCGGAACGGCGGCGCCTGACCTTCGGTGGCCTGGCGCTGATCACCGGCGCGTGGACGCTGGATGCGCTGGTGCAGGCCCTGGCTGGCACCAGCCCGTGGTTCTGGTCGCTGGAACACCTGAAGCTGGCCGTGAGTGGCCACGCGTTGTGCCCGGCCGACGAAGCCGCACTGGCCGACCGCCTCAGTGGCGCGCTCGGGCCCTGCAATCTGAAATTCGGCCAGGTGCTGGCCAGCCTGTCACCGTTCCTGCTGCTGCCGATGGCACGGCGTTTCGGCAATGCAGGGTGGTTGCTGGCCGCTGCCGCACTGGGATGCGTGCTGCTGCTGGCAGGCTCGCGCGCCTCGTGGATCACCTTTGTGCTGGTGCTGGCCTACAGCGGCGTGCGCCAGTTCGGCTGGAAGCGGCTGCTGCTGCTGGCCCTGGTGGCAGCGCTGGGCACGGCCGCACTGACAGCGGGCGTGCCGCAGCTGCGCGAGCGTGTTGCGCGCACGGCACAGGCATGGAACGAAGACGGGCAGGGCGTTGACGAGGCGCTTTCGGGCCGCGCGCGCATCTGGACCGCGGCGGTGTGCATGATCGAGGAACATCCGGTCAACGGTGTCGGTGCGCGCGGCTTCCGCGATGCGTATCCGGCCTGCGTGTCAGATGAGGGCCCCGCCGTGTGGGGCAACCAACCGGCGTTGCACGCCCACCAGATCGTGCTGGAAATCCTTGCCGAGACCGGCGTTCTGGGCCTGCTGCTGTGGTTGGCGGCGGTGGCGCAGGCCTGGCGGGCCTGGCGCTATGCTCCGGCGGCTGCGCGTGATCGGGCCCGACCGGCGATGCTGGCGCTGGCGGTCACGGTGTTCCCGCTCAATACGCACCTGGCGTTCTATTCCGCGTTCTGGGGTGGCCTGACCGTGCTGCTGGCGGCCCTGTTCGCCGGCAGTCTGCTGGCCCGCGAATCGGACGAATCTCCGCCGATGCAGTAGTTGCCAAGCTTGGTGGGCTCCCCGGGACCGGCCTCGGTTCATCCGGCGCCAACCAAGGTTGGCGACTACCGCGAGGACGCCGGCCCTTCCACCGCATCCGGCTATTTGTAGAAATCGCTCCGGCCGCCGGGCTGGCGCTTGAAGCGGCGGTGGATCCACAGGTACTGGTCGGGAGCCTCTCGCACCATCGCCTCGATGGCCTGGTTGACCCGGGTGGTATCGGCTTCCACATCCTCGCTGGGGAAGTTCTCCAGCGGCGCGCCGATCTTCAGGAAGTACTTTCCGCCTTCGCGACGGTGGAAGTACGGAATCACCGCACAGCCGGTCATGCGTGCCAACTGATGGGTGGCGGTGATGGTCGAAGCGGTGTGGCCGAAGAACGGCACGAACACGGTGTCCTTGCCCCGCATGTCCTGGTCTGGCGCGTACCAGAGGAAGCCGCCCTTCTTCAGGTGGCGCACGGTCGCGCGGATGTCCTCGTTGGCGAACATCGCCTTGGCATAGCGCAGGCGGCCGAACTTCACCGCCCACTCATACACCGGGTTCTTGTGCTTGCGGTACATGCCTGAAAGATCGACGTAGTCGCACAGCAGGCGGCCGCACATTTCCAGGGTCATGAAGTGGCCGGAGACCAGCAGGACGCCGCGGCCTTCGGCCTGCATCTGCCGCAGGTGTTCCAGGCCTTCGATCCGTACCTGCGGGCGGATGCTGTCGATGCTGCCCCACCAGGCGCGGATGCACTCGAACACGCCGACGCCCAGCGCATCGAAACTGTCGCGCACCAGGCGCTGCCGCCACGCTTCGTCCTTCTCGGGGAAGCACAGCTGCAGGTTGACCTCGGCGGCGCGGCGGCGGCTGCCGAGCAGGCGCCAGGTGATCCAGCCGACGCCCCGGCCCAGCGCGCGCTGCAGCATCCACGGCAGGCGGGCGATGGCGAAGGCGCCGAGCATGGCGGCGAACATCGGCCAGTTGCGCGGATCGCGCAGCGACGGGCGGACGGCGGTGGAGGCATCTGACATGGGGCCATTCTACCAAGGCGGCCGCGTGTCTTTCCCGGGGGGCTCCCGTATCCTTGCCGCATGCGTAAAGACCCTGTCGAATGGATCCTGCGCGGCCTGTACTCGGTCGTGCTCTACATCCTGCTGCCGATCACCGTGTACCACCTGGTCTGGCGCGGCTTCCGGGTCCGTGAGTACTTCCGGCGCTGGGACGAACGCTACGCCTCCTATCCGCAGCCGACCGGCCAGCCGCGGGTGTGGCTGCACGCGGTCTCGGTGGGCGAGGTCAATGCCGCCGCGCCGCTGGTCAATGCCCTTCGCCAGCAGCGCCCGGACATCCGCTGGGTCATCACCACCATCACTCCGACCGGCTCCGAGCGCGTGCGTGCGCTCTGGGGCGACGCGCTGGACCATGTCTACCTGCCGTACGACGTGCCGGGCAGCGTCAACCGCTTCCTCGGCCATTTCCAGCCCAGCCTGGCGCTGATCCTGGAAACCGAGTTGTGGCCGAACATGCTGTTCGGCTGCCGTGACCGTGGTGTTCCGGTCTACATCCTCAATGCCCGGTTGTCGGCGCGTTCGCTGCGCGGCTACCGGCTGCTGGCCGCATTGATCCGCCGCGCCCTGCGCACCGTCACCTGCGTGGCCGCGCAGTCGCAGGACGATGCCGAGCGCTTCGTGCAGCTGGGGGCGGAGCCCGGCCAGGTGCAGGCACTGGGCAACCTGAAGTTCGACATCACCACGCCGGACGTGCAGGGCTTCGTCGAACAGTTCCATGCACGGGTGCCGGGTGCGCGCCCGGTATGGATCGCCGCCAGTACCCATGATGGCGAAGAACAGGCGGTGATCGACCTGCACCGGCGCCTGCGCCAGCAGCATCCGGATCTGCTGCTGCTGTGGGCACCGCGCCATCCCGAACGTTTCGCGAAGGTGGAAGCGCTGGCGCGCGAACAGGGCTGGAGCGTGGCGACCCGCCGCGTGGACCAGTGGCCGCACGCCGCCACAGACGTGTTCGTCATCGATACCCTCGGCGAGCTGATGCCGTTCTACGCCTGCGCCCAGGTCGCCTTCGTCGGCGGCAGCCTGCAGGCCATCGGTGGCCACAACCTGCTGGAGCCCGCTGCGATGGGAACCGCGGCGGTGACCGGCCCGCACCTGCACAACTTCGCGGAAATCTCCCGGCGCATGCGCGAGGCCGGTGCGCTGCTGATCGGCGAAGATGCGCAGGCGGTGGGCGACCTGCTGCAGCATCTGCTTGAAGATGCGCAGGCCCGCGAAGACATGGCGCGTGCGGGTTGCACGTTGGTCAGCAATGGCCGTGGCGCGCTGCAGCGCACGCTTGCGCTGGTCGCACCGCATCTGCCACCACCGCGCGAGTGATCCCGGCGTTGCTGCGTCGGCGGCGCTGCGCAGCGTTGTCGTGATCAACTTCATCAATTCTGCTTAGCGACGATTTTTCTGTCGTTGCTGGACCGACCCTGCCGATGGCAGCGTGCCTGCCATCACATCGTGGCGCACGCAGCACCGATTCCGATTCCGCAGGACGACGCAGGCTGCCAGCCTGCTGTCGACCGCGCTTGGGCGGATATCAAGGGAACTTGCGATGGACGGCGACAGGGGCAGGGACGGCACCGGTGGGGCGCGCTTGGGGATGGACCACCTGGCTGTGGTGGCACTGACGCTGCTGGTGGGCGGCAGTGTGATCGCGCTGGTGGGCCAGCACACGGCGGCACAGGCGGGCCCCGCCATCGTGCTGAGCCTGTTGCTGGCCGCACTGGGGGCTGGCCTGGTGCTGTGCTGCCTGCAGGATCTGGTGCTGCGACTGCCGGCGGCCAATGGCCTGTACGGGCTGCTGGCCGCCAGCTGGGGGCCACGGGTGGCCATTGTTCTGGGCGCGATCCTGTTGCTTGAGCTGATGGCGACCACGGCGGGCGCGGCACAGTCCATGGCCCGCCATGTACATGCCGTGCTGGCTACCGGAGGCCTCCATGCCAACGACTGGCTGCCCGTGCAGGTGGCGGCGGCCGTGGGTCTGCTGATGTTGACCGCGCTCGCGTTGCTGCCGCCGCGGGGTGTGGCCCTGGCGGCTTGTGCGCTGCTGACGGTGAAGATCGGTGTGGGGGTGCTGCTGCTGGCGCTGGCGGCGCGTCACGTGCACTACGGGCATTGGGTTCCCTGGCTGCCTCCGGCGACGGCGCCATATCGCTTCGGGCTGGGGGGCGTCCTGGCGGCTGCGGTGCCGCTGCTGGGCATATTTGCCAGCGTGGGCCTGGCACTGGGCTTTCCTGCGCTGCGCCGCCAGGGCGCGATGTGGCAGCCGGCGGTGCTGGCGCTGGTCTCGTTGCTGGCGATGCTGCTGCTGATCGTGCTGGCAGCATTGCAGGCCGGGCTGGTCGAGTTTTCCGCGCTCGCCAGTACCCGGCCACTGGCCGTGGCGCTGCAGGTGCATCCCCAGTTGCAGTGGATGCTGCCATTGTTGCCCCTGGCCGGGGCAGCGGGCCTGGCCGCCCTGCAGTTGGTGCTGCTGATGCTGGCCGTCCGGTTGGCCACATCGTTGTGGCTCCGCGCAGCTGACGCGGCGGGACGATCCCGCACGCGCCTGAGCGCAATGGTGGTTGGGCTGCCGGCGGTGATGCTGGTGCTGTGGCTGCCGCAGGGCACCTTGCCGGCGCTGCCGGGTCCAGCGACGCTGGTGGTGATGGCGGCGCTGTGCCTGGCGGTGCTGCGGCGTCGGGATGACACCCGGCAAGGCGCAGCCGGCTGCGGGCTGATGATGTCGATGCTGGCCCCCTTGGCAGCCGCGCTGTGCGTGCTTGCGGCGTTGGAACGCCTGCGCGCATGGCCGGGCTGACGGTTCGTGGGGCCACGCCGGGGACGCGCGCGTGGATGCACCACCTGCAAAAAAGCCACCCTCGCGGGTGGCTTTTTCGTTGCAGGGGCGACGACTCAGTGCGTGGTCGTGGCCGGGTTGCCCGCGTCCTGGGTCAGCAGTCGATTGACGTCCTGCAGTTCGGCCACGTCCAGCGCACCCAGCGACTGGCTCAGCAGCAGGCGGTTCTGCAGGAAGGTGTAGCGGGCCTGGGCATAGTCCAGCTGCGCCGAGAACAGGATGCGCTGGTTCTGGATCACATCCAGCACGGTACGGGTACCGACTTCCAGGCCGACCTGCGAAGCGTCGTACGCGCTCTGCGCCGAGACCACCGCCAGGCGGCGCGCTTCCACCTCGCTGATGCCCTGCACCAGGGTCTGGTAGGCATTGCGGGTATTGCGATCCAGGGCACGCTTCTGCTGCTCGTAGCCGTCCTGGGCGATGTCACGCTGCGCCAGCGCCTGGCGCACGCCGGACTGGGTGGCACCACCGGAGAAGATCGGCACGCTCAAGGTCAGGCCGATGCTGTTGGTGCGCGCATCCGGCGACAGCGATCCGGCACCGGTGCTGTCGCCCCAGGTGGCGCTCTTGCCCCAGCTGCCGCCCAGCGACAGGGTCGGGTAATGACCACCACGGGCAGCCTGCACGCCGGCTTCGGCGGCACTGACCTTCAGCTCCTGCGCCTTCAGCGCCGGATTCTGGGTGGTGGCCTGCTGCACCAGCTCGTCAATGTTGCCGCGGTTGGCCGGCACTTCCGGGCGGAAGTCCGTCGGAAGGCCACGCAGGTTGGTCACCGGCTGGCCGGTCAGTTCGGTCAGGGCCTGGTAGTTATCGGCCAGGGTGTTCTGCGCAATGATGGTGTTGGCGCGCGCCTGGTCGTACTGGGCGCGTGCTTCGTGCACGTCGGTGATCGGCGCCAGGCCCACTTCCAGGCGCTTGTCGGCGAAGTCGAACTGCTTCTTCGCGGCCGCTTCATTGGTCTGTGCGGCGTTCAGCGATTCGATCGCCACCAGCACGTTGAAGTAGGCCGCCGAGGTGCGCACGATCAGGTTGTCGTTGGCCGATTCGAGGGTGAAGTCCGCCGCCTTGCTCAGCTCACGCTGCGAGCGCAGGTTGTTGATCTGGGTCCAATTGAACAGCGTCTGGCTGCCGTCGATCGTGTAGGTGCGGCGCTTGTTGGTGAACGAGCCGGAGTTGGCGTCGGCGTTCGGCTCGCTGCGCGTGCGGTTCAGCGCGGCCTGGCCGTTGATCTGCGGCAGCAGGGCGGCACGCGCCTGCACGGCGCCTTCCTTGTCGTACAGCCGGGTCGATTCGGCGGCCGACAGCTGCGGATCGCCGTTGCGGGCCATTTCGTAGACCTGCAGCAGGTCGGCGGCATGGGCGGACAACGGCAGCAGGGCAGTGGCCAGCGCAACAGCGAGGGATCGGCGGATCATTGCGGCTTCCTTGGACTCAGAGGTGGAACTGGGGGGCCGGGGCGGCACCACGCAGGTAATCGATATCGGTCTCGAACAGGGACTCGGAGCTGCCGTCGGCCTTGACCAGCAGGGCCTCCATCGCCGGCGAGCGGCCGTGGATCACGAACAGGCGGCCACCCGGACGCAGCCACGAGGCGAACTGTGACGGCACCACGTCGACCGCACCAGTGACACAGATCACGTCAAAGCGGCGTTCGGTCTGCCAGGACAGGGCATCGGCCACTTCCACGCGGACGTTGCTGCCCAGGCCGGAGGCGTCCAGGCGGGCACGCGCAGCGGCGGCCAGCTCCGGGTCGATTTCCAGGCTCAGCACATCGCGCGCCAGCGCGCCGATGCAGGCCGACAGGAAGCCGCTGCCCGTGCCGATTTCCAGTACTTCGTCACCCGGCTGCAGGTCCAGTGCCTGCAGGGTACGGCCCTCGATGACCGGCTTCATCATCTTCTGGCCGTGGCCGATCGGCAGTTCGACATCGGCGTAGGCCAGTGCCCGGTGTGCGTCGGCGACAAAGGCCTCGCGCGGCAGGCGGGCCAGGACGTCGAGCACCTTGATGTCCAGCACGTCCCAGGGACGGATCTGCTGTTCCACCATCAGTTCGCGGGCGTGGGCGTAATCAATCGTCATGAGGTTCAAATCCAGCGCAGTGGGCCGGCCATTTTACCGGTGCCGGAGGCCGGCGGCGCGCCCAGAGCATCAGCTGCCGGGGGCCGGGGTCGCAGTGCCGGAAGTCATCGCGACCTCCGGTTCGTTCAGTTTTGGTTATTCAGCCGGTCCGGCCCCTCGCGGCGCGTAGGCGCGCAGGAAGAAGTCGATGCTGGCGGTCACGTGGGCAAGAGGGTCGCATTCCACGGGTGACAGTGGCATGCCGCACATCATATGCATGTGCACTTCGCCCTTGACCAGGGTCAGGAACTGCTCGCCGGCCAGAGCACAGTCGGGGATATCCAGTTCGCCGCGCTCGGCGCGGGCGCGCAGGAAATCGGCCAGCGCCTCGCAGGTACGCTCGGGGCCGGCTTTCCAGAACAGCGCGCGCAGGCGTTCGTCGGTCTCCGGCGCCATCATCATGCGCTGGATCGAGATCGCCGCGTCGGAGGTGATCAGTTCAAAGAAGGCCAGACCGATGCCGATCAGCTGGTCGCGCAGCGGGCCGTCCGCGTCGGCTACGAACAACGCGTCGGGCAGCATTTCAATGCACTTTGACTGCACCGCCTCGGAGAACAGCGTTTCCTTGTCGCCGAAGTGGCTGTACACAGTCAGCTTCGAGACGCCGGCCTGAGCGGCGATGGTGTCCATGCTCACGCCGGTATACCCCTGTTCGATGAACAGTGCCTTGGCTGCTTCAAGGATCGCCGCGCGCTTGCCGAGGTCCTTGGGGCGCCCGGGTCCGGCGGCCTTGGCAGCGGGCTTGGCCGACGGCTTGCGGGAAGTGGGAGAACTCATCGCGACAATACTAGACCAAGCGGTTCGATATTTATACTATACCGACCGGTTTATTAAATTGGGCCGGCAGTCGCGGCTCCCTCCTTAAGTTGCAACCCTGCGTTTTCAGGACGTTGACCGATGAAGATCGTGCGCTGGATGGGCGGTATGGTGTGGATGGCTGCGCTGGCAGCCTGTTCGGGGCAGGAACAGGCGCCGCCGGCGGCCGTGCCGGTACTGGTGGTTCACCCCGGCGAGCAGGCCGGGCAGGCGCCGGCGGCGTTCCCGGGTACGGTGCGTGCGCGACAGGAAAGTCCGCTGTCGTTCCGCGTTGGCGGCAACCTGGTCAAGCGCCACGTCGATGCCGGGCAACGGGTGAAGAAGGGCGACGTGCTGGCCGAGCTGGACGTGGCCGACTTCGCGCTGCAGGCCCGTGCCTCGCAGGCACAGCTGGCGGCAGCCGAAGCCGATCTGGTGCGCGCCCGCGATGACCTCAAGCGTTACCAGGTGCTGGCCGACCAGCAGCTGGTCAGCCGCTCGCAGCTGGACCAGCAGTCCGCCGCGTTCAAGGCCGCGCAGGGCCAGGCCAATGCCGCTCGCGCCAACCTTGATGTGCTGCGCAACCAGGCCGGCTACGCACAGCTGCGTGCGCCGGCCGACGGTGTGATCGCCAGCCGCGAGGCCGAGGCCGGGCAGGTGGTGTCCGCCGGGCAGACCATTTTCAACCTGGCCGCCGACGGTGGCCGCGAAGTGCTGATCGACCTGCCCGAGGCCACCATCCGCGACTATGCGGTGGGCCAGCCGGTCGAGGTGGAGTTGTGGAACCGCCCCGGCCAGCGCCTGCCGGGCACGATCCGGGAGATCGCCGCCGCTGCCGATCCGCAGGCACGCACCTATGCGACCCGGGTGAGCCTGCCCGCCGATACGCTGGCCGACGTCGAACTGGGCCAGAGTGCCCGCGTCTACAGCAGTGCCGGCCGCCACGGCACCCTGCAGCTGCCGCTCGGCGCGCTGCAGCGCGGTGCCAATGGTGCCGCCAGCGTGTGGGTGGTCGATCCGGCCAACAGCACGCTGAAGGCCGCAACGGTTACCACCGGTGCGTTTGGCAGCGAGACGGTACCGGTACTGTCGGGCGTGAGCGGGGGTGACTGGGTGGTTGCTGCGGGTGGCCACCTGCTGCGGGCCGGTCAGCCGGTGATCGCCGTGGACCGGCAGAACCGTCCCGTGCTGAAGCCGGCTACGCCGGCCGCTGCCGCCAAGGCCAGGGAGTAAGCCGGTGCGCCGCTTCAATCTTTCCGAGTGGGCGTTGTCCAACCGCCCGCTGGTGCTGTTTGCGATGCTGGCCTTCGCGCTGATCGGCGCATGGTCGTACAAGCACCTGGGCCAGTCCGAGGACCCGCCGTTCACCTTCAAGGCGATGGTGGTGCGCACATTGTGGCCGGGGGCGACCGCCGAGCAGGTCTCGCGGCAGGTGACCGAGCCGCTCGAGAAGGCGCTGATGAATACCGGCGAGTACGAGTTCATCCGCTCGTACTCGCGCCCGGGCGAATCGCAGATCATCTTCATGGCGCGCGACAGCCTGCGTTCCAGGCAGATCCCGGACCTGTGGTACCAGGTGCGCAAGCGCGTGGGCGACATCCGCCCGACGCTGCCGCGCGAGATCGTCGGCCCGTTCTTCAACGATGAGTTCGGCGACACCTACGGCAACATCTATGCGTTGACCGGCAAGGGCTTCGACTACGCAGTGATGCGCGACTACGCCGACCGCATCCAGCTGGAACTGCAGCGCGTACCCGATGTCGGCAAGATCGACCTGGTCGGCCTGCAGGACGAGAAGGTGTGGATCGAACTGTCCAACACCCGGCTGGCAACGCTGGGTGTGTCGATGCAGCAGGTGCAGCAGGCGCTGGCCGACCAGAATGCGGTGACCGGCACCAGCTTCTTCGAGACCGCCACCGATCGCGTGCAGCTGCGGGTGACCGGCCAGTTCAACGACATCGAAGCGATCCGCCAGTTCCCGATCCGCGCCGGCGACCGCACCGTGCACCTGGGCGACATCGCCGAGGTCAAGCGCGGCTTCGCCGATCCGGCGTCGCCGAAGATGCGCTTCATGGGCGAAGAGGCGATCGGCCTGGCGGTGGCGATGAAGGATGGCGGTGACATCCTCAAGCTCGGCGCCAACCTCGATGCCGAGTTCGAGCGCCTGCAGAAGACCCTGCCGGCCGGCATGCAGCTGCGCAAGGTGTCCGACCAGCCGCAATCGGTGGAGGAGTCGGTCGGCGAGTTCGTGCAGGTGCTGACCGAGGCGGTGGTGATCGTGCTGCTGGTCAGCTTCTTCTCGCTGGGCCTGCGCACCGGCCTGGTGGTAGGCGTGACCATCCCGCTGGTGCTGGCGATGACCTTCTTCGTCATGCACTACTTCGACATCGGCCTGCACAAGATCTCGCTGGGTGCACTGGTGCTGGCGCTGGGCCTGCTGGTGGACGATGCGATCATCGCGGTGGAGATGATGGCCACCAAGATGGAGCAGGGCTACGACCGCCTGCGCGCCGCCAGTTTCGCCTGGGAGTCGACCGCGTTCCCGATGCTGACCGGCACCCTGATCACCGCGGCCGGCTTCCTGCCCATTGCCACTGCGGCATCGAGTACCGGTGAATACACCCGCTCGCTGTTCCAGGTGGTGACCATCGCGCTGGTGGTGTCGTGGATCGCAGCGGTGCTGTTCATCCCTTACCTGGGCGACAAGATGCTGCCGGACCTGTTCAATCCGCAGCCGCCGAAGCCGGGCAGCCTGTCCGCGCGCTGGCACGCCAAGCGCCAGCAGTGGGCCGACCGCTATCCGGCGCTGGCCAATCTGATCGCGCCGCCGCAGCACGGGCACGACCACGATCCGTACCAGCGCCCGTTCTATCGTAGCTTCCGTCGCTTCCTCGATACCTGCCTGCGGCATCGCTGGTGGGTGATCGCGGCGACCATCGGCCTGTTCGTGTTCTCGCTGATGATGTTCCGCTTCGTGCCGCAGCAGTTCTTCCCGGACTCGACCCGGCCGGAACTGATGGTGGACATCGAGCTGGCCGAGGGCGCCTCGTTGCGCTCGACCCAGGCCCAGGCCGAGAAGCTGGAGAAGCTGCTGTCCAGCCGCGAGGGCATTGCCAACTACGTGTCCTATGTGGGCACCGGTTCGCCGCGCTTCTACCTGCCGCTGGACCAGCAGCTGCCGGCGACCAACTTCGCCCAGTTCGTGGTGCTGGCCAAGGACATCACGTCGCGTGAAAGCACCCGCGACTGGCTGCTGCACGAGGTGATCCCGAAGTTCCCGGACGTGCAGATGCGCGTGACCCGCCTGGAGAACGGCCCGCCGGTCGGCTATCCGGTGCAGATGCGCATCTCCGGCGAGCACATCGAGAAGGTGCAGGCGATCGCGCGCCAGGTCGAGGCCAAGGTGCGGGAGAACCCGCACGTGATGAACGTCAACCTGGACTGGAGCGAGCCGAGCAAGGTGGTGCGCCTGGTGGTCGACCAGGAGCGCGCCCGCGCGCTGGGCGTGAGCAGCGCCCAGGTCAGCCAGTTCCTGTCCAGTTCGTTGGCCGGGCAATCGGTAAGCGTGTATCGCGAGGGCAATCGCCAGATCGAGATGCTGCTGCGCGGGCCGGCCGATGAGCGCAACCAGCTGGAGCTGCTGTCCAGCCTGTCGATGCCCACCGCCAACGGTGGCAGCATCACACTGTCGCAGGTGGCGACGATGGAGTACGGCTTCGAGGATGGCATCATCTGGCACCGCAACCGGTTGCCGACGGTGACCGTGCGCGCCGACATCAGTGATGGCATGCAGGCGCTGGACGTGGTGCATCAGATCCTGCCCACACTGGACGGCATCCGTGCCGAGCTGCCCAGTGGTTACCTGCTGGAAACCGGCGGTACCGTGGAGGATTCGGCGCGTGGCCAGAACTCGATCAAGGCCGGCATGCCGCTGTTCCTGGTGGTGGTGGCCACGCTGCTGATGCTGCAGCTGCGCAGCTTCTCGCGTGCAGCGATGGTGCTGGTGACCGCGCCGCTGGGCATCATCGGCGCGACGCTGTTCCTGCTGCTGTTCCGGGCGCCGTTCGGCTTCGTCGCGCTGCTGGGCACGATCGCACTGGCCGGCATGATCATGCGCAACTCGGTGATCCTGATCGACCAGATCCAGCAGGACATCGATGCCGGGCATGACCGCTGGCATTCGATCATCGATGCCACGGTGCGCCGCTTCCGCCCGATCGTGCTGACCGCACTGGCAGCCGTGCTGGCGATGATTCCGCTGTCGCGCAGCGCATTCTATGGCTCGATGGCGATCTCGATCATGGGTGGCCTGATCGTCGGTACGGTGCTGACCCTGGTGTTCCTGCCGGCGTTGTACGCGGCCTGGTTCCGGGTGAAGCCCGATGAATCCGGGGCGTGATGCCCCGGCCGGCGTCCACGGCCACCGCCTCAGGCAGGTGCCAACCTCGGTTGGCACGCATGCATCCACGCATGGCGCGGAGTGATCTGCGCGCGGGACCTGCTTGCTGTAGAGCCGAGCCATGCTCGGCTGCTCTTCGCGCGATGATGGGATGAGTCGAGCGTGGCTCGACTCTACAGAAGCACCACGCAGGGCATGGATCTACCGCAGCTGCAGACCGATCCGTAGCACCGGCAGCAACCATTCGATGAACACCTGCACGCGCAGCGCACGGTGTTGCCGATGCGGCTGCAGCAGGGTGACCGGCAATGGCTGTGCGACGTGCTGTGGCATCACTTCCACCAGCGCGCCGGAGTGCAGCTCGGCCTGTACGTCGTAGCGCGGAATCTGCAAAAGGCCCAACCCCGCTACACAGCACGCAATCGATGCCTCGGCGCTGTTCACACGCACCCAGCCGGGCATCGGCAGCGTGCGCAGTTGGCCGCCGTCCTGCCACTCCCACGGTTCCACCCGTGCCGTGGTCGGCGACGCGTAGTTCACCGCGCGGTGCTGCGGCAGGTCGGCAGGATGCTGCGGCACGCCGTGTTCGCGCAGGTACGCCGGCGCGGCAACGTTGACGAAGTCGAGTTGGCCCAGCGTGCGCGCCACCAGGCTGGAATCGCCCAGCTGGCCGACCCGCAGCACCGCATCGCAACCGTCCTCGATCAGGTTCACCGCGCGGTCGGTCATGCCCAGGTCGACTTCCACCTGCGGATACTGCGCGAAGAACCCGGGCAGCGCCGGAGCGATGATGCGACGGCCGATGCGACTGGGTACGTCGATCTTCAGCAGGCCCGACGGCTGGGCGTCGACCTGCAGGAACAGCGATTCGGCGTCCTCGACCTCGGCGATCAGGCGCAGGCAGCGGGCATGGAACACGTCGCCGTCGTGGGTGGTGGACACCCGTCGGGTCGAACGCTGCAGCAGGCGGGTGCCGAGCCGCTGCTCCAGCTCCGCAATGGCTGCCGAGACAGTGGAGCGGGGCAGGCCGAGCTGGTCGGCGGCGCGGGTGAAGCTCGCGCACTCCACGACCCGGGTGAAGATGCGGAAGCGATCGATCCGGTCCATTGTTCGCTGGCTCTGGAAAGTTAAGTCAATGGGGCGGGCTTTATCCGCTTTTTCTGCACGATATCGTCGTCAGGGCAGGGTTGCCACCCCGGGCAGCCCCCTCCCGAGACCGAAGCCATGACCGAGCATTCCCTCAAGGGCAAGACCGTGCTGATCGCCGGTGGCGCCAAGAACCTGGGCGGCCTGATCGCCCGCGACTTCGCCGCACGGGGCGCCAAAGCCATCGTCATCCACTACAACAGTGCCGCTACCCAGGCCGATGCAGAAGCGACCGTAGCCGCGGTGCAGGCCGCCGGCAGCAAGGCGGTGGCCCTGCAGGGCGACCTGACCTCGGCGGCAGCGATGGAGCGCCTGTTCGCCGATGCCGTGGCCGCAGTCGGCCGTCCCGACATCGCCATCAATACGGTCGGCAAGGTATTGAAGAAGCCGCTGCTGGACATCAGCGAAGCGGAGTACGACGAGATGAGCGCGGTCAACGCCAAGGCGGCGTTCTTCTTCCTCAAGGAAGCAGGCCGCCACGTCAATGACGGTGGCCGCATCTGCACCCTCGTCACCTCGCTGCTGGGTGCCTACACGCCGTTCTATTCCAGCTACGCCGGCACCAAGGCGCCGGTCGAGCACTTCACCCGCGCGGCGTCGAAGGAGTTTGGTGAGCGCGGCATTTCGGTGACCGCGATCGGTCCCGGTCCGATGGACACGCCGTTCTTCTATCCGGCCGAGAGCGCCGATGCGCAGGCCTACCACAAGACCGCGGCGGCGCTATCGGCGTTCACCCGCACCGGGCTGACCGACATCGCCGATATCGTGCCGTGGATCCGCTTCCTCGTCACAGATGGTTGGTGGATGACCGGCCAGACCATTCTGGTCAATGGTGGGTACACCACCAAGTAACGCAGCCACGCATGGCGTGGCTCTACCAGTGCAGCCACCCCATGGGTGGCTGCGCACGATATCCGGCGGAAAGCGCGCCACGCAGGGCGTGGCGCTACCGGGTCAGCCCAGCTTCGCCAGCACCGCGTCGGTTGCTGCGGCCGTACTCACCGCCTTGCCCTTCGCAGCCAGATCAGCAGTGAACACGCCGTCATCCAGCACCGCATGCACGGCGGCTTCCACTGCGGCCGCTTCGGCTTCCAGCCCCAGCGAATGGCGCAGCAGCATCGCGGCGCTGAAGATCGTGGCGTACGGATTGGCGATGCCCTTGCCGGCGATGTCCGGAGCCGAACCGTGGATGGGTTCGTAAATGCCCACCGCACCCGGCTCGCCCAGCGAGGCCGACGGCAGCAGGCCCAGCGAACCGGCCAGCATCGAGGCCTCATCGGTGAGGATGTCGCCGAACATGTTCTCGGTGACGATCACGTCGTACTCGCGTGGCTTGGCCAGCAGGTGCATGGCCATCGAATCGACCAGCTGGTGCTCCAGCGCCACGTCCGGGAACTCCTCGCGGCCAATGCGCGCGGCCACGTCACGCCACAGGCGCGAGGTTTCAAGCACGTTGGCCTTGTCCACCGAGGTGACCTTGCCGCGGCGCTGCCGGGCCAGGCGGAAGGCGCTGCGCAGCACGCGCTCGATCTCGGCCACGGTGTAGCGGCACAGGTCGCTGGCGCTGTCGGCGTCGCGGGTCTTGTCGCCGAAGTAGATGCCGCCGGTCAGCTCGCGCACCACCACGAAGTCCACGTCCTGCAGCAGCTCGGCCTTGATCGGCGAGGCGTGCAGCGCGGCCTCGTGGGTACGCACCGGGCGCAGGTTGGCGTACAGGCCCAGTGCCTTGCGGATCGCCAGCAGGCCCTGTTCCGGGCGCACCTTGGCATTGGGGTCGGACCACTTCGGGCCGCCAACCGCGCCCAGCAGTACGGCGTTGGCAGCCTGGCAGGCAGCCAAGGTGGAGGCGGGCAGCGGTTCGCCATGGCGGTCGATGGCGATGCCACCGATATCGTGCTCGCTGAAAGTGAAGGTGTGGTTGAAGCGGTCGGCGACGGCCTTCAGGACGGCCACTGCCGCGGCGGCCACTTCCGGGCCGATGCCATCACCGGGCAGGACAACAATCTCAGCGTGCATGCTCACTCTCGTAACGTTCGATTTCAGGGACACGGCCCAACAGATACCCCAACTGGTCCACGCCTTCCAGCAGGCAGGTCTGCGAGAAGCCATCCAGCGGGAAGGAATAGACGCGGCCATCGGGCGTGCGCAGCTCACGCGCGGCCACGTCGATGGTCAGCTCGTCGTCCGGGCGCTGCATCAGCGCCTGCACGTCGGCTTCGTCCAGCACGATCGGCAGCAGGCCGTTCTTCAGCGCGTTGCCGCGGAAGATGTCGGCGATCTCGCTGCTGACGATGGCACGCAGGCCCAGATCGGTCAGTGCCCAGGGGGCGTGTTCGCGCGACGAGCCGCAACCGAAATTGCGGCCAGCCAGCAGGATGCTGCGGCCGGCGTTGTGCGGCTGGTTGAAGGCGAAGTCGGCCACCGGCGAACCGTCGGCCTGCCAGCGCCAGTCGTTGAACGCGTTGCGGCCCAGGCCGGCACGCTCGGTGGTGGACAGGAACCGCGCCGGGATGATCTGGTCGGTGTCGATGTTGGTCTGGCGCAGCACCACGCTGGCCGAGGTCAGGGTACGGAAACCGGTCATCACGCCACCTCCTGTGCGAACAGTTCGCGGGTATCGGCGACGTGCCCGTTCACCGCGGCCCACGCGGCGCTCATCGGCGAGGCCAGCAGCGTGCGCGAACCGGGCCCCTGCCGGCCCTCGAAATTGCGGTTGCTGGTGCTCACGGCCAGCTGGCCGGGGGCGACCAGATCGCCGTTCATCGCGATGCACATCGAGCAGCCCGGCTCGCGCCACTCGGCCCCGGCCGCGCGCACGATCTCGTGGATGCCCTCGGCCTCGGCCTCGCGCTTGACGATCTCCGAGCCCGGTACCACCAGCATGCGCACGCGCTCGGCGACACGACGACCGCGCAGCACCTGTGCGACTTCGCGCATGTCGCTCAGGCGGCCGTTGGTGCACGAACCAACGAACACTACGTCCACCGGTGTGCCCGCCAGCGCCTTGCCGGCCTGGAAGTGCATGTAGTCCAGGCCCTTCTGCGCGGCGGCATCGTTGGCGGCGGGAATCGGCGCATCCACGGCGATCGCGGTACCCGGATGTGTACCCCAGGTCAGGGTCGGGCGGATGTCGGCGGCGTCGATGTGCACTTCGCTGTCGAAGCGCGCGCCGTCATCGCTGCGCAGCTGTTGCCAGCGCGCCACGGCAGCGTCGAAGTCAGCGCCCTTGGGGCCGCGCGGCGTAGCGGCGACGAAGTCGAAGGTGACCTGGTCGGGCGCCACCATGCCGGCGCGTGCACCTGCTTCGATCGACATGTTGCACAGGGTCATGCGCTGTTCCATGTCCATCGCTTCGATGGTGCTGCCACGGAACTCGATCACATGGCCGGTGCCGCCGTTGACGCCGATCACGCCGATGATGTGCAGGACCACATCCTTGGCGCCGACGCCGGGCGCCAGCGCACCGTCAACGGTGATCGCGAAGGTCTTGGCCTTGCGCTGCAGCAGGCACTGCGTGGCCAGCACGTGGCCGACCTCGCTGGTGCCGATGCCGAAGGCCAGCGAGCCGAATGCACCGTGGGTGGAGGTGTGGCTGTCGCCGCAGACGATGGTCATGCCGGGCTGGGTGAAGCCCTGTTCCGGCGCGATCACGTGGACGATGCCGCGGTTGTCGGAAGCCATGTCGAACAGTTCGATGCCGTACTCGGCACAGTTGCGCGCCAGGGTGGCGACCTGTGCTTCGGCGGCGGCGCTGGCGTAGGGCAGCGAGCCGTCGGCGGCAGCAGGCAACGTCGGCGTGGAATGGTCCATCGTGGCCTTGGTGCGATCCGGGCGGCGCGGCGACAGGCCACGCGCGCGCAGCTCGGTGAAGGCCTGCGGTGAGGTCACCTCGTGGATCAGGTGCAGGTCGATGTACAGCACGGCGGGCGCGCTGTCGGATTCGGGAACCACCACGTGGGCGTCCCACAGTTTGTCGTACAGGGTGCGGGGTGCGGAGGTCATGCGTATGCCTGGCAGAAGTACGAAGGAGCGGACATCGGGAATGTAGATGAAAGAGGCCGGTCAGCGGCGGCGGGCGAGCACGCGCAGCCGGACGTAGTCGGCCAGCGGCTGGCCGGAGGCATTGCGCGGCAGGTCGGCCAGCAGCGCGCCGGCGGCTTCGCGCACGGTCGCACGGGCCTCGGCCGGCAGATCGTCGAGCAGCGGCGCAGCGAAAACCCGCAGCCAGCCGGCCACGCCGGTCGGCAGCGCGGTCGGGCGCGGCGTGCATTCGATCAGCTGCACGTGGAAGCCATGCTGGCGCAGGCGGTCGGCGTAGGCGTCGGCCGTGGGGAAGTACCACTGGAACGTGCTGGCACCATGGCCATGCGCTGCACGCGCGGCCTGTACTGCGGCGATGATCGTGGCCACGTTGCCATGGCCGCCGAACTCGGCGACGAAGCGCCCGCCGGGACGCAGGGCGCGGCGCACGCCTTCCAGCACGCGGTCCGGCGTGGACATCCAATGCAGTGCGGCATTGCTGAACACGGCATCGAATTCGCCGTCGAAGGACAGCGCGTGCCCATCCATCACCTGGGCGTCGACACCGCGGGCACGGGCGGCGATGACCAGTTCCGGCGAGGCATCCACGCCGTGGATGCGCGCGCCGCTGAGGGCCAGCTCGGTGCTGAGCACGCCATCGCCACAGCCCAGGTCGAGGATGCGTTCACCGGCGCGCGGGTCGAGCAGGCGCGATACCGCGCCACCCAGCAGCGGCACGAAGCCGGCATCGATCGCATAGTCCTGGGCGTTCCACTGCTGGCCAGCGGCGCTGGCCGGGGTGGGGGTGTCGAAGGCGCTCATGGTGGGTTCCTCAGGCGGTGGCGGAAGCGGGAACGTCGGTGCCGCTGTGGGTGGCGGCCTGGCGCTGGCGCAGCAGGCGGTTGGCCACGTCCAGCCACGCCAGTGCGGAGGCTTCGATGATGTCCTTGCTGGTACCGGTGCCGTCGTACTCCACCCCTTCGTGGCGCACGCTCAGGTTGGCTTCACCGCGCGCATCGGCGCCGATGCCGACGCTGTGCACGTGGTAGCTGTCCAGCATCAGCTGCACGCCGGTGGCGGCCGACAGTGCGCCGAACAGCGCATCGACCGGGCCATCGCCCTGCGCGGTCTCAGCCACGCGATTGCCGTCCGGGTCGGACAGTTCCACCAGCGCATTGGCGCGGCTGCCGACATCGCTGATGGTCATCGAGGCCAGCCGGTAGCCCTGCGCGTTGGAGCCACCCTGCATCAGCGCCTGCAGGTCGGCATCGGTCACCACGCGCTGCTGTTCGCACAGGCCCTTGAACTGCTCGAACACCAGCTTCAGTTCGTCTTCGTCCAGCCAGAAGCCCAGCGCACGCAGGCGCGCTTCGACGGCGGCGCGGCCGCTGTGGCGGCCCAGCACCATCTGCGAGTCCTCCCAGCCGACGTCTTCCGGACGCATGATTTCGTAGGTGCCGCGGTGGCGCAGCATGCCGTGCTGGTGGATGCCCGATTCGTGGGCGAACGCATTGGCGCCGACGATGGCCTTGTTGCGCTGCACCGGCATGCCGACCAGGCGCTGCAGCAGCTGCGAGGTGCCGACGATGCGCGGGGTGTTGATCGAACTGTCCTGCTCGTAGAAGGCCTGGCGCACTTTCAGCACCATCGCGATCTCTTCCAGTGAACAGTTGCCGGCGCGCTCGCCGATGCCGTTGATGGTGCACTCGACCTGGCGCGCGCCACCTTCGATGGCAGCCAGCGAGTTGGCCACGGCCAGGCCCAGGTCGTTGTGGCAGTGCGCGCTGAAGATCACGTTGGCGGCGTTGGGAATGTCGGCGACGCCGGCGATGACCTGCTGGAACATCGCGCGGATCTCTTCCGGCGTGGTGAAGCCGACGGTGTCGGGCAGGTTGATGGTGGTGGCGCCGGCAGCGATCGCCACGCGCGAGACCTCGATCAGGTAGTCCAGCTCGGTGCGGGTGGCATCCTCGGCGGAGAATTCGACATCGTCGATGTACGATCGGGCCAGCGATACGTGCTTGCGTACCGACTCCAGTACCTGCTCACGGGTCATCCGCAGCTTGTGCTCGCGGTGCAGCGGACTGGTCGACAGGAACACATGCAGGCGTGGGTTGGCTGCCGCTTCCAGCGCACGTGCCGAGGTTTCGATATCGGCCTGCAGGCAGCGCGACAGCACCGCCAGGCTCAGGCTCGGGCGACGCAGTTCGCGGCCGATCAGCGCCATCGCCTCGCGGTCGGACTGCGAGCTGGCCGGGAAGCCGGTCTCGATGATGTCCACGCCCAGTTCGTCCAGCGCACGCGCCATCACCAGCTTCTGCGGCGGGCTCATGCTGCAGCCGGGGGACTGCTCGCCGTCACGCAGGGTGGTGTCGAAGATGCGGATGCGCGGGGTGGTAATTCGTTCGATGGTGGTCACAGGGAAATCTCCTCGACAGCGGGTGCGACGGCTTGCATGGGGGAAGGGGAAGAGGCGGGGGAGGCGAGGGCGCTGGCCTTGGTCGGCGAGCGCGGGGTTTCGCTGCGCCGTCGCCGCGGTTTGCGTGGCGGGCGCGGACGGATGTCGGTGAGCAGGCCGGCCAGGACACCGGCATCGATGTTGCCGCCGGACACCACCGCACACTTGCGGCGGCCGGCGACACGGCGGCCAGCTGCCAGCGCCAGCGCACCGGCGCCCTCGGCGATGATGTGTTCTTCCAGTGCCAGCCGCACCAGGGTTTCACGCAGTTCGGCTTCGCGCACGATCACCACGTCGTCCAGCAGCGAGGTGCACAGGCGTCGGGTCAGGAAACCAGGGATCTTCACCCGCACGCCGTCGGCCAGCGAGGCGACGGGGGCGATCTCGCGCACGTCGCCGCGGATGGCGCGCGCCATTGAGTCAACGCCTTCCACCTGGGCGCCGATCACGCGCACGCCCTGTGATTTCAGCGCCAGTGCAACGCCGGAGGCCAGTCCGCCACCACCGATCGGCACGATCACCACGTCCGGCGCGTGCGCGGCCAGCTCGATGCCGACGGTACCCTGGCCGGCAATCACATCTGCGTCGTCGAACGCGGACAGGAAGCGGTAGCCATGGCGCTGTGCCAGTTCGACGGCGAAGGCGTAGGCCTCGTCATAGCTGGTGCCATGCTGGCGCACGGTGGCGCCCCAGTGAGCGACGCCGGCGATCTTGGTGGCCGGTGCGCCATGCGGCATCACGGTGATGGCCGGGACGTCCAGGCGGTAGGCCGCCCACGCCACGCCCTGGGCATGGTTGCCGGCCGAGGCGCAGATCACCGGCCGGGTATCGCCGCGTTCGCGGCCGGCCAGCAGCGCGTTCAACGCGCCGCGCACCTTGTAGGACCCGGTGCGCTGCAGGTTCTCCAGCTTCAGCCAGGTGCCGAAGCGCTCGGCATGGTGCAGCGGGGTAGGCGGCAGGAAGCGGCGCAGCCGGGCCTGCGCCGCCAGTACGTCGGCGACGCTTACGTCGCCGACATCGCTTTCCTGGCTGGCATCAGCGGCCGGCATGGGCCACCAGCGGGGTGCAGGCGACCGCCGCATGCGGGAACGGGCGGCGAAGAAGACGCCTCCGTACCGGCACCGTGGTCACTACGGTACGGGTGTTCATACGGATGCTCCTTCCACGGCGGTGACCTGCACGGACACGCAGTCGTAGATCTTCTCGATCTGCCGGCACAGCGTTTCCGCCGGGCGTTGGCCATCCACCACCAGCTGCAGGTGCCAGCGGCCATCGTCGGCGGCCACCGGCGCACCGCTGATCGCACGCGGCGCGAAGCCACGGCGCTCGGCCATGCCGATCACGCGCAACAGCGCGCCTTCGGCCGGGTGCAGCACCAGGTCAAGCCGGTAGTGCATTGGGGACCTCCTGGGGGGCATGGGCGGGGTTGCTTTCCAGCATCGTGCTGTTGGCGGTGTTCGGCGGCACCAGCGGCCACACGTTGGCACGTGCATCGATGGCCACGTGCAGCAGTGCCGGGCCGGGTTCGGCCAGCAGCGCGGCCAGGCCACCTTCCACGTCGTCGCGGTGGTCGATGCGGGTTGCGGCGATGCCGAACACCTGCGCCAATGCCACGAAGTCCGGGTTGTCGGACAGGTCGATTTCACTGTAGCGCTCGGCGAAGAACAGCTCCTGCCACTGACGCACCATGCCCAGCGAACTGTTGTCCAGCAGCACGATCTTCACCGGCAGGCGGCAGCGGGCGATGGTCGCCAGCTCCTGCACGTTCATCATGAAGCTGCCATCGCCGGAGACCAGCACCACGGTGCGGTCCGGGCAGGCGAACTGCGCGCCCATCGCCGCCGGCAGGCCGAAGCCCATGGTGCCCAGCGCGCCACTGGTCAGGTGGTTGCGCGGGTGGTTGAAGCGGCAGTGCTGGGCCACCCACATCTGGTGCTGGCCGACATCACAGGCGATCACCGCGTCGGCCGGCGCCAGCTCGCTCAGGCGCTTCAGCAGCGCCGGCGCGTAGATGTGTTGCCCCGGGGCATCGTAGCGGGCAGCGAAGCGATCGCGGTGCTGCGCACAGCGCTTGCGCCACGCCTCCTGGTGGGCCTTGGGGGAGGGGAAGGCCGCACGCAGGGCGCGGATGGCGTGACCGACGTTGCCGGGCACGGCGACATCGGCGCTGCGCAGCTTGGAGATCTCATACGCGTCCGCATCGATGTGAACGACGCGGGCGAACGGTGCGAACTCCGCCAGCTTGCCGGTGGCACGGTCGTCGAAGCGTGCGCCCAGCACCAGCAGCAGGTCGCTTTCCTGCACCGCCATGTTGGCCGCGCGGGTCCCGTGCATGCCCAGCATGCCCAGCGACTGCGGATGGCTGGCCGGCAGTGCGCCCAGGCCGCGCAGCGTCATCACGGTGGGGATGGCACTGGCCTCGACGAAATCGCGCAGGTCCTGCACCGCATCACCCAGCGCGATACCCCCGCCGGCGTAGACCACCGGCTTCTCGGCCGCGGCCAGCGCGGCAATGGCTTCGGCCATGGCGGCCTCGGCCGGCGCCGGCGGCGGTTCGACGCTGCTGGGCGCATGGGCCGGCAGATGGCTGGCGTCGGCCAGCTGCACGTCCTTGGGCAGGTCGATCAGCACCGGGCCGGGGCGACCTTCGCGGGCGATCCGGAACGCATCGGCCACCACGCGCGGCAGGTCATCGACGCTGCGCACCAGCCAGCTGTGCTTGACGATCGGCATCGTCAGGCCGAACACATCCAGTTCCTGGAAGGCGTCGGTGCCCAGCAGCGGCGTGCCGACCTGGCCGGTGATGCAGACCATCGGTACCGAGTCCAGCATCGCATCGGCGATGCCGGTGACCAGGTTCGACGCGCCCGGGCCGGAGGTGGCCACGCAGACGCCCACCTGGTTGCTGGCGCGGGCGAAACCATTGGCGGCCAGGGCGGCACCCTGCTCGTGGCGCACCAGGATGTGCTTCAGCGACGAGTCCACCAGCGCGTCGTAGAACGGCATGATGGTGCCACCGGGATAGCCGAACAGCGTGCGGACGCCTTCGGCCTCCAGCGCCTGGGTCAGCCAGCGCGCGCCGTTGGGCGGCGCGCTGCGGTGTGTGGAAGAGTTCATGGGGGAACCTTGCAAAGCGGGTGGGGGAGGGCCGCGCGGTTACGCGGCCTGTCCTTGCAACCAGACCATCTTGGCGCGCAGTTCCTTGCCCACCTTTTCGATCGGGTGCTCCAGGTCGGCCTGCTTGAACCTGTTGTAGTTCGGCAGGCCCGCTTCGTACTCGGCCACCCAATTCTTGGTGAAGGTGCCGTCCTGGATGTCCTTCAGCACTTCCTTCATGCGTGCCTTGGTGCCGGCGTCGATCACGCGCGGGCCGCTGACGTAGTCGCCGTACTGCGCGGTCTCGGAGATGAATTCCAGCATGCGCGAGATGCCGCCTTCGTAGAACAGGTCGACGATCAGCTTCAGCTCGTGCAGTACTTCGTAGTAGGCGATCTCCGGCTGGTAGCCGGCTTCGACCAGGGTCTCGAAACCGGCCTGCACCAGCGCCGACGCACCACCACACAGCACCGCCTGCTCGCCGAACAGATCGGTCTCGGTCTCTTCCTTGAAGGTGGTCTGGATCAGGTTGGCGCGGGCACCGCCGAGGCCGGCCGCATAGGCCAGGGCGTACTCGGCCGCCTTGCCGCTCTTGTCCTGGTAGACCGCCCAGATGCACGGCACGCCACGGCCGATTTCATACTCGCGACGCACCAGCGCGCCCGGGCCTTTGGGCGCGACCAGCACCACGTCCAGGTCCTCGCGCGGCTTGATCATGTCGAAGTGCACGTTCAGGCCGTGCGCGAACAACAGCACCGCACCCTGTTTCATGTTCGCAGCCAGCACGTCGTCGTAGAGCTTCTTCTGCACCATGTCCGGCGTCAGCACGGCAACCAGGTCCGCATCCTTTACCGCATCGGCTGGTGCTTTCACGGTGAAGCCATCGGCCTGTGCCTTGACCTCGGTCGGGCCACCCGGACGCAGGCCTACCACCACGTCGAAGCCGGATTCGCGCAGGTTCAGTGCGTGGGCGCGGCCCTGGCTGCCGTAGCCGATGACGGCGATCTTGGTCTGGGGCAGGTCGTTGGTGCTCATGGGGGAGGTTCCTTGCGGTGGGAAGAAAAAAAAAGAACGGCCGGTCGTCGAGGTGACGTGCCGGCCGGTCAGGGGAAAGCGGGGGAGGGGGCGCCGCGCATCGCACAGGCACAGCCACTACGAGGCGTGGTGGTGGTCTGGGTCCGGGCTTTGCACTGAGCGTTGGTCATGGTGGTTGCGTCTGAAACCAGGTCCTGAAATGAAAAAACCCGCACCGGGGCGGGTGCGGGTTTTTGATGAGTTCCGGTGTGTCTGTTGCTTACACGCTGGCTCGTCCCGCACCTGTTGGCTGGGTAATAAGTACGAGCACAAGAATCGAACGCAGCGAGGCGGCGCCGGTGTCGGCGGCTTCAATGTGGGTTCGCAGTGGCGTGTTGTGATGCAACATGTGATCGAGAGAAACACAGCCGTTTTGGCGGTGTCAACCCTCACGACGGTTTTTTTATCGGTTTCCAGTGAATCCAGCGCAATCGCTTGCGGCACAAGGATGGTTGCCGTTGAAAGTGTTTCGGTGAACCCGAATTCACTCCTTTCAGGGCGGTTTTTGCGCGGAATCCAGTGGCTTTCTGCCTTGGTCCGCATCTACCCCAGGATCAACGTCCATGACCTCTGCCCGATACCGTAGGAAGGTCGCAGCGGCGAAGATCGCGGAACCACCTTCCACCGGAACCCGACCGTGTCCCGACGCCTTGCCCGCTCCCTGCTCGCCGCCGCCGTGCTGGCTGCCGTGCCTGCACTGTCCATCGCCGCCGACCGCATCACCGGCCACACCTTCGCCACCCGTTCGGAGGTGATCGCCCCGCATGCGATGGCGGCTACCTCGCAGCCGCTGGCCACCCAGATCGCGCTGGACGTGATGAAGGGCGGTGGCTCGGCGGTCGACGCGGCGATCGCGGCCAATGCCGCGCTCGGCCTGATGGAGCCGACCGGCAACGGCATCGGTGGCGACCTGTTCGCCATCGTCTGGGACCCAAAGACGCAGAAGCTCTACGGCTACAACGGCTCGGGCCGCTCGCCGAAGTCGCTCACCCTGGCCGAGTTCCAGCGTCGTGGCCTGAAGGACATCCCGGCCACCGGCCCGTTGCCGGTGTCGGTGCCCGGTGCGGTCGACGGCTGGTTCGCCCTGCACGACCGTTTCGGTCGCAAGCCGATGGCCGACAACCTGGCGCCGGCCATCCGTTACGCCCGCGAAGGGCACCCGGTGGCCGAGGTGATCGCCTACTACTGGGACCGCTCGGTTCCCAAGCTGTCGCAGTACCCGGGCTTCAAGGAGCAGTTCACGATCAACGGCCGCGCCCCGCGCAAGGGCGAGATGTGGAAGAACCCGAACCTGGCCAGCACCCTGCAGAAGATCGCCGACGGCGGGCGCGACGCCTTCTACAAGGGCGAGATCGCCCGCACCATCGGTGACTACTTCAAGGCCAACGGTGGCTACCTGAGCTACCAGGACATGGCCGACCACCACGGTGAATGGGTCGAGCCGGTCAGCAGCAACTACCGGGGCTACGACGTCTGGGAGCTGCCACCCAACAGCCAGGGCATCGCTGCGCTTCAGATCCTCAACGTGCTGGAAGGCTACGATTTCTCGAAGATCCCGTTCGGCTCACCCGAGCACGTGCACCTGTTCGTCGAAGCGAAGAAGCTGGCCTTCGCCGACCGTGCGCGCTTCTACGCCGACATGGCATTCCAGCCGGCGCCGGTGCAGAAGCTGATCTCCAAGGAGTACGCCGCGCAGCGCCGCGCGCTGATCTCGATGGACAAGGCCCTGAAGGAAGTGCAGCCGGGCACACCGAAGCAGCTGGAGGAAGGCGACACGATCTACATGACCGTGGCCGACGCCGACGGCATGATGGTGTCGTTGATCCAGTCCAATTACCGCGGCATGGGCAGCGGCATGGCGCCGCCGGGATTGGGCTTCATCCTGCAGGACCGCGGCGAGATGTTCGTGCTGCAGAAGAACCATCCCAACGGCTACGCACCGGGCAAGCGCCCGTTCCAGACCATCATCCCGGCCTTCATTACCAAGGGTGGCAAGCCGTATGCCAGCTTCGGCGTGATGGGCGGCGCGATGCAACCGCAGGGCCATGCGCAGATCGTGATGAACCTGGTGGACTTCGGCATGAACCTGCAGGAAGCCGGTGACGCACCGCGCATCCAGCATGAAGGCTCGACCGAGCCGACCGGGCAGGCCACGGCGATGACCGATGGTGGCGAAGTGAATCTGGAAACCGGCTTCCCGTATGAAACAGTGCGTGCGCTGATGCGCAAGGGGCATCGCATCGTGTTCGCAGATGGGCCGTATGGCGGTTACCAGGCGATCATGCGCGATCCCGACACCGGGGTTTACTACGGTGCTTCGGAGAGCCGCAAGGACGGGCAGGCGGCGGGGTACTGAGGTTTCCCGGCCACCGGGCTGAGCCCCCTCTGCGGTGATGGCAGTGATACGGGGCTTAGCCGGGCGGGTGGATCGTCTGGGGGCCGCTGCAAGTACGTCCATGTAAGCTCGGTCGCCGCATCCATGCGGCTCACGCCCCCAGCCAACCCACCCGCCCGGCCACGGACAGTTTCCGTGTCCGTCACCGCAGGAAAAGAAAAAAGAAGAGCAAGAGCAAAGGCAAAGGCAACAGCCGCGCGCTGTGTGTTGGGGTCAGATCCGTTTTCCGAAGGAAAACGGATCTGACCCCTTCTTGTTTTCCGATACATATCTTCCACGCAAAGCGTGGAAAACCAACCGTTACCGGGAAACTGTCGGGGGTGGGGGGGTGTGGGTGGGCAGGACCGTTGGCGCCATGGATGGCGCCATCGAGCCCGCATGGATGGGTTCACGGCGTGTCCTGCCCACCCACACCGCCCCACCCAACCAGCAGCAACCCAGAGCCGCCTTTGAATTTGACCTTGGCCCTTGCCTGAAAAGCGGTGCAGCCGCAGGCTGCAAAACACCCTCAATCCTGATCGTGTGCGCGTGCGGCCTCGGCCTGCGTCTCTTCCTGCGCCGCCATCTCGCGTGCGATCCACGCATCGATCATGTGCCGCTGGCGCTGCGCCTGCCGCCGCTCGCGCGTGTATTCCTGGTCCAGCACCCGATACAGCGACACCATCACCAGCACCATCAACAGTGCGAATGGCAACGCCGCAATCGTGATCATGCCCTGCAGTGCATCCAGGCCACCGGCCAGCAGCAACGCCGCTGCGATCAACGCCACCGCGATGCCCCAGGCCAGCTTGCGCTTCAACGGAGGATCGCCTGCTTCGTCAGTGGACATGCTGGCCAGAACCAGTACCGCCGAGTCGGCCGAGGTTACGAAGAAGATCATCAGCAGTACCAGTGCGATGCACGACAGCAGCAGCGGCAGCGGCATGCTGTCGAACAGCGTGAACAGCACCGTCTCGTAGCCATTGCCCAGCGCCTGCACCAGGTCGGCATGGCCGAAGATCTGCGCCCACAGCGCGGTGCCGCCGAATACCGCGAACCAGAAGAAGCCCAGCAGCGTCGGCGCGAGCACTACGCCGATCACGAACTCGCGCACGCTGCGGCCGCGCGAGATGCGTGCGATGAACGAGCCTACGAACGGTGCCCACGAGATCCACCAGGCCCAGTAGAAGATTGTCCAGTCCGCCACCCACGTGCTGCCGGAGAACGGTGACATGCGCAGGCTCATCGTCACCAGCTGGTTGAGGTAGGAGCCCAGCGTGGTGGTGAACGTATCGAAGATGAAGCCGGTCGGCCCCAGCACAAGCAGGATGGCTGCCAGCAGGGCAGCCAACGCCAGGTTGAAATTGGACAGCCACTTCACACCCCGCTCCACGCCACTGGCGGTGGACGCCATATACAGCACGAAGGCGACGGCAATGATGGTCATCTGCACTGGGACGGTAGCCTGCACGCCGAACACGCGCTCGATGCCGGCGGCGATCTGGATGGTGCCGAAGCCCAGCGTCGTCGCGACACCGATCGCGGTGGCGACCACTGCAGCGATGTTGACCACCCGACCGATCCAGCCGCGATGGTGGCGGCCGATGATCGGCTGCAGCATGTCGCTGACCAGGCCACGGCCGTTGCGGTTGAACTGGAACCAGGCCATTGCCAGCCCGATCAGCGCGTAGATGGCCCACGGGTGCAGGCCCCAGTGGAAGAATGCATAGCGCATCGAGGCGCGTGCCGCGTCCAGGCTTTGCGGAGCAAGCCCTTCCGGTGGCTTGCTGAAGTGCGAAATGGGCTCGGCGGCGCCCCAGAACACCAGGCCGATGCCCATGCCGGCGGCGAACAGCATCGACATCCAGCTGGCTCGCGAGAACTCCGGTTCGGCGTCTTCGCCGCCGATGCGCAGGTTGCCGAAGCGGCCGAAGGCCAGGTACATCAGGAATACCAGCGCCAGGAACACGACCAGCAGGTACAGCCAGCCGATGCCGCGGATGAGTTCACCGAGGATGCTCTGCACCACGGTATTGAAGGGGCCGGGTGCAATACCGGCAAGCAGCACCAGCAGCAGAACCAGTGCGATGGAAACGCGAAACACCATGAAGGAGCTTCTCCGATCAAGGGATTGAGGGGAGCGAGCAGAGCTTGCAGCGAAGGGCCGGCGGCATGCAGCGCGAACCGGGCAGGGGCCGCGTCGGCGGCGAAGGAAGCATCGGTCGCTGGAACGCGACGGACGTGCACGTTACTGAACGCGACGTCATGGTTCTGTTAACGAACATCAATTGGGGGCAACTCCGGAGGCGGGCGGTCTATGCTCTAATGCACGCCAAGAAGCGGGGGTACCGCGGCCATGTGGCCACGGTTGAGACAGTCCCTTGGAACCTGATCCGGCTCATACCGGCGTAGGGAAGCTTTGCAGTGCAGCCATTCCCGGACTCCGCCCAAGGAGCGTCCGGGCGCGGTCGCAGTGCGCCGCCGCTTCGTCCCTGACCTTCCTGGACGATGCCCGATGAACGCACAGCTCTCCGCCCTGCAGCAACAGGCCCAGCAACTCTCCGAATCCGTGACCCGGCCCATTCCCGGCTCGCGCAAGATCCACGTGCCCGGTTCGCGCCCGGATCTGCAGGTGCCGATGCGGGAGATCGCGTTGACCCGCACCCCGACGCTGTTCGGCGGCGAAGAGAATGCGCCGGTCACGGTCTACGACACGTCCGGCCCCTACACCGATCCGGGCGTGCGTATCGATCTGTCCGCCGGTCTGCCGGCACTGCGTCGCGGCTGGGTGGAGGAACGTGGCGATACCGAGCAGCTCGAAGGCCTGAGTTCGTCGTTCGGGCGTGATCGCGAGCACGACCCCAAGCTCGCTGCCGTGCGCTTCCCCGCACGCAGCCTGCCGCGCCGTGCACGGGCAGGCGCGAACGTCACCCAGATGCACTATGCGCGGCGCGGCATCATCACGCCGGAAATGGAATTCGTTGCCATCCGCGAGAACCAGCGGCTGGAAGCGATCCGCGATGCGGGCCTGCTGCAGCAGCACCCGGGCGAGGCGTTCGGCGCTTCGATCCAGAAGATCATCACCCCGGAGTTCGTGCGGGATGAAATCGCGCGCGGCCGCGCGGTGCTGCCCAACAACATCAACCATCCGGAAAGCGAGCCGATGATCATCGGCCGCAACTTCCTGACCAAGATCAATGCCAACATCGGCAACAGCGCCGTTTCCTCGGGAATCGCCGAGGAGGTAGAGAAACTGGTGTGGGCGATCCGCTGGGGCGGTGACACCGTGATGGACCTGTCCACCGGCAAGCACATCCATGAAACCCGCGAGTGGATCATCCGCAACTCGCCGGTGGCGATCGGTACGGTGCCGATCTACCAGGCGCTGGAGAAGGTTGACGGCCGTGCCGAAGCACTGACCTGGGAGATCTTCCGCGACACGCTGGTCGAGCAGGCCGAGCAGGGCGTGGACTACTTCACCATCCACGCCGGCGTGCTGCTGCGCTACGTGCCACTCACCGCCAAGCGGGTGACCGGCATCGTCAGCCGCGGGGGCTCGATCATGGCCAAGTGGTGCCTGGCGCACCACAAGGAGAATTTCCTGTACACGCATTTCGAAGAGATCTGCGAAATCATGAAGGCCTATGACGTGACCTTTTCGCTGGGTGACGGCCTGCGCCCGGGCTGCATCGCCGACGCCAACGACGCCGCGCAGTTCGGTGAGCTGGAAACACTGGGCGAGCTGACGAAGATCGCTTGGAAGCATGATGTGCAGACCATGATCGAGGGCCCCGGCCACGTGCCGATGCAGCTGATCAAGGAGAACATGGACAAGCAGCTGCGTGAGTGCGGCGAGGCGCCGTTCTATACGCTGGGGCCGTTGACCACCGATATCGCACCGGGCTACGACCACATCACCAGCGCGATCGGCGCGGCGATGATCGGGTGGTTCGGCACGGCCATGCTCTGTTACGTGACGCCGAAGGAGCATCTCGGCCTGCCCAATCGCCAGGACGTGCGCGACGGCATCATGGCTTATCGCATTGCCGCGCATGCAGCCGACCTGGCCAAGGGCCATCCGGGCGCGCAGGTTCGCGACAACGCGTTGAGCAAGGCGCGCTTCGAGTTCCGCTGGGAAGACCAGTTCCACCTTGGCCTGGATCCGGAGAAGGCCAAGGAGTTCCATGACGAGACGCTGCCGAAGGATGCGCACAAGCTGGCCCACTTCTGCTCGATGTGCGGCCCGCACTTCTGTTCGATGAAGATCACCCAGGATGTGCGTGACTACGCCGAGGCCGGCATGAAGGAGAAGTCGGAGGAGTTCCGCGCGGCTGGCGCAGAGGTCTACCACCAGGGATGACGAGTAGCCGGGTGCCGGCCGCTGGCCGGCAGCCGGTTGTGCGGGGGCCGGGAAGCGTGCTGGCCAGCGGCCGGCACCACCGCTCATCACGCCGCTCCCCGCTATGCTCCGCGCATCACCCTGGGGGAAGGACACCATGCCTGTTGCCATGACCACCCGTTGGCTGGCCATTGCCCGCCGTCATCCTTCGGCCTGGCTGCTGGGCGCCCAGTTGATCGCGGTGCTGCTGTACCCCGCGCTGGATGACACCGCTGCCGGCCGCGCGGCGCTGGGCGTGTTCGGCATGGCGGTACTGGGCCTGGCGCTGTGGGTGGTGCAGCGCAGCCCGCTGGGCACCTGGCTGGCACTGGTGCTGGCCATCCCGTCGGTGGTGTTTTCGCTGGCCGGTGCGCTGCTCGACCGCACCACGCTGCTGACCACCGCGCAGTTGCTGGAAAGCCTGCTGTATTTCTATACGGCCGGCGCACTGATCGCCTACATGCTCCAGGACCACAAGGTCACCCGTGACGAGCTGTTCGCCGCCGGCGCGACATTCACCTTGCTTGCATGGGCATTCGCGTTCGCATTCTCGGTATGCCAGCAATGGTACCCGGGCAGCTTCCAGGGCACCGGCGGAGGCGCGCAGCGCAGTTGGATGGAGCTGCTTTATCTCAGCTTCAGCTTGCTCTCCGGCGTCGGTCTGAGTGACGTCGTGCCACTGCATCCGCAGGCACGCGCACTGGTGATGCTGGAGCAGTTTTCCGGCGTGATGTACGTGGCTTTGGTGGTTTCGCGGCTGGTCGGATTGACCATGTTGCGGCGCATGTGAAAATGAACGCCAGATAAAAATTTCGCGCCCGAAAGGGCGCGAATGATGTCGCAAATTATGTGAATGCGTCGGCGAGAGAGAGCCTGATGTCGACCACGCGATAGGCGAGGTAACTTGCATAGGCTAGTATTCGCGCGCTCAATTGTTTTTGCGGTATGCGCCGATGCTTTGTGCGGAGTCTGGCTTTTCGCTGTTCCCAGGACGGGGCGGTATCGAAGGCAAACACTGCCCGGGACCTGTCTCTACTGTGTAGCAGAAAATGAACAGCAGCGAAATCCAGCCCCCGGTATCCGATCGGATACGGATAGGAGAGTGCACCGTCACTCTGTCCTCGCGCGAAGTCGAGGTCGTCGGCGCGCGTCGCCCGCGCCGGCTGACGCCGAAGGCGCTGGGCGTGCTGCGCGTGCTGCTGCGGCAGCCGGGCCGCGTTGTCACCCGCGACGAGTTGTTCGCCGAGGTATGGCCGGACACGCTGCCGACCAACGATGTGCTGACCCAGGCCGTCACCCAGCTGCGCAAGGCGTTCAGCAACGACGACGACAACGGCCAGGCCTACATCGAAACCATCGCCAAGACCGGCTATCGGCTTCTGGTCCCGGTACAGGTGCTGGACGATGCCGAGCCCGTGGCCGCAGGCGTCCCTGACGACGAGGGCATGGCCGCGCAGCCGGTGACCACTGCTGCGTTGCCTGCGCATCCACAGGCGGCGCGCCGCCGCTGGCGCCATATCCGTCGGCGCGTGCTGCTGGCGTTGGGCGTGTTGATGCTGGCCACGCTGCTGGTGTTGACCACGCTGCTGCTGCGTCGTGCACCGGCCGGCAGTTCGCCGGTGGAGGCTGCCGTGGAGAACGGTACGCGGGTGATCGGCAGCCCGCAGCGGCCGTATCGGTTGATCACCGCGACCAGCGGCTTTGAAACCTATCCCACGCTGTCACCGGACGGTTCTCTGGTGGCCTATGAGGGCGCCAACGAGGATGGCAACGGCGGTGGCGCGATCAAGCTGCAGACCTCCGGCAACGCGCCGGCGCGCCAGTTGCTGGCGCCACCGGCCGGTGCCGTCGATCGCTTCCCGAACTGGTCGCCGGATGGTCGCGAAATCGCCTTCGCGCGGTTCTACGCCGACGGCGGCTGCCAGGTACTGATCGCCAGCGCCACCGGTGGCGCACTGCGCCAGGCCACACGCTGCGATGGCACGGAGCTGCTCAGTTTCGACTGGACGCCAGATGGGCGTGGCCTGGTGTTCGGCAGCATGGTCGGTCGCTACGCGCACCGTGGCATCCGTGTGCTGGACCTGGCCAGTGGCCAGTGGCGCGCGCTGGCCTACAGCGTCGATGAGGATGACTTCGACTACGCACCGCGGTATTCGCCCGATGGGCAATGGCTGGTGTTCGTGCGCAACCCGCAGCTGGGTGATCTGTGGCGGGTGCCGGCCGCAGGCGGTACGCCCGAGCAGTTGACCGATGAAGCGGCAGAGCTGCGCGGCTGGGCCTGGCTGGACGATGGCCGCACCATCGTCTTCGGTCGTCGTGTCGACAGCGAGGCGCGGCTCTATTACCTGGATGTCGAGCGGCACACGTTGCGCGATGCCGGCCTGGATGATGCGCAGTGGCCAGCAGTGTCGCGACGCGGTGGCATGCTGGCTTTCGTCCACCGGCGCGCGCAGTTCGGCGTGTTCAAGGTGCCGATGCAGGGCAGCGGCACGCCCGAGCGCCTGTTCGCCTCCAGTGGCCGCGATGGACAACCGATGGCAGCGCCTGATGGCCGCCAGCTGGTCTTCACCTCCGATCGTTCCGGCAGCTTCGCCCTGTGGTGGGCGGACATGCAGCGGCCGGATTCGCTGCGTCCCATCGAAGGGCTGCGGCCGGAGGCGCGGCAGGCACCGGACTGGTCGGCCGACAGCCGGCAATTGCTCGTGGTTGGCCGCGATGCGCATGGGCGCACGGTGGTCTATGAAATCGCGCCACGCGATGAACGCCTGCAACCCTTGCCGGTTCCGGCCGAACAGCCGTTGCAGGCACTGTATGGCGCCTCGCCGCAGCAGCTGTTTGTGGTCGAGCGCAATGCCGACCAGCGCACGCGGCTGAGCCTGTTCGATCGCAGCGTCCAGCCCTGGCGCCGCTTGGCCAGCATCGATGGGGTGTCGCAGGCGCGCTTCGACCGGAGCAGTGGCCGCGTGTTGTTCACCCGCTTGGCCGCCGGAGGCCTGTGGTCGGCGGATGCCGCGCTGTCTCCGGCCAGTGTGCAGCAGATCAGCGATGACCGGCCCAGCCGCTGGCGATACCGGGCCTGGACCGTGGCCGGCAACAGCGGCATCGGCTACCTCGGTACCTCGACCACGTGTGGCACCACCTTCGTGCGCATCCAGCCCGGCCGCGAGGAGCCGGAACGCTGCCTGGACGCCGAACGGCTCAGCGCCGGCAACGGGCTCAGTGCCAGCGCCGACGGAAAGGACCTGTTCGTGGCGATGGCGGTCAGCGATGGCGCTGACATCGGCGTGATGCGGTTGCCCGAGCGCCCGCCTGCGCTGTTCCCCGCATTCTCCAAGTTGTTGTTGTTCAAGGGAAATGGGCCTTCGTAATTTCTTCGTCGGGATCTCGTTGCGAATTCGTGGCGATCTCGTCGGACCTTCCTGACGCAGTGCCGCCTGATTTGGCAAAACGGAGTCCTGTACTAGGCAAATCCGTGGTGCCCCCATGCGTCAACTCTCGCTGGCCGATCGCGGCCAAACTGTTTCCCTGGACCGGTCGCTCGACGACGTCGCACCGACCTGCCTGGGCGTGGCCCGGCTGGGCAGCCTGCAGACCGCCGGCTCCAGCTTCACTGTCTGGATGCAGGTGCGTGGCAGCTCGTGGGTCGAGGCCAAGGAAGGGCGCTTCCGCTTGCGCCAGGGCGAGTGGATCGCCTTCGAGAAGGAATCGCGGCCGCTGGTGCAGGCCGGTCGCAACGGGTTGTGCGTCGGCCTGAACCTGAACATCGAAGCGCTTCGCGTGCTGACCGAGATGGCCGACTGCGGCCTGTATGCAGGTCGTGGCCGGATGAACCGCACTGATGCCCGCGTGGCGCTGCGCCTGTGGCGCGATGCGCTGGCCAGCGGCCAGCCGGCGCAGACCCTGCGCCCGCTGCTGCTGCACCTCGCGGGCCTGCAGCGCGGCCTGGCCGACAACGTGCAGCGCTGCCCGGGCCGCTCGCGCAGCCGCAAGCGCCAGGTGTTCGGCCGCATGCAGCGCGCGCGCCTCTATCTGGAAGGCAACAGCCACCGGGTGGTGCGCATCGGCGAACTGGCCGAGCTGACCAACTTCTCCAGCTGGTACCTGTCCAAGACCTTCCAGAGCCTGTACGAGGAAAGCCCGCAGTCGCTTTCGGCACGACTGCGCCTCGAACGCGCCGCTGATCTGCTGCGCGACACCGACATGATGGTGGGCGAGGTCGCTGCCGCCAGCGGTTTCGACAACTGCTGCAGCTTCGCGCGTGCGTTCCGCGCCCGCTACGGCCAGTCCGCATCGCGCTTCAGGGAGAACGGCGGCTTGCTCCCGCCACAATCCGCAAAGTCTCCGGTTGGTTCGCGCAAATACAGCGCTGCAACGCAATCGTAACGTGCTGGGGTGTTTTAACACGCTGCTAACACGTACCTTGGAGAGATAGATGAACGTTCGTAATCCCGCAGTGCGGTTCGGCCTGCTGCCGGCCGGCATTGCGCTGGCGCTGGCGCCGGCCTTTGCTTCCGCCCAGGAAGCAAAGGGCACCACCGACCTGGACCGCATTTCGGTCACCGGCTCGCGCATCCGCGGCGCTTCGGTGGAGACCCAGCAGCCGATCCTGACGATGACCCGCGAATCCCTGGAAAAGCAGGGCTTCTCGAGCGTCGCCGACGTGCTGAACAACCTGACCTCGGCCGGTTCCCCGGCCATTTCGCGTTCGGAGTCGCTGGCTTCGGGCGAGAACGTGGGCGGCTACTACGTCGACATCCGCAACCTGGGCGCCCAGCGCACCCTGGTGCTGATGAACGGCAAGCGCCTGGGCGCAACCACTGCCGGTTACCAAGATCTGAGCCAGATCCCGATGTCGGCCGTTGAGCGCATCGAAATCCTGAAGGACGGCGCCTCGTCGATCTACGGTTCCGACGCCATCGCCGGCGTGGTCAACGTGATCACCCGCAAGAACTTCGACGGCGGCGAAGCCAACGTCTACGTCGGCCAGTACGGCAAGGGCGACGGCGACACCGAAACCTATTCGATGACCCTCGGTGCCCGCGGCGAACGCGGCAGCCTGACCCTGTCGGCCGAGTACTCGAAGCAGGACCCGGTGTGGGCCAAGGACCGCTGGTACAGCCGTGACGGCTCGCTGGGTCCGAACTCGACCTCGGCCACCTGGAGCCCGATCAGCCAGAACGGCAGCTGGTGCAACCCGACCCAGGTCGACTGCGGCGACTCCAAGCAGGCTGTCTGGAAGACCCTGAACGCCGGCGGCAACCCGAAGAACCCGAATGACTACCACGTCATCACGGCAGACGAATTCGCCAACTCCAACGAGCAGATGACCCTGCTGACCGGTGTGAAGCGCAAGTCGGTCTACATCAACGGTACCTACGACTTCACCGATTCGATCAGCCTGAACACCGACGTGCTCTACAACGAGCGCCAGACGTTCCAGCAGATCGCCGGCTATCCGTTCCAGTCCAACTCCTTCGGCACCCCGCTGGAAGGTTCGAGCGCCTTCAACCCGGTCGGCCAGGACGTCAGCTTCCGTCGTCGCCTGTGGGAAGTGCCGCGTACCACTGACAGCCAGCTGAAGACCCTGCGCTTCGCTCCGACCCTGACCGGCTTCTTCGAGCTGGGCGGCAAGACCTTCGACTGGGATGTCGGCGCGCTGTGGAACCGCAACGAGTCGATCAAGAGCAACCGCGGCGACATGAGCCTGATCGCTGCAGGCCAGGCCCTGGGCCCGTCGTTCATCGACGCCGGCGGCATTGCCCGCTGCGGCACCTCGGCCAAGCCGATCCTGGGCGACTGCCGCCCGTGGAACCCGCTGCTGCCGTACGGCGTTGATGGCCAGGGTTCGCTGGCGAACCAGGAGCTGCAGGACTTCCTGTTCCCGACCTTCACCACCCGCGGCGTCACCAAGACCACCAGCTTCACCGCCAACCTGTCCGGTTCCATCGTGACCCTGCCGGCCGGCGACCTGGGCTTCGCGCTGGGTGTCGAGCACCGCAAGGAAGAAGGCAATTACGTGCCGGACGCCTTCGCGCAGTCGGGCCAGTCCACCGGCCTGGGCCAGAAGCCGACCCGCGGCCAGTACGATCTGAACGAGGTCTACCTCGAGCTGAACGTACCGCTGCTGGCCGACATGGCCTTCGCCAAGGAACTGACCCTGAACGTTGCCAGCCGTTACTCGGACTACAGCAACTTCGGTGGCACCACCAACAGCAAGTTCGGCCTGACCTGGCGTCCGCTGGATGAACTGCTGGTCCGCGGCACCTACGCCGAGGGCTTCCGCGCTCCGACCATCAGCGACCTGTACGGTGGCCTGAGCTCGAGCTTCGAGTCGTACATCGATCCGTGCGGCGTGAACGCCCCGGGCAGCGTTGCCGGCAATGCCGCGTGCACCGCCGCTGGCGCTCCGGCCAACTACGTGCAGCTGGGCCAGGGCAACCTGCCGTGCTCGACCCTGCCGTGCCAGTCGGGTGACCAGTTCGTCTCGGGTGCCAACCCGAACCTGAAGCCGGAAACCTCCAAGAGCACCACTTTCGGCCTGGTGTGGAGCCCGCGCTGGGTGCAGGGCCTGGACGTCTCGCTGGATTGGTACAAGTACGAAATCAGCGACATGATCATCGCTGACAGCGTCGACCGCATCCTGCGTGACTGCTACGTGCTGGGCAACTCCGAGCGTTGCTCGAGCGTGACCCGTGCGGCTGACGGCCACGTCAGTGCGATCACCTACGGCACCGCCAACCTCGGCAAGATGGAAACCGAAGGTTACGACCTGGGCATCAAGTACCGCCTGCCGGAACTGGCGATCGGTCAGTTCAGCATCGACTGGACCACCAGCTACACCGCCAAGTACGACGAGCAGGGCCAGAACAGCGCGGGTGACAACATCATGATCGGCCGCGTCGGCGAGCCGGGCCTGTTCCGCGTGCGTTCGAACCTGGGTGTCAACTGGCAGTACGGCGATTTCGGTGTGAACTACACCGCACGCTACTACTCCGGCATGAAGGAAAGCTGCATCTCGCTGGCTGACGGCTGGTGCGATGCGCCGAACCACATGGCCAATGGCGAGACCGATCCGCTGCGTCACACCGGCTCCAACACCTTCCACGACCTGCAGGTCAGCTGGAAGGCGCCGTGGGATGCGACGATCGCCCTGGGTGCGAACAACGTGTTCGACCACAAGGGTCCGCTGCAGTACTCGGCTCCGAACTCGGCGTTCGCCTACTACGGCGGCTTCGATGTGGGTCGCTTCCTGTACATGAAGTACACCCAGCGCTTCTGATCCATCGAAGTGCGGTAGCAACACGGGGAGGGCGGGCCGCAAGGTCCGCCCTCTTTTTTGTAGGGGAATTCCGGAAACTGTTGGAAGGTGAGCGCAGTCACGGTCCTGTCGTGTCGCAATCGACACAGTCAGGAGGTCCAATACCGGACGCTTGCATCTGGAGAGGGATATGAAGGACACGTTGCTGCGCCAGGCATCAGCCGCTGTACTGATCTATGCGACGCTGGTAGGCGCGGTGTTCGCGCAGGGCCTCGGGGTCTGTGGTGGCGGGCTTTATTGCGAAGCGTTCCGCCAGCAGTGCCTGGCCAGTGGCAAGTCACCGGTCATCTGCGAGTCGCAGTACCGGCGTTGCGTGCAGGATGCCTGCGGTACCCGCTGACATGGAAAGGGCGCACCGTGTGGGTGCGCCCTCTGTCGTCCGGACAACATCCAGCACGCTCAGGCGTCGCTGGGCACCAGTCCCATCAGTGCATTGGCGTGCTCGCGCCATTGCGGCAGTTTGTTCAGCACGCCTGCACGCTGCAGGTAGTCCTCGTCCACCGGATCGCCATTGACCAGCGCCAGGGCCACGTGCACCGCGCCGGTCACCCAGAAGCTGCGGGTGTTGGCGCGCTGCGGCTGCAGGTGGAAGGCCACCGCTTCGATGATCGGCATCGGCAGGCCCCACAGGCCCAGCAGGTAGGCGCCGGCCTCGGCATGGCCTGGGCGGGTATCGCCGGCCAGCGCGGGCTCGCTGCGCTCGTTGCGCACGCCGGGCAGCAGCAGGCCGATGTCGGCCAGCAGTGCGGCGGTCGCCCCCAGTTCGGCGCTGGACTCGGGCAGCAGGCGTGCGGCCAGCCGGGAGGCGAGCAGGGCGCGCTGCTGCAGTGAGTTGCGCTCGGCAGCCGACAGCGTCGGCGCGGAGAACACTTCGCTGGCCAGCACCAGGTCACGCAGCGTGGCCAGGCCCAGCCGGGTGACGGCGGTGCGCAGGTCGGCAATGGTGCGGCCCTGGCTGAAGAAAGCCGAGTTCGACAGCTGCAGCACCTTGGCCGCGATGGCCGGATCGGCGGCGACCAGCTTGGCCACATCGGCACTGTCGGTATCGTCGTCATGTTCCAGGGCCTGGGTCAGGCTCAGGTACAGGTGCGGTGGCGATGGCAGTTTCTCGATACGGCCGATGGCATCGCGCAGGCGCGGGCTGTCCAGCACTTCGCGCAGTTCTTCCAGGCTGGTCAATGCCTCCAGCAGCACTTCCGGCGCCAGCGGCAGCGGCAGGAAGCGGTGGGCGACACCGATCAGGCGCGCCGGCGGCGGGCGGTTGCCATGGTGCGCATCGACCAGCGCGATGCGGATGGTTTCCGGGCGCAGTGTCCGGATCTGGCCCAGCAGCGTGGTGGCATTGAGATCGGGCAACTGCGGGCAGACGATCACCGCGTCCACGCCCTGAGTGGCCACCGCGGTCATCGCGGTCTGACCATCGGCGGCGGTCAGCGGCTGCCAGTCTTCCCCAAGATCGGCAATGAATTCGGTCAGCTCAGCCGGCAGGCTGGCTGCATCCCCAACAAGCAGAATACGCACGACACGTTCCCCTGGCTGTCTCGACGATGGATGTCGATGACGTGTGAAGTGACGCAATTTACCTAATACGGCAGCAAGAGTGATGTGCCGTCGTCATGAAACGTGACCCGCATCGCTCCGGCAGGGTATCGCCGGAGCGATGCGGTTCAGGCTCAGGCCTTGCTGTCGAGATGGCGCTGGTGCGCCTCGATCAGGATCTGCTTGGCCTCAGCGGCGCCACCCCAACCGTCCAGCTTGACCCACTTGCCCTTCTCCAGGTCCTTGTAATGCTCGAAGAAGTGGCCAATGCGCTCCAGCCAGTGGCTCGAGACCTGGGCGATGTCTTCGACGTGGGCGTAGCCGCTGAAGATCTTCGAGACCGGCACGGCCAGGATCTTCTCGTCGCTGCCTGCCTCATCGCTCATCTTCAGCACGCCGACCGGACGGCAGCGCACGACCGAGCCCGGCACCAGCGGCAGCGGCAGCACCACCAGCACGTCGGCCGGATCGCCGTCGCCACACAGGGTGCTCGGCACGTAGCCGTAGTTGCACGGATAGCGCATCGGGGTGGACAGGATGCGGTCGACGAAGATCGCGCCGGTTTCCTTGTCCACTTCGTACTTCACCGGTTCCGAGTCCTTCGGGATCTCGATGATGACGTTGATTTCTTCCGGCGGGTTCTTGCCGGGCGAGACGAGTTCCAGGCCCATGGTGTGCTCCAGGTGGGGATATAGACGGATAGCTCACCATTTTATGCCTTTGCCGGGCGCTGTGCAGGGTAGGGCTGGACCGACCTGCGCGCCCGCCCCTGGCGGAGCGAATGGGGCGGGGTTTCCCGATGGGTTCCACCCGGTCCCCCCGGCAGGCTGGACGTACTTGCCAAGGAGACTTGCCATGAACTGGAACCGCTTGGGCTGTTGCGCCTTGTTGCTGCTGGCGCCGTTGCCTGCGCTTGCGCGCGGGGCGCATGTCAACCTGATCGACTATCCCTCCGACGAGGCCGGATGGGACCGGGCCTTTGCGCTGGAGGACGCGGTGGCCGGCGAATTCGCCGCATGGTGTGCCGACACCTTGTGTGAAGGTGATTACAGCAACTACCGGGTGATGGAGTTCCGCTGCGCCGTGCTTGCCCACCGCGGCACCGTGCAGCGCTGCGTCCTGGTGGTGGCGGCCAGCGAGCTGGAAGTGCATCCCGATACGGGCCAGGTGCGGGTCGACAACGGCAGCTGGGTCTGCCCGGTCGAATTTCAGCCCGGCGTGCCCGTCGAGGCGTTCTATGCCTCACTGGAAGCGCCGGGCGGCCTGACCGCGCCTTTGCCCGGGCTTGACCACGGCATCTTCGATGGGTTGCCTGAATGCCTGCGCACGCAGGGGAGGGTGGGCTGATGGGGAGCTTCTACAAATGCTGGCTGTTGTGTGGCGTGCTGTCTGTCAGCCTGCCGTGCGCCGGTGTCGCGCAGGCCGCGCCTGCGTTCGTCGATGCGCGGGATTACTCCGGCCCGGGGGGCGGCCACGAGCGTTTCCTTGCTGCCGAGCGGCAACTGGTGCGTGGCTTCGATGAGGTGTGTGGCGATACCTTCTGCGAGGGGCAGTACATCAATCTGTGGGCCATGCGCCTGCGCTGTTCCGTGGAACAGGTCACAGGGGTGGTTGTCCAGTGTGTATGGACCTTCGCCGGCAGCGACACCAGGGTAAAGCCCAGCGGCCTGATCAAGGTCAACCGCGGACGCTATGCCTGCGTGCTGCCGCTGGCAGCCGGGACACGCCTGGAAACCCTGCTGCAGGTGTGGGAAACGGGTGACGGATCCGATGCGTTGCACGCGCCGCTGCCCGGCACGACAGCCAATACCTACGACGCACTGGTTGATTGCCTGTAGTCGGGGTGTTTATAGGAATGTGACGTATTCGCATTAACGGAGTAGCATGCGCGGCGCCTTCCGTCTGTCGTCCCGGCTCCGCGCATGTCCTCCAATGCCGCCACGCTCACCGAACTGCTGATCCGCGAGCGGCCAGCGCTGCTGCGCCGGGTGCAGCGCATCCTCGGGGGTGACAGCGGCGCCGAGGACGTGATCCAGGCGGTGTGGTTCAAGGCCCGTGGGGTCGATGACAGCCAGGCGATCGACAATCCGCGGGCCTATCTGTATCGGCTGGCCGCCAACCTTGCCACTGACCACGGCCGCGAATCGAGCCGCCGCAACCGGCTGCTGGCCGACCACTACCTGTGGGGGGCCGACGAGGTGATCTCCACCGAGGAGCAGGCCATGGCACAGGATGAGCTGCAGCGGGTGCTCGATGCGGCGGGTCACCTGCCGGAGCCGACCCGCACCATCTTCCGGCTCAACCGCCTGCAGGGCCTCACCCAGGCCGAGATCGCACGCCGCCTGGGGGTGTCGGTGACCACCGTCGAGAATCATGTGCGCTCCGCGCTGCAGCGCCTGGCTTGGGCGCGCAGTGGCCGATGATCACGCCGGCTTGGGGTTGGCGCGCGCACAGACGTCTTGATCATTGACCGTGGATGCGGTCCAGTTCCCCCGCGCTTGAATGCGCCTGTCCGCCAGCCGATGCGCCCGCCGAACATGCTGCCCGCCGCCAATGACGATAACCTGGCCGAACAGGCCCGGGACTGGATCGCGTGGCTGGCCTCGGGTGACATCAGCGATGTACGCATGCAGGCGTTCGAGCACTGGCTGCAACAGCCGGGGCACCGCAGGGCCTTCGAGCACGAGCGCGCGCTGTGGCGCAGTGTCGGGCCGCGCCCGCAGGCCGGGTCCAGCGGACGGCGTCGGCCGCATCGACTGCGCTGGGCGATGGCAGCGGCGGCAATGCTGGCAATGCTGGTTGCATGGCCGGAGGCGTGGCTGCGCCTGCAGTCCGATCATCGCAGCACGCATCAGGTGCAGCACGTGCGGCTGCCCGATGGCAGTCGCGCGGTGCTGGATGCGGACAGTGCGATTGCCGTGCGCTTCAATGCGAACGCCCGCGAGGTCGAGCTGCTGCGCGGGCGCGCCTGGTTCGAGGTCAGCCCGGATGCACAGCGGCGTTTCAGCGTGCGCGCCGACAATGGCCTGATCGAGGACATCTCCACCGCGTTCACCGTCGCGCGTGGCGACGACGGGGTGGAAACCCAGGTGGGGCAGGGCAGGGTGCGCGTGGCCAGCCCGGCCGACGGTGGCTGGACCTACCTGCAGCAGGGGCAGCGTGCCGTCTACACTGAACATGGCGGAGTCATGCGACGGGCTGACGTGACCGCCGACAGCGTCGGCGCCTGGCGCCAGGGCGAGCTGCTGCTGGAGCAGGTCCCCGTTGCCGATGCGGTGCAGTGGGTCGGGCGCTATCGCGCGGGGCCGACCTTCGTGCGCGGCGATCTGTCACGTCTTCCTGCAGTGAGTGCTGCGTTGCGCATCGACCGCCCGGAACAGGCGCTGGACGCGCTGGCGGCAACGGCGGGTCTTCAGGTTACTCGTCTTCCCTTCGGCGTCGCCATCGTGCAGTAGCTCCACGCCACGCGTGGATGAGCGTCTCTGTGCCGACCAACGGTCGGCAACCACCGCGCACCGTCGGCATCCCCCGCGACCGCAAATCGCTCTTGGGGTTGTCGCGCGCCCAGCCGTCTTACCCGGCGAACGTACCCGCCGTCGCCACGTACGTCGCCGTGTCCGCCCGTGTTGCGGATGACGCCGCGTTCGCGGCACCGATTACCTGACAGGTTCCTCCATGTTCGACTCCCACCGCTCGGGCCACGTACTGCGCCCGTCCCGTCTGTGCATTGCGTTGCTTGCCGCCGGGCTGGCCAGCACGACGCCACCCGCACTGGCGCAGAGCGCCCGCAGCGACCACGCGGCCGTACTGCGCTTCGATATTCCTGCACAACCGCTGGATGAGGCGCTGCGCAGCTACATGCGCCAATCCGGCGTGCAGGTGGTGTACCCCGCATCGCTGGCACACGGCGTAACCTCCCACGCGGTCAGCGGCAGCCTGTCGGCCGACCAGGCGTTGCAGCACCTGCTGCAGGGCAGCGGCGTGGCGGTGCGCCGGGTCAGCGCCGATGCGGTCACTCTGGAGTCAGCAACGCCGGTGCAGGCCGACAGCGGTGTGATCGTCACCGGCACGCTGCGTGTAGCCGGCGACCGCGTCGACAGCGGTGCGAACAACGATGAAGCGCGCCTGCTCGACAGCTACCGCAGCGTGGGTTCGACCACCACGCTCGGCCGCGCGCATCTGGAACGCTTCCGCGGCACCTCCAACGGTGACATCGTCAAGGGTGTGGCCGGTGTCACCGCCGGTGATCCGCGCGTCGGCAATGGCTTCGACGTCAACATCCGTGGCATCCAGGGCCAGGGCCGCGTACCGGTGATCATCGACGGTGGCCAGTCCAGCATGGACACCTACCGCGGCTATGCGGGCCAGTCACAGCGCACCTACCTCGACCCCGACCTGATCTCCAGCCTGACCATCACCAAGGGCCCGAGCCTGCAGGCCAACGCCTCCGGTGGCATCGGCGGTATGGTAGAGATGGAGACGCTGAAGACCGGTGACGTGCTGCGCGAGGGGCGCGACTTCGGGGTGCGCGTGCGCGGTGGCCTGGCCAATGGCAGTGCCAACAACCTGCCGTCCTACAGTGCGACACCGCGCACCGATCGCAGCGCCACCGGCAGCCAGTTCTTCAACGTGGCCGCCGCCGGTCACTGGGACCGCTTCGATCTGGTCGCCGCCTACGCTTACCGGGACAACGGCAACTACTTCTCGGGCCGGCATGGCTACGATGATTTCCCGCAGGCCCGTCGCACGCTGGCGCCGCTGAATCCGCCGCGCAGCGAAGTGTTCAACACCTCCTCGCGTTCGAAGTCGGCGCTGCTCAAGGGCACCTGGCGCATCGACGACGCGCAGACGCTGGAGGCCGGTTACCGCCGTTACGAAGGCACCGCCGGCGAGATCATGGCCTCGCAGATCATCCGGGTGGATCGTGACCGCATCCCGCAGTGGGATCCGGGCCACGTCGACATGGACAGCTACAGCCTGCGCTACCGCTTCAACCCGGACAGTGAGCGGGTTGACCTGCGCATCAATGCCGCCTACACCGACACCGACAGCGTGATGTACAACAGCCTGACCGGCATCACCCCGTGGTACTTCGATCGCCGCACCGAGTGGTACGACGCGCCCAGCTTCAGTGGCGATCCCGGCTACAAGGATGCCTACCGGAACCCGCTGCGGCAGAAGCGCTTCAACCTGGATGCCAGCAACACCTCGACGTTCGACACACGCGCCGGTGCGTTCACGCTCGACTACGGCCTGTCCTACAGCGACGAAGACATCGCCCCGGGCAGCTCGGGCCCGATCAAGCACGACGACCTGGTCAACAACCGCTTCCTGCGCAACGCCGAGCGCAAGGAATACAGTGCCGTGGCCTCGCTGAAGTGGCAGCCCGACGAACACTGGGAGCTGCTGGCCGGCGGCCGCTGGAACCGGGTGGAGGTGCATGACCGAAACCGCCTGGCGACGCCTGATACGTATGAGGTGCAGGGCCAGTACCGCTACACCGAGCTGCTCAACGGCAACCCGGCACTGCCGTCGTGGCGTGCAAAGCGCATTGCGCTGCTGAACTGGTATCCGGATGCCAATGGCAATTTTACCCAGGAATCGCTGCTGGCCTCGCCGTACAAGAAGGGCACGGTGGGCGACATCGGTGGGTGGAACTTCTATGACGCCGGCAAGCCGCAGGATCTGGAAGTGCCGGTCAGCTGGACCTGGTCGCAGCCGATCCGCCGCCGCGACTCCGCGTTCTCGCCGACCGCCAGCGTGGCCTACCGCTTCAGCGAAGACACCCTGGTCTACGTGAAGTATGCCGAAGGCACCAAGCTGCCGAGCCTGTTCGAGACCACGCTGGGCCTGTTCACCGCCGCCAGGCCGGTGGGTGAGCTGAAGCCGGAGCGCGCGCGCAGCTGGGAAATCGGCGCCAGCACCCTCCGCTACGACCTGTTCACTGCCGGCGACCGCCTGGCGCTGAAGCTGGCGTATTTCGATACCCGTATCGACGACCTGATCACCCGTGACTACCGCACGCTGTCGGCCGGCCTGATCCGCAACGTCGATCAGTTCAAGGTCGCGGGCATGGAGTTCCAGTCCAGCTATGACAGCGGCAAGGTCTTCGCCGACCTGTCCGCGCACTACTACTTCAAAGCCAAGACCTGCGCGCCGGACATCGCCGCCGAGCGCCGGGCCTATGGCGCACAGCGCAGGAACGATGAGCTGGCCCACACGCCTAACTGCGTGGACGGCGGCTTCGAGGGGTCGTACACCAACACCCAGAACCCGCCGCGCTACATGGTCAACCTGACCCTGGGCTCGCGCCTGTTCGACGAGCGCCTGACCTTCGGCACCCGCGTGGTCCACAACGCCGGCCCGATCAGCACGCTGGACAAGGACTGGAACGTGGGCCTGTCGGCGATCCAGCAGCTGTACCGGCCAACCACGCTGGTGGATCTGTTCGCCAGCTGGCGCTTCAACGACCAGCTGTCGGTCGACGCCGGCGTCGACAACCTGACCGACCGCTACTATCTGGATCCGCTCGCCCTGGGTGTGATGCCGGCCCCGGGCCGCACCGCACGGCTGGCCTTGACCTGGAAGTACTGATCGGCGGGGTCGGATCCCTTTCCTGCGGAAAGGGCTCTGACCCAGGGTGAGGCGACGGTAGCGCCGGGCCTTGCCCAGCGCCTTCCGCCAGGCACTTAAAGCCCGGTCGCCGCCTTCACCGCATCTTCGTGCAGCGACTCGTTCAGCTCGTCCACCACGGTGGTCCATGCCGCATCAGCCTGCAGCGACTCGGACAGGAACTGGCGCTGGGCATCGTTCCAGTACGGCGCTTCGAACACTTCAACGTCGGTGGCCAGCTGGTGCTCGCGGATGAAGCGGGCGATGCCCTCGGCGCTGGCGTCCAGGCCCAGCTGCAGGAACAGGTTGGTCATGCGCGGTTCGGTGGTGATCATCATCGGTTCCGGGTGGAAGAAGGGGATGGCCCATTATCGGCGCACATGGGCTTGGGGAAACCCCTGCGGCGGACGTCTACAGCAGGACGACCCTCCTGGCATTCCCCCATGAACGCACACATCGCTCCCGAAGACAGCCGCAGCCTGCGGCTCAAGGCCGCCACACGCGACAGCCACGGTGCGCTGGACAAGCGCATCATGGCCGGTGACATCTTCGCCGACCGCAGCAACTTCGCCCGTTTCCTGCGCGTGCAGTATCGCTTCCACCGCAGCATCGATGCGCTGTATGCCAACCCTGCCCTGGACGCATTGCTGCCCGATCTCGGAGGGCGCCGGCGCCTGACACAGGTCGCACGCGACCTGCAGGACCTGGAGCAGACCCTGCCTGGCGCGGACATCGACGCGCTGCCCTCGGACCTCGCGCTGCCCACTGCGTTGGGTTGGCTGTACGTGGCTGAAGGTTCCAATCTCGGCGGCACCATTCTGTACAAGATGGCGGCCACGCTCGGCCTGCACCGTGATTTCGGCGCTCGCCACCTGGCCGCCCATCCCGATGGCGCAGCGCGCCACTGGCGCGAGTTCACCGCCGCGCTGGACGCGGTGCCGCTGAGTGGCGAGCAGGAGCAGCAGGTGATCGATGCGGCCGACGCCGCGTTCCGCAGCGTGCACGGCCACGTCGAAGTGGAATTCGCCTGATGCCCGGCGCGCGCCCACAGGTGCAGCGCTGATGCGCTGGCTCTGGTTCGCGCTGGGCTGGGCGATGGTCGGCCTCGGCGTGATCGGCGCGTTGCTGCCGGTGATGCCGACCACCATCTTCCTGATCCTTGCGGTGGGCTGCTTCGCACGCAGCTCGCCGACGTTCGAGCAGCGCCTGCTGGCGCATCCACGCTACGGCCCGTCGCTGCGGCTGTGGCGCGAGCAGGGTGCCGTGTCGGGCAAGGGCAAGGCGTTTGCCAGTGCAGGCATGGCGGTGGGCTTTGCCCTGTTCTGCTGGGGTGCGCATCCGTCGTGGCGCCTGTTGCTCGGCGTGGGCCTGTTCTTTGCCGCCAGCGCCGGTTACGTGCTCAGCCGGCCGGCACCGCGACTGGAGCCCAATCCGGTCGTGGAAGTGGACGACGCCAACGATCCTCGCGCGGCCCGCCGCCGCACCGCATCCCCCGATACCGCTGGAACCCGAGACGATGCTGCCTGCTGACCGGGCCCGGGCGGTGATCGCCAGCGGGGTGGGATCCCTTTTCCGCAGGAAAGGGATCCCACCCGGTCAAGCCTGCCATCCGCGCGTCGCGTGGCTCTACAGCAGCGGCACCAGCAGCAGCGCCACGATGTTGATGATCTTGATCAGCGGGTTGATCGCCGGGCCGGCGGTGTCCTTGTACGGGTCACCAACGGTATCGCCGGTCACCGCGGCCTTGTGCGCTTCGCTGCCCTTGCCACCGAAGTGGCCATCCTCGATGTACTTCTTGGCGTTGTCCCAGGCGCCGCCGCCTGTGGTCATCGAAATGGCCACGAACAGGCCGGTGACGATCGTGCCGATCAGCAGGCCGCCCAGTGCGCGCGGCCCCAGCAGCAGGCCGACCACCACCGGCACGGCGACCGGCAACAGCGAGGGCACGATCATTTCGCGGATCGCCGAGCGGGTCAGCATGTCCACCGCCTTGTCGTACTGCGGCTTGCCGGTGCCCTGCATGATGCCGGGGATCTCGCGGAACTGGCGGCGCACTTCTTCCACCACTGCACCTGCCGCGCGGCCGACCGCTTCCATCGCCATCGCACCGAACAGGTAGGGAATCAGGCCGCCGATCAACAGGCCGATGATCACCGTGTGGTCGCTGAGATCGAAGCGGAACTCCTGGCCGGGATGGGCTGCCTGCAGGTTGTGGGTGTAGTCGGCGAACAGCACCAGTGCCGCCAGCGCCGCCGAGCCGATCGCATAGCCCTTGGTCACGGCCTTGGTGGTGTTGCCCACCGCATCCAGCGGATCGGTGATGTCGCGGATCTCCGAAGGCAGCTCGGCCATTTCGGCGATGCCACCGGCGTTGTCGGTGATCGGGCCGTAGGCATCGAGGGCGACGATCATGCCGGCCATCGACAGCATGGCGGTCGCGGCGATGGCGATGCCGTACAGGCCGCCCAGTGCGAACGCACCCCAGATCGCCGCACACACCGCCACCACCGGCAGCGCGGTGGATTTCATCGAGATGCCGAGTCCGGCGATGATGTTGGTGCCGTGGCCGGTGGTCGAGGCCTGTGCTACGTGTTGCACCGGCTTGTACTGGGTGCCGGTGTAGTACTCGGTGATCCACACGATCAGGCCGGTCAGGACCAGGCCGATCAGCGCGCAGCCATACAGCGCCATCGGTCCATGCACGTTGTCGGACATCAGTCCGGTGGTGATCGGGTAGAAGGCGATGGCGGCCAGCACGCCGGAAACGATCACGCCCTTGTACAGCGCACCCATGATCGAGCCGCCTGGCTTCACCTTGACGAACAGCGCGCCGATGATCGAAGCGATGATCGACACGCCGCCCAGTACCAGCGGATACAGCACGGCATTGGCACCGGCTTCGGCCAGCATCAGGCTGCCCAGCAGCATGGTGGCGATGACGGTGACTGCATAGGTTTCAAAGAGGTCGGCCGCCATGCCGGCGCAGTCGCCGACGTTGTCACCGACGTTGTCGGCGATCACCGCCGGGTTGCGCGGATCGTCTTCGGGAATGCCGGCTTCGACCTTGCCGACCAGATCGGCGCCGACGTCGGCGCCCTTGGTGAAGATGCCACCCCCCAGCCGCGCGAAAATCGAGATCAGCGAGGAGCCGAAGGCCAGGCCGACCAGCGCATGCAGCGCCTGTTCCATCGGCAGCCCCATCTGCAACAGCAGTGCGTAGTAGCCGGCCACGCCCAGCAGGCCCAGCCCGACCACCAGCATGCCGGTGATCGCGCCGCCGCGGAAGGCGACGTCCATCGCCGCGCTGATGCCGTTGCGCGCCGCCTCTGCGGTACGCACGTTGGCGCGTACCGACACGTTCATGCCGATGTAGCCGGCGGCGCCGGACAGCACCGCGCCGACTGCAAAACCAATCGCGGTGTACCAGCTGAGGAAGATGCCGACCAGCACGAACAGCACCACGCCGGCGATGCCGATGGTCAGGTACTGGCGGTTGAGATAGGCACGCGCACCTTCCTGGATCGCGGTGGCGATCGCGACCATGCGTGCATTGCCGGTGGGTTGGCGCAGGATCCAGCGCGCCGAGACGATTCCGAACAGGATCGCGAGAATGGCGCAGCCCAGCGCCAGTGACAGCCCGTGACGTTCCAGCATTAGACCCCTCCGCAGAATGGATGTAGGCATCCAGTGGCGATGAACGGCACCACGAGGGGGACGACGGGCTGCAGCCTGGAACCAACCCGTACCGACCTTGGCGGTCGTCCGACGTATGGCGGTGTTCAGCATTCCCTGGTGCCCGCAGTATGCGTGCCGCCACTTGCAGAGTCGAGCCATGCTCGACTGGCTCCTCGGAGCCGCGGCGCATGCCGTCGGGCCATGGGCATGATTCGCGAGCCAACGGCCTTTGCACCCCGTTAAGCCAGTCTCTGCAAGCCTGCGCACAGTCCCGTAGGAGATCCCCCATGCGCCTGTCCCTGTTGATGCTTGCCGCCCTGGTCCCGGCCGTGCCGGCCTTCGCCGCGGAAACCCCGGAACTGCAGCGTGCCGTGGGCGCGCCGCAGGCGGTGGGTGCGGTGCATACGTTGCGCCAGATCCCCGAGGCCTGCGCGCGGCTGGAAGGTGCGTTCACCGGCGACGCCGCCGCGCCCTACCGCTTCTCCGCCGTGCGTACCAGCGAACAGTGCCAGCCACGCGCGCGCTTCGTCGATTACACCAAGGCGCAGCCAAGTGCGGACAAGGGCTGGAAACTCAACGATGTGATCCGCGTGCCGAACGCGGCGTGCCCAGCCCAGCAGGCAGTGGTGCGGGTGTGGCGTCTGCCGTCGAGCAACAAGGTTGAGCTGGACGGCCAGGGCCAGTCGCGCATTTACCTGGAGGAGGCGAAGAAGCAGGCCGCCGCCGGCCAGATTCCGCAGGTGACGATGTTCGCCGCGCAACTGCAGATGGAAGGCAAGGCCTGCAATTGAGATGGCGCCGGCGCTGCGCCCAGGCATCCACGGGGGTAGTGCCGGCCGCTGGCCGGCAACCGGCTGATCAATCCGCCAGCATTGCTCCCCGCGCCACCAGAAGCTCGCGCAATGCCTTGCGGTGGCAGTGCGCTTCATCCTCGCAGTAGCAGCCCACGCTGATGTCGCTGTGGTGCGACATCGCGGCCAGAAGGTCCAGCGCGTGGGCAGCATCGGCCGCCTTCATCTCGGCCTTGTAATGGCGGAAGAAGGCGGTCCAGTCGGCCGCCGTCGTTGCCTCATGCGCCCGCTTCACCAGCTCCGCGCTGGGGGACAGAGTCGGAAACCAGACGTCGTACCAGTCCTGTCGGGCGAACTCGCTGCGCGGCACGCCGCGCGGTGGGCGCCGAACGGTGCCGATGCGCAGCCCCTCGCCGGGTTGGCGCGGCGTACCGAGTCGAACAACACGCAGTGCCATGATGATCTCCATGAAAAGGGGACGGAGGGGATTAAGTCGTATCCGACCCACTGCTGATGCTGTTGGAGATGACAGAGGGGCGTATGCGACTTAATCCCCTCCGTCCCCTTTTTCAGGTCAGCCTTCGAAGGCCGGTAGTTTCTGCTTCACCGCCACGTTCTTCAGGGTGACGTACTTCGGCAGGCCATCGGTGCCATAGGGAAGCGGTGCTTCGCCCCTGATCAGTGGTGACAGGTAGGCGCGCGCCCTGGCCGTGATGCCGAAGCCATCGCGGCGGATGAAACCGGCCGGCATCTTCTTCTCGTGGTTGGCGATCTTCGACAACGGCGCGGCTTCGATCTTCCAGCGATACGGTGCATCGCTGCTGCGCACGATCACCGGCATCACGCCATTCTGGCCCTTCAGTGCCAGCTGCACCGCGGCCTTGCCCACCGCCTGCGCCTGCTCCCAGTCGGTCCTGCTGGCCAGGTGGCGGGCCGAGCGCTGCAGGTAATCGGGCAGGGCCCAGTGCACCTTCAGGCCCAGCTGATCCTTGACCCGGCCGGCCAGGTGCGCGGCCACGCCGCCCAGCTGCGCGTGCCCGAACGAATCCTTGCCACCGCCGGCATCGGCAACGAAGCGGCCATCAGCGGTGGCGATGCCTTCCGACGCCACCACCACGCAGTAGCCGACACGCTCGACCACCGCCTTCACCTTGGCCAGGAAGGCGCCCTCGTCGTAGGCGCGCTCGGGCAGCAGGATGATGTGCGGCGCTTCGTCATCACCGTTGCCGGCCAGGCCCGCGGCGGCGGCCAGCCAGCCGGCGTGGCGGCCCATCGCCTCGTAGATGAAGACACGGGTGGAGGTTTCGGCCATCGCCGCCACGTCCAGTGCCGCCTCGCGCACCGAGACCGCGGTGTACTTGGCCGCTGATCCGAAGCCGGGGCAGGTGTCGGTCACCGCCAGATCGTTGTCGATGGTCTTGGGCACGCCGATACAGGTCAGGTCGTAGCCGGAGGCTTTGGCCAGCTGCGAGACCTTCAGCGCGGTATCGGCCGAGTCGTTGCCACCGTTGTAGAGGAACCAGCGCACGTCATGCGCGCGCAGCACCTCCAGCAGGCGGTCATAGCGGGCGCGGTCGGCGTCCAGCGACTTCAGCTTGACCCGGCACGAACCGAAGGCCCCGCCCGGGGTATGGGCGAGGGCGCGGATCGCGGCCGCACTCTCTCTGCTGGTGTCGATCAGCTCCTCGCGCAGGGCGCCGAGGATGCCGTTGCGGGCGGCCAGGACCTTGATGCCCTTGGCCCGGGCCTGCTCGATCACCGCTGCCGCCGTGGCATTGATGACGGCGGTGACACCGCCGGACTGGGCATAAAGGAGGGTACCGTTGCGCATGCTTCTACCTGTTCGGGGGAAGGGACATTGCAGGGACATTACCCGGATGCGGTAAAGTGGCGCTATTGCGGTGCAGCGATACCGGACCGTCCGGGACGCGAACCTTCTTTGTTTTCAACACGTTGGAGTCAGGTCAATGCGATTGGTTCTGTTGGGACCGCCCGGTTCGGGCAAGGGGACACAGGCGACGCGCCTGAAGGAAAAGCTGGGGATCGCCCACATTTCGACCGGTGACATGCTGCGCGCGGAAATCGCCGCCGGCACCGAGCTGGGCAAGCAGGCCAAGACGGTGATGGATGCCGGCAACCTGGTGTCGGACGACATCCTGCTGGGCATGCTGGAGTCGCGCCTGACCCAGGCTGATGTCGCCAAGGGCTTCATCCTCGATGGCTACCCGCGCAACGTGGCCCAGGCCAATGCGATGGATGGCCTGCTGGCCAAGATCGGCCAGCCGCTGGACGCAGTGGTGCAGCTGGATGTGCCCACCGAGCTGCTGGTCGACCGCATCGCCGGCCGCGCCAAGGAGCAGGGCCGCGCCGATGACAACCCGGAAGCGGTGCGCCAGCGCCTGCAGGTCTACAACGACCAGACCGCCCCGGTGGTCGATTTCTACGCCGGCCGTGGCACCCTGGCCCGCGTCGATGGCGTCGGTGAGCTGGACGAGATCGAAGCCCGCATCCTGGCAGCGATCAAGGCCTGATCCGGCGGGGCCGGCATGCTTCCGGTCCTTCGGGCGCAAAAAACACAGGCCTGGTCCGCGAGGATCAGGCCTGTGTCGTTTGATAGGCGCCAGCGAAGGGCTTGCTCAGGGCCCCGCAGCATGAGCTCCCTTGGGGATGGCCTCTTGGGGAGTAGGACCGGTTCGGGTACTGCGGCTGGCAGTTCGAATTGTGTCCGGGTTCACAGAACATCGCTATCGGGAATTCCCTGACAGCTCATTGGAGTTTTCTCACATCCCGTGTAGGGGTTGTCTTACCCGATAGCGGACATTGGCCCTATACAGCCGTCATCGGTCACAATCCTCGGTCATGAGCAGCGTACATATCCTTGCAATTGCCGGCACCTTCATGGGCGGCGTGGCCGCCCTGGCGCGGGAACTCGGGCATTCCGTCAGCGGCAGCGACCAGGCCATCTACCCGCCGATGTCGACCCAGCTCGAACAGCTGGGCATCATCCTGGACCAGGGCTACCGTGCCGACAGCGTGCCGGCCGGCACCGACGAGGTGGTGATCGGCAACGCACTGTCGCGCGGCAATGCCGCCGTGGAAGCCGTGCTCGATGCCGGCCAGCGCTATATCTCCGGCGCGCAGTGGCTGTCCGAGCAGGTGCTGCCGGGGCGCGACACGCTGGCCGTGGCTGGTACCCACGGCAAGACCACCACCACCACCATCCTCACCTGGCTGCTGGAAAGTGCAGGGCGCTCGCCGGGCTTCCTGATCGGCGGTGTCGCCGAGGATTTCGGTGTCTCCGCCCGCGTGGGCCAGGGCCGCGAGTTCGTGGTCGAGGCCGATGAGTACGACACGGCCTTCTTCGACAAGCGCAGCAAGTTCGTGCACTACCGGCCGCTGGTGGCCATCCTCAACAACCTTGAATACGACCACGCCGACATCTTCCCGGACGTGGCCGCGATCCAGCGCCAGTTCCACCATCTGGTGCGTACCGTACCCGCACGTGGGCGGCTTATCGTCAACGGCGAGGATCAGTACCTGGCCGAAGTGCTGGCGATGGGCTGCTGGACCCCGGTCGAGCGTTTCGGATTCGATCCGGCGCTGGAGTGGCATGCCGAGCTGCTGGCCGCCGATGGCAGCGCCTTCCGCGTGCACCATCGTGGGCAGGCGCTGGGCGACGTGCAATGGTCGCTGCTGGGCCGCCACAACGTGCTCAACGGGCTGGCCGCGCTGGCCGCCGCGCACGCAGTGGGCGTGGCGCCGGCCGAGGTGATCCCGGCGCTGGCACGCTTCCGCAGCGTCAAGCGCCGCATGGAAGTGATCGGCAGCCATGACGGCATCACCGTCTACGACGATTTCGCCCACCATCCGACCGCGATCGCCACCACGCTGGAGGGCCTGCGTTCCAAGGTGGGCGATGCGCGCATCGTGGTTGCGATGGAGCCACGCAGCAACTCGATGCGGCTGGGCGCACATGCGCAGGCGCTGGCTCCCTCGCTGGCGCTGGCCGATGAAGTGGTGTTCCTGCATCGCCCGGAACTGGCCTGGGATGCTGCGGCGGTGATCGCCGCGGTGCGTGGCCAGGCCCACGCGGTGCCCGATACCGACGCATTGCTGGCGCAGCTGCAGGCCAGCGCGCGCAGTGGCGACCACGTGGTATTCATGTCCAACGGTGGCTTCGACGGTGCCCCGCGACGCTTCCTCGCCGCGCTGCAGGCCCGATGAGCGGCGACGGCTCGCTGCCGCTGTTCCCGCTGCACACCGCGCTGGTACCGGGTGCAGCGGTGGGCCTGCGCGTGTTCGAGCGGCGCTATCTGGACCTGGTCCGCGACAGCGGCCGCAGTGGTGAGGGATTTGGTGTCTGCCTGATCCTCGAGGGCGAGGAGGTCGGCGCACCGGCGACACCGGCTGCCTTTGGCGTGCAGGTACGCATCGAAGACTTCGATGTCGGCGCCGACGGCGTGCTGCAGCTGCGCCTGCGCGGCACCCGTCGCTTCCATGTCGAGCGCACCCGCGTGCGCGACAACGGCCTGGTGGTGGCTGATGTGCGCTGGTGCGAGGAAGACCCCGATGACGAACTGCGGCCGCAGCATGCACTGCTGGCCACGGTGCTGGGGCACATCATCGAGCAGGCCGGCGAGGCCTATGCGCCGGCCAATCCGGCGCTGCTGGACCAGGCCAGCTGGGTCGGCTGGCGGCTGGCCGAACTGCTGCCGCTGAGCGAGCAGCAGCGCCTGCAGCTGCTACAGATGGACGACCCGCACCAGCGATTGCAGCAGTTGCTGGGCTGGATGCCGTAGCAGCCATCCACGCATGGCGTGGATCTACTGTAGCGCCGAGCCCATGCTCGGCGTGTTGGATCGTGCGAAGCGCAGGCGGGCATGGGCCGGCGCGACAGTGGGTGATCGCGCACCGTCCCCCTTAGGGCGTAGTGGTCTTCAACCGCAGCACCGGCAACCCGGTTTCGCTGTGCACGTCCTCGCGCTGCGGCAGGTCCTGCACGGCGTCCTTCACGGCATTCAATGCCGGGTCGACGCCACGCAGCGGGTGCCACATGCCGATCCACTCGAAATGGCGTTCGTAGCGCAGGGTCTGCGCACTGCCCAGCCACAGCGGCGTGTTGCCCGGCTGCAACTGCGCAGGGGCCGGCCACAGGCGCAGTACGTAGCGCTCATCACGGTGTGTACCCGTGCGTACCATCAGCAGCGCCTCGACGCGGGTGTCCAGCGTCGCCGGCAGCACCGGCAGTTCATCAGCGCCGGTGTTCTTGTCCAGCATCAGCAGCGCCTGCTGCCAGCCGGCCTGCTCCTGCCGCTTCCAGCCGCGCGCTTCCAGTTGTGCCTGCAGCGGTGCCAGCGGACCGGCCACCTGCACGTCCAGCGGCCAGCGCTGGTCGTCGTCGAACTCGTTGCGGCGCGCCGGCAGTGTCGCCCAGTCGTGCTGCCACCAGGCCTGCGTGTCCATTGCCTGCGGGGCCGGCAAGGTCGGCTCGAAGCGTTCCAGCTTCACCGGGATATTGCGCGGTGCGTACCACATCGCGGCGACGGCGAAGACGCCGTAGAACAGCCATGCCACCGGCTTCACCCAGAACGAGCGGTTGAAGCGGCGGCGGTAGGCGATGCCCAGCACCAGCAGCCAGAACGTGCCGAACAACATGCCGCCGATCACGTCGCTCAGCCAATGCGCGCCCAGGTACAGGCGCGAGAAACCGATCAGGCTGACCACGATGCCCGACACCAGGTACGGCCAGACGCGGGTGCGGCCGGGCATCTCGCGGGCGATCAGCACCGCGAAGAAGCCGAAGGTGATGGTGGCCATCGTCACCGACACCGACGGGAAGCCGAAGCCACTGCTGGCGTCGACCGGGCGCACCACATCGACGGTGGCACCGAGCAGCATGGTCAATGCGAGGCCGAAGGCAAGCGCGGCCAGCCAGTGTGCGGCCGCCATCCAGCGCCGGCGCCAGACCAGGTAGCCCATCGCCGCCGCAGTGGCCGGCAGCAGCACCTGCCAGGCGCCCAGCGACGCCAGCGCGGCCATCGGGTAATCGGCCAGCGGGTTGCGCAGGGCCAGCATGGCCTGGTGTACCAGCAGGTCGATCGCCAGTGGCTCGCCATGCGCGACCACCACGGTCAGCAGCGCGAACCAGCCCCAGCCCAGCACCAGCAGCATCAGCGCCAGCATCGCCAGCGGCACCGACTCGCGCCGCTTCGGGTCCAGCACACCGACGGTGTAGCGGCCCAGCGTCGGATGGCGGTTGGACCAGTCAAGCAGGCGTGCCAGCCAGTTGTCCATGCGCGCGGCCGACCAGCGGTAGCCGTACAGCACAATGGCCCAGACCAGGCCGAGGATCACCGCCAGCAGGCCGACCACCACCACCAGCCGACCGGCTACCGCGGCCACCGCGTCATAGGCCTCGCCAAGAATCCAGCCCGGGGCCAGGAACAGCACCGCCCATGAAATGCTGGCGATACCACTGGCCTGCACATAGCGGCTCGCTGGCATCTTCATCATGCCTGCGATGGCGGGCACGAACGGCCGGATCGCGCCGACGTAGCGTGCCACCAGGATGCTCTTGAAGGCATTGCGGCGGAACAGGTTTTCGCCGCGGTCGAGCAGCTGCGGGTAACGGCTGAAGGGCCACACGCCACGCAGGCGGTCACCCCAGCGGCGCCCGATCCAGTAACTGATGCCATCACCGGCGAACGCGCCCAGTGCGGCTGCGGCCACCGCGTACGGCCCGGAGATCTGGCCCAGTCCGATGAACACGCCCACCGCGAACAGCAGCGGCAGGGCCGGCACGATGGCACCGAGAATGATCACCGCATCGCAGAAGGCGATGAGGAAGATAACGGCACCCGCCAGCACGGGGTGAGCGGCAATCCACGCGAGCGTGGCGTCGATCCATGAAGAGTCCATTGCCCGATTATAGGGGCGTGAAGGTGACTGGTTCCCAGCCGCTTGGTGACCGTTTGCAACCGGCGCCATCGCCTAGAATGGGCCCATGCCGCATACGCCAGACACGCCACCGCATGCTTTGAAGGCCGACAGCTTCGGTCGCATCCTCCGTGTGGAAGGGCCGGCCGGCCCCTTCGTACGCCGTGACCTGGGCGCCACACCACTGTGGTTGCGGCTGCCGGCCTGGTGGCTGGCCCGCCGCGAAGCGCGCGCGCTGCGCCATATCCACGGCATGGCCGATGTGCCGCAGCTGCTGGCGTGGAATGGGCATCATCTCGACCGCAGTTTCATGGCCGGCGACGCCATGTACCAGCGCCCACCGCGTGGCGACCTGGCCTGGTTCCGCGCCGCGCGTCGCCTGCTGCAGCAGCTGCATCGGCGCGGCGTGGCCCACAACGATCTGGCCAAGGAAGCCAACTGGCTGGTGACCGAGGACGGCCGCCCGGCATTGATCGACTTCCAGCTGGCGGTGATCGGCAACCCGCGCTCGCGCTGGATGCGCCTGCTGGCCCGCGAGGACCTGCGCCACCTGCTCAAGCACAAGCGCATGTATTGCCGCGAGTCGCTCACCCCGGTGGAGAAGCGGGTGCTCAAGCGCACCTCGTGGGTGCGCGAACTGTGGTTCGCCACCGGCAAGCCGGTCTACCGCTTCGTCACCCGCCGCATCCTGCATTGGGAAGACAACGAGGGGCAGGGGCCCAAGCCGTGAGTCCACTGCAGGTAGTGACCGGCCCGCCGAGCGTGGGCAGTGTCCTGCGCCCACAGCTGGCCGGCGCCGACTTCGTGCATGCCTGCCAGGCAACGACCCATCGTGATGGGCGTTCGGCCTTGCAGGCCTATCGCGATATGGCCGCGACCATTCCCGGCTGGTTCGATGGGCTGATGGCGCTGCGCAATCGCGGCATGCGCCTGCTCGGCATGAAGCACCTGGGCTCGTTGTGCGCGGTGCAGGACATCGCGCAGCCGCATCCGGGGCAACGGCTGGGCATCTTCACCCTGCAGTCGTTGGATGACGATGCCATCGTGCTGGAAGACGACGACCGCCACCTGCGTGTGCAGCTGGCCCTGCAGTGGCAGGGCGACGTGCTGGAAGTGGCGACCGTGGTGCATACGCACAACGCGTTCGGGCGCGTGTACATGCTGCCGGTTGCACCGGTGCATCGGCTGATCGTGCCGCATCTGCTGAGGAAGCAGGTGCAGGGGTACCGGTGATTCGACACTGCGCTCGCCGGGCCATGCCCGGCGACACGCGGCGTTTCCAGGTTACGGCGTCGCCGGCACCACCTGCTGGCCGATGAAGTTGCGCTTGGCATCGAAGTCGTAGGCGATCTGCAGCTGGCCCACATCCGGGCAGGCGTGGCAGTCGCGCAGCGGCGTGCGGTACAGCAGGCGGATGCCGCCGTTCTCCAGCGGCGTGGCCCCGGCCGACTGCGCCGGTGCGAACGGCGTGGCCTGCGGGTGGTCCTTCAGCAGGGCCTGCACGGTGGGGTCGGCACGCAGGGTGTCGTCCAGCTGCACGGCATCCACATCGATGCGCTTGCCGCTGGCGTCGACCAGACGGGTGCCCTCGTTGGTGTTGGCGCGGAACGGATACTCGACCGTGGCAATGCCCAGGCCTTCGTTCTCGTGCCAGGCCGTCACGTAGGCCAGCTCGCCGCCGGTGGACAGCTGTTCGGCGGCGGTGATCGCATCGGCGCTGGCGCCGCCGGCGCGCATCGCATCGCGCAGGCAATCACGCGTAGCCGCATTCTCGCCCTGGCGGCAGGCGTTGAGGTCGCCATCCCACACCACTGCCTCGCTCCAGCGCAGCTTGCCGTCGGCGGCGGCCTTCTCTGCGCTGGGGGTATCACCGGCAGGCGGCTCCTTGCCGGGTTCCGGCGAACGGCCCTGGCAGGCAGTCAGCAGGGCAAGGCCCAGGGCAGGCAGCAACAGGCGGGAACGGCGCATGGCGTGAACCTCGTGCGTTGACTGGAGGCCCAAGTATCGTCAAGGCCGGGTGAACTCCACGTCGGCGCGGCATACTAGCGGCTCATTGCATACGCTGGAGTGTGGAACGTGGGCAGTCTGCAGGGCAAAACGCTTTTCATCACTGGTGCCTCGCGTGGCATCGGCCTGGCCATCGCACTGCGCGCTGCGCGTGACGGCGCCAACGTGGCGATTGTGGCCAAGTCGGCGGTGCCGAACCCAAAGCTGCCGGGCACCATCCATACCGCAGCCGAAGCCGTTACCGCGGCCGGCGGCCAGGGGCTGGCGCTGAAGTGCGATATCCGCGAGGAAGAGCAGGTGCAGGCGGCGGTTGCCGCCACGGTCGACGCCTTTGGTGGCATCGACATCCTGGTCAACAATGCCAGCGCGATCTGGCTGCGTGGCACGCTGGATACGCCGATGAAACGCTTCGACCTGATGCAGCAGGTCAATTCGCGCGGCAGTTTCCTGTGCGCGCAGGCCTGCCTGCCGTACCTGCTGCAGGCGCCGAATCCGCACATCCTGACCCTGGCGCCGCCGCCCAGCCTGGAACCGAAGTGGTGGGGCGCGCATACCGGCTACACGCTGGCGAAGATGGGCATGAGCTTCGTCACGCTCGGCCTGGCCGCGGAATTCGGCCCGCAGGGTGTGGCGGTGAACGCGCTGTGGCCGCGCACGGTGATCGCCACCGATGCGATCAACATGATTCCGGGCGTCGATGCGGCCGGCTGCCGCACGCCGCAGATCATGGCCGATGCAGCGCACGCGGTGCTGGTGCGCGAGGCGGCGGGTTTCCACGGCCAGTTCCTGATCGACGATGAAGTGCTGGCACAGGCCGGCGTCAGCGATCTGTCCGGCTATGCCGTGGACCCGTCGCGGTCGTTGTTGCCGGATCTGTTCCTGGACTGAGTGCTACGTTGCGCAAGGGCCGAGGGCTGCGGCCCTCGGCCTGCTGCGCTAGAATGCAGGGCTGTAATCGTTTTCAACAGGGATGTGGACACATGACACGTACGCTTTCCATCGCGGCGCTGGCCGCTTCGCTGTCGCTTGTCCTGGCCGCCTGCGGTGGCAAGGCCCCTGCAACCGCTGGCGACGCCGGCGCCGCAGGCACGCCGGAGGTCAACACGGTGCCGTCGGACGCACAGCAGCAGTTGACTGCGAAGCTCAACGCCTACATCGGCTGCTTCAACGCGCTTGATTCGAAGACGCACGACAGCCTCCAGTCCTACACGCGCTGGATCAAGGACGTCGAGGCCGGCCCGAGCGGGCGCGAGACACAGGTGTACGGTCCGTTCGAGATCAGCGATTACGACATGAAGCAGTGCGATGGCCCGGTGACCGAGGCGATGGCTGCCAAGCCGGCGCTGGCCGAACTCGATGCTGCTGCCAGCCATTATCAGCAGGCGCTGAAGGCGCTGGTGCCGGTCAGCAAGGAGGCGCACGACTACTATGATCGCCAGGACTACGAAGACGACCAGTTTGCCAAGGGCAAGCAGCTGCACGCGCCCTTGATGGCCGCATTCAAGGACTTCGTGGTTGCCAGCGAAACGTTCAACGCCGAGCTGGAGCGCCAGAATGACGCTGCCCAGCGCGAGCAGCTCAAGGTATTGGAACAGGCCGAGGGGCGAACGCGCGAGTACTACCGTCTGGCGATGATGCTGGAAGCCAAGGCGATCGTGGAGCTGATGAGCGAGGACGACTTTGATCCGGCCCAAGCCCGTGAACGACTCGACGCCTTCAACCGTATTTCCGACGAGGCGCATGCCAAGGTGGCCGATCAGGAGCCGGGCAAGCTGGACTGGAACAGCTTCGAGCGCGAAGCCGAGAACTTCCGTCGGGAAGGCAAGGAGCGGCTGCAGCGGGTCAGCAGCAAGACGCCCTACAGCGATTTCGAACGGCGCATGCTGGATTCGCCCTCGATGGCGCCGCGCGGCTCGGCCAGCAAGCTGATGCAGGAATACAACTCGCTGGTTTTCCAGAGCAACCGCCAGTAAGCGGGAAGCTCAGCGCGTCATTTTTGTCGCGATTGAGCAGGTTGATTGCGGCATGACACACCCCGCAGCCCCGAATGCCAGCACCTTGCCGAGGTGCTGGAGCGCGCGCTCGCGCCATGCAGGACGATGGCTGCAGTTTTCACTTGTGCAAGGAACTGACTTGAACGCATCCACACGCCTGATTCCTGTTCTCCTGCTCGGCGCGCTGGCCGGCTGCAACAAACCGGCGGGGCTGGCGGTCGCCGACCCCGGGCTGGAGAAGGTGAACGCCTACATCGAGTGCTACAACGGCGTCGAACAGCCCATCCACGATGGCTTCCAGACCTACACGGGCTGGATGAAGGATCCCGAGGCCGGCCCGACCGGCAAGGAAGCGCAGCCGCGTTCACCCGGCAAGCTGTTGTCGCACCGGGTCGACTACTGCGGCCAGCCGGTGACCGATGCGCTGGCAAAGACCCCTGCCACGCCGCTGGATGCACCCGCACGACAGTACCAGCGGGCATTCCAGGCACTGAACACCCTGATCGAGCGTGCCGATGGGTACTTCACCCGCGAGGACTATCGTCGCGACGGTGGCGATGGGATGCGCAGCCAGCATGCCCCGCTGATGCAGGCCTATGCTGATTTCTTCAAGGCCAGCGAAGCGATGGATGCGGCGCTGGAAAAGAACGAGAACGATCGCCGCGCCGCCCAGCTGAAGCAGATCGAGGAAAGCGAAGGCCGCTCGCTGGCCTATTACCACCTGCGCCTTGTCGGCGATGGCAAGCAGCTGGCGATGGCGTTCCAGAGCGACGCGCCGGACGTTGCGGCGTTGCGCGGCCAGCTGGCCGACTATCAGGCGCTGGTGACGGAAATCCAGAACAGTGGTGTCGGCAAGGACGACCCGATGTGGGGCCATGTGCAGCGTTCGGCCGACAAGCTGGTGCGTACCGCCGGGCGCGGAGTCGAGCGCCTGGAACAGGGCAAGCCGATCACCGCCGATGCGCTGGCCGCCGAGCGCAAGGCGTCGGGCAGCTGGCTCACCACTGACCCTGAAGGCGCACAGTCGACGATTCTGGATGCCTACAACGACCTGGTGACCACCAGCAACCGCATGCGCTGAGGGCGATCCACGCAGCGCGTGGATCTGCCCACGGTAGCGCCGGGCCATGCCCGGCGCGCACCCTGTTGGTCCGGTAGTGCCGGCCGCTGGCCGGCATCTGCCTCAATGGCTGAATGCATCCGGCAGTTCACCGCCACATTTGCGGCAGTGCCGTGCATCCGGCTCGTGGCCTTCCAGCCCGCAGTGCGGGCAGCCGCGGGCATCCCGGCGCGCCGCCAGCTCGGCTTCGCGCATGGTGCTGGCCAGTTCGGCGGTGTAGATGCCGGTGGGCACGGCGATGATGCTGTAGCCGATCAGGATCAGCACCGAGGTGACGAAGCGGCCCAGCACGGTCTGCGGCACGATGTCGCCGAAGCCGACCGTGGCCATGGTCACCACCGCCCAGTACATGCTGGCCGGGATGTTGGTGAAGCCGTGTTCGGGGCCCTCGATCACGTACATCAGCGCCCCGGCGATGATGGTGATGGTGATCACCGTGAACAGGAACACCAGCACCTTGCGCCGGCTGCGCCACAGCGACGTCATCAGGACGCCGCTTTCCTCGATGTAGCGGGTCAGCTTGAGGATGCGGAACACCCGCAGGATGCGCAGCGCACGCACCACCAGCAGGCTCTGCGCGCCCGGGATGAACATCGACAGGTAGGCGGGCAGGATCGACAGCAGGTCGATGATGCCCCAGATGCTCACCGCGTAACGCAGCGGGCGCTTGACCACCGCCAGGCGCAGCAGGTACTCGGCGGTGAAGATGATCGTGAAGCCCCATTCCAGGATGTACAGGCCGGTGGACCATTCGGCATGCAGGTGCTGCACGCTGTCGATCATCACCACCAGGATGCTGGCAACGATCGCCACCACCAGGATCAGGTCGAAATTGCGCGAGGGCCGCGAGTCATGGCGGTAGATGATGTCGAACCACCGACGGCGCCAGCCGGTCTCGGTGGCGGGGTTGAGCTGGGGGGCGGAAAACGGTCGCATGGGCGCATTGTGCCGCAGGGGTTCCGGCGCGAGAATGGGCATTCCTGAACCCTGCCGACTGCCATGACTGCCGCGACCGATCCGCTGATCTCCCTTTCGCACTACTACCTGCCGGTCTACAAGCCCCGCCAGGTGGTGCTGGAGCGAGGGCAGGGCGCCCGCGTGTGGGACAGCCAGGGCCGTGAGTTCATCGACCTGGCCGCCGGCATCGCCGTGTGCGGCCTGGGCCACAACGATCCGGACCTGGTGGCCGCGCTGGTCGAGCAGGCCGGCAAGCTCTGGCACACCAGCAACGTGTTCTACAGCGCGCCGCCGCTGCACCTGGCCGAGGAGCTGGTGAAGGCCAGCCGCTTCGCCGAGCGCGTGTTCCTGTGCAATTCCGGCGCCGAAGCCAACGAAGTGGCGATCAAGATGGTCCGCAAGTGGACCTCCAGCCAGGGCCGCCCGGCCGACAAGCGGGTGATCATCACTTTCCGTGGCAGCTTCCACGGCCGCACGATGGGCGCGGTGACCGCTACGGCCCAGCCGAAGTACCAGGAAGGCTACGAGCCGCTGCCTGGCGGCTTCCGCTACATCGATTTCAACGATGAGGTACAGCTGGAAACCGCGATGGCCGCCGGCGACGTGGCGGCGGTGATGCTGGAGCCCATCCAGGGCGAGGGTGGCGTGATGCCGGCCAAGTCCGGTTTCCTCAAGCGCGTGCGCGAACTGTGCGACCAGCACAACGCACTGCTGGTGCTGGACGAGATCCAGGCCGGCATGGGCCGCACCGGCACGCTGTTCGCGCACTGGCAGGATGATGTGGTGCCGGACATGGTCACCCTGGCCAAGGCGCTCGGCGGCGGCTTCCCGATCGGCGCGATGCTGGCCGGCCCGAAGGTGGCCGAGACCATGCAGTTCGGCGCGCACGGCACCACCTTCGGCGGCAACCCGCTGGCCGCTGCGGTGGCCCGCGTGGCACTGCGCAAGCTGGCCTCGGCGGAGATCGCCGCGAACGTCAGCCGCCAGTCCAAGGCGCTGCGCGATGGCTTCGCCCGCATCAACGACGAGTTCGGTGTGTTCAGCGACGTGCGCGGCCGCGGCCTGATGCTGGGCGCGGTGCTGGGCAAGGACTTCGCCGGCCAGGCCGGGGCGATCCTCGACCATGCCGCCGAGCACGGCCTGCTGACCCTGCAGGCCGGCCCGGACGTGCTGCGCTTCGTGCCGTCGCTGAACATCACCGACGAAGAAGTGGCCGAAGGCCTCAAGCGCCTGCGCGCGGCAATTGCCGCGTTCATCGCTGCGCGCTGAAGCCAGGGTGCCGGGGTCGGATCCCTCTCCCGCGGAGAGGGCTCTGACCCCAATCAGCTCACCGCGTAACGCTTCAACACCTTGCCCAATCCACGGCCATCGCGCACGGTTTCCGCGTGCAGGCCGGCGGCGCGTGCGCCGCGCACATTGGCGAACAGGTCATCGACGAACAGCGTGCGCGAAGGCGCCACGCCCAGTACGTCGAGTGTGCGCAGGAATACTGCGGGCTCAGGTTTGCGCAGGCCGAAATCGGCGCTGCAGAACACGCGTCCCTGCAGTGCAGGGAACAGTTCGGGCAGCAGGGTGGGCAGCGCCTGCACCATCAGCGCGCCATTGTTGGTCAGTACCGCCAGTGGCAGCTGCAGGACCTGCAGCCGCTGCAGCACCGCGTGCTGCGGATGGCTGGCCGCCTGGCGTGCGGCGATCCAGCTGGGTACATCGACGGTCCTGCCCAGGCACGCCCCCAGCCGCGCCAGATAGGCCGGACCCTGCAGCGTGCCGTTGTCATGCGCCGCTTCCAGTCCGCTGTCGAACAGCGCCGCCTGCACTGCGGCAGGGGTAACATCCAGTGCCTGCGCCAGGTGCAGCACGCGCTGCGCGCGCTGGTACTGCACCAGCACGCCGTCCACATCCAGCAGCAACAGGTCGATCCGCATCGGTCGAGCATGCCATTGCAGTGAGTGCGCGGGAAACCCTGGAGTGGGCATGCGACAGACGGTCGCAGACGCGGCCGCAGGGGCCTGCCTAGAATGGTGCTTGAACCGCAGGAGAGGCAACGATGAAGGCTTGGTGGGTGGCAGTGGGACTGGGCGCGCTGATGCTGGCGCCGTCGGCGATGGCGCGGGTGTGTGCGGTGAGCATCGACAGCACCGACCAGATGAGCTTCAGCAGTCGCGAGATCAAGGTCGCCGCTGATTGCACCGCCGTGGATCTGACCCTGCGCCATACCGGCAAGCTGGCCGCTACCGCGATGGGCCATAACTGGGTGCTGACCCGCACGGCCGATTACCAGCCGGTGGCACTGGCGGGCATGCGCATGACCCTGGCCGACAGCTACCTGCCGAAGGCCGACAAGCGCGTGCTGGCGCACACCAAAGTGATTGGTGGTGGCGAGACCACGCGCGTGCGCTTTTCCACCCAGGGCCTGCAGAAGGGCGGCGACTACACCTTCTTCTGCTCGTTCCCCGGCCACTTCGCGATGATGAAGGGCAAGTTCGTCTTCGGTTAGAAAAAAAAGGGGACGGAGGGGATTAAGTCGTTTGTGCACAAACGACTTAATCCCCTCCGTCCCCTTTTTGCGATCAGCCCTTGGTGGCCTTGAACGCCACGCGTGCAGCGGCGAGGGTGGCCTCGATCACCGCATCGTCGTGCGCGCTGGACAGGAAACCGGCCTCATACGCCGACGGTGCCAGGAACACGCCCTGGTCCAGCATCGCGTGGAAGAAGCGGTTGAACGCCGGAATATCACAGGCCGTGGCCTGCGCATAGGTCTCCACCTTTTCGTCGGTGAAGAACAGACCGAACATCGCGCCCACGCGGGTGGTGGTCACCGCCACGCCGGCTTCGGCGGCGGCCGCTTCCAGGCCGGCGCACAGGCGTGCGGTGCGTTCGGCGAGGTCGTCGTGGAAACCCGGCTGCTGGATCAGCTCCAGCATCGCCAGCCCAGCGGCCATCGCCACCGGGTTGCCGCTCAGCGTGCCAGCCTGGTAGATCGGGCCGGCCGGGGCGATCTGCTGCATCAGCTCGCGGCGACCGCCGTACGCACCCACCGGCATGCCGCCGCCGATGATCTTGCCGAACGTGGTCAGGTCCGGGGTGATGCCGTAGTGCGCCTGCGCACCGCCGAGGGCGACGCGGAAGCCGGTCATCACTTCGTCGAAGATCAGCAGCGCGCCGTGTTTCGTACACAGTTCGCGCAGGTGCTGCAGGTAGCCCTCGCGCGGCGGGATGCAGTTGGCGTTGCCGACCACCGGTTCGATGATCAGGCCGGCGATGTCATCGCCCTGCTGCTCGAACAGCGCAGTGGCCGCTTCGAAGTCGTTGTAGGGCAGGGTCAGGGTCAGTTCGCTCAGCCCGGCCGGGACGCCCGGCGAGGTCGGCACGCCCAGGGTCAGCATGCCGCTGCCGGCCTTGACCAGGAACGAGTCGCCGTGGCCGTGATAGCAGCCTTCGAACTTGACGATGCGGTTGCGGCCGGTGGCGCCACGCGCCAGGCGGATCGCCGACAGGGTGGCCTCGGTGCCGGAGTTGACCATGCGCACCATCTCGCACGAGGGCACCAGGCGGGTGATGGTCTCGGCCATGGTCACTTCGGCCGCGCATGGCGCGCCGAACGACAGGCCGTTGTCGATCGCCTTCTTCACCGCCTGGCGTACCGCCGGGTGGTTGTGGCCGACGATCATCGGGCCCCAGGAGCCGACGTAGTCGATGTAGCGGTTGCCGTCGACGTCGTACAGGTAGGCGCCGTCGGCGCGCTCGACGAAGAACGGTTCGCCGCCGACCGACTTGAACGCGCGCACCGGCGAATTGACGCCGCCCGGCAACAGCTGCTGGGCGCGGGAGAACAGGGCGTGGGACTGGTCGTGGTTCATGGGGGAATATCCTGGGCGTTACGCGAACTGGGCGAGGAAGGCGCGCTGGGTCGCGACCGGATCTTCGGCGGCGAACACGCTGCTGACCACGGCGACCAGATCGGCACCGGCGTCGATGATGGGACCGACATTGTCCGGCGTCAGCCCGCCGATCGCCACCCGTGGCACGCCCAGTGCGGCGCTTTGCCGCAGCAGGTCGGCATGGGCGCGGCTGGTGGTGATCTTGGTGGTGGTCGGGAAAAACGCGCCGAAGGCCACGTAGCTGGCGCCGGCGGCCACGGACCTCTCGGCATTGGCCAGCTGGTCATAGCAGGAGGCGCCGATGATGGCCTCGGGGCCGAGCAGGGCGCGCGCGCTGGGGATGTCGCCGTCGGTGCCGCCCAGGTGCACGCCCGCCGCGCCCACGGCCTTGGCCAGCGCCGGGTCATCGTTGACGATCAGCGGCACGCCGTGGTCCGCACACAGTGCCTGCAGCGCGGTGGCCTGCTCCCGCCGCAGCGCGTCGCTTGCGGTCTTGTTGCGGTACTGCAGCCAGGTGGCGCCGGCGGCCAGCAAGGGTGCGGTACGGGCCAGCAGGCGTGCGGTATCGGGCTCGTCCGGGGTGATCAGGTAGACGCCGCGGGGCGCCGGGGAAGCAGAAGTCATCGATGGCTACCGGTGAGTGGACCGCGATGGGACAATGGCGGCCCGTGAATCCAGTCCTGATTATCCGATGAGCGACGCCACCCCCACCACCTTGCGCACCTGGATGTGCGTGGTCTGCGGCTTCCTGTACAGCGAAGCGGAAGGCTTGCCGGAGGAAGGCATCGCGCCAGGGACGCGCTGGGAGGACATTCCCGAGACCTGGACCTGCCCGGATTGCGGGGTGACCAAGGCCGATTTCGAGATGGTCGAGGTCGATTGACTGGAGGGCCATCCGGCCCATCCGGTGGGTGTGGACCGTTGGTCCACACACCGACTCCCTCAATGCAGCCGCGGCATCGGCCCGCCGAGGTCGATCAGCTTCTCGCGCAGCCACTGCGCATCGCTGGCTTCCGGGTTGCGCTTCAGGTACTGGCCCAGATCGTGGCGGGCACCGGCCAGGTACTCCAGCTGCAGATAGGCCAGGCCGCGATCGCGCAGCGCATCGTCCTGCTCCGGGGCCAGCTTCAGCAGGCGGTCGGCACTGCGCGCGGCGCGGTCCCACTCGCCGGCTTCGGCATACACGCCGTGCAGGTTGCGCAGCATGCGCATCAGGATCGCGCGCGCGGGCGCCGGGTCGAGGATCTGCGCCAGCACCTGGTCGTCGGGCATCTGCCCGCCCAGGTGTGACTTGGCCCGCTCGCGCAGTTCGTCCACGTCCAGCGGCCGGCCACCGTTGAACGGGTCCATCACCAGCACGCCGTCGTCCACCGGCAGGCGCACCAGGAAGTGGCCGGGGAAGGACACGCCATCGAGCGGAATACCCAGCCGGCGCGCGACTTCCATCTGCACCAGCGCCAGCGAGATCGGGTTGCCCAGGCGGCGCTCGAACACCTGGTTGAGGTAGCTGTTGCGCGGGTCGTAGTACTCGTCGTGGTCGCCGCTGTAGCCCAGCTCGTCGAACAGGTGGCGGTTGATCGCCGCCATCTTCAGCGGGCTGTTGTCGATGCTCTCCACTTCCGAGCGGAGGTGCTCGACATGGCTCTGGATCAGCGCGTCGTAGGTGGACGGCTGCAGATCGGGGTATTCATCGCGCGCGATCAGCAGCGCGGTCGGCAACAGTGGCAGCGCCTCGTCTTCGAGGTCGGCCAAGGCATCCCAGTCGGGGAGTGTGATCCGGTCCTGCATGGCCACAGACTGGCGTCATTCGCAGGCGGATTCAAGCGGTGTCGCGTGAAAAATTCAGGGGTCAGATGCCTTTCGCGAGCGAATGGGATCTGACCCCTGTGGGGTTGCCGGCCAGCGGCCGGCACTACCGCGGGCAGAACCCTGTTACTCGATGCCCGGGCCGAATTTCAGCTCCGTGCCGTCCTTGAGCTGCAGCTTCTCGGCCTGGCCGGCGTTGAGTTCCAGTACATAACGCGCCGGGCCGCCGCTGGGATAGGGCGGGCACATGTCGCCGGCCGAGCACGGCGGTACGTCGCGCTGCTGGCTGACCAGCCTGCGCTGGCTGTCGAAGTAAAGGATGTCCAGCGCGATCCTGGTGTTCTTCATCCAGTACGCCTGCATTTCCTCGCGGTCGTGGATGAACAGCATGCCGTGGTCGGTCGCCATCTGGTCGCGGAACATCAGCCCGCGCGCGCGGGTTTCATCGTTGGTGGCCAGCTCGACCTGGTAGCGGGCGCCGTCCAGCTCGACCCAATGGCGGGCCGCATCGGTGGCGCAGCCGGCCAGGGCCAGCAGCGGAAGCATCAGCAGCGAACGCAACAGCGACATCGTCAGGCTCCTTCGGAAGGGTCAGAGCACGACCGGCGGCTCGCCGCCGACGATCACCACATCGGCGCGACGGCGCGCGAACAGGCCGACGCAGACCACGCCCGGCAGCTGGTTGAGCTCGCGCTCCAGCTTCTCGGGATCGGTGATCTGCAGGTTGTGGATGTCCAGGATCTGGTTGCCGTTGTCGGTGACCACGCCCTCGCGCCAGGTCGGCTGGCCGCCGGTCATGTCGCGGATCTGGCGGGCGACCAGGCTGCGCGCCATCGGGATCACTTCCACCGGCAGCGGGAACCTGCCCAGCACCGGCACCTGCTTGCTCGGGTCGACGATGCAGATGAAGCGCTCGCTGGCCTCGGCGATGATCTTCTCGCGGGTCAGTGCGGCGCCGCCGCCCTTGATCAGGCACTTGTTCGGGTCGCACTCGTCGGCGCCATCGACGTACAGCGACAGGTTGCCGCTGTGGTTCAGCTCGATCACCTCGATGCCGTGCTGCTTCAGGCGCGCGGTGCTCTGCTCGGAGCTGGACACGGCACCCTTGATGCGGTGCTGGATGCGGGCCAGGGCATCGATGAAATAGGCCACGGTGGAACCGGTGCCGACACCGACGATCATGCCGTCTTCTACGTACTCGATGGCTTTCTCGGCGGCCAGGCGCTTGGCTTCGGACATGGGAGAACTCTCAGGCAGGGAATCAGGATTTCTTTTCCAGCGACAGCAGCAGCTTCCACTGCGCGGCGGTCACCGGGAACACCGACAGGCGATTGCCCTTGGCAACCAGCGGGAAGCCCTCGCCCAGCTCGTCAGCGTGCAACTTGATCTCGTCCAGCGCGATCACCTGCTTGAGCTTGCGGTCGAAGGCCACGTCCACCAGCATCCAGCGCGGGTTTTCGCGTGTGCTCTTGGGGTCGTGGTAGTCGGATTTCGGGTCGAACTGGGTGTCGTCCGGGTAGGCTGGGCTGGCGACGGTGGCCAGGCCGACGATCCCAGGCACCTTGGTGTTGGAGTGGTAGAACAGGATGCCGTCGCCCACCTGCATGCCGTCGCGCATGAAATTGCGCGCCTGGTAGTTGCGCACCCCGTTCCAGGGTTCGACCTTGACCTTGGCCAGGTCATCGATGGAGAAGGCGTCCGGTTCGGACTTCATCAGCCAGTAGCGCTTGCGGGCGGTCATGCGTTCACGGGGGCAGCGGAGGGGAACAGGGTGCCGTCTTCGGTGCAGATCGCATCCACCGGCACGTCCCACGACGCCACCGGCAAGGACTCGACCTGCTGCACCGCGAACGCAGCACCGACCAGCCAGGGCGGCGCCGGCCGGTCGTGGCGGAAGGCGAAGCTGCGATCATACCAGCCGCCCCCCATGCCCAGCCGGCGGCACTGTGCGTCGAAACCCACCAATGGGGTCACGACCAGCGCCATCCGTTCCGGTTCCAGGGTGTCTTCCACGGCCACGTCCGGCTCGGGGATGCCATAGCGGTTGCTGGTCAGCGGCTGCCCGGGCCGCCATGGTGCGAAGCGCAGCATGTCGCCGGCCAGCACCGGCAGGCAGTAGGTGAGTCCTTCGGGCAGTTGCAGCTGCCAGCGGTGCAGGGCGATTTCGCCATCCAGCGCCCAGTAGCCGGCCACCGCGCCTTCGCGCGGGGCAAACGGCAGGGCGAGCAGGGCATCGGCAAGCGATTCGGCGGCGGCGATGCGCTCACCAGCGTTAAGGTCACGGCGGCGTTGCCGCAGGTCGTGGCGCAAGGCCTGGCGCGGGTCGGTCATGGCAGCGAGCGGCAAGGATCAGCCGTCATTGTGCCGGAAAGAACAAGGGCGACGCCCGAAGACGCCGCCCTTGCTGGAATATTGCATTCTCCGCAATGTCGATGCATGCGAAACGACCTTGAACCCGGGGGCTCAAGTGGGAACGCTGGAGAACCATCGGGCTTCCCGCTACAAGGCGGACCTGCACTCCCGGCGCTGTCGCGCTCCCGGTGTCGTTCTTAAGGGACAAGGCGAATGTTTGCACATGCCGTCGAGTACCGCAGAGAACGCGTGGCCATTATAGCCAGCACGCAGGATCTGGATAGGCCGTTCGTCGGCAACAGTCCGTGCCAATTCAGATACGCGAAAAGGGGACGGAGGGAATTAAGACGTTTCCAGCACGGAAGGGGCGAATGCGCCTTAATTCCCTCCGTCCCCTTTTTCTATGGGGTGCCGTCGATCGCGCGGTCCAGGCGCCGGTTCAGGTCGGCCAGGGTCTGCTGCAGCGCCACGGCCTGGCGGGCGTTCTCGTCGCGCAGCAGCTGCAGTTCGTGGGCCAGGTTCAGCGCGGCCAGCACGGCGACGCGGTCGACGGCGGCCATGCGGTTGCTGCCGCGGATCTCGCGCATGCGCGCATCGAGCAGGCGCGCAGCCGCCATCAGGCTGTCGCGTTCGTCGGCGCCGACGCCCACGGTGTATTCACGATCGAGGATGCGGACGCTGACCGGTTCGGCGCTCATGTGTGCTGCTCCAGGGATTTGAGCCGGCTGATCATCGCTTCCACCCGCGAGCGCGCCTGCTCGTTCTTGGCCAGCAGCGTCGAGCGCTCGGCCACCAGCTGTTCCTGCTGGTGGCGCAGGCTGCGGTTCTCCTCGGCCAGGCGCTGGTTGCGTTCAAGCAACGCGTCCACGCGGGCGGCAAAGTCCTGCAGCTGGGCAAGGGGATCGGCGGGTTCCATGCAGGCACGATAGGCAAGCCGGGTGAGGGCGGTCAAGCGCTGTCGCAGCAAGGCCGGACGGCCACGAGAGGATGCCGCAGGGTTGCTACACTACGGGGTCTCACGGGCGCGCGCGTGCGCACCCCGCGTTTCCTATTTCCGAACGAGCCGCACGATGACCGAACTTCCCTCCGTCGACGACGTTACCCGCGCCAGCCAGGCGCTGGGCCTGGGCGCTACCGCTGCCGAGCTGCACGGTGCGCTGTGCGGCTGGCTGGCCGCCGGCGGCGCCCCCGGCAACGATTGGCCGGCGCGCGTGCTGGCCGACGACAACCTGCCGCCGGTGGCCGCTGACAGCGTGCTGGGGCAACTGCTGCAGGCCACCATCAAGCAGCTGGAAGACCGCGACTTCGCCTTCGAACTGCTGCTCGCCGACAGCGACGACGTGTCCGCGCAGGCCGATGCCATGTTCAGCTGGACCCGCTCGTTCCTGGGCGGCTTCGGCCTGGGCAGCGGCGGCCGCCGCCCGGCCCTGTCCGAAGAGGGCGAAGAAGCGCTGACCGACATGGCCAGCCTGGCGCGTGCGTCCAGTGAGGATTTCGAGGCCGGCGGCGATGACGACGACGAAGCCCTGTCGGAGATCGAGGAGTTCATCCGCGTGGCGGTGCTGCTGCTGCACGGCGACGTGGTGCTGGCCGCGCGCCATCGGCAGCGCCTGAACTGATGGATATCAAGCAGCGCACCGGCATCGCTGCCGGCGAATACAAGCGTCGCCGCCGCCAGCTGATGGACATGGCTGGCGAGGACGCGATCCTGGTGCTGCCGGCCGCAGCCGAGAAGGTGCGCAGCCTCGATACCCATTATCCGTTCCGCCAGGATTCGGATTTCCAGTACCTGAGCGGCTTCCCGGAACCGGAGGCGGTGCTGGTGCTGATTCCGGGCCGCCGCCACGGCGAGGCCATCCTGTTCTGCCGCGAGCGCGATGCCGAGCGCGAGGCATGGGACGGCAGCCGCGCCGGCCAGGAAGGCGCGGTAGCGCAGTACGGCATGGACGATGCCTACCCGATCGATGATCTGGACGACATCCTGCCGGGCCTGCTGGAAGGGCGCTCGCGCGTCTACTACCACTTCGGCCGCGACGCCGACTTCGATCTGAAGCTGATCGGCTGGGTCAACCGCGTGCGCTCGCAGGTACGCCATGGCGCGCAGCCGCCGCACGAGTTCCTGGAACTGGGCCACCTGCTGCACGAGCAGCGCCTGTTCAAATCCGGCGCCGAAGTGGCACTGATGCACCACGCCGCACAGATCAGCGTGCGTGCGCATCTGGCGGCGATGAAGGCCGCCAGGGCCGGCATCCACGAGTACGAACTGCAGGCCGAGCTGGAACGCGTGTTCCGCGCCAGCGATGCAGTGCCTGCGTATTGCAGCATCGTCGGTGCCGGCCGCAACGGCTGCATCCTGCACTACCGGGACAACAACGCGCGGTCGCGCGATGGCGAGCTGGTGCTGATCGACGCCGGCGCCGAGTACCGCGGCTACGCCAGCGACATCACCCGCACCTTCCCGGTGAACGGCCGCTTCAGTGCCGAGCAGCGCGCGCTGCACGACCTGGTCGGCGAGGCGCAGGCGGCGGCGCTGGCCCAGGCCAAGCCGGGCGTGCCGTACGAGGCCGGTCACCTGGCCGCAGTGCAGACCTTGACCGAGGGCCTGCTGCGGCTGGGCCTGCTGAAGGGCACGCTGGAAAAGAATCTGTCCGAAGGTCTGTACCAGCGCTTCTACCGGCACAAGACCGGCCACTGGATCGGATTGGACGTGCACGATGTGGGCGATTACCGCCTGGCCGGTGATTCACGCCTTCTGGAGCCGGGCATGGCGTTCACCATCGAGCCGGGGCTGTACATCGGCGTGGACGACACGACAGTGGAACCGCGTTGGCGCGGTATCGGCATCCGCACTGAAGACGATGTGCTGATCACCGATGACGGCCATCGCGTGCTGACCGAAGGCCTGGCGCGCAGCGCCGACGAGATCGAAGCCGTGATGGCGGGGTAGGGGTTTTCGGCAGGGCTTGCAGCCCTGCACCTGCAGAGGCCACAGCAACAGCAACCGCAACAGCGGCATTCCGTGGGATGGCGGGGTACTGTGGGTTTGCGGGGCCGCCGCAAGTACGTCCTTGTAGGCTTGGTCGCCGCATCCATGCGGCTCACACCCCGCAAACCCACAGTGCCCCGCCTTCGACAGGTTCACGCGGCTGTTGGTAACGGCGGTTGTTGGTTCGCGCGGCTGTTGGTAGGTGTCGACCTTGGTCGACACAGAGCGAGCGCAGCAAGCGACCCGCTTTTGCTTTTCTTTTTTCTTTTCCGTGGTTGGACGCGCGCAGGAAACTGTCAAAGGTGGGGCGGGTGGGCCATGCAGGGGCGTTGGCGCCATGGATGGCGCCATCGAGCTTACAGGGACGTACTTGCAGCGTCCCCTGCATGGCCCACCCCGCCCCGCCAAGCGCGGCTATTGCTCCAAGCAGCCAACCACGAGGGGCTCAGCCGTTCGCCGCCGCAAACTCCGGCCGCGTCAGGTTGTCCGCCTCGCCATCAGTGCACAGCACTTCGTCTTCGATGCGGATGCCGCCATACGGACGGAAGAAGTCCACGCGGTCCCAGTTGATCGCATCACCGTGGCCAGCGTCCTTCACTTCATTCAACAGCATGTCGATGAAGTACAGGCCCGGTTCGACGGTCACCACCATGCCCGGCTCCAGCACGCGGGTCAGGCGCAGGTACGGGTGGCCGGCCGGGCGCTCGATGCGGCCGCCTTCGTCGCTGGCCGCGAAACCGGCCACGTCGTGCACCTGCAGGCCGATCAGGTGGCCGATACCATGCGGGAAGAACGCGGCGCTGACGCCGGTCTCCAGCGCGGTCTGCGGCGACACCTTGATCACGCCGAAGTCCTTCAGCACGCCCATCAGCGAAAGGTGCGCATCCACGTGCAGCTGCTTGTAGTCAAAGCCCGGGCGCACCGCTGCGCACATCCGCTGCTGGGCAGCGTCGACGGCGGCGATCATCGCCGCAAACTCGTCGTGGCCCTGCGCGGCGTAGGTACGGGTGATGTCGCTGGCGTAGCCGTGGGCACTGGCGCCGGCATCGATCAGGAAGCTGCGCAGCGGCTGCGGTGCCTTGCGACCCAGCTCGGTGTAATGCAGCACGGCGGCATGTTCATTCAGCGCCACGATGTTGCCGTACGGCAGCTCGTTGGCATCCTGGCCGACCGCCTGGCAGTACGCCATGTGGATGCTGAACTCGTCGGCGCCATTGCGGAATGCGGCCTCGGCAGCGCGGTGGCCGCGCACGCCCAGCACCTGGGCCTGGCGCATCAGGGCGATCTCATACGGTGTCTTGCTGCCGCGGTGCCATTCCAGGTAGTTCACCACCGGGGCCGGGTTGTTCGGCACGTAGCTGCCCAGCGCGCTCTGCGGCTCGCCGAGGATCGCGCAGCGCGATGGATCGGCCGGCAGCAGCGCCAGCGCGTCTTCCGGCTTGCGGATGATGTGGATGTCGAAGTGATCCACCCACCAGCCGCTGGGGGCATCCGGCACCACGTGCCAGTAGTCGAAGGGCTGGTGGAAGATCACCGCCGGGCGCTTGCCGGGGGTGAACACGATCCAGCTGTTGGGCACGCGGGTCAGCGGCAACCAGGCCTTGAACTGCGGATTGACCGCGTACGGGTAGTCGCGATCATCGAACACCTGGTAGTGCAGGGTGCCACTGGGCACCACCAGGTGATCGAAGCCGCCGCGGGCCAGCGCCTGTTCGGCACGTCGGCACAGCACGGCCAGGTGGTCGGAATACAGGGCGCCGGGGTCTTGCTGGATCATTGCGGTGGCTCGACACGGAAAACGGCCCTAGATTCTGCCGCATACCGGGAAAAACCGCTGTGCTGGAACCGGCACTCAGGCCGTCGAAACCGGCCCCTCGTCGCTGTCTTCGCCCACCCACTGGCGCAGCAGCTGCCGATGCTCGCGCGACAGGGTCAGGAAGCGGAAGCCGGTCCAGCTCTGTCCGGGGGCGTGTGCGGGTTCGCTCCACAGCAGGTGCACGCCCACGTCGATGTCCTGGTGGCGGCCGTCGCCCAGCGGCAGGGGGAAGCGCAACTGGTACAGCGCATCCTCGCGCAACGGTGCGCTGGCCAGCATCAGCATGCCGGTTTCGGAGATATTGCCGAGCCGGCCCACCACGCTTTCGCGCATCTGGTCGGTGACCGGTACCAGGTCCGAGACCTGGCGGCGCGGCGCGCGGCGGGTGTCCTGCGGCGGTTGGGTGATCATGCGGAAGTCTCCTGCGTATGGCCGGCCGCCAGTGCACGCAATGCGCCAAGGCTGGCCTCCCAGGCACGGTCAACCAGCCGGGCCTTGTCCTCAGTGACCAGCTGCGCCTGGCCGGCACTGATCTGCCGGGCCAGCGTATCCAGGTCGGTATCGGCGATCTTCTGCCCGCGCGGATTGACCAGCAGGGCGTGGCCGGTCAGCAGGCTGTACCAGGACAGGCGCTGGCGGCGCAGTGTGCCATCGCCGGTATCGATGTCGAACCAGCTGCCGAAGGGCAGGGAGGACAGCTGCTGGTAAGCGGCTTCTTCGGCACTGCTGCGCGGTGTGGCGGGCGTCGTGCCGGCGGCCGTACCGGCGTGCTCGCCCAGGCGCGCGCGTGCCTTCAGGCGGGCACTGAGTTCGGTACGCGAGGTGCTCTCGTCCTCGCCGCCAGGCGTGGCCAGCCTGCGTGCGACGGCGGCGGCTTCCTCGGCGTGGTAGCCGACCTGCAGCAGGGCGGCCTCGACTTCGGCAGCAAGCGTTGCATCGGTGCCGCCGGGCGCATCAACGGGTTGCGCGGTGACGGCGGCGATGCGTTGGGTCTGCTGCAGGCGTTCCTGCCACTGCGGTGAATCGTCGCCGTGGCGCAGGCGGGTCAGGGTGAGGGCATCGGCCCAGGCCTGGCGCAGCAGGGTCTGCACGAAGCGGGGCGGCTCCTGCGCGTCGCAGCACTGGTCGATCTGTGCGCTGGCCTGGCGCCGGGCCAGTTCCAGCCGCTCCTTGCCGCGGGCGGCTTCCACATGGCGGCGCTCGGCCAGCTCGGCGCGATGCGCTGCGGCGCGCTGATGCTGCTGCACGTCCTCGTTCGCGCTGGCGAAGGCCTCCGGCGCCCGCGCATCCTGGCCCAGCAGGCCCTGCACGCTCTGTGCCATGCGCTGCAGCAACTGCGGGTCGACATCATCGTCGCCCAGCCAGTTGGCGCCGACTTCGGCAATCTGGTTGAGCAGTTCGCGCGCGGGGTGCTCGTCGCGCACGAAGAAGCCGGGGTCGGCCATTGCCGCACGTGCCAGCGGTACCTGCAGGCGCGCCAGCAGGGCGGCCGGCACCGGGTCCGGACGCTGCTGCTGCTGCACCTGCTGCATCAGCATGCGCAGCAGGTCGAGGCTGTCACGGTCGTGGCTGCCCAGCTGGGCCTGCGTGCCATGCTCGCTGCGCAGTTGCGCCACCACGGCCGCCTGCAGGTCGGCTACGCCGGTGGCGGCGCTGGACTGCGCCTGCAGGCGTGCGAGGACCGCATCCACGGCCGCGCTCGGCACAGCATCGCGATCCGCAGGTGCTGCGCTGGCATGGCGTGCCTGCTGCAGCAGCGCATGCAGCGCGCTGCCCGTGGAGGTGGTCAGGCCCGGCAAGGCCGCGCCGGCCGTGCTGTCATCCTGGAAAGCGTCCTGCACCAGGCTCGACCAGGAGCCGGCCGGTGCCGATCCGTTCCAGCCGGTCAGTGGCGCGGCGGCACGCTTTGCCGGCTGCGTGGTGCGACCACCGCCCACCGACTGGGTGATGATCCGCCGGGTGCTCGATGAACGCGCCAGATAGGGGGTGTAGACCAGGCCGGGCAGCACGCCGTGCTGGGCCAACAGGGCATTGGCACGGTCGAGGATGTCGCCCAGGCGTTCCAGCACCTGGCGTTCGAAGCTGCGGTACAGCGCCAGCTGAACGTCGACAGCGAGCGAATCCTGTTCGGCAATCCGGCGCAGCATGACGCACAGTGCCTGCGGTGCCAGCGGCAGGGTGTCGGCCTCGAAGGCCGGTGCTGCCGCCAGTACGCCCAGGCGTTGGCCCAGCAGGTTCAGCGTGTTGGTCGAACGCAGCGTCTCCCGCCGCACCATCTCGGTCAGCAGCAGGTCGCGGTCCACTTCATGTTCATCGACCAGCGACAGCCCGAGCATTCCGGGAAGCGGCGGCGGCGTGGAACCGGTGCTGAAGTGGGCCGTGGGTTCGCGCAGCCGTATCAGCGCATCGGCCACGGCATCAAGCATGCGGTCAGCGAAATGACCGGAAAAGGCATGCAACTGGCCGCGCTGGGCCATCAACTCCGCCTGCAGCTGCGGATTGCGCGCGCGATCCGCGTCGTGCAGCAGCGTCTGCTCCAACGCTTCGACGGTCAGGATCAGCGGCGCGGCCAGCGTTTGCCGGCACAGGCCGATCAACGCGCCCAGCAGCTCACGCACCCGCGGTGGCAGGTCGCTGGCGGCCAGGCGGGTTTTGTCGGCAGAGGTAATGGAAAAGACAGCTGACATCGGCGAGCGGTACCCGGATTCCCGCGGATCGATCTTGTGAATCTACCGTGTCGGCCGCAGTCGGCGCTACTTTAGGGTGAACGTGTCTCACGTCCGCTGGGGAGGGACGACGGATGAACGGTGGTGCCGGTCGCTGGCCGGCAGCGCTGTCTCCACCGGAGTACCGGCCAGCGGCCGGCGCTACCCGCTACGGCGGAAGGTTTAGTCCTCCAGGAACAGGCTCACCACGTCGTTGGTGAACCGGCGGCCCAGCTCGGTCGGCTGCACGTGGCCCTCCGCCACGTCCAGCCAGCCGCGCTGCACGGCCTCGGCCAGCGGCGCGTCCAGCACGCTGCGCGGCAGCCCGGTGCGCGACTCGAAATCGCGCAGGCCGAAACCTTCGTGCAGGCGCAGCAGGTTGAGCATGTACTCGAACGGCAGGCGCTCGGCTGCGATCACATCGTCACCACCGAACGAGGCCGGCGTGCCGGCGCTGTCCAGGTAGGCCTGCGGATGCTTCAGCTTCCAGCGGCGCAGCACGTGTTCTTCGGCGCCCGAGCTGATCTTGCCGTGCGCACCGGCACCGATGCCCAGATAGTCACCGAAACGCCAGTAGTTCAGGTTGTGCGCGCTCTGCCGGCCAGGGCGCGCGTAGGCGCTGACCTCGTACTGGCCGAAACCGGCCTGCGCCAGCAGCGCCTGGCAGTGTTCCTGCATGTCCCAGGCGTTGTCTTCGTCGGGAATGCCCTGCGGCGGCCGCGCGAAGAACACCGTGTTCGGTTCCAGGGTCAGCTGGTAGTGCGAGATATGGGCCGGCTGCAGCGCGAACGCACGCTCCAGGTCGGCCTCGGCGCCGGCCAGGGTCTGTTCCGGCAGCGCATACATCAGGTCGATGTTGACGTTGTCGTAGCCCGCGTCCTGCGCCATCTTCACCGCGCGCTCGGCTTCGCCACTGTCGTGGATGCGGCCCAGGCGCTTGAGCATTGCATCGTCGAAACTCTGGATGCCGAAGCTGAGGCGGTTCACGCCGGCCGCGCGGTAGCGGTCGAAGCGGCCATGCTCGGCGGTGCCCGGGTTGGTCTCCAGGGTGATCTCGGCATTGGGTGCGAAGCGCAGGCGCGCGCTGGCCTGCTGCAGGAAACGATCGATCGCTTCCGGCGGGAACAGGCTGGGCGTACCGCCGCCGAAGAACACGCTGTGCACCACCCGGCCCCAGACCAGCGGCAGATCCTGGTCGAGATCGCGCAGCAGCGCATCGATGTAGGCATCGAACGGCAGCTCACCCTTGGCCTGGTGCGAGTTGAAATCGCAGTAGGGGCATTTGCGCACGCACCACGGCAGGTGCACGTACAGCGACAGCGGCGGCGGCACCAGTCGCGGCGGGCTGTCGTGGTCAGCGGAGCAGGCTTCGCCCGGCAGGTGGTTGCAGTGGTCGTGGTCGTGCGGCATGGGCTTCTTCGGTAGTGCCGGCCGCTGGCCGGCTTCCCTGGTTCGATCGGGTGGCGTCAGTACAGCGTCGCCAGCTGCTGCTTGAGCTGCTGCAGGGCAATGGCACGGTGGCTGATGGCGTTCTTCAGCGCCGGCTCCATTTCCGCGGCGGTCAGGCCGTGGGTGGTGTCCAGGAACACCGGGTTGTAGCCGAAACCATTCGTGCCACGCAGCTCACGGATGATCTGCCCTTCCCAGCGGCCTTCGCAGATCAGCGGCTGCGGATCGGTGGCGTGGCGCAGCAGCACGATCACCGCGTAGAAGCGGGCGCTGCGCTGGCCGTCGGGAATGTCGGCCATCGCGTCCAGCAGCTTGGCGTTGTTGGCCGCCGCATTGGTTGGGTGGCCGGCATAGCGCGCGCTGTACAGGCCGGGCGCGCCGCCGAGTGCGTCGACGATCAGGCCCGAATCATCCGCCAGTGCCGGCAGGCCGGTCGCTTCGCAGGCCGCGCGTGCCTTCAGCAGCGCGTTCTCGACGAAGGTCAGGCCGGTCTCTTCCACGTCGCCCAGGCCCAGTTCGGCGGCCGAGGTGATCTGCAGCGGCAGGTCGGCGAGGATCTCCTGCATCTCCACCAGCTTGCCGGCGTTGTGGCTGGCCAGTACCAGTTTGTTCATTGACGGGGCTCCAACAGGTCCCAGGTGTTGCCATACAGGTCGCGGAATACCGCGACCGTTGCATAGGGTTCTTCGCGCGGTGCTTCCAGGAACTCGACGCCGGCGGCCAGCATCGCTGCGTGGTCGCGGTGGAAGTCGTCGGTGTTGAGGAAGAAGGCAACGCGGCCACCGGTCTGGTTGCCGATGCGGCTGCGCTGTTCCTCGTCGCTGGCGCGTGCCAGCAGCAGGGCGGCGGCGCTGCCGTCGGTTGGGCCGACCACCACCCAGCGCTTGTGGCCCTGGTCGATGTCTTCCAGCAGTGCGAAGCCGAGCTTGTCGGTGTACCAGGCAATGGCTTCGTCATAGTCGGCCACCACCAGGGTGGTCAGGGCAAGGCGCCGGTTCATGCCGACAGCGCCGCCTGCTGCGCGGCCAGCAGCTCGCGCACGCCCTTTTCGGCCAGGCCCAGCAGCGCGTCCAGCTCGTCGCGACGGAAGGCATGGCCTTCGGCGGTGCCCTGCAGCTCGATGAAGCCGCCACCGTCGTTCATCACCACGTTCATGTCGGTGTCGCAGTCGCTGTCTTCGGCGTAGTCCAGGTCCAGCACCGGGGTGCCGCGGTACACGCCTACCGACACTGCTGCAACTGCGCCCAGGACCGGGTTGCGCTTGATGTCGCCGCGCTTCATCAGCACGTTCACTGCATCGACCAGGGCCACGTAGGCGCCGGTGATGGCGGCGGTGCGGGTGCCACCGTCGGCCTGCAGCACGTCGCAGTCGAGGGTGATGGTGCGTTCGCCCAGCGCGTTGCGGTCCACGCAGGCACGCAGGCTGCGGCCGATCAGGCGCTGGATCTCCAGCGTGCGACCGCCCTGCTTGCCACGGGCCGCTTCGCGGTCGCTGCGGGTATGGGTGGCGCGCGGCAGCATGCCGTACTCGGCGGTGACCCAGCCTTCGCCCTTGCCGCGCAGGAAGCCCGGCACGCGGTTCTCGACGCTGGCGGTGCACAGCACGCGGGTTTCGCCGAAGCACACCAGCACCGAACCTTCGGCGTGGCGGGTGAAGCCGCGTTGGATGACGACCGGGCGGAGCTGGTCGGGCTGGCGGCCGCTGGGGCGGGAATCGGACATGGTGCGGGTTCCGTAATGGCAAGGGAGTACGCCGCCACGCCCGCGGCCTTCACGGGGCGGGCAAGGGGGCTCTGGTGAGGGCGCTAGGGTACCATTCCCCCTTTGCACGCACCGGACACATTCCATGATTCGAAGCATGACCGCCTATGCCGGCGGCGAGCGGGTCACCCCGTGGGGCACGCTGGGCTGCGAGCTGCGCTCGGTCAACCACCGCTTCCTGGAGGTCGGCACCCGCCTGCCCGAGGAACTGCGGGCGCTGGAACCGCAGCTGCGCGAGCGCATCGCCGCGCGCCTGAGCCGCGGCAAGCTGGATCTGGTGATGCGCCTGCGTGCGCCGGAAGCCGCCGCCAACCTGCAGGTGGACGAGGCCCTGCTGGGCCAGCTGGGCCGCCTGGCGCACCGGCTGGCCTCCGATTTCCCCAACCTGCAGGTCAGCTTCACCGACCTGCTGCAGCTGCCGGGCGTGACCCGCGGCGAGGCCACCGATGCCGCCGCCCTGCAGGTCGAGGCGCTGGCCCTGCTCGACCAGGTACTGGACGGCTTCGTCGAGGCGCGTGAACGCGAAGGCGGCAAGTTGTCGGCGGCCATCAGTGAGCGCGTGGACGGCATCGAACGCATTGCCACCGAAGTGCGCACCTTGATTCCGGCCATTCGCGACGGCCAGCGCGCCAAGCTGGCCGCCCGCCTGGCTGACCTGCCGCACCCGGTCGACCCTGGTCGTGCCGAACAGGAGCTGGTGCTGTGGCTGCAGAAGCTGGACGTGGATGAGGAGCTGGATCGCCTCGGCAGCCACATCGTCGAGATCCGCCGCGTGCTCAAGCAGCGCGAGCCGGTCGGCCGCCGCCTGGACTTCCTGTTGCAGGAGTTCAACCGCGAAGCCAATACGCTGGGCTCGAAGTCGGTGGACAGCCGTACGTCCAATGCGGCGGTCGAGCTGAAGGTGCTGATCGACCAGATCCGCGAGCAGGTGCAGAACATCGAGTGATGTTGCATCCGGCAACAGCGCAGGGGCGCCTCCGGGCGCCCTTGTCGTTTCAACGCATCAGCGCACGCTGACGCCCGGCGCGCCTTCGGCCAACCGTCCCACCACGGTCGCCTGGCCGAACCCGGCGTCGTGGAAGCAGGCCAGCACCGCATCCACTGCCTCCGGGGCACAGGACACCAAGAGCCCGCCACTGGTCTGCGGATCGGTCAGCAGTGGCTGCCAGTGGGCGGCCAAGCCCTCGGCGAAGTGAACTTCGGCGCCATACGAGGCCCAGTTGCGATTGGAGGCGCCGGTTACGCAGCCGCGTTGCAGCAGGTCCAGGGACTGCGGCAGCAGCGGGATCTGCGCGCTGTCCACTTCGGCGGCAACGCCACTGGCGCGACACACTTCCAGCAGGTGGCCGAGCAGGCCGAAACCGGTGACGTCGGTCATCGCGTGCACACCGTCCAGCGCGGCCAGCGGCACGCCCACGGTATTCAGGCGGGTGGTCGACGCGATCATCTGCTGGTAGCCCTCGGCATCCAGCACTTCTTTCTTCAGCGCCGACGAATACACGCCCACGCCCAGGGGCTTGCCCAGCACCAGCACATCACCGGCGCGGGCATCGGCATTGCGCCTGAGCCGCTGCGGGTCGAGCACGCCGATCGCGGCCAGGCCATAGATGGGTTCCACCGAATCGATGCTGTGGCCTCCAGCGACCACGATGCCGGCATCGGCGCAGGCACGCTCGCCGCCCTGCAGGATGCCGCGGATGGTCTCCTGCGGCAGCGTGTTGATCGGCATGCCGACGATGGCCAGCGCGAACAATGGTCGTGCGCCCATCGCGTACAGGTCCGACAGCGCGTTGGTGGCGGCGATGCGGCCGAAGTCGAACGGGTCGTCCACAATCGGCATGAAGAAATCGGTGGTGGCGACGATTGCCTGGCGATCATCGAGGCGGTACACCGCGGCGTCGTCGCTGGTCTCGCGGCCGACCAGCAGTTCGGCCGGCGCAGCAAGCGCGGGAACGCCGCGCAGCAGTTCGCTCAGCACGCCCGGCGCGATCTTGCAGCCGCAGCCGCCGCCATGTGCCAGCGAGGTCAGTCGTTGCGGGGCATCGGCCGTTGAAGGGGCGGGGGACTGCACGTGCGTGGCCATGCCGACATCTCCTGCGGAAACACCAATGGCGGAAGGCAGCAGGAGTCGAACCTACCAGGGAACGATCGACGCCCCCTACTGGGTTTGAAGCCCAGCCGCATGCCCGGATGCGCATGCCTTCCGAAAGTACGGCGGCACCGGTGGCCTCAGTCGCGGGCTGCGTTCCACTGCAGGTCGCCGCGCGGCCGATGCTGGTCACCGACGCGTCGAGTGTAGCCAACGTGGTTGAAGAACTCCAAGATCTGGATGCTGCGCTTGCGGCCCAGGCCGATGGCATCGCGGAAGGTGGCCGCATCCACCGTGCCGGTGGCCTGCGACAGCTGCGCGACGATCGCGGCCAGCTCGGCAATGCGGGCCGGTGCGTAGAACAGGTCCGGCACCACCTGGAACAGTTCGCCACGCGCGGTGGCGCGGCGCAGGACGGCGCGGACCTCGTCTTCGGCCAGGCCGAAGTCGGTGGCCAGGGTACGCACCCACGGCGGATCGAAACCTCCGGCGTGCAGCTGCGGCAGCGCGCGTTCCAGCAGCAGGCGTTCACGCTCCGGCGGCGCGTGGTCGTGACCGGGCAGGCGCCACCACGCGCCCACGCGCTGCAGCGTGCCGTCGGCCAGCAGGTCCTGCAGCAGCGCATTCCAGAGCCCCGTCGCAAGCGTGGGCAGGGTGCTGCGTTGCAGGCGCCCGCTGTCGACACCAGGTTCGTCCGGTCGTCGCTCGTGCCAGCTGCGCAGTGAGGCAGTTACCTGCTCGCGCAGCGCCTGCCAGTGCGAGGCGAGGATGACCACCGTGTCTTCGCGGGTGACGATGCGTCGTGTGTCCGCAGGAAGATCGATCCGGTCGGCCGCGCGCCGGCAGTAGCGTTGCAGGGCGGCCATGGCTATGCCGAAGGAAGCCTGCCGCAACAGCGGGCCGATTCCCGCCCCTGCCGCCAGCTGCTCCAGTGCGCCCAGCCAGGCGAGCCGTGCCGGGCTGCGCCGGCGCCGCTGTGGCGGGTCCGGATCGAGCACGATGCCACCGCCCAGCGTGCGGATCGCCGCTGAATCACGGGCGATGAAGCGATCACCACACATCGCGCAGACCGGGGCATCGAACACCAGCTGCACCAACTGCCCATCGCCGTGATCGTCGTCCTCCAGCAGCACCACATGGGCCTGCCGGTGCATCGTGCCCCAGTGGATGTGCAGCGGCGCCCAGTCGCGCAACGGTGCGGCCAGTGGGGAAAGCCGCAGGCGTACGTCGACGCGACGGGTCGCCCGTAGCGCACGTGGATCGGCGATCCAGTCGCCGCGGTGGATGTCGTCGCGGGCGATGGCGGCCAGGTTCAACGCGCAGCGCTGCCCGGCCATGGCGAGTTCGCTGGGCTGGTTCTGCGCGTGAATGCTGCGTACGCGCACGTCCGTGGCGGCCGGCATCAGCTGCAGATGCTCACCCGCGGCAGCGGTGCCGCCGTGCACTGCGCCGGTCACCAGCGTACCGTGGCCGGCCAGCGAGAACACGCGGTCCACCGGCATGCGGAACAGCTCGCTGCGCAGTTCGGCCTGGCGCATGCTGGCGTCGTCCGACGCCCACGCGTGCAGCTGGGTACGCAACGCGTTGATGCCGGCATCATCGGGCGCCGTGCTGTTGCAGGCGAATACGGGGGAATCCTGCAGCGGCGTGCCGGCCAGCAGCGCGGCGATCTCGATCTCGACCCGGGCGATGCGTGCAGCTTCCACGCGGTCGATCTTGGTCAAGGCCACTACGCCGCGGTCCACGCCCAGCAGCTGCAGGATCGCCAGGTGCTCGAGGGTCTGCGGCATTACACCGTCGTCGGCGGCGATCACCAGCAGGGCGACATCGATGCCGGTGGCGCCAGCCACCATCGTATGCACGAAGCGTTCATGGCCCGGCACGTCGACGAAGCCCAGCGTCGACTCGGCATTCCCGCCGCCTGTGTTCTCCACCTGGACATAGGCATAGCCCAGCTCGATGGAGATGCCGCGCGTGCGTTCTTCCTGCAGGCGATCGGTTTCGACGCCGGTCAGTGCGCGCACCAGGCTGGTCTTGCCATGGTCGATATGCCCGGCGGTGCCGACGATCATGCCTGCAGCGTGCTCCATTGCGCGAGGAAGGCGGCTTCGTCGGTGGGTTCCAGGCAGCGCAGGTCCAGCCAAAGCGCGTCATCGGCAATGCGGCCCAGCACCGGCCGCGGCAGCTGGCGCAAGCGCTTGGCCAGGCGATCCAGCCCGCCGCGGCGCGCTGAGGTGATGCGCAGGCCGGCACTGCCCAGCTGCGCCTGCGGCTGGGCACCGCTGCCGATCTGGCTGTACATCGAGGCCGGTTCAAGCGCGTAGTCGGACGCCAGCGACGCGCGCATCGGCTGCAGCAGGCGTTGTGCCTGCTCGTCGATGTCATCCCGCAGGCGCGAAAGGCTGCGCAGGGTCGGCAGCCGCAATGCCAGCAGTTCCGGTTCGCGGTACAGGGCCAGCACGGCTTCCAGTGCGGCCAGGCCCATCTTGTCCATGCGCAGCGCACGCTTGAGCGGGTTGCGGTTGATCCGCGCGATCAGGTCGGCGCGGCCGGCGATGATCCCGGCCTGGGGGCCGCCCAGCAGTTTGTCGCCACTGAACGAGACCAGATCGGCGCCGGCCGCCAGTGCTTCCTGCACGGTGGGCTCGTGCGGCAGGCCGAAGGCCGCCAGATCGCACAGGCTGCCACTGCCCAGGTCCACCACCAGCGGCAGGCCGTGCTCGTGCGCGATCGCAGCCATTGCCGCAGTGTCGACCTTGGCAGTGAAGCCGGTAATCGCGTAGTTGCTGGCATGCACTTCCATCAGCAACGCGGTACGTGCGCCGATGGCATGGGCGAAGTCGGCCGGGTGGGTGCGGTTGGTGGTGCCCACTTCCAGCAGCCGCGCGCCGGCGCTGCGCATCACATCGGGAATGCGGAAGGCGCCGCCGATCTCCACCAGTTCGCCGCGCGAGACGACCACCTCGCGTCGGTTGGCCAGGCTGTTGAGCAGCAGCAGGACCGCCGCTGCATTGTTGTTGACCACGGTGGCGGCTTCGGCGCCGGTCAGCTCGCAGACCAGCGCCTGCGCGCGTGCATCGCGGTCGCCCCGGCGGCCGCGGGTGATGTCGAATTCCAGGTCAACCGGCGCGGTCATCGCGCGGGTGACCGCCTGCACGGCGACATCGGGCAACAGGGCGCGGCCCAGGTTGGTGTGCAGCACGGTGCCGGTCAGGTTGAACACCGGCTGCAGGTCCAGCCGTGCATCGGCAGCCAGTGCGGCTTCGACCGCTGCCACCAGCGCCGGGCCGTCGACCGCTTCCTGCAGCTGCGCGGTCGACAACTGGCCGCCGCTGACGCCCTCACGCAGCAGCTGCAGGTGCGAACGCAGCAGCTGGGTGATGCGGCTTCGACCGTGGCCTTCGATCAGTGGCGCCAGTGCAGGCAGGCGCAGCAGCCGGTCCAGCGAAGGCAGGGCGGCGGCCGATACCGGCGTGGCGTGCGTGCGTGGCATCGGTCAGTCGCCGTCGGATTGCCACAGCAGCGGGTTCTGGCTGGCGCGCGCATAGCCTTCCTCGGCCAGCAGCAGGTCCAGCGCCAGCGTGCCGAGGTCATCGGCCACCGGCTCCAGTGACGGATCCTTCTCCAGGTACAGGATCTTGCGATAGCTGCGGCAGTGGTCGCAGGTCTCGGCGCGCACCGCACTTTCGCGCACCGCCTCGCCGCTGTCGCCGTCCACCTCGGCCAGGGCGCGATAGGCAATGTCCTTGCCGGCGGCGCCGCACTGGCTGCACTGCACGCGCACGTAATGCCACTGGCAGGCACACAGCGAGCACGACAGGTAGCGATAGGCGGCGTAGGGCGGGCGCGCCTGCACCACGCTGGCCACTGGCAGCGTGCCACAGAGCGGGCACAGGCCTGGCGCATCGGCCAGCGGCTTCAGGTCGGTCGGATGGAAGCTGGCGGCGAGCACCGCCCAGAACACCTGCAGCGCGTTCATCACCAGCAGCGCGGCGACGGCGTCGACCGAGGGCGCGTCATCGCGTTCCAGCACCGCATGCGCCTGTGCATCCAACCACGCATCATCAGCAGCCGCGACGCGTTGCAGCTCCTGCCGGGTTTCCGCCGGTAGGCCCGTTTCGTCGGCACAGTGCTGGCACAGCGTGCGCAGCCAGTCGCGCCAGCGTCCATCCAGCTGCAGTGTGTTGGCCGGCCGCAACGGCATGCCGGCACCGGCCGCCGCACTCGACTGCTGCGCACGCGCCTGCGACTGCAGAGCTTCGCGCTGCTGCGGTGTCAGTTCATCCAGCAGCGCCTGCTGGGCATCAGCGAGCGCCGCCAGCAGCTGCAGGTAGCCGCCGATGGCACTATGCGCGGCCAGGCTGCGCAGGCGCTTGGCGCGCTCGGCGAACAGCGACGTGATATCGGGCAGGATGATGCGCGGTACATCGCGCGAGGCCAGCGTTTCGATCTCACCGGGTTCAAGGATGCGTTGCGCCATGCAGGGCCAGCCAGAAGAACCAGGCTCCATCCTCGCTGTTGTCGGCGTCGGCGTCCAGCGTGTTCAAGCAACGCAGTCGAGCAAAACAGTCGAGTATGGCTCGACTCTACAAAATCCGGTTTCTGTCGTTGCCATGTTCATCGTGTCGACCAAGGTCGACACCCACCAAGAGCAGCTCATGCCATTCCGACAGCAGCGGGAAACTGTCGAAGGCGGAGTGGGTCCGGTTGCGGGGGTGTCTGATCTGGCCCCCTGAAAACGGACGCCATGAAGCCGTTTCAGGCGGCAGCCCGGAGCTGCCGGGCATAGTTGTTAGGCGAGTGGTAGCCCAGCGCCGAGTGTAGCCGGGCTGGATTATAGAAGCCGTGGATGTAAGCAGCGATGGACTGGCTGGCTTGTTCCCTACTGGCGTAAGGCTCGGCAGCCTCTTCTGTCTTGAACGTCGCAAAGAAGCTCTCGGCCACTGCGTTGTCCCAGCAATTGCCAGGCCGGCTCATGCTTTGGACCACGCCATGGGACTGCAGCAGCTGGCGAAACTCGTTTCCCCAGTACTGCCCACCACGATCTGAATGGAAGATCAGGCCGGGTCGTTGTGGATGCAGAGCCCAAGCATTGGCAAATGCTTTCACCACCAGCTCTTCAGTCAGACGCTTGGAAACGCTGTAGCCCAGCACCTGCCGGGTCTGGACGCTGATGACCACGGCCAGATGCAGCCATCCCTGGCGGGTGGGGACATACGTGATATCCCCGACCCACGCCGTCGGTCCGGTTCCGGGGGCAAATTGCCGATCCAGCAGGTTGGGAGCGAGCTGAGATGAGCCGCCAGAGGATTGGGGTCGGAATCGGCCTTTGGTCTTGCCCTGGATTCGCTCCTCGGCCATTAACCGTGCCACGCGCTTGTGGCCGACTGGATGATTCCTGGCTCGTAAAGCCCTGACCAGCCGACGTCGCCCATAACTGCGCTTGCTGGTCACATGAATGGCCCGAAGCTCGGTACGGAGGGCCGAATCGACATCGCACGTTTGGGCACACTGCCGGCGCAGGTAGTCATGGAATCCAGAGACAGAAACCCCAAGAACCCGACACAACAACCTGGTCGGGTAGTGAGTCCTTTGACTGGCGACGAAGGCGTACCTCACTTGGACTCTCTGGCAAAGAACGCCGCCGCTTTTTTTAGGATTTCCCGCTCCATCTTCAGATTGGCGTTCTCGGCCCGAAGGCGGCTGATCTCGCTTTCCAGGTCGGTGGCTGGCCTGCGAGCCTCAGAGGTCAACGACCGGCCAGCACGGACCGCGTCAAGCCAATTTGCCAGCGTCTTGACCGACATCTCCAGCTGACGGGCCGCTGCGGCCGGCCCGAGCGACTCGGCCAGCTCCACGGCTTGGTGCTTGAACTCATCGGTGTAGCTACGACGGGTGATACGGGACATAAGGGGCCTCCAAGTGCGATCAAAGTATCGCTTCTTGGCGTCCGCTGACGGGGGGCCAGATCAGTCCGCGGCATGGATGCCGCGGCCAAGCCCCCAAGGACGGGTTTACGGCGTCCCCCGCAACCGGACCCACCCCGCCACCCCTCAGGAAGCCCGCTCTTGACGTTGACGTTGACGTTGACGTTGACGTTGCCTCTGCGGGTGCAGGGCCGCAGGCCCTGCCGCTAACCCTCTTCCCGGCGCCCGCGCAGGATGTCGCGGAACCACTGCCGGTGGTGCTTGTACGCCCAGCCATAGGTCACCTTGCCCTGGGTCATCGCCCGCACCGATCCCTTGATCCAGAGCGCCGCATAGATGTGCACCACGATCGCACACACCAGTACCCAGCCGAACAGCGCATGGGCGAGGACCGAGAAGCGGATCACTCCGATCGGGAAGAAGTGGCTGAAATACTGCCGCCAGATCACGAAGCCGGTCAGCAGCAGCGCCGACAGGCAGCCGATGATGGCCCAGAACAGCAGTTTCTGGCCGGCATTGAAGCGGCCCACCGGCGGCAGCTTCTCATCTTCGTTGCGCAGTACATCGCGCATGCCGTGCATCCATGCGCGATCGTCGGCGGTCGGCAGGTTGTCGCGCCACATGCGGAACGCCAGCAATGTGAAACCCACCACCATGGCCAGCCCGATGAACGGATGCAGGATGCGCGTCCACGGGCCGCCACCAAACAGCTGGGTCAACGGGAACAGGGCAGGGTGGAACAGCGCCAGCCCGGACAGCGCGGTCAGCACGAAGCAGATCGCCACGATCCAGTGATTGATGCGGGTCGGCGCGCGGTAACGGATGATCTGCCGCGGGTGCGGGGCGTACTTCATGGCCGCTGCTCCTCTTCGATCTTCTTCGCTTCGTGTTCGGCGGCCTCTTCTTCCTCGTCATTGACCGTGTTGCGGCCGATGCCGATGTAATGCAGGAACCCAGCAAAGGCCGTGGCGGCGATCGCCAGCACGCCCAGCGGCTTGGCGACGCCCTTCCAGACTTCCACCATCGGGCTGATGCGCGGGTCCTTGGGCAGGTCGGCGTAGAGCTCGGGCTTGTCCACATGCTGCAGCACGTACATCACATGGGTACCGCCGACGCCCTGCGGGTCGTACAGGCCGGCGTTCTCGTAGCCGCGCGACTTCAGGTCTTCGACGCGGCCGGCGGCATGCTCGGTCATCGCCTGCTTGCTGCCGAAGGTGATCGCCCCGGTCGGGCAGGTCTTCACGCAGGCCGGCTCCTGGCCGACCGCCACCCGGTCCGAACACAACGTGCACTTGTACGCCTTGTGGTCCTTCTTGGAGATGCGCGGTACATCGAACGGGCAGCCGGTCACGCAGTAGCCGCAGCCGATGCAGTTCTCTTCCTGGAAGTCGACGATGCCGTTTGCATACTGGATGATTGCGCCCGGCGACGGGCAGGCCTTCAGGCAGCCCGGGTCGCTGCAGTGCATGCAGCCCTCCTTTCGGATCAGCCACTCCAGCTTGCCCTTCTCGTCCTCGTACTCGCGGAACTTCATCACCGTCCACGACTGGTCACTCAGGTCGGGCGGGTTGTCATAGCTGCCGACGCAGCTGCCGACCTCGTCGCGCAGGTCGTTCCACTCCATGCAGGCGACCTGGCAGGCCTTGCAGCCGATGCACTTGCTCACATCGATCAATTTGGCGACCTGGCCGGTGTGCGCACCGCGCGCCTCCGGCGAGGGCGTGGTGGTAGCCGAGCGGCGGATGATGTCCAGCGATTGCAGTGACATGGCGTGTCTCCTACACCTTCTCGACCTTGACCAGGATGCACTTCGACTCGGGCGTCTGCGAGTTGCCGTCACCGATGGCATTGGTCAGCGTATTGGCGATGTATCCAGGCTTGGCCGCACCGAGGAAGCCCCAGTGGATCGGCACGCCCACCTGGTGCACGGTCTTTCCATCGATCTGCAGGGCCTTGATCCGCTTGGTCACCATCGCAACGGCTTCGATGTGCCCGCGCTTGGAACTCACGCGCACGCGGCTGCCGTTGTTGATGCCCAGCTCGTCGGCCAAGGCAGCGCCGATCTCGACGAACTGCTCGGGCTGGATGATGGCGTTGAGCTTGCCGTGCTTGGTCCAGAAGTGGAAATGCTCGGTCAGGCGGTAGGTGGTGGCCACATGCGGGAACTCGTCCGGCGAACCGATCTGGGCACGGTCGCTGGCGAACACGCGCGCCGCCGGGTTGTTCAGCGTCAGGGCCTGGCCGGGGCTGAGCGGGTTGCTGCGCAGCGGGGTATCGAACGGTTCGTAGTGCTCCGGGAACGGCCCCTCGGCCATGCCGGCCTTGGCGAAGAAGCGGGCGATGCCCTCCGGGTTCATGATGAACGGACCCATGCCACCGGCGGGATCTTCGTCGGCCTTGAAGTCCGGCACATCCACATTGCCCCAGTTCTTCCCGTTCCAGGCCAGCAGCGTGCGGCGCGGATCGAACGGCTGGCCGGCCACGTCGCACGAGGCGCGGTTGTACATCACGCGGCGGTTGGCCGGCCACGCCCAGGCCCAGCCCAGGGTGTTGCCGATGCCGGTCGGGTCACTGTTGTCACGCCGCGCCATCATGTTGCCGGTCGGGCCCCAGGCGCCGATGTAGATCCAGCAGCCGGAGGCGGTGCTGCCGTCGTCGCGCAGGTCGCCGAACGTCGCCAGCTGCTCGCCGGCCTTGCGCACCAGCCTGGTCGGATCCTTCGGATCGAACACGTCCGTCAGCGCCTTGCCGTTGTACTCCATCGCCAGCTCTTCAGGCGTCGGCACTTCAGGGTTGGCATAGTTCCAGGCCAGGTCGCGCACCGGCTCCCACCACGCACCGCCGTCCTTCTCGTACATCGCCTTGATGCGATGGAAAAGCTCAGACATGATCTCGATGTCGCTGCGCGCTTCGCCTGGCGGATTGGCCCCCTTCCAGTGCCACTGCAGCCAGCGCGAGGAATTCACCACCGCACCGTTCTCCTCGGCGAAGGACGTGGTCGGCAGGCGGAACACCTCGGTCTGGATCGTGCTCGGGTCGACGTCGTTCAGTGCGCCGTGGTTCTGCCAGAAGGCGATGGTCTCGGTTTCCAGCGGATCCATGCTGACCATGAACTTCAGCTTGGAGAACGCGCTGATCAGCTTGCCCTTGTTAGGCGCCGAGGCCAGGGGGTTGAAGCCCTGGCAGATGTAGCCATGGATCTTGCCCTCGTTCATCAGCTCGTACGCCTGCAGCATGTCGTACGGCTTGTCGAGCTTGGGCAGGTAATCGAAGCACCAGTTGTTGTCAGCGGTGGCAGCATCGCCCCACCACGATTTCATCAGGCTGACGTGGAACTTCGGGTAGTTCTGCCAGAACGACATCTGGTTGGCGCGCAGGGGCTTCTGCGTGCGCTTGGCGATGTACGCGTTGTAGTCCTGCTCATCCTGTTTCGGCAGCGTCAGGTAGCCGGGCAGCAGGTCGGACATCAGGCCGATGTCGGTCAGGCCCTGGATGTTGGAGTGCCCGCGCAGCGCGTTCATGCCACCACCGGCCACGCCGATGTTGCCCAGCAGCAGCTGCACCATCGTGCCGGCACGCACGTTCTGCGCGCCGATCGAGTGCTGCGTCCAGCCCAGCGCGTACAGGATGGTCATCGCCTTGTCCTTGCCGGCGGTGGACGCGATCATGTCCCACACCTGGCGGATGCTGTCGGCCGGCGTGCCGCAGATGCGCTCGACCATCTCCACGGTGTAGCGCGCGTAGTGTTGTTTCAGCAGGTTGTAGACGCAGCGCGGGTCCTTCAGCGTCGGGTCGCTGCGCACGAAGCCATCGTCACCGTAGGCGTAGTCCCAGCTGGAGCGGTCGTAGCTGCGCTTCTCCTCGTTGTAGCCCGAATACAGGCCGTCCTTGAAGGCGAATTCGTCCTTCACCAGGAACGACATGTCGGTGTAGTTCAGCACGTACTCGTGCTGGATGCGGTCCTCGGTCAGCAGGTAGTTGATCAGGCCGCCCAGGAATACGATATCGGTACCGGTGCGGATCGGCGCGTACACGTCGGCCACCGCAGCCGAGCGGTTGAAGCGCGGGTCGACAACGATCAGCCGGGCCTTGTTGTGGGCCTTGGCCTCGGTCACCCATTTGAACCCGCACGGATGCGCCTCGGCGGCATTGCCACCCATGATCAGGATCAGGTCGGCATTCTTGATGTCGACCCAGTGGTTCGTCATCGCACCACGGCCTAGCGTCGGGGCAAGACCTGCCACCGTCGGGCCGTGTCAGACACGTGCCTGGTTGTCGAATGCCAGCATGCCCAGGGAGCGGACGACCTTGTGGGTCAGCACCGCGGTCTCGTTGCTGGTGGCCGAGGCCGCCAGCATGCCGGTGGTCAGCCAGCGGTTGACCGTCTGCCCGGCCTCGTTCTTCTGCACGAAGTTGGCGTCGCGGTCTTCCTTCATCAGCCGCGCGATGCGATCCAGCGCATCGTCCCAGCTCAGCCGCTTCCACTCGTTGGAGCCCGGCGCGCGGTACTCGGGGTAGAGCAGGCGCGACTTGCTGTGGATGATGTCGGCCAGGCCGGCACCCTTCGGGCACAGCGTGCCGCGGTTGACCGGATGGTCCGGGTCGCCCTCGATGTGGAAAATGCTCGGCTCGGCGTTCTTGGCGCCATCGCCGAGGCTGTACATCAGGATGCCGCAGGCCACCGAACAGTAGGTACAGGTGTTGCGGGTCTCGGTCGAGCGGGTCAGCTTGTATTGCCTGACCTCCGCGAGCGCGATGCCGGGCGCGAAGCCCATCAGTGCCAGGCTGGAGCCGACCAGGGTTGTCCCGGTCACTTTCAGGAACTGGCGGCGGCTCATCGATGGCATGCCGTTCTCCTGGGATGGCGGGGAGGCACGGGCCTCCGGGCTGTCGTTGGGTACGGCCCGGTTATAGCACAGGCCCCCGGATGCCCATGTGGCACAAGGCCCGGCGCCTGCCGGACGGGCGCGCAAACGGGCGCCTCTGGTAAAGTTGCGTGCCCGCACCCCGGGGAAGCGTCTGCCGGGCCTGGTTCCAGGATGTTCCGCGCAGCCCCCGCCGTCCTGGCGCGATCCGCCGCGCCGGACCTGGAACACCGAGGAAAAAAGTTTGCGAAATCAACCCGTTGGATCCCCCGCATGAGCGCCCCGTCGAAACCGTCGGACACCGTTGCGCGCGGCACGCTGTACATCGTGGCCGCCCCGTCTGGCGCCGGCAAGAGCAGCATCGTCAATGCCACCCTGGCGCGTGACCCGCAGATCGCCCTGTCGATCTCCTTCACCTCGCGCGCAATGCGCCCCGGTGAGGTGAACGGCCAGCACTACCACTTCGTCAGTGCCGAGAAGTTCGAGCAGATGATCGCCGCCGGCGACTTCTTCGAGCACGCCTGGGTGCACGGCGACTGGAAGGGCACGGCCCGGCAGTCGGTGGAGCCGCAGCTGGCCGCCGGCCAGGACGTGCTGCTGGAGATCGACTGGCAGGGCGCGCAGCAGGTGCGCCAACTGGTGCCGGGCACGGTCACCGTGTTCATCCTGCCGCCGTCCAAACAGGCCCTGCAGGACCGCATGCGCAAGCGCGGCCAGGACAGCGAAGCGGTCATCGCCCAGCGCCTGGGCGCGGCCCGCGATGAAATGCTGCACTTCAACGAGTTCGACTACGTCATCGTCAACGAGGTGTTCGACACTGCCGTGGACGAGCTGTGCGCCATCTTCACTGCCAGCCGCCTGCGCCGGGAGGCCCAGAAGGTGCGCCACGCCGCCCTGATCCAGGCGCTGCTGACCCCCGATGCGGGTGCAACTGACTGATTCCAAAAGAATCGGGTAGGGGTTGGCTTGATTTTGTCCAGCCCCTGCCAGTACACTCCGTCCCCTTTCCCTCATTCGACTGAGCGGCCGATCGGTCGCCGGGAGCCCGTATGGCCCGCATCACCGTAGAAGATTGCCTGGAAGTCGTTAACAACCGTTTCGAACTGGTCATGATGGCGTCCAAGCGTGCCCGCCAGCTCGCCAACGGCGTGCAGGCCACGCTGGACAACAGCGAGACCGAGGACAAGCCGACCGTGCTGGCGCTGCGCGAAATCGCCGCCCGCAAGATCGACAACGCGCTGATCGACGAAGTCGAGAAGGCCGAGCGTGAGCGCGCCGAGCGCGAAGCGCTGGAGTGGGCTGCCGCCGAAGTGGTCGCCGACGAAGACATGTCCAAGAACGACGATTGATCGCATCGATCAACGTCATTGCTGGATCGCCGAACAGCCCGCCCCGTGCGGGCTGTTTCGCATTCAGGATTTGCCGTAAACGTCGCGCTGGAATAGGCTTCGGGCATGAACCCAGGCCCCACTGCCAAGGTCGCCGCAGCCCCCGCTGCCGCCGTACCCGACTACGTCCTCCAGCTCGAACGCGCCGCCCACTACCTGCCGCCGGAACAGCTGCCGCTGTTGCGCCGCGCCTGGGAAGTCGGAGCCTCCGCGCACGCTGGGCAGACGCGCAAGTCGGGCGAGCCCTATATCACCCATCCGGTGGCCGTGGCCCAGGTGCTGGCCGAGCTCGGCCTGGACGTGGAAGCGCTGATCGCCGCGATCCTGCACGACACCATCGAAGACACCCCGCTGACCCGCGAGGCGCTGGCCGCCGAGTTCGGCGAAGCCGTGGCCGAACTGGTCGACGGCGTCACCAAGCTGGACAAGCTGAAGTTCCGCGACCGCCAGGAAGCGGCCGCCGAAAGCTTCCGCAAGATGCTGCTGGCGATGTCGCGCGACCTGCGCGTGATCATGATCAAGCTGGCCGACCGCCTGCACAACATGCGCACGCTGGGCGCGCAGAGCCGCGAAGCGCGTGGCCGCATCGCCCGCGAGACGCTGGAGATCTACGCGCCCATCGCCCAGCGCCTGGGCATGAGCCTGGTCAAGAGCGAGCTGCAGAACCTGGGGTTCAAGGCGCTCTACCCGTGGCGCCACGCCATCATCGAAAAACACATCCGCAGCCAGCCGGTGGTGCGTCGCGAAGCGATGGCGCAGGTGGAAGTGCAGCTGTCGCAGCGCCTGGCCAAGGAGGGGATCGAGCATCGGCTGATCAGCCGCATCAAGACCCCGTGGAGCATCTACAACAAGATGCGCGACGAGAACAAATCCTTCGACCAGGTGATGGATGTGTTCGGCTTCCGCCTGGTCGTGCGCAGCGTGCCCAGCTGCTACCACGCGCTGGGTTCGGTGCACGCCACCTTCAAGCCGCTCGATGGCCGCTTCCGCGATTTCATCGCCATTCCCAAGGCCAACGGTTACCAGTCGCTGCACACCGTGCTGTTCGGGCCGTATGGCTCGCCGATCGAAGTGCAGATCCGTACCGAGGAAATGGACCTGATCGCCGAACGCGGCGTGGCCGCGCACTGGACCTACAAGTTCGGTGGTGACTCGCCCAACAGCGCGCAGAGCCGTGCCCACGCCTGGATCGTCGAGCTGATCGACTCGCAGCGCGCCGCCGGGTCCTCGCTGGAGTTCCTCGACAACGTCAAGGTCGACCTGTTCCCGGACGAGGTCTACCTGTTCACCCCGAAGGGCAAGATCCTGGCCCTGCCGCGCAATTCCACCGCGCTCGATTTCGCCTACGCCGTGCACACCGACGTGGGCAACATGGCCGTGGCCTCGCGCGTGGACAAGAAACTGGTGCCACTGCGCACCAAGCTGGTGTCGGGCCAGTCGGTGGAGATCATCACCGCACGCTCGGCCACGCCGAAACCGCAGTGGCTGGAATTCGTGGTCACCAGCAAGGCACGCACCGCCATCCGCCACCAGCTCAAGCAGCTGGAGCACGAAGATGCCGTGCAGCTCGGCCATCGCATGCTCGACCGTGCGCTGGAAGCGATGGATTCGTCGCTGGAACGGCTGCCGAAGGGGCGCCTGGACGCGTTCCTGGCCGAGCACCGTTTCCCGCGCCTGGAGGCGCTGCTGGCCGAGGTCGCACTGGGCAACTGGATGCCGACCCAGGCCGCGCAGGCGCTGATGGCCTACGCCGAACTGCGTGGCGGCCCGCATTCGCGCCACCACTCGCAGGAGAAGATCCTGATCAACGGCAGCGAGCGCGGCGTGGTCACCTTCGCCGGCTGCTGCCAGCCGATTCCCGGCGACGAGATCATGGGCTACCACACCGCCGGCAAGGGCATCGTGGTGCACCGCATGGACTGCCCGAACCTGGCCGAGCTGCGCAAGTCGCCCGAGCGCTGGGTGCCGATCGGCTGGGACACCACCGTCTCCGGCGACTACGACACCTCGCTGGTGGTGGAAGTGGAGAACGGCACCGGCGTGCTGGCGCAGCTGGCCGCCGCCATCGCGCAGAGCCACTCCAACATCGAGCGCGTGGACTACCTGGACCGCGACTTCAACGCCGCCGTGCTGGCGTTCAACATCCAGGTGCGCGACCGCAACCACCTGGCCGAGGTGATGCGCCGCCTGCGCCGCCTGTCGGTCGTGCAAGCGGTACGCCGCCAATAACCCTGCTTCGGATCCGGGGTCGGATCCCTCTCCAACGGAGAGGGCTCTGACCCCATCGCGTGACCCGATCTCATGCACGGGGTCAGAGCCGTTTCCCGGCGGGAAACGGATCCGACCCCAGCCGACGCGCGCCCCAGCCGGTACAATCACCGCTCTGTTTTCCCCCAAAGCACCGGAGCGACCCATGTCCCGCCAGATCATCAACACCGAAAAGGCCCCTGCCGCCATCGGCCCGTACTCGCAGGCCGTGCGCGCCGGCAACACCGTGTATTTCTCCGGCCAGATCCCGCTCGACCCGGCCACCGGCGACATCGTCGGCGCCGGTGACGTCGAAGCGCAGGCCCGTCGCGCCTTCGACAACCTCAAGGCCGTGGCCGAAGCCGCTGGCGGCTCGCTGGACAAGGTCGTGCGCCTGGGCCTGTACCTGACCGACCTGGGCGAGTTCGCCAAGGTCAATGCGGTCATGCAGGACTACTTCCAGGCCCCGTACCCGGCCCGTTCCACCATCGAAGTGTCCGGCCTGCCGAAGGGCGCCAGCTTCGAGGTCGATGCGGTGATGGTCATCGACTGACCGCCACGTGGCACGCAAGGCGGCGGTCACTCCGGTCCTGTCACCGTCCGGCGAAGCATCCCTGGCGATGCTCGCCGGCGTCGGTCCGGCCGTGGCCGCCAAGCTGCAGGCGCGTGGCCTGGCCACCCTGCAGGATCTCTGGCTTCACCTGCCGCTGCGCTATGAAGACCGGACCCGGCTGACCCGCATCGAAGACCTGCGCAACGGCGTGCCGGCGCAGGTGGAAGGGCGGGTGGTCGCGGTCGAGCGTGGCATGCGCTACCGGCCGATGCTGAAAGTGGCGGTGGAAGACGAAGGGCAGGGCACCCTGGTGCTGCGCTTTTTCCACTTCCGCCAGCAGCAGGTCGGGCAGTTCGCGGTCGGCAACCGGCTGCGCTGCTTCGGCACGCCCAAGCCCGGCCACCTCGGCCTGGAAATCGTCCATCCCAGCTACCAGGTGCTGGGCCGCAACGACGATCCCGAACTCGGCGACCGCCTCGACCCGGTGTATCCCACCGTCGAAGGCGTCGGCCCGATGACCATGCGCAAGCTGATCGGCCAGGCGCTGGACCGCCTGCCCGAGGAAAGCACGCTGGAATTGCTGCCCAGCGGCTGGCTCGATGGCCTGGGCCTGCCTTCGCTGCGCAGCGCGCTGCTGACCGTGCACCGGCCACCGCCGGATGCCGATCTGGCCGCGTTGGCGGCTGGTACCCACCCGGCGCAGCGTCGCCTGGCGATGGAAGAGCTGCTGGCCCACCACCTCAGCCTGCGTCGCCAGCGCATTGCACTGCAGGCACACCATGCGCCGCCGCTGGCCGGCCCCGGCAAGCTGGCCAAGGCGCTGCTGAAGCAGTTGCCCTTTGCACTGACCGGCGCGCAGGCACGCGTGTTCAAGCAGATCCGCCAAGACCTGTCGCGGCCCAGCCCGATGCTGCGTCTGGTGCAGGGCGACGTCGGTTCCGGCAAGACCGTGGTGGCCGCGCTGGCCGCCATGCTGGCGGTGGAGCAGGGCAAGCAGGTCGCATTGGCCGCCCCCACCGAGTTGCTGGCCGAGCAGCACCTCAACAACCTGCGCGGCTGGCTGGAACCGCTCGGTGTGCGCATCGCCTGGCTGGCCGGCAAGGTCACCGGCAAGGCACGTGCCAAGGTGATGGAGCAGGTGGCCAACGGCGAAGCGCAGGTGGTCGTCGGTACCCATGCGCTGATGCAGGAGGCGGTGGTGTTCCAGGACCTGGCGCTGGCCATCGTCGACGAGCAGCACCGCTTCGGCGTGCACCAGCGCTTGGCCCTGCGCGACAAGGGCGCGGGCGGCAACAGCGTGCCGCACCAGCTGGTAATGACCGCCACGCCGATTCCACGCACGCTGGCGATGTCCGAGTACGCAGACCTGGACGTGTCGGCCATCGACGAACTGCCGCCGGGCCGCACGCCGGTGCAGACCGTCGCACTGAACAATGACCGTCGCCCGGAGCTGATCGAGCGCATTGCGCTGGCCTGCCAGGAAGGGCGGCAGGTGTACTGGGTGTGCACGCTCATCGAGGAAAGCGAAGAGCTGGATGCCACCCCGGCGCAGGCCACCTACGAATCACTGCAGGCGCTGCTGCCCGGCGTTCGCGTCGGGCTGGTGCATGGCCGCCTCAAGGCCGCCGAGAAGCTGGCGACGATGGTGGCCTTCAAGGCCGGCGAGATCGACCTGCTGGTGGCGACCACGGTCATCGAAGTGGGCGTGGACGTACCGAACGCCTCATTGATGGTGATCGAGAACGCCGAGCGCCTCGGCCTGGCCCAGCTGCACCAGCTGCGTGGCCGTGTGGGTCGTGGTTCGGCGGTATCGCGCTGCGTGCTGCTGTACCAGGCGCCGCTCTCGCAGATGGCACGCGAGCGCCTGCAGACCATGCGCGAAACCAACGATGGTTTCGTCATCGCCGAGAAGGATCTGGAGTTGCGTGGTCCCGGCGAATTGCTGGGTACGCGCCAGACCGGCCTGGCCGGCTTCCGCATCGCCGACCTGGCCCGCGACGCCGGCCTGCTGCCCGGCGTGCATGAATTGGCCGAGCGCCTTCTGGAACAGCAACCGGCCCTGGCCGATCGCGTGGTTGCACGCTGGATCGGCACCGCCGTGCGTTACGCCTCGGCGTAAGTGCCGGGGGGCGGATCCCTTCGCACAGCAAAGGGCTCTGACCCCATTTCGGGGACGCACATCCACGCACGGCGTGGATCCACTGTAGAGCCGAGCCATGCTCGGCTGCTGTGCGCGCTGCGCGCGGGAGTCGAGCATGGCTCGACTCTACAGACAGCGCTTTTGATCATTTCCATGTTCATCCACGCATTGCATGGATGTGTCGACCAAGGTCGACACCCACCAACAGCCGCGGAAATCTGTCGAAGGCGGGGTGGGTCCGGTTGCGGGGGCGTGAGCCGCATGGATGCGGCGACCGAGCTTACATGGACGTACTTGCAGCGTCCCCCGCAACCGGACCCACCCCGCCATTCCCCAGGAACCAGCTTTTGCCGTTGCTCTGGCGTTTGCCGTTGATTCGGCGGGTGCAGGGCGCAGCCCTGCCGCCCCCCCCCCCATACTTGCAACGGTCATCATCCCGGTCCACACTTCGTTGCCGATCTGAAGACGGCAACGATGACCCACAAGATCCCCCTGTTGATCGACACCGATCCCGGTGTGGACGACGCCCTGGCCCTGCTGATGGCCTTTGCCGATGAACGGCACGACGTGGTCGCCCTGACCATCGCCGCCGGCAATGTCGGCCTCGAATACACCGTCCGCAATGCCCTCAAGCTCTGCGACATCGTCGGCCGCGCCGACGTACCGGTGTTTGCCGGCAGCCCGGATCCGCTGCTGCATCCCTCCGTTGACGCTGCCCACGTGCATGGCCGTGATGGCTACGGCGACGTGGACCTGCCGCCGCCGAGCCGTCAGGCCGAGGCCGAGCACGCCGCCCTGGCCATCCTGCGCCTGTCGCACGAACACGCCGGCGAACTGATGCTGGTGATGCTGGGCCCGCTGACCAACCTGGCGCTGGCACTGAAGCTGGACCCGACCCTGCCCCAGCGCATCAAGCGCATCGTGGTGATGGGCGGCGCGGTCACCTGCCACGGCAACATCACCCCGGCAGCCGAATTCAACATCGCCTTCGATCCGGAAGCCGCGCACGTGGTGTTCACCTCGTTCAAGCACCTGCTGGTGTCGGACTGGGAGGCCACTGTTGCCCACGGCCTGCCGCTGGAGGATGCCGAGAAATGGCTGCAGGCCGATTCCGATCGCGCCCGCTTCTACGAACTGATCTCGCGCAAGACCCGCGCGCTGTCGGAAGATGCCAAGGGCGGCCGCTGGTATACCGCCGATGCGGTGGCCATGGCGTGGGCGCTGAACCCGGAAGGGCAGCTGCAGGTCGAGTCGCGGCCGCTGAACGTGGAACTGAATGGCACGTTCAGCCGCGGCGCCACCATCGTCGACTGGAACCGCCAGACCGGCCAGCCGGACAACTGCGATCTGCTGATGGCCTACGACCAGGGGCGTTTCGAGGCCCTGGTGCGCCAGGCCCTGGGCGCGGACTGACGTCCGTTGCCGGGCACCGGTTGCCCCGAGCGGCAACCGGTGCTTATAATGCCGCTCTTGACCACCAGCCCATTTACGGTGTGAGCCCATGAAGGCCGATATCCATCCGAACTACCGCGACGTCGTCTTCCATGACGTCACCTCCGATTTCAAGATCCTGACCCGCTCGACCATGGCGACGAAGGAAACCATCCAGTGGGAAGACGGCAACGAATACCCGCTGGTCAAGGTTGAAATTTCCTCGGCTTCGCACCCGTTCTACACGGGCAAGCACAAGGTCATCGACACCTCGGGCCGTATCGACAAGTTCCAGAAGCGCTACGCGCGCTGATCTGTCGATCCTGCTTCGAACCGACGGCCGCGCTCTGCGCGGCCGTTTGTTTTTCCCCAACGCGTGCCCAACGGGCGTTTGGATGGGCGGAACACTGCGTTCGGGTGACAACGCTTTTGCCGATCCGGGCCGCTTGCTGGCCGGGTTGTGGCCGCCTGTCGTCTACGACTTCCGTCTAGCACCCGACAAATGCTGCTGTGCGATAATGACCTGATCCCCGGCACAGGCCGAGGACGTCATTCACGTGCCTGACCAATGCGCTTGGGCAGGCGCCTTCCCATGAAGGAGCGCACACAGTGTCCGATCTTGATCAGGTCACGCTCAACGCCGGCGATAAGTCGGTCGTTCTGCCCGTCATCAAACCCACCCTTGGCAACGACTGCGTCGACATCGCGAAGCTGACCAAGGAAACGGGGTATTTCACCTACGATTCCGGCTTCACCGCGACGGCCAGCTGCAAGTCCGCCATCACCTACATCGACGGCGACAAGGGCGTGCTGCTGTATCGCGGCTACCCGATCGAGCAGCTGTCGGAAAAGTCGAGCTACGTCGAAGTGGCCTACCTGCTGATCAACGGCGAGCGCCCGAGCGCCGGGCAGCTGAAGGCCTTCACCGATGAGCTGACCGCCGAAGCCAACGTCGACGACTCGATCAACACCCTGATCGGCAGCTTCGCCAAGGACGCCCACCCGATGGCCATCCTCGCAGCCGCGATCGCGCAGCTGTCGGCCATCTACCACGACTCGCTGGACCTGTCCGACGCCGAACAGCGCCGCCAGGCGGCCGTGCGCCTGATCGCCAAGGTGCCGACCCTGTCGGCGCTGATCTACCGCCATGGCAAGGGCCTGCCGGCCAACAAGCCGGACACCTCGCTGGACTACGTCAGCCGCTTCCTGAAGCAGACCTTCGAGTCGGCTGACGGCCAGTACGATCTGAACCCGGACGTGGTCAAGGCGCTGGACCTGCTGTTCATCCTGCACGCCGACCACGAGCAGAACGCCTCGACCTCGACCGTGCGCCTGGTCGGTTCGACCGGTGCCAACCCGTACGCATCGGTCGCCGCTGGCGTCACCGCGCTGTGGGGTCCGGCCCACGGTGGTGCCAACGAAGCCGTGCTGAAGATGCTGGAAGAGATCGGCAGCGCCGACAATGTCGAGTCCGCCGTGGTCAAGGCCAAGGACAAGACTTCCGGCTTCCGCCTGATGGGCTTCGGCCACCGCGTCTACAAGAACTTCGACCCGCGCGCCAAGGTCATCGGCGAGATGACCAGCAAGGTGCTCAAGCAGCTGGGCGTGCAGGATCCGCTGCTGGACGTGGCCGTGAAGCTGGAACAGGCTGCGCTGCAGGACGAGTACTTCGTCGCCCGCAAGCTGTACCCGAACGTCGATTTCTACAGCGGCATCATCTACAAGGCGCTGCAGATCCCGACCGAAATGTTCACCGTCATGTTCGCCCTGGGCCGTACTTCCGGCTGGGTGTCGCATTGGCTGGAACAGCAGGTCGATCCGGAAATGAAGATCGGCCGTCCGCGCCAGGTCTACACCGGCAGCGACGTGCGCGACTACCAGGGCTGATCGCCCGCAGAGGTTGTGCCGAGAACGCCCCGCATCCGCGGGGCGTTTTTTTTGTGCCCTGATCGTGTTCGACGGACGGTGGGTGCGGACCGCTGGTCCGCACGATTCCCGGATGGTCGCTGTAGAGCCGAGCCCATGCTCGGCTGGCGCCCGTCCACACCGCGCAGCCGAGCGTGGCTCGGCTCTACAAGAGCCCGCTTCCGGGTCTGAACGCGCTCTGATAATGAATGTCGCTTTCATGTCTTTTCGGATCTATTGCATGGGGATCACATCGAAGGCGATAGAACCTGTGCGTACTCATCCCTGTATGGAGAACGCCATGAACCGACTGATCGCCATCGCTTTCATCGCCACGCCGCTGGCCCTGCTGAGCCCGCAGGCCGTCGCGCAGTACACCGGGCCGGGGGCAGGGGCTGCTGCCAGCACTGTCGCCGACGCACGCGCGCAACGTGATGACCATCCGGTGGTGCTGCGCGGCACCCTCATCGCCAAGATCGGTGACGAGCGCTACCAGTTCCGTGATGCAAGCGGCCAGATCGACGTTGAGATCGATGACGAAGATCTGCCGCCGCAGGCCATCGGCGCCGACACCGTGGTCGAACTGCGTGGCAAGGTCGACACGCATCGCTTCAAGCCGACCGACATCGATGTTGATCACGTCACCGTCGTGCCGGCAGGTTGAAGCGAACGGCAGCCGAGCATCGGCTCGGCTCTACAAATTCAATGCAATGAGGTTTGTTGCATTGAACCGATGAGGGAAATTGCATAACCCTCAAACATTGAGCGAATTCAAGAATTCTCCTTAACGTTCAACGTTTTAGGAATGCTTGAATGGCCTGCATGGCAATGGATTTCTAACATTCTCTCCGTCGCCCGCACCCATCCCCGCGGGCGGCGCTTCCCTCCCTTTTCTCCTTGGGGAGGGGAGCTTTCAAATTCCCCCTTGTCCGAGAGAGACAACCATGCACGCCATTCTCAAGAAGGCCGCGCTCGCTGCAGCGCTGGCTACCGCTTCGCTGTCCGCGCACGCTGTTGAAACCAAGATCTCCGTCTACGCCGACGTCGACCCGACCCTGGCGCTGCTGCGCGATGACGGCACCCCGCTGCCGGACACCGTGCAGCTGACCCACGATCCGCTGCGCGGCCTGATTCCGGACACCCAGCGCGTCCGCATCCACTCCAACGATGAAGCCGCCGATATCGAGGCCCGTATCGACGGTCCATTCGTGCTGGCCAACGAGACCGGCGCCGTCACCGTGCCGATGACCATCAGCCTCAACAACCGCGCACTGGGTACCACTGCCATCGAGTACAAGGCGGCCGATCTGTTCAACGGCGCCGGCTCCACCCCGGGCGCCTCGATTTCGATGCCGTTGACCATTGCCCAGACCACGCCGGCGCCGATTGCCACCAAGGGCCGCTACGTCGGCATCGTGAGCGTTGTGCTGAACCAGAAGGCCACCACGCCGTAATCCCCGCGCCGGCCCGCACGCCGGGCCGGCGGCTTCTGCAGTGGTACCCCCATGACCCCACACGCCCCCGCCGTTACCCGGCTGGCGGTCGCGCTCGCCCTGGCACTGGCTGCGCCCCTGGCCGCAGCCCGCGGCGTCCCCGCCGGCTTTGAGGATCTGGTCGAAGGCCAGACCGAACAACTCGACATCCAGCTGTTCGGCCGCTCGGCCGGGCTGTCGCCGGTGCGCGTGACCCTGGAGCACGTGCAGCTGGAAGAGCCCGCGCGCGTGCTGCAGGCGCTGGACCTGCCGGCCGAAGCGCAGGCGGCGCTGCTGCCGGCGTTGTCGCAGCCGCTGCCGCGCAACAGCCACCTGGCGTGCCGCTTTGGCGGCGCCACGGCGGGTTGTGGCTATCTCGATCCACCCGAGGACCCCACTGCGGCGCGCGCGCTGTACGACGAAGGCGAGGGCGCGGTGCGCCTGTTCGTGGCGCGGCAGTGGATTCCCGGCGAGCCGGCCGCCGAGCGCTACCACACGGTCACGGCCAATGCCGAGAACGCCTTCCTGCACCAGCAGACGCTCAACGTCAGCGGCGGCCGCGACCATCAGGCGCTGTCCGCGCGCGGCGTAGGCACGTTGGGACTGTTTGATCGCGCTCACCTGTCCGCCGACTGGTATTACACCCAGCAGCGCTACCGCAGCCGAAGCGACGACGACTTCCAGTTCGACAACGTCTATTACCGCCATGACCTGGGCCAGGCGCACTACCTGCAGGCCGGGCGTATGGACCGCCGCAACCTGTCCAGCCCGCAGGGCGGCACCTTCAGTTTCAGCATGCTGCCGCTGGACCGTTTCCAGGGCGCGCGCGTGGGTACCACCCAGGCCTATGTGGACACCGATGCCGCCGTGCAGGCCACGCCGCTGACGGTGCTGCTGGCGCGCGACGCTCGCGTCGATGTGTTCGATGGCGAGCGGCTGCTGCAGACCTTCTACCTGCAGGCCGGCATCAACCAGATCGACACCCGCAATTTCCCGTTCGGCAACTACCTGGTGCGCATGCGCATCTACGAGGACGGTGTGCTGGTGCGCACCGAGGAGGCGCCGTTCGACAAGGGCGGCGACTGGACCAACAGCCAGTGGCAGTGGTTCGTGCAGGGCGGACGCCGCAACGAGCGCCGCAGCGACCGCTTCGATGGCGAACGCGTGGCGATGGCCGGCCTGCGCGTGCCGCTTGGCCGCGACGCCGCGCTTACCGCCGGTGTCGCCAATCTCGGCGGACACAGCTACGGTGAGCTGCGCCTGGACCTGCGCCACGTGCTGGCCACGCATGAGATGCGCGCCACGCTCAGCGGCATGCGGGGCAGCGACGGCAGCAACGGCCAGCAGCACCAGCTGTCGTACCGGCGCAAGGCGTCGTGGAATCTCTACCAGCAGCGCATGCGCGGCAAGGCCTGCCAGTTCGAGGCCGATGCGCGCGACCAGCTGGGTTGCACCAATTCGCTCAGCGGCTCGATGTCGCTGCCGGTGGCCGGTGGCAATGTCTACGTGGGCTATACGCGGCGCCAGACCTGGCGCACCGGCTGGCATCGCCCCGGGTTCGAGCAGGACCCGTTGTTCGGGCTGGATCCATTGCTGCCGCCCGGCCCGCTGGAGCCGCGCCGCGAACCGGTGCTGAGCCGCACCTGGCAGGCCAGCTTCAGCCGCAGCCATCGCTGGCAGGACTTCAGCGTGTCCACGCGCGTGGGCCTGTGGCAGCAGCGCAGCACCGACAGCGTGCGCGGCAGCAACGAGCGTGACCGTGGCATCTACTTCAACCTCAGCCTGACCCGCCTGCAGCGCAGCCATGACAGCAGCGGCCAGCGCCGCTATGCGGTGGACGTGCGCCAGCCGCAGCATCAGCGCCCGGCCATCGATTACAGCGTAGGCCAGAGCCTGCGCCAGGACCGGGACACGCACTATCGGGAGCTGAACGCCGAACTGCGCGGCAACAACACTGACCGCTACAGCGCCTCGCTGAGCGGCCAGCTGCAGAACGGCATCGGCAACACCACTGCCAGCATCGCGCACTATCAGCAGCGCGGGCGTGGTGAGACCGGCTACAGCGCTGCCCACAGCTCCGGTTTTGCCCTGGGCCGCCGCGGTCTCTACTGGAGCGGTGCCAACGGCGCCGAGGCCGGCCTGGCCGTGCAGGTGGGCGGTTTCGACGATGCCGACCTGCATGGCGTGGCCGCAGAATTGCAGGTGGGTGGGCTGCGCCGACAGCGTTTGCAGATCGGCGAGCGCCGGCTGCTGCCGCTGCAGGCCTATCAGTCGCAGCGCGCCGAAGTGCAGGACGCCAGCACGCTGGACAGCATCGCAGCGATCCGCGTGACTGGCGTGGGCGGCGCACGGCCGATGTTCCTCACCCCCGGCAAGCTGATGCGCATGCCGGTGCCGATTGAAGTGACCTACACCTTCATCGGCAACGCCAAGGACCTTGCCGGGTCGCCGCTGGGCGGCGCCCGCATTCTCAATGCACCGGTGCCCGGCACCAGCGCCAACGGCAGCTTCGTTGCCGATTTCCCGCGTCGCGAAACAACGCTGTACCTGCTGCAGGACGACCGCCTGCTGCATTGCCCGCTGCAGGTGCGCGAGCGCCGCCAGGTGGTGCTGCTGGTCGGCGCCGTGCACTGCGAGCCGCTGGCCGTGGCCCAGCTGCCAGCAGAAATCCGCCAGCAGGCCCGCGTGACCCGCCTGCTGCAGGAACGCGCGTTGATTGCCGCCACGCCCCAGACCGCTGCTGCAGGAGGTACGCCATGAGCCGGCGTTGGATGTGTGTGTTGATGCTGGTGTGTGCGCTGGTTCTGGTGATGCCACGGGCGTGGGCGCAGTGGCCGCCGGAGACCCATCCGACGGACCAGAGCCGGGACATCGTGATGAGCTGGGATCGCTCGGCGGTACCGGGCGATGTGGAGCTGTGGGCGCCGCGGACGGTGCTGGGGTTCAGTCACGACCTGGCGTTCAAGTATGGGCAGATCCATGTGGTTTGTGAGTCTGCTTCTGACAGTGAGTTTGGGAAGTGCCCGACGGAAAGTGAGCCGAGCATGTCAGGGGGGACAACAGAGATTGCGTTACGTCTCGTTGAGCTGAGGACTGGCCTGCAAACGGAGATTCGTGCGGTGGGAAGCCTGCAGCGGGCTATGTCGGGCTATCGCTGCGCTAGCGATCTCTGGGACAGTGACAAGCGCATTCTGAACGGATCATTCTGGTTCACCTGTGGCATAGGAAGCGGGGCAGATCAGCCGCTCGGAACCGGCGTCGAGATGATCCTGCCTCAACGCGAAATTTCGCGACTCGTCGCAGGCCATTGGAAGGCCACGATGCGCCTGAACATCAAGGCCGATCCCGCTGCAGCACCCGTCGCCACAGCCACCTTCAACTTCGATTTCACCGTCACCGATTACGACGCGATCTCGATCTACTTCCCCGGCTTCGACGGCATCGCGCCGCTGGTCAACATGGACCTGCGCTACGACCCCATCCGCAAAGTTGTAGGCGGCTACAAGGAAGTGGACATGTGCCTGTACGACGGCGTGGGCTCGCAGAGCGAGTTCCTCGGCGTCACCGTGCGCGACAGTGGGCCGCGACCACCGCCGGGACGGGACTTCGCGGTCTGGCACGCGGATGGCGGCAGTGACGACACCCAGCGCCTGGACTACCAGGTCGGCCTGAAATACGGCGGAAACCTGCTGGCAATGAAACACGGCGAGGAACAGCTGCTGCGCGGCATCGACAGCGCACAGCTGCGCCTGGTGATGCTGCCGGGCATCAATCAACCCGTGTACTGCGTGCCCACCCCGCTGGTACTGGAAACGCCGCCTACGCCCATCGCCAGCAAACGGCCCGGTCTCTATGACGGCGAGCTGACGGTGGAACTGCGCGTGCCGACCGCCAAACCCTGATCCCCACGGACCCTCATCATGAAGAAGCTGCTGTTCTGTCTGCTGCCGTTGAGCGCGCTGCTGGCGCCGCCGGTACATGCCAACCTCTCGATCCATCCGATGCGCGCCGCCGTCGATGGCAAGCGCGGTACGCAGATCCGCGTCTACTCCCAATCCACCCAGCCGCAGTACGTGCAGGCACGCCTGTTGCGCATATCGAATCCCGCCCAGGCTGGCGAGGAAGAGGTGGAAATGGACGCGGCCGACGCCGCGATCGCCATCACCCCTGGAAAGTTCGCACTCAGTGGCGGCGGTAATCGCCTGATCCGGATCATCCCGCTGCGCGCCGTTGAGAAGGAAGCAGCCTATCGCATCTATTTCGAAGGTGCCCGCGGACCCGAGGACACCGTGCTCGAGGGTGAAGAAGGCGCACAGGCCAATGTGGGTGTCAGCCTGGTCTGGGGAGCGCTGGTGAACGTAATGCCCGCCAACGGCGTAGTCGAACTACGCCTCGTGGAGAACACGCTGCGCAATACCGGAACCCTTCGCGTAGGCATTACCGGTGCCGCGACCTGCACGGCGGAGGGTGCCTGCAGCCCGCAGGAACTGTCCCACAGCCTGTATCCGGATGCCGATCTGAAGTTGCCATTCAAGGTCGCGCCGGGCGGCTCTCTTCAACTCCGCTATCGGCTGAGTCGTGACGGGCACCGCGAGCACACACAGACGCTGGCGCAGAGCGCTGGCTGAAACGGTTGTTTATGGCCCTGCGCGTGACGCGGAGTCTTTTTCCAATTTCCTGTTAAGGAGAGAAAACGTGAATCATATCTATCGTCGTATCTGGAGTACGGCCCGGAAGTGCTGGGTCGTGGCAAGTGAGCTGAGTTCGGCGCGGGGGAAGTCAACAGGTCAGCCAACGCGCATGGCGGCGGCCGCTGTCATTCTTGCTTCGTTGGTGGTGCCGGCGGCGTCCGCTGAAGATGGCACTGAAGAGCACGACGAGGGCATTCCGATTGCCCGCCAAGCCGTGGAGCGGGAGCGGGTCCATCCTTTCGTCGCTGTGCTAACGGCAGCGCCGGCAATGTCCCCTCCCGTGCCAATGGCAACGGTCAAGGCTATCCACGCCCAGCTCGCACTGGTCTCCGATACCTCCTACCGCGACTCGACCATCAGTGGGAATGACATGCTGGTGCTAGGATCCCGGTCGTCGTTGTCGTCCGGGAACCGATCGGTTGGCTATGGCAATGCGATCAGCAGCCGTGGTGAGAACAACACTGCTATCGGCCACAATGCGGAAATCACCAGCGGCTACAGTACGGCAGTCGGCGCCTTCTCCCGGACCAGCGGGATTGGCGCGACAGCGCTCGGCCATGACGCCAGGGCCACTTCGTCCAACGCCATAGCGCTTGGCAGCGGTGCACAGGCGAGCTCCTCCAACTCCGTGGCCATAGGTGCCAACTCTGTAGCGAACAGCAGCTATACCGTCTCGGTGGGTAGCACCTCCAACCAACGGAAGATCGTCAACGTTGCGCGTGGCAGCACCGCCTACGGCAGCACCGACGCTGTAACCGGTGGTCAGCTGTATGAGACCAACCAGGATGTCAGCTCGGTTCGTAGTACGGCCAATTCCGCTTACTCGAACGCCAGCTCGGCCCTGAGTACGGCCAATACAGCCAAGTCGAATGCGGACAATGCTCTGGCCAAGGCCAACATTCGGGAAGGGCTTCTCAACCAAGCATCCGTTTCGGGAAATGTTCGCATAGGTGCAAGCAACAGCGGCACGACGCTTGATATCCGGAACAGCGCGAATGTGAACCGGAAGATCGCCGGTATTGCGGCTGGCACCGTAAACGCCGCAAGTGCCGACGCCGTGAACGGTTCGCAGCTGTATGCCACGGATCAGACCGCAAAGGCCGCGAAGGCGGCTGCCGACAGTGCGTTGGCACAGTCGACGACAGCTTCCTATCTGCTTGCCAATGGCAATACACCCACCGTTGCCATGCGTGCGCAGGCCACTGGTACGGGCGCTCTGGCGACCGGCATCTACACTGAGGCCAACGGCACGGCGGCGATGGCTGTGGGGCGCACGGCCAAGGCCAAGGCGGATGGTGCGATTGCCCTCGGCGATCGTGCCAGTGTGGGCAACGGCACGTCCAAGAACAGTATCGCCATCGGCACGACCGCTACCACCGGAGTACAGGAAGACCTGATGGCGATCGGACGCAATGCGACTGCGTCCGGTGGGGTCGGAGCCATGGCGCTGGGCGCGAACAGTGCGGCTGGTCACCTTCGCTCGGTCGCGCTGGGTTCGGGATCGGTGACTACCGCACAAGACCAGGTGTCGGTGGGTAGCACGTCAATCAAACGCAAGATCATCAACGTGGCCGACGCGACACTGAACTCCAGTAGTACTGAGGCGGTGACCGGCCGGCAGCTCAACGCAACAAACACCAACGTCAGTACGGCGCTTAGTGACGCCAGTTTGGCCAAGGCCAATGCGAATACCGCGCTGACCGAAGTGGGTACGCTCAAAGGGTTGCTCAGCCAGGACGGAGCTAGCGGTGATGTCCGCATCGGTGAGAAGAACAGCGGCACCGTACTGGATGTGCGCAATAGCGCGAATGCGAACCGGAAGCTGACCGGCGTGGCCGATGGCGTGGTCAGCGCCAGCAGCTACGAGGCCGTCAACGGCAGGCAGCTCAGTGCCACCAATGACAAGGTGGCGACAGTGGAGGGCGTGGCCAGGTCTGCGGGTGCAGACGCTGCCGTGGCGAAGACGGATGCGGCTAGGGCACTGGCCGAGACAGCAACGTTGAGCGGTCTGGTGGCGCAGGTTTCTGCGTCCGGCGATGTACGCCTGGGCGGGAAGAATAGTGGTGCGACGTTGGATGTGCGTAATAGTGCCAATGCCAATCGGAAGATCAGTGGTGTGGCGGATGGATTGCTGAGCGCAAGCAGTGCTGAGGCTGTGTCCGGGAAACAACTGTACTCAACGAATTCGCGCGTCTCAGATCTTGAGGATGTCGCGCAGTTTGTGAGTATCGGCTCAGCTCCCTTCAGTGAACGCGCACAAGCCGGTGTGGCAGGTGTCGCGGTCGGAAATTCTGCCAAGACGGGACTGGATGGAGGAACCGCGGTAGGCACGTTTGCGGAGGCGATGGGGAAGAACTCCACCGCAATTGGTCGAGCGGCAGCCGTTTCTGAAGATTCCGAGAATGGATTCGCCATGGGGGCAGGTGCACAGGTTGGCGGAGACGCTGGCGGTGCGTATGCAGGTGTGGCGATTGGTGCTAGCGCAAGCGTTGAAGGTGGTGCTCACGGTTCGCTGGCACTTGGAAATGGCTCACTAGCGGATGAAGAAGGAGTTGCGTCATTCGGGGGTGTCGGCATCCAGCGGCGTCTTGTGAATATTGCCCGAGGCACTGCTGACCACAACGCCACCACTGTCTCCCAGCTCAAGGACTCCCTCGCCACGCTTGGCGGCGGCGCAGGTATGGGTGCCAATGGCGACATCATCGCCCCGACCTACGCGGTGCAGGGCGCGACGCAGAACACCGTCGAGGACGCACTGATGGCACTCGATGGCGCTGTGATCACCGCAGGCCGTCGCGCGGACAAGGTGGAAGGCCAGCTGAGTTCGATCTTCCAGGATTCACCGTCGGCCCGTGCCGATGGCATGAACCAGATCGCGCTGAATGGCGTGAATGGCATGGTGCTGACCAACCTGGCTGACGGCCGAGTGGCGCCGGGAAGCCGTGATGCCGTAACCGGCAGTCAGTTGTACGCCGCCGAGCAGAAGATCTCGCAGAATCGTAATGATCTGGAGACGATGCGCAAGGAGCGGGAGGTGGGCGAGCAGGCAATGCGTGGATTGGATGCGAGCGGTCCAATCGACTTTGGCGGTGCGCGATTGACTGGTGTGGCCGAGGCGACACTGTCGGCTGATAGCTCGGATGTTGTGCGTGGCAGTCAGCTCTATGAGACCAATGAAGAGCTGCAGAGGCTGGCTTCCGCGTCGCGGTTTGTTGCTGTCGGTGACCTAGGGCCTGGACAGGTGGCGAAGGCGGGACCAGTCGGGGTTGCGATTGGTGATTCCGCTGAGGCTTCTTTGCAAAGTGAAGGGGCAGTCGCCATTGGGAGCTTCGCGAAGGCCGCCGGAAAGAACTCGGTGGCACTAGGCAGAGCAGCTTACGTTGATGCTACGGCTGAGCATGGCTTTTCTTTCGGCGTCCATTCTTCTGTCCATGAAGCAAACGGTATTGCAATCGGCGTTGGCAGCACGGTGAAGCAGGGGGCCGGTTCAAGCGTAGCTATTGGTGTTCACTCGGTTGCAGATGAAGCTCGCACTGTCGCGTTCGGTAATGGTGAGATGAAGCGCCGCCTCATAAACATCGCCAACGGCACCGCCAACCACAACGCCGCCACCGTCGGCCAGCTGCGCAGCGCACTGTCTGCACTCGGCAGCGAAGTCGATGCCAACGGCAACATTGTCGACCCCAGCTTCAACGTTCAAGGCCAGTCCCAACCCACCCTCAATGGTGCATTGGAAGCGCTCGACGGCGCAGTCGTCAGCACCACCTCGCGCGTGAACCAGGTCGAGTCCCAGCTCCGCTCGGTGTTCCAGGAAACGCCCTCGGTCCGCGCAGACGGCACCCACCAGCTCACCCTGGCCGGTGCCAACGGCATGGTCATCTCCAACGTGGCCAACGGCCTGATCGCGGCCGGCAGCCGCGATGCGGTCAACGGCGGCCAGCTGCATTCGATGCAGCAGCAGCTCAACGGCCGTATGGATGGGCTGGAGCAGCGCATTGACGATCAGCCGCAGGCCCGCGCCATGGCGGCAGCATCCACGCCTTCGCCATCCACCGAAGAGATCGCGCCGGCATCGGGCACCAGCGGCTCGCCGCAGATCGCCTCTACCGGTGAAGGTGATAAGCCAGCCCCGCAACCGAAGTCGAAGCAGGACGACACGCCCAAGCCGCAGGTCGACACCGCCGACCTGGAGAAGATGCTGGCCCGTGCCAACGAGTACACCGAGGGTGCGATCAGCAATTTCGAGCGCCGCCTGGACAAGATGGACAAGCGCTTCAACCGCATGGCGGCGATGAGCAGCGCACAGACCGCGATGGCGATGAACACTGCCGGCCTGGCCACCTACAACCGCCTGGGTGCGGGCGTGGGTTACAGCGAGGGTGAATCGGCGATGGCGGTGGGCTACCAGCGCGTGCTGAACGAGAAGGGTTCGGCCACCTTCAGCCTCAATGGCGCGTTCACCAACAGCGGTGAGCGCAGCATGGGCGTCGGCGTCGGCATCGGCTGGTAAGCGATGGAGCCCTGGCGTGACGCGCGTAATCCGCCCCGCCGCGCCGGGGCCCTTGCCGAGGAAATGGCCATGTACCGTTGGGTAAGCCGATTCATCAGCTATCGCACGTTCTATCTGTGGCGGGCGCGGTATTACTACTACACCCGCAATCTGGACCGCTGGCTGCTGTTCGCCCTGCTGTGCGTGGCGGGCACGGGCTTGGCGGCCTGGTACACCTGGCGGGTATCGAGCGTGCCGCCGCCGCGCGTGCATCCGGAGGCGGCCGCGCTGCGCGTGGAGAACATCACCCAGGAGGCGATCCATCGCATCGTGCTGGTGCGGCATGGCGGCCCAACCCCGGGTGAGCCGTTCACCACCCCGGAGGATGTCCGTGCCGGCACGCTGCGCACACTGCGGGTGCGGCAGCTGCTGGACAGTGCGATGGTGTGGCAGCTGAAGGCCCACATGCTGGCCGACATGGCGGCGTACATCGATGCGACGGGAAGCTGCTTCCCTTTCCCGTGCTGGCAGGTGAGCCATCGGCTGGAGCTCATGCGTGCGGCGGAGGCGGAGAACGCGGCCATCAACCGGGCACTGGAGCCGGTGCTGGAGATCCCGTTGGACAGGATGCCCAACCTCAACGGCGGTGAGCGCGTTCGGATACAGACGGCGTGGTCGGACCCGTTCGGCGATGTCTACAACCAGACCTGGTTGCTGGGCGATCTGCAGAACATGCACGCGCGGATGATGATGGCGTACCCGCAGCGCGTGGGAGCTCCCTGGTTGATGCGCCTGCTTGGCGATGAGACGGAGGAGCAGCACCATGATGTCTGGTAGGGCAACGCACCTTCTGTAGAGCCGAGCCATGCTCGGCTGCTCTTCGGTCAGCTATCCGGATGCCTGATGCACAGTGCGGACCAACGGTCCGCACCTACCAGAACCTGCGCAACCGTCACCCGCCGATGTACGCGGTGATCTCCGCTTCGGCCAGCAGCTGCCGCAACTGTGCGACAGACGCGCGCCGCATCGGCTTCTCATCCACCGGGGACAGCGGCGCCTGGCGCAGCGCATCGTACGGCAGCACGGCCAGGTCGAAGGTCAGCTCCTCGGCACTGAACACCCACACTGGCACATCCAGGCTGCGCTCGCGGTCCATGCGCAGCCGGCGCGTCCGCGATTCGGCAGGGATGCCGTGCTCGTCCAGGAAGCGGTGCACGGCTTCCGGGTCGTCGCTGTGCAGGTGCAGCTGCACCGGGCTGTTGGCATCGGCGGTACCGTCCAGCACCGGGCCGGCCAGCCGTGGGGCGAAGCCGTGCAGGAACTCCAGCGCGCGCATCGCGGCCTCGCGGCGGCGCTGCAGTTCGTTGCCGTGCTGGGGCCCGGCGAACAGCCGCTGGTATTCGCGCAGGGCGTCTTCGATCTCGGTGTTGCGGGGCAGGGAGGCATCGTCGTGGATGCCGAGCCGGCTGGCGGCCTTCAACTTGGCCTGGTGGTAGTCGCGGATGCCGCCTTCAGCCATCAGGCGGGCGGCTTCGTGGGCGAGGCGGTGGCGCCGCTCGCGGGTCTGGCTGGCAGCATGCTGACGGGCGCGATGCATGCGATGACTCCTGTTGCGACCTGGCTACAGACTAGCGCACGGATGTGACATCCGCGTGGGTATTTCACCGAGACGAGCACGCGGATGCCGTTGATCGTGTAGAGCCGAGCCCATGCTCGGCTGCTCTACCGCACGCCCTGAGCCGAGCACGGGCTCGGCTCTACAGGCGCGTCGGTGCCAACCCACGGTTGGCACCCACCTGACCCTTCCTCAGAAGATATCGAACGCGGCGGCGTCGGCCTGCGGCGTATTGAGGTTCAGGTCGTAGTCGGTCAGGCGGTCCATGTCTTCCACCTTCACCCACTCGGTTGCGCCGTTGAGGGTGGCCTGGACCATGCCGCTGGGCGGCTCGTTCTGCGCGATCGGGGTGTCCTTCAGCGCGGTGCGCATGTAGTCGATCCAGATCGGCAGCGCCGCCTTGCCACCGTATTCGCGGTAACCCAGCGAGCGGAAGTCGTCGCGGCCCACCCACACGGTGGTCACGTACGGGCCGCCGAAGCCGGAGAACCAGGCGTCACGATGGTCGTTGGTGGAGCCGGTCTTGCCGCCCACGTCCTCGCGGCCGAGCACCTTGGCCTGCACACCGGTACCGCGCTGGACCACGTCGCGCATCATCGACACCAGCTGGTAGGCGGTGCGGGCGTCGATCGCGCGCGGGGCAGTGCGGGCGTCCGGGTTGGCCGGAGCGGCGGCAGTTTCGGTCTTGGCTTCGGCCTTGGCCGCAGCGGCCGGGTCCACCTTCGGGGCCGGGGCGCCGAAGTTGAAGCCATCCACCACCTGGTTGACCGGCTGATCGCTGCTGCCCGCGCAGTCGCGGCAGGCCAGTGCCGGGTTTTCCTTGAACACCAGGTTGCCGTCGCGGTCATTGACCTGGTCGATCAGCCAGGTATCCACGCGCGAGCCGCCATTGGCGAACACCGCGTAGCCACGCGCCACCGACAGCGGGGTCAGCGAGGCAGTACCCAGCGACATCGACAGGTTCGGCGGAAGCTCCGATTCGGCGAAGCCAAATTCGCTGATGTACTTGCGCGCATAGTCCACGCCCATGCCATCGAGCAGGCGCACCGAGACCAGGTTGCGCGACTGCACCAGCGCTTCACGCAGGCGCATCGGGCCGCGGAAGCCGCCGCCGTCGTTCTGCGGGGCCCAGGTCTTGCCGCGGCGATCGCGGAACACAACCGGCGCGTCGAGCACAATCGAGGCCGGGTTGTAGCCCTTGTCGAACGCTGCGGCGTAGATGAACGGCTTGAAGCTGGAACCCGGCTGGCGGCGGGCCTGGGTGGCGCGGTTGAACTTGTTGCCGGAGAAGCTGAAGCCACCGACCAGCGCCTTCAGCGCGCCGCTGTGGGCATCCAGCGAGACCAGCGCGGATTGGCCGCGCGGGATCTGGTCCAGCAGCCACTCGCCCTCCTTGGCCCCGGCGCGTACGCGCACGATGTCGCCGCGCTGCACCAGCTTGCCCGGGGTCTTGTTGGTCCACTTGGCGGCACCGGCCGGCAGCGCGATCTCGGTGCGGTTGGCCAGCACCACCGTGGCGCTGCCATCGGCAGCGGTGCTGGCGACGATTGCCGGCAGCAGGCCGGCCTGGCCGTACATGCCGCGCAGGTGCTCGGCCAGGGCGGCGGCATCGTCGCCGGCGCCCAGCTGCACCTGCTTCTCCACGCCGTGCCAACCGTGGCGGTGGTCGTACAGCAGCAGGCCATCACGCACGGCCAGGTTGGCCGCGGTCTGCAGGGTGGAATCGATCGTGGTGGTGACGTGGTAACCCTTGTTGACCACGTCGCCGCCGAAGCGGGCGATCATTTCCTGGCGCACCAGCTCGGCCACGTAGGGCGCATCGACCTGTACCGGCGGCTCATGCGCGGTGGCGTGCATCGGCACGGCCTTGGCCGCGTCGGCTTCGGCCTGGCTGACGAACTTCAGGTCGGCCATGCGCTGCAGCACGTAGTTGTCGCGGCGCTGGCGGGCACGTTCCGGGTTGGAGATCGGGTTGCCCGAGGACGGGAACTTGGGGATACCGGCCAGCGAGGCCATCTCGTCCAGGTCCAGCTCGTTCAGCTTCTTGCCGTAGTAGAACTCGGCGGCGGCGGCCACGCCGTAGGCGCGGTTGCCGAAGAAACTCTTGTTCAGGTACAGCTCGAAGATCTCGTCCTTGCTCAGCTCGGACTCGATCTTCCGCGCCAGCAGGATCTCGGCCAGCTTGCGGGTGTAGCTGTACTCGGAGCTGAGGAAGAACTGGCGGGCGACCTGCTGGGTGATGGTGGAGCCACCCGGCACGCGCTTGTCGTTGGTGGTGGCCAGCAGCCAGACCGCACGGCCGATGCCCATGTAGTCCACGCCGCCGTGCTCGTAGAAGCGGGCGTCCTCGGTGGCCAGGAAGGCCTGCTTCAGCCGCTCGGGCACGTCCTTCATGGTGACCGGGGTGCGCCGGGTCTCGCCGAACACCGCCATCAGCTTGCCGTCGGCAGCGTAGACGTACATCGGCTCCTGCATTTCCACGTCGCGCAGGGTCTGCACGTCGGGAAGCTTGGAGGAAACGGCATAGTACAGACCGCCCACGGCGGCCGCGCCGATCAGCGCCAGGACCAGGACAATCAGGAAGATCCAGCGCAGCCAGCGGCGGAGTCGAGTCATCGGGTTCAGATTCCGATTGCGAATTTCGTGGTCGCAGAGTATAGATTACGCAAGGTGGCGGCTGGGGTCGGCACCGGGGAGCGCAAGGGGAACAGTCAGGGGCTGCATGGTGAATCCGTGAGGGATTTCACAGCAGGGCCGTTGCCATTTGCTAAGAATACGTTATTAATGCTCGGACGCAGGTCTTGCGTCCAAGTGCCCGTCGGCAGGGGAGAAACCGTGGGGCTCATCCCAAAAAGTCAGTCGCCGCTTGTAGGCGTCGACATCAGTTCGACTGCGGTAAAGCTTTTGCAGCTGTCCCGCAGCGGCAATCGTTTCCGCGTGGAACATTACGCTGTGGAACCTCTTCCGCCGAATGCGGTGGTGGAGAAGAACATCGTTGAAGTGGAGGCCGTCGGTGAGGCCATCCGCCGGGCGATGAACCGTTCAGGCAGCAAGGCCAAGTTGGCCGCTGCCGCCGTCGCGGGGTCGGCGGTGATCACCAAGGTGATCCCGATGCCGGCCGATCTCGACGAAAACGACATGGAAGCCCAGATCGAGCTGGAAGCGGTCAACTACATTCCGTATCCGATCGAGGAAGTGAACCTGGACTTCGAGGTGATCGGGTCGATCCCGAACAACCCGGAGATGGTCCAGGTCCTGCTGGCCGCGTCGCGTTCGGAGAATGTCGAGCTGCGCCAGTCCGCACTGGAGCTCGGTGGCCTGCAGGCCAAGGTGATGGACGTGGAGGCCTTTGCGGTCGAGAACGCCTACGCCCTGGTCGCCAGCGAGCTGCCGGTGTCCATCGACGGCGTGGTTGCGCTGGTCGACATCGGCGCCACCATGACCACCCTCAATGTCCTGCGCGGCGGCCGTAGCCTTTACAGCCGCGAGCAGGTGTTCGGTGGCAAGCAGCTGACCGACGAGATCATGCGCCGCTATGGCCTGAGCTACGAGGAAGCCGGGCTGGCCAAGCGCCAGGGTGGCCTGCCGGAAAGCTACGAAATGGAAGTGCTGGAGCCGTTCAAGGAAGCCACGGTCCAGCAGATCAGCCGCCTGCTGCAGTTCTTCTATGCGGGCAGCGAATTCAACCGCGTCGATCACATCGTGCTGGCCGGCGGCTGCGCCGTGCTCGGTGGCCTGCCGGAGATGGTCGAGGAGCAGCTGGGCGTGCCGACCGTGGTCGCCAACCCGCTGGCGCAGATGACCCTGGGGCCGAAGGTGAACGCGCATGCGTTGGCCCAGGATGCCCCCGCGCTGATGATCGCGACCGGTCTGGCGCTGAGGAGCTTCGACTGATGGCACGCATCAATCTATTGCCCTGGCGCGCCGAGCGGCGCAAGCAACGCCAGCGCGAGTTCTACGCAATGCTGGGCATGGCCGCTGTCGGTGGCCTGCTGTTGTCGCTGATGATCTGGTTCTATTACGACCGCCAGGTGAGCGGCCAGATGGACCGCAACGCCTATCTGGAAGCCGAGATCGAGAAGGTCAAGGAACAGAACAAGGAGATCGATCGCCTCGACGCGCAGAAGGAACGGCTGCTGGCCCGCAAGAAGGTGATCGAGGAACTGCAGGCCAAGCGCTCGCAGATGGTCCACCTGTTCGACGCACTGGTGCGCACCATCCCCGACGGCGTGGTGCTGACCGCACTGAAGCAGGAAGGGGATGTGCTGACGCTGGAAGGTCGCACCCAGTCCAATGCCCGCGTTTCGGCCTACATGCGCAACCTGGAGACCTCCGGCTGGATGACCAATCCGGAGCTGTCGATCATCGAAGCGCGTGACCCGGAGAAGGACAAGGATGGCAAGGTCGGTCCGCTGGCCGACATCAAGGCGCTGCCCTACGTGTTCGTGGTCAAGGTGAAACTGCCGGCACAGAGCGAAGAGGTCTCGGCGACGCCGGGCCTGAACGCCGATGGCTCGGTGGCGGCGCCGGCACCGGTGGCTCCGTTGGCCGCAGGTCCGGATGCCGCGACGCCTGCGGCTCCGGCAGCTGGGCAGCCGCCGGCACCTGCCACACCTGCTGCTGCACCGTCGGCCGCTCCGGCCGCTCCGGCCAAGCCGAACCAACCGGCCGCGCCGGCCCCGGCACCTGCCCCGAAGCCTGAGGGCAGCCGCCTGGCGCAGCCGCCGCAGGCCTTCAATGCGCTGCTGCAGGGGGATCGCGCATGAGCCAGAAGATCGACATCAAGAACCTGGATTTCAACGACATCGGCAACTGGCCGCAGAAGGCCAAGATCGTCTTCTGCTCGTTGCTGGCACTGGTCATCATGTTCGTGGCGTGGATGCTGCTGATCAGCGGCAAGCGCGAGGAGCTGGCCGGCCTGGAATCGAAGGAAGTCGAGCTGCGCACCGAGTTCACCAAGCAGCAGGAACGCGCGGTGAACCTGGAGCCGCTGAAGCAGCAGCTGGCGCAGATGGAGCAGGTGCTGCAGCAGATGCTGCGGCAGCTGCCGAGCAAGACCGAAATGCCCGACCTGATCATCGACATCTCGCAGACCGCGCTGTCCAGCGGCCTGACCAACGAGCTGTTCGAACCGGAGCAGGAGCAGATCAAGGAGTTCTACGCCGAGAAGCCGATCAAACTGCGCATGGTCGGCAGTTACCACCAGTTCGGCGCATTCGTCAGTGGCGTGGCCTCGTTGCCGCGGGTAGTGATCCTGACCATGCATGACATCAACCTCAAGCCCAAGGAAAAGACCGGCGGCAACGTCCGCAGCGGTGCACTGGAACTGTCCGGTACGGTCAAGACCTACCGTTACCTGGACGAGACCGAAGTGCAGGCGCAGCAGGCGGCTGACGCTGGCAAGGAGGGCAAGAAGTGATGCGCGCGCAGACCGTACGTGGTGCGATGGTGCTGGCTGTACTGCTGCTGGCCGGTTGCGGCCGTGGCGTGACCAGCACGCCCGGCGACGCACCGAACCTTGAAAAGTGGGTGGAAGGCGAGCGTGCGCGACCGGCGCAACCGCTGGAGCCGCTGCCGGTGATGCAGCAGTTCGAGACCTTCGAATATTCCGCGCAGGGCATGCGCGATCCGTTCACCGATGCCTGGACCAATCCGCAGCAGGGGAACGGCGGATTGCGACCGGACCCGAACCGGCGCAAGGAGCCGCTGGAAGGCTTCCCGCTGGATGCGCTGGACATGGTCGGCACCATCGGTACTGGTGCAGGCACCGTGGCGCTGGTGATGGGGCCGGACAAGGTCACCTACCGGGTTCGCCCGGGCGGTTACCTGGGGCAGAGCGACGGGCGGGTCACGGCGGTCTTCGAAGACCGCGTGGAGCTGATCGAACTGGTGCCGGATGGCGCGGGTGGCTGGCTGGAACGGCCGGCAACGCTCTCGCTTGAAGATCAATGATCGTTTACTGGGGATAGCACGATGACCTTTCACCAAGCCAAGGGGCTGCGTCCCATCCGGCGCTCTACCTTGAACCGTGTCAGCGCGCTGGGAGTCGCGCTGATGCTGGCCTGCGCTCCGGCGCTGGCTGCCGCACCGGCGGAAAAGCCGGTGGGCGCCACCGTGGCACCGGCCGCTGCGCCGGCAGGCCTGTCGGTGGCCAAGATCGATTTCAAGCGTGGCGATGACGGCGCCGGGCGCCTGATCGTGCAGTTCGACGGGCAGGGCGCGATCCCTGACCTGCGCACGCAGGGCAACAGCGTCGTGGTCGACGTCGGCAATGCCCGACTGCCGGCCAACCTGCAGAAGCCGATGAACGTCACCGACTTCGCCACGCCGGTACAGCGCATCGACGCCAAGCCGTCCGGTGCCGGTACCCAGCTGGTGCTGAGCACCGGGGGTGCCGTGGAGTCGCTGGCCTACCAGAGCGGCAATGAGTACGTGGTCGAGATCAGCCCGCGACAGGCCCCGGCCGCCGTCGGCGCGGTCACCGCCGGCAGCGTCACCCAGGCGGCCAAGGCCGTCGGCCAGCGTGGTTTCACCGGCAAGCCGGTGACCTTCAACTTCCAGGACGTGCCGGTGCGCACCGTGCTGCAGTTGATCGCCGAGGAGTCCAACCTGAACGTGGTTGCGTCCGACTCGGTGCAGGGCAATGTGACCCTGCGCCTGGTCAATGTGCCGTGGGACCAGGCGCTGGACATCGTCCTGCGCGCGAAGGGCCTGGACAAGCGTCGCGATGGCAGCGTGATCTGGGTGGCGCCGCAGGCTGAACTGGCCAAGTTCGAGCAGGAGAAGGAAGACGCGCGCATCGCCATCGAGAACCGCGAAGACCTGCAGACCGACTACATCCAGATCAACTACCACAGCGCCACGCAGATCTTCAAAGCGCTGACCGAGGCCAAGGGCATCGGCGGCAGCGGTGGCGGTGGCAGCGGCGGTGGTTCGGGCAGCTCTTCGCAGGAAGACAGTGGCTTCCTGTCCTCGCGCGGCCGCATCGTGGCCGACGAGCGCACCAACACGCTGATGATCAGCGACATCCCGAAGAAGATCGCGCGCATGCGCGAGCTGATCAACGTGATCGACCGCCCGGTCGACCAGGTGCTGATCGAAAGCCGCATCGTCATCGCCACCGATACCTTCGCCCGCGAACTGGGCGCGAAGTTCGGTGTCAGCGGCAGCCGGGACAATGTGTACTTCAGTGGCAATCTCGAAGCCAACCGCTTGACCCGGGAATCGCAGGTCAAGTCCGCGCAGGACAACGCCAAGGCCGAACGTGACTGGATCGCAGGTGGCCGCGTCGGCCCGCCGCCCGTACCGGTGGGCTCGACCATCACGCGTGGTTTGAACTGGAGCCTGCCGGTTGCCGCGGCCAGCAACCCGGGTTCGCTGGCGCTGTCCATCCTCAATGCCGGCTACCTGCTGGACGTGGAACTGTCGGCCATGCAGGAAGAGTCCCGGGGCGAAGTGATCTCCAACCCGCGCGTGGTCACCACCAACCAGCGCGAGGCGCTGATCAAGCAGGGCAAGGAAATCGGCTACGTCACCATCAGCGGTGGTGGCGCTGGTGGCGTGGCGACCCCGAACGTCCAGTTCAAGGAAGTGGTGCTGGAACTGAAGGTCACTCCGACCATCACCAACGACAACCGCGTGTTCCTCAACATGCAGGTGAAGAAGGACGAAGTCGACCAGCTGATCCAGCTGGAAGGCTACGGCACCGTGCCGTCGATCAACCGCCGCGAAGTCAACACCGCGGTGCTGGTCGAGGATGGGCAGACCGTGGTCATCGGCGGCGTCTACGAATTCACCGATCGCAGCAGCATCAGCAAGGTTCCGTTCCTGGGCGACGTGCCGTTCCTGGGCAACCTGTTCAAGAAGCGCGGCCGCAGCAAGGACAAGGCCGAGCTGCTGGTGTTCGTCACCCCGAAGGTGCTGCGCGTGGCCAAGCAGAACTGAGCCATCGCTCCGAAGTCTTCGAAGAAGGGCCGCCCTGTGCGGCCCTTCCTCGTTTTCGCCAGTAGATCCACGCCGTGCGCGGATGCGCCGTTCAGCCGTTCTTGATGCCAATCGCAAGGCACCCTGCGATGATGTCGGGAACCCGTGCCGTCCTGCGCCGGTCAAAGGCCCCCATGAACCTGCCACCGCCGATGCCCGAAACCATCTCGCCGCCGCCCGCGCCGGCCATCTCCCGCCTGCATGCGGCATTCACCGGACTGCGCGACGCGCTGTCGGCCGAGATCGTCGGCCAGGCGGCACTGGTCGAACGCCTGCTGATCGCGCTGCTGGCCGACGGCCATCTGCTGGTGGAGGGGGCACCGGGCCTGGCCAAGACCACGGCGATCCGTGCGCTGGCTTCGCGCCTGGAAGCGGACTTTGCCCGCGTGCAGTTCACCCCCGACCTGCTGCCGGCCGACCTCACCGGCACCGAGATCTGGCGCCCGCAGGAGGGCCGGTTCGAGTTCGTGCCTGGCCCGATCTTCCACCCGATCCTGCTCGCCGACGAGATCAACCGCGCGCCGGCCAAAGTGCAGTCGGCACTGCTGGAAGCCATGGGCGAGCGCCAGGTCACGGTTGGCCGCCATACCTATGCGCTGCCGCCGCTGTTCCTGGTGATGGCCACGCAGAATCCGATCGAACAGGAAGGCACGTTCCCGCTGCCGGAAGCGCAGCTGGACCGCTTCCTGATGCATGTGCGCATCGGCTACCCGGACCAGGCCGCCGAATCGGAGATCCTGCGGCTGGCCCGTGAGCGTGCCCGTGGTGCATTGGGCGAGGCCGCGCCGGCGCCCGACAAGATGCCGATGCAGGACGTGTTCGATGCCCGCCGTGAAGTGCTGGACCTGCACATGGCACCGGCCTTGGAGCGCTACCTGATCGAGCTGGTGCTGGCGTCGCGTGACCCCTCGCGCTACGACGCCGGCCTGGGCCGCCGCATCGCCTGGGGGGCAAGCCCGCGCGGCTCCATCGCACTGGAGCGCTGTGCCCGTGCGCGCGCCTGGCTGGCCGGTCGTGATTTCGTCACGCCCGACGACGTGCGTGCGGTCGCCGCCGACGTGCTGCGCCATCGCGTGCTGCCCAGCTATGAAGCCACCGCCGAGGGCTGGGATGGCGAGCGGCTGGTGCAGGAGCTGCTGGCCCGGGTGCCGGCACCCTGAGCCTGCCCATGACCGATCCATCCCTGGAACAGGCACCGTCTGCGCTCGGAGGTGACGGCCTGCGCCCGCAGCTGGCCGAACTGGTCGCGCTGCGCCGGCTGGCACAGCGTCCGCCGCCGCCGCGCCGTGGCCGCACCGGCAACGCCGGCCAGGCGCCATCCCCGCTGCGCGGCCGCGGCATGGAGTACGCCGAGTCGCGCGACTATGTGGCCAGCGACGACGCGCGCCACATCGATTGGCGCGTGACCGCGCGCACTGGTCGCGCCCATACCAAGTTGTTCCAGGCCGAGCGCGAGCGGATCAGCCTGATCGTGGCCGATACGTCGCCGGCGCTGTACTTCGGTACCCGCGTGCGCTTCAAATCGGTGCAGGCCGCGCGCGCCGGTGCTGTTGCCGCGTGGTCGGCGCAGCGCCGTGGCGACCGCGTGGGCGCGCTGCGTGGCAGCGACCGCGAAGCGCCGATCGCCCCCGCGGGTGGGCCACGCGGCGTGCTGCGCGTGCTCGACGCGCTGACCCGCTGGTACGCACAGCCGCCGGCCGATGATCTGGGCCTGGAGCGCGCGCTGGATCATGCCGGCCGCGTGCTGCGCCCAGGCGCGCGCATGCTGGTGCTGGCCGATCCGCAGCAGGCCATCCGCATTCCGCCCGCGCGCTGGAGCGCGCTGGCCCAGCATCACGACCTCAGCCTGGTGCTGCTGGTCGATCCGCTGGAACTGCAGCCCCCCTCGGCGGCGCTGCAGTTCCAGACCGCACAGCAGCGCATCGGCCTCGACCTGCGCCGCAGCGACGTGCAGGCGCACTGGCAGGCACACTTCGTCGAGCCGCTGCAGGAACTGCGGCGCCAGCTCGGCGCACGCCGTGTCGACGTACAGGTGCTTTCCACCGATGCGCCCAGCGACGCCTGGCTGGCGCCGTCACCGACCGAGGTACCGGCGTGAGCGCCGCGCTGCCGCTGCGCGATGTGCAGTTGCCACCGGCACCTTCCTGGTGGCCGCCGGCCCCCGGTTACCTGATGATCGGCGCGGCGGTCGTGCTGGTGCTGCTGGTGATCGCCGTACTGATGTGGCGGCGTCGCCGCCGTCGCCAGCGCTGGTTGCAGCTGTTCGATCAGGAACTGGCAACCGCTCCCGACGCTGCGGCTGAGCTGGCGGCCATCGCCGGACTGCTGCGCCGTGCCGCACGCCATGCACGGCCGGGCAGCGAATCGCTGCGTGATGACGCCTGGTGGCAACGCCTCGACCCGCAGCGCACGTTGGCCGATGACCACCGCAGCCTGTTGGCCGAAGGCGCCTATCGCCCGCGCGTCGATAACCGCGACGTGGCGGCCGTACGCAGCTGGGCCCGCGAACGCTACCTGGCGATGCTGCTGGAGCGCCGCCGATGAACCTGCTGGCAAGTTACTGGCCATGGCCGGACCTGCAACTGGCGTGGCCGCTGGCCCTGCTGGTCCTCCCGATGCCGCTGCTGATGCGCTGGTGGAAGCGCCGTGCAGCGCCGGGTGCTGCACTACGCGTCCCCTACGCTGCCGCCGAGCTGGAAGCGCTGTCCGGTGGTGGCCGCGTCGACGTGTCGTGGCTGCGCACGCTGTTGCTTTGGCTGGGGTGGTGTGCACTGTGCATCGCGCTGGCGCGACCGCAGCAGCTGGGCGAAGCCATCACGCCTCCGCAGCAGGGGCGGCAGATGATGCTGGCGATGGACGTGTCCGGCAGCATGGGCGAGGGCGACATGGTGCTGGGCGGCCAGGCGGTCGATCGCCTGACCGCAGCCAAGGCCGTGCTTGCCGACTTCCTTGATCGTCGTGCGGGTGACCGCGTCGGCCTGCTGATCTTCGGCGACCGCGCCTACACCCTCACGCCGCTGACTGCGGATCTGGCCAGCGTGCGCGACCAGCTGCGCGACAGTGTGGTCGGCCTGGCCGGGCGCGAGACCGCCATCGGTGATGCCATCGGCCTGGCGGTCAAGCGCCTGCGCAGCCAGCCGGAGGGGCAGCGCGTGCTGATCCTGCTGACCGATGGTGTCAGCAATGCCGGTGTGCTGGAGCCGCTGCGCGCCGCGGAAGTGGCGCGCGCCGAGGGCGTGCGCATCCACACGGTCGCATTTGGCGGCGATGGCAGCATGCGCTTGTTCGGCATTCCGATTTCCACCGACCAGGACCCGGTCGATGAGGCCACCCTGAAGAAGATCGCCAGCATGACCGGTGGCCAGTTCTTCCGCGCGCGTGACACCGCGCAGCTGGCCGGGATCTACGCCGAGCTCGATCGCCTGGAGCCGGTCGCCGCGAAGGGGCCGAGCCTGCGTCCGCGCGAAGAACGCTATGCCTGGCCGTTGGGGCTGGCGTTGCTGCTGGGCGTGCTGGCCTGGCTGTGGCCGGAGCGTCGCCGATGATCGCGTTTGCTTCCAATCTCCCCGATTGGAGCGCATTGCACTTCCTGCGACCGGAGTGGTTGTGGGCGCTGCTGGCGCTTCCCCTCATCCTCGCGCTGTCGCTGTACCGGCAGCGACGCAGTGATGCGTGGCGGCAGGCGGTGGACGCACACCTGTTGCCACATCTGCTGGCTGCGGGTGCGAAGCGTCGCGTGCGCCTGCCATGGGCGCTGCTGCTGGGCTGGACACTGGCATCGCTGGCGATGGCCGGGCCGAGCTGGCGGCAGCAGGCGCAGCCGATGTTCCAGGCCAGCTCACCGCTGCTGGTGGTGCTGGACCTGTCCAGCCGGATCAGTGCAACCGATCTGCCACCGTCGCGCCTGCTGCAGGCGCGCGCGAAAGTGGGCGAGCTGCTGCGCGCCCGCCAAGGCGGGCAGGTGGGCCTGGTGGTGTATGCCGATGATGCCTACACGGTGGCGCCGCTGACTGATGACGGCAGCAATGTTGCGCTGTATCTGGATGCGCTGTCGCCGGACGTGATGCCACGCGATGGCCAGCGTGCCGACCGCGGCATCGACTGGGCAACACGGCTGATGCGGCAGATCGGTGCGCTGCAGGGGCAGATCCTGCTGGTCAGCGACCAGGCGGATGGTGAAGCTGCACTGGCGGCAGCGCAGGCGCACAGCCTGGGCCTGCAGGTGTCGGTGCTGGGCCTGGGCACGCCTGCCGGTGCGGCCTACCGCGATGGCAGCGGACAGATCCGCCAGGCCGCCCTGGACGAGAGCAGCCTGCGCGCAGTCGCCACTGCCGGTGGCGGCCGCTATGCACGCATCTCCGCCGATGACAGCGATCTGCGTGCGCTCGGTGTACTCGACGCGCGCGAAGGCACGGCGGCGCAGCGGCCGGGCGAAGGCAAGCAGTGGCGTGACGAAGGCTTCTGGTTGCTGCCGCCGGTGATGCTGCTGGCATTGCTGGCCTTCCGTCGTCGTACGGTGCTGGCAGCGGTGCTTGCGGTCGGCATGATGCCGTGGATGAATGACGCACAGGCGCAGGCGCCTGCGACGCACGCTTCGCCGGCCGCGCAGGGCACGCTGTGGAAGCGTGGCGACCAGGTGCAGCATCAGCGCCTGGCCGAGGGGGTTCAGGCGTACCGCAACGGCGACTTCGCCACTGCACGCAAACAGTTCGAAGGCATCGACAACGATGCCGGTTGGTACAACCTGGGCAACACGCTGGCACGCGAAGGCAACTATGACGAAGCGATCGCCGCCTACGACCGCGCGCTGGCGTTGCATCCCGGCATGGCCGATGCGGTCGCCAACCGTGCCGTGGTCGATGCCGCACGCAAGCGCAGGCAGTCGGGTGGCAAAGGGCAGGATCAGCAGAAGCCACCGCAGAACGGGCAGCAGAAGCAGCAGAACGATTCCCCGGGCCAGCAGAACCCGCAGGGCCAGAAGCCGCAGCAGGGCCAGCAGAATCAAGGCCAGGGCCAGCCGCAGTCGGGCCAGCAGGGGCAGCCCAGGGCGGGTGACGACAATAACCCGTCGAACCCGCAGCCCGGCGAGCGCGGCCGCGATGGCCAGCAGGCACCGCCGCAGGTGGAAGATGCCAAGGCGCAGGCGCAGGCCGACGAACAGCAACGCCAGCGCATGCAGCAGGCGATGCAGCAGGCACGCGAGGGCGAGGCCGGCAAGGACGGCAGACCCGTACCGGGTGGTGAGGGCCGCACGCCGCGCGAGCGCGAGGAGCAACAGGCGGTGGAGGCGTGGATGCGGCGTGTGCCGGATGATCCGGGCGCGTTGCTGCGGGCCAAGTTCCAGCTGGAAAACGAACGCAGGAAGAGGGAAGGGCGATGACGCGGGCGATCAACATGCACGGGCGCTGGTCACTGCCGGTACTGGCGGCACTGTTGCTGTGGCTGCCGCTGCTGGCCTGGGCGCAGCCGCGCGCCTGGCTGGATCGCGACCGCATCGCGATGGGTGATACGGTCACCCTCAATGTCGAGAGCGATCAGGGCGCTCCCGACTTCACGCCATTGCGCACCGACTTCGACCTGAGCGGCCAGACCAGCAGCCGCCAGGTGGAATGGAGCAATGGCAGCATGCAGCAGCGCAACCTGTATGGGGTGGCGCTGACGCCGCGACGTAGTGGTGCGCTGGTGGTACCGGGCCTGCAGGTGGGCAGTGTGCGAACCGCGCCGCTGACGCTGCAGGTCGATGCGGCCGCCGTGGCCGGGCCGGACAGCAATGCGATGGCCTTCATCGAAACCGTCGTCGATGACGATACGCCGTATGTGCAGCAGAGCGTGGGCGTGGTGGTGCGCTTGTATTTCGCCTCGCAGCTGGCCTCTGGCGAACTGGTGCTGGACACCCCGGCGGGCGCGTCGTTGCAGCGCGTGGGCGACGACCGCACCGATGTGCGCCAGGTCAACGGGCGCCGCTACAACGTGGTCGAACGGCGTTTCCTGCTGATCCCCGAGCGCAGCGGCGCGTTGCGGCTGTCCGGTGCGCGTTTCAGCGGGCGCAGCGCCGGAGGTTTCTTCGATGACTTCTTCGGCGGCGGCGACGGCCGCATGAATGCCACCGGCGCAGACCGCACGTTGCAGGTGCAGGCACAGCCGGCACAGGCGCCGCAGCCGTGGTTGCCCCTGCAGAGCCTGCAGCTGCGCTACACCAGCGCGCCCACCCGTGCCCGTACCGGCGAGGCAGCCAACGTGGTGGTCGAAGCGGTTGCCGAAGGCGCAACGCGCGCGCAGTTCACCGACCTGCCGGTGCCGGATGTCGGCGCCAATGCGCAGGTGTTCGCCGAACCGGCACAGTACGAAGAGACCTTCAACGGCAGCACGCCACGCCTGAAGATCACCCGCCGCTATTCGATCGTGCCGCGCCAGCCGGGTTCGCTGGTGGTGCCGGGGCCGCGCCTGCCCTGGTGGGATGTGCGCAATGGCAAGGCGCAGGAGGCGAAGCTGCCGGACCTGACGCTGGCCGTTGCGGCCGGTACCGGCGCCGCCACTGCCTCGCCGGCAGCGCTGCCACCGATCGACACCGCTGCCGCGCTGCCCGGCAGTGATGGACAGGATGCGCGTATCGCCGCGACCGATCCACGCGCCAGCGGCCTGTCCGAGCGACCGTGGCCATGGATGGCGGCGGCCATCGGCCTGGCACTGCTGTGGCTGTTGACCCTGTTGTGGGGCTGGCAGCGAGGCCGACGCCCGCGTGCGGCGGCGCCTGCAGCCGGCAAGCCCTCTGTGACGACCGTGGTGAGCGGGCGTGCCGGCCTGGCCGAACTGCGCCGCGCGCTGGATGGTGAGGGTTTCGATCAGGTGGAGGCGCGTCTGTGTGCGATGGCGGGCGTGGAGCGCATCGAGCAGGTGATCGCCCGGCTGGATGACCCGGCCCAACGCCAGGTGTTGCTGGACCTGCAGCAGGCGCGCTGGGGCGGGCAGGGCGAACTGGCCCCGTTGCGCACGCGCCTGCGTGAGGTCTTCCGTGACGGACCGCACTGGTCGGCCGCTACGGGTGCCGCAGAAACTGGCCTGGCGCCGCTTTATCCGCCACGGCGAACCTGAACCGGCGCCGCTTGCGCGCTTTGTTAGAGTGCATTCATTTTTCGAGGAAACCCGCGTATGACAGCAGCTGCTGCCGACAAGAAGAAGTTGCCCCTGCATTGGAAGATGGGCATCGGCTTTGCGATCGGCCTGGTCCTGGGACTGATCGTGCACGCCCTGGGCGGCAGCGTCGATGGTCTGCAGGCCGGTGCCAAGTGGGTCATGGACTACGTCACCACCCCGGCGTCGGGCCTGTTCCTCAACCTGATCTTCATGCTGATCGTGCCGCTGATCTTCTCGGCGCTGATCATGGGCGTGTCGGAGATGGGCGACATCCGCGCCCTGGGCCGCATCGGCTGGAAGACCCTGGCCTATACCGTGCTGCTGTCCGGCATTGCCGTGGGCATCGGCCTGGTGCTGGTCAACCTGCTCAAGCCGGGCGCCGGCGTGGATCCGCAGGTCGCCGCGATGATGCTGTCGGAGAACGCCGAGCGCAGCAAGGAAATCGTCGCTGGCATCCATGGCACGCCGAAGGGCATGGACATGCTGCTGTCGATCGTGCCGAGCAATGTGCTGCAGGCCGCGTCGGACAACGGCGCGATCCTGTCGCTGATGTTCTTCGCGCTGATGTTCGGCATCGGCATGGTGCTGACCGACAATGAGAAGGTCGCCCCGTTGCGCCGCGCCATCGAAGGCGTGTTCGAAATCTCGATGACCCTGATCAACCTGGTCATCCGGCTGGCCCCGTACGCAGTGGCCTGCTTCATGTTCAACCTGGCCGCGCTGTTCGGCTTCGAGCTGATCATCCGCCTTGGCGCGTACGTGGGCGTGGTGGTGCTGGCACTCGGCCTGCACATGGTGGTGACCTACGGTACTGCCGTATGGCTGTCCGGCCGCTCGCCGCTGTCGTTCTTCCGCGATACCCAGGAAGCGACGGTGATGGCGTTCTCCACCGCCTCCAGCAACGCCACCCTGCCGACCGCGCTGCGCGTGGCGGACCAGATGGGCCTGCCGCAGCGCGTGTCGCGCTTCGTGCTGACCGTGGGCGCCACCGCCAACCAGAACGGCACCGCGCTGTTCGAGGGCGTGACGGTGATCTTCCTGGCCCAGTTCTTTGGCGTGGACCTGAGCATTGGCCAGCAGATCATGGTGATGGCGGTCTGCATCCTCGGCGGCATCGGCACGGCGGGCGTGCCGTCGGGCTCGCTGCCGGTGGTGGCGATGATCTGCGCGATGGTCGGTGTGAACCCGCTGGGCATCGGCCTGATCCTGGGCGTGAACCACTTCCTGGACATGTGCCGCACCGCACTGAACGTGACCGGCGACCTGGCCCTGACCACGTTGGTGGCCAAGGGCGAGTCCCATGACGGACCGGCGCTGGGCACGCCCCTCGATTGAACGCGCCCTGAATGCCATGGATACTATCCCGACGCATGGAAGGCGTCGGGATTGGCGCCGTGCGAAAGGGAGCAGAAATGAGGATTTCGTACGTGATGGTCGCCGCCCTGGGCCTGCTGGCTTTCGACGCCAGTGCCCAGAAGGCCTGTGAAACCAACTACACCAAGACCGGCAGCTTCTTCTCCGGGCGCACCTTCACCACCTGGGACGTGGTACCCACCGTTACCCCGGCCGACGCTCTCAAGCGTATCCAGATCGAGGGCGTGAAGTCGGGCCTGAAGGTAGCCAGCGTGGACAAGGACCTGGGCATGCTGACCCTGGAACAGAACGTCCAGTTCAATGGTGGCCAGACCACCCTGCCGTGGAACGTGCTGGTTGAAGCCGAGGGCAAGGGTTCCAAGATCACCGTGACCAAGACCACCCCGGCCACCTACGCCACTGGCGAGGACTTCCAGAAGAAGTCGATGTGTGGCGTGATCGAGGCCGCCGCGCCCAAGTAAGGGGTTGGCGGGACCAGATCCCTTTCACTGGCAAGGGATCTGGTCCTACGCCTGAACCCGGCCCCGGGTCTGTGGGACAATAGGCCGCCCGCACGTCCGCGGCCGCCTCCCGATTCCGACAGAACCATGACGCAGCCTACCCGTCGCCAGTTGGCCAACGCCATCCGCTTCCTCGCCGCCGATGCGGTTGAAACCGCAAAGTCCGGCCACCCCGGCATGCCCATGGGCATGGCCGACATCGCCGAAGTCCTCTGGAACGACTACCTCCGCCATAACCCGAGCAACCCGCACTGGTTCAACCGCGACCGTTTCGTGCTGTCCAACGGCCACGGTTCGATGCTGCAGTACGCGCTGCTGCACCTGAGCGGTTACGACCTGCCGATCGAGCAGCTCAAGCTGTTCCGCCAGCTGGGCAGCCACACCGCCGGCCACCCAGAGCGTCATGAGACCCCGGGCGTGGAAACCACCACCGGTCCGCTGGGCCAGGGTTTCGCCAATGCCGTGGGCTTCGCCCTGGCCGAGAAGCTGCTGGCACAGCGCTTCAACCGCCCGGAGCTGGAAGTGGTCGACCACCGCACCTGGGTGTTCATGGGTGATGGCTGCCTGATGGAAGGCGTGTCGCACGAAGCCGCCTCGCTGGCCGGCACCTGGGGCCTGCACAAGCTGGTCTGCTTCTGGGACAACAACCACATCTCCATCGACGGCAACGTCGAGGGCTGGTTCACTGACAACACCCCGGAGCGTTTCGAGGCCTATGGCTGGAACGTGGTCCGCGATGTTGACGGCCACGACCCGGACAGCATCAAGGCCGGCATCGAGGCCGCGCTGTCGCAGAGCGACAAGCCGACCCTGATCTGCTGCCGCACCACCATTGGTTTTGGTTCGCCGAACAAGGCGGGCAAGGAATCCAGCCACGGTGCCCCGCTGGGCAAGGACGAGCTGGAAGCCACCCGCAAGCAGCTGGGCTGGGAGTACGGCCCGTTCGAGATCCCGCAGGCGATCTACGACGGCTGGCGCGCCAATGGCGCCGGCACCCTGCGCCAGGCCGAGTGGGAACAGCTGTTCGACAAGTACGCCAGCCAGTATCCGGCGGAGGCGGCTGAGCTGACCCGCCGCTCGCACGGCGAGCTGCCGGCCGACTTCGTTGCCAAGGCCGATGCCTACATCGCCCAGGTGGCCGCTGAGGGCCCGACGATCGCCTCGCGCAAGGCCTCGCAGCTGGCCATCGAAGCCTACGCCCCGCTGCTGCCGGAAATCGTCGGCGGCTCGGCCGACCTGGCGCACTCCAACCTGACCCTGTGGAAGGGCAGCAAATCGGTTGCCAGCGACGACGCCAACGCCAACTACGTGTATTACGGCGTGCGCGAGTTCGGCATGACCGCCATCGCCAACGGCCTGGCCCTGCACGGTGGCTTCATTCCGTTCGACGCCACCTTCCTGGTGTTCAGTGATTACGCCCGCAACGGCGTGCGCATGAGCGCGCTGATTCCGGCCCACGCCATCCACGTCTATACCCACGACTCGATCGGCCTGGGCGAAGACGGCCCGACCCACCAGCCGGTGGAGCACCTGGCCTCGCTGCGCTATATCCCGAACAACGACGTGTGGCGCCCGTGCGATGCGGTCGAGTCGGCCGTGAGCTGGAAGGCGGCGATCACCCGTCAGGACGGCCCGAGCTGCCTGGTGTTCAGCCGCCAGAACCTGCCGCACCAGCCGCGCAGCGCCGAGCAGATCGCCCAGATCGAGCGCGGCGGTTACGTGCTGGCCGATGCCGCCGGTACCCCGGACGTGATCCTGATCGCCACGGGCTCGGAAGTCTCGCTGGCCACCGAAGCCAAGGCCCAGCTGGACGCGGCCGGTATCAAGACCCGCGTGGTCTCGATGCCGTCCACCGACGTGTTCCTGCGCCAGGATGCGGCCTACCGTGAATCGGTGCTGCCGAATGCGGTGCGCAAGCGCGTGGCCGTGGAAGCTGGCGTCACCGGTTTCTGGCGCCAGTTCGTCGGCCTGGACGGTGCGGTGATCGGTATCGACACCTTCGGTGCCTCGGCTCCGGCAGACCAGCTGTACAAGCACTTCGGCATCACCACGGCGCACGTGGTGGAAGCTGCCAAGGCGCTGTAAGCAGCGACATGGAGTGATGAAGGAAAGGCCGGCGCAAGCCGGCCTTTCCCTTTTTCTGTGGGGCGAAACGAATCGGCCGCCGTGCCAGTGGATCCACGCCATGCGTGGATGAGCGTTACATCGCGTCGCGCACGTCCATCAACGCGAACCCCAGCAGGTTCAATCCGCGCCATTGCGCCGGGTTGTGCGCGTCGGCGTGATCCTTGGCCAGGCCGATGCCCCAGATGAAATCCACCGGGCTGGCTTCGACCAGCACCCAGCCTGCGGTCGCGCGCAGGAACGCTCCCAGTTCCGGGTTCTGCGCGAACTTGGCCTTGTTGCCTTCCACCACCAGGTCGTAGCGGGACTGCGTCCAGCGCGCTTCATCGAAGCCCTCGATCTGGCGGCCGAAAGCCTTGGCCTTGTCCGGCGTAGTGCTGGCGATGATCTTCTCAAGCAGTTCGGTGGCGCCGAACAGACGTGCCTTTCCGGCCATCATGTAGTGCTCGGCAGTGCGGTAGTGCACGCGATCGATCTCGAAGCCGGCGTCATACCACTGGCTGAAACAGGACGCGGAAACCCCGCTACGCGGCGGCTGGTGGCCCCAGAAGCAGAGGTAACGCAGGTCTTCGCCTGCAGCCTGGCGCTGCTGCAGGTCACGCAGGAAACGGGAGTCGTCTTTCATCGCTACAGGATACCGCGTCAAAAAAGGGGACGGAGGGGATTAAGTCGTTTGTGCACAAACGACTTAATCCCCTCCGTCCCCTTTTTTCAGGCGGTGCGTGCCAACGCCAGGCGCAGCAGTCGCGCGTCCAGGCGTTCGGCGACATCTTTCGGTGCCTGCAGGCCCATGCGCTGCAGGTACACGGCATCGCCGTCGCCGGCCGGTTGCCGCAGCGCTGCCCAGACGGTGCGCAGCTTGTCGCTGCGGGTCTGCGTGTTGGCCTTCAGCCAGGCCAGCGCTTTGACCAGCACCTGTTCGATCTCGTTGAAATCGCTGCCCAGCGGGTAGTCCGGCAGGCTGCCATCGGCGCGGAATGGTGCCAGTGCCGCCGCCAGCGCCTGTGGCGTGTTGCGCTGCTGGCGCTCCGGATCCGGTTGCGTGGCCGCCAGCAGCTTGCGCGAGGCCTGTGCCTGCTGCAGCAGATCGCCCTGGAACGGCGCTTCGGTAATTGCGGTCATCGCATGCACGCAGTCTTCGTCGGTCAAGCCGCGCAGATCGGCGATGCCGTACTCGTTGAGGTAGATGTCACGCAGGTGGCGAGGGATGGTGGTGTGGCCGTAGTTCCAGCGCACGTTCGATTCCCGACGGCCCTTGTCATCGCGTGCGGCACGGAACATCAGCACGCTGCGCGCTTCCGGCAGGGCATGTGCCATCGCCACGAAGTTGTACTGGCCGCCCACGCCGGACACCACGCGTCCATCGTCCAGCGCATCCGATACCGCCGCGCCGAGCGCGGTAGCCATCATGCAGGAATTGAAGAAGCGCGCATGGCGGCGCTGCAGGCGCTCCAGTGCCTCGTTACCGCCATACAACTGGTTGATCTCGCTGATGCGGCGCATGCCGATCGCACGGCATTCGTCTTCCGGCAGCGTGCGCAGCCACTCGTAGAACTCCGGCGAGCCCAGGTAGAACGCGCCGTGCAGGTACTCGCCTTCTGCGGCGAGGGTGGCGTGGTCGATCGACAGCGTGCTGCCGTTCTCGATGCGCTGCATCAGCGCCAGGTCGTCGTGCACCTTGCGCCTGATCACCCCGGTCTGTACCAGGCGGCGGAAGCCCTCATTGAGCATCTCGCTGCAGCCGTACAGGCCCACCTCGAACGGATCCACACCGCCGATTTCCTGCACGAGCGGGTGGCTGGCCAGCTGCGGATCAAGTGCATGCAGCACGCGGCGGTAGCGTGCGTTGTCGGTGTGGCGCAGCACCAGCGCATGGCTGAGGGCATCGGCCAGCGTGCCGATGCCGATCTGCAGGGTCCCGCCGTCGCGTACCAGGGTGCTGGCATACAGGCCGATGGCGTAGTCGGCATCGCCGACCGGCTGCCGCGGCAGCCCGAACAGCGCCGGGTACGGTGGCGGTGGGGTGATCACCAGATCGAAGAACGACACATCGACCGTAGCCGAGCCGGCCAGGTAGGGCAGCTGCGGATCGATCTCGGCGATCAGCAACGGACGCGGCAGGCCGCGCGCGGTCATCGCATCGAGCGTGTCCTGGGTGATGTCGTTGTTGCACGACAGCGAAAGCCGACGGTCATTCGGCCGCATCGCCACCTTCTGCACGATCACCTGCGGTGCGCGCTGAGCGACCGCATCGGCGGCGTGGGTGTAGTTCAGGCTGGTATAGCTGGATTGCGCCTGCCGCGAACCGAGCAGGGCGCCGGACTGCATGTAGAACTCTTCCACCTGCACGTGCGCTGGCAACGCGTCGCGCGCGATCGCATCGGCATAGGCCAGGCGCGGGAAATCGTCGCCGAAGTGGCGCTGCGCGAACGGCGCCAGGAAGCGTGCCTCCAGGCCGTTGCCACGCGCCTTCGGCGGGTTCAACGACAGCGCGGTATACAGCTGCAGCGGCCGTGAGGGATCGTGCTCGACGCGCGCATACAGGGCGTTGAGCAGTCGATGCGGCTTGCCCAGTGCCAGCGGTGCCCCGATCCGCAGCGGCCCGTCCACGCGCGCAAACAGCCAGTCGACAGCGGCGTCCAGGTCGGTGAGGTGTTCGGTCATGCGCGGCGGTCCTGCGTGTGGGGGAGTGCGGGCATTACAGCATGTCGGGCTTGAACCGCCGTCGACGCGAGACTTCTGCGCCGGACACCATGAACTGCCCATCGCCGCGGTAATGCACCGTGCGCGGCAGTTTCGGCCGGGGCGCAACATGGGCGCGCACGATCTCCCAGATGAACAGATTGCTCGACGCCACCTGGCTGTCGTCGTACAAGCGGCATTCGAAGCACGAATGGCATTGCCCCACCAGCGGCGCGCCGACCTCGCGCGCGGGCAGGGCATCGAGCCGGAAACGGGCGAACTTGTCGACCTCACGGCCGCTGCAGTTGCCGATGTCCACCACGGTATCGAGCAGTTCCACGCCGGGCACGTTGATCACGCACTCGCCACTGCCGACGGCCAGTGCATGGCTGTGGTTTTCATTCCACAGGTAGGTGGCGACCAGCGACGGCGAGAAGCCCATCACCATGTGCCAGCCCATCGTCATCAGGTTGCGCCGGCCACCCCAGGCGGTGCTGACCAGCACGATCGGGCCGGGTTCGAGGAAGCGGCGAGCCTGCTCGACCGGGAATTCCTTCTTGGGAAGCGCTTTCATCCGAAGCCTCGACCGGGAGGGCTCGATGCTGGCGCACAGCCGATGAATCCGGAGTCGAGGGGCTTGACCGGAGATTCGATTACGCGCGTAATCAGACCATCGATTACGGATGTAAATCATGAGCCCGATCAGCGAAGCCGAAGCCGTTGTGATGGAGGTGCTGTGGCAGCAGGCACCGCGTAGCGCCGATGACGTGGTGGCCGCGCTGGCCCACCGCGACTGGGCCGAGCCGACCATCAAGACCCTGCTCAACCGCCTGTTGACCAAGGGCGCGATCGCCGCCGAGCGCGATGGCCGGCGCTACCTGTACCGGCCGCTGCTGCAGCGCCAGGCCTGGGTGGAGGCACAGAGCCAGGACTTCATCGGCCGTGTCTTCGAAGGGCGCGTGGCGCCGCTGGTCGCGCACTTCAGCGAACGCGGCCAGTTGAGCGCACAGGACATCGCCGAACTGAAGAAGCTGATCCAGGAGCTGGACCATGACTGAGCTGCTCGGTGGACTGTGGCAGGCCAGCGTGTGGCTGGCCATGGGGGTGATCCTGCTGGCCGTGCTGCGACCGCTGCTGGTGTGGATGGGCGGCGCTGGGCTGGCCTATCGCAGCTGGTGGTTGTTGCCGATGCTGCTGGTGACCTTGCTGCTGCCATTGCCGCAGGCTGCGCTGCTGCAGCACGTGCCGACAGTGCCGCTGAAAGTCGAGCCAGGGGCCGTGGACGAACTGGCAGGGCCGTCGCTGCCATGGGCACCGCTGTTGCTGCTGGCCTGGGCGCTGGGCATGGGCATCTGCCTGCTGCGCGACCTGCGCGCACAGCGTCGTTTCGAACGGCGCATGGGCCCGCTGAAGCCGCGCGCCGATGGCAGCTGGCAGGCCAGTGGTGACCCAGGCCTGCCAGCACTGGTTGGCCTGTGGCGGCCGCGAATCGTGGTTGGCCCGGACTTCGATCAACAGTTCAGCGCACAGGAACAGGGGCTGATCCTGCAGCACGAGCGCAGCCACCGCCGCAATGGCGATCACTGGGCCAATGGTGCGTTGCTGCTTATGCGTGCGGTGTTCTGGTTCCACCCGCTGGTGCTCTGGGCTGCACGCTGCTTCCTGCGCGACCAGGAACTGGCCTGCGACGCCCGCACCATGGCCCCGCAGCCGGCGCTGCGCGGCCTCTACGCCAGCACGCTGCTGAAGGCGCAGCTGGTCCACCCGGTTGCGCCCGCGGTCTGCCATTGGCGCAGCCAACCCGTGTTGAAGGAGCGTATCGCCATGTTGAAGCAGTCCAAGCGGAAGGCATTGCCGTGGGTGTCCGGGCAGGTGCTGGTGGTCGGGTTGTGTGTGGGCATGGGGGCGGTGGCATGGGCCAGCCAGGGCGGCGCGGCCGGGAGCCCGGGGATCGGTGTCGAGCCGTTCGAGCACGCTGAGGAAGATGCGGCCAAGGCTGGGCTGGACCGTCCGATCCAGGTCGACAGGATGCCACCGCCGTCCTATCCAAAATCCGCGTTCGAGCAGCGCCAGGTAGGCGTGGTGAACCTGCGCGTGGAGGTGGATGCGCAGGGGCGTCCCAGCGATGTCAGGGTGCTCAGTGCCACCAATCCGGGCGTGTTCGACGCGGTGTCGATCACCGCAGCGCGCAGCTGGACCTATCGGCCGGCGATGAAGAACGGCAAGCCGGTGGCAGGCGCAGTGAAGATTCCGATCACCTTTGCGATGGACAACAGCGAGGACGCCCAGTGAAGTCCGCGCCGCTGCTCGTGGTGGCGGCGCTGATGATGGGGTGTGCGAGCCAGGAACGGCTGGCCACCGTGCACACCCGCAGCGAGAATGTCGGCCACCAGCGACTGCAGCCGCAGGCGGGCGGTGGCAGTGGGCAGTTGCAGGCGTATTCGCTGGGTGCGACCGAGGGCTACCGGATGCCGCAGTTGTACGCGGCACCGGACCCGGAGGTCGGCGATCGTGACCCGCGTGCGGAACTGGCGCCGACCACCATCTGCCTGCAGGTAGTGGTGGATGCGCAGGGCGGTGTCGAACGCAGCATGCCGCTGACTGATCGCCAGGACTGCGCCGCAGGAGCCGCACGCGAGAATGCGCCCCTGATTGAGGCTGCGCAGGAGGCCGTGGCGATGTGGAAGTACTCGTCCGCAGCGGTCTGCCACTTCGCGGCTGGCAAGGTGCCTGCCGACCGCGGTGACTGCCGGGGCGCCGAACGGGTCGAGCCGGTGGCGGTCACCCTGCAGTACGCCTTCACCTTCGAGATCGTGAAGGGCCAGCATGTGGTGCGCACGCAGGGAAAATGAACGCTCGCGGTCCGTGATGGAAACCGGGAACGCCGGATTCTGCCCCGGCGCGCGCAGACACGAGCGTCAGGCTCCGCCCTGGATGTTGGCCTTCACCGCCGGCTGCATCAGCTTCGGTTCTTCCAGCGTGGCATCGCGGGCCTGGCGCACGCTGACGAACTCCGCCTCGGCCACGCCGTCGTGCACGTGGATGTTGTGCGCGCGCTGTTCGCCGATGGTGGTTTCGTTGGAGAAGTCACGGCCGCCCGGGCCGTAGTCGTGGCAGACGAACACGCGGGTGGCATCGGGCAGGGCCAGCAGGCGCTGGATTGAGCGGTACAGCTGTGCGGCGTCACCGCCCGGGAAGTCGCAGCGGGCGGTGCCGCCGTCGGGCATGAACAGCGAGTCGCCGGTGAACAGCGCATCGCCGATCAGGTAGGCGATGCTGTCGCTGGTGTGGCCGGGCACGGCGATCACCTGTCCTTGCAGCTCGCCAATGGCAAAGGTTTCGCCGTCGCTGAACAGGTGATCGAAGATCTCATCGGCGGCCGGAAGCTGCAGGCCATAGCGCGGCGCGAACGTGGCCTGCACCGCGCGGATGCCTTCACCGATGGCCAGCGTGGCCTGCGGGAAGCGCTGCTTGAGCCGGCGCCCGGCCGACACATGGTCCGCATGGGCATGGGTTTCCAGCAGCCAGCGCAGCTGCAGGCCCTCCCGTTCGATGGTCTGCAATGCCGCACGCAGCGGTGATTCGCTGCTGGCGTCGGTGTCCGGGTCGTAGTCCAGGACCGGGTCGATCAGCGCCGCCTCACCGCTGGCCGGGTCGCTGACCAGGTAGCTGAAGGTATTGCTGTCACGGTGGAAGAACGACTGCACCTGGACCGGCATCGGGACTCTCCTCAGCGCGTGCCGAGCACGCGGTTCAGCAACTGCGCCAGGTTCTCACCGGCCAGTCGCAGCTGCGCTTCGGCCAGCGGCCGGTAGCGCTCGGTGTATTCGTCACCGATTTTATGCGACGCCGGATAAACGCCAGCTTGCATGGAGATGCGGCAGCTGGCTTCGGCCCAGGCCTGCGGGTCGCGCTGCGGGTTGGACTGGCGCGCCAGCTTTGGCGCGCGCTGGCCCTGCAGCACCGGCAGGTAGCCGGCATCGTCCAGCTTGCGGGTGTTGAGCATGCCGCTGTCCCACAGCGAGTGCAGGTTGGTACCGCGGTTGCCGAACTGCAGCTGGAAATCGTTGCCGCCCTTGTCGTGAGCGTAACCGGCATGCATCGGCTGGTGGATGTCGCCGACCAGATGCACGACGAACTTCAGTGCCTGCAGGCGCTCGCCATCGGTCAGGCTGCGGTCGCCCAGGATGGCGCTCTGTGCCTTCAGGGCCTCGACAATGCAGTTGCCGTTCCTGCAGTGCTTCGGTGCTTCGTAGTGGCAGTCGTCTTCGGCGATGTTGACGTAGTGCCAGCCGGCCGAACGACGGCCCAGGCCGGGGTCCTTGGCGCGCAGCTGGTCGGCCCACGGCGCGATGCTTGCCAGGGTGGCGTCCGCTTCGGTGGCCAGCAGGCGGTCCACTTCGGCGCGGGCGGCGGGGTTGAGGCGGGCGTCGGCGACTTCGGCAACCAGGCGGTGGCCTTGCGCGCCCCAGGCATGGGCGGGGGCGGAGACGGACAGCAGGGCCGGCGCCAGGGCGGCGGCGAGGAACAGGGAGTGCAGGGCTTTCATGCACACATTCTAGCGGGGGGAGATGGATTGGAGAGCGGCGCGTTCCTGTCTGCTTAGGGCTGGCTGCAGGGGCAGGCGCTGCGGGACACGCTGCAAGTACATCCCTGTAAGCTCGGCCGCGGCATCCATGCCGCGGACGGTCCCGCAGCGCCTGCCCCTGCAGCCCCCATCCAACATGGCCGCGAAGGCGGATGCAAACGTCAAAGGCAACATCAAAAACAAATGCAGGATCAAAATCGGCCTCCTGCAATTACAGGCAATCATTGCGCCTCGGATGCACGGGTTCTGCTCTTGCCTTTGCTTGAGCTGGCACGCGCGCGCAGATAGGAAGGGTGGAGCGGGTGGGCTGATCGGGACCGTTCGCCGCATGGATGCGGCGATCGAGCCTACAGGGACGTATTTACGGCGTGTCCCGATCAGCCCACCCGCTCCACCCAATTGCAGAAGCCGGTGCTTTTCGCGCAACAAAAAAGCCCCGGCAATCACCGGGGCAACATGCTGCGAGGGTTTTGCGTGCGCGGGGGAGCGGGGGCGAAGCCCCCGCGTGCAACACACCGCTTAGAACTTGAAGACGTACGAAGCGCCGTAGACCAGCGGATCGATGTTGACGGTGCCGATCTTCTCGCCGTTCAACTTCACCTTGCTGTCGATGTCGATCCAGCGCATGTCCACGCGCAGCGCGCCCTTCTCGCCGATCGCGAAGTCGATGCCCGCATGCGCGGCCAGGCCCCACGAATCCTGCAGCTTCAGCTTGCTGCCGGCCAATGCACCGGTGGTGTCTTCGCTGAAGAAGGTGGTGTAGTTCACGCCCGCACCGACGAACGGCGACACCTTGCCCTTGCTGTTGAAGTGGTACTGCAGGGTCACCACCGGCGGCAGCTGCTTGGTGCTGCCGACGCGGCCCAGGCCGTTGATGTTGATGTCGTGCTTGAACGGCAGCGCGGCCAGCACTTCGATGCCCAGGTTGTCAGCGATGAAGTACTCGCCGGTGATGGTCGGCTTGACGTCGTTGTCGACGTCGACCTTCAGGGTGCCGCCGGCCAGCCAGCCGTTGTTCGACTTCGGTGCCACCTGGTGCACGCCGGCCGAAACGGTCCAGTCGCCCTTGGACTGGGCCATGGCCGGGGCAGCGGCGAGGGACAGGGCGGCGGCCAGGCTGGCCACGATCAGGGGGGAGGTCTTGCGCATGGGGGTGTTCTCGTTGCTGGGTGGATGGCGACAGTCTCGGCCTCACGCCGCGCTAACGCTTTGATCCGGATCAAATCCTGTCCGTGGGCCGGCCGGGGGTCCCGGCTGGCCCACGGTGGCCAGCGGCGGTTTGCTAGACTTGTGGGCCCTATCCATCCCGCCGCACCTGTCGCGGCCGCAGGAGCTTGAGAAATGGCAATCAAGGTTGGTATCAACGGTTTCGGTCGCATCGGGCGTAACGTCCTGCGCTCGGCGGTGCTGAACTTCGGCGACGACATCGAAATCGTGGCCATCAACGATCTGCTGGAGCCGGATTACCTGGCCTACATGCTCAAGTACGACTCCGTGCACGGCCGCTTCAAGGCCGACGTGGCGGTGCAGGGCAACGACCTGCTGGTCAACGGCAAGAAGATCCGCCTGACCCAGGAGCGCGACCCGGCCAACCTGAAGTGGGACGAAGTCGGCGCCGACGTGGTGCTGGAAGCCACCGGCCTGTTCCTGACCAAGGAAACCGCGCAGAAGCACATCGATGCCGGCGCCAGGAAGGTCATCATGTCGGCCCCGTCGAAGGACGACACGCCGATGTTCGTGTACGGCGTGAACGACAAGACCTACGCCGGCCAGGCGATCATCTCCAACGCTTCGTGCACCACCAACTGTCTGGCTCCGCTGGCCAAGGTCATCAACGACAAGTGGGGCATCAAGCGCGGCCTGATGACCACCGTGCATGCGGCAACCGCCACCCAGAAGACCGTCGATGGCCCGTCCAACAAGGACTGGCGCGGTGGCCGTGGCATCCTGGAGAACATCATTCCGTCGTCCACCGGTGCGGCCAAGGCCGTCGGCGTGGTCATCCCGGAACTGAACAAGAAGCTGACCGGCATGAGCTTCCGCGTCCCGACCTCGGATGTGTCGGTGGTCGACCTGACCGTCGAGCTGGAGAAGGAAGCCACCTACGCCGAGATCTGCGCTGAAGTGAAGGCACAGAGCGAAGGCGCGCTGAAGGGCATCCTCGGCTACACCGAAGACAAGGTGGTGGCCACCGATTTCCGCGGCGAGACCTGCACCTCGGTATTCGACGCCGACGCCGGCATCGCCCTGGACGGCACCTTCGTCAAGCTGGTGACCTGGTACGACAACGAGTGGGGCTACTCCAACAAGTGCCTGGAAATGGCCAAGGTCATCGCCGCCAAGTAAGGCCGGTGTAGATCGCAGACGGACCCCGGCCTGGCCGGGGTTCGTCGTTTATGGGACCCACCCTGTCGTAGCATGGGGCGGTCGACCGCCGCCGCTGGGGCGCGGGATCGCATTGGAAGCACGCAATGGAAGCACTGATAGCCCTGGTCGTACTGGTTCTTCTGGCCATCCCGCTGTTGCTGGTGGTCGCGCTGGTGATGATTGCCGGCCTGCGTCGCCGCGTCGCTGCGCTGGAAAGCGCGATGGCCGCTGCGCCGGCCGCCGTCAGGCCGGCCGCCACCGCACCCGCGCCTGAACGGCCTGTGGCCGCACCTGCTGCCAGCGCCGATCCACCGTTCCTGCGGCCGGCCGCGGCTGCTGCGCCTCAGCCCACGCAGCCACCGGTGCGCGAAGCCACGCCCACCGGGGTGCCTCTCCCCCGTCCTGCTGCGCCACCGCCGGTGCCGCCGGTGCCGGTGCAGCCGCCGTTGCCTTCCGAACCGGCACTGCCCAACGTGATCGAGCGTGGCATCGGTGCGGTCAAACGCTGGTTCACCGAAGGCAACGTGCCGGTCAAGATCGGCATGCTGGTGCTGCTGGCCGGTGTCGCTGCGCTGCTGAAGTACGTCAGCGACCAGGGCTGGCTGGTGCTGCCGATCGAACTGCGCCTGGCCGGCATCACCGTGGCTGCGCTGGGCCTGCTGGCCTTCGGTTGGCACCAGCGCGAACGCCGGCGGCTGTTTGCGCTGGCGCTGCAGGGCGGTGCCATCGGCGTACTGCTGCTGACCATCTTCGCGGCGTTCAAGCGCTTCGACCTGATTCCGCCGGCCTTTGCCTTTGCCAGTTCGATCGCACTGGTGGCCGGGCTGTGCGTGCTGGCGGTGGTGCAGAACTCGCGCACGCTGGCCGTGCTGGGCATCCTGGCCGGCTTCATGGCACCGCTGTGGCTGTCCACCGGCAGTGGCAACCACGTGGGGCTGTTCAGCTATTACGCGGTGCTCAACGCGGGCATCTTTGCCATTGCGTGGTTCCGGCCATGGCGCGCGCTGAACCTGCTGGGTTTCGCCTTCACCTTCGGCATTGGCACCTTCTGGGGCGTGCTGCAGTACGCACCGGACAAGTTCAGCAGCACCGAGCCGTTCCTGGCGCTGTTCTTCGTGTTCTACCTGCTGATACCGCTGCTGTACGCGCGTCGCCAGCCGGCCGGCCGCCGTGACCTGATCGATGGCAGCCTGGTGTTCGGCACGCCGCTGGTCGCGTTCTCGCTGCAGGCAGGCATGCTGCACGCGCAACCGATGACGCTGGCACTGTGCGCGCTGGGCCTGGCGGCGATCTACGCAGTATTGGCCCGGGCGCTGATCGCACGTGCGTCGTACACCATGCTGGCGCAGTCGCATGCGGTGCTCGCGGTGGGGTTTGCCACGCTGGCGGTGCCGCTGGCATTGTCGGCGCGCGCCACCGGCGCCGTGTTTGCACTGGAAGGTGCTGGCCTGGCGTGGTTGGGGCTGCGCCAGAAGCGCTGGCTGCCGCAGGTCTCCGGCGCGTTGCTGCAGATCGGCGCCGCATTCGCCTTCGTTGCTGGCGGCGACCACTGGCACGAAGACCTGCGCTTCCTGATCAACCCGACCGCCATTGGCGCGCTGCTGCTGGCCCTGGCCGGCTTCGCGTCGGCGTGGAGCTACCAGCGCAGGCCGCGTCATGAGGTCGCACTGGTGTATTACCTGTGGGGCCTGCTGTGGTGGCTGGGCGGCCTGGTCCATGAGATCACCCGCTTCTTCCCGTACCGCACCGAAGTGGACGCGTTGCTGGTGCTGGCCGCAGTCACTGCCTGGCTGGCGGCCGAAGCGCAGCGTCGCCAGCCGGCGCGTGCGCTGGGCGTTACTGCGCTGGCCATGCTCGCGCTGGGCTTCCCGCTGGCCCTGATGCAGAGCGATGCACACCACCAGCCGTTCGCCGGCCATGGCGCGCTGGCCTGGGCGGTGTTCGCGGTGCTGGGCGTGCGGACCCTGCTGTGCCTGCGCCAGGGCGGCGATACCATGGCCCGCATCGCGCAGTTCCTGTGGTGGCTGCTGTGGCCGTCGCTGCTTTCGCTGCTGGCCTTGTGGGGTGGTGGCGAGGCCGGCCTGGCGCAGGGCTGGACGACCCTGCTGGTGACCTTGCCGTGGCTGCTGATGGCGGGGCTGTCGCTGTGGCGCTGGAACGCATTGCGCTGGCCGCTGGGCACGGCCTTCGACAGCGTGCGCGTCCCGCTGCAGTGCGTGCTGTTCGGCCTGCTGGCGATCGGCTGGCTGTTGGGTCAGCTGCTGCCGGGCGACGCCGCACCGCTGCTGTGGCTGCCGGTGCTGAATCCGGCCGAGATCGGCCAGTGGCTGAGCCTGCTGCTGCTGGCGCGCTGGCTGTACGGCAGTGAGGCACCGCAGGCATTGCTGAACATCCGCATGCCGCTGCTGGCACTGGCGGCCTTCCTCGCGTTGACCAGCCTGGTGCTGCATGGCGTACACCAATGGGGTGGACTGGCGTGGAATGCGTCGATGATGCGCTTCAGCCTGGCGCAGACCAGCCTGACCGTGTTGTGGAGCGTGCTGGGTGTGATTGCCTGGGTGTGGGGTTCGCGTCGCGGCCAGCGTGTGTTGTGGATGGTCGGTGCCGTGCTGATGGGCGTGGTGCTGGCCAAGCTGGTTATTGTCGATCGCCAGCATCTGGGCAACCTGCTGGGCATCGCATCGTTCATCGCCTACGGCCTGCTGTGCACGGTCGTGGGTTATCTGGCACCGGCACCGCCAAGCGCGGCGCCGACCGTGGAGGAAAAGCAATGAGGAAGTGGAGCAGGGCGCTGCTGCCGGCGATGTTCGGCATGCTGGCCGCCGTCGCGGTACAGGCGGCTGATTACCGCACGCAGTATGCCGAGCAATGGCCGCTTACATTGTCCAGTGCGCAGTCCGGTGCCTACCGTATCGTGCTGGAGCCGGCGATCTATCGCCGTGCCGTAACCGCCGATCTCAGCGATCTGCAGGTGTTCAACGCGGCCAGCCAGTTGTTGCCGTCGGCACTGCTGGCGCCGGACCAGCCGCTGGCGCAGTCGCCGGTGCAGCGTGAACTGCCGTGGTTCGTGCTGCCGCCGCTGGCCGATGCACAGCGCAACGACCTGCAGCTGCTGACCGAGCGCGATACCGATGGGCGCGTGCGCCGGGTCGAAGCGCGGGTGGGTGGCGGGGCAGCGGCGAGCGGGCAGGGCGGCTGGCTGATCGACGCCAGCATGCTCGATCAGCAGCCGCTGGCGGCACTGGTGCTGGACTGGACCGACAGCGGCCAGCCGCTGCAGGTGCAGGTGCAGCTGGATGCCAGTGACGACCTGCAGCACTGGCGATCGATTGGCCGCGACGTGCCGCTGGTGGATCTGCAGCGCGCCGGCAAGCGCCTGCTGCAGCGCCGCCTGCAGGTGGACGGCGCTGCACGCTACCTGCGCATCCTGGCGCAGGGCGATTCGCGCCTGCCGACCCTGCGCGGCGTACTGGCGGAACTGCCGCCAGCACCGGCCACGCTGCCCTGGGAGTGGCTGTCGCTGGAGCCGACGTCGACGGGCAAGGGCGAGTACACCTTCGAGATGGATGGCCGGTTCCCGGTGGCGCGTGCCGATGTCGCCAGCACCGATAACAGCCTGGTGCAATGGACGCTGTTCAGCCGCGATGACGAGAGTGCGGAATGGCAACGTCGCAGCGCGCCGTGGATCGCCTACCAGGTGCAACAGGGCACGCAGGGCCAGCGCCAGCAGTCGGCGGCACAGCCGCTGGGCAGCGTGCACCGCGACCGCTACTGGAAGCTGGTGGCGAATCCGGCGGAATCTGCCACCGCGCCGACGCTGCGCCTGGGCTACCAGCCGGAAGTGCTGGTGTTCCTGAGCCAGGGTGCGGCGCCCTACGCACTGGCGGTGGGCAGCGCGACCGCGCGCCGCACGGACGCGCCGATCGGGGTGCTGATCGAGGAACTTCGGCAGCGCAACGATCCATCGTGGCAGCCGACACTGGCGCGACTGGAAGGCAGCCCGGAGCCGCTGGCCGGCGATGCAGCACTGAAGCCGCAGCGCGATTGGAAGTCGTGGTTGCTGTGGGCGTTGCTGGGCCTGGGTGTGTTGGTCGTTGGCGGCCTGGCGGTCAGCCTGCTGCGGCAGAAGCCGGCGCCTTCGGCGTAGGTTCCGGCGAACGGCGCAGCCCCTCGTGGGTGGGGTTGGTCGTGCAAAGCAAAAGCAAAAGCCGCGCTTGGCCGGGCGGGGTGGGTTCGTGGGGGACGCCGTGAATCCGTCCATGGAGGCTTGGCAGCCGCATCCATGCGGCTGACTGATCTGGCCCCCTGCCACCCCACAGCACCCCGGCTCACCCTCAGCACCAAGAAGCGCCAGCGCTTTGGCTGTTGCAGTTCGCTGTTGCCGTACGCCTCTGCCTGCCGCAGGCATCGCCACCCGATACAATGGCCGTCTGCCGCAGACCGGCATCCCGTCCCCGAGCCAAAGAGTTGCCCATGTCCATTGTCCGCATGACCGACCTCGACCTCTCCGGCAAGCGCGTGCTGATCCGCCAGGATCTGAACGTGCCGATCGAGAATGGCCGCATCACCTCCGAACAGCGCATCACCGCTTCGCTGCCGACGCTCAAGCGCGCGCTGGAGCAGGGCGCGGCGGTGATGGTCACCTCGCACCTGGGGCGCCCGAAGGAAGGCGTGTGGAGCGAGGCCGATTCGCTGGCACCGGTCGCCCAGCGCCTGTCCGAGCTGCTGGGCCGCGAAGTTCCGCTGGTGCGCGACTGGGTCGACGGCGTCGACGTGCAGCCGGGCCAGCTGGTGCTGCTGGAAAATTGCCGCATGAACGTCGGCGAGGGCAAGGACGACGAGGCCCTGTCGAAGAAGTACGCGGCCCTGTGCGACGTGTTCGTGATGGATGCCTTCGGTACTGCGCACCGTGCGCAGGCTTCCACCCATGGTGTCATCCGCTTCGCACCGGTCGCGGCCGGTGGCCCGCTGCTGATGGCCGAGCTGGACGCGCTGGCGCAGGCGCTGGATGCACCGGCCAAGCCGCTGCTGGCCATCGTCGCCGGCAGCAAGGTCAGCACCAAGCTGGAGTTGCTGGCCAATCTGGTTGGCAAGGTCGACCAGCTGATCGTCGGTGGCGGCATCGCCAACACCTTCATCGCCGCCGCTGGCTACAACGTCGGCAAGTCCCTGTACGAGCCGGACCTGCTGGACACCGCGAAGAAGATCGTGGCCGATGCCAAGGCACGCGGCGCCGACATTCCGCTGCCGGTTGACGTGGTCACCGCCAAGCAGTTCCTGCCCGACGCCGTTGCCGAAGTGAAGGCGGTCGATGCCGTTGCCGAAGACGACCTGATCCTGGACATCGGCCCGCAGACCGCCGCGCAGTACGCGCAGCTGATCGAGAAGGCCGGCACCGTGGTCTGGAACGGCCCGGTCGGCGTGTTCGAGTTCGAGGCCTTCAGCAAGGGCACCGAAGCGCTGGCCCGCGCGATCGCCAGCTCGAAGGCGTTCTCCATCGCCGGCGGTGGCGACACCCTGGCCGCGGTCGACAAGTTCGATATCGCCGGCGACGTCAGCTACATCTCCACTGGTGGTGGTGCGTTCCTGGAATTCCTGGAAGGCAAGACCCTGCCGGCTGTCGCCGCACTCGACGCGCGCGGCGCATGAGTGCCGAGCGCGGCAAGGATGTGCTGTTCTTCGATCTCGACGGCACGCTGATCGATTCGCAGGTGGGCATCACCGCCTGCATCGCCTATGCCCTGCAGAAGATGGACCATCCGGTGCCGCCGCAGGAAACCCTGCTGGGCTGGATCGGTCCGTCGCTGCGCACCACCTTCGCGCCGTTGTTCGTCGAACCGGCGCGGGTGGAACAGGCGGTGGGCTACTACCGGGAGCGCTTCGACGTCGAAGGCTGGCGCGAGCACACGGTCTACCCGCAGGTGGAAGGCACGCTGCGCACGCTGCATGGCCGTGGACACCGGCTGGCGGTGGTCACCGCCAAGAACGAGCCGCACGCGCGCCGCATCCTCGCCCACCTGCCGTTTGGTGGGCTGTTCGAGGAGATCGTCGGTTCAACCCTGGATGGCTCGCGCAGCCACAAGCCGGAACTGGTCGGCGAAGCACTGCGCCGGCTGCAGGTGCAGCCTGCACAGTGCTGGATGATCGGCGACCGGCGCATGGACATCGAAGGCGCGCGCCACCACGGCCTGCGTAGTGTCGGCGTGCTGTGGGGCTTCGGCGGAGAGGCGGAATTGACGGAAGCCGGTGCCAGCCAGCTGGCACGTGAGCCGGCGCAGCTGGAAACGCTGCTGGCCTAGCCTCCTGTGGAGCCGAGCCCATGCTCGGCTCCACAGAACCGCCCCCCTGCGCCAGCGTATGTCCGGGCGATGTCCGCTCCATGACCCGCGAAGTCAGGCGGCACAAGGCTGTAACCGTATACATGCGGCGTGAAGGATGTGCTAATTTCCGTTCTTTATCGGGAGAGGCCCATCCACCATGTTCGAGCGTCAGCGTCGCACCAAGATCCTTGCCACCCTCGGTCCGGCCACTGACCCGCCGGGCGTGCTGGAGGATCTGTTCCGCGCCGGCGTCAACGTGGTGCGCCTGAACTTCAGCCATGGCGATCCGTCCGGCCAGGCCAAGCGTGCCGCCGAAGTGCGTGCCGCTGCGGCGCGCGTGGGCGTGGAAGTGGGCATCCTGGCCGACCTGCCGGGCCCGAAGATCCGCATCGAGCGCTTCGCCGAAGGCAAGGTGCAGTTGAAGGCGGGCGACCGCTTCGACCTGATCGCCAGCGAGAACGCCGGCCCGGGCACTGCCAGCGAGGTGGGCGTGAGCTACCTTGGCCTGCCGCAGGACGTCGGCCCGGGTGATGTGCTGCTGCTCGACGACGGCCTGATGCAGTTGCAGGTGGTGGAAGTGCAGGGCGACCGTATCGTCAACACCGTGCTCAACGATGGTGTGTTGTCCGACCGCAAGGGCCTGAACAAGCAGGGGGGCGGCCTCTCGCTGGGTGCGCTGACCGAGCGCGACAAGGAACTGATCGGCATCGTTGCCAAGATCGGCGTGGACTTCATCGCCGTGTCGTTCTGCCGCAATGCGCAGGACATGAACGATGCGCGCGACATCGCCCGTTCGCACGGCTGTGATGCCGCGCTGGTGTCGAAGATCGAGCGCACCGAGGCAATCGAGAACCTGGAAGAAATCGTCGAGGCCAGCGACGTGGTGATGGTCGCCCGTGGCGACCTGGGCGTGGAAATCGGCGATGCCGAGCTGCCGGGCCTGCAGAAGAAGATCATCAAGGCCTCGCTGGCGCAGAACAAGGTGGTGATCACCGCCACGCAGATGCTGCAGTCGATGGTGGAAAGCCCGATCCCGACCCGCGCCGAAGTGCTGGACGTGGCCAACTCGGTCATCGACGGCACCGACGCAGTGATGCTGTCGGCGGAAACTGCCGCTGGCGCCTATCCGGTCAAGGCCGTGGAGGCGATGGCACGCATCTGCCTGGGTGCCGAGCGCCAGTTCCAGACCGAGACCGACTTCAACGCGTCGCCGCGCAACCTGGAACGTGCCGACCAGGCGATTGCCATGGCCACCATGTTCCTGTCACAGCACGTGGGCGTGCGCGCGATCGTGGCGATGACCGAATCCGGTGGCACCGCACGTTACCTGTCGCGTTTCCGCGCCAAGGCGCCGGTGTTCGCGGTGACCCGCCATGACGGCGCGCGTCGCCAGATGGCGCTGATGCGCGATGTGTTCCCGATCAACTTCGACAGCCGCGGCCTGACCCCGCGCGAAGCCGCGCGCGGCAGCATCCGCCTGCTGGTGGAATCGGAACTGCTGCAGGCCGGTGATCGCGTCGTGTTCACCAGTGGCGAGCACATGGAAACCCACGGTGCCACCAATACCCTGCGCCTGCTGGAAGTGGGTGAGGACGGCCGCGCCATCGGCCTGGGCGACCTGTAAGTGATGCTGCCCTGGGGCCGGCGCCGCGTTGCGGATCCGACCCCGGGGTCAGATCCCCGCGGGGCCCTGACCCCCGACGGCAGGACACGGCGTGTCCGCTGCGGACATTGGAAGCGTTTCCATCCTGTCCTCCACGGCGAGGCGACGGGCCGCAGGGCTATACTTGTGTTTTTCCCGCACCCGCCACAGGAAATACATGAGCATCGAACAGCTGGCTGAAACCGCCCAGGCCATGGTCGCCCCGGGCAAGGGCATCATCGCGATCGACGAATCCACCGCTACCATCGCCAAGCGTTTCGCCGGCGTCGGTATCGAGAATACCGAGGAGAACCGTCGCGCCTACCGCGAGCTGCTGCTGACCACGCCGAAGCTCAACGAGCACATTTCCGGCGCCATCCTGTTTGACGAAACCATTCGCCAGTCGACCAAGGACGGCGTGCCGTTCGCCAAGTACATGGCCGACCACGGCATGATTCCGGGCATCAAGGTGGACAAGGGTGCGCACCCGCTGGCCGGCTGCCCGGGCGAGCTGGTGACCGAAGGCCTCGATGGCCTGCGTGAGCGCCTGCAGGAGTACTACAAGCTGGGCGCGCGCTTCGCCAAGTGGCGTGCGGTCATCAACATCGGCGAGAGCATCCCGTCGGGCACCTGCATCGAATCCAACGCCCATGCGCTGGCCCGCTATGCAGCGCTGTGCCAGGAATGCGGCCTGGTGCCGATGGTCGAGCCGGAAGTGATCATGGACGGCGATCACGACATCGAGACCTGCTACGAAGTCACCGAAGCCACCCTGCGTTCGCTGTTCGACGCCCTGTACCAGCAGAACGTGCTGCTGGAAGGCACCATCCTGAAGGCGTCGATGGTCATCTCCGGCAAGGGCTGCGATGAGCAGGCCGACGTCGAGGAAGTGGCCGAGTCGACCGTGATGTGCCTGAAGAGCACCGTGCCGGCGATCCTGCCGGGCGTGGTGTTCCTGTCCGGTGGCCAGAGCGACGAGCAGTCCACCGAGCACCTGAACGCGATGAACCAGCTGGGCAACCTGCCGTGGCCGCTGAGCTTCTCCTACGGCCGCGCCATGCAGCAGGCCGCGCTGAAGCTGTGGGCCAAGGACATGAAGGGCAACTACGCTGCTGCCCAGAAGACCGTGTACGAGCGCGCCAGGGACAATGGCCTGGCAGCGCTGGGCAAGTGGAACGGTTGATCCGTCCCATTGCTGGATGAACAAGGCAGCGCCGGCATCACGCCGGCGTTTGCTTTTGCGGGTATCTTTTCCGCCCCCATGCGCCCGGCCGGTGCGTGGGAACCACATGGAAGGCCAAGGAGAAACAACATGCGTTTGGCAGCAATCACACTGGCCGTAGCCACGGTCCTGGTCGCCGGCGGTTGCAACCGCATCGGCGGCGGCGCGGATGCGGGCAAGGCCGCGTCGCTTGATTTCGACAAGCCGGTATCCGGCGAGATCACCTCGCGCAGCGGCATCAACTACAACGACGGCAGCCACCACCAGCTCTACCAGATCAAGCTGGAAGACAAGCAACTGGTCGGACTGAAGCTGACCGGTTCGCTGAGCGGCTCGATTGCCGTGTTCAACGACGGCAGCCTGGTGGCCAGCAGCAACACCGGCTACGAGCGCGAAGGCGACGTCTCGCTGGCCTTCCGTGCCAACGGTGGCGGCACCTACCAGGTGGCGGTCAACGCCAACGGCTCGACCGACTACGGCCCGTACCGCCTGCGTGCCGAGAAGCTGGTGCCGTACGACGGCAAGCCGCTGGCGGGCAGCGGCGAGATCGTCGACATGCTGGCCGGTGGTCCCCAGGACTACACCCTGCAGGTGGACAAGGCCGGCCTGTACGAGATCCGCCTGGTGTCGGATGTCTTCGATCCTGTGCTGAAGCTGTCGGGCCAGGGCGTGGATGCCGAGAACGATGATGGCGGGGACAGCACCAACTCGCGCCTGACCCTGTCACTGAAGCCGGGCAAGTACACGCTGACCGCGCGCGGCCTGGGCGACGGCGTCAGTGGCATGTTCACCTTGTCGGCCAAGCGCATCGAGGTGCCGGGCAACCTGGTCGACCGCGACGGCACCGCATTGCCGAAGTCCGGCAGCGTGTACACGATGCTCGACAACGATGGCGTCCGCCGCTTCCTGCTGACGTTGGACCGTCCGACCAATGTGCGATTGGATGCGATCTCCGGCCAGCTCGATACCGTGCTGCGCGTGGTTGGCGGCGATGTCGAACTGACCGACGATGACGGTGGCAACGATACCAACGCACGCCTGGAAGAAGCGTTGCCGGCTGGTCATTACACCGTCGAGGTGTCCAGCCTGAGCAACGGCGCGGGCATGGTGGAAGTGCGCGTGCAGGTGGACGGCGCCAGCGCCGACGAGGCTGCGGCCTCGGCGGCAAGTGCCGCTGCCGACGCCGCCGCTGCTGTGGCCGATGATGCCGCCGCGGTGGAAGCTGCCAGCCGTTGAACGTGTTCCACACTCCGTGGGAGTGTGGACAACGGTGCTACAGGAAAGGCCGGGCAATGCCCGGCCTTTTGCTTGACGCTGGCCGCCGGATTCAGTGCGCGGCGGCGAAGCCCGCATCGCCCAGCGGCGGCAGCAGCGAGCCGCGCGGTTCGCTGTCAGCGCTTTGCCCGGCGGCGCTCAGCGCCTGCTGGTAGGCCTTGGCCGTCGCGGTATTGAACGCCACCAGCACGATGCGCATCGGCTGCGCATGGCTGCGCTGCCACGCCAGTGTTTCGGTCACCGCGATCTGCGCGGCCTGGTACAGCGGATAGCCGTACACACCGCAACTGATGGCCGGAAACGCGATCGACTGCACGCCCAGTGATTCGGCCAGCTGCAGTGACTTCCAGTAGCAGTTGGCCAGCAACGCCGGTTCATCGCGCTGGCCGTCGTGCCAGACCGGGCCCACCGTGTGCAGTACATGGCGCGCCGGCAACGCATGGGCACCGGTGGCGCGCACTTCACCCGTCGGGCAACGCACGCCCGGGCGCAGCTCCGGCAAGCGCTCGCACTCGGCCCGCAAGGCGGGGCCGGCCGCACGATGGATCGCGCCATCGACACCGCCGCCACCGAGCAGCGTTTCATTGGCCGCGTTGACGATCGCATCCACCGCCAGGGTCGTGATGTCGCCCTGCCAAACCTCGATCTTCATGCGTCCGTCTCCTGCCTGTGAGGTGATCCGCGCAGCATCTGCGCCGGCTGTTCCCACGGTAGGGGACAGGGCATCGATACTGCGTCATGACCGTCTCACGCGCTGCGATCCAACGGCCTTCGCGCACGATGGCGGGCGACGCCTTCACACAGGCTGAAGCGGGAAGGGGTCGGATCCTTTTCCGAACGGAAAAGGCTCTGACCCCGGCTGTTACGGCAGGCCGGCCAGCCAGTCGTCGTCGGATCCTTCGTTCACATCGGCGAACAGCGGCGTGGAGAAGTAACGTTCACCGGTGTCCGGCAGCATCGCAAGGATCACCGAGCCCGGTTCAGCGCGGGCAGCGATGTCCAGCGCGCTGGCCACGGTGGCGCCGGCGGAGATGCCGACGAAGATGCCTTCCTCGGCGGCCAGGCGACGCGCGGTGGCGATCGCGCGATCATCTTCGACCGAGACCAGTTCATCCACCACGTCGCGGTTGAGCACGTCCGGCACGAAATCCGGGGTCCAGCCCTGGATCTTGTGCGGCTTCCAGTCATCCCCCTTGAGCAGCGCGGCGCCGGCCGGTTCGGTAGCGATGATGCGGGTCTGCGGACGTGCCACCTTCAGCACTTCGCCCACGCCGGTGAGCGTGCCGCCGGTGCCCCAGCCGCTGACGAAGTAATCCAGCCGCTTGCCGGCGAAGTCGCGCAGGATCTCGGCAGCGGTGGTGTTGCGGTGATACGCCGGGTTGGCCGGGTTGGCGAACTGGCTGGCCAGGAACCAGCCGTGCTGCTCGGCCAGCTCGCGCGCCCTGCGCACCATGCCGCTGCCACGCTCGGCGGCCGGGGTCAGGATCACCTTGGCGCCATAGGCACGCATCAGCTTGCGGCGCTCGACCGAGAAGGTTTCGACCATGGTGGCCACGAACTTGTAGCCGCGCGCGGCGGCGACCATCGCCAGTGCCACGCCGGTGTTGCCCGAGGTGGCCTCCACGATCGTGTCGCCCGGCTTGAGCAGGCCGCGTGCTTCGGCATCGAGGATGATCGCCAGCGCCAGGCGGTCCTTCACCGAGCCGCCCGGGTTGAACGACTCGACCTTGGCGTAGACGCTGACCTGTGGCGGCGCCAGGCGCTGCAGCCTGACGATGGGGGTGTTGCCGACGGTATCGAGGATGGAGTCGTACAGGGCCATGGGAGCGCTCCGGAAACGGGGCCGCACCGGGTTACGGCGGGCAAAGGAGGGGAGGGCTGGCCGTTCAGGCCAGCGGCTGCCGGCTGACCGTAGCGCCGGCATATGACGCCCGGAAATGACCAGATGCCTTTCTTAAACAACCTTTGGTTATAAGCTGGTGACGGCAATTGACCCTAGAGTGGACTTCCGCCCCATGCCGCCTGCCTGCCCATGACGCTGACCCAGCTGCGCTACCTGGTAGCCATCGCCGACGCCGAGCTGAACATCACGCTGGCCGCCTCGCGCGTGCACGCGACCCAGCCCGGACTGTCCAAGCAGCTCAAGCAGCTGGAGGACGAGCTCGGCTTCCTGTTGTTCGTGCGCAAGGGGCGCAGCCTGGAGTCGGTTACCCCGGCCGGAACCGAAGTCATCGCGCGTGCCCGCGCGGTGCTGGCCGAAGCCAACAACATCCGTACGTACGCGGCGAACCAGCGGCGCGAAAGCCAGGGCCAGCTGATCCTGACCACCACGCACACCCAGGCGCGCTTCGTGTTGCCGCCGGCAGTGGCAGCGATCAAGCAGGCCTACCCGCAGGTCAGCGTGCACCTGCAGCAGGCCGGTGAAACCGACGCGCTGGACCGCTTGAACCAGGGCGACGCCGATATCGCCATCATCAGCACCGCAGGCGGCGAGCCCACCGATGGCATCGCGGTGCCGCTGTTCCGCTGGCGACGCCTGGTGGTGGTACCCAAGGGCCATCCGCTGGACCGCGCCGGCCGCGCACCGGACCTGGCCGCGCTGGCCCGCCAGCCGTTGATCAGCTACGAATCCTCGACCCGCCCTAACTCGTCCCTGCAACGCGCCTTCGTCGCCAATGGGCTGGTGCCCGACCTGGCGCTGACCGCGCTCGATGCCGACCTGATCAAGACCTATGTGCGCACGGGTCTGGGCGTAGGCCTGCTGGCCGAGATGGCGGTCAGTTCCAATGACGAAGACCTGAGGTCGTGGCCGGCGCCGGATCCGATCAGCGAGTGCATCGCCTGGGCGGTGCTGCCGCGCGACCGCGTGCTGCGTGATTACGCGCTGGAACTGGTGCACGTGCTGGCCCCACAGATTGATCCGCGCGACCTGCGGCGGGTGCTGGATGGCAACCAGGCCGCAGCGTGGCCGCTGCCGCCGACCTGGGAGTCGCTGACCCAGACCATCACGGTGTGAGGTGGGTCGAGCAGGGCTGCGCCCTGCACCTGCGGTAGTGCCGGCCGCTGGCCGGCAACAGCAACGGCAACAGCAACAGCAGAAGCGGCATTCCGTGGGTTGGCGGGGCGGTGTCGGAGTGCGGGGACGCTGCAAGTACGTCCCTGTAAGCTTGGCAGCCGCATCCATGCGGCTGACACCCCGAACTCCGACACCGCCCCACCTCTGACAGATTCCGGCGGCTGTTGGTAGGTGTCGACCTTGGTCGACACAGCAGATCGCGGGAATCTGTCGAAGGCGGGGTGGGTCCGGTTGCGGGGGTGTCCGCGGCATGGATGCCGCGGCCAAGGCTACAGGGATGTACTTGCGCCGTCCCCCGTAACCGGACCCACCCCGCCATCCCACGGATTGCCGGCTTTTGACGTTGACGTTGACGTTGACGTTGATTCAGCGGGTGCAGGGCTGCAAGCCCTGCCGATAAACCCCCTCCTGCGACGGTTCGTCGCACAGGCAACCTTGGACCCACCTCTACACTAGCGGGGTGACCCGCCTGTCCCGCCCGCAGCGCCTCCTGCTCCAGCTCGCCGTCCTGGCGACGCTGCTGATGGTGCTTGCGCCACTGGTCAGCCGCGCGCTGCAGGCGCCGCCGATGGACCACACCGCGATGGCGGGCATGGACCACGCTGCCATGGGACATGACATGCACGACATGACCCTGGCCGGGCACGACCTGCATGGCGCTTCGCCGGCAGCACCCAGCCGCCCGGCCGATCCCCACGCCATGCACGGCGAAGCCTGCGAATACTGCGTGCTGGCGATGCGCCTGCTGCCGTGGCTGGCGGTACTGGTGCTGCTGTTGCCACTGCTGTGGCGGCCGCGGTTGGTATTCCCGTGGTCGCAGCAGGTACTGCCCGCGCTGCGCTGGCCGGCACACGCCGCGCGTGGGCCACCGCGGTCCTCCATCGTCCGCTGATTTTCCTATTGAATCCGCCGCACGACGCCTGACCGGGCGCCGTGTGCGCGTGCGTACCTTGGAGCTGTTCCGATGAAAATGACTTCCCGCCCCGCGGGTGCCTGCGTGCGCCTGCCGGTTGCCCTTGGCCTTGCCGTGGCTGCAACGCTGGTCCACGCCGCGCCTGCCGAAGAGGCGCGTACTCTCGACACGCTGGTGGTCACCGCCGCCGCGCCTTCGTCACCATTGCACTGGGTGACCGATCCACGCCTGCCGCGGCAGCCGGTCCCTGCCAGTGACGGCGCCGATTACCTGAAGACCGTTCCTGGCTTCTCCGCCATCCGCAACGGCGGCACCAACGGTGATCCGGTGCTGCGCGGCATGTTTGGTTCACGCCTGAACATCCTCAGCAATGACGGCAACCTGATCGGCGCCTGCCCCTCGCGCATGGACAACCCGCTGTCCTACATCGCACCGGAGAGCTTCGACCGGCTGACCATCATCAAGGGCCCGCAGAGCGTGCGCTGGGGGGCAGGTGCCTCGGCCGGCACCGTGCGCTTCGAACGCGAAACGCCGCGCTTCGAGGAACCGGGCCTGCGTACCGATGCCAGTGCGCTGGTTGGTTCGCGCAACCGCAACGACCAGGTGCTGGACCTGACCCTGGGCAACCCGACCGGCTATGTGCGCGCCAGCGGCAACCGTTCCGAAGCCGATGACTACAAGGACGGCCACGGCGATGTGGTGCCATCGAAGTGGCGCAAATGGAACGGTGACGTGGCGATCGGCTGGACGCCGGAGGCCGACACGCTGCTGGAGATTTCCGCCGGTGCCGGCGATGCGATCGCACGCTACGCGGGGCGCGGCATGGACGGTGCCGCGTTCGAACGCACCAGCTACGCCGCGCGCTTCGAGAAGCGCAACCTGCCGGGTGCGTGGGACACGGTGCAGGCCAACGTGTACTACAACGAGGCCGACCACGTGATGGACAACTACACGCTGCGAACGCCGAACCCGCACAGCATGATGCCGATGCCGATGGCATCGAACGTGGACCGACGCACCCAGGGCGGCCGGGTCAGTGCCGAGTGGCGCTGGCAGGACGTGCAGCTGGTGGCGGGCCTGGATGGCGAAGACAGCCGCCATCGTGGGCGAATGGGCATGGGCCGCGGCACCTACCGCCAGGCGGCGTGGCAGACCGATGCCAGCTTCCGCCGCTATGGCGTGTTCACCGAATTGACCCTCGGCGCCGGCACCGATCAGCGTTGGATCAGCGGCCTGCGCATCGATCGCGCCAGCGCTCGCGACGAGCGGCAGTCGATCCGCGGGATGATGGGGAACATGCCCAATCCCACCGCCGGCGAGCGTCGCAAGGAATGGCTCGGCAGTGGCTTCCTGCGCTACGAGCAGGACCTGGCCGACGGCCTGACCTGGTACGCCGGCCTCGGCCACAGCGAGCGCATGCCCGACTACTGGGAGCTGTTCTCGCCCAACCACGGCCCGGCCGGCGCAGTGAACGCGTTCACTGGCGTGCAGCCGGAACGCACCACCCAGCTCGACGTGGGCCTGCAGTACAAGGGACCGCGCGTGCAGGCCTGGGTCTCGGCCTATGCCGGGCAGATCCAGGACTACATCCTGTTCACCTATCACGGCAGCGGCATGATGGGCATGAGCCAGGCCAGCAACGTCGAGGCGCGCATTGCCGGTGCCGAGGCCGGGTTGGAAGTGAGCCTGGCCGAGCAGTGGAAGCTGGGCGGCACGCTGGCCTATGCCTGGGGAGAGAACCGCGACCAGCAGCGTCCGCTGCCGCAGATGCCGCCACTGGAAGCGCGCCTGAGTGCGAACTGGGAGGGCCAGCGCTGGAGCGCCGGTGCGCTGCTGCGTGCGGTGACCCACCAGCATCGTGTCGCAGATGGACAGGGCAACGTGGTCGCGCAGGACCTCGGGCCGAGCGCTGGATTTGCCACCTTCGCGCTCAATACGGCGTACCGTTTCAGTTCGCAGCTGCAGCTCAGCGCCGGCGTCGACAACCTGTTCGACCGCGCCTACAGCGAGCACCTGAACCTGGCCGGCAGCGCCGACTTCGGCTTCCCGGCCGACCCGGTGCGGATCAACGAGCCGGGGCGCAGCGTGTGGATGAAGTTGAACTACCGGTACTGATCCGCCGGGCATAAAAAAACGGGGCCGGATCCCCGCCAGGATCCGTCCCCGCCCGACGCCCTCGGTCGGGCAGGTTCGACTCTACGATGACGGCCGCGGTGGTGCACCACTGGATACACCCCGACACACGCCGACACTGCCCATGGCAGGCTTGCACGGAACGGGTTCAAGGCGCTATCGCAGCCTTGGTTCCACGCCGGTAAACGCTTGGCACATACCGCTTTTATGGGCACTTGCCTACACTCGGCGGCCGTGGATCAATCAGGACCGTTCATGTTGGCTCGTATCGCTTCGACCCTGGCCCTCGGCCTCAGCCTGGCCGTGCTGGCCGGGTGCGCAGGCAAACAGGAGGCCGCCGCACGTCGGCAGGGCGAAGCGGTGCCGGTCACCGCGCAGGTCGTGCAGCCCACGCAGTGGAACGACACCCTGCAGGCACTGGGCACGGCCAAGGCGCGCGAGTCGATCAGCGTCACTGCCAAAGTGAGCGAGATCGTCGAGAAAGTGCACTTCGAGAGCGGCCAGCACATTGCCGCCGGTGCGCCGATCGTGACGCTGCGCGGGCAGGCCCAGGAAGCCGCACTGGTGCAGGCGCAGGCCACCTTCCATGAAGCCGATCAGCTGTACAAGCGCCAGCGCGAACTGGCCGCCCAGCGGCTGGTGTCCAGCGCCACGCTGGATACGCAGAAGTCGATCCGCGACGCCGCCGAGGCACGCGTGATGCAGATGCAGGCAGACATTGGTGACCGACGCGTGCGTGCGCCCTTTGCCGGTGTACTCGGCATCCGCCAGGTCAGTCCGGGATCGCTGCTGACCCCGACCACGGTCATCGCCACGCTCGACGACATCGAGCACATGCATGTCGATTTCCAGGTGCCGGAAGTGGAGCTGGCTGCGCTGGGCGTTGGTGACAAGGTCAGTGCCACCAGTGTGGCCTGGCCGGGCCGCACCTTCGAGGGCGTGGTCAGCACCATCGATGCGCGCATCGATCCGGCCACCCGTGCGGTGACCGTGCGCGCCGATTTCGCCAATGGCGACCACGCATTGCGCCCGGGCATGCTGCTGGACGTGCGCCTGTTCCGCCCCGAGCGCCCGGCGCTGGTGGTCCCGGAAATCGCCGTGGTGCAGGTCGGCCGCGATACCTTCGTGTACCGCATCAAGGCTGACGACAGCGTCGAGCGGGTGGACGTGGTCACCGGCGCGCGCCGTGCCGGCGTGGTCGAGATCCGGCAAGGCCTGGAAGCGGGCCAGCGCATCGTGGTCGATGGCACCGGCAAGCTGCGTCCGGGCCTGAAGGTCGCTGCGAAGGACGCCGCACCGGCCTCTGGCGCCAAACCGGCTGACGCGCCGGCGCCGGTCGCGGCCGAGGGCCACGGCGGATGAAGCTGTCCGACGTTTCCATCCAGCGGCCGGTGTTCGCCGTGGTGATGAGCCTGTTGTTGCTGGTGCTGGGCGTGATGTCCTTCACCCGCCTGACCCTGCGCGAGCTGCCCGCCATCGACCCTCCGATCGTCTCGGTGTCGGTGGACTACACCGGCGCGTCCGCGGCGGTCATCGAAAGCCGCATCACCCAGGTGCTGGAAGACGCGCTGGCTGGCATCGAAGGCATCGATACGATCAACGCGCGCAGCACCAACGGCCGCTCGCAGGTCAGCATCGAGTTCACCTCCAACCGTGATATCGAAGCAGCGGCCAACGACGTGCGCGATGCGGTCAGCCGTGTCGCCGACCGCATGCCGGAAGAAGCACGTCCGCCGGAAATCGCCAAGGTCGAAAGCGATGCCGACCCGATCATCTGGTTCAACATGGTGTCCTCGACCATGGACACGCTGGAGCTGAGCGACTACGCCGACCGCTACGTGGTCGATCGTTTCTCCAGCCTCGATGGCGTGGCCCAGGTCCGCATCGGCGGCCGCCAGCGCTATGCGATGCGGATCTGGCTGGACCGCGACCAGCTGGCCGCGCGCGGGCTGACCACCGGCGACGTGGAAACCGCACTGCGCAACGAGAACGTGGAGCTGCCGGCCGGCCGCATCGAGTCGACCGACCGTGATTTCACCCTGCGCGTGGAGCGCAACTACATCAAGCCCGAAGACTTCGCGACCATCCCGCTGGGCAAGGGCCGCGACGGTTACGTGGTGCGCATGGGCGACGTGGCGAAGATCGAGCTGGCCTCGGCCGAACGCCGCGCGTACTACCGCAGCAACGGCGAGCCCGGCATCGGCCTGGGCATCGTCAAGACCTCCACCGCCAACTCGCTGGACGTGGCACGCACCGCGCGCGCCGAGGCCGAGCGGGTGGCGCTGACCCTGCCCAAGGGCACGCAGATCTTCGTCGCCTTCGACAACACCACCTTCATCGAAGCTGCAGTGGACCGCGTCTACGCCACGCTGGTGGAAGCAATGATCCTGGTGCTGGCGGTGATCTGGCTGTTCCTGGGCAGCTTCCGTGCCGCGCTGATTCCGGCGGTGACGGTACCGGTCTGCCTGGTGGCGGCGTTCATCGCGCTGTATGCGTTCGACTTCTCGATCAACCTGCTGACCCTGCTGGCGCTGGTGCTGTGCATCGGCCTGGTGGTGGACGATGCGATCGTGGTGGTGGAAAACGTGCAGCGCCGCATCGACCTGGGCGAGCCACCGCTGGTGGCCTCCAAGCGCGGTACCGCGCAGGTCGCCTTTGCGGTGATCGCCACCACCGCTGTGCTGGTGGCGGTGTTCCTGCCGGTCGGCTTCCTGGAAGGCAACACCGGGCGCCTGTTCCGCGAACTGGCCGTGGCGCTGGCCGCTGCCGTGGCATTGTCCGCGTTCGTTGCGCTCACACTGACGCCGATGATGGCCTCCAAGCTGCTCAAGCCGCACACCGGGCAGGCCCCGCGAGGCCTGCACGGCTTCATCAACCGCAACCTGGAACGCCTCGCGGGTGCCTACGGGCGGGTGCTCGATCACCACGTCGACCGCACCTGGATCTACCTGCTGGTGATGGTGGCTGCGCTGGCCGCCAGCTGGGGCCTGCTCAAGCTGCTGCCGTCGGAACTGGCACCAGCCGAAGACCGCGGTTCGTTCCAGATCATGATCGACGGCCCGGAAGGCGCTGGCTACGACTACACCGTGCAGCAGGTGCAGCAGGTGGAAGCGCTGCTGGCACCGCATGTCGGCCCGGACAAGCCGATCGTGCGTGCCAACCCCCGCGTGCCGGGCGGTTGGGGCGCCAGCGAGGAAATGCATACCGGCCGCGTCAGCATCTTCCTGCAGCCGTGGCGCCAGCGCAGCGAGGGTACGCCTGAAGTCGCCAACGAACTGCAGAAGGAACTGGATACCATCCGCGGCGTGCGCGTACGCACCCAGGTGGGCGGCGGCCTGGTGCGCAGCGGAGGGCAGCCGTTCCAGATCGTGCTGGGCGGCCCGGAATATGCCGAGATCGCGCAGTGGCGCGACCGCATCATGCTGCGCATGGCCGACAATCCCGGCCTGGTCGGCCCGGACTCGGACTACAAGGAAACCCGGCCGCAGATGCGGGTCAACATCGATCGCCAGCGTGCGGCCGATCTCGGCGTGCCGGTCACCGCGATCGGTTCGGCGCTGGAAACCATGATGGGCTCGCGTCGGGTCACCACCTTCGTCGACAACGGCGAGGAGTACGACGTACTGGTGCAGGCCGGTCGCGATGGTCGCGCCAGCCCGGCGGACCTGGCCGCGATCCGCGTGCGCGCCAACTCCGGCGAGCTGGTGCCGCTGTCCAACCTGGTCACGCTCAGTGAAGTGGCCGAGGCCGGCACCCTGAACCGCTTCAACCGACTGCGCTCGATCACCATCAGTGCCGGCCTGGCGCCGGGCTATCCGCTGGGCGAGGCCATCGCCTGGGCACAGAACGTAGCCCAGGAAGAGCTGCCGCAGTACGCGCAGGTGAACTGGAAGGGCGAATCGCGCGAGTACCAGAGCGCCGGCGGCGCGGTGCTGCTGACCTTCGCGATGGCGCTGCTGGTGGTGTACCTGGTGCTGGCGGCGCAGTTCGAGAGCTTCATCCATCCGCTCACCATCATGCTGACCGTGCCGCTGGGCGTACTCGGCGCGCTGGTCGGGTTGTGGGTGAGTGGTGGTACCGTGAACCTGTTCAGCCAGATCGGCATCGTGATGCTGGTCGGCCTGGCCGCGAAGAACGGCATCCTCATCGTCGAATTCGCCAACCAGCTGCGCGACGACGGGCGCAGCGTGCGCGAGGCGATCATCGAGTCGGCGATGGTGCGTCTGCGCCCGATCCTGATGACCTCGATCGCCACCGTGGTTGGCGCGATCCCGCTGGTGGTCGCCGGTGGTCCTGGTTCGGCCAGCCGTGGCACGATCGGCATCGTGATCATCTTCGGTGTGACCCTCTCGACCTTCCTGTCGCTGTTCGTGGTGCCGGCGTTCTACGCGCGGCTGGCGCCGTACACCCGTTCGCCGGAAGCGGTGAAGCGCGAGCTGGAGAAGCAGGAAGCGGAATCGCCGTCGGTGGGCGGTCATGCCTGACCGGCACGCCGGCGGGGGCGGGTCGCTCGCTGACGGGGTCGGACCCCTTTCCCAAAGGGAAAGGGCTCTGACCCCACTTCGAGGTGACGGCTTCCAGCTGCGCCCCTGGCGCCCGGATGATCTGGAGTCGCTGCTGCGCCATGCCAACGACGCCGAGGTGTCGCGCGGCCTGCGCGACCGTTTCCCGTACCCGTACACGCGCGGGGATGGCGAGGCCTTCCTCGCCGGCCGCGTGCTGGCCGCCGGCACCCTGAACCTGGCCATCGAGATCGACGGCCAGGCCTGCGGCAGTATCAGCGCCCAGCAGGGCGTGGCCGAGCGTGGGCATACCGCCGAACTGGGCTACTGGCTGGGCCAGGCTTACTGGGGGCAGGGCCTGATGACCCGGGTGGTCGGCCTGTTCGCACCGTGGGTGATGGATGAGCTGCGCCTGTTCAGGCTGCAGGCCACCGTGGTCGACTTCAACCTCGGCTCGGCCCGGGTGCTGGAGAAGAACGGCTTCCGGGAAGAGGGCGTGGAGCGTTGCGCGGTCTACAAGCGCGGCGTGTTGCACGACCTGCGCCGTTTCGCCCGGGTGCGCACGCAGCTGCCCTGAACACGCGGGCTGGCCGCTGTAGAGCCGAGCCCATGCTCGGCTGCCCTCGGGGGCCCAAGCCGAGCATGGGCTCGGCTCTGCAAAACAGCGCTACCGCAGCGGCCTTCGATCAGGGAGAATCGACCGGTCCCCTCCAGCCGACGGGACGTCCTTACAACCCGCCGACTGGAGAGAGCGCGCGTGGAAGCAACCGTACACTTCATCAACAGCATCATCTGGAGCAAGGCACTGATCTTCGTGTGCCTGGGCGCCGGCCTGTTCTTCAGCCTGCGCACCCGCTTCATGCAGATCCGTGGCTTCTTCGAGATGTGCCGCCTCACCGTCAGGGGTGAGAAATCCGACGCCGGTGTGTCCTCGTTCCAGGCGTTGGCCATGTCGATGGCCGGCCGCATGGGCATCGGCAACATCGCCGGCGTGGCCACCGCCATCGCCTTCGGCGGCCCCGGTGCGATCTTCTGGATGTGGGTGATGGGCTTCCTTGGCGCATCCACTTCGTACGTCGAATGCACCCTGGCGCAGATCTACAAGACCAAGGACGCCGAAGGCCGCTACCGCGGTGGCCCGGCGTACTACATCGAAAAGGCCATGGGCCTGAAGTGGTATGCGCTGGCCTTCGCCATCGCCACGATCATCGCCGCAGGCTTCCTGATGCCGGGCGTGCAGGCCAACGCCATCGCCGACAGCATCATCAACGCCTGTCGTGGCACCGCGCTGTGCGGCCCGCTCGATGGCCAGGCCTTCGGCATGGAATCGGTGCAGGCGCTGAAGCTGGGGATCGGCATCGTGGTGGCGCTGCTGCTGGGCGTGGTGATCTTCGGTGGCGTCAAGCGCATCGCCAACTTCGCCGAAGTGGTGGTGCCGTTCATGGCCGCCGGTTTCATCCTGATGGCCATCATCATCATGATCATCAACTACGACCGCGTGCCGGAAATGTTCGGCATCATCTTCAAGAGTGCCTTCGGCACGCATGCCGCATTCGGCGCCATGATGGGCCTGGCCGTGGAGTGGGGCATCAAGCGCGGCATCTACGCCAACGAAGCCGGCCAGGGCTCTGGCCCGCACGCGGCGGCTGCCTCGGAAGTCTCGCACCCGGCCAAGCAGGGCTACGTGCAGGCCTTCGCGATCTACTTCGACACCATGATGGTGTGCACCGCCACCGCGTTCCTGATCCTGGCCAGCGGCACCTACAACGTGTACTCGCCGGTGGAGGGCGCCGCGCCGATCTTCCAGGGCCTGGCCGGTATTCCCGAAGGCGCCGGTTACGCCCAGGCCGGCGTGGAAGCGGTGCTGCCGGGCTGGGGTTCGGCGTTCGTATCGGTGGCCATCTTCTTCTTCGCCTTCACCACCATCATGGCGTACTACTACATGGCCGAGACCAACCTCAGCTATGTGAACCACAACAGGAAGCGGCCGCTGACCGTGCTGCTGCTGCGCCTGGGCATCATCGGCATGGTGGTGTTCGGCGCGTTCCACAATGCCACCCTGGCCTGGGCGCTGGGCGACATCGGCGTCGGCCTGATGGCCTGGCTGAACATCATTGCCATCCTCATCATCCAGAAGCCGGCGATGCTGGCCCTGCGTGACTACGAACGACAGAAGAAGCTGGGCCTGGATCCGGTGTTCGACCCTGATGCCCTGGGCATCAAGAACGCCGATTTCTGGCGCCAGCGCAAGCAGGAGAGTGTGTAAGTGAACAACCCTTGGAACAACCGCCGCCCGTCCGCCCGTCCGCCGCGCGCAACGCCGTTGCCGCGCCCGGAGGTGCCGGCCACGGGCGGTGGTGGGCGCGGTGGCAGCGATGAGCTGCGTCTGTACGGCCTGAATGCCGTGCTGGCTGCGTTCGAAGCGCGGCCGCAGGCGCTGCGCAAGTTGTACCTGCTGGAGGCACGCATCCCGCGCCTGCAGCCGCTGTTGAAGTGGTGCGTGGCCAACCGCGTGGGCTACCGCGTGGTCGAGGATGGCGACCTGAACAAGCTCGCCGGCACCACCCATCACGAAGGCGTGGTGGCCGACATGCTGCGCGCACCGTCGCTGCCGCTGGCGCAGTGGCTGCAGCAGGTCGGTGACGGCCCGGCGCTGGCGTTGTGGCTGGATGGCGTGGGCAACCCGCACAATCTCGGCGCGATCCTGCGCTCGGCCGCACACTTCGGTGCCAAGGCGCTGCTGTTGCCGGCCGGCAGCACGCTCGCCCTGTCCGGCGCCGCCGCGCGCGTGGCCGAAGGCGGTGCCGAAGCGGTGCCGCTGGTGCAGCTGCCGGAGACCGCTCAGGCAATGGCGCAACTGCGCACAGCCGGTTTCGGCCTGGCCGCGACCCTGGTCGAGGGCGGTGATGACGTGTTCCGCGCGTCCCTGCCGGAGCGGCTGGTGTACGTGATGGGCGCCGAAGGCGAGGGCATGGACCGCAGCCTGGCGGGTGCGTGCGACCTGCAGGTCTCGATTCCCGGCAGCGGCGCGGTGGAGAGCCTGAATGTGGCCTCGGCCACGGCAGTACTGCTGGCGCAATGGGCGAGCCGTCGCGGCTGATCCGGTATCCCGGGTCGGATCCCTCGCCGCAGGCGAGGGCTCTGACCCCTTCCAGGGGGGGTAAACGCGTCAAGCGCGCATGACGTTTTGAAAGTTTCCTTATTGGTCAGCCGCTTCCGGCAACGCAGGGTGGAACTCCATCCCACGTTGTCCAGAAGAGGCTGCCATGCATCACCCACGCCGTATCCTCATCGCATTGCTGGTACTGACCAGTGTCCTTGCCAGCGGCCGTGCCGCAGCCGGCGAACGCAGCCTGGACGGCGTCAACTTCACCGGGCCGCTGATCACCCCCAATCCGGCCGGCCTGCCGCAGGGCAACTGGTACATTGAACCCTATCTGGTGCGGGTCGACAGCCGCGATCACTACGACGATGGCGGCCATCGCCGCCGCAGTGGGCAGCGTAGCGGTGCATGGGCCACGGTGGTGCCGATCATCTACGGTTTCAGCGACCGGGTGATGGGCCAGGTCAATCTCAGTGCTTCGCGTGCCGAACAGGGCAGCGCACGCAGCAGCGGTTTCCGCGCTGGCGATACCACCGCGCGCCTGCAGTACCTGCTGCAGGCGCCCAACGCCGATGGCACGCGCCCGGCCATCTCGGTCGCGCTGGTGCAGCGCTTCAGCACCGGCAGCCATGACCGCATCACCAGCAATCCGCTCGATGCGCAGGGCGACGGCGTGCAGCGCACCACCGCGGCGCTGGGCATGCAGCAGGTGGTGTGGCTGGGCAACGATCGTCCGCTGCGCTGGCGTGCCCAGCTCAGCGCCGGGCCGGCGCCGTCGCGCACGGCGATTTCCGGGGCCAGCGTCTACGGTACCGATGACAGCTTCCAGGGGCACATCTCCCGCGGCTCGGTGCTGGGCCTGTCGGTGGGTGCCGAGTACAGCTTCAATCCGCGCTGGGTAGGTGTGATGGAAGTAGCCGCCAGCCGTGAGACCGGACAGCGCCTGAGTGGATTCTCGCGCAACGCCAGCGGTGCCTTCGAGCGTATCGACGAACATCGCCCGGCCAGCCGCAGCGTCACCCTGGCGCCGGCGGTCGAGTACCACTTCAGCCCGACGCTGGGCCTGATCGCCGGCGTGGAGTTCAGCGTGGCGGGCCGCAACACCAGTCGAATCGTCAGCCCCCAGGTTGCCCTGGGCATGTTCTTCTGAGGGGCCGCCGATGAACATCGAATCCATCGTCAACACGATCCTCGGCGTCGTCTGGAGCCCCTACCTGGTGGTGCTGTGCCTGCTCGCCGGCCTGTACTTCAGCGTGCGCACACGCTTCATCCAGTTGCGTGCATTGCCGGACATGCTGCACCTGATGTTCCGCCATGAGCGTTCCGATGCCGGGGTGTCGCCTTTCCAGGCGTTGTCCCTTTCGCTGTCCAGCCGCGTGGGCGTCGGCAACATCGCCGGCGTCGCCATGGCCATCGCCTTCGGCGGCCCCGGCGCGATCTTCTGGATGTGGATCGTTGCCTTCCTTGGCGCATCCAGTGCCTTCATCGAGTCCACGCTCGCGCAGATCTACAAGGACCGCGACGGCAAGGGACAGTACCGGGGCGGCCCGGCGTACTACATCGAAAAAGGCCTGGGCCAACGCTGGTATGCCGTGCTGTTCGCACTGGTGACGGTGTTGGCGGGCGCGATGCTGGCCGGCACCCAGTCCAATGCGATCACCAGTGCGGTGAACGAGGCCTGGGATGTGCCGGTGGCCACCACCACCACGGTCCTGCTGGTGGTGCTCGGCGCCATCCTTGTCGGCGGTGTGCGGCGCATTGCGCGCGTGGCTGAATGGGTGGTGCCGCTCATGGCCGTGGCCTATCTGCTGGTCGCGGCGCTGGTGATGGTGTTCAACGCGGACAAGGTGCCGGAGGTGATCATGCTGGTGCTGCGCAGTGCATTCGGCGTGGATGCGGCGTTCGGCGCGATGATCGGTACCGCCATCCAGTGGGGCGTGCGACGCGGCGTGCTATCCAACGAAGCCGGCATGGGCAGTGGAGCGCATCCGGCCGCCGCCGCGGAAGTGTCGCATCCGGTCAAGCAAGGCCTGGTGCAGTCATTCTCGGTTTACATCGACACCATGGTGGTGTGCAGCGCAACGGCTTTCCTGATCCTGTCCACCGGGCTGTACAACGTCTACGACCCAGCGGTGAAGGGGGTTCCCGATGAAGCGCGCCTGCTGCTGGGCAATCTGCCGGGGGTCGAGGCCGGTCCACGCTTTGTGCAGCACGCGGTGGAATCGGCGCTCCCGGGCTTCGGCAGGTCGTTCGTTGCGCTCGCTATCCTGCCGTTCGCATTCACCACCATCCTGGCGCTGTACTACATGGCCGAAACCAATGTCAGCTACCTGTGCCGGGATCGTCCCGGACGGGTGACGATCACCGCCTTCCAGCTGCTGTTCCTGGCTGCCACAGGCTACTCGGCAATCAACACCGCGACGGTGGCCTGGGCCCTGGGCGATATCGGCGTGGGCATGATGAGCTGGTTGAACATCATCGCCATCCTTCTGCTGCAGAAACCGGCCTTGGCGGCGCTGCGTGATTATGAGCAGCAGAGGCACAGCAAGCGTGATCCGCTGTTCAACCCGCAGACGATCGGCATGCGCAATACGCGGGTCTGGGAGAGCTGACCCGATCAGGGGTCAGCGCCCTCGCCAAGGGCGAGGGGGCTGACCTCCCTTCGTCACCGCATCATTCGTTCGGCGGCGTGGTCGCCTTGGCCTCGCTGCCGAAGCTGCCATCCGCTTCTGCCGCCAGATACGCGAACACGGTGTAGGCGGCCACGTTCTGCGCCAGGGCCTTCGGATCGATCTTGTCCAGCGTGTCGTCGGCGGTGTGGTGCAGGTGGAAGTAATCCGAGCCATCCTGCGCCAGCCACGCCCACGCACCACCCTTGGCGGCCAGTGGGCCGACGTCCGGGCCCGGGCCACCCTTGTCGGCCTGGTACTCGATGCCCAGCGGCTTCATCACTTCGGCAATCTGCTTCGTCGCTTCGCGCGAGCCTTCCGGATTCGGCGAACCGGTATTGAAGGCGTAGATGCGGCCCGCGCCGAAGTCGCTCTCGGCGGCCAGCTGGTGCAGGGCTACGTCCTTCGCGTGCGCTTCGGCGTAGGCCTTGCCGCCGTACAGGCCCTGTTCCTCGTTGGCGAACGCGATCACGCGGATGGTGCGCTTCGGTGCCTGCTTGAGCTGGCCGATCAGGTGGCCGGCGGCCATGGTGATGCCCACGCCCGCGCCGTCATCCACCGCGCCGGTGCCCAGGTCCCACGAATCCAGGTGACCACCGATCACCACCACTTCCTTCGGCAGGCTGCGGCCGGTGATCTCGCCGATCACGTTGTAGGAGGTGGCGGTGCCGTCCCAACCGCAGTCCAGCGCCACCTTCACCGTGGTGCTGCCACGCGCCAGCAGGCGGGCCAGCTGGTCGGCATCGGGCACCGACAGCGCGGCCGACGGCACTGGGGTCAGGCCCTCATCGAAACGGGTGATGCCGGTGTGGGGCACGCGGTGCGAGTCGGTACCGGCCGAGCGCATCAGGAAACCGACCGCGCCCTTGCGGATCGCTTCGGACGGGCCCTTGCTGCGGATCGCTCCGCCGCGGCCGTAATCGCGGCCATCGCGGAAGGGCAGCATCTGGTAATCGACGAAGGCGATCTTGCCCTTCAGCGAGCCCGCTGGTGCGGCCTGCAGCGCGGCCAGGTCGGCGAAGCGCACCACTTCGGCTTCCACGGTGCCACCCGGGCTGCCGCCCAGTGCGGTGATCTGCAGCGGCTGCGGGTTCCTGCCGGTCACGGCGGCGTGTTCACTGCGCCGCTCCCACTTCGGGAACGTCACCGGCTCCTTCCAGACCTTGTCGAAGCCCAGGGCCTTGAACTTGGCTTCGGCCCAGGCGACCGCGCGGGCATCGGCTTCGCTGCCGGCGATGCGCGGACCGATCTCGGTGGTGAGCGATTCGACCACCTTCCAGCCGGTGTCATCGGCCAGCGCCTGGTCGCGCAGCTGTGCGGCGGTGGCCAGCGACGCCGGGGGCAGGGTAGTGGTGTGCGACGCCGCGAAGGCCGGGGCGGCCAGCAGGGCGAGGGAGGATGCGATGGCAAGGACGCGGCGACGCATGGACAACTCCGGGAAGGGACCTAAGCCTTGGAGCTTAACAGTCGTTCAGCCCGGCGCATGGGCGGGAGGTCATGGCTGGCGCGGATGCTGTTTTCCGCCATGACCGGCAAAGCGAAAGCCCCGACGGGGCGGGGCTTTCGTGCGGTCGCGGTAATGCCGGCCGCTGGCCGGCTCCCGAATGTCCCGATGTTGCCGGCCAGCGGCCGGCACTACCGTTTTGCGGCCTTATTTCTTCAGGCTGTCGCGGATCTCGCGCAGCAGCACCACTTCTTCGGCCGGCGCCGCCGGGGCAGCTTCCTTCTTCCGCGACAGTCGGTTGATCGCCTTGACCACCAGGAAAATGGCGAAGGCCACGATCACGAACTGGATCAGCGTGTTGATGAAGTCACCGTAGCCGATCACTACCGCCGGAATTTCCTTGCCATCGGGGCCGAGCCGGGCCGGTGACAACGTCCAGGCCAGCTGCGAGAAGTCCACCTTGCCGATCAGCAGGCCCAGCGGCGGCATGATGATCTTCTCGACCAGCGCCGTCACGATCTTGCCGAAGGCCGCGCCGATCACCACGCCGACGGCGAGGTCGATGACGTTGCCGCGCATGGCGAATTCCTTGAACTCGGTGAGCATTCCCATTGTTGTTTTTCTCCGGTGGGGAAGTGGACAGCGCGCAGGGTAGCGCAGGTGATGTCAGCCGGCGATCACGCCGTGGCGCTCTGCCACGTTTTCCAGGCGGGCACTGAAACGGTCGCCGGGCTTCAACGCAGCCACCCCAGACGGGGTGCCCATGAACACCAGGTCGCCGGCACGCAGCTGCCACAGCTTGGACAGCTCATGCAGGATCTCCGGCACGTTCCAGATCATCTGGTCGAGCAGTGCCTGCTGGCGCACTTCGCCATTGACCTCCAGCGACAGGTTCAGCGCGGCCAGGTCGCCGACTTCCTCGGCGTGGACGATTTCGCTGATCGGCGCGGAGGCATCGAAGCCCTTGGCCGCGTCCCACGGGTGGCCCTTGTCCTTGGCCGCGGCCTGCAGGTCGCGGCGGGTCAGGTCCAGGCCGACGGCGTAGCCATAGACCAGCGCATCGGCGTCGGCCACGGCCAGCTCGCCTGCGGGCGCATCGCGTCCGATCGCCACCACCAGTTCCACTTCGTGGTGCAGGTTGGCGGTTGCTGGCGGATAGGGGATGGCATCGTCGTGGCCGACCACGATGGCGTCGGCCGGCTTGCTGAAGAACATCGGGCGGCCACGGTCATCGGCCGCCGGCACCGCGGCACCCATTTCGCGGGCGTGGTCGGCGAAATTGCGGCCGACGCAGTAGATGCGGTGCACGGGGAAACTGCCACCACCGGCTACCGGCACACGCGGCTGGGCTACGGCAGGGATCACATCGGAGACATCGGACATGCGGGCATCCAGGAAGGGCGTGCCCGCAGTCTAGAACGCATGGCGCCCGCCGTCAGCGGGCGCGGAAGGCCTGGATCAGCGCGAGGCCGGCAACACCGGCTTGCGCACCACGCGGTACTCGCCTTCAACCACGGTCGGGTCGACCGGACGCGCAACGCCCGGCTTGCGCGAAGCCAGCAGCTTCCACGCCAGGCCGACCAGGATCATCGCCGCACCAACAAAGACGCCGATGAACACCATCGCGGCCAGGATCGCCAGGCCGAGCAGGCCCACGGCAACGCGCACCAGCGGGTGACGCGGCTTGCGCGGCGCGAACAGGGTGCGGAACTGGTTGAAGGCGGATGCGCGATTGAACATGGCGGCTCGATAGGCTGGGATCAGCGAAACCAGAGTATCGGGACGCGCCACTGTCATTGAGTGAAAAACTCGTTAAATATAGCCTGTGCTTATTACGGATCAATGACTTGTGTTCATGTCGCAGCCAGTCACCTGAGCAGGCATGCGACAATTCCGGTTTACCGTCCGAGCCTCCGCCATGACTATCGCTGCTGCCCTGATCGCCCTTGATGCCATTGCCGATGGCGCGTTTGCCGAGGTCGAAGCGGTGGTCGATGGCGATGCCGAATCGCTGGTGCTGTACCGCGACGGCGCGCAGGTGCGTGCGTTCCTGAACATCTGCCCGCACGCCGGCCGCCGCCTGGACTGGGCGCCGGGGCAGTTCCTCAAGAGCCGCGAGGGCCACCTGGTATGCGCCGCGCACGGCGCCTCGTTCACGCTGGATGGCGGCGATTGCATCGCCGGCCCGTGCAAGGGCGACCGCCTGCGTGCGGTGCCGGTGGACGTACGCGACGGGCAGGTCTATCTGGCTTGAAGCCAGAAGCAGTCGAGCACGGCTCGACTCTACAAAAGCCGTGTCGACCAAGGTCGACACCTACCAAAGCGATGCACGACGCCGTTCTGGAGGATCTCAGAAATCCATCCCGCGCAATGCAGGCTTTTGCTGTTGAGGTTGCCGGCCAGCGGCCGGCACTACCGGGGTGCAGGGCGCAGCCCTGCCAACAAACCCAACCCTCAGAACATCAGGTTGATCATCAGCACCACCACGCAGGTGTAGATCAGCGACAGTGGGCCGCCGACCCGCCACATCTCGCGCGGGGTGTAGTTGGCCGGGCCAGTGATCATCGAGATCACCGGGTTGGAGGCCGTCATCAGGTTGTTGGACGCCGACAGCGCCACGATCAGCGCGAACGCGGTCGGGTTGCCCCCCGCCGCCAGCGCCAGGTTCACCGCGATCGGCACCATCACGATGGTCGCACCCACATGGCTGATCACCAGCGAGAACGCCGTGGTCAGCAGCGCCAGCGCCACCTCCAGTACCCACACCGGAATGCCGGTCGGCAGCTTGTCGATGGTATGGCCGGCCACCCACGCGGCCGCGCCGCTGGAGTCCATCGCCCAGCCAAGCGGAATCAGCCCGGCCATCATGAACACCGTCTTCCAGTTGATCGAGGCATACGCCTCGTCCATGCGCAGCACGCCGGTCAGCAGCATGCCGGCCACGCCGGTCATCAGCGTCAGCGCCACCGGCAGCTTGCTGGTCAGCGCGATCAGGATGGTCAGCGCGAAGATCGCCATCGCAATCTTGAACTTGTGCGGGCGCTGCTCGCCGGTCGGATAGTCGGTCACCACCACGAAGTCGCGGCTGCGAGCGGCCTGCGCCAGGTCGGTCCAGATGCTGTGGAACACCAGCATGTCGCCGGCGCGCAGCTGCACGTCGCGCACGTCTTCGCGGATCACCTGCTTGTCGCGGTTGATCGCCAGCAGGCTGATGCCGCGCTCCTTGCGCAGGCGCAGATCGGCCGCACTCTTGCCGATCACGTTCGAGGTCGGTGGCACCACTGCCTCGGAAATGCCGGCGCGGCTGGGGTTGAACAGGTCACCCAGGTGCTTCAGGCGCGAGGACATGCGCAGGAACTGGTTCTGCGCGAAGTCGCTGATCTGCTGGCGCGGTCCCATCGCACCAAGCACGCTGCCGACCCAGATGCGCATCTCCGCCGGCGGCGCCAGGCGGGTGTCGTTGCCAGTCTTCAGCGCCAGCAGCAGCGGCGCATCGTGCAGGGTCTCGGCCTCGCCCAGGGTCATGCCCACCAGCGGGCTCTCGGCGGTCACCACCAGCTCGAATACATCGCCTTCGATGCCATAGGTCTTGGCGAAGTAGCTCTCGGTGCGTGCCGGGGTGACCCCGTCATTGACCAGGCTTTCCTCTTCGATCAGCTTGCGGTCGCCGTAGTAGCGGAAGTACAGCAACGAAGCGATCAGCAACGCCACGCCGATCGGCAGCGGCGCGAACATGCGCAGCGGCTCGATGGTGGCCAGGCCGGAAGGCAGGTTGTTGTTGGCCGAGGCCAGCAGATCGTTCAGCAGGATCAGCGGCGAATTGCCGACCATGGTCAGCGCGCCGCCCATCACGATCGCCGCCGAGATCGGCAGCAGCAGGCGCTGCATCGTCAGGCCCGTGCGCGCCGCCAGTCGCGAGGCGACCGGCAGATACAACGCCATCACCGACGGGTTCTGCATGAAGGACGAATTCAGGCCGGCGATGGCGGTGGTCATCATCAGCAGCCGTTGCTCGACGCCGTGGCCGCGCCGCAGCAGCCAGGCCGCCAGCCGGTTCAGCGCCCCGGTGCGGTCCAGGCCCGCACCGAGGATGGTGGTGGCGATGATGCTCATCACCGCGTTACCGGAGAAACCGCCGAAGATCTCCTCCGGCGCGATCAGGCCGGTGACACCGAGCACCACCAGCACCACCAGCGCGACCACGTCGGCGCGGATGCGCTCGAACAGGAACATCGCCATCGTGAAGCCGACCAGCCCGAGCACGAGCTTCATGTCGTTGGTCAGCGTCAGCGCGGTATCCATGTGGGGCGCGGCGTCCTCAGGCGATCGTCAGGTGCGGTCGTACAGCAGGTCCCAGACGCCATGGCCGAGTTTCTGGCCGCGGGTCTCGAAGTGGGTCTGCGGGCGCCAGTCCGGGCGCGGCACGCTGCCCCGCGGGCCGGCGCGGTTGACCAGGCCGGCGGTGGCGTCGAGCACGTCCCACATCTGCTCGGCGTAGTCTTCCCAGTCGGTCGCACAGTGCAGGCGGCCCCCCGGGCGCAGCTTGCGCACCAGCAGTTCGGCGAATGCCGGCTGCAGCAGGCGGCGCTTGTTGTGGCGCTTCTTGTGCCACGGGTCCGGGAAGTAGATGCGCACTTCATCAAGCGCGCCGTCGGCGATCTCGTTCTGCAGCACTTCCACCGCGTCGTGGTGGTACAGGCGCACGTGGTCGGCGTTGTCGTCGGCCAGCGCGTTCAACAGCCGGCCCACGCCCGGCGCGTGCACCTCGATGCCGATGTAGTCGCGCGATGGGTCGTGCTGGGCAGCGAAGCGCAGCGCAGCACCATTGCCGAAGCCGATCTCCAGCACCTTGTGTGCCGGGCGGCCGAAGGTGGCGTCCAGGTCACGCGGCTGGCCGGTGTAGTCGAGGCCGAAGCGCGGCCAGCGTTCGTCGAACGCGCGCTGCTGGGCGGGAGTGAAACGGCCCTGGCGCAACACGAAGCTGCGCACCTCGCGGCGACCCTCGTTCACGGTGAAGGGCTTGGGCGGGGCCTTGGAACCGGCGCTGTCGAAAGGATTGGTCATCAGCCGATCAGCCCGTCCACTGGCGAAGAAGCGCTGGCGTAGCGCTTGCGCGGGATGCGTCCGGCCAGGAACGCCTCGCGGCCGGCCTCGACCGCCTTGCGCATCGCGCTGGCCATCAGCACCGGGCTGCGCGCACCGGCAATGGCGGTGTTCATCAGCACGCCGTCGCAGCCCAGCTCCATCGCGATCGCCGCGTCCGACGCGGTACCCACGCCGGCATCAACGATGATCGGCACCTTGGCGTCTTCGATGATCTGCAGCAGGTTGTACTTGTTCTGGATGCCCAGGCCCGAACCGATCGGCGCGGCCAGCGGCATCACCGCAGCGCAGCCGATCTCCTCCAGGCGCTTGGCCAGGATCGGGTCGTCGGAGGTATAGACCATCACCTCGAAACCGTCCTTGACCAGCTGCTCGGCAGCCTTGAGGGTCTGCATCACGTCCGGGTACAGGGTCTTCTGGTCGCCCAGCACTTCCAGCTTGGTCAGGTTGTGGCCGTCCAGCAGCTCACGGGCCAGGCGGCACGTACGCACGGCGTCTTCGGCGGTGTAGCAGCCGGCGGTGTTGGGCAGGATGGTGAAGCGTTCCGGCGGCAGCACGTCCAGCAGGTTCGGCTCGCCCGGGTTCTGCCCGATGTTGGTGCGGCGGATGGCCACGGTGACGATCTGGGCGCCCGCGGCCTCGGTCGCCAGGCGGGTTTCTTCCAGGTCCTTGAACTTGCCGGTGCCGGTCAGCAGCCGCGAGCCATAGGTCTTGCCGGCGATCACCAGCGAATCGGGGGAGACATGAACGTTCATGGCGCGATTATCGCTTATCCGCCTGAAGATGGGGTCACGCAATGGCGTGCCGGCCGCGGATCGGTATGGGTAGTGCCGGCCGCTGGCCGGCAAATGCAGGGTGCCTGACAGCGTCGGATTGCCGGCCAGCGGCCAGCACTGCGCGGATAGGTCTCAGCCCCCACCCAGCGCGTGCACGATCTCCACCACGTCGCCCTCGGCCAGCACGTGCTCGCCATGGCGGCTGCGGCTGACGATCTCGCCGTTGACCTCGACCGCGACCCGGCGTTGCAGCAGCTGCTCGGCCTGCAGCAGGTCGTGGAGGGTCGCCGAGGCGGGCAGGGTACGGGGTTCGCCGTTGAGCTGGATGTTCATCACCGCATTGTCGCCTATGGCCTGCGCGGATCGGAACCCTTGCAAATTGCCTCGGCCGCCAGCCCCGGCACAGCGTTGTCCGGCGCTGCCGGGCGACAATCCATGCGGCGGCGCAGCGTGAGCAAAACGCGGCGCAGTGAAACCATTCACCGTGCGCCGGCGTACGTGCGCCGGGTTCTCAACGATATCCCCACAGGAGTTTCTTACATGCTGCTCAGCAAACGCCCGATCCGCTCCCTGATGGCGGCCGCGATCGCGCTGGCCGCGGTTCCGGCCATGGCAGGCGAATCCCCGTATTCCAAGGCCGTGTTCTTCGGCGACAGCCTGACCGACGCCGGCTATTTCCGCCCGCTGCTGCCGGCCGATGTGCGTCCGGTGACCGGCCAGTTCACCACCAACCCGGGTTGGGTGTGGGCGCAGCAGGTCGCCAACTACTACGGCCTTAATGGCGCCGCCAACGGCAACGGCCAGAGCGGTGACAACTATGCAGTCGGCGGTGCCCGCGTCGGCGTGGACGTGGCGAGCCCGATGGGAACCATCCCGTCGCTGAAGTCGCAGGCGGCGCGTTATCTGGCTGCCAATGGCGGCAAGGCTGACGCCAACGTCCTGTACACGGTGTGGGGCGGTGCCAATGACCTGTTCGCGGCCGCCGCTGCGCCGGCGCAGGCACAGGCCATCATCGGCGCCGCCGTCACCGATCAGATCGCCCTGGTCGGCGCGCTGAAGCAGGCCGGTGCCGAGTACGTGCTGGTGCCGAACCTGCCCAACGTCGGCCTGACCCCGGCCTTCCGTGGTCCGAATGCCGCCGCCGCCACCGCGCTGTCGGCCGGCTACAACAAGGCGCTGTACGGCGGCCTGAAGCAGGCCGGCATCGAGTTCATCCCGCTTGATACCTTCACCGTGCTGGGCGAAGTCGCCGCCAACCCGGGCATGTACGGCTTCACCAACGTCACCAGCACCGCCTGCAGGATCGATCCGGCCAACTCGACGCAGAGCATCCTGACCTGCAACCCGACCAGCTACGTCAGCCCGGATGCGGCCAACACCTACCTGTTCGCCGATGGCGTGCACCCGACCACCGCCGGTCATCAGCTGCTGGGTCAGTACGCGGTCTCGGTGCTGGAAGGCCCGCGCCTGCAGCAGGTGCTGAGCCACTCGGCGCAGACCATCGGCCGCTCGCGCGCCGACCAGGTCAGCATGCACCTGGGCGGTCGTCCGGCTGACGGCCTGTCCTGGTGGGGTGGCGTGCGGGGTGACCTGCAGCGCTACGACCACGCCGACCTGTACGACGGGCTGGCCCCGGCCGGCCTGTTCGGTATCGACTGGGCACGCGACGGCATGGTGTTCGGCGGCTTCGCCGGTTTCGGTCGCCTCAACGCCGACTTCGGCAACAACCGCGGCGACTTCACCCAGAAGGACACCTCGGCCGGTCTGTTCGCTGGCTGGTACGGCGACCGCATCTGGGTGAACGGTCAGGTCAGCTACAGCTGGCTGTCCTATGACGTGAACCGCAAGGTCCAGCTGGGCCCGGCCACCCGCGAGCATGGTGGTTCGCCGGACGGCAGCAACCTGACCGCGGCCCTGAACGCCGGTTACGAGTTCGGCACCGAAGGCGGCTTCCGCCACGGCCCGATCGCCTCGGTGATCTGGCAGAAGGTGAAGATCGACGGTTACACCGAAAGTGCTGCGGCTGGCACCCTGGCCACCGCACTGGGCTACGACCGCCAGAACGTCGATTCGACCGTCGGCCGCATCGGCTGGCAGGCCCGCTTCGATGGCGGCACCCTCAAGCCGTACGCCCAGGTGACCTACGATCACGAGTTCGAGGACACCAAGCAGGCCAGCGCCTGGCTGCAGACCCTGCCGGAACTGGGCAGCTACCGCGTGCCGGGCCTGAAGTTCGACAAGAACTACGCCACCGTCGTGCTGGGTGCCCGCACCGAACTGTTCGGCCTGCAGAGCAACTTCGGCCTGAGCGCGTCGACCGGCCAGAAGCGCGCGCAGGATGCCACCCTGTTCGCCAACTTCAGCGGCACGTTCTAAGCAGCAACCGCCGGGGTCGGAGCCCTTTCCGCCTAGGAAAGGGCTCTGACCTGTTGCGCCGGGGGTCGGATCCGTTTCCGCCAGGAAACGGCTCTGACCCCATTGCGGCATGCTGCCATTGCGCAACACTGGCCCAAGCGCATAGACTTTCACCGCGCACTGCGGGCGTAGCTCAATGGTAGAGCTGTAGCTTCCCAAGCTACTGACGTGGGTTCGATTCCCATCGCCCGCTCCAATCCCGCCACGCCTTGAAGCGTCGGCAGCCGTGACGTCGGTACTGACGTCAGCACTCTTCCTGAAGCGCAGGGTCCCATTGCATGCCGGGCACGACCCGTTTATGCAGTGGGTCGCATACCGTCAGCGGAAGGCGCCATGCTGATTTCTGCTGGAGAAGTAGCGCGCCGGAGAATCGCCAAAGGCTCTGCGGAACATCGCAATGAAGTTGCTCGGCGAAGAATAGCCAAGAACATCCGAAACCTCCGCCACCGGGACGCCCCGCGCGAGCATCTCCAGACCGTGCATCAGCTTCACCTGTTGCCGCCACTGGCCGAAACTCAATCCGGTCTCAGCAAGCGTCAGGCGGCGCAGGGTGCGCGATGACATTGCCCCGGACGATGCCCACGCCTCGAGGGTACGGGGATTTCCCGGATCCCGCAGGACAGCGCGGGCCACGCGAAGAAGGCGGGGGTCCCTGGGCATCGGCACATGCAAGGACTCGTGCGGAGCCCGACGGATTTCGTCTTGAATGACTGTGGCGATGCGCTCCTGCTCAGGCGTCAACGAAGCGCGCTTGTCCCATTCCGTGGTCCTCTGCGCCAGTGCCCGCAGCACGTCACTGATTGCGACAACGCAGGGTGTTGCAGGGAGGTTGCTGCAGAACGAGGGCGCCATCAGCAACGTCCAGCCACTCAGCGCGCCACTCACGCGAACCTCATGACGCACACCGGGTGGTATCCACCCTGCGCGATAGGGAGGAAGAAGCCAGGAGCCCTGCGGTGTATTGACCTGGATCAACCCGGTTTCAACACAGAACAACTGGCCACGCACATGCTGGTGCCAGTCGTATTCGCGCGTCCCCAGCCGGAACTCATGTGCCGGGCTGTCGTCTCCCCTGAGGCCAACGAGAAGCGGGCCGTCAGGCATCTCACTGAAGTCCGCCGTGCTGCCTGTAACGCCATTGCTCATGCTGGCCGAATTTCACTATTTGTGGTCCAAATGACGTTACTTGGCTATGCGGTGCGCGTGCAACCCTTCAGCCATCACCTCGTGGCTCTGGCATCGAGCTGCAACCGAGGGGCCACTATCAGGAGAATCCGTGAGCAGAATCCATGTGAGCATCATCGGCGCCGGTCTGGGTGGCCTGGCGCTGGCGCAGGCGCTGAAGCGCGGCGGGGTTGCATTCGACGTGTTCGAGGCGGACAAGACGCTCAACTCGCGGCCACAGGGCTATCGCATCCGGATCGACGCCGAGGGTCAACGGGCCCTGGCGCGAACGCTCTCCCCAGAACTGTACGATCTCTTCCGCGGAACCGTTTCGACAACGGCGACATCAGGGCGCTTTCTCACGCCAGGTTTGCTGCCTGCCCCTGGCCGCAAGCCCGATAGCTGGCGCTCGGCCGACAGCGTGGACGACGGCGCACAGGGGGGCGGGGACGTAAGCGTCAATCGACGCACCCTGCGCGAGATCCTGATGTGCGGGATCGAAGACCGTGTCCATTTCGATCGCGCATTCGATCGCTACGCATTGACCAGCGATGGCAGGGCCGAAGTGCGTTTCCGGTCCGGTGGTCCTGCGTCGACATGTGACGTGCTGGTAGGTGCGGACGGTGTCAATTCTCGGGTCCGCTCCCAGCTGGCGCCGGATGCGCAGCCGGTGGATACCGGCGCAGTCTGCATTTACGGGAAAGTAGATCTGGACCGGTTGGGCGGCAACCATTCACGTCTCGAAGGAACCACTATCGTCTTTGCAGACAGATTCGCCGCCATCTTCGATCAGATGCAGTTTGACCGGCACTTCCTGGAGCATGCCTGCGCTCACCTCAGCTGCAGCGTCACGCCCACACCTGACTACCTCTATTGGTGCCTGATCGGGCGCGCTGACCGCTTCGGGGTGGCGTCGGATCATCGATCGGATCCGGATCACATCCGCAAGGCGATAGTGGCTGCGACCGATGGCTGGCACCCCGATCTTCGGGAAATCCTGCAGCAGAGCAAGGTCGGGGATACCGCGATGCTCCCGATCCGCAGTGGGCGTCCTGAAGTGCCATGGTCGGTCGGGCCGGCAACGCTGCTGGGCGATGCTGTCCACGCGATGACGCCAGCAGGTGGGTTGGGTGCAAACACTGCACTCGCCGACGCGGCCGCTCTGGCCGAGCTGATGCTGGACGCCGACCGTGGCGCGCTCTCCATTTCGAATGCGCTGGCGCAGTACCAGTCGGATATGCGTGAGAGGGCCCGGCATGCGGTGGATATCTCCAACCGAGGTGCGGACAGACTGTTCGGGCCTGCGGTGCCCGAACATTGCCACAGTGCCCGCTGATCAAGCGTCTGGGGCCAGCCGGGATTCGATGGCGGCGCATGTGGCGCGGGCGCTCGGCTTGCAGCGCTATGTCAGCCACTCACGCGGGTGCCTCACTACGCCGCGAGCGCGCTGGCCCCAGGTCTCGGCGCCCGGCAGGTGTCCCTGACGGCGACTGTATGTGCAGGTGCTACGGGCGTTTCCTGACCAGAACCTCCCCGCTCCCTGGCAGCCGAAGCGGAAGCGGTGCTGCCGAGATGGCGCGTAACGCTTCAAACTTTTCCCATGGGCAGGCCGGCGCTGACCGACTAGCGTGAGCGGATACTGATCAGGAGCTGCCTTCCATGAACTGCCGGGACGACGTCGTCGAGCGCATCCACAGGATTTTTCTTTCCGCCGGCGTCGGCTCGAACAAGCAGCTTGAGGCCGTGCGCGCGCTCGGGCGTGCCGGTGGTCCCAAGGCCGCGGAACTGCTCGAGCAGATCTACCAGCAGGCGTTCAGCAATTCCGCCCTGCAGATGGCCTGCGTGGCGGCGCTGGGCGAGGCCGCCCGTGGCTTCCAGGTCAGTGCTGAACGGGACAGCTGAAGCTTCACCCACAACGCTCGAGATCGTCGGCGACGGGCATCATCCGCCCGCCACACGCCCGCGCTATGCTGCGCGCCTGCCGACCGATCCCTCCGCGATGAAGCTCGCCATCCTGTCCCGCAACAGCTCCCTGTATTCCACCCGTCGGCTGGTCGAGGCGGCACGCGCGCGCGGCCATACCGTGCGCATCCTCGACCCGTTGCGTTGCTACATGCGCATCGCCGCCGATGGCTTTTCCATGCACTACAAGGGCCGGCCGATGACCGGCGTGGACATGGTCATTCCGCGCATCGGTGCCTCCATCACCCGCTACGGCACCGCCGTGCTGCGCCAGTTCGAACTGATGGGCGCGCGCACGCCCAATCCGTCCGATGCCATCCTGCGTTCGCGCGACAAGCTGCGCGCGCACCAGCTGCTGGCGGCCAAGGGCATCGACATGCCGGTCACCGTGTTCGGCGACAACCCCGATGACACCGTCGACCTGCTGTCCATGCTCGGTCCGCCACCCCATGTGGTGAAGCTCAATGAAGGCACCCAGGGGCGTGGCGTGATCCTGACCGAGAAGGCCAGTGCCTCGCGCGGCATCGTCGAGGCCCTGCGCGGTCTGTACGCCAACTTCCTGATGCAGGAATTCATCGGCGAGGCCAAGGGGGCCGACCTGCGCTGCTTCGTGGTCGGCGACCAGGTGGTGGCGTCGATGCAGCGGCAGGCACCGGAGGGTGATTTCCGCTCCAACCTGCACGCTGGCGGCACCGCCGTGGCGGCCAAGGCCAGCCGTGCCGAGCAGCAGGTGGCAGTGCGTTCGGCCAAGGCGCTGGGCCTGTCGGTGTGCGGCGTGGACCTGATCCGCTCCGCGCGCGGCCCGCTGGTGCTGGAGGTCAACTCCACGCCCGGGTTGGAAGGCATCGAAGCGGCCTGCGGAGTCGACGTGGCCACACGCATCATCGAACACGTAGAGAAGATCAAAAAGCCCTGATTATTCATGGGGTTGTGATTCTCATGGGTGGATGAGTCACGGCTTTAACGAGGCTTTAATCGGCGTCGGCGTAGGCTTCAGCGAACCGCAGCTCTGCCTCTCAGCAGGATCGGTATCGGGATACGACTTCAGGCCCAGGCGGGTTCACCGTCTGGGCCTTTTTTATGCCTGTCGGCTCTGTGCCCAAGGTCTCTTGTGGAGGCCGCGTGACGGTCGTAGAGTTGGCCCTTCGTTCCGGGATGGATCGGGAGGTTGGCGATGTACCGCATCATGACGATCGCGTTGCTGCTGGGCCTGTCTGGCGCTGTTGCCGCCAAGCCGGAGAAAGCCGCTGTACAGATGGACCGGCAGGGCTCGGTCGCCGAACAGATGCGCCAGGTGGAAACCGCGCTGGCCGCCCCCGATTATGCCGAGCTGTCTGCCGAGGATCGCGGCCAGGTGCAGCAGTCGCTGTCGCGCATCCGCCAGCACCTGGGCGAGCGCCAGACCGTGCAGGAACTGCCGCCGCAGTTGCAGGCCGAGGTCTTCAACGAGCAGGAACGCATCAACACCCTGATGGCGCGTGGCCATGACGACAGCCGGCAGATCTGCAGGTACGAACGCACCACCGGCAGCAACATGCCCAAGAGCCGCTGCCTGACCGTGGCCGAACGGCGCCGGATCGAAGAGAAAGGCAAGGCGCTGATCAACGACCAGCGCAGCTACAACACGCTCAGCCCACCGCCCGCCGGGCGTTGAGCGCACACTGGCCTGTGGCCTCGCCGACCGTGCCGTGACGGCGCATCGGCGGCAGCGCAGGATCGATGTTCCACTCATGGAAGAACCTGGAGGTAACGATGCAGCGCATGATTCCCGTCGCCCTGATGCTGGGCCTGGCACTGGCCACCACCGGACACGCCAAGCCCGAGAAGGCACAGGTGAAGTTCGACGCCAATGCACCGGTGGCCGAACAGATCCGCAGCGTTGAGGCGGCCATCAACAGCGAGGACTACAGCGAGATCGGGCTGGAAGACAAGAGCCGCGTGCAGCAGGCGCTGGGCCGCATCAAGATCAAGATGGGCGACCACGAACGCATCGAACAGGTCAGCCCGCAGGATCGCACCCAGATCTTCAACGACCAGGAAGTGATCAACACGATCATGACCCGCGCCCATGCCGACAGCCGCATGGTCTGCCGCCGCGAGCGCACCACCGGCAGCAACATGCCGCAGAGCGTCTGCCTGACCGTGGCCCAGCGCCGCAAGGCGCAGGAAGACAGCCGCAAGACGCTCAACGACAACCAGCGCTTCAACAACTACAAGCCGTAACCGTGGTTGGACCGGTCGCAGGTCGCCATCGGTCACCCTGCCGTGCGTCCCTTGTGGACGCATCGGCGGAACCGTAAAGTCGAGACCCTATTCATGGACGAACATGGAGCTCGTCATGTACCGCACCACTACGCTCGCCCTGGTGCTGTCGCTCGGCCTGGTGGCCACCGTGCAGGCCAAGGCGCAGAAGGACACCGTGCAGATGGATTCCTTCACCCCGGTATCCGAACAGATCCGCCGCGTTGAAACGGCCATGGGCAGCGAGGACTACAGCGAGATCGGGCTGGAGGACAAGAGCCGCGTGCAGCAGGCGCTGAACCGGATCCGGATCAAGATGAATGGCCGCGAGAAGGTGGATGAGCTGGCGGCGCAGGAGCGCAACGACCTGTTCAACGAGCAGGAGATCGTCAACACCATCATGACCCGCGCCCAGGCCGACAGCCGCATGATCTGCCGCCGCGAGCGCCTGACCGGCAGCAACATGCCGACCAGCGTCTGCCTGACCGTGGCCCAGCGTCGCAAGGCCCAGGAAGACAGTCGCCAGGCGTTGACCGACCAGCAGCGCATCAGCCGCTGATCGCTCGCTCCGGGGGCATTTGCCGGTGTCGCCCCGTCGGTACGAAATGTTAAGAATGGAACCTGTATCGTTCAGCAGGTAGACGTCGCGTCCACCCGCACAGGGGCATCCTGAGCGGGTGGGCCTGGCCCCCCGACGACCCTTCAAGAACCAGAGGTCCCAGTGCGCATTCTCGTAATCGAAGACAACAGCGACATCGCCGCCAACCTTGGCGACTACCTTGAGGATCGTGGCCACACCGTGGACTTCGCCGCCGACGGCGTGACCGGCCTGCACCTGGCGGTGGTCCACGAGTTCGACGCCATCGTTCTGGACCTGAACCTGCCGGGCATGGACGGCATTGAAGTCTGCCGCAAGCTGCGCAACGAAGCGCGCAAGCAGACCCCCGTACTGATGCTGACCGCCCGCGACTCGCTGGACAACAAGCTGGCCGGTTTCGACTCCGGCGCCGACGACTACCTGATCAAGCCGTTCGCGCTGCAGGAAGTGGAAGTGCGCTTGAACGCTTTGTCGCGCCGCGGCAAGGGCGTGCAGACCCGCGTGCTGGAAACCGGCGATCTGGAATACAACCTGGACACGCTGGAAGTGCGTCGCCAGGGCAAGCTGCTGCAGCTCAATCCGACCGCGCTGAAGATCCTGCAGGCCCTGATGGAAGCCGCGCCGGCCGTGGTCACCCGCCAGGAGCTGGAAACCCGCGTCTGGGGCGAAGAGCTGCCCGACTCGGATTCGCTGCGTGTCCACATCCACGGCCTGCGTGCGGTGGTCGACAAGCCGTTTGAAGTGCCGCTGATCCAGACCCGCCATGGCATCGGATACCGCATCGCCACCCCGGAAGCCTGATTCCGTGGCAACCAAGGGGGAGCGCCGGCGTTCGCCGTATCGGCGGCGCCTGCGCAGCCGCATCATCGTCTCGTTCGTGTTGTTGGGCTTCTGCCTGACGACACTGTTCGCGTTCGCCACCAACTGGGCCCGCATGCGCGTGGAAAACCAGCTGGTCGAAGACGTGATGAACCGCAACATCAACGAGTACGTGCGGCGGTTCTACGAGAGCCCGGATCGCAACCCCGACCTGCCCGTGCAGCAGATGCGTGCGCGCCTGATCAAGCCTGACAAGTTCGAGGCGCTGCGCGAGGAAGAGCCGGACTGGTACGAGTTCAAGGATGGCCTGTACAACATGGGCGGCGTGGACGAGCGCGGCCAGCGCTATTCCTACAAGTTGGCCGTGCGCAAGACGCCTGACGCCTGGGCGTTCCTGGCCTACGACATGACCGACAGCGTGCGCGGCGGGCAGCAGCTCAACCGCGCGCTGGTGCTGTCCGTGCTGGTGTTCAGCCTGTTGTCGCTGGTGCTGGGCTGGTGGTCGGCCTCGAAGGTGATGAAGCCGGTATCGGACCTGGCCGCGCGGCTGCGTGCCTATCGCGGCGGCACGAGCGAGCCCGAGCCGCTGGCGCCACGGTTCCCCGATGACGAAGTGGGGCAGCTGGCGCAGGCGCTGGATGATTATTCGTCGCGGCTGACCGAAGTGGTGCAGCGCGACCGTGAGTTCAATGCTGACGTCAGCCACGAGCTGCGAACGCCGCTGGCGGTGATCCGTGGCGCCACCGAACTGCTGCTGACCCGGCCCGGCCTGGATGAGAAGGTGCTGCAGCGCCTGCAGCGCATCCAGCGTGCCGAACAGCAGTGCAGCGACCTGATCGGCGCGTTGCTGCTGCTGTCGCGCAACGAACGCGGGCAGGGCACCAGCAACGTCGCCCGCGTGGCCGAACAGCTGCTGGACGCCCACCGCGCACAGCTGGGCGGCAAGCCACTGGAGCTGGCACTGGAAGGCGAGCGCAATCTGGTGATCGATGCGCCGGAGGCGGCCTTGTCGGTGGCGCTGGGCAACCTGATCGGCAATGCGGTGAAGTACTCGCAGGATGGCGAAGTGCGCGTCTTTGTCGGTAGCAATTCGGTGTCCGTGACCGACAGCGGCCCTGGCCTGAGCGAAGAGGATGCGGCCAAACTGTTCCAGCGCGGCTACCGCGGCACGCACGCCGGCCATTCGCAGGGCGGCGGCATCGGCCTGTCGATCGTCAGCCGCCTGTGCGATCTGTATGGCTGGCAGGTGAGCGTGCGCCCCGGCGGCGAGCGCGGCGTGATCGCCACGCTGACGTTCTCGCCGAAGCCGTTGTAAGGGCCCCTGCTTTGGTGGGTGCTCCACTTTTGTAGAGCCGAGCCCGCGCTCGGCTGCGGTGGCTTCCCGGAGCCGAGCATAGGCTCGGCTCTACAGCGGGTTCGTTTTGCGCTCTGTGTCGCTTGTGCCATCGAATTAGCTTCGCAGACGTGATGCGCCACAAGCCCAACACGACATCACCGTGATCGCCGCCACGCCGCGCGCGTGTCCGCATGCACGCATTCGTGCACCCAACTGCGGCTTGAGAACTTCCTTACAGATCACAGCGCTGCGTGATGGCCAGATGGGGCGGCCGGGGCAGGTGCCCTGGCCGGGATTGGCGTCCTGAAAAAAACCTTCAACTCAAGCGCTCCGGGTGTGCTGCGGCTCATCATGGAAAATGCATCGGCTGCCTTGTTTCGGCGGATGGTGCGTGGGGATTCATCAGAATCCGCTGGAGTCTTTTTCCTCGCGCTTGAGTTGTTGGGTCTCCGGTACGCCAACCCGCACCGTCCGCCACCTTGCATCCGCAGGTGGCTCGCCGACTGCGAGGAGATTCACCATGTCCGCACGCCCATTGTTCCCCCAACTGCACGCACTGATCGGCGAAGCCGCCGACCTGCTCCCCGCCGACGTCGCCGAGCGCATCGAAACCCTGCTCGATGATCCCAGGGATCTGCTGCCCGCGCTGCTGGCCCGCATGGACGGGCGCGATGCAGCTGACGGCCGACGGCTGGAAGCGCAGGGCCTCAGCCCTGCCCAGGCGGCCACCATGGCCGGTCTCAGCCGCACCCTGGCTGGCTTGAATGCACTCATGCAGGTGCTGCACGCCGCCGAAGCCGCCCGCGAGCAGGGCGGTGCACACCAGCAGCTCAGCCCGGATGTCGTCGACGGATTGCTGCTCGGCGCACGAGAACTGGCCCGCTATGCCCGCCTGCAGCTGGAGTAGGTCCACGCCATGCGTGGATGCAGAACGCTTTGTAGAGCCGAGCCCATGCTCGGCTTGATGATCGCAGCCGAGCGTGGGCTCGGCTCTACAGCAGTTCCACGGTGGCGCCGGGTAGATCGCCGCAATGCGCGGATGCGCTTCGGTAGTGCCGGCCGCTGGCCGGCAACCAGGACTCAACCCCCAGCCAACCCCAGATACCGCTCATGCAGCTGTTCCACCTGCGCCTGCAGGTCCTCCGGGTGGCCATCGTTGACCACCACATCATCGGCCAGTGCCAACCGCTGCGCACGGGTGGCCTGGGCGGCGATCATCTTGTCGGCCAGCGCGGCGTCGATGCCGTCGCGCTGCATCAGCCGGGCGTGCTGCACGGCCTCGGGCGCGTCCACCAGCAATACCCGGTCCAGCCACGGGTAGGCCTGCCGCCCACCGACCTCGGTCAGCAACGGAATGGCGGCAATCGCATAGGGGCTGGTGGCCTGCGCGCACTGCTGTTGCATCAGCAGGCGGATGGCCGGGTGGGTGATCGCTTCCAGCGCCGCCCGTTCGGTCGGGTCGGCGAACACGTGGGCCCGCAGGCGTGCCCGATCCAGGCCGCCGTCTGCCTGCAGCATGTCGGCGCCGAAGCGCTCGGCGATGCGGCCCAGGGCAGGGCTGCCGGCGGCAACCACCGCGCGGGCGGCCAGATCGGCGTCGGCCACCACGATGCCCAGCGCCTCGAAGCGCCGGGTCACCTCGCTCTTGCCGGCGGCAATGCCGCCGGTCAGGCCCACCACATACCGGCTCATGGGGATTCCCCTCAGCGCAGTCCGCTCATCACCAGGTACTGCTCCACCACGGGCGCGCCCCACATGAAGTACAGCCAGCCCGCGATCGCCAGGTAGGGGCCGAACGGGATCGGCGTGGCGCGGTCACGGCCACGGGTGTACAGCCAGATCGAACCGATGATGGCGCCCAGCACCGACGACAGCAGGATGATCGGCAGGATGCCCTTCAGCCCGCACCAGGCGCCGAGGGCGGCCAGCAGCTTGAAATCGCCGTGGCCCATGCCTTCCTTGCCGGTCAGCTGCTTGAACAGCCACCACACCATCCACAGCGACAGATAGCCCACCGCCGCGCCGACCAAGGCAGGCTTGGCCGGCATGTACAGGTTGTCGATGTTGCCTATCAGGCCCAGCCACATCAGGGGCAGGGTCAACTGGTCGGGCAGCAGCTGGGTGCGCAGGTCGATGCCGGACAGGGCGATCAGGAAGCAGGTCAGCACGATGGCGCCGAAGCCCTGCCAGCCGAAACCGAACTGCCAGACGCAGGCCAGCACCAGCACCGAGGTCAGGGCCTCGACCAGCGGGTACTGCAACGAGATCGGCGCCTTGCAGTGGCGGCACTTGCCGCCCTGGATGATCCAGCTGAACAGCGGGATGTTCTCGTACCAGCTCAGCTTGTGCTTGCAGTGCGGGCAATGCGAGGGCTCGACCACGATCCCCGGTGGTGGGGGCTCGTAGAAGTCCGGTTCCTCCAGGACCTCGCGCGCATCGCGCTTCCACTGCCACTCCAGCCGCTTGGGCAGGCGCAGGATGACGACGTTGAGGAAACTGCCCAGCAGCAGCCCCAGGGCGGCCGCGGCGGGGTAGCCGAGGCCGGGATGCTGGTCGAGAAATGCCATGTATGCGTCAGACCACCGATGCCAATTTGAAGATGGGGAGGTACATGCCAATGACCAGGCCGCCGACGATGATACCAATGAACACCATGATCATCGGCTCGAGCAGGCTGCTCAAGGCATCAACGGCATTGTTGACCTCCTGCTCATAGTACTCGGCCACCTTGAACAGCATGGCGTCCAGGGCACCCGCCTCTTCACCGATACCCGTCATCTGGATGACCATGTGTGGGAACAGGGCGGTCTGCTTCATGGCCATGTTGACCGGGTAACCGACCGAGACGTCATCGCGCATGCGCAATACGGCATGCTCGTAAACCGTATTGCCGGTAGCGCCTGCAACAATGCCCAAGGCTTCTACCAGTGGTACGCCAGCCTTGAAAGTCACAGCGGTCGTGCGGGCAAAGCGGGCAATCGAGCTGTTATGCATGATCTGGCCAATGACTGGCACTTTCAGGATCAAGCGATCCATCCCGTGCTGCATCTTCGGCGAGCGTTTGTAGGCCATGGTGAAACCTACGATGCTGCCGATGACGATGATCGCGATCAGCCACCACCAAGAGACCATGAACCGGGATGCGGCTACGATCATCTGAGTAAATGCTGGCAGATCAGCGCCAAATCCCCTGAAGACGTCCTCAAATTGCGGAACCACCCAGATCAGCAGGATCGAGCTGACCAAGAGCGCTACCGCAATGACCATTGCAGGGTAAAACAGAGCCTTTTTTATCTTGCCCTTCAGGGCTTCGATGTTCTCTTTGTAGTTGGCCACGGTATCAAGCACCGTCTCCAATACACCGGCGCCTTCACCTGCACGCACCAGGTTGCGATAGAGCTCGTCGAACTGCACCGGATACTTGCTGATTGCCTCATGAAGGGACGATCCGCCCTCGATATCGGTGCGGATGCCGTCCACCATCTTCTTCATGCGCGGGTTCTTGTGCCCGCTGGCGATGATGTCCAGCGCTGAGACGATCGGCACACCGGACTTCATCATCGTCGCCATCTGGCGGCTGAAGAATGCAATGTCCTTCGGCGAAATCTTGCTGCCGGCTGCGCCGAACAGTGGCTTGGGCTTTAGCTTGACCGTGCCCGGGGTGATGCCTTGGCGGCGCAGCTCGGCCCGCAGCAGATTCGCGTTTTTCGCGGCCTGCTCCCCTTTCATCTTCACACCCCGCTTGTCCGTCCCCTCCCAGACAAACGGCTGCAGGTCCGTGGTGCTGCGCGCCACGGGCTCCTTCTTGATCGCACTGCGACTGACAGACATATCGGCTCCCCAAGACCCGCCATCCCCAGGCGGGCGTCTAGCCGTCGATGGTAGCGGGTTCGTGCCCGTCTGGGCAGTTGTTGGGGGCACCATCATGCGAATTCGTGCCGGGTGCCGACCAAAGGTGACGCACTGCGTCACATTGCCGCGTCCATCGCAGATTCGCATCCGGGGGGTTCCCATCCGTGAAATAGCTGCCATCATGGGCGCGGGGAAATCCAGGGGGAGGCGTGCCGGGGTTGGCACGCAACCTGCGTTGATCCACCCGCAGGGGGCAGGACCCGCTCAGCTGACCACTGGTCAGACCGATCCTGACTTCTGAAATCAACCACCACTTATCTTGGGGATGTACCAAATGAAGAACCAGAAGGGCTTCACCCTTATCGAACTGATGATCGTTGTTGCGATCATCGCCATCCTGGCTGCCATCGCGCTGCCGGCTTACCAGGACTATGTGGCACGCTCGCAGGTTTCCGAAGCGATGACCCTGAGCTCGGGTGCCAAGACCGCTGTTACCGAGTACTACGCCGACAAGGGCGCCTTCCCGACCACCAATGCAATGGCCGGCCTTGCTGGCGCGTCGTCGATCAACGGCAAGTACGTGGCCAGCGTGACCGTTGGTGCCAACGGCGTGATTACCGCCAAGATGAAGGGCTCGGGCTCGGTGAGCTCCAAGGTCGCCGGTCGCGACTTTGCGCTGGTCCCGGCAGACGCTGGCGGCTCGATCACCTGGGACTGCAAGGGCTCCGCCACGACCATCGACGCCAAGTACCGTCCGTCGTCCTGCCGCTAATCGCGCAGACGGCATAGCGGTATGGGGAAAGGGCCGCTTTGCGGCCCTTTCTTTTTGGGGCAAGGGGAGTTCTATTCGATGCGAAGTGTGCCTGCTCAGCGACTGCTGCCTCTGGTGGGTCTTGTCCTGCTGGCGCTGCTGGGTGTGGGCGTCTACTGGAATGGCTTGAATGGGGGGTTCATCTTTGATGACTTTCCCAATCTGGTGGACGATCCGGATTGGCGCTTGACCTCGATGGACTTTACTTCCATCGCGCAGGTCATGGGCAATGGGGTCACGGGCGACGTGGGCCGTCCATTGGCAATTCTCAGTTTCGGCCTGAATTACTACTTTACTGGCTTGGCGCCTTGGCCGATGAAGGCGACCGGGTTGGCTCTACACCTCCTGAATTCAGTGCTGGTGTTCGCCCTGGCGTCCATGCTGATCAGGCGAGTGCTCAGCATTTCGTGGTCACAGGTGCGCTTGACGGCCTTCATGGTCGCCACCGCGTGGATGGTTCATCCATTGCAGGTGTCTACCGTCCTTTATGTCGTGCAGCGCATGGAAATAGGAGGGGCGACGGGAGTCCTGATCGCGCTTCTCTGCTATCTCAAGGCGCGCGGCAGCGCTCCCTGGTCCCGGGCGTCGTTGCTCTGGTGGTGCTGTGCGGTGTTCGGAGCCGGGATTGGCTTGGGCTTCAAAGAGACCGCGATACTCATTCCAGCTTACACACTCTTGATCGAGGTGTTTCTCCTCAAGTTCCGGAATCCGGATGGAACACGCGCGCGCGCAATTTCCCTCCTATATGCCTTTGGAGCGATAGGGGCGATCTTTCTATATTTCGCAGTGATTCTGCCTGGCGCCCTGGCGCCGGAACGCTACTCGGCACGTGATTTCAGCTTGGCAGGCCGGTTGTACTCGCAACCGGCGATTCTGCTGAACTACCTTCAGCAGATCATGCTTCCCTGGCCCGAGTCGTTGAAGTTCTATTACGACAATGCACAGGTCCCGCCATCCTGGCGTTCAACTACTTTCATAGTTCCGGTGCTGGCGCTGGTCGCGCTGTCGACAGCGGCTTGGGGGCTGCGCAAGCGCTGGCCCCTGACGGCACTTGGCATCGGATGGTTCTTTGCCAGCCATTTGCTGACCAGTAACGTTGTGCCGCTGGAGTTGGCATTTGAACATCGGAACTACCTGGCAATCGTGGGTATCGCTCTTGCCCTGGTGCAACCACTGGCCGCGGTGATGCAGAGGTGGACCGTTGAGGCACGCCGTACGGTAGGGGGAGTCCTGCTGCTTTTTGTTGCGGCCATGGGGTGGATCCAGGTGCAGACGTGGGCAGATCCAATGCGCCTTGCTCTCACGTTGTCCAACCGTAATCCTGATTCTTCGCGGGCCGGTTATGAACTTGGACGAGCACTGCTGGCATCGGCCCCCGCCGATCCTGCCTCCCCGGCCTGGGCGCTGGCTGAGAAGGAGTTTACGCATGCGGCCTCATTGCCCGGTAGTTCGCCACTTCCCGAGCAGGCACTGATCATTCTCAAGTCGCATCAAGGGCGGGCGCAGCCCCGGGAGATATGGGGTTCACTTGAGCGGAAGATATCCAGGCGGTCATTGGGACCACAGGAAGTCGGGGCGCTTGAAGCGATCGTCGCATGCCGGGTTGAGGGGGGGTGCAGGCCAGTTGAAGAGCAGGCACTGTTTGCTCTGTTGTCGACCGCAACTGCAGAGAATCCTCAATCGTCGAGGGTCCGGGTAGTGTTCTCCAATTACGCCTTCAACGTGATGAAAGATCCGTCTCTAGCGATGAGGCTCATTCGTGAGGCCGTGCAGATCTCGCCGGAGGACCTGGGATGCCGGCTTTGGTTGCTGAGGATGGGATTGGCATCGAACTTGCTTCAGGTCAGTGAGGCTAGGCAAGGATTGGGGATCCTGCGAGCCGTCAATCATCGCCATGCATATGACCGGGACATTGAGGGCCTGGAGCATTGGCTGGTGGCGAGCCAACAAACAACAGGGGAGTAGTACATGAATCAGCGTGGATTTTCCTTGATCGAACTCATGATCGTGGTTGCTATCATCGCCATCCTGGCGGCAATTGCGCTGCCGGCCTACCAGGACTATGTTGCTCGAGGACAGGTAGCTGAGGGGCTCTCGTTGTCGACCGGGGCCAAGGAGGCAATAGCCACCTACTACTCCGACCATGGGCAGTTTCCTGCCGACAATCGCGCCGCGGGCATGGCTGCTCCAGGGTCGGTCTCCGGAAGATTCGTCCGATCGGTGACCGTTGACGGTACCGGATCGATCTCGGTGGCCTTTGCTTCTTCGGCCAGCGCGAAGGTCGCCGGACAGACACTAGTTCTTACCGCGAGCGATACCAACGGGGCGGTGAACTGGTCTTGTGGAGGGTTGGACGCCCGGTATGTGCCCACATCCTGTCGCTAGACGACAGTCCGGTCCCGGGGCTTGAACGAGAGTTCAGGGGTGATTTGAGCGTGTCGCCTCTAGAAGAAGCGCTTCCATCTGAATGGCTCGCTCTTCCCAGTCGAAGGCCCTCAGGGCGGTATTGGAAAGCGGCATCTGAAGCTGAAGATCGATGGATTCTACGAGATCATTGATGTCGCCGGGGGCGTATACGCGTATTGCGCCCCCGCCGATCCGTCGTGTGTCACCAACGTCTGAGGCGACGATCGGCACACCACAGGCAATCGATTCCGCTAGCTTCAATGGGTAGCAGAAACGCCCAAACCCTGAATTGCGATTGCAGACTACTGATACATCGAGTGAATTGATTAGTAACGGGACCTGCTTCCAGCCGATGACGCCGAAATCGATGATCCTGGGATGTGGGTAGCGGTGAAGGGTGGCATCCCTGGGGCCGGCAATGACGAGGTGGATGTCGGGGTGGCGCTCTGAAAGTGTCTGGAATGCTCGGAATAGATCTTCAATCCCCCTGCTTTGATCGAGGGCGCCGGCACAGCCAATTAGGCGAGCCTTCACGGGAAGACCAAGCATCTCCCTGCTGACACGTTTGTCGATCGGATGAAACAGATCCCGGCGGACTCCGTTGCCAATGACATGTACTGGGATAGGTGTTGAAAGGGTGGATTTCACGTGATCAGCCAGGGCATGTGTTACTGCGCTGATTGCCTTTGAGCCCGCACATGCGCGACGGAACGCGGCGCGCATGCCTGGGATCCGGCTGAGTCCGAAAGATTCGTAATTGTCGTAGAGATCTGCAACGTGAGGAGTATGGATGTGCTTCGCCAAGCTTGCACCGAGCACGGTGCATGGTGCATCAGAGCTTGTCAGGAGGACATCGATAGGGTGCTGCTGGTGAAGTCGCCTGATAGCACGTTCTAACTGGATGGTCTCGAGTGAAAGAGCGTTGATGGAACGCCATTGAACCCCTGCCGCAGACAGGAAATTCCCGGAATCTCGATGCCGATAGCTCAGTGCGATTCCGCTGATGGCATGCCCACGGCGCGCAAGTGCTTCCGGGATTTCCCAGAGTCGGCCATAGCGGTCGTCGATGAGGTCGCGTCCGGTGTACTGCCGCTTGCTGAGCATGAGGACATGCATGGACTGACCTGTATGGAAAATCAGATGGGTAGTGCATCATCATGGGCCAGTTGAAGGTGGGAAGTCACCTGCGGGGGGGGGCATGGGATTTGCAACAGCGCTGAGGCAGGTGGGTAATCAGCTGCGCATCGGGGAGCGGCCGGGCTGGGTGCAGAGCATGCTGCGCCGCCTGTTCCGTCGGGCCCGCGGGCGGCAGACCGTACGCGATTTCGATGGCCGGTTCATCATGACCCTCGATCTTGCCGAGCATATGCAGCGTCGCATGTTCTGGATGGGCTACTACAACCTTCGCCTCGTCTCTCTCCTCGACCGTCTCCTCGAGCGGGGAATGACCGTGATCGATGTGGGTGCCAACATCGGGGAGATTAGCCTGGTCTGCGCGAATCGAGTGGGCAGTGCCGGTCATGTCGTCGCATTGGAGCCGATAGCCGGGATTGCTGACGAATTGCGATTGAATGTGCGGCGCAATGGGCTGCAGGGGATAGTGCAGGTCCATCAGCAGGGCTTGGCGGGAGAGGTTGGCCGGCAGGCGATCTATGCGTCCTACGGACAGCATGATGTGGATGAAGTTAATCTGGGGCTGGGGAGCCTGCATGGAACCGAGGGCGTCGACCAGCGCATTGGAATGGTCGACATCACGACGCTGGACGAACTCGTACGGCGTATTGGCCTGTCACGGCTGGACCTATTGAAGGTCGACATTGAAGGCGGTGAGTTGCCCTGTCTGCAGGGGGGGATCGAAACGCTACGACGCTTCCTGCCGATAATTGCGGTGGAAGTGCAGGAGCGCTCCAGCCTGGCCGCTGGATACCATAGTCGGGAGATTCTGGAGCTGCTATCGCCATTGGGCTATCGCTTCTATCGCTTGGAGGCGAGGCGGCGGTTGGTTCGGATCGGTGTTCAGGATCTGCGTGACTATCAGGATGTGATCTGCATTGCAGGGCCGGTCCGGGCCTTGGAGGTTGCATGATCTGGCTGCTGGCCAGCCGCTGGGAAGCCGGCGGATTGGAGCGCGTGCAATTGAACCTCGCGCGTGGCTTCAAGAAGAGAAAATGCTCGGTGAGTATCATCGCCGGGCGTGATCTGAATGGGCCGGGTGACAATGGTGAAGTGACGTTCATCGCTCCGCGCGGTGCCTGGCAGATGCTCCTTGGATTGCCCTTGCGCATCCGACGTGAGCGGCCACGCGTCGTGGTCACTACCTCCAACGACATTGCGGTATGGGTCACCTTCTGGCGCCGCATTCTCTATCCTTCTACGGCAGTCGTTGTGGCTCAGCATCTTTCGCTGTCAGGGCCCAGGCGGGCGGCTCGTGGGTTTGTCAGGCTCAAACTGGAATTGATTCGTTGGGCGATGCGGGGCATGCTGACGCGGTCCCAGGGTCTGGTCGCTGTTTCTGTGGCGTTGGCGGCAGAAATGGCGTCTGAGCTGAAGCTCCCTCGCTCCGGAATACGAGTGATTCACAACCCATTGGTCAGTACGGAGGGTGTGCAGGCAAGGCACATTTCTCAGGCGTGGCCCTTCCCGCATGACGATGTTCCCGTTTTTATTTATGCGGGGCGCCTTTCACCGGAGAAGCGCCTCGATCTTCTTTGGGAGGCATTTGTGCTGGTGCGAGCCACCCATCCGGCACGTTTGCTCATACTGGGACAGGGGCCGGAAGGTGCGCGTGTGGCCCAGTGGATTGAGAGGAGCAAATTCCAGAGCGACTGCGCGCTGCTGGGGCGGGTGGAGGATGCGCTGCCCTGGATGGCCCGAAGCACGGCGCTGGTGCTGCCGTCAGACTACGAAGGGTTTGGCAATGTTCTGGTCGAGGCCATGAGCTGCGGCGTTCAGGTGATTGCTACCGACTGCCCACACGGTCCTTCGGAAGTCCTGGGCGGCGGTCAGTTTGGTCAACTGGTGCCTGTGGGAGATGCGCATGCATTGGCCCAGGCCATGAGGAATGTGCTGAATGGAAGGCGGCAGGTGGCTGCTGAAGATCTTCGCGAACGTAGCAAGGCATTCTCCATCGATGCAGCCTGTGAGGCGTATCTGGAGCTCTTCAGCTTGGCAATTGAGCGGCTTCAGGGCCGGGACTGAAAATCACAGTCAACCATGCGGCCATTGCCATCAGTGCTTCGGCGACGATGATCATCCAAACCGCTCCCAACAGTCCGTGTGCAGGAATCCAGGCTGCGGCGATCAAGGTCATTATCACCAGCCCGAGAGTCTCGATGACGAATCGATGCATTTTCTTGCCACGTCCAATCAGCACATTACAGGCGATTTGGCGCAGGCTGTAGCCGATGATGAACAGGCCCATCCATTGCAGGCCGGGAATGGCAGCAGAGAACTCAATACCGAGCACGGAGGGCAAGATGCTGGCGGTACACCACAGCACGAGGCCCCCCAGCGTTCCATACGCCGTCGCGACCAAGATCATTGAAACGATCAGGTGTAGATGCTGGGGGGACACTGGTTGCGCACGGAACAACCGCGGCATCGCTGACATGACCATTGCATCGAGTGGCATCGCAATTACCGCCGCGATGCGATAGCACGCAGCATACAAGCCGGCTAGCTCGCTTCCACCTGCATGCAGGACGAGCGATTTATCCAGCGTAGTCACGGCAACGGCAGAACTCCAGGCAGCGGCGTGTCCCGTACCATGAGCCAGATCGCTGCGTCCGATCTGCAGGTGTGCTGGGCCGGGGCGCAGTATTCGCCGGACCAGCATGAGGGCCAGCACCGCGCTGCATGCCGAAGAGGCCAGGTGCAGCAATAGATAGGTCGTCAGGTTGTGGTCGACCGGTAGCAGCCCGAAGATGCAGATGGCTGCAAGCCTCATGCCTGCGTTCAATGCGGGAAGGGCAGCGGCCCAGCCCAAACGATCATTGGCTGAAAATGCGAATGCAGCATTGGTGACGATAGGGAATGCGATGATCTCCGAAAGCGCGACAAGGCCGAGTGCGGGCCACGACATCAAGCCAGCGGTCAGTAGAGAAAAGGCCAAGGAAAGTGGCGCTGCGCTCAGGGCGCAGAGCACAAGGCTCTGCTTCCAATAGCGGGGAAACTTACTGTGGTCCGCAGTGCTGTATTGATACATCAGCATGCCGCTGCCCAGCCCGACTAGGCCGGCAAGAGCCGAGGCCGTGCCAACCGTGCCGGAGAACAGGCCGTAGTCGGTTGCCCCCAAAACGCGAGCGCCGAGGATGATCCATGCAGCCAAGCACGCCATCCGCATGCCCTGCCAGAACATCACCAGGATCGAGGTCCTAGCAAGGTTGCCAAGGCGCGGTGGCCTAGCGGACATTCTGGGGCTCCATGATGGCGCGTAGTTGCTTCGCATAGTCTGCGGCGACTTGCGAATGGTCGAAGCGAGCTACCAGCTCAGCTCGTTGTGCGTGCGCCCACGCTTGCGCCTGTTCCGGTGCACTCAGCAGTTCGATGAGTACGCTTGCAAGCGAAGCTGAGGATCGTTGCGTGGCCAGATAGCGAGGCGGGCCTGCTGGAAATGCATCACGTACTGCCGGCACGTCCGTGGTAACGACCGGGCAGCCGCAACCGAGAGCTTCCACAGTAACCAATCCAAGCCCTTCCTGATCTCCGTTGCGGGCCTCGACGAAGGGAGCGACGAGCGTAGTCGCACGTTGGTAGTACGCGGGAAGCGCGTTCTGTGTCACCGGACCGGCGAAACGGACGTGCTTTTGCAGACCTAATGCTGCCACCTGAGCTTCCCGTTCTGGTAGTTCCGGCCCGTGTCCGACGATGGTGAGGAAAACCTGGGAATGACGAGCCAGGACGAGTGGCAAAGCATCAATCAGGTACGTCAATCCCTTCTTCTCGACCAGTCGTCCGACGAACAGCAGTTCGTTACGTGCCCGCTTCACTGGGGAGGGGACAAAGCGGTGTTGAAGGTCCACGCCCATTGGCGAAACTGCCAAGGGAAGGTTCGCCGCTAATGCGCGAAAGGGCGCCACCATCGCCTGACTGACGACGCTGGCCGCTTGTGCGCGAGCTAGGGAGAATCGTTTCACGGCCGAGAGGAGCCGCCCCTTCAGAGAGAAGAGATCTCCGCCATGAGATGTAATCAGCATCGGGGGGCGGAGGCGTCTTGGCAGCAGCGCGCTTGTGAGTCCCTGCGGAATGATCCAGTGTGCATGCAGCACTTCGTGACGATTTCGCCGCAGCTCGCGTTGCAATGCCCACCACTGACACAGCAGGAACGTGGGCAACAGTGCAAGCATCCAAGGTCGGCGGCGCAAGTTGGAGGTGATGCCACCACCATTGACAAGTTGCTCCATGCCTTCCGGCGCGTAGCGATAGCGAATGACCTGTACACCGTCCAGTTTCTCTTGGGTGGCGGCGCCAGGAGCGTGAGGACATAGCACAGTGACCCGGAAATCACCGGTCAGATGCCGGCTGAGGGCGTGCACGAACCCAGGCTCGGTGTCTCCTTCCCACCGCGGATAGGTGGACGCCACGACCAGCAGCCCCGGAAGAGAGGCGGTCTGCATGCCTCCCTCAGTCACTCGGTTGAGTCCTTCCGCGATGCAAGGTAGGTAAGGCCGGTGATCTGCTCCGATACCAAGCCGATAAGGAAGATGATCACCGATGCGCTGAACAGCAGTGTGCTCATGTTGGTGAAGCGATGCATGGTCGCGAATGTATACCCGTAGTAGCCCAAGCCCAGAAGGAAGAAGGCCAGCGCCACGGGTGCGAACAGCTTCAGGGGAGAGTACAAGGTGGCAATCTTGAAGATGATCAGCAGGAAGCGGATTCCATCCTTGATCGGACGAATGTGGCTACCGTTCCCCACACGCTTCGCGACAGGAATGGGGACATAGGCAACAGGGTAGGCGCTTCGGAAGAATGCCATGGTGCTGGTCGTTGGGTAGCTAAATCCGTTAGGCAGCAAATGCAGGAACTCGCGGAAGCGTTGCGCGCGTACCGCACGGAAGCCCGAAGTCAGGTCCATTACTTTGAAGCCGGTCATATGGCTGGCCAGCCAGTTGTAGAATCGATTGGCAAGGCCGCGGTGAACGTTGGCTTGGCCGCTGCTGTCGCGAGCGCCGACGACCATGTCGTAGCCTTCGGACAGCTTATCCAGCAATGCCCGGATGTGGGCCGGGTCATGCTGCCCATCGGCATCCATGAACACCAGAATGTCTCCACAGGCTGCGCGTGCGCCACGTTTGATCGAGGCACCGTTACCCATCGAATAGGGGCTGGAAAGCACCCGAACACCTTGTTCCCGCGCAATTGTTGCGGTGGCGTCGGTGGAGCCGTCATCGACTACGATGATCTCTGCAAGTGGGTACTGCAAACGAAGTTCCGGCAGCGTGCGAAGAAGGCCTTCGGCTTCATTCTTGGCCGGCAGGATGATGCTGAGCTGATTCAAAGTGTGTCCCCATTTTCCCCGGTGCAATGGTACTCCGCTGCGGTGCCTGAATGGGGCGGGGAAGGAGCGGAAGGAAAGGCACGGGTCAGACCTCCTCCAACCTGAAGTAGTCTGAGGAGCGGCTGTAGACGAAAGCGATGTGGAAACATGTGACCAGAAGGGATGTTGGCGGGCCGTTGACGGGGCTATCATCCCCGGGGGAGTCAGGATCGTGCCTGCCGGGCTGGGAGTGCCGGGCGAGGCAGTCATGCTGAAGGATTGGCGTCGTCGTCGGCCATCGGGTCGCGGCAGGTTCTGCTGCCCTGTGCGGTGCCTCTGGAAGGCGCGCCGCACTGCCTGACCCATGATGAGCCAAGGATCCATATGAACGCCGTAACCACCGCCAACCTCGTCGGCATCACCGGCCTGGCCCGTCGCCTGGTCCAGGATGGTGCGCTGGACGAGGCTTCCGCCCGCGACGCCATGGCCAAGGCCGCTGCGGCCCGCCAGCCGCTGCCGACCTGGTTCGCGCAGAACAAGGTGGTCGGGGCGGCCCAGTTGGCGGCGGCCAACGCGGTCGAGTTCGGCATGCCGCTGTTCGACGTGTCCACGTTCGACGCCAGCCAGAACGCGATGAGCCTGGTCAGCGAGGAGCTGCTGCGCAAGCACAACGTGCTGCCGCTGTTCAGGCGCGGCGGCAAGCTGTTCGTGGGCACCAGCAACCCGACCCATTCGCTGGACGAGATCAAGTTCCACACCAACCTGGTGGTGGAGCCGATCCTGGTGGATGAGGACCAGATCCGCCGCACGCTCGAGCAGTGGCATGCCAGCCATGACACGCTGGGCGACGCGCTGAGCGGTGACGACGATGGCATTGGCAACCTGGATGTGTCCGGCGGTGACGAGGACATTTCCGGAGCCGGCGACGCCGGCATCGACGCCAAGGGCGATGACACCCCGGTGGTGAAATTCGTCAACAAGGTGCTGGTGGACGCGATCCGCAAGGGCGCCTCGGATATCCACTTCGAGCCCTATGAAGATGACTACCGCGTGCGCCTGCGCATCGATGGCCTGCTGAAGATGGTCGCGCGCGCGCCGGTGAAGCTGAACCAGCGCATCGCCGCACGCCTGAAGGTGATGGCGCAGCTGGACATCGCCGAGAAGCGCGTGCCGCAGGACGGACGCATCAAGCTCAACCTGTCCAAGACCAAGCAGATCGACTTCCGCGTGAGCACGCTGCCGACCCTGTTCGGCGAGAAGGTGGTGCTGCGTATCCTGGACGGCAGCGCGGCCAAGCTGGGCATCGACAAGCTGGGTTACGAACCGGACCAGCAGAAGCTGTTCCTGGAGGCCATCCACAAGCCGTACGGCATGGTGCTGGTAACCGGCCCGACCGGTTCGGGCAAGACGGTGTCGCTGTACACCGCGCTGGGCATCCTCAACGACGAGACGCGCAACATCTCCACCGCCGAAGACCCGGTGGAAATCCGCCTGCCCGGCGTGAACCAGGTGCAGCAGAACAACAAGCGCGGCATGACCTTCGCTGCGGCGCTGCGCTCGTTCCTGCGACAGGATCCGGACATCATCATGGTCGGCGAAATCCGCGACCTGGAAACGGCCGAGATCGCGATCAAGGCGGCGCAGACCGGCCACATGGTGCTGTCCACGCTGCACACCAACGATGCGCCGCAGACCATCGCGCGCCTGATGAACATGGGCATCGCGCCGTACAACATCACCAGCTCGGTCACGCTGGTGATCGCGCAGCGCCTGGCGCGCCGGCTGTGTGGCAACTGCAAGCGACCGGCCAACCTGCCCGAGCATGCGCTGCTGGCCGAAGGCTTCACCCAGGCGCAGCTGGACGCGGGTATCGAGCTGTACGAGGCGGTCGGCTGTGATGAGTGCACCGAGGGCTACAAGGGCCGTACCGGTATCTACCAGGTGATGCCGATGACCGACGAGATCGCCACGATCGTGCTGGCTGGCGGCAATGCGTTGCAGATTGCCGAGGCCGCGCAGCAGATCGGGGTGAACGATCTGCGCCAGTCGGCGTTGAAGAAGGCGGCGGCGGGCATTACCAGCCTGGCCGAGATCAACCGCGTTACCAAGGATTGAGGTCGATCCACGCCGTGCGTGGATGCCGCGATGCATGAGGTTGCCGGCCAGCGGCCGGCACTACCAGATTGGGTGACCCTGTGCTTACTCCATCCCCAGCTTCTTCAGCTTGTAGCGCAGCGCGCGGAAGGTGATGCCCAGCTGCGCGGCGGTGCGGGTCTTGTTCCAGCGGTTTTCTTCCAGCGCGCGCTGGATGGCGCTGCGTTCGAGCTGTTCGATGTACGAGGGCAGGGCGGCGTTGCCGGGCTGCAGGTCCACCACCGCTTCGGCATGCGCTGCGCTGCCGGGCGTGCGTGGGGCATGCTGCGGCAGGCGCAGGTCGTCGGCGCCGATACGGTCTTCTTCGGCCAGTGCCAGCGCGCGTTCCAGGATGTTCTCCAGTTCGCGCACGTTGCCGGGGAAGGCGTACTGGGCCAGTGCGTCCAGTGCCGACGGCGCCAGCAACGGCGTCGGGCGGCCATGGCTGCGGGCCAGTCGTGCCAGCACCGACGCGGCCAGTTCCGGCAGGTCCTGGCGACGCTCGCGCAGCGGCGGCACCCTCAGTTCGATCACGTTGATGCGGTAGTACAGGTCGTGGCGGAAGCGCCCGTCCTCGACCAGCTCGGCCAGGTCCTTGTGGGTGGCCGAGAGGATGCGCACGTCCACCGGCTCTTCGTTGGCGGCGCCGACCGCGCGCACCGACTTTTCCTGGATCGCGCGCAGCAGCTTCACCTGCATCTGCAGGGGCAGCTCGGCCACTTCGTCCAGGAACAGGGTGCCGCCATGCGCGGCCTGGAACAGCCCGGGCTTGTCGGCGTGGGCGCCGCTGAAGCTGCCCTTGCGGTGGCCGAAGAATTCACTCTCCATCAGCTCGCCGGGAATGGCACCGCAGTTGACCGGCACGAACGGGCCGGCCGCGCGGGCGCCCTGGGCGTGGATGGTGCGTGCGACCAGCTCCTTGCCCACGCCGGATTCGCCGAGGATGTAGACCGGCGCCTGGCTGCGCGCGACCTTGCCGATGGTGGTACGCAGCACGTCCATGGCCGGCGAATCGCCGAGCAGGCGTGCGCCCTGTTCGGCGGCGGGGCCGGGTGCAGGGCGCTCGGTGTTGTTCAGTTCCAGCGCGTGCTTGACCAGGCCGCGCAGCACGGCGATGTCCACCGGCTTGCTGACGAAATCGAAGGCGCCGGCCTTCAGCGCTTCCACGGCCAGGTCCATGCTGCCGAAGGCGGTGATCATCGCCACCGGCGTGCGCGGGTAGTGCTGGGCGATCTCGCTGACCAGCTCGATGCCATTGCCGTCCGGCAGGCGCATGTCGGTGATGCACAGGTCGTACGGATTGCTGGCCAGCAGTTCGCGCGCTTCGGCAAGGTTGGCTGCGGTACTGATGCGCAGCCCCATGCGGCCGAGCGTCAGTACCAGCAGTTCGCGGATGTCGCGTTCGTCGTCGACGACGAGGGCGCTGCGGGTTTCGTTCATGGGCGTGAAAGATAAACGAGGGGGCTGGAAGCGACAAATGTTTGACGCACAGAATCGAGATCAGGTGGGCAACAGCGTATGCGGGCCGGGCAGCACCAGGCGGAAGCAGGAGCCACCGGCCGGAACCGGGATGTAGTCCAGCCGTGCCTGGTTGGCCCGGCACAGCTCGCGGGCGATGTACAGGCCCAGCCCGGTGCCGTGCTCGGAGGTGGTGAAGAACGGCCGGAACAACTGCGCGGCCACGCTCTCGGGAATGCCGGGGCCACGATCCATCACGTCGATGACCGCACTGCGCTCGTGCTGCGCCACGCGCAGGCGCACCCGCGCCGGCTGCTGGCCGATGCGCCCGTACTTGAGCGCGTTGTGCACCAGCACGGTCAGCACCTGGTAAAGGTGCTTGCTGTCGACCTGGGCCAGCACCGAGGTGTCGTTGATGATCGGCTCGATGCTGTCGGTTTCCAGCGTCTGCCCCTGCTTGTACTCCAGCACGAAGCGGCGCACGAAGGCGGCCAGGTCGACGTTTTCGGGCGTGGCGCGCTCGCGTCGGGCCAGGCCCAGCACGCTTTCGACGATGCCGTTGGTGCGCTGGCACTGCTGGCGGATGATCTGCAGCAGGCGGCGGTCGCTTTCGTTGAAGCCGGTGCCTTCTTCCAGCAGCTGCACCGCGTAGTTGATCGCGGCCAGCGGGTTGCGGATCTCGTGGGCGAGGCTGGCCGAGAAGCGCCCCATTGCTGACAGGGTGAGCGACTCGGCGCGGCGCGAGACCACGCTGGAATCGTCCAGGAACACCAGGGCCAGGTCGCTGCCGGCCAGCAGGCGCGCGAAGCGGGGCTGCACTTCGGGCTGGTCGGGGTTGAGCTGCAGCGGCAGTTCGTCCTGGGCCCAGCCGTTGCGCCAGCGCTGCAGGCGACGGGCGAGTTCCGGGGCGGCGCTGGCCAGGTCCAGGCGGCCGCTTTCGCCGCTGCCGTCGCTGTCACCGAGCAGCATCGAGGCGGCCTCGTTGGCCAGGGTGACACGGTTGTCGGCGTCGACCACCAGCACGCCGGTGCGCATGCGGCGGATGATCAGCTCGTTGATCTGGAACAGGTTGGCCACTTCGTCGCCGCGCTGGTTGGCCAGCTGCTGGTTGCGGCGCGCGCGGCTGCCGACCTGGTAACTGATGAAGGCCAGTGCCAGGTAGCTGGTGGCGAACATCGCCAGTTCGGCCAGGGTGCGGGTGGGGTCGCCACCTTCCAGCAGCTTCCAGGTGTATTCCACGCCGGTGGCGAGGCTGGCGGCCAGCGCCAGGCCCAGCCCCAGGCTGAGCGGCAGCAGGGTGGCGGCGGCGGCGATGTTGAACAGCAGCGACATCGAGATGCCGGCGCTGGCACCCGGCAGGGCATGCGACAACAGGGTGGCGGCGACGATGTCCACCAGCACGCCGCTGACCACGATCGGGCGCAGCCAGCGTTCGTTGCGGCCGATCACCAGGGCCAGCAGCGACAGCACCAGGTAGATGGCGGCGACGGTGTCGGCCAGCCGCGGGTGGTCGGCTTCGCCGACCATGGCCGAAAGCGGGCTGTAGAGCAGGGCGGCGATGACCGAGGCGATCAGCACCCGGTACAGCGCGAAGAAATACAGCTCACGCCGCGGAATCGATTCGATGCGGTCGATCAATGAAGCACTGGGTGACACGCCGGAACTCCCCTTCTGGCTGCCTGGGTCTGGAATCTGCGGCGGGCCTGCCCGGCGTCCCCTGAGGCCGGCGGTACGTCGCTTCGATGTGGCCTGCGGTGGAAGCCGTCGAGCACCCCCGACGCTGCACACCTTGGTTGACCAGTATAGGGCCCCGGGCAGGGGCCCGCCGGTACGGCCCGGATCGCGCATTTGGCCCGGGCTGGATACCGCTGGCCAGCCGGCCCCCGGGCGCAACTGCCTGAATGACGGCGGAAATCTGGCCGGTTCTGGCGTTTCGTACAGACTTCTTTGCGCCCCGGCGCCGGCTCGGCCACAATAGTGGGCCCGCCGCGGTCCGTGCCGGTGCCTCTTCCAGGGGGCCCTGAGGAATTGCGTGCGGTCGTTCCTATTCCCACGGTGACGCATGAATTTCCACGAATACCAGGCAAAACAACTGCTTGCCGAATATGGCATCCCGGTCCCGGCCGGCAAGGTCGCGGCGACCCCGGACGAGGCGGTTGAAGTCGCCCAGTCGCTGGGCCAGGGCCCCTGGATGGTCAAGGCGCAGATCCACGCTGGCGGCCGCGGCAAGGCTGGCGGCGTCAAGTTCTGCAAGACCGTCGACGACGTGAAGGCCGCAGCGGCCAAGATGCTCGGCACCAGGATGGCCACCTACCAGACCGCCGGCGTCGAGCTGCCGATCAACCTGGTGCTGGTGACCACCGCCGGTGAGATCGTCAAGGAGCTGTACCTGTCGGTCCTGGTGGATCGCGGCACCCGCACCATCAGCTACATCGCCTCTTCCGAAGGCGGCATGGAAATCGAGCAGGTCGCTGCCGAGACCCCGGACAAGATCCACACCCTGAACGTGGACTTCGTCGAAGGCGTGCAGGGTTACCACGGCCGTGACATCGGCTTCAAGATGGGCCTGACCGCCAAGCAGGCCGGCCAGTTCGCCAACATCATGGTGAACCTGTACCGCATCTTCAACGAAAAGGACCTGGCGCTGGTTGAGATCAACCCGCTGGCGATCCTGGACGATGGCAACCTGTACGCGCTGGACGGCAAGTTCAACAGCGACGACAACGCCAACTTCCGCCACAAGGAACTGGTCGCAATGCGCGACAAGTCCCAGGAAGATGAAACCGAAGTGACCGCTTCGGAGCTGGACATCAACTACGTCACCATGGACGGCAACATCGGCTGCATGGTGAATGGTGCCGGCCTGGCCATGGCCACCATGGACGTCATCAAGCTCAACGGCGGCGAGCCGGCGAACTTCCTGGACGTGGGCGGCGGTGCCAACAAGCAGCGCGTCATCGAGGCGTTCAAGCTGATCCTGTCCTCGGACAAGGTGGAAGGCATCTTCGTCAACATCTTCGGCGGCATCGTCCGCTGCGACATGATTGCCGAAGGCATCATCGCCGCCGTGAAGGAAGTGGGCGTCAAGGTTCCGGTCGTGGTGCGCCTGGAAGGCACCAACGTGGAAGAAGGCAAGCAGCTGCTGCGTGACAGCGGCATGGCCATCATCCCGGCTGACAACATCAACGACGGCGCCAAGAAGGTCGTTGAAGCGGTCAAGAACGCCGCCTGATCCACGACACCGAAGGAAATTCCCATGTCTGTTTTGATTAACAAGAACACCAAGGTGATCGTGCAGGGCTTCACCGGCCAGCAGGGCACCTTCCACGCCACTCAGATGATCGAGTACGGCACCCAGGTTGTTGGCGGCGTGACCCCGGGCAAGGGTGGCACCACCCACATCGACCTGCCGGTCTTCAACACCGTTGCCGATGCCGTGCAGAGCACCGGCGCCAACGCTTCGGTCATCTACGTGCCGCCGCCGTTCGCGGCCGACGCGATCCTGGAAGCTGCGGCTGCCGGCATCAAGGTCATCGTCTGCATCACCGAAGGCATCCCGGTGCTGGACATGCTGCGCGTCAAGAACGTGCTGACCCGTTCCTACCCGGACACCGTGCTGATCGGGCCGAACTGCCCGGGCGTCATCACCCCGGGCGAGTGCAAGATCGGCATCATGCCGGGCCACATCCACAAGCCGGGCAAGATCGGCATCGTGTCGCGTTCGGGCACCCTGACCTATGAAGCGGTCAAGCAGACCACCGAAGTCGGCCTGGGCCAGTCCACCTGCATCGGCATCGGCGGTGACCCGATCAACGGCCTGAACTTCGTCGACTGCCTGAAGCTGTTCAACGAAGACCCGCAGACCGAAGGCATCATCATGGTCGGCGAGATCGGCGGTGACGCTGAAGAAGCCGGCGCCGAGTACATCAAGAACCACGTGAAGAAGCCGGTCGTCGGTTTCATCGCCGGTGCGTCGGCTCCGGCCGGCAAGCGCATGGGCCACGCGGGTGCGATCGCCTCGGGCGGCAAGGGCACCGCGGAAGGCAAGTTCGCCGCGATGGAGGCCGCTGGCGTGGTCACCGTCCGTTCGCCGGGCGACCTGGGCGCTGCCATCGCCAAGCTGGTGAAATAAGATCGACTGCCTCCGGCAGACGATGCTGTAGAGCCGGCCGCTGGCCGGCTGCCTGAAACAGAAGGGCCGCCTTGGGGCGGCCTTTCTGCGTCTGGCGTGGGGCCAGATCCTTTTGCTGCGCAAAACGGATCTGACCCCGGCGTTACAATGGAAGCATTGCAACCACAGGCTGGATTCCCATGGCTTCGATCCGCATCGCGATGGCGCAGTTCGACTTCCCGGTCGGCGACGTCGCCGGCAACACCGAGCGCATCATCGAGATGATCGGCCAGGCGCGCGACGAGTACGGCGCCGAGCTGGTGATGTTCCCCGAGCTGGCGGTGAGCGGCTACCCGCCGGAGGACCTGCTGCTGCGCCCGGGTTTCCTGTACGAGTGCGAGCAGGCGTTGACCCGCATCGCCACCGCCTGCCGTGGCATCACCGCCGTGGTCGGCTGGCCGCAGGCGGCTGGCGCGGTGGTCTACAACGCCGCCAGCGTGCTGCGTGACGGCCTGGTCGAGCAGACCTACCGCAAGCGCGAACTGCCCAACTACGCGGTCTTCGACGAGCGCCGCTACTTCGACGTCGATCCGGATGGTGGCAGCTGCGTGTTCGAGGTCAATGGCATTCCGGTCGGCCTGCTGATCTGCGAGGACCTGTGGTTTGCCGAGCCGCTGGCCGACACCATGCGCGCGGGTGCGCAGCTGGTGGTGGTGCCGAATGCTTCGCCCTACGAGCGTGGCAAGCACGCGCAGCGCGACGCCGTGCTGGCCGCGCGTACCCGCGAGAGCGGGGCGGCCATCGCTTACCTCAACGTGGTGGGCGGCCAGGATGCGCTGGTGTTCGACGGTGCTTCGGTGGTGGCGGATGGTGATGGCACGGTGCACCCGGCCGCTGCTGCCTTCGTCGACCAGTGGCTGGTGGTGGACTACGACGGTGAGACCCGCCGCTTCATGCCGCATGTGTGGATGGACGACGGCGACGAGAGCATGGACGCGCTGGCCTGGCGCGCGGTGACCCGTGGCATCCAGGACTACTGCCGCAAGAACGGCTTCAGCAAGGTGTGGCTGGGCCTGTCCGGCGGCATCGACTCGGCCCTGGTGCTGGCATTGGCCGTGGATGCGATGGGCGCGGAGAACGTGACCGCCGTGCGCCTGCCGTCGCGCTACACCGCCGGCCTGTCCAACGACCTGGCCGCCGAGCAGTGCCGGGCGCTGGGGGTGAAGCTTGAGGCTGTGTCGATCGAGCCGGCGTTCAAGGGCCTGATGGAATCGCTGGCGCCGATGTTCGAAGGCACCGCGCCGGACGTGACCGAAGAGAACCTGCAGTCGCGCAGCCGCGGCGTGATCCTGATGGCGCTGGTCAACAAGTTCGGCGGCCTGCTGCTGACCACCGGCAACAAGAGCGAGTACGCGGTCGGCTACGCCACCATCTACGGCGACATGTGCGGTGGCTATGCGCCGCTGAAGGACCTGTACAAGACCGAAGTGTTCGGCCTGTCCAAGTGGCGCAATACCGTGGGCGGCGCACCGGTGATCCCGCCGGCGGTGATCAGCCGCCCGCCGTCGGCCGAGCTGCGCGAGAACCAGCTGGACCAGGACTCGCTGCCGGCCTATGACGTGCTGGACGGCATCCTGTACCGCTACATCGACCAGGAGCAGTCGCGCGGGGAGATCGTGGCCGCCGGCTACGACGCAGCCGTGGTCGACCGCGTGCTGCGCCTGGTGCGCATCAGCGAGTGGAAGCGGCACCAGGCCGCGCCGGGGCCAAAGGTCTCGCGCCGCGCGTTCGGCCGCGAGCGGCGCTACCCGATCAGCAACGGCTACAAGGGCTGAGGCAGCGCCTGGCGGGTAGTGCCGGCCGCTGGCCGGCATCAGCGGTTGGCTGAAGCCGCGGCGCGGTACGCCGAGATAGTCGTACAGCGCCGCCCAGATGCCCGGCACGCTGGCCAGCGGTGCAGTGAACATGCTGCCGGTGTCGGCGCCGTCCAGCGTGGTGGCCAGTCCGCCCAGGCACTGCTCGCGTGCCACTGCCACATGGGCGCGGCCGGCATCGCTGAGGACGCGGTCGATCTGCGGCGCGACCTGCAGCAGGCCATCGAGCAGGTACGCGTGGTAGGCGTTGACTGCCCCGGCGCCGAGAGGCGGACGAGGAAAGCAGTCGAGCATGGCTCGACTCCACAAAGAAGAAGGGCCCCTTTCGGGGCCCCCGCTTACTTCTTTTCCAGTCGCGCGTTGCGCTGGCCGGTGCTGGCGGACTTCTCGCCGGCGAACGGGTTGAGCTTGCGGATCATCCACGGGTACTTCGGCCACTTGCCTTCCAGCCACGGGTGGTCCGGCTGGTTAAGCTGCAGGACGCGGCGGGCGTCGTCGGCCAGGGTCTTGTTGCCCAGGTGGGTGTAGGAATCGGCCAGCACGGCCACGGCGTCGTACTGGAAGGCGCTCTGCGGGTAGGTTTCCAGCAGGTAGTTGGCGCGGCCCACGGCTGACACCCAGGCGCCGCGGCGCATGTAGTACAGGGCGTTGTCCAGTTCGTGCTGGGCGAACACGTCACGCAGCTCCAGCATGCGCTGGCGCGCATCGGCGGCGTAGCGGCTGTTCGGGTAACGATCCACCACGATGTTGAAGTCCGAGTACGCCTGGTGCGGCGTGGACAGATCGCGGCGGCTGGCATCCAGCGACCATACGCGGCGCAGGAAAACCGTACTGCGGTTGGAGTTGGCCAGGCCGCGCAGGTAGTACAGATAGGCAATGTTGCGGTGGGTCGGGTAGGTACGGATGAAGCGGTCGATGCTGGACACCGCGTCATCGTGCTTGCCGGCCTTGTACTGGGCGTAGGCGGTTTCGATCATCGCCTGCTCGGTGTAAGGACCGTACGGATACTGGGCCACCAGGCGGCGGAAGCTGGCTTCGGCGCCGCTCCAGTTGCCGCCCTGCATCAGCTTGTGGCTTTTCTCGTACAGTTGTTCGACCGGCACGCCTTCATCGGGGCGATCACCCTTCTTGGCGCCGCGATGGCAGCCGGTTGCGGCGATGACCAGCACCAGCAGCAGGGCGGTGAGGCGGACGGGCGCGGAGAGCATGGCGGAGCGTCGGATCATGGGGTCGAGGCGGGACGCGGCTGGAATACGAAGGGTCGATGATAGCCTAGTGTCCTGTCCAGCGACTGAAACCGGCCGCCGGGACCCCAAAATTCCAAAGAATGCCCCCTGCCATGTCTGAACAACCCTCTGAATCGGCCCGCCAGGCCATCGTCCCCGACACCGCTGCCGGCCGCCGTTTCGACGCGGTCGTCGCCGAACTGTTCCCCGAATACTCGCGCTCGCGGTTGACCGAGTGGATCAAGGCCGGTGAGGTCCTGCTGGACGGTGCCCAGGTGCGCCCGCGCGATCCGCTGCGCGGCGGCGAGGTCGTGACCCTCAATGTGGTGCTGGAAACCCAGACCGACGCGCTGCCGGAGGACATCCCGCTGGACGTGCTGTTCGAGGACGAGCACCTGCTGGTGATCAACAAGCCGGTCGGCCTGGTGGTCCATCCGGGGGCCGGCAACCACAGCGGCACCCTGGTCAACGCGCTGCTGTTCCGCGATCCGTCGGTGGCGGTGCTGCCGCGCGCCGGCATCGTGCACCGCCTGGACAAGGACACCAGCGGCGTGATGGTGGTGGCCAAGACCCTGGAAGCGCAGACTGCGCTGGTCGAGCAGCTGGCGGCACGTGACGTGCACCGTCAGTACCTGGCCATCGTGATGGGCGCGCTGGTGGCCGGTGGTACTGCCGATGCCCCGATCGACCGCCACCCGCGCGATCGCCTGAAGATGGCGGTGCGTGAGGACGGCAAGGAAGCGGTGACCCACTACCGCCTGCGCGAGCGCTTCCGGGCACACACCGCGCTGGAGTGCCGCCTGGAAACCGGCCGTACCCACCAGATCCGCGTGCACATGGCGCACGTGCGCCATCCGATCATCGGCGACCCGCTGTATGGCGGCGCGCTGAAGCTGCCCAAGGGCGCCAGCGACGAGCTGGTGGCCGCGCTGCGCGGCTTCAAGCGCCAGGCCCTGCACGCCGAGACCCTGGAGTTCATGCACCCGATCACCGGTGAACCGGTGCGCAACACCGCGCCGGTGCCGGAGGACATGCTGCACCTGATGAAGGTGCTGCGCGAAGACAGCGAAGCCTTCGCCGCCCGCGAGCGGGACCGCTGGTAATGGCGGCCGCGCTGCCGTTGCTGCAGGCCGACTGGCCGGCGCCCGCAGGCGTCCACGCGCTGACCACGCGCAGGCACGGCGCGGGCATCTCGCCGGCGCCGTTCGCGCAGTTCAACCTGGGCAACCGGCACGCGGCAGATGGTGATACCCCGGCCAACGTGGAGCACAACCGCCAGCTGCTGCAACAGGGGCTGGCGCTGCCGTCGGCGCCGCACTGGCTGCGCCAGGTGCACAGCAGCACCGTGCTGCGATTCGATGCACCGCCGGTGCCCGGCGCGAGCGAGCCGGTGGCCGACGCGGCGGTAACCTCGGTGCCGGGCGTGGTGCTGGCGATCCTGACCGCCGACTGCCTGCCGGTGGTGTTCGCCGCCGCAGACGGCAGCGAGGTGGGCGCGGCCCATGCCGGCTGGCGGGGGCTGGCCGACGGCATGCTGGAGGCCACGGTGGCCGCCCTGCAGACGCCGCCGGCGCAGCTGCGGGCCTGGTTGGGCCCGGCCGCCGGGCCGTCCGACTATGAGATCGGCGAGGAGGTCTATCACGCCTTCGTCGGCCATGATCCCGCTGCTGAGGGGGCGTTCGTCGCGACCCGTCCCGGACACTGGAAGGTGGACCTGTTCGCGCTGGCGCGGCAGCGTCTGCAGTCTGTGGGGATGGACCCGGCGCAGGTGTATGGCGGCACGGTGTCGACGATGGCCGACCCGGACCTGTATTCGCATCGGCGCGATCGTCGCACCGGGCGCATGGCGACCCTGGCCTGGATCGCGCCCTGACTCCGCCGCTGTTCGCGCGTGTGCTGGGGCCGGCCTTCGCCACCCTGGCAGGACCGGTGCAGGCGCTGCATGCCGCGCCGTTGCCGTGCCGCTACGTGGGGCAGGCCTGCATCGTGAGGGGGCGGCACTGGCTGGTGCCGCTGCTGGCTGCGTTGGCGCGGTTGCCACAGGACGGTGACGCGCTGCCCACCGAAGTGGCGTTCAACCGCTACCGGCAGGGCGAGCAGTGGGCGCGGCGGTTCGGCCGCTGGCCAATGGTGTCGCGGCTGTGGGCGCACGATGGGCATCTGCGCGAGCAGCTGGGCGCGGTGCGCTTCGAGTTCGCGCTGCAGGCCCGCGACGGTGGTATCGACTGGTCGGTGCGCCGGGTCTGGGCGTTCGGGCTGCTGCCGCTGCCGACGCGTTGGTTCGGCGGTGTGCGCTGCCGTGAAGCCTGGCAGGGCGAGCGCTACACTTTCCTGGTCGATGTGACGCTGCCCTGGGCCGGAGCCCTGATCCGCTATGAAGGTTGGCTCGAACCGCAGTGACGCTGCCGCCGAGGCTGGCAGCGCGGTGATCGTGTTCGATGGCGTGTGCGCACTGTGCAACCGCTGGGTGCGGTTCCTGCTGCGTTTCGATCGCAGGGGGCGCTACCGCTTTGCAGCGATGCAGGGGCAGAAGGGCAGCGCGATGCTGCGCGCGCACGGGCTGGATCCGCAGGACCCGATGTCGTTCCTGCTGCTGGACGCACAGGGTGCCTGGACCGATACCGATGCGATCCTGCGCGTACTTGCGGGGCTGGGCGGCGCCTGGCGCCTGGCCGGCGTGCTGCGGCTCGTGCCGCGCGGCTGGCGTGATGCGGCGTATCGCGCGCTGGCACGCAACCGCTACCGCTGGTTCGGTCGGCATGACACCTGCCATCTACCCGCACCGGAACAGGTCGCGCGGTTCCTGGACTGAAGAAAAAGGGGACGGAGGGGATTAAGTCGTTTGTGCACAAACGACTTAATCCCCTCCGTCCCCTTTTTCTTCAGCCTTCCAGCGCGTCGAGGTAGCTGCGGCGCCAGTGGTTGATGTCGTAGGTGCGCAGATGTTCCATCATCGCGTGCCAGCGTTCCTTGCGCCTGCTCAGCGACATCGTCGCTGCGGTGGCGATCGCATCGGCCACGCCGTCAAGGTCGTGCGGGTTCACCAGCAGTGCCTGCTTCAGTTCGTCGGCGGCGCCGGCCAGCAGTGACAGCACCAGCACACCGGGATCCTCCGGGTCCTGCGAGGCCACGTATTCCTTGGCCACCAGGTTCATGCCATCGCGCAGCGGCGTGACCAGGCCGACCGCCGCCGCCCGGTAGAAGCCGGTGAGCGTGGCATGGGTGAAGTTCTGGTTGACGTAGCGCAGCGGCGTCCAGTCCGGCTCGGCGTGGCCACCGTTGATGTGGCCGGCGATCTGTTCCAGTTGGCTGCGCAGCTGCCGGTACTCGGTGACATCGCCGCGCGAGACCGGCGCGATCTGCAGGTAGGTGAGCGAGCCGCGCTGGTCGGGGTGGCGCTGCAGGTAGCGCTCGAAGCCGAGGAAGCGTTCGGGCAGGCCCTTGGAGTAGTCCAGGCGATCCACGCCGATCGCCAGCTGGCGGTCCCGCAGGCTGCTGCGCAGGTTCTTCACTGCGGCCTTGGTCGCGGCGGTGCCGGCCTGGCGTGCGATCAGTTCGGTGTCGATGCCGATCGGGAAGGCCGCCGCGCGGAACCGGCGCCCACCGGGGGCTTCCAGCTCACCGTTGTCGAGCACGCGGCCACCACCGAACAGGCGCAGGTAAGTCTGGAAGCGATCGGCATCGCGCTGGGTCTGGAAGCCGACCAGGTCGTAGGCGTACAGCGCGGAGAACAACCGCAGATGATCGGGCATCGCCTGCAGCAGGTCGGCCGAGGGCATCGGGATGTGCAGGAAGAAGCCGATGCGGCAGCCGATGCCGCGCTCGCGCAGCAGTGCGCCGAGCGGGATCAGGTGGTAGTCGTGGATCCAGACGATGTCGTCCTCGCGCAACAATGGCGCGAGCTTGTCGGCGAACAGCGCATTGACCTTGTGGTAGGTCTCGCGGGTGCCGCGGTCGTAGTCGACCAGATCCAGCCGGAAGTGCAGCAACGGCCACAGGGTGCGGTTGGCGAAGCCATTGTAGTAGCCATCGACCTCGCGCTTGCTCAGGTCCATGGTGACGTAGTTGATGTCACCGTCCTTCTGCCGGTGCAGCGTGCCGCTGCCTTCCTTTACGGTCTTGCCGCTCCAGCCGAACCACAGGCCGCCGCGCTCCTTCAGGGCGGCCAGCAGGCCGACCGCCAGGCCGCCTGCGCGGTTCTCGCCGGGCACGGCCACACGATTTGATACCACGACCAGACGACTCACGATGCCTCCTGCCAGGACCGCGACAGGCGCATCGCGGCGGTGATCAGGCCGACATGCGAATAGGTCTGCGGGAAGTTGCCCCAGGCCTCGCCGGTGTCGAAGGCCAGATCCTCCGACAGCAGGCCCAGGTGGTTGCGCTGCTTCAGCAGCAGCTCGAACATCTCGCGCGCCTCGTCCAGGCGCCCGATCGCCGCCAGTGCATCGATGTACCAGAACGTGCAGATGGTGAAGCTGGTTTCCGGTTCACCGAAGTCATCCGGAGCGACATAGCGGTACAGCGAATTGCCATGCTTGAGGTCACGGCCGATCGCTTCGACGGTGGCGATGAAGCGGGCATCCATCGCGTCGATGAAGCCGATGTCGGCCAGCAGCAGCAGCGAGGCGTCCAGGCGATGGCCACCGAAGGTATCGGTGAAGTGGCCCAGCGCTTCGCTCCAGGATTCGGCCATGATGCGCGCGTGGATGGTGTCGGCACGTGTGCGCCAGTAGTGGGCGCGGTCGTCGCGCTTCAGCCGCACGGCGATCTTGCACAGGCGGTCGCAGGCGGCCCAGCACATCGCGCTGGTGTAGGTGTGCACCTCGGTGCGGCCGCGGAACTCCCACAGGCCGGCATCGGGTACGTCGTGCAGGGCGAAGGCCTGCTCGCCGAGGGGTTCGAGGCGGGCGAAGGTGTGCGCATCACCCGGGTCCTGCAGGCGCCGGTCGAAGAACAGCTGCGTGGACGCCAGCACGACGCTGCCGTAGACATCGTGCTGGCGCTGCACCCAGGCCAGGTTGCCGCGCCGTACCGGGCCCATGCCGCGGTAGCCGGACAGGCTGGGGACCTCATCTTCATCCAGCTTCGCTTCGAAGCCGATGCCGTACAGCGGCTGCAGTGTGCCGTCGGTCGTGGCCAGGTTGAAGATGTAGCCGAGGAACTGTTCCATCGTGCGCGTGGCGCCGAGGCGGTTCAATGCACGCACCACGAACGCGGCATCACGCAGCCAGCAGTAGCGGTAATCCCAGTTGCGCACGCTGCCGGGGGCTTCAGGAATGGAGGTGGTCATCGCCGCGATGATCGCGCCGCTGTCCTCGTACTGGCACAGCTTCAGCGTGATCGCACTGCGGATCACCGCGTCCTGCCATTCCAGGGGGATGGACAGGTAGCGCACCCATTCGCGCCAGTAATCGCGGGTACGCTGGAAGGCCTCCTGCACATAGCCGCTGATCGAACGGTTGAGCGATTCATCCACGCCCAGGATCAGGTGGATGGGATGGTTGAGCACGAACGGCAGGCCGTCGCGCACGAAGCGCACCGGCACGTCGGTGGTCAGCCGCAGCACGTGTTCGGGCAGCACCCAGCGCACATGGTTGCTGCCCCAGGTGGATTCCGGAACGCGTGCGCCCCAGTCCGCCAGCGGGCGTGCGCGTACGGTGATGCGCGGGCTGCCGGCCAGCGGACGCACCTGGCGGATCAGGCTGACCGGGCGGTAGAAACGGTCGTTCTGGCGCCAGCGTGGGGCGAAGTCGAGAATTTCCAGTTCGCCGCCGTGCGCATCGCGCAGCACCGTGCGCAGGATCGCCGTGTTGGTCAGGTATTCCTGCTCGCTGCTGACGAAATCTTCCAGCTCGATGGCGAAGTCGCCACCGGTCTGCTGGTTGGGGCCGAGCAGCGCACAGAAGGTAGGGTCGCCGTCGAAGGTGGGCAGGCAGCTCCAGACAACGCGGGCACGTTTGTCGACCAGGGCGCCGAAGCTGCCGTTGCCGACCACGCCCAGATCAAGATCGGGTTGGGTCATCACGCGGTACATCTCGGTTGCGGCCGTGGGGTGGCCGGGTCAATAGGCATTCTCACGCAGCCAGGCGTGCACGCTGCGTATGTCGGGCAGCGCGAACACCGCCTTGCTGGGTTCACGTTCGCCCACCAGCACGCTCCAGCCATGCTGGCCGTTGGCAGCGTCGAAGCCGAATTCGTCGGTGAGGTCGTCACCGAGGAACACCGGCAGGCGGCCGCGGAAGGGCAGGTACTGCATCATCCTCCGCACCGCACGGCCCTTGTCGCTGCCAACGGGGACGAACTCGACCACGTGGTCGCCGGGTTGCAGGCGGTAACTGGCGCGACCGCGCACGTGGCGGTCGGCGAAGGCGCGCACATCGCTGGCGGCGTGCGGCGCGCCGCGCCAGTGCAGCGCCAGGCCGACACCCTTGTCTTCCACCAGCACGCCGGGATGGCCGTGGGCGAAGCGCATCGCCTGCTGGTGCAGTGCGTGCAGCCATTCGGCGGTGTCGTCGTCGTGTTCGTCGCGCAGCACACGACCGTCCTCGCCACGCAGTTCGTGGCCATGCAGGCCGGCGGCGGGCAGCTTCAAAGGCGCGAACAGTTGATCCAGCTGCTCGAGCGGGCGGCCACTGACCAGTGCCACGGCACCTTCCAGGCGGTCGCTGATGCGGCCGATGGCTTCGCGCACATCCGGCAGCAGCTGCACGGCGTCCGGGCGTGCAGCGAATTCGATCAGGGTGCCGTCGACATCGAGGAACAACGCGCAGGCGTCATCCAGCAATGGCGGCGGCGGACGCAGGGGGAGCGGTTCAGCCATGAAGCCCAGCTTGCCAGCGTGGGCGTGTACGTGGGGTCGAGGGCAGGCTACGGATCGGGGTAGTGCCGGCCGCTGGCCGGCAACGTGACAGCCCATGGATGCACCCTGCGGTTGCCGGCCAGCGGCCGGCACTACCGGACTGGCGAATCAGAACGTATAGCGGACGCGGCCGTAGTAGTACGCACCGTTACTGCCGATCGGCGACAGCACGTCGTACGGCAGGTTGCCGAAGTAGTGGATATCGCTGTTGGATCGATCCGGATAGTTGTCGGTCAGGTTCTGCCCGCCGAGGGCCACGCTCCACTGCGGGGTGATGCGGTATTCGACTTCCGCATCCAGCTGCCACTCGGCCTGGTAGGTCTGGCGCGGGATGTAGCCGTCACCGAAGTTGAACACGCGGGTGGCGCTGCCATAACGGTTCACGCGGGTGCTCAGCGACCAGTGGTCGTTGCTCCATGCGGCCGAGAAACTGCCACGCGTGCGCGGCGTGGCATCGGTGAGCGTATTGGTCTCTTCGATGCCGAACAGCACATAGTTCGGGTTGAGCGCCTGCAGCTGCGCCGGCGTAGCCAGCACGTTCTTCAGCGTGGTCTTGGTATACGCATAGGTGCCGGTCAGCAGCAGCTGGCCATCGCCCAGCGACTGGCGCCAGTTGCTCACCAGCTCGGCGCCACGGGTGCGGGTGTCGGCGGCGTTGACGAAGAAGCTGGCGCTCTGCAGGCCGCTGACGCCGTAGTTGGCGGCCACGTAGTCGGTCAGCGCATCGCCGGTGATGCTCTCCGACAGTGCGATGCGGTCATCGATGTCGATCTGGAAGAAGTCCAGCGACAGGTCGAAATGCTCGCCGATGCGGCTGGTGAAGCCGAGCGAGGTGTTCAGCGATTTCTCTGGCTTCAGGTTCTGTGCACCCAGGCCGCGTGCGATCGGATTGTTGACCGACAGCAGGCGGCCCTGCACCAGCTGGCCACCTGCGTTGTAGCCGGTAGAGGTGGACTCGTAGCCGATCTGCGCCAGCGACGGTGCGCGGAAGTTGTTGGAGATTGCGCCGCGCAGCGCGAACGCCGGGGTGAACTCATAGCGCAGGCCGAGCTTGCCGGTCAGTTCACCGCCGAAGTCTTCGTTGTGCTCGTAGCGCGCGGCCAGGTCGGTGGAGAACTTCTCGCCGAACTGGCTGGACAGGCTGGCATAGGCGCTGGCCACATCGCGCGACAGGCGCGCCGCGTCCTGCGGGGTCAGGCCACCACCTGCCTGCGAACCGGTCGGGCGATCGGTGTACGGGCCGGCGGCGTAGCTGGCTGGGTCACCGGGACGGGTCTGGTAGCGCTCGTGGCGTGCTTCCACGCCCAGGCCCAGGGTGTGGCTGATGCTGTCGCTCTGGGTGAACACGCGGCTCAGGTCGAGGTTTCCCACGGTCTGCGCGTACGCGTAGTCGGCGGTCTTGAAGCGGGTCGGGCTGGTCGGGCCCAGCGACGCGTTGAGCGAATCACGCAGGCGGTAGGTGAAGTCGTTCTGGCCGTAATCCAGGCTGCCGTCGTAGCTCCATTCGCTCCACTGCCCGCGCACGCCGGCCACGGCCTGCACGTCGCGGTTCTCGCCCTCGGAGATCGGACGGTAGCCATTCGGATAGACCTGCTTCCAGTTGGCATCGCCATCGGGATAGCGGAAGTAGTTCGCGCCTTCGGTGTCACGCTGGTTGAAGGTACCGAACGCGTAGAACGTCGAGGTCTGGCCCACCGGAATCTCGGTGTTCAGCCACAGGTTGATGTCCTTGCTCTGGCCATCGCCCAGCACATAATTGCGCCTGCCCTGCAGCGCCAGGTTGCCCGGGGTCTGGTCCCACGGCGGAATCCGGTCAAAGCCGGCGCGGTTGGTGCCGTTGCGGTGCTTGTATTCCAGGCCAACGCGCAGGAAGCCGCCGTCTTCGCCCAGCGAGGTGCCGACCTTGGCGCTGAGGTTGCCGGTCTGGCCATCGGTAAGGGTGCGTCCGATCGGCTTGAGGTCGGTGTGGTTGGCACCGTAGCTCGCCTCGATCTCGCCGCCGTCACCGCCGTTGTCGAGGATCACGTTGATTACGCCGGCCACGGCGTCCGATCCGTACAGCGCGCCAGCGCCGTCGCGCAGCACTTCAATGCGCTTGATCGCACTGACCGGAATCGAATTGAAATCGACCGGGGTGGTGCCCTTGCCGATCTTGCTGTCGGTGTTGACCAGCGCGGTGTGGTGGCGGCGCTTGCCGTTGACCAGCACCAGCACCTGGTCCGGCGACAGGCCACGCAGCTGCGCTGCGCGCACATGGTCGGCGCCACCGGAGTTGGACTGGCGCGGGAAGTTGAACGACGGCAGCAGCGCCTGCAGCGCGCTGCCCAGCTCACCGTTGACCACGCCGGCCTTGCGGATGTCCTCGGCGGTGAGCACATCCACCGGCGAGGTGGATTCGAGCACGGTGCGGTCGGCGGCACGGGTGCCGGTGACGATCACCGTATCCAGGTTGGTGGCGTCCTGGGCCAGCGCCGGGGCGGCGGCGGTTGAAAGCGCGAGGGCGATGGCGAGGCCGAGCGGCGACGCGGGCAGGCGGGCGGACATGGGGGCTCCAGCAACAACGACGGCGGGGAAGGGGAGATAGTTTCACTTACATCCATCCGGATGAAGCGATATATTATCTTCGCGTGATGGCCGGTGCCGATGCAAGTCCCTGCCGGTCCGGCATGAGCTGATGCCCGGTTGGCATCAGCACGCCGGGCCGGTGGCGCTGTACGCTGCCGGCTCGCCTTGTCCCCTTCCCCGGAGCTGTACCGATGAAACACCTTGGCCTCGTCTTCGCCGTGCTGTTGGCCACCAGCGGCTGCGCCAGCCTCTCTTCGCAGGCGCCCAGCGCCTATGCCACGGCCACCACCGCCGAACTGAAGGGCGATGCCGCACGCCCGTTCGCCGGCCACGGCTGGGTGCGCAGCGAGCTGTACTTCGGCGTAGGCGAAGAGCAAGGCGCCGGTAACCGCCCGCAGGCCGACACCATCAGCGAGGCGCAGTGGCGCACCTTCCTGGACAAGGAAGTGACCCCGCGCTTCCCGGATGGCCTGACCGTGTTCGATGCCTATGGCCAGTGGCTGTTCCGCGGCGATGCCGCGCCCAACCGCCTGCGCACCAAGGTGCTGGTGGTGCTGCATGAGGACACCCCGCAGCGCCGCGCCGATATCGAAGCGATCCGCCTGGCGTGGAAGCAGCAGACCAGGCATCAGTCGGTGCTGTGGTCGCGGCAGCCGGTCGAGGTATCGTTCTGAGTTGAAGGTGCCGCCGCGGTGCCGCAGGGAGCAATGATGAACTACAGGGAATGCCTGCTGGGCCTGGCGCTGGCCGGCGCGCTGGCACCGACGGCGCAGGCGGAGGACGAGGGCGAAACGCTACGGTTTCAGGTGGCCGCGCATGTGCAGGCGCATGCCGATCCCCTGCAGGACGGCAGCATTGCAGTGCAGCTGTCGCCGTCGGGCAAGCGCCAGACGTTGGAGGGCACGGTGGATGCCGACGGCCATTCGCGCTGGTCGCTCGAAGATGTCGATTTCGATGGCTACCCGGAACTGGTCGCACGCGCTTCGGTGGGCATGGTCAACGAAGCGGTGGCGGTGTACCGGTTCGATCCGGCCGTTGAGGCATTCCGCGCGCTGCAGGCCGAGACCCACGGCAAGGACAGCTGCGGTGAGCTGATGGGGCTGACGGTTGACCGTCCCAGCCGCACGCTGACCAGCAGCTGCCGCAGCGGCCCGATGTGGTACACCGACCAGTACCGCTTTGCAGGCGCGACGCTCCATCTGTACCGCGCCGAGCGTGTGCTGATGCTGGGCGATACGGTGAACGCCGCGCTGCGTTGGGAGCAGACCGATGAGCAGGGCCCGCTGGCGGTCTGGCGCACCTATGATCCCGCCGGCCGAGTATTGGAAAGTGCCATTGCCGATGGCCTGGGCGCACCGCCGGATGGACCGTTGCGTGGCCAGCAGGCCACCGTGGCACCGGCACGGCTGTTCCTGTTCGACCGGCCCGGCGCATCCAGCACCAGGCGTTACCTGGTGCAGGGAGACCGCGTGGAACTGCTGGATGAACACGACGGCTGGGTGAAGCTGCGCTACCGCAACCCGAAGCAGGGCGCGGTGGTGGGCTGGATCAACGTCAACGATTGATTGATCCTCACAGCTATCAGACGCCCGGGTGTCCGGGTGACTGCTGCCTGGTGTACGTCTCGCTTGCAGGGTTGGAGTCCCCTCAATCATGGAAGAAATTTCGGATTTCTTGCATGGAGTCACTGGGTGCTCCGCCACATGATCGTGGTGCCGGCTGAAAAGCCAGTTTCTGCACGGACATTCAATGACAATGGGAATCGGTTTCGCGGCGCGACTGAAGCGGTTGCTTGGGAGAGGGAGCCCGCAGTCGGTTGCTGTGCTGACTGTGCTGATTCTGCTCCAGAGTGGGCTCCTTCAGCCAGGAGCTGCCTGGTCGAAACCAATCGCGGAACAAGCGCAGCTATCGTTCGAAGTAGCGCCGGCATCACCGGTAACGGTCTTCCTTCAACCTGACGGGAGCATCCAGGTCCAACTCCCCTCAGGCGCGACACAGCAGCTGCCACGCGCTCCATCGGAGTCGCCAGAATCTGAAACAAAGCTGAGGGCGTTGGATGTGGATTTTGATGGTCAGCTTGATCTGGTAGTGCAGATACCCGTTGGAATGGTCAATTTTTCGACACTTGTCTATAAATTCGATCGGAATCTTGGCAGGTTCATGACACTGCCCGTCATCCGGAAAGCCAGGCGAAGTTGCGGGGAGTTCGGCTGGATCGAACTGGATTCCAAGAATCAGGTGCTCCGTAGCAGCTGCCGAAGTGCCATGTGGCGTGTTGATGTATACCGTCCTTCCAACGGAGTTCTGTACCTTTATCGCTCCGAGCGTATGCTTGCGTTGCCCAAGTTGGACGGAGAAGTGCTGAGTTTGGAGGCGAGGCGGTTTGATGGCCCGCTAGCCGTTTGGACCGGCTACTCGGCGACCGCAGAGATTGAAGAGCAGGTCATCAATGACGGACTGGCTGCGCCCGACGACGGCAGCCCGCTGGTTGCGTTGACAGCCACCGTGGTACCCGCGCGCCTGTTCCTGTTCGACCAACCCGGCGCATCCAGCACCAGGCGTTACCTGGTCCAGGGGAATCGCGTGGAACTGCTGGATGAACAGGATGGCTGGGTGAAGCTGCGCTACCGCAACCCGAAGCAGGGCGCGGTGGTGGGCTGGATCAACGTCAACGATTGACGAAAAAGGGGACGGAGGGAATTAAGTCGTTTGTGCCGTTAACGACTTAATTCCCTCCGTCCCCTTTTTTTGCGGAGGCATCACTTCCTCGGGTCTAGCCTCGGACGTTCCCCCGTTCGAGGATGTATCCGATGAGCAAGCGCGTTGCCGAGATCGTTGTCGAGACCCTGCAGCAGGCGGGCGTCCGCCGCTGTTATGGCATCGTCGGCGACACCTTGAACCACGTCACCGATGCCCTGCACCGAAGTGACATCGACTGGGTGCACGTGCGCCATGAGGAAGTGGCAGCGTTCGCTGCCGGCGCCGATTCGCTGGTGAGCGGCGAGTTGACCGCCTGTGCGGGTTCCTGTGGTCCCGGCGGCCTGCACTTCATCAACGGCGTGTTCGAGAGCAACCGCAACCGTGCGCCAATGGTGCTGATCGCCAGCCAGGTGGTGACCAGTGAGCTGGGCATGGAATTCCCGCAGGAAGTGGATTTCAAGTCGGTCTATGGCAGCTGCACGGTGTTCTGCGAGCAGGTGCACAGCCCGGAGCAGGCGCGGCGCGTCGTGGCCCTGGCCTGCCAGGCGGCGATCAGCCGGCGTGGCGTGGCGGTAGTGATCCTGCCGGCCGACATCAGCCAGGCCGAGGTGAAGCACGATGTGCCGTTCTCGGTGCATTACACCCAGCCGGTGCTGCGCCCGTCCGACGCCGAACTGCAGCGCATCGCCGAGTTGCTGGGGCAGGGCAAGCGCATCGGCATCTACGCCGGTGCCGGTTGCCAGGGCGCGCACGCACAGCTGCTGGAACTGGCCCGGCGCCTGCAGGCGCCGATCGCGCACACCTCGCGCGCCAAGGACTTCGTCGAGCCGGACAACCCGTACAACATGGGCATGACCGGCATCTTCGGCATCGAGTCCGGCTTCCACACATTAATGGCGTGCGACACGCTGCTGCTGCTCGGCGCCGACTTCGCCTGGGGCCAGTTCTACCCGGACAAGGCCACCATCATCCAGGTCGACCGCGATGGCAGCCACCTTGGCCGCCGCCACCCGGTGAACCTCGGCGTGGTCGGCGATATCGCACCGACGCTGGATGCGTTGCTGCCGATGCTGCCGCCGCGCGAGGACGGCAGCTTCCTGGACGAGTGCATCGAGCATCGCGACAAGGCGCTGAAGAAGCGCGAACAGGAGGAGCAGCCGGGCGAAGGCGAATTGATCCATCCGCAGCACTTGACCGCGCTGCTCTCGAAGCACGCCAGCGACGATGCGCTGTTCACCGCTGACGGCGGCTCGCCGATGGTCTGGGTGCTGCGCCATATCCGCGTCAACGGTCGCCGCCGCACGCTGACCAGCCTGCTGCACGGCACGATGGCCAATGCAATGCCGCAGGCACTGGGCCTGCAGAAGGCCTTCCCCGGCCGGCAGGTGATTTCGCTGTCCGGCGATGGCGGCCTGGCGATGCTGCTGGGCGATCTGTTGACGGCCGTGCAGGAGAACCTGCCGATCAAGGTGGTGGTGTTCAACAATGGCTCGCTGAACTTCGTCGAGCTGGAGCAGAAGGTGGAAGGCCTGCTGGACAACTACACCGACCTGAAGAACCCGGATTTTGGCCGCCTGGCCGAGGTGATCGGCTTCCACGGCCGTACGGTGACGCGCAGCGAGGATCTGGAGGAGGCGGTGCAGGATTTCCTGTCGCAGCGCGGACCGGCATTGCTGGACGTGCACACCAGCCGCGCCGAGCTGGTGATGCCACCGCAGATCGAAGCCAAGCAGGTCGCCGGCACGGCGCTGTATGCGGCCAAGGCGGTGTTGAACGGCCGCTTCGACGATGTGAAGCATCTGCTGGTGGACAACTTCCTGAAGAAGTGAGGGGGGCGATGCAGGGCTGCGCCCTGCACCCGCCGAAACCACGGCAACCGCCGAAGCAAGGTCAAGAGCAGGTTTGCCGTGGGTCGGCGAGGTGGATCCGGCGTGTCCTGCGCAGCCCCTCCCGACCGGCCCAACTCGCAATGCCAGTCGACTAACAGTCCACTCTACCCGCGCCCAGCCGCGAGGGGCCCCGCCGTTGGCTGGAACCCCTCATTCCACTGCGGAATTGGCGCCCAGGCCCCGCTGGGCCTACCATCGGCGGTCCCCACCCCCACCGCCCCTTCCATGTCCGCTCCCGCTTCCGCCGTACCGCGTCGCTGGTTCGTCGCCGGCGACTTCAACGGCTTCTTCGGCCTGGTCGTCGACAACCTTTCCATCCTCGGCTTCATCGCCATGGCCCTGGTCGGGATCTTCCAGTTCCCCGCCGACGTGGTGTTCGGCCGCATGTTCCCCGGCACGGCCTTCGGCGTGCTGATCGGCAACCTGCTGTACACCCTGATGGCACGCCGGCTGGCCGCGCGCACCGGCCGCGACGATGTCACCGCCATGCCGCTCGGCCTGGATGCCCCGACCAGCATCGGCATGGCTCTGCTGGTGCTCGGCCCGGCGTTCCTCGCTTTCAAGCAGCAGGGCATGGACCCGCACGCGGCGGGCATCGCCACCTGGCAGCTGGGCATGGCGGCGCTGGTCATCATGGGCGTGCTCAAGTTCGTGCTGTCGTTCTTCGGTGAAGCGGTCACCCGCGCGCTGCCGCGTGCCGCGCTGCTGGGTTCCATCGCCGGCATCGCGCTGGTGCTGATGGGCCTGCTGCCGCTGCTGGAAACGCTGCGCTCGCCGCTGGTCGGCTTCACCACGCTGGGCCTGCTGCTGTATGTGCTGATCGCCAAGGGCAAGCTGCCGGTGCGTGGCCCGGGCGTGCTGCTGGCCTTCGTGTTCGGCACCGTACTGTATTACGGCCTGGGCTTGGCCGGGCTGGGTGCGCCGGGCTTTCATGTGCCGGCGTGGGTGCCGCCGCAGGTGGTGCTGCCGCTGCCGACGCTGGGCTTCCTCGACGGCCTGCCCACCGCGATGACCTACCTGCCGCTGCTGCTGCCGTTCGGCCTGCTGATGGTGGTCGGTGGCATCAACGTATCCGAAAGCGCGCGCGCAGCCGGTGACGACTACCGCACCCGCGACATCCTGCTGGTGGAAGCGGTGGCCACGCTGGTGGCCGGTGTGTGTGGCGGCGTCGCGCAGACCACGCCGTACATCGGCCAGCCCGCCTACAAGCACATGGGCGCGCGCAGCGGCTATACGCTGCTGACCGGCCTGTTCGTCGGCATCGGCGGCATGCTCGGCATCATCTCCGGGCTGGTGCAGTGGTTGCCGCTGGCGGTGCTGGCACCGATCATCGTGTACGTGGCCATCGACATCACCACGCAGGCGTTCCAGGCCACGCCGCGCCACCATGCCGGCGCGATGGTGCTCGGTTTCCTGCCGTCGGTGGCCTACCTGCTGGCGATCAAGGCACCCGGCTGGATCGCACCGGATCAGCTGCCGCAACTGCTGACCAAGCTCGACGGCCACGGCCTGCCGGAGCTGGCGGTGATCTTCACCCTCGGTAACGGCTTCATCATCACCTCGATGCTGTGGATTTCGGCGGTGGCGGCGATGGTCGACGGCCGCCTGCGCCGTGCCTGCGGGTTCCTGCTGGTGGCTGCGTTGCTGACACTGTTCGGGCTGATCCACTCGGTTGATCCGCGCGGCGGCATTTACCTGCCATGGGACCTGGAAGGATTGGCGCGCATCATCAGTTTGCAGTTTGCCGGCGCCTACGTGGCCCTGGCGGTGCTGCTGGGCCTGCTTTCGCTGCAGAAGCAGCCGGTGCAACCGCTGGGTGATCGCACCGATCATTGACCGGTGACGCCGGGCATGGCCCGGCGCTACCGCTCCTTCCACTTCTGGTGCTCTGTAGAGCCGAGCCTGCGCTCGGCTGCTCTGAGCCGAGCATGGCTCGGCCCTACAGGGGCGTGTTGCAGGCGGCGAATGATCACGGCGCGCTCTGCCGGCCAGCGGCCGGCACTACCGTTCGGCGTCCAGCTCCGGGTAATGGCGGAAGATGCCATTCGTGTTGAACGTCAGACGTCTTTCCGAGGCCAGATAGGCGGCGATGTTCGGCCGCTTCGCCACCCGCGCCTGCAGCGCGCGCAGCAGCGGCAGGGTGGACGCCAGTGCCTGCATGCGGCGTGGAAACATGTAGTCCAGCCCACTCAGCAGCTGGAACAACGACAGATCCACGTACGAATGCTCGCGCAGTGCATGGCGGCCACCGTTGGCGGCCAGCACCCGTTCGAAGTAGCCCAGGAACTTCGGCAGGCGCTCGCTGCGCAGCGACGCGGCACGCGCCTTGGCCTCGGTCTTCTGCGCTTCGTAGTACTTCGATGCGGCAATCGGATGGTGGGTGTCATGCACCTCGGCCACCAGATCCGCGATGGTCAGCTGCAGTTGCAGCGCCTGCATCCGCCGCGATGCGGCCTGCGGCACCAGATCCAGCGTCGGGCCGAGGAAATCCAGGATCGCGGCAACCTGCGCAATGACCTGGCGACCGGCCTTCAGGAACGGCGGCGCGAAGGGCTGCGGGCCCTCGCTGTGGCCCTCCAGGAACGGCTGCATCACCGCATCACCGTGCACCCGCGCCATGTCGATGTAGTCGGCGCCGGCGTCTTCCAGCGCCAGCCGCACGAACTCGCCCCGGCCCTGGATGCCGGTCCAGTAATACAGCGCGTACTGCATGGCAGTGTCTCCGCAGGACAAGGCCCCCAGCCTCGCGCGCGGCATGCAAAGCAGGCGTGAGCGCGGCTTTGGCGCAGGGCGAAGCCTAACGGCAGCGGAACAGGCGGGGAACCGGCTGGAACCGGTGGGGTCACACCTTCTCCATGCGTGTGAAACGAGGTGCTGCATCATGCAGACTGCAAAGGCGGTATGGCCCTGGGTGCTGGGTGTGGTGGTGATCGGCGGCGCGGGCGGTTGGTTGTTCCGCGATCAGCTGAAGCACCTGGCAGATGGTGTTTCGGTGCCGGTGCAGTCAACTCCCGTCAGCACCAGCGCAGCGCCACAACCGCAGGCGGCCGCGAAACCCTCGCCAGCACCGCCGCCGATCAGGCATCCGCTGGATACCGAGGCCGCCGCCGACCCGGCGCTGCCGAAACTAGCTGACAGCGATGCCGCGGCCTGGGGCGCGCTGAGCCAACTGTTCCAGGGCGAGGGGCCGCTGACCCTGCTGCTGCGCGATCACGTGATCCAGCGCCTGGTCACCCAGGTCGACAACCTGGACAAGCCAAGCGTGCCGCCGACGGCGCTGGCCGCACGGCCGCTGCCGGGCAACCTGCAGGTCGAGCCTGGCGAGGGCGGGGAACGCATCGCGGCAAGCAACTCGGCACGTTACGCGCCCTATGTGCAGGCGTTCACTGCGCTGGATCCGGCGGCAACGGCTACCGCGTACAAGCGGTTCTATCCGCTGATCCAGCAGGCCTATGTGGACCTGGGCCGACCCGACGGATATTTCAATGATCGCCTGGTCGCGGTGATCGACCATCTGCTGGAGACCCCGGAACTGGCGCAGGCGCCGTTGGTGCAGCGTGATGAGCGCGGTCGCTACCGCTTCGTCGATTCCACCCTGCAGTCGCGCTCGATAGGCCAGAAGGCGCTGTTGCGCATGGACGCCCCGCAGGCGCGGGCAGTCAAGCAGCAGTTGCGGGCGCTCCGCTCTGCGATCACCCGCTGAACCGGTCCACTGCGCCGAACTGATCGGGATCAACGCGCCGACCACACCCGTTCCGGCATGCTGGCCGCAGGCTGACTGGCCTCGGGGTGCAGTCGCAGCCACCCTTGAAACGGGGTGGGGCAACCGCATCTTCCCAGCATCGCCGGCGCGGGCCGGCCCTGATGACCGATGAGGATTCGCAATGCGGATGGACAAGCTCACCTCGCGTTTCCAGCAGGCGCTGGCAGACGCACAGTCGCTGGCCGTGGGCCGCGACAACAGCATCATCGAACCTGTTCACCTGTTCAGCGCGCTGCTGGACCAGCAGGGCGGCAGCACGCGCCCGCTGCTGGCCCAGGCCGGGGTGAACGTGCCGGTGCTGCGCGAGCGCCTGTCCGAGGCGCTGGACGCGCTGCCCAAGGTGTCCGGCCAGGCCGGCAACGTCTCGATGGGCAATGACCTGGGGCGCCTGCTGAACCAGACCGACAAGCTGGCCCAGCAGCACGGTGATGCCTTCATCGCCAGCGAGTGGTTCGTGCTGGCGGCGCTGGAGGATGGTGGCACGCTGGGCATGGCGCTGCGCGCCGCCGGTGCCGACAAGACCCGACTGCAGGCGGCCATCGACAAGCTGCGCGGCGGCGAGAACGTGCAGTCGGAGAATGCCGAGGAACAGCGGCAGGCACTGGAGAAGTACACCATCGACCTGACCGCGCGTGCCGAGAGCGGCAAGCTCGACCCGGTGATCGGCCGTGACGAGGAAATCCGCCGCACCATCCAGGTGCTGCAGCGTCGGACCAAGAACAACCCGGTGCTGATCGGCGAGCCCGGCGTGGGCAAGACCGCGATCGTGGAAGGGCTGGCCCAGCGCATCATCAACGACGAAGTACCCGAAGGCCTGCGCGGCAAGCGCGTGCTGTCGCTGGACATGGGCGCGCTGATCGCTGGGGCCAAGTTCCGCGGCGAATTCGAGGAGCGCCTGAAGGGTGTACTCAACGACCTGGCCAAGAACGAAGGCCAGATCATCCTGTTCATCGATGAGCTGCATACCATGGTCGGCGCGGGCAAGGCCGACGGTGCGATGGATGCCGGCAACATGCTGAAGCCGGCGCTTGCACGCGGCGAGCTGCACTGCATCGGTGCGACCACGCTGGACGAATACCGCAAGTACATCGAGAAGGACGCTGCGCTGGAGCGCCGCTTCCAGAAGGTGTTCGTCGGCGAACCCACGGTGGAGGACACCATCGCGATCCTGCGCGGGCTGAAGGAAAAGTACGCCGTGCACCACGGTGTGGAAATCACCGACCCGGCCATCGTCGCCGCCGCCACGCTGTCCAACCGCTACATCACCGACCGCCAGCTGCCGGACAAGGCCATCGACCTGATGGACGAGGCTGCCTCGCGCCTGCGCATGGAGATCGACTCCAAGCCGGAAGAACTGGACCGCCTGGAGCGCCGGGTGATCCAGCTGAAGATCCAGCGCGAGATGCTGAAGAAGGAGAAGGACGAGGCCTCGCGGCAGCGCCTGGCCGACCTGGAAAACGACATCGACGGGCTGGAGCGCGAGTTCTCCGACCTCAATGAAATCTGGAAGTCGGAGAAGGCCGCGCTGCAGGGCGCCACCAAGATCAAGGAACAGGTCGAGCAGGCCAAGCTGGAACTGGAAGCTGCGCAGCGCCGCCAGGATTTCGCCAAGATGAGCGAAATCCAGTACGGCCTGTTGCCGCAACTGGAGAAGCAGCTGGCCGCCGCGCAGGAAGCCGAGCACAAGGACTTCAAGCTGGTACAGGACCGCGTGACCGACGAGGAGATCGCCGAGGTCGTATCGCGCTGGACCGGCATCCCGGTCAACAAGATGCTCGAAGGCGAGCGCGACAAGCTGCTGCGCATGGAAGAGGTGCTGCACAACCGCGTGGTCGGCCAGGAGGAAGCGATCAAGGTCGTCTCCGATGCCGTGCGCCGCTCGCGTGCAGGCCTGTCCGATCCGAACCGTCCGGCCGGCTCGTTCCTGTTCCTCGGCCCGACCGGCGTCGGCAAGACCGAACTGTGCAAGTCGCTGGCCGAGTTCCTGTTCGACAGCGCCGACGCGATGATCCGCATCGACATGAGCGAGTTCATGGAGAAGCACAGCGTCGCCCGCCTGATCGGCGCCCCCCCGGGTTACGTCGGCTACGAGGAAGGCGGCTACCTGACCGAGGCGGTGCGTCGTCGCCCGTATTCGCTGATCCTGCTGGACGAAGTGGAGAAGGCGCATCCGGATGTGTTCAACATCCTGCTGCAGGTGCTCGACGATGGCCGCCTGACCGACGGCCAGGGCCGCACCGTGGACTTCCGCAACACCGTCATCGTGATGACCTCGAACCTGGGCTCGCACCAGATCCAGGACATGAGCGCCGACGACAGTCCGGAGGCCTACACGCAGATGAAGGCGGCGGTGATGGGCGTGGTGCAGGCGCACTTCCGTCCGGAGTTCATCAACCGCCTGGACGACATCGTGGTGTTCCACCCGCTGGACAAGCAGCAGATCAAGCAGATCGCGCGCATCCAGATGCGCGGGCTGGAGAAGCGCCTGGCCGAGCGCGGGTTGAAGCTGGCGGTCTCCGATGCGGCGTTCGATCTGCTCGGCAACGTCGGGTTCGATCCGGTGTATGGCGCGCGACCGCTGAAGCGCGCGATCCAGTCGCAGCTTGAGAATCCGCTGGCGCAGCAGATCCTGTCCGGTGCCTTCGTCAACGGTGACACCATCGAAGTCGGCAACGACGGGGGACGCCTGGTCTTCGCCAAGGCCTGAACCGGTGGCGCGCCTGCCATGGCTGGCGCGCCACCAACGCCTCAGCAAGGCACAATGATCCCGTTTCACTTTCGCAAGGACGAGGAGAACCGCATGGACGTTACCCGCAGCGTTTCACTCTGCATGGCGCTGGCGCTCGCCGCAGTTGCTGGACACGCCGCAGCCGTCGAACAGGTCCAGCTGCCGCCCATGAAGGGTTACCAGCAGGCCCACCAGAGCACCGACGCACAAGGCAACCGCATCACCGAGTACGTGCCGCAGGGCCAGACGGTGCAGGACTGGACCGACATGGTCACTGTCAACGATGCGCCGAACAGTGGCCATGTGAGTCCGCGCGAGTTCCTCGGCATCATCGAGGCGGGGTGGCGCATGGCCTGTCCGGCCGCGCAGAGCCACTGGATCCGCGAAGGCGAGGAGGGCGGACGGCCATTCGCGCTGCTGATGCTCAGTTGCCCGCTGAACCCCGGCACCGGCAAACCGGAGTTCACCTGGATCAAGGGCATGCAGGGCAGGCAGGGCTTCCACACCGTGCAGAAGTCGTTCCGCGCCGAACCGGAGAAGGACGACGTCGTGCAGTGGATCGGCTGGCTGCGCGAGGTTGGCTTGTGCGGCAGCGGCGACGCCCCGGCCTGCCGCTGATCGCAGCAGAAGAGGGCGCCCAGCGGCGCCCTTCATGCATCAGAAGCGGTGCGTATAGCCGCTCATCACGCCGAACTGGTTGGCCTTCTGCACGATCGGGCTGTCGGCGGCATCGCCGAGCAGGCGCGTGCCTTCGGCCGAGATGTACCAGTTGCCGTTGCGGCCCACGCGGTGGCTCCATTTCAGGCCGACACCGGCGCTGACCAGGCCGGCCTTCGGCCTGTGCTCGGCGAAGCCGGTGCGCGCCGCCTGTTCCGGGCTGACGCCATACCAGGTCTGCATGTAGCCACGGTTGCCGTAATCGGTGGAGACGCTGCCGCTGACCACGCCGCCGGCCAGGTCGAACAGCGGCATGCTCAGGTTCAGGTGGATCTGCTGGGTGGCCAGGCCGTTTTCGGCCTTGTCCTCGTCCTTGCGGGTGAACTGCCAGGAGCCGCTCAGCACGGCTTCGCCCAGCGTATAACCAGCCGAGACACCGACCAGGGCACGGGAATCGATATCGCCCATGCCGCGCAGGAAGTCCGAACCACCGAGCAGCGAATCCTTGTCCTTGCGGATGCCGCTGGCACCGACGTAGGCGCGCACGCGGGTGTGCTCGCCGAGGGAGGTACCCCAGCCGATGCCACTGGTGCCCAGAAACCAACCTCCCGGCGAGGTGACATCGAAGGACAGCGAAGGCGTCGCACGGTACTCCTCGCTACCGCTGTAGCGCGGTGCCACGCCGCCACCGGCGGCAAGCTCGAAGGTCCAGGGGTCATCCTTGGCGTGGGCGATCGGGGCAGCGAACAGTGGCAACAGGGCCAGGCAGAGCAGGGTGGGGGAACGGCGAAGCTGGGACATGGAAACTCTCGACAATGGGAGGAAAGCAGCGCGCGCATCCAGCGAGTGCTGCAGGGTCGTTAGCGTGGCGATACGCCGGCGACCGATCCGTCCGCAGTTGTGCGGGAGTTGTAATCAACTGTAATTGCGCCCGTGGGCGTTCAGCTGGCAGCCAGCGGCCAGTGCATTTCCAGGCGTGCGCCGCCGAGGGCGGCGCGACCGATGCGCAGCTCGCCGTGGTGGCGTGCGGCAATGCGGCCGACGATCGCCAGGCCAAGGCCGAAGCCGCCGGTGTCGCGGCTGCGGCTGTCATCCAGGCGGGTGAACGGGCGGACCACCTTTTCGCGGTCAGCCTCGGCGATGCCGGGGCCGTCGTCGTCCACGCGCAGGCAGGCGCGCCCGCCCACACCCACCAGCGACACGTCCACCTGCGAGCGCGCGTGGCGCAGGGCATTGCCGACCAGATTGCTCAATGCCAGCTGCAGCAGGCGCGGTTCCGCGTCTACCCGTGGCAGGGTGCTGGGCTGCACGCGCAGCACCACGCCAGCACGTTCGGCATCGCGGCGGGCATCGGCCAGGCAGGCCTGCAGCCAGTCGTTGGCTTCGATCCGCTGCATCGGTTCGCCCTCGCCCGGATGTTCGAGCCGTTCGTAGGCCAGCAGTTCGCTGACCAGCCGGTTGAGCTCGGCCAGGTCGCCATGCAGGCCCTGCGCCAGTCGTTCGCGGCGCTCGCGGTCATCGCTGTCCTGCATCAGGTCCAGGCCGAAGGCCACGCGCGCGATCGGCGTGCGCAGTTCGTGCGAGATCGCATGGGTCAGGTCGCGCTGGCGCTGCACCAGTTCGGCCACGCGTGCGGCCATGCGGTTGGAGTGATCGACGATGACCCGGATCTGCGAGCGTGGCGAAACCTGCGCGCGTGCCTGCAGATCGCCGGCGCCGATGCGGTCGGCATGCACGCGCAGGGCCTCCAGGTCGCGCCAGAGCAGGCGTACCCAGGCGTACAGGCTGGCGCCGACCAGCAGCAGGATGCTGAGGTAGGCCGCGATGGTCATGTACGTCGTCATCTGCACCGCGCCAGGCAGGCGCAGGTGCAACCAGCGACCATCGATGCCTTCGATGGGCAGCAGGACCTGCTGGTACTGATCGCGTACGATGAAGCCATCGGCCTGCACGGCTGCCTGTTCCTGCGGGGCCAGTGCGGGAGGCTTGTCGAGCAGGGTCAATGCGATGCCATAGTGCGGTTGCCACTGCTGCAGGCGCTCACGCTGCTGGCTACCGTCCAGGCCGGCCAGGCCGCTGCGCAGGGCGTACACCTGCCCGCGCACCTGCTGGACGAAAGCGCGATCCTGCACGGGCGTATAGATGCTGTCGAGCACCCGGTTGAGAAAGAATACCGAGGCCAGGAAACAGGCGCCGGTGATGAACCACAGCCACAGGAACAGCCGCTTCATGCCGTCCAGGCCGAGGGATTGAACTGGTAGCCGCGGCCCCACACGGTCTTGATCCGTCGTGGTTCGCGCGCATCGTCGCCGAGCTTGCGGCGCAGCTTGCCGATGCAGACGTCAACGCTGCGGTCCAGGCCGTCGAAGCCGATACCGCGCACCGCCTGCAGGATCTGGTCACGGGACAGGATCTGCCCGGGCTGGCTGGCCAGCAGCCACAGGATCTCGAATTCGGTGGTGCCCACGTCCACCGTGGCGCCGTGCAGGTGGACCTCACGCTGCATGCGGTCGATCAGCAGTTCACCGTGCATCAGCCGGCTGGGCGTGCCGGTGTTGCTGCTGCCGTGGCGGCGGCGCAGCAGGGCGCGCAGCCGGGCCAGAAGCAGGCGTGGTTCGATGGGCTTGTGCACATAGTCATCGGCGCCCGATTCCAGGCCCAGCACCTGTTCGATGTCGTCCTCGCAGGCGGTCAGCATCAGGATCGGCACGTCGGAGAAGCTGCGGATCTGCCGGCACACGTCGATGCCGCCCAGGCCGGGCAGCATCAGGTCCAGCACCACCAGCTCCGGCGCGTGCTGGCGGCAGGCGGCGCCGGCCAGGTCGCCGCGTGCGATGTGCTGTACGGCGAAGCCATGCTGGTGGAGGTAGTCGCTCACCAGTTCGGCCAGGCGACGGTCGTCCTCTACCAGCATGACCGACGTAGGCGAACTGCTGGTGGTGGGATGCCAGGGCGATGGCTGCATGGGTGGGGCCTCCGTGCCCGGGCAGGAGCGCCCGGCGGCGCAGCCTAGCAACGCCCCATGACGACTGCCTGAATCGCGGCCAACCTGATAACCGCCGGTACGGGCGTCATCGCCAGCGGCTTTCAGCGGGCGGCCCCGGCTGGCCTATGGTGGCGGTTTCCCCGGATGGAGCCTGGTGCAATGAGCGACCCGCAGTGGCAACTGGAAACCCTGGCCGTGCACGGCGGTTACCGTCCCGACCCAACCACCCGCGCGGTGGCGGTGCCGATCTACCAGACCGTGGCGTATGCCTTCGATGACACCCAGCATGGCGCCGATCTGTTCGACCTGAAGGTGCCCGGCAACATCTACACGCGCATCATGAACCCCACCACCGACGTGCTGGAGCAGCGCCTGGCCGCACTGGAAGGTGGCATCGGTGCGCTGGCGCTGGCCTCGGGGCAGGCCGCGATCACCTATGCCCTCCAGACCATCGCCGAGGCCGGTGACAACATCGTCGCCTCCAGCGCGCTGTACGGCGGCAGCCTCAACCTGCTGGCACACACGCTGCCGCAGTACGGCATCCAGGCGCGCTTCGCCGACCCGGCCGATTCTTCTGCGTTCGCCGCGTTGATCGACGAGCGCACCAAGGCGGTGTTCGTCGAATCGATCGGCAACCCGCGCGGCAATGTCACCGACATCGCCGCCATCGCCGAGGTCGCGCATGCTGCGGGTGTGCCGCTGATCGTCGACAACACCGTGGCTACGCCGTTCCTGCTGCGCCCGTTCGAGCACGGTGCCGACATCGTCGTGCACTCGCTGACCAAGTACCTGGGCGGCCACGGCAACAGCCTCGGCGGCGCCATCATCGACTCCGGCCGCTTCGACTGGGCGGCGCAGCCGAAGCGTTTCGCGCGCCTCAACCAACCCGACCCCAGTTACCACGGCGTGGTCTATACCGAAGCACTGGGGCCAGCGGCCTACATCGGCCGCGCGCGGGTGGTGCCGCTGCGCAATACCGGTGCCGCGTTGTCGCCGTTCAATGCGTTCCTGATCCTGCAAGGCATCGAGACCCTGGCGCTGCGCATGGAACGCATCAACGCCAATGCACTGGCCGTCGCGCAGTTCCTGAAGGCGCACGACAAGGTCGCCTGGGTGCGTTACGCGGGACTGGCCGACGATCCCGAGCATGCCGCCGCGCAGCGCTACCTGGGCGGGCATGGCTCGGGCGTACTGACCTTCGGCCTGCCGGGTGGACGCGAGGCTGGCGCGCGCTTCCTCGACGCGTTGAAGCTGTTCACCCGCCTGGTCAACCTGGGCGACGCAAAGTCGCTGGCCACCCATCCGGCCTCGACCACCCATCGGCAGCTGGATGCAGCGGAGCTGGCCAAGGCCGGGGTCAGCGAAGATACCGTGCGGCTGTCGATCGGCATCGAGCACATCGGCGACCTGCGCGCCGACCTGGAGCAGGCCCTGGCCGCCGCCTGATAGCCACGCGCTTGGTGCATATCGCCTCAGGCGATCACCGCCGGCCACGCGATGCGCTACGGTGGAACTGCCTCTCCAAGGCGTGGCAACGTGGCGATCCAGATCCCCGGTCGATGCGGGTCGACCGGGGATCTTTTTGTTTCCGGGGTCAGATCCGTTTTCCTGCCGAAAACGGATCTGACCCCGTGCGCCGCCGTGTCGACCAAGGTCGACATCCACCAACAGCAGCGGGGAACTGTCGAAGGCGGGGTGGGTCCGGTTGCGGGAGTGTCCGCGGCATGGATGCCGCGGCCAAGCCCCCATGGAAGGGTTTACGGCGTCTCCCGCAATCGGACCCACCCCGCCATCCCACGCTATGCCAGCTTTTGCCGTTGCCGTTGTTTCGGCAGGTGCAGGGCTGCAAGCCCTGCCGCACGCGCCCCCCTCACACCACCGGGATGCTGTGCTGCCCCAGGTTCCGGTACGGCGGCGTGGACATCACCATCTCCGCCAGCGAATAGGCCAGCTCACGCTCGGCCATCACCGTGCCATCGGCACCATGCTCCAGCAGATGCTTCACTTCGGCATCGCTGTGCGCACGTGCCAGCAGGGTCAGGTCGGGGTTGATCGCCCGCAGCTTGGCCAGCGCCTCACCGGCTTCCAGCGGCTGTGGGATCGCCAGCACCGCGATCTTGGCGCGTTCCGGGTGGGCCTCGGCCAGCACCCGGTCGGCAGCGGCACTGCCGCGGATCGCCGCCAGGCCCTTGGCGTGCGCTTCCTCGACGTGTTCCTTGTTGTCATCGATCACCAGCACCGGCACGCCACGGTCGCGCAGCACCTGCGCCAGTTCGCTGCCGACGCGGCCATAGCCGATCACGATGGCGTGGTCATGCAGATCGCGCGACGGGCCGGTCGCCTCTTCCGGCTCCGGCGTTTGCGGCTGCTTTTCCTGCTTGGCCTGCCAACGGTCGAGCAGGCCGAACACCAGTGGGTTGAGCATGATCGACACCAGCGCGCCGGCCAGCACCAGCGACTGGCCTTCCTTCGGCAGGATCTGCAGCGCCACGCCGAGGCCGGCGATGATGAAGGCGAACTCGCCGATCTGCGCCAGGCTGGCCGAGATGGTCAGCGCGGTGCTGGTCGGGTGGCCGAATGCGCGCACGATGAAGAACGCCGCGGCCGACTTGCCGAACATGATGATGGCCACCGTCGCCAGCACCTGCCACGGGTGCTGCACGAGGATGTTGGGGTCGAACAGCATGCCGACCGAGACGAAGAACAGCACCGCGAACGCATCGCGCAGCGGCAGCGAATCGTGCGCGGCCTTGTGGCTCAGTTCCGATTCGTTGAGCAGCATGCCAGCGAAGAACGCGCCCAGCGCGAACGAGACGCCGAACAGCATCGCAGAGCCGAACGCCACGCCCAGCGCGATCGCCAGCACCGACAGAGTGAACAGCTCACGCGAACCGGTACCGGCGATGCGCTCCAGGATCCACGGGATGACCCGGCGCCCGACCACCAGCATCACCGCCACGAACAGGCCCAGCTGCACGAAGGTCCAGCCGATGTCGGCCAGCACGCTGCCCAGCGAGTGCGATTCCTTCGCTGCATCGGGGCCGAACACCCCCGCCATCACCGGCATCATCACCAGTGCCAGCACGCAGGCCAGGTCTTCCACGATCAGCCAGCCGACCGCGATCTTGCCGCGCATCGTCTCCAGCAGGCGGCGTTCTTCCATCGCCCGCAACAGCACGACGGTACTGGCCGTGGCCAGCGAGAAACCGAAGATGACGCCATGGATGGCTGGCCAGCCCATCAGCGAGGCCACGCCCCAGCCGAGCAGGGTGGCCACTGCGATCTGGCCGATGGCACCGGGAATGGCGATGGCCTTGACCGCCATCAGGTCCTTCAGCGAGAAGTGCAGGCCGACACCGAACATCAGCAGCATCACGCCCAGTTCGGCCAGCTGGTTGGCCAGCGCCTGGTCGGCGACGAAGCCGGGGGTGAACGGACCTACGCAGATGCCAGCAACCAGGTAACCGACCAGGGGAGACAAGCGGAGCTTGTTGGCCAGCGCGCCGAAGATGAAGGCGAGCCCCAGGCCAACGGCAACGATGTTGATCAGGTCGGTGTCATGGTGCATCGGCACTCGCAGGAAATCGGGGGAATGCCCCGATTTTCACCGATGCGGCCACATACGGCAAACCCGGCCAGCGTATCGGATCGTTGCGTGGGCGGCTTGTGCGGGCGAGATATCAAGCCTTGTTGAGAGATGGCAGGCCCTGACGGGCCGAATGGTGCCTACCTATGGGGGGCTCCAGGCGTAGCCGTCGATGATCACACCATCTGCCGGCGCTGGGTCTCTTCCAGGGCAGGCTCGGCCTGCTGCGGCGAGGCGGCCAGCTGCTTGTCCAACTCATGAATCTGCCGCAGCGACTCCGCAACGGGTGGCTGAAGGGCCGTTTCAATGTTGATGTGGGCACGCAGATGGCCCGGGTCATCCAAGGCTCCTTGAATGACGAAGATGTTCTCCGGCCTTGGGGGCTGACCAGCCGGCAAGCCCAATACCACATGGTCGATCCGCTCCAGACCTTGTGCCCGGGCAAGTTGGGTGAGGCTGGCCGCCATGCGTTGGCTGGATTCATCAGATGCGCGACCCAGCGATGCGTCCAGCGCGTGGACGCCGGCGAGTGCCTGCTGGTGAAGCGATGCCGAGGCATCGCTCAGCGATGGGATGCTGGTTTCCGGCCGTTCGGTTGCCGGTTGCGGCTGCGAAGGACTGGTGGGCCGCACGCGCTCTGCCTTGCGAATGGACTCGATCAGCTCCCGCGGTGTATCGGTGAACAGCAGTTCGCCTGCATCCAGGGACTGCCCGGTAACCTTGTTCACGGTACTGGTCGCCCACGATGCGCAGGTATTGCCATATGACCAGGTGACATTTTCGCCCAAGGCCTGGTCAAGTCGCTTGACCTGCTCGGGAGTCAATTCGTAATAGCGTGAGGCCGAAGGTGTGGCCCGGGCTTCCATGCCTTCGCGGATGTCCGAACCTGGGCCATTGTCCTCAACGAGTGGATGGTTGTCTGGCCACAGGCCATGGAACGTCGTATGGCCGTTTCGCGTCACCGAGATCCAGGCGTGGCCGTCCACGAACTGATTGAACGACCCCTGTGTATTGGGGTCTACGTGACTATGGATGCCGAGGACGACCTTGTCGCTCATGGGATGCCCTTACGGAAAAATCTGTGTTTCGCCATCGGCGTACAGCATCACCACGCGCGGCGCCATCAAGGGAATTTCCTGACGGGCCGGGCCAGCAGGTCCGGGCTTCACGTCGCGCCGCAGCATGGTTGTGCATTGGCCGGATATGGGGCAGCGATCAACAACGACTTTCATGGTGTCCCCTTCCACGACATAGCTCATCCCTGCCGCGTAATACATGCTTTCCATCGGTTCATTGAACTGGACCTGGAGCTTCGACGCGGAGAGCTGGGTGACGACGACCGGCTCAAGGCTCGATTTGGAATAGCTGGGTTTCACGTGATCTCCTGAACACCCTGACAGGGGGGCCGCCAGCGCAACCCACGCGAGCGCAGCGTACACATGGCGGCGAGTGATGCAGGCTCTCGTCACGGAGCGGCTCCTTCGTTGGTCCGCTGATTATGCACGGGACGACCTATGAGGCGCGTGCAACAGAGCACAGCCTGGAAACCGGGTGCAGGAGCTGGCAACGGTATACGGTCAGGACCGCGCCTGCCCCGAGGCCGCGGTGTGTGGAGCAGCGCCGGGCAGGGCCCGGCGCACCCATTACCGCTTACCAGGTGTACTTGATCCGCCCGTACACATACGCGCCGTTGAAGCCGAACGGCGAGTAGTTGCTGTACGGCAGCATGCCGAAGGTGGAGTTCTGCAGGTCTTCGGTGCGGTCCGGGTACTTGTCCAGCAGGTTGTCGGCGCCCACGGTCAGGGTCCAGTTGCTGCTGGGCTTGTAGCTGGCCGAGGCATCCACCACCCAGGCATCGCCGTAGGTCTGGTCGCGCAGCGCGGTGGCAGAGTTGCGCACGGTGAATTTGCCGTAGCGGGTCGCGGCCAGGCCCAGTTCCCAGTGGTCCGAACGCCAGGTGCCGCTCAGGATCGCCTTGTCGCGCGGGTAGCTGTCCTCGATGCGACCGATCTCATCACGGCCGATCAGCGACTGGGTCAGGCCCAGCGTGCCGAATACCGCCGGAGTGCCGCCGACACGGCGCACTTCGGTGTCGTTGTAGCTGTAGGCGGCGGTCAGCTCCAGGCTGCTGGCGCTGAACGGCACCGTGTAGCTGGAGACAAAGTCGACACCGCGGGTGCGCGTATCCAGGCCGTTGGTGAAGTAGGAGAACGCGGTCACCTGCGGCAGGCCCAGGGTGCCCAGCAGCGCGCTGGTCGCGGCATTGGTGGTGATGCTCGACGACAGCGCGATGCGGTCATCGATGTCGATCTGGTAGGCATCGACGGTGATGTACAGGCGGTCGACCGGCTGCAGTACCAGGCCCAGGCTGTAGGAGGTGGAAGTCTCGGCCTTCAGCGGCGAGGCGCCCAGCGCCTGCGCGGCCGGGCTGGTGGTCGGGAAGGTGCCGCGCTCGACGAACACGCCATTGAGGAACTGGCTGGTGACCGCCTGGTAGCCCTGCTGCGCCAGCGATGGTGCACGGAAGCCGCTGGAGGCGGTGGCACGCAGCGCGACCTTGTCGGTGAACGCATAGCGCGCCGACAGCTTGCCCGAGAAGCGGTCGCCGAAGTCCGAGTAGTCCTCGTAGCGGCCGGTGATGCCGGCCGAGAACTTCTCGGTCAGGTCCGCTTCCAGGCCGGCGTAGACCGCGTAGTTGTGGCGGTCGGCATGCACTTCATTGGTCGGGGTGAAGCCCGCGAAGCCCTGCGCGCCGCTGCCGGTGTACGAGTTCAGTTCGCCCGGGTTCTGGTCCCACTTCTCCTTGCGGTACTCACCGCCGAAGGACAGCGTGACCGGGTAGGCCAGGCCCCAGTCCAGCGACTTGGTCAGATCGGCATTGAAGATGTCCTGCTGGTACTTCAGCGTACCGTCGTAGAACGAGCGCGGGCTGGTCGCACCGAGGCTGTAGTTGATGCTGTTGCGGGTGTGGAAATCGAGGGTGTTCTCGCCGTGGTTCAGGCTCAGGTCCCAGGTCCAGCCGCTGTCGGTGTTGCCCTTGACCCCGGCCACCAGCGAGCGGTCCTTGGAATACTGGTTGATCTCCGGCACGTAGCCGTCCGGGTAGGTCTGCGCCAGCAGCGCGCTCTGCCCGCTGTGGTTGCGCGAGCGGTAGAACGCGAACGAGGTGATGTCGCGGTTGCTGAGCAGCGCGCTGGCGTAGCCGGTCACGTGGTCGCTGAAATCGAAGCTGGCGTTGGCGGAGGCTGCGGTGGCGTCCACGCGCGGGTCGCCGACGATGAAGGTCTTCTGGCCGATGCTCGGGAAGTTGCCGGTGTTCGGCGTGGTGCCGCGGTACGGGCCGGCGCGGTTGCTCTCGTCCTGCTGGCTGATCTGGCCGGCCACGTGCACGCGGCCACGGCCGTTGCCGAACTCGACGCCGGTATCGCCGGAAAGCTGGTACTTGTTGCCGTCGCCGGCCGAGTACTGGCCGTAGTCCACTGCCAGGCTGCCGCCACGGCCGCTGCCCTTGAGCACGATGTTGATGACGCCGGCGATGGCGTCCGAGCCGTACTGCGCCGAGGCGCCGTCGCGCAGCACTTCCACCCGCTCGATGGCGGCGATCGGGATCGCGTTGATGTCCACCGCCGACGAGCCACGGCCGATGCTGCCGTTGACGTTGATCATCGCCGAGGTGTGGCGCCGCTTGCCGTTGACCAGCACCAGCACCTGGTCCGGCGACAGGCCGCGCAGCTGCGCCGGGCGCACGCCGCTGGTGCCGTCGGTCAGGGCAGGGCGTGGGAAGTTCAGCGAGGGCAACGCGCGCGAGAGCGCCGTGGCCAGTTCGCTGGTGCCGGTGGACTGCAGCGCTTCGGGGGTGATGATGTCGATCGGCGACTGCGATTCGGCGACCGTGCGGTCGGCCACGCGGGTGCCGGTGACGATCACCGTGTCCAGGGTGTTGGCGGCGGTGCCGGCCTGCTGGGCGGCGGCGACGAACGGAGAGCCACCGAGTGCGACAGCGACGGCGGCGGCGATCAGGCTGGTCTTGCGGGTCATCGGGATGGGGCTCCGGTTGGCGGGGGCGGCACCGGAATCGACATCACGGGGGTGAGGCGGACGGCGGTTGTTGCGGTGCGCAATACAGCAATTAACGGGATATTCAGTGCCTGTCAAATGCCGGTCATCGGAAAAAACGTTGCAGCAGCAACCATTTAGCCCGGACAGGCATCGGCGGGGAGGAGACCCGGGACGCGCGCGGCGGGGACGTGGGAGAGAGGAACGTCGGCCACTGCGCATCCCGGGACGCGTCAAGTATTCGTTAACGCTAGAATTGCGTCGCAGGAACAGTGCTCACCAGCACATTCCATCCGGTTATATGGACCCCTCCCCCGATGATCTCCCTTCGTAATTTCGCCTTGCGCCGCGGCGAGCGGCTGCTGTTGTCCAATGTCGACCTGACCCTGCACGCCGGTTACCGGGTAGGTGTGGTCGGCCGCAACGGTGCTGGCAAATCCAGCCTGTTCGCGGCGGTGAAGGGCGAGCTGGAGGCCGACAAGGGTGACGTCGACCTGCCCGGCAAGGTCCGTATCGCCAGCGTGGCCCAGGAAACTCCGTCGCTGCCGGACCCGGCGCTGAGCTTCGTGCTGGGCGGCGATACCGAGGTGGCCGCGGTGCTGGCCGAAGAGGCCGAGGCAACCGCCCGCGAAGACTGGGAGGCGGTGGCCAACGCACACACGAAGATGGCCGAGATGGGCGCCTACGACGCCGAAGCGCGCGCCGGCAAGCTGCTGCACGGGCTCGGCTTCCCCGCCGAGACGCACCACCGCGCGGTGTCTTCGTTCTCCGGTGGCTGGCGCGTGCGCCTGAACCTGGCCCGTGCGCTGATGATGCCCAGCGACCTGCTGCTGCTCGACGAACCGACCAACCACCTCGATCTGGACGCGGTGTACTGGCTGGAACAGTGGCTGCTGAAGTACCCGGGCACCCTGCTGCTGATCTCGCATGACCGCGAGTTCCTCGACAACGTGGCCACCCACACCCTGCACCTGCACGGCGGCGGCGCCAAGCTCTACCCGGGCGGCTACACCGATTTCGAGCGCCAGCGCGCCGAACAGCTGCGCCAGCAGCAGATCGCGCACGAGAAGGAGCAGGCCGAGCGTGCCCACCTGCAGAGTTTCATCGACCGCTTCAAGGCGCAGGCCAGCAAGGCCGCGCAGGCGCAGAGCCGCATGAAGCGCCTGGCCAAGCTGGCCGGCACCGAAGCGGTGCGCGCCGAACGCGAGTTCCGCATCGAGTTCGCGCCGCCGGCCAAGCTGCCGTTCTCGCTGATCCGCCTGAACCACGTCGAGGCCGGCTATGGCAAGGACGCGGTGATCCTGCACAACGTCGGCTTCGGCCTGGAAGCGGGCCAGCGGATCGGCCTGCTCGGCCCGAACGGTGCCGGTAAGACCACCCTGGTGAAGACCCTGGTGGGTGAACTGGCGCCGATCGTTGGCGAGCGCATGGCGCATCCGGACCTGAAGATCGGCTACTTCGCCCAGCACACGGTGGAGTCGCTGCACGAAGGCCAGTCGCCGATGGAGCATTTCCGCGAGATCGCCCCGGACGCACCGAACCAGTCGTTCCGCGATTTCCTTGGCAAGTGGAATTTCCCGGGCGACCGCGCGTTCGAGCCGGTCGATGGTTTCTCCGGCGGCGAGCGCGCGCGCCTGGCGCTGGCGCTGATCGCCTGGCAGCAGCCGAACGTGCTGCTGCTGGACGAACCGACCAACCACCTTGACCTGGAAATGCGCGAAGCCCTGGCCGAAGCGCTGGCCACCTTCGAAGGCGCGATCGTGATGGTCTCGCATGACCGCCACCTGATCGGCCTGGTCTGCGATACCTACTGGCGCGTGGCCGATGGCGTGGTCGAACCGTTCGATGGCGACCTGGACGCCTACGCCGCGTGGCTGCGCACCCGCCCGCAGGCGCAGGGCACGAAGGCGCGCATGGAGCAGGTGGAAGAGCCGGTGGTGGTCAAGACCGCCCCGGTGGCGCAGGTGGTGCAGAAGAAGCCGGTGAACCCGCACAAGCTGGCGGCCGCCGAGGCCAAGGTGGCCGAGCTGGAAGGTGCGCTGGCCGAACTGGATCGCCAGCTGGCCGATCCGGCCAACTACGCCGATGCGACCCGCATGGCCGTGCTTGGCCGCGATCGGGAAACCGCCGCCGCGCAGCTGGAAAAGGCTGAAGCGGCGTGGATGGAGCTGCTGGAGTCCTGACCGGTCGTGCTGGCCGCTGGCCGGCAGCGCGATGCGCTCACAAGGATCCAGGGGTTGCCGGCCAGCGGCCGGCACTACCTACACGCGCTGCGCCTGCAGCCACTCGCGGAAGCGCTTGGCCGGCTCGCGTTCGGCGCGCGAGCGCAGCCGCGTCAGCCAGTAGCGGCCCAGCTCCAGCGTGGTGCCGAACGGCTGCAGCAGGCGGCCTTCGGCCAGTTCCTGCTCGAACATGCGCAGCGGCAGCAGCGCGACGCCGGCTCCCCCGGCGGCGGCCATCGCCACCGTCAGCGAGGAATCGAACACCGGCCCGCGCGCTTCCACGCCGCTGACGCCGGCCGCCTGCAGCCAGCGCGGCCATTCGTCGCTGCGGTAGGAGCGCAACAACGGCAGCGTGGCCAGGTCGCGCGGCTGTTTCAGCCGCCGCGCCAATGCGGGTGCGCACAGTGGCGCGAAGGGCGCATCGAGGATCGCCGTGCAGGCCTGGCCCTGCCAGTCGCCATCACCGAAGCGGATGGCCAGGTCCAGCCCTTCGCCGGCCAGGTCGATGCGGTTGTTGTGGGTCTGCAGGCGCAGCTCGATATCCGGGTGCGCGGCCTCGAATGCGGCCAGCCTTGGCAGCAGCCAGCCGGTGGCGAAGGTACCGACCACGCCCAGCGTCAGCACTTCACGGGCCGGCCCGCCGGTGTAGCGCGCGATGCTGGCAGAGATGCGTTCGAACGATTGGTTGAGCACCGGATACAGCGCCGCGCCTTCGTCGGTGAGGGCCACGCCGCGCGGCAGGCGATGGAACAGGCGGATGCCGAGCCGGTCCTCCAGCCCACGGATCTGATGGCTCAGCGCGGCCTGGCTGACACACAGCTCCAGCGCGGCACGGGTGAAGTTCTGGTGGCGGGCGGCGGCCTCGAACGCGCGCAGGGCGTTCAACGGCAGGGTGGGGTGCAGCATCGTGCAGTCGTGAGCTGGAGTGATGGCTGATCCTACCCTGTCAATGAAGTTGTTCCTAACAGCAGTGGGTTGAATGCAGCAGCCATGAATAATATTCATGTCTCTCGCTGATATTTCGCGCTGGTCGCCCATCGTGCTGGCCTGAATAATCGAGTGGTTGCCAGGAGATTCCGTATGCTCGCCCGTCGCCGATTCCTGCAGTTCAGTGGTGCCGCCGTCGCTTCTTCGCTTGCCCTGCCGTTGCTGGCGCGTGCGGCAGGCAAGGCCAGCGCACGCGCACCGACCGAGGCTGCCATTACCACCGCCAACGATTTCGCAGCGCTGGAGATGGCCTGCGCCGGCCGCCTGGGCGTGACCCTGCTCGACACCGCCAGCGGCCGCCGTTTGGGTCATCGCCAGGATGAGCGCTTCCCGATGTGCAGTACCTTCAAGAGCATGCTGGCGGCCACCGTGCTCAGCCAGGCCGAGCGCATGCCGGCATTGCTGGACCGGCGCGTGCCGGTGCGCGATGCCGATCTGCTCACGCACGCACCGGTCACCCGTCGCCACGCCGGCAAGGACATGACCGTGCGCGATCTGTGCCGGGCCACGATCATCACCAGCGACAACACCGCCGCCAACCTGCTGTTCGGCGTGGTCGGTGGCCCGCCCGCAGTGACCGCGTTCCTGCGCGCGAGCGGTGATGCGGTGAGCCGCAGTGACCGGCTGGAGCCGGAGCTGAACAGCTTTGCCGAGGGCGATCCACGCGATACCACCACGCCGGCGGCGATGGCCATGACCCTGCAGCGTGTGGTGCTGGGCGATGTGCTGCAACCGGCGTCGCGGCAGCAGTTGTCCGACTGGCTGATCGACAATGAAACCGGAGATGCCTGCCTGCGCGCGGGACTCGGCAAGCGCTGGCGGGTGGGTGACAAGACCGGCAGCAATGGTGAAGACGCGCGCAACGACATCGCCGTCCTGTGGCCCTTGTCCGGCGGCGCGCCGTGGGTGCTGACCGCCTATCTGCAGGCCGGCGCGATCAGCAACGAGCAACGCGCCGGGGTGCTGGCGCAGGTGGGGCGCATTGCCGATCGCCTGATCGGTTGAGGTAACCGGGAGTCATCCAGAAACGGCTTGCCGGATCGGTTCAGCGCGCGCATCCTGCGCGCGTTCCAACCCCACGGAAGACCCCGATGAGCCATGAGTTGATCTACCTGCTGCTGATCTTCGCGCTGCTGGTGATCCCGCGCGCGTTGCAGCGTTTCAGCCTGCCTGCCCCGTTGACCTGCCTGTTGTTCGGCATCATCGGCATGCTCTGGCTGGGGGATCAGGCACATGATGCGGTTATCGGACTGCTGGCCACCCTGGGCATTTCCTCGCTGTTCCTGTTTGCCGGCCTGGAAGTGGATCTGCAGGCGCTGCGCCGGGGCATGTGGCCGCTGCTGGCACATCTGGTCATCCGTACCGGCACATTGTTCGGCGTCGGCTGGTTGGCCTGGCGTTACGCAGGATTGCCGTGGCAGGCCGCCGGGCTGCTGGCGTTGGCGCTGCTGACGCCCTCCACCGGCTTCATCATGGACTCGCTGTCGCGGCTTGGCCTGAGCGAGGACGAACGGTTCTGGGTGACCAGCAAGGCCATCGCCGGCGAACTGCTGGCGCTGGCGGCGTTGTTCATCGTGCTGCAGGCCGGTGATCCGGGGCACATGGCGCTGTCCAGCCTGGCGCTGCTGGCGATGATGGTCGGCCTGCCGCTGCTGTTCATCGCGCTGGGCCGCTGGGTGGCGCCGCACGCGCCGGGCTCGGAGTTCTCGCTGCTGGTAATGGTCGGCATGGTGGCGGCCTACATCACCTACCTGCTGGGCGTGTACTACCTGGTCGGCGCGTTCATCGCCGGCCTGGTCGCGCGCCTGCTGCACCAGCGCATGCCGCTGCTGGCCTCGCACGAGAACCTGCACGCGCTGCGCCTGTTCGCTTCGTTCTTCGTGCCGTTCTATTTCTTCAATGCCGGCACCAAGGTGCCCAGCGAAGCCCTCAGTTTCGAGGCGCTGGGGCTGGGCATCGTGATCACCCTGGTGGTGCTGCCGCTGCGCATCGGCGTGGTCTGGCTGCAGCGCCGGGTGATGTTCGGCGAGAGCTTCCGCAGCAGCCTGCGGGTCTCGCTGGCGCTGGCTCCGACCCTGATCTTCACCCTGGTGCTGGCGGCGATCATGCGCGAGCGTTTCCAGATTCCAGCGGTGCTGTTCGGCGCGCTGCTGCTGTACGCCGCACTGACCACGCTGCTGCCGTCGCTGGTGTTCCGCACACCGTTCGATGTCGATCCGGTGGAGCAGGAGCCCGCGGGCGAGGGCGAGGCCGCACCGGTGGCGGCCACCGAAGTCATCCATGCCGAGCCGCTGAAGGCGCCGCTGCCACCGCAGGGCTGAGCCGCAGCCGCGTGCAGCGGCTTGCACTCCCGCGCGCCAACACAGACACTGCGCGCCCGTGAAGCGCGCCCTGTCGTGGGCGGCCACAGTCAGGAGCAACAGGCGTGACCCAGGAAAGCAACCCAGACCGCAGCCTGTTGCCGGGCAAGATCCTGTTGTGGTTCTCGGCGGTCGCGCTGCTGGTCCTGCTGGGCTGCAGCTGGTCGATGCCCCCGGTCGATGCCTCCGGTTTCCGGCAGACGCAGACTGCACTGTCGGTCGACTGGTTGCTGCGCGGCGGTCCCTGGCTGGACTACGTGACCCCGGTGCTGGGCGCGCCCTGGTCGATCCCGTTCGAGTTCCCGTTTTACCAGTGGTTGGCGGCGTTGCTGTCCAGCGTCACCGGCATGAGTGCCGACAACAGCGGGCGGCTGGTCTCCACCGTCTTCCATGCCGGCTGCATCTGGCTGGTCTACCGCACGCTGCTGGCATGGCGCCCTGACCGCACGCTGGCGCTGTGCGTGGCCGGCGCATTCGCCGTCTCACCGTACGCGCAGTTCTGGGGGCGCTCGGTGATGATGGAGTCCAGCGCGGTGTTCTTTGGCCTGCTCTTTGTCTGGGCGATGGCACGCCTGCGCAGCCAGCCGCGCGTGTGGGTGGGCCTGGTTGCCGTCGTCGCGGCGGTGCTGTCGGCGGCCATCAAGGTGACTTCGTTCTTCGGCTTTGCCGCGTTCGTTGCACTGGCCTTCCTGTGGCTGGCCCTGCGCGAGCACGGCTGGCGCCCGCGGTGGCTGCAGCAGCATTGGCAGCTGCTGTTCTGGGGTGGCCTGTCCGCGCTGGCCGTGCTGGCCACGCTCAGCCTGTGGCTGCAGCATGCCGATGCACTGAAGGCGCAGTCGGCGCTGGGCCGGCAGATCACCTCCGATGCACTGTCCACCTGGAATTACGGCACCCTGCAGCAGCGTCTGGATCCGGCTACCTGGTGGGGCACGGTGTTCAAGAAGCGCTTCTCCGGTGCGATCGGCTCCAACTGGATCTTCCTGGTCTTCGTCATCGCCGGGCTGTGGCAGAAGCGCACGCGCACGGCGGTGGCTGTCCTGCTGCTGGCCTACCTGGCGCCGTTCCTGGTCTTCACCAACCTGCACATCGCCCATCCCTACTACCAGGCGGCCAATATCGTGTTCGCCACGTCGATCATCGGCCTGGTGCTGTGGTCGACGGTGCTGGCGGCCGAAGCGGCGGGCAAGCCGCGCCGTGGCGTTGCGCTGGCGATCTTCCTGTGCGTGTTGTCGGTGGGCTTTGGCCTGGTGAAGTCGCTGAAGGACATCAAGGAAGCACGCGAGCCGACACCGGTTTCACAGATCGCCGAGGCCATCCGGACCGGCACCACGGCGCAGGGCGTGGTGGTCGCGTTCGGCCAGGACTGGTCCTCCGAGCTGCCGTATTTCTCCGGCCGCCGTGCCGTGATGATTCCGGACTGGGCCTCGGACGACGTGCTTGCGTCGTTGGCCGCAGATGATGCAGCACTGGGGGGCTTGCCGCTGGCCGCACTGGTCAACTGCCCCAGCCAGGTAGGCAGCAGCCCCGAGCGCGTGCAATGGCTGGTCGAGATCACCCGCCGCTATGCCGCCGGTGGCCGGAAGCAGGACGTGGGCGGTTGCGAGGTCTGGCTGCACCACTGAGGTGAGGTGGCCGGTGCGCAGGGTTTGCGCGCATCGGCCGGGGTCGTTAGGGTTGGGGCATGAAACTGCCTGCCGTTGTCACCGCTTCCGCCCTCCTGCTCAGCCTTGCTGCCTGTTCGCAGCGTTCCGATACGGTCGCCCATGATCTGGCGACCGCACCGGCCGATGCCTTCATGGCCGCCATCGCCGCGCATTGCGGCCAGGCCTATGAGGGCCGGGTGGTCGAGGACACGCCGGCGCCGACCGGCAAGGACCCGTTCGCCGGCCAGCGCCTGGTCATGCATGTGCGCGGCTGTGCCGACCCTGCCCACGAGCTGCGGATTCCCTTCCATGTGGGGGATGACCACTCGCGCACCTGGGTGCTGAGCCGTACCGAAAATGGCCTGCGGCTGAAGCACGACCATCGCCACGAAGACGGCAGCCCCGACGCGATCACCCTGTACGGGGGCGACAGCACGCCGCCGGGCACCGCTGAGCGCCAGCAGTTCCCGGCGGACACCGATTCGGTGGCGATGTTCCGTCGTGCCGACATGCTTGCGTCCACGCACAACACCTGGGCGATGGAGATCGACCCGGACCAGACCTTCGTCTACGAGCTGGCCCGCCCGGACGGCCGCCGCTTCCGCGTGAAGTTCGACCTGAGCAAGCCGGTCGATCTGCCGCCGCCGCCGTGGGGCGACGACAAAGCGCCCGCACCGTGATCGCGAGGTCGGATGCCTCCTGTGGAGCGCTCCGACCCTGGAAAGACCCCCGGCAGACCCGCGCCATGCGTGGATGCGGGAGACCTGGTCGGGTCAGAGTCCCGGCCGCTGGCCAGGGATCCGACCCCGCAACTCAACGCGTACCGAAGCGCGCCCGGCAACCATTGCTCACCCACACCTGGCCACGTGCGTAGCCCCAGCTGCGGCCCTCCTGGCAGGCGCTGCCGGACAGCTGCTGCTGCAGCACCGGCCGGCCCTGGCGCTCATCCCAGTCGCAGTTCTGCGTGCGGTTGTTGTTGCTGCTGCAGGTGATGGAGTAGTTGCTGTTACCGCCGCCCCAGCCACCGCCCCCGCCGCCACCCCATCCGCGAGCTTCGGCGAATTCGGCGCGGCAGCCGTTGCTGACCCACACCGCGCCATTGCGCACCCCCCAGGTACGGCCTTCGTCGCAGGGGCTGCCTGACAGCTGGCGGACCAGGCGGGCGTTGCGCCAGCCGACCGGGCAGCTGCGTTCGCGATTGTTCTGGCTCTCACAGCGGATGGTCTCGCCGGGGCGGCCGTTGTTGCCGCCCCAGCCACCGCCGTTGCCGCCGCCCCAGCCACCACGGGCTTCGACGAATTCGGCGCGGCAGCCATTGCTGACCCAGATGCTGCCATTGCGGCTGCCCCAGGTGCGGCCCTCGTCGCAGGCGCTGCCGGACAGCTGGCGGACCAGCTGCGCATTGCGCCAGCCTGTATTGCACACGCGTTCTCGGTTGTTCTGGCTCTCGCAACGGATCACCCCGCTTTGCGCGGCGGCCGGGGCAGAGGGCAGGGCGAGCGTGGCGATGGTGCCCAGGCTCAGGGTCACGGCCAGGCTGGCCAGGGACAGCGGATTCATGGCGGCATCCCATACGGTGGCAGGTGCCTGACTATAGGGAGGGGGATGATCAAGCCGGTGTGACTGGCCGGATTTGCCCCGGCCGGGGCCTCGGCCGCAGAATACGAGGCTTTCCGGCCCCCATCCGGCGCCGGCGTTCTCCAGCGGAGCTTCCCCCAATGCGTACCCACTTCTGCGGCCTGGTCGACGAGACCCTGATTGGCCAGACTGTCACCCTCGCCGGTTGGACCGACGTGGCCCGTAACCAGGGCGGCGTCTGCTTCATCGATCTCCGCGATCATGAAGGCATCGTGCAGGTGACCGTGGAGGTCGACAACGCCGAAGTGTTCGCCGTGGCGGCCTCGCTGGGCTACGAGGACGTGCTGCAGGTGGAGGGCGTCGTGCGCGCCCGCCACGCGGTGAACGACAAGATGCGCACCGGCAAGGTGGAAGTGATCGCCACCGCTATCACCGTGCTGAACAAGGCTGCGCCGCTGCCGTTCCACGCCCACGAGAACCCGGGCGAGGAAACCCGCCTGAAGTACCGCTACCTGGACCTGCGCCGTCCGGAAATGCAGCGCATGCAGCGCACCCGCATCAAGCTGGTGCAGGCCCTGCGCCGCCACCTGGACGAGAAGGGCTTCCAGGACATCGAGACCCCGATCCTGACCAAGGCCACCCCGGAAGGCGCGCGCGACTTCCTGGTGCCGGCGCGCATGCACCCGGGCGAGTTCTACGCCCTGCCGCAGAGCCCGCAGCTGTTCAAGCAGATCCTGATGGTGGCCGGCTTCGACCGTTACTACCAGATCGCGCGCTGCTTCCGCGACGAAGCGCTGCGTGCCGACCGCCAGCTGGAGTTCACCCAGCTGGACATGGAATTCGCCTTCGTGCGCGAGCGCGACGTGCAGGACTTCGTCGAAGACATGATCCGCGCCATCTTCAAGGAAGTGGTCGACGTCCAGCTGGATGCCAGCTTCCCGCGCATGACCTGGGCCGAGGCGATGCGTCGCTACGGTTCGGACAAGCCGGACCTGCGCATCGCGCTGGAGCTGGTCGACGTGGCTGAACTGGTCAAGGACAGCGAGTTCGCTGTGTTCACCGGCCCGGCCAACGATGCCGAAGGCCGCGTCGCCGCGCTCCGCATCCCGGGCGGTGCAGCGCTGAGCCGCAAGCAGATCGACGAGTACGCCGCGCACGCTGCCAAGTACGGCGCCAAGGGCCTGGCCTACATCAAGATCGCCGACAACGGCGAGGTCAGCTCGCCGATCCAGAAGTTCTTCAGCGAGGCCTCCTTCGCCGCGCTGGTCGCCCATGTCGGCGCCGGCAACGGCGACATCGTGTTCTTTGGCGCTGGTGGCTACAACAAGGTCTCCGACTTCATGGGTGCGCTGCGCCTGAAGGCCGGCAAGGACTTCGGCCTGGTCGCCGACGGCTGGGCGCCGCTGTGGGTCACCGACTTCCCGATGTTCGAATGGGACGAGGAAGAACAGCGCTACGTCGCCCTGCATCACCCCTTCACCGCACCGGCCGTGGATGACATCGCCGACCTGCGCGCCAACGCCCGTACCGCCGTTTCGCGCGGCTACGACATGGTGCTCAACGGCAATGAAATCGGCGGCGGTTCGATCCGTATCCACCGCCCGGACATGCAGAGCGCAGTGTTCGAGCTGCTCGGCATCGGCGCCGAAGAGGCGCGCGCCAAGTTCGGATTCCTGCTCGACGCGCTGAACTACGGCGCGCCGCCGCACGGTGGCATCGCCTTCGGCATCGACCGCATCGCCGCGCTGATGGCCGGCACCGAATCGATCCGCGACGTCATCCCGTTCCCGAAGACCACCGGTGCACAGGATCTGATGACCGACGCGCCGTCGCCGATCGTCGACGCGCAGCTGGCCGAAGTGCACATCCAGGTTCGCCCCAAGACCAATTGATCAGGAGATCCAGGCAATGACCGAGTTTGCGTTTTCGCTGGAGTGGGAAAAGCTGGGCAATGAAGGCTCCGAGGCCAACCTGGTCACCGAGCGTGCACGTGTGTTCGGTGGTTGGCTGGTCCGCGTCGGTACCAACCCGGCGGCGATGGCCCTGACCTTCGTCGCCGACGGCGAAGGCCGTTGGGACGGTGAAGACTTCGGCGTCGAGGATTACGAGGACGACGAAGAGGAAGAGTACGACGAGGACGAGGAAGGCGAGGAAGAAGAGGACGAGGACGAAGAGGAGTACGAGGAAGAGGACGAGGAAGAAGAAGCGGAGTCGCCTGAAAAGGCTTGACCCCCGCTTCGCCCTGGCGTCAACTTCCTGCATGTATTCGATCCGCCGCGCCACTGTGGACGATGCGCCGACCCTGTCGGCGCTGGCCGCCCGCACGTTCACCGAAACCTTCGGCCATCTGTACCCGCCGCAGGACCTGCAGGCCTTCCTGGAGGAGGCCTACACGGTCGAGCGCCAGCGCGTGATCCTGGCCCACCCCGATTACGCGGTGTGGCTGCTGGAACTGGATGGGGAGGCGGTCGGCCATGCCGCCGCCGGACCCTGTGGCCTGCCGCATCCGGATGTGAAGCCCGGTGATGGCGAACTCAAGCGCCTGTACCTGATCAAGACGCAGCAGAGCTGCGGCTGGGGCAGCCGCCTGCTGGAAACCGCGCTGGCCTGGCTGGAGCGCGAAGGCCCGCGCACGCTGTGGCTGGGCGTGTGGTCGGAGAACTTCGGCGCGCAACGCTTCTACGCCCGCTATGGTTTCGAGAAGGCCGGCGAGTACCTGTTCCCGGTCGGCGATACCAACGATCTTGAATTCATCCTGCGCCGCGCACCGCGCGCGGCCTGACGTTCACTGCCGCTTGCTGCGCGCGCGTGTTCAATCACCTCACGTTCCTGCCCCGCTGACCGCCAGGCTGTTTGCATGACTCCCCCCGTATTGCTGCTGCATGGCATCTGGAATGCCCGCGCCTGGGTCGGGCCGCTGGCCTGGCGCCTGCGCGCGCGTGGTTTCCAGGTGCATGCGTTCGGTTACTCCTCGGTGTTCGGTGGTCCCGACGTGGCGGTGCCCCAGCTGCTGGAGCGGTTGGCCGATGCCGGGCCGTTGTCGCTGGTCGGCCACAGCCTGGGAGGGTTGCTGGCGCTGGAAGCGCTGCGGCGCAATCCGCAGCTGCCGGTGCAGCGGGTGGTCTGCCTGGGTTCACCGCTGCGCGGCAGTGGCACCGCACGCTCGTTGTCCGAGCACGGCTGGGGCCTGGCGCTGGGACGCAGCAGCGAGCTGCTGCTCGATGGCCTGCCGGACTGGCAGGGCAGGGCCGAGGTTGGCCTGATCGCCGGCTCGGTGCCGCATGGGCTGGGCAGCCTGCTGGGTGCCATCGACGATGCCTCCGATGGCACCGTGGCACTGGCCGAGACCCGGCTGCCGGGCCTGGCCGACCATTGCGTGGTCCGCACCAGCCACAGCGGCCTGGTGGTGTCGCCCGACGCCGCGCGGCAGACCGCGCATTTCCTGCGTCATGGCAAGTTCGACCACAGCCGCGACGCGGCGGCGGCCTAGGGGCAGGGAGGCAGGGCCGCCCTGTAGAGCCGGGCCCATGCTCGGCTGCATTCGGTCGGGCCCATGGAGCCGGGCATTGGCTCGGCTCTACAACAATACGGGCCTAGACACGGTTGCAGCGCCCGATCAGGTAGAATCCGCGCCTTGATCCTGAAGCAGCCAGACGGTAGCACCCATGGGTAGAGGCCCCTCCATCGAAGCCCGCAAGAACGCGTCCGACGCGAAGCGCGGCAAGATTTTCACCAAGATCATCCGCGAGATCGGCGTTGCCGCGCGCGGCGGTGGAGGCGACCCCAACAACAATCCGCGCCTGCGCGTGGCCGTGGACAAGGGCCTGGCCGTGAACATGTCCAAGGACGTGATCGAGCGTGCCATCAAGAAGGCGACCGGTGAGCTGGAAGGCGTCGACTACGAGGAAGTCCGCTACGAAGGCTACGCGCCGGGTGGCGTGGCCGTGATCGTCGACTGCCTGACCGACAATCGCGTGCGCACCGTGGCCGATGTCCGCCATGCGTTCAGCAAGTGCGGTGGCAACATGGGCACCGAGGGCTCGGTGGCCTTCATGTTCAAGCGCCTGGGCGTGCTCAGCTTCGCCGCAGGGGCCGACGAGGAAGCCATCACCGAAGCGGCCATTGAGGCCGGTGCCGATGACATCGTGGTCTACCCCGATGACGGCTCGATCGATGTGGTCACCAGCCCTGACGCGTTCAACGCGGTGAAGGATGCGATGGCCGCCGCCGGCCATATCGCCGACCACGCCGAGATCACCTTCCGCGCGGACAACGACATCAAGGTTGAAGGCGACGTCGCCCTGCAGGTCAAGAAGCTGCTGGACATGCTCGAAGACCTGGACGACGTGCAGGACGTGTATTCCAACGCCGAACTCGGCGCCGACGCCTACGCCTGAGCCGTCTTCGACGGCCTGGGCGCGGGCCGTTGAACGGTCACCGCGGACAGTCATGAGCCCATACGCCTGCCAGCGCATCCCGTTCCGCCCCGCCAGGAGTGCAGCATGACCCGCATCCTCGGCATCGACCCCGGTTCGCAGCGGACCGGGGTCGGCATCATCGATGTCGATGTCGCCGGCCGCGTCACCTACGTGCACCACCAGCCACTGGTGCTGCTGGGCGCCGACGACTTCCCGCAGCGCATGAAGCTGCTGGTGCTGGGCCTGGCCGACCTGTGCCGCGAGTACCAGCCGCAGGAAGTGGCCATTGAAAAGGTGTTCATGGCCCGCAATCCCGATTCGGCGCTGAAGCTGGGCCAGGCCCGGGGCGCGGCGATCTCGGCCGTGGTGCTGCGCGACCTGCCGGTGCACGAATACGCCGCCAGCGAGATCAAGCTCGCCGTGGTGGGCCGTGGTGGCGCCGAAAAGCAACAGGTTCAACACATGGTCGGGCTCATGCTCAACCTGAAAACCAAGCTGCAGGCCGACGCGGCCGACGCGTTGGCGGTGGCGATCACCCATGCCCACGTACGGGCAACGGCCAACCGCCTGGGGCTCAGTGCCCGCCAGGCGTGGGGCCGCAAATGAGGAGCTGCACGCAATGATCGGTCGACTGCGCGGCATCGTCGCCTACAAGGCGCCGCCGTGGCTGGTGGTGGACGTGAACGGGGTGGGCTACGAACTGGAGGCGCCGATGAGCACCTTCTACGACCTGCCCGAGCTCGGCCGCGAGGTCACGCTGTACACCCACTACGCGCAGAAGGAAGACAGCGTTTCGCTGTACGGCTTCCTGCGCGAGGGTGAGCGGCGCTTGTTCCGCGACGTGCAGAAGGTCAGTGGCATCGGCGCGAAGATCGCGCTGGCGGTGCTGTCCGGCGTTTCCGTCGAGGAGTTCGCGCGCATGGTCCAGGCCGGTGACATCACGGCGCTGACCCGCATCCCCGGCATCGGCAAGAAGACTGCCGAGCGCATGGTGCTGGAACTGCGTGACCGCGCCGCCCAGTTCGGCGCCGGCGGCGCGCTGCCCACCGGCAGCGGCCCAGCCCCGGCCGACCCGCTGTCCGATGCCACCGTGGCCCTGCAGCAGCTGGGCTACAAGCCGGCCGAAGCGGCACGCATGGCCCGCGACGCCTTCAATGAAGGCGACGAGGTAGCCACCGTGATCCGCAAGGCGCTGCAGTCGGCGCTGCGCTGAGCCGCGTCCCTTTCCTTCAACGAACCGCCTGAGCATCGCCAGGAGTCCCATGTCCAGCAGTCAAACCCCGCACGCAGCTGCCTCCGGCAGCCACGGTCACGCCCCTCCAGCAGGAGGCATGGCGCTGATCATCGGTGCGATCGGCGTGGTGTTCGGCGATATCGGTACCAGCCCGCTGTACACGCTGAAGGAGGCGTTCTCGCCGCACTACGGGCTCAACAGTGACCACGACACCGTGCTGGGCGTGCTGTCGCTGGCGTTCTGGGCGCTGAACATCGTGGTCACGCTGAAGTACGTGACCATCATCATGCGCGCCGACAACGACGGCGAGGGCGGCATCATGGCGCTGATGGCGTTGACCCAGCGCACGCTGCGCAACGGCTCGCGCTCGGCCTACGTGGTCGGCATCCTCGGCATTTTCGGTGCCTCGCTGTTCTTCGGCGACGGCGTGATCACCCCGGCGATATCGGTGCTGGGTGCGGTGGAAGGCCTGGAGGTGGCCGCGCCGGGCCTGCATGCCTTCATCGTGCCGATCACGGTGGTGGTGCTGTTGATGGTGTTTGCGGCGCAGCGCTTCGGTACCGAGAAGATCGGCAAGGCGTTCGGCCCCATCACGTCGGTCTGGTTCATCTCGCTGGCGGCGATCGGCATCTACAACATCGTCGATGCGCCGGAAGTGCTCAAGGCATTCAACCCGTGGTGGGCGATCCGCTTCTTCATGGAGCACAGCTGGCATGGGATCTTCATCCTCGGCGCAGTGGTGCTGGCGGTGACCGGTGGCGAGGCGCTTTACGCCGACATGGGCCACTTCGGTGCCAAGCCGATCCGACACGCCTGGTACTTCTTCGTGCTGCCGTGCCTGGTGCTGAACTACCTGGGGCAGGGCGCACTGGTGCTCAACCACCCCGAGGCGCTGAAAAACCCGTTCTTCGAGGCGGTGCCGCCGTGGGCGCTGTACCCGATGATCATCCTGGCCACCATGGCGGCGGTGATTGCCTCGCAGTCGGTCATCACCGGTGCGTTCTCGGTCTCGCGTCAGGCGATGCAGCTGGGCTACATCCCGCGCATGCGCATCAAGCACACCTCGCACGACACCATCGGCCAGATCTACATCCCGGGCATCAACTGGGGCATCGCGGTGATGGTGATCGGCCTGGTGCTGGCCTTCCGCAGCTCGTCCAACCTGGCGGTGGCCTACGGTATCTCGGTGTCGGCCACCATGCTGATCGACACCCTGCTGCTGGCCCTGGTGGCCCGTTCGCTGTGGCCGAAGGCGCGCGCCTGGCTGCTGCCGCTGTGCGTGGTGTTCTTCATCATCGACCTCGGCTTCGTCATCGCCAACGGTGCCAAGCTGCTGCAGGGCGCCTGGTTCCCGGTGGTACTGGGGATCTTCCTGTTCACCATGATGCGCACCTGGCGCCGTGGCCGCGAACTGCTGCGCGATGAGATCCGCAAGGACGGCATCCGCCTGGATACCTTCCTGCCTGGGCTGATGCTGGCACCGCCGGTGCGCGTGCCGGGCACTGCAGTGTTCCTCACCGCCGACCCGACCGTCGCCCCGCATGCGCTGATGCACAACCTCAAGCACAACAAGGTGCTGCACGAACGCAACGTGTTCCTGCACGTGGAGACCCTGCCGATCCCGTATGCGATGGAAGGGCAGCGGCTGAAGATCGAATCGGTGGGCGACGAGTTCTACCGCGTCTATGTGCGCTTCGGCTTCATGGAAACCCCGGACGTGCCGCTGGCGCTGATGCGCTCGTGTGACCACGGTGGCATCTACTTCGACCCGATGGACACCACCTTCTTCGCCAGCCGCGAAACCATCGTGGCCACCGCCAACCGCGGCATGCCGATCTGGCGCGACAAGCTGTTCGCGCTGATGCACCGGAATGCCGCGCCGGCCACGGGCTTCTTCCGTATTCCCGGCAACCGCCTGGTCGAACTCGGGGCCCAGGTCGAGATCTGAGGTCTGGTAGTGCCGGCCGCTGGCCGGCTTCCGCCGCACCACCGGTGTTCATGGGGTTGCCGGCCAGCGGCCGGCACTACCGTGCTTCCGGCCCCGGAATGCAACCATTTACCGCATAATCACGGTATGACCGACGACCGCATCATCGGCGCCGGCGCCACCCGCGAGGATGACGCCGCCGACGCCAGCATCCGCCCCAAGCGCCTGGCCGACTATCTTGGCCAGGCCCCGGTGCGCGAGCAGATGGAGATCTACATCGAAGCGGCCAAGGGGCGCGGCGACGCGCTCGACCACGTGCTGATCTTCGGGCCGCCCGGCCTGGGCAAGACCACGCTCAGCCACGTCATCGCCAACGAACTGGGCGTGGCCCTGCGGGTGACCTCCGGCCCGGTGATCGAGAAGGCCGGCGACCTCGCCGCGCTGCTGACCAACCTGCAGCCGCACGACGTGCTGTTCGTGGACGAGATCCACCGCCTGTCGCCGGTGGTCGAGGAAGTGCTGTACCCGGCGATGGAAGACTTCCAGATCGACATCATGATCGGTGAGGGCCCCGCGGCCCGTTCGATCAAGATCGACCTGCCGCCGTTCACCCTGATCGGTGCCACCACCCGCGCCGGCCTGCTGACCGCGCCGCTGCGCGACCGCTTCGGCATCGTCCAGCGGCTGGAGTTCTACAGCGTCGAGGAGCTGACCCGGATCGTGCGCCGCTCGGCCACCATCCTCGGCATCGACTGCACCGCCGATGGCGCCGGCGAGATCGCGCGCCGCGCGCGCGGCACCCCGCGTATCGCCAACCGCCTGCTGCGCCGCGTGCGCGACTATGCGCAGGTGAAGGCGGGCGGCCACATCGACGAGGCCGTGGCGCAGGCCGCGATGAAGATGCTCAAGGTTGATCCGGAAGGCTTCGACGAGCTCGACCGGCGCCTGCTCAAGACCCTGGTCGACTACTTCGATGGCGGCCCGGTCGGGATCGAGTCGCTGGCCGCGGCGCTGTCCGAGGAGCGCGGCACGCTGGAAGACGTGGTCGAGCCGTACCTGATCCAGCAGGGCTTCCTGGTGCGCACCGCGCGCGGCCGCATGGCCACCCACAAGGCCTACCGGCACATGGGCCTGAAGCCGAAGAACCCGCCGCAGGACCTGTTCGCGGAGGTTCCCGATGTCGGTTGAGCCACTATTCAGTTGGCCGACACGCATTTACTGGGAAGATACCGACGCAGGCGGCGTGGTCTACCACGCCCGCTATGTGGCCTTCATGGAACGGGCCCGGACCGAATGGATGCGTGCGCTCGGCTACGGCCAGGAGCGCATGCGCGCCGAGCATGGGATGGTCTTCGCGGTGCGCTCGATGCAGATGGATTTCATCAAGCCGGCACGGCTGGATGACACCCTGCAGGTGAGCGCCCGCCTGGTCCAGCTGAAGAAGGCCAGCATGGTCTTCGACCAGCAGATCCTGCGCGACGGCGAGCTGCTGCTGTCGGCCCGGGTCCGCATCGCCGCACTGGAAGCGGCCAGTTTCCGCCCGCGTGGCATGGACGAGGCCGTCCTTGCCATGCTGCAACCCCACCTCCACCCCGAATCCGAACACTGAGGAACAACGGATGATCGCAACGCTCCTGGCCCTGCAGGCCACGGTCACCGAGGCACTGCCGGCCGACGTCAGCAACGCCGCGACACAGACCCTTGCCCAGGCCACCACCGGCGGCGGCATCAACTACCTCGAACTGATGGCCAAGGCCAGCCTGCCGGTGAAGATCATCGTGCTGCTGCTGCTGGTCGGCTCGTTCGTCAGCTGGGTGATCATTTTCCGCAAGGCCCGCGTGTTCAAGCAGGCCACCCGCGAAGCCGACGAGTTCGAGAACCGCTTCTGGTCCGGCGCCGACCTGGGCAAGCTGTACAGCGCCGCCACCGACCGCAGTCGCAGCGTGACCGGCCTGGAAGCCATCTTCGAAGCCGGTTTCCGCGAGTACACCCGTCTGCGCGACAAGCGCCGCCTGGATGGCCGTGCGCAGCTGGAAGGCGCGCAGCGCGCCATGCGCACCACCTACACCCGCGAAGTGGACCAGCTTGAGCGCAACCTGGAACTGCTGGCCAACATCGGTTCGACTGCCCCGTACGTGGGCCTGGTCGGTACCGTGTTCGGCATCATGGTGACCATGCACGACATGATCAGCAGCGGTGCGCAGGCCGGCATCGCCGCCGTCGCGCCAGGCATCTCCGAAGCCCTGTTCGCCACCGCCATCGGCCTGTTCGTGGCGATCCCGGCGGTGTGGGCCTACAACCGCTTCACCACCCGCGTGGAGCGCATGTCGGTGCGGTTCGAGACCTTTGCCGAAGAGTTCAGCTCCATCCTGCAGCGCCAGAGCGCTGGCGACGAGTAAGCGCCTGACCCGGGAGTCCAAGCCATGTCCGCTGCCATCGGTCGCCGCAAGCGCCGCAAGCTGAAATCGGAAATCAACGTCGTTCCCTACATCGACGTCATGCTGGTGCTGCTGATCATCTTCATGGTCACCGCGCCGCTGCTCACCCTGAGCTTCGACGTCGACCTGCCGCAATCCAACGCCAAGGCGCTGGAAAGCAAGCAGGACCCGGTGATCGTCTCGGTGCGCCAGGACGGCCAGCTGAGCCTGAAGCTGCCCGATGCCAAGGAACCGACCGCCGTGTCGGCCGAGGAACTGGAAGGCCGCCTGGCAGGCATCGCCGCCCAGGACAAGGGCGTGCGCGTGATCGTCGCCGCCGACCGTGCCGTGGCCTATGAAAAGGTCATCGCCGCGATGGATGTGATCAAGCGCGCCAAGGTAGACAAGGTAGGCCTGGCCACCGATGCACGCTGACGCCCTGCCACCTCCACAGCAGCGCGAACCCGGCTGGGGCCTGCCCCTGGCGCTGGCGTTGCTGGTGCACCTGCTGGTCGCGCTGGTCTTCATCGTGGCCTGGTTCTGGTCACCCGAGCGCAACACCGACGCCGCCGCCGGTGATCCGTCGGTGGAGGCCAGCCTGGCGCTGTCCGCGTCCGAGGCGTCCGCCGCCCGCCAGGCCCTGCGCCAGTCCGAAAAGCTGGAGGACCTGCCGCCGCCGGTGGCCGAGCCGGATCCGGTGCCGGAAGACACCATTCCGCCGCCACAGCCGATTCCCGAGCCGCGCCCACAGGACGCCCCCACGCCGCAGCAGCAACAGGCGCAGGAGCGCGTCGCGCAGCCGGATACCAAGGACCAGGAAGCAGTGAGCGCGCTGGCCATCTCGCAGGAGAAGGCGAAACAGGAACAGGAAGCCAAGCGCCGCCAGGAGCAGATCGACCTGACCGAACGCAAGCGCCAGGAAGAGGCCGAGCAGAAGCTGCGCCTGGCCAAGCAGCAGGAAGAAGACGCGAAGAAGAAGCTGGCCGATCAGGCGCGCCAGGCCGCGGACAAGGCCGAGGCCGAGAAGCAGAAGAAGATCGCCGAGATCCGTGCCCGCCGCGAGCAGGCCGAAAAGGAAGCCAAGCTGGCCGAGCAGAAGCTGCGCCAGGTCGCCGCCGCGCGCAATGCCGCGGGCAGTGCCGCCGCCGGTGCCAGCGGTGCGTCCCAGCCGGCCGCCGGTGGCGGTGGCAACAGCGATGATCTTTCGGCCAAGTACGCCGCGGCGATCCAGGCCAAGGTCCTGTCGCAGTGGGTGCGCCCGGATACGGTGCCACTGGGCCAGCGCTGCCAGATCACCATCACCCAGATTCCGGGTGGCACGGTGATGCAGGCCAAGGTCAGCCCGAACTGCCCCTACGACGAGGCCGGCAAGCGTTCGATCGAGGCCGCCGTGCTCAACGCGCAGCCCCTGCCGTACCGTGGCTTCGAGTCGGTGTTCGCACGCACGCTCAACTTCACCTTTACCGCCCAGGATCGCTGAGGCGGGCAGGGCAGGGGGGGCTCGGGCCACTCCTGCCCACGGTTGTCGCGCTTGCCTCTGGTGTGCTCGGTTTCGACCGGGCAGGCTGTGGGCTGCTGTCGAACGCCGTCCTCCGGGGCGGCGTGACCAGGGCAGACGGTGCGATGTTAGCCACGACGTTAACGGTGCGTGAGAAGACGGGCTGGAACTGACCCGGAATTCACGTACCCTTGGTTCATGATTGCGAAGCGGTTCACTCCCGCTTTGTTATCCCTCGTTCCGGTTTCCCCTTATTGAGCGCTCCATGAAAAAGATGCCTCGCTGGCTTGCCGTGTTTGCGGCCCTGTTGCTGCCCTTTGCTGCCGCCGCGCAGCAGAAGGGGTTGGATATCGACATCATCGGCGGCAATGCCTCCGCGCTGCCGATCACCATCGTGCCGATGCCCTATCAGGGTTCGTCGGCCGCTCCGCAGACCGACGTCGCCGGCGTGGTCCGTGCCGATCTGGAGCGTTCGGGCCAGTTCCGCACGCTGCCGGAAGCGCAGATCGTCGAGAAGCCCGTGCGGGGAGGGGATATCCAGTTCGCGACCTGGCGCGCGCTGAAGCAGAACTACATTGTGGTCGGCCGCGTGCTTGATGCCGGTGCCGGTGCCTACCGCGTCGAGTACGAACTGTTCGACGTGCCCAAGGGCGAGCGCCTGCTGGGCCTGGCGATGACCGCCCGTGGCAATGCCATGCGCGACGTTGCCCACCAGATGGCCGACGCCATCTACGAAAAGATCACCGGTGTGCGCGGCGCCTTCTGGACCCGCATCGCCTACGTGACCGCCAGTGGCAAGGGCGACGCCATGCGCTACGCGCTGATGGTGGCCGATTCCGATGGCTTCAACCCGCAGACCATCGTGCGCTCGGCCGAGCCGCTGCTGTCGCCGTCGTGGAGTCCGGATGGCAGCAAGCTGGCCTACGTCAGCTTCGAGCGTGGCAATTCGGCCATCTACATCCAGAACATCGGTACCGGTGCGCGCGAGCTGGTCACCAGCTTCCGCGGCATCAACAGCGCCCCGGCGTTCTCGCCGGACGGCCGCAAGCTGGCCCTGACCCTGTCGCGCTCCGGTAACCCGGAAATCTACGTGATGGACCTGGGCAGCAAGCAGCTGACCCAGCTGACCAACCACTTCGCCATCGATACCGAGCCGACCTGGGCACCGGACGGCAGCGCGGTGTACTTCACCTCCGATCGCGGCGGCCGTCCGCAGGTCTACAAGGTCGGTGCCGGCGGCGGCAGCGCCGAGCGCGTGACCTTCCAGGGCAACTACAATGCCAAGCCGTCGGTGTCCTACGATGGCAAGAAGATCGCCGTCGCCCAGGGCTCGGGCAACAGCTACAAGATCGCGATGATGGACAGCTCGCTGGGCTCGCCGCGCTGGAGCACGCTGTCCCCGGGTTCGCTGGATGAATCGCCGAGCTTTGCGCCCAACGCAAGCATGGTGCTGTACGCCGCCCGCGAAGGTGGCCGTGGTGTGTTGTATGCCGTTTCGGCCGATGCGCGGGTTCGCCAGCGCCTGGTCCTGGCTGACGGTGATGTGCGCGAACCGGCATGGTCCCCATACCGTACCCAGCGCTAAAAGAGTGTTAATATTTTCGTTGTCTTGAACCCCTCATCGGCTTAGGAGCCACAAAGGTATCGCCATGAACAAGTCCACCCGCGTTCTGCTTGTTTCCCTGCTGTCTGTGGCCGTCCTGGCCGGTTGCTCGAAGAAGGTGAAGGAAGAGCCGGCAGCCCCGGTCGACACCGGCACCTCGACCACCACCCCGACCGGTCCGTCGACCTCCGGCCTGTACGGCCCGGGCGACCTGGACACCGACGCTTGCCTGCGCCAGCGCGTGGTCTACTTCGACCTGGACAAGGAAGACGTGAAGCCGGAATTCCAGGCCATCATGGCGTGCCACGCCAAGTACCTGCGTGACCGTCCGTCCTCGCGCATCACCCTGCAGGGCCACACCGACGAGCGCGGTTCGCGCGCGTACAACCAGGCCCTGGGTGAGCGTCGTGGCAACGGCGTCAGCTCGGCCCTGCAGGCCAACGGTGGTTCGGCTTCGCAGCTGACCGTCGTGTCCTACGGTGAAGAGCGTCCGGTCTGCACCGAGTCGAACGAGTCCTGCTGGTCGCAGAACCGTCGCGTCGAAATCGTCTACACCGCGCAGTAATCCATGCGCATTGGCATCAAACTGATGCTGGTCGTTGCGGCAGCCCTCGTGGCTGCCGCACCGGCGCACGCACAGCGACAGAGCCTGGCTGACCGTGTCGGCGCGCTCGAGCAGCAGATGTACAACAACAGTGCCAACCAGGACCTGTTGAACCAGATCAATCAGCTGCGGCAGCAGGTCACCAGCCTGCAGGCCTCGATCGAGCAGTTGCAGCATGACAACGCCCAGCTCAAGCAGTCCGCCCAGGACCAGTACCTGGATCTGGACAGCCGCCTGAACCGGCTGGAAGGGGGCAATGCCGCCCCGGCCCTGCCGCCTGTTCCGGCGAGCGCGCCGAAGGCCGCACCGGCCCCGGCAAAACCCGCAGCGGCGGCCACTTCCGAGCGGCCGCCTTCCGTCCATGGTGATGCTGGCAGCCTTGCCGCCACCGGCGACGAGCGCACCTCCTACAACGTTGCCTTCGATGCGTTGAAGGCCGGCAGGTACGACGATTCGGCGCAGCTGTTCCTGAGCTTCCTGGAGTTGTACCCGAACGGCGTCTACGCGCCGAATGCGCTGTACTGGCTGGGCGAGAGCTACTACGCCACCCGCAATTTCCCGATGGCCGAGACCCAGTTCCGAGAACTGCTCTCGCGCTATCCGACCCACGACAAGGCCGCGGGCGGCCTGCTCAAGATCGGCCTCTCGCAGTACGGCGAGGGAAAGGTCGACCAGGCCCAGCAGACGCTGGAGACCGTCGTGGCGCAGTACCCCGGCTCGGACGCCGCGCGCACCGCGCAGGACCGTCTGCAGTCCATCCGCCTGGGCAAGCAGATCCGCTGACCGGGCGTACAATACGCACCGTGGCGCTGGGCTGATGCCCGGCAGCCTCCTGTAGAGCCGAGCCCATGCTCGGCTGCTTTCGTTTCCGGCGCCGTGAATCGGCTGCCCGTCCCATGAAGAACTTTCCGCCATGACCGCCGTTACCCCGTCCAACGCCGTCGCCACCCCCAGCGACATCGTGCAGTCGCCGCTGCCGCGCCTGAAGATCACCGAGATCTTCACCTCGCTGCAGGGCGAAGCCGATACCGCTGGCTGGCCGACCGTGTTCGTGCGCCTGACCGGCTGCCCGCTGCGCTGCCAGTACTGCGACACCGCCTATGCCTTCCATGGCGGCACCTGGTGGGATATCGACGATATCGTGGCCGAGGTGCTGGCCCAGGGCGTGCGCCACGTCTGCGTGACCGGCGGCGAGCCGCTGGCGCAGAAGCGCTGCCTGGTGCTGCTGCAGAAGCTGTGCGATGCGGGCATGGATGTCTCGCTGGAAACCTCCGGCGCGCTGGATGTCAGCGCAGTGGACCCGCGCGTGTCGCGCGTGGTCGACATCAAGACGCCGGGTTCGGCCGAAGTGGCGCGCAACCGCTGGGAAAACCTGCCGCTGCTGACCGCGCGCGACCAGATCAAGTTCGTCATCTGCAGCCGCGAGGACTACGACTGGGCCAAGGCCATGGCCGCCGAGCACGGCCTGGTGAAGCGTTGCACCGTGTTCTTCTCGCCGAGCAAGGGCGAGATCACCGCGCGGCAGTTGGCCGACTGGATCGTCGAAGACCGGCTGCCGGTGCGCTTCCAGATGCAGTTGCATAAAATCCTGTGGAACGACGAGCCCGGCCGATGAGCCGGTGCAGCGTTCCCTGATGTAGCTCCGGCGCGGGACAGCGTGCTGGCTTTCCTCTCCCAACCGGAAGATTCCCCATGAAGAAGGCAGTCGTGCTTCTCTCCGGCGGCATGGATTCAGCCGCCGTCATCGCCATGGCCCAGGAACAGGGCTTCGCCGTGCACGCCCTGAGCGTGCGCTACGGCCAGCGCCACACCTCCGAACTGGATGCCGCCGCCCGCGTGGCCAAGGCCCAGGGCGTGGTCGCGCACAAGACCGTGGACGTGGACCTGCGCAGCATCGGTGGCTCGGCGCTGACCGATGACATCGACGTACCGGAGGCCGGTGGTGCCGGCATTCCGGTCACCTACGTGCCGGCGCGCAATACCATCATGCTGTCGCTGGCCCTGGGCTGGGCCGAAGTGCTCGGCGCCAACGACATCTTCTGCGGCGTCAACGCCGTCGACTACTCCGGCTACCCCGACTGCCGCCCCGAGTTCGTGGCCGCGTTCCAAACGCTGGCCAACCTCGCCACCAAGTCGGGTGTGGAGGGCGCGGGCATCAAGGTGCACGCACCGCTCCAGTTCCTCAGCAAGGGCCAGATCGTCAGCGAAGGCGTGCGCCTGGGCGTGGACTTCGGACTGACCGTGTCCTGCTACAACGCCGACGCCAACGGCGCCGCCTGCGGCCACTGCGACGCCTGCCGCCTGCGCGCGCAGGGCTTCGCCGAAGCCGGCGTGCCCGACCCCACGCTGTACGCCTGACCGCGTCTGGTAGAGCCGGCCGCTGGCCGGCTTCACTGTAGCTGCGAACCGTGGGTTCGCGCTCCTTGACCTACCGGGCCTGCAACCATCCCGATGCCTCGATGAAGTCGGCCACCGCCTTCGGATCGGCATAGTCCAGCTCGATCATCCGCGCGATGCCGGCGTTCTCATCGGTCTGCTGGCGCATGTACTCCTGCGCGATGCGGTAGCCGGCGTAGTAGCCCAGATCGCTCACCCCGAACGGATTGCGCGCACTGTTGTACAGCCAGTTGTCGAGGTTGTCCCCGCTCATCTCGGCAATGAACCGCGTGCGGATCTCCGCTTCGTGCGCGGGCCCGTAGGCATACAGCGGCAACGCGGGCCGACGCCCGCTCAGCCGCTCGGCCACATACTCGGCGACGCCCTCGCGCAATGCATGCTGGGCCAGGCTGCCGGTGGTCTCGCGCTGCTGGGTATGCACGTACTCGTGCAGGTTGTTCTGCGCGTTGTTCGCGCCCGGGCGGCTGTCGTAGAAGATCCGCAGCCGGCTGCGCATCGGCTCCGGAAGCTCGCTTACATCCACTCGCTCATCACCCAGCGCCATCTCCGCACCGATCAATACCTTGTTGCCCAGCGTGGTGCCGCCGGTGCGCAGGACACCGATCGCATAGGTGATGGTGGCCGGGCGCAGTGCCGGGTAGAGCGCGCGGAAGGCGGTCAGATCCCGCTCTAGCGTGGCGCTGGCCTGCTGCGCGTTCGCAGTCAACGGCCGTACCGACGTCCAGAAGCGTGGCCATGACTGCATGGCCTCGGCGTACTCGCGGGCGGTGTAATGGCGGGCCTGCATCAGTGCATGCAGGCCGGGGCTGCCCGGATCGATGTAGCGCTGCTGGACCAGCGCCACCCGGCGCTCGGCATCGGGTTCGGCGCGCACCGCGTCATAGGTGGCCCAGAAGCGGGCGATGTCGTCGGTGACGAGCTGGGGCGGCGAAGCCAATGCTGTGCAGGGCAGCAGGGCGGCAAGCAGGCTGACGATCAGACGCATCCATGGCTCCAGAAAGGACCACAGATGGGATGCGCCAGTGGCGCCAAAGGTTTAATCCCGCTGGTAGTGCCGGCCGCTGGCCGGCAACCCCGACACACCGGGGTTCCACGCGACCGGCCAAAATAGGGTAGAATGCCCACCCCGCCGAAAGGCCGGGGCGATGCATTGGGCCGTTAGCTCAGTCGGTAGAGCAGAAGACTTTTAATCTTTTGGTCGAAGGTTCGAATCCTTCACGGCCCACCATTGCGACAGAAGGGTTTCGGAGCGATCCTGAGCCCTTTTTGTTTTTCCGCAATCGCCTGTCTTTTCCGCAAAACTACTTCGTCGGGGTTACACGGTCGCCCTTTCGCTTTCGCGTGTAGGTCTCGGTCATCACCACGGACGAGTGGCCCAACTGCCGCTGGGCCTGGCGAATGTCCGCCGCAGCGTCGGCCTTGTCGGTGCCTGCCTTTGCCCGCAGATCCCGGAACTGGAACGCCGCCTTGGGCACGCCTGCACGCTCGCGCGCTGCGTCAAACCGGCTCCGCAGCTGACCCCTACTGAGGGGCTGACCGTATTCGTCCAGCAGCAGCGCCGTGTGCACAATGACCGCGCCCTTTTGCTTGCCGCGCCGCTTGAACGTCCTGGCGCTGAAGCGCACCAGTAGTTCGGCCAGCTCCCCTTCAATGGCAATGCGCAGCTTGTGCCTCGTCTTGCTCTGGCTGATGTGCAGGAAGCCATCGCGCACGTCGCGCCTGTCCATGTTAAGGGCGTCCGAAGGGCGCTGACCCGTTAGATAGGCCAGATCCAGGGCGTCTCTCAGTGGCTGATCTGCTGCATCCCACACCGCCCGGTAGACGTCGTCCTCGACGTACACATCGCGGCCTGCTTCGCCGTAACCACGCACACCCTTGCAAGGGTTCTCCGCGTCGGTGAAGCCCCATTCCCTACACTTGTTCCACAGATGACTCAGCAGCGCCTTCTCGCGGTTGGCGCTGACCATGGCCACCGACCCGTTCTTGGTTCGCCAGTCCAAGTACTGACGAACGTGCAGCGGCCTGATCTTGGCCAGTGGCGCAGGCGGATTGCAAAAGAATTCTTCGAGCTTCGCCAACTCCGCCAGATTGACCTTGGCCGTTGATGCGCGCTTCTTCGGGATGACCAATTGCTTGTACCGCTTGGCGGCATCGCGGAAAGTAACGATTTCCGGCACAGCTGCCTCGGTCGCCATCAGCTCGGCCCACTTGCGCACAGCCTCTGGATAACTCTTGCCCAGTGCTGTTTCCCGGCGCGGCTTGCCGCCGTGGTCGAAGAAGTAATACGTGGTCTTGCCCCGCACACGCTTCCGCATGTGTGGGATGGCACCAGGATCCTTAGAGCGTCGTCCCATTACGCTGCGGGCCTCATAGCGTTGCTTGACCAAGCGCCATCCGCCTCGGGTGCCTTCTTCGCCGAGCCATCGACTGCCGACCACATGACCACCGGCCATCCGGCCGCGTTAATGGTATGCGGGATGCCGTTGCGGGCCAGGTTCTGAATCTGCCTGCGCTTGGTGTGTGCGCCTGTTAGCTCGGCCACATCGCCGTGTGCGCCAGGACGCATGATCTTGTCAGCCGCCGACACGGCGCACCTCCCGATGCGAGGCCAGGAGCGGCAGCTGCAGCACGTTCTCTGGCAGCGTCGGCTCCGCCCTGCGCGCGCTGCGCTCGGGACGGTTGAGCCGGCGCCATGCTGCGATGGCCTTGTCGGGATCTGCATGCTTGCTGGTCGACCTGCAAGCGCACTCGACCATGTGACCACCGCCGGCGGAGGCGCAGCGCTTGTCGTGGATGTGGCGCGCGCGGTGGCCGGCGGCGCAGTTCGGCAACCCTTCCGGGTGGCTGATATGTTCCTGGGTCATGGCTTCTTGCACTCCTCGATGTGGGCCTGGAGCTTTTCCTTCGGGCATTGGTTGCACGGTGCTGTGTGGGGCGCACGGACGGAGAACCTTGTGCCGCGCACGTGCTCACCTGGGCGAATCACGACGTGGCCGCACGACAGCAGACATTGGAATCGAGCGGCAAGGACGCTCGAGCCGGGCGACGCAATGAACTGCGCGCTGGTGACGTTGCGTACTGGTGCGGCGGCGAGCAGCTGGTCAGTCATTGGACGACGCGCTCCACGTTGGCGAGGTCTTGTATGCTGAGAAGTGGGATGGTTGTGACAGGGGAGTTAAGTGGTCGAGCGAGCGCGGTGGCACGAGGACTGGAACTTCAAGATCAGGGGAAGAGACGTGACGGTCCGTGTAGCTACCGATGGCCCCGGCAGAGGCGAGGTGACTGCTATCCACGTGATCTACGGTCCCAGCCAGACCGGCTTGGCCATTCCGGTGGCTTCGCAGAAGGACGCCATGGAGAAAGCCGAAGCTCTGCTTAGCGATCTGATGGGCTCGAGCTGGTACTGACATAGCGTTCGCCGGCGCCGCAATCTTGTTGGCATTGCTCATGCCTGCATGTCCTTGCTACTGGTGGAGCGCGCGCTGTGCGCGGCGAGGTGTTCCCAGCGTTCGGCTTCGCCCACGTAGGCGGCGGCGCGGTTGGCCGCTGCCATGCGGGCTGGGTCGTGATCGAAGATGTCGAGCTGGCTACGCACGACATATCTCCGGGTCGTGGGGCGTGGCAGAATGCCGGCGAATCCACAGGGGGATCATGGAATGGGCTGGTAGAATGGGATCAGTGAGTGCTACTGGGTAAGTTCCACGTGCGTTCTCGATTGGGACGCAGCCTCGGCCGTGGCGACGGCGGCAGGCGTTTTGGCTGCCTTGGCTGCACCGGCCGTCACGAGAATCAGGCAGCGAAGACGTGCCAACGCGCTGCTCGTTTTGTCCTTCAGCGGGGATATCGCTCAAGCATGGGCACGTGCTGAATCGATATCGCGCGATTATCCATTTGGCTTGGCCGGTCCGGAATCCCAAGCCGCGCAAGAGCGGTTCATGAACGATCCTGACTATCGCGCCCAGTTTGCTCGCAGCGGTGAGCCCCTGCGTGTGCTCGCGCAAAGAGAACTCGACCTGAGCAAGTGGCCTCAGGCCATCGACCTTGGTGTGGCGGAGCGGGTCGCTGTAGCGATTCATGCAGCACAAAGGCTCTGCGTTGCACTTGAAGCAGGAAGTGAGGGTTCCCCCGACGCTGCCGGGTGGCGAGATTTTTGGACGCATTACAGGCGAGACGTTGATTTCGCAGTGAAACGGCTCGATGAAGCCTGGACGACCTGTCTGCGTGCTTCGCACAAGAGCCGCTACCCGGCTGGCCACTAGGGCGCTCAATCCAACCGCGAGATCCTCCGAAATCAGCAGGCATGCGGCAGAGGAATTGAGTGGATCCTGTCCCCACGTGGCGGTGGTGGTGTGCCCGAAGATCGCGCAGCACCGGTGCACGTGGACGCAGTCACCACACGTCTTTCCCACGGGCAGCTCCATGCAGGTGCTGCCGCTGCATGCCTTGTCGGCGCAGCATCCATGCTTGCCATTGGCAGTGTTCATGCAGCACCGCCTTGGGCGCGCGCTGCGCTTCGGACAGCGGCGACGGCGCCTGCAGCGCTATGACCGTGCCGCAGGACGGCATTGGCGGCGATGCTGGAGGCGATGACGACTTGGTAGGGGAGGAGGCCCCAGCGGCGCCCGGCGCGGGCGACGATGCCTGCGGCGGCTGCGGCGCGCTGAGCGCTGGAGTGTTGGGCGACGACGGCGCTCATGCGGCGGCCGCCGTACTGCTGCGCAGTTCCAGCGCGGCCTGCTGAATATCCAGGGCGAGGCGGTCCGCCTCTTCCTGCTCAACGTACAAGCTGGCGGCGCCGACCTTGATGGCGACCATGCCCACTGCGGGCATGGCGACTACGGTAGGTGGCGCCTTGCTGACGCCCAGGGAAAGGGTGGCCATGCGTGATCTCCTGCGCCCGGCCCCGGGATGGGGTGGTGTTGGGTGGCAGGAATAGATTAGTGGCGCTAATTCTATAGGTCAATAGGGGCGCTTATATTTAGGATGAAGGCGTTAAGCTTCTGCCGCCCCAAAGAAAAGCCCCGCCGGAGCGGGGCCTTTTCAGTAGCGCGGTACGGCTTTCTCTGCGAAGTGGAGAATGGCCGGCCTGTCCGATGCGTCTACCACTTCAACGCTCAGCTCTCGCAACTCTTCCGTGATCTCGCGAGTCGCCCTGAAGCGGTTCGTGCTGATGCTAGTTCCGGCGACTGGAGCCTCAATAGCGAACAGCGTGTGCTGCGGGAGTAGCCGGTGCTTTTTCAGGCGCGCCACCTTGTGAACCCATATCCCGCCGTGCTCGAAGATCTTGTTCGGCTCATCCTGACCCAGGAAGAGCGGCTTGATCACGACTTTGGGCGCGTCTTGACTGGTAGACACGAAGGGGAACTTCACGCTGAAGCTGTCGTCGCCGACGGGGAGATCATCGAAATAGGTCTTGAGGCGAGCACCGCTAAGAATCTTCCCTACACCCTTGGTAAGGATCTGCTCGTGGTACTCCTTGGTCGCAAAGTCACGTTCAATGAATCGCTCGTACAACTCCGTCAATGCTTGATCGGGGCTGTCTGCCAAGATGACCCGGGTTGCGCTGAATGTCATCAGGGCCTCTCTGGGCCGAGTAATCGAGTCGAACGCGTAATGCGCCGGCAGCGCACCGTCTTGCACGGCATTTGCTATGCGCACAATTTCTGACCGAACGTACTTCATTGCCTCACGATAGATCCTAGGGCCGAGGCCCTGGAAGAAGTCCGTAACGCGTTGAGTACGGTTCGTGGGAGCCAATCTAGCCTTCAGGAACCCAAGTTCTGGGCACGCGAGAACAACCCCGACATTGGCGAACTCGCCAGTTTCGGCGTAAGGGATGAACCTCACAATCGCGTATTGGCAGGCAACCTTGGTCTTCATGCCAGCCTCCAGAAGTCTTGATGGATGCACCGAGCCAGCAGTGCCTTGCAAGCGGGCTCGTCAAAATTTACGGGGATGGTCTGTTCATCATCGTGAAACAACCATTCGCTAGGAACGCTCGCCCAGGCGGTGTCCCATGTATCTGCCAGTACTTCGCTCAGCCGAGCTTGGTAATTTGCCATCTCCACCAGGTCTTGGCAAAGCGGGTTCCATTCATCTCCGAAGATGTGAGTCTGGAGGAACGTCGTTTCATCGAATTCGGCGTCAAACGCCAAATTGTGATCGATGACCACAAGCTCCTCTGACTCCGCATTGAAGAGGAGGTTTGGGTTCCCGCCCGTCTCTGTCAAGGTTCTGTCGGCGTTGTGGACCCACCAGTCAAATACGAGAACGTCCCGCCGCACTGGTAGCGGGACCCTCAGCCTAGATGCGTATGTTATCCAGTTCAGTCCTTCCACTGCCCTTGAAGCGAAGACGGGGCCGCTGCCTAGCTCCCGCCCCTCCGGGTGCAGGCGCACCAAGCCAGCGGGCGCAGCAGCGATCGCGCAGCGAGGCAAATTCAGTCCCATGCGGGCGGCGAGGTGCCCAGCCATCCACTCACAGATCAAGCTCTCATGAGTGGCTGATCTACCCTTGACGTAATAGAGGTGCCCATCCTCGCCTCGGCATTTGAATGGCATCGTCCTACCATCGGAACTCCGCTCAGTGATTTCCACAATGGGCAGAATGGAGCCTGCGACCTGTCCGTTCATATACGGCCTCCCGTGGCCTCAGTCAGCCCATCCGCCAATCCAATGGACTCGACCTATGACGGTGATCGGGTGTCGCTTCGACGCCATTGGCTTCGGCTTCTGCCATTGGTGGTCGCCTCGCGGGTTATCGCTTTGGAAGTAGACGCCGGCGTCGAGCACCAGGGCGCGTTTCACGTAGAACTCAGGATTCGCGTAGCCATCGACCTGGATGACGTAGAGAACGCCATCCACGACTCGCGTATCAGAGGTGTCGAAGAGGATGGCATCTCCGTCCTTGATGGTTGGTTCCATGCTGTCGCCCTTGCCGTAGTAGACGGCAAGGTTGCGGCCGTAGATGCCGCGCCTCCGGAGGCTGGTCTTCTTGAATTTTAGGCTGTGGGTTTCTGCGTACTCGACCGCTTCTGCGCCTGAACCTAAGCCCGCGGCCTGTGAGTAGCCGAGTACATCGGCGTAGTCGTCGTCCTTGGCATTAGTAGCTGTGAATTGCTGCTCTGGGAGATCGTTCCTAATTTCCGTGTCCTCAATGCCCAACGACGCCGCAAAGACCTTCAGCGTTCGGAAGTTCATCGGGATCTTTCCGTTGAGGTACTGGCTTACGGCTCCTTGGGTGATACCAAGCTCCAATGCCACCTTCTCCTGAGTGATCCCGAGCTTCCTCGCCTTAGAGGTCCATACGGACTTAAGGCGGGCTGCTGCCGCGATATCCGCTTTGGTTGGCTTGGCTTTGCGCGACGATTCCATATCAGGAACGCTAATGAACACGTTCACGACAGTCCAATAGGGGCGCTATTGACGCTAATATCAGGGGCGCTCATACTTGGGCGATGGACATCGTCACCTATCGAAAAGAGAAGGGGCTGTCGCAGGCAGCGTTCGCCGCCCTGCTGACGGAAATGGGTACGTCCGCCACCCAGGGCCTTGTCTCGCAGTGGGAGAACGGGACTACCGCGATCCGGGCAGAGCGGGCCGTCCAGATCGAACAGGTCACTGGCGGCGCTGTATCGCGCTATGACCTCCTTCCCCTCGTTTTCGGCCCTAGCCCATCTGTTGGCGGGCAGCCGCGTGCTGCCGTAGAGAAAACCCAGCCGAACGCGCAGGTGACTGCCCTGATCGACAGTCGAATGAGCAAGCGCGCGCTGCGTGCCCGATTGGGCCTGCGTAACGACGTGCACCTGGCCAAGGTTCTTGGCCTGCCCGTTGAGCAGGTGAGCGGTTGGGCGGATGAGGACATGGTCCCGCCGTTGCCGCAGGTGATGAAGTTGCTTGGGCACACCGAGCAGCCGGAGCCGGCCAAGCCGGCAAACGACGACCCCGATGCAGGCCGCATCGCACCGATTGAGGTGGCGTGATGGGCTACAGCCGAACCAAGCGCTCGCCTGTCGCAACCACTTCAAATCCGTCGGCGTCGGCATTGACGGCGCTGCCGTCGCCAAGAGTGTGCCTTGCCATCCCCTCGATCCAGCTTGGCCCGTCGAGGTCCGAGGTGTCGATGCGGGTGAAGTGCTTGATGACCCACACCCTGCGGCCGTCCGCGCCGCGAGTTTCGATTTGTTCCGTCTCCATGGAGAACCCCAATGTCTGACCAGACCCCCGAGCAGGTGCGGGAGCACCACCTGTCGCGCATCCGCGAATACGCGGAGCAGCACGACCTCGCTGGCGAGGATATCGCACTGATCTTCAATGCTGGGCTGGCTGCCGCCCGCACTCTGCGGCCTGCGCTTTTCGAGCAAGCGGCTCCCGGTCGTCGTCCCTGAATCGTTTATCTCCATGGCGCCCATCCTGCGCCGCCCCCGAGAGCCTGTCATGAAGCCCAAGCCCCAATTCCTGCCCAAGCGCCAGACGGTGATCTACGGATTTACCGAGCAGATGCTGCGCGATACCGGCTCCAACCGCCGCAGCTTTGCGATGGCGGTGGCCGATACCTACCTGTCGTTGCTGGGCGAGGACGACCGTGAGGTTCCGTTCCGCATCACGCTCGGTGGCGATGGTGACGCGGACAAGAAGCACAACGGCCAGATCCTCGGCCGCTATCTCGACGGCGTGGTGAAGACTCTGCCGGCCGACCTGGAGGACGCGTGGGTGCTGAGCCTGCCGGAGCCGTACCGCAGCAGTTGTGAGCGTGAGCTTGCCAGGCGGCGCGGCATCCTGCCGATCCGCATGGATGCCATAGAAACGGTAGCCGATACGACCGGCGTTGGCCAGCTGATGAAGGATTTCGGTGACTTGTGCGCCGCAATCAGCCCTGCGGTTGCCGACGGTGTGATTGATGAAAAGGACCGTCCCCACGGGCACAAGATCATCAACGAGTGCGATGACATGGTCATCAGCGCGTTGACCTTCCGCAAGGCCGTCATCCGCGCCATGGGACTGGAGACGGCCCGATGAACCATCCCGCTCGCTCCACTGATCCCAGCACCAGCGATGAAGCTGCGAGCCGTTTGGTGGTCAGTGGCAAACAGCGTGCCCAACAGGCAACGACCGAGGCAGCGGTAAGGCGCTACCCGGGCCAGAGCAGCCTGCACCTTGCGACCCTTACTGGGCTAGACCGACACATGATCGCCCGACGCCTGCCTGAGTTGGAGAAACAGGGCCGCGTGTGGAGAGGCCCGAAGGCGCCTTGCGCCAGCGGCGACGGTAGCGCTTGCACCTGGTGGCCGGTTGCTCCGGGCGAGAACCTGACGCTGGGGCTCTGACATGTCGACCATCATCATGTCGCAGTGCTGGCCGCTGCAGGGCCTGAGCGTCACGCAGAAGGCTGTGCTGATCTCGCTTGCTGATCAGGCGAACGACGACGGTGTGTGCTGGCCGGCGGTGGGCACCATCGCCGCTCGCTGCTGCATGTCGGCGCGCGCTGTGCGCACGGCAATGGATCATCTGGAGGCCGTTGGCCTGCTGACCCGTGACCGCCGGTTCAACAGCAGCACGGTCTACAGAGTCACTCCGGCCAGCTTCGACAAGGCCGCTGCGCCGTCGAAGGCCGGCCGCAAGTCTGGAAAAGCAGGTACTGCACCGGGCGCAGGGGCTGCGCCCCATGCAGGGGGTGCGCCCGCTGCAGGAGGGGATGCGCCCCATGCAGGGGGGGATGCACCGGGCGCAGGTCTAGGGGTGCGCCCCGTGCCGCCTAACCGTCATATAACCCTCAATGAACCGTCAGGAGAACCGTCATTTCCGGCGGGCCTGCCGGCCGCGCCGCTGGCGGTGGATTCTGAGACCGACCTGCAGGCTGCGTGCCGTGCCACCTGGGCGGCCTACGCCAGTGCGTACCGCGACCGCCACGGCGTGGCACCGGTGCGCAACGCCAAGGTGAACAGCAACGTCCGTCAGATCGTGCAGCGGCTCGGCCACGGCGAGGCCCCGCTGGTGGCCGCGTGGTTCCTGACCGTCAACGAGCGCTACGTGGTGCAGAACATGCACGACCTGGGCGCGCTGCTGACGAAGTGCGAGGCATACCGCACGCAGTGGGCCACCGGCCGGCAGATGACCCAAGCCAGCGCCGCTCAGCAGGACCAGACGCAGTCCAACGCCAACGCGGCCGACGAAGCCAAGGCGCTACTGCGGAAGATCAAGGGAGCCGGCCATGCTCAGTGACTTCGAGCAGGAGCGGCTTGTCGAGCTGCTGGTGGCAACGGCCGAGGTAATCGGCGACCGGATCAGCCCGAGCGCAGCCGTGTTCATGGTTTCGGACCTGGCGCAGTACCCGCTGCCGATGCTGGAGCGCGCGCTGGCGTCGTGCCGCCGGGAGCTGAAGGCGCGGCTTTCGCTGGCGGCGATCCTCGAACGCATCGAGGACGGCCATCCGGCACCGAATGAGGCATGGGCCAACGCGATCCGTGCCGCCGACGAAGGTGCGACCGTGGTGTGGACTGAGCAGACCCGCGATGCGTGGGCGGCGGCGTTGCCGCTGGTGCAGGCAGGCGACAAGATCGCGGCCCGGCCGGCATTCCTGGAGGTGTACACCCGGCTGGTGAAGGAAGCGCGCGCTGGACACCGCACGGCCACCTACCAGCTGTCCCTCGGCGGCGACGTGTCCGGTCGGGACAGCGTACTGCGGGAAGCGGTGGCCGCTGGCCAGCTGTTGAAGGAACAGGTGGCGGAGTACCTGGCACTTCCGCCCGCCACCCCAGCCTTCAACCCGCTGGCGCTGCTGGCTGGAACGGTTGAGCCATCGCCGACAGCGGACGAACGGACCCGTTCGCGCCTGGCCGAGATCGTCGCGCTGCTGGAGGGCAAAGCCGCATGAGCCCCGATCACTTCAACGTCGAAGTGCGCCCTGTGAGCGAGCCGGTCGCCGAGGCGGGCTGGTATCTGGCCTACGGCTACGGGATCAAGCCGATGGTGGTCTACGCGACGCGCGGGATGACTGTCTGGCGCGACGGCATGCGGCGGATTCCGATCACTCGCTACGCCGGCCCAATTCCGGAGTTGCGCTGATGGCCGCCCGGAAGATCCTCGCCCAGTTCACGACTGACCAGCTGTTGGAGGAGGTCGTCCGGCGGCGCAACGAACGGAAGGACGTGGGGGAGGTGGAGCCGTGCGACGAGTGCCGGCATTTCAAGTTCTGGACCGCCGATTCCGATCCGCCGAAGGACTACAACCCCTGCGGCCTGGGCAAGCGCATGAGCTTTCACATCGCCGGCGACGGCGAGGACCCGCACAGCGGCATCGGTTACTACCGGCGGGTTTGCCCCTCAAGGATGAGCAGGGAGGGCGCGCCCTGATGTGGTCGAAGGCACCACCGCCGACCAGGGAAGAAGCCGCCCGGATCGAGCTGGCCAAGACGGGACCGTGCATGGCCTGTCTGGCGCTGCAGATGCAGGAGCTGCTGGACCCGGAGCTGGTGGTCTACGGCTGCGACTACAACCACGCCAAGAGCGGGAACCTGCGGCGCGGCCACATGTTCGGCTACGCCCTCTGCAAGTGGCACCACATGCGGCATCCGATGGAGGGAAACACCTTCGCGACGATGCGCCAGATCTACGGCCCGAGCCTGCTGGATGGCTCGCGGACCTTCCACGAGACGTACGGCTCCGATGACGAGCTGATTGCCAATCAGACCTACGTGAACGAATTGAGGGCATGACCATGATGGACAGGAGCAAGACCAATGCAGGCCGAGTGCGCGCGCTGTTCGAGCGCCGGCCATCCGCGGCGCTGGTGGCCCGCGAGATTTACCAGGGCGTGGGTGCAACGATGCCCACCGATCGTGCCCGAATCCGCAGCGCGCTGCGGGACCTGACTGAGGCCAACTACCTCGTGAAGGATGGCACTGGCCAGCGGGCGTTGTTCCGGCTGTCGGGCATCGGGATGCCCCGTGCGTTCGTTGTGACGGACGAGCAGCGCGAGCGCTGCCGTCTCGACAAGGCACACAAGCAAGCGCTGCGCCGGGCCGCGAGGCGAGGTGGGGCGGCAGGCCTGCGCACGGCGGACAAGATGACGATCAACAGGGCGCGGGTGGAGCGGCTGTCCGGCCTGGCCCCGGCGAAAGCCTGGGGCAAGGAAAAGGACGGACAGCGGCCGGCCGAGACGGTGGAGCAGTTCGAGGCACGCGGCGGGCAGGTGCAGCGCCTGACAGCCAGCTGGGAGCAGCGAGCATGAGCGCCCTTGAGCACGCCGCCAGAAGCCACCTGTGCAAAGCCATGAGGTTGCCACCGGACGGCGTCACTGCAGAGCTGATGATGGACCTGTCGATCCCACAGCTTGGCATCGTTCCAACGGCCGCCGCACTCTGCGCGATCCGAGCGGCCTTGGCCCCGAACTGGAAGCCGATAGCCGAGGCGCCGCAGGACGGCACAAGGCTGATGCTGTGGGACTCGGTGAGCAAGCGGCCGGTGTTCGGGAGCTGGCGGGGTGAGAACCCCAAGATCACGCACTTTGCGGCCGAGCCGGCCGGCCCGGAGGAGCCTTCTTGACGGGCCACAACCGGACAGAGAACGAGGCCCTCAAAAGGCCCGCACTGAATGACCACGATGCGCGATCGCGCGCTGCACGAGCAAACCACCAAGGGGAAGGCACATGGGAATGAACGAGGCACGCGAACTGTTGTCGAGCCGGACGGGTCCGAGGGCGCTGATCTTCGACGGGAGCATTGGTGGACCGAGCACTGAGGAAATCTTGGCCGCCTTGGCGTACGTCCCGGCCGGCCTTGGTCGCGAACTGCTGGAGGCGCTGTGGTGGCCGGAGAGCGGTCAGCGGAGACGCGAGCAGCTGCGCCAGGCGGTCATCTCCCTGGTCGCGCCGGAGTTCACCCGCCAGATGCACGATCTTGCCGATGCCCGCACGGAGTTCGGGATCGCCAAGGCCAGCATGGGCTGGGGCGGGGGCACGGTTACGGATGTGCAGCGACGTGAACTGCGGCGTGCAGAGCAGGCGCTGGAAGATGCACGAGCGGCGGCGTGGCCGAACAACACGATGGAGCAACTTGGGGTGCTGGCCGGGGCGGTGATCGAAGAGATGGCCGGGGCGTGCGAATGTTCCCGCTGTGGAGGAAAGAAGGTTCTCATGGACCCTTCGATTGCGGGAATCGTGAACTGCGACAGCTGCGGGGGGAGTGGCTTCGATCCGCTCAGCGGCCGGAAGCGTGCGGCTGCCATCGGTGCCGACTGGTCCGCCTACAGCCGGTTCTGGCGACCGGTCTATGAGTGGATGCTCTTCAACTTCCGTGCATCCGAGGCGCGCGCTGCCAGGCAGTTCAGCAAGGCACTCACGCAGGCCGCATAGCGATGACTTCCTAGGTCATCGAAAAAGACGGCAATCTTGCCACCATCCAATCGCAAGCCCCGGCCCAGCCGGGGCTTTTTCTTTGCCCGGAGACGCCATGGCGCAGATCACTCCCCAACAGGCTGGCGGCGTGAACGTCGTGGCCTTCCTCGACATGCTGGCCTGGTCCGAAGGTACGGACAACGGCCGGCAGCCGACCAACGACCGCGGCTATGACGTGCTGGTCGGTGGTGGCTTGTTCCGTGGCTACGCCGACCACCCGCGCGTGCTGGTGGACCTTCCGAAGCTCAAGATCCAGTCCACCGCAGCCGGCCGCTACCAGCTGCTCCGCCGCTACTACGACGCCTACAAAAAGACGCTCGGCCTGAAGGATTTCTCCCCGCTGAGCCAGGACCTGATTGCGTTGCAGCAGATCCGGGAGCGCCGCGCGCTGCCGCTGATCCAGGCGGGCAGGATTCCCGAGGCCATCAAGGCGGTCAGCAACATCTGGGCGAGTCTGCCGGGAGCTGGCTACGGCCAGCACGAACAGAAGCTTGCCGACCTGTTGGCCGTGTACCGCAAGGCCGGCGGGACGGTGGCGCCGTGACTGAGCCCGTGAGCACTCTGAAAACCATCGTCGGGACCTTCACCGCGGCCGTTGTGGCGCCGGCGACGGCAGACGCGCTGCGGGAGGCCGAACGGGTGATCCTCGGCGTACCGCAGTCCGTGCTGCTGGTTGCCATGGCGGGAGCGCTGATCGGTGTCCTGCTACTGCCGGAGAAGGACGCGGAGCGGGTGGCCGCTGACGCCAGCCGCCGGCGCGGCCACCGCCTCCTGCAGACCGCCGCGCGCTGGGCTGCCCTGGCTGTGGCGGTTGTTGCCTACGCCATCGTGGCCGCATGGGTCATCGCCGTTGCCGCGTCCATCTGGCCGGCGCTGGCTGGCGCCCCGCAGCTGCCCCTGGCCGGCCTGTCCGGCGTCCTGATCCGCCGGCTGTTGCCCGGCTATGTGCGCATGGTGGAGCGAGCCACCGGCGCCATCGGAGGCGATAAGCCATGAGCGTATTGATTCGATTCCTGCGGGCAGTCTGGGACCTGGTCATTGGAACAGCCGCCGACGCGTTGCAGTGGCTACGCAAGCCGGGCAGCAAACTTAAGGCGGTGTGTGCTGTGCTGGCCTTTGGCTGCATGGTCTCTGCCCTGAGCGCGTACGAGAAGGAGCAGAAGATCCGCGACCTGAGCGCCCAGGTCATCAAGGTCCGGGCCGACTGGCAGGCCGACGCCGCCCGACTGCAGGCCGACGTGGACAGCCGCGATCAGCGTCTGGCCGAGGTCGCCGCCGCACTGAGGGCGGAAGCCGAGAAGCTGCAAGCCCTCCGGGACGAGAGTGCTGAGGCACTGCGGGCCTTGGCGGGGAAGGTCGAGGCTTCCGAGAAGGAGGCTTCCACCTGGCGCGGTCGCTATGAGCAACGGCCCGACACCTGTAAGGCAGCACTGGAGCTGCTCGATTCCGCCTGCCCAGCACTGAAGGGGTACTGATATGCGGCTCCCACTATGGCTCTACATCGACAGGGAAAGCGCCATTGAGGCCGGGATGACCCATGAGGGTCGCCTATTCGGCGTTCCGGCCTGGTTGCGCGAAGACAGCGATACCCAGGTGACGGCCAGTCCGAAGGTTCCGGCGTTGCACTTGTGGTGCATGGCAGTGGACTTGGTTCTGGAGATCGCCGCTGCGTTCGTACAGGAGGATCGCACCTTGGAATCACCCATCACCCTCGGTAGGAGGATCGCACCATGAGGTTCGCAATCCCCTTGGGGGTCTCGCTACTGGCCGCGTGCCAGGCCGCACCTACCAAGCCGAACCCGCCGCCAGCAGCTGTCATCACGGTTCCGGTGGCCACCTATGTGCCGATCGATGCCCAACTGCGCAAGCGCTGCAAGTGGGTGAAGGAGGCGGCGCCGTCTGCCGTATTCGAGGTGAGCAACGGCCGGAAGCGGTGCCTGCTGCAGTACGAAGCGCAGCTCGACGGCATCGACCAGGTGCAGGGCAAACCTGTGCCGGATTCGCCCTGATGGTCCGGCAGACGGCGCAGGAACGCCGCGTGCTGGCGCTGGGCCGGCTGAAGACGGGCGAGATGAACAAGACCGAGGCCGCGTATGCCGAGCGGCTGCGCGCGCTGCAAGCGGCAGGCGAGGTGCAATGGCACCGGTTCGAGGGCATGAAGCTGCGCTTGGCCGACAACACGTTCTACACCCCGGACTTTGCCGTCATGGCTGCCGACGGTGTCATGGAGTGCCACGAGGTGAAGGGCCACTGGCAGGACGATGCCAGGGCCAAGATCAAGATTGCAGCGGCGATGTACCCATTCCGCTTCATCGCGGTGAAGGCCAAGCCGAAACGGGATGGCGGCGGCTGGGCAGTGGAGGAGTTCTGATGACTGCGACAGTGCGCGCGTCGATACGCATGCGGTGGTGGCTGAGGTGGTATCTGGCTGCCGTCGTATGGACTGCCCGGGAGACGGGCTTGGAGCCGGACTGGGAGCGGGTCGAGTGGTGGATACAACGCGGCCTGGTATTGCGAACGACGAGGGTTGGTGATGGACGCTGCACGGATTGAAGAGGTGGCGCGCGCTGCTGCTGTCGCTGCCTTGGCGGGGCTGATTGAGGGCAGCACTGACAGTCGCATCGACCGACTGGTCGGGATCATCGAGCAGCAGGGCAAGCAGATCGCCGAGCTGGCAATGCACGTTGGCCTGCTGGTGCAGGCCGTGGCGCAGCTGCTGGGCGAGGAGGCCGGCACGCCGGTGCATGACGAAGCTGTCGAGCCGGAGCGAGTCGACCTGGACGGGAAGCGTTACTGATGCCGACCCGGCCACCCCAGCACCGTGCAGCCGGCTGGCGCCCGTACAAGGAGACCACCGCCCAGGTCCGCAAGAGGCAGGCACGCCGCGCCCTGCCCACCAACTGCTCGCTGTGGCGCCGGCTCCGTGCGGTGGTGCTGGCTCGTGAGCCCCTGTGCAGATGCTGCGCCGGGCAGGGCAGGGTGCGACCGGCCACTGAGGTCGACCACATCGACGGGGACGACGGCAACAACGCCGATAGCAACCTGCAGCCGCTGTGCCGGCCGTGCCATAGCGCCAAGACGGCGCGGGAGAACGGCGGGTTCGGCAGGGACGCGCGCCAGCAAGGCGGAGCTGAACGAGCGGCGAGTTATCCACCGAAAGCTGAACGGAAAGGGAGGGGGGAGGGTCAAAGTTGAGGGCCTTCCTCGCCCGATACGCGCGCCCCCCTTTCTTCTCGCGTCCGCAGAATTTGAATTTCAGAAATGGGAGGTCCGATGGCTCGCCATCGACAGCCGAGGGAACTGGCCGAGCTGAAGGGCGCGACCAAGAAGGATCCGCAGCGCTACAAGAAGGAAGCGCCCAAGGCGAATGCTCCGTTGGGCAAGGCACCGGCACACCTTCCGACCGAGGTCGCAGTGGTCTGGAAGGAGCTGGAGAAGTGCGCCCTGCCTGGCGTCCTGACCAGCGCCGACCGTTTCATCATGGAGGTGGCGTCATCGCTGCTTTCCGAGTTCCGTGCCAACCGCGGCGAGTTCGTTGCGGCCAAGTACTCCCACCTGATCGGCTGCCTGGCGCGCCTGGGCCTGACCCCGGCTGACCGTCAGAAGCTGGGGACCGAAAAGACCCCGGAGGGCAACCCATTCGACGAGTTCTGATCCATGACGCCGAGCGAATCAGCCAAGGCATACGCCAAGGGCGTCACGTCAGGAAAGATCCCGGCCGGCGAGTTCATCCGTCTGGCGTGCCAGCGGTTCTTGGATGACCTGAAGCGCAAGGGGGCCGACTGGCCCTACAAGTACGACGCCGAGAAGGCGGACCGCGCGGTGCGGTTCATGGAGAAGATGCCGCACACGAAAGGAAAGTGGGCGGCGCAGAAGCGCCTGCTGGTGCTGGAGCCCTGGCAGCACTTCATCGAGTGCAATCTGTTCGGCTGGGTCCACAAGAAGACCGGGCACCGGCGCTTCCGCCGCGCCTACGAGGAGATCCCGCGCAAGAACGGCAAGTCGTTGCGGCTGGCTGCCCGTGGCCTGTACCTGTTCTGCGCTGACGGCGAGGCGGGCGCGGAGGTCTACTCGGGCGCAACCAGCGAGAAACAGGCGTATGAGGTGTTCCGCCCGGCCTGGCAGATGGTCCAGAAACTGCCGGCCCTGCGCGCCCGCTTCGGTATCGAACAGGCGGGCAACCCGAAGAACCCGGGGCCGCTGTTCGTCATGGAGGACATGTCCAAGTTCGAGACGATGATCGGCAAGCCAGGCGATGGCTCGAGCCCGCACGCGGCGCTGGTGGACGAGTACCACGAACATGACGATGACCACATGGTCGACGCCATGGAAACCGGCATGGGCGCGCGCGAGCAGCCCCTGCTGTCGATCATCACCACGGCAGGCACCAACCTCTCCGGCCCATGCTTCGAGATGCGAGGCGATGCCATCCGCATCCTGCGCGGCGAGGTGACCGATGAGACGGTGTTCGCGGCGATTTACTGCATAGACGAGGGCGACCGCTGGGACGATCCGGCGAGCCTGCGCAAGGCCAACCCGAACTACGGCGTTTCCGTGTTCGAGCAGTTCCTGCTCGACCAGCTCGCCAAGGCAAAGCGGTCGGCCAGCAAGCAAAGCGCGTTCCGTACCAAGCACCTGAACGACTGGGTCGGCGCCAAGCTGGCATGGATGAACATGCTGGCCTGGCAGCGGCAGAAGCGACGGTTTGAGGTGTCCGACTTTGCGGGCTGTCCGTGCTGGGTCGGCGTCGATCTGGCATCCAAGCTGGACGTGGCTGCCGTGGTGCTGCTGTTCGAGAAGGGCGATAGCTACTACGTCATTCCCCGGTTCTACGTGCCGGAGTCGGCCGTGGAGGAAAACGAGAAGTACCAGCAGTTCCTGCTGGACGAGCTGATCGTGTCCACGCCGGGGAACATGACGGACTACGCGTTCATCGAAGAGGAGCTGAAAGAGCTTGCGGCACAGGGCGTCGACGTGCGGGACATTGCCTTTGACCCGGCCCAAGCGGCGTACCTGATGACGCGCCTCGAACAGGAAGGGCTGCCGACCGTGGAGATGGCGCAGTCCGTGCGCAATCTGTCCGAGCCCATGAAAGAAGTGGAGGCGCTCATCCTGTCGCGGCGCCTGTGGCACGACGGCAACGCGGCCATGACCTGGATGATGGGCAACGTAGTGGCGCGCGTGGATGCCAAGGAACACGTCTATCCCCGCAAGGAAAAGATGGAAAGCAAGATCGACGGCGCGGTGGCGCTAATCATGGCCATGGGCCGCGCCATGCAGGCGCGGGACACCGGCACAACCCAACAAGGCTTCGTGGTGATCGACTGATGTTCGGACTATTCGAGAAGAACCGGCGGGCCGATGCCCGCGACCGTATCGAGCCGACGATCAGCAACCTGGTCGACGGCGAGGTGATCCAGTCCTCCGACATGCGCATGTTCGAGGTGTTCGGGAACCCGACGACGGCCTCCGGAGCCGTGGTCAGCCCGGAATCGGCGATGCGGGTTTCGGCGGTGTTCGCTGCCGTTTCGCTGCTGGCCGGCGCGATCGCCCAGCTGCCGCTGCCTGTGTTCGAGCGGGTGGACGGCCATCGCAAGCGGGCGGAGCACGACTACTGGTGGCTGCTGAACGAGCAGTTCTCCTCCGGCTGGTCGAGCGCTACCGGCTGGGAGTTCATCGTCGGCCAGATGCTGCTGCGCGGCGATGGCGTGGTGTACGTGACGCGCAACCGTGCCGGGGTGGCGACCGGGTTGATCCCCTGGCCACGCGACAGGGTGATGATCCTCAAGCAGGAGAAAACCAGCCCACGGGAGCCAACACGCCTGCAGTACACGTTCCACGATGCGGACGGGTACTTCACCGTCGACCAGGACGACGTGCTCCATTTCCCCGGCTTCGGTTTCAACGGCGTGCACGGCATGTCGGTGATCCAGTGGGGCGCTCGGAACGGCATCGGCATCGCCATCCAAGGTGACGAGCACGCCGGCAAGTTCTTCAGCGAGGGCGGCAAGCCCGAAGTGGCCATCCGAACGCCCAACAAGATGACCAAGGAGCAGCAGGACGATTTCCGCGATGCCTGGGTCAAGAAGTACGGCGGGGTGCAGGGTAACCGTCGCATTCCGCTGGTTCTGACCGAGGGGCTGGAGGTTCACGAACTGACCATGTCAGCGGTCGACCAGCAGCTGCTGGAGTCGCGTCAGTGGCAGGTGATCGACGTAGCCCGCGCCTTCGGTGTGCCGCCCCACATGATCGGTGAAACCACCAAGTCGACCAGCTGGGGCAGTGGCATCGAGAGCATGGGCATCGGCTTCGTGAAGTACACGCTGGGCCCGCACCTGAAGCGGATCAAGGACGAGTTGAACCGCAAGCTGTTCCGCACGCCGCGCTACTTCGTTGAGCACAACGTGGACATGTTCATGGCCGGCGACTCGAAGACGCAGGCCGAGTACTTCAGCAAGGCGTTGGGTGGCCCTGGGACCCAAGGCTGGATGGTCGTCAACGAAGTCCGCCGCCTCAAGAACCTGCCTCCCATCGAGGGCGGCGACAAGCTCTACCAACCGAAAGACCCCGCGCCACCGGCGAAGCCGGACAGCGACGACCCTGAAAGGAACCCTGAAGATGCCGATTCCTAAGTTGCTGCAGCTGGCCAAGAACAACGCCGGCCAGTCCAAGCCCATCCGGGCGGAGACCGAAGGCAAGGAGGCCACGATCTACCTGCACGGCGTCATCGGCGGGTGGTGGGGCGACATTGACGAGACGATGTTTGCCCAGGCTATGGCCGGCATCGACGCGGACGTGATCCATCTCCGCATCGATTCGCCCGGCGGTGACGTGTTTGCGGCCCGATCGATGATGACGGCCATCGCACAGCACAAGGCGACCGTGATCGCCCACGTGGATGGACTGGCGGCCTCGGCTGCCACCGGCATTTGCATGGCCTGCGATGAGGTTGAGATCAGCCAGGGCGCCGGTTTCATGATCCACAACGCCTGGACGGTCGCTATCGGCAACAAGGCCGATATGACCAAGACCGGTGAGCTGCTGGCCAAGATCGATACCGGGCTGGCCGGGGACTACACCCGTCGCACTGGCAAGGATGAAGCGCAGATTGTCCAGTGGATGGACGAAGAGACCTGGTTCACGGCCGACGAAGCCAAGGAACACGGTTTCGCTGATCGCGTGGTGGAGGTCGTCGGCAAGAAGAAGGCATCCAACACCTGGGATCTGTCCGCCTACGACAACGCACCTGCCGCACTGGCCAACCGTACCCCCGAACCCGACGACGGCGCCGCCGCCGCCGCCCACAAGGCCAACCTGTCGCGCCGTCTGGCGCTGCTGGAACGCTCCGCTGCGTAAGCGACTCCCGCCCGCAGTTCATCCCGACCGCCGAAAGGCGGTTTTTTTTCGACACGAGGAAATCACCAATGCCCTTCAACATTCAGGCCGAGCGGGAGCGCCGCACCGCGCTGGCAAAGGAAACCCGCAACCTGCTCGACACCAGCACCGGTGACGGCAACAAGTGGACGCCGGAGAACCAGGCCAAGTACGACAACAACATCGCCGAGATCGAGCGCATCGACGCGGCGATCGAGCGTCATCAGAAGGTCATGGACCTGACGGCCGACGAGGCACTGCGCGAACAGGGCGTGCGTGAGCACGACACTGCCAACCGCGGCGGCCGTGACCTCTCCAACGAGGAGCGCCTGTTCGACCGTTGGGCGCGTGGCGGTGACAGCGCCCTGAGCGCAGAGGACTGGAAGCAGGTCAACGCGGCCATGTCGGGCAACCCGGCCGTCAACCCGGAGCAGGGCGGCTACACCGTTCCGACCACGCTGGCCGAGCAGATCCTGGATGCCCTGAAGGCATTCGGCGGCATGCGCCAGGTGGCTGATGTGTTCAGCACTGCCGGCGGTGAGCCGATGCAGTACCCGACCAGCGATGGCACCTCCGAAGAGGGCGAACTGGTCGCTGAAAACCAGTCGGCGAACGACCAGGACGTGGCCTTCGGCACCAAGGGCCTGCAGGTGTACAAGTACAGCTCCAAGGTGGTGACCGTGCCGTGGGAGCTGCTGCAGGACAGCACGGCCGATATCGCCGGCTTCATCGAGAAGCGCCTGCAGACCCGCCTGGGCCGCGTCACCAACCGCCACTACTCTGTCGGCACCGGCGTTGGCCAGCCGATGGGCGCCTTTACTGCCGCGACGGTGGGCAAGATCGGCGCTGTCTCGGCGCTGCCGATCGTCACCTACGACGACCTGGTCGACCTGGAGCACAGCGTCGATCCGGCGTATCGCCAGCTGGCCAAGTGGATGTTCCACGACGACATGCTGAAGCTGATCCGCAAGGTGAAGGACGACCAGGGCCGGCCGATCTTCGTGCCGGGTTACGAGCAGGGCAATCCGGGCGGTGCGCCGGATCGTCTGCTGAACCGCGATATCCAGATCAACCAGCACGCCCCGGCCCCGGCCGCAGGCGCAACCTCGATCGCGTTCGGCGACTTCAGCTACTACAAGATCCGCGACGTGATGGCCGTGACCCTGTTCCGCTTCAACGACTCGGCATACGTGAAGAAGGGCCAGGTTGGCTTCATGGCCTGGATGCGCTCCGGCGGCAACCTGGTTGACGTGGGCGGCGCAGTGAAGACCTTCAAGCACGGCGCCGCGGCTTAACCGCCTCGGCCCACGAACGGAGGGACGCCCCAGCGCGGGCGTCCCTCGGAGACGATCATGGCAAAGCAGAAGAACACCTCCGCGCCGGCGGTCGGCGGTCCGGCCGACGCGCAGGAAGCGCCCGCAGCGGCTGCCCAGGGCCAGCAGCCGGACGCCGAAAGCCCCGACGCTGGCGCGGCAGCCGCCGTCCGTGAGCCGGAGACGGACGAGGGCGGAGACAGCCAGAGGCCCGAAACCGTGGAGGCGGACAACGACCTGCCGCCACCGGATGAAGAACCGGCTCCGCCGGAGGGCGAAACCGTGCCGGCGCTGGTACTCAGTAACAACCACCTCGGGAAGGTTGGCCAGGTGATTCAGGTCAACGCGGCACACGTTGAGGCGCTGCGCCTTGGCGGGCTGATCGACCCCCACCCCAATGCCATCAAGTCGGCCACGCCGGAGGAATGACCCATGCTGCGCACGTTGACCCCGGCGGCAGAGGAACCCGTGTCGCTGAGCGAAGCGAAGGCGCACCTGGTAGTTATCCACGATGCCGACGACGCGCTGATCGGCGCCTTCATCACCGCCGCGCGTGAGTCGGTGGAGCGCACCACGGGGTATGCGTTGGCAGCAGCGACCTATGAGTGGACCCCGGTCGGCGAGGGCCGCTCTCCGCTACCGATCGAGCCGGCCACGCTCGACAGTGAAGCAGGCGCCTATCCGGTGAGGTTCACGACGACACCTGGCCCGCTTCCGGGACCGCTGCGCGCGGCCGTACTGCTGTTGCTGGGCGACCTGTACGCCAACCGCGAGGCGGTGGTGGCTGGCTCGCAGTTGGCCGAGAACCCGACCCTGGACCGGCTGATGTTCCCCTACCGGCGGGTGCTGCCATGAGGCGGGCCGGCAAATACCGGCACCGCATCGAGCTGCAGGACTACGGCCCGGTGCGTGATCCGCTCGGCGGGGACGTGAAGCAATGGCGTAGATGGCGGGCTGACGTGCCCGCAGAGGTGGTTCCGCTCTCGGGTCGAGAGTTCACTGCTGCCTCGGCCGAGCATGGGCAGGTAACTGCACGCATCGAGATCCCTTACCTGCCCGGCGTAGTGCCGACCATGCGCGTGGTGTTCGACGGGCAGGTGTACGCGATTCGTGCGGTGCTGCCGGATGCGACGGCACGCGGGCATATCACGCTGATGGTCGATGCGGGGGTGTCCGATGGCTGAGCAGGTGAAGATCGACGGCCTGGACGGCCTCCTGCGTTCACTGCGGGAGGCACCCAAGGCGATTCAAGGGCGAGCCGTGCAAGCCGGTATGCGCAAGGGCGGCAACGTCATTCGCGACGACGCCCGGCGGCGGGCTCCGAGAGCATCGGGGTTCATGGCCTCGCAGATCGTCACCCGCCGGGCCAACACCAAAAGCCGGCAGCGGGCAGGTGTAGGCCAGGGCGGCGAGTACTACACGGTCGGGGTTAAGACCGGTCGCCGGCGCAAGTACGCCAACACCAAGCGCAACCGGCGCCGCGGCCGCGTCGGGAAGGTTTATGAGGAGGCGGGCTGGGCCTATTACTGGCGCTTCAAGGAGTTCGGCACCAGGAAGATGAGGGCTGAGCCGTTCCTCACGCCGGCAGGCGAGGCCAAGGGGCCGGAGGCGGCGCAGGTGATCATCAATGAAACCTGGGTGGCGCTCGACAAGCAGCTCAAGAAGGATGGGTGGCGATGATGGTTCCCCTGATCCAGTCCCTGCTGCAGGGTGATGCAGCGGTTCGGCACGTGCTGGGCGACCCGATCCGGTTGTGGCCGGGAACCGCCCCACAGGATGCAGCACTGCCCTACGCGACGTGGGAGGTGGTCGGCGGATCACCCACCGCGATGCTGTCCGAGGCGCCGCCGGCCGACGGCTGGCGAGTCCGATTGACCGTGTGGGGCAAAGCCCTGACGCAGGCCAACGGCGCGGCCGTCGCCATCCGTGACGCGATCGAGCGCGTAGGCAGCATCGAGTCTTACAACCCGACGCCTGACAGCGACGGCGCGGACGCCTTTGGCATCTCCTTCGACGCCAGGCTCCTGCAACTGCGCTGAACCACACAACGGCAACCCACTGGCCCCGCAAGGGGCCTTTTTCATGCCCGGCGACGGGCGCAACACAAGGAAACCCCTATGGGACAGGTAATCAAGTCGAAGCATTCGCAACTGTTCGTCGCCATCGCCGCGGCCGAGGTCATCAAGGTGACCCGCCTGCGTTCGGTCGGCTTCCCCGATGGCCAGGCGTCGGAGATCGATATCTCCGATTACGACGACGACTGGGACCAGTTCGTCGCCGGCCGCAAGCAGACCGGCAGCACCAGCATCGAGATCATCTACGACAGCGTCGACCACGAGAAGCTGGAAGAGCTGCACGAGACCGGTGCGGTCGTGAACTGGCTGGTGACTGCGCCGCTGTCGGAAACCGAAGGCGTGGAAAAGCCGACCGCCGCTGCCGGCAAGATCACCCCGCCGGACACTGTGCTCTCCAAGCAGTTCGACGGCTTCGTGCAGAACTTCGCGGTGACCAGCCAGGACAACGACGTCTGGAAGGCGACCATCACCATCCGCGGCTCTGGCGCCGTCACCACGCACCGCCCGACGCCGTAAGGCAGCGGCAACGGCGCACACCCAGGCCCGCTCCGGCGGGCCATCTCTCTGACGGGGCGCGCGGATCCTCCGCGTGTTAGCCGTGCGCGGCCCGCGCGCCCTGTCGCCATTCAAGGAAACGGCCAATGAGCAAGACCAGCGAAACCACCCAAACCCAGCCGCAGCAGCCCGTGAGCATCCTGCAGTCGTTCACCAACCTGGGCATGTTCGCCTCCAAGGACGTTCGCGCCGACACGATTACCTTGCCCAACGGCTCCAAGGCGCAGTTCCATGTGCGCGAGCTGCCGGATGCGGAGTTCCGCAAGCTGTGGGGCGAGGGCGACCGCGCCAAGCTGATCGCAGCGACCATCTGCGACGAGGACGGCAAGCCCGTCATGAATATGGAGCAGGCCGCCCAGCTCAAGCCCCTGGTGGCCGCTGAGCTGCAGCGTGTGGCCATGAAGCATTCCGGCTTTGGCGAGGATGCTGCCCAAGCCCAGGCCGACGCGGGAAACGGCTAAGGCAGCGCGGCGAGGACTGGTTCTGGAAGGTCCTCGCCGGCCACCTGCATCGCACGGTGTCCGAGCTGCAGGCGAGCATGTCGCGCCGGGAGTTCCTCGAATGGTGGGAGTTCCATAAGCGGAACCCCATCGACCCGGTAAGCCTGCACATCAAGCCCGCTGCCTTCGCCGCATACATCACCGCCTCACACAGCCAGTGCGGCACCAAGCGCTCCTTCCAGGAGTTCCTGGAAACCCTCGTGCCGCGTTCCGAGGAGGACGAGGCGCAGGACTGGTTCGATCGACTGGGATAGCCATGACCGATACCTTTGGGCGCTTTGCCGCCCTCCCGATCGGCCCGCTGCTCGCTGCGCGCGACGGTGGGCTCACTCTCGCCACGACGGAAGCAGCCGACCTCAACCGCTGCGCCCGGTCCGACTTTGCCCTCAGCGCCGGCGTTGTCGGCGTCGAGTTCGCGCTGTGGGGCGATGACGACCTCTCGGCCGTCGTGGGCTTTGTCACGGCAGCAGCGCCCCTCAGCCAAGCGCCGGGCGCCAACGGGGAGGGCATCGGCTGGGAACTGGCCACCGGTCGCCTGATCCAAGGCACTGGTGCGATCGCAACTGGTCTGCCCGTGGTCGCGCTGGGCGATATCGCCGGGATGCGGGTCTCCTTCGGCAGTCCCTCCAGGCTCCACCTGTACCTCAACGGCGCGCTGGTCCACCAGCGCGACCTGCTGCTGGCCGGCCCGCTCCACTTCGCCGCCGCACTGGCTGCGACGAAGGCCGGTGGGCTGTGCTTGGCCGTGAACGCTGGGCAGTGGGGCGCCAGCAGCGACGCCGCTGTTGCCGGTTGGAAGCTGGAACAGGCCCAAGCGCCGACCACCCGGCTGGCCGACGATGACTGGCTCTCCGCGCCAGGCGATAGCCCGGCCAATGCCCGGTACGAAGGGCTGGTGGCCGAGGGCGTCAACCTCGTCCAGGAGCTGAGCTTCTGGCCGTGGGGTGGCGATCCGGTGTCGCAGACGGCGGCGGCGGAATGCGTGGTCGCCGACGCCGAGGGGCTGCTGGATGACCTGGCATTGTCCGGTGCCTCGGGGGCTGCGGTGCGCATCCTGCAGGTGGATGACGGCGGCATGCTGGCCGACGCTGCTCCGGTGTTCCGCTGTGTCATCGATCAGATCGAGGTGAACGACGACGGCAGCAAGACCCTGCACCTGCGCGACGCGCACGACTACCTGGGCCAGACCATCAACCGGGGCGTGTTCCTGCCCAACATCACCTCGCTGGCCTGGAAGCCGCAGCCGGTAGTGATCGGCGCGGTGGCCAGCGTGCCGGCAGCCGGCGCCAATTCCGATGCGACAGCGATGTTCCTGGCCGACAGCCCGGTGCACGTAAACGCTGTGATGGACCGCGGCGATCTGATGGAAGACGGCACCTTCAGCATGGCGCCGGACGGCCAGCAGCTGCTGCTGAAATCTCCGCCCGTCACCCCTGTGGTGGTCGATGGTTCGAGCATCGGCCCCGGCATGGCCCCGGCGCGCCTGGAGCAGGCCGTGGGCGACGTGATGGCTCGCCTCGGGGCAGGGGCTTGGTCGGCAGCGGACTGTGCGGCCGTGGACGCTGCAACCGGCTACGCCGGTATCGGCTACTACGCCGGAGCGGCCATCACGGGCAGGGATGCCCTGAACGCGATGCTGCCCAGCTACGGTGTCGGATGCTACCAGGATCCTACCGGTGTACTGCGCTTCGTGCAGGTGGTTGCGCCGGAGACCTACCAAGGGCAGCCGGCGTTTGAGATCTCGGAAGCCGACATGGCCAGCGACCTGATTGGCGTCCCGGACGACGCGCCCAACCTGACCCGGCGCATGGCCTACCGGCCGAACGCGCAGGCCCTAGGCGCCTCCGACCTCGTCACCGACGTGGTGGACGTGCCGCAGAGCCGCCGCGACGAGCTGACGGGCCTCTACCGAGGTCAGGTGTTCGCTGCGGGCGCACTGGACGCACACTACCGCCGCGCCGACGCCGCCGATCCGGTCATTTCGCTGTTCTGGCATGCCGCCGATGCGCAGGCCGAGATCAACCGCGTCGTGGCGATGTATCAGCGGCAGCGGTTCTTCTACCAGGTCGCCATTCGCGGTGATCAGGACATGGCTCCGCTCCCTGGTCAGATCGGCCGGCTGACCTACAGCCGCTACGGCCTGGCCGACGGCAAGCCGGTGCTGGTGCGGCGCGTGGAGCGCAACCCTGCCACGGGGGACGTGGTGCTTACCCTGTGGGGATGATGACGTGTTGATTGGATATGGCATGCCGGCGGTAGAAACGGCCACCCTCACCGGTGGGACGTGGTTGTCGACCGACCAGGGCGCGGCGCTCTTCGATGGCAAGCCGGGACGATCGTCGCGGATCCGGCGCACCGGTTCGCTGGCGATCACGATCACCCTGGCCGAGGCTGTTGTGCCGGGGATCATCGCGGTTCTCGGCCTCAACATCCCGCCCGGCGTGCAGGTGAGCGCGGCCGGCGCGAGTGCCACCACCGTGCGACTGCCAGACGGCAGTGTCTGCGCCTGGCTGTTCCCGCAGGCCAGCGCCTTGGTATCGACGGTGTCCGTCGAGATCGACACAACTGCCACGAACGTCGACGTGGGCGAGATCGCGATCTTCCGGGCGGTCGAGGTGGGTATCAGCGACGGTTGGGCGGTGGCCACAATCGACACCAGCGTGCACACCCGCACAAAGGGCGGTCAGGTCAATACGGTTCCCGGGCCTCTGTACCGCCGGCTCACCTGCACCTTGTCCGGCCGGGCGACAGCTGCCGTGCGCGGCGGTGGGCTGGGCGGGACCGATTGGGAGACGGTGGCGGCTGCGATCGCGGGACGCCGGCGCTCTTGCGTTGTGCCGCAGTACCGGGACATGGTCAGCAAGGCGTTCGACCCGCTGCTGGCGGCGCGGTCGGCGCTCTACGGTTACCCGACACAGCTGCCGTCGGCGGAGAACATCAGCCGGCAGTATTTCACCGGGTACATGGAGTTTGAAGAGGTGCCTGCCTGATCTACCAATGGAACGGTGGCATTATTCCCCTCAACAACAAATGTTGAGGGGAAGCGATGTACATCGTGTTAGCCGTTCTTGGCATCCTGGCTGCCATCGCGGGCCTGCTAATGCTCACCCAAGGGACCATGGGAGTAGGCGCGATTGCGTTCGGCGTTTTCCTGGTCGCGTTGGCTAGATTAGTTCAGGCAGAGCGCCATCACTCAAAGACTATGGGCGAATAGCCGATCAATCGGCGCCCAACCAAAAGCCCCGCCGCGTGCGGGGCTTTCTCGTTTCTGGAGCCGACATGTCCCTGTATACCCTCACCGTCGATCTGCTCATGAAGACGGGCTCTTTCGTAAAGGACGCCGGAAAGGCCGAGCGGCAATTCTCGCAATCCATGGATCGGATGCAGGCTGTTGCAAGAAGGGCGGGAACCGCCATCGGCTTGGCAATATCGTCGGGCCTGACCAGTACGACTGCAGCAGCCGTCGCGTGGTCCCGCCAGGTTGCTGAACTTAGCGTTCAATATGATCGCTTTGCCGCTCTTTCAGGCACCAGTTCCGAGGCGTTCCAGCGAATGGCGGCTGGAGCGACTATGGTGGGGATCAGCCATGAGAAGTTGGCGGATATCCTGAAGGACGTGCAGGACAAGATTGGTGACTACGTCCAGACGGGCGGTGGCGCCATGAAGGACTTTTTTGACAACATTGGCAAACGCACTGGCGTAACCGCCGAACAGATGCGGAAGTTGTCCGGGCCTGACGCTCTGGGTCTGTACTTCAAAAGCCTAGAACGGGCGAATCTTTCGCAAGCCGAGCTGACCTTCTACATGGAGGCCATTGCCAGTGACTCGTCGATGCTGATTCCGCTCCTGCGGAACAATAGCGCTGGATTTCGACAGTGGGCAGACGCTGCGGAAGCGGCGGGTGCGATCATCGACGGTAAAACCACGAAGGCGACGGATCGTCTGCGCGAGATGACCCAGCAGGCAGATCTCGCGATGATGGGATTGAAGGTCAGCGTGGCGGAAGAGTTGTTGCCGACGTTGAACAATCTGACTGAGTTCATGGCCTCCCAGCAGACCCGGAACGCCTTCGCAACCGTTACAAAGTGGGCCGCAGAGTTAACGGGGCAGATGGCTGATGGCGCGGTCCAGATCGTGAATCTGATATCGCGGTATGCAGATCTTCAAGCGCTTGAAGGCGCGGCGCCTAGTGCGCTGACCGGCGCTACCGAGGACGCTCTGAACGAGCAAATGGGCGACTTGTTCGCACGGCGGCGCTTGCTCCTTGCGGTTGAAGCGCCATCGCCGGAACGAGATAAGGAAGCCGATCGGTTGCTGGCAGAGCGACTGCGAATCCAGCGGGAGCTTACGCGCAGGTATGGACCGCAGGTCACGGTTCTTGAGAACGGGCAGAGGATGCCCGACTCTGCTCTAAAGCCAGACGCCGTCGGCTACCGACCCACCGGGAACATCGACAAGGGGGCACGGGATAACGCTGACGCAGATGCCAAGCGCCGTGCCGCGGAAGTTGCCAGATACCATCGTCAGGCGCAGGAAGCGGCTGGGGCGATGGAGGGCCCTTTGGCCGAGGCCATGGGTAAGCACCTTGGCAACATGTCCGAGTACAACAGGCTGCTCGCTGAGGGGAATATCGCGCAAGCCGATGCCAATGTGCTGATGGCTCAGAGCGCCCTGGAGTACTCCAAGGTTGCGGCCGAAGTGAACAAGGCGCTGGCCGGCCCCGAGGCACTCCTAGCGACGATGGATGCCGAGGTCGCCCTGCTCGGTAAAGTCGGTCGTGCGCGCGAGCTGTCGCGGCGCGAGATGATGAACGAGCGGGACATGCGGCAGGAGCTGCAGAAGGCGGTGGAGGCTGCTGGCAGCAAGGAAGCGCTGGCGCTGTCCAAGGGGGCGGCGAGCTACGAGCAGTACGAGCAGGCCATGCTGGACGCCGCCCGAGCATCGGCCGATCTGTCGCTGCGCGTGGAGGAGGCCGCTGCCAACGTTGAGGCGTGGGCGAACGTGGTCGTCAACGGTGTGGGCGATGCCGCCGACGCCATGGCCGACTTCGTTGCCAGCGGCATGCGCGACTTCGACAACCTGTGGGACGACCTGAAGGATGCCGCCAAGCGCGGGCTGCGTGACCTGGCGCGCGAGTTTCTACAGCAGAAGATTGTGATCCCGATCCAGACGCAGATCCTCAACGGGATGAACGGCCAGGGCGGTGGCCTGAGCCTTCAGAGCATCATGGGGCTGTTCGGTGGCAATGGCGCCGCCGGCGGCGGTCAGAACCTGGGGACCATAGCCGGGCTGCTGTCCAAGGGCCAGGGGCTGTTCAGTGCGGGCGCGGGTGCGGCGAGCAGCGGCGCCAGCGCCGGCAGTCTGCTCGGCTTCGGCAACAACGTTGCCGCCCTTACCGGTGGCGGCGCAGCCGCAGCGGGTGGTTCTTCCGCTGCTGCTGGTGCCGGTGCGGCTGGATCTGCTGCTGCGGCGGTCCCGATCATCGGCTGGATCGTGGCCGGCATGATGAAGAACGCCGAGCTGTTCGATCAGGGCTGGAACATCGCCAACGGGGAGAGCTGGGCCGGCAAGATCGCAACGGCCGGCGCGGTGGGCCTCGCCGATAAGACGTTCCGCGGGCTGGGGTTCAATGACAAGGTCGCATCGATCCTGTCCGGGTCGAGCATCCACGCCAAGCTTTTCGGCCGCGGCGCGCCGAAGATCACCGGCCAGGGCTTGACCGGCTCGTATGGGTTCGGTGGCTTCGACGGCCAGACCTACGCCGATATCAAGCAGAAGGGTGGCTTGTTCCGGTCCGACAAAAAGTGGACGCAGTATGGCGCTGTCGATCCCGGCATCGATCGCACGTTCGACATGGCCGCCCGTCAGGTCCGCGGTGCGGCAACGGGCCTGGCCAAGCAGCTCGGCGTCGACCTGACCCAGCAGCTGGGTGGCGTGCGGGTGAGCCTGGGCAAGCTGCAGCTGTCGGCGGACTCCGCCGAGGCCAAGTCGCAGCTGGAGGCGTACCTCGGTGACATGACCAACCGGCTGTTCACCGAGGCGGTGAAGGCTGCCGGCTTCGGAGGCCAGCTGGACGGCTACTTCGAGGCGTCGGATGTGTTCAACGCGCTGAGCGCGTCGATCGCACTGGCGGTGGGCAATGCCGACGAGCTGGGCCGCGCCCTCAACGGGATGGAGGTCGACAAGGTCAACAAGGCGGTGGACTACTTCCAGGACCTGGCCAGCGTCGCCGGCACGGACTTGGCCACCCAAGTGGAGAAGGTGACCGGGTTGCTCGGGAACTACGCCTCGCTGATGGCGGACGTTTCCACGCAGCTCATGACCGGTGATCTGTCCAGCTACCAGCAGCAGGCACTGAGCATCGAGCGAACCTACCGGCAGCAGGTGAAGTCGGCCAACGACTACGCCAAGGCCCTGGGCTTGACCGGTGCGCGTGCCGAGGACCTTGCCAAGATCGAAGCGCTGCGCGCAATGAACATGGGCAAGCTGCAGGCGCAGATCGACAAGGACAAGCAGGCCATGCAGTACGGCCTGTCGATCAGCGACCTGTCGCCGCTGACGGACCAGCAGAAGCTCGGCGAGGCCATGAAGGAGCTGGAGCGGGCCGTGGCCGGTGGCGACACCAGCGCGGCCCAGGCGGCGGCGCAGGCCGCACTTGGCTTTGGCCGGAACCTGTACGCCAGCGGCAAGGACTACAACGGGTTGTACGACCAAGTGACCGGGCTCATCGACGGCATGAAGGTCGGCGACCTGAACACCGAGGACGGCACCAGCATGGGACAGCTGGCGGACGCGATCGAGGCCCTGCCGGACAACTTCAGCCGTGCGGTGTTCGACCTGGTGGTGAACAACGAGTCGCAGTCCCAAACCACGGCGGCTGTACAGCAGAGCAATGCGCTGCTCACCGAGCAGAACCAGTTGCTTCGCGAGCTGCTGTCCACCACCACCCAGGGCGTCCGCGCCTCCAGCAGCAACGCGCTGCGCCAGGCACTCAACGCGAGGTAATCCGCAATGCAAGCAAGGAAACTCACGCTGGTGGAGATCGGCGTGGGCGCGCTGCCGTCGCCGTCTCCGGCGGCGCCGCGCTACTCGAACTGGTTCCCGGTCGTTCACCGGCCACCCGAAGTGCCACCGGTGGACGGAGTGACCCCCAACCCGGTGGCCGACGGCGTGCTGCTGGAATGGCCGGCTGTCGATCTGGCCGGCGTCGTGTACGTGGTTGAGCGTGGCCCCTCTCCGGAGGGGCCGTGGACCGAGATCTATCGGACCACCGACACGCGCTACTTCTACAGCGACAACACCGGCACCAAGTGGTGGTTCAAGATCACGCCGACTGTGCGCGGCCGGCCGGGCTCGGGCTCGGTGGTGGAGGCTACGCCGCCGCCGACCACCGCCGAACTGATCAAGCAGACCGAGCGGATCACCAAGGAAATCGCCGACCGGATCGAGGCAGATGCCGCAGAAGCGGCCGCGCGGGCCGACGGCCTGGCTGCCGCTGCCCGGGATCTCCTGGCGGAGGCCGAGCTGCGGCAGCGCGGTGTGTCCGACGCTATGGAGGCGATCGCGCAGGAGGCGCAGGCCCGGGTCGACGGCCTGCTGAATGAGCGCCTCGAGCGCGAGGCTGCCATCACGCTGGAGACCCAAACCCGGCAGAGCGACGTGGAATCGCTGTCACGCGCGCTGTCCGAGGTGGCCGCCGGCAGTGGGACCCAGTTCGACAGCCTGCGCATCTGGTACTTCGACACCACCGTGGAGGAGTGGACCGGCAACGGTGCGCCACCGACGGTGGTCGATGGCTGGCTGCGGCCGGCCAATGGCACCGAGAACCCGTATGTTCAATCGCCGGCTGCGCTGGCCGTCGACGGCAGCGCCTACCGCTTCGTCAAGCTGAGGGTGAAGCGAGTTGGCGATGCAGCGTGGGACGGCTTCCTGCAGTGGATCACGCTGGCCGACCAGGCATGGGACGTGGACAAGCGGGCGGCGATCCCGGAGCCGCGGTGGGACGACAATGGCGTGGGCACGGTCGACGTGGCCGATATCGCCTGGTGGCCGGGTGAGGTCGACGCTATCCGGCTGCAGTTCGGCGCGACCCAGACCGTCTCCAGCTACTTCATGACCGACTGGGTGGCCATCGGGCGTCCTACGCCCGGTGCAGGCGTGGCACTGGTCCAGGAGGAAGCCCGCGCCCGCGTAGCCGCAGACGTGGCCGAGGCCAGCAAGCGCGAGACGCTGGCCGTGCAGCTGCGGGGCGACTACGAGGGCAGCGACCTGTCCCAGGTTCCGAGCGGCCTGTTTGCGGCGGAGCGCGATGCGCGGGTCACGGCCGATGAGGCCAACGCCAGCGCCATTGAGGTGATCCAGGCCCGGATGCCCACGGGCGATGGCACGGTGGCCACGGAGGCCAGCGTCACGGAGGAGCGCCAGGCGCGCGCAGACGGCGACAGCGCCAACGCTGAGGCGATCGAGCGGGTGTCCGCGAGGATGCCCGCCGGCGACGGCAAGGTGGCCTCTGCGGAAGCGCTGGATGCCGTCTCGACCCGTGTGGAAGAAACGGAGGAGGGCATCCGGGCGGTCGGCGATAGAACGTCGTCGCTGGAAGCGCAGGTGACGTACAAGCACGCCGGCGACCGGGACTGGAACGCCGGGGACCGCGACGTGCGCGCGGGCGTGAAGACCTGGCAGTCCGTGATCGCCCAAGGCGACCGCGCCGTCGCTAAGCAGGTGGAATCGGTCCGGGCCGAACTGGGCGAGTTCGAGGCCACGGCGACGCGCTCCATCGAGGTCATCGCCACGGAGCAGAGCGCCCAGGCGGTGCAGATCCAGCACCTGGGCGTCGAGCTGGACGGGAAAGCGTCAGCGGACTACGTCGAGGAGATTAGCGCCCGGGTCGGCGTGACCGAGCAGGGCATCGAGGCATTCACTGGCCAACTGCAATCGGTGAAGGCTGAGGTGGACAGCAAGGCCAGCGCGCAGGTGGTGCAGGGCATGGAGGCCCGGGTGGTCCAGACCGAAGACGGCCTGACCCAGGTATTGGCGAGGGCGTTCCTGAATGTCATCGCCAACAGTGGTGGCGGGCCGCTGATCGGCGGCATGGTCATCGAGAACAACGGTCAGGTCGTCAACACGCGCTTCTCCAGCAACACGTTCGAGGTGATCTCGCCCGGAGCCAGTGAAGGAATGGAATGGCGCGGTGGCTTCCTGCGCGTCTGGAAAGGGTCTGCTCAGCGCATCATTGGCACAAACTTCGGCAGTGCCGGCGACAACCTGGTCGATTACTTCGGCCCCAACGTCGGCGCCGGCGCTGCATCGAAGGCCAATGCGGTGATGTGGATGGACGCCAACGGCAACGCCTACTTCGGTGGCCAACTCTCGGCGGGCATCCTGCGCAACGCGGTTCAGACGACGACCACGCAGACCGTCGGCGTGGAGCTGGTCAACGGCCCATTCGCCACCAACGGCCGCGTGCGCAGCGTCACTGTCAGCTTCTCCCGTCGACATGTGCGCACGAAGACGACCTATGGCACTGACGGATTCGTCGCTGGCGGGGGCCAGAACACGGCGCGCGTGGAAATCTATCGGCGAGTGGGTGAGGGCGCTGAATCGTTGTGGCAAGTCCTCAACGCCAGCGGCGGGGTGAACATCCTCAATGAGACGGATGGCCCGGACAATGCGATTTCCGACTGGGGCGGATCGTTCACGGTGAACGACACCAGCACCAGCGCGCAGACGATGACCTACCGCGCAGTGATCACCAGCTTCACAGAGCAGACCGTGTCGCACACCTCCGGCTCCTTCCAGCAGCAGTCCATCACGCAGAGCCTGTCGATCATCTCGGTCGAGAACTGAAACCGCACAAGGCGCGGGCCGGCATGTCCGGCCCGCTTTGCCGTGGGCGATCAACAGCAGAGAACACATATGCCGCAGAAATTCATCGATCAAACGACCATCCAGCCGGATGGCAGACCAGGCGACGACGCGTTCACCGCGTTTGCAACCTGCAACGACAACTTCGAGGATTCCGAACAGCGTCTTTCCGCGCTGGAAGGCGGGTCATCGAACATCGGCCAGGACGTGGCCGACTTGAAAGTTGGCTTGCAGCAGGAGACGCTCCTGCGCACGGACGCCGATACCGCGCTTTCGCAGGCTATCGCTGCGGAAGTGACCGCACGCCAGAGCGCTGACACTGCGCTTGGTGCACGCTTCATCGGAAAGAACCTGCTTATCAATGGCGACTTCCGGTTTTGGCAACGAGCCACAACGTCTGCAGCGGCAGCTGCACGTCGTTATGTGGCTGACCGTTGGGAAGTATGGAGCATCGGCACCACCACACAGGTTGACGCGATGGTGATCAATGATGGAAGCATTGACCCGCCTGCTCGCTTCTCTCATCGCGTAATCGTTAGCTCGGTAGCTGGCGCAGGTAACATTGGGTTCATGCGGCAGCACATTGAAGATGTGCGCACAGCGTCGGGGAAAACTGTCACGTTTTCCGTTCGTCTGTATTCGCAATCAGCCAGCAAGATTGCAGTGAACATCGCTCAAAATTTTGGCGTCGGCGGTAGCGCTGCTGTAAACACCACGGCGCAGAAATTCGATCTTGTGGCAGGTTGGCAGGCTGTCACCGCTGCGTTCAATATCCCATCCGTATCGGGAAAGACCATCGGAACATCTAGCTCTCTTATCTTGCAAATCTGGATGGATGCTGGTGCCGACTACAACACTGTGACTGACTCGCTCGGACAGCGCAGTGGCACTTACTGGTTTGCAAACGCGCAGCTGGAACTCGGTTCGAAAGCTACGGCGTTTGAGTATCGTCCGGATGCGTTGGAGCTTGCGCTGTGCCAGCGCTACTACGAAAAGAGCTACAACCTCGGAGTCTTCCCCGGAACTGCCGACCGTAATGGTAGTTATCGATGCTCTATCGTAAATGGTTTCTTCTTCTCTGCTGGCACTATCGCGTTTGCGGTGCAGAAGCGGACTACCCCTGCAATTAGCGTGTACGCAGCGCGTGATGGGACGGCTGGTGCAGGCTCGGAGGTAAACAGCTCTGGAGTATTTGTGGCAAACAGGAACGTTACGCCGAGCAATATGGGCACCAGCCGGTTCCAGACGGGTAGCAACAACGGTGGTGCTGCAGCTGGCAACACTATTGAATTCCAATGGACTGCGGACGCGGAGCTTTAATCATGTACCAACTCACTGAAGACCCGGATGTGATTCGCTGCGTCGAAACCGGTGCTTTCATCCCGCGCGGGCACTACCTGTGGCCGACCGAATGGCTGGAACAGAACACACCGCTGCCGGCGTCATCGCCCGGCCTGGGCTTCGAGTTGCACACGCCCGCGCACTACCGCTACATCCGCGACCAGGCGTTCGCGTGGATGCGCGCCGAAGCGGTAGAGCGTGGCTACGACAGCATCGAGTCGTGCGCCAGCTACTACAACAGCGGCGTGGCTCGATACCGCGCCGAGGCGCGGGCGATGGTGGCCTGGCGCGATGCTGTGAACCAGGCGCTGGAGCAACTGGTGCTGGCACCGCCGGAAGGCATCGAGACCTGGGAACAGGTGCGCGCGCTGTTGCCGCAGCCGGAGACGTTCGCGTGGCCGGAGAAGGCGGAGCTGCCGCTGGATGGACTGGCCCCGGTGGCCTTGGCCTGATCCTCACGCGGGCTCAACGGCGCCTGCTGCCAGATTGCGCCCATGTGCTATTCCGCCCAGATCACCGCCGCCTATCAGAAGCTGGTCAGGATGACCGGCGCCACCCTGTCGCTGCAGGAGTTCGCCGCGCTCTACGCGCACGACCCGGGCAAGAAGCGGCCCAAGACGCCGAAGGCCATGGATGACGCCTTCCGGGCCGGCGCGAGCCCGGCGGAGCTTGCGGTGTGGGCCGAGGTCGAGCAATGGAACAGGGCCGAGGCCACCATCCTGGAGCAGGAGCTGTTCGCCAACCGCAAGCGGCTGGCCGACGCCGAACGGGCGCTCCAGGTGAAGGAGACGAAGAAGGCCCGGGAGGACGTTCGGATTGCCGGCAACAAGATCGAGCGGGCCAAGGCGCGGCTGGCGGACCTGCAGCGCGTCGAGCCGAAGGATCGCGACAGCCGCATCTTCCCCGGCGTCTACGCCCCGGTGATCGTCGCCGAGGGCGGGAAGCTGGTCATCAAGCCGATGCGCTACCAGTGCCGCCTGGCCGGGAAGCCGGCCAACTACGACCAGCGCTTCCCCGGCACCTACAACGCCCGCCGCGACAGCCTGGAGAAGTTCTGGGCGCCGGCGTTCGGACACACCCACGGCCTGATGGTGGTCGACACGTTCTACGAGAACGTCGAGGGGCCGGACGGGAAGAACCAGGTGGTGCAGTTCACCCCGCGCACGGGCGAGCCGATGCTGGTCGCGTGCCTGTGGTCGCACTGGAAGGACCCGGGAGGCAAAGAGCCGGATCTGCTGTCGTTCGCCGCCATCACCGACGACCCCGAGCCGGAGGTGGCCGCAGCCGGCCACGACCGGACCATCATCAACATCAAGCCCGAGCACGTGGATGCCTGGCTCAACCCGGATCCATCCGATCTGGCTGCGCTCTACCGGATCTTCGACGACAAGCGGCACCCGTTCTACGAGCACCGGCTGGCGGCATAGCTGGCCGGGGGCTCGTCAAGCTGCTCGGGGAGCGGGACCGCCGTCGCTGAGGATGTGATCACACTCGACCAAGCGCGCATTGCTGACCATCTGCCGTGCGCCGCACTTTCCACAGATCAGAACGGTGCCGCCGCGCGTTGACTCGAGGTCTGCTCCTGCGGAGCGTGTGACGTGAGTACAGCGCGAGCATTGCATGGCCAAGCTCGTGATGTAGGCGATTCGCCGCTGCTCATCGAGCACCGCATCTATATCCAGCACGTAGAACAATCCTGTGTTAGGCATAGCCGTAACCTCGGAAGTCGGCGCGATCTTGCGCGGTCCGTCGCGTTGGCTGGGTGACGGGTCTCCCTGTTCATTTGCAGATGCCGATGAACTGTTCATCACGCGGCGCTGATCCTCACCCTCGCGTTCGCTAAGGGCTGCTACGGTTTGCTGCTCATCAAGGAGGTGGGCTATGCCTATCAGGGCAGTTGTATACGTGAGCGGCGCTGGCGAGGAGATCGCCGGCGACAAGCTGGGCCTGTCCAATGGAAAGCTGGATCAGATTGTGGACGACGCCGCCCGGTTCAACCGTGACGCTGGAGTTACGGGGGTACTCCTCTTCGACGGCGGGCGCTTCCTCCAGTACCTGGAAGGGCCGGAGGACGGGCTTTCGGTGGCCTATTCCCGCGTGCTGGGCGCCAGTAGCCACAACGGTCTAGTCGAGCTGCAGAGAGGCCGGGTGGGGCAACGCCGGTTGCCTTTCTGGCCGATGAAGTGGCTGCCCGTCGAGCCGGAAGAGTTGCGGCGATTGGCCCACGCGGACTGGACCAGGTTCAACGAGCGCGGTGACGCCGAAGACCCCAACCCGACGGCCATGGACCTCTTGGCCGCGTTGGTCGAACCGTACGCTATTGCCGCGTAGTTGGTGCCAAGTGGGCTCCATGGCGCTAGCATGGCCCTGGAGCCCCTGACCGAGATGGCCGGACTGGATCATGGAAGAATTGCCGAAGCGGCAGAAGAAGCCCAGCCGCAAAGACGGGTTCCCTTGGAAGAGCACCATTGCCGTCGTGGTTATCCTAGGCATTGTTCTTGCCGTATTTGAAATGGGACGAGTCGAACGCGCGTACCGCGCGCAAGCCAACCGGCAGGCCCTTGAAGCCATGCACGCTGTGCTTCAGCAGGAAGAGATCGTTGGCCGTCCGGCTGCGGACACCATCCCTGCAAGCGATACAGATCAGAACGAGCACGAAGCAGTGGGCTCCCCGACCGAACGGAAATGAAGCGTGGGCGGGTCCGGTCGAGCGCGCGTGAGCCGCGCCGCGCCGGCACCAGCCGAGTGAAGATCAGGCGCGGGCGTCGCCGATCTGTTCGGTCAGAACTGTCAGTGATTGCTCGAAGGCGGCTGCAAAGAGCTCGCCGTCATCCTCTTTGTGCCTCGCAGCGATGCTGGGTAGTAGCTGGAGCCACGCATCGTTTAGGCGCTCGGGAGCAGGATGGGTCAACACCGAAATCCGCAGCGCGTACTCCATGGCTTTCAGATAGCCGCGGTGGACTTCTATCGCAACTTCGCAGGAATGTACGCGCTCCAGCAGGTCGGAGATGGCATCGTTCATTTTGGGTCCTCAATATCGAGCGGATCGTCAGGCGTAGGATCGAACTGCGCCAGCAGTCGTTCGCGACGGCACTGGTCAAGCCAGTGGTGCCAGATCTCCATTTCATCCATTAGTCCTGTGGCGCCGCAAGCTGGGCACGTGAGCGTGGTGCCCTTCGGATCCGTGTGAAAGCCTGCGTCCTTAGCCATTGAGGACCTCAGTCCACAGTTCTTACAGGTTGATCGCACCTGCTCCAAGCGGATGATCGCGCCATTGAGCGCAAGCAGGGGAAGGATCGAATGGATCCTGAAGGCGTTGGGAGGGTGCATGGCCGTGCCGTTTAAGGGCTGGACACGGGGGCAGAGGATTCTGCACCGGAGAAGAGCCGCGAGACCGCAGTGTGCGCCCCTCAGAGTGAACCCTTCATCACAGCAAGCTGAAGCGTCGACCGTCATCGCAGGATCTGCGACGGCCGGTCGTATCCTTCCGGCCATGTATTCCTCCTACAGCTTCCGCACCGCCCCGATCCCTACTGGCTGGGTCCAGGCCGGTGAGCGCTGGGCGCTCTGGTACAACGGCCGCGAGACGGCCAGCGTCACGCCCGATGGCGGTCCTGGGGTCCGGCTATGGATTGAAGGCCAGAAGATGTGGCAGGTGAAGGAAGTGCGCGCTGCCAACGTCCGGCAGGCGAAGCGGTACGCCGAGCGCTGGTGTGCGGCCAGGCTCTATCCCGATCTGCCCCTGCGTCAGGCGGTTGCCCGGCTGACCGACAGCACCCCGATCCAGCCGGGGTCCCCGCTGCCGGCCCTGCCGCCGACCCGCGAGCAGCAGCAACAGGCCCGGCGTCTGGCCGAGGCAGGAGCGAAGGAGGTCGAGCGGATCAAGGCGGCGCTTGAACCGCGCAAGCCGCCGGCAGAGACGAAACCCCGAGCGAGAGATGCCCGCACCAAGGCATGGGTAAGGGCTGGGTTGCAGCAGCTTCGGCGCGGTGTTTAAGTGGACCAAGGCCGTTCCGCAAAATTCCCCAACCCCTTGCGCCGCAAGACTTTGAAATGCTCGTTTTGATCGTCTATGCGGAACAGATTGAAGCGTAAGACGTTGAAAGATGTAGGGTTGTCTCGTGACTTTTAATCTTTTGGTCGAAGGTTCGAATCCTTCACGGCCCACCAATTGCATCAACGACTTAGGCGCCCTTGCGGCGCCTTTTTCGTGTCTCCGGAAAAATTGCCGGAAAAATTAGGTGGTTCCACGCTCAAGTGCGTTCCTCCTGCCGGGCGGTTGAACGACCGGCAGTTCATCGTCACCTTCGGCGATCCCGTGGAACGGACAGTGCATCTTCATTTCCCGTCTGAAGAATCAAAATTCTGCCGACATTGGCGGAATTCCTCCGCATGAGCCACTACCCATGTCCACATGGGAATCATCAGTACAAGAAGGTCCTTGCCCAGCGCTGTGATGCTGTACTCCACGTGCGGCGGTACTTCGTGGAAATCCTCCCGGCTGATCAACCCGTCACGCTCCAATTGCCGGAGGGTGCGCGTAAGCATGCGCTGGGTGATCCCCTTCATCCGTCGTGCGACCTCGGCATGACGCAGCGTTCCATACACGCCAAGCGCATGGATGATGCCCAGGGACCAGCGGCTACCAGCGTGCGCTAAAACCTCCCGGCGCAGTCCATCTTCGTCCTCGCTCATCCCGTCGCATATCGCTTGAGAGTGCCTTAGCAGTTCTTCCGGACTCATGAACGGTGCGGTCGGTATCATCGATGTGCCTTCTTACGTGTGGGCCAGTAGGCGAGCAGAATCGCCGCCATCGTACACACACAGGGCGATTTCCATGTCATCTCATATCAGCACTACCCCCTCTCGGTCGATCCTGGTGCTCGGCGCAGGCGAGCTTGGAATGCCTGTCATCCGGAACCTTGCACGTTTGGCCGTAAGTCATCCAGGCACACGGATCAGTGTGATGCTACGGGCGACGTCGATTGACTCAGAACTGCCGGAGAAGCAGCGGGTGGTCGATGAAATCCGCGCCTTGGGGGTGAATATCGTTGCTGGTGATCTGGTGACTGAATCGGTAGAGCCGTTGGCGGCTACCTTTGCGCAGTTTGACACAGTGATTGGATGCACCGGCTATGCCGCAGGCCGCGATACGCCAATGAAGGTTGCGCGTGCGGCGGTGAAGTCGGGTATTCCCCGCTACTTTCCTTGGCAGTTCGGTGTCGATTTCGATGCCATCGGGCGCGGTGGTCCCCAGGACCTGTTCGATGCCCAGCTGGACGTGCGCGAGTATCTGCGTTCGCAGACTGCGATGGACTGGGTGATCATCTCTACTGGAATGTTCACCAGTTACCTCTTCGAGCCGGACTTCGGGGTGGTCGACCTGGTTGGGCATAAAGTGAACGCGTTGGGCTCGGCGAGCAATGCTGTCACCCTGACCACGCCGGATGACATCGGCGCAATGACAGCGCGCATCGTGTTCCACGCACCTGCGATCCGCAACGAGATCGTGTATCTGGCAGGCGATACCATCCGCTACGGTGACCTTCCGGATATTCTGCAGAAGGCGTTCGGGGAACCTTTCGAGCTGGTGATCTGGGGCGTACCCCAGCTCATGCAGGAACTGGCTAACGACCCGGGCAACATGATAAAGAAGTATCGCGCCGCCTTTGCCCAAGGGAGGGGCGTTGCGTGGGATGTGGAGCGAACCTTCAATGCGAAGATCGGGGCCGAGCTACAGGGCGTGCAGGCGTGGCTGGATTCCAACGTGCAGCGCTCCTGATTTGCCGCTGGATTGTGAGGAGGCGCCCGCTGGGCGCCTTTTTCATTGCCGTTCCCGCCCGCACGCTCACGATGGTCGCACGTCGCGGCACACCAGTTCACCAGTGGCTCGGTAACCGGCGTCAAACGGTGGAACCTTGGTCGTGGACCCCGTGTATATCCCTTGAGAAGGCGGAAAAATTGTCGAGTGAGCTTAGGGTCGGCAATGGTTCCACGCTCGGCGGGCGGAAAAATAGAGCGGCGCACCCGGTTGTTTTCAAAGGAGTCGCAAGCCTTCTTTTGATCTTTTGGTCGAAGGTTCGAATCCTTCACGGCCCACCAATGCAATCAATGACCCAAGTCATTCAAAAAGGTACCGCTCAGCGGTGCCTTTTGTGTTGTTGCCCGCAAAATGCCTATTTCGCCTTGGCGCCGCGCGCCCGCGCCGCCTCGCGTTCGGCGGCTGCCTGCGCGGCGACCGCTGCGGCGTTGGCGGCAGCATTCGCAGAGCGTTCCGCTGTCGCACGATCCGCATCGAACCGCGCCTGCCGCTGGGCGCTGTAGGTGCGTTCCAGTTCCAGCGAGGCAAGGAAACTGTCTGGATGCTTCGCCGCACACGCCTGCTGTACCAGTTGCACAGCATGATCGGACAGCCCGGGCTGGATATTGCCCAGCAGGCAATCGGCATACGGAACGGACGCAGCGGGGCCAGCAGCCAGCGCGGCAACGATCACGACATTCAACACGCAAACCTCCTTGTAGGTTTCGATGGGACCCGGTGCCGGCCGGTCCGGCACCAGTATGGCCCGGTTCGCGGCACAGGGTGATGCTACTCCGGCCGCACATCCCGGCACACCAGCTCGGCCAGGCTGCGGCAGGCAAAGAACAGCCCTTCAACCACGCCTGCGTCCAGATGCCGGTCCGGCGTGGCCATTGCCCGGCAGCGGTCGGCGGCGTGCAGCATTTCCGCCACGGTCAGCATGCCGATGGCGGCCCGTTCCACCCGCGACAGGGCAACCCCGCGCCCGATGGAAACGCTGGTTTCAGGCCAGGGCAGGCCATCGGCGCCTTCGCCCGCGCGGATGCGCTTGAGGCAGCCTAGAAACGTGCTCAGTTCGGGCGAAGGGTTGTCGTCGTCATCGTGGGTGCTGGCGGTGTATGAAGCATAGGGCGGACGGTTGGCCATCTCGGCTTCCTCGACTCTGGAGTGGGCGTGCCACCGCGCAGAACGGGTGGCGGGCGATGCGTGGCTGCAAGCCGGAATGACATCACGCAGTAACCGGCGGGCCAGAAGGCCCCCACGCAGCGCCCGCCATGAAGGCCGACGGATCACCCGCCGGCACGGTCCAAAGACAGTGTCGGCGGGTGAGCGCAAACAACAGCGTGAATGTCATTACGGGCTTGCAGGCCCGCTGCCACCCGTTGTCGGTGGCGCAGCATGGTGTTTACGCCTGCGCATGGAACTCAATGAGGATTTTCCGAAGAACGATGCGGAATCCAGGCGCGCGGGAATGCTCGCGCAGGGGCAGCTATTGCAGCAAGCGACAGCTCGCGACGCATGTGCTCATGCGCTTGGCTGATCGCGTTGCAAAATGCTGTTAGCTGCCGCTGACGGCACGTTTGCCGTGATGGGGTACGTGGAAAGTGGGCGCCACGTTTGCCAGCCGTGGTGGTACGGAACAGCGGGTCACGCACTCAAAAATCGGTGCATCTGCGACGTCCAAGGTGTTGTAGAGCCGAGCCATGCTCGGCTGCGATTTGCGCGGTGGGCTGAGCCGAGCGTGGGCTCGGCTCTACAGTGATCCGTCCCATCCACGACGGTTGAGCTGTTGTAGAGCCAAGCCATGCTCGGCTGCGATTTGCATGGGAAACCGAGCCGTACCCGGTTGCGCGCGGGGAGGTCATCCCCGCATGGCATGGATCCACGCATCTGGCAGGGATGCTGAGCGTGCAGAAGCCGCCAATGCCTGCCGCTGGGCGCTATGCTCGGCCTCTTCCCAGGACGGGTCACCCCATGCGCTTGATCATGCTGTCGCTGTTGTTGTCCGCCATCTCCGTCGCGCCGCTGATGGCCGCCGAACCGGCACCATCCGCACAGGCATCGCCGGCAAACCCGCTGGTGATCGGCGAAACCTTCACCATCGAATCGAAGGCGCTGGGCGAGACCCGCCGCATCAATGTCTACCGTCCGCAGCCGTGGGGCCTGGACCCGAAAGCGCCGCTGCCGGTGCTCTACATGCCCGACGGCGGCATCGGTGAGGATTTCCTGCATGTGGCCGGGCTGGTGCAGGTGCTCAGCGGCAACGGCAGCATGCGTCCGTTCCTGCTGGTCGGCATCGAGAACACCGAGCGCCGCCGCGACATGACCGGCCCCAGCAGCGACCCGCAGGACCAGAAGATCGCGCCGCGCGTTGGGGGTTCGGCGGCCTACCGCGCGTTCCTGCGCGATGAACTGATGCCGCAGGTCCGCCAGCGCTACCCGACCACCGACGAGCGCGCACTGATCGGCGAGTCACTGGCTGGCCTGTTCGTGGTCGAGACGCTGCTGCAGGAACCGGCGCTGTTCAACAGCTACATTGCGCTGGACCCCAGCCTGTGGTGGAACCGGGGCACGATGCTGGCGGCCGCGGCCAAGCAGTTGCCGGCCGTGATGCGCGCGCAGCCGCGCGTGTTCCTGGCCAGCAGTGGGCAGCCGGAGCTGGCTGCGTCCGCCGCACAGTTGGCCACGCTGCTGCAGCAGGCGTCGCCATCGCCACTGGTGAAGTACCTGCCGCTGCCTGAGGAAACCCACGCCACGATCTATCACCCGGCCGCCTTGCAGGCGCTGCGCACGCTGTTCCCGGCGCCGCCGCCGGCCTCGCCCTGACCGCACTGGCAGCGGCGTGCACAGCATGCAAGGATGCGGCAGCGGCGCCATCCGGTGCGCCGCCCGCAATGGGAGCGTGTGGATGCAGCGTGTGCGTGGATGGAGTATGGCGGCCTGCCTGGCCGTGAGTGGCTGTGCGATGTCGGTGGCGCCACCGGCAACGCAGCCTGAAGCGAAGGGCGACGCGACCAAGGCCGCGACGGGCGTGGTGCTGCCGGATACCGAAGCGCTGCGCGTGCATGACCCGGTGGGGCGCGATTACCCGATCTGGGTGGCGCTGCCGGCCGACTATGCGGCGCATCCGGAAAAGCACTACCCGGTGCTGTACGTGACCGATGCGTTGTACAGCTTCCCGCTGGTGCGCAGCGTGCGCAACCTGGTGGGGCAGCAGGGCGTCAACATCGAGAACTTCATCCTGGTCGGGCTGCCGCCGCAGGAGGGCCTGACCTCCAAGCAGAGCCGCTCGCGCGATTACACGCCCAGCAATCCAGCGCGTACGGTCGATGGCTACTACAGCGATGACGTCACCTACGGCGGTGCCGCGCACTACCGCGATTTCCTGGCAGCGCAGGTGCTGCCGATGGTCGATGCACGCTACCGCACCGATCCCGCCCGCCGCATGTTCGCCGGCCATTCCTATGGCGCCTTGTTCGGGGCCTACGTGTTGACGACCCAGCCGGACATGTTCAGCACCTACATCCTGTCCAGCCCGTCGCTGTGGTTCGACCAGCTGCTGCTGCCGCGTATGCAGGATGCCGCTGTGATTCCGGCGCAGCCGACGCGGGTGCTGTTGTCGGTGGGAAGCTACGAGACGGACAAGCCGGGGCCGCGTTACTCAACCGGGAACGACATGCTGCGGCAGACTGCCGACTTCACTGCACAGCTTGAGCGCAGTGGCCGCAAGTTGAAGGTGGACAACGTAGTGATCGACGGTGAGGACCACCTGACCGTCTACCCGCGGGTGATCACCCGTGCGCTGCTGGACGTGATGCCGGGAGAGGGGCCGTATACCAGCGGCTGATGGCCGGTTGCATCCACGCGTGGCGCGGATACTGGGGTGTTGGCGCGGATGACTGCCTCACGCCGCCTGCGCGTCCGGCCCGATCAGTACGCCCACATCGGCGTGCCGGAAGCACAGCCGGATGGCGTCGAGCAGCTCGCTCATGTTGTAGGGCTTGGGCAGGAAATGAATGCCGTCGCGCAGCTGCGGCAGCACCTGGTGCTGGTCCATGCCCGACGTCACCAGGATCGGCAGCTGGGGATACAGGCTGCGAACCCGGTTGGCGGCTTCAATGCCGCTGATCGGGCCCAGGTTGACGTCGGTGAACAGCAGGTCGAAACGCTCACCGGCGGCCAGCAGGCCCAGTGCTGCTTCGGCAGAGCTCACACCCACCACGTGGCAGGCCTGGCTTTCCAGCGCAAGACGGCTCAGCTCGCGGGTTTCCTCGGCATCCTCGATCAGCAGGACGCGGGGTTCAACGTGGCGCTTGGACAGCAACATGACGCTACAGCTCCGGAAAGCAGCAATGAAAAGGCGCGCAAGTATGCGCAAGCCGGGGGTGATCCCGGCGTGCACGCCAAGCTAAGTGGGCGTTACAGCGAGCGCTGGCGCTGGCGGCGTACCTGCCAGGCCAGCACCGCCACCGCCAGCAGCGCGGTGCCGATACGCAGGCTGGTGGCCTGCCAGCCCAGCGCAACGACGTCGTCGAGGCTGAACACGTTCCACGCCATGTTCATCGATACGTGCAGCACCAGGCCGCACCACAGGGTGTCGCCGTCCAGATGGTCGAGCCAAGCGAAGATGAAGCCGCCCAGTGCGATGACCGCGCCGACGAACAGGGCAGTGACGCCGCCGTCGAAGCCGCCGAAGCCCAGCCAGTGCACCCAACCGAACAGCAGCGCCTGCGGCAGCGCAAGCAGGGACCACGGGCCACGCATGAGCTTCACCAGCAGCACGAAGCCGAGGCCGCGGAACAGCACTTCCTCGGCCAGTGGGAACAGCACGGCGAGCATCGTCGCATCGAGTGCGGTCAGTGCGGTGTTGGGCGTGCCCAGCACCGCCAGGCCCAGCCAGCAGGGCAGGCTGGCCAGCAGCACCCACAATGGGCCGCGCCAGCCGTTTCCGTGCAGCCCCAGGCTGGCCATCAGGCCCACCCCACGCGGGCGCAGCAGTGCGGCCAGGAGCAGGGCCAGCAGGACGGCCAGTGCGTTGTCCAGCAGGCTGCCGCCGTAGGGCATAGGCAACGCGGGAATCGGCGCGCCTGCGGCCGCAGCGACATCGCGCAGATTCAGGCCAACGCCGACGCCGAGCAGCACCAGCAGCAGGCGCGCGGCGTTGGGCAGGCGGGACAGGACGGTCATGCACGCACTCCCTGCGGAACCAGCGTGGAGTGTGGAAGGCGGCCGCGGACGCTGGCACGCGCCGGAAGTCCCTGTGCCATCGGTCATGTGTTGCCGCACAGTCATCGGTGGGCAGGTAAAGTCGTTGCCAGACCTTCAGGAGCCATGCCCATGCTGTGCCCCGTGTGCAAGACCCAGACCCTGCAGATGGCCGAGCGCCATGGCATCGAGATCGATTACTGCCCCGGCTGCCGTGGCGTGTGGCTGGACCGTGGCGAGCTGGACAAGATCATCGAACGCGCCGGTGCCGGCGCTGCGGTGCCGCCGCCGGCACCTGTGCAGGCGCAGCCGGCCGCTGCGACGCCGCCGCCGGTGATGCATCGCGATACCCGCCACCTGGGCCAGCGCTACGAGGACAACCGTGGCCAGCAGTACGGCCATGGGTACAGGAAAAAGAAGAAGGACAGCTTCCTGTCGGAGCTGTTCGATTTCTAGTTTGTAGCGTCGAGCCATGCTCGACGGGATGTTGCAGGCCCTGGTCGAGCATGGCGCGACTCTACAGAGACGCGATCACGGCCGCCGCAGGATGAACTCGCGGTCGTGCGTGTCACCGACGATGAAGTCGTACTCGCCCACCTTGCTGCAACCGTAGCGCGCGTAGAAGCGTTGCGCGCCGGAGTTTTCTTCCCATACGCCCACCCACAGGGTGCGGCGGCGCGGCTGGTCCAGCCAGGCCATGAACGCGTCCATCAGGCGTGCACCATGGCCGCCGTTCTGGTGTGCGGCCAGGATGTAGAACCGCTTCAGTTCGATGTCGCCCTCGCGGGCCTCGGCATGCGGCAGGGTGTTGGCACCGGCGGCCAGGTAGCCGACCACGGCGTCGCCGTCCATCAGCAGCCAGATGGCACTGCGTGGGTCGGACAGTTCGATGCGCTGCGGTTCGCTGCTGTAGTGCGCCTGCAGGAAATCATGCAGCTCCTGCGGCGGATAGGAATCGCCCCAGGTTTCATTGTAGGTGGCAATCGCGATGGCCGACAGGGCGTCGACATCGGCAAGGGTGGCGCGGCGGATCTGCAACGACATGGGGGTGCCTGCAATGGAGCGTGGCGCAGTGTAGCCGGCCCCGGCGGCTGCCGGGGCTGGCCATTGCTCACGAACCGCTGCTCAGAACCACATGCGCACGCCCGCCACCCAGCGCGTGTCGCGTGCGTGGTCGCCAGCATAGTCGGCGGTGTCGCCAAACGTGCGCTCGTGGCTGATGCCGATGTACGGCGCGAAACGGCGGCTGAACTCATAACGCAGGCGCAGCCCGGCTTCCACCTTGTTCAGGCCGCGGCCGATGCCGTACTCCGGTTCATCCTTGGCTGCGACGGTGGCTTCCAGCAGCGGCTGCAGGATCAGGCGGTTGGTCAGCAGCACGTCGTACTCGACCTCGGCCTTGGCCAGCACCTGGCCACCGGAGCCCATGTACAGCGTCGCCGAGCTCTCGAATTTGTACGGTGCAAGGCCCTGGATGCCGATGGCCGCCCAGGTACGCGAGTCGGCCGGCCGGAAGTCCTGGCGCACGCCGACCAGCACGTCCCACCACGGCGATACGCTGCGACCATACAGTGCTTCCAGTGACGACGATTCCGTACGGCCGCGGCTGCGTTCGCCATCGGTGCGCAGCCACAGGCGGTTGATGTTGCCACCGACCCAGCCGGTGGCCTCCCAGGCCTGTCCGTTGCTGTCCTTGCCGTCCCAATGCTCAAGCCGGTCGATCAGCAGCAGGCTGTTGATTTCCGGCGCATGCTCCATCGCGCCATGGGCGATCGGCGGGAAGGCCGCGGCGCGGTCGGCATCGGTGGGCACCGGGATGGGGTCGCGCGGTTCGGTTGGTGCGGGCGCGCCGTGCCCCATCGCTGCGTGGTCCATTGTTGAATGGTCCATCGTCGAATGATCGGCCGGTGTCGTTGCGGTCTTCGCCGGCGGCGCCATCGCGCCCATGTCATGCCCGGCATGCGATTGTGCGAACACCGGCAGTGCGGCAGCCAGGCCCAGGGCCAGCAGGCTGGGGGAAAGCAGTGAGCGGCTCATTCTTCGATCCTCACTTCGCGCATCATGCCCGCTTCCATGTGGTACAGCAGATGGCAGTGGTAGGCCCAGCGACCGAGCGCATCGGCACGCACGCGGTAACTGCGGCGGGTGCCCGGCGGCATGTCGATGGTGTGCTTGCGCAGCTGGAATTCGCCCTGCGCGTTCTCCAGATCGCTCCACACGCCGTGCAGGTGGATCGGGTGCTGCATCATGGTGTCGTTGACCAATACGATGCGCATGCGCTCGCCGTAGTTCAGTCGCAGCGGTTCGGCGCTGGCGAATGGAATGCCGTCGAACGACCAGGAGAACTTCTCCATGTGCCCGGTCAGGTGCAGCTCGATCTCGCGGCTCGGCTCGCGGCCATCGGGATCCTCGAACAGGCTGCGCATCGCGCCGTAGGTGAGTACCTGGCGGCCGTTGTCGCGCAGACCGATGCCGGGATCGTCCAGCTTCGGTTCGGTGGCCGAGCTCTGCATGTCCACCAGCGGGTTGTTGCGCTCGCTGGCCGGGTGCTTCGGTGCCCTGCTGGCGGCATCGCCGCCGCCGTGCGGGCCGTGGCCCATGCTGGCGCCGCAGCCGCCTTCCATGCCCTTCATCGCGGCCATGTCGTGGCCACCATGGTCACCACTACCCATGTCGTGCCCCATGTCGCTCATCGTCAGCAACGGGCGTGGGTCGCGCGCGGGAATCGGTGCCTGCAGGCCATGGCGGACCGCCAGCGTGCCGGCGGCAAAGCCGGTACGGCCCATGTCCTGGCAGAAGATGGTGAACGCGTCCTGCCCGGTCGGTTCCACCAGCACGTCGTAGGTTTCGGCCGGCGCGATGCGGAACTCGTCGATGCTGACCGGATGGATGTACTGGCCGTCGGCGGCGACCACGGTCATCTTCAGGCCGGGAATGCGCACGTCGAAGTAGGTCATCGAGGCGCCGTTGATGAAGCGCAGCAGCACTTTCTCGCCGCTGCGGAACAGCCCGGTCCAGTTGCCGGCCGGGGCGGTGCCGTTCATCAGGTAGGTGTAGGTATGCGCGTTGATATCGGAGATGTCGGTGGGCGTCATCCGCATCCGCCCCCACATGCCACGGTCGGACAACGCGGCCGACCAACCGTCGCGCTTCACGTCACGCAGGAAGTCGGGCAGGGTGCGCTTGTAGTAGTTGTCATGCTCGGCGAGCTTCTTCATGCGCCGGAACAGCGCGCCCGGATCCATGTCGGTCCAGTCCGACAGCATGATCACGTGCTCGCGGTCGTGCCGGTACGGCGCTGGCTCGGCCGGGTCGATGATCAGCGCACCGTACAGGCCGGCCTGCTCCTGGAACATCGAGTGGCTGTGGTACCAGTAGGTTCCCGACTGCTTCAGTTCGAAGTGGTAGTGGTAGGCCTCACCGGGGCCGATCCCATTGAAGCTCAGCCCCGGGACACCGTCCATGTTCGCAGGCAGCAGGATGCCGTGCCAATGGATCGAGGTCGGGTGGCGGGCCAGTGTGTTGCGCACGAACAGGTCCACGGACTGGCCTTCGCGCCAGCGCAGGATCGGCGCCGGCAGCGAGCCGTTGACGGTGATCGCCGGTCGGGTGCGGCCGGTGAAATTGGCCAGCGATTCGCCGATGGCCAGTTCGATGCGGGTATCGCTGAGCACGGCCGGAGCGCCGGCCAGGCGTGGGGTGGCAGTGGCTGCGGCAAGCGCGCGCTGCGGCACGCCGACGGCAGCAATGCCGGCGACCACGCCACCGGCGGCGAGGCCCTGCACGAACAGGCGGCGCGACGGCATGGGCAGGGCGCCCGGGCCGGGGGGATTACGGGTATTCATGAGGATGACTCCAGACACGGAAAGACGCCGGCAGGCCGCCGGCTCCGGTGCGCAGCGCGCACGCTGCGTGTGGAATCAGCCGATGGGAGGGCGTGAGATCGGCGGCAGCGGCGGCGCCGGCCGGCCGGTGGCCGGCATCGGCTGCGGGGCCAGCGACAGGCCGGGGCCCGCCAGGTACGGCAACGGCTGCACAACCAGCAACGGGTGCTGGGCACAGCTGCGCACGCAGTCCTTGATCTGGCAGTGGGCGTCGTGGGCCGGGGCCTGGGCCTGCGGGGCCGGGTCGGCCTGCATGCCGGCGTGGTGGTGGCAGTCGGCGTCACCGCCAGCTGCTGCGGCCGCGACGGCGTGTGCCATCCGCCCCATTTCTTCATGACCACTGGCCATGGCCGCGTTCAGCCCGTTGAGCAACAGGCTGAGCATGAGCACGACACGCAGCAGGGTCGAGGCCAGGGACATGACGCTAATCTAGCCGCAAGCGGGCGCGGATGCACTTCCGGCTGAATGGCCGGTTCAAGGTTGGAGCCGCACCAATGCAGAGCCGCACCAATGCAGAGCCGAGCCGGCGCTCGGCTGCTTCTGCGGCAATGGCAGCCGAGCGCCGGCTCGGCTCTACAGGAGCCCGGCTTACCCCTCTTCGCGCACGATCTCGACCAGGCGCGGGCCGTAGCGGCTCAGCTTGGTGCCGCCGATGCCACCGACCCGGGCCAGTTCGTCCAGGCTGGTCGGGCGCTGTTCGGCGATGTTGCGCAGGGTGCTGTCGTGGAAGATCACGAAGGCCGGCACGTTCTGCTCGCGGGCCAGTTCGGCACGCAGGCCGCGCAGCGCGTTGAACAGGGCCAGGTCCTGCGGCAGCACCGACAGGCCGGTGCGCTGCGCACTGCGCTCGCGTCCGCTGCTGCTGCTGGCCGGGTCGCGGCGCATGCTGATCTGGCGGCGGCCGGTCAGCACGTCGCGGCTGGCGTCGGTCAGGCGCAGGCCGCCGTGGCCCTCGCTGTCCACTTCCAGCAGGCTGGCGGCGACCAGCTGGCGGAACACGCTGCGCCAGGTGCGTGCATCCAGATCGCGGCCGATGGCATAAGTGCTCAGCTTGTCGTGGCCCTGCTGCCTCACCTTCTCGTTCTCGCTGCCGCGCAGGATGTCGATCAGGTGGCCGACACCGAAGCGCTGGCCGCTGCGGTAGACGCAGCTCAGCGCCTTCTGTGCCGGTATGGTCGCGTCCCACGAGGCCGGTGGGGTCAGGCAGTTGTCGCAGTTGCCGCAGGGCTGCGGATAGGTCTCACCGAAGCCGGCCAGCAGTACCTGGCGGCGGCACTGCATCGATTCGCAGTAGCCCAGCAGATGGTCGAGCTTGGCCCGCTCCAGCTGCTTGCGCTCTTCGCCCGCCTCGGACTGCTCGATCATCTGCTTGAGCAGTACCACATCACCCAGGCCGTAGCACAGCCAGGCCTCGGCGGCTTCGCCATCGCGGCCTGCGCGGCCGGTTTCCTGGTAGTAGCCCTCCATCGACTTGGGCAAGTCGGTATGCGCGACGAAGCGCACGTCCGGCTTGTCGATGCCCATGCCGAAGGCGATGGTGGCACACATCACGATGCCGTCCTCGCGCAGGAAGCGGCGCTGGTTGCTGGCGCGCACTTCCGGCGGCAGGCCGGCGTGGTAGGGCAGAGCGTTGAAGCCCTGGCCGCAGAGGAATTCAGCGGTCTCCTCGACCTTGCGCCGCGACATGCAGTAGACGATGCCGGCCTCGCCACGGTGGCCGCGCAGGAAGTCGGTCAGCTGCTTGCGGGCGTTGTCCTTCTGCACCACGGTGTAACGGATGTTGGGACGGTCGAAGGAGCTGACAAAATGGCGCGCTTCCTGCAGATCGAGGCGCTCGGCGATCTCGCGCTGGGTCGGCGGATCGGCGGTGGCGGTCAGCGCGATCCGCGGGATCTGCGGCCAACGCTCGTGCAGCACGGTCAACTGGCGATATTCGGGGCGGAAGTCATGGCCCCACTGCGACACGCAGTGCGCCTCGTCGATGGCGAACAGGGCGATCTGGCTGCGCGACAGCAGCGACAGGAAACGCCCGGTCAGCAGCCGCTCGGGGGCGACATAGAGCATGTCCAGTTCGCCGGCGAGCAGCTCGCGCTCGACGCGGCCGGCGGTCTCGGCATCCAGGGTTGAATTCAGGTACTCGGCACGCACGCCCAGCTGGCGCAGGGCTTCGACCTGGTCCTGCATCAGCGCGATCAGCGGCGAGATGACGATGCCGCAACCGTCACGCAGCAGGGCCGGGACCTGGTAGCACAGCGATTTGCCGCCGCCGGTGGGCATCAGCACCAGGGCGTCGTGACCGGCAGCCACATGCTCCACGATGTCCTGCTGCGGACCACGGAAATCGTCGTAACCAAAGACGCGTTGGAGCAGGTCGTGCGCGGGACGGGAAGCCATCCGCTTAGTTTACCCCGGCGGGGGAGTCGGCAGGGCTGCGCCCTGCACCTGCAGAAGCGTTCAAGCCAGGGCAACGTCAAAGGCAACAGCCGGCTCTGGGGTGATCCGTTGTTTGGTGGGGCGGTGTCGGATTGCGGGGACGCCGTAAACCCCCAGACCGGCCCAGCCGCTGGCGGCTGTGCGTTCGGGCGCTTGCGAAGCAGTGCTTCGCAAGCAAAGCGCCCTCACCCCTGGGGGCTCGATGGCGCCATCCATGGCGCCAACGGTCCTGCAAGCCCACACCGCCCCGCCTTCGACGGTTTCCCGGTGACGGTTGGGCCATCCACGCCATGCGTGGATGAAATCTGTCAGATATCGACAAACAAAATGGGGTCAGATCCCGTTTTCCTGCGGAAAACGGATCTGACCCCAATGGCTTTGCTGGCAGATCGCGGAAAACTGTCGAAGGCGGGGTGGGTCCGGTTGCGGGGGGCCAGATCAGTGAGCCGCATGGATGCGGCGACCGAGCCTACATGGACGTATTCACGGCGTCCCCCGCAACCGGACCTACCCCGCCAACCCACAGGAAACCCGCTTCTGCTCCGGCTGTTGCCGTTGCCGTTGCCTCTGCGGGTGCAGGGCGCAGCCCTGCCGAACCGCCCCCAACCCTTACTGCAACAGCGAGCGCAGCATCCAGGCGTATTTCTCGTGGGTCTGCAGCCGCTGGGTCATCAGATCCTCGGTCGGGGCGTCGTCCCCCTTGGCCGCCACGTCCAGGACTTCACGTGCCGTACGGCAGACCGCTTCGTTGGCGACCACCAACTGGCGTACCATTTCACGCCAGTCCGCACTGTCGGTCAGGCCCGGTTCCTCGACGATCGAGGTCAGCGCAGCGAATTCCCGGTAGGAGCCCGGGGCATTGAAGCCCAGCGCGCGGATGCGCTCGGCCACATCGTCCAGTGCCGCCCACTGCTCGGTGTACTGCGTCTCGAACATGGTGTGCAGCGAGTTGAACATCGACCCGGTCACGTTCCAGTGGAAGTTGTGCGTCTTCAGGTAGAGCGTGAACGCATCGGCCTGGAAGCGCGACAGACCGTCGGCGATCTTCTTGCGGTCGCCCTGGGTGATCCCGATATCGATGTTCGGCGCCGACGGTGCCGCCGCTGCAAGCTTCTGCTTGCCGGTCTTGGCCTTGGTCGTGCTCTTGGTCTTCGCCATGGGGTTCCTCCTTGTGGAATCGTTGGCCTTCACAATAAACCGGTCGTGATGACTGGTCGCTTTCAAAGTTTTGAACGAACCGATTGATGAACTCTATCGATAAAAATCCATCGCCCCGCCTGCGCCAACAGCGCGCCGCCATCGATGGCGCCATGAGCCGCGACCGGGGCCGTTTGCTGGGAATGCTCTCGCGTTGCCAGGCCAAGCCGCAGGATTCGGCACTGGCCGCTACTTTCGAGCAGGCCTTGCAGGCGTCGGTGCAGCGCCGGCAGGTGCGGGCGCAACAGCAGCCGTCCATTACTCTGGACCCGCAGCTGCCGATTGCGCGTGAAGCCGACGCGATCATCAAACTGATCCGCGACCACCAGGTGGTGGTGATCGCCGGTGAAACCGGTTCGGGCAAGACCACCCAGCTGCCGAAACTGTGCCTGGCCGCAGGCCGTGGGCAGGCTGGCATGATCGGCTGCACGCAGCCGCGACGGATCGCCGCACGTGCGGTGGCCAGCCGCGTGGCGCAGGAACTGCAGAGCGAACTGGGCCAGCTGGTGGGCTACCAGGTGCGCTTCAATGACAAGGTCAGCGATGACAGCCGCATCAAGTTCATGACCGACGGCATCCTGCTGGCGGAGATCGCCAGCGACCGCTGGTTGTCGAACTACGACACGATCATCGTCGACGAGGCACACGAACGCAGCCTCAATATCGACTTCCTGCTGGGCTACCTGAAGCAGCTGCTGCGCAAGCGCCCGGACCTGAAGCTGATCGTCACTTCGGCCACCATCGACACCGAACGCTTCGCCCAGCATTTCGACAATGCGCCGGTGATCAGCGTCGAAGGCCGCACCTACCCGGTGGAAGTGCGCTACCGGGCGCTGGAAGGCGAGGGCGAAGACCAGGGCGAGCGCACCGTCAATGACGCCATCGTGTCGGCCATCGACGAGATCACCCGTCTGGATGCGCGCGGCGACGTGCTGATCTTCCTGCCGGGCGAGCGCGAGATCCGCGATGCGCACCAGTCGCTGGAACGACGCAAGTACCGCAATACCGAGGTGCTGCCGCTGTACGCGCGCCTGTCCAACCAGGACCAGGACCGGGTGTTCAACCCCGGGCCGAACCGGCGTATCGTGCTGGCCACCAACGTGGCCGAGACCTCGCTGACGGTGCCACGCATCCGCTACGTGGTCGATCCGGGCTTCGCCCGCGTCAAGCGCTACAGCCCGCGCAACAAGCTGGATCGCCTGCACATCGAGCCGATCTCGCAGGCCAGCGCCAACCAGCGCAAGGGTCGCTGCGGCCGTATCGCCGAAGGCATCTGCTACCGCCTGTACGCCGAGGCGGATTTCCAGGCGCGGCCCGAGTTCACCGATCCGGAAATCCGGCGCTCCAGCCTGGCCGGCGTGATCCTGCGCATGCTGCAGCTGGGCCTGGGCCGCATCGAGGAGTTCCCGTTCCTGGAGGCGCCGGACGAGCGCGCGGTGGCCGATGGCTGGCAGCAGCTGACCGAGCTGGGCGCGATCGATGCCGAGCGGCGCATGACCACCATCGGCAAGCAGATGGCGCGCCTGCCGGTGGACGTGAAGCTGGCGCGCATGCTGGTCGCCGCGCAGGCCGCCGGTTGCCTGCGGCCGATGCTGGTGATCGCCTCGTTCCTGGGCATCCAGGACCCGCGCGAACGCCCGCCGGAAGCACGCGGTGCGGCCGACAGCGCGCATGCGCAGTTCGCCGATGGCCGCTCCGAGTTCGTCGGCGTGCTGCGCCTGTGGGATGCCTACCGGCAGGCCCATGAGGACCTGACCCAGTCCAAGCTGCGCGACTGGTGCGGCCGTCATTTCCTCGGGTTCCTGCGCATGCGCGAATGGCGAGAGCTGCATCGCCAGCTGCGGCTGCTGTGCGAGGAGCTGGGCTGGAAGGAAGAGGCCAGCGAGGCGTCGATGGCACCGTTGCTGGCCGGCAGCAGTGCGCCGGCACCGGCGCGCGATGACGCGGCCGCAGTAAAGGCCACCCGCGGCCAGTTGCATCGTGCCGCGCGCCTGGCCCGCGAAGGCAAGGCCGAGGCCGCACCGGCACCGGTGGCCGTGCGCGCGCAGAAGGAACAGGCGCCCGCCGGCGGCGGCTTCAGCGAACGTGTACGCGCTGCTGCCTACCAGACCCTGCACCGGGCGCTGGTGGCGGGCCTGCCGACGCAGATCGGCCACCGCACCGAGAAGGGCGATTTCCAGGCACCACGCCAGCGCCGCTTCCTGCCGTTCCCCGGTTCGGCGCTGGCCAAGCGGCCACCGCCGTGGCTGCTGGTGGCCAACCTGCTGGATACGCAGAAGGTATGGGGCATGACCCTGGCCGCGATCGAGCCGGACTGGGTGATCGCCGAACTGCCGCACCTGCTGCTGCGCAAGCACTTCGACCCGCACTGGTCGCGCGCGCAGGGCCAGGTGCTGGCGTCCGAGCAGATCAGCCTGTTCGGCCTGGTGCTGGCACCGAAGAAACCGGTCCATTACGGCCGCATCGCGCCGGGCGAGGCGCATGACATCTTCGTGCGCCAGGCACTGGTGACCGGCGAGATCAATACCCGCGCCAGTTTCGTCGCCGACAACCAGAAAGTGCTGGAGGTCGCGCGCGAGGAAGAAGCCAAGCTGCGCCGCGCCGGCATCGTTGCCGACGAAGACTGGCAGGCACGCTGGTACCTGGACCGGGTGCCGCCGCAGATCCACTCGGCGGCGGGACTGGATAGCTGGTGGAAAGGGCTGGCGCCGGAACAGCGCAAGGCGCTGCACTGGTCGTTGGCAGACCTGTTGCCCGGTGAGGGCAGCGAACAGGAGCGCTATCCGAAGTACCTGGCGCTGGGCCAGGCGCGCTTGCCGCTGCACTACCGCTTCGAACCGGGGGCCGACGACGATGGCGTCACCCTGGACGTGCCACTGCACCTGCTCAACGCTTTGGATCCGGTGCAGCTGGGCTGGCTGGCGCCGGGCTTTGTCGCCGACAAGGCCTCGGCACTGATCCGCAGCCTGCCCAAGGCGATGCGCCGCAACTACGTGCCGGCGCCGGACTTCGGTCGCGCGTTCTACGAGGCCTTCCCGCAGCCCAGCGCCGATGCCATCACCGGCGAGCTGGCGCGTTTCCTGTCACGTGCGACCGGCGCGACGGTGACCGCACTGGATTTCGAGCCGGGTTCGATCGAGCCACACCTGCACATGAACCTGCGGCTGCGCGACGAACAGGGCAAGGTGCTGGCCACCTCGCGTGATCTGGAAGCGCTGCGCGCGAAATTCGGTGGCCGTGCTGGCGATGCCTTCGCCGCGCGTGCCGGGCGCGAGATGGCGGCTGACGGCCTGCGCACGTTCCCGGCCACGCCGATTCCGCTGCAGGTGCCCGGTGAAGCCGGCGTGCCGGCCTATCCGGCGCTGCTGGACGAGGGCGACAGCGTGGCGCTGCGCATCTTCGCCGATCGCCAGCAGGCGCAGGAGGCCCATCCGCTGGGCGTGCGCCGCCTGCTGGAGATCGCCCTGGCCGAGAAGGTGAAGCAGGCACGCAAGCAGTTGCCGGTCGGCGCCAAGACCGGCCTGTTGTATGCCGCGATCGAATCGCAGGAGCGCCTGCGTGGTGACCTGGTCGATGCAGCGATGAACGCGGTGCTGGCCGAGGGCCTGGAAGACATCCGTGATGCGGCGGCCTTCGAGCAGCGCCGCGAGCATGCCGCCAAGGGCCTGTTCGGCGAGGCCATGTCGCGGCTGAAGCTGGCCGAATCCATCCTGGCGCTGGTAGCGGAGCTGAAGCCGATGCTGGAAGCGCCGTTGATGGGCTGGGCGCGCGGCAACCTGGACGATATGGAAGCGCAGCTCGCCGGCCTGATCCACCCCGGGTTCCTGCGCGATACGCCGGCCGATGCGCTGGCGCAGTACCCGCGCTACCTGAAGGCGATGATCCTGCGCACCGAGCGTGCCAAGCGTGATCCGCCGCGCGACCAGGCGCGCATGCTGGAACTGCATCCGTTCCTGGAAGCGCTGGAGGCGGGCGAGCAGCAGGGACTGCGTGATCGCCCGCAATGGCAGGCGCTGCGCTGGGATCTGGAAGAACTGCGGGTATCGCTGTTCGCGCAGGAGCTGGGTGCACGCTCTGGTATCTCGGCGAAGAAGCTGGCGCAGCGCGTGACTGCATTGCGCCAGGCCTGAGCGCGCCACGGTCGCCCCGCCGGGCGACCGTGGCCGGCCGGGCAGGGAGCCGGCACGGCCGGAATGCCCGGGCGTTACTTGGTGCGGCGAACCTTCGGCTGCACGTTCACCCCGTCCACCTTCATATACCAGGCGCCCATCACCCCTGGGCGCATGCTGACGCCCGGGGCGTCCTTGCGGCCACCGGAATAGTGCGTGGCGTCTATCTGCTCCCACTCCTGGCCGTTCTGCAGCACGTAGCGGCGGCCCTGGTCGAATCCACGGAATTCGCCCTGCAGGTTGCTTTCGATCGGTTCGCTGCTGCCGAAGTCCAGGAAGCCGCGGTTCTTCTTGATCACTTCCTGGCGGCCTTCTTCGCGCGCTGCGGCGACGGCCTGGGTGGTGGCCGCCTCGACCTTGCCCTGCAGCCAGCGGTTGAGCGTGGCCAGTTCACCGGCACTGAGCTTGTCCAGGCCGGCGGCCTTGAACTCGGAGGGCGACATCTGCTGCTGCAGGTCGCCCTCCACCACGCGCTGGGCCAGCGCAGGCGCGGACAGGGACAGCAGCACGGCGGCACAGGCCAGCAGCCGTGGACGGACGCGCGGGGCAATCGAAGGCATGGCGGGTCTCTCCTGGGTGTGTGGGCGAGTGTAGCGGCATGTCTTCATGCCGGGTGATGGTGGCTGCAGTGATTGTCCCTGAACGGCGCCGGCGCTAGTGTAGGGGTCTCTGTCTTGCCTGCTCGATGCTGTGAACCGCGCTTCCGTCCCTGGCCTGGATGCCTTGTTGAACCGTCCCTCGGCAGCGGTGCTGCCTGCTCCGCTGCGCCAGGCCCTGCGTGAGCATTGGGAAGCGCCGGATTGCGACCAGCAGATGCGTGCCACCTGGTCGGTGCTGGGCGATACCCTCGATGCGCTGGCGATGCTCTCGGCCGACGAAGGCGCGGTGGTGGCCGCATTGCTGTTCGACCTGCCGGGCCTGCGCGCCAGCCTGGACCAGCTGCCGCTGGGCAACCACAAGGCGGCGGTGGTCGGCCTGCTCGATGGCCAGGATGCGGCCGATCCGGTGTGGGCGCTGCATGCCGGCCGTGAGGCGGGGCGCAACAGTGAGGGCCTGCGCCGGCTGCTGCTGGCGATCATCCGCGACCTGCGCGTGGTGCCGATCCTGCTGGCGCGGCAGCTGGCACGGATGCGCGCGGCCGACAAGCTGGACGACGAGCAACGCCGCGCGCTGGCCCAGCTGACCCGCGACATCCACGCGCCCCTGGCCAACCGGCTGGGCATCTGGCAGCTGAAGTGGGAGCTGGAGGACCTGGCGTTCCGCCACCTGGAACCGGAAACCTACCGCCGCATCGCCCGCGAGGTGGATGAAACCCGCATCGCCCGCGAGCGTTACGTCGAGAACGTCAAGAAGGTGCTGTCGCGCGAGCTGGTCGCCCAGGGCATCAAGGCCGAAGTCAGCGGCCGCCCGAAGCACATCTACAGCATCTGGCGGAAGATGCAGAAGAAGCGGCTGGCCTTCGACCAGCTGTATGACATCCGTGCGGTGCGCGTGATGGTCGACGATGTTGCCGCCTGTTATGCCGCGTTGGGCGTGGTGCACGCGCTGTGGGCGCCGGTGCCGAGCGAGTTCGATGATTACATCGCACGCCCGAAGGCCAACGACTATCGCTCGCTGCATACCGCTGTGGTCGGCCCGGAAGGTCGCACCATCGAAGTGCAGATCCGCACCCATGAAATGCACTCGCAGGCCGAGCTGGGCGTGGCCGCGCACTGGAAGTACAAGGAAGGTGGCAAGGGCGCCGAGAAGTCCTTCGACCGCAAGATCACCTGGATGCGCCAGTTGCTGGAACAGGCGCAGGACGGGCAGGGCAATGAACTGGCCGGGGCGCTTGATGCCGAGCTGACCGAGGACCGGGTCTATGCGCTGAGCCCGAAGGACGAGGTGCTGGACCTGCCGCAGGGCGCTACGCCGCTCGATTTCGCCTACCAGGTGCACACCATGGTCGGGCACCGCTGCCGCGGCGCCAAGGTCAACGGCCGCATCGTGCCGCTGACCTACCGCCTGCGCAGCGGCGACCGCGTCGAGATCCTGACCGGCAAGGAGGCCGATCCGCGCCGCGACTGGCTGATGCCGGCCAACGGCTTCCTGGCCAGCAACCGCTCGCGCGAGAAGGTGCGCAGCTGGTTCCACAAGCTGGACCGCGCGCGCAACGTGCAGGCCGGTCGCGAACTGCTCGAGCGCGAGCTGAAGCGGCTGGGCCTGCAGCACGCGGACCTGGCCGTGGCGGCGAAGAAGTTCCATGCCGACAGCGTCGATGACCTGTACATCCAGGTGGCGCTGGGCGATACCGGCCCGAACCAGGTCAGCCGTGCGCTGCTGGAGGCGGAGCGCGCTGCCAGCCAGCCCGCACCCGCACCGGCCCTGCCGCGGCCGACCGCGCGCCGCGAGAACCTGGGCAAGTCCAAGTTCACCGTGCAGGGCGTGGGCAACCTGCTGGTGCAGCTGGCACGCTGCTGCCAGCCGGTGGCCGGCGAGCCGATCGTCGGCTACCTGACCCGTAGCCGGGGTGTCACCGTGCATCGTGCAGACTGCGCCGCGCTGGCCCGGCTGGCGGCCAGCAGCCCGCAGCGCATCCTGCCGGTGGAGTGGGGCCAGGCCGGGGGCGGCTACGAGGTGGACGTCGTGGTCGATGCGGTCGATCGCCGCTGGCTGCTGAAGGACATCACCAACCTGATCGCCCAGGAAGACGCCTACGTGCTCGACATCCACAGTGACAACGTGCGCAACAGTGGCCGTGCCCATCTGCGGCTGCGCCTGAAGGTCAGTGACTACGGGCAGTTGTCGACGCTGCTGGGCAAGCTCGATGCGCTGCCGGGCGTGAGCGAGGCGCGTCGCCTCGGCTGAGCTTCACGCTGCCCCGGCTACCCTGCACGCATGGAACGCGAGCCCCCGCATCGCCCGCATGGCGCTGAACATCCTGCGCTGGACCGCGTCCGTCGCGAGGGGCGTTGGTGGTGGCTGCAGGCGCGCCATGCGCGCCGGATCTGGCGCTGGGCGCTGCTCGCAGCGCTGGCCGTGTTCGTGCTGCTGGTCCTGCTGCGCAAGCCGTTGGCAGACTGGTTCTGGGATGAGCCGCAGATCGAACAGCTGCTGGCCGAGGGGGATCGTGCATTGGCGGCTGGGCGCCTGAGCGATGCCGATGGCAGTGGTGCGCGCGAGCGCTACCAGGCGGCGCTGGCGCTGGACGGTGATCGCCCGCAGGCGCGCCAGGGCCTGGCCAATACCGGCACGGCAGCGCTGCAACAGGCGCGCGATCGCCTGCAGGCGGATGACCTGGACGGCAGCGCGCAGGCCCTGGCACTGGCCCGTGAGCTGCAGGTGCCGCAGGGCGACGCCGATGCGGTCGCCCGCCAGTTGCAGGCGCGACGCAGCGCCGGAGCCGGTATTGGTGCGTTGTTGGCGCAGGCGCGTAACGCGTTCGCGGCCGGACGCCTGGATGACGGCGACAGCAGTGCGTTGCCCTTGTTCCAGCGCATCCTGGCCCTGCAGCCGGACAACCTGCCGGCGCTGGAAGGGCGCGAAGATGCGCTGAGCGACCTGCTGCTGCAGGCACGCACGCTGGCGGAGCGAGGGGAGTTGGCCGAGGCGGCCGCGCTCCTGCGTCGTGCCCGTCAGTTCGATGCCGGTCATGCCGATCTGCCGGCGAGCGAGGAGGCCCTCGCGCGCGCGGCCGACCGGCGCCTTCGGCAGGCGCAGCGTGCGTTGCGACGGCAGCAGCTGGAAGCTGCGGCCAAGGGTTTCCAGGCGGTGCTGGTGGTGGCCGCCGATGATTCCAATGCGCAGCGCGGGCGTGAGCAGACCCTGCAGGCAGTGGTTGCACGCAGCCAGAAGTCCGCCGACGACTTCCAGTTCGATGCGGCGCAACGTGATGCGGCCCTGGCGGCGGAGCTGGGGGCTTCGCAGGCAGTCCGGCAACAACTGGCGCAGCGCCTGCAGCGCGCGCAGCAGGCGCAGCGGGCTCTGCAGCAGCCCGCGGTCAGCACGGCGCAGCGCGAACGCCAGCTGCGCGACCACCTGCGGAAGATCGAACGTGCCGAGCGTGCGGGGCAGTGGATCAGCCCACCCGGGCACAGCGCGTTCGACGCGTTGCGCGAAGCCCAGTCGCTGGCTCCCCGCGATGCGCGGGTGAAGGCAGCCGCCGCACGCTTGCTGCCCGCCAGCCGACGCTGCTTCGACGACAATCTGCGGCAGAACCGCGTGCAGGCGGCAGGCGCCTGCCTGCAGGCCTGGCAGACGCTGTCACCGACCGCAGCCGGACTGCCTTCGGCGCGGCTGCGGTTGGCCCAGCGCTGGCTGGCGATCGGCAGCGAGCGGCTCGGTAACGGTGACCTGGCCTTCGCCGCGCATGCCGCCGAACAGGCGCGGTTGCTGCAGCCGGATCTGGCCGAACTGCCGGCGTTTGAAGATCGCCTGCGCCGCGCCGGTGGACGGGTGGACTAGGCGAAGAACACCCGCTGCACGGTCGCACGGGCGGCTTCGAGTGAGAAATGTTCGGCGACGTTGGCCAGGCCGGCATCGGACAACTGCTGCCACAGCTGCGGGTCCTGGTACAGGCGGACCACCGCATCGGCGAAACCGGCAGCGTCATCGGCCACCAGCACGTCCTGGCCGGGATGCAGGTGCATGCCTTCCACGGCGCAGGTGGTACCGACCACCGGCTGGCCATGGGCCATGCTCAGGTTGATCTTGCCTTTCACGCCGGCACCGAACCGCAGCGGTGCGATGGCAATGCGCGCGCCGTCCATGTAGGGCGTGATGTCTTCGACGAAGCCGTGCATCTGCACGCCGGGGTGGCGTGCGGCCAGTGCCAGCAACGATTCCGGCGCCGCGGCGCCGATGCAGTGCAGGCGTACCTCCGGCAGCCGGGCGCGGATGTGGGCGAAGACCTCGCCGATGAACCACTCCATGCCGTCCAGGTTCGGCGGATGGCGGAAGCCACCGACAAACACCAGATCGTGTCGTTGCTCGTAGACGGCGCCGGCGCCGGCAACCTCGTGCAGGTTGGAAATCAGTTCCACCCGTACCCGCGGCGCATCGGCCTGCAGCTGCTCCCGTTCGGCCGCACTGACCAGTACGGTGATGTCGCACTGCTCCATCACCGCCAGCTCACTGCTGCGGGTGCGTTCTGCTGCGCGCAGCAGAGCCGCATCACCCGCCACTTCGGCACCGCGGCGTTCGCGCAGGTAGTGCAGGTCGACCGTGTCGAACACGGTTCGTGCCTGCGGCGCATAGCGCTTGAGCAGGGGCAGGCACTCATGGGCGACGTGGTGGCGCACCAGCATCGCCACGTCGAAACGCGACCCATGGCTGCGCAGCCAGCCGGCCACGCCGTCCAGGAAGGGCGCGTACCAGACTTCCACGCCCATCCGCTGCAGCGCCTCGGTCGCCGCGCCGGCATGCTCGCGCCGGGTCGGTACGAACACCACATGGGCCCCGCCCTGCAGCAGCAGGCGGATCAGATTGACCTGGCGCAGCGACCCGGAATCGCGATCGGGCTGCGGTACTTCCTCGTCCAGGATCAGCACCTGGCGCCGGCCGCGCAGCAGCAGCGCTGGCGACGGCACTGCGCCGACCGCCGGATGGCAGGCCAGCTCGGTGGCCCAGCGAGCGGCGAAGACGGCCTGGTTGCGCACCTGGTAGGCCTTCACCCCGCTGCCGGTGTCCGTGCCGTTGCTGGTGCCTTCGTCGTGGATCACCCGGCTTGCCGGCTGCACCAGCACGCGCAGGCCCTGTGCACGCACGCGGAAGGCCAGGTCGGTGTCCTCGTAGTACGCCGGCTTGTAGCGGGTATCGAAGCCGTCCAGCTGCTGCCAGAGGGCACGCGGCAGCATCAGCGCCGCACCGGAGCAGTAGTCGACGTCGCGCAGGCTGGCAAAGCGCGGGTCGTCAGCGGCCTCGAAGCGGCCATAGCTCCAGCCACTGCCATCGGCGAAGATCACTCCGCCCGATTCCTGCAGGCGGCCATCGGGATACAGCAGCTGGCTGCCGACCAGGCCGGCGTCGGGGACGCTGCCGAAGGTGTCCAGCAGAGCGTCGAGCCAGCCCGGCTGCGGCACCGTATCGTTGTTGAGCAGCACCACGTAGCGGCCGCGTGCGCGCGATACACCGTCGTTGCAGGCTTCGATGAAGCCGCCGTTGTGGGCACGCACCTCATAACGCAACCCCGCCACCTGCGGCATCCACTGCGCGGTGGCGTCGCTGCTGCCGTCATCCACCACCAGGATCTCGCACGCGGCTGCGGGCGGGTGTGCCGCCAGGGCGCGGAGGCAGGCCAGGGTGTGGCCGACATGGTTGTAGACCGGGATGACGATGCTCACCTCCGGCGACTCGCTGAACGGCACCGTGAAGGGGGCGAAAGCCTGTGCTGGCGGCAGGAACAGGGGCGTGCGCGGCGCGGGAACGGCGCGCTGGGTGTGCACGCGGATGCGCTGCCAGGTGGCCCGCCACCCGCGGGTGCGCAGGCTTGCCAGGCTCCGGCGGGCCAGGCCCGACAGGCGGTTGATCAGGTATCGGATCTCGGCCAGGGACATCGCCATCCGGTTGCAACTCCAGCTTAAGCAGGGGAACCCGGGAGAATTCGCCAGCCGCAGTGGCTGGGGTAGACTCGCCAGACCCTACATTCTCGCATTCCCGTGCCCCGACGCTACGATTCCGACGACATCGACGATTTCGACGACGACCAGCAGGACAGCGGTCCGCTGTGGCGGCGCCGGCTGATCACCTGGAGCATGGCTGCGGTCGCATTGGGATTGGGTTTCCTCATTCCCTATACGCTGTACCTGAACCAGCAGGTGACCCAGCGTTTCGGCGAGCTGCGCTGGCAGATTCCGACGCGCGTGTATGCGCGGCCGCTGGTGCTCACCCCCGGCAAGGCGATGGATGCGCCCACGCTGAAGACCGAACTGGCCGCCTCCGCCTACCGTGATGACGGTCAGGGCAAGGAGCCGGCCACCTATGCGGTGAACGGCGGTCGCTTTGTGATCTCCAGTCGTGGCTACAACGACGTCGATGGCCGGGTGGCCCCGCGCCGGGTGGAGCTGTCGCTGGCCGATGGCGGCGTGGCCTCGCTGCGCGACGCCGACAGCCGCAAGGCACTGAAGGCCGCGCGGCTGGATCCGGCGCGCATCGCCACGCTGTACGGCCAGAAGCAGGAAGAACGCCGCCTGATCCGCATGGACGAGGCGCCGGACCTGCTGGTGACCGGCCTGCAGGCGGTGGAGGACAAGGACTTCAACCGCCACCACGGCATCGACCTGTCCGGCATCGCGCGCGCGGTGTGGGTGACGATCCGTTCCGGTGGCCAGAGCCGCCAGGGCGCTTCGACGCTCACCCAGCAGCTGGCCCGCAGCGGCCTGCTCGGCATCGGCAAGGAGCAGACGCTCACCCGCAAGTTCAATGAGGTGCTGTACGCGCTGATCATGGAGGCGCGCTACGACAAGCGCACCATTTTCGAGGCGTATCTCAACCAGGTGTACCTGGGCCAGCGCGGCAGCCAGGCGATCCATGGCATGTCCTCCGGCGCCGAATTCTGGTTCGGGCGTGACCTGCAGTCGCTGGAGACCGAGCAGATCGCCCTGCTGATCGGCCTGGTCAAGGGGCCGTCCTTCTACGACCCGCGGCGCAACCCGGAACGCGCGCTGGATCGCCGCAACTTCGTGCTGGGCAAGCTGCACGAGGCCACGCTGATCGACGATGCCGAGTACCAGCGCGCGCTGAAGGCTCCGTTGGGCGTGCCCAAGACACCGGGCCTGGTGGCAGCCAACCGCTTCCCCGCCTACGTCGACCTGGTCCGCCGGCAGCTTGCGCATGACTATCCGGAATCTGCGCTGCAGGGCGCGGGCCTGAGCGTGATGACCGGCATGTCGCCGTCCGCGCAGGCCTATGCCGAAGGCGCGGTGACCCGCACCATCAAGTCGCTGGAAAGCCAGCGTCGCCCTGAACTGCAGGCCGGCATGGTGCTGACCGACGTGCACAACGGCGACGTGCTGGCGGTGATCGGCAGCCGTGAGGTGTCCGAGGTCGGCTTCAATCGTGCGATCGAGGCGCAGCGCCCGGTCGGTTCGCTGCTCAAGCCGTTCGTGTACCTGCTGGCCCTGGCGCAGCCGGACCGTTACTCGCTGGCCAGCTGGGTCGATGATTCGCCGGTGACGGTGCAGCTCGGCCGCGGCCGCAACTGGAGCCCCGGCAACGCCGACAACCGCAGCCACGGCACGGTGCGCCTGATCGATGCGCTGGCGCATTCGTACAACCAGGCGACGGTGCGCTTGGGCATGCAGGTCGGCCCCGAGCGCGTGACCCAGCTGATCCATGTGCTGGCCGGCATCAAGGCCGAGGCCAATCCGGCGGTGATCCTCGGCTCGACCGACCAGAGCCCGTATGCGATGGCGCAGCTGTACCAGTTCCTCGCGTCCGGTGGTGAGATCCAGCCGTTGCACGCCGTGCGCGGCGTGCTCGATCCGCAGGGCAAGCTGCTCAAGCGCTACGACAAGACGCCGGCACCGGCACAGGAAGGCGATTCGATTGCCGCCAACCTGATCAGTGTCGGCCTGCAGCAGGTCGTCGCCAGCGGTACCGCGCAGCGGCTCAATGCTGATGGCCTCGGCCGTCTGCAGCCAGCCGGCAAGACCGGCACCACCAACGATGGCCGTGACAGCTGGTATGCCGGCTACACCGGCGATCACCTGGCGGTGATCTGGATCGGCAACGATCAGAACCAGCAGGCCGGCCTGTACGGCGCCACTGGCGCGATGCGGGTCTGGTCGGGCATCTTCCAGCGCCTGCCGAGTGCGCCATTGCGGGTCAGCAACAAGGGCCTGGATTGGCAGCCGGTGGCTCCCACCGGTCTCAACAGCACCGATGAAGGCTGCCCCGGCGCGCGTCGTTTCCCGTTCGTGGTGGGCTATGCGCCCGCCTATGCGCCGTGCGCGCCGGCCGCGTCGCCCGAGGGGCAGGGCGAGGCTGAAGGCGAGGGCGGTGGCTGGCGAAGCTGGTTCGGCCTGGACCGCAAGCCGGAAGCACCCGCCGAATCTGCCGCCACCCCTTCTCCCCCGAGCCGATGATGCCGATGAACATGCGAACCCTGCTGCAGCCCCTGGTCCTGACCGGTCTAAGCCTGGCCCTGGCCGCCTGCGTGAGCAGCGCGCCGCCGGTAGTCAAGCCGGTCGATACCACCACGCCGGCGCAGCGCCTGGCGGCCGTGGATGCTGCAGCGGGTCCGGACGACAAGGAACTGTCGGTGCAGCCGCTGCGTGATTCGCAGGTGGAAGACCTGAGGCTGGCCGCACAGGCGCAGCGCCAGGCCAACGACCTCGCCGGTGCCGCCAGCAGCCTGGACCATGCGCTGGAGATCGTGGCCGGTGACCCGGCGGTGCTGCAGGAGCGTGCCGAACTGGCGCTGCTGCAGGGGCAGTGGGCACAGGCGGAGACGTTCGCGCGCAAGGCCGTGGATCTGGGCTCGAAGACCGGGCCGCTGTGCCGCCGGCACTGGGCGACGATCGAGCAGTCGCGGCTGGCGCGGGGCGAGAAGGAGAATGCGGTGTCGGCGCACGCGCAGATTGAAGGTTGCACGGTGCCTGGGATCAAGCGTTACTGAGTTTTCAGCCAACGGCACAGCCCCTCGTGGCTGGCTGCTTGGCCGAGTAAAGCAAAAGCCGCGCTTGGCCGGGCGGGGTGGGTTCGCGGGGGACGCCGTGAACCCGTCCCTGGGGGCTTGGCCGCGGCATCCATGCCGCGGACACCCCCGCGAACCCACCCCGCCCGACCTCTGACAATTTCCGTGTGCGGCCAGCCACGGAAAAGAAAAAGAAAATCAAAAGCGGGTCGCGCGCTGCGCGCACTCGTTGTGGGGTCGGATCCGTTTTCCGCAGGAAAATGGATCCGACCCCTTCTTGTTTCCGTTCCACCCACCGCTTCTGAATCAGTCGAGCAAGCGCGACGCCACGAAGCACGTCCATCCGTCACCGGGAAACTGTCGAAGGCGGGGCGGGAGGGGCAGGCAGGACCGTTGGCGCCATGGATGGCGCCATCGAGCCCCCATGGACGGGTTTACGGCGTGTCCTGCCTGCCCCTCCCGCCCCGCCAAACACGCAGCAACCCAGAGCCATGAACCACGCTGTTGCTGTTGCCTTTGCCTGCGCTCTGGCTTGAAACGGGTGCCGGGCAGCGCCCGGCCGGGTATCCTTTCCCTCTGATGTCCGACCTTGTCCATGCCAGCCGCGAAGCCCTCAGCGAAGGCGGCGCGCTCGCCTCGCATCTGGATGCCTTCGTCCCGCGTCCGGCACAGCTGCACCTGACCGCAGCCATTGCCGATGCGCTGCAGCAGCGGGACCTGCTGCTGGCCGAGGCCGGTACCGGCACCGGCAAGACCTTCGCTTATCTGGTGCCGGTGCTGCTGTCCGGGCTGCGCACCATCATCTCCACCGGTACCCGCGCGCTGCAGGACCAGCTCTACCACCGCGATCTGCCGCGCGTGCGCCAGGCGCTGGGCGTCGGCCTGCGCAGCGCGCTGCTGAAGGGGCGCGCGAACTACCTGTGCCGCTACCGACTGCAGCAGGCGCGGGGCGAGCCGCGGTTTTCCAGTCCCGAACAGGCTGCGCAGTTCCAGCGCATCCTGGCGTGGTCCGGCCGCTCGGAGTTCGGTGACATCGCCGAACTGGAGGGCCTGGCCGATGACTCGCCGCTGCTGCCGATGGTCACCTCCACTGTCGACAATTGCCTGGGCACCGATTGCCCATTCTGGGACGACTGCTTCGTGGTGCGCGCACGGCAGCGTGCGCAGGCCGCCGACGTGGTGGTGGTCAACCACCACCTGCTGCTGGCCGATCTGGCACTGAAACAGGACGGCTTCGGCGAGTTGCTTCCGGGGGCGCAGGCCTTTGTCATCGACGAGGCACACCAGCTGCCCGAACTGGCAGCGCAGTTCTTCGGCGAAGGTTTCGGCATGCGCCCATGGCAGGAACTGGGTCGCGACTGCCTGGCTGAAGCGCGCGGCGTAGGGGGCGCGCAATCGGCGCTGCAGGAGCCGGTCGACCAGTTGCAACAGGCGTTGCTGGCGTTGCGTTCGGCGATGGAGGGGCTGCCGCCGCGGGGTACGCAGTGGCGTGCGCTGGCCATGCCACAGGTCCGTGACGGCTTCGATACGGTGATGGCGGGGTTGGTGACGCTGGAGCAGGCCTTGCAGCCGCTGCGCGAAGCCGCGGCGGGCCTGGATGCCTGCCATGCGCGGGCGCGCGAGGCGGTGTCGCGGTTGCAGCGCTGGCTGGGCGATGATGAACCCGCTCTCGATTTCGATGCCGATCCGGCGGACCACGCCAGTGCCGCCGATGTGCTCTGGTACGAGCTCACGCCGCGGGGTTTCCGCTGCCAGCGCACGCCGATGGATGTGTCCGGCCCGCTGCGCGAGCACCGCGAGCGCAGCCGCGCGGCATGGATCTTCACCTCGGCCACGCTGACCGTGGGCAATGGATTCGACCACATCGCCACGCGCTTGGGCCTGGACGATCCGCATACCCTGGTCCAGCCGAGTCCGTTCAACTGGCCCGAGCAGGCGTTGTGCTACCTGCCGGAAGGCCTGCCTGATCCGGCCGCACGGGGCTTCGGAACCGCGCTGATCCAGACCCTTCGGCCGGTGCTGCAGGCATCGCAGGGCAGGGCATTCCTGTTGTTCGCCTCGCACCGTGCATTGCGCGAGGCGGCCGAGGCACTGCGCGACGGGCCATGGCCGTTGTTCGTGCAGGGTGAGGCACCGCGCGCGACGCTGCTGCAGCGCTTCCGTGAATCGGGCAATGGCGTGCTGCTGGGCTCGGCCAGCTTCCGCGAGGGCGTGGACGTGGTCGGCGAAGCGCTGAGCGTGGTGATGATCGACAAGCTGCCGTTCGCGGCACCGGACGATCCGGTGTATGAGGCACGCCTGGAGGCGATCCGCAGCCAGGGCGGCAATCCGTTCCGCGACGAACAGTTGCCGCAGGCGGTGATCGCACTGAAGCAGGGGGTCGGTCGCCTGATCCGCAGCGAAAGCGACCGTGGCGTGCTGGTCCTGTGCGATCCGCGCCTGCTCAACCGCGGCTATGGCCGAGTCTTCCTGGATTCACTGCCACCCTTCCGCCGCACCCGCAGCCTGGCCGATGTGCAGGCCTTCTTTACGCCACAATGGGTGCCCGTGGCTGATGATGCGGCTGACCCGGCCGCTGTTGCGCCGGGCCCGGAGCCGGCTCCCGGTGCCACGTTCCCCCTGTTCTGACCTGATCTGATGAAACTGCTTGCCTTTGAAACCGCCACCGAAGCCTGCTCCGTTGCCCTGCATGTCGATGGGCGGGTGCTGGAACGCTTCGAGATCGCCCCGCGCCGGCATGCCGAACTGAGCCTGCCATGGGCCGAGGCGCTGCTGGCCGAAGCCGGCATCAGCCGTCGCCAGCTCGATGGCATCGCGCTCAGTCGCGGCCCGGGGGCGTTCACCGGTGTGCGCCTGGCGATCGCCATCGCCCAGGGCATCGCGTTGGCGTTGGACCGCCCGCTGCTGCCGGTTTCGACGCTGCAGGTGCTGGCGCTGCGGGCACCGGCGGAAGAAACGCAGATCCTGTCGGCGATCGATGCACGAATGGGCGAGCTGTATGTCGCGCGCTTCGAACGCGTGGACGGCCTGCCGGTCGCGCAAGATGCCGAGCGCGTCTGCGCGCCCTCCGTGGTGACGCTGCCGGAAGGAATGCCGGCCTACGGTGTCGGTACCGGTTTCGGCGCGGGCGACGGCGCGCTGGTGGCACAGTTGGGCAGTGGCCTGCGCGGTTTCGATGCTGCGGCATTGCCGCGGGCGTCGGACGTGCTGGCACTGGCGGTGCCGGCGTTCGCGCGTGGTGAGGCGATCGCACCTGAGAAGGTCGAGCCGGCGTACCTGCGCGACAACGTGGCACTGACCCTGGTCGAGCAGCAGGCCGCGCGCGAGGCGAAGGCGAAGGCCAACGGCTGAGCCCCTCGTGGCGGGGTTGGTTGATCGCATAAACCAAACGCCGCGCTTGGCCGGGCGGGGTGGGTTCGCGGGAGACGCCGTAAACCCCCAGTCCGGCCCAGCCGCTGGCGGCTGGGCGTTCGGGCGCTTGCGAAGCAATGCTTCGCAAGCGAAGCGCCCTCACCCATGGGGGCTTGGCCGCGGCTTGCACGTGTGCGCTGTCCTGCGCACACGTGCAAGCCGCGGCTAAGCCTGCACGGACGTACTTGCGGCGTCCCCGCCGCCCGACACCGCCTCGCCACGCTTCAGTACACCAACCGCCGCTGTCGCTGTCGCTGTTGCCGTTGCTCTAGCCTTTCAGCGGGTCCCGGGCCGCAGGCCCGGGCAACAAAACCCTACCGATCGTCGTGCAGGGTGCCACCCGGCAGGAACACCCAGGTACGGGTGACCTGCAGGATGTCGATCTCGTCCTCGGTCTTTGGCAACGGCGGGAATGGCTGCGCCAGCTTCACCACCCGCAGCGCCGCTTCATCCAGCAGCGGCGTTCCGCTTGAACGCAGGATGCGGCTGCTCTCCACGCTGCCATCGCGGCGCACGCCCACGCTGATCACCACCTGGCCGCCGAGCCGTCGCTGCCGGGCCTCGTCCGGGTAATTCAGGTTGCCTATGCGCTCGGCACGGTCGACCCAGGCACGCAGGTAATTGGCATAGGCATATTCACGCGTGCTGGCCGACACGAACTTGCGATTCGGGCGCTTGGCATACTGCGCCGAGCGCAGATGCACTTCGGCCGCCAGTCGCGCCATCTCCACATCGCGCTGCTCACGCGCGCTCAGCGGCGCATCCGGCTCAGGCTGTTCCGGCGTTGGACGGGACTGCGCCTGCGCCACGGTGTCCTCCCCATTGCGGCTGCTGACCACCCGTGCCTGCGGCGGCGGAACCGGCGCGGCCGATTGCTGTTGCTGGGGAACCGGGCTGAGTCCGGATTGCGCCTGCGGCACGATGCCGGCCTGGTTGTCGCGCGGACGCTGTGCGCGGTCGTGCTCGCCACCGCCTTCCTGGTTGGCGGCGGCAAGGAAATCAGCCTGCTTTGGCGTCAGTGCGGTGCGCGTCTGGCTGAAGATCACTTCCAGCGTCGGCACCAGCGGAGCATCGCCTTTCACGGCGAAGCCCACGCCCAGGATCAGCAGGGCGTGGACCAGCACCGACAGTGCGATGGTGGCCCCCAGCCGTTGCGCTTCGCGTGGCGGCGGGGGCAGAACGGCGGGTGCGGACGGCATCAGCGCAGGCCGGCCTCGAGCGCGTCGAACAGGGTGCCGGCAATGTTCAGGCCGTACTGCGCGTCGAGCTCGCGCACGCAGGTCGGGCTGGTCACGTTGACCTCGGTCAGGTAATCGCCGATCACGTCCAGGCCGACGAAGCGCATGCCACGACGCTTCATCTCCGGGCCAACCTGGCCGGTGATCCAGCGGTCACGCTCGCTCAGCGGGCGCCCTTCGCCACGGCCGCCGGCCGCCAGGTTGCCGCGGAACTCGTCACCCTGGGGAATGCGCGCCAGGCAGTAATCGACCGGTTCGCCGTCGACCAGCAGGATGCGCTTGTCGCCGGCGGTGATGTCGGGAATGAACTTCTGGGCCAGCGCCAGCTTGCGGCCGCCGTCGGTCAGGGTCTCCAGGATCACGTTCAGGTTCGGATCGCCCTGGCCGCTGCGGAAAATCGAGCGGCCGCCCATGCCGTCCAGCGGCTTCAGCACGGCTTGGCCGTGTTCGAGGGCGAAGGCCTTCAGCGCCTTGGCATCGCGGCTGACCAGGGTCGGCGGGCAGCACTGCGGGAACAGCAGGGCTGCCAGCTTCTCGTTGTAGTCGCGCAGGCCCTGCGGGTTGTTGACCACGCAGGCACCGGCAGCGGCGGCCACGTCCAGCACCTGGGTGTCGTAGATGTACTCGGCGTCGACCGGCGGGTCCTTGCGCATCAGCACGATCTGGCCGGGCCCGAACTCGGTACGGCTGAACTCACCCAGCTCATACCAGCCCGCCGGGTCGTCGCGCACCTGCAGTGGCGCGGTCCGGGCCACCGCCACGCCACCTTCCAGGGCCAGTCCGCCCGGCCGCACGTAGTGCAGGGCATGGCCGCGGCGCTGGGCTTCCAGCAGCATGGCGAAGGTGGTGTCCTTGGCGATCTTGATGTGGGCGATGGGGTCCATCACCACGATGACGTTCAACGGCATGGGCGCACCTGTCAGGCAAGGCGTTGATGGTAGCGGCAACGCCGGCCGCGCGCCTCCCTGCCATACTGCAACGCAGCGTCCGCCCGGCGGTCGCGCACCCATTGCGAAACCCGTCACGTTCAGGAGGGCGCCATGCCCCGCGCCGTGGGGCGGCCTTGAAGCGGGCGCGGAAAGTGCGATATAGATACGCTTTCGCAGCGGCCCCCGCCAGAGATCGGGCCGTGCGCTTGGGGATAGGCAATGACTGAAAACACGACTGCGGGCGGGGAACTCGCAGGACTCCGGGTGATGGTCATCGATGATTCGAAGACCATCCGCAGGACTGCGGAAACGCTGCTCAAGCGCGAAGGCTGCGAGGTGGTCACCGCCACCGACGGCTTCGAAGCGCTTGCCAAGATCGCAGACCAGCAACCGCAGATCATCTTCGTCGACATCATGATGCCGCGCCTGGACGGGTACCAGACCTGCGCGCTGATCAAGGGCAACCAGCTGTTCAAGGCGACCCCGGTCATCATGCTGTCGTCCAAGGATGGCCTGTTCGACAAGGCGCGGGGACGCATCGTCGGCTCGGAGCAGTACCTGACGAAGCCTTTTACGCGTGAAGAACTGCTGGGTGCCATCCGCACATACGTCAACGCCTGACCAGGGGGGAAAGGCACAATGGCTCGTATCGTCCTGATCGAGGATTCACCGACCGACCGCGCGGTGTTCACCCAGTGGCTGCGCCGTGCCGGCCACGAAGTGCTGGAAGCGGACAATGCCGAGGATGGCCTGCAGCTGGTCCGCGACCAGGTGCCGCAGCTGGTGCTGATGGACGTGGTCCTGCCTGGCATGAGCGGCTTCCAGGCGACCCGTGCGATGGCCCGTGATGCGGCGATCAAGCACATCCCGGTGATCATCGTCAGCACCAAGGCGATGGAAACCGACAAGGCCTGGGGCCTGCGCCAGGGCGCAGCCGATTACATCGTCAAGCCGCCGCGCGAGGATGAACTGATCGCGCGGATCAACGAACTGGTGGCCTGATGCGCTCGCCCTTCGACATCCTTGAAGCCTATGAACGGCGCAGCCTGGCCCATGCGGTGCAGCTGCCCGGAAAGCAGTTTGCTCAGGACCTGTGGCGTGGCGTGGGTTACCGCGTCGGCCAGCGCCGGCTGGTGTCCGATTTCCGTGAAGTGGTGGAAATCGTGCCGATGCCGCCGGTGACCCCGGTACCCTGCGCGCAGCCCTGGCTACTGGGCGTGGGCAACCTGCGCGGCAACCTGTTCCCGGTGGTCGACCTGAAGTACTTCCTGGAAGGCACGCGCACCGTGCAGCAGGAAGGCCAGCGCGTGCTGATCATGCGCCAGGCCGGCGGCGACGTCGCACTGACCATCGATGAACTGTTCGGCCAGCGCAGCTTCGAGCTGGACCAGCAGATCGAAGCGGGCACGCTGGCCGAAGGTCGCTACGGCCATTTCGTTGACCGTGCCTTCCATGCCGACGGCCACGACTGGGGCGTGTTCTCGCTCTCGCTGCTGTCGCGCACCCCTGAATTCCGGCAAGCCGCGGCCTGAGGCCGGGCATCGCCCCCTGCATTGAAGATCGAGGTTGAACGATGAGTACTGCTTCGGACGCCACCAAGACCGGCAAGCTGCGGCTGGGCGGCAGCAACCTGTGGCTGTTCCTGCTGCTGGCATCGATGATCCTGTTCGGCGTCAATACCGGCGTCGCCACCTGGCAGGGCAGCCGCCTTGCCGACGCCGGCTCCAAGGCCGCCGACCTGCAGGTGCTGTCGCAGCAGCTGGCCAACCAGGGACGTGACGCGGTCGGCGGCAACGCCCAGGCCTTCACCGCCTTCAAGGCCACCCGCAACGCGATCGAGCAGAACGTGTCGACCCTGCAGGGACGCTACGGCAAGGAGCCGGGCGTCGCCGGTGCCATCGCCACCCTGGGCGAGACCTGGGCGCCGCTGGGCAAGCAGGCCGGGCAGCTGGTGGCCAGCGAACCGGCCGTGCTGGCGCTGGCCGGCAACGCGAACAACTTCACCGGCGCGGTGCCGGGCCTGCAGGCCCAGCTGAACGAGCTGGTGCGTGCGATGTCCGCTTCCGGCGCGCCGTCGTCGCAGGTGTACAGCGCGCTGCAGCAGGTCGTGGTGGCCGGTTCGATGGCCCGCCGCGTGACCGAAATGCGTGCCGGTGGCAGCGCCGCGGCGACCTCCGGCGATGCGCTGGCACGCGACATCACCGTGTTCTCGCAGGTGCTCGACGGCCTGCGCAACGGCAACGAGGAACTGGGCATCACCGCCGTGCGCGGTGCCGCCGCCGTGGCCGCGCTGGAACAGTCGCAGCAGAAGTGGGAAGCGATGAAGCAGGACGCCGACGCGATCCTGGCCAGCTCGCGCCAGCTGTTCGCCGCGCAGTCCGCTGCCACCGCGCTGGGCCAGGGTTCGGCCCACATGCTGGATGACAGCCGCAAGTTGTTCGATGCGTTCTCCTCGTTCGGCTCGGTATCCGACACCCGCCTGTTCCCGAACTTCTGGATCGGCGTGGTGTCCGGTGCGCTTTCGCTGATCGCGATCATCGGCTTCGTCTCCACCAACGTGCGCAGCCGCTCGCGCGAGCAGGAACTGCGCTACCAGACCCAGGTGGAATTCAACAGCCGCAACCAGCAGGCGATCATGCGGCTGCTGGACGAAATCTCCTCGCTCGGCGAGGGCGACCTGACGGTGAAGGCCTCGGTGACCGAGGACATGACCGGCGCGATCGCCGACGCGATCAACTACGCGGTCGACGAGCTGCGCCACCTGGTGACCACCATCAATGACACCTCGGCCAAGGTCGCGATGTCCACCCAGGAAACGCAGGCCACCGCCATGCAGCTGGCAGAGGCCGCGGGGCACCAGGCCAACCAGATCACCTCGGCTTCGGACCGCATCGGAGAGATCGCGGCGAGCATCGAGCAGGTGTCGCGCAACTCGGCCGAGTCGGCCGACGTGGCACAGCGCTCGGTGGTGATCGCCGCCGAAGGCGCCGGCGTGGTGCGCGAGACCATCCAGGGCATGGACCAGATCCGTGACCAGATCCAGGAAACCTCCAAGCGCATCAAGCGCCTGGGCGAGTCGTCGCAGGAAATCGGCTCGATCGTGGAACTGATCAACGACATTTCCGAGCAGACCAACATCCTGGCGTTGAACGCGGCGGTGCAGGCCGCGTCGGCCGGTGAAGCGGGCCGCGGTTTCGCGGTCGTGGCCGACGAAGTGCAGCGCCTGGCAGAACGCACCTCGGGTGCGACCCGACGCATCGAAAACCTGGTCCAGGCCATTCAGGCCGACACCAACGAAGCGGTCACCTCGATGGAGCAGACCACCGCCGAAGTGGTGTCCGGTGCACGCCTGGCCGAGGATGCCGGCACCGCGCTGACCGAGATCGAGCGCGTGTCCAATGCACTGAACACCCTCATCAAGAACATCTCCATCGCCGCCCAGCAGCAGTCGGCTGCGGCCTCGGACATCACCCGCACCATGGGCGTGATCCGGCAGATCACCGGCCAGACCTCGCAGGGTGCCGGACAGACCGCCGAATCGATCGGCCACCTCGCGCAGCTGGCGGCGGACCTGCGCCGTTCGGTCGCCGACTTCAAGCTGCCGGCGTGACGCGGGCAGGGCGGCGAGCAAGGAACCAGTCGATGAAGCATTTCCATTCCCCACGCCAGAACTCGCGCGGCTTCCGCGCGGCGGCGAACGGAGCGCGTCCATGAGCAGTCTGCGCGATGCGATGAGCCACGCAGCGCTGGGCTGGGTCAAGCCCGAGCTGGACGAGACCCTGCGCCAGGTGCGCAACGAAGTCGAGTACTACGCGGAAGACCCGACCGACGCCAGCCGCATGCGCATCTGCGCCGGCTACCTGCACCAGGTGCAGGGCACCCTGCGCATGGTCGAGCTGTATGCCCCGGCGATGGTGGCCGAAGAACTGGAGCAGCTGGCCAATGCCATCGGCGCCGGCCGCGTGGCCGACCGCGATGAAGCCTGCGCGACCCTGATGCGTGGCAGCGTGCTGCTGCCCGACTACCTGGAACGCCTGCAGAACGGCCATCGCGACATTCCGATCGTGCTGATGCCGCTGCTCAACGAGATCCGTGCGTCGCGCGGCGAAGAAGGCGTCACTGACAGTGTGCTGCTGGCCTTTGCGCCGGACAGCGTCACCGCCACCGAGGCCGAGCTGGACCATGCCCGTGGCAGCCTGAGCGGGCGCAATCGCGAACTGCTCGACACGGTCGGCAGCGCGGTGAAGGAAGAGCTGCTGCGCATCAAGGATGCGCTGGACCTGCACCTGCGTACCGGCGGTGCGCCGGAACAGCTGCAGACCCAGGCCAACGAGCTTGGCGCCGTGGCCGATACGCTGGGCATGATGGGCCTGGGCGTGGCCCGCAGCGTGGTCGTGCAGCAGCGCGATGCGCTGCGCGGCGTGGTCGAAGGTCGCCAGCAGATCGACGAGAACCTGCTGCTGGATATTGCCGGTGCTCTCTTGTACGTCGATGCCTCGCTGGACGACCAGGTTGCCCATCTGGGCGCCGGCGGCAGTGGCGAGGACGACCCGAGCGCGGTCGAGAACCGGCGCACGGTGGAGGTGCTGGCGCACGAAGCCATCGCCAACTTCGCCGCTGCCCGCGAGCATTTCGTCGCCTTCATCGAAACCAGCTGGAACCATGCCGAGCTGCAGGATGTGCCACGCCTGCTGGGCGATGTGTCCGGCGCGCTGCGCATGCTCGACCTGGGTACCGCCGCCGATTACCTGCGTGGCGTGCAGCAGTACATCGAGGCCGAACTGATCGGCCGCCAGCGCGTGCCCAGCGGCCGCCAGCTGGACACCCTGGCCGATGCCATGGCCAGCCTGGAGTACTACCTGGAAGCGCTGCGCGACCGCCGCCCGGGCCGCGAGGACATCCTCGAAATCACCCGCAGCAGCCTCGAGGCTCTGCGCTACTGGCCGCTGCCGGAGCACAATGCCGTCGCGCCGGAAGCGCCGGCACTGCTGCCGGTCGAACGTGAGCCGGTTGCGTTGCAGGCTGAGCCGCTGCAGCCGGAGCGCATCGAGGTTCCAGTGCAGCCTGCGGCGCCCACTGCCGGCGACGTGCCGGTGCCACTGCCGGACTTCACCTTCGATCCGCCGCCGGCCTCGCCGGCGCCGATGGTGTCCGACAACCGCCTGATGTTCGGCGCACTGGGCACCGTGGCAGCCGTGGCCGCCAGCACGGCTGATACCGATGCTTCGCCGTTGCCGACGCACGACGATGCGGAGGCATCGCTGGTCTTCGCGGCGTCCAGCGCACCTGCGCCGGATGTCCCACAGTGGGAGCTGGCGCCGTTCCATCCGGCGGCCGACGCCATCGCGCCTGCCGATGACGAGCGCAGCCCGACCTTCGCCAGTTTCGATCCGGTCAGCTTCGAACTGGCCGACGGTGATCACTCCGGTGCACCGCAGTGGTCGCTGTCCGAGGCGCCGCAGATGCTTGAGGAGACCGCAGCGCCGTCGATCAGTGAGACGACGGACGCGGTGGCTTCATCGGGGGCCGCTTTCGATGCTGCACCGGTGTTCGACCCGGTGGCAGCCGAACAGGATGCGGCTGCCGTCGCCGACGACGTGGTGTTCCGCTTCGATGCCGACGCGCTGGACAACGCTGACGACGTGCTGTCGCTGCATGCAATGGAAATGCTGTCGCTGGATGATGATGCCCGCTTGCAGCCGTCGCTGGAGATCGTCGATGCCGTGGCGCCGCCGCTGGCCGATGCATCGCTTGGCGCGCTGGTCGAGGTGGATCAGGCCCCGGATGAGCTGACGGTACCGTCGATCACGCCGCCGTTGATCGATGCGCCCATCCCGGCGGCGGAAACCTCCGCTCCGGCCGTGTCGGTGATCGATATCGACACCATCGCGCCGATCGATTTCAGCGAAGCCGATGCCCAGTTCTTCGCCGAGCTGAGTGCGGCCGCTGCCGGCTTCAATCCACAGGCGATGGCCGCTGCGGCAGCGCCGGAGGCAGTGGATTCGGCCGTTGCCGGGACCGACGCCGACACCAATGCGGGCTTCGACGCCGGCTTTGACGACGATGCCGAGAACATCGACGAGGACATCCGCGAGGTGTTCCTGGAAGAGTTCGATGACGAGCTGGCCAATCTCGGCACGCTGCTGCCGGCATGGCGGATGCAGCCGGACAACATGGACCGGCTGCGCCCGATCCGCCGCATCTTCCATACCCTCAAGGGTAGCGGCCGCCTGGTCGGCGCACGCACCCTGGGTGAGTTCGCGTGGAAGATCGAAGGCATGCTCAACCGCGTGCTGGATGGCAGCCGCGCCGCGTCCCCCGCCGTGCTGGCGATGGTCGACAACGCGCATGCGGCGCTGCCCCAGCTGAACGCGGCGCTGCGCCATGGCCAGCGCATCAGCGTCGACCTGCAGGCCATGCAGGCCATCGCCGATCGTGTCGGTGCAGGCGAGGAAACCTACTACGTACCCCTGCCTGGGGCCACTGCACCGGTTGCACCGGTGGCCGAAGCCGAAGGCGAAGACGAGATCAGCCGCATTCTCGACGCGGAGATGGCCGCTTCGGCGCTGGCCGATACCGCCGAGGAGGCCGAAGCCACCGGCACGCCGGCCAACATCGACAGCGTGCTGCGCGAGATTCTCGAGGCCGAGGTGGAAGTCCACCAGGCCACCCTGCAGGACTGGCTGCGTTCGGCGCAGCAGGCACCGCAGCCGGTCAGCGACGCCCTCCTGCGCGCAGTGCACACCATGAACGGCGCCTTCGCGATGACCGAAGTGCCCGAGATCACGGCTGTAACCGGCGGTGCCGAGTCCTACATCAAGCGTGCACTGGCCGCCGAAGTGGTGCCGGGTGATGAAGGCGTGGCCGCGCTGGATGCGACCGCGCAGGCGATCACCGCCACCATGGAAGCGCTGCAGGCCGAACAGCCGCGCATCGCACCGCTACAGGTACTGGCACAGCGCCTGCAGGCGCTGGCCAGCGAGTTGCCGGAAGCGCGCTGGCCGATGGTGGGCCTGGAGGACGACGAAGCCGAGCTGGCGCTGGATGACGAACCGGCGGCGGAACGGGATGCGGACGCCTTGGCAGCCGTCGCGCCTGAAACCGATGCGGTACCGCCTTCGTTCGTCGTGCCGGAGCAGGAACCACAGGCAGTTGTCGATGCCGCCGAAGCCCCGGTCGAGGATGCGGCGATCGAGGGCGAGGGCGGGCTGGAGGTCGGTGAGCTGACCGCCAGCGACGATCTTTCGCGCTACTTCGATGCCGGATGGCCGTCGGTACCGGGTGAGGGAGCGGCGTCGCTACCGGTGGTCGAATCGATCCGGGTGGCCGACGATGCTCCGGGCGTTGAGGTAGACGGTGTCGAGGCGGAGGCCGAAAGCGCGCCGCTGTTGTCCGACGATGCCGGTTTGACCGTCGTGGACGATCTGTCGCCGTACCTGGATGCCAGTGCGCTGCCGGTCGACGACCGCGATGCCGAAGAGATTCCTGATGCTGTCGAAACCGTCGCATCTGACCTGAATGCGTCCTCGTTCGATCACGTGCACGTCGCGGACGCTGAGGCATTCGAGACGCCTGCTGCACTGCCACTCGACAGCGAGCTGTCGAGCCTGCAGGATGAAATGGCTGCGCCGGGGTTTGCAGAACCGGTCTCGCTGGACGCCGCGCTCGAGGCCGGCCTGCACGTGATCGACGAAGAGCAGCCCCTGGCCGACGACGGGCAATGGTCCGTGCTCGGCCTGCAGGCCAGCGAACTCGCGCCGGGCGAGGCGGAAGCCTTTGCCGAGGATGCGGACGTCGGCGGGGAGGCGGCGATCGGTGAAGGAGAGAGCGCCGATCAGCCGTCCCCGGCGACGGTGAATGAGGTGATCGCGGAGGCCGCGGCGCCGGCCACCGCCGGGCCGGTGCGGTTCTTCGAACTGGAAGACGCGCCGGGCCAGGTGCAAGTCCACGCCGAAGGTGCCGATGCCGATACCGTGTCGGATGCCCCGGCCGTTGGCGCGCCTGGCGCCGACGTGGCTGATGTCGTGGCACCCGACGTCCTTGACATCCCGGCGCCGGAAGACAGCGCTGATACGCTCGACTTCAGCGTCTACGATCGCGAGCTGGTCGACATCTTCGTCGAGGAAGGCAAGGACCTGCTCGACCACTGCGATGGCCTGATCAGCGAGCTGCGCGATGCGCCGCAGGACCGCGAGGTGCTGGCCGGCCTGCAGCGTGACCTGCATACCCTGAAGGGTGGCGCACGCATGGCCGGCATCAACGCCATCGGCGATCTTGGCCACAGCATCGAATCGTTGCTGGAAGCCGTCGCCGCTGGTCGCACCGAGATCGAACGCCGCGATGTGCAGTTGCTGGAGCGCGGATTCGATCGCCTGCACCAGCTGCTCACCCGCACCGGCAACCACCGCGTGGTGGAACCGGCGCAGGACCTGGTCGACGCGTTCGAAGTGCGTACCACCACCGATATCGCTGCGGCGGCTGCTGCAGCCGCAGCCAACGTGGCGAGCGTCGCAGAAGCCACTTCGGCACCGGTTGCCAGCCCGGCACCGCCGCTGCTTGATGCGCCGTTGTCGGCACCGCTGCCGGCCGAAGGCGTGGTCGATGAAGATCCGCTGGCACGCCCGCAGCAGGAACAGGTGCGCGTGCGCGCGGATCTGCTCGACCGCCTGGTCAACCATGCCGGTGAGGTGGCGATCTACCGCTCGCGCCTGGAGCAGCAGCTCGGTGCCTTCCGAGGCGCGATGGGCGAACTGGAGCGCACCAACGCGCGTCTGCGCGACCAGCTGCGCCGCCTGGACCTGGAAACCGAAGCGCAGATCGTCGCCCGCTACCAGCGTGAGCAGGACCAGGCCGATCAGAAGTTCGATCCGCTGGAACTGGACCGCTTCTCCACGCTGCAACAGCTCAGCCGTGCGCTGAACGAATCGGCGGCCGATCTCGGGGGCCTGCAGGGCGTGCTCGACGATCTGTCACGCCAGTACGATTCGCTGCTGCAACAGCAGTCGCGCGTCAGCTCCGAGCTGCAGGACGGCCTGATGCGCGCGCGCATGGTGCCGTTCGATGGCCTGGTGCCGCGCCTGCGCCGCGTGGTCCGCCAGTCCGGCATGGATACCGGCAAGCAGGTGCACCTGACCCTGGAGGGCACCCACGGCGAACTGGACCGCAATGTCCTCGACCGCATGGTCGCGCCGCTCGAACACATGCTGCGCAACTCCGTGGCCCACGGCCTGGAAGCGCCGGAACAGCGTCGCGCCGCCGGCAAGCCCGAAGAGGGCGAAGTCGCCATCCGCCTGCACCGTGAAGGCTCGGAAATCGTGCTGGAAGTGGCCGATGACGGTGCTGGCCTGGACCGTGAAGCTATCCGCCGCCGCGCCATCGACCGTGGCCTGTTGGCCGCCGATGCGCAGCCCAGCGAGCAGGAACTGGACAACCTGATCTTCGCCTCCGGTTTCTCCACCGCCGACCAGGTCAGCCAGCTGGCCGGTCGTGGCGTGGGCATGGACGTGGTGCGCAACGAAGTGCGCCAGCTGGGCGGCTCGGTCGACATCCAGTCGGTGCGCGGCCAAGGCGTGCGCTTCACCCTGCGCCTGCCGCAGACGCTGGCCGTCACCCAAGCGGTGTTCGTGCAGATCGGCGAGACCACCTTCGCCGTGCCGGTGGCCTCGGTCAGCGGTATCGGCCGCCTGTCGCGCGAACGTTTCGAGGCCGCCGACAGCAGCTACCGCTACAGCGGCGAAGACTATCCGTTGTATGACCTCGGCAGCCTGGTCGGGCAGGCTCCGGCGCGTGCCGATGGCCAGGACCAGGTGCCGCTGCTGCTGGTCCGAGCCGGTGACCTGCGCGCGGCCGTGGCGATCGACCAGGTGCTGGGCAACCGCGAAATCGTGGTCAAGCCGGTCGGCCTGCAGATCGCATCGGTACCGGGCATCTACGGTGCCACCATCACCGGCGATGGCCGCGTGGTGGTGATCCTGGACGTCGCGCCGCTGGTGCGCCGCTTCCTGGCCAATCCGACGGCACCGGTGCTGGCCAATGCGCCGCGCGACGAACGCCAGGTGCCGCTGGTGATGGTGGTCGATGACTCGCTGACCATGCGCAAGGTGACCGGCCGCATCCTCGAACGCCACAACTTCGAAGTCAGTGTCGCCCGCGATGGCGTGGAAGCACTGGAGCGGTTGGAAGAGCGCGTGCCGGACCTGATGTTGCTGGACATCGAGATGCCGCGCATGGACGGCTACGAGCTGGCCACTGTGATGCGTGCCGATCCTCGCTACAGGGATGTGCCGATCGTGATGATCACCTCGCGCAGCGGCGACAAGCACCGCCAGCGTGCCTTCGAGATTGGTGTCCAGCGTTATCTGGGCAAGCCGTACCAGGAACTGGACCTGATGCGTAACGTGTACGACCTGCTGGGGATCGCCCGTGTCCGTGAGTGAAACCCATCCGGCCCCGGCCGTCGCCCTGCTGGCCCGCCCCGGTGCGGCGCGTGAACGCCTGCGCGAGGCGCTGGCGCATGCCGATGTACAGCTGGTCCTGGAAGATGATCCGAACGGCCTGGAGCCGCAGGCCCTGCAGGCCGCGGATCCGCAGTTCGTGGTGATCGCGCTGGAAGCGGCCATCGAGGACGCACTGGAACGGTTGGAAGCCGTGCTCTCGGCACCGGGGCTGACCCTGGTGTTCGATGAGGCGGAGCTGGCCGCCCGCCGCGACGGCTGGGAGGCGCAACGTTGGGGGCGCCACCTGGCCGCCAAGCTGCACGGCCACCAGCAGGTGTTGCCGCCGGGCGCCGAAGAAGAGCCCAGCCTGCAGCTGGAGCCTGGCCACCCGGCGCCCGCGCCGGCGCCGCAGGAAGAAGCCCTGCGGCCGCATCTGGAACAGGCGCTGAGCTGGGCCGATGACGTTCCGGCCGACGGCCTGTATTCGCCACCGGCAGACCTGCACGAACCGATCGCGCTGGAGCAGGCCCTGGCGGCGCTGCAGCCGGTCGTGCCCGAGCCTCTCGATCCGCCTTCGGCGCCGCAGGCACTGGCCGAACCGGCGGCGCCCGCGACACCGCCGGTCTCCTTCGATCACACCGCCTGGTCGCTGGTCGAAGAATCGATCGAAGCACCGGTATCGGCAGAAGCCGTGGCGTCGGTCGTCGCGCCGCAGCCCTCGTTCGATACCGATCATTTGAGCCTGGTCGATCTGGATGCCGCCGCCCCGGCCGGTGCGCGTGCCGCATCGCTGCTGGTGCTGGCCGGCATCGGTGGCCCGGATGCGTTGCGTCGCCTGCTCGGCGCACTGCCCGCGTCGTTGAGCGTGCCGGTCCTGGTGCACATGCGTCTGGATGGTGGCCGCTACGGCAACCTGGTCAAGCAGATGTCCCGTGTTTCGCCGTTGCCGGTGCAGCTGGCCGAGGCCGGCCAGCACGCGGTGCCGGGCGAGGTGCACGTGCTGGCCGATGATATCGGCGTGCGCGCGGCCAGCGATGGCCTGCATTTCCAGAGCGATGCCAATGGTATTTCGCTCGCTTCGCTGCCGGCCGAACACACCGCGCTGGTGCTGCTCAGCGGTGCCGACCTGGCCCACGTAGGCCCGGCGCTGGACCTGGCGGCCGCCGGTGCGTGGGTGGCCGGGCAGGTGGGCGAGGGCTGCTATGACCCGGCGGCGGCCACCGCCGTGGTGGCTGCCGGCATGGTGGCCGGTGAACCGCAGGAACTGGCGCAGGCAATTGCCGCGCGCTGGGGTGAGCAGGACGACAACGGAGAGGCACCATGAGCTACGCCAGCAATGACGAAATCCGCGGCGTCCTGATCCAGGCCGGCAACGAGCGCGTACTGCTGCCCAATGCCACCGTGGCCGAAATGATGTCGCGCGTGCCGGTGCAGCCGGTCTCCGATGCGCCGCGCTGGCTGGTTGGCGAGATCGGCTGGCACGGCTGGCAGGTGCCGCTGGTGTCGTTCGCACGCCTTTCGGGGCTGGGCGAAGAGACGGTGGCCGGCCACAACAAGGTGGTGGTGCTGAAGTCCCTCAGCGGCAACGCGCAGCGCCCGTACTACGCGCTGCTGACGCAGAACTTCCCGCAGCTGATCTCGGTGCCACGCGATGGCCTGCTGGCCGACGCCTCCGAAGAAACCCTGCCGCAGACCGTGCACATGCGCGTGCTGCTGGGTGAGCAGAGTGCGCTGCTGCCGAACCTGGATGCGTTGGAAGCGGCGCTGGATTCGCTGGCGGCTTGATCGCGATTCCGCCGGTCGGATCCCCGCTAGTGCCGGCCGCTGGCCGGCAACCCCATGATCCCGTGGATGCCGGCCAGCGGCCGGCACTACCACGAAGCAGCCTTACCCCAGATCGCCCAACCGCGCCTGCAACGCCGCGACAGCGGCCAGCCCGGCCGTTTCCGTGCGCAGGATCCGCGGGCCCAGCTGCAGTCCCTGGAACCCTGCCGCTGCCAGCTGGTCGCGGTCGCGCGGCGACCAGCCCCCTTCCGGGCCGATTGCAATCACGATACCGCCAGCGGGAGCGGCTCCCAGCGTCGACAGGCGATGTGCTCCCTGCGGATCCAGGGTCAGCCGCAGCGAATCGGCTGGCAGCGCCGCCGCAGCCTGTGCCAGCGACAGCGGGGATCCTACCGGCGGAATGCGCGCACGCCCGGACTGGCCGCAGGCCGAGGTCACCACGTTGTTCCAGTGCGCCACGCGCTTCTCGGCCCGTGCTGGATCGAGTTTCACCTCGGTGCGCTCGGCGTTGACCGGAATGATCGCCGCCACGCCCAGTTCGGTGGCCTTCTGCAGGATCAGGTCCATCTTCTCGCCACGGGCGATGCCCTGCAGCAGGGTGATCGCCAGCGGTGATTCATTGTCAATGGCCTGCATGGCGTCGATGCGCACCTGCACCTCGCGCTTGCCGGCCACGGTCAGCGTCGCGCTGTAGTCATGGCCGTCGCCGTTGAACAGCACGCAGGTGTCTCCCTCGCGCAGGCGCATCACCCGCACCAGGTGGTTGGCCGTCTCTTCCGGCAGGGTCACGGTCTGGCCGCTGTGCAGCGCCAGGTCGATGGGGCAGCGGGTCACGCGCATGCAATCGCCTCGTCGATGGCCGCCAGCGTGGTGTGTGCCAGCAGCTCCAGTTGTTCGTCATCCACGCAGTAGGGTGGCATCCAGTACAGCACGTCGCCCAGCGGGCGCAGCACCACGCCGCGCTTGAGGGCGGCCTTGTAGGCGTGCAGGCCCAGCCGCAGGCCCGGGTCGAACGGCGTGCGCCTGTTGCCGTCGCGCGACAGCTCGAAGGCCACCACCATGCCGGCCTGGCGCACGTCGGCCACGTGTGGATGGTCGGCAAACGGTGCCGCCAGCGTGCCCATCACCGAGGCGATGCCCCGGTTGCGCGCAATCACATCGTCGTCGCGGAAGATGTCCAGCGTCGCCAGTGCCGCCGCGCAGGCCAGCGGATTGCCGGTGTAACTGTGCGAATGCAGGAAGGCGCGCTCGCGCGAGTCGTCGAGGAAGGCGTCATACAGCGCCTGCGTCGCCAGCACGGCGGCCAGTGGCAGGAAGCCGCCGGTCAGGCCTTTGGACAGGCACATCAGGTCCGGCATCACCCCTGCCTGCTCGCAGGCGAACAGGGTGCCGGTGCGGCCGAAGCCGGTGGCGATCTCGTCGGCGATCATGAACGCGCCATGGGCATCGCACAGTTCGCGCACGCGCTGCAGATAGACCGGGTCATGCATGCGCATGCCGCCGGCACACTGCAGGCGCGGTTCCAGGATCACCGCGCAGATCTCGCCCGGATGCTGGTCGAACAGCGTGGCCAGGCCGTCGGCAGCCTGCCGCGCGCGGTCGGCCGCGCTCTGGCCGGGTTCGGCCAGGTAGGCATCGGGCGACGGCGCGAACAGCCCTTTGGCCAGCAGCGGCGCATAGACGCGGCGATACAGCGGGATGTCACCCAGCGCCAGCGCGCCCAGGGTCTCGCCGTGGTAGCCGTTTTCCAGTGCAATGAAACGCGTGCGCCGCGGCTGCCCACGGTTCTGGAAATACTGGAAGGCCATCTTCAGCGCCACTTCCACGCCGGCCGAGCCGTTGTCGGCGTAGAACACCTTGGCCAGCGGCTCGCGGCCGGGCTGGCGTGGTGCCAATGCCAGCAGGCGTTCGGCCAGCGTGATGGCCGGCTCATGGCTGAAGCCGGCCAGCATCACCTGTTCCAGCTGCGTGGCCTGGGTGGCAATGGCACCGCCGATGCGCGGTTCGGCATGACCGAACAGGTTGGTCCACCAGCTGCTGACGGCGTCCAGATAGCGGTGGCCGTCGTGGTCGATCAGCCACGCGCCTTCGCCACGGGCGATCGGCACCAGCGGCAGGGTGTCCGGATGCTCACGCATCTGCGTGCACGGGTGCCACAGCACCTGCAGGTCGCGCTGCCGCCAGTGGCGGGCCAGCGGGGAGGGGGTCGGGTCTGCTAGCATTTCGGGCTCATGAACATGTTGCTGCCTGCACATTCTATCGGCCCCGGCGCAGCCGCCGGTCGCCGCGGAGATTCCGCATGAACGATGACCGTGCCGGCCGTCGCTTGCCGATCATCCATCGGATCACCGATGAGGAGAACGGCCCCTTCCAGCGCCAGCATCTGGACCTGGAATTCTCCAACGGTGAACGTCGCCGTTTCGAGCGCCTGGTCAGCCGTGGTCACGGTGCAGTGGTGGTGGTGCCGATGCTCGACGATGAAACCGTGCTGCTGGTGCGTGAATACGCCGCCGGCATGCATCGTTACGAACTGGGGCTGGTGAAGGGCAGGATCGACGCCGGCGAGACCCCCGAGCAGGCGGCCGACCGCGAACTGAAGGAAGAGGCCGGTTATGGTGCGCGCCGGGTCGACGTGCTGCGCGCGATGACCCTGGCCCCGACCTACATGAGCCACCAGTCGTGGCTGGTGGTGGCGCGCGACCTGTACCCGGAAAAGCTGGCCGGCGACGAGCCGGAAGAACTGGAAGTGGTGCCGTGGAAGCTGGCCGAACTGGACCAGCTGATGTTGCGCGAGGACTTCTCCGAGGGACGTTCGCTGGCGGCGCTGTTCATTGCCCGCCAGTGGCTGCAGGGAACGCGATGATCAAGCTGACGACGGACCTGCGCGAGACCGCCATCGCCATCGCCCAGCAGGCCGGCCAAGCCATCATGCAGGTGTATGCCGATGGTTTCGAGGTCCAGATCAAGGACGACAACAGCCCGGTCACCGCGGCCGACCTGGCGGCCAACCAGGTCATTGAGCTGGGCCTGCGGCAGCTGACACCGGACCTGCCGATCCTGTCCGAGGAATCGGCGCAGGTGGGCTGGGAGCAGCGTCGCCATTGGGGCGCTTACTGGCTGGTGGATCCGCTCGACGGTACCCGCGAGTTCGTCAAGCGCAACGGCGAATTCAGCGTCAACATCGCCTTGATCTACCAGGGGGCGCCGGCATTCGGCGTGGTGCTGGCGCCGGTCACCGGCATTGTCTGGCATGCCATGCGCGGCGAACTGGCCTATCGGCGGCAGGGCCTGCATGACACCGTGCTGCGCACCCGCACGCCGGCCTCCGCCCCGTTGCGCGTCGCCGCCAGCCGCTCGCACCGTTCGCCGGAAACCGAGGCGCTGCTGGCGCGCATGGGCCGCATCGAGACCATCGCGCAGGGCTCGTCGCTGAAATTCTGCCGGATCGCCGAAGGCGGCCTGGATGTCTATCCGCGGCTGGGCCCGACCTCTGAATGGGATACGGCCGCCGGCCAGTGCGTGCTGCATGCCGCCGGCGGCGCGGTGCTGTCGGCGGCGACCGGCAAGCCGTTCCGCTACAACCGCCGCGAGAGCCTGTTGAACGGCGATTTCATTGCCCTTGGTGATACCAGCCTGCCATGGCGCGACTGGTTGTCCGACTGATCCTGGAGGCCGCATGAGCGCGCACGACACCCCCACCACCGGCAGCGCCGCAAGCAACGAACTGGAGCGCCTGCTGGCGATCATGGCGCGGCTGCGCGACCCGCAGGGCGGCTGCCCGTGGGATCTGGAGCAGAACTTCGCGACCATCGCCCCCTACACCATCGAAGAAGCCTATGAGGTCGCCGATGCGATCGACCGCGGCGACCTGGACGATCTCTGCGACGAGCTGGGCGACCTGCTGCTGCAGGTGGTATTCCATGCGCGCATGGCCGAGGAGCAGGGCGCGTTCGGCTTCGCCGAGGTCGCCCGCGCGATCAGCGACAAGATGCAGCGCCGCCACCCGCACGTGTTCGCCGATGTCAGCGTGGACGATGCGGACGGGGTGACGCGCAACTGGGAGGTGATCAAGCGCACCGAGCGTGCCGCCAAGGGCGAGCAGGACACCTCCGCACTGGCCGGTATCTCGCGCGGCCTGCCGGAATGGCAGCGGGCGGTGAAGCTGCAGTCGCGCGCGGCCAAGGTCGGTTTCGACTGGCCGGGCCCGCTGCCGGTGCTGGACAAGGCGGCCGAGGAGCTGCAGGAGCTGCGCGAGGAGTTCGAACGCGGCGATGTCGCGGGCAACAAGGCGCGCCTGCAGGAAGAACTGGGCGACCTGCTGTTCGTCTGCGCGAACCTGGCGCGTCATGCCGATATCGATCTGGGCGCTGCACTGCGCGGTGCCAACCACAAGTTCGAGCGTCGCTTCCGCGCGATGGAAGCGCAGGCCGACGCACAGGGTGAGGCGTTGGCCGCATTGGACCTGGATGCGCAGGAAGCACTGTGGCAGCAGGCCAAGGCAGCAGAGAAGGCGTGAAAACGCTCGGCCTGTTCCTGCTGACCGCGCTGGCCGAGATCGTCGGCTGCTACCTGCCATGGTTGTGGCTGCGCAAGGGAGGCAGCGTCTGGCTGCTGCTGCCGGCGGCGGCCAGCCTGGCCCTGTTCGCCTGGCTGCTGACCCTGCACCCGACGGCCAGCGGACGGGTCTATGCCGCCTACGGTGGCGTGTACATCGGCACCGCGCTGTTCTGGCTGTGGCTGGTCGAAGGCATTCGTCCCAGCCGCTGGGACCTGCTGGGCGCAGCGCTGTGCCTGGCCGGCATGGCGGTGATCATGTTCGGGCCGCGCACGCCTTCGGTGTAGAGCCGGGCATGGCTCGGCGCAACAAGGTCAGCGATGGCGCATGATGGGGGCGCCCCTGGCCCCCGGAGCACGCACATGTCCCGCTTCGCCAGCTTCCGCGAGTTCTATCCGTTCTATCTCAGCGAGCACCGCCACCCGGTCTCGCGGCGCCTGCATTTCATCGGCAGTTGCGGGGTCCTGCTGCTGGTCGCCACTGCCTTGTTGCGTGGCCAGCCGCTGTTCCTGCTCGGCGCCCTGTTCTGCGGCTACGGGTTCGCCTGGGTCGGCCATTTTTTCTTCGAGAAGAACAGACCGGCGACGTTCCGCCATCCGCTGTACTCGTTCATGGGTGACTGGGTGATGTTCCTCGACATCCTGCGTGGGCGGGTGCGCCTGTAGCGGGCGGCCCCGGTGCTTTGCGGGCATTGCCTCGCCGGCAGAGGAAAGGGCCCGGCGGGCCGCGCTTCCGCTTCCACGAACCGCTGCGCTGCGGCACGCCTGCGGGCGGCCGATCTGGGATAATGGGGTTTCTTGTTTCCTCTGCTGCCGGACCCGGTCATGACCCAGAAGACGCTGCTCAACGATACCCACCGCGCCCTTGGCGCCAAGATGGTCGATTTCGGGGGCTGGGACATGCCCATCCACTACGGCTCGCAGCTGGACGAGCACCATCTGGTGCGCCGTGAGTCCGGCGTGTTCGACGTCAGCCACATGACGGTGGTCGACCTGCGTGGTGACCAGGTCAAGCCGTTCCTGCGCCGCCTGCTGGCCAACTCGGTCGACAAGCTGAAGGTGACCGGCAAGGCACTGTACTCGTGCATGCTGAATCCGCGCGGCGGCGTCATCGACGACCTGATCGTCTACTACCTGGGCGACGACTTCTTCCGCATGGTGGTCAACGCCTCTACCCGCGAGAAGGACCTGGCCTGGCTGCGCGAGCAGGCTGCGCCGTTCGGCGTCGCCGTCGAGCAGCGCCCGGACCTGGCCATCCTCGCCGTGCAGGGCCCGCAGGCGCGCGACATCGTGATCGGCCTGGCCCGCGAAGCCGACCGCGCAGCGTTGACCAAGCTGGGCCGCTTCGCCGCCCTGCAGGTGCAGTCCGATGACGGCGTCGAGCTGTTCGTCGCGCGCACCGGCTACACCGGTGAAGATGGTTTCGAGATCCTGCTTCCGCAGGACGCCGTGGTCGCCTTCTGGAACCGCCTGCTGGCGGCGGGCGTGAAGCCGGCCGGCCTTGGCGCGCGCGACACCCTGCGCCTGGAAGCGGGCATGAACCTGTACGGCCAGGACATGGACGAAGAGATCAGCCCGTACGAAGCGGCGCTGGCCTGGACCGTGTCGCTGGACGAAGGCCGCGACTTCATCGGCCGCGACGTGCTGGAGGCGCAGAAGAGCGCCGGCACCGCGCGCCAGATGATCGGCCTGGTGATGGACGAGAAGGGCGTGCTGCGCCACGGCCAGACGGTCACCACGGCCAGCGGCCAGGGCGAGATCCTGTCCGGCACCTTCTCGCCGACGCTGGCCAAGGGCATCGCCTTCGCCCGCGTGCCGGCCGGTGAACTCGGCGAGGTCACCGTCGACATCCGCGGCCGTCAGGTGCCGGTGCGGGTGGTCAAGTTCCCGTTCGTTCGGGAAGGCCAGGCGCAGCCCGGCGTGCTGGCCGACGCCTGATCCTTACGTGCCGGTCGTCACTGACAGCAGTGGCGGCCGGTTGGTTACACTAGCCTCGTTTTTTCCACCCCCTGCATATCTCTGGAGCAGTCCCATGAGCGAGATCCCCGGCGACCTCAAGTTCCTCAAGTCCCATGAGTGGGCCCGTGTCGAAGGCAATGGCCGCGTCACCGTCGGTATTTCCGACCACGCCCAGGGCCTGCTGGGTGACCTGGTCTACGTCGAACTGCCGGAAGTCGGCGCCGACGCCAAGGCCGGCGAGCAGATCGCCGTCGTCGAGTCGGTGAAGGCCGCCTCGGACGTCTACAGCCCGATCAGCGGCAAGGTCGTCGAGGTCAACTCGGCCCTGTCCGACAAGCCGGAAACCATCAACGAAGATGCCTACGGCGAAGGCTGGATGTTCGTGGTCGAACTGACCAACGCCGATGAGGTCAACGAGCTGCTGGACCCGGACGCGTACGCCGAAGCCCTGGAGAACGAAGACCACTGAGTCGTCGTTTCCGGATTCTGGAACGGCCACCTTCGGGTGGCCGTTCTTGTTTTGGCGACTGCACCGGACTCATGACGCGGGGTTCGCTGCGCACCCTCGGCGTGGCATCAGCCGACAGGCGAACGGTGCCGATGGGCGTGCGCAGTTTTGCGCAAATCCGCGTTTCAGCCCCGCGCCGACGCACTCGGATGTGAAAAGTTTTCGCCCCCTGTTGCGGCGCCGTTGTGCTGGCGTTGGTGGCGTTGCCGGTGACCATCGACGTCGCACGCGCGATGCCGTTGCGAGTCTGCGTCTATATGCGCGGAGTGCTTATTTCAAGTGTTTTTTGTTCAACGTATGCATCGATGCCGGTGCATGCAGCGCGCTTGCGCGACGTTTCAACCGCCATGGCGGGCCGCGTAGAGCAGTGGCGCCGACGGCGCTCGGAAAGGCGCGGATGTGAAAATTTTTCGCGGGGGTTGTTGACAGTAAAAAAAACCGTGATTAGGTTTCGCCTCAGCAGACCTTGCCTGCCCAACCGAGTGCGCAGAATCAATCGTCCGATGCGAAGCAGCCCCTTCAAGACCACCGCGACCCTGATGACGGTGGACACGGCCCCGCTTCCCCCGGAGAAATGCAAGGCACCTCCCGTTCCGATGTCCGCTCCGCCGATCGAGGCGGGCATCGCCGCATCCGTAACGGCGCGCCTGACGCGCCGGCGGTCCCCGCACGCAGCATCCGCGGGTTTGATCCAACTGGGCGTTTCAACTCCCTATCACTGACGAGGAGCCATCCCATGGCAACCAAGAAAGCTGCGAAGAAGAAGCCCGCCGCCAAGAAAGCGGTGAAGAAGGTCGCGAAGAAGGCCGCTGCCAAGAAGGCAGTGAAGAAGGTCGCGAAGAAGGCGACTGCCAAGAAGGCAGTGAAGAAGGCTGCGAAGAAGGTCGCCAAGAAGACCACTGCGAAGAAGGCAGTGAAGAAGGCGGCGAAGAAGGTCGCCAAGAAGTCCACTGCCAAGAAGGCCGTCAAGAAGACCGCGAAGAAGGCGGCCAAGAAGGCCACCAAGAAGACTGCCAAGAAGGCTGCGGCCCGCAAGCCGGCCAAGAAGGTCGCAAAGAAGGCGACTGCCAAGAAGGCCGTCAAGAAGACCGCCAAGAAGGCAGTAAAGAAGACCGCGAAGAAGGCCACCAAGAAGGCTGCCCCGAAGAAGGCAGCGAAGAAGGTTGCCAAGCGCAAGCCGGCCGCCCGCAAGAAGAAGGCCGCTCCGGTCGCTCTGCCGGCAACCCCGGCGCCGCTGATCTAAGTACTTCCCGATAGCCGCATCCTGAAACCCCCTTCCCTGGCTGCCCAGCGGGGAGGGGGTTTTTTTATGGGCCGCTTCGATCGCCTGGTGGGGTGACTACCGGCGGGAATCGTTCCACCAGGAAGTCGAGGAAGCTGCGCAGGCGGGTGGAGTGGTAACGGTCGTGCGCATAGACCACGTGCATCGGCCGACCGGCCTGGCCGTGCCCTGGGAGCAGCTGCACCAGACGCCCCGCCTCGACATCGGCGGCCAGCAGCAGCGTCGACTGCAGGACGATGCCCAGGCCATGCAGCGCCGCCGAACGCAGCGCTTCGCCATTGTTGATCTGCAGTCGGCCGTCGGGCACGTGGTCGAGCTCGCCAGCGTCGTCCTGCAGCCACTGTGCAAGCGCACTCGGTTCGAACGACAGGCATTGATGGCCGGCAAGTGCATGCACGCTGCGTGGCGTGCCATGCCTGGCCAGATACGCCCGCGAGGCGCACATCATCAGGCGATAAGGGGCCAGGGCTCGCGCCACCAGCACGCTGCTGTCGGCCAGCGTGCCGATCCGCAGTGCCGCCTCGAAGCCCTCTTCGGCAAGGTCGACCACGCGATCAGTCAGCGTCGCTTCGACCCGGACATCCGGATGGCGCGCCATGTACTCGGCCAGTGCCGGTACCAGTGCATGCGTACCAAAGATCACGGGTGCACTGATTCGCAGCGTGCCCGCCGGTGCCAGGTGCTGGTGCTGCGCCTGCGCATCGGTTTCGTCCACCAGGCGCAGGATCTCCCGGCAGCGCGTGTAGTAGTCCTGGCCGAACGGCGTCGTGTGCTGGCGCCGGGTGGTTCGGCTCAACAGCTGCATGCCCAGCCGTGCTTCCAATGCACGCAGATGCTTGCCGGCCATCGTCGCGGAGATGTCCATCGCCGCAGCTGCCGCACTGAGGCTGCCCTTGTCCACGATCAGCACGTAGACCCGCATGCTTTCCAGCAGGTTCATCTGACACCCCGGGTGTTGAATGCTGAAACCTGCGCGGAGTTTATCAATCAGGGGTGATCAAACAGCATGTCGTGCAAGGGCTGGATTGGCCGGCCATGCGGACAGGAGAACACCATGGACTTGAATCTTGCAGGCCGTACCGCCTTGGTGACGGGCGCGGCCAGTGGCATCGGTGCCGCCGTCGCCAGGCAGCTGGCGGCCCAGGGCGTGCGCGTTGCCATCACGTCACGGCAGCGGGCACCCCTGCAGGCGCTGGCGGCGCGGATCGAAGCCGAAGGCGGCGCGGCACCGGTCGTCGTGGCCGGCGATGTCACCGTGGCCGGTGACGTCCGGTACATCGCGCAGGCATCCCGGGAGGCATTGCAGCGCGTCGACATCCTGGTCAACGCCGCCGGGGGCTCCCGGCCGACCAGCGTCGACGCCGATGATGATGTCTGGGAGGAAGCGATCGCCCTGAACTTTTCCGCCGCGCGGCGGATGACCCAGGCGCTGTTGCCTGGCATGCAGGCGCAGGCATGGGGGCGGGTGATCAATTTCAGCGGCTCGATGGAACCGCGTGCGGTGAACGCGGCCACTGCGGCGAAGGCGGCGCTGCATCTGTGGAGCAAGGGGCTGTCGTCGGAGGTGGCCGGGCAGGGCATTACGGTGAATGCGATTGCACCGGGGCGCATCAACAGCGCGCAGATCCTGGAACGCCTGCATCCCACCGAGGAAAGCCGGCGTGCGTTCATCGCCAGCAACATCCCGATCGGACGCTTCGGTGAACCCGAGGAAGTGGCGCCACTGGTGGCGTTCCTGTCCTCGCCGCTGGCCGGCTACATCACAGGCGCGGTGATTCCGGTGGATGGCGGCATGCACTACTTCGCGCACTAGCGCCGCGGAACTGCTCTTTGCATCTGTAGAGTCGAGCCAACAAAAAGGGCGACCCGCAGGCCGACCTTCGCACACACGATCGAGCCCGCCTGATCAGCGCGGCGACGCCACCGCACGATTGGCCGAGGCGCCCTTGCCCTTGCGCTTGTCCTGCTGCGCCGGGCTGGCCCCCTCGGCCATCAGGTTGTCGCTGCCGAAGTCGGTGTCCACGTCCAGCCAGCGCTGCGCCGGCAGGCCGAGCGCGGAGTCGAGCACGGTCGGCAGCAGGCCGCTGGGCAGGCTGCTTTCGCCATTCCACATGATGGCGATGCCCAGATCGCGTTCCGGCACCAGCGCGACCAGGCCGCGATAGCCCTGCACGGCACCGGCATGGAACACCACGTCGTGGCCGGCGTAGTCGAAGGTGCGCCAGCCCAGGGCGTAGCCGGCCGAGTGCAGGCGCTCGCGGCGCCAGCCCGAACGCATCTCGCCGGGGGTGCTGATCAGGCTCGAATGCAGGGTGGCCAGCAGCGGTGCCGGCAGCACGTCAGGGCGGTGCCCGGTGTGGGCGAGCAGCCACTGGGCCATGTCGCTGGCGCTGGCATTGACGCCGGCCGCCGGGGCGACGCGGTAATAGGTGGGCTTGGGCGTCAGCGAGACCCAGCCGTTGCGGCTGCGCACGTGCGGACGCGCCCAGCGCGAGCTGGCCTGGATGCCGGCCAGGCCGAGGCTGGCATCATTCATGCCCAGCGGCTTGAAGATGCGGCGCTCGACCGACTGCTCGTAGAAGCTGCCGGAGGCCGCGTAGACGACATCGCCGATCAGGCTGAAGGCCACGTTCTGGTAGGCATAGCAGTCGCCCGGCAGGCACTTCAGGCTGGTGTTGGCCAGTTTCTGGGTCAGCGCGTAGTACTCGGCGTTGCCCTCGATGTCGCGGTCGTAGGCGTTGTACGGCAGGCCGACGCGATGGCTGAGCACGTCGGCCACGGTCAGGCGATCAGTGGCTTCCGGCGAATTGAGGCGGAAGCCCGGCACGTAGTCGGTGACCTTGCTGTCCCAGCGCAGCGTGCCGTCGTTGACCAGCAGGCCGGCCATGGTGCCGGCGAAGGCCTTGGACAGCGAGGCCAGGCGGAACACGGTGTGCGCATCGACCGGCAGCGGATTGTTGACGTCGGTGACGCCATAGCCGCGCGCGCTGAGGATACGGCCGCCCTGCACGATCGCCACGGCCATGCCCGGCACGCGTTCGCCATAGGTGAGCTGCTGCGCCATCGATTCGATGTTGGCGACGTTGAAGCCAGCCGCCGGCGCCTGGACGTGAGGCACCAGACCGGTGCGGTAGGCCGCAGGCTGGGTGTGGGCGACGGTGGGACCCGCAGCGGATTCGATGTTGGTCGGCATCGGCGGCAATGCCGGCGGTGTCTGCGCGGTGGTGGACAAGGCAACGGGCATCAGCATGCCCAGCAAACCGGTGGCCGCCGAACGGATCGGGCGACGCAGGCTGTTCTTTTTCATCGGTTGGACCCGTGCGCGACTGCTGATGGCGATTCTAGCGCCGCTTTTCCCTTGTGCACAAACAAAGCGAAGATGAATGCGCATCTCGTTGAAAAATTTGAAGTTTGGGGCGCTGGAGGCATGTATCGGAACGTGTCATCCGGGGCCGATCAGCGGAGCTGATCCGCCCGCGGGAAGGCGCGTCGCGCTGGCGATGTTGCGGTGCATTGGCTAACGTACGCGTTTCATCGCCCCGGAGCCTGCCATGCCGCTGTCCAACCGCCGTCTTCAGGCGAGGGACACCGCGTGAGTGCGGTAAGGAAGAAGGGGCCGCTGCAGGGCCTGACGTCGGCACTGCGCGAGTCGCCAGCGCTGTGGTGGTCGTTCCTGTACTTCTTCTGCCTGCTCAGCGGCTACTACGTGCTGCGCCCGGTGCGTGAGGCCATGGCCGCCTCGGCAGACCTGGAAACGGTGTTCCCACCCGTGCTGATCGCCTGGTTCGCCAGCCACGGCATCGCGTTGAAGGACTTCGTGCTGCAGTTCCTGTTCTCCTGCGTGTTCGTGATCATGCTGGTGCTGCAGCCGGTGTACGGCTGGCTGGTCAGCCGCTTCCCGCGACGGGTGTTCCTGCCGGCGGTGTATGGGTTCTTCATCGTGACCCTGCTTGGCTTTTACATGATGTTCGACAGCGGCGTGCCTGGCCGCGGCATGGCCTTCTTCTTCTGGATCACCGTTTTCAACCTGTTCGCGGTGGCGGTGTTCTGGAGCTTCATGGCCGATGTGTTCTCCAATGTGCAGGCCCGGGCCTTCTATGGATACCTTGGCGCGGCGGGCACCGTCGGTGCCTTCCTTGGTCCGATCATCACCAGTGCGCTGGTGCAGCGCGTGGGCATCGCCAACCTGATGCTGGTGTCGGCCGGTTTCCTGGCGATCTGCTTGTTCTGCATCTGGCGCTTGCGGCACTGGGCGGTGCTCCGCGAGCAGGAGCAGCAGTTGGTATCGGGCGAAAAGCCGATGGGCGGTCGTGTGCTGGATGGCCTGAAACTGATCGTGCGCGAGCCGCTGCTGCGCTGGCTGGCGATCATGGTGGTGTTCGGCGTGGGCGTGGGGACGCTGCTCTACAACCAGCAGGCTGCGATCGTGCGTGCGGCGTTCACCGACCCCGCAGCCAGCACCGCGTTCTTCTCGCGCATCGACCTGGCAGTGAATGCGCTGGCGCTGTTGATGCAGCTGGGCCTGACCCGCTGGCTGCTTTCGCGCCACGGCATCGCGCCGGCGCTGCTGATTCCCGGTTTCGCGATCCTGATCGGCTTCTCGGTGCTGGCGGCCTCGCCGATGCCCTTGCTGGTGGCGATGGTGCAGGTGATGACCCGCGCCAGCGAATTCGCACTGGCCAAGCCGGCGCGCGAGACCATCTACACGCGCGTGGACCGGCAGTGGCGCTACAAGGCCGGCGCAGCGATCGACACCGTGGTCTACCGCGGTGCGGACCTGAGCTTTGCCTGGGTGCACAAGGGCCTGTCATTGTTCGGCTCGCACGTGGTGTTCATCGGCGGCATGCTGGTGGCCGCGTGCATGACCGCAGCCGCGTTCGGTGTACTGCGCGAAGAAAAGAAACTACCGCGCGACCGCTGATTTCCCGGGGCCCGACCCCCATCCCTGTCCAAGGAACTGCCCATGTACTGGATCGCGCTCATCCTGACGTTGCTCGTCGCCCTGCTGCACGTCTATTTCCTGGTGTTGGAGATGTTCCTGTGGACCCGCCCGCTGGGCCTGAAGACCTTCCGCAACACGCCGGAGAAGGCGGAGACCACGCGCGTGCTGGCGGCCAACCAGGGCTTGTACAACGGCTTCCTGGCAGCAGGCATCGTGGTGGGGCTGGTGATCGGGCAGCCGGTGCTGGTGACGTTCTCGCTGGCCTGCGTGGTGGTGGCGGGGTGCTATGGGGCGTACAGCGTGAGCCGCCGCATCTTCATGATCCAGGCGGTGCCGGCGATCTTGGCGTTGGTGTTTCGCGCGCTGGTGTAGTTTCCAGCCAACGGCGCAGCCCCTCGTGGGTTGGCCGTTTAGAGCAGGTCATGTGTTGGGTGGGGCGGGTGGGCCGTACAGGGGACGCTGCAAGTACGTCCCTGTAAGCTCGATGGCGCCATCCATGGCGCCAACGCCCCTGCACGGCCCACCCGCCCCACCCCTGACAGGTTCCGTGTGCGGCCAGCCCACGGAGAAGAAAAAGAAGATCAAGGGCAACAGCGGGTTGCTGCGCTCGTGGGTTCTGCGCGCATGAAAACAGCGGCCATCGGGCCGCTTTTGCTTCTGCTTCTGCTCTTCTTTTTATCTTGCGTGGGTGGACGCCGCAGAGATCCGTCCGAGGCCGGAGGGGGGGGGGCGGGCGGGGTATCCGTGCCATGGATGGCGCGGCTAAGGCTACACGGACGTACTTGCGGCGTCCCCGCCTGGCCCCACCCCTCCGGCCCAACCGATAAACCGCATCCCGCGTCCACCCACGAGGGGCTGCGCCGTTCGCGGGAACTTACTTCGCCGGCGACAACCACATGTCGATCACCGCGCTGAACACCTCCGTGCCCGCACGGTCGCGCACGCTCACCGTCACCGGCAGCGCATAGCCCTCGGCCGCGACGACAATCGGCTGTGCCGGCAACGCCACCGCCTGCAGCGTGCCGCGTGCCTTGGCCAGGTACTGCACCTGCATCCCCTTCGGGATCCAGCGCATGCCCTTCGGCAGCGATGCATCGACCATCAACCCGGCGGTCAGTTCGGCCAGGTTGCACATCGCGATCGCGTGCACCGTGCCGATGTGGTTGCGTACTCTGCGGCGGTCGGCCAGCGTGCCTTCGCAGCGGCCGTGTTCCAGGCGGGTGATGCGTGGCGCAACGCTGGCGAAGTAGGGGGCCTTGAAGCACACCGCGCGCGAGAACAGCCAGGTGCCGGCGGGCCAGCGCTGCAGGCGTTGGTAAAGCGAGAGCAGGGGCGTGGACATGAGGGGTATTCCGGTCGGCGGATAAAGCGACGGCGGGCCGAGGCCCGCCGTCGAAGGCAACGCGTGTCGCGGGCGATCAGGCCGCCTGCGAATGCGGATCCTTGTGCTGGCGGTCGTAGTAGCTGGCCGCGCGCAGTTCGTGGGTGTCGAAGTCGTCCACGGTGATCGTGTCCAGTGTCAGCGTACGCAGCTCTTCCAGCAGGCTGCGCTCGTCCTGGGTGATCACGCCCTCGGCCACGGCCTCGTCCAGCTGGCTCTTGAAGTCCAGCGCTTCGATGCCCTTGCTCTTCAGCGCCTTCAGGAACTTGCGCTCCACCGGCTCGGCCATGATCGCCTTGCTCAGGTAGCTGTTGATGCGGCCGCCCGGGTTGTTCTCGCACGGGGTCAGGAACACGCCACTGGCCAGGCGGTCGCGGGCCTCGTTCGGCGCCATCAGCAGGGCGGCGACGCGGCGGCTCAGGCGATCACCCGGAGCCTCGGCACGACGGCCCAGCGGGAAGATCAGCGCCCACATCAGCCAGCCGATCGGACGGATCGGGAAGTTGCGCAGCGCGGCCGACAGCGACTCTTCGATCTTGTGCACGCTGTCATGGAAGGCCCAGGCCAGCAGCGGCTGGTCGGCCTGCGGTGCACCTTCGTCGTGGTAGCGCTTGAGCATGGCGCTGGTCATGTAGACATGGCTCAGCACGTCGCCCAGGCGGCCGGACAGCGATTCCTTGAACTTCAGCTTGCCGCCCAGGGTCATCATCGAGATGTCGGCCATCAGCGCCAGGTTGGCCGAGTAACGGTCCAGCTTGCGGAAGTAGCGGCGGGTGTAGGCGTCGCCCGGGGCGGCGCCGAAGCGCGCGCCGGTCAGGCCGAACCAGAACGAACGCACGGCATTGGAGATGCCGAAGCGGATGTGGCCGAACAGGCTGCGGTCGAACTCCTGCAGGCCGGCACGGGTATCCGGATCCTGCGCGGCCTTCATTTCCTTCAGCACCCACGGGTGGCAGAGGATCGCACCCTGGCCGAAGATCAGCAGGCTGCGGGTCATGATGTTGGCGCCTTCCACGGTGATCGCGATCGGCGCGGCCTGCCAGCTGCGGCCGGCGAAGTTGCGCGGCCCCAGGATGATGCCCTTGCCGCCGATCACGTCCATCATGTCCGAGATCACTTCGCGGCTCATGGTGGTGCAGTGGTACTTGGCGATCGCCGACGGCACCGACGGCACGTCACCACGATCGACCGCCGCGGCGGTAGCCTGCGACAGCGCGCTGATCTTGTAGGCCTTGCCGCCGATGCGGGCCAGCGCTTCTTCCACGCCCTCGAAGCGGCCGACCGACAGGCCGAACTGCTTGCGGATGCGCGCATAGGCGCCGGTGACGGCGGCACCGGCCTTGGCACCGCCGCTGGCGGTGGACGGCAGGGTGATCGAGCGGCCCACGGCCAGGCACTCGTTGAGCATGTTCCAGCCCTTGCCGGCCATGGCTGCGCCACCGATCAGCTGGGTCAGCGGAATGAACACGTCCTTGCCGCGGATCGGACCGTTCTGGAACGTCGAGTTCAGCGGGAAGTGGCGACGGCCGATTTCGACGCCGGCGGTATCACGCGGCAGCAGGCCCAGGGTGATGCCGATGTCGCGGGTATCGCCGATCAGGCCATCCGGGTCGTACATGCGGAAGGCCAGGCCGATCAGCGAAGCGACCGGAGCCAGGGTGATGTAGCGCTTGTCGAAGGTCAGCTTGACGCCGAGCACCTGCTCACCGTTCCACTCGCCCCTGCAGACGATGCCGTAGTCCGGAATCGAGGTGGCGTCGGAGCCGGCGAACGGACCGGTCAGGCCGAAGCAGGGCACTTCGCGGCCGTCGGCCAGGCGCGGCAGGTACTGGTCCTTCTGTTCCTGGGTGCCGTAGTGCACCAGCAGCTCACCCGGGCCCAGCGAGTTGGGCACGCCGACGGTGGAGCTGACCACCGAAGACACCGACGCCAGCTTCTGGATCACCTTGTGGTGGGCCAGCGCGGAGAAGCCCAGGCCGCCATATTCCTTCGGGATGATCATGCCGAAGAACTTGTTCTTCTTGATGAAGGCCCACAGCTCCGGCGGCAGGTCGGCGTGGACGTGGGTGATTTCCCAGTCGTTGACCATCGTGCACAGCTCTTCCACCGGGCCATCGAGGAAGGCCTGTTCTTCAGCGGTCAGCTGCGGCTTGGGATAGTTGAGCAGGATGTTCCAGTCCGGATCACCGGTGAACAGCTCGCCCTCGAAACCGACCGAGCCGGTTTCCAGCGCGATGCGCTCGGTCTGCGACAGCGGCGGCAGCACCTTGCGGAACACCTTCATCATCGGGCCGGTGAGCAGCGGCTTGCGGATGAACGGCAGCAGCAGCGGCACGGCGATGACGGCCAATACGGCGGCCGCGACGATCGTGGCGGTCTGGTTGATGTAGGGAATGAACCAGCAGGCGGCCAGCAGGGCCACGCTGATCAGCGTCCAGGTAACCAGCCGCATGCGGTGGTAGGCGACGAAGGCGCCTGCCAGCAGCAGGGCGAGGAAGGGAAGAACGATGCTCATGAGCGTGCTCCGGTGACGTGCTCGTTTGTGGCGGACGAAGCCGCAGCGTCCGCTGCAGGCAACACGTCCAGATAGTCCAACACAGTAGCGGTAAAGGCGTCGTTGTCATCGCCGGCGACCATGTGGGTCGCTTGCGGCAGCTGTACATGGCGCGCATGCGGCGCCAGCGCCAGGAATTCGGCCACGGTCTGCGGCGTGACCAGGTCGCTGCGGCCGCCGCTGACCAGCAGCAGCGGGCACTTCACCTGGCGAGCGGCTTCGGCCAGTGCGTCCTGGTGCTGCTCGCTGTCGCGGGCCAGCTCGGCCACCAGGCGTGGGTCCCAATGCCAGCGCCAGCGCCCGTGGCCGTCCTCGCGAAGCAGCGCACGCAGCGACTGCTCGGATTTGCGCGGACGGTGCGGCATGTACGCCGAGATCACGTCGGCGGCTTGGGGCAGCGAGGCGAAGCCGTCGGGATGGGCGGTCATGAAGGCGAGGATGCGCTCGACACCGGCGGTATCCCAGCGCGGGGTGATGTCGACCAGTACCATCGCCGAAAACAGGCCCGGCCAGCGCGACTCGGCCAGCAGGCCGAACAGGCCACCCATCGAAGCGGCAACCAGTACCGGCGGGCGCGGCTGTTCGCCGGCCAGCACGATCAGGTCGTCGGCGAACTGTTCGCCGTGATAGGGCAGGTCGGCGCCATTCCAGTCCGAATCGCCATGGCCGCGGGCGTCGTAGGCCAGCGTCTGCAGGCCGGCCGCGTTCAGTGCGCGGGCAGTGGCATTCCAGGCGTGGCGGGTCTGGCCGAAGCCATGGGCAAACAGGACCCGGCCGCGCCGGCCATGGTCGCTGACGGTCGCCGCCAGGCGGGCGCCATGGGCGGCGTCCAGGCGCAGGTCATGGAACGCAGCGGGAGTTGGGGACATAACCATACTTGCTAGTATGGAGGGCTTCGAGGGGAAGTCAATACTGCACGGTATGGTGCGTTGCAGAATGCGTGTGGAGGGACCCTTCCGAGGGGCCTGCGACGGTTTCGACCGCAACCGCGTACTGCAACGAACCCCGGCGTATGGTTAAATCAGTCCATGAATCAACCTGACGCTTCCGCCGGCGAACCGCGCGCCGGCCGCAACAGCCGCCTGAGTGCCGAAGACTGGGCCCAGGCGGCCCTCGATCTGATTGCTGAACAAGGTGTCGGCGCTGTCGCGGTAGAGCCGCTGGCACGGCGGCTCGGCGTTACCAAGGGCAGTTTCTACTGGCATTTCCCTTCGCGCGATGCATTGCTGCAGGCGGCGCTGGAACGCTGGGAACTGTTCGAACAGGAACAGGTGTTCGGCAGCCTGGAAGACGTACCGGATCCGCGCGTGCGCCTGCGCCAGCTGTTCCAGATGGTGGCGCATGAAGTGCAGCCGCACATCATCTACAGCGAGCTGCTGAAGGCACTGGATCATCCGATGGTGCGGCCGGTGATCGACCGGGTCTCGCAGCGTCGCCTCGACTACCTGGTCGCCTCGTTCCGCCAGGCCGGCCTCAGCTCGACCGACGCGCGTCATCGCGCACGCCTTGCGTACGCCGCTTATGTCGGCTTCCTGCAGTTGTCGCTGCAGCTGCAGCAGCCCAAGCAGGCGCGCGAGGATTTCGAAGCGTACGTCGAGCATCTGATCGAGACGCTGATTCCGAACGGATGAGCGCCCGGAAATGATCTCGAAGGAAGGCCGCAGCGATGCTGCGGCCTTTTTTGTTGTGCGCTGGCCAGCGCCCTTCCATGGCGCACAAAGAACAACGGCCCCTTTTGGGGCCGTTGCTGCATCCGCTGATCAGGTTCCCGATCAGAACTTCTGCTTGTACTGCATGTAGATCAGGCGACCGATGTCGTAGCCGCCGTAGTAGGAGTACTGCGAGTTCGGCGCCGAGTACATCTGCGGGCCGTAGTGGTCGAACACATTGCGTGCACCGACCGCGATGGTCGCATTCCACGGCGCGTTCCAGGAGAACTGGACGTCGTGGAAGGTGGTGGCGCCGCGCTTGTTCTGCGCCTGGTTGCGAGCCGGATCCGGCGAGCCGTAGTCAGGCAGCGAGCACTCGGTGGCGTAGTAGCAACGCTCCTTCACGCTGGAGAAGTAGCGGGTGCCCCAGGTGATGCCGAAGTCGCCGAATTCCCAGCCAACGGTCAGGTTCGAACGCAGGCGGAAGTTGCTGCCGAAGCCATTGTAGATCTGCACCGGGGAGTCATCATTGGCCGTCTTCAGAACGTTCTTGGTGACGTAGGTGTTCTGCAGGTTGAAGTTGAAGCTGCCCCAGGTGTCGGTCGCATAGCGGTAGCTTGCATCGAAGTCGAAGCCTTCGGTTTCGATGAAGCCGGCATTGCGGCTGCCGTAGGTCAGGTTGTTGACGTAGCCGAGCGTGGCGTCACGGGTGAAGGTGCTGCAGCGCTCAGCAATGCCCAGAACGTAGCAGTCGTTCAGCTGATCCGTCGGGGTATCGGAAACGATCGTGTTCTCGATCTTGATGTTGAACCAGTCCAGGCTCAGGTTCAGGCCCGGGGCGAAGGTCGGGCTCCAGACCAGGCCAACGGTCTTGGACTTGGACGTTTCCGGAGTCAGGTTCGGATTGGAGCCGGAGGTGAACGGCACCGGGCTCTGCTCATCCGGGCCTTCCGCCGGGACGTAACCCTGCTTCAGCTGGCGGAAGTTCGGGGCCAGGGCACCCAGGGCGGCAGCGCATCGCTGGGCCGTGGCGGCGTCGGTTGCGGCCAGACCGAACGAGGTATCGCACGGATCGGTGAAGTACTCGAAGGACTGCGAGCTGCCGCCGTACAGGTCGGCGATGGTCGGCGCGCGGAAGCCCTCGGAGTAGGTCGCACGAACCAGCAGCTGATCGATCGGGCGCCACTTCAGGCCGAACTTGCTGTTGGTCGTGTTGCCGAAGGTGCTGAAGTCGGAGAAGCGGGTGGCTGCGCTCAGGCTCAGTTCCTTGGCACCGGGCAGGTCGGCCAGGATCGGTACGTTCAGCTCCAGGTACACTTCATTGACGTCGTACTTGCCGCCGGTCGGGCCAGCCGCCAGGTCGGTGGAGTAACCCGACTGCGACAGCGCGTCCGGATTGAAGTTGCCCTTCTCCTCGCGGTACTCGTAACCCAATGCGAAGCCCAGGTCGCCTGCCGGCAGGGTCAGGATGCTGCCCGCAATGTTGGCGTAGTAGGACGTCATCGTGGTTTCGCCGACGTTGTGCGTCGTCGGGAACAGGAACTGCTGCAGGTCCGGATTGCCGGTCAAGCCGCCATCACCGGTGCGGCCGAACGGAATGGCCGGGTTCCACGGGATGCAGCCGCCGGCGCCGGGGCCGTAGGCTGGGTTGGTGCCCGCAGCCAGGCCCGCTGCGGTTCCGCACTCCACGCGGCCGGTTGCCGGGTTGTAGAACGAGGCCCCGGTGGCGGCGTTGGCAGCCAGGACGTTGTAGTTGCCGGTCTGGCTCTGGTTGTTTTCGGAGTTCTGGTAGAGGTAGCCGGCTTCCCAGTCGAAGTACTTGTCATTGAACTGGAACGAGCCCTGCAGCGCGCCGCTGAAGCGGAACGTCGTCAGCTTGTTGTTGGAAACGCGCGGCACTTCCCAGCCACGGCGGACATACGCCATATCCTGGCCGAACGGGTTGTAGTAGCTGTCGGCCGACCAGATGGAACCGAGGTTGGCGTAGGCTTCGGACTGCAGCGGGTAACCGGCCACCTGCGCTTCCGATTCGCGGCGGGTGTACAGCAGGTCACCGCTGAAACGGACATTGTCGGTAAGGTCGTACTGCAGGTTGGCGAATACGCTGCGACGCTTTGTCGGGGTCAGCAGCTGCATCTGCTGGTTGGAGTTGCTTACGTCACCGGTGATCGGGGTCAGGTCGGTTTCGTGGAAGTCCGCCGCGTTGTAAGGATTGCCGCCGCGGTTGAGGGTGAGCGACGGTGCGTCCGGATCGGTCGGGTCGAACACCGAGCCCCACTGGCTGACCGAGGTCCAGCCGGCGGTCGGATGGCGATTGGTGCGCGACGATTCGGAGAACCAGCGGTCCTTTGCCCACACCGCCTTTTCGTTGGAGTACTCGGCACCGATGGTGATCGAGCCGCGATCGCCGGTGAAGCCGGCAACGAAATCGGCGCTCTGCTTCTGGCCGTCGCCTTCACTGTACTGCCCGGTGTAGGCGTTGACTTCCAGGCCTTCGAAGTTCTTGCGGGTGATGATGTTGATCACGCCGGCCATGGCATCGGAACCGTACACCGAGGAAGCACCGTCCTTCAGCACGTCGATGCGCTCGACGATGGCCGACGGGATCTGCGACACGTCCTGATAGCCGCTGACGCTGGCGCCGAGGCGCTTGCCGTCGACCAGGATCAGGGTGCGCTGTGCACCCAGGTTGCGCAGGTCGATGTAGTAGCCGCCGACCATTTCACCGGAGGACAGCGGTTCGGAACGGCTGATGGCCGGGCTGCCGGCGGCAGAAATGTTCTGCAGCACGTCAGCAACCGTCTTGAAGCCGCTCTTTTCGATGGTGGCGCGGCTCAGGCTCAACACCGGCTGTGCCGTCTCGGTATCGACCTGGCGGATGCGCGAACCGGTGACCTCGATACGGTCGAGGTTGGTGGCTTCCTGGGCGTGGGCCGTCGCGGTGGTGGCACCGGCGACAAGCGCGATCACAACTGCGTCACGCAGCTGGCTGGACTTGAGTTTCATTGGCTCTCTCTCTCTCCAAGAAATCTTGGCTGGGGTTAGTGCCCGGCGGGGGAGCGAAAAAGCGCTCCCAAATCGCGAGGCTGACCCGATAGTAACGGGCGTTCGCCAAGAATTAAAGCTGTGTTAATGAAGTCTGTGATTTTGGTAAAAAAGCGCTTTTTCCAGTCCAATCAACGGGTTGCTGGTAGGGCTATGCTGGCCTGCCTCGTTTGTTAACGCAGAATGATGAAAAAAGTTTCGACCCATATGTATCCCAATATGTCGATGCGCTCTGCGATCGATAACGATCATGCGAGTGCGAGGCAGGCACGCACATGCAAAAAAGGCGCCTTTCGGCGCCTTCGGAAATAGCGTTGCTGAACCTGATAGGGGGATCAAAGATCCTGTTCGTAACGCACGTACGGCACGGTGCCGTCGTCGTTGCTTTCGTTGCGCGGGGAGAATGGATTCTTGCCGCGGCTGATCACGTTCTCGGCGCCGACGGTCAGCTGGCCGGACCACGGGGTGCGCCAGGTCAGGCCGATGCCCAGGCCTTCCCACTTGCCGGGCTTGCCCGGCACGTCGACCACGCGGCCGATGATGCTGCCGGTGAAGTTGCCGTAACCGGCACCGATGCTCAGGCTCTTGCTGTCCCAGCGATCGACGATGGCCGGCGAAGCGTCGGCCAGCGGTACCAGGCGTGCCTTGGCGTAGGTGCCGGCAATGGAGACGAAGCCTTCGCGACCGATGTTCTTCTGCGCGAACACAGTCAGATCGTTCTGCTCGGCGCGCAGCGAGGGCGTCTTGTTCGGTCCCGACAACCAGGCGGGCAGGGTTTCACGGCCGGTGCCGGCGGTGATGCCCAGGCGGCTGTTGCCCCGGTTCAACGCGGCGGTACCACTGAAACGACGGCTGTTCAGATCATCCTCGTCGCCCAGGCTGGCCAGCATGCAATGGCTGGCCAGGCCACTGATGCTGGTACCGCTGCTGCTGTTGCAGAGCAGGCCCAGCGAATCGCCGGAGGACAGGCCAAAGGCCGCGTCCAGCGAATTGCGGCCGAAATGCCAGCGGGCGCCGGCTGCCTGTTCGCCGGTCGGCTCCAGGTACAGCAGCGCCTCGACCTTGCCGCTGCCCTTGTTCCATACCGGCAGCACGGTGCGGGTGTCCTTGCTCTGCGCATGCACGCCCGTGATCGCGCCAAGGGCGATCAGCAGGGCCAGCGGTAGACGCAGGAAGGTACGCATCGGACCAGTTCAGACAGGGACGGACAACGGAAGTTCCCGCGGGGACGGGAACTCGATCCTAGGGTGTTTATGAATTCTTAACAAGCCTTGATCCTCCCCAGGTACAAGACTGCCGTTTACTGAAGTCGTTCAGGCGCCGCTACAGCCCCCTGGGCGCCGTGGAACAGTATGCCGAACTCCGTCAATGGAAAGTGATACTCACGCCCGCAGAATTCGCAACGCACCTCGACGGCGCCGGTGGCCTCGGCGGCCGCGCGGGCTTCGTCCTCGCCCAATGACTGCAGCATGCCGGCCACCCGCTCGCGCGAGCAGGAGCAGGCGAAGGACAGCGGCTTGTCGCCCAGCAGTTCCGGCCGCTCCTCGTGGAACAGGCGGTGCAGCAGCTGCTCGGCCGGGGTCGCCAGCAGTTCGGCCTTGCCCAGGGTTTCGAACAGGGCGCTGGCGCGGGCCCAGCCATCCTCGTCGCCTTCGTCGCCCGGCAGCTTCTGCAGCAGCAGGCCGGCGGCACCGTTGCGGTCGGCCGCCAGCAGCAGGCGGGTCGGCAGCTGCTCCGACTGGCGGAAATAGTCCTCGAAGGCCTCGTCCAGTTCCGGCGCAGTCAGTGCGACCAGGCTCTGGTAGCGCTGCGGCTCGCGCGGGTCCAGGCCGGGGTTCTCGATGGTGATGGCGAGGATTGCGTCATCACCGAGGCGGGACAGGTCACGCGGTGCGTCGCCACCCTCGCTGAGCTGGGCGATACCGCGCAGGGTGCCGGCGGCGGTGCATTCGGCGAACAGGGTGCGCAGCGCGGTGCTGCTGCGCAGCTGCACCGACAGGCGCCCGTCGATCTTGGTGTGGCCGGTGAACAGCGCCGAGGCGACGCAGGCCTCGCCAAGCAGTTCGGCAGCGGCGTCCGGGTAGGCGGCATGGGACAGGATTTCCTGCCAGGTGGCCTGCAGGTGCACGTGCACGCCACGCACGCCGGCGTCGGGGAGCAGGAAACGGATCAGGGAATCGGGGTTGGCGGTCATCGGCTCACATCGCGCGTAAACGGGGGCGGTTGCCGGATAATGCGCCGACAACCAGACAGAAGAAGGATGCACCAGTAATGGGGGCAGCGGGAGAGCAGCACAAGGTAGAGGCGGTGGTAGCCGCGCCGCGCCGGCGACGCTGGCGCTGGAAGCGGCTGCTGTGGCTGCCGGTGCTGCTGGCCGCCTTCAGCTGTCTGCAGGTGCTGGTGCTGCGGTTCATCGACCCGCCGGTGTCCATGGTGATGCTGTGGCGCTATGGCGAGGCGCTGGGCGAGGCCGACTGGTCCTATCGGCTGCATTACCAGTGGCGCGACCTCGACCAGATGGCGCCGAGCCTGCCGATCTCGCTGGTGGCGGCCGAGGACCAGCGCTTCCCCGACCACAACGGCTTCGACCTGCAGGCCATCGAAAAGGCGCGCGACCACAACGCCAGGGGCGGGCGCCTGCGCGGCGCCAGCACGATCAGCCAGCAGGTGGCCAAGAACCTGTTCCTGTGGCAGGGCCGAAGCTGGATCCGCAAGGGCCTGGAAGTCTGGTACACGGTGCTGATCGAGGCGCTGTGGCCAAAGGAGCGGATCCTGGAGATGTACGCCAACATTGCCGAATTCGGTGATGGTGTGTATGGCGCGCAAGCGGCAGCGCAGAAATTCTGGGGCAAGGATGCTGCCCGGCTGAGCCCGGCCGAGAGCGCGCGCCTGGCCGCGGTGTTGCCGGCACCGCGTCGCTACAATGCGGCAAAGCCTGGGCCGTATGTGCAGCGGCGGGCCGCGTGGATCCAACGCCAGGCGCGCCAGCTGGGTGGTGCGTCCTATCTGTCGGAGGACTGAGCCTGGCCCTGCAATTGGCAGGCGACGGGCCGGGCGCGTGCCGGCAACGTACAATCCGGCCATGACCCGCGAACGGCTTACCTTCGTCATCGCCGCCTACAACGAGGCCCTGGCACTGCCGCTGCTGCATCCACGGCTGTGCGCGGTGCTCGACGGCATGCCCGACATCGACGGTCACATCCTCTACGTGGACGACGGCAGCCATGACCGCACCTGGGAAGTGATCGCCGGGCTGGCCCAGGCCGATGCACGCGTATCGGCGCTGAAGCTGTCGCGCAACTTCGGCAAGGAAGCCGCGCTGACCGCCGGCCTGGATCTGGTGCACGAGGGTGCGGCGATGATCCTCGATGCCGACGGCCAGGACCCGCCGGAGCTGGTGCCGCAGTTCGTCGCGCGCTGGCGCGAAGGGCATGACAACGTCTACGGCACGCGCATGGCCCGCGATGGCGAGGCCTGGATCAAGCGCGCCACGGCAGCGATGTTCTATCGGGTGATGGGCCGCCTGTCGCGGACACCGATTCCGGCCGATACCGGGGACTTCCGCCTGCTGTCACCGCGCGCGCTGAACGCCCTGCGCGGGATGCGCGAGCGCCACCGCTTCATGAAGGGACTTTTCAGCTGGGTGGGATTCAAGCGGATCGCCGTGCCCTACCACCGCCACGCGCGTGTGGCCGGCACCAGCAAGTTCAGCCTGTGGCGGCTGTGGAATTTCGCCCTCGAAGGCATCACCGGGTTCTCGACCGTGCCGTTGCGGGCGGCGACCTACCTCGGGCTGGCAACCGCGGCCGTCGCTTTCGTGTTCGGCCTGTGGGTGATCGTGAAGGCGGCCTTGTATGGCGACCGGGTGGCGGGCTGGCCGACGATGATGGCGGTGATCCTGTTCCTGGGTGGCGTGCAGCTGATCGCGCTTGGCCTGATCGGCGAGTACCTGGGGCGGCTGTACGAGGAATCCAAGCAGCGGCCGTTGTACCTGGTTGACGCCTGGCTAGCATCGTCCGTGGCAGACTCGGTCCCGCAACCCACCCTGGGAGGGCAGGCAGATGACCACGGTACGGCAACTGTTGGACGGCAAGTCTCCTGAAGTACATGCGGTCGCGCCGGATGCGGCGGTGATCGATGCGATCCGGTTGATGGCGGAAAAGGGCATCGGTGCGGTGCTGGTGATGGACGGCCCGCGGCTGGTGGGAATCCTGTCCGAGCGTGATTACGCGCGCAAGATCGTGTTGCGTGATCGCTCTTCGCGTGATACGGCGGTGGCAGAGATCATGACGTCGCAGGTGGTGACGGTGTCGCCGGGTGAGCAGGTGGAGCATTGCCTGCAGTTGGTGACCGATTACCGCATCCGCCACCTGCCGGTCGTGGAGGGCGCGCAGGTGCTGGGGGTGATCTCCATCGGCGACCTGGTGAAGGCGGTGATCGATGCGCAGCGGCGGGAGCTGGACCAGCTGCAGCAGTACATCGTTGCCGGGTGAGGGTGTCGCTGGCGGGCCTGCGGCCCGCCGGCCCGCTTTTCGAAGCCAGAGCCACAGCCAAAGCCACAGCAGCGCCTTCCTGATATGTTGGGAGGCGGAGGGTGCGGCTGGGCAGGACACGCCGTAAACCCATCCATGGGGGCTCGATGGCGCCATGGATGGCGCCATCGAGCCTACAGGGACGTACTTGCGGCGTGTCCTGCCTGCGTCACCCGTCCCCCTCAGGCCGCGATCAATGCAGGCGCCGCGAACAACGCTGTAACCCTACTTCGCATACTGCCCACCGCAGTCGGTATCCTTGCCCGGCCCCAGTTCGATGGTTGCCAGCAACGCCGCTGGCGGGGCAATGCTGCCCAGCGCCAGGGCCACCGCACCGCGGATGCCCAGCGCCTTGAAGTCCGGGCGGAACGACGGGTCCTTGAACGTGCCGGCAATGTGCAGCGGCGAGCGCAGTACCAGGATGCTCCTGTCCTTCGGGCGCGGCTTCAACAGCAGGTCCAAGGTTTCGTCGCGCAGGCTGACGGTGCCTTCGCCGATGAGGATCGTGTCGGTGGTGTCCACCGCCAGCGCCTGGCTGGTCATCAGGCCGTCGCGCACACCGAAGTCGGCGAAGGCGCAGCGCAGGGGAATCTGCTTGTCGCCGGTCACCAGGAATTTCAGCGATTCGGTGATGTCCAGGCCGGCCAGCTCCATCACCAGGTTGCCGACATGGCCACGGCCCATCGCCAGGCCGACCTTGCCGCTGCTGCTGCCGAGCATCGCGGCGATCGAATTGCCGCGGCCATTCAGGTCCACCTCACCGCCGATGCCGCCCTTGGCCTGTTCGGCCAGCTTGGCATCGGGGAACAGCTGGCCCAGCTGAACGCCGCGTACGCTTGCCTTCAGCGCGGTGTTGATCTGCGGCTGGCGTGCGTCCATGCGGATGGTGCTGCGGATATCGCCGCCGGCGACGCCGAAGTTCAGCGGGGCCAGCCGCAGCACCCCGTCATCCAGCAGCAGATGGGCGTCCATGTCGTCCAATGGCAATGACGGTGCGTTGATGCGGTGGGCCTTCCAGCGCACATCGGCATCCATCGCACGCAGCTTGCCGAGGTTGTAGGGCGTGTCCGGAAGCACGCGCGCGCGCGCGGCCACCCGTGCGGCCTCGGCCTTCTGCTCCGCATTGGCGGTTTCGCCGCCGCCGGTCTTCGGCGGCGCGCCGACGAAGCCGGCCAGGTCATCGAAGTCCAGGCGCTTGGATTCCAGCGTCGCGGTCAGCCGCGGACGGTCGCGGCCCACCTCGAACTGAAGACTGCCACCGAGGTCGCTGTCGCCCACCTTGCCGGTGAAGCCGTCGTAACGCCAGACGTCGTGGTCGCGCTTCAGGCGTCCGTTCAGCGCGTAGGGTGGGGACGGCGGAATGGCGATGCCGAGCAATGGGTAGAGATCGGCCAGGTCCTGGCCACTGAGCGCGAACTGCAGGTCGAACACGCGCAGCTGGAACGGATTGGTCAGCGTGCCGCTGGCCACCGCGTGGGTGGCGCCGGCGCGGCCGTCGAGGTGGATGCGGAACGGGTGGTCGCTGTTGGTCAGTTCCAGCGGTGATTCGGTTCCGCCCTGCAGGGTGAACGGGTTGCCCTGCCAGTGGCCCTTGCCCTGCACCAGCAGCGGCGGCGAGGCATCGGCCTGCTTCGGCTGGCCGCTGCGCACGCCCACGCGGATGTCGGTACGGCCCGGCGCGTCAAGGAACTGCAGTCGGCCGTCGTCGATGCGCAGGCGCTTGAGCTGCGGGCTGGTGCCGCCGGCGCTGTCACCGAGGAAGTCCCAGTTGCCCGGTTCGCCCTTGCGTGGGGCGGTTTCCAGCAGCACGTCCGGCCGGGTCAGGCGCACTTCCGGCAGCTGCACGCTGCCGCGCAGCAGGGGCCACACGCGCACGTCGATCTCGACGCGGTCGGCCGTGGCCATGTTCGGCTGCTTCGCCCAACCGGCATTGGCGAAGGTGATCGCATCGGCGCGGATCGTGCTGGTGCGGCCGAGGTCGACATCCAGGTTCCCGATGTGCAGTACACGGCCGGTACGCGCCTGCACCGCGCGCTCGACCGGCCCCTTGAACCAGTTCCAGTCCCACAACGCGATCAGTACCAGGACCGCCGCCAGCAGGAAAATCAGGATCGTGAGCCAGCGCCGGCCTCGTGGGCCGGGGCGGCGGACGCGCCAGCGGGTCGTGCGCTTTGCGGCAGGGGAGGTGGCAGCATTCACGCTGCCATGGTTGCCCCGTCTTCGTGGACAGGGCGCGAAGCGTCCATGTGCATGGCGTGCACGCGCCGCCCGCGAGCGGCCGTTTACAGTACCTGCATGGTGACCGCGACGAAGTGGCAGACGCTGCCGCCGATCACGAACAGGTGCCAGATGGCATGCGAGTACGGGATCGATTCACGGTGGTAGAAGTAGGTCCCCAGCGTGTATGACAGGCCGCCGGCGAACAGCCAGGCGAGGGTGCCGCCATCGATCGAGGCCCACATCGGCTTGATCGCCACGACCACCAGCCAGCCCATGGCGATGTAGATCACCGTCGAGAGCACCTTGAAGCGGCCGGTGTAGAACAGCTTGAACACCACACCGCCCAGCGCGAGCGCCCAGATCGCGCTGAACAGGCCCCAGCCCCACGGGCCGCGCAGGCCGATCAGGGTGAACGGGGTATAGGTGCCCGCGATCAGTACATAGATCGCGCAGTGGTCGAACACCTTCAACCGGCCCTTGGCGACCGGATGCTGGATGGCGTGGTACAGGGTGGAAGCGGTGTACAGCAGCAACAGCGCGATGCCGAATACGATCGCGCTTGCCAGCTGCCAGCCGTCGCCGTAGATCGCAGCCAGGGTGATCAACACCGCGCTGGCGGCCAGGGCGAATACCGCGCCCAGGCCATGGGTCAGGGCGCTGGCGATTTCTTCACGGATCGAAGCAATGGACGTCGTGGACATGGCGTAGGCATTGTTCGCGGGGAGGGGGACCCGCACCCACCTATCATCGCCGCGATGGGCGATGCGTGCACGCCCGTCACCGTATGGTGCGTGAATCCCTGCGTTGCGACGGCGGGGTCAGAGCCCTTTCCTTGCGGAAAGGGATCCGACCCCGTGGCATCAGCCTGCCGAAACGGTGTGCGCCGCTTCGCGTGTGGCGGAGAAACGCACATCCGGCGAGCGTTCCTGGGCCAGCTGCAGGTTGACCCGGGTCGGAGCGAGGTAGACCAGGTGACCGGCCGCATCCAGGGCCAGGTTCAAGGCGTTCTTCTCGCGGAATTCTTCCAGCTTCTTCTCGTTGCTGCAGTGGACCCAACGCGCGGTGGTCACGCTGACCGGCTCGAAGGTGGCTTCCACGCCGTACTCGTCCTTCAGGCGATAGGCCGCCACGTCGAACTGCAGCACGCCGACCGCACCCAGGATCAGGTCGTTGCTGGTCAGCGGGCGGAAGAACTGGGTCGCGCCTTCCTCGGACAGCTGGGCCAGGCCCTTCTGCAGCTGCTTGAGCTTGAGCGGATCACGCAGGCGTGCGCGGCGGAACAGTTCCGGGGCGAAGTTGGGAATGCCGGTGAAGGTCACCGCTTCGCCTTCGGTGAAGGTATCGCCGATGGAGATGGTGCCGTGGTTGTGGATGCCGATCACATCGCCGGGCCACGCTTCGGCCGCGATCTCGCGGTCGCTGGCCATGAAGGTCAGCGCGTTGGCCAGCTTCATTTCCTTGCCGGTGCGCACGTGGAAGGTCTTCATGCCGGCGCTGAAACGGCCCGAACAGACCCGCATGAATGCCACGCGGTCACGGTGCTGCGGGTCCATGTTGGCCTGGATCTTGAACACGAAGCCGGTCAGCTTGTTCTCTTCCGGTGCGATTTCGCGGCCGGTAGTGGTTCGCGCCTGCGGCGACGGCGCATGCTCGACGAAGAAGTCCAGCAGCGGCTGCACGCCGAAGTTGTTCACGCCCGAGCCGAAGAACACCGGAGTCTGCTTGCCGGCGCGGTAAGCGTCCAGATCGAACGGATGGCTGGCGCCCTGCACCAGTTCCAGTTCGTCGCGCAGGTCGGCCAGCATCTGCGCACCGATCTTCTCGGCCAGGCCGGGCGCATCGATGGACGGGAAGATGGTCGAGTCCTGGCGGGTGAAGTTGCGACCCGGTTCGTACAGGTGCACTTCGCCGGTCAGCAGGTGGACCACGCCCTTCAGGCGCTGGCCCATGCCGATCGGCCAGGTCACCGGCGCGCACTGGATGCCGAGCACGGTCTCCACTTCATCCAGCAGCTCGATCGGGTCCTTGCCCTCGCGGTCGAGCTTGTTGATGAAGGTCATGATCGGGGTGTCGCGCAGGCGGCACACCTCCATCAGCTTGATGGTGCGCTCTTCCACGCCCTTGGCCACGTCGATCACCATCAGCGCCGAGTCCACTGCGGTCAGCACGCGGTAGGTGTCCTCGCCGAAGTCGGCGTGGCCAGGGGTGTCGAGCAGGTTGACGATCTTGCCTTCGTACGGGAACTGCATCACCGAGGAGGTGACGGAGATGCCGCGCTCCTTTTCCAGCGCCATCCAGTCGGAGGTGGCGTGGCGGGCGGCCTTGCGGCCCTTGACCGAACCGGCCATCTGGATCGCGCCTCCGAACAGCAGCAGCTTTTCGGTCAGCGTGGTCTTGCCGGCGTCAGGGTGGGAGATGATGGCGAAGGTGCGGCGACGCGACGCTTCGTTGGCGACTTCGGACATGGCAGTGGCGCCCGCCCGGGGCGCTTTTCAAAGAGATAAGCGCCCGATTATACCGGCCGGGGCCGGTCAGCGCCCGATACCGCCGTCGGCCTCGCCGTGGCGGGCGAACTGCAGCTGGCCCTGCCCGGCGAAGATGCGCACCGGCACCGAGCGCAGGCCCATGCCGCGGTTGACCTGCACCACGAAGTGCAGGTGCGGCGCAGTGCTGTAGCCGCTGTTGCCGGACAGGCCGATCGGTTGCCCGGCTCCCACCGCCTGGCCGCGGCGCACGCGCATGCCGCCGGCCTGGAGGTGGCCGTACAGGGCCATGCTGCCGTCGCTGTGCAGCACGCGGATGAAATTGGCACGGGCACCATCGCGCTCGCGGTCCTGGCCGTTGCCACGGAAGCCATCCTGGATCTGCATCACCGTGCCCTCGCGCGCGGCCAGCACCAGGGTGCCCTCCGGCAGTGCGAAGTCGACCGCGTCGCGGTTCTCCTCGTCGTCATGGCTGAATCGCCCCTGCGGCGCCTGGTCCACACGCAGGCGGGCCGCATCGAACGGCAGGCGATAGGCGACATCTTCGGCCTGCGCGGCCGGGTTGCCCGGCACCGACTGCAGTCGCAGATCCAGCATGCGGCCATCGATCGGGGCGGGCAGGTGGCCGACCACCAGGCTGCTGTCGCCCTGGATCAGCGACTCGACCGGGAGGCCTTCGACCGGGTGTCCGGGGGCGGCGCGCAGCTGGATCTGCAGCGGCCCTGCCAGCCCGTTGTCGATCCGCGCCTGCCATTGCGTACCGACCGGCTGCAGGCGCAACTGGGCCATGGGGGCGGCGCTCTCGGCACTGCCTGCGCGCGTGGCACGGGCGGAAGGGGGAGCCAGTCCCCAGCCCTGGCGCCAGTCGCTGGCGTGTGCGATCGCGCTCGCCAGCAGAGGCAGCAGCAGGCAGGACAGGGGCAGGCGCGGCATCGGCGTTTCCAGCGAGAGGACCGCCGGGACTGTACCCGATCCTGAACGGGGCGACCGGGACGGCCCTCGCAGAGTGATCCTGAAAATATCTATCGCTTTATCCGCATGAAGGGATTGACAGTGCCGGAAAGGGCTGGCATCGTGGCTCCACCATCGAGACCGGCAGAGGGACAGGCCCTTTGAAGCCGGGGCAGCCCGCAGGCGCGCAAGCGTCTGCGTAGGTGCCAAATCCTGCGGGGACCGTGGCGTCCACCGAAAGATGGTTCGAACCATGCACCCCACGTGCATCTCGAACGCGGGCCCGCGAAGGCTCGATGGCCGATTCCCCAACCGGATCCCGCCATGAGCTTCGCTGCCAGTACCGCCATTCGCCCCGAACCCTTTGTCCCCGTCAGCGTGCCGGTCGCAGACCGCGTGCACGCCGAGCGCGGTGAGTTCGCCGCGGTGCTGTCGATGCGTCATGCAGGCCCCAGCCCGGTGCGCCTGCGCTATGAGTGGGTCGGCCCGGCCAACGCGCCGGTGGTGGTGCTGGCCGGTGGCATTTCCGCGCATCGCCACGTGGCGTCCAACGCACAGTTCAGCGAGAAGGGCTGGGCCGAAGCGCTTGTGGGTAGCGGCCGCGCGCTGGATCCGCAGCAACTGCGCGTGCTGGCCTTCGACTTCATCGGTGCCGACGGTGCGCTGGATGTGCCGATCGATACCGCCGACCAGGCCGATGCGCTGGCGCTGCTGCTGGACCATCTCGGCATCCGCACGCTGAAGGCCTTCGTCGGCTATTCGTATGGCGCGCTGGTCGGCCAGCAGTTCGCGATCCGCCACCGCGCCCGCGTGCGCCAGCTGGTGCTGGCCAGCGGCGCGCACCGCCCGCATCCCTATGCCGCCGCGTGGCGCGCGCTGCAGCGCCGCGCCGTCGCCCTCGGCCAGCTGCAGTGCGGCGAAGACCACGGCCTGGCCCTGGCGCGGCAGTTCGCCATGCTCAGCTACCGCACCCCGGAAGAATTCGGCGAGCGCTTCGACGCTGCCCCGGAGGTCATCAATGGCCGCGTGCGCGTGGCCGCCGAAGACTACCTCGACGCCGCCGGCGCACAGTACGTCGCGCGCACGCCGGTGACCGCCTACCTGCGGCTGTCCGAATCGATCGACCTGCACCGTGTCGACCCCGCCGCGATCCTGCCGCCGACCGTGGTGGTGGCCGTGGAGGGCGACCGCCTGGTGCCGCTGGCCGACCTGGTCGGCCTGGTCGAAGGGCTGGGCCCGCGCGGCAGCCTGCGCGTGCTGCGTTCGCCCTATGGCCACGACGCATTCCTCAAAGAAACCGATCGCATCGACGCGATCCTCGCCACCGCCTTCCGCACTTCTGGAGAGTCCGCATGAGCCTGCACGCCAACGAGCCGTCCTGTAGTCGCACCACTGCCGCCGTCCGTGCCGGCATCGATCGGGACACCGCGCATGGCGCGGTCACGCCGCCGATCGTGCTGTCGTCGAACTTCAGCTTCGAAGGCTTCGGCAACAAGCGCCAGTACGACTACACGCGCAGTGGCAACCCGACCCGCGACCTGCTGGGTGAGGCGCTGGCCGAACTGGAAGGCGGCGTCGGTGGTGTAGTCACCGCCACCGGCATGGGCGCGATCAACCTGGTGCTGAACGCACTGCTGCAGCCGGGCGATACCCTGGTGGTGCCGCACGATGCGTACGGCGGCAGCTGGCGCCTGTTCAATGCGCTGGCCAGGAAGGGCCACTTTGAACTGGTCACCGCCGACCTGACCGATCCGCGTGCACTGGCGCAGGCGTTGGCCACCCAGCCGAAGCTGGTGCTGGTGGAAACGCCGTCCAACCCGCTGCTGCGCATCACCGACCTGCGCTTCGTCATCGATGCCGCGCACAAGGCCGGTGCCCTCGTGGTGGTCGACAACACGTTCCTGTCGCCGGCGCTGCAGCAGCCGCTGTCGTTCGGTGCGGACCTGGTGCTGCATTCCACCACGAAGTACATCAACGGCCACAGCGATGTGGTGGGTGGGGCGGTGGTCGCGCGCGATCCGGCGCTGCACGAGCAGCTGGTGTGGTGGGGCAACGCGCTGGGCCTGACCGGTTCCCCGTTCGATGCCTTCCTGACCCTGCGCGGCCTGCGCACGCTGGATGCGCGCCTGCGCGTGCACCAGGAAAATACCGCCTCGATCGTCGCCCTGCTGGATCAGCATCCGGCGGTCGGCGCGGTGTACTACCCGGGCCTGGCCGAACATCCCGGCCATGCCATCGCCGCACGCCAGCAGAACGGCTTCGGTGCGATGCTGTCGTTCGAGCTTGCGCACTGCGCTGGTGAAGATCCGCACGCGGCAGTGCGCGCATTCGTGGATGGCCTGCGCTGCTTCACCCTGGCCGAATCGCTGGGCGGCGTCGAAAGCCTGATCGCGCATCCGGCGACCATGACCCATGCGGCGATGACCGCCGAAGCGCGTGCAGCCGCCGGCATCAGCGAAGGGCTGCTGCGCCTGTCGGTCGGCATCGAGGCCGAGCGCGACCTGCTGGCCGATCTCGGCGCCGCGCTGCAGCGCGCCGAAGCGGTGATCGATGCGGCCGCCCGCCGCAAACAGGTGGTGGATGCATGAGCGCACTCGCTGCTGAAATTCCGGCGCTGGGCGCGGGACGCCTGGCGCTGCTCGGTACCGGCACGGTCGGCTCGGCCTTCGTGCAGCGCTACCAGACGCTGCAGGCTCGTGGGCTGGAACTGCCGAGCGTGCAATGGCTGGCCAACTCGCGCACTGCGCTGGAGATCGATCGTGACCTGGCGTTGCCGCTGGAACTGGCGCGACGTGCGCCACGCGATGGCCAGAGTTCGCCGGCGTGGGCCAGCACCGAAGGGCTGGAGCGTGGCGATGTGGTGGTCGATGCCACCGCCAGCGAAGACGTGGCCGCACGTCACGTGCAGTGGCTGGCGCGCGGCGTGCATGTGGTGACCGCCAACAAGCTGGGCCGTGGTGCGCAGCTGGCACGCGCGCAGGCGATTGCGGAGAGCTGTGCCGACAGTGGTGCGCGCTATGGCGACAGCGCAACCGTCGGCGCCGGGCTGCCGCTGCTGAGCAGCCTGCGCGCACTGGTGGCCGGTGGTGATCACATCCATGCCATCGAGGGCGTGCTGTCCGGTTCGCTGGCGTGGCTGTTCCATCGCTATGACGGCAAGTCGCCGTTCTCGGCGGCGGTGCGCGAGGCGCTGGCGGCCGGCTACACCGAGCCGGATCCGCGGCTTGACCTGTCCGGCGAGGACGTGCGCCGCAAGCTGCTGATCCTGGCCCGCAGCAGCGGGCTGGCGCTGGATGCTTCGCAGGTGCAGGTGGATTCACTGGTACCTGACACGCTGGCCGCGTTGCCGCTGGAGGGCGCAGTGGCTGCGCTGGAGCAGCTGGATGCGCCGCTGCAGGCGCGTTGGCAGCAGGCACGCGAAAACGGCCGCGTGTTGCGTTTCGTTGGCCGTGTTGACGGTGACGGTGCGCAGGTGGGCCTGCGCGAGCTTCCGGCCGACCATCCCTTGGCGCAGGGCGCGGGCACCGACAACCGCGTCGCCATCCACAGTGATCGCTACCGTCGCCAGCCGCTGTTGATCCAGGGCCCGGGTGCGGGCGCGGAAGTCACCGCCGCCGCGTTGCTGGATGACGTGCTGCGGATCGTCGGCTGATCGCACTGCTTCTGTAGAGCCGAGCCCATGCTCGGCTGCTGCTGGCAAAATCCCCTCCTGCTGGATAAGCCGAGCATGGGCTCGGCTCTACAGGGGAGGGCTGCCGTTCAATGCGCCTTCAATGCCTTCAGCAACGCGGCGTTGAACTGCTTCGGGTCCTGCACCTGCGGCGAATGGCCCAGTTCGGCGAACTCGACCAGCGTCGCGCTGGGAATCGCTGCGGCCGCCGCCTTGCCGAGCACTGGATAGTTGCCCAGCGTCGCCTTCACCGCAGGCGGCGCCAGGTCCCGGCCGATCGCGGTGCGGTCCTTCTGGCCGATGAACAGCGTGGTCGGCACCTGCAGGTTCTTCAGTTCGTAGACCACCGGCTGGTTGAACACCATGTCCGAGGCCAGCGCCTGGCTCCATGCAACGGCCTGCTTGCCGGGCCCTTCGTACATGCCTGACTGCATCCGCGCCCAGGGTTCGTAGGCCGGCTTCCATTTGCCGTCGTAGTACACATCCAGCTGGTAGCGGCGGATGCTGTCGTAGCTGATGTTCATTTCACCGGCATACCACGCGTCGACGCTGCGCCAGGGGACGCCCAGCGCCTTCCAGTCTTCCAGACCGATCGGGTTGACCAGCGACAGGCTGCGCAGGTCCTGCGGGTACATCAGCGCGTAGCGCACTGCCAGCATGCCACCCATCGAATGACCGACCAGGTGCACCGGCACGTCGCCCAGTTGCAGCTGCTGCAGCAGGGCATGGGTGTTGGCTGCCAGCTGTGCGATCGTGTACTGGTAGCGCTCGGGCTTGCTGGATTTGCAGAAGCCGACCTGGTCCGGAGCGATCACCCGATAGCCGGCGGCAACCAGCGGCTTGATCGATTCCTTCCAGGTGGCCGCGCAGAAATTCTTGCCGTGCAGCAGCACCACCACGCCGATGGGGGCCTTCTTCGGCGCGATGTCCAGGTAGGCCATCTCCAGCGGCTGCCGCTGCGATTCCAGCGCGAAGGTCTTCACCGGATAGCCGTAGTCGAAACCTTCCAGCCGCGGCCCGTAGGTGGGGGCGGCCAGCGCGGTCAGCGGAAGGCAGGCAAGCAGGGCGGCAGCGATCACGCGCATGGGGCAATCCGGGGTGGGGGAGCCCCGAGCCTAACCGGAACGCGGTGATGGTGTCGTCCGATGTAGAGCCGGGGCCACGCCCGGCTGCTCCTGCCCCATCAGCCGGGCAGGTGCCCGGCTCTAGATCTCAGCACTCGATGACGTTCACCGCCAGGCCACCGCGGCTGGTTTCCTTGTACTTGTCCTGCATGTCGCGGCCGGTATCGCGCATGGTCTTGATCACCTTGTCCAGCGATACCTTGTGCTTGCCGTCGCCACGCATCGCCATGCGCGAGGCATTGATCGCCTTCACCGCGCCCATCGCGTTGCGTTCGATGCAGGGGATCTGCACCAGCCCACCGATCGGGTCGCAGGTCAGGCCCAGGTTGTGTTCCATGCCGATTTCCGCAGCATTCTCGATCTGGCTGGGGTTGCCACCCAGTGCCGCGACCAGGCCACCGGCCGCCATCGAGCAGGCCACGCCAACCTCGCCCTGGCAGCCCACTTCGGCGCCGGAAATCGAGGCGTTTTCCTTGTAGAGGATGCCGATCGCCGCCGAGGTCAGAAGGAAGTCGAACACGCGCTGTTCGTTCGCGCCCGGGCAGAAGCGATCGAAGTAGTGCAGCACCGCCGGCAGCACACCGGCCGCACCGTTGGTCGGCGCGGTCACCACGCGACCACCGGCCGCGTTTTCTTCGTTCACTGCCAGTGCGTACAGATTGACCCAGTCCAGCGTGGTCAGCGGGTCGCGCATCGCCGCTTCCGGCTTCGACGACAGCTCGCGGTACAACGCCGGCGCACGACGGCCCACCTTCAGGCCGCCCGGCAGCACGCCTTCCTCGCGGATGCCGCGCGCCACGCACGACTGCATCGCACTCCAGATCTCGCGCAGCTGCGCGCGGATCTCGTCTTCGCTGCGCCAGCACTTCTCGTTCTCGAACATCAGCTGGGCAATGCTCAGGCCGCTGCGCGCGGTCTGCGCCAGCAGCTCATCGCCGCTCTTGAACGGGTAGGGCAGCGGGGTCTCGTCGGGCACGATGCGATCATCGGCCGCGTCGTCCTGGTTGACCACGAAGCCGCCGCCGACCGAGTAGTAGTCGCGGGTGGCGATCACTTCGTCGTCGGCGTTGTAGGCAGTGAAGCGCATGCCGTTGGTGTGGTAAGGCAGCTTCTGGCGCTTGTTCATGCCAAGGTCGCGCTTCTCGTCGAAGGCGATCTCGTGCTGGCCCATCAGCTGGATGCGCTTGCTGCTGCGGATGCGCTCCAGCGTGGCCGGAATGATGTCCGGGTCGATCAGGTTCGGCCGCTGGCCTTCCAGGCCCAGCAGGATCGCCTTGTCGGTGCCGTGCCCGCGGCCGGTCAGTGCCAGCGAGCCATAGACATCGGCGCGGATGCGCGCGACCTCGTGCAGGCGGCCCGGGTCGAGCAGCCAGCGATGGATGAATCGCTCGGCGGCCTTCATCGGCCCGACGGTGTGCGAGGAACTCGGGCCAATGCCGATCTTGAAAACGTCGAACGTGCTGACAGCCATGGTTGCCGTACTGCGGGTACCGGAAGAGATCGCTATTCTAGCGGTTCACGCCGCACTTCCATGGCTGCGGCGCAGCATTTCCGCCACGGGAGCCCGGCCGGTGTTGACCCTTATCCAACGTGACGATTGCCACCTGTGCGACATGGCCCTGGCCGAGCTGGCCAAGGCACGGGCGCCGGAGTTCGAATCGGTGTTCCTGGATGACCAGCCGGCGCTGGAAGCGCGCTACGGCACGCGGGTGCCGGTGCTGCGTGACGAGCGCGGCGAGCGCGAGCTGGACTGGCCGTTCGACGCGGCCACGGTGCAGGCGTGGTTGGCCGTCGATCGGTAGTGCCGGCCGCTGGCCGGCACCCCCTCTGTTCCCGGTGATGCCGGCCAGCGGCCGGCACTACCAGATGCGGTTCATTTCGCGTCGAACTTCACGATCGTGCTGATTGCGGTTTCGTCCGGGATGGTCTTGGTGTCGGCCCAGTCACCGCCGCCGACGCCGAAGTCCAGTCGCTTGACCGTGGCCTTGCCGGTCAGTACCGGCTGGGTGCCCGGCTTCCAGGTGAAGGTCAGCGTGACCGGCTTGCTGATGCCGCGCAGTTCCAGCGTGCCATCGGCGGCGAACTGGTCGTTGCCCACCGCACGGAAGCCCTTGGCGGTGTAACGCGCGGTGGCGAACTTGCCGACATTGAAGAAGTCGGCACCCTGCAGGGTCGAATCGCGGTCGCTGTTGCCGCTCTTGGCAGCGGCCAGCGGGATCACCACATCCAGCGAGCCGGCGGCCGGGTTGGCCGGGTCGAAGCTGAGCTTGGTGGCGAAGCCCGGGAAGCTGCCGGTGAACACTTCACCGTCGTACTTGGTGGCGAACACCAGGATCGAGCCGGCACCCGGGGCCTGTGCATAGTCCGCGGCGAGTGCCGGGGCGGTGGCCAGCATGCCGGCCAGGGCGGCGGCCACGGCGGCCGGAGTGGTCAGTTTCAGGTTCATCGGTCAGTCCTTCTGAGGGGAGGCAAGCCAGCCGCGCGGCAACATGCGGGACAGCGTTGCATCGCGCTGGAACAGGTGGTGGTAGAAGGCAGCGCCGGCATGGGCCAGCACCACCGCGATCAACAGCCAGAAGCCGTATTCGTGGATGGCATGCGATACCGCGACAACCTGCGGGTCGGGGCCGCTCAGCTTGGGCACGTCGACCAGGCCGAACCAGCGGAACGGGCGCAGGCCGCTGGCCGAGTCGTACAGCCAGCCCGACAGCGGGATGGCGAACATCAGCACGTACAGCAGCACGTGGGTGGCGCTGGCGATGCGCTCCTGCCAGCTGGGCACGCCCGGCACCGGCTTCGGTGCACCGGCGTACAGGCGCCAGCCCAGGCGGAACAGCACCAGCGCCAGCACGGTGATGCCGATCGACTTGTGCGCGGTGTAGACCCAGAAGTACTTCGGGGTCTTGGGCAGTTCACCCATGGTCAGGCCGACCACGCCCAGGGCGAGGATCAGCAGTGCGATCAACCAATGCAGGATCTGGCTGACACTCCCCCAGGCGGCGGGGGTGTTCTTGGCGGTCATGAGGGGTCCTCTAGGGGGCCGTCTTGGGGTCGGAGTGCGGAACGGGAGCGGGAGTTCCCGGGGCGTCGCTGCGGTCGAGGGTGGCTTCAGCCTCGATCCTCAGCTGTACTGCATCACCGATGACGCCCGGCCAGGCGGTGATGCCGAACGCGCGCCGGCTCAGCGTGGTGCTGGCGGAAAAACCGGCGGTGCGTCGGAACGGGGGAAGCGGGTAGCGCTTGATGGCGTTGAGGGTGACATCCAGCGTGATTTCCTGGCTGACCCCGCGCAGGGTCAGCGTGCCGGTCACGTGCGCGCGCCTGGCATCGATCGGCTCGACCTTGGTGGAGACGAATCGCGCGGTCGGGAAACGCTCGCCGTCGAGCAGGCTGCGGGCCAACGTGGCCTGGTTCCACTTGGCATCACCAAGGTCCAGTCGCGACACCGGAATATCCACTTCCACGGTGGCGTCGCGCCAGTTGTCGGGATCGAACCGCACGCGCCCCTCGCTGCCCGATACCGTGCCCATGGCCTGCGAGTAGCCTGCGTGGTCGATCGAGAACAGCACCCGCGTGTGCACCGGATCGAGGCGATAGGCGTCAGCGGCCGCCCAGGCGGGGGCGGTGGCGAGCAGCATCGGCAACAGGGCCAGGCAGGGACGCATCGATGGCGGGCTCCGGAAGGGGACGCTGCGATCATACGCACAGCCCCCTGCCAACGTTGCGTGCATGGGTGCAACAGTTCGTGGTGGTGCCGCCGCTGGAAACAGGCTGTTGCAGCCATGAACCCGGCCCTGTGTGACAATCGGCGCAGGACAGGGGGTTCAGGATGACGAGCGGCTGGCGCCTGTGGTGCCGTGGCATCGCAGGTATGGGACTGCTGCTGATGGCGATGGCCACGGCGGCTGCGACCCTGGACATGGCAGAAACACCACGCCTGCGCCGCTTCGGTGCCGCCGAAGGCTTGCCGTCTCGCATGGTGGTGGCGCTGGCCGAGGATCGCCAGGGCCACGTGTGGGCTGCCACCGATGGTGGACTCGCCCGCTATGACGGCAACAGCCTGCGGGTCTGGGAGCACGACCCGGAACAGCCGGGCTCGTTGCCTGGCAACGAGATCGAGACCCTGCTGATCGACCCGCTGGACCGGGTCTGGGTGGGTATCAACGGCAAGGGCGTGGCACGCCTGGATGCCGACCGCGAGCGCTTCCAGACCTTCGATACGGTCAATTCCACCTGCCAGGGGCAGTTCTGGGCACTGGCCTATGTGGACGACGCCTTGTGGATCGGGACCAACAACCATGGCGTCTGCCGTTTCGGCGAAGACGGCAGCGTGCGCCTCTACACCCATGATCCCGCGCACCCGGGTGGCCTGCCCAGCAACAGCATCTTCACCAGCCTGGTCGACGCGCGGGGCCGCCTGTGGGTCGGCACCGAAGCCGGTGTGGCGCGTTGGAACGGCAGCGGCTTCGAGCCGGTGGCCGCGCGGGAACTGGGTAGGCTGAGCGTGCTCCGCTTGAGCCGTGATGCAGACGGTTCGATCTGGGTAGGCAGCCAGAACGATGGCCTCTATCGCATCGATGGGCAGGACCGGGTCAGTCGCCCGCGATGGGCCGACAGTGCCCAGCTGCGGTCGGCCCTGGTCCTGGCCGATCGCCAGGGGGGCTACTGGGCGGGTACCTCCGATGGCCTGTTGCGAGGGGATGCGGCGGCGTTGCGCCGGCTGGAAGGGGACCGCGGCAGCGGCTTCCTGACCGCGCACAGCGGTGTGCTTGACCTGCTGCAGGACCACGAGGGCGGACTGTGGGTGGCGTTGCTGACCCAGGGCCTGGCCTATCTGCCACCAGACTGGCGGCGCTTCTCGATCTGGAACCAGCTCGACGGCAAGCCGCTGGACAGCCAGTACCTGTTGAGCGCGGCCAGCGACGGGAAGAACTACTACGTCGGCTCGGCGCGAGGGGTGTACCAGCTCGATGCGCAGGGCACCCTGCGTCTGCTGGCCAGCGACCGGCAGCTCGGCAACGGCGTGGTGTGGTCAGTGCTGCCGCGCCTGGATGGTCGCCTGTGGCTGGGACGCGGCGGCCGCATCACCGTCTACGATCCGGCCACCGGCGCATCGCGCGATCTGCGGATCGATGGCAGTGCCGACCTGCGCCAGCGCATCGACCTGATGCGGCAGGCCCCTGATGGCACGGTGTGGGTGTCGGTGATGGGCCTGGACCTGCAGCAGCGCGATGCAGAGGGCCGGCTGCTGCACAGCCATCCGCTTGAACATTTCCGCGGGACGGCCGATGCGCCGATCGAGCAGATCCGCTTCGACGCCCACGGCCGGCCCTGGGTGATGGGCGACATGGGCATCTGGCGTGAGCAGGCCGGACGCTTCGAGGCAGTGCCCGGTGTTTCGCGCGGTCCGATCTACGATCTGGTATGGATCGATCCGCAGCAGTTGTGGCTGGCGCGCCAAGGCGCCTTCGAGCGCTACCAGTGGGATGGCATGAGCCTGCGCCTGATCCAGCGCATCGACGGCAGTGCGGGCGTGCCGCCGGTGACCATGGGGGGGCTGGCGCTGGCCGACAATGGCCAGCTGTGGGCCACGACGCCGCGCGGCCTGCTGCGGTGGGACCCGAAGACGCGGCGCCTGCAACAGTTCAATGAACGCGATGGGCTGTCCGATGCCGAGTTCACCGGTCGGCCACCTGCGGTCAATGCCGATGGCCGCGTGTTGGCGGTTACCCAGACCGGCCTGGTCGCCTTTGATGTGAATGCCGACGACACGGTGCTGCCGCCTTCATCGCTGGTGATCGCCGAAGTACGGGTGCGCCGCGACGACGCACGCGGCTGGCAACCGCTGCCGCTCACCGGCACCCTGCTGCTGGGACCGGACGACCGCGATCTGCAGATCGATGCGCGGCTGCTGTCCTATGCCAGCCCGCAGGGCAACCGGTACCGTTTCCGCGTGCAGGGTTACGACCAGGACTGGGTGGAGCAGGGGGGCGATGGCCAGCGCACCCTGTCGCGGCTGCCGACCGGCCGCTATGTCATCGAGGTGCAGGCCGCGACCGCCCGGGGCGCGTGGACACCTTCGCAGCAGTTGCAGGTGAAGGTGCTGCCGCCGTGGTGGCGCAGCGGCATGGCGATATTCGGCTACATCCTGCTGGGGTCGTTGCTGCTGGTGGTTCTGGTCTGGTCGATCCGCGCGCGGCTGCGCCGCCGCCAGCAATGGCAGCTGACGGTGCACAAGCAGCAGCTGGCCGAGCAGGCCTCGCAGGCCAAGAGCCGTTTCCTGGCCACGCTGGGCCACGAAGTCCGCACGCCGATGACCGGCGTGCTGGGCATGAGCGAACTGCTGCTGGCGACCCCGCTGGATCCGGTGCAGCGCGGCTACGCCGGGTCCATCCAGCAGGCCGGCAGGCATCTGCTGCGGCTGGTCAACGATGCCCTGGACCTGGCCCGGATCGAAGCCGGGCGGCTGGAGCTGGACCTGCGCCCGTTCGATCTGGGGGACCTGCTGGACCAGGTGCAGGGCCTGATGCAGCCGATGGCGCAGCAACGCCAGCTGGTGTTCCAGCGCGGCGATGACCCGCCCGGGCCGATCAGTGTCAGTGGCGACGAGATGCGTGTGCGCCAGATCCTGCTGAACCTGCTCGGCAACGCGATCAAATTCACCGAGCGCGGCCACGTCGGCCTGGCCGTACGCCTGGAAGAAAAGGGCGGCCTGTGCTTCGAAGTCCATGACAGCGGCCCGGGCATCAACGCCGAGCAGCAGCAGCGCCTGTTCCATCGTTTCGAACAGGCCGACGGCCCGCGTACCGCGTCGCGCTACGGCGGCAGTGGGCTGGGGCTGGCGATCTGCCAGGAACTGGCGGTGGCGATGGGGGGGCGCATCGAAGTGGACAGCCAGCCTGGCAAGGGCGCGCGGTTCCGCGTGCGCCTGCCCCTGCCCTGGACGCGCCAGGCCGCCAACAGTGCGGGCGACGTGGCGGCCCTGCCGGAACTGCCGCCGCTGCGCATCCTGCTGGTCGAGGACGATGCCACGGTGGCCGAGGTCATCGCCGGCCTGCTGCGCGTGCGCGGGCATGAGGTGGTCCACGTGCTGCATGGCCTGGGCGCGCTGTCGGAGATCGCCACCGATGGTTTCGACGTCGGCCTGCTCGATCTCGATCTGCCCGCGCTGGACGGTACGGCCATCGCCCGCCAGCTGCGTACCATGGGCTATGAACTGCCGCTGGTGGCGGTGACCGCGCGTTCCGATGCCTATGCCGAAACCCAGGTGCTGGCCGCGGGCTTCGATGGCTTCCTGCGCAAGCCGGTGACCGGCGACCTGCTGGTGACGGCCATCGTCCAGGCGCGCGCGAAACGACAGGCGACTGCGTGACGACGCCGACGCCGGGCGTGAACGGCGCGACTTTCGGTTTACCATGCCGACGCCCGCAGCGCGGGAATCATCAGGACCAGCGTGAGGAGGCAATCGGTGGTGTATCTGCGGGCGGCGATGCTGCTGCTGGTCCTCCTGTGCTGCGCGTTGCCCGCTGCGGCACAGCCGGTGCCTCCGAGCCCGCGGCAGGTGACGGTGTTCGATGGCCTGCCGTCCAATACCGTCAATCGCATGGCCGAGGACCGTTACGGCTACCTGTGGATCGCCACCAACGATGGCCTGGCCCGCTATGACGGCCGCACCTACCGCGTGTGGCGTTCCGAGGATGGACTGCGTGACAACCGCATCTGGACGGTGCTGGTCGATGCCCGCAACCAGTTGTGGATAGGCACCGAGAACGCGGGCCTGGTGCGCATGTCGGCCGACCGCCGCCAGCTGCACTTCTACGACCGCAGCAGCCAGCCGTTGATGGGCACCAACACGGTCTGGAGCCTGGCCAGTACGCCTGATGGCTCGATCTGGTTCGGTACCCACGAAGGCGGCCTGTACCGCCTGGACAGCCAGGATCGCCTGCAGCGCTTCCTGCCCGAGCCGAACAATCCGCGCAGCCTGCCTTCGTCGTCGGTGCCCTACCTGGCCACGCTGGCCGATGGCAGCCTGTGGATCGGCACCAAGCATGGCGTGGCGCGCTGGACCGGGACCGACTTCGAGCGTGTCGGCACGGACATCATCCCCAGCCTGCTGATCAACGGGCTGACCGCCGAACCGGATGGCAGCCTATGGATCAGCACGATGGCCGGCGCCACCGTGCGCCGCCCGGATGGCCGCTTCGAAGCCCCCCCGTGGAAGCTGCCGCCGGGCGAGCAGGTGCTGGGCATGATGCTGCGCGACGAGCAGGGCGGGCACTGGCTGGATACGCGCACCGGGCTGGGGCGTGCGGTCGATGGCCAGTACCAGACCGTGCCGCTGTACAGCGCGATCGCGCGCGGTCCGGTACGGCCGAACTGGACCGGGGCCTACGAGGACCGCGAAGGTGGCATCTGGTTGGCCAGCACCAATGCCGGGCTGTGGCACCTGCTGCCACGCTGGTGGCAGTTCTCGGTGCTGTCGCGCCTGGAGGACGACCCCAGCTCGCTGCGCAATGCGCTCGTGCTGGGTACTAGCCCCTCCAGCAACGGCGGCGTCTGGACGGTGGGCAGCCATGGCGCGCTGGACCGCTTCGACCCGAAGACCGGCAGGATCGAGCAGCATCGCACCTGGGTCAATGGCATGCACTGGTTGACCTCGGTGCGTGAGGACCGGCGCGGCCAGGTCTGGATTGGATCGACCGATGCGCTGGTGCGCTACGACCCGCAACGGCGCGAACTGCGTCGTTGGGGCCGTGACGCCGGTGCAGATGCGGCGATGGAAGGAGTCGTCGAAGCGATGATGACCTGCGACGGCGACAGCCTCTGGTTGATGCTGCCCGCAGGCCTGCAGCAGCGCGACCTCGACGGCCACGTTCGGCGCCAGCTGGACAATGGCCAGCGCGGCCTGCAGCAGGGCCAGCTCAACCTCGATGTGGAATGCGGTCCGCAGGACCACATCTGGCTGGCCAGCAGCCGTGGCCTGCTGCAGTGGCTGCCGGAAAGCGAGCGCTTCCAGCCGGTGCCGGGTGCGCCGGCAACGGCGATCCATGCGTTGCATGTGGGCCGTGACGGCCAGGTCTGGTTGTCCGAGGATGGTCGCCTGTCCCGTTACCGCTGGAGCCAGGGGCGGCTGGAACGGCAGGCGGTGGTCGGTGCCGAACAGGGCTATCCGGCGATCTCCGCCTCCGGCCTGGTGGTGGATGCGCAGGGCGTGGCCTGGGCGACCAGCGCACGCGGCCTGGTACGCGTCAGTGCCGATGGGCAGAGCGTGCGCCTGTACGGCGTGCACGACGGCCTGCCAAGCCAGGAATTCCGCGAGCACACCTTGATCGCAGCGGCCGATGGCCACCTGGTGGCCGGAACGGCAGCGGGCGCGGTGGTGTTCGACCCGGAGCAGGTACGGCCTTCGGTCCGTCGCGCCCCGCTGGTGATCGAGCGGGTGGAAGTGCGCCGCAACGAGCAGGTGCTGGACATGACCCACGATGCGCCGTTGCAGATCGCCGATGGCGACCGCGACCTGCGCATCGTCGCGCGATTGCTGTCCTTCGCCGACTCCGCGTCCAATACGTACCGCTACCGCCTGGCCGGCTACGACCCCGATTGGGTCGAAGTCGGCCCGGCCGGCGAGCGCCTGTTCTCGCGCCTGGCGCCGGGCAGCTACCGGCTGGAAGTACAGGCCCGGTCGGCCGACCATGTGTGGTCGCGGGTGCAGAGCCTGGAATTCCGCGTGCAGCCGCCGTGGTGGCGCAGCCTGTCCGGCCTGCTGGTGCTGGCGTCGGTCGGGTTGCTGCTGACCAGCTGGTTTGCCTGGTTGTACCGACGCCGCCTGCAGCGGCGCCACGCCTACCAGCTGGCGCTGCACAAGCAGGAACTGGCCGAGCAGGCGTCGGCGGCCAAGACCCGCTTCCTGGCCAACCTTGGCCATGAGATCCGCACGCCGATGACCGGCGTGCTGGGCATGAGCGAGCTGCTGCTGGCCTCGCCACTGGACCCGCAGCAGCGTGGCTACACGCAGTCGATCCGGCATGCTGGCGAGCACCTGCTGCACCTGGTCAACGATGCGCTGGACCTGGCGCGGATCGAGTCGGGGCGCCTGGAACTGCAGTCGCAGTCGTTTGCGTTGATTGGCCTGTTGCAGGATCTGGCGGCGCTGATGGGCCCGCTGGCTGCACAGAAGGGCCTGCGCTTCGTCCTCGACAACCAGCTGCCGCCGGGCCTGCAGGCGACCGGTGATGCCATGCGCGTGCGGCAGATCCTGCTCAACCTGCTGTCGAACGCAGTGAAATTCACCAGCCGCGGCACTATCACCCTGCACGCACGTTGCGATGGCGAGCTGCGTGCGCTGCACTTCGAGGTGCGCGATACCGGCCCGGGCATCAGCCAGGAACAACAGCAGCGCCTGTTCCGTCGCTTCGAGCAGGCCGATGGTGCACGTACCGCGGCGCAGTACGGTGGCAGTGGCCTCGGTCTGGCGATCTGCCGCGAGCTGGCGCATGCGATGCAGGGGCGGATCCAGGTGGAGAGCCAGCTGGGCCGGGGCACCTGTTTCGGCGTGACCTTGCCATTGCCGCTGGTGGTGAACAGCGATGCCGAGGCGTCGGCCGAGGGGCATCGCGACGAAACGGCGAACATGCCGCCGCTGCGGGTGCTGCTGGTCGAGGACGATGCCACCGTGGCCGACGTGGTGCGTGGCCTGTTGAGCGCACGCGGCCACGAGGTGGTGCATGCCGGCCATGCGCTGGCGGCGCTGCGCGAGATCAGTGCCGGCGATTTCGACGTCGGCCTGCTGGATCTGGACCTGCCGGGCCTGAGCGGTTTCGAACTGGCCCAGCACCTGCGTAACCAGGGCTACATGCTGCCGTTGCTGGCGGTGACCGCACGCACCGATCCGGACCTGCAGCAGCAGGTGGAAGCAGCCGGCATTGGCGGCTTCCTGCGCAAGCCAGTAACCGGTGAGCTGCTGGTGGAGGCGATCGCCAGGGCGATGGGCAGGTAGGGTTTATTGCAGGGCTTGCAGCCCTGCACCTGCAGAATCAACGTCAACGTCAAAAGCCTGCATTCCTTGGGATGGCGGGGTGGATCCGGTTGCGGGAGACGCCGTAAACCCATCCATGGGGGCTTGGCCGCGGCATCCATGCCGCGGACACTCCCGCAACCGGACCCACCCCGCCTTCGATAGTTTTCCGCGATCTGTCGGAACGACGCTCGGAGTCAGATCCGTTTTCCGAAGGAAAACGGATCTGACCCCAGATGTATTTCGATATCTGACAGATGTGTCGACCAAGGTCGACACCCACCAACAGCAGCGACCATCTGTCAGAGGTGGGGGGTGTCGCAGTGCGGGGTGTCAGCCGCATGGATGCGGCTGCCAAGCCTACAGGGACGTACTTGCGGCGTCCCCGCACTGCGACACCGCCCCGCCAACCCACGGAATGCCGCTTTGGCTGTTGCTGTTGCCGGCCAGCGGCCGGCACTACCGCGGGTGCAGGGCCGCAGGCCCTGCCGGACCCGCTTACTCCGCGACGTGCTCGACCTGCCGCGGTTCGGGCTTGGTGTCAGGCAGCTGCCAGAAGATCATCGTTGAGGTCAGGGTGATCGCGCCCACGCACAGGAATGTGGCATGCAGCGCGGCGGTCGCGCTGTTGCTGTCCAGGTGATTGCCGAATGCGGCCAGCAGGCTGCCGGCCGCCGCGGCGCCGAAACCGGCGGCCAGCATCATCACCATCGACAGCAGGCTGTTGCCGGAACTGGCGAATTCGCGATCAAGGTCGCGCAACGTCACGGTGTTCATCACGGTGAACTGCAATGAATTGACCGCGCCGAAGAACGCAAGCTGCACCAGGCGCCAGGCCAGGTGCTGGCCAGGTGTCATCAGGATGAAGCTGGCCATTGCCAGCCCCACCAGCACGGTGTTGGTCATCAGCACGCGGCGATAGCCGTACCGTTCGACCAGCTTCACTGCCAGTTTCTTTGAGACCATGCCGGCGGCCGCCACCGGTACCATCATCAGGCCGGCGTTCATCGGGCCCAGACCGAGGCCGACCTGCAGCAGCAGCGGGATCAGCATCGGCATGGCGCTGCTGCCGATGCGCGAGAACAGGTTGCCGAGGATTCCGATGCGGTAGCTGGGTACGCGGAACAGGGCCAGCGAGAACAAGGGCGCGGTGGAATTGGCGGCATGCAGCCAGTAGCCCACCAGCGCAGCCAGGCCCGCGACCGTCATCAACATCACCAGCGCGTGCGGGGTGCCGAGTCCGGAGATGCCGTCCAATGCCAGCGACAGCACCACCATCGCAAAGGCCAGCATGATGTAGCCGCGCAGGTCGAAACGGGTGCGATGGCTGGCGTAGTGGTCGGGCATGATCTTCATCGCGGCGATGAAACCGATCACGCCGATCGGCAGGTTGATCAGGAACACCCAGTGCCATGAGGCGATCTCGACCAGCCAGCCGCCCAGCGTCGGCCCGATCAGCGGGCCGACCAGCGCGGGGATGGCGATGAAGCTCATCGCACGCAGGAAATCCTCGCGCGGCACCGAGCGCATCACCGCCAGCCGACCGACCGGCAGCAGCATCGCACCGCCGATGCCCTGCAGCACGCGCGCGCCGACCAGCTGGTGCAGGTGCTGGGCCAACGCGCAGGCCAGCGAGCCGAGGGTGAACAGGATGATCGCCACCAGGAAGGTGCGCCGGGTGCCATAGCGGTCGGCGATCCAGCCCGAGGCGGGAATGAAGGTGGCGACCGCCAGCGCATAGCTGAACACCACCGACTGCATCTGCAGCGGGCTCTCGCCCAGGCTGGCCGCCATCGCCGGCAACGCCGTGTTGACGATGGTCGAGTCCAGCATCTGCATGAAGATCGCCAGGGACACCAGCCATAGCAGGGGGCGCTGGCGGTTGTAGGTCGATGGCGATGTGGACATGGGGTGTGGCCGGTGCAGCGTGGGGGCCGCCATGATCGCGCACTGCGGGTCACGGCGCGATCAACATCGCGCCGTGATGGCATACGGAATGCTCAGCGTTGGCTGTGCGCGTGCACCGCGTCGACCAGGACCTGCACGTGCGCCGGGTCCATGTCCGGCGACATGCCGTGGCCGAGATTGAACACATGGCCTTCGCGCGAGCCGCCGTTGCCGGCGGCATAGGTGTCGAGCACGCGCGCTGCCGCCGTGGCGATCGCATCCGGCGAGGCGTACAGCGTGGTCGGGTCGAGGTTGCCCTGCAGGGCGACGCGACCACCGGTGCGGCGCATTGCCTCGTCCAGGTCCAGCGTCCAGTCCAGGCCAAGTGCATCGGCGCCGGTCTGCGACAGTGCTTCCAGGTGCAGGCCGGTGCCCTTGCCGAACAGGATCAGCGGCGTGCGCTCGCTGCCTTCGCCGCGATCCAGGCCCTGTGCAATCCGCTGCAGGTAACGCAGCGAGAACTCGCGGTACATCGCCGGGGACAGCACGCCCCCCCAGGTGTCGAACACCTGCAGCGCCTGCGCACCGGCCGCGCGTTGCGCACCGAGGTAGGCGATCACCGCGTCGGTGGTGACTTCCAGCAGGCGGTGCAGCGCCTGCGGATGGTTCAGCGCCATCGCCTTGATGCGTGCGAAATCCTTGCTGCCGCCGCCTTCCACCATGTAGCAGGCCAGCGTCCAGGGGCTGCCGGAGAAGCCGATCAGCGGCACCTGGCCGTCCAGCTCGCGGCGGATCAGGCGTACCGCATCCATCACGTAGCCCAGGTCCTGCTCCATGTCCGGCACCGCCAGCTTGGCGATGGCCGCTTCATCACGCACCGGATGGCGGAACTTCGGGCCTTCGCCTTCGACGAAGTACAGCTCGAGGCCCATCGCATCGGGAATGGTGAGGATGTCCGAGAACAGGATGGCTGCGTCCAGCGGGAACCGGCGCAGCGGCTGCAGGGTGACTTCGCAGGCGATCTCCGGGGTCTTGGCCATGGCCAGGAAGCTGCCGGCCTTGGCCCGGGTCGCGCGGTATTCCGGCAGATAGCGGCCGGCCTGGCGCATCAGCCAGACGGGGGTGCAGTCCACCGGTTCGCGGCGCAGGGCGCGCAGCAGGCGATCGTTGCGGAGAGGGCTGGTCACGATGGGCATTCCTTGGACGGGAGGAGCAGCGGCGTCAGTCGCCGTGCGAAAGGATCTGGAAGCCGCGATGCAGTTCGGCATCGCGGGCCTTCTCAAAGGCGTGGCGGGCGTCGTCGGCCTGCAGGAACAGCTCGCGCCGCAGCTGCGAGCGGCCACCGACGCGACCGCTCTCGCGCAGCAGCTCCCAGCCGCCGAACAGGTCCGGCAGCAGGCTCAGGCGCAGGAAGCGCGGTGCCTGTGCACCGGCGTCGGGATGTTGCAGGTAGACGTGCATGGCGCCGATTGTAGCGGGGCAGGGGTGACCCCTGCCGCAACGTGGTAGTGCCGGCTGCTGGCCGGCTTCCCCGTTGCTGACGTTGCCGGCCAGCGGCCGGCACTACCGGACCGCCAGCACCTTCAGTACCGCCGCCTCATCGACGTCCGGCACCACTTCGGCACGGCCCATCCCGCGCCACAACACCAGGCGCAGGCGGCCGGCCACGTTCTTCTTGTCCAGGCGCATGCGGCCGAGCAGGGCCTGCGGGTCGAGGCCGGCCGGGATTGCCACCGGCAGGCCGAGGCGTTCCAGCAGCGCCTGCAGGCGTGCGCGGTCGGCATCGTCGGCCAGGCCCAGGTCGGTGGACAGCTTTGCCGCCAGCACCATGCCCACCGCCACCGCCTCGCCATGGTTCAGCGCATCGCGGCCCGGAGCCGAGTAGCCCTGTTCGGTCTCGATGGCATGGCCGAAGGTATGCCCGAGGTTGAGCAGGGCACGTTCGCCCTTCTCGAACGGATCGCGCTCGACGATGGCGGCCTTGTGCCGGCAGCTGCGCGCGATGGCTTCGGCCAGCGCGGCATCCTCGCCGGCCAGCAGCGCATCGGCATGCTGCTGCAGCCATTCGAAGAACACCGCATCGCCCAGCGCGCCGTACTTCACCACTTCGGCCAGGCCCGCGCGCAGTTCGCGCGGCGGCAGGGTGGCCAGCACGCGGGTATCAGCGATCACCGCACGCGGTGGATGGAACGCGCCGACCAGGTTCTTGCCGGCAGGGATGTCGACCGCGGTCTTGCCGCCCACCGACGAATCGACCATCGCCAACAGGGTGGTCGGCAGCTGCACGCAGTCCACGCCGCGCATCCAGCAGGCGGCGGCAAAACCGGCAAGGTCACCGACCACGCCGCCGCCGAGGGCGAACACACAGGCGTCGCGGGTGGCGCCGAGCGCGGCCAGTGCTTCGATCGCGCGGCCGAATTCGGCCAGCGTCTTGGAGGCTTCGCCCGCGGCCAGCACGTGCTCGCCGATGATCAGGTCAGGGCGAGCGGCGAGCAGCGTCTGCTTGACCGACGCCAGATAGCGCGGAGCCACTTCGCTATCGCTGAGCAGCAGCACATGGCGGCCGCGCACGTGTGAAACCAGTGCAGCGCCATCGGCCAGGGCACCGGCGCCGATGGTGATGGAGTAGGGGCGATCGCCGCCAACGGCGACCTGCAGCAGGGCGGGGGAAGTCATGCGGTCATGTCCTGGCGCTGCCATTGCGTGGCCAGCCTGACTACCAGTTGGGCAGTCGCGTCGGCAGCGGTATACGGGTCGGTATCGAGGGTGAGGTCGGCCAGTTCGCGGTACAGCGGGTCGCGCTGTGCGGCCAGATCCTGCAGCACCTGCTCGCGGTCCGGGCGCTGCAGCAGCGGCCTGCCCTTGTCGCGGGCCAGGCGTTCCAGCTGCGCGGCCACGCTGACCCGCAGGTAGACCACGAAGCCGCGCCGGGCAATCAGTGCACGGTTGCCGGGGTCCAGCACCGCGCCGCCGCCGGTGGAGACCAGCTGGCCGCGGCCTTCCAGCACGCGGGCCAGGGCCTCGCGTTCATGGTTGCGGAAACCGGCTTCGCCAGCGTGCTCGAAGATGGTCGGGATGCTGGCACCGGCGGCATCGACGATGGCCTGGTCGACATCGACGAAGTCCAGCGTGAAGCGCTCGGCCAGGCGGCGGCCGATGCAGGTTTTGCCGGCGCCCATCGGGCCGATCAGGATCAGGTTCGGAGCAGGATTCATGCCCTCTGATGCTAACACCTCCGTGCCCTGGCCTTTACGTTCTTCACGTCAGGGTAGGCGTTCCAGCGGGGTCTCCCGCGCCAGCCGGAGTACAGGCCATGACGGTCGCCAAGGTCATCGAAATCACCGCCTCCTCGCCGAAAAGCGTGGAGGACGCCGTGCGCAGCGGGCTGAAGAAGGTCTCCGAGACGGTCAAGGGCATCCAGGGCGCCTGGGTGAACGAGACCAAGGTGGTCACCAACGGCAGCGGCGAGATCACCGAATGGCGGGTCAACCTGCGGGTGACCTTCCTGGTGGAATAGCCGCGCTCAGCGCACGGCCTGCACCTGCCGCTGGCCGTCCAGGACCACGACGTGGTCGGCGAGCGTGGGAAGCGTGCGCAGTGCCTGCCGGCTGACCCGCTCGTAGTACTGCACGAAACGCTCCAGCTGCGGCCGGCTCATGCCGTGCCGGCCCGGCTGCGCGGCCTGCAGGTTCTGCTCCTGCTGCCAGCGCCAGCGCGGTACCACCGCGAAATCCGGCGGTTGCAGGAACCACAGGCGGTCGCAGCGCTGCCACAACGCCGGGTAGTCACGGGCCAGCGCCTGGTTGCACCAGCGCCGCCAGCGGCCATCGGCGTCGGCCTCGCGTTCCAGTGCGTTCAACGGGCTGTCCAGCGCAGCGTCATCCTGCGCGGGCGTGCCCAGGAACCAGCCTTCGAACACCAGCAGGTCCAGCGGTTGTTGCAGACGCGGCCATTGCGCTTCGGGCAGGCGCTCGTCGGCCAGCTTGTCGAAACGCGGCATTGCGAAGGGCTGGCGTGCGGCCACGGCGTTCAATACCGCATGGGCCAGCGGCAGGTCATGGGTGCCGGGTGGGCCGCGGGTGATCAGCAGTGGGTGCACCTGGCGGGCCAGCCGTTGGCGCTGTGCGCGGGTCAGGTAGACGTCGTCGATCGACAGCGTGGCTGCGTTCAGGCCGCGTGCCTGGGCGCGGGCCACGACCTGCGCGGCCAGCGTCGATTTGCCGCTCCCCTGCAGGCCGCTGATCGCCAATACTGGAACCGCTGCGCCACTGCCCAGTGCATCGTCCAGCACCTGTTCGGCCAATGTTTCGGGGAATCCTTTCACCTGGGGCATATACGCAGCAGCGGCCATGCAGCCACAATAGCCCAATCCGTGTGAGAAGAACGCAATCATGAGCGACCTGTACGCCGAAGCCCTGTCCACGTTTACCGGCCTGTTCGAAGAAGCCAAACAGAGCCGCGAGGTCGAGCCGAACGCGATGACCGTGGCCACTGCCGATACGCACGGCCGTCCCTCGGCACGTACCGTGCTGCTGAAGGCGTTCGACGAGCGTGGTTTCGTGTTCTACACCCACCTGGACAGCCATAAGGGCCGGGAGCTGCAGGCCAATCCGCAGGCCGCGCTGTTGTTCCTGTGGCGCAGCCTGCGCGAGGCCGGTATCCAGGTGCGCATCGAGGGTCGCGTCGAGCAGGTCGCCGATGCCGAAGCCGATGCCTATTTCGCCAGCCGCCCGCGCATGAGCCAGATCGGCGCGTGGGCCTCGCAGCAGTCGAAGACGCTGGCCACGCGCGAGGAATTCGATGCGCGCGTGGCCGAGGTCGAAGCCCGCTTCGAGGGCAAGGACGTGCCGCGCCCGGACGGCTGGAGCGGCCTGCGCGTGGTGCCCGACCGCATCGAGTTCTGGTACGGCGCGCAGTTCCGCCTGCACGAGCGCTGGTGCTATGAAGCCGGTGCTGAAGGGCGCTGGAGCAAGCGCCTGCTGTATCCGTGATCGACAGCGCGCCCACGATCCGCCAGGCCACGCCGGCCGATGCGGCCGCGTGGGCGCAGTTGCGTCTCGGCCTGTGGCCTGATGCCGATGATCCGCTGGAGGAACTGACGCAGTCGCTGGCAGATGCCGAAGGTGCTGTGTTCTTGGCCTGTGCGGCGGATGGCGAGGCGGTTGGTTTCGCTGAAGTGCGCCTGCGCCATGACTACGTGAACGGCACCGAGTCTTCGCCGGTGGGGTTCCTGGAGGGCTGGTACGTGCAGCCGCAGTGGCAAGGCCGCGGCGTCGGCCGCGCCCTGCTGGCGGCGGTGCAGGCGTGGACGCGCGATGCGGGCTGCCGCGAACTGGCTTCGGACAGTCGCGTGGAAGACGTGCAGGCTCACGCCGCGCATCGGGCCTGCGGCTTCGAAGAGACCGAACGGGTGGTCTATTTCCGCTTGCCACTGGAGCCATCGGCGTGAATCGCGTGGCGCTGTATCGCGTGGTGGTGTTCGTGCCGTCGGCAGCACTGGGCGCGGTGAAGCAGGGCATCCTGGCGGTGGACGCGCTGGCGGCCGGCGACTACGAGCACGGGATGTGGTGGTCGGCGCCGGGGTTCGAACAGTTCCGCCCGCGCGTGGGTGCGTCGCCCGTACAGGGTGAGGCGGGGCGCACCGAAGTGGTCGACAGCGTACGCCTGGAATTCTGCCTGCCGCGCGATCCGCAGCGGCTGCAGCGCATCTTCGAACAGGGCATCGCGCCGCATCACCCGTGGCAGGTGCCGGTGGTGCAGGTGGAGGAAATTGAGCTTCTGCTGGCCGACGCACGGCGGTTGTAGAGCCGTGCCATGCTCGGCTGCTGCCCCGACGCATGAGGCAGTCGAGCAGGGCTCGACTCTACAAGAGCAGGCTGTCGCAAATGGACCGGCTTGCTTCATCTGCGGGCAGGCAACCAACCGGCACACTCCGACGGATGATCTCGACTTCCGGAGTTGCCATGCCTTCCTGGCGATGCCTGTTCGCCGTACCTCCCCCGCGTCGCGGCGTGGAAGCGCTCCTGCTGTTGCTCGCCCGCATCGTGGCCGGGGTGATGTTCTGCGTCTCCGGTTGGAACAAGGTGTTCACTGACGCCGGGCGCGAGCGCATGGTGCATACGCTGGTCGATGCGGGTATCCCGTTCCCGGTATTCAGTGCGCCGGTGCTCGGTGCGATTGAATGGATCGCCGGCGGCCTGCTTGTGCTGGGGCTGGTGAGCCGCCCTTCGGCCCTGCTGCTGGCGGCGATCTGCGCAGTGGCGGCGCTGACCGATGGTATCGCGCGCATTCCTGCGGGACTGAGCGTGCCGGATTGGCTGAGCTGGTTCTTCTACCTGAGCGAAGTGCCGCTGGGCGTACTGCTGCTATGGATTGCCGCAGTGGGGAGTGGACGGTTCGCGATCGAAGCGCGCTGCGCGCGTTGAACATTGAGTGATGCGGAGGCAGTTGAATGCGGATGAATGATCTGATCCAGCGCGTGGTTCGCGCGTACCCGGATCGTCGGAATCCTGATTGCGCTTCGGCGGCCGACGTCATGCGTCGCTTGGGCGTTGCTCCTCACTGCGATATGTGGATTTTTTACATGGCGGTCAATGGCGCGCTGCCTGCTGTGAGCGGTAGGCTTGAATTGTTGCGTATCGTTGGTCCTGGAATTCCGAAGATTCCAGACCAGGCTGAGTACGTTTGGGATCGTTACGAGCTCCCAGCGGATTTTCTTCCGTTGTCATCTGACGAAGGTGAGGGGATGTATTTATACGATGTGCGAAAGGAAGTTGTGCATGACTATTGCCTGGCTCGGCATGATCAGTTTCTTTCAGGTAAAACTCCTGCCCGTTGGAAGAATTTCGTAGATTTCATTGTTTGGTACATCAACGATGATGATCGGGCGGCTTAGATGAAGCAGTCGAGCAAGCTCGACTTCTACAACCCTTCTGCGCGCAGCCAGCGCCACAGCGTGGTGCGGGATACCCCCAACGCCTGTGCCATGCCCTCACGGTCATTGCGGTGTTCCTGCAACAGCGTTTCCAACTGCGCACGCGGCGGCCGCTTGCCGTTGCTTTCCACCGTCAGTGCAGGGGCACCTTCATTCACCAGCTCGGGTGCCAGTTGCAGCAGTCGCGCGGCATCAATCAGCCCTTCACCGGGCTGCCAGTGGATGCGCAGGCGATCGACCAGATTGCGCAGCTCGCGCACGTTTCCCGGCCACTCGGCCGCGCACAGTAGCGCCAGCGCCGCCTCATCCAGTGGCGCGTCGATGCCGCGCAGCTGGCGGAAGAAGTGCTGTGCCAGCAGCGGGATGTCACTGCGCCGCGCACGCAGCGGGGGCAGGGCGATGCGTAGTGCGGCCAGCCGGTAATACAGGTCGCGACGGAAGCTGCCGGTCGCCGCGCGCTGCTCCAGCGACTGCAGGGTGGCGGCCACCACGCGCAGGTCGACTGCGGTCGGTTCAGTAGCGCCGACACGCAGCACCTCGCGTTCTTCCAGCACGCGCAGCAGGCGGGTCTGCAACGGCAGCGGCAGTTCGCCGATCTCATCCAGGAACAACGTACCGCCATCGGCGGCCTCGACCAGGCCGACGCGACCACCGCGCCGTGCACCCGTGAAGGCGCCGTCGCTGTAGCCGAACAGTTCCGCTTCCAGCAGTGATTCGCTGATGGCGCCGCAGTTCAGTGCCACGAAGCGGCCACGACGGCCACTGGCGGCGTGCAGTTGGCGCGCTACCAGTTCCTTGCCGGTGCCGGTTTCGCCGGTGACCAGCACGGTGCTGTCGTGCGGTGCGTAGAGCGCGATCTGTGCGCGCACCTGCGCCATCGCGTCGCTGTCGCCGAGCAGTTCGTGCGTATCGGCACGCGCTGCAGGGCGCCGGCGCGGGGTGGATCGGTTGCCACTGGAGCGGGCCAGGGTCTGGGTCAGTTCGAGGGCGTGTTCGAACGCCTGCCGTACCGAATCGGCGGAGTACAGCAGCACGCCGGGCAGGCCGGCTTGTTCGGCGTGGTCGATGGCCATACCGGTGCCGACGATCACCTCGATGCCATTGGCGCGCAGGTCAGCAATGCAGTCGCGCGCGTCCTCGCGGGTGACGAAGCGGCGATGCTCGATATCCAGGCCGAAACTCTGCTGGAAGTTGCTGAACACGGGTACGTCGCTGGCGTGGGTGACCAGGCCGATGCGGCTGGCGATGCGGCGGGCACGGGCCAGCGCTTCCATCAGGTCGAAGCCGTTGGCCTGGATCGGCACCAGTGGCAACTCCAGCCGGCCGCGCAGCCAGGCCGCATTGGAGCCGCCGGCGATCACTACGTCGCAGTGCTCGCGGCGCAGACGCTGGCCGATCACGTCCACCGCTTCCTCGAAGCCGAGGTTGATCTGCTCGATGCGCGCGCGGCGGTCGAACTCGGGAATGACGTCGCCGAGCAGGCCGGTCAGGCGCGAGACGCTGACGGTCCAGATCACCGGGCGGCCGGGGTCGGCATCGGCGTGGCGCAGCGGGGAGCGGGGCAGGTACATGGGGGCAGCGATTGGTAGAAGTGTTTCATGATACATCTGTTTCAATGTTTCATATGTTTCACTGTTGCGGGGTGGTCATGCCTGTGAAATCAACGGCTTGCAGCTTGGCATGGGGCTTGCGCCCTCTGTCCCGTACTTCAACCTGGATCGCCGCATGACCGCTTCCGCCCCTTTCTCCGCCGGTGCCCGCTTCCGTGAGGCGCTGGCTGCCGAATCGCCGCTGCAGGTGATCGGCGCCATCAACGCCAACCACGCCCTGCTGGCCAAGCGCGCCGGCTTCCGCGCCATCTATCTGTCCGGCGGTGGTGTTGCCGCAGGCTCGCTGGGCCTGCCGGACCTGGGCATCAACACCCTGGAAGACGTGCTGGTGGACGTGCGCCGCATCACCGATGTCTGCGACCTGCCGTTGATGGTGGACATCGATACCGGCTTCGGCCCGAGCGCGTTCAACATCGCGCGCACCGTGAAGTCGCTGATCAAGGCCGGCGCGGCTGCCTGCCACATCGAAGACCAGGTTGGCGCCAAGCGCTGCGGTCACCGCCCGGGCAAGGAGATCGTCTCGCAGGGTGAAATGGTCGACCGCGTGAAGGCTGCCGCCGATGCCAAGACCGACCCGGACTTCTTCCTGATCGCGCGTACCGACGCCATCCAGGTGGACGGCGTGGACAAGGCCATCGAGCGTGCCATCGCCTGTGTCGAGGCCGGTGCCGACGGCATCTTCGCCGAGGCGGCCTACGACCTGGACACCTACCGTCGCTTCGTCGACGCGGTGAAGGTGCCGGTGCTGGCCAACATCACCGAATTCGGCGCCACCCCGCTGTTCAGTAGCGATGAACTGGCCTCGGCCGGCGTTGCCATCCAGCTGTTCCCGCTGTCGGCGTTCCGCGCGGCCAACAAGGCGGCCGAGAACGTCTACCAGGCGGTGCGCCGCGATGGCCACCAGCGCAACGTGGTGGAGACCATGCAGACCCGCGAAGAGCTGTACGACCGCATCGGCTACCACGCCTTCGAGCAGCAGCTCGATGCGCTGTTCGCCGCCAAGAAATAAGCAGTACCCTGCACCATCAAGTTTCGGAGGGAAACATGAACGATACGACCGCAACCCCGACCTTCAAGCCGAAGAAGTCCGTCGCCCTGTCCGGCACCGCGGCCGGCAACACCGCGCTGTGCAGCGTGGGCCGCAGCGGCAACGACCTGCACTACCGCGGGTACGACATCCTGGACCTGGCCAACACCAGCGAGTTCGAGGAAATCGCCTACCTGCTGGTGCACGGCAAGCTGCCGACCCGCGCCGAGCTGGTTTCGTACAAGGCCAAGCTGAAGTCGCTGCGTGGCATCCCCGCCGCGGTGAAGGCCGCGCTGGAAGAGCTGCCGCCGTCGGCGCATCCGATGGACGTGATGCGCACCGGCGTGTCCGTGCTCGGCTGCGTGGCGCCGGAGAAGGATGACCACAACCATCCAGGCGCGCGCGACATTGCCGACAAGCTGATGGCCTGCCTCGGTTCGATGCTGCTGTACTGGTACCACTGGAGCCACAACGGCCGCGCCATCGACGTGGAAACCGATGACGACTCGATCGGTGGCCACTTCCTGCACCTGCTGCACGGCGAGAAGCCGCAGGAGTCGTGGGTGAAGGCGATGCACACCTCGCTGATCCTGTACGCGGAGCACGAGTTCAACGCCTCGACCTTCACCTGCCGCGTCATCGCCGGCACCGGCAGCGACATGTACAGCGCGATCTGCGGTGGCATCGGCGCGCTGCGCGGTCCCAAGCATGGCGGCGCCAACGAAGTGGCGTTCGAAGTGCAGAAGCGCTACGACAACCCGGATGAAGCCGAGGAAGACATCAAGGCCCGCGTCGAGCGCAAGGAAGTGGTGATCGGCTTCGGCCACCCGGTCTATACCGTCTCCGATCCGCGCAACAAGGTGATCAAGGACGTGGCCCGGGAGCTGTCCGAAGAGCAGTCGAGCATGAAGATGTACGACATCGCCGAGCGCCTGGAATCGGTGATGTGGGACATCAAGAAGATGTTCCCGAACCTGGACTGGTTCAGCGCCGTCAGCTACCACATGATGGGCGTGCCGACCGCGATGTTCACTCCGCTGTTCGTAATCGCCCGCACCGCCGGCTGGAGCGCGCACATCATCGAGCAGCGCATCGACGGCAAGATCATCCGCCCGAGCGCCAATTACATCGGTCCGGAAGACCGCGACTTCGTCGCCATCGACAAGCGCGTCTGATCCACCTGCTGTACTCATCCGGCCGGCCGCGTGCCGGCCGGATGCTTTCGCCGCCGCACCGCCGGCACCCGGCCCGCCCCAAGCATTCCGCCAGCCCATGAATACCGATTACCGCAAGAACCTCCCCGGCAGCGCGCTGGACTATTTCGACGCGCGCGCCGCCGTCGATGCGATCCAGCCCGGCGCCTATGCCACTCTGCCGTACACCTCGCGCGTGCTGGCCGAGAACCTGGTGCGCCGCTGCGATCCGGCCACGCTCGGCGACTCGCTGAAGCAGCTGATAGAGCGCCGCCGCGACCTCGATTTCCCATGGTTCCCCGCGCGCGTGGTCTGCCACGACATCCTCGGCCAGACCGCACTGGTTGACCTGGCCGGCCTGCGCGATGCGATTGCCGACAAGGGCGGTGACCCGGCCAAGGTCAATCCGGTGGTGCCGGTGCAGCTGATCGTCGACCACTCGCTGGCGGTGGAGTGCGGTGGTTTCGACCCGCAGGCGTTCGAGAAGAACCGTGCGATCGAGGATCGCCGCAACGAAGACCGTTTCCACTTCATCGACTGGACCAAGCAGGCGTTCCAGAACGTGGACGTGATTCCGCCGGGCAACGGCATCATGCACCAGATCAACCTGGAGAAGATGTCGCCGGTGGTCTACGTGCAGGACGGGGTGGCGTTCCCCGACACCTGCGTGGGCACCGACAGCCACACCCCGCACGTGGATGCGCTGGGCGTGATCGCGATCGGTGTGGGCGGCCTGGAAGCCGAGAACGTGATGCTCGGTCGTGCCTCGTGGATGCGGCTGCCGGACATCATCGGCGTCGAGCTGACCGGCAGGCCGCAGCCGGGCATCACCGCCACCGACGTGGTGCTGGCGCTGACCGAATTCCTGCGCAAGGAGCGCGTGGTCGGTGCGTACCTTGAGTTCTTCGGCGAGGGGGCTGCGGCACTGACCATCGGTGACCGCGCCACCATTTCCAACATGTGCCCCGAATACGGCGCGACCGCCGCGATGTTCTACATCGACGGGCAGACCATCGATTACCTGCGCCTGACCGGACGCGAGGAATCGCAGGTGGCACTGGTGGAAAACTATGCGCGCACCACCGGCCTGTGGGCCGACGACCTGGCCACCGCACAGTACGAGCGCGTGCTGCGCTTCGACCTGTCCAGCGTGGTGCGCAACATGGCCGGTCCATCCAACCCGCACAAGCGCGTGGCCACCGCCGAGCTGGCCGAGCGCGGCATCGCCGACGAGGCCAAGCTGGCAGCGGGCAAGGCCGAGCAGGCGCAGGGGCTGATGCCGGATGGCGCGGTGATCATCGCCGCCATCACCAGCTGCACCAACACCTCCAACCCGCGCAACGTGATCGCTGCCGCACTGCTGGCGCGCAAGGCCAATGAACGTGGCCTGCTGCGCAAGCCGTGGGTGAAGTCCTCGCTGGCGCCGGGCTCGAAGGCGGTGCAGCTGTACCTGGAAGAAGCCGGCCTGCTGCCGGACCTGGAAAAGCTGGGCTTCGGCATCGTCGCCTTCGCCTGCACCACCTGCAACGGCATGAGCGGCGCGCTCGATCCGGCCATCCAGCAGGAGATCATCGATCGCGACCTGTACGCCACGGCCGTGCTGTCGGGCAACCGCAACTTCGATGGCCGCATCCACCCGTATGCGAAGCAGGCTTTCCTGGCGTCGCCGCCGCTGGTGATCGCCTATGCCATCGCCGGCACCGTCCGCTTCGATATCGAGAAGGACGTGCTGGGCGTGGACGCCGACGGCAACGAAGTGCGCCTGAAGGACATCTGGCCCAGCGATGCCGAGATCGACGCCGTGGTCAAGGCCTCGGTGAAGCCGGAGCAGTTCCGCCGCGTCTACAACCCGATGTTCAACGTGCGCGTGGAGCATGGCGCGGCGGTCAGCCCGCTGTACGACTGGCGCCCGCAGAGCACCTACATCCGTCGTCCGCCGTACTGGGAGGGCGCACTGGCCGGCGAGCGCACGCTGTCGGGCATGCGCGCGCTGGCGGTGCTGCCGGACAACATCACCACCGACCACCTGTCGCCGTCCAACGCGATCCTGGCCTCCAGTGCCGCCGGTGAGTACCTGGCGAAGATGGGCCTGCCGGAAGAGGACTTCAATTCCTACGCCACCCACCGCGGTGACCACCTGACCGCGCAGCGCGCCACCTTCGCCAACCCGAAGCTGTTCAACGAAATGGTGCGCAACGACGATGGCAGCGTGAAGCAGGGTTCGCTGGCGCGCGTGGAGCCGGAAGGCAAGGTGATGCGCATGTGGGAAGCGATCGAGACCTACATGGAGCGCAAGCAGCCGCTGATCATCATTGCCGGTGCCGACTACGGCCAGGGCAGCTCGCGTGACTGGGCCGCCAAGGGCGTGCGCCTGGCCGGTGTGGAAGCGATCGTGGCCGAAGGCTTCGAACGCATCCACCGCACCAACCTGATCGGCATGGGCGTGCTGCCGCTGGAGTTCAAGCCGGGCACCACCCGCCTGACCCTGGGCATCGATGGCACCGAGACCTTCGACGTGGTGGGCGAGCGCACCCCGCGCGCCGACCTGACCCTGGTCATCCACCGCCGCGACGGCCAGGACCTGGTCGTGCCGGTCACCTGCCGCCTGGACAGCGACGAGGAAGTGGCGATCTACGAAGCCGGTGGCGTGCTGCAGCGCTTCGCCCAGGACTTCCTGGAAGGCGCCAAGGTGGCGTAAGGCAACCGACGGCCCGGTAACGGGCCGTCTTTCTTTGCAAGGAACACATCCATGACCTTCCTCCCGCAACTCCGTATTCCCGCCACCTACATGCGCGGTGGCACCAGCAAGGGCGTGTTCTTCCGCCTGCAGGACCTGCCAGAAGCCGCGCGGGTGCAGGGCGCCGCACGCGATGCGCTGCTGATGCGCGTGATCGGCTCGCCCGATCCGTATGGCAAGCAGACTGACGGCATGGGCGGCGCCACCTCCAGCACCAGCAAGTGCGTGATCATCTCCACCGCCTCGGTGCCGGATCACGATGTGGACTACCTGTACGGCCAGGTCTCGATCGACACCGCCTTCGTCGACTGGAGCGGCAACTGCGGCAATCTCAGCACCGCGGTGGGTCCGTTCGCGATCGCCAATGGGCTGATCGATCCGGCCCGCGTACCGCGCGATGGCCTGTGCACCGTGCGCATCTGGCAGGCCAACATCGGCAAGACCATCATCGCCCACGTGCCGATGCGCGATGGCGAAGTGCAGGAGACCGGTGATTTCGAGCTGGATGGCGTGACCTTCCCGGCGGCCGAGATCCAGCTGGAGTTCATCGATCCGTCCGATGACGGCGATGCGGGCGCGATGTTCCCGACCGGCAACCTGGTCGATACCCTGGACGTGCCGGGCGTTGGCAGTTTCGAGGTGACCATGATCACCGCCGGCATTCCGACCATCTTCCTCAATGCGGCCGACCTGGGCTACACCGGCACCGAACTGCAGCCGGCGATCAACGAAGACAAGGCCGCGCTGCAGAAGTTCGAGACCATCCGCGCCTACGGCGCCTTGCGCATGGGTCTGATCAAGAACCTGGAAGATGCGGCCACCCGCCAGCACACGCCGAAGGTGGCCTTCGTGGCACCGGCGCAGGACTACGTGTCGTCCAGTGGCAAGGCCATTCCGGCGTCGGCGATCGACCTGCATGCGCGTGCGTTGTCGATGGGCAAGCTGCACCACGCGATGATGGGGACTGCCGCCGTGGCGATCGGCACCGCAGCAGCGATTCCGGGCACGCTGGTCAATCGCGCTGCTGGAGGCGGCGAACGCGAAGCGGTGACCTTCGGCCATCCCTCCGGCACCTTGCGCGTGGGTGCGCAGGCCGGTCTCGTTGACGGCCAGTGGACGGTGACCAAGGCCATCATGAGCCGCAGTGCCCGCGTGCTGATGGAAGGCAAGGTGCGGGTGCCGGCCGAGTAGTGCTCTGGTAGATGCCAACCTTGGTTGGCATGCAAGCGCCAACCAAGGTTGGCGGCTACCGGGACGCGCGACCTGACCTGCTTTCCGGCGAGGAGACCGATAATGTCCGACAGCCACACCCCATCCAACGAGCGTGCAGCGTGGGATGCGCTGCTGGTGGGCATCGTCGACTACGTGCGCGAGGCGCGCATCGACTCACCCCTGGCGTTCCAGACCGCACACCACTGCCTGCTCGACACGCTGGGCTGCGGCCTGGAAGCGCTGTCCTTCCCGGCCTGCAGCAAACTGCTTGGTCCACTGGTGCCGGGCATCAGCGTGGTCAACGGCGCGCGCGTTCCGGGTACGCACTACGTGCTGGACCCGGTGCAGGCCGCCTTCAACATCGGCGCGATGGTGCGCTGGCTGGATTTCAACGATACCTGGCTGGCGGCCGAATGGGGGCACCCTTCGGACAACCTGGGTGGCATCCTTGCCGTCTGCGATTGGTTGGGCCGCAACGCGCAGGCCCTGCGGCGCCCCCCGCCGACCGTGCGCGACGTGCTGCTGGCGATGATCAAGGCGCACGAGATTCAGGGCGTGCTGGCGCTGGAGAATTCCTTCAACCGGGTCGGGCTGGACCACGTGGTGCTGGTCAAAGTGGCCACCACCGCCGTGGTTGCGCAGCTGCTCGGCCTGGATCGCGAACGCATGCTCAATGCGTTGTCGCTGGCCTGGGTCGATGGCCAGGCCCTGCGCACCTACCGGCACGCACCCAACACCGGCTCGCGCAAGAGCTGGGCAGCCGGCGACGCGACCAGCCGTGGCGTGCGGCTGGCGCTGATAGCGGCCAGTGGCGAGATGGGCTACCCCAGCGTGCTCAGCGCGCCGACCTGGGGCTTTGAAGCGGTGTCGATGCATGGCAAGGCACTGACGCTGGGGCGACCGCTGGGCAGCTACGTGATGGAGAACGTGCTCTTCAAGATCAGCTACCCGGCCGAGTTCCATGGCCAGACCGCGGTGGAGGCGGCCATCACGCTGCACCAGCAGTTGCGTGCGACGGGGCGGCGGGTCGAGGACATCGCGCACATCGCGATCCGGACCCAGGAAGCCTGCATCCGCATCATCGACAAGCAGGGCCCGCTGCATAACCCGGCCGACCGCGACCACTGCGTGCAGTACATGGTCGCCATCGCGCTGCTGCACGGGCGGCTGGTGGCCGAGGATTACGAGGACGACGTTGCCACTGATCCGCGCATCGATGCCCTGCGCGCGAAGATGGCCTGTCATGAGGATCCGCAGCTCAGCGCCGACTACCTGGACCCGGACAAGCGCAGCATCGCCAACGGCCTGAGCGTGCGCTTCAGCGACGGCACTGAGCTGCCCGAGGTACTGGTGGAATACCCGCTGGGCCACGCGCGCCGACGCGAGGAGGGCATTCCGCTGCTGATGGACAAGTTCCGCCGGCACCTGGCCCACCGCTTCCCGACGGTCCAGCAACAGCGCATCCTGGCCGCATCGCTGGACCCGGTGGCGCTGGCGGCAATGCCGGTGCCCGACTACGTGGACCTGTACCTGCCGGGGTAGGGCGATCGGTAGTGCCGGCCGCTGGCCGGCAATTCCATCCAACCTGCCATGCCGGTTGCCGGCCAGCACCGGCACTACCCGCACCGGGGCGATTGCCGAATTCGCGCCAACGCCTTGACGCGGCCTGCCTATAATGGCCACCTCGATCAAGGAGTGACGACATGAGCGGTCCGGCACGGCGGAAGCGGTGGGGATGGGCGGCGGCGGTACTGGCAGGAGGCCTGTTGCTGGGCCTGGCCGGCTGCCGCAACGACAGCGGGCAGCTGCCCAAGGCCAGTGGCGAGGCGATCACCACCAAGGCCGAGCAGGTGAAGGAATTCACCCTGCTGCGCGCCTACCCGGACCAGAAGAATGACGGCCTGTCGCTGGCGCTGGAGTTCTCGCGCCCGCTGGTCGGCACCCAGGATTTCGACACGCTGGTGCGCTTCGAGGAGAAGGTCGGCACCGAGGACAGCAGCTGGACGCTGTCCGATGACGGCCTGACCCTGCGCTACCCGTTCGTCGAGGCCGGCAAGGAGTTCAGCCTGGTGGTCTCGCCGGACCTGCTGGCCGCCGATGGCAGCCGCCTGGGCAAGGAACTGAAGCAGAAGGTGTTCAGCGGCGAGCTGAAGCCGGTGGTTGGCTTCGCCTCGCAGGGCAGCGTGCTGCCTGCCAAGGACAGCCGTGGCCTGCCGGTGGTCTCGGTGAACGTGCCCGAAGTCGACGTCGAATTCCTGCGCGTGCGCGAGAAGGACCTGCCGACCTTCTTCAGCCAGTACCAGCGCGGCGGCCGCCGTGGCAGCTGGGAGCTGAGCAGCGACTACGAGCGCAGCCCGATCAACAAGCTGGCCGAGCCGGTGTACGTCAACCGTTTCATCCTGGGGGGCAAGCAGAACGAGCGGGTGCTGACCTACCTGCCGACCCAGGACATCAAGGAACTGCAGGAGCCGGGCCTGTACTTCGCCCTGCTCAAGCGCACCGGTGACTACGAAGGCGAGTTCGATACCGCGTTCTTCTCGGTCAGCGACATCGGCCTGCATACCCGCGCCTACAAGGACAAGCTGTTCGTCCATACCGCCGGCCTCAAGGATGGCGCGCCACTGAAGGGCATCGACCTGCGCGTGCTCGACGCCAAGGGTGAGGTGGTGCTGAAGGGCAGCACCGACGGCAACGGCAACGCGCTGCTGAACTACACCCTGGATGCCACCCACGTGCTGGTCGCCAGCAGTGGCAAGGACACCAGCTTCCTGCCGTTCAACCAGCCGGCGCTGGACCTGAGCGAGTTCGCTGTGGCCGGCCGCGACAACGCGTGGTTCGACGTCTACGCCTGGTCCGGGCGCGACCTGTACCGCCCGGGCGAGACCGTGCGCCTGTCCGCGCTGCTGCGCGACAACGACGGCAAGCCGGTCAAGGCACAACCGGTGTTCCTGCGCCTGAAGCAGCCCGACGGCAAGACCTTCCGCGAGACCCGCCTGCAGCCGGGCGACCAGGGCTACATCAATTTCGAGCAGGTGATCCCCGCCGAGGCGCCGACCGGCCGCTGGCAGGTCGAGTTCCGCACCGACCCGGCCAGCAAGGAAGCGATCCAGGGCATGACCCTGCGCATCGAGGAGTTCCTGCCCGAACGCATGAAGCTGGACCTGGACAGCGCGCAGAAGACGCTGAAGCCGGGTGAGGACCTGCGCCTGCAGGCCAATGGTGCCTACCTGTATGGCGCACCGGCCGATGGCAACCGCTTCACCGCACGCATGGCGGTTGCCGCCGAACAGAAGCCCGTGGACGGCCTGCCGGGCTATTTCTTCGGTGACCCGACCCTGCAGCTGCCGCGCGAGGCCAAGGACGTGATCGATACCACGCTGCCGGCCAATGGCCAGCTGCGTGAGGATGTGGCGCTGCCGGAAGAGGCGGCCAAGGCCAAGGCGCCGATCGCCGTGGTGCTGTCCGGCAGCCTGTATGAAACCGGTGGCCGCACGGTCACCCGCACCCTGAAGCGGGTGATGTGGCCGGCCAACGCGCTGGTCGGCGTGCGGCCGCTGTTCAACCCGGACGATGGTGCCGATGCCAACGGCAACGCACGCTTCGAGCTGATGCGCGTGGATGCCGCCGGTACGCCGCAGCCGGCCAAGGGCCTGAAGATCACCCTGGTGCGCGAGCTGCGCGACTACCACTGGACCTTCAACGACAACCGCTGGGATTACGATTTCACCCGCCGTTTCGAGAACAAGGAAACCCGCACCGTCGATGCCGGCAGCAGTGCGGTTGCCTTCGATTTCCCGGTGGAGTGGGGCGAGTACCGGGTGGACGTGTTCGATCCGTCCACCGGCCTGACCAGCCGCTACCCGTTCCGTGCCGGCTGGAGTTGGGGCGATGACAACCGTGGCCTGGATGCACGCCCGGACAAGGTCAAGCTGGGCCTGGACAAGACCGGCTACAAGGCCGGTGACACCCTGGAAGTGACGGTGACCCCGCCGCACGCCGGCAAGGGCATCCTGATGGTCGAGACCGACCGCATGCTGTACGTGCAGGACATCGACGCCAAGCCGGGTTCGACCTTCAAGATCCCGGTCACCGCCGACTGGGAACGCCACGATGTCTACATCACCGCGCTGGTGTTCCGCGGCGGCAGTGCGCCGAGCAAGATCACCCCGGCCCGTGCCGTGGGCGTGGTGCATGTGCCGATGGACCGCAAGGGCCGCACCGTGGCCGTCGGCCTGGTCGCGCCCAAGCAGATGCGGCCGGAACAGGACCTGCCGGTAACCGTCAGTGCGCCGCAGCTGGCCGGCAAGACCGCGCACGTCACCGTTTCGGCGGTGGACGTGGGCATCCTCAACATCACCCGTTTCCCGGTGCCCGACGCCGGTGCACACTTCTTCGCCCAGCGTCGCCTCGGTATCGATGCCTACGACATCTACAGCCGGGTGATCGAGAGCTTCGATGGCGGCAGCGGCAAGCTGAAGTTCGGCGGCGACATGGCGCTGCAGGCATTGCCGCAGGCCAAGCGCCCGACCGCGCGCGTGCAGACCGTGGACCTGTTCTCCGGCCCGGTGCAGCTGGATGCGAAGGGCAATGCCCGCATCCGCCTGAAAGTGCCGGACTTCAACGGCACCCTGCGCGTGTCGGCGCTGGTCTACAGCGATGACCAGTACGGCAAGCGCGACGTGGAAACCATCGTGCGCGCACCGATCCTGGCCGAAGCCAGCATGCCGCGCGTGCTGGCCCCGGGCGACCGCAGCACCGTGACCCTGGACGTGCAGAACTTCACCGGCAAGCCGGGCCAGTTCAACGTGAAGGTGGAAACCGAGGGCCCGTTGAACCTGGGCGAGGGCAGCCGCAGCGTGCAGTTGAATGCCGACGCCAAGACCACGCTGAGCTTCCCGTTGTCGGCACGCGAAGGCCACAGCGTGGCCAAGGTGAGGGTGCGGGTGGACGGCAACGGCTTCAAGGCCGATCGCCGCTACGACCTGCCGGTGCGTGCGGCGTGGCCGCAGGTGCTGCGTTCGCAGGTGCGTACGCTCGATCCACTGGCGGCGGTCAGCCTCGACAACAGCCTGACCGATGGCCTGATGGCCGAGTCGGTCAATGCCCGCCTGCTGGTCAGCCCGCTGCCGCCGATTCCGTTCGCCAGTGCACTGCAGGGCGCGCTGAACTATCCATATGGCTGTGCCGAGCAGACCACCAGCAAGGGTTACGCGGCGCTGATCCTGGACCAGGCGACGTCGTCGATGCTCGGTGCCGACGGCCTGGATGCCAAGACCCGTCGCGAGCGCATGGAAGGTGCGTTCGGTCGCCTGGCGTCGATGCAGGTGGCCAACGGCAACTTCTCGATGTGGGGTGACGACGGCTACGTGAACCCGTGGCTGACCCCGTACATCACCGAGTTCCTGCTCGACGCCAAGGATGCCGGTTTTGCGGTACCCGACAATGTGCTGCAGAAGGCGCTCAACCGGCTCAGCGAGGATCTGCTGTCCGGCGGCAACCAGTTCTACGGCCAGGACGACCGCGAGAAGCTGAAGTTCGCCAACCAGGCCTATTCGGGCTACGTGCTGGCCCGGGTCAACCGTGCACCGCTCGGTACCCTGCGCACGCTGTACGACAACGAGCGCAGCAAGGCGGTGGGCGGCCTGTCGCTGGTCCACCTGGGCGTGGCGCTGTCACTGCAGGGCGATGCCAAGCGTGGCCAGGCCGCGCTGGCGGCGGCCTTCGCCAAGTCCAGCAGCGAGCGCCCGTCGTACTTCGGCGACTACGGCAGCGCGATCCGCGATGACGCGCTGATGATCGCGCTGACCCACGAGAACAAGCTGGCCAAGCCGGCCTGGGACGCGCGCGCGGTCGACCTCGGTCGTGGCCTGGATGCACGCCGCAATGCCGGCTGGATGTGGCTGAGCACGCAGGAACAGGTGGCGATTGCCCGCCTCGGCAAGGCGCTCGCCGCTAACCAGAAGGCGCTGGTGGCCGGTGAACTGGTGATCGGTGGCAACACCGAAGCCATCGGCGAGCGCAAGCTGTTCGGACGCAACTTCAGCGCCAGTGAACTGGCCAGCGGCGTGCGCTTCACCCCGCAGGGCCAGCCGCCGATGTTCGCCAGCATCGACGTGGCCGGCATCCCGCGCAGTGCACCGGCGCCGGACAACAGCGTGCTGGGTATTGAACGGAGCTACTTCGGTACCGATGGCAAACCGTGGTCGCCGCGCCCGCTGAAGGAAGGCGAAGCACTGATCGTGCGCGTCACCGTCACCGCCGACACCACGATGCCCGATGCACTGCTGACCGACCTGCTGCCGGCGGGCCTGGAGATCGAGAACTTCAACCTGGGCGATGCCAAGCAGTGGGCCGACGTGGTGGTCGATGGCATCACCATCAGCGACCGGGGCGAGGCCGCCGATACCAAGCACGAGGAGTTCCGCGACGACCGCTACGTGGCCGCGCTGAAGCTCTCGCGTGGCAGCAAGGCCAACGTGTTCTACCTGGTGCGCGCGGTGACCCCGGGCACCTACTCGGTGCCGCCGCCGCTGGTGGAGGACATGTACCGGCCGCAGCTGCGCGGTGTCGGCCGCAGCAGCCCGACCACGATCACGGTGGTACAGCCGTGACCGCGCGGACGGGCCGCGACGGCGCGGCCCGTCCTGCTGGCAACCTGCGATGAAGAACACGATGACGACCCGGCTGGCGGCCCTGCGCCGCCGGTGGCGGCCGCTGTGGCCGTGGCTGCGCTGGGGCATGGCCGCTACGCTGGCGCTGCTGCTGGTGCTGGATCTCGCCTTCCCGCCGCCGCTGCCGAAGCAGCGTGATACCAGCACCCTGGTGGTGGCTGCCGACGGTACGCCGTTGCGTGCGTTCGCCGATGCCGAAGGCGTGTGGCGGTATCCGGCCTCGATCGACAGCGTCTCGCCGCTGTACCTGCAGGCGTTGCTGACCTATGAAGACCGCTGGTTCTGGCGCCACCCGGGCATCAACCCGCTGGCGATCCTGCGTGCCAGCGGCCAGCTGCTGCGCGGCGGCCGCATCGTGTCCGGTGGCTCGACCCTGACCATGCAGGTCGCGCGCATTCTCGATCCGCACTCACGCACCCCGTGGGGCAAGCTGAAACAGATGCTGCGTGCGGTGCAGCTTGAGGTGCACCTGAGCAAGCAGCAGATCCTGGCCCTGTACCTGGAGCGTGCACCCTACGGCGGCACCATCGAAGGCGTGGAAGCGGCCAGCTGGGCCTATCTGGGCAAGCCGGCGGCGCAGCTGTCGCATGCCGAGGCTGCGCTGCTGGCGGTGCTGCCACAGGCACCGAGCCGGCTGCGCCCGGACCGCCATCCGGAAGCTGCGCAGAAGGCGCGCGACAAGGTGCTGTCACGCATGGCCGAGCTGGGCGCGTGGACACCGGAGGAAGTGGAGGATGCGCGCATCGAGAACGTGGTGGCGCGCTCGCTGCGGCCGCCCCTGCATGCCGCGCTGCTGGCGCAGCGCCTGCACGCGGCGCATCCGGGCCAGGCACGCATCCAGAGCAGCATCGACATCGGCCTGCAGCGCACGCTGGAAGAGCGCGTGGCCAGCTATTTCTCGACGCTGCCCGAGCGTACCTCGGCGGCCCTGCTGGTGGTCGACAACCGGACCCTGCAGGCACGCGCCTATGTCGGCACATTGTCCTTCGGCGACCGCCAGCGGCTGGGTCACGTGGACATGGTGCAGGCCTGGCGTTCGCCAGGATCCACGCTCAAGCCGTTCCTGTATGCGATGGCGCTGGACGATGGCCTGATCCATTCGGAAAGCCTGCTGGTCGATGCACCGCAGAGTTTCGGCAGCTACCGCCCCGGCAACTTCGACATGGCCTTCAATGGGCCCATCGGTGCCTCCAGCGCATTGCGGCTGTCGCTCAACGTACCGTCGGTGGACCTGCTGCAGCGGGTCGGCGCCGCGCGCTTCGCTGCCCGGCTGTCGCACGCGGGCATCCAGCTGCGCTTCCCGCCGGGCAGTACGCCCAACCTGTCGCTGATCCTGGGCGGCACCGGCGCGCGCCTGGAAGACCTGGTCGGCGCCTTCGCCGCGCTCAACCGGAGCGGTATCGCCGGCCGCGTGCGTTACACCGACGACGAGCCCATGATCGAGCGGCGCCTGGCCTCGCCGGGCGCCAGCTGGATCGTGCGCGAGATGCTCGAATCAAACCCGCGACCGGGATACAGCGCCGGGACGTTCGATGTCGGTGGCCGCCCGCGCGTGGCGTGGAAGACCGGCACCAGTTACGGGTACCGCGATGCGTGGGCGATCGGCAGTACCCGCCACTACACGGTGGGCGTGTGGGTGGGCCGGCCGGACGGTACGCCGTTGCCGGGCCAGTACGGCGCGGTCACCGCGCTGCCGCTGATGTTCGAAGTGGTGGACAGCCTGCCGCGCCAGCGTGGTGATTCGGCGGCCGCGCCGATGCCGGCCAGTGTCAGCCAGGAAGACATCTGCTGGCCCACTGGCGAACGTGCCGAGGGGCTGCCGGCGGCACTGTGCCAGCGCAGGATGCCAGCCTACCTGCTCGATGGCGCAACACCGCCGACCTTCCCGGAGCGCGAGGCGCGGCGCTGGCAGCCGGGGCGTCAACGTTACCTGGCCGATGCCCGCAGCGGACTGCGCGTGTCTGCCGACTGCCGCCTGCCGCATGAGGAAGTCGCCCGCGAGATCGCGCGCTGGCCGGCGTTGCTGTCACCGTGGCTGCCCAAGGCCACGCGCGAGGCCTCGCAGTTGCCGGGGCTGTCGCCGGACTGCCGCGACGACGGGCGCGAGGCCAGCGTCGCGCTGCATGTGGATGGGCTCAATGACGGCGCCACGCTGGCGCGCGCGCCGAATTCGGAACACGGCGTGCGCCTGCAGCTGCGCGCGCTGGGCAGCGAGCAGGCGGTGGACTGGTTGCTGGACGGCCGCTGGATCGCGCAGACCCACGGCGCGCAGTTGATGCAGCGCGAGTTCGCCGATCCCGGGGCGCATACCCTGACCGCCTTGGCTGCGGACGGCGCGTGGACGCAGGTACGGTTCACTGTCCTCCGGTAGGTGCCGGGCCATGCGCGGCGGGATGACATCGCTCCGCTTTGGTGGGTGCCAACCTTGGTTGGCACAGGCAGGAAGGATTGCCCACCAAGGTGGGCATCTACCAGAGCATCCGCAGCGGAATCACTCCCCGATCCATCCATCCAGCAGATCGGCGAACTCGTCGGCGTGTTCTTCTTCCTGCGCCAGGATCTCTTCGAGGATGCGCTTGGTGGTGGTATCGCGGTCGCCGATGAAGTTGATCATCTCGCGGTAGCTGTCGATGGCGATGCGTTCGGCCACCAGGTTCTCGCGGACCATGTCGCGCAGATCGCTGCCTTCCTTGTATTCGGCATGCGAGCGCGCGGTCAGCGTATCCGGGTTGAAGTCGGGCTCGCCGCCGAGCTGCACGATGCGCTCGGCCAGCTTGCCGGCATGCGCCTGTTCCTGCTGTGCATGTTCAAGGAATTCGGCTTTCACCGCGTCGGCCAGCATGCCCTTGGCCATGAAGTAGTGCCGGTAGTAGCGCAGCACGCACACGTACTCGGTGGCCAGTGCGTCGTTGAGCAGCTTGATCACCACCTTGCGGTCGGCGCTGTAGCTGTCGGTGATCGCACCATCCTCGATGTTGCGCCGGGCGCGCTCGCGCAGGGCCGTGCGCTCGCTGATGCCGGGAATCTGCGCGGCGGGCTTGGGGGCATTGGCTGGCTTGCTGGACATGGCTGGCCGTTTCCTCTTGCGGTGGGAGATCAGGTGGGCAGGTGCTCCAGCACGTAGTCGGCCGAAGACACTTCGAATTGACCGGGCTGCTCAACCCAGGCGGCGCGGACCACGCCGTCGACCACGTACAGGGCGAAACGGCGCGAGCGGATGCCCATGCCCGAGGCACTGGCGTCGAGCTCCAGGCCGAGCGCGCGGGTCAGTTCGGCATTGCCGTCGGACAGCATCAGCAGGCCGTCGGGCACGTGCTGGTCGGCGGCCCAGGCCTTCATCACGAACGGGTCGTTGACGGCCATGCAGTAGACATCGATGCCGCGCTGGCGGAAGGCCTCGAATTTCTCGACGTAGCCGGGCAGGTGGCGCGCCGAGCACGTCGGCGTGAACGCGCCGGGCACGGCGAACAGCACCACCTTGCGCGCGTCGAACAGCGAATGCGTATCGAGCGTTTCAATGCCCTCGCGGATGCGCTTGAGGGTCACTTCCGGAATGCGGTCGCCGACATGGATGGTCATGGGGGAACTCCTTGCTGGGGCAGCGTAGTGGGCCGGATGGGACAGGGACGTCAAGACATTGGAAAACCGGCGTGCAGGCCCCATCTTCAGGCTTTGCGGAGCGCGCTTCCAGCCATAGCCTGGGGCAGGGCGATGGCAACCGCATTGCGCAGGATCAGTCGGCCTCACCGGGGCCGCACGAGGGGCGGCGTAGCATCGCCGGCGCGTAGAATGAACCCGGGGCGGCGCCACCGGCGCGGCCGAAGCAGATCGAGGTAGCTGGATGGAATTCAAGGATTACTACGCCACCCTGGGGGTGGAACCGAGCGCGGGCGAGGCGGAGATCAAGACCGCCTACCGCCGGCTGGCACGCAAGTACCACCCGGACGTCAGCAAGGAGGCCGGGGCGGAAGACAAGTTCAAGGCGGTCAACGAGGCCTACGAGGCGCTGCGCGACCCGGAAAAGCGCGCGGCCTACGACCAGCTGCGCGCGCAGGGCTATCGCCCGGGCGAGGAGTTCAACGTGCCGCCGAACTACGGCGGCGCCGGTGGTTTTAATTTCGAGGAAGTGTTCGGCGGTGGTGGCGCCAACGGCGGCTTCAGCGACTTCTTCGAAAGCCTGTTCGCGCGCCAGCGCGGCGGTGCCGGCCCTGGCCCGGGGTTCAGCAGCCAGGGCCATGCCCCCAACCGCGACACCCGCGCCAAGCTGTCGGTCCCGCTGGAAGCGGCCTACAGCGGCGACAGCCTGCGCATCACCGTCAACGGCAAGCAGCTGGACGTGCGCGTGCCCAAGGGCATCCGTCCGGGCCAGGTGATCCGCCTGGCGGGGCAGGGCAACCATGGCGGCAACCTGCTGCTGGAAGTGGAGTACGCCGCACACCCGCAGTTCGAGGTCGATGGCCGCAACATCCTCTACACCTTGCCGGTCACGCCGTGGCAGGCCGCGCTGGGTACCAGCATCAGCGTGCCGACCCTGGGCGGCGCGGTGGAACTGAAGATCCCGGCCGACTCCGATGCCGGGCGCAAGCTGCGCCTGCGCGGCCGTGGCCTGCCGGGCAATCCGGATGGCGACCAGATCGTCGAGATCGAGATCGTGGCCCCGGCCGCGACCGACGAGGCGCAGAAGAAGGCCTATCGGAACCTGGCCAAGGCGTTTGGCGAGACGATCTGAGCACGCCTTCCGGTAGTGCCGGCCGCTGGCCGGCAATCACACATCATTGCCGGCCAGCGGCCGGCACTACCGCGTGCGTCTCAGCCCTGTCCGGCGAACACCCGCTCCAGCACTTCGGACAGCTCGTCTTCCGAGAACGGCTTGGTGATGTAGGCCTTGGCGCCCTGGCGCATGCCCCACATGCGGTCGGTGTCCTGGTCCTTGGTGGTCACCAGGATCACTGGAATATGCCGGGTTGCCTCGTCGCGGGCGAGGGTGCGGGTGGCCTGGAAGCCGTTGAGATTGGGCATCACCACGTCCATCAGGACCAGGTCGGGCAGCTCGGCCTTGGCGGTTTCGACCCCGGCCGCGCCATCGGTGGCGGTCAGGATCTGGTGCCCGAGCTTCTCGACGATGCGCTGTATCCCCAACAGCTGCGACGGTGAGTCGTCGACGATCAGAATGCGTGCCATGTTGTTCCCCATGTAATGCCCGCAGTGTAGTGCGGGCTCATTACCGGCGGGAGGGGCGCATCTGCCGTCCGTCGCCTGCCTGCGACGTTCAGTCGATCCGCACCACGGTGCGACCCAGCGATCCGCCCTCCAGCATCCGCTCGAACACGGCCGGCAGGCCATCAAGGCCGACCTCGGCGGTACAGATGCGGTCCAGGTGCTGTGGTTTCCATTCGTTGCCCAGCCGCGCCCAGACTTCCTCGCGCAGCCTGCGTGGCGCATTGGCCGAGGACACGCCCAGCAGCGACACACCACGCAGGATGAACGGCATCACCGTCATGTCCAGCGTCGGGCTGGCCGCCAGGCCGGCACTGACCACGCTGCCGTAGGGCGCGGTCTGCGCCAGCAGGCTGGCGAGCATGGCGCCGCCGGCATTGTCCAGGCCCCCACCGAAACGCGCCGATTGCAGTGGGCCGGTGTCGGCCAGGGCCTCACGCGGCAGCACCTCGGTGGCGCCGATGGCGTGCAGGAAACCGGTCTGGTCGGGTTTGCCGCTGATCGCATGCACCGTATAGCCGGCGCGGCTGAAGATCGACAGTGCCAGCGCGCCGACGCCGCCACTGGCGCCGGTGACCGCCAGCGGTCCAAGCTCCGGGCTCTGCCGGTTGTCCTGCATGCGCAGCAGCGCCAGCGCCGCGGTGAATCCGGCGGTGCCCAGCACCATCGCCTCGCGTGGGCTCAGCCCGGCCGGCTGTGCAATCACCGCACGCGACTCCAGCCGCACATACTGGCTGTAGCCGCCGTCGCGGGTCTCGCTGAGGCCGCAGCCGGTGGCCAGCACCGCGTCGCCTTCACGCCATTCCGGATCGGTGCTGGCGACCACGGTGCCGGCCACATCGATGCCGCCGACCAGCGGGAAGCGGCGCAGGATCTTTCCCTTGCCGGTGCCGGCCAGGGCGTCCTTGTAGTTGACCGAGGACCAGTTGGCGCGGATCAGAACCTGGCCGGGGCTGAGGTCTTCGACCTTGAGCTGGGCCAGGCCGCTGCGGTAACCGGCGTCGTCGTTTTCGATGCGGAAGGCGGTGAACGGGGTGGTGGGGGCCATCGGCATTGCCTGACTTCGAGGAAAACGCCACCTTACCCCGTTGCCCCCCTTTCGATCCTGCCGATCCGCCCCATCTTGTATGATCGGTAATGGTTTCACGGCTGGCGCCGCGGGAAGGGCCCGCGCCGCAGCCCACATCTTGATGGAGCGTGCATGGCCTGGAATACACCCGGCGGCAACAAGGGCGGACAAGGCCCCGAGGACAATCGACGCGGGCCGTTCGGGTCGCGCGGCGGTGGCAATGGTGGTGGCTGGGGCGGATTGCCCGGGCCGCTGAAGGACCTGTTCGACGGCGGCATCGTGCGTTGGGTGGTGGCGGCCGTGGTGCTGCTGGTGCTGTTCTCCAGCTTCCAGCTGATCGGTGAACAGCAGCGTGGCGTGGTCCTGCGCTTCGGCCAGTTCTCGCGCATCCTGCAGCCCGGTCCGAACTTCAAGCTGCCGTGGCCGATTGAATCGGTCACCAAGGTCAACGCCACCGAGATCAAGACGTTCTCGATCCAGGTGCCGGTGCTGACCCGCGACGAGAACATCGTCAACGTCTCGCTGAACGTCCAGTACCGCATCGACGACCCGCAGCAGTACCTGTTCGGCACTGTCGATGCGGACCAGGTGCTGGAGCAGTCGGCGCAGAGCGCGGTGCGCGAGGAAGTCGGCCGTGCCGACCTCAACGCTGTACTGAACAATCGTGGCCCGCTGGCCGTGGCTGCCGAGGAGCGCCTGCAGGCGCTGCTGAAGGCGTTCAAGACCGGCCTGACCGTGACCGGCCTGACCCTGCAGGACGCCCGTCCGCCGGAAGAAGTGAAGCCGGCCTTCGACGAGGTCAACGGTGCCCAGCAGGTCAAGGAGCGCCTGATCAACGAAGCCCAGGCGTACGCTGCCAAGGTCGTGCCGGAAGCCCGAGGCCAGGCCTCGCGCGCCCGTACCACCGCCGAAGGCTACAAGCAGGCCGCGGTGTCCAAGGCCGAGGGTGACGCGCAGCGCTTCAGCCTGTTGCAGGCCCAGTACAAGGACGCCCCGGAAGTGACCCGCAAGCGCCTGTGGCTGGAAACCGTGCAGCAGGTGCTGAGCGAGAACCGCAAGGTGATCGGCGGCGATGGCCGCCAGCTGATCTACGTGCCGATGACCGGCGATACCCGTCCCACCACCTCGGCCCCGGCCGCAGTGGCGAACCCGGACGTGGTGATGCCATCGCTGCCGGGTGCAGCGGTGGAAGCTTCCCGTGATCCGGGCCGGCCGGTGGGCCGCCCGACCGGGCGACCGAGCGGCCGTGAGGAGGGCAGCCGATGAAGAGTCCTATCTGGATCGCCGTGATCGTGGCGGTGGTGCTGGGCCTGCTCGGCTCGGTGTACGTGGTCCGTGAGGACCAGACCGCCATGGTGCTGAATCTGGGCAAGGTGGTGCGTTCGGACATCAAGCCGGGCCTGCACTTCAAGGTGCCGGTGGTGGAAACGGTGAAGGTCTTCGACCGCCGCTTCCAGGTGCTCGACACCGCGCCTGCGCGCTACTTCACCGCCGAGCAGAAGGACGTCAGCGTCGACTTCTTCGCCATCGGCTACATCTCCAACGTAGGTGACTACTTCCGTGCCACCGGCGGCGACCCGCGTGTGGCCAACGCCCGCCTGGCGCCGATCATCACCGACTCGCTGCGCAACCAGATCAACTCGCGCACCCTGCAGCAGCTGGTGTCCGGCGACCGCAGCGAGCTGATCGCCGAGCAGCTGAAGGGGATCAACGAGGCGGTGGCCGGCCTCGGCATGCAGATGATCGACCTGCGCATCAAGCAGGTGGACCTGCCGACCGACAGCCAGGTGATCAACGATGTGTACGAGCGCATGCGCGCCCAGCGCAAGCAGGAAGCGGCCAAGCTGCGTGCAGAGGGCGAGGAGCAGTCGCTGACCATCCGTGCCCAGGCCGACCGCGACAGCACCGTGCTGATCGCCGAGGCCGAGCGTGATGCACAGCGCCTGCGCGGTGAAGGCGATGCCGAGGCGGCCCGCATCTACGGCAAGGCCGGCTCGGCTGATCCGTCGTTCTACGCCTTCTACCGCAGCCTGGAGGCCTACCGTGGCTCCATTACCGACGGCAATGGCGTGATCGTGCTCGACAAGAACGACCCGTTCCTGCAGTACCTGAAGAACGACCGCTGAGGTCGCAGGGCACTACCCCACGGGGCCCGGCCAGACGCCGGGCCCCGTGCTTTTTCCGGAGTCCCCCATGAAAGATCTGTTCGCCGCCGTCTGCCTGGTTGCGGTGCTGGAAGGCCTGTTCCTGTTCGTGGCGCCGTTCGCCTGGAAGCGCATGGCCGAGCGCCTGCTGGACCTGCCCAGCCCGGTCCTGCGCAGCTTCGGCGGGCTGGTGCTGCTGGCCGGCCTGAGCCTGCTGTGGTGGGCCCGCCACTAGCAGGGTAGTGCCGGCCGCTGGCCGGCATCCTGGGATTGCCGGCCAGCGGCCGGCACTACCGGGCGGGGCCTGACCGGCCGGCACGACCGGGCGGGGCGGCTGACCGGCCGGTGAAGCCGCCGGTCGAAAAGGTGGCACCGGACCCCGGAAACCCGGATAATGCACAAAAGCCGGACGGGCCTCCCCGTTCGGCTTTTTCCGTGTCTGGGCCTTCCATCGCCGGCCGCTCCCCGTTTGGAGCCGCCCTCCAGGTGCTGGCCAGCCCCGCCACGGTTTACCCGTCCGCGGCCCCGATGGCCGCAACAAATCGAGGAGCCCGTCATGGGTCAGTCTGTCGTAGTGTTGGGTGCCCAGTGGGGCGATGAAGGCAAGGGCAAGATCGTCGATCTGCTCACTGAGGAAATCGGCGCTGTCGTGCGCTTCCAGGGCGGCCACAACGCCGGCCACACCCTGGTCATCAACGGCAAGAAGACCGTCCTGCACCTGATCCCGTCGGGCATCCTGCGTGACGACGCGCTGTGCCTGATCGGCAACGGCGTGGTGATCTCGCCGGCCGCGCTGCAGAAGGAAATCGCCGAGCTGGAAGCCTCCGGCGTGGAAGTGCGTTCGCGCCTGAAGATCTCCCCGGCCGCGCCGCTGATCATGCCGTACCACATCGCCCTGGACCAGGCGCGCGAGCGCGCTGCCGGTGGCAAGGCGATCGGCACCACCGGTCGTGGCATCGGCCCGGCGTACGAAGACAAGGTGGCGCGTCGCGGCATCCGCATCGCCGACCTGCATTACCCGAAACAGCTGGAAGAACTGCTGCGCACCGCGCTGGATTACCACAACTTCGTACTGACCAAGTATCTGAACACCGATGCGGTCGACTTCCAGAAGACCTTCGACGAAGCGCTGGCGTTCGGCGAATACGTCCAGCCGATGAAGTCCGACGTGGCCGGCATCCTGCACGACCTGCGCAAGCAGGGTAAGCGCGTGCTGTTTGAAGGCGCGCAGGGTGCGCTGCTGGACATCGACCACGGCACCTATCCGTACGTCACCAGCTCCAACACCACCGTCGGTGGTGCGCTGGCCGGTTCCGGCGTCGGCGCCGATTCGATCGACTACGTGCTGGGCATCGCCAAGGCCTACGCCACCCGCGTCGGCGGCGGCCCGTTCCCGACCGAACTGGACGACGAAGTCGGCCAGGGCATCCGTGACCGCGGCGCCGAGTACGGTGCGTCGACCGGCCGTCCGCGTCGTTGCGGCTGGATGGACATCGTCGCGCTGAAGCGCGCCGTGGCCATCAACGGCATCAGCGGCCTGTGCATCACCAAGCTGGACGTGCTCGATGGCATGGAAAAGCTGAAGGTCTGCATCGCCTACGAATACAACGGCAAGCGCACCGAGTATGCGCCGCTGGATGCGCAGGGCTGGGAAGAGTGCACCCCGGTATACCTGGAGTTCCCGGGCTGGAGCGAGAACACCCACGGCATCACCCAGTGGGACGACCTGCCGCCGGCCGCACGCGCCTACCTGCGTTCGCTGGAAGAGCTGGCCGGCTGCCCGATCAGCATCGTCTCCACCGGCCCGGACCGCGACCACACCATGGTGCTGCAGGATCCGTTTGCCTGAGGTAGCGCCGGGCGCTGCCCGGCGTAGGTGACAGGAAGGGCCCCGCGAAAGCGGGGCTTTTTCGTTGCCGTGTGGGCAGGGCCAGCGGGGAAGCGACGCGATGACCAGGATGTCAGCGTGAAAGGCGAGACGGTAATGCGGGTCACCCTGTGTATGTCGTGGAGCCTGTGGTGCATCGCCTGCCTGGTACTTGTGCTGGCCCTGCCTCGCGGACGCAGAATGGCGTCCTGCTTCGGCTATGGCCGCAGCGACGCATTGCCACGCGGCCGCTCATGGTTGCGGGTAACCGTGCTGAAGGTGGACCCGGCGCTGGCGGAGCATCCGGCAGACATCGAGCTGCAGCCACCGCTGGATCTGCTGAAGCTGACCGACCTGGATTACCTCTGGCTGTGGCCGCCCTTCTGGAAGATGGCGGCCCTGTTCCTGCTGATTCCAGGGGCTGCGTTGGCTGTCATTACTTTGGCGTTGCGGCGCTGGCAGCGCCGGGCATCGGTGCCGCCGACTTCAGCAGCGGATAGGGATTGATCGACTGTCCCTTCCACCACTGCTTTTCCGGCCCCAGCACATGCACCTCGAAGTGCAGGTGTGGGGCCTCGGCGCTGGCATTGCCGGTGCTGCCGACGTAGCCGATCACATCCCCGCGCCTGATCACCTGCTTCTCGGCCAGGCCATCGGCGTAGCGTTGCAGGTGCGCGTAGTAGTAGCACCAGCGCCCGCTGGGCTCGAACTGGTAGATCGTCAGCCCGCCGCGCTCACTGTCGAACAGTTTCTCCACCGTGCCATCGGCCGCCGCCAGCACCGGCGTACCGGCATCGGCCATGATGTCGATGGCATCGTGTACGCGGCCCTCGCTGCGTGCATCGGTGAAGGTATCGCGCAGCTGCGAGGGCAGGATGCCCTGCACCGGCAGCAGTAACCCGGGCGGTGCATCCGGAGCCTGCGCGGCCGGCGGCGCGTTGGAAGCGGGTGGGGCTGTTGCGCCCGGCGCTACCGGTTCCGTCACCGGCGCGGCGGCCACCGTCGATGGCGCTTCCGGCAGCGAGGCGGCTACCGGCTCGCCTGCATCGCGGTGCAGCCACCAGCCGGCCCCCAGTCCCAGCAGAACACCCAGCACGATCAGCTGCGAAAGACGCATCGGCTCACTCCTGCATCACCACGGGCACCGACTCATCCACCGCATCAGCCACGCGCAGTGCATCCCAGTTGGTCATGCGTACGCAGCCATGTGACTCGGTCTTGCCGACATGCCCGGGCTCGGGCGTGCCATGCAGGCCGTAGTGTGGCTTGGACAGGTCGATCCAGACCCGGCCGACCGGATTGTTCGGGCCCGGCGGCAGCGTCGCCTTCTTTTCGCCCTTGCGCGCATCCCAGAACAGCTTGGGGTTGTAGTGGAACGACGGGTCGCGGTAAACGCCCAGGATCTTCCATTCGCCGATCGGCAGTGGATCATGCTGGCTGCCGGATGAGACAGGCACCTGCGCGGTCACCTTGCCCTGGGCATCCAGCAGTTGCAGGGTGGAATCGGATTTGTCGACGACCACCTTGGCTGCCTTCGGTAGCGCCGATGGTGCGATGTTGGGCACCTGGATGCGGTTGCCGGCCTTGCTCAGATCCACGCCCGGATTGAGCAGCTTCAACAGCTCAGGGGATGCGTGGAAGCGTTCGCCCAGCGACTCTTCGACGTTGTTGAAGCCCAGCGATTTCAGTTTGGCCTGTGCGGCGGGGCCCTTCGGCACCGCCTGGAACGGCCCGGCGACATCCTCGGCAGTCAGCGTGTAGCTGGCCAGCGGCGTGATCGTATCGGCCTGTAGAGCCTTCCAGGTGGCGTCGTCCAGCTCACCCGTTACGGTCAGCCCATGCGCGGCCTGGAAGCCCGCCACCGCGCGTCGCTGGTTGCTGCCCACTTCGCCATCGATCTGGCCAGGAGAGAAGTTCGCACGATCCAGCAGCACCTGGGCATGCAGGGCGGAGCGTGGTGCGGTGTCCGGGCCGGCCTTCTCGGCAATGGGGGCGGGCAGGTCGGGCGGCGGCACCTGCGCGAAGGCCGGCGATGCCAGCAGCGAGAGAGCGAGCAGGGCGGATCGGTACACGGGCAAGGGCATTGGGAACTCCAGCAGATAACGCCACTACCTTGCCTGCAGCCCGCGCCGAGCCGCCGTGAAAGCGATCTGACGCCGGCATGAGCAGTCAAGGCGTTGCGCCACCGTCCAGGCGCGGGTGCCGTCGGCCGGGGGCTCGCCAAGGTGAATGGTGCCCCACGGCATCGGCCGGTGGCGATCAAGATTGCCTGGCGTGCCGCCGATAAGGCCACATCCCCCCGTTTTGGATACCCCCATGAACTACTTGAGGAACGTCAGGGTTGCCTGGCGTCTTGGGCTGGGCTTTGGCCTGTTGCTGCTGCTGGTTGCCGCCGTGGTGGCCACCGGCGCCACCGCCAGTGTCGTGCAGAAGCGCGCGATGCAGCAGGTGGTCGACGTCAGCGTGGCCAAGGTGCGCCTGTTGTCGCAGATGCTCGACGCCAACAACCAGATGCTGGTGGTACGGCGCGAGATGCTGATCCGCCAGGGCGAAGACCGCGGCAGCGATGAGAAGCGCATTGCCGATCTGGTCAAGCGCTATGAGGCCAGCTGGACCGCCTACCAGGCACTGCCAGGCGATGCGGAGGGCAAGGCCATCGCGGAAACCATCGCGGCCAAGCGTGCCATCGCGCGCCCGCTCAACAAGCAGACCAGCGAGCTGATGGAGCAGGGCGATTATCCGGGTGCCGTGGCGCTGACCCTGGGCCCGGTGCAGGACGCGGCCAACGGCTGGAACAAGGCGCTGTCGGACGGCGTGGACTTCGAGGAGAAGGAAAGCCGTGAGGCTGCCGCCGAGGCCATCCGCCTGGGCGAGCGCAGCCTGCTGCAGCTGCTGGTGCTGGGCGGCGTTGCACTGCTGGTCGGCATCGGTGCCTCGGTGATGATCGGCCGCAGCCTGACCGGTCCGCTGGCGCGCGCGGTGAACCTGGCCGAGCGCCTGTCCAAGGGACAGCTGGACCAGGAGTTCCGCCTCGGTGGCCGCGACGAGCTGACCCAGCTGGGTGAGGCGATGGCCAGTGTCCGCCAGAGTGTGCAGGCGGCGATCGGCGCGCAGCTGCAGATGGCCGAGCAGCACGAGGCCGGTGCGATCCGCTATCGCATGGACGCCAGCGCGTTCCCCGGTGATTTCGGTCGCATGGTGCAGGCCACCAACAGCCTGGTCGAATCGCACGTGCAGGTGGAACTGCTGATGGCCGAGGTGATGCAGCGCTACGCCATGGGTGACCTCAGCCGCGACCTGCCGGACTACCCGGGCGAGAAGGGCACGCTGACCCGCACCCTGGCGGCGGTGAAGCAGAGCCTGATGGCAATCAACGCGCAGATCGATGAACTGGCCCGCGCCGCACGCGCCGGCGATTTCAGCAAGCGTGGCGATGCCGCTGCGTTCCAGTACCAGTTCAAGACGATGGTCGAGCACCTCAACGGCATGATGGCCAGTTCGCAGGCCAGCATCGCCGATGTTTCCGACGTGCTGCGCGCGATCTCGCATGGCGACCTGACCGCACGCATGGATGGCGAGTACGAAGGCGTGTTTGCGCGCATGCGCGACGACGCCAACACCACCACCGCGCAGCTGACCGGCATTGTCCGCGGCATCCAGGTGGCTGCCGACAGCATCAACAACGCGGCCCAGGAACTGGCCGCCGGCAACAATGACCTGTCGCGCCGCACCGAGCAGCAGGCCGCGAATCTGGAAGAAGCGGCCGCGTCGATGGAGGAGCTGACCTCCACCGTACGCCAGAACGCCGAACTGGCGCGTCAGGCTGACAGCGAAGCGCATGCCGCCGGTGCCGCCGTACGCGAGACCGAGCAGGCGATGGCGCAGATGGCCTCGGTGATGGGCGAGATCGATCAGTCCTCGGCACGCATCTCGGAAATCTCCACGGTGATCGACGGCATCGCGTTCCAGACCAACATCCTGGCGCTGAATGCTGCAGTGGAAGCCGCGCGTGCAGGCGAACAGGGTCGTGGCTTCGCCGTGGTCGCCAGCGAAGTGCGCACGCTCGCGCAGCGTGCCGGTGTCGCCGCCAAGGAGATCAAGGAACTGATCGAAGACGCTGCTGCCAAGGTGAAGAGTGGCCTGGCGGTGACTGTTGAATCCGAAGCCGCGATCGCACGCGTGGCCCAGGCGAGTTCGCGTACCACCCAGCTGATGAGCGACATCGCAGCGGCCAGCAAGGAGCAGGCCGCCGGCATCGAGCAGGTCAACCAGGTGGTGGTGCAGATGGACCAGGTGACCCAGCAGAACGCCGCGCTTGTGGAAGAAGCCACTGCGGCGAGCCGCGCGCTGGAGGAGCAGGCGCATGCGCTGACCACGTCGGTGGCGGTGTTCCACCTGGAGCAGGGGTCGCGCATGCCGGTCATGCCGGCGCGGGCGGCGTAAGCGACCTGTAACTGGATGCTGGATGGCGCCCTGCCTGCGATGTCCCGCATGCAGGGCGTCGATGCACCCACCGGATCGATGCCGCGGGCTAGCGCCTTTGCGCGGATCGTTCGATCAGCCAGCCGGCTGCGTACAGCAACAGCAGTGTTGGCGGAACCAGCACTGCATATGCGGTCGACCAGGGTTTGCCATGCAGCAGGCCGCCTGCGCCGATGGCATCGAGTGCGGCAGACTGCAGGGTGATGGGGAGCGCCATCAGGATATAGGTGCCCTTCGGGTCCGCTTCCGACTGCGCGCCGTGAACCAGCCATGCAGTCAACAGCAGGTAGACCACGCAAAGCGCAAGACCGGTCCAGCTCAGGAGTCGCCGCATCTTCATCCGCATGCCCCGGTTCAACGGACGTCGAAGCGGGCCTGCAGCGGCAGGCTCACCTTCCGCAGCAGATCCCGGACCACCACCTGCGCAGTCCACGTGCCTTTCGGATCACCGGCCTCGGCGACGAACTTCAGGTGCACGTTGGTCATGTACAGCAGGTTTGGCGGGCCGGTCAGGGCGGCGGTGAAACAGGGAACATCGCGTTCGTCGATACTGGCACTGCCGTCCGGGCGCAGCATGCGCAGGTCGCAGTGCACCTTGGGTACGCGGTTCTCGTCCAGTTGCGGGTTGGAGAGGAATGTCAGCAGGAACAACTCACCGCCCGGGTGGACTTCGTTGACCTCGTTGAAGCCGGGAGTGGTCTCCGGCGGGGTCACCCACTTGGCCCGCCAGTCGGCATCGGAAGTGACCAGCAGCGATGCCGCGAAGCCGTCGCTGGATTTCATGGCATCGGTCTCCGCCAACGCCTTGCCATCCCCGTTTGTCCAACCATCGCTGGCGGAGCTGTCCAGTGGCAGCATCAGGGCCATCATGACCAGCGCGCAGGTCCATCGCATCAACGGCTCTCCCGGGTAGCCGCGTCCCGCGGCAGAGCGGGTAGTATTGCCCAACCTTGGCCGGCAAAGCAGCAGGACAGCCGGAGCAGAGGTTCCGTTGCCTGCCGATGTGGGTGATGCTTGCCAGCAAAGGAGGTGGCATGGGAATCGGGAGCGAGGAAACGCCGATCTGTTTCCCTGCGTCGGCCGCGCCGCAGCACGTGCTGATGCTGCCCGGTCTGGATGGCTCCGGCAGGCTGTCGCCCCCGTTCCTGTCGGCACTCCAGGCCCACGGTCTGACGACGCAGGCGATGACGCTGCCCGCGCAGGGACCACAGGATCACGCCATGCTTGCCCAACAGCTGTGGCCGCAGCTGCCCAGCCGTCCCTTCATCCTGCTCGCCGAGTCTTTCTCGGGCCCGTTGGCTGTTGAACTGGCCACGCGCCAACCCACCGGGCTGCGCGGACTGGTGCTTGCCGCGACCTTTGCGCGTCGGCCGGTGCCACTGCCTGCAGCCAGCGCAGCCCTGCTGTCGCCGGCATGGCCGCTGCCTCCCGTGGCATTGCTGGCGCGCCTGTTGCTGGGGCGGTGGCGCACCCGCGGGCACACGTCGATGCTGCGCGATGCGTTGGCCCGGGCTCCGACGAGCACGTTGCGGCAACGCGCCGCAGCGACCCTGCGGGTCGACGTGCGTGCATTGCTGCCGGCAATCCAGGTGCCAACGCTGTGCCTGCACGCGTGCCACGACCGCCTGCTGTGGCCGCCCAGCGTGGCCGAACTGCAGGCCCTGTTGCCCGAGGCCCGCCATGTGTCGTTGGAAGGGCCCCATCTGCTGCTGCAGGCCCGTGCTGACGCAGCCGCAGCCGAAGTTGCCGCATGGATGAGGACGCTCCCCTCCTGACCGACGCTTCAGCCGCGCGCACGCGTACGCGCAGCTTTCTTCGCCGCCGCCTTGCGCACGGTCTTCTTCGCGGCCCGCGTTCTGGCCGCCTTCTTTGCGGCGGCGCTCCGCGAGGCGGCCGTACCCGCCTTCTTGGCCGCAGCCTTCTTCGCCGTCTTCTTTGTGGCGTTCTTTGTCGCGGTCTTGCGAGCCGGTGCCTTCTTCGCCACCGCCTTCTTCGCAGGTGCCTTCTTCGCCGCCGTCGTCTTGGTTGCGGCCTTCTTTGTGGCCGACTTCCTGGCAGGCGCCTTCCTGGCAGCCTTCTTGCTGGTCGCCTTCTTCGCGCCCTTGCGGGCACTGCCGGCGCGCTTGCCGCCGCCGTCCTGCTTGTTCACGGTGGCCCAGGCAATGCGCTCGGCGGTGCCTTCACTCGCGCCGCGATCACGTTCGCTTTCCTCGATGTGCTCGGCCTGGCGCTTCTGCTTTTCGGTATATGCGGATTTGTCACCACGGGGCATGACGATTCTCCTGTCGTTGTGTTCAGGCCAGCAGGCGCAGCTTGGGCTCACGCGCCCACTGGCGGGTGGCGGCCGCCGCCAGGAATGCCTTGGCGTCTTCTGCTTCGACGATGCCGGGGTCGTTGCCGACCCGCGCCGCCTTCAGCAGCGCCTGGCCGCCCGCGTCGCTGGCAATGGCCTTCAGGTGTGCCCACGCCTGGCTGACGAACTCAAGGGCGGCGCTCTCTTTCGACAACGCCTTTGATGCCTCTACGCTCAGCACCACGGCCACCGCATCGAACACGGCCGATGGCGTGCCGGCCAGTTGCCCATCGGCGGCCTGTACGCTGCCGTCACTGAGCGTGGCGCCTCCCACTTTTGGTGCGACCAGCTTCACGTCTGCACCTGCCTTCCGGGCGGCCTTGCTCAGGTTGGCAATCACGCGCGCGTCGGAGCCTTCGTCGAACAGGATGCCGATGCAGCGACCCTGCAGGGTGGGCTTGTTGCGCCCGATCACGCGCACCTCGGGAGCGGCAGGCATGTCCCGCACCGGCGTGGCGGTCGGCGCGGGGTCGGGCAGTGCCGGCAGCGCGAGCCCATCGGCTACGCGCTGCGCCAGTGACTCGTCGATATTGCGCAGGTGGCTGACCGTGCGCACCCGCACCTTCAGCGTTTCCACCTTGGACAACTCGAAGACCAGCGCCGATGCCAGGTGCGCCTGCTCCGGCTTTTCCAGGCTGCGGAAGAACATGCGCGCCTGGCTGTAGTGATCGGCGAAGCTCTCGGCGCGGGTGCGGCCCTTGCGGCCATCGTCCGCGCTGGCGTGGCTGCGGAAACCCGCAGGCGTCTCGCGCGGGGAGTCCTCCTGCAGCGAGCTGGGATCATAGGCGACGCGACCCTTGGGCACCTGCATCTGCATGTGGCCGTCGCGGTGGTGATTGGCGAACGAGCACTTCGGCGCATTCACCGGGATCTGGTGGAAGTTCGGGCCGCCAAGCCGCAGCAGCTGGGTGTCCAGATAGGAGAACAGGCGGCCCTGCAGCAGCGGATCGTTGCTGAAGTCGATGCCCGGCGGCACGTTGGCCGGGCAGAACGCCACCTGCTCGGTCTCGGCGAAGAAGTTGTCGGGCCAGCGGTCCAGTACCATGCGCCCGATCACCTGCAGCGGTACCAGCGATTCAGGGATGATCTTGGTCGGATCCAGATGATCGAACGGAAATGCGTCCGCTTCTTCTTCGGTGAACAGCTGCACCGCCAGCTCCCATTCGGGAAAGTCGCCGCGCTGGATGGCCTCGAACAGGTCGCGGCGATGGAAGTCATTGTCAGCCGATTGCAGTTTCAACGCTTCGTCCCAGACCGTTGACTGGATGCCCAGCTTCGGTCGCCAGTGGAATTTGACGAAGGTCGACTCGCCCGCCTCGTTCAGCAGGCGGAAGCTGTGCACACCGAAGCCTTCGATCATCCGCAGCGACCGCGGGATGGCGCGGTCGCTCATCGCCCACATGATCATGTGCATCGACTCGGGCATCAGCGAAATGAAGTCCCAGAAGGTGTCATGGGCCGAAGCGGCCTGCGGGAAGGCGCGGTCCGGCTCCATCTTCACTGCGTGCACCAGGTCCGGGAACTTCATCGCGTCCTGGATGAAGAACACCGGGATGTTGTTGCCGACCAGATCCCAGTTGCCCTCCTTGGTATAGAACTTGACCGCAAAGCCGCGCACGTCGCGTGGGGTATCCACCGAGCCTGCGCCACCGGCCACGGTCGAGAAGCGGGTGAACACGGGCGTCTTCACGCCTACCTCGGTCAGGATGCGCGCCCGGGTATGGGCGGCCAGAGACCGGGTCAACTCGAAGTAGCCATGTGCCGCGCTGCCACGTGCGTGCACGATGCGCTCGGGAATGCGTTCGTGATCGAAGTGGGTGATCTTCTCGCGGAGGATGAAGTCTTCCAGCAGCGTGGGTCCTCGAGGTCCCTGCCGCAGGGAGTTCTGGTTGTCTGCCACCGGGATGCCCTGATCGGTGGTCATCGCCGGGTGGCTGCCGCCGGCGCGCTGGTGCAGTTCATCGCCATTGCCGCGGTGGTGGTTTTCGGTTGCGCGCTTGCCGGTCGGCTTGCTGGCGGCCATGGGGGGCTCCGGATCATCAAGGGAACCACGACACTGGAACCGAACCCGTTAAACCCAGGTCCGGCAAAGGTGAACGCACGGGCAAAAGCAGGCTCGGGTATGCTTGCCCCATGCGAGTCGAGCCCGCCGACATCGAAGCCCTGTTCGACGCCATCCCGGACGTGCTGTTCTTCATCAAGGACCGCCAGGGGCGGTACACCCACGTCAACCAGACCATGCTGCGACGGCTGGGCCTGCGCGCGCGCAAGGACGTGATCGGGCGCACGGCGGCCGAGATCTACCCGACCGGCCTCAGCGCGGACTATGTCGACCAGGACGCCCGCGTGCTGTCCGGCGAGGTGATCGAGAACCTGATGGAGCTGCACCTGTTCGCCAACCGCGAACCGGGCTGGTGCCTGACCTGCAAGCGCCCGCTGCTGGTCGATGGCGCCATCGAGGGCCTGATCGGCATTTCCCGCGACCTGGGCCAGAAGGACAGCCTGGGCGCCCAGTACGAGCAGCTGCGGCTGGCCCTGGCCCACCTCAACGCGCACTACGCCGAGAACGTGCGCATGCAGACCCTGCTGGACATCACCGGCTTTTCGCTGTCCAAGCTGGAGCGCAGTTTCCGCAAGGTGTTCCAGATGACCCCGCAGCAGGTGCTGACCCGGCTGCGGATCCAGATGGCCATGCACCTGTTGCATGGCGACGACAGCATTGCCTGCATCGGCCAGGCCTGCGGTTTCAGCGACCAGAGTGCCTTCACCCGCAAGTTCAAGGCTGAAACCGGTTTCTCGCCGCGCGCCTACCGTGCCCGCATTGGTGGCAGTGTCGGCGAGCCGGCGCTGGCCTGAGCCGCCTGCTGCGCTGTGCCTATCCCCGCGGGCATGGGACAGGGTAAGGTGTCGCCCCTGTAGCCCGCCGCCAGCCCCGCCGATGCCCAATTCGATTCCGACCGCTTCGCCGTCCCGCCTCGGACATTCGCTCAAGCCCCGCCAGCTGATCATGATGGGCCTGGGCAGTGCCATCGGCGCCGGCCTGTTCCTCGGTTCGGGCGTGGGCGTGCAGGCGGCCGGCCCGGCGGTTCTGGTCTCGTATCTGGTCGCTGGCGCGCTGGTGATCATCGTGATGAACGCACTGGGCGAGATGGCGGCGGCCAAACCGACCAGCGGCGCGTTCTCGGTGTACGCCGCCGATGCCATGGGCGCCACCGCTGGCGCCACGGTCGGCTGGTTGTGGTGGGTGCAGCTGGTGATCGTGATCGCCGCCGAAGCGGTGGGTGCGGCCGGGCTGCTGGCGACGGTCTGGCCGGCGGTGCCGGTGCCGATGGCTGCATTGGCCTTCATGCTGTTCTTCACTGCGATCAACCTGCTCGGGGTGAAGAACTTCGGCGAGTTCGAATTCTGGTTCGCCATCCTGAAAGTGGCGGCGATCCTGGCCTTCATTGCCATCGGCGTGGCACTGTTGATGGGATGGCTGCCGCAGGTGACCTCACCTGGCCTGAGCAACTTCACCGGACACGGTGGTTTCGCACCGAAGGGCCTGGCCGGGATCGGTGCGGCGCTGCTGGTTGTCGTTTTTGCCTTCGGTGGCACCGAAATCGTTGCCGTTGCGGCGGCCGAAACCGAAGATCCCGAACGCAGCATCGCCCGTGCCATCCGTACCGTGGCCTGGCGCATCCTGGTGTTCTACATCGGCTCGCTGAGCGTGATCATCGCCGTGGTGCCGTGGACCAGCGAAGCACTGAAGTCGCCGTTCGCCGCCGTGCTGGACATCGCGCGCATTCCGGGCGCCGGCACCGCCATCACCCTGATCGCGGTGATCGCGCTGCTGTCGGCGCTCAATGCCAACCTCTACGGCGCCTCGCGCATGATGTACTCGCTGGCGCAGCGCCGCGAAGCACCGGCCGTGCTGGGCTGGACCGATCCACGGCAGGTGCCGGTCATCGCCGTGCTGGCCAGCGTGCTGTTCGGCTTTGCGGCCACGGTGATGGAACTGCTGTTCCCGGACCAGGTGCTGCCGGTGCTGCTGAACATCGTCGGTTCCACCTGCCTGCTGGTGTGGACGCTGTCGCTGGTGTCGCAGCTGGTGCTGCGCCGCCGCGCCGATCGCCTGGGTACCCGGCTGCCGTTCCGCATGGCCGGTTTCCCGTGGCTGACCTGCTGCGCACTGGCGATCCTCGCGTTGATCTTCGGCCTGCTGCTGAGTGAATCGCATACCCGCCTGCAGTTCCTGTCGATGGTGGCGCTGACCGCCACGATCGCCGCCGGCAGCGCCATCGCCCGGCGCATGCGCGAGGCCTGATTGCTGTTGTAGAGCCGACCCCACGGTCGGCTGTGGTCGCCGAATGTTCTGTAGAGCCGACCCGACGGTCGGCTGCTGTTCGCGTGGCCGCCAGCCGAGCGCGGGCTCGGCTCTACAGCAGGCATACATCCGCCGTGCCATCCTGATCGTGTGGGCCGCCAGCGGCCCGTCGACCAGGAGTACCGCATGCTGCGCAGCCGTCCCTTCCTGATGTTCACCGGCCAGGCCGAGGCCGCGCTGGCCCTGTACGCCGAAGCCTTCGCCGATTTCCGCCTGCTGGCCCTGCAACGCCACCCCGAGGGGGCCGGCGCCGGCGTGCCCGGCCAGGTCCGCCAGGCGATCTTCCTGCTCGGTGGCACCCACTACCTGTGCTTCGACAGCCTGGATGTGCACGACTTCACCTTCAGCCCGTCGATCTCGCTGTTCGTCGAGTGTTCCGGTGCCGAGCAGTTCGAGCGTGCGGCACGCGTGCTGGGCGAGGGGGGCCATTGGTTGATGCCGGTGGGCGACTACGACTTCAGCAACCGCTATGGCTGGGTGCAGGACCGCTTCGGGGTGTCGTGGCAGCTGAGCCTGGGGCAGATGCCGGACCCATGATCGGATTGTCGTGGGTGTGGACCCTGGTCCACGCGCCCTTGAAAAAACGGCCCGCTTGCGCGGGCCGTTCTCACTTTCGATGGATCGAAGGCTTACGCCTCGACTTCATCATCCTTGTAGGCATCGACCGGGATGCAGGCGCACATCACGTTCTTGTCGCCGTACACGTTGTCCACGCGCGCCACCGGCGGCCAGTACTTGCTCTGCTTCAGGCTGGCCAGCGGGAAGGCGGCCAGTTCACGCGGGTAGGCGTGGGTCCACTCGCTGGCGGTCACCGCGGTGGCGGTGTGCGGCGCGTTCTTCAGCGGGTTGTCCTCGCGGTCCAGGCGGCCGTCTTCGATCGCGCTGATTTCCTCGCGGATCTGGATCATCGCGTTGATGAAGCGGTCCAGCTCGTGCAGCGACTCGCTCTCGGTCGGCTCGACCATCAGCGTGCCGGCCACCGGGAAGCTCAGGGTCGGGGCGTGGAAGCCGAAGTCGATCAGGCGCTTGGCGACGTCCTCGGCGCCGATGCCGCTGGTCTTCTCCAGCGGGCGCACGTCGAGGATGCACTCGTGCGCCACCAGGCCGTTGCGGCCGGTGTACAGGGTCTTGAAGTGCGGGGCCAGGCGCTTGGCGATGTAGTTGGCGTTGAGCTGCGCGACCTGGGTGGCCTTGCGCAGGCCTTCGCGGCCCATCATCGCGATGTACATCCAGCTGATCGGCAGGATCGAGGCGCTGCCGAAGCTGGCCGCGCTGACCATGCCGACCGGGCCGTTGTCACCCAGCTTGCCCGGCAGGAACGGGGCCAGGTGCTCCTTGACCGCGCACGGGCCGACGCCCGGGCCGCCACCGCCGTGCGGGATGCAGAAGGTCTTGTGCAGGTTCAGGTGCGATACGTCCGAACCCCACTTGCCCGGCTTGGCCACGCCGACCAGCGCGTTCATGTTGGCGCCGTCGGTGTACACCTGGCCGCCGTGCTTGTGGATGATCTCGCAGATCTCGACCACCTCTTCCTCGAACACGCCGTGCGTGGACGGGTAGGTCATCATGATCGCGGCCAGGCGGTCGCTGTACTTCTCGGCGTTGAGGCGGATGTCCTCGACGTCGACGTTGCCGTTGGCATCGGTCTTGGTCACCACGACCTTCATGCCGCACATCTGCGCCGAGGCCGGGTTGGTGCCGTGCGCCGAATCCGGGATCAGGCAGATGTCGCGATGGCCCTCGCCGCGCGAGCGGTGGTAGGCACGGATCGCCAGCAGGCCGGCGTACTCGCCCTGCGCGCCGGAGTTCGGCTGCAGGCTGACCGCGTCGTAGCCGGTGCATTCGACCAGCATCGCTTCCAGCGTGTCGATCAGTTCCTTGTAGCCCAGCGCCTGGTCGGCCGGCACCAGCGGGTGGATCTGCGAGAACTCCGGCCAGGTCACCGGGATCATCTCGGCGGTGGCGTTGAGCTTCATGGTGCACGAGCCCAGCGGGATCATCGTGCGGTCCATCGCCAGATCCTTGTCGGCCAGCGAACGCAGGTAGCGCAGCAGTTCGTGCTCGCTGTGGTGGGTGTTGAACACCGGATGGGTCAGGAACGCGGACTGGCGCAGCAGGCCGGCCGGCAGTGCGTCGGCGGTGCTGGCATCCAGTGCGTCGACGTCGGCCTGCGCGCCGAACACGGCGGCCAGTGCGACCACGTCGGCGCGGGTGGCGGTCTCGTCCAGGCTGATGCCGACCGAGTCGCTGTCGATCGCGCGCAGGTTGTAACCGGCGGCGCGTGCCTTGGCGTGGATCTCATCGGCATGCACGCCGGTGATGTGCAGGGTGTCGAAGAAGTCGCCACCGACCTGCACGCCGGCGTTGCGCAGTGCCGCAGCCAGGATCGAGGCCAGACGGTGAGTGCGCCGGGCGATGCGGGTCAGGCCTTCCGGACCGTGGTAGACCGCATACATCGAGGCCATCACCGCCAGCAGCACCTGTGCGGTACAGATGTTCGAAGTCGCCTTCTCGCGGCGGATGTGCTGCTCTCGGGTCTGCAGGGTCAGGCGATAGGCCGGGTTGCCCTGGGCATCGATGGAGACACCGATCAGGCGGCCCGGCATCGAGCGCTTGTAGGCGTCACGGCAGGCCATGAACGCGGCGTGCGGGCCACCGAAACCGAACGGCACGCCGAAACGCTGGCTGTTGCCGACCACGATGTCCGCGCCCCATTCGCCCGGGGCGGCCAGCAGGGTCAGTGCCAGCAGGTCGGTGGCCACGGCCACCAGGCCGCCGCGCGCGTGCACGGCATCAACCAGCGCCTTGTAGTCGCCGACCTGGCCGAAGGTGTCCGGGTACTGCAGCAGCAGGCCGAAGGCTTCCGCTTCCAGTGCTTCGGCCGGGGTGCCGACGCGCAGCACGATGCCCATCGGTTCTGCGCGCGTGCGCAGCAGTTCCAGGGTCTGCGGGTGCACGGCGTCATGCACGAAGAAGGTGTCCGACTTCGACTTGGCCGAACGCTTGGCCAGCGTCATCGCTTCGGCGGCGGCAGTGGCTTCGTCCAGCAGCGAGGCGTTGGCGATTTCCATGCCGGTGAGGTCGGCGCACAGGGTCTGGAAGTTGATCAGCGCTTCCATGCGGCCCTGCGAGATCTCGGCCTGGTACGGGGTGTAGGCGGTGTACCAGGCCGGGTTTTCCAGGATGTTGCGCAGGATCACGTTCGGGGTATGGGTACCGTAGTAGCCCTGGCCGATGAAGCTGCGCAGCACGGTGTTCTTGTCGGCGATCGCGCGGATCTTCGCCAGTGCCTGCACTTCGGTCATCGACTCCGGCAGCGCCAGCGGTGCCGGCGACTTGATCTTGGCCGGCACGATGGCATCGGTCATCGCATCCAGCGACGCGTGGCCGACGACGTCGAGCATCTGCGCGATCTCGGCATCGTTGGGGCCGATGTGGCGCTCGACGAACGCATTGTGGTGCTCGAGCTCACGCAGGGAAGGGGTGTTCTGGGACATGGCGAAGGATCCGTCAGGAAAGGGCACACGCACGGGCACAAGCCGCCGGTCGGCGGTCTGCGGGGCGCCCCTCTGTCCTTTTGCCTGAGAGTTTGGAAGCGCGGAAAAACCGCGGCTTCGTGCCCCTTCGGCGCCGGATCGAACCGGTCTCTCCAGAGTTCTGTTACGGGTGGTATCGGGCCTGAGCGATTACGGGCGTTGCGCCTTCGGCAGCGGTGTTCCGCTTCTCCCACCGTGTTGCCCGCCGATTATAGCCCGTTGCGGGCCCGCCGGCCGCCCCCGGCGCCGGCCGCCGCGCCTGAATGGCCGATGGCCCGGCCATGCGTTTTGTGCACCGCTGCATGGCATCGGGCGCAATCCCCACCTATGATGGCCGGATACCCGAATTCATCTGGCGCCCTCCCTGCAGACGGGGACCGGCGCCCGCCGTGCGTGCGACGCATGGCCCTGCCGGACGCCTTTCCCATGACCGCCGCTGTTGCTCCCTCCACCCGCCGCATGGCCCTGCTGCTTGCCGGCCTGGCCATGTTCGGCCCGTTCTCGATCGACACCATCTTCCCGGCCTTCCCGCAGCTGGCCCGGCGCCTGGCGGTGGACGAGGTGGCGGTGCAGCAGACCATCAGCGTCTACCTGCTGTTCTACGGCCTGATGAGCCTGGCGCACGGTCCGCTGTCCGACGCCTGGGGCCGCAAGCGGGTGATCCTCGGTGGCCTGGTGGTGTTCGTCGGCGCCTCGGTGGGCTGCGCACTGTCCACCGACCTGACCACGCTGCTGGCGTTCCGTGCGCTGCAGGGCCTGTCGGCGGGTGTCGGCATGATCGTCGGCCGCGCGGTGATCCGCGACCTGTACCACGGCCATGACGCGCAGCGGCTGATGAGCCAGGTGTCGATGCTGTTCGGCATCGCCCCGGCCATCGCGCCGATCATCGGTGGCTGGATCCTGCTCAGTGGCGCGGGGTGGCCGCTGATCTTCTGGTTCCTGGTGGTGTTCGCGCTGGTCCTGCTGGCGGCCACTGCACGCTACCTGCCCGAGACCCATCCGGTTGAAGCGCGCGTGCCGTTGTCGCCGCGCGTGCTGATGCGCGATTACGTGCGCATCGGCTTCAACCCGCGCTTCCTGCGCCTGGCGCTGGCCGGCAGCATCGGCTTTGGTGGAATCTTCCTGTACATCTCCTCGGCGCCGGTGTTCGTGATGCAGCACCTGCACCTGGGCGAGGGCGGCTTTGCGTGGCTGTTCATCCCCACCATCGGCGGCATGACCACCGGCTCGTTCCTGTCCGGGCGCATGGCCGGGCACACCACGCCCACCCGCCAGGTCTCCATTGGTTTCGGCCTGTGCGCGCTGTCGGTGCTGCTGAACGTCGGCTACGTGGTGCTGTCGCCACAGTTCGTGCTGCCATGGGCGGTACTGCCGATCTTCCTGGGTGGCATGGGCATGGCACTGATCTTCCCGATCCTGGCGCTGGCGGTGCTGGACATGTACCCGCATCAGCGCGGCCTGGCCTCGTCGCTGCAGGCCTTCGTGCAGCTGATGATCAGCACCGTGGTGGCCGGCGTGGTGTCGCCGCTGCTGAGCGGCAGCCCGCTACACCTGGCGCTGGGCCAGGCCGCGTTCTTCGGCGCAGGCTTCGTGTTCTGGTACTGGGAACACCAGCGCGAGCGTGCGGCGCAGGCAGCCTGCACGGGTCACTGAGCAGCGCGCAGGGGTAGGGCGGGCCGCGATGCCCGCAATGCTTGCGACGGGGAACAACCGGACTAGGCTGGGCACTCCAGCCAGCCGGTGCGTGGATGCACGACAGCCAGCCGATCCGATGTCGTTGCATGAGGTTTCCCCCAATGGCTGCGCAGCAGACCTACCGCCTGTTCGAGGTGGCGCTGAAGGAGCGCCGCGTTCTTTCCCCCTCTCTTGACCGCATGGTGTTCACCGGTGCCGACGTGGCGCGGATGAAGACCGAGGGCCCGGACCAGCGCATCAAGGTGTTCTTCCCCTTGCCTGGCCAGGACCTGCCGCGGGTGCCCTGCGGCGAGGACTGGTATCCGCTCTACCGGGCGCTGCCGGACGATCAGCGCCCGCCGATGCGCACCTACACCATCCGCCAGCTGCGTGCAGAGCTGGGCGAGGTCGATGTTGATTTCGTGCTGCATGGCGAGACCGGGCCGGCCTCGCGCTGGGCCATCCATGCACGCCCCGGCGACCGCGTGGTGTTGCTGGCTCCCGATGCCGACTGCGCCGACAGCAGCGAAGGTTGGGAATGGAGGCCGCCGGCCGGCGTCGGCCAGGTGCTGCTGGTGGCCGATGAAACCGCGCTACCGGCGGTGGCTGGCATTCTTGAGGAACTGGCGGCCATGGTGGATCCGCCGCGTACGCTGGCCCTGCTGGAAGTGGCGCAGGCCGGCGACGCGGTGCCGCTGAAGGCACCGGCTACCGCCGAGCTGGTCTGGCTGCCGCGCGGGCGCGCGGCGTACGGGGCGCCTCTGTTGCAGGCGGTGCAGGCGCGGCTGGCAGCCGCCTCGGGCGTGGCTGCCGGCGATGCGCCGGAGGAGATCGACGTCGATACGCAGATCCTCTGGGAACGGGCCGATGCCAGCGTGGCCGGGCCGCTGTATGCCTGGGTGGCAGGCGAGGCGGGGGCGGTGATGGCGATCCGTCGCCATCTGGTCCGCGACTGCGGGCTGGACCGCCGCGCGATCACCTTCATGGGCTACTGGCGGCACGGCAAAGTGCTGGATTGAGCGGGTGTGAAGCGGCGTGGCGGGTGGGGTGCGCTATCCTTGCGCCCCCCTCGCAGCGGTATTGCACCATGTCCACCAGCTCCAAGACCCGCCGCGACCAGCGCCGTCGCCAGGAAAAGCAGGCCGCCAACAAGGCCGCTGCCCAGGCCTCGCCGGTGGAGCCGCATGCCGAACTGCGCGACGCGCAGCGCACCCTGCTGGCCGGTGTCGTGCGCCGCGACGGCGAATGGGTGCTGGGCATGGACGGCCGTATCGCCGGCCACAGTGACTCCGCCGCACAGGTACTGGCGCTGATCATGCAGGCCGGTGAACTGCACGAGCGCAACGGTACGCCGGTGCGCCTGATGTACTCCGATGCGCTGCGCGACGCCGCGCGCGCCGAAGCGAAAGAGAAGGGCCAGACCTTCGAGGAATTCAAGGCGGAACTGGCCGCGGCGATGGCGGCGAAAAAGGACAGCTGACAGGCATTCCGGTAGAGCCGGCCGTTGGCCGGCTGCGCGCTGGGTCTTCATCGCGTGGTTGCCGGCCAGCGGCCGGCACTACCAGGAAGGGGCGGATCCTTGCGGACCCGCCCCTTTTTTCATTTCGCCGCCGGGGCGGCGTTGGCCTGCCAGCCACACATCTGGCCTTTGCTTGATTGCTGTTCCGGTAGAGCCGGCCGCTGGCCGGCTGCCTGCGGGGTCTTCATCGCGTAGTTGCCGGCCAGCGGCCGGCACTACCAGGAAGGGGCGGATCCTTGCGGACCCGCCCCTTTTTTCATTTCGCCGCCGGGGCGGCGTTGGCCTGCCAGCCACACATCTGGCCTTTGCTTGATTGCTGTTCCGGTAGAGCCGGCCGCTGGCCGGCTGCCTGCGGGGTCTTCATCGCGTATTGCCGGCCAGCGGCCGGCACTACCAGGAAGGGGCGGATCCTTGCGGACCCGCCCCTTTTTTATTTCGCCGCCGGGGCGGCGTTGGCCTGCCAGCCACACATCTGGCCTGATTGCTGTTCCGGTAGAGCCGGCCGCTGGCCGGCTGCCTGCGGGGTCTTCATCGCGTAGTTGCCGGCCAGCGGCCGGCACTACCAGGAAGGGGCGGATCCTTGCGGACCCGCCCCTTTTTTATTTCGCCGCCGGGGCGGCGTTGGCCTGCCAGCCACACATCTGGCCTTTGCTTGATTGCTGTTCCGGTAGAGCCGGCCGCTGGCCGGCTGCCTGCGGGGTCTTCATCGCGTAGTTGCCGGCCAGCGGCCGGCACTACCAGGAAGGGGCGGATCCTTGCGGACCCGCCCCTTTTTTCATTTCGCTGCCGGGGCGGCGTTGGCCTGCCAGCCACACATCTGGCCTTCGTTCTGCTGCTTCAGCCACTCGTTGACCGGAGTGAAGTACTCGATCATCGGGCCGGCATCGAGCTTGTCGGTGCCGGTCAGCTCCTTCAGCGTGGCCTGCCACGGCTGGCTGGCACCCTTGCTCAGCATCGCCCAGTACTTCTGGCCGGCTTCCTTGTTGCCGTAGAAGGTGCACTCATGCAGCGGGCCCTTGTAGCCGGCCGCATCGCACAGGCCCTTGTAGAACTGGAACTGCAGGATGCGCGCCAGGAAGTAGCGGGTGTACGGGGTGTTGCCCGGCACGTGGTACTTCGCGCCCGGATCGAAGAACTCTTCGCCACGGGTGCTGGCCGGAGCCACGCCCTGGTACTTGGCCTTCAGGTCCCACCACGCCTTGTTGTAGTTGTCGGCGGTGATCGAACCGTCGAACACGCCCCAGCGCCAGCGGTCGATCATCAGACCGAACGGCAGGAACGACACGCCCGACAGCGCCATGCGCATCTGGTTGTTGATGACCGCTTCGCGGCTTTCGGTCGGTGCATCGACCAGGCCGATCGAACTGAGGTACTTGGGCGTCATCGCCAGCACGATGGTGTCGCCGATCGCTTCATGGAAGCCATCGTTGGCACCGCCCTGGAACAGCGGCGGCAGCGGGTTGTAGGCCAGGTCGTAATAGATGTGGCCCAGCTCGTGGTAGATGGTGGTGAAGTTCTCTTCGTTCGGCTTGATGCACATCTTGGTGCGCACATCGCCTTCCATGTTCATGTCCCAGGCGCTGGCGTGGCAGACCACATCGCGGTCGTCGGGCTTGATGAACTGGGTGCGTTCCCAGTAAGACTGCGGCAGCGACGGCATGCCCAGCGACACATAGAAGTCCTGCGCGCGTTCGGTCATCTGCTTGGCGGTACGCAGTTCGGCCTCGCGCTGCGCCTTGTACTGGGCCGCCACGTTGGCGTCCTTGCCGGCCTTGGCCAGCGCCGCGCTCAGGTTGGTCTGGTACTGTTTTTCCAGCGCAGCGGTGATGTCCAGGCTGCCGGCACCCGGGTACGGTTCCAGCTGATCCCACAGGTTCGACCAGTCCTGCTGCCACATGTTGCCCAGCAGGTGCGCGGCGATCAGGCCGTTGCCCACTTCGGCCTTGTCCTTGCCGTAGGTCTTGTCCAGCTTGCCGCGTGCGTAGCAGTGCAGCTGCTCGTACATCGGCTTGACCTGTTCCCAGAGGCGGTCGGTCTCCGGGCCGATCTGTTCGGGCGGCATGTCATAACCGCTGCGCCACATCTGGCCGGCATCGGTGAAGCCCATGCCCTTGGCACCTTCGTTCACCAGGCCGACGAACTTCTGGTAGTCGCCGCGCATGCTCTTGGTGGTGCTGTGCCAGCCCTGCCAGGCGTCGAGCTGCTTGTCGTAGTCACGGCTGCGCGCCAGCACCTGCTCCAGCTCACCCAGCTGGCTGCAGGAGTTCGGATCGTTGGCGTCGGTGCAGTACTTGCCGGCACCGTAGCTGCCTTCCATGCGGGTGGCGATCTGGGTCAGCTCGGCCAGCTTGGCCGGGTCGCGCGGTGCAGGCATCGACGACATCAGCTTCAGCAGGTGGATCGCGCGCTTGCTGTCCTCGCTCATCGGCTTGCCGTCGAACTTGGCGGCCTGTTCGATCCAGCTGTTGAGCTGGGTCAGCGAACGCTCGTTGGCCTTGGCCGCGATGCGTTCCGAATCACCGTTGATGTAGGTGGAGGACAGCCACTGCGCCGAGGTCATCTCCGGGTAGGCGGCCTTGAATTCGGCATTGATGCGGGCCACGAACTGGTCGGCGGTTTCACCGGCCGGAGCGCTGCTGCTGGCGGTATCGGTGCCTGGGGCAGCTTCCTTCTTGCAGGCGGCCAGGGCCAGCGTGGCGGCGGCGATTGCCGAGGCCAGCAGGAGATGACGGTGTTTCACGGGCGGTCCTTGGGTGGTGAACGACGGCCGAAGGCTAGTGGGCAGTCGCCGCCACCGCAAGTGGCGGAAGTCGGCCGGGCGGCGCCCGGCACCCGCAGAGGCCTTCAAGCAAGGGCAAAGGCAGAAGCAACAGCAACAGCGGACTATCCGTGGTTTGGCGGGGCGGTGTCGGAGTGCGGGGACGCCGCAAGTACGTCCGTGTAGGCTTGGCAGCCGCATCCATGCGGCTGACACCCCGCCGCCCGACACCGCCCCGCCTCTGACAGATTCCGTGTGCTGTCGGTAGGTGTCGACGTTGGTCGACACATCTGTCAGATATCGACAATCAAAATGGGGTCAGATCCGTTTTCCTCCGGAAAACGGATCTGACCCCAAGATCGTTCCAACAGATCGCGGAAAACTGTCGAAGGCGGGGTGGGTCCGGTTGCGGGGGCGTGAGCCGCATGGATGCGGCGACCGAGCTTACATGGACGTACTTGCAGCGTCCCCCGCAACCGGATCCACCCCGCCACCCCTCAGGAAACCCGCTTCTGCTGTTGCTTCGGCCGTTGCCGTTGCCCCTGCAGGTGCAGGGCTGCAAGCCCTGCCGAACAACCCTCAACTCTCGCAGTTGGCGAACACGTCGCGATCGCGCTCGTACAGCGAGGTCCTCACCTGCATCAGGCCCAGCACCGACGGGAACAGGTTGTCGTGGTCGGTATACGCCGCTGAACGCTTGCGCACGCACTGCAGGTCCAGCCCACGGCTGCCGGCAAAGCCGGGCGAGAACCACATCGTCATCGGCACCCGGGTCTGCTCGGCCGGTGCGATCGCATACGGCACGCCATGCAGGAACAGGCCCTTCTCGCCCAGCGATTCACCATGGTCGGACAGGTAGATCATCGCCGTGTCGTAGTCCTGCATGCCCTGCAGCGTGCCGATGGTCTTGGTCAGGAAGTGATCGGTGTACAGCACGGCGTTGTCGTAACTATTGGTGATCTCTTCGCGCGAGCAGCGGCCGATGTCACGGGTGTCGCAGGTCGGGGTGAAGCGGCGGAACGCGGGCGGATAGCGCTCGAAATAGGCCGGGCCGTGGTTGCCCAGCTGGTGCAGCACCACCACCCGGTCGCCGGGCCTGGCCCGCACCTGGGTGGCCAGGTCCTGCAGCAGGATCTCGTCCATGCAGCGGCCATCGGCGCACAGGCCCGGTGTAGTGGCGTCGGACAATGACTGGAAGTCCAGGCCCTCGCACACGCCCTTGCAGCCGGACTGGTTGTCACGCCACAACGGCGCGATGCCGGCGCGGTTCAATACGTGCAGCAGCGACTGGTGGGCGCGGATTCTCTTCTCGTCGTAGTCGTGGCGGCCCCATGGCGAGAACAGGCACGGCAGCGAAACCTCGGTGCTGGTGCCGCACGAATGCATGTCCGGGAAATTGATCACGCTGGCCTGCGCCAGTTCCGGGGTGGTGTTGCGGCCACCGTTGAGGCCCCAGTTCTGCGCACGCACGGTCTCGCCCATGACGATCACCAGCAGGCGCGGCTTGCTGGCCGGCGCTCGCGGAGTGGCCTTGGCGTCGGTGCCGATCGGCAGCTTCGGTGCGCGCTGCACCGGGTTGTCGCCACGCAGCGCACGCGGCATGCCCAGCAGCACGTTGGCCGGGGTGGCGAGGTAACGCACCTCGCGCTGGTTGCGCATCAGTGCTGAAACATCCTGGAACGAGATCAACGCGCCGCCGACGGCGGTCACTGCCGCCACCGCCAGGAAGCCCAGCCGCCACAGCAGGCTGCGGCCCCAGCTGCGGCGACGCAGCTGCACGCGCCACAACACCGCCATCGGCAACACGGCCAGCAACAGTACCGGCCACAGCAGCGACACGGTCATCAGCTCGCGGCTTTCCTTGGGGTCCGTCGCCAGCACGTTGCGCAGCATGTCCGCATCCAGGTAGATGTGGTAGCGGCTCATGTAGTGCGCGGCGAATGCGGTCACCAGCAGCAACAGGCTGATCACCACCTTGGCGTTCCAGCGCCAGACCAGGATGCCCAGCAGCACGCCGTGAGCACCCAGCAGCAACAGCAGCAGCGAAAGCGCGTAGCGCAGGCTGCCCGGATGGCTGGCCATCGCGCTGTGCCAGAACAGGCCATTGCCGGCTACCGCGAAGAACAGGCTGGTCAGTGCGATCAGCGCTTCGGTGGACAGCTGCGGCCGCCAGTTGCGGAGACCTGCGAGAGCGGGGAGGCGGGCGGTGCGATGGACCGATGCGCTCATGCGTTTGCCTCTTGGCGGTTGGCATGGTTCAGTTGACGGTGTGTCAGGACGCGCTTGACGATCAGATAGAGGCCGAGCGAAAGCAGCCAGCAGATCAATGCAGTGGCGACGTCATGCGAAAGGAAATGCGCACCGCGCAGCTGCTGGCTGATGCCGAACACCAAACCGGCGCCGAGGCCGATCCACAACCCGGCCCAGCGCCACGACGGGCGCCATAGCAGGGCGAAATAGTAAAGGCACAGCCAGGCGTAGCCGGCACTGGCGTGCCCGGCCGGGAAGCAGGCCTGCGCGGCCATGCCAGCGGGGCGTGCGGTGAAAAGCCCGATAAATGGCTGGTGGCCGCCGTAGCGCAGCAAGTCCCAGGGGCATTCCATCGGCACCAGTGACTTCAGCAGGGAGATCACGCCGGTGCCCAGCGCCAGGGCAATTACGACATAAAGCAGCGCCCACCGCAGGGTGTGATCGCGTCCTTTACGCCAGTGGTGGAAGCACAGCAGGATCGCGACCAAGGCCGCTGACGTGCTCAGCCATTTGCCGGCCTTGTGCACCACCGTGCGGGTGATCCAGGCGTCCTGTAGCACCCAGCGGCTGCCCTCAAGGCGGAACAGGTGATCGGCCACCCACTGGTCGCCGCCGAACCCCATCAGCAACGTAAACAGAGGCAGACCGATTGCGACAGGCAGCCAAAAGTGAGTTACGGCGAATCTTGACGCCAGTGGCGATGTCGCAAGCGGCGCGATCGAATCAAGGGGACGAACGGGCATGCTGAGGGAAGGCGGGTTCGGGAATCCGCAGTCATGCTCGTCACCTGCATGTCGGAGAAGGGTCGGACGCTCGTTCGCGCCGGGTTAATGATTTCCCCGGCACGAGTCAACGTTCAGTCTTCTTCGGCGGTCGAGCCGGCCCGTTCGGCGTGGCATTGCGGGTCCCAGGCCGTACCGGGAAGCAGTTGCCAACGATTCCTGTTGGCAACACCGATATCGATCACCTTGGCCGGATCCACGCAGGGACTCATCGCCTCGTCCAGCACCAGCAGCCAGCGCTTGTCCGGCGCCTCGCCCACCCATGGGCCGGCGTCGTGCCACTGCTCGGCCCAGGGGCGCTTGAAGCCGAACTCGCGTACCGGGCGGTCAGCCTGCAGCAGGTTCTGCTCGCGCCAGGCGACCAGCGCCAGTTCGGCGTCCGGACCGATCCGCGCGCCGACGCGGCGCATCAGCGCCGATGCCGATGCGTAGGGATCCAGTGCCGGGATCAGCACCAGGCCGTAGAGCATCCACAGCATGCCGTGCGTCAACAGCACCAGTGTCGTGGCGCGGCGCACCCGCAACCAGACGACCAACGTGGCCAGCGCGATGGCGAAGGTCAGCAGGCCATCACCCAGCACCGGCAGCAGCGTATCGGGCATGGCCCGGCGTTCCAGTTGCGCCAAGGCCCACGGGTGCTCGGTCAGCAGCATCACGCCGAGCACGCCGGTGGCCAGCATCAGCACCACGCTGTAGCCGAACAGATAGCGGCGCACGCACAGCCGGCGCAGCAGGCCCGGCAACAACGGCGCAACCGCCAGTGCCATCGCAGGCAGCATCGGCAGCACATAGACCTCGCGCTTGCCCGGGCTGGCACTGAAGAACACCAGCACCAGCAGCGCCCAGCCCAGCAGCAGCCACTGCCGGCGGTCGCCCCGGCGGATGCGGCGCCACCAAGGCTTGAACAGCAGCGGCAGCAGCAGGCTGCCCGGCAGCCACAGGGTCAGGATCACCTGCAGGTAGTACCAGGCCGGTTGGCGATGGTGCCAGGCGTTGGCATAGCGGGTACCGGTCTGCTTGAACAACAGTTCATGCGCGTAGGCCTGCAGTTCGGCGCTGGGCGTGTGCAGCAGGGCCCAGCCCAGCGGGGCAAGCCACACCGACACGCCCAGCAGGAAGGCCGGGATCAGCCACAGCAGTGTTGCCGGGTGGGGGCCGTCCACGCTGCGCCCGCGGCGACGCTGGTACAGCCACCAGCCGAACCACGGCAGGACCATCAGCAGCGGTAGGAAACCCACGCCTTTGGTCACCGTGCCGAGGCCAGCGGCGAAACCCGCCAGCCACAAGGCAGCCAGGTTGCGGCGTTCGCACAGGTGGCGCATCAAGCCCCACAAGGCCACCGTGGTCATGCCGACCAGCACCATGTCGATCTGCGCGCGCTTGGCCATCAGGCCAAACTGAAGGGTGCAGAACAGCGCCGCCAGGGCGTACAGGGAATGCCGCGGTGACCACAGTCGGCGTGCCAGATCCGACACCAACCACAGGCTGAGCAGGGCGCCCAGCAGCGACGGCAGCAGGAACGACCACTGCCAGCTGCCGACGATCTCATAGGCCGCCGCCTGCAGCCACATGAAGACCGGCGGCTTCTCCGCATACAGCTCCACGCCCCGGTGCGGCAGCAGCCATTGCCCACTCTCGACCATGGTGCGGGCCGCCAGCACGAAGCGCGGCTCGTCCGGTGGCTGCGGCTGCCGAAGGCCGATCCCCGCTGCCAGCGCAGCAACGATCAACAGCCACAACAGGGGCAGGCGCCAACGGCGGGGCAGGGCTACGGGCACGGCAGGCTCCGGGAGCAAAACGGCCATTCTGAGGTGGCGGGGGTTGGAAAAGCGTCAGAGGAGGCCGCGACGACCGCATTCCGACATGGGCAGCGCTACCATGGTACGAACTTCCGTGGATGTTTCGTGCATGCGTCTGTTGGTGATCGAGGACAACCGCCAGCTGGTGGCCAACCTGTTCGACTACTTCGAGTCGCGCGGGCACGTGCTCGACGTGGCGCCGGACGGCATCACCGGCCTGCACCTGGCCGGCAGCCATCCCTACGACGCGGTGATCCTGGACTGGATGTTGCCGCGCATGGAGGGGCCGGAGGTGCTGCGTCGCCTGCGCGCCGAGCACGCTTCGGAAGTGCCGGTGATCATGCTGACCGCGCGCGACGAACTGCCGGACAAGATCACCGGATTCCGCGCGGGTGCCGACGATTACCTGACCAAGCCGTTCGCCCTGCCCGAGCTGGAAGTTCGGCTGGAGGCGCTGCTGCTGCGTGCGCAGGGCCGGAACCCGCGCAAGCGCCTGCAGGTGGGCGACCTGGTGCTGGACCTGGCGACCCTCGAAGCCCAGCGGGGTGGCCAGGTGCTCCACCTCTACCCGGCCTGCCGCAAGCTGCTGGAGGTGCTGATGCGCGCCAGCCCCGGTGCGGTCACCCGCCAACAGCTGGAGTTCGCCCTGTGGGGCGACGAGCCACCGGATGGTGACCTGCTGCGCTCGCATGTCTACGAGCTGCGCCGCAGCGTCGACGGTCCGTTTGCCGACAAGCTGATCCACACCCTGCCGCGGGTTGGTTACCGCCTTGCGGTGACCGCGGCCGCCGATGCAGGCAAGGATGATGATGAAGGCGCGTAGGCCGGGCCCGCTGTACCGGCGCGTGGTGTGGTGGTTGCTGGGCTACCTGGCCCTGCTGTCGATCGCCGTGTTCAGCGTCGGCAACTACGTGCACGAACACGCCGAACATGCCGCCTGGCGCGCGCTGCTCAACTCCGAACTGGACAGCATCGTCGAGCACGTCGAGCATGAACCGCACTATCGCTGGCAGGATTCGGACACGCTCAGCCTGTACCGCTTCGATGCAGTCAACCTGCCTGACAGCCTGCGTACGCTGCATCCCGGCCTTCACGACGGAGTGATGATCAAAGGCCGGGAGACGGCGGTGATGGTGCGCGAGACCCGGTCCATGGGGCGTGTCGCGCTGGCGCTGGACATTTCCGACTTCCATGACCTGGAGCAGTTCGCCACGCGCTGGGTGATGCTGGCCGGGGTGATCATGATCTTCGTCACCGTGCTGATGGCGTCCTTCGGTATGGAGCGCATGGTGCGCCCGTTGAGCCTGCTGGCCCAGCACATCGGCGCATTGCGGCCGGGCGTTCAGGGCCAGCGCATCGAGGTCGACCCGCGCGGCAGTTCCGAGCTGCACACCATCGCCGATGCGCTGAACGACTACCTGGACCGCAACGAGCAGTTCGTCGAGCGTGAGCGGGTCTTCATCAGTACCGCCAGCCACGAACTGCGCACGCCGATCGCAGTGATGACCGGTGCAGCCGAGCTGGCGCTGGAGCAACCGGGCCTGCCCGAACGTGCCCGCCAGCAGATGCAGCGGGTCCTGCGCACGGCACAGAGCGTGGAGCAGCTGATCGAGCTGCTGCTGGTGCTGGCGCGTGATCCTGCGCGCCTGGCCGCGCGTGCCGAGCGCATCGCGCTGGACCAGCTGCTGCCGGAGATCGTCGACGACCATCGACACCTGCTCGGCGACAAGGACCTGAGCATCGGTATCCAGGCCGCGCCGGTGGATATCGTCGCGCCGCTGGCGGTGGTGCAGGCGGCGATCGGCAACCTGCTGCGCAATGCCATCGAAAACAGCGGCCGCGGCCATATCGAGCTGCAGCTGAGTCCGTCGGCGGTACTGACCCTGCAGGACCCCGGGCACGGGATGAGCCCGGAGGAGATCGCGGCGATCCACGCGCGCATGGCCCGCGGCGAGCGTGCCGATCGTGGCAGTGGCAGTGGCATCGGCCTGGACCTGATCGCGCGGCTGTGCGAGCACCTGGGCTGGACGCTGCAGCTGCAGCCCTGCCAACCGCGCGGGACGCGTGTCACCCTGGACTTCGGCGCTTCGCGCCCCGCCTGATCGGATGGCCGACCTGCTCCGCGCTGCGGCATGACCCGGCGTGAAGACAATGTTAATCTCGACCCGCGCCGCTTTACGCGGCGCTTTTTTTTCCCGCTCCTTCGATCGACAGAGGATCCCATGCCGACCGAACCCGCTACTGCCCTGATCAGCAACGATATCGTTGGACTGGGCCTGATTGCCGCCACCCTGGCCCTGATCTTCTGGGCCGCCAGTGGTCCGACCCCGCTGTTGAAGAAGATCTTCGCCTGGGTGCCGGCACTGCTGCTGTGCTACTTCATCCCCGCCATCTACAACACCGCCGGTGTCATCGATGGCCACAACACCTCGCTGTACAACCCGGTCGCGCGTGACGTGCTGCTGCCGGCCGCGCTGGTACTGCTGACCCTGTCGATCGACCTCAAGGGCGTCATCAAGCTGGGGCCGAAGCTGTTGCTCGTGTTCTGTGCCGGTACCGCCGGCATCATGCTCGGCGCCATCGTCTCGTTCCAGCTGATGAAGCTGATCCATCCGGAAACGGTGGCCGGTGATACCTGGGCCGGCATGGCCGCGCTGGCCGGCAGCTGGATCGGTGGCGGCGCCAACATGGTCGCCATGCGCGAAGTGTTCGGCACCGACGCCACCACCTTCGGCCAGTTCGCCGTGGTCGACGTGGCCTGCGCCAGCCTGTGGATGGCGATCCTGCTGTTCCTGGCCAACCGCGCGCAGCAGATCGATACCCGCAACGGGGCCGACACCCGCGCCATCGACGAGATGAAGGCACGCATCAGCGCCTACGAGGCACAGAACGCGCGCATTCCCAGCATGACCGACCTGATGGTGATCGTCGGCGTGGCACTGGGTGGCGTCGGCCTGGCCCACGCCATCGCCGCACCGCTGTCGGGCTGGTTCAAGACCAACGTCAGCTGGGCCAGCCAGTTCAGCCTGGACAGCCAGTTCGTGTGGGTGATCCTGCTGTCCACGGCGATGGGCCTGGGCCTCAGCTTCACCCGTGCGCGCCGGCTGGAAGCCGCAGGCGCTTCGCGGTTGGGCACCGTGTTCCTGTACTTCCTGATCGCCTGCATCGGCATGCAGATGAACCTGTTGTCGCTGCTGGATCGGCCGTGGCTGTTCCTGCTCGGCGCGATCTGGATGGCCACGCACGTGCTGGTGCTGTGGGGGGTGGCCAAGCTGCTGCGCGCGCCGCTGTTCTTCTTCGCGATCGGTTCGCAGGGCAACATCGGCGCAGCCGCTTCGGCCCCCGTGGTGGCTGCGGCGTTCCATCCGACGCTGGCTCCGGTGGGCGTGCTGCTGGGCACGGTGGGCTATGCCACCGGCACCGGGCTGGCCTATGTCACTGGCCTGATCCTGAAGTGGATGGCCAACGGCTGAGTCCGGGCCATCCCGGCGTCAGGCTTCCGTAGATCCACACCACGTGTGGATGCATTTCAGAGAAGGGGTCAGATCCGTTTCCCGGAGGAAACGGATCTGACCCCGGACACCATTCGATCAGCGGCGGTCTTCATCCACGCATGGCGTGGATCTACCGAAGGCCGCTGCAGCGCTATCGAACCCGAGCATCAACAGCAGCGGCCACCGTTGCGTCCGCCGTAGCGCGCTTCCTGGCGCTCGCGGAAGAACGTCTTGTAGTCCATCGGCTCCTGGTCCGGATGCTTTTCCAGCATATGCCGGACGTAGTTGTCGTAATCAGGAATGCCACAGCACAGGCGTGCGGTCTGCACCAGGCGCCGCCAGATGCGGCGGTGCGCCTGGTACTGGCCGGCGGGAACCAGTTGCGTACTCATCACAGATCCACCATTTCATGCGGCTTCAGCGCCACGTAGGGGGTCTCGCGGTCGCTGCGCTGCGGATTGCGGCGTGCCGCGAGAATGGTCTTGATCGAATACACCAGCACTGCGCCCACGACCAGCAGGAACAGCGCGGTCAGGCCGGTGTTGACGTAGGCATTGACCACGATCTGCTTCATCTGCGCCACCGACTTGGCCGGTGCGGTGATCGTGTCGCTGGCGAGCGCGGCCTGGAACTTGTGTGCCTGTGCCAGGAAACCCTGCGCCGGGTTGCTGTCGAAGATCTTGATGAAGCCGGCATAGGTGGTGCAGATCAGCAGCCACACCGCCGGTACCGCAGTGACCCACGCATAGCGGTCGCGCTTCATCTTGAACAGCACTACCGTGCCCAGCATCAGCGCGATACCGGCCAGCATCTGGTTGGAGATGCCGAACAGCGGCCACAGGGTCTGGATGCCGCCGAACGGATCGACCACACCGGTGTAGAGCAGGTAGCCCCACAGCGCCACGCAGCCGGCGGTACCGATGATGTTGGCGGTCCACGACTCGGTCTTCTTCAGCGCCGGGACGAAGTTGCCCAGCAGGTCCTGCAGCATGAAGCGTCCGGCACGGGTTCCGGCGTCCACTGCGGTCAGGATGAACAATGCTTCGAACAGGATCGCGAAGTGGTACCAGAACGCCATCATCGCGTCGCTGCCACTGGGGATCGCTTCGTGCAGGATCTGCGCGATGCCGACCGCCAGGGTTGGCGCACCACCTGCACGATGCAGGATGGTCGGCTCGCCGATTGCCGCCGCGGTCGCGGTCAGCTGTTCGGGCGTGATGGTGAAGCCCCAGGTGTTGGTGATGTAGTGCGCCGCCGACGCAGCATCGGCGCCGATCACCGCCGCCGGGCTGTTCATCGCGAAGTAGATGCCCGGATCGATGATCGAGGCCGCGACCAGCGCCATCACCGCCACGAACGATTCCATCAGCATGCCGCCGTAGCCGATGTAGCGCATGTGCGCCTCATTGGCCAGCAGCTTCGGCGTGGTGCCGGAGGAAATCAGCGCATGGAAACCAGAGACCGCACCGCAGGCGATGGTGATGAACAGGAACGGGAACATGCCGCCCTTCCACACCGGGCCGTCGCCACTGGCGGCGAACTGGGTCAGCGCCGGCATCTTCAGTTCCGGCATCACGATCAGGATGCCGACGGCCAGCGCGATGATCGTGCCGATCTTGAGGAAGGTCGACAGGTAGTCGCGCGGGGCCAGCAACAGCCACACCGGCAGCACCGATGCGACGAAGCCGTAGCCGATCAGCATCCAGGTGATCTGGGTGCCGGTGAAAGTGAACGCCGGGCCCCACACCGGGTCGGCGGCGACCTTGCCGCCGTACCAGATCGCGGCCAGCAGCAGGATCAGGCCGACCACCGAGATCTCGCCGATCTTGCCGGGGCGGATATAGCGCATGTACACGCCCATCAGGATGGCGATAGGCATCGTCGCGATCACCGTGAACATGCCCCACGGGCTTTCGGCCAGCGCCTTGACCACCACCATCGCCAGCACCGCCAGGATGATGATCATGATCAGGAACGCACCGAACAACGCGATGGTGCCCGGTACCTGGCCCATCTCTTCTCTTACCAGGTCGCCCAGCGAACGGCCGTTGCGACGGCTGGACAGGAACAGCACCATGAAGTCCTGCACCGCACCGGCCAGCACTACGCCCACCACCAGCCACAGCAGCCCAGGCAGGTAGCCCATCTGCGCGGCCAGGACCGGGCCGACCAGCGGGCCGGCGCCGGCGATGGCGGCGAAGTGGTGGCCGAACAATACGTGCTTGTTGGTCGGCACGTAGTCCAGGCCATCGTTGTTGATCACCGCCGGCGTGGCCCGGGTCGGATCCAGCTGCATCACCTTGTTGGCGATGAACAGGCTGTAGAAGCGGTAGGCCACCAGGTACAGCGAAACCGCGGCGACGACGATCCACAGCGCATTGATGTGTTCGCCGCGGCGCAGGGCCACGGTGCCCAGACAGAAGGCGCCGAGCAGGGCGAGGGCCGCCCAGCCTATTTTGGAAAACCCTTTCATGAGGTGCTCTCTCCCGGAAAGACAGTCAAAGAGTCCCGCGTGCCCTCGACAGGGTCAATTGGCACAGGACGAATCGGCGGTAGTACTTTGGTCGTACGCTTGTTGTGCTGACGTGCAGCGAACATCAGGGATGGAACAATCGGTTGCGGCGCCGTCCATTGGCGTGTGGCCGTGCGGCGTCCATCTTCAGTGGCATCCATCCAACAGGAGTCGCCATGAGCTTTCCCGAACCGGTCCGCGTGCTGCGGACCATCCGCGGCATGCCCACCTCCGACGGTGCCGGCGTGCGCCTGACCCGCGTCATCGGTGGCCCGACGCTGCCCGACCTCGATCCGTTCCTGCTGCTCGATGAATTCGGCACCGACCGCGCCGAGGACTACATCGCCGGTTTCCCGGAGCATCCGCACCGCGGTTTCGAGACCGTCACCTACATGCTCGACGGACGCATGCGGCATCGCGACAACCATGGCAACGAAGGCCTGCTGACCCCGGGCAGCGTGCAGTGGATGACCGCTGGCCGCGGCCTGGTGCACTCGGAGATGCCCGAGCAGGAAAGCGGGCAGATGCGTGGCTTCCAGCTGTGGGTGAACCTGCCGGCGAAGGAGAAGATGACCGAGCCGAAGTACCAGGAGTTCGCGCCTGAGCGGATTCCCGTGGTGCACCCGGAAGCGGGCGTGGAGGTGAAGGTGATTGCCGGCAGCGTGGACGGTACCGATGGCCCGATCGTGCAACCGGCCACCGACCCGCTCTACCTCGACATCACGCTGGCGCCCGACCGTGCCTGGACCTATGCGCTGCCGGAAGGGCACAACGCCTTTGCGTACGTGTTCGAAGGTGGCGTGACCGTGGGTGAGCAGGACGCCGCGCGCGACGTCGCTCGCCAGGAACTGGCGGTGCTGGGCGGCGGCGAGCAGTTGCACGTCTCGGCCGGCAATGAAGGCGCGCGCCTGATCCTGGTGGCCGGCCGTCCGCTGCGCGAACCGGTGATGCGCCACGGGCCGTTCGTGATGAACACGCGACAGGAACTGATGCAGGCCTTCGTCGATTTCCAGGAAGGCAGGTTCTGACGTAATGCCGGCCGCTGGCCGGCAACTGCCTCGCGTAGAGGCGGATCGGGGTGCCGGCCAGCGGCCGGCACTACCGTCGGATCGGGTCGCGCTGCGGGGATGCTGCCAGGCAGTCATCCCCGTCATCCTCAGCGGCCGGCGGCCACGGCCGACGGGGTCAGGCTCATGCCCTGCGCCAGCTGTTGCAGTGACCCCAGCTCCTGAGCGCTGTCCGGATACAGCGAAATCTGCGCGTATCGCCCTTTGTCGAGCTTGACCACGCTGATGCGCCGTTCGGCATACCCCGGCGGTTGCTGGCCGCCCAGGTCGGGCTGGTACCAGTACAGCGATTCGCCGCCGAAGCTGCCTTTTTCCTGGCGCAGCGAGCGGTTCAGCGGAATGGACGGATCACGCGCGCTGAGCATCAGGCTCAGCACTTCGCGGCCATCAGGGGTGCTGGCGCGGCAGACCAGGAAATCGGCCTGCACCTGCTGCTGCCACTGCAGACCGCTGCTGGCCGGCAGCGAAGGACATTCGGACGGCGCCTGCGCGGCGGCCTGGGCCGCAGCGAAAAGCAGGCTCGACAACATGACAGGCACGAACTTCATGCATCCCCCAAGGTGATGAATTGGTTGGCTTCGCCAGCAGAGCCGGCGACCATGGCATCCCATCCCCGGACGCCACCCCGCCCGCATGTGCACGGACGGTCAACTCAACCTTAACGGAACGTGAGCAATCGCACAATTCGCGGTTGCAAGCGCAACCATTGCGGCCGAGGGTCGGCCGCAATGGTTGCTGCGGGGATCAGCGGTCGTTGCCGATCCACTTGTAGATCAGGCCGCCGATCGCGCCGCCCAGCAACGGGGCGACCCAGAACAGCCACAACTGGCTGACCGCACCGCTGCCGGCGAAAAAGGCCACGGCCGTGGAGCGGGCCGGGTTCACCGAGGTGTTGGTGACCGGGATGCTGATCAGGTGGATCAGGGTCAGCGACAGGCCGATCGCCAGCGGGGCGAACCCGGCCGGTGCCTTGCCGTGGGTGGAACCCATGATCACGATCAGGAACACCGCCGTCAGCACCACTTCGCACAGGAAGGCCGCCGCCACGCTGTAGCCGCCGGGCGACAGCGCGCCATAGCCATTGCTGGCGAACGCTCCGGCCTGGCTGCCATCGATGGCGAAGCCGCTGGCGCCGGAGGCGATCTGCAGCAGGATGAAGCCGGCCAGCAGGCCGCCCGCAACCTGGGCGATGATGTACGGCACCAGGTCCTTGGTCGGGAAGCGGCCGCCAGCCCACAGGCCGACGCTGACCGCCGGATTGAAGTGCGCACCGGAGATATGGCCGAACGCATAGGCGCCGGTGACCACGGTCAGGCCGAAGGCGAGCGCCACGCCGAGGAAGCCGATACCCAGCGGATTGCCGTCACCACCGAACTTGGCGGCCAGCACTGCACTGCCACAGCCCCCCAGAACCAGCCAGAACGTGCCGAGGAACTCGGCGCACAAGCGTTTACCCATGCTCATGTGTTGCACTCCTTTGACGGTCGAAAGTGTGATTTATGTCACATTTCAATGATCAGCGGGTGACTGTAGCGTCAACGCCGGGTGCAGGAATACACCCTCGGATGTGTGCAACACGCGATGCTCAGTACTGCGGCAGCGGGATGAACTCCTTGTCGTCGCCGGGGATGGTGCCGAAGCGGCCGGCCTCCCAATCGTGCTTGGCCTGCTCGATACGCTCCTTCGAGCTGGACACGAAGTTCCACCAGAGGTGGCGCGGGCCATCCAGCGGCTCGCCACCGAACAGCATCGCCTTCACCGGTGTCTTCGCGCGCAGGCGGCCGCGTGCGCCGGCTTCGGGGATGACCAGGTGCTGCGCGGGGATGTCCACGCCATCCAACTGCGCGTCGCCTTCAAGGATGTACAACGCGCGCTCGCGGTGGCCGTCGTCGATGTCGATTTCCGCGTCCGGGTCCAGATCGATCGCCACATTGAGCGTATCGGCGAACACTTTCACCGGCGATTCCTCGCCATAGGCGCGGCCAGCGATCACCCGCAGCCAGGCACCCTTGCGGCGCTGCTCGGGCAGGGTAGCAGCGGCATGGTGATAGAACGCCGGCTCGATTTCCTCGTGCGACTTCGGCAGCGCGACCCAGGTCTGCATGCCGTGGATCGGGTTGTCATGGTCGCGGTCCGATTGTGGCGTGCGTTCGGAATGGGCGATGCCGCGGCCGGCGGTCATCCAGTTGACGTCACCGGGGCGAATCACCTGATCGGAGCCCAGCGTGTCGCGGTGGCCGATGGCGCCCGACCACAGATAGGTGACCGTGGCCAGGCCGATATGCGGATGCGGGCGCACGTCAATGGCGGTACCGGGGTGCATCAGTGCCGGGCCCATCTGGTCGACGAACACGAATGAGCCGATGCTGCGGGCCTGCAGGGTGGGGACGGCGCGGCGGACTTCGAGGCCGCCGATGTCGTGCACGCGCGGGGCGATGATGGTGGTCATGCGGGCGTTCTCGCTGGCAGGGATCAGGCGGTCAGCATCGCATGCAGCTGTGACGGGGGCATTCCCCGTATGGGTAACAGGTTGTTCCAGCCAACGGCGCAGCCCCTCGTGGCTGTGGGGGTGGTCGCTGAAGGCGGAAGCAAGATCAAAAGCCGCGCTTGGCCGGGCGGGTGGGTTGCGCAGGACACGCCGTAAACCCGTCCATGGGGGCTCGATGGCGCCATCCATGGCGCCAACGGTCCTGCGCAACCCACCCGCCCGACCTCTGACAGTTTCCGTGTGCGTCCAGCCACGGAGAAGAAAAAAGAAAATCAAAATCAAACGCGGGTCGCTTCGCTCCTGGTGTCGACCAAGGTCGACACCCACCAGTTCGTAATGATCCGTGCCGAACAAGGTCGACACCTACAGCCATCGCAGTTCACCCACCGTCACCGGGAAACTGTCAGGGGTGGGGCGGTGTCGGGTTGCGGGGTGTCTGATCTGGCCCCCCGTCAGCGGACGCCAAGAAGCGATACTTTGATCGCACTTGGAGGCCCCTTATGTCCCGTATCACCCGTCGTAGCTACACCGATGAGTTCAAGCACCAAGCCGTGGAGCTGGCCGAGTCGCTCGGGCCGGCCGCAGCGGCCCGTCAGCTGGAGATGTCGGTCAAGACGCTGGCAAATTGGCTTGACGCGGTCCGTGCTGGCCGGTCGTTGACCTCTGAGGCTCGCAGGCCAGCCACCGACCTGGAAAGCGAGATCAGCCGCCTTCGGGCCGAGAACGCCAATCTGAAGATGGAGCGGGAAATCCTAAAAAAAGCGGCGGCGTTCTTTGCCAGAGAGTCCAAGTGAGGTACGCCTTCGTCGCCAGTCAAAGGACTCACTACCCGACCAGGTTGTTGTGTCGGGTTCTTGGGGTTTCTGTCTCTGGATTCCATGACTACCTGCGCCGGCAGTGTGCCCAAACGTGCGATGTCGATTCGGCCCTCCGTACCGAGCTTCGGGCCATTCATGTGACCAGCAAGCGCAGTTATGGGCGACGTCGGCTGGTCAGGGCTTTACGAGCCAGGAATCATCCAGTCGGCCACAAGCGCGTGGCACGGTTAATGGCCGAGGAGCGAATCCAGGGCAAGACCAAAGGCCGATTCCGACCCCAATCCTCTGGCGGCTCATCTCAGCTCGCTCCCAACCTGCTGGATCGGCAATTTGCCCCCGGAACCGGACCGACGGCGTGGGTCGGGGATATCACGTATGTCCCCACCCGCCAGGGATGGCTGCATCTGGCCGTGGTCATCAGCGTCCAGACCCGGCAGGTGCTGGGCTACAGCGTTTCCAAGCGTCTGACTGAAGAGCTGGTGGTGAAAGCATTTGCCAATGCTTGGGCTCTGCATCCACAACGACCCGGCCTGATCTTCCATTCAGATCGTGGTGGGCAGTACTGGGGAAACGAGTTTCGCCAGCTGCTGCAGTCCCATGGCGTGGTCCAAAGCATGAGCCGGCCTGGCAATTGCTGGGACAACGCAGTGGCCGAGAGCTTCTTTGCGACGTTCAAGACAGAAGAGGCTGCCGAGCCTTACGCCAGTAGGGAACAAGCCAGCCAGTCCATCGCTGCTTACATCCACGGCTTCTATAATCCAGCCCGGCTACACTCGGCGCTGGGCTACCACTCGCCTAACAACTATGCCCGGCAGCTCCGGGCTGCCGCCTGAAACGGCTTCATGGCGTCCGTTTTCAGGGGGCCAGATCAGTCCGCGGCATGGATGCCGCGGCCAAGCCCCCAAGGACGGGTTTACGGCGTCCCCGCAACCCGACACCGCCCCGCCCAACAAACAGAAAAGCCAGAGCCGCTTTGGCTCTGGCTTCTGCTGTGGAACTTGACGTTGCCTCTGCGGGTGCCGGGCCGCAGGCCCGGCCGATGAACTCAGACCACCGGTTCGCGCAGGACGGGGTTGTCCCAGCCCGGGCGCGGGGCGAAACGGTCGCCGTGGCGCTGCTGCAGCGCCTTCAGTCGCTCGACGATCGCATCGGCACCGACTGCACGGATGTGCTGGATCGGACCGCCGCGGAACGGGGCGAAACCGGTGCCGAAGATCACGCCGGCATCCAGCAGGTCCGCATCGGCCACCACGCCTTCGTGCAGGCACGCCACTGCCTCGTTCAACAGCGGCAGGATCAGGCGGTCTTCCAGGTCGGCAGGGGCCTGGTAGTCGCTGACCACGTCCGGCTTCTTCGGCTTGCCGTTTTCCCAGGTGTAGATGCCCTGGCCATCCTTCTTGCCACGCTTGTCCGGTTCCACCGTCTGCAGCGCGGCCGGAATCTGCAGGCCCAGGAACGGCGCCAGTTCGCGGCCGACACCGGCGGCCACGTCTAGGCCGACGGTATCGATCAGTTCGATCGGGCCCATCGGCATGCCGAACTTCACTGCGGCCTTGTCGATCACCGGGCCCGGGATGCCTTCGGCGTAGGCGGTGGCGGCTTCCAGCATGTACGGGAACAGCACGCGGTTGACCAGGAAACCCGGGCTGCCGGCCACCGGCACCGGGAACTTGCCCAGCGCCTTGCAGAACGCGGCCAGGCGGCGCTCGGTCTCCGGCGCCATGCCATCGTGGTGGATGATTTCCACCAGCGGCATCTGCGCTACCGGATTGAAGTAGTGCAGGCCGGCGAACTGCGCCGGGCGCTGGATGTGATCGCGCAGTTCCACCAGTGGGATCGACGAGGTATTGGTGGTCAGCAGAGCATCCTGCTTCATCTTCGGTTCCAGCGTCTGGTACAGCGCACGCTTGGCTTCCGGGTTCTCGATGATCGCCTCGATCACCAGATCCGCTTCGGCAACCCCATTGCCTTCCAGGTCGGCACGCAGGCGTGCGGCCACGGCGGGGCGCTTGCTCTCGTCGCGCACCTTCTTGACGAACAGCGCCTGCGCGCGTTCCATGGCCGGGTCGATGAAGCGCTGCTCGCGGTCCTGCAGGGTCACCTCGAAGCCCTTGTAAGCGGCCCACGCGGCGATGTCGCCGCCCATCACGCCGGCGCCGACCACGTGCACGTGACGGATGCCGGAATCACCACCGCCCAGGCCCTTCAGTCGCTCGGTGAGGAAGAAGATACGGATCAGGTTGCGCGCGGTCGGTGTACTGGCCAGCTTCACCACGGCGCGCCGCTCGGCGTCCAGACGCGCCTGGATCGGCTTGCCGCCACTGCGTTGCCAGGTGCTGATCAGCGCGTACGGTGCCGGGTACTGGTCCTTCTTCGCCTTGCGTGCGACCTGCTTGACCATCTGCGGCGCCAGCAGCCGGCGTGCCAGCCAGGTGTTGGTGGCCCATGCCGTCGCGCGCTGCTTGAACGGGCGGGTGGTGCCGGACAGGGCCAGCGCGACGGCGGTGTCGAGCACCACCGCCGGCGCCACCACCTTGTCGACCAGGCCGATGCCACGCGCGGCCGAGGCCGACAGGGTACGGCCGGTCAACATCATGTCCATCGCTGCGGGAGCGCCCACCAACTGCGGCAGGCGGGCGCTGCCGCCCCAGCCCGGGAAGATGCCCAGCTGGGTTTCCGGCAGGCCGATGCGGGTGCTGCTGTCGTTGGAGGCCACGCGGTAGCGGCAGGCCAGCGCCAGTTCGGTGCCGCCTCCCAGGCAGTGGCCGTGGATCGCCGCCACGGTGGGGCAGGGCAGCTCGGCCAGCTTCTGATAGGTGGCCTGGCCACGACGGATCGCGTCGTTGACGGTGCCGCGACGGTCGAATTCCTGGAACTCCTTCAGGTCGGCGCCGGCAATGAAGCCGGCCTTCTTCAGCGACTGGACCACCACGCCCCTGGGTGGGTCCAGCGCGATGCGCTCAAGCAGGTCGCCCAGCTCCAGCAGCACGTCCTGCGACATCGCGTTGACGCTGCTGTCCTGACGATCCAGGGAGAGAACCACCACGCCGTCGTCGCGGATCTCGGGGTGCCAGTGGCTGAAGCGGAGACCATCGAAGCCTGAAAGCATGGACGTTCCATCCGGTTGTGTATGGAGAAGCGGCTATGATCCAGAGGTTGTTTCCCTCGCGTCAAATCCCAATAGCAGGGGAGTGGCGCCCCCGGATCCATGGCCATGGACCGGGACGCTAACGGAACGGTGGTTAAAAGCTGGTGCGGCGCCAGGTGATCGGCGACTGAACTTTTCCCGGGATTGGCAGTCTCATTGCCCGACGTCGGTTGGGCTGACAGGAGTGCGGCCCCTCATGGCCGAGGTTGATACACCACAGGAGCTGGATCTGGAACTGGTCCGGCGCGTGCAGCACGGCGAGAGTGCCGCCTTCGATGTCCTGGTGCGCAAGTACCAGCATCGGGTGGTGGCCCTGGTCGGTCGCTACATCGCCGACTGGAGCGAATGTCAGGACGTCGCCCAGGACACTTTCATCCGTGCCTACCGCGCGATCGGGAGTTTCCGTGGCGATGCCCAGTTCTCAACCTGGTTGCATCGAATCGCCGTGAATACCGCCAAGAACTACCTGGCTTCACACAATCGACGGCCGCCGACCGATGACATCGACATCGGCGATGCCGAACAGTTCGACAGTGGTACGCGCCTGCGTGACACCGACACGCCCGAACGCGAGTTGATGCGCCAGGAGCTGGAACAGACGGTGATGAGGGCCGTCAACGCGCTGCCGGAAGAACTCCGGTCAGCGATCACCCTGCGCGAGGTGGAAGGCCTGAGCTACGAGGATATCGCGCAGAAGATGGGGTGCCCGATCGGCACGGTGCGTTCACGGATCTTCCGGGCGCGCGAGGCGATCGACACCGAACTCCGGCCGCTGCTGGACATCGGCAGCGCCACCCGTGAGAAGAGCCGCGTATGACCAGTAACCCGTTCAACGAATCGCAGAACCATCAATCGCCCGCCGGGCAGCGCCTGGACCAGCGCCATCGCGAGCAGCTGTCGGCCTTGGTCGATGGCGAGCTGGGCGCCGATGAAGCGCGTTTCCTGCTGCGCCGGATGGAGCACGACCCCGAGCTGGCCGGTTGCCAGGAGCGCTGGCAGCTGCTGGGCGACGTGATGCGCGGGCAGGCGTCGGCACTGGCTCCGGCCGGGTTCAGCGCCGCCGTGGCTGCCGCCATCGCGGCCGAGCCGACGCCGCAGGCCGAGCCGCGTCGCCAGGTGCGTCGCAGTGGCTGGCGGGCCTGGGGCGGCGGCGCGGCTCTGGCCGCATCGGTTGCTGCGGTCGCCCTGTTCATGGGGGGCGAGAAGCTGAAGGAGGCCACTCCCGGCGAGCCATTGGCCCCCCAGGTGATCGCCAGCCAGGCGGAACTGCCGCTGGCGCCGACCTCGCCGGCCCCGGTGACCGAAGCATCGGTGGATACCGCCGCGATGGCCGTGGCGGCGGCGCCGGCTGTGGCGATGGCCGCTTCCAGCCGTCGCCAGGACGCCCGCCGCGCCAGTGCAACCCGCAGCCAGCAGGCCGCGCGTGCCGCCCAGCGCGATGACGCTCCGCAGCGCGCCATCGCCGCCGTGCAGGCACCGTTGGCCCCGACCGTACCGGTCAACGCCAACCGCAACCTGCCATTCGGTGAGGTCAGCGGGCTGCAGGCCCGGCCGTGGCCGCGCTCCAGCCTGGCGCCGACCGCAGGCGGCGCGCTCAATGCCAGTTTCCCGGCCCGCGCCGGCGGTGCCGCGTTCTACCCGTTCGAGCCGCGCCTGCAGGACGACCTGCCGGTGCCGCCGCGCCCGCGCGACTGAGCCGGGCGCCTTCACGCCCCGCCGTCGGCGGGGCCCGTATTCCTCTTTCCATCCGACCCGGAGGTTGCCGTCCGATGACTCCCCGACTTCGCACGCAGGCCCTTGGCCTGCTGGCCCTGACCCTTCCCCTGGTGGCCTGCGCGCAGGCGCCTGCGCCTGCCGCCCCGGCCCAGCCTGCGCCGGCCGCGGCGCCGCGGGCGCCTGCACAACCGCTGGTCAGTGGCTTGCCCGACTTCACCAACCTGGTCGAACAGGTCGGCCCGGGCGTGGTCAACGTCGACACCACCATCGTCCGCAACAACCGCCAGGCCTCGCGCGGCCCGATGGGCGACGATGACATGCCGGAGTTCTTCCGCCGCTTCTTCGGCCCTGACTTCCCGATGCCAGGGCAGGGGCCGGGTGGGCAGGATGGCGGTCCCAGCATCAAGGGGCGTGGCATGGGATCGGGCTTCATCATCTCGCCCGATGGCTACGTACTGACCAACTACCACGTGGTGGCCGACGCCAGCGAGGTGAAGGTCAAGCTGGGCGACAGCCGCGAGTTCACCGCCAAGGTGGTGGGCAGCGACCAGCAGTACGACGTGGCCCTGCTCAAGATCGATGGCAAGAACCTGCCCACCGTGCGCGTGGGTGATTCCAACACCCTCAAGCCGGGCCAATGGGTTGTCGCGATCGGCTCGCCGTTCGGCCTCGACCATTCCGTCACCGCCGGCGTGGTCAGCGCCGTCGGTCGCAGCACGGGGGGGCCCGACCAGCGCTACGTGCCGTTCATCCAGACCGACGTGGCGATCAATCAGGGCAATTCCGGTGGTCCGCTGCTGAACACCCGCGGCGAAGTGGTCGGCATCAACTCGCAGATCTTCTCGGCCTCCGGCGGCTACATGGGCATCAGCTTCGCGATCCCGATCGACCTGGCGATGAGCGCGGTCGAGCAGATCAAGAAGAGCGGCAAGGTCACCCGCGGCCAGCTCGGCGCGGTGGTCGAACCGATCGATTCGCTGAAGGCGCAGGGACTGGGCCTGCCGGACAGCCGCGGCGCGCTGGTCAACCAGATCGTGGCCGGCAGTGCGGCCGCCAAGGCCGGCGTGCAGGTGGGCGACGTCATCCGCTCGGTCAACGGCAGCGCGGTCAACAGCTGGTCCGACCTGCCGCCGCTGATCGGTGCGATGGCGCCGGGCAGCAAGGTGAACCTGGTGGTTTACCGCGACGGCAAGCCGCATGAGCTCAGTGCCACGCTGACCGCACTGAGCGAAGACGGGCAGGCCAATGCCCGCGGGCCGTCGGCTGGCGGTGGCGAGGCGGCTCCGCAGACCGGTGCCAACGCCCTGCTGGGGCTGGACGTCAGCGACCTGAACGCGGCCCAGCGCAAGCAGTTGGGGCTCAACGGCAATGAAGGCGTGCGCATCACCGGGGTCAAGGGCCAGGCGGCACGCGATGCCGGCCTGTCGCCGGGCATGGTGATCCTGCAGGTCGGCCGCACTGCGGTCGGCAGCGTGGATGCCCTGAACCGGGCGTTGTCCAGCTTCAAGAAGGACGACGTGGTGATGCTGCTGGTCCGCACGGCCAACGGCAACAGCGCCTTCGTGGCGGTCAAGGCCGGCCAGTAAGGCCCTGCCGGGCCGCCTTCGGCGGTGCCTGCCCCGCCCCCCGAAGCCCCGCCCCGGCGGGGCTTCGTCCGTTCTGGACCCGGTCCGATGAGGCAGTTTTCGCGGCCGGGCGCCGGGCATGCGATAATCGACCGTTACCCTGACGACGCCGCGCGCCGCCGCCACCTATGTCTTCTGATTCGATGCGGAACATCCGCAACTTCTCCATCATCGCCCATGTCGACCACGGCAAGTCCACGCTGGCCGACCGCATCATCCAGCTCTGTGGTGGCCTGCAGGCCCGCGAGATGGAAGCGCAGGTGCTCGACTCCAATCCCATCGAGCGCGAGCGTGGCATCACGATCAAGGCGCAATCGGTGTCACTGCCGTACCTGGCCAAGGACGGGCAGACCTATCACCTGAACTTCATCGACACCCCCGGCCACGTCGACTTCTCCTATGAAGTCAGCCGCTCGCTGGCCGCCTGCGAAGGCGCGCTGCTGGTGGTCGATGCGGCGCAGGGCGTGGAAGCGCAGTCGGTGGCCAACTGCTATACCGCAGTGGAGCAGGGCCTGGAAGTGGTGCCGGTGATCAACAAGATCGACCTGCCCACCGCCGACATCGAGCGCGCCAAGGCCGAGATCGAGGCCGTGATCGGCATCGACGCCTCCGACGCCGTGCCGGTCAGTGCCAAGACCGGCCTCAACGTGCAGGACGTGCTGGAGGCGATCGTCCATCGCATCCCGCCGCCGGTGCCGCGCGACACCGACAAGCTGCAGGCGCTGATCATCGACTCGTGGTTCGACAACTACCTGGGCGTGGTCTCGCTGGTGCGCGTGATGCAGGGCGAGATCAAGGCCGGTGACAAGCTGCAGGTGATGTCGACCGGCCGCAACCACCAGGTCGACAACGTCGGCGTGTTCACTCCCAAGCGCAAGGTGCTGCCGGCGCTGCGTGCCGGTGAAGTGGGCTGGGTCACCGCCAGCATCAAGGACGTGCATGGTGCGCCGGTCGGCGACACCCTCACCCTGGCCGGCGATCCGGCACCGAAGCCGCTGCCGGGCTTCCAGGAAATGCAGCCGCGCGTGTTCGCCGGCCTGTTCCCGGTCGATGCCGAGGACTACCCGGACCTGCGCGAAGCGCTGGACAAGCTGCGCCTGAACGATGCCGCGCTGCGTTTCGAGCCTGAAAGCTCCGAAGCAATGGGCTTCGGCTTCCGCTGTGGCTTCCTGGGCATGCTGCACATGGAGATCGTGCAGGAGCGCCTGGAACGCGAATACAACCTGGACCTGATCAGCACCGCGCCGACGGTGGTGTATGAGGTCCTGAAGACCGACGGCTCGATCATCAACATGGACAACCCGGCCAAGCTGCCGCCGGTGAACCAGGTCGAGGAGATCCGCGAGCCGATCATCCGCGCCAACGTGCTCACGCCCGAGGAGTACATCGGCAACATCATCAAGCTGTGCGAAGAAAAGCGCGGCAGCCAGATCGGCATCAACTACCTGGGCAGCCAGGTGCAGATCAGCTACGAGCTGCCGATGGCCGAGGTGGTGCTGGACTTCTTCGACAAGCTCAAGTCGGTCAGCCGTGGCTATGCCTCGCTGGATTACCACTTCGTGCGCTTCGACGCTGGCCCGTTCGTGCGCGTTGACGTGCTGATCAACGGTGACAAGGTCGACGCACTGTCGCTGATCGTGCACCGCAGCCACGCCGACCGCCGCGGCCGCGAGCTGTGCGAGAAGATGAAGGACCTGATCCCCCGGCAGATGTTCGATGTGGCCATCCAGGCCGCCGTCGGCTCGCAGATCATCGCCCGCACCACGGTCAAGGCGATGCGCAAGAACGTGCTGGCCAAGTGCTATGGTGGCGACGTCTCGCGCAAGAAGAAGCTTCTGGAAAAGCAGAAGGAAGGCAAGAAGCGCATGAAGCAGGTCGGCCGCGTGGAGATCCCGCAGGAAGCGTTCCTGGCCGTACTGCAGATGGACAACAAGTAAGCCCGCACCGGCCTCGCGGGGCCGGTCGTCTGGTGACGTTGCAAAGGACCCTGAATGAAACTGTTTGAGATCCTCCTGGTCGTGCTGACCCTGGCCTCGGGCCTGATCCTGCTCGCCGACAAGCTGTACCTCGCCAAGCGTCGCGCCCAGCGTGCGGGCCTGCTCGATTCCGAGCCGGTGCTGGTGGACTACTCGCGAGCGTTCTTCCCGGTGCTGGCGATCGTGCTGATCGTGCGCAGTTTCATCGCCGAGCCGTACAAGATCCCGTCCAGCTCGATGATGCCGAACCTTCTGATCGGCGATTTCATCCTGGTCAACAAGTTCTCCTACGGCCTGCGCCTGCCGATCAGCAACACCAAGATCGTCCCCTTCGGCGAGCCGTCGCGCGGCGACGTGGTGGTGTTCCACTTCCCCGGCCACAGCGACAACGACCCGGCCAAGGGCGAGAACTTCATCAAGCGCGTGATCGGCGTGCCGGGTGACACCGTGGTCTTCGAAGGCGACGGCGTGATCCTCAATGGCGAACCGCTGAAGTACGACAACAAGGGCATCTACGCCGGCCACAAGGGCCAGGGCGAGGGCGCCAACCTGCTGGTCGAGCACCTGCCGGGCCGTACCCATACCGTGCTGGAGACCGACTATCCACGCGGCCAGGGCCAGTGGACCGTACCGGCCGGCAAGTACCTGGTGATGGGCGACAATCGTGACAACAGTGACGATGGCCGCTTCTGGGGCCTGCTGCCGGAAGAGAACCTGCGCGGCAAGGCCTTCCTGATCTGGCTGAACTGCCAGGGCTGGTTCTGCAAGGATGGCTTCGAGCCGTCGCGGATCGGCTCGAGCATCAACTGAGTACCTTCACATCCAACGCGTATCTGGGGAGAACGCAATGAAGACGATGAACACGCAGCGTGGCATGACCCTGACCTCGTTCCTGGCGGTCCTGATCGTGGTCGGTTTCTTCCTTTACATCGGCATGAAGCTGTTCCCGATGTACCAGGAGTATTACGCGGTGCGCTCGGCGATGAAGAGCCTGGCCAAGGAGCCGGGCGTGGGCAGCATGGAGCCGGCCCGGATCCAGGATCTGTTCTTCAAGCGCCTGTACATCAATTACTCGGAGAACGTGAAGCCGGCCAACGTGAAGTTCGACCGTCGCGACAATGGCTGGACCCTCAAGGTCAACTACGAAGTGCGCCGTCCGCTGGTCGGCAACCTGGATGTGGTTGGCAAATTCGATTCATCCCAGGACCTGACCCGAAGCGGTGCCGAATAAACCTTTCCAACGTGGTGACCTGATCGGTCATCCCTTCCGCGACCCGGCGCTGCTGAAGCAGGCGCTGACGCATCGCAGCGCCGGTGCGCCACACAACGAGCGCCTGGAATTCCTGGGCGACAGCATCGTCAACATGATGGCGGCCGAGGCGTTGTACCGACGCTGGCCCAAGGCTGACGAGGGCGCGATGACCCGTGCCCGCGCCGAACTGGTGCGTGAGGGCGCGCTGGCGGTGATTGGACGTACCCTGGAACTGGGCGAGCGGCTGATCCTGGGCCCGGGCGAAATGAAGTCCGGTGGCCACCGTCGTGATTCGATCCTGGCCGACGCGGTGGAAGCCGTGGTGGCTGCGATCTACCTGGATGCAGGTTTCGAGGCCTGCCGGGCGGTGGTACTGCCCTGGTTCAGCGCTTCGATCGAGGCACTGCCGGCCTCCGGCCGGCCCGAGAAGGACCCCAAGACCCGCCTGCAGGAATGGCTGCAGGCCCGACAGAAGGCGTTGCCGCAGTATGAACTGGTGTCAGAATCCGGTGACGACCACGCCAAGCACTTCCGGGTACGCTGCAACGTAGCCGACCCGGCCGCCAGCACCGAGGGCGAAGGCGCCTCGCGGCGGCTTGCCGAACAACAGGCGGCTGCGGCCGTCCTAGAACAACTGGATTCCAAGTGAGCGAACAAACTCCCCATCATTGCGGCAGCGTGGCCGTCATCGGCCGCCCGAACGTGGGCAAGTCGACCCTGACCAATGCCCTGGTCGGCGCCAAGGTCAGCATCGTCTCCAACCGTCCGCAGACCACGCGCCATCGCCTGCTGGGCATCGCCACCTATCCGGAAGGCCAGCTGGTGCTGGTCGACACCCCCGGCCTGCACAAGGTGCAGAAGCGGGCGATGAACCGGGTGATGAATCGCGCCGCGCGTGGCTCGCTGGAAGGCGTCGATGCCGGCCTGCTGGTGATCGAAGCCGGTCGCTGGGATGAAGAGGACAGCCTGGCGTTCAACGTGCTGCGCGACGCCGGCATCCCGGTGGTGCTGGTGGTCAACAAGATCGATCGCCTGAAGGAAAAGGGCGCGTTGCTGCCGTTCCTGCAGCAGGTGACCGAGGGTCGCGACTTCGCCGCCGTGCATCCGATCTCCGCGCAGAAGCGCAACGGCCTGGAAGCGCTGGTGCGCGACGTGCTGAAGCTGCTGCCGGAAGCCCCGCCGATGTTCGGCGAGGACGAGATCACCGACCGCAGCCAGCGTTTCCTGGCCGGTGAACTGGTGCGTGAGCAGCTGATGCGCCAGCTCGGCGAGGAACTGCCGTACGCCACCACTGTCGAGATCGAGCGCTTCACCGAGGACGGCAACCTGCTGCGCATCGGTGCGGTGATCTGGGTCGAGCGTGAAGGCCAGAAGGCCATCGTGATCGGCAAGGGCGGCGCCCGCCTGAAGGAGATCGGCGCCAAGTCCCGCCTGCAGATGGAGCGTCTGTTCGGGGCCAAGGTGTTCCTGGAGACCTGGGTGCGCGTGCGTGAAGGCTGGTCTGACGATGAGGCCGCGCTGAAGGCCTTCGGTTACGAATAAGCCGCGACGGTCGCTTCGATGATGATCGAGGACGACACCGGCTTCGTGCTGCATGCACGGGCCTACCGCGAGACCAGCCTGCTGGTCGAAGTGTTGAGCGCGCAGCATGGCCGTATCGGCCTGCTTGCGCGTGGCGTGTCCACTGCCAAGGGCCAGGTGCTGCGCGCCGCCCTGCAGCCGTTGCAGTGGATCCGCTTCAGTGCCCAGCAGCGGGGGGAACTGGCCCAGCTGCGCGGCGCTGAAGCATTGGATGCCGCGCCACGCCTGGTCGGCCAGGCGATGCTGGCCGGCTTCTACCTGAGTGAACTGACCCTGCGCCTGGCCCCGCGCCAGGACCCGCTGCCGGAGCTGTACCTCGCCTACGGCGAGGCGCGTGCGCGGCTGGCGGTGGGCGCAGGCCTGGCCTGGACCCTGCGCCGTTTCGAACGCGAGCTGCTGTCTGCGCTGGGCCTGGGTTTCGAGCTGGACAGCGCCAGCGATGGCCAGCCGATCGACCCGGCGGCGCGGTACGAACTGGACCCGCAGGAGGGTGCGCAGCGCCTGCTGAGCGAGCGCGGCGGGGAGCGCCGGGCGGCGGCCACTGGCTCGGCGCTGCTGGCCCTGGCGGCCGACGAAGAGCCGGATGCCGCCGATCTGGCCAGCCTGCGCCTGCCAATGCGGCGGGTGCTGGCCCATCACCTGGGGCCGCGCGGCCTGAAGTCCTGGGAAATGCTCGAGCAGCTCGCGCCGCGCAGGTAGGGGGGGGCTTTGGCAGGGCTTGCAGCCCTGCACCTGCCGAGGCCGAAGCAACAGCAACAGCAACAGCGTGCATTCCGTGGGATGGCGGGGTGGGTCCGGTTGAGGGGGGCGCTGCAAGTACGTCCATGTAAGCTCGGTCGCCGCATCCATGCGGCTCACGCCCCCTCAACCGGACCCACCCCGCCTTCGACAGATTCTTGCGAGCTGTCGGAACGGCGTGGGGTCGGATCCATTTTCCGCAGGAAAACGGATCCGACCCCGGATTGATTTCGACACCTGACAGAAATTCATCCACCCATGGCGTGGATGGTCCAACCGTCACCGGAAATCTGTCGGGGGTGGGGCGATGTGGGTGGGCAGGACCGTTGGCGCCATGGGCCCGAGGCATGCCTCGGGCGGGTTGGGCAGGACGCCCAACCCCGGTCTTGCCGTGTGCGCAGGACAGCGCACACGAGCAAGGCGCCATCGAGCCCCCATGGGTGAGGGCGGTTTGTTTGCGAAGCACTGCTTCGCAAGCGCCCGAACGCACAGCCGCCAGCGGCTGGGCCGGACCCCGGAGAGGGGTTTACGGCGTGTCCTGCCCACCCACACCGGCCCGCCCAACAAGCAGAAGGCCAGAGCCGCTCTGGCCCTGGCCTTTGGTGTTGCTCTGGCTTGAAGCATCTGCGGGTGCAGGGCGCAGCCCTGCCGAACAGTCCTCAATGCAGCAGGGCCGCCACCGCCGCGCGGAACCCATCCTGGGCTGGCCTGGATTCCGGTGCATGATGCAGCTGGCGCACCGCCCGGCCCAGCCGGGCCGCCCCCACGAAGCCACAGCTCGCCTGCAACCGGTGCAACTGGCTGCGCAGCTGGCGCTCGTCGTGCTGGTCCACCGCCTGCTCGACCGCGTCGCGCACACCGGGCAACTCGGCCAGGAACAGTTCGCGCAGTGCGATCAGGTGGTTGCGCTGGCCATTGAGCGCGGCCAACGCCGCAGTCTCGTCCCAGTCCTGCACCTGCAGTTCGACGGCGGCCGGGGCCTGCGCCACGAAAATTCCCGCCGGGCTGTTGACCAGGGCGCGGCGCACCGCTTTCAGCAGCTGGTCGCGTCCGAGGGGCTTGACCAGCGTGTCACTGAAGCCGGCTTCGCGCAGGCGGGCGTGGATGTTGGCATCGCCGTCGGCGGTATGCGCCAGCGCCGGCGTGTCCGGATGTGATCGGCGCAGCTCGCGCAGCAGCTGCGCGCCATTGCCGTCCGGCAGGTTGACGTCGATCAGCCACAGGTCATGCGAGCCGGGCTCGGCACTGGCCAGGGCACTGGCCAGGGAATCTGCGGTGTCCACATCCGCCGGTAACGTTTCCAACGCCGCCTTGAAAAAACCGCGGCTGATGATGTCGTCCTCGACAAGCAGGAAGCGGGGCCGTGCGGCCCGCGGGGTCATCTGCATCAGGGCTGCCTCCATGTCAGCTGTCCCAATCATCAAGCACGGCGGCCACGGGCGCAAGCGGGTCCGGGCCCCATCGGTCAGGATCTGCGACAATACGCCCCCATTTTTGCCCGCAGCCTGTTGCCACGTGGCCCGATCCCGCTCCCGCACCGACCGTACCCCGTTCCAGACCGAGATCCTCGACCTCAGCCATGATGGTCGCGGTGTCGCCCGCCGTGAAGGCGAGGGCGGCAAGGTCACCTTCGTCAGCGGCGCCCTGCCCGGTGAGGTGGTGATGGCTGAACAGACTGCCCGCAGCCGCCATTTCGACGAGGCGCGCACGCTGGAGGTGCTGCAGGCCTCGCCGCAGCGGGTGACCCCCAAGTGCCCCCATTTCGGTACCTGCGCAGGCTGCGTGCTGCAGCACCTGGACGAAGACCAGCAGATCGTCGCCAAGCAGCGCGTGCTGATGGATAACCTGGAGCGGATCGGCCATGTGAAGCCGGGCACCGTGCTTGCGCCGCTGGTCGGCGAGAGCTGGGGCTACCGCCGCAAGGGCCGCTTCTCAGTGCGCCGGGTCGAGAAGAAGGACAAGACCCTGGTCGGCTTCCGTGAACAGGATCCGCGTTTCGTCGCCGACCTCAGCCAGTGCCTGACCGTGATTCCGGAGATCGGCACCAAGGTCGAGGCGTTGTCCACCTTCATCGAAACGCTCGATGGAAAGCGTGACATCCCGCAGATCGAATTCATCGCCGGTGACCAGGCGGTGGTGCTGACCGTGCGCCACCTGCGGCCGCTCAGCGATGCCGACCGCGCTGCCTGGGCCGCCTTCGGCCAGCAGCATGGGTTCGTGATCTACCTGCAGTCCGGTGGCGTGGACACCGTGCAGCCGTTGGACGGGCAGGGCGTGGCGCTGTCGTTCCGGCTGGCGCCGTGGGATGTCGAGCTGGCGTTCCGCCCGTTGGATTTCATCCAGGTCAACGCCAAGCTCAACGAGAAGATGATCGCCCACGCCCTGGACCTGCTGCAGCCGGGTGAGGACGAGCGCGTGCTGGACCTGTTCTGCGGCCTGGGCAACTTCACCCTGCCGTTGGCCCGCCGTGTGCGTGAAGTGGTGGGTGTGGAAGGCGATGCCGGCCTCGTCGCGCGTGCGCGTGAGAACGCCGAGCGCAACGGCCTGGCGAACGCGCAGTTCTTCAGCGCCGACCTGACCCAGGACCAGCGCAGCACGGCGTGGATGCGCCAGGGCTTCGACAAGCTGCTGCTGGATCCGCCGCGCTCGGGCGCGATCGAAGTGCTGCAGCAGCTGCCGCTGAAGCAGTTCAAGCGCATCGTCTACGTCAGCTGCCACCCGGGCTCGCTGGCGCGCGATGCCGGCTATCTGGTCAACGAGCAGGGCTTCACCCTGGTCAGCGCCGGTGCCATGGACATGTTCCCGCACACCGCGCACGTGGAAAGCATCGCGGTATTCGAAAAGCGCTGAGCCGCTGTCATCACCCGTGGCGCATAATTGCGCCATGGGCATCGAAATCGAACGCAAATTCCTGGTCAGCAGCGATGGCTGGCGCACCGCCGCGCATCGGGTGATCCCGATGGCGCAGGGCTACATCAACGACATGGGCGCGCTCGATCGCGGCACCCAGAACGCCTCGGTGCGCGTGCGCATCGAAGGCGACCACGCCGCGCTGAACCTGAAGTCGCGCACCCTCGGCCATACCCGGCAGGAGTTCGACTACCCGATCCCGGTGGAGGACGCGCGCGCACTGCTGGCGCTGTGCGTCGGCGGCCTGATCGACAAGCGCCGCCATCTGGTCGAACACGCCGGCCTGACCTGGGAAGTGGACGAGTTCCTCGGCGACAACGCCGGCCTGGTGGTGGCCGAAGTCGAGCTGGAAAGCGCCGACCAGGCCATCGACCTGCCGGACTGGGTCGGCGCCGAAGTGACCGATGACGCCCGCTACTACAACGTTGCGCTTGCCAGCCGCCCGTATTCAGAGTGGTGAAGCCCCCCAAGAAAAGGGGACGGAGGGGATTAAGTCGTCTTTACCCCGCCTGTGCGGAAAGCGACTTAATCCCCTCCGTCCCCTTTTATCGGGGGAGGCGGTCCCCATGTCGTGGACATGAGAATCGACATCTACTCCGACGTGGTCTGCCCCTGGTGCTGGATCGGCAAGCATCGTTTCCAGCAGGGGGTGCAGTTGCTGGGCCCGAACGCGCCTGACCTCGATATCCACTGGCAGCCGTTCCAGCTGGACCCGGATGCGGACGCCACCCCGGTGCCGCTGCGCGAGGCCTATGCGCGCAAGTTCGGGGGCGTCGAGCGTACCGAGCAGATCCTCGGCCAGACCCAGACCACCGCGCGCGCGGAGGGGTTGCCGATGGATTTCAACCAGGGCCAGGTGCGGGTGACCACGCTGCCGGCGCACCGGGTGCTGTGGCTGGCCGGCGAGCATGGCGTGCAGGATGCGGTGGGTGAAGCGCTGTTCCGCGCCCACTTCGAACATGGGCAGAACCTGGCGGACCCTTCGGTGCTGATCAAGGCCGGCGTGGCAGGCGGCCTGGACGGTGGCGAAATCGCGCAGATGCTGGCCTCCGACCGCGGCCTGGCCGAGGTCGACGCCAAGCTGGCGCAGGCCCATGCATTGGGCATTTCTTCGGTGCCGACCTTCGTGATCGATGGCAAGTGGGCGATTTCCGGGGCGCAGCCACCCGAAGCCTTCGCCAACGCCCTGCGCCAGATTGGTGCCGAGCAGGGGGCGTCGGCTGCCGCAGCCGGTGACGAGGCCTGCGGCCCGGACGGCTGCAAGGTCTGAGCAGGTCGGCGTCAGACCCCCTGCGGGGATCTGACGCCGGGGTCGGATCTCCGCAGGGGCTCTGACCCCCACGTTTCCCTTTTGCCTTGACCACTGCGCCTGTCGGCCGGTTCTGCGACAATGCGGCACTGCGCCATGCGGGCGCGCGTTGTGGAGATCGACCATGCTGCTGATCGGCGTTGCCGGCACCGAACTGACCGCCCAGGAACGTGACTGGCTGCAGCACGATGCCGTGGCCGGGGTGGTGCTGTTCAAGCGCAACTTTGCCTCGCGCCAGCAGGTGACCGATCTGAGCGCGGCCATCCGTGCCGCTGCCCCGCGCCCGCAGCTGATCTGCGTGGACCAGGAGGGCGGCCGCGTACAGCGCTTCCGCGAGGGTTACAGCGATCTTCCGCCGCTGCAGGACATTGGTGCCCTGTACGCCACCGACCCGCAGCAGGCCCTGGCGCTGGCCGAGCAGCACGCGTGGCTGATGGCCAGTGAAGTCCGCGCCAGCGGCCTGGATCTCAGCTTCGCCCCGGTGGTCGACCTTGGCCGCGGCAACCGCGCCATCGGCAACCGTGCCTTCAGTGAAGACCCGCAGGTCGTGGCCGCGTTCACCGCAGCCTATGTGCGCGGCATGCACGCGGTCGGCATGGCCGCCACGCTCAAGCATTTCCCTGGCCACGGCACCGTGCTGGAGGACACCCACGTGGATACCGCGATCGATCCACGCGCGCTGGACGAACTGCGCGCGCAGGACCTGGTGCCGTTCCAGGCCGGCATCGCCGCGGGTGCCGATGCGGTGATGATGGCGCACGTGATCTATCCGCAGGTGGCACCGGAGCCCGCCGGCTATTCCCCACGCTGGATCCAGGACGTCCTGCGCGGCGAACTCGGCTTCCGCGGCGTGGTGTTCTCCGATGACATCGGCATGGCCGCCTCGCACAGCGCCGGCGGCGTGCCGGCACGCGTGCACGCGCACCTGGACGCCGGCTGCGACGTGGTGCTGGTCTGCCATCCGGAACTGGTCGATGAAGCCCTGCATGCGGTGCAGGGACGCTCCCTCAATACTGCTGCGCTGCTGGGCCTGCTCGGCCGCGGCGCGCTCGGCTGGGACGGCCTGCTGGCCGATGCCCGCCATGGCGACACCCAATCCCGTCTGCTTGAAACCCTTGGAAGAACCGTCTGATGCCCAACCTCACCATTTCCCAGGCCTTGGCCCAGGCTGACCTGCTGGTCGACCGCCCCACCATCGACAAGGCCATCGCTGCTATCGCCGACGCCATCGCGCGCGATTACAAGGGCGAGGTGCCGTTGTTCCTGTCGATCATGCATGGTGCGCTGCCGTTCGCCGGCCAGCTGGCGCTGGAACTGGGCGCGCGCGGCCAGGACGTGCAGTTCGATTACCTGCACGCCACCCGCTACCGCGGTGAAACCACCGGCGGTGACCTGGTCTGGAAGCACAAGCCGGCCACCTCGCTGTTCGGCCGCCGCGTGCTGCTGGTCGACGACATCCTCGACGAGGGCTACACCCTGCAGGGCGTTCGCACCTGGTGCCTGGAACAGGGCGCGACCGATGTGCGCATCGCTGCGATGACCGTGAAGAAGCACGACCGTGCGCTGCCTGATGTGACCGCTGATTACGCGGGCATCGAGCTGCCGGACCGCTACGTGTTCGGCTTCGGCATGGACGTCAACGAGACCCTGCGCTGCGTGCCGGCCATCTACGCAATGAAGGAATAACAGCGCGACCGCCCGCGGCGCGTCTTTTCCATCGCCGGCATCCTCGGGTGCCGGCGTTCGTCTTTTCATGGAGTGCTTCGAATGCAACAGATCGCCCTGGCCGTGATCGGCGGTACCGGTGTCTACAACCTGGCCAAGCTTGACGACGTGCAGACCCACGAGGTCGACACCCGCTTCGGCCGCCCGTCCGGTCCGGTGCGCGTGGGCACGCTGCTCGGCCATCGCGTGGCCTTCCTGGCGCGGCATGGCGAGGGGCATTCGCTGCCGCCGCACAAGATCAACTACCGCGCCAACCTGGCTGCGCTGCAGCAGCTGGGCGCGCAGCGGGTGCTGGCATTGAACACGGTGGGTGGCATCACCGAGAACTTCGGTCCGCGCGTGCTCGCCTGCCCGGACCAGATCATCGACTACACCTGGGGCCGCATCAGCACGATCTGTGAAGAAGAAGGCTCCGACGTGGTCCACGTCGATTTCGGCCATCCGTACACGCCGATGCTGCGCAGCAAGATCCTGGCGGCAGCCAAAGTGACCGGTGTCACGGTCCATGACGGTGGCTGCTATGGCGCAACGCAGGGCCCGCGCCTGGAAACCATCGCCGAAATCGCCCGCATGCGCCGCGACGGTTGCGATCTGGTGGGCATGACCGGCATGCCGGAAGCCGCACTGGCGCGGGAGCTGGGGCTGGATTATGCCTGCCTGGCGATCATCGCCAACTGGGCCGCCGGCTGCGGTGATGGCGAGGAGATTACGATGGCCGAAGTGCTGGCCAATGTGCAGGCGGCCAGCAACGGACTTCCGGAACTGGTGGGCGAATTGGCGCGGGGGTGATTGTCTTCCCCGAGCAAGCTTTGCATACTCAGCTTGTGCGCGGGTTCAGCGTACACCACCCATTCATTGCATAAGGTCTCGCATCACCATGCCGAACGGTACCGTCAAGTGGTTCAACGACGCCAAGGGATTTGGCTTCATCTCGCCGGAGGATGGCAGCGCCGACGTGTTCGCGCACTTCTCCGCCATCAACTCCAAGGGCTTCCGCAGCCTGCAGGAAGGCCAGCGTGTCACCTATGACGTGACCCAGGGCCCGAAGGGCGCCCAGGCTTCGAACATCACGCCGGCCGAGTGATCCACTCGACAGTGCGTTGAAAACCCCGCTTCGGCGGGGTTTTTTTTGCGCTGCGACAGGAATTGCGCTGCCGTGGGCGGAGGCCCCGCTGGGCATGCGGATTTGCGCTCGGGCACAATGCGCCCATGAAGGAACGACTGCGCATCGCCGTGATCGGCTACGGCACCGCTGGACAGGCATTGTCCATCCTGCTCTCCCGTGATGGCCACGAGGTGGAGATCTTCGAACGTGTGCCCACGCCCGGACCGGTTGGCGCCGGTTTCCTGCTGCAGCCCAGCGGCCTGCAGGTGCTGTGGCAGATGGGCCTGCTTGACGCCGTGCGCGCGCATGCCGCGCCGGTGCATCGCCTGTACGGCGATACGCCGTGCGAACGCACAGTGATGGACATGCGCTACGCCGGCCTGGACGCACGCCTGCACGGCCTTGGCATGCAGCGCGGGGCCCTGTTCTCGTTGCTGGATGATGCGCGCGCGGGTGCGGGCCAGCTGCATGCCGGCGTCAGCATCGCTGCAGTGGACGCCGAGCAGGGCCTCCTGCGTGACAGCGAAGGGCGCCTGCACGGTGCGTTCGACCTGGTGGTGGCCGCCGATGGTGCGGCCTCGACGCTGCGCGGCACGATCAAAGACGGTAACGGACTGGATCGCGTGTATCCGTGGGGTGCGCTGTGGTGCCTGTTGCCGGCGGAAGACTGGCCACACCTGCAGGAGCTGCGGCAACGCTACGTGGCCGCGCGCAAGATGATCGGGCTGTTGCCGGTCGGTACGCGGCCTGGTGATGACACGCCGCGCCTGAGCTTTTTCTGGAGTCTGCCACGCGCCGATTTCGAACGTTGGCAGGCCGACGGCATGACGCCCTGGCTGGACGAACTGCATGCGCTGTGGCCGCAGGCCAGTGCACGCTTCGCGCATCTGCGTGACGCCGGCCAGCTGGCACGGGCCGTCTACCGCGACGCGGTGATGACGCGCTGGCATCACGGCCGCATGGTGCTGGCCGGCGACGCCGCGCATGCGATGAGCCCACAGCTGGGCCAGGGCGTGAACATGGCGCTGCTCGATGCGCTGGCGCTGCGCGATGCCTTGCGCGCGCATGGTGGTGGTGCCGCGGCATTGCAGGCCTACCAGGCGCAGCGCAGGGCACACGTTGCGGTCTACCAGCGCTGGAGCCGTTGGCTGACGCCGCTGTTCCAGTCCGATCACGATGCCTGGGCGAAGGCGCGCGACGTGCTGCTCGGCCCGATGGGGCGCCTGCCGGGTGGGCGTGGCCACATGCTGCGTGTGCTCAGCGGTACCCAGCATGGCTGGTTCGGTTCGCTCGCGCTGGATCCGGCTTTCGTCGACGCGTTGGCCACTGCGGTGCAGGTGCCTCGCATCAACGCGATCACGGCCACTGCGTGAAACGCGTCGTCACGTGAATTAACGGTTGCATCACTGCGCATATGCGAGAAGTAGGTTGCACGCGATTGCGCGTCGCCCGTTTTCCTTTCCGTGATCAACATCGCGCGTGGCCCGGGAGGCGCTGCCGTCGCAGCCTGTTGCGGCCCGGATGTGCCGCCTGTTGTCGAAGGAGGATGCCATGTTGTTCGCGGTCGAGGAGCTGGAATCGGAAATCTGCAAGCTGCGCGGTCTGTTGCAGATGCTGCACGAGGACCAGCCCGACGTGCTGGAGGACGTGTTCGAGTTCCATGTCGGCAGCCTGATCAGTCATGCGTCGCCGGAGCACCACACGCGCATCCGCACCTGCGCGCAGGAGATGCTGGCGGCGATCCAGGCCTTGCCGCGGCGACGTGAAGGGGACACGCCTGAGTTCCAGCTGATGCCGCAGCTGGATATCCGTCCGGCCTGATTCAAGCCAGGGGCAGTGCCACCAGGCCGTTGTCCACGCAGGCGACCATCTGTTCGCCGGCAGCGGGAACAGGAACGATTCCGGCGGTGAACGCGGAGAAGGCCGGCAGGAGCGTCATCTTGTCACGCAGCCAGAATGCGGGGAAGCGCCGCCGCAACGGAGGCAAAGCGATCTGTGGATGCAGATGCCCGGCGATCACATGCAGCTCCGCATCGCGCACCGGTTCATGCCGAAGCAGGAACGGTGGCAGCCGTACTTCGTCGTGGATCTGCACCTGCAGCCCGGCATGCGGCAGCTGCCGGTCATGATTTCCGCGCAGGACATGCACGTCCAGTGCGGCATTGCGTTCGCGCCATGCCAGCCATTGCTGGTACCACGCAGCGCGATGCGCCGGGCCATGCAGGATGTCGCCCAGGATCCACACCTCGCGGCAGGCATGCCCGTCCAGCAGCCCCTGCAGGCGTTGCAGGTCCTTGCCGGTACCGCCGCTGGGCAGCGCGATGCCTGCGCGGCGGAATACATCGGCCTTGCCCAGGTGCAGGTCGGCGAGCAGCAGTGCCTGCCGCGCGGGCCAGTACAGTGCACGCGCGCCAAGCAGCACCAGCGACTCGCCTGCGCGCAGCAGCGGCAGTTCATCGGCCATGCCGACGCTCCAGCTGCTGGGCCACGCGTTGCACCCGGGTACGCCAGTCTTCGTTGCTGAACTGCCCGCGCAGGCGTTCGGCCCACAGCGGGAAACCCAACGGCGTGAGTGACGCCGGGCGCTGCACCGAGAGGGTCTGCATCCGAATCCTGGCCAGTACCTGTTGCAGCCCCGGCATGTCGAGGCTGTCATTCAGCACTTCCTGTTCCGCCAGCGCCAGCAGCAGGTGATCCGGGTCGTGCTCGCGCAGTACGTCGTAGAGCAGTCCCGCGGACGCCTGCAGCTGGCGCAGTGCCCTTGGCATGCCACCGGGCAGGCTGGGGACCAGCAGGCCGGCGACGCGTGCAATGCCGCGGAACTGGCGACGCGCCAGCTCGCCCAGGTTCACCGCAGCACGCAGATCATCCAGCAGCTGATCGGTGGCGAACAGCGCCCGCCATTGCGCCGCATCCAGATCGATGGCCTGTGCCGGTGCCAGCACCAGGCCGTGATCGTTCACCGCATAGCCGATGCTGTTGCGCTGCCGGCGGGTACAGCGCAGCGCCAGCAGGGCGGCCAGCGCCTCATGCACGTGGCGGCCAGCAAAGGGATAGACGAACAGGAACTGGCCTTCGCGACGCCGCACATCTTCCACCAGCAGATGGGCTGGGCCGGGAAGCGCCGACAACCGCTGCTGCAGTGCCAGCAAGGGTGCCAGCCAGCGTGATTCGGGGCTGTCGTCAGCACCGGACAGTACCCACTCCAGCTCGCGGCCCAGCGGCATCGACAGCGGCAACTGGCCGCCCTGCCAGCGCGGCACGACCCCCTCACCGCGTCCTCGTGCCAACCGGACGAAGGCGGTCATGTCGCGCAGCTGCACCAGCTCCAGCAGACGCCCGGCGAACTGGAAGCGGTCGCCACGGCGCAGGCGGCTGGCGAATTGTTCCTCCACGGCGCCCAGGCTGCCGCCGCGCAGGAACTGCACGCGCACGCTGCCATCGCTGCTGATGGTGCCGATCGACAACCGATGGCGCAGTGCCTGGCGACGGTCGTGCATGCGGTACCACCCATCGGCATCACGCACGACCTTGTGGAAATCGGGGTACTGGGCCAGCGCTTGGCCACCCTGCACGATGAATGTGAGCACGGCCTGCCACTGGTCGTCGCCGAGCGACGCGAAGGCATGGGTACGCCGCACCTGCGCCAGCAGGTCGGCGCTGTCGAAGCCGCCCGCCAGGGCGCGGCTGACCGCATGCTGGGCCAGCACATCCAGCGGCAGCGTCGGCGGCCTGCGCGCTTCGACCACGTTCCCGGCCAACGCACGGCGCACCGCAGCGTACTCGGCCAGTTCCAGCGCATGGCTGGGCACGCACAGGATGGAACCGCTGGCACCCGGGCGGTGGCGTGCGCGTCCGGCGCGCTGGCGCAGGCGCGCCACGCCCTTCGGGCTGCCCAGCTGCAGCACCTGCTCAACCTCGGGGAAGTCGACGCCGAGGTCGAGGCTGGAGGTGGCAACCACGCAGCGCAGCGCACCCGCGCGCAGGCCATCCTCCACCTGCTGGCGCAGCGCCGGATCCAGCGAACCGTGGTGCAGGGCAAGCGTGTCCGGTTCTTCCGGCCAGACTGCGGCCAGCGCCTGATGCCACAATTCAGCTTGCGCGCGCGTATTGGTGAACAGCAGGCTGCTGCGTGCCTGCATCAGTGCCTCCAGCACCCGTGGCAGCTGGGCCAGGCCGAGATGCCCGGCCCAGGGGAAATGTTCGCCAGGGTCCGGCAGCACGCTGCGCACGCTCACTGCTCGAGGGCGTACGCCCTGTACGATCGGTGCATCCGGTTGCCCGGGCAGCAGTACATCGCGCGCCTCATCCAGATTGCCCAGGGTGGCCGACAGTCCCCACAGCTGCGATGCAGGCGCGGCCTGGCGCAACACTGCCAGGTTCAACTGCAGCAGCACACCGCGCTTGTTGCCCAGCAGTTCGTGCCATTCGTCCACCACCACGCAGCGCAGCCGCCGCATGCGCGGCAGCGTATCCGGATAGCTCAACAACAGCGCCAGCGATTCGGGCGTGGTCACCAGTACGTCGATGCGGCCTTCGCGCGCCTGGCGTCGTTCGCGGTTGCTGGCGTCACCACTGCGCAGGCCGACACGCCAACCCAGCCCCAGCCCATCGACCACGGTCTGCAGCGCGCGCGCGGTGTCGCTGGCCAAGGCGCGCAAGGGGGTCACCCACAGCACCTGCAGCGGGCGTACCGCGCTGGCGCGGCGGGGGGAGGGCGGCGGGTCGATCATGGCCTGCAGCAGCGGCCCCCCGAACATCGCCAGTGTCTTGCCGCTGCCTGTGGGTGTGTGCAGCAGCCCGGATTCGCCAGCGAGATAGTGACGCCACATCGCGCGCTGGAACGGCAGTGAGCGCCAGTCTCTGGACGCGAACCAGTCTTCCAGCCGGCGCAGTGCCTGGCTGCGGTTCATCGTGCCAACGCCTGCAGCGTGGCCAACTGATCGGCTTCGCTGGCTGGCTTGTCGTGGCGCCAGCGCAGGATGCGCGGAAAGCGCACGGCAATGCCCGACTTGTGCCGGCTGCTGCGGTTGACCGCCTCGAAGCCCAGCTCGAAGACGTGTTCGGCGCGAACGCTGCGCACCGGGCCGAAGCGCTCGCGGGTGTTGGCGCGGATCCAGCGATCGAGCGCGAGGATTTCCTTGTCATCCAGGCCCGAATAGGCCTTGGCGACCGGTACCAGCGTGTCGCCGTCCCAGACGCCGAAGGTGTAGTCGGTGTACAGCGTGCTGCGCCGCCCATGGCCGGCCTGCGCGTACAGGAGCACCGCATCGATGGTGAGCGGATCGACCTTCCATTTCCACCAGTCACCGCGGCGGCGTCCGGCCTGGTAGGGCGAGGCATGCCGCTTCAGCATCAGTCCTTCCACACCGCGTTCGCGTGCCACGTCGCGCATTGCCGCCGCCTGAAGCCAGTCGTCGGCGTCAACGCCGGGCGAGAGCTGGATCCGTGCATCGTTCAGTGCACCGACGACCTCGGCGAGACGCGCGCGCCGCTGCTGCAGCGGACGTTCGCGCAGGTCCACGCCATCGAGTTCAAGCAGGTCATAGGCGAGCACCCGCACCGGCGTGTTGCGCAGGGTGGCCGCACCGGGTTTTCGGCGCTGGATGCGCGTCTGCAGCGCGGTGAATGCACGCGGCAGGTCCGCGGCTTCGTCCCAGGCCAGCAGCTCGCCGTCCAGCACGCAGCCATCGGGAAGCGCCATCGCCGCCTGTTCGATCTCGGGGAAGCGGCCATCCAGCCGCTCTTCGCCGCGTGACCACAAGGCGACCTCGCCGCGCCGGCGCAGCAGCTGCAGGCGGATGCCATCCCACTTCCATTCCAGCAGCCAGTCATCGATCGCACCGAGTCGTTCGGCAGGGTTGCCCTCCAGTGGCGAGGCGAGGAAGAACGGGTAGGGCTGCTGCCGGTCCAGCGGCAGCTCATCCGGCGACAGCAGCTGGGCCAGCAGCCCGGGCGAGGGCACCCAATCGCCCAGCATGCGCTGGGCGATGCGGGCAATATCCAGGCCGGACCACTCGGCCAGCGCCTGCTGCACCAGTCGTTGCGAGACGCCAACGCGCAGGGCGCCGGTCAGCAGCTTGTTGAACACCAGCCGTTCGCTGCTGCACAGCTGCTGCCAGCCGGCCACGACCGCCGCACGGCGCACCGCCTCGGGTTGGTTGGCCACCGCCAGCAGGTGCTGTTCGATCCATTCGGCCAGGGGGCGGTCAGGCGAGGCATGCGGTGGGTCATCCAGCAGCAGTGTCAGCGTTTCGGCCAGGTCACCCACCTGCGCATAGCTGTCCTCCACCAGCCACGGTGGCAACCCTGATTCCTCGGCGATCCACGCGCGCAGTTCGCCACTGGCGGCGATCTTCCTGCGCGCGCCGCCCACCTTGCCACCACTGAGCAGGTACAGCGCCCACGCCGCATCGTGCGCGCCTGCCTGGCCGAAGTAATCGACCAGTGCCGCTCGCTTGTCCAGCGTGGCAGTGCTGCGGTCCAGGCGTTGGTAGAGCGCGGCGAAGGTCTTCATTCCTCGCTCCCGAAATCGGTACGGAAGGCTTCTGCAGCCACGCCGCGTTCGCGCAGGAACGGAATCAACGCATCGGTATTGCCATGGGTGGCGATCACCCGCTGCGCGCCGGTCTGTTCGATCGTCTGCAGCAGTGCTGGCCAATCGGCGTGGTCGGAAATGACGAAGCCACGATCGACGTTGCGGCGGCGACGGTTGCCGCGCAGTTGCATCCAGCCCGAGGCGAAGCCCAGCTGGTGACGGCCGAAGCGGCGCATCCAGGGCGTGCCCGCAGCCGAGGGCGGGGCGAGGATCAACTGTCCGGCGGCATCAGGCTGGCGGCCCTGTTCGGCCACGGTGAGCGTCTCCAGCATCGGTACGCCGGCCTGCCGGTACACCGCCACGCCATTGGCGATGGCGCCATGCAGCCAGGCCGGGCGATCGTCCAGCGGCCGCAGTTCGGCCAGCACCCGTTGTGCCTTGCCCAGTGCATAGCACAGCAGGATCGCAGCCTCGCCGCGTTGTTCGCATTCGCGGCGCCACGCCACGATTTCGGCGGCGACGGCCGAAGTGTCCGGCCAGCGGTAGATCGGCAGGGCGAAGGTGGCTTCGGTGATGAAGGTATCGCAGGGCACCACTTCGAACGGCGCACAGGTTGGGTCAGGCTGCCGCTTGTAGTCGCCGGAAGCGACCCAGACCTGCCGCCCGTCGTCGATGCGCACCTGCGAAGATCCCAGGACGTGACCGGCTGGATGCAGCGATACCTGTACCCGGCCCAGGCGGAACGGCACGCCCTCGACGTGCGCCTGCACCGGCACATCGCCCAGGCGCCAGCGCAGGATCGGCAGGCTGCCTTCGCTGCAGTGGTACTCGCCCATGCCCGGGCGGGCGTGATCGCCGTGGCCATGCGTGATGACCGCGCGCGCTACCGGTCGCCAGGGATCAATGTGGAAATCGCCGGCGGTGCAGTACAGCCCTTCCGGGCGCAGCACCACCAGATCGTCGTTGGCTGCCATGCGATCACTGTGGCCTGCCGCTCGTGCAGACGGTGAGAACCGGCCTGAACACGGGCTTGGCAAGTCATGCGGCACAATCGGACCGCATACCTCTTGCCGCCAGGATGGACCGGATGAGTGGACCGAGCTTCAGCAGCGACGCGCCCTACGAAACCCATGTGGTGTTGAACCAGCCGCCACCGTTCGCGGGGCGCCAGTTGTGGACCGACGACGTGGCGCTGATGGAAGCCGTGCAACGCGAAGGCGCAGGCAGCTTCGCGCCACGGCTGGCGGTCTATGGCGCGCTGGCCGGCGACGAGCTGTACCGGCTCGGCTTCGATGCCAACCGCGATCGCCCACGCCTGCGCACGCATGATGCGCAGGGTCATCGCATCGATACGGTGGAGTTCCACCCGGCCTATCACCAGTTGATGGAAACGGCGAAATCGCACGGTGTCGCCGGCTTGTCCTGGCACGAACCGCAACCCGGCGCGCATGTCGCGCGTGCGGTGTTGAGCTACCTGCACCACCAGGCCGAGGCCGGCACCAGTTGCCCGTTGACGATGACCCATGCAGCAGTAGCGGTGCTGCACACGCAGCCGCACCTGGCCGAGTGGGCACGCAAGGCCGCAGCGCCGGTCTATGACCCGCGCGACGTGCCGGTGGCTGACAAGGCCGGCATCACCCTGGGCATGGGCATGACCGAGAAGCAGGGCGGCTCGGATGTGCGCTCCAACAGCACGCGCGCCGAACCGATCGATGGTGAGCGCTATCGCCTGGTCGGCCACAAGTGGTTCTTTTCCGCACCGATGTGCGATGGCTTCCTGGTGCTGGCGCAGGCGCCGGGAGGACTGACCTGCCTGCTGATGCCGCGTCGGCTGGCCGACGGTGACCGCAATGCGTTCCGCCTGATGCGGTTGAAGGACAAGCTCGGCGATTGGGCCAATGCCTCCAGCGAAGTCGAGTTCTGCGGCGCGCAGGCATGGCGGGTGGGCGAGGAGGGGCGTGGCGTGGCCACCATCATCGGCATGGTGATGATGACCCGCCTGGATTGCATGCTGGGCGCAGCGGCGGAAATGCGCATGGCGTTGGCGCAGGCGTTGCACCACGCACGCCATCGCCGCACCTTCGGCAAGCTGCTGGTCGAGCACCCGTTGATGACCAATGTGCTGGCCGACCTGGCACTGGAATCGGAAGCGGCCACGGTACTTTCGATGCGCATCGCACGCGCAGTGGATCGCGCAGGCGTGGATGCCAACGAAGCTGCGCTGGCACGGGTGGGAACGGCGCTGGGCAAGTACTGGCTGTGCAAGCGCGCGCCGGCCTTCGTCAACGAAGCGCAGGAATGCCTCGGCGGCGCAGGCTATGTGGAGGAATCGATGCTGCCGCGGCTGTACCGGCAGGCGCCGTTGAATTCGATCTGGGAAGGCAGTGGCAACATCCAGTGCCTGGACGTACTGCGCGCGCTGGCACGTGAACCGGAGGCGCTGGCGGCGCTGCGCGCCGAGCTGGCAGCAGTGGCCGATCGTGATGCGCGCTACGCAGCGGCCTTGCAGCGTTGGGCAGCGGCACCGGCACCGGATGAGTCGCAGGCGAGGCTGTTCTGCGAGCGCACTGCGCTGCTGTTGCAGGCCGCGTTGATGTTGCGGGCGGGCAGTCCAATGGCTGAAGCGTTCGTGTGCAGCCGGCTGGAAGGGCAGCATGGGCTGGTGTTCGGGACGCTGCCGGCGGGTGTGGATCTGTCGGCAATGCTGGCGCGCGCGCTGCCGTAGGGCGGCCAACGGCGGAGCCCCCTTGTGGTGGGCGGCGCGGAGTCTGCGTCGTGAGTGGGCTGCGGACGATTTCCGTGGGCGCACACCACGAAATCAACAGAAAATGCGAATTGCAGGAAGCAGAAAAGCCGCGGCAGTGCCGCGGCTTTTCCAGTAGCGCCGAGCCGATGCCCGGCTGCCGGTACGCCTTAGTGCTTGGCTTCTTCCTTGGCGGCGTTGGCCTTTGCGTCATTGGCGACATCACGGGCCTTGTCAGCAACCTTCTGTGCGGCGTCCGCAGTGGCGTCGCTGGCATGTGCAGCGGCGTCGGTGGCGGCATCCTTGGCCTTGTCTGCGGCGTTCGCGGTGGCGTCTGCGGCCTTGTCCAGTGCCTGCTGGGTATCGGCGGCGGCCTGCTCGGAAGCGGCAGCGGTCTTGTCGGCAGCGTTGCGGGTGGCTTCGGCGGCCTTGTCCACGGCGTCACGGGCGGCAGCGCCGGCGCTGTCGGCGGCCTGCTGCGCGTCCTGCTTGGCCTGTTCGGCTTCCGGACCCTTGCAGGCGGCCAGGGCCAGCAGCAGGGAGGCGGCCAGCAGCGTGGTGGTGATCGGGCGAATCTTCATGGCGGTCTCCGCTACTGCAATGGATGGGGACGCCAGCCTATTCATGCCGTTGTGAAGACGGGGTCGCGATCCGAGGTGCGCGCGCAGGCAGCAGGCCAAAGAAAAAGCCGCTGGCGAACCAGCGGCTTTTCCGGAACAGCCTGAAGAAAGAAGTTATTACTTCTTGGCTTCTTCAGCAGCGTCCTTGGCCTGCTCAGCGGTAGCTTCGGCAGCCTTGGCAGCGTCCTTGGCTTCGCCAGCAGCAGCGTCGGTCGCGGCAGCAGCGGTGCTGGCAGCAGCGTCGGTCGCAGCGTCAGCAGCGGTGGCGGCGGTGTTGGCAGCCTGCTGGGCAGCGTCGGCGGTCTGGGCGCCGGCAGCGGCGGCCTGGTCGGCAGCAGCCTGGGCTTCGGTGGCGGCTTCGTTGGCCGAAGCAGCGGCGTCCTGGGCAGCTTCCTGCTTCGAGCAGGCGGCCAGGGCCAGAGCCAGGGACATCGCGACCAGCAGCTTGTTGATGCTCATTGTGTAAATCCTCGTCGTTAGAATTAGGCAACGCGCATGCTGCGCGCCGACAACATGATGACAAGCCAAGATTGGGTGTCAAGCGATCCCGCATTCATTTTTGAGAAATCGTCGTTAAATCTTTTTAAATCAATTCGATGGCGATGGCTGTTGCTTCACCGCCACCGATGCACAGGGTGGCAATGCCGCGCTTGCCACCGCGCGTGCGCAGGGCATTGACCAGGGTCACCACCAGGCGTGCACCGGAGGCACCGATGGGATGACCCAGTGCGCAGGCCCCGCCATTCACGTTGAGCTTGTCGTGCGGGATGCCCAGTTCCCGCATCGGTGCCATCGCCACCACGGCGAAGGCCTCATTGATTTCGAACAGGTCGATCTGGTCCAGCGACCATCCGGTCTTGGCCAGCAGCGTGCGGATCGCGCCGATCGGGGCGGTGGTGAACCACTCCGGTTCCTGCGAATGGGTGGCGTGGCCGACGATGCGCGCCAGCGGGGTAATGCCACGTGCGTTGGCGTCTTCTTCGGTCAGCAGGACCACCGCAGCGGCGCCGTCGGAGATGCTGGAGGAGCTGGCGGCGGTGACGCTGCCGTCCTTCTTGAAGGCCGGGCGCAGGGTCGGGATCTTGGCGATGTCGGAGCGGCCGGGTTGCTCGTCGGTGGCGACCTCGACCTCACCCTTGCGGGTGGCCACCTTCACCGCGACGATCTCGTCGGCGAATGCCCCATTGGCCTGTGCGGCCTGTGCGCGCTTGACCGATTCGATCGCGTAGGCGTCCTGTTCCTCGCGGCTGAACTGGTACTTGTCCACGGCGCATTCGGCGAATTCACCCATGGCCTTGCCGTCGTAGGCGTTGACCAGACCGTCGTGGGCCATGTGGTCGATCGCCTGGAAGTTGCCGAAGCGGTTGCCCGTACGCGAGTTGGGCAGCAGGTGCGGGGCGTTGGACATCGATTCCATGCCACCGGCGACCACGATGCTGGCCGAACCGGCCTTGATCAGGTCATGGCCGAGCATGATGGTCTTCATGCCCGAGCCGCACACCTTGTTGAGGGTGGTGGCACCGGTCGACAGCGGAATGCCGGCGGCGATCGCCGCCTGGCGGGCGGGCGCCTGGCCGAGGTTGGCCGGCAGCACGCAGCCCATGAGGACTTCAGAGACGTCGCTGGCCGGCACGCCCGACTGTTCCAGGGCGGCCGCGATGGCGGCCGCGCCGAGGGTCGGGGTCGGCACGCCGTTGAACTGGCCGAGGAAGGAGCCGATGGCGGTGCGCTTGGCGGCGGCGATGACGATGTTGGACATGGCAATCTCGTTGATGCGTAAGCAATGTTCGGAAAGGAGACCGAGGACGTTGGAAGCGCCGCGATTTCCCGGCAGACTGCGTGGGGGTCGACCCAAGTATAGAGGGTCGGGGAGGGCCGCCGCTGGGCGGCACCGCACGCCTGCCGGGATGTAGGCAGGCCAACGTTCATGGGAAGGAATCGATGGAACGCACGATGATGGTGAGGTCGGCGCTGGCGTCGGCGCTGGCGATGGCATTGACGGCATGTGGCGGCGGCGGAGGCGGCGGCAATGTCCGCATCGATCCACCCCCGACCACCCCGACGCCCCCGACCACGCCCCCGCCGACCACACCGCCTCCGGCCAAGCCGCAGGAGCCGGCCTTCGACGCGCACCTGTCCGTGACCAATGCGCGTGCCGCACAGGCCGCCGGCCTGACCGGGCAGGGGGTGCGCATCGGCATCGTCGATTCGGGCGTGCAGCGCAACGCAGTGGCGCTGAACGGGCGCGTGGTCGCCAACCTCAACTACATCGACCCCGCCCGCAACAACCTGCAGGTGGACGACGTGGTGGGCCACGGCACGGCGGTGGCCAGCCTGGCCGCGGGTGCATCGGTGGGATCCTGGCCGGGCGGCATCGCCCCCGGCGCACAGATCGTTTCGGCGCGGATCATCGCCGACAAGCCGCCCGTCGATGACGGCAGCGGCAAGGGCAATTCCTTCAGCGGCCCATTGGGCGTGGCGCAGGTCCACCAGGACCTGATCAGCTACAACGTGAAGGTGATGAACAATTCGTGGGGCGGCCTGTACTGGACCGACCTGCCGACCACCGCGCAGGTGGCGGCCGAGTACCGGCCGTTCGTCATCAACCATGGCGGCCTGGTGGTGTTCGCGGCCGGCAACGATGCGCGCCCTGAGCCGAGCAGCCTGGCCGCGCTGCCCAGCCAGCTGGGCGTTGCCGGCTCGCTGCCGGCGGCCGATCTGGAGCGCGGCTGGCTGGTGGCCACTGCGGTGGATCCGTATGCACCGGGCACGCTGGCCAGCTACGCCAATGCCTGCGGCCAGGCTGCGCGCTACTGCCTGGCGGCGCCGGGCAGCGCGGTCTATCCCGATGCCAACGGCGGCAGCTATTACTGGAACTACGGCACGTCCTTTGCCGCCCCGCTGGTTTCCGGCGCCGCCGCCCTGGTCTGGCAGCGCTACCCGTACTTCGACAACAACCTGGTGCGGCAGACCCTGCTGGGCACCGCCAAGGACATCGGTGCGCCCGGCGTGGATGCGGTGTTCGGCTACGGCCTGCTCGACATCTCGCGGGCGATCAAGGGTCCGGGGCGCTTCGACTGGGGCGATGTGGTCGTCAATGTCGATGCACCGTCCAGTGGTTCGCTGTGGAGCAACGACATCGTCGGCAGCGGTGGCCTGGTCAAGCAGGGCGGGGGAACCCTGGTGCTGGGTGGCAACAACAGCTACAGCGGCGCCACCCGCATCGAGCGCGGCATCCTGTCACTACAGAACGGCAGCGTGATCCGCTCCAACGTGACGATCCTGGCGCAGCCCGATCCGGATTCGACCGGCCTGCAGTTCAATGGCGGTACGCCGCGCGTGATCGGCAATGTGGTCAACGGCAGCAGCGTGTTCCTGACCACCGGCAACACCACCGGCACCATCGAGGGCAACTACACCCAGCAGGCCGGCGCGCAGCTGATGATCGCGCTCGGTGCCAATGCGCTGCAGGTCACCGGCAACGCCACGATCAACGGGGGCGTGCGCGTGCACGGCTTCGTCTCCGGCTATGTGCCGCAGAACGGCAGCCGCCAGGACCTGATCCACGCCGCCGGCGGCCTCAGTGGCACCTTCAGCAGCCCGGCCACCTCCAGCGGCCTGCAGGGCCTGTCGCTGCTGCAGAGCAGCTATGGCTATGACAGCAACAACGCTTGGTTGAACCTGACCCAGGTCAGCGTCACGGCGGCAGCGACCGGGCTCACGGCCTCGGCGCAGTCGGCTGCGCAACGCGTGGACAGTGCGTTCAGCGCGCTTGATGGCGATACGACGCTGCAGGGCTCGGCCTTCGGTACGGCCGCCGGTGCGCTGCAGTGGACCGGCGGTGGCAGCAAGGGTCTCGAGGCCAGCTTGCAGAGCCTGTCCGGACAGGCGCATGCGCGGGCCGAGTCGGCCACCTTCGACAGCATCGACATGGCACGCCGCGCGATCGCCGAGCGCTTCGATCGCGTGCAGGCGGCGCCGCGCCTGCGCGGGGCCTGGCAGAGCGCGCTCGGCGAAGCCGGGCAGGGCAGTTTCGCCGGCAATGCCGCCGACAGCCGTGGTTGGATGGCCGGTCAGGACCTGCCGCTGGGCAGCAATGGGCTGATGGGTGTGGCCTTTGGCGAAACCCGCAGCAATGGTGGCAGCAGCTTCGGCGGTGATCGTGGGCGTGATCGCCAGGCGCAGGCGCAGCTGTACGCCGGCTGGAACCTGGGCCGGGGCTATGCGCTGGCCCAGGTCGGCAGCGGCCAGTTCACCCGTGCGCTGGATCGCCAGTTGCTGCTGGGCGCCGGCGCCTACGGTGTCTCTGCACGTTACGGCGGACGTTTCAGCAGTGCCAGTGTCGAAGGCGGCTATCGTTTCGGCCGCGCGGGTGCGTCGTTCACACCCTACGTGGGTGCCAGCAGCACGCGCGTGGATACCGATGCATTCAACGAACTGGGCGGGTTCGGCTTCGGCCTGCGCGGAGAGGCCAACCGGGTACAGCGCAGCCTGATGCTGGCCGGTATCCGCGGTGAACGCGGCTGGGGGCGCTGGACCGTGCGCGGGCATGCCGAATGGCAGCAGCGGCTCGATGGTGCCGATGCGGATTGGCAGGCCAGTTTCGTCGGCGTCGATGCCTGGGCGCCACTGGCGGGCTGGAACGCGCCGCGCGGCAGTGCGCTGTTCGGCGTGGCGCTGGAGTCGTGGTGGGGTCGCAACGGCCGCCTGAGCCTGGGCTTCGACCAGCGCGTCGGCGGCGAAGGCGCGCGCCAGGCGGCGTTGCGCTACAGCACCGGCTTCTGAACGGGCGGTCGCGCCGGGTCGAAAGGCCCGGCGCGACATCGGCAGGCTCAGCCGCCGCGCAGGTTGCCCAGGCGCGGGGTGCTGCGGCCCAGCGGCATCTTCAGCTTGCCGATCGACAGGATACGGCTTTCGGCGATGCGGTCGGCTGCGCGCTGCGGCGCGATGTTCTCGCGTTGCGACAGTTCGAAGATGCGGGTGAGGTTGTGGTAGATGCTGCGGATCAGGCGCATCGCGCGTTCGCGGTTGTAGCCATCGATCTCCAGCGACACGTTCATCACGCCGCCCGCGTTGACCGCGTAGTCAGGTGCATACAGGATGCCGCGCGCATGCAGTTCATCGCCGATTTCCAGGCTCGCCAGCTGGTTGTTGGCGGTACCGCAGATGATCTTCGCCTTGATCCGCGGCAGGGTGTCGGCGTTGATCGCGCCTTCCAGCGCGCACGGTGCGAACACATCGGCGTTCACTTCGTGGATCTCGTCCGGCTTGACCGCTTCGGCGCCGAAATCGCTGACCGCGCGATCAACCAGCGCGCTGTCCAGGTCGGTGACATACAGTTTGGCGCCGCGATCGCGCAGCAGCTTGACCAGCTCCATGCCGATGTGGCCCAGGCCCTGCACTGCGATGCTGGTCTTGCCCACTTCCTCATGGCCGAACTTGAAGCGCATCGCCGCCATCAGCGCCTGCAGCGCCCCGTAGGCGGTGAACGGGGCCGGATCGCCGGAGCCGCCATGGACCTGGTGCACGCCGGTCACGAACTGGCTCTCCAGGTAGATGTTCTCCATGTCGTTGACGTCGGTACCGACGTCCTCGGCGGTGATGTAGCGCCCTCCCAGCGAGTCGACATAACGGCCGAAGGCGCGGAACAGTACTTCAGTCTTGTCCACCTTCGGGTCGCCGATGATCACCGCCTTGCCACCACCGACGTTGAGGCCGGCCAGCGCATTCTTGTAGGTCATCGTCCGGCTCAGCCGCAGCACGTCGGCCAGCGCCTCGTCGGTGCTGGAATACGGACGCATGCGCACGCCGCCCAGGGCCGGGCCCAGGGTGGTGTTGTGGATGGCGATGATCGCCTGCAGGCCGGCATCGTGGTTGTGGCAGAACACCACTTGTTCGTGGCCGGTGGTGGCGAGGGTTTCGAATAGCATGGCGTCTCCGATGGCGCGAACAGCGGCGAACTGCAGCGAACGGCCAGTGAACGGTAGGGTCCCAAAACAAAAAAAGCGACGTCGTCATGGCTGGGGGACGGGTCGCGCGGCGCCATTCTAGTCCATTCCCCCGGCCGGTGCCGTCGACATCGCATGCCTTGCGGTTAAAGAAGATGAAAGTGCGGCCGATGCTGCGACGACGGCGGGTGGCCGGATTCGCGTGAAGAGGCAGGCGGTCAGTGACGGCAAGGGCACCACAACGACAGGGCAGGCGGCGATGACAGCGGCCTGGTGGCGATCGCTGCGCAGCTGGCTGGCGCGCTCGACCGGGGCGGCACCGTCGCGGCTGGTTGCTGCGTCCCGCCAGGCGGTGGCCGCCGCAGCGGCGAGCCTGCAGGGCGAGGCGCTGCCCCCGGCCGAGATCGCTGCACATCTGCAACGTGGCCTGCATGCGCTGGCCCTGTACCCGCGTCTGGCCGGTGAATCCACGCCGGTGCAGGCCGCAGGGCTGGGCGAGGCGGTGGCACGCGCGCTGCAGGACCGCGACTGGGCTACCCGGCAGTTGCCGCGCCGTCCGCAGCTGCTGCCGCAGCTGATCCAGACCGTCAACGACGATGCCGCCTCAGCGCGCGTGATGGCCGCGATCATCGGCCAGGACCCGGTGCTGACCGGCAACCTGCTGCGCATCGCCAACAGCCCCGCCTACAAGGTGCACGAGCGGCCCGTGGAAAGCCTGCAGCGGGCGGTGACACTGGTGGGTACCGAAGGCGTGCGGCAGATCATCAGCGCGGTACTGGTACAGCCGGTGATGCAGATGCAGTGCGATGCGTTCCCGCAGTTCAGCACGATCATCTGGGAGCACGCACTGCTGGCCTCGCGCGCGGCTGCGGACCACGCGCGCACGGTTACCTTCGGTGATGCCTTCGCCGCGCAGTGGCTGGGCCTGGTGCAGGGACTGGGCGCGTCACTGGTAATGCGCCAGCTGCTACAGGAAGCGCAGGCCCGCGGCGAGGCCGTGGAGCCGGCGTTGGCCCTGCAGCTGCTGCAGCAGTGGTCGTTACCGTTGGCGCAGCGGGTCGCCGCCGCATGGGAGCTGCCTGAGCCGGTTCACCAGGCCCTGGCGGTGGATGCAGAAGGGGCGCTGGCCGACAGCCTGCGCCTGGCCAGCGCCGCCGCAGCGGCCAGCCTGTTGTGCCGCCATGGGCATGCCAGCCAGAGCCGCATGCTGGCGCTGCTGGAGCAGCTGCCTTCAGCGCCGCCGCACGCATTGCGCTGGATCTGGCGTCGCCTGCATGGGCGCAGCGTGGAAACGCTGGATGAGGCCGGACAGGACCAGGCCGGCCCGACGGCCTGAGTGCTACAGCTGCGATTCGACAGGCAGCCAGCTGATCACCCGCGACAACCAGCGTTTGCGCGCCGTTGCCCCTGGCTCGGCCTCGACCCAGTGCGGTGGCGGCTCGCGCTCCAGCCAGCGCAACCGGCCACGGTCGTCCAGCGCCAGCCACCAGCTGTGCCTGGGGTCTGCCAGGCGCAAGTACTCATCGCGCAGCTGCGCCCCCAGCACCGGGTCGTCGAACAGTACGCCCATTTCGGTGTTGAGGTAGGCCGAGCGCGGGTCGAGGTTGAACGAGCCGACGAAGCCGCGGCGGTCGTCGACCACGAACGCCTTGGTGTGCAGGCTCGCGCCGCTGCTGCCGAACATGCCGGCATCGCCGGACTGCCCCTGCGCCTTCAGTTCGTACAGGTGGACGCCCGCTTCGAGCAACGGCACGCGGTAGTTCATGTAGCCGCCGTGCACGGCAGCGACGTCGTTGGCAGCCAGTGAGTTGGTCACCACGCCGACCTGCACGCCCCGCCCGGCCATGGCCGAAAAGCCATCCAGGCCTTCGTTGCCTGGCACGAAGTAGGGCGAGATCAACAACGTTTTGTGCCGGGCGGCCTGCAGCTCGCTGATCAGGGTCGATACCAGCCAGGCAGCGCGATCATCCCTGCGATGCTTCATCGGCGGGTCCGAGACGATGCGCACTGCTCTGCTCCAGTGCAATGGCTCGGGACTCGGGCGCTGCCGCTGGCGCGATTCGGCCACGCGCGCAAGGTAGGGCCGGGCCACGTCCCGCTGCGCCTCATTATCCGATTCGCGCACCAGCAGGCGCAGCTGTGCATCGGTATGGAAGGCAAGCGCGGATACCGGAATGGCGGCCTCGCTGTTCCAGTAGTCGTCGAAGATCCGGTTGGCCTGCTCCACGGCAGGGCCGGCGACCAGCAGGTCCAGATCCTGGAAGTTCACATCGGTGCGCGCGCTGAAGTACTCCTCGCCGATGTTGCGGCCACCGACGATCGCGACGCGGCCATCGGCGATCCAGCTCTTGTTGTGCATGCGGTGGTTCACGCTGAAGAAGCGTTGCACCATCTCCACCATGCGCAGGATGCCGGTCCGGTTGCGGAACGGGTTGTAGAGGCGGATTTCGATGTTGGGGTGCCGGTCCAGCGCCATCATCAGCGCGTCCTTGTCCTTGGCATTCATGTCATCGAGCAGGATGCGCACGCGCACACCGCGCTCGGCGGCGTCATGCAGCGCCTTGGCCATCAGGTGGCCGATCAGGTCGTCGTGCCAGATGTAGTACTGCAGGTCCAGGCTGCGGCCAGCGTGCGCGGTGATCATCGCGCGCGCGGCGAAGGCATCCATGCCATCACTGAGGAAGGCCACGCCTGATTGCCCGGGATGCGCGTCCTGCAGCGGCACGATCTGCTGGTCGATGTGGGTCTGCGCCGGCTGCAACGGCAGTACGTGCGAGGGCGCGCCCTGTGCCTGTGGCGTGAGATGGTCGGCCAGCAGCAGCCCGGACAGGACCAGCAGCAACAGCACGGCGAGGATGATTGCAGCGACGCGCAACAGGCGTCGCCACAGGGGCATGGGCTGGCTCATGCCTCGATGGTAGAGCCACGCCATGCGTGAAGGAATGCCTGCAGGATCGATAGGGCGTCACGGATGGGGGCGGACCCGTTTCCGCAGGAGGTGGCCCTGACCCGCAGGCCTCAGAACCGCTCGTCGCTGCCCAGGTAACGCCACTGCGCCGGCGGCAGCGGCCCCAATGCCACGCGGCCGATGCGCAGTCGGCGCACGGCCAGCACCTGAAGCCCAGCGGCGGTCACCGCCACGCGCAGCCCCTTGGCGGTCAGCCCCTTGCCGGCAAAGCGCAGGCGCTGCTCGCTTTGCCAGCTGACCTTGGCGCCGCCGGATTCCTGCTGCAGCCGCGCCAGCAGCCACGGTCCCCGCTCGGGGCCGCCTTCGGCCACTTCGATCAGGTATTCCTGTTCGGTGCGGCCCAGATTGCGCTGTAGATGGGCCTGCGTGGCCGGGTCCTGGCTGACCACCACCAGGCCGCTGTCGCTGGCCGGAAGGGCAGCGGCCAGCTGCAGGCCGTGGAAATGGCGCTGCAACGGACGGATGTCGCTGGCGTCGAGTTCGCTGCGGCTGTCACTGCTGACCAGGGCGCACAGGGCATCTGCGGCCACGCCGGCCGGCTTGTGCAGCAGCATGCTGACCCGCTCGGCCTTTTCATCGCTGGCCTGCTCGGCCACCACGATCACCGCGCTGTCGTCGACCGGCCGCTGCGGCTGTTCCACCACCTCCCCATTGACCGTTACCCAGCCGCCTTCGATATAGCGCCGCGCTTCGCCGCGGGGGATGCCGAGCAGGGCGGACAGGCGTTTGTCGAGACGGATCGGTTCCATGGCGGGCAGGTCGGGCAGGGGGCGCGCAGTGTAGCTGCTGCGGCCGGTCAGCGCTGGCCGCGGTTGGCCAGCTCGGTCAGGTACAGGCGGGTGTCGAACTCCAGCTGCAGGTAGTCCGGCTCCATGTGCTGGCACAGCTGGTAGAACGCCTTGTTGTGGTCGGCTTCCTTCAGGTGGGCCAGCTCATGCACCACGATCATGCGCAGGAACGCCGCTGGCGCCTGGCGGAATACCGTAGCGATGCGGATCTCGCGGCTGGCCTTGAGGCGGCTGCCGTGCACGCGGGAAATGGCGGTATGCGTGCCCAGCGCGTGCTTGATCACTTCCAGCGTGTTGTCGTAGCAGACCTTGTTGAGCGGCACCGACTTGCGCAGGTAGCGATCTTTCAGCTCCTGGGTGTAGTCGTACAGCTGGCGATCGCTGCGCACCTCGTGCGGGTCGGGGTAGCGCTGCTGCAGCCAGGGGCCGAGCTTGCCTTGCGCCAGCAGTTCGCTGACCTGGGCGACCAGGGGTTCGGGGTAGCCGGTGAGGTACTTCAGGACTGCCATGCAGGGGCGGCGGGGCGTCGGTAGAATGGAAGCATCCAAGATTACACGCGGTACGTACCGACCATGGCAAAGCCCAACGCGCTGCAGGAACAATTGCTCAAGGCCGGTCTGGCCAAGAAGTCGCAGGCCAGCGCCGCCGCGCGGGAGCAGGCCAAGGCCCGCCAGGGCAAGGCCGAATCGGCCTCGGCCGAGGTCCAGCGTGAGGCTGAACGTGCCCGTGCCGAGAAGGTCGAGCGCGACCGTGCGCTGGCCGCCGAGCGCAATGCCCAGGCCAGGCAGGCGGAACAGAAGGCGCAGGCCCGGCAGATCATCACGGCCCACGCGGTGCCGTACAAGGGCGACGATGAGTACCGCTTCAGCGATGGCGCGGCAATCCGCACCCTGCTGATTGACCCCAAGCTGCGCAAGGCGCTGTCGGTGGGCGTGCTGGTCATCGTCGCCCACGGCGACGGCTATGCGTTGCTGCCTCGCGCCGCCGCCGAAAAGGTGCGTGAACGCGCGCCCGAAGCCATCATCGTCGACCACGGTCAGCCGGGCTCGACCGCCGAGATCTCCACCGGCAACGCCGAGGACGACGCCTACTACGCGCAGTTCCAGGTGCCCGACGACCTGATCTGGTAAGCAAAAAGGGGACGGAGGGGATTAAGTCGCGATCGACCTGATTGGATCCGTTGGTGTTCTGCTCAGCTTGCTGAAGGCGCGCCGGGCATGGCTCGGCGCCACACAGGCCTGCTCCTTTGTGCGCGGGTGTATCGTCCCCATATCAGGCGACACACCTGCGGAGGAAGACCATGGCCACCGGTTGGGCGGGAGATGGTGCGGTCCAGGACCAGATCGACGCCACCGTCGACGATGCGATCGCCCGCGCGCGCCGCCAGCTGCGGCAGGGCCCGGGCCTTGAACACTGTGAGGAATGTGACGCGCCGATTCCGTTGGCGCGACGTCGTGCTGTGCCGGGAGTTCGCCTGTGCGTGGCGTGCCAGCAGGCGCACGACGAAGAAGAGCAGGCGCATGCCGGATACAACCGGCGTGGCAGCAAGGACAGCCAGCTGAGGTAGAGGGTGTTCGGCAGGGCTGCGCCCTGCACCCGCGGTAGTGCCGGCCGCTGGCCGGCGACAGCAACAGCAAAAGCTGGCATTCGGTGGGTTGGCAGGGCGGTGTCGGAGTGCGGGGACGCCGCAAGTACGTCCTTGTAGCAACTGTGTTGATGGAGGGGCTTGGCCCCTCCAGGAGACGGGCACGGTAGTGCCGGCCGCTGGCCGGCAGCCTTTGGTCTGCGCCCTGGCTGGCCTTAGGCAGGGACCAGCCCGTTTTCAGCGTCGCGCACCCGGGCGTTGAGAATCACCAGCATTTTCCGCATCACCGCCACGATGGCTACTTTTCCTTCTTTGCCCCGGGCTCGCAGCGACTGGTAGAAATCGCGCAGTCGAGGTTCATGCCGCATGGCCGACATGCTGGCCATGTAAAGCACCTGGCGGATCTCGGCCCTGCCGCCATGGATGCTTCGTTTGCCGCGCATGGTTCCGCTGTCGTGGGACATGGGGGCCACACCGACCAGGCTGGCGATGGCCTTACCACTGATCCTCCCCAGTTCGGGAAGATAGCTTGCCAATACCGCCTGCAGGCCAGGGCCAACGCCCTTCATCGACTTCAGGACAGCCAGTTGAGGCTGCTGGGCAACCTGCTCGGCAATTTGCTTTCCCAGACGTTCAACCAGCGTCTGCAAGCGGGTGATGTTGGCCTGCAGTAGCCGGCGCAATTCACGATCACCGACCATTTCCTGCTGCTGCCGCGCGATGGTCAGCGCGTGCATCGCCTGTCGACGTGCCCGCACGAATTCCCGCATTTTCTGCTGCCAAGGCTCCAGCGGCTGGTAGGCGGGAAGTTTCACCAAGGCCGCCATCTGCGCCAATGCATAGGCATCCAACCGGTCGGTCTTGGCCATCTGGCCCATCCCCTGGGCCAGCCTGCGGGCCCGCAGGGCATTGGCGCGGACCACCGGATGGCCCGCTGCGTGCAGAAAATCCAGCACCGGCCGCTCGTAACCGCCGGTGGCTTCCAGCACGATCTGGCTGACCGGACGCTTCTTCAGCCAAACATCCAATTCAGAAAAGCCGGAGCGGTTGTTCCAGACCTGCAGGGTCTCTCCATCCGTCGTACCGACATCCAGTTGGCGCTTGCTGACATCAATCCCGATCCCGTTCATCACCGGACTCCGTATAGTCTGGAAGGGTCGAGAGCTCCCCCGCTTGCCCAGTCTTATCACTGCGAGTGTCAGCTCCAGCAACTGTTCGGGCGGATCAAGGGAGATTCCGGCGTGGGCGCCAAGCTACATGGCGATCGTCGAGATCCAGGCTTACACGGCGGCCCACGCCGGCTCTCGACACCTACGCTGCCAGATTCCGATCAGATAAGGCTTGGCAGCCGCATCCATGCGGCTGACTGATCTGGCCCCCCGTCAGCGGACGCCAAGAAGCGATACTTTGATCGCACTTGGAGGCCCCTTATGTCCCGTATCACCCGTCGTAGCTACACCGATGAGTTCAAGCACCAAGCCGTGGAGCTGGCCGAGTCGCTCGGGCCGGCCGCAGCGGCCCGTCAGCTGGAGATGTCGGTCAAGACGCTGGCAAATTGGCTTGACGCGGTCCGTGCTGGCCGGTCGTTGACCTCTGAGGCTCGCAGGCCAGCCACCGACCTGGAAAGCGAGATCAGCCGCCTTCGGGCCGAGAACGCCAATCTGAAGATGGAGCGGGAAATCCTAAAAAAAGCGGCGGCGTTCTTTGCCAGAGAGTCCAAGTGAGGTACGCCTTCGTCGCCAGTCAAAGGACTCACTACCCGACCAGGTTGTTGTGTCGGGTTCTTGGGGTTTCTGTCTCTGGATTCCATGACTACCTGCGCCGGCAGTGTGCCCAAACGTGCGATGTCGATTCGGCCCTCCGTACCGAGCTTCGGGCCATTCATGTGACCAGCAAGCGCAGTTATGGGCGACGTCGGCTGGTCAGGGCTTTACGAGCCAGGAATCATCCAGTCGGCCACAAGCGCGTGGCACGGTTAATGGCCGAGGAGCGAATCCAGGGCAAGACCAAAGGCCGATTCCGACCCCAATCCTCTGGCGGCTCATCTCAGCTCGCTCCCAACCTGCTGGATCGGCAATTTGCCCCCGGAACCGGACCGACGGCGTGGGTCGGGGATATCACGTATGTCCCCACCCGCCAGGGATGGCTGCATCTGGCCGTGGTCATCAGCGTCCAGACCCGGCAGGTGCTGGGCTACAGCGTTTCCAAGCGTCTGACTGAAGAGCTGGTGGTGAAAGCATTTGCCAATGCTTGGGCTCTGCATCCACAACGACCCGGCCTGATCTTCCATTCAGATCGTGGTGGGCAGTACTGGGGAAACGAGTTTCGCCAGCTGCTGCAGTCCCATGGCGTGGTCCAAAGCATGAGCCGGCCTGGCAATTGCTGGGACAACGCAGTGGCCGAGAGCTTCTTTGCGACGTTCAAGACAGAAGAGGCTGCCGAGCCTTACGCCAGTAGGGAACAAGCCAGCCAGTCCATCGCTGCTTACATCCACGGCTTCTATAATCCAGCCCGGCTACACTCGGCGCTGGGCTACCACTCGCCTAACAACTATGCCCGGCAGCTCCGGGCTGCCGCCTGAAACGGCTTCATGGCGTCCGTTTTCAGGGGGCCAGATCAGACACCCCGCACTCCGACACCGCCCCGCCTCTGACAGATTTCCGCGATCGGGTAGATCCCGCCGTGCGTGGATAGATCTCCATCGGAATCGAAAATTTCGATATCGGAACGATTTGAGCCGAGCATGGCTCGGCCCTACAGAAAGCAATGCCCGACAGATCGCGGAAATCTGTCGAAGGCGGGGTGGGTCCGGTGGCGGGAGTGTCCGCGGCATGGATGCCGCGGCCAAGCCCCCAGGGACGGGTTTACGGCGTCTCCCGCGACCGGACCCACCCCGCCTACCCACGGATAGCCAGCTTTTGCCGTTGCTTCGGCTGTTGCTGGTGCTGTTGCTCCAGCTCGTAGCGGGTGCAGGGCGCAGCCCTGCCGAAAACCCCACCCTCAGCCGTCGCCCTGGATGCCGCCGGGTGCCTGTGCCGGATCGCGCCAGCGGCGCACCGTGCGCTGGAAGAACAGGTTGTTCGGCAGCTGCAGCACCGTGCCCTCGTGGCCGTCGCCGGTTTCCTGCAGCGTGGTGTAGATCAGGTTCACGTCGATCACCCGCCCCTTCAGGCCCGGCTTCTCGCCGTTCTCCAGCACCTCGATGTAGTCATGCAGGCGGAACGGGCGAGTGGTGAAGATCAGCAGCGTGCAGAAGATGTTGGAGAGCACGCTCCAGGCCGCGAAGAAGGCCACTGCGCCCACGGCCGCGAAGCCGGTGAACGCGGTCCACAGCACTGAAGGCTTCGCGCCGAGCAGGCTGAGGATATACAGCAGGGCGCTGAAATAGACCACGAAACTGGTGATCCGGCGCGCGCCCATCACCATTTCAGCTGGCAGCGTGTAGTGCTCGGCAAAGCGCCGGATCAGGCGACGGGCGAGTACCCGCAGCAGCCAGGCGACCAGCAGCACCAGCACGATCTGCAGGGCCACGCCCGCGTAGTTCAGCCATGGGTGGCTCCAGGCCGGCAGGTGATCCTTCAGCGACAACATCATGGGGGCGAAAACAGGTGGCGGGAACGGCCTCGATGTTACCCGGCGCGTGCCGGGGTTTCGACCATCGGTGACCACGCCAGGCAGACCAGCTCCTGTCGATGCTGCTGCAGGCAGGCGCGGCCGTTGTCGGGGCACAACCGCAAGGACAGGCCCGATGCCTGCAGCACGACGCAGGCGACGATTACCAGCAGGGCGGCGCAGGATGGGCTGGACATGGCGGAACTCCCTGAAGGTGTTTTCTCGAATGACCTTCCATGGATGCAGCCATCGTCGAAAAGGTTGCATGGCCTTGATCGGCGATCGGCTCTAAACCTTTTTCCGGGTCGCCGCATCCAAGCGATATGCTCGACACCACCATGCCAGCGCCGCCTGCCGCCCACGCCCCTGTCGACGAACCCGCCCTGGTGCGGGCGGCCGCCGCCGGTGACACGGCGGCCTACGAACTGCTGTACCGGCGCCATGCGCCGCGCGTGTTCGCCGTACTGTGGCGCCTGTGCGGGGGCCAGCAGGCGCGTGCCGAGGATGCCCTGCAGGAAGCCTTCCTGCAGGCATGGAAGGCGCTGCCGGGGTTCCGGTTCGAAAGCAGCCTGTCGACCTGGTTGCATCGGTTGGGCGTCAACGCCGCACTGATGGAACTGCGCGGGCGCGCCGCCGGGCAGGACCACGACAGTCTGGAGGAGGTCGACGGCGGCCTGCAGGAGCTGGCGGTGCACGACCGTTGTGCCGGTACCGAGCGCGACCTGGAGCGCGCACTCGCGACGCTGCCTCCGAGGGCGCGTGCGGTACTGGTACTGCACGACATCGAAGGCTGGAAACACCAGGAAATCGCCGAGCAGCTGCAGATGGCCGTCGGCAGTTCAAAGGCACAGCTGCATCGTGCGCGCGGTCTGCTGCGCGCACGGCTGGGAGACATGACATGAGTACACACGAACACGATTCCGACCACGATCTGCTGGCCCGGCTGCGCGCGCTGCCGAACGAGCGCGATGTACCCGCCGATGGCTGGGCACGCCTGTCCGCCCGGTTGCCACCGCGTGGACCGCGGGAAGCGCCCGCGCCAACGGACAACGTGGTGGCGCTGCCAGCGCGTTCGCGTCGGCGCGGGTGGTTGCCGGTGGGTGCGGCGTTGGCGGCCGGCCTGGCGCTGTACGCGGTGGCGCCATGGCGCCACGTGCAGCCGGATGCGCCGGTGCCGTCCACCCTGCAGTTGCAGGCTGCGGCGATGACCGAGCAGTACCGGCAGGCGGTGGCCTCGCTGCCCGCAGGCCGGGCACCGGAATGGCAGCCGGCGTTGCACGAACTCGATGAAAGCGCGGCACAGATCCAGGCCGCGCTGGCGCAGGATCCACGTGCGCCTCACCTGCTTGGCCAGCTCAAGCGCACCTATGCGCTGCGGCTGGAACTGACCCGGCAGGCGGCCTATGCCGCCGAGTCCGGCCTGACGACCTGAGGAGACCCCCCATGACACGAACCCTGATGACCTGCTGCGCCGCGCTGTTGCTGCTGCCCGCAGTGGCCCTGGCTGACACCCGGATCGACGAACGCCACAACCTGGCCGCCGGCGGCCGCATCGAACTGAGCAACGTGGCCGGCAAGGTGACCGTGCGTGGCTGGGACCGCAACGACGTGCAGCTCACCGGTACGCTCAGTGATGGCCTGCAGCTGCGCCAGGAAAAGAGTGCCAACCGCGTCCGCTGGGAGATCGAGTATCCGCGACGCAGCAACAACGGCGGCGCAACGCTGGTGCTGAACGTGCCGCGCTCGGTGGAACTGCTGCTGAGCACGGTCAGTGCCAGCCAGGACATCAGTGGCATCGATGTGCGACGGCTGCAGGCCGACACCGTCAGCGGCAGCCTGAGCGCGGCTGGCCGCAGTGGCGACAGCAAGCTCAACACGGTCAGTGGCAGCGTCAGCGCACGCCTGCAGACGCCGAAGCTGGATGTGAACACCGTCAGTGGCCGCATCGAGGCCGGCGGCGGCGTGTCCGGTGATATCGGTGCGCAGACGGTGTCCGGACGGGTCGAGGTCGACGCCGGGCGCGTGCAGCGACTGGCGGTGGAAACCGTATCGGGCAGCATTGACCTGTCGGCGGCCGGGCTGGCCCCGGGTGGCCGTATCAATGTCGAATCGGTGAGTGCGTCGGTCAATCTGCGCCTGCCGCGCGCCGTCTCCGCGCAGCTGTCGGTGAACAGCTTCAGCGGGTCGATCAACAGCGATGCTGGCCAGGTGGAGCGGCCGCGCTACGGCCCCGGCAGCCATCTTGATGCGCGGCTGGGCAGCGGCGACGGTGATATCCGCATCCAGTCGCATTCGGGCAGTGTTCGGGTAAGCCTGGATCGCTGAGCGCGATCCGGCAGGCCGCGGCGGCAGCGCCGCCGCGGTCGGTACTGGGTCAGCTGGCCTTCTTCAGCGCCCAGGTGGTGCCGAGGACTTCGATCTTGCCACCGGCCTTGCGGAACGCTGCCAGGTCCGAAGCGATCGAATCGCTGCTGACCACGGTGCTGGCGGCCGCGCCCTTGCGTTCGCTGCGGATGCTGTTGCTGGCCTTCGCGGGGGTCTTTGCCTTGCGGGGCATGGTTGCTCCTGTCAGGTGGAAGGGGAGGAAAGCGCCCAGGCATCGGCCTGGCGCAGGTAGTCCTGCCGCTCACGGCGGCAGTCACTGCCGCCCATCGAGAACTGGCGGCAGATCGCCGGGCGCTGCGAATAGATCGTGCAGCGCAGGTGATAGGGATCGATCGCCGCACACCAGCCTTCCTCGTTGCGCGCCATCACGGCACGGCCGTGGGTGTCGCGTGACAGGAACTGGCCGGGCACGTGGTCGCCAGGCTGCAGCAACACGGGCAACCGGCAACAGACCGCGTCACAACGGCGGCAGTCGATGGGTGCAGGTGCTGCGTCAGGTTGTAAGGCCACAGGGGCCTGGCGGGTGCCCAAAGCGGGTCTCGATGGCGGCTCCGGTGGTACGCGGACCATGAACGAGCCAGGAAGGCATGGCCGCTAGGCCCGCAGGGCGGGCCAGGCTGCACCGTGGACACACACCGGCGTGGCCGGTGGAAGATGCAGCAGGGTTCTAGCCGACCAAGAGTAACTTGGATCGCGTAACGTTTTGTTAATCCTGGCTGGCTGCCGCCAGCGCAAGGCCCTGGACCACGCCCAGCGAGGGCTCGCCGTGGACCATGCGGGCGCCCGGGAAGGCCTCCGCAACGGCCTGGCGCAGATATCCGGCGCGGGACATGCCGCCGGTCAGGAACACCGCGTCCGGGTCGCCGCCGATGTCGCTGCGGACCTGGGCCAGCAGTTCCCGGATCTGCTCCAGATAACCATGGGCGGCGGCGGCCAGGCCGTCGGCGCTGCTGTCGGCATGCAGGTCGCGGGCGATGTAGTCCAGCGTGCTGCGATGTTCGCTGGCGGCGCTGAGGGCGATCTTGGCGCGCTCGACGTCGCGGTACAGGCGGGCGGTATTGCCGGTGTCCTGCAGGGCCTGCAGGCGCGCGCCCCACGGATTGTCGACATGGTCATACTTGTGCTGGCGGAAGTCGCGCTGGCGGGTCATGTCCTGCACGGTGGCCGCTTCCACGTAGTGGTGGGCGGGCACGCGGGTGATGCCGCGGCCGAACAGCGGCATGTAGCTGGACAGGCTCAGCGCCAGGTCGATGTCGGTACCGCCGCGGGCGATGCCCCAGGCGCGGTGGATGCGCGGGGCGTCGTCGCCGCCGACTTCGGCGTGGGCGATGTCGGTGGTGCCGCCGCCGATGTCGACGATCACGGCCTGGTGCCGTTCGCGGCTTTCGGCGTGATAGTGCATGGCCGCCGCGGCTGGTTCCTCGAGGAAATCGATCTGGTCGAAACCGGCCTGGCTGGCGGCTTCGCGCAGGATGTCCAGCGCCTGGTCATTGCCGGCCGCACCGATCGAGCTGCGGAACTGCACCGGACGCCCGAGCAGGGCCGCTCGCAGCGGCTGGCCGAGCTGGGCGCTGGCGGTCAGGCGGATGTGTTCGAGGATGTGCGCGGCGATGCCGGTGATGGTCTGCTTGGCGCGTGGGTGCAGGTTGTAGCCGAGCATCGATTTCGGGCTCTGCACCAGGTTGCCTTCGTGTTCCTCGAAATAGGCTTCCAGCGCTTCGTCACCGTAGACCGCATTCTGCAGCAGGTCGCTGGCACTGCGTTCCTTGCCGGCACGGGCTTCCATCCATTCCCTGCGCAGCGCGCGCAGGGCTTCGCGGCGCAGCGCCTGCGGCGTGCGTTCCTGGCCGGCGGCGCGGGCCGCACGCGCAGCGCTCTCGATCATCTGCTGCAGCTGGTGCTCCTGGCCGTCATCGAGCTGGAAGTCATCCGGGTCGGGCACCACGCCGGGGAAGTACACGCTGGTGCGGAACTGCTCGGCGTCGCCGAAGCGGATCGGCAGCAGTTTCCCTTCATGCACGATGGCGGCGGCGGAGTTGCTGGTACCGAAGTCGATGCCGAGGCGCATGGGGAGTTCCGGGGGCGATCAGGGGCCGCGCACTCTGCTGCAGTTCGCCGCCGACTGCAAGGTCCCGCGGTTTCCTGTTCCAGGCCGGGTCAAGGAGGTCGCAGCGTACTGCCCGGAAAAGGCCGGGGAGCCGGGCGGTTACAATGGCGGCTGTTGATTCACTTTGAGGTACTTGCTGATGTCTTCTGCCCCCGCCTGCCCGCAGTGCACCCTGGAAAACACCTATGCCGATGGCGCGCTGTGGATCTGCGCCGACTGCGGCTTCGAATGGACCGCCGAGGAAAGTGCCGGTTCGACCCTGGTCGTGCGTGACAGCAACGGCAATACCCTGCAGGCCGGTGACACCGTCACCGTGATCAAGGACCTAAAGGTGAAGGGCTCCTCGATCCCGCTCAAGCAGGGCACCGTGATCCGCAACATCCGCCTGGTCGAGGACGATGCCGAGCACATCGAAGGCAATTCGGACAAGATCAAGGGCCTGGTCCTGAAGACCTGCTTCCTCAAGAAGGCCTGACCGGCCTTCAGCGCCTGGCCTGCTGCCGTGCGCGCCAGCGGGCCAGGCTGTCCAGCTTGGCCTGGTAGCGCGCCTGCTGCGGCGCCCCGCCCAGTTCCTGTGCACGCAGCAGCTCACGATCGGCGCGCCTGAGCTGGCCGGCCAGGAAATAGGCCCGCGCCAGCCCGAAGTGGAACTGGTGCGCGGTGTCGTACAGGCGCACGGCCTGCCGGTAATAGCGGATCGCCTGCTGCAGTTGCCCGGCGCGTTCGGCCTCGGCACCGAGCATGTACTGCGCGAACGGGTCTTCGCGCTGCACCGATTGCAACCGCTGCTCCAGCGCCCGGGCCTGCGCAATCATGCCGAGCTTGCGGTAGAGGGCGCTGGCGTTGGTCAGTGCAGCATCCTGGCGGCCGTCCAGTCGCAACGCCGTTTCCAGTGCCCGTCGCGCGGCGGCGGTATCGCCCGTGCGGTTTTCCAGCACACCCAGGTTGTTCCAGGTGGCAGCGAAGCTGCCGTCCTGCGCCAGCGCGGTATCGAAGAAGGTACGTGCGCCCGCCAGGTCGCCGCTGGCCATGCGTTCGGCACCGCGATTGTTGTAGAAGTGCGCCAACGCCCGCGCCTGGCTGATCGGCAGCGGCCCGCGGCGGTCGTACAGCACATTGCGATCCAGATCGACGGTGGCGAAGCGGCCGGCGAAGCCGACCCCGGCATTGACGTGGCCTACGCTGTAGACCAGGCCCTGGGCCTGGTCCTGGTACCACGACACCACCTGGCCGACCTCCTGCACGCGCGCCTGGATGCCGGCTTCGCGTGCCAGCGCGACGAACATCAGGGTAAAGGCCAGGCAGTTGGCGCGTCGCTGCTGCCAGATCTCGCTGACGGTGAGGGTCGCGTCGGCGTCGTACTGCAGGTCCATGCCATGGCGGTCGAAGATCATCTCCACCAGCGCCTGCAGGCGCTGCTCGCGCGAATAGCTGCGACGGGTCACCTGGGTGTGCAGCATATCGAGCATGGCCGGTGGAATCGCGAACACCTGCTGCGGCGTCGGAATCGTCGGCGCGGCGGTGCTGGCAGTGAGCGCAGGGGCTTCGTTCGCGTCAGGGTTGAGTGCGATCGCGGAGGGTGCCGCCAATGCGGCCAGCGCGAGCAGAACGGATCGGGCGGCAGGACGGTACATGACGGCTCCCGGCAGCGGCGGGCGCTCCCGCCTGAGGCGAGTGTAGACCTGTGCGCGCACACCTGCAGTGACCGCTGGTCGGTCCGCGCGTTCATCCACAGCCGGTGTGGACCAGCGCTCGACAAAGCTGTGGACAACCGCGTTGGGACCCCGTGCGAAGGGCGTTGTGAGGGTGTGGTGAAAAAATAGCCAGCTTGCCCGCCACCGGCGCAAGCGGGATGATCCGGTCATGGACTTCTCCCCGCTGACGCTCGCTCCGGCGCAGTGGCAGGCGCTGCAGGACAGCTATGCGACGCCACCACGTGCCTACCATCACTTCGGCCACGTGCGTGCGGTGCTGCAGCACTGCCAGGAGGTTGCCGACGGTCCAGGCTGGCAGCAGCCGGCCGAGGTCTACCTGGCCGCGCTCTACCACGATGCGATCTATGTGGCGGGGCGAAAGGACAACGAGGCGCGTTCGGCGCAGCTGGCCCTGCAAGCGATCGCACAGGCGCCGGAACTTGCCACGGTCGACGCGGCCCGGGTCGAGCAGCTGATCCTGCTGACTGCCCGCCATGGCGAGCTCGGCCCGGACGATGTCGATGCCGAGGCCGCGTTGTTCCTGGACTGCGACATGGCGATCCTGGCCGCGCCGGAACCGGTGTTCAGCGCCTATGATCGCGGCGTGGCCGAAGAGTACAAGGGCGTGGTGCCAGGCTTCCTGTATCGCGCCGGCCGCCGCCGTTTCCTGCAGGGCCTGCTGCGTGCACCGCGCATCTTCCTCAGCGCGTTTTTCCACCAGCGTCTCGACGCGGCCGCCCGCGACAACCTGCGCCGACAGCTGGGCCGCTGAACCAGCCCGGTACACTGGGGCCTGTTTCCACCGATTGCCGCGTCCAACCGTGTCCGTCCCTGATCCCGATCCCCGCCCGTTGCCGCCGGAAGAGCCCGGTCCGAACGAATGCTGCGGCAGCGGTTGCCCGCTGTGTGTGCTGGACCTGTATGCCGACGAGCTGCAGCGCTATCGCAAGGCGTTGGCCGAATGGCTGGCGCGGCACCCGGAGGCGTCCACATGAGGCGCGCGCGCCCAGCGGCACTGCTGGCACTGGCGGCGCTGCTGCTGTTCTTGGCCACCGCGCTGTGGACCCAGTTCGCACGCACCGATCTGGACTGGGTGCGGGCCACGCTCAGCCTCTACCTGCACGGGCCGTGGGGGCTGGCTTTGCGCGCGGCTTACTGCCTGCTGGCATTGGCGATCGCCCTGCTCGGCATCAGCCTCTACCGGAGCAGCATCGGCCCGCGGCGCAGCGCGGCGGCGCCGCTGCTGTTCACGGCCTCGGCACTGGGCCTGGCCACGGTCGCCATCGGTGACAGCTGGCTGCCGGAAGCGACGCCGCTGCTGGCACCGTTCATCCATGGGCTGGCGGCCAACACCGCGTTCCTGTGCGCCAGCGTCGGCATGCTGCTGCAGGCCTGGTACCTGCGCCGTGAACCGGGCTGGCAGTCCGCTGCGGGCCTGCTCTGGGGCTGGGCCTGGCTGGCGTTCGTACTGTTGTGGCTGCATGTGCTGTGGCGTGGCGGGCCGCCGCGCGGGTTGGGGCAGAAGGTCGTGATCGTGGTGATCGTAGGCTGGCTGCTGTACCTGGCGCTGGCACTGTACCGGCGCAGTCGGCGTACCACGGCCGACTGAATCGCCAACGGCCTGCACCGGTACGTGCCGTGCACGCGGTGGCGGCGTATCGTGTGCGCATTCCATCGGGGATGCGATATGAAGCGTGCAGGGCTGGGCAGGGCAATGGGTGTGGTTCTGGCGCTGGCGGCGCTGCCGGCAATGGCGGCGGCCAACGTGCAGCAGTTCAGCCACGGGCGGTTCGAGCAGATTCCGGTGCACATGCCGGCCGGCACTCCGCAGCGGGTGGTGATCTGGTTCCACGAACCCACCCCGGGTGGTGACACCAGCCGCCTGCCGATCGAAGCCCTGCGTGCCGACGGCGCCATGGTTGCCGCTGTGGACATCGCGCACCTGCGCGGGGTGCTCAAGCGCGAGGGTAATCCGACCTGCTCGTTCGGCTCCGGTGACGTCGAGAACTTCTCGCGCTGGCTGCAGGCGTCCCTGCATCTGCCCGGTTACCACCTGCCGCTGGTCGGCGGTGACGGCGAGGGTGCCGAGATGGCCTATTCGCTCGCGGCGCAGGCCGACACCCAGGTGTTTGCCGGCCTGCTGACCACCGGCTTCTGCCCGGATCACAACCATGAGCGCATGGTCTGCGGCGATGGTGTGAAGCACGACAAACTGCAGCCCGCCGAACTGAATTTCCCGTGGTTGAGTGCTGCTGGCGATCACGGCTGCAAGGTGGGCGAGGCCAGCCGGTTCGTCCAGCAGGTCGCCTTGGCACGCGAATTCAAGCGAACCGCGCGCGGTGATGCCTCACCCGGTCTGGTGGCCGCAGCGCGGTTGATCGGCGCGCAGGCCGGGGTCAGTCTGGCACCGCCGCCGGCCGCGCTGAAGGGCCTGCCGGTGGTGGAAGTACCGGCGACCGGCAGCGGCGATACGCTGGCGGTATTCGTTTCCGGCGATGGTGGCTGGGCCGGCCTGGACAAGGACGTGGCGTCGTCGCTCAACGAGCACGGCGTGGCCGTGGTCGGCATCGACTCGTTGCGCTACTTCTGGAGCGAGCGCACGCCGAAGGGCTTCGCCGCTGACCTGCAGAAGATCATCGACCACTACCGCCAGCAGTGGCACCGCGACAAGGTGATGCTGATCGGCTTCTCGCAGGGCGCCGATGTGCTGCCGGCCACCATCAACCAGCTCGATGCCGATACCCGCGCAGCGCTGGATCGTATCGTGCTGCTGTCGGTAGGCAGGAAGGCCGACTTTGAATTCCACGTCAGCAACTGGCTGGGCGGTGGCGGCGATGGCCTGCCGATCGCACCGGAAGTGGCCAGGCTGCCGGCGGAAAAAACCCTGTGCGTATATGGCGACAAGGATGAGGACGCACTGTGCCCGGACCTGCCGGCCAATGACGGGGTGAGGAAGGTGAAGCTGCCGGGTGATCACCATTTCGGGGGGGACTACGATCGCTTGGCCGAAGTGATCCTCAAGGGCGGTATGTAGCGCTTGGCAGGCGCCGACCTTGGTCGGCGCTGGGGTTGCATGTCGACCAAGGTCGACACCTACCGAGCAGCGGGTAGCGTCGAGCCATGCCCGACGCATCGCGGCTTCAGTTCCGCCGCGGATCCAGCGAGATCAGGCGCGTGGCATCCAGCAGCGCGGCCGGCAGATGCATGCCGCCGGGCGCCGCGAGATAGCGCGGCCGCCACTGCGGATCGAACTTCGACTTGAAGCGGCGCAGGCCACTGAACCCGTAGAAACGTTCGCCATGCCGCGCCAGCAGGCCGGCCAGCCGGTTCCAGCGGCCAGCCAGACGATGCTGTGCCAGCCCGGAAAGCGGCGCCATGCCCAGCGAGAATCGTGCATAGCCCTGTGCGCGGCCCCACAGGAACAGCTCGATGAAGAGGAAGTCCATCGTGCCCTTCGGTGCTTCGCTGGCGTGGCGCATCAGGTCCACCGACAGCTCGGCGCCGGCCGGTGCCTGCCACAGGTTGGCGAAGGCCACGATCTGGCCTCCGGCCTCGACCAGCGCCACCGGGAAGCGCACCAGGTAATCCGGGTCGTAGCTGCCGAGCGAGAAGCCTTTTTCGTCGCCGGCCTTGTCTTCCAGCCATGCGTTGGAGATCGCGTGCAGGCGCGGCAGCAGGCTGGGAATTTCCTCCACGGGCGCCACGCGGAAGGACAGGCCACCACGCTTGCCCCGGTTCCAGGCCTGGCGCAGGTCGGCGCGCTCGCGCCCTTCCAGGCCGAAATCATGCAGCGGCACCATCGCTTCTTCGCCCAGCTTGACCAGCCCCAGGCCGAGGTCGAGGTAGGTCTGCCAGTAGGACTCGCCGACCTGGTAGAAGACGGGGCGCAGGCCGAGGCGGTCGGCTTCCTCGCGGAAGCGCCAGATCAATGCGCGGGCGACCTCCGGCGGGCCGACCGGGTCGCCCATCGCGATCAGCGACCCCCCATAGCGCTGCATCATCACGAAGCCCAGTTTCGCTTCATCGCGCAGCACTGCCTTGTCAGCGGTCAGCACCAGGCAGGCCTGGGTGTCGGTGGCACCGGCCAGGACTGGCGCCAGCGATTGCAGCGTGGCTTCATCGGCGGCTGGCAGCGGGCTGCGCGTGCTGTGCAGCAGCCGCGCCAGGCCGAACATCACCAGCGCGATGGCCACCACCAGCAACGCACGCAACGCGCGCGGTGCGTTGCCGGAGACCGCGAACTGCCACCACAACTCGTTCTGGTATTCGACATGGCTGTAGGTGAAGAACAGCAGCCAGGTGACTGCGACCAGCACCAGGCCGAGGTTGCGCAGCCACGGCCACGACCAGGCTTCGTCCAGCAGCGCGCCCTGGCGGTAGAACTCGCGACGTGCGGCCCACAGTGCCATCGCCACCAGCAACGCCGAGACGGCGATCAACGGTTGGCCACCGCGCAGCCACAGCGGCAGCGGGGTGACCACGCACACCGCCATCGCCAGCATCCACGCCGCGTGGCTGCGCCGGGCCAGGCCCTGCCCGATCAGCAGCAGCGCGACACCACTGAGGCTGCCGATCAGGTGCGAGGTTTCCAGGATCGGCAGCGAGGCATTCACCAGGTGCCGGCGTGGCGTTGGCAGCGTGCCATCGATGACCAGCGCGGCGCCGATGCTGAACACCGCCAGCGCGATGATCTGCGGCAACCATGGGCGCAGTGCGTTCCAGCCGGCGCGGGTTGCCCCGGCACTGGCCTGCAGCGGCTGGCGCAGCGCGGGCGCAAGGGCGAGCAACGTGGCCAGCACCAGCGGTAGTACGTAGTAGGTGACGCGGTAGATCAGCGCCGCTGCCAGCACCGCCGCCGGTGCCACCTGAGGCAACAGCTTCAACAGGCTCCATTCGAACACGCCCAGGCCGGCCGGCACGGTCGAGACCAGGCCGGCCAGTACCGCGACGAGGTACAGGCCGACGAAGCCGGGCAGGCCGGTGGGCGTCGAGTCCGGCAGCAGCACATAGAACGCGGCGCTGGCCAGTACCAGTTCGATCACGCTGAGCACGGTGACGCCGAGCATGGTGCGGCGGTCGGGTAGCCACAACGCATGGCCGAACACGCTGAACTGCCGTCCATCGCGACCGACCAGCAGCACGGTACCCAGATAGGCGAGCAGGGCGACGATGCCGACGATGCGCACGGCATCGGGGTTCAATGGCAATGCCAACGCCGCTGCCGCCGGTTCCATGCAGAGTGCCACGCTGATCAGCAGCCACGCACCGAATACGAAACCGAGCGTGCTCATCAGCACCACCTGGCCGATCTGCGCCAGGTCCAGGCCGGCGCTGCGGTAGCCACGCAGGCGCACTGCGCCGCCGGTCAACGCCGCAAAGCCCACGGTCTGGCCCAGCGTATGCGCAAGGAAGGCGGTGATGCCGATGCGTGCCGGATGCACGCGGATTCCGCTGCGACGCAGGCCGATGGCATCGAAGCCGATCAGGCAGGCGTAGCTGGCCAGGCCGAGCACCACGGTGAGGGTGATCTGCATGCCGCTGAGCTGGCGGAACGCCTGGCGGATGGCGCGGTAGCCGTGCTCATCGAATTCGCTGGCCAGGCCATGCAGGGCCAGCGAGAGGATCAGCAGGGGAACGACAATGGTGATAACCCGCTTCCATGCCGGGGTGGAGGAAGCGGCGGCGGGGTTGGTGGCTGCGGTCATCGGCGCAAGGGTGCGTCAGGAGGGGCGAGTGCGGTGTCAACGCGGGGCGTGGCGCATCGTGCGCCTGTCGCCGCCATTTGACCAGCGGATGTGTCGGAGTCCGGTAGTGACGTCTCGCGCGGGGGACCCGTGCACCCACCGTTGACCGGATTGGAGGACAATGCGGGCCTGATCACCCGCAGGAGCCACGCCCATGATGGAGCGTTACGACGTCGGACCGCGCATGTCCGAAATGACCGTGTACAACAAGGTCGCCTACCTCTCCGGCCAGATTCCGGAAGACACCAGCCAGGACATCACCGGCCAGACCCGGCAGGTGCTGGCGGAGATCGACAAGCTGCTGGCGCTGGTCGCCAGCGATCGCCAGCACGTGCTGCGTGCGGAAGTGTTCCTGGCCGACATCGCCGACTTCGATGGCATGAACAAGGCGTGGGACGAGTGGGTGGTCGAGGGCGCGACCCCGGCCCGTGCAACCTTCGAAGCCAAGCTCGCCCACGCCGAGTGGAAGGTCGAGATCGTGGTGACGGCAGCGGTGCCGTAACCGGTGTACGGGGTCAGATCCCTTTTCCGTTGGAAAGGAGATCTGGCCCCGGCTGTAGCGGCACCAGCTCGATGCAGTCCACCGGGCACGGCGGGATGCACAGCTCGCAGCCGGTGCACAGGTCGGCAATGACCGTGTGCATGTACTTGGCGCCGCCGACGATGGCGTCCACCGGGCAGGCCTGGATGCACTTGGTGCAGCCGATGCAGTCGGCTTCGACGATCAACGCCACCTGGGCCGCCTTGTGCTCGCCGCGCGAACGATCGAACGGAATCGCCGGTACGCCCAGCACCTGCGCCAGCGCCCGTGCACCGGCATCGCCACCCGGCGGGCAGCGGTCCACACCCGCCTCGCCACGTGCCATTGCCTGCGCGTACGGGCGGCAGCCGTCATAGCCGCATTGCCCGCATTGGGTCTGCGGCAGCAGGCGGTCGAGGCGTTCGGTCAGGGGCGGGATCAGGCTCATGCTCATGCGTGGCGAAGGCTGCGCGTTGGGTTACTTCAGGGGCTTGCCGCGGAACCAGCGCTCGTGGGCCAGCGCCAGCATCGGCTTGTCTTCGGAACTGTCACCGTAGGCATGGATGCGCACGTAGCGCGACAGATCGAACTGGCGGCGGATGTGCTCGACCTTGCGCGGGCCACAGTCGCCACCGGCGTAACGGCCGGTCAGGCGGCCGTCCTGGCTTTCCAGCCGGTTGCAGATCAGCTGCAGGCCCAGCTGCTCGCACCACGGCCGCAGGTACAGGTCCAGCGAGCCGGACACGATCACTACGGTGTGCTGCTGTTCCTTGTGCCAGCGGATCTGCTCCAGCATTTCCGGGCGCACCACGTCGGGCAGGAACTCGCGCGAGAAGCCTGCGGCCAGCGTGGCGATGTCATCGCTGTGGCGGTCACTGAAGGTCAGGCGGGTGACGCGGGCGCGGATGCGTTCGGCCGAGATCAGCTTCAGCCTGTACGCGGCCAGCCACGGGCCGACTTTCCACCATGCCTGTGCCAGCTGTTCGGCGGTGGCCACGCGGCGCAGGAAGCGGCCATAGGTATCGCAGGTGGTCACGGTATGGTCGAAGTCGAACAGCGCCAGTTCCATTGCGTTGCTTCCCATCGCGTTGCCTCCGGTGGCCGGTACTGCCGGCGGGCGCGGCCGAGGCCACGCCCGCTGCAGGCATCAGCGGACCGGCATGCCCGGCTGCGCGCCGCTGTCGGCGTCCAGCAGCGCCAGTGCACCACCGTCGAAACCGGCCGACAGGATCATGCCTTCGCTCAGGCCGAAGCGCATCTTGCGCGGGGCCAGGTTGGCGATGAACACCACGCTGCGGCCGACCAGCTTCTCCGGCTCGCCGTAGCTGCCACGGATACCGGAGAAGATCTGGCGCTTGCCCAGTTCACCTGCATCCAGCTCGAAGCGCAGCAGCTTGTCCGAACCTTCCACGAACTCGCAGACCAGCACCTTGCCGATGCGCAGATCGAGCTTGGCGAAATCGTCGATGCCGATGTAGGCCGGCGCGTCGGCGCTCTTTGCGTCGTCCTTGGCCGGGGCGGCCGGCTTGGCGGCGGGGGCAGCGGCAGCGGCCGGCTGCAGGGTGTCCTTGGAGGCGTCGATCATGGCGTCAATCTTCTTCGGGTCGATACGGGTGAACAGCGGGGTGTACTCAGTGATGCGGTGGCCGAGCAGCGGCTGTGCCAGCTCGGTCCAGTCGTTCACCGGCGCGGCCAGGAAGGCCTCGGCCTGTGCGGCGGTGGCCGGCAGCACCGGCTTCAGGGCGGTGACCAGCACGCGGAACAGGTTCAGGCCCTGGCTGCACACGGCCTGCAGCTGCGCGTCGGCGCCTTCCTGCTTGGCGATGACCCACGGCTTGACGTCGTCGATGTAGCGGTTGGCTTCGTCGGCCAGGGTCATGGTCAGGCGGATCGCCGCAGCCGGGTCGTTGCGCTCGTAGGCTTCACGGATCGGCGCCAGCCCATCGACGAAGCGCTGGTACTGCGCCGCGTCGGGCAGCTGCGCGGCCAGCCGGCCGTCGAAGCGCTTGCTGATGAAGCCGGCGCAGCGGCTGGCCAGGTTGACGAACTTGCCGACCAGGTCGGCGTTGACGCGGGCGATGAAGTCACCCAGGTTCAGGTCGAGATCGTCGACGCCACCGCCGGACTTGGCGGCGTAGTAGTAGCGCAGCGCTTCCGGCTCCAGGCCGGCGTCGAGGAAGGTGCGGGCCATCACGAAGGTGCCGCGCGACTTGCTCATCTTGGCGCCGTCCACGGTCAGGTAGCCGTTGACGTGCAGGCGGGTCGGCGCGCGGTGGCCGGTCCCGTGCAGCACCGCCGGCCAGAACAGGCCGTGGAAATTGACGATGTCCTTGCCGATGAAGTGGTGCAGCTCGGTGGCGGTGCCGGCGCGCAGGTGCGCGTCGAAGTCCTCGCCGAGCTTGCCGCACAGGGTCTGGAAGCTGGACAGGTAGCCGATCGGCGCATCCAGCCAGACGTAGAAGTACTTGCCCGGCTGGCCGGGAATCTGGAAACCGAAGTACGGTGCATCGCGCGAGATGTCCCACGCGCGCAGGCCGCCTTCGGCATTGAGCCACTCGCCCAGCTTGGCCTTAACGCCCGGCAGCGCGACATCGCCGGCCAGCCATTCGCGCAGGAACGCATCGAAGTGGCCCACCTCGAAGAAGAAGTGCTCCGAATCGCGCATTTCCGGCGTGGCGCCGGAAATGACCGAACGCGGCTCCTTCAGGTCGGTCGGTGCATAGGTCGCGCCGCAGACTTCGCAGTTGTCGCCGTACTGGTCGGGGCTGCCACAGTTCGGGCAGATGCCCTTGACGTAGCGGTCGGGCAGGAACATGCCCTTGGCCGGGTCGTAGAACTGCGCGACCGAACGGCGGCTGATGTGGCCGGCCGCTTCCAGCTTCAGGTAGAACTGCTCGGTCAACGCCTTGTTGGCCGCCGAATTGGTCGAGTCGTAGTGGTCGAAGGCCACGCCGAAGGCGGCGAAGTCACGTTCGTGGCTGGCCTGGATGTTGGCGATGAAGGTTTCCGGGGTGACCCCGGCCTTCTCCGCGGCCAGCATGATCGGCGTGCCGTGGGTGTCGTCGGCGCAGACGAACCAGGTCCTGCCGCCGCTCATCCGCCGCGCACGTACCCAGATGTCAGCCTGGATGTAGCCGACCAGGTGGCCCAGGTGCAGCGGGCCGTTGGCGTAGGGCAGGGCGGTGGTGACGAGCGCGGTACGGGTCATGGTCGCGGGTGGATCCGAGGGGAACCGCAGATTATCGCATGCCCGCAACGACGTGACCCGGCCGGGGCCGGGTCACGGGGTTGAAACAGGCGGGGGCGCTTATTCGCGCTGCCAGGTCTGCGCGCGGCAGATGAAGGCGATGCAGCCGGACACGTCCAGCCGGGTGCCGCCGGGCTGCAGTTCCATCTTCGACTTGTAGGTCTTGCCGTTGGCCGGGTCGAGGATGGTGCCGCCGGACCACTTGTTGGCGCCGTCGGCCTTCAGGTTCCAGAGGATGGTCATGCCCTTCACCGGCTTGTTCCTGTTGGCGCCTTCACAGCCGTCACAGACCGGGTTCGGGCCCTTGTCCGAGTGCAGGATGTCGACCACCTTGCCGGTCAGCGTGCCGTTGGGGGCCTGGGTGATCTCGACGATCGACTTCACCTTGCCGGTCTTGTCGTCGATGGTCTTCCAGCGGCCGGCGGCGCCGTCGGCGGCCTGCGCCGAGAGTGCGGCCAGGCACAGCGGCAATGCCAGCAGCAGGGTCTTGAAGGTCTTGCGCATGGTCCCCTCCCAGGGTTCATTCCGGCACGATGCCGGCATGGGTCGACTGTATACCCATTCGGCGGAGTATGGGGAAGGGGGGCTTTGCAGGGCTGCGCCCTGCACCCGCGGTAGTGCCGGCCGCTGGCCGGCAACCTCAAAAGCAAAGGCGGCTATCCGTGGGAGGGCGGGGTGGGTCCGGTTGCGGGGGCCGCTGCAAGTCCCCCTCCGGGGCCCGGCCCAGCCGCTGGCGGCTGTGCGTTCGGGCGCTTGCGAAGCAGTACTTCGCAAGCAAAGCGCCCTCACCCATGTAAGCTCGGTCGCCGCTTGCTCGTGTGCGCTGTCCTGCGCACACGGCAAGACCGGGGTTGGGCGTCCTGCCCAACCCGCCCGAGGCATGCCTCGGGCCCATGCGGCTCACGCCCCCGCAACCGGACCCACCCCGCCTTCGACAGGTCTCCGCAATCTGTCGGAATGGCACGGCCTGCTCTTGGTGGGTGTCGATGGGGTCAGATCCCTTTTCCTTTGGAAAAGGGATCTGACCCCGGAACACACGCTCAACCGACCTCGTACAGCTCCAGCGGCAGACCGTCCGGGTCGGCGAAGAAGGTGAAGCGGCGGCCGGTGTACTCGTCCACGCGGATCGGTTCGCACACTACGCCGTGCGCTGACAGGCGCTGGATGAACGGCTCCAGCGTGGCCACCCGGAACGCAAGGTGGCGCAGGCCCTGGGCCTCCGGGCGGCTGGGACGGGGCGGTGGCGAGGGGAAGGAGAACAGTTCCAGCTGGCTGCCGTCGGGCAGGGCCAGATCCAGCTTCCAGGAGTCTCGCGCGGCGCGGTGGTTCTCGGCCAGTACGCGCAGGCCGAGGATACGGACGTAGAAGTCTTTTGAACGCGCGTAATCGCTGCAGATCAGTGCCGCGTGGTGGATGCCCAGCAGGGCGTCGGAACCCGTGTTCATTGCAGGGTGTCCAGCCAGCGCTGGGCGATCTTCAGTGCCAGCGGATAGGGTTCGGGGGCGTTGCGGTTGGTCAGCACGATCACGGTCAAGTGCTTTTCCGGGTGGCGCACGATCACGTTGCGGAAGCCGATGCTTTCGCCACTGTGCCATTGCACCGGGCCGTTCAGGCGCCAGCCGAAGCCGTAGTGCGGCACATCCGGTTCGGATGTCGATGTGGCCGGGCTGAACATCGCGCGGCGCGAGGCCTTCGACAGCAGGCGGTCGTCGTACAGCGCCGCATCCCAGCGGGCGAGGTCGTCCAGTGAGGAGTAGATCCCGCCATCGCCGAGCACGGCGCTGGTGGTGCTCTGGTCGGTGCGCTGCCAGCGGCCATCGATCCGGCTGTAACCATAGGCACGTGCGGCGATGACATCGACGCCGTCCTGGTGGGCCACGGTGTGGACCATGCCCAGTGGGCGGAAGATGCGCTGCTGCAGGAAGGCGGCGAAATCCTGGCCGGAGGCGCGGCTGACGATCAGTGCCAGAAGTGCATAGCCGCTGTTGCTGTAGTGGTACTGCGTGCCGGGTGGGAAATTCAGGCGGTCCTCGTGCGACAACAGGGTCAGCACGTCGGCGTCATGCAGCTGCCGAGTGTCAGCCGGATCCATCAGGTCTTCGTAGTCGAGCAGGCCACCGGTGTGCGAGAGCAGCTGGCGGATCGTGATGGCCGCCGCAGCCGGTGGCAGCTCGGGCAGCCACTGCCGGGCAGGTTGATCCAGCCCAAGCCGGCCATCTTCCACCAGCAGCAGCACCGCCGCGGCGGTGAACTGCTTGCTGACCGAGGCCAGCCGGAAGTTGCTGGCCGGGGTGACCGCGGTGCCGTCCTCCACCACCGCCAGGCCGTAGCCGCGGCGGAACACCGCTTGCCCGTCGTGCAGCACCAGGACTGCAGCGCCGGGTACCTGGCCGTCGTAGGCCTGCATCAGCCCGTCGATGCCCGCATCCGGTGGCGTCAGCACCGGTGCGGCGATACCCGTTGAAGGCAGCAGGCCCAGCACGATGGCGAACAGGGCGACGGCACGGCGCATGGTGGCTCCGGAAGGGTCAGGGTGAAGGCGTGGACGTCGTGCTGGCCGGCTGAACCATCCAGCGTTCCATCTTGCGGTCCAGCACGTCCAGCGGCATCGAGCCGTCCTTCAGCAGTTCGGCGTGGAAGCGGCGCAGGTCAAAGGCGGCGCCCTGGCGTGCCCTGGCCTTGTCGCGCAGGGCAACGATGGTGGTCAGGCCGGCGACGTTGGACAGTGCCTGGCCGGGCTGGGCCATGATCCGCTCCACCTCGGCGTTGGCGTCGTCACTGCTCATGTCCACGGTCTTCTGCAGGTAGCTGACGGCCTGCTGCTTGCTCCAGCCCTGTGCGTGCACGCCGGTATCGGCCACCACGCGGGCGGCACGCAGCAGGCGCGAGTACAGGTAGCCGATGCGGTCGTAGGGATCGGTGTAGATGCCCAGGTCTTCGCCCAGCGTTTCGGCGTACAGGCCCCAGCCTTCGACAAAGGCGAGATCGCCACCGAGGCGGCGGAAGCGCGGCAGCTTGGCCAGCTCCTGCTGCAGGCCCAGCTGCACGTGGTGGCCCGGAATTGCTTCGTGCAGGTACTGCACCGGCACGTTCCAGCGCTTGCGGCTGGGCAGGTCGCGGGTATTGATGTACAGCACGCCCGGTTGCCCGGCCGCCGACGGCTGATAGGCGGCAGCGGCGGCGGTCAGTGCGCGTTCCGGCTCCACCGCACGGACCTCCAGTGGTGCCTTCGGCAAGGTATCCAGCACCTGCGGCAGGCGTACGCTGACCTGCTGCTGCACCTGGCGGTAGCGGTTGATCAGCGCGTTGGCATCGCCGTACTGGAACTGGCGGTCGTTGCGCATGCTGCGCAGCAGCTTGGTGGGAGAACCGCGCAGCTTGGCGTCCTTCATTACCGTGGCGATCTGCGCCTGCAGTTCCTGCACGCGCTGTTCGCCCAGCGCATGCAGTTGTGCGGCGGTCTGGTCGCTGGCGGTGGTCTGCACGATCAGGTTGGCGTACCAGGCCTGGCCATCAGGCAATGCGCCCAGGCCGCTGCTGGCGCGTGTGGCCGGCAGGTATTCGGTGGCGATGAAGCCGCGCAGGGCGCGGTAGGCCGGCATGATGCGCAGCTCGATCATGCGCTTGTATTCGGCGCTGATGCGCGCCTTGTCCTCAGCCGGGATGGTGTTCGGCATGGTGCGGATCGGCGACCAGAAGATGCTCTCTTCGGCGGTCGGCTTGATCACCGCATCCAGCTGCGGCAGCACCTTTTCCATCAGGTCGCGCGGCTGCACCACGCCGGCCTTCATGCCCTGGCGCATGTTGTCGATGGCCTGGTCGAACAGCTCGGGAATGCCCAGCGAACGGCGTGACCAGGTGTCGTAGTCCTGCACGGTATTGAACGGCTGCGCGCCGGCACCGGAACCGAGGATCGCCATGATGCTGCCGATGTTGTAGTACTGGCTGATCGGCATCATCCAGCTCGGGTAGCGCTCGGCGGCCAGTGATGCGCGCGCGTCGCGCACGAAGATCTCGTAGCTGAGCAGGTCCTGACCCTGCAGGCCGTCACTGCCGAGCTTCTCGACCTTGCCCAGCCATTGCGTGGTGAAGTCGTGCGACTGCTGGCGCCAGGCGGCAGACAGGATGTTGGGCAGCTGGTCGTTGTAGCGGGCCTCGCCCTGGAAGGTCGCCTGCAGCGGATTCAATCGCATCGAGGCATCCCAGTACTCGTCGTACAGGCGCTCCAGCTGCACCTGCTTGGGTACGGCCCGGGCCGGTGCGACCGGACGCGGCGCGGCGCGGCGCGCCGAACTGCCACGGGCCGGCGCGGTGGCGCGGGCGGGCCTGGCCTTGGGCTTGGCGGCCTGGCGGGTCTGCGCGGCGGCAGGGCGGCTGGCCTTCTTCTTCGCTGCTTCGGCCGACGGCACGGCACTGAACAGGAACAACGCGGCGATGGCGGCGGCCAGGGCGCGGGTGGGATGCGGCATCAGGAGCTTCCGTGGAACACAGACCGTGGAGCTTGCACGATCCGGCCGCGTACGGCCAGCGTGAAGGCTCAGTCAGCTTTTTGCCGCTGGGGCTTCAGTCAGCCGCGGCCGCGGCGCGCAGGGCGGCGGCCCTGTCGGCACCCAGGTAGCGGGTGATCGCACGCCGCATCAGGTACAGCAGTGGAATCAAGGCAATCGCAAAGCCCATCTTGTAGATGTAGTTGACGCTGCTGACGGCCAGGAACAGCGAGGTCGGCCAGTGCTGCGGGCCGAGCACGAAGGCGATCCAGATCACCACGAAGCTGTCCACCACCTGGGAGATCGCGGTGGATCCGGTCGCACGCAGCCACACGTGGCGCTCGCCGGTGGCCTGGCGGATGCGATGGAACACTGCCACGTCGATCAGCTGGCCGAGCAGGAAGGCCACCAGCGAACCGGCGATGGTCCACATGCCCTGGCCGAACACCGCTGCGAATGCCGCCTGGTAGTCCGGCACGCCGTGGCCGTCCATCGAGGTGACCCACCAGCTGGCCGGCGCCAGCGAGATCGCTGCGAAGGCGAACAGGAAGCCATAGGCGATCAACACCACGGCCAACCACGAGATGAAGCGCACGCCGCGCTTGCCGAAAAACTCGTTGATCGTGTCGGTCATGATGAACACCACCGGCCACAGCAGGGTACCGGCGGTGAAGCTGAGCGAGCCGGTCTGGCCAAACAGGTTCCAGTTCAGCGGATCGATGCCGAGGGTGTCTTCCAGCGCGAAGATCTTCACCCCGATCAGTTCGGCCAGCACGGCGTTGCCGCAGAAGAACGCGGCCAGCACGATGAACAGCAGGACCGCGCGGTCCTGCAGCGGGCGCTCGATCGGCGCCACGGTGGTCATTCGCTGCGTTCGCCTGCGCGCGTGAACGGAACGCTGGACGGTGCGACTGCACCGCCGGAAATGATGAAGCTCATGGCCTGGTCGACGGTCCAGTCGGTCGGGGTCAGCAGCTCCACCGGCACGATCTCCAGGTAACCCGAAGTCGGGTTCGGCGTGGTTGGCACGTACACCGCGGCCAGTTCACGGTCGGTGCCGTGTTCCTTGATGACGCGGGTGACCAGGCCGACCGACTTCATGTCGCGGTGCGGAAAGTCGATCAGCACCACGCGCTGGGTGCTGCCCGGTTCGGTCTGCAGCATGTCCAGCAGCTTCTTGGCGCTGTCGTAGATGATGCTGGCCAGCGGAATGCGCTTGATCACCGCGCCGACCCAGCGCAGCAGGCGCTGGCCGAGCACGCGGCGGCTGGCCACGCCCACTGCCAGGATCACCAGCAGGGTGGCGAGCAGGGCGATGGTGTTCTGGATCCACTCGGCACGGACCCAGCCGAGGTAATGCGGGAAGCTTGTCGCGATCTGCTCGGAAAGCGGCACCACCAACGGGCTGGAAATGCCCGAAAGCAGCACGAACACGAACTTGACCACGACCCAGGTCAGCCAGATCGGCAGCAGGGTCAGCAGGCCAGTCAGGAACAGGCGCTGCAGGGAGGGGCGGGGGACCAGGGCGGGGGCTTCGAGCGACATGCGCGCATTGTAGCGGCCACGGCCGGTCGATTACGCTGGCCGATCGACTGCGGCAACGATGCATGGAAGGGAAGCTGTGTTGAAGATTCTGCGCGGACTGGGCTGGGCCCTGGCAGGACTGCTGGTGCTGGCCATCGTGGTGTGGTGTGCCTCGCGCATGTGGCCGGTGCCGGAATCACGGCTGCAGGCCCAGCAGCGGTTGCAGGCCCGCCTGCCCGCTGATGGCCGCAACGGCTTTGCGCTGCTGTGGACACTCGCGTTCGACGATCTCGACCCGGCCCAGCGCGATCAGGCGCTGGCCCGGGATGTACAGCGCTGGGAGGCGGATCCGCGCGGCAATGGCGGCGCCCGTCCGCAGCTGGCAGAGGACCACGTCGAGCTGCAATCACGGCCTTCGGCCAGCTGCGGACCGACCGCCAGTGACTGCCTCGCCCAGGTGCGCGCGGACCCGCAGCGCTTCGTCGATGCCCACGCTGGCCACCAGCAGCTGCATGCGCGCCTGGACCAGCTGGCCGATGCGGATCACTTCGTGTCGCCGTTCCGGCCAAAAGGGGAAGGCATCCTGGTGCCGATGCCGACCTATGGTTTGGTGATCGACGCCACCAGCGCACGCGCGCTGGCCTATCTGCAGGGTGATATCGACGGTGCGCTGCGTGGCAGTTGCCGCGGGCTGCAGCTGGGCCGTCGGCTGGTGACGGGCGGCAGCTACCTGGTGGAGAGCATCATCGGTGCCAGCCTGGTGCAGGCCAATGCCCAGCTGCTGGCCGACATGCTGGTCGAACTGCCAGCCGACCAGCCGCTGCCAGCGGAATGCGAGCAGGCGATGAAGCCGATGCGGGCCGCCGAACAGAGCCTGTGCCGTGCGATGCAGGGCGAGTATGCGATGAGCAGGGCTGCGATCGAAACCTCGGCGCAGGAGTTCGGTGGTGTGCTGGTACTCGATCGCCGCAGCACCCTGGCGCGCGTGGCGGGCAACCTGGGCTGGGCCTGTGGTGCGGCGGCGATGACCGCGCTGGAGGCGGACCGCCCGCTGCCGGTGCCGGCACCGCCGCAGCATGACTTCGGCTGCCTGTCGAACATCATGGGGTGCGTGCTGGCCGATATCGCGGGCCCGGCCTATCCCGCCTATTCGTCTCGGCCCCAGGATGCCGCTGCGATGGTGCGGCTGATCGGTGCGCAACGCTGGCTGCGACAGCAGGCCGAGGACCCTGTGGATGCGCTGAAGCGCTTGCCTGCCCAGTTCCGCTCGCAGGTGCGGGCACCGCAGTTGTCGGCCGATGGCCGCCGCCTGCAGGTACCGCGGCGCTCTGCGCCGCGCAGCACCGGCGAGAGCCCATGGTTGTCGGTACCGATGGTGGCGGGGGACGCCCCGCCCGCCGCCGCGCGCGACTGAGCAGCGGTGGCCAGTGCGCGCTGTCCTCGTCATCCTCGCGGCTGCCTTCGCTCCGCGTCGCACCGCAGGTGCACACGCGCATACGCGCGAATCGGAGCCTCCCTGGCAGGGCAGCAGAGGACAGCGCCCGCGCCGGATCAGCGCGCGTGTGGCTTCAACCGCAGATAGACCTGCTTGCGCACCTGGGCGACCACCTCGCCGCTTTCGTCGACGACGTCGTTGCTGAACCAGCGCAGCACCTTCTCGCCGCCCGCTGCTTCGGCACGCAGTTCGGCCAGCAGCGCATCGTCGATGCGGAACGAGGTGCGCACCGTGCCCCGGCCAGGCTTGAGGAAATCGATCGCACCGGCCCGGTCCCACACGTAGTAGTCACGGCCGAGGATGTGCAGCAGGCCCAGCATCCAGAACGGATCGGTCATCGCAAACAGGCTGCCGCCGAAATGCGTCCCCACGTAATTGCGGTTCCACGGCCGCAGCCGGAGTTCCACGTCGATCTGCCGGTAGTCGGGCGTGATCCGGGTGACGTGGATGCCGGTGAACAGGAACGGTGGCCAGAGGTTGATGCCGACGCGGAACAGGCGGGCGTTCATGCAGATCCGGGAGCGCAGGGCGGGGCGTCCAGTCTAACCATTCGCATGCGTATGTTGCACCCGGGGCAGGGATGTCATGCCCCGCCGTCGATCGTGTACCCGTCGCGGCCGTTCGCCTTCGCCTGATAAAGGGCGGTGTCGGCGCCTTCCACGAAATGGTGGGGCTGCAGTTCGCCGTCGGGCACGCGGGTGAATACGCCGATGGTGAGCGTGACGGTATCGTCGCTGCCTTCGCCCGGCGCCGGCAATGCGCGCACGCAGGCAATCAGGTCCTCGATCACCTGGCGTGCGCCCTCGGCCGGTGTATCCGGCAGCACCAGCGCGAATTCGTCGCCACCGTAGCGTGCCGCCATGTCGCGCGGGCGGCGCGCATGGGCGCCGATCAGGCGGGCGACATCACGCAGCACGCGGTCGCCGACCTGGTGTCCGTGGCGATCGTTATGGCGCTTGAAGTGGTCGACGTCGATCAGCGCCAGGCTCAATGGCTTGCCGCTGCGCCGCGCCGCATCGCATTCCTGCTGCAGCGACTGCTCGAAGCGGAGGCGGTTGCCCAGGCCGGTAAGGGCGTCGCGGTTGGCCTGGCGGTGCCAGGCCGAGATCCGCCACACCGCCCAGACCAGCAGTGCCAGCGTCACGCCCAGCATCGCGCTGGCCGGCGCCCACCACAGGTCACCCGTGCGCAGCAGCAGCCAGCTCAGCAGGGCAGGCATCGGCAACGAACACAACGCGACCAGCCAGGGCAGGCGCAGGCCGAGCAGGATCACGCACAGCGCCACCAGCACACCGCTGATGGCGTGCTGCCAGGCATGCGGTAGAACATCGATCTGCTTGTGCTGCAGCAGCATCGAGGCGATGTTGGCCTGGTACTCGCTGCCGCTCATCCAGAACTCGCGGGTGGTCGGGGTCAGCAGGCGGGGCGCGATGCCGCTGGCCGTCATGCCAACGACGATGCGGCGGCCATGCAGCATCGCCATGTCGACGTGGCCATCGAGAACGTCCGCATAGGACACCTGCGGCAGCCGCTCGGGGGGGCCGGCGTAGCGCACGCGAACGTAATCGTCGCGACGCCATTGATAGGGCGAGCCCAGTTCCGGGTCGGGATCGGGCAGGCCGCGTACGGCACCGGCAGGCAGGTCGGCCAGTGCCAGGCCCAGTGCCGGCCAGTGCGGCTGGCCGATACCTGCGTGCAGATAGACGCCACGGGCGACGCCGTCGCCATCCACCTCGACATCGGTGTGGCCGATGGCGGCAGCACTGGCAGCGATCTGTGGGATCGGCAGCATTTCCTCGGCCATGCGGTCGCCGGCCGCCGGTGCGGCCAGCACCGGCAGCACCACCCGGCCATTGCGTCGGATGGCGGCGGCCAGTTGATCATCCTGTCGGCTGTCACGGCGATCCGGTTCGGACAACATCAGGTCCAGCGCGACGCGTTCGGCGCCGGCATCGGTCAGGCGGTCAAGCAGGCGTGCATGCACCGAGCGTGGCCAGGGCCACTGGCCGATGCGCTGCAGGCTGCCTTCGTCGATGGCGACGATCAGCAGGCTGGGATCGGGGCGGTAATCCCAGTTGCCGACCAGCGCGTCATAGGCCGCCTCGTCCTGCCGCCACAGCCATTGTCCCTGGCTGGCCACGATGGTCAGCACGCCGGCCAGCAGGGCCAGCAGGATCCGCTTCGACCATGGCAGCGGCGAGCGCCTCACAACAACAACCAGAGCAGCAGGGCACCGCCACCCGCGCCGTAGCACAGGCGGCACGGCAGCGGGACCTGCTGGGCAGGCGAGAACGCGCTGGCGTGGCCGTCATCGTCGATGTACTGCACGCGTACGTGCAGGGTGCCGCTCCACGGGCGCTTGAAGCTCACCTGCGGCTGGTCCACGGTTTCGTCGACCAGCGGTGCCTTGAAGTCACCGCGGCGATCCACCTGCACCCGGTAGCGCTGGCCTTCGCTGCCGGCCTGCCAGCGCAGCGTCAGCTCGCCGTGTGCGGCCTCGGGCGGTTGCAGTGCCGGGTCCACTGGTTCATTGCTCAGCTGCAGCGGCAACGCCTGGCCATAGCGGCCCTGTCGGCCTTCGCCATCGCGCGAGGCCACGCGCCAGTAGTACTGGCCGGGCGGCAGCGGTTGCGCCAGGCGCAGGTCGGTCGCATGGGTGGCCTGCTCCTGCAGGGGCTGCAGGAAGCTGGGTTCGGTGGCGATCTGCAGGACGCTGCTGCGCGCACCGGGGGCCTGGCTCCAGCGGAAACGCGGTCGGTCGCTGTTGATCGTCTGACCATGCAGCGGCGATACGGTCAGTGGCGGTGGTGGCTGGTCACCGAGCTCGAAATCGGCGCTGGCATCCAGGCCTTCGACCCCCTGGGCGTCGACCGCGCGCAACAGGATGCGCAGCTGGCCAGGCGGCAGGTCGCCGATCGCCAGCCGGGTGTCGGCGGTGGTGGCGGCGAACAGCAGGATCTCCGGCGTTGCCGCCTGCACTACTTCCACCCGGTAATGATCGGCGCCATTGACCGGTTCCCAGGCAAGCAGGGTCGGCAGCGGCGCCAGGCGCAGCGCGTCATTGCGCAACGCCGGCGCCGGCAGCAGTGCGGAGACCGCAGCGGGCGCCGCATCGGCACTGCTGCTGCGGGTGGCCTGGCCCGGCCGGACCAGGCGCTGGCCATGGGGGTTGCCGACCTGCACCTTGCCCTGCAGGACCTCGGTGGCACCGACGTGCCCGTTATCCCCGGCGCTGACCCGGAACACCGTGCCGCGCACGCTGCTGGTGGCGGTGGGCGCATCGATGATGTAACGCGAGGCGGGACCGCGCGCCGGCGTCACCCGGTTGCTGGCTCGCCCCTGCTGCAGGCGCAGTCGGGTGTCGACCATGCCGGTGTGGCCGTAACGGCTCAGCTGGTCCAGGCGCAGGCGCGAGTACTCGCGCAGCTGCAGGCGCGAGGCATCGGCGAATTCCAGGGTGATGCTGGAATCGCCTTCGGTCTCCACGGTGTCACCGATATGCAGCTGTTCGCCGGCCTGGAGCGCGCGGGTCGCCGTGCCATCGGCGCCCGACAGCGCGACCTTGCCGCGCACGGACAGCACCCGGGCCGGCGCCGGTTCGGTGCGCAGCCAGCTGATCGGGAAGCGCAGCAGCTGGCCCGGCGGCAACTGGTAGGGGTTGTCGATGCGGTTGTGCTGCTGCAGCTGCTGCCAGCGTACCGAGGGCTTCAGGTAGAGCCCGCCCAGGTCCCACAGGGTATCGCCGGGCCGGACGCGATAGTTCCAGTCCTGGGCGCCGGCAAGGGCGGGCATCAGGAAGAGGGCGCAGAGCAGAGCGCCCGTTAAATGCATGGCGAACGACAGAGAGCGGACGACGGTCACAGTTTGCAATCCCGGCAATGCGGGGGTGCAGCTGCAAGACCCCATGGCCCCGACCTCATCCCCCCGAACGGATCGTGGCGACCGCATGGCCACCAGCGCGCGCATTATTGCCCGCGTTCAGTGCAGGGATTCTGAACGGGGCGGGCTCCCGTTCAGAACAGCAGCGACGCCATCCTGCGGCGGTACTGGCCGACCAGGTCCTCGTCGGAGATCACATTGAAGGCGTCGATCAGCGCCTTGCGCGGCAGGCCTTCCTCGAATCCGCGGTCGATCCGCAGCATTTCTAGGAACTGGGCCAGCGCGGCCTCGTCATGACCGCCGAGCAGCAGTTGCACGCCGCGCAGGTGGCGGGCCTTGAGGTCCTTGCCGTCAGCGGCGATGCGTGCCTCCAGCACCTCGGCGGCCGGGGCATCTTTCAGCGCGGCGGCGAAGGCCAGGCGGGCGCGGGCACGCACGGCGCGGTCGTCGGTGGCCAGATTGGCAGGCAGGCCGTCGATCAGGGTGCCTGCCTCGTCCACGCCACCGATCTGCAGCAGGGCCAGGGCCAGGTCGAGCTTCAGTTCATCCTTGTCCGGCTCGGCGGCGATCTGCGCACGCAGCACATCGACCTGCGCCTGCGGATCCAGCGGGGTGTCATCTTCGGGGACAGCATCGCCCACATCGGCCGGTACGATGCCGTGCTGGGCCAGGAACTCACGCAGCTGGCCTTCCGGGATGGCGCCCGGGAAACCGTCCACCAGCTGGCCGCCCTTGACCAGGAATACGGTCGGTACCGAGCGGATCTGGAAGGCCGCAGCGATCTGCTGTTCCTTGTCGACATCGACCTTGGCCAGCTCGAACGCACCGTTGTACTCGGCAGCCAGCTTTTCCAGCATCGGGCCGAGGGTCTTGCACGGCCCGCACCAGGTGGCCCAGAAGTCGACCAGCACCGGCGTCTGCAGCGACTTCTGCAGGACTTCGGCCTCGAAGGTCGCAGTGGTGGCGTCGAATACGTAGGTCGTCTCGGTCATGGGGGAGGCATCGCTTGGCATCTGGAGACCGATTCTATGGTGACGATCGATGTCCGTCTCAACCCTGCCATCACATCGCGCGCGACGCCCTCGGGGGCGTGGCACGCAGTACAGCTCGTGGATCACCCGCATTCCGGAGCTGACCGGCGTGGTGGCCGGGGTGCGCCGGAAGCACCCGGCCTGGCTCGCGCGCTTGGCGCACCGCGTCGCTGCCGCGACAATGCGCTGATCCATTCTTTTCCGGGTGACTGCGCGCAATGTCCATGGTCCGGCTTGATCGTTGGTTGGGACTGCTTGCTGCAGCCGTGTTCGTCCTGGCTGTGTCTGGCTTCGGTGCCGGCCTGGAGGGCTATGCACAGGCCCGCCACCCGGTGGCGCTGCTGGGTGCGCGGGGCGTACCGCATGCGCTGGCCTTCAATCTGCTTGGCTTCGTGCTGCCCGGCGTGCTCGCCGCGGTGGTGGCTGAGCGCCTGCGCCGCAGCCTGCCCGCCACTGCCGGCTGGGCACCGAGGGTCGGCAGCCAGATGCTGCTGCTGGCTGGCCTGGGCTTTGCCGCGATGGGCTTGCTGCCGCTGGACGTGGACGATCTGCATGGGCCGGCCAGCCAGCTGCATGCCAGTGCCTGGATGATCTGGGTGCTGGGCTTCGTCGCCGGGACCCTGTTGCTGGGCACGACGCAGCTGCGCCAGGCGCATGGCCGCGCCCTGGGCGCCCTGGCCCTGGGCTGCGGCGTGCTGGCTGCGGTGGCCGCGTTTGCCGTGCAGGGCGTCCTGCCGGCGCCGCTGGCACAACGGCTGGCGTTCGCCTGCTGGGTGGCCTGGCTGGCCGCCGCACTGCCGCTGTCGCGCCAACGCTGAGACGGCTCCCGGGGCATCGCGGCGCCCACCCCCAGCAGGCCGGATTGGAGACGTTTGCCGCACTGCGGTACGCTGTACCGCTTTGCCGCCGCATCCGCGTGTTCCATGACCAGCGCTGAAACCAACGCCTACGACCCGCAGCAGGTTGAATCCGCCGCCCAGCAGTACTGGGACGCCACCCGTGCCTTCGAGGTCGACGAGACTTCGGACAAGCCGAAGTACTACTGCCTGTCGATGCTTCCGTACCCGTCCGGTGCGCTGCACATGGGCCACGTGCGCAATTACACGATTGGCGACGTGATCAGCCGCTACAAGCGCATGACCGGCCACAACGTGCTGCAGCCGATGGGCTGGGACGCGTTCGGCCTGCCGGCGGAAAACGCCGCGATCAAGAACAAGACCGCGCCGGCGGCGTGGACCTACAAGAACATTGACCACATGCGCAGCCAGCTGAAATCGCTGGGCTATGCCATCGACTGGTCGCGCGAGTTCGCCACCTGCCGTCCGGACTATTACGTCCACGAGCAGCGCATGTTCACCCGCCTGATGCGCAAGGGCCTGGCCTATCGCCGCAACGCGGTGGTGAACTGGGACCCGGTCGACCAGACCGTGCTGGCCAACGAGCAGGTCATCGACGGCCGCGGCTGGCGCTCGGGGGCCCTGGTCGAGAAGCGCGAGATCCCGCAGTGGTTCCTGCGCATCACCGATTATGCCCAGGAGCTGCTGGATGGCCTGGACGAGCTGGACGGCTGGCCGGAATCGGTCAAGACCATGCAGCGTAACTGGATCGGCCGTTCCGAAGGCCTGGAAATCCAGTTCGACGTGCGCGACGTCGATGGTGGCGTGCTGGATCCGCTGCGCGTGTTCACCACCCGCCCGGACACGGTGATGGGCGTGACCTTCGTGTCGATCGCCGCCGAACACCCGCTGGCGCTGCACGCGGCGAAGAACAATCCGGAACTGGCCGCGCTGCTGGCCGACCTGAAGCAGGGCGGTGTGTCCGAGGCTGAACTGGAAACCCAGGAAAAGCGCGGCATGGATACCGGCCTGCGCGCGCTGCACCCGGTCACCGGCGAGCCGGTGCCGGTGTGGGTCGCCAACTTCGTGCTGATGGGCTACGGCACCGGCGCGGTGATGGCCGTTCCGGGCCATGACCAGCGCGACAACGAAGTGGCCAACAAGTACGGCCTGCCGATCAAGCAGGTCATCGCGCTGAAGGACCCGCGCACTGAAGAAGAGCGCAACTGGGACGGCAGCCGCTGGCAGGACTGGTACAGCGACAAGAGCCGTGCCTTCGAACTGGTCAACTCGGCCGAATTCGATGGCCTGGACTTCCAGGGCGCCTTCGAAGCGCTGGCCGAACGTTTCGAGCGCAAGGCCCAGGGCCAGCGCCGCGTCAACTACCGCCTGCGCGACTGGGGCGTGAGCCGCCAGCGCTACTGGGGCTGCCCGATTCCGGTGATCTACTGCGACAAGTGCGGTGCGGTGCCGGTGCCGGAGGAGCAGCTGCCGGTGGTACTGCCGGAGGACGTGGCGTTCTCCGGGACCGGTTCGCCGATCAAGACCGACCCGGAATGGCGCAAGACCACCTGCCCGGAATGCGGTGGCGCCGCCGAGCGCGAGACCGACACCTTCGACACCTTCATGGAGTCGAGCTGGTACTACGCCCGCTACACCTCGCCGGGTGCCCGTGACGCCGTCGACAAGCGCGGCAACTACTGGCTGCCGGTCGATCAGTACATCGGTGGCATCGAACACGCGATCCTGCACCTGATGTATTTCCGCTTCTACCACAAGCTGCTGCGCGACGCGCGGATGGTGGACAGCAACGAACCGGCGCGCAACCTGCTGTGCCAGGGCATGGTGATCGCCGAGACCTACTACCGCCCGAATCCGGACGGTTCGAAGGACTGGATCAACCCGGCCGATGTGGAAGTGCAGCGTGACGAGCGCGGCCGCATCACCGGCGCCACCCTGGTTGCCGACGGCCAGCCGGTGGTGGTCGGTGGCACCGAGAAGATGTCCAAGTCGAAGAACAACGGCGTGGACCCGCAGGCGATGGTCGGCAAGTACGGCGCCGACACCGTGCGCCTGTTCTCGATGTTCGCCGCGCCGCCGGAGCAGTCGCTGGAATGGAACGAGGCCGGCGTGGACGGCATGGCGCGTTTCCTGCGCCGCCTGTGGGCCCAGGTGCAGAAGCATGCTGCCGACGGTGCCGCCCCGGCGCTGGACGTTGCAGCACTGGATGCCAACCAGAAGGCGTTGCGCCGCAAGACCCATGAAACCATCGGCAAGGTCGGTGACGACTACGGTCGCCGCCACAGCTTCAATACCGCGATCGCAGCGGTAATGGAGCTGATGAACGCGCTGGCCAGGTTCGAGGACGACAGCGAGCAGGGCCGCGCGGTGCGCCAGGAAGCGCTGCAGGCCGTCGTGCTGCTGCTGAACCCGATCACGCCGCATGCCAGCCACGCCCTCTGGCAGTTGCTGGGCCATGGCGAGACGCTGCTGGAAGACCAGCCGTTCCCGCAGGCCGACAGCAGTGCGCTGGTACGCGATGCGCTGACCCTGGCGGTGCAGGTCAACGGCAAGCTGCGCGGCACCATCGAGGTGGCGGCCGACGCCGCGCGCGAGCAGGTCGAGGCGCTGGCGCTGGCCGAGCCCAACGCGGCCAGGTTCATGGAAGGCCTGACGGTGCGCAAGATCATCATCGTCCCGGGCAAGATCGTGAACATCGTCGCCGCCTGATGTACCTCGCACCGGCCACCCGCGCGGTGGCCGGTGCCTTTCCAGAAGCAGGGCCGGGTGCTTGATGGCCCTGCATTCACGCGGCTTCGGGCACGCTGTGTGTTGCCGTGATCGCCCGGCTCCGCCAGACTGTCTCCATGACCCGAATCCTGCTTGCCCTCGTTCTTGTCCTCGGCCTCGCCGGCTGCGGCTTCCATCTGCGCAACAAGCTGATGCTGCCGACCGACACCGCCCCGGTGAAGGTGGTATCCACCGCCCCGTACAGTGAACTGGTCAAGCTGCTCAATCGCAGCCTGCTGGCCTCCGGTGCCAGGCTGGCCGATGAGGACAGCAAGGAACCGAGTACCCAGCTGCAGGTGTTGTCCGAGCGCTGGGGTGACCTCCCGATCGCCATCGACTCGCAGGGTCGTGCGCAGGAGTACAGCCTACGCTATGCGGTGATCTTCATCTTCCGCCGCGAGGATGGCAGCGAACTGGTGCCGCAGCAGGTGATCGAACTGTCGCGCGACTACGTGTCGCCGCCGACCGACGCCACCGGTACCACCACCGAACGCGAAATCCTGGCCACGGAGCTGCGCCGGGAAATGTCCGCCTCGATCATCCGCCGTATCGACAGCGTGGTCCGCGCCGAGATCGAGAAGGGGGGCAGCCTGTCCGCGCCGAAGGCCAAGCCGATCGAGGGCGCGGTGCCGGCAGAGCCTGCCGCCGCCGCCAAGCACTGAGCGGCAGCGACGATGGAACTGCGTCCGGAGCAGCTGGCCAGCCAGGGCGCTGACACCGCATTGGCGCCGGTGTACCTGATCGCAGGCCCGGAAACACTGCGCGTGCTGGAGGCCGCAGATGCCATCCGCGCGCGTGCGCGCGCCTCGGGCATCGGCGAACGCGAAGTGTTCGACGCCGACGGGCGTGATTTCGACTGGAACCAGCTTGACGCCAGCTTCAATGCGCCCAGCCTGTTCAGCGCCCGCCGCCTGGTCGAGGTGCGCCTGCCCAGCGGCAAGCCGGGCAAGGAGGGCGCCGAGGTGATCAGCCAGTTCTGCGCCAACCCGGCGCCGGACGTGGTGTTGATGATCACCGCCAATGAATGGAGCAAGGCCCACCAGGGCAAGTGGGCCGAGGCGGTCAGCCGCATCGGCGTGCTGTCGGTGGCATGGGCGATCAAGCCGCACGAACTGCCGGACTGGATCGAGCGCCGCCTGCGCGGCAAGGGCCTGCGTGCCGACCCGGCTGCCGTGCAGCGCCTGGCCGAGCGGGTGGAGGGCAACCTGCTGGCCGCCGCCCAGGAAATCGACAAGCTGGCGCTTCTGGCCGACGGCCAGCCGTTGGATGTGGAACGGATGGAGTCGCTGGTGGCTGACGCTGCCCGCTACGACGTGTTCCGGTTGGTGGAGGCGACCTTCTCCGGCCAGCCGCCGGCGGTGCTGCGCATGCTGGCCGGCCTGCGCGGTGAAGGGGAGGCGGTGGCCGCATTGATGCCGATCGTGATCCGCGAACTGCTGGCGGGCGCAGGCCTGGCCCGCGTGCAGGCGCGTGGCGGCAACCTGGCCGCCGAAATGAAATCGCGCGGCATCTGGGAATCGCGGCAGGCGCCTTACAAGCGCGCGCTGCAGCGGCACCCGGAAGGCAAGCGCTGGGAGCGTTTCGTGGCTGAGGCGGGGCTGGTCGACCGCATCGCCAAGGGGCGCGCTGACGGCGACGCCTGGCTGGCGCTGGAACGCCTGCTGGTGGCCGTGGCCGAACCGCGTGCCGTGCGCCTGCTGGCGCGGGCCTGAGTGATGAGCCTGCGGATCTACTACGGGGGCACCTTCGATCCGGTGCACCTCGGGCACCTGGCGATCGCGCGTGCGGCCCGCGATGAGCTGCAGGTCGCCGTGCGCATGCTGCCGGCCGCCGATCCGCCGCACCGCGCGGTGCCCGGTGCCACTGCTGAGCAGCGCTGCACGATGTTGTCGCTGGCCATCGGCGACGAGCCGGGGCTGCTGCTGGACCGTCGCGAACTGGATCGTGCCAGCCGCTGCCCCGGTCGTCCGTCGTACACCGTCGACACCCTGCGCGAGCTGCGTGGCGAGCTGGGCCCGAGCCGGCCGCTGGCCTGGCTGGTGGGCGCCGACAGCCTGCTGGGGCTGTCCGGCTGGCACGAATGGGAGGCCCTGTTCGATCTGGCCCACTTCGTGGTGGCCGAACGGCCGGGCAGTCCGTTGCAGGCGTCGATCGATGGCGAGCTGGGGCGTGCTCTGCAAGGGCGCTGGGCCGACAATGAGCAGGCCCTGTTCGCCAGCCCGGCCGGTCGCATCCTGCGCCTTCACCACCCACTACGCGGGGAATCGGCCAGCGCAGTGCGCTCGCAGATTGCCGCTGGCGGTCCCTGGCGCGCACTGCTGCCACCGGCCGTGGCCGACTATGTCGCTGCACACGGGCTGTACCGCCCGGCCACCGCGTGAATGGCGCGGCCGCGCCATCCCCGTATAATCGCCCCCACGTTTATCGAGTCGATCCACTTTGAGCAACCAGACCCAGCCCCAGACCATCAAGGTCGATCTGCCCAGCCCGCCGCCGTCCGTGCCGGAACTGCTGGCCAGCGTCCGCCAAGCCACCGAAGACCTGAAGGCCAAGGACCTGGTCGAGATCGACGTGCGCGGCCGGTCCAGCGTTGCCGACTACATGATCGTCGTTTCGGGCACTTCGACCCGCCACGTCAAGTCGATTGCCGATGAAGTCGTGCGCTTCGCCAAGAACATCGACGTGATGCCGCTGGGTGTTGAAGGCGAGCGCGAAGCGGAGTGGGTGCTGGTCGATCTGGGCGACGTGATCGTCCACGTGATGCTGCCGCGCGTGCGTGAGTTCTACGCGCTCGAGCGCCTGTGGACCGTCGGCGACCAGCCGCCGTCCAGCGACGACGAAGTGGCCTGAGCCGCGCGTTGACGCATCCCTTCGACGGCGCCGATGGCGCCGTCGACGTTTTGGAGGACCGTTGATGAAAGCCCGCCTGATCGCCACCGGTGAACGCGCGCCCAGCTGGGTCGCGCAGGGGTTCGCCGAATACCAGAAGCGGCTGTCGCATTGGCTGCCGTTCGAGCTGGTGGAAATCGAACCCGGCCTGCGCGGCAAGGGGCGCGATCCGCGCCGTGCCACCGAGGATGAAGGCAAGCGGGTCATCGCCGCGCTGCCGAAGAACGCTTACGTGGTGGCACTGGACGTGCCGGGGCGGCAGTTGAGTTCCGAGCAGCTGGCGCAGCGCCTGGAGCATTGGCGCGGGCAGGGCCGGGACCTGGCGTTCCTGATCGGTGGCCCGGAAGGGCATTCGCCAGAGGTCTCCGCGCTGGCCGACGAAAAGTGGTCGATCGGACCGCTGACGCTGCCGCACATGCTGGTGCGTCTGGTGGTGGCCGAGCAGCTGTATCGGGCTGCCGCAATGATTGCCAATCACCCCTACCATCGCGCGTGAAGAGTGGTTATACTAGTCGTCTGCCCGAATAGCTCAGCCGGTTAGAGCACTTGACTGTTAATCAGGGGGTCGTTGGTTCGAGTCCAACTTCGGGCGCCACCTTGAGAAACCTGCATCGCGAGATGCAGGTTTTTTTTTGCCGTGTTGTGGCGGCGGGCCCATGCTCGGCTGCATCCTCCAAGCCAGGTACGCGTTCGGCGCTACAGCGTGATCTGGCCCTTCCAGAGCGCTACCAGCGTGGCGATCGCTACTGCCAGGATCGCGCCGAACAGCGCCCACTCCCAGCGCGTGAAAACCGGCTCGCCGCGCTGGCGCCGGACCTGCGCAAACAGAACAACGCCGGGCACGTACAGCAGCACCGACAGCAGCAGGTTGTTCAGGCCGCCGGCATACACCAGCCACAGCGCGTAGGCGCTGGCCAGCAGCGCGACCACGAAATCGCGCCAGCGCACGCGTGGCTCACCAGCGTAGGACTGCCCGCGCCAGGCCAGTTGCACGCCGAACGCGGTGGACAGGAAGTAGGGCACCAGGCTCATCGATGCAGCCAGCAGCACCAGGCCGGTGTAGCTGCCCGCATTGAACAGCACCAGCAGCAGGAACAGCTGGATCAGCCCGTTGCTCAACCACAACGCATTGGCCGGCACGCCACGCGCATTCTCGCGTCCCAGGAAGGCGGGCATTGTGCCGTCGCCAGCGGCGGCATACAGCACTTCGGCACACAGCAGCACCCAGGCCAGCAGCGCGCCCAGCACCGAAATGATCGAACCGGCGATGATCACCGTCGCGCCCCATTCGCCGACGATGGCGCGCAGCACATAGGCCATCGACGGGTTGGACAGCCCGGCCAGTTCGGCCTGCGACAGCACGCCCATCGACAGCAGGCTGACCAGGACCAGCAACAGCCAGACCCCCAGGAAACCGATCACCGTGGCACGGCCGACGTCGGCACGGCGCGCGGCACGCCGCGAATAGATGCTGGCGCCTTCGATGCCGATGAACACCCACACGGTGACCAGCATCATGCCGCGCAGCTGCTGGCCGAGGTCGCCGAGCGCAGGCGTGCCGAAGAAGTCGGCGCGGAACACCTCCATGCGGAACGCGCCGGCGGCCAGTACCAGGAACAGTGCGATGGGCAGCAGCTTGGCCACCGTCACCAGGCCGTTGACGATGGCTGCCGTGCGCAGGCCGCGCAGCACCAGCAGGTGGACGGTCCACAACAGTACGGACGAAGCGGCCACGGCGGCTGGCGTGTTGCCTTCGCCGAAGACCGGCATGAAATGGCCCAGGCCGCTGAAGATCAGCACGAAGAAGCTGGCATTGCCCAGTACCGAAGCGACCCAGTAGCCCCACGCCGCGGAGAAGCCGATGTAGTTACCGAAGCCTTCGCGCGCATATGCGTAGATGCCGGTGTCCAGGTCCGGACGGCGGTTGGCCAGGGCCTGGAACACGAAGGCCAGCATCAGCATGCCGGCACCGCTCAGCGCCCAGCCGATCAGCGCGGCGGCCGGACCGGCACTGCGCGCGACGTTCTGCGGCAATGAGAAGATGCCGGCGCCGACCATCGAGCCGACTACCAGTGCAGTCAACGCCGGCAGGCCGAGGCGTTGCGATGTCGTGGCCATTGAGATCCCCAGCGGCCCGGATGCCGCGAGCACACCCTAGCCATGTGCTCGTGAACATGGCTGCAAGGCCGGGCGTGCGGGAACCGGCATGGACAACGATCAGCCAGGAAACGACGAAGGCCCGGGCAACAGCCCGGGCCTTCGAAGCGAACAAAGCAGCAGGATTATTTGAACGTGTACTTGGCGCCGACAGTGAAGTACCGGCCAATGGCACCACTGAAGTGCAGCGGGTTGTAATTGACTGCACCGTAAGTGCTCGGGTCGAGCGGCGCGATGCGGTCGAACACGTTCTGCACCGAAGCGTTCAGCTCGAAGGCTTCGGTGATGTTCCAGCGGCCGGACAGATCGAAGGTGGTGAACGAGGAGATCTTCTCTACCGGCTCGCCGTCTTCATAGAAGGCCAGGTAGTCGCCGCCGCGGCGGTCCTTGTTCTCCAGCTTGCTGATGTAGTTGGCCACGCCGCTGATGCTCCACGGGCCCTGCTTCCAGGTGGTGCCGAAGTTGATGCGGTCCTTCGGCGTGCCGATGCAGTTGGTCACGTCGCAGTTGCCGTGGGTGCCCACGTAGTCGACGGTGGTATCACCCTCGGTGCGCTCGAACTTGAGCACATGGCTCCACTGCAGGTCCATTTCCAGCTGGCCCGGGCCGATGTCGAAGGTCTGCCGGATGTCGGTGTCGATGCCGCGGACGCGCGAGGAGTTGGCATTCACGTAGGCGGTATTGACGGCCAGGATGGTGCCGCTGTTGGCGACTCCGCCAATGTTGTTGGCATCGCGGAGAACGTTGCCCGCGGCGATGGCGTCGGCCGTGCTGCCCTGCGCGATTTCATTGGTGCGCTTGATTTCCCACGCATCCACAGTCAGCGAGGTGGTCGAGGTTGGCTGCAGCACGATGCCCACCGAATAGCTCTTGGACTCTTCCGGCTTCAGGTCCTTGTTCGGCCGCGTGATGATCGCCACCGAGCGCGCGGTGCATTCGTTGGCCGGATCGATGGCGCAACGCACCGGATCGCGGGCGTTGGAGAAAGCGGCCAGGCCACCGTCACCGTTCTCGGCCGGGTTCGGCGCGCGGAAGCCTTCAGCGTAGCTGGCGCGCAGTGCGATCCAGTCGGCCGGGGTCCACTTCACGCCCAGCTTCGGCGTGGCCTTGCCTTCGCCGCTTTCGTACTTGTCGTAGCGGACCGCAGCGCTCAGCTCCAACTGCTCCAGCACCGGTGCGGACAGTTCGGCGTAGCCGGCATACACATTCTGCGTGCCGTCGTAGGCCGAGTAGCCCAGGCCGATGATCTGGCCGATATCGGTGAAGGTCTGCGGCGTCAGGCTGTTGCTCGTCTTGCGCCACTCCGTACCGAAGGCCAGGCCCAGCGGACCGCCCTTGAGATCCATCAGGCTGCGCGAGATGGTGAAGTCGAACATGTCCAAGCTCGACTTGGCACGCGCGCTGATGGTCGGGCTGATGGCATCGTAGACCGACTGCGGCGTCTGCGAGGCATTGTCGCCGATGCGCCAGGTGCCATAGGGGCAGGCCGGATTGCCCAGCACGCAGCGTACTGCGTCATAACGCAGGAAACCCGTGCGCTTGTTGACCAGGTCGGTGCCGGAATGCAGGTAGGCGGTGTCGTAGCTCCAGTCGCCCCAGTTGCCCTTCACACCCACCAGGAAGCGGTTGAACTCATTGGTATTGTCGGTCACGCGCGGGCCCACGTCCCACGCGCTGTAACGCAGGCGGGCCGCGGTGGGCAGCGGGTTGTCCGGATGACCTGCATACAGCTGGGTCGCACCGGCACCGCTGTTGGCGTTGACAGGGCCGCCAGGGTAGCCCCAGCCGCCGGATACGCCGGATGGCGTATTGCTGAAGACCGTTTCCTTCTTCGAGTAACCGATCTCGGTATAGACCTCGCCGCCTTCACCAAACGCGAAGCTGGCGCGGCCGAACACGTTCACGTACTTCTCTTCCGGGCTCAGGTCGCGGTACTGCTGCGCCGGATCCCACAGGCAACCCTGGGCCTGCGCGGTCGCGTCACTCTGCCCGGGAATCGTGGTCAGCCCGGCGCAGCCCGGCAGGGCAACCAGATGGCCGGTGGCATCGAACACCGAACCATTGGGACCCACGCCGCCGGCGGTACCGCCCGACAGGTAGGCGCCGCCCAGGAACTGCGCGTCTGCAGCGTCGTAACCCCAGCGCCGGATATCGCCGGTGCCGATCCACTTGCGGTTCTTGCGGTCGCTGATCTTGATCGCGTCGGTCTTGCCGACGTCCAGGCTGAAGAACGCATTCCAGCCATCGCTGGACAGGTCGCCGGTGCCGGCAGTGAGGGTCGCCTTCTTCGCGTCGCCATCGCCGTCACCGGAGATGCCGTAGGAACCGCGCAGGATGGCGCCTTGGAAGTCGCTGCGCAGGATGATGTTGACCACGCCGGCGATGGCGTCGGAGCCATAGATCGCCGAGGCGCCGTCCTTGAGCACTTCCACGCGCTCGACGGCATCGAGCGGGATGGTGCTGAGGTCGGTGAAGACCTTCTGGCCGTCATCGGCCAGGCCGTAGGTGGCCATGCGGCGGCCGTTCAACAGCACCAGCGTCGAGCCGGCGCCCAGGCCACGCAGCGAGATGCCGGCGCCGCCACCGGCGAAGCCGTTGCCGAAGGTCTTGGGAATGGAGCCTGCGCCGTCGGCGGTCAGGGTCTGCAGGTACTCGGCGACCGTGGTCTTGCCGGTGCGGTCGATTTCCTGGCGGGTCACCACCTGCACCGGCGACGGTGTCTCGGTGTTGGTGCGCGGAATGTTCGAGCCGGTGACCGTGATGCGGTCGAGGTTGGTGGCCTGCTCCTGTGCAAAGGCTGAGGAAGAAGCCACGGCGCCGACCAGCAGCAGGGTGCTGCCAGCAAGGATATGGGTGATGGACGATGCCAGGGTGGTGCGGCGGCGGCTGGCGGGCCGTTGGATCGGGTGTTTCACAGCTTCTCTCCTAACTGGAAAACCGTAGCGTTGAGGGCTGTCGCCGGATCGATACCGGGACGCGCCAATCTAGGTTTCCAGCAGGTGACGACGTCGTGAATTTTTGCTTAATCAGTAACGCTTGGCCCTGGCATGTCCGCATTTGCCGGACAGTGGCAGGGGCCGGCCCGGCGCGAGGCCGGGCCGGTGGGACGCTCAGTCCGGCAGCGAGAACTGCACCGGCACCATGCCGATGGCCGGAACCGCCACGCCGTCACGCTGGGCGGGCTCGAAGCGCCAATGCTTGAGGACCTGCTGGCGGGCGGCCTGGTCCAGGTTGCGCGAGCCGCTGCTGCGCTCGACGCTGACCGCGACCGGCTGGCCACGGGTGTCCACTTCCACCCGCAACAGCACCGTGCCCTGTTCGTGGTTGCGCAGGGACTGGATCGGATAGGTCGGTGGCGGGGCGCTGCGGTACTGCAGCTGGGCGCCGGCCAGCGGGGTGGAGGTGTCGATGCTGGGCGCCAGCTGCGGCGGAGCCGGTTCGGCGGCCGGCAATGCGATGCCCTGGGTCTCTTCCACGGTCGCGGTGGGTGCGGGCAGTGGCGGTACCACCGGCTGCGTCCGCGGCTTCGGCACCACCTGGACGATCTCTTTGGGCGGAACCGGAGCCGGCGGCGTCGGCGGTGGCGGGATCCTCTCGATCAGCCTCACCGGAGTCTTTTCACGCGGGGCCTGCACGGCCTGGTAGGTCGCAGGGATGAGCAGCAACAGGAAGGCCAGCAGATGCAGGGCGATCGCTGCACTCCAGGCGGCTACGCGGGCGGGGTCGAAGTGCGGGGATGCAACGGGATAGGTACGAACCATGATCCACCTCCATGCCAGTGACGAAGTCCTCAACGCACCAGGGTCCGTGGCGGGGTTGCCGCACGCGGCTGGCAGTTCATCAGTAGCGCGGCATGGCGGCCACTGCCTAGAGGCAGGGGCATGCGCGTTGGGCTGGCCTTCAGCCAACGCCGCCGGAATACACGAAAAAGGCGGGCCCCCTGCGGGACCCGCCTGTGTCGGCCGTGCCGTACGCGATCAGCGGCCCAGTTCGAACACCACGTCCAGGTTGACCGAGACGGTCGATTCACCCGGTGCAACCGGGGTGGCCTTGTCCATCGCCGCGCCGGCGGCCATGGTGCGCATCATCGGCATCGGGCGGAAACCGCCGTTGCTGTTCTCGGAGATGCTGACGATGCGGCGCACCTGCAGGCCCAGCGACCTGGCGTAGGTCTGGGCGCGGGCCTGGGCTTTCTTCAGGGCGGCCAGGCGGGCTTCGTCATAGACCGGCTCGGGCTGGTCGATCTCGAAGCTGGGCCCGTTGATCTGGTTGGCGCCCTGCGCGGCCAGCGCGTCCAGCACCTTGCCGAGCTTGGCGATGTCGCGGACCTTCAGGCTGACCGTGTTGCTGGCCTGGTAGCCGGTGATCTTCGGTGCCTCATTGTCGGCATAGCGGTACTGCGGATTGAGGCTGACGCCGCTGGTCTGCACGTCGCGCTCGGCAATGCCGGCGGCCTTGATCGCGGCCAGCACCTTGTCCATCTGCTGGGCGTTCTGGCGCATGGCGCTGTTGCCGTCGGCGGCCTGGGTGACCACGCCGGCGGACAGGGTGGCGACGTCCGGTACACGGGTGGCCTCGGCGTTGGCCGAGATGTTCAGCAGGGTGCCTTCGGCCGGGGCGGCGATCGGCGGCGACGGCGGAGCGGCATGGGCGGTCATCGAGGTTCCAAGGGCGAGGGACAGGGCGAGCAGCAGCGGGGTGGCGGTCAGGCGCATGGGATCTCCTTGTTGTGGCGGTGAGGGTGGTGTCGTAGCGATGAACGCGCTGTGAGCCTGATCGGGGTTGCAGCGGTTCCGTAACGGGTTGCCGACGATTCAGACGGTGGCCTCAGGTTATGCTGTGCCGATGCTCTATCTTGCTTCCCGCTCCCCCCGACGCAACCAGCTGCTGGCCCGACTCGGACGCCCCTTCCAGGCCCTTGACCTGGAGGTCGTCGAGCAGCGCGCGGCCACTGAAAGCGCCGAACAGTATGTGTGCCGGGTCGCTGCCGACAAGGCGCGCGCCGGGCTGGCCCAGGTGCTGGCCGATGACCCGCAGGCGCGGGTGCTCGGTTCGGATACCGAGGTCGTGCTGGACGGCGAGGTCTTCGGCAAGCCGGTCGATGCTGCCGACGCGCGGGCGATGCTGGCGCGGCTGGCCGGACGCACCCACCAGGTGATGACCGCGGTGGTGGTGGTCGGCGCCGGCGGCCTGGACAGTGAGCTGGTCATTTCCGAGGTGACCTTCGCCCCGATCGATGCCGCCGACATCGCCGCCTATGTCGCCACCGGCGAGCCGCTGGACAAGGCCGGCGCCTACGCCATCCAGGGTGGGGCCGAACGCTGGATCGAACACCTTTCCGGCAGCTACTCCGGCGTGATGGGGCTGCCGCTGCTGCATACCGATCGTCTGCTGGCCCGCTGTGGCGTGCCGGTCCCCACTGCCGATGCCGCCAGGGAGGCTGCCGATGTCTGAGGAAATCCTGGTCAATGTGACCCCGCGCGAGACCCGGGTCGCGGTGATCGAGAACGGCATGCTGCAGGAACTGCACATCGAGCGCGGTTGGCGCCGTGGCGTGGTCGGCAACATCTACAAGGGCAAGGTGCAGCGGGTCATGCCCGGCATGCAGGCCGCCTTCGTCGAAGTCGGCCTGGAGCGCGCGGCGTTCCTGCACGCCAACGACGTGGTGCGGCCGGCGCCGGTGGCCAGCGCCGACACCGAGAACACCACCCTGCCGCCGCCGGCCAGCGTGCCGATCGTCGAGCTGCTGCGCGACGGCCAGGACATCGTGGTGCAGGTGGTGAAGGACCCGATCGGCACCAAGGGCGCCCGCCTGACCACGCAGATCAGCATTCCCTCGCGCTACATGGTGCTGCTGCCGCAGTCCAAGGTGGTGGGCGTGTCGGCGCGCATCGAGGACGAAACCGAGCGCGCCCGCCTGAAGGCGCTGGTGACCGAACTGTCGGCGCAGCACGGTGGCTACGGCTACATCGTGCGCACCAACGCCGAAGGGCAGCCGGCCGAGGCCATCGCCGAGGACATCGCCTACCTGTCGCGCGTGTGGAACGTGGTCGAGCGCCGCGGCCGCGAGGCGCCGTCGTGCAGCATCATCTATGAAGACCTGAGCCTGCCGCTGCGTTCGGTGCGCGACCTGATCCGCAAGGACGTGGACAAGGTGAAGGTCGACTCGAAGGAGACCTTCGGCCAGCTGCAGGCCTTCGTCGCCAAGTACATGCCGGTGCTGGCCGAGAAGCTGGAGCTGTACTCCGGCGATCGCCCGATCTTCGACATGTTCGGCGTGGAGGACGAGATCGGCCGCGCGCTGGACAAGCAGGTACCGCTCAAGTCCGGTGGCTACCTGGTGATCGACCAGACCGAGGCGATGACCACCATCGACGTCAATACCGGTTCGTTTCTCGGCCAGCGCAACCTGGAAGAGACGGTGTTCCGCACCAACCTGGAAGCGGCGCAGGCAGTGGCGCGTCAGCTGCGGCTGCGCAACCTGGGCGGCATCATCATCATCGACTTCATCGATATGGATGATGCCGAGCATCGCCGCCAGGTGCTGCGCACGCTGGAAAAGGCGCTGGCGCGCGACCATGCCAAGACCACGGTCTATGATTTCTCGCCGCTGGGCCTGGTGGAGATGACCCGCAAGCGCACGGTGGAAAGCCTGGAGCGCCAGCTGTCGGAAACCTGCCCGCAGTGCAGTGGCCGCGGCAGCATCAAGACCACCGAGACGGTGACCTACGAGATCTTCCGCGAGATCACCCGCGCGGTGCGACAGTTCGATGCCGCGCGCCTGCTGGTGATCGCGTCGACCAAGGTGGTCGCGCGCATTACCGACGAGGAGTCCGCGGCGGTGGCCGAACTGGAGGAATTCCTCGGCAAGAGCATCCGCTTCCAGGCGGACGAGCAGTACCTGCAGGAGCAATTCGATGTCGTTCTGCTCTGATCGTCGCCGGCCGCAGGCCGGCGGTGGCCGATGAGCGCGCCGCCGCGCCTGCGACTGCGAAGGATCCGCCGTCATTTCATTGCCGCCTGTGCGGTGGGCCTGGTCGGGCTTGCACTGCTGGTGGGCACGCTCAGCCAGCTGCTGCCGCTGGCCGAGCGCCATCCGGAGAAGATTGCCGCCTGGCTGAGCGAGCGGGCCGGCCAGCCGGTGCGTTTCGACCAGCTGCAGACCGCCTGGACCCGGCGTGGCCCGCTGCTGCAGCTGAAGGGCCTGCGCATCGGCGCCGGGCAGGGCCTGCCGATCGGCGAGGCCGAAGTCCTGGTGTCGATGTACAGCGGGCTGCTGCCCGGGCGCTCGCTGACCGAACTGCGCCTGCGTGGCCTGGCCCTGGACCTGCAGCAGGATGAACACGGACGCTGGTCGGTGCGGGGGTTGCCGCAATCCGACAACGGGGGGGATCCGCTGGATGCGTTGCGCCGGCTCGGCGAGCTGCAGGTGATCGGCGGCCGCCTGGGCGTGCACGCGCCGGCGATGGGCATCGACAGCACGCTGCCGCGCATCGACCTGCGCATGCGGGTCAATGGTGATCGCCTGCGCGTGGGCGTACGCGCCTGGGCGCAGCCCGAAGCGCTGCCGCTGACCGCGGTACTGGACGTGGACCGTGCGCGCGGCAACGGCCAGGCCTGGCTCGGCGCCGACCCGGTCGATTTCCACGCCTGGGCGCCCTTGCTGGCGGCCGGCGGCGTGCGCCTGAGCGAGGGCAAGGGCGAGCTGAACCTGTGGCTGACCCTGCGCGATTTCGCGCCGGTGGCGCTGACCACGGATTCGGACCTGCGCGACGTGCGCATCGATGGCGCACCGATACCCGGCATGGCGGCGCCGCAGCTGCAGCTGCAGCGGCTGCAGGCCCGCCTGCGCTGGCAGCGCCAGGCCGAGGGCTGGGCGTTGCAGGTGCCGCGCCTGCGCCTGAAGACCGAAGATGGCGAACAGCAGCTCGATGGCCTGCAGCTGCAGATCGGCAAGCAGCTGCGGGTGAACGCCGGTGCGGTGCAGGCCGGTACCGCGCTGCGCGGGTTGGCCCTGAGCAATCTCCTTGAACCGGGTCTGCGGCGCTGGCTGTTCCTGTCCAGGCCGCAGCTGGAGGTGCGCCGATTGCAGTTGGCCGGCGAACGTGATGGCCCGTTGCGGGCACAGGGCGAACTGCAGTCGCTGGGCTTTGCCAGCGTCGGCAATTCTCCGGGCCTGCGCGGCCTCGGGGGGCGTTTCGAAGGCGATGCCGATGGCTTCAGCCTGCAGCTGCAGCCGCAACGGCAGCTGCAGTTCGATTGGCCGACCGGCTTTGGCGTGCGGCATGACCTGCATCTGGCCGGACAGATCGTGGGGTGGCGCGACGAGGGCGGCGGTTGGCGGATCGGAACGCCGGCGATGCGCGTGGAAGGCACCGACTACGCGGCCGACGTGCGCGGCGGCGTCTGGTTCCAGGGCGACGGTACGCGGCCGTGGCTGCAGCTGGCCGCCAAGCTGGACGACGTGCCGATGACGGCGGCCAAGCGCTTCTGGATCCACTCCAAGATGAGCAAGGGCGCCACCGACTGGCTGGACATGGCACTGGCCGGCGGCCAGGTGCGTGGCGGTGTCGGCCTGGTCACCGGTGACCTGGACGACTGGCCGTTCGACAACAACGATGGCCGCTTCGAGGCCACCGGCCACATCAGCAATGGCGACATCCGCTTCCAGCACGATTGGCCGCTGATGCGCCAGGTTGATGCCGATATCGCCTTCATCGGCCCCGGCTTCGAGATGCGTGGACGTGGCGATCTGGCGGGCGTGGCGGTGCAGAAGTTCGAAGCCGGCATTCCGGACTTCGGCCATCAGCCGCTGTACGTGCGCGCCGACGCGCCGAGCGAAGCCGGCAAGCTGCTGGCGATGCTGCGCCAGAGCCCGTTGCACAAGGACTATGGCGATACCCTGGACAACCTGGTCGCCAGTGGCCCGGCACATGTGACGTTCGATCTGCTGCAGCCGCTGCACCACGATGAAGGTGGTGGTCATCTGCAGGGGACGGTCGACCTGACCGGCGTGAAGCTGGTCGACAAGCGCTTCCAGCTGGCCTTCGACAACATGCGAGGGCAGGCGCGCTACAGCAATGGCGGCTTCGGCGCCGAGGAACTGGCGGTGCGCCACCTCGGCCAGGATGGCCGCCTGAGCCTGCGCGCTGGTGGCTACGTGCACGACAGCACGCGGGCCTTCGAATCGCAGCTGACGGCGCATCTTGATGCAGGCGTACTGATCGACCGCGCACCGGAAATGGCCTGGCTCAAGCCCTACATCACCGGCACTTCAGCGTGGACCATCGCGGTCAACCTGCCCAAGGTGGCCCCGGGCGCGCCCGCGCCGCCGAGTGAACTGCGGTTGAGTTCGGAACTGGTCGGCACGCGGCTGGACCTGCCGGCACCGCTGGACAAACCGGCCGCCGAACCGCTGGCGACCACGGTGGCCGCGCAGTTGCCGATGGGCGCCGGCCGCATCGATGTGGCCTTTGGCCAGCGCCTGGCGCTGGCCGCACGCAGCCACAACAACCAGACCGGCGTGCAGGTCACGCTGGGCAGTGATCATGTTGATCGTGAGCCGCCGCCGAGCGGGCTGACGGTCAATGGCCGCAGCGCGACGCTGGATGCGCTGGAGTGGATCGGCCTGGCGCGGGGCGGCGGTGACGACGATGCGATGCCGCTGCGAGCGGTTGACGTCCAGGTCGGCCAGTTGAAGCTGATCGGCGGCGTGTTCGAGCAGACCCGGCTGCAGCTGCACCCGGGTCCACAGGCACTGGATGTGCGGTTGGACGGCCCGTCGCTGGCCGGGCGCCTGACCGTCCCCAATGCGGACGGTGGCACGATCAGTGGCCAGCTTGACCGCGTGCACTGGCAGTCACTGCCGGCGGTACCGGGTGCGCCGGCTGCACCGGCGCGGGTACAGGCCGGTGCCAACGACATGGACCCGGCCAAGCTGCCGCCGTTCGCGCTGGACATTGCCGACCTGAAGTTCGGCAAGGTGGTGCTGGGCCAGGCGGTGCTGCGCACGCGGCCGCTGGCCAACGGCCTGAACGTGGATGAGCTGCGTTTCCGCGCGCCGGACCAGGAGATCGACATCACCGGTCGCTGGCTCGGCCGGACCGGTGGTGCCCGTACCGAGTTGACCGCACAGGTGCGCAGCGAGGATCTGGGTGGGTTGATGCAGAATCTTGATTACGGCGGCCAGTTGCGCGGCGGTTCCGGCCAGGCGCAGTTGCAGGCCTCGTGGAGCGGAGGCCCGTCGGACTTCCAGCTGGGCAACCTGCAGGGCAGCCTCGACCTGCATGCGCGCAATGGCCAGCTGCTGGAGCTGGAGCCTGGCGCCGGCCGCGTGCTGGGCCTGCTCAGCGTCGCGCAACTGCCGCGGCGCCTGATGTTCGACTTCCGCGACTTCTTCTCCAAGGGCTTCGCGTTCAACCAGATCGACGGCAGCATGCAGTTCGGCCAGGGCATGGCGCGCACCGACAAGGTGCTGATCGAAGGCCCGGCGGCCAACATCACCATCCGTGGCCAGGCCGACCTGCGCAACCAGCGGTTCGACCAGACCATCGACGTCAACCCGCGCGCGGGCAACCTGCTGACCGTGGTCGGCGCGGTGGCCGGCGGCCCGGTGGGGGCCGCGCTGGGCGCGGCCACCAATGCGGTATTGTCCAAGCCGCTGGGCGAGATTGGCGCCCGAACCTACAAGGTGACCGGTCCATGGAAGGAACCGAAGGTGGAAGTGATCGAGCGCAGCCGCGACAAGACCCCATCACCGCCCGTGCCGGCGTCTGCACCGGCCATTCCGCCGACCGTCACCGACCTGCCGCGCTCGCGCTGAGCGCGGTTCCCTGTTCACGGGGCTTGCCTGAGCGCCCCCGCACCCCCAGATCGAGACCATGACTGATATCGCCCTGACGCTTGCCCAAGACCGCCTGCTGCGCCCCGGCGGCCTGGATACCGCTGGCCTGGAGCGCACCTTCGGCCAGTTGCTCGGCCCCGGTGTCGACTTCGGCGACCTTTATTTCCAGCACGCCCGCCGCGAGAGCTGGAGCGTGGAAGACGGCATCGTCAAGGACGGTGCCCATTCCATCGAGCAGGGCGTGGGTGTACGTGCGATTTCCGGCGAGAAGACCGGTTTCGCGTACTCCGATGACATCCATGCCGACGCGCTGCTGGCGGCGGCGCAGTCGGCGCGCGCGATCTCGCGTGAGGGCGGTGCGCAGTCCGGGCGATCGCTGCTTCGCGGCAATGCGCGCGCACTGTACCCGGCGCTGGACCCGATCGATGGTATCGGCAACGAAGCCAAGGTCGAGGTGCTCAAGCGCCTGGATGGTTACCTGCGTGCCGCCGACCCGCGCGTGAAGCAGGTGATGGTGAGCCTGTCCGGCGGCGTCGATACGGTGCTGATCGCCCGCAGCGACGGTGTGCTGGCGGCCGATGTGCGTCCGCTGGTGCGCCTGAATGTGCAGGTGATCGTCGAGCACAACGGCCGTCGCGAGTCCGGCTATGCCGGTGGCGGTGGCCGTTATGGCTACGAAGACCTGTTTGCCAGCGGCCGCCCCGAAGCCCTCGCCCAGGAAGCGCTGCGCCAGGCGCTGGTGAACCTGGAAGCGGTGCCGGCGCCGGCCGGCATGATGCCGGTGGTGCTCGGCCCGGGTTGGCCGGGCGTGCTGCTGCACGAAGCGGTCGGCCACGGTCTGGAAGGCGACTTCAATCGCAAGGGCACCAGCGTCTACGCCGGCCGCATCGGTGAGCGCGTCGCCGCGCCCGGGGTGACCATCGTCGACGACGGCACCCTCGACGGTCGCCGCGGTTCGTTGAACATCGACGACGAAGGCCACCCGAGCCAGTGCACCCCGCTGATCGAGGACGGCATCCTGGTCGGCTACATGCAGGACAGCCTCAATGCGCGGCTGATGGGCATGGCCCCGACCGGCAACGGGCGCCGTGAATCGTTCGCGCACCTGACCATGCCGCGCATGACCAACACCTACATGCGCGCCGGCGAGCACGACCCGCAGGAGATGATCCGTTCGGTGAAGAAGGGCCTGTACGCGGTCAACTTCGGCGGTGGCCAGGTCGACATCACCAGCGGCAAGTACGTGTTCTCGGCCACCGAGGCCTACCTGATCGAGGATGGCCGCATCACCACGCCGGTGAAGGGCGCGACCCTGATCGGCAACGGCCCGGAAACCATGCAGAAGGTGCGCATGGTCGGCAACGACCTGGCCCTGGACGAGGGCGTGGGCATCTGCGGCAAGGACGGGCAGAGCGTGCCCGTGGGTGTCGGCCAGCCCTCGCTGTTGATCGAGGGCATCACCGTCGGCGGTACCCAGGCCTGAGCGTGGCGAGGGCCACAGCAACCGCCCGGGCCGGCGCGGACTCAGTCCTCGTCGGCTTCGCCGGTCCCGATGTGGTCGGCGTCTTCGGCGCCGGCCTTCAGGCCCAGCGCCGCCGGCAGCATCAGCGCGCGCAGCACCTGGAAGATCTCGCGGTAGGCGCGCGGCGGCTTGTTCTTCGCCTTTTCGGCCTGCGCGTTGCGTACCAGGGTGCGCAGCTGCTGGCGGTCGGCCTGCGGGTAGTCGTCGAGCAGGGCGGCCAGCGCCTTGTCACCGTCGGCCAGCAGGCGGTCGCGCCAGTCTTCCACGCGGTGCATCATCGCCACTTCGCGGCGGCCGGTTTCGCTGTTGGCGTCCAGCGCATCGCGGATCGCGTCCAGCGTTGCCTCGTCCTCGCGGCGCATGTGCTTGGCCAGGAACGCCAGCTGGCGCTTGTGGGCGATGTGGGCGGTGATGCGCTTGCACTCGGCGATATGCGGCAGCAGGTCTTCCGGGATCGGCAGGCGCGCCAGCTGGGCCGGAGTCAACGACACCAGCTTCTCGCCCAGGGCCAGGACGTCGAGCGCGTCGCGCCGGTTCTGGCTGCGGCTCTTGTCGTGGAATTCACCGGTTTCTTCGTCGCGTCCGCGCATCGTCCCTACCTGATCTCAAAAAAAGTCGCCCGGCGTGATGCCGGGCCCAACCCGTACAGGATAAAGCATTGAACGTGATCGCCCCTGAAGTGGCCGTCGGCGACGACAGCCCGGCCCGGCTGGAACGGCTGGCCGACCTTTCCCAGCAGCTGCTCGACCGTGCCCGCGCGCTGGGCGCCAGCCAGGCCGAGGTCAGCTGCAGCGAGGATCGTGGCCTGGAGGTCAATGTCCGCCTTGGCGAAGTGGAGACCGTGCAGTCCACCCGCGACCGCGGCATCGCCGTGACCGTCTATTTCGGGCAGCGCAAGGGCAGTGCCAGCACTGGCGACCTGAACGAGGCCAGCCTGGCCGCTACGGTCGAGCAGGCCTGCGCGATTGCCCGGCATACCGAGGATGACCCGGCCGCCGGCCTGGCCGAGGCCGCACTGATGGCCACCGACTTCCCGGAGCTGGACGGTTGGCATCCGTGGGCGCTGCAGGCCGATGAGGCGGTGGACCTGGCCCTGGCCTGCGAGGCGGCCGGCCGCGAGGCCGATGCGCAGATCCGCAATTCCGACGGCGCTTCCGTGTCGAGCATGCAGAGCCTGTCGGTGTACGCCAATTCGCATGGCTTTTTCGGCCGTGAGCGCGGCACCCACCATTCGATCGGTTGCGCGCTGATCGCCGGGCAGGGCGACGGCATGCAACGCGATGGCTGGTATACCAGCGCGCTGGCGCAGGGGGACCTGGAAGACGTGGGCCTGGTCGGCCGTCGCGCCGCCGAGCGCACCGTAGCCCGCCTGCAGCCGCGTTCGTTGGCCACTGGCAGCATGCCGGTGCTGTTCGCCCCGGAAGTGGCGCGCAGCCTGGTCGGCCACCTGCTGTCGGCGGTGTCCGGCGGCGCGTTGTACCGCCAGGCCAGTTTCCTGCTGGACAGCGTCGGCCAGCGCCTGTTCCCGGAGTGGATGCAGATTGACGAACTGCCGCACCTGCGCCGCGGCCTGCGCTCGGCCGCCTTCGACGGCGACGGCGTGGCCACCCGTGCCTCGGCGCTGGTCCGTGACGGCGTGCTGCAGCGTTACGTGCTGGGCAGCTATTCGGCGCGCAAGCTGGGCCTGCAGACCACCGCCAATGCCGGCGGCGTGCACAACCTGCAGCTGGCGGCCAATGCCGGCTCGCTCGAAGAGATCGCCCGGCAGATGGGTGACGGCCTGCTGGTGACCGAGCTGATGGGGCAGGGTGTGAACGGGGTGACCGGCGACTACTCGCGGGGCGCGGGCGGCTTCCGTGTCGAGAATGGCGAGATCCAGTACCCGGTGGACGGCGTCACCATCGCCGGCAACCTGCGCGAGATGTTCAGCAGCATCGAGGCGGTCGGCAGCGACGTCGACCCGCGCTCGCACATCCGGACCGGCTCGATCCTGCTGGGGCGGATGACCATTGCCGGTAATGATTGATGGCGTCGATGGCGTAAGCTATGCCCGCCTGACGCAACCAGCTTGGTGCTGGTGGGTCAAGACCACCCAATGAAAAGGAGTTTTGTCGTGAGTGAATTCGATAACGTCCCGCCGCCGCCGGCAACCACCAATGCCCCGGCCGACCAGCGCACCATGGCGCTGGCCGCGCATCTGCTGGGCATCTTCACCTGGTTCATCGGCCCGCTGATCATCTGGCTGATCAACAAGGATGACGCCAGCAAGTCCTTCGTGACAGACCAGGCCAAGGAAGCGCTGAACTTCCAGATCACCATCACCATCGCGATGCTGATCTGCATCGTGCTGACCATCGTGATCATCGGCGGCATCCTGGCGCCGATCGTCGGCATCCTGAACCTGGTGTTCTGCATCATCGCCGCTGTGAAGGCCAACAACGGCGAAGCCTACCGCTACCCGTTCGCGCTGCGCCTGGTCAAGTAATACCGGCTGCACGCGCAAACAGGAACGCCCGGCATTGCCGGGCGTTCCTGTTTGGCGGCAGCGTCACCGTCAGCGATCAGTGATCGCGTTCCACCGCCAGCGTTGCCAGCGCGCGCAGCGCATCGGCTTCTTCGCCATGGCCGGCCAGCGTGGCCTGCATGCGTGCGGCCAGTTCGCGCAGCTGCGCCTTCGCACCGTCCATGCCGAGCAGCGCGGGGAAGGTGCTCTTGTCCTGCGCCTGGTCCTTGCCGGCGGTCTTGCCCAGCTGTTCGGAACTGGCTTCGACATCGAGGATGTCATCGCGGACCTGGAAGGCCAGGCCGAGCGCGTCGGCGAAGCTGTCCAGCTGGGCCAGCTGTGGTTCGTGGGCCTGGCCGCACAGCGCCCCCATGCGCACCGCTGCGCGGATCAGCGCGCCGGTTTTCAGCGCGTGCATGCGGGTCAGTGCCGCGAGCGTCTGTTGCTGGCCGGTGGCATCGATGTCCAGCGCCTGGCCACCACACATGCCGGAGGCGCCGGACGCGTGGGCCAGCGTCTGCAGGCAGGCCACGCGCAGCGTGGCCGGCAGCGGCGCATCGGCCAGCAGGCCGAAGGCGCGGGTCTGCAGGGCGTCACCGGCCAGGATCGCGGTGGCTTCGTCGAAGGCGATGTGGGTGGTCGGCTTGCCGCGTCGCAGCGCGTCATCGTCCATGGCCGGCAGGTCGTCGTGCACCAGCGAATAGGCGTGGATGAGCTCGACAGACATCGCCGCTGCGTCCAGGTGTTCCGGCTGCGCGCCGAACAGGTGGCCACTGGCGTACACCAGCAGCGGTCGCATGCGTTTGCCACCGCCCAGCACCGAATAGCGCATGGCCTGGTGCAGGCGCTGCGGTGCTTCGGCGGGCGAGGGCAGGGCGGCGTCGAGCTGGCTTTCGATACGGTCGCGCCAGCGCGCGAACAGAACCTCAGCCGTCATGGCTGGGCGGATCGAAAGGCTCGGATGCTTCCGGCTGCGCCGGATCGCTGAGCAGGCGCACGCGCAGTTCGGCCTGTTCCAGCGCCTGCTGGCACTGGCGGTACAGACCGACGCCGCGTTCGTAAGCACTGAGCGAGGCTTCCAGGCTCAGCTCGCCGGTTTCCATCTGCTCCACCAGCTGTTCCAGCGATTCGAGCGACTGCTCGAACTGGGCGACCGGGGAGGCGTTTTCGGGGGACTTCTTGACCATGCAGCAAGTGTGGACGGGCTGCGCGCGGGGGTCAATTCACCAGCCGCCGGGACGCCACTGCAGTTGTGCATCCTGGGCCTGCAACCAGCCTTGCAGCGGGGCCGCGATGACCACGTCGGCGGCGGCAAGCAGCTGAGGCCCATCGAAGATCAGCGGCAGCTGGGCCCGCCGCCAGGGGGCCAGGTGCTCGCGTTGCAGGCAGTCCTTCAGCGCATGCGAATGCGGGCGACCGGGCAGCACGATGCGCTCGCCGCCCACGCGTGCACGGACCTGAAGCGGGCGTTCGAAGGCCACGGCGCCCTGCAGGCGCAATTGGCCACCATCGGGCAGCGGCAGGGGGGCACGCCCATCCCATTCGGCCTGCCATCCGCAGGGCAGCGATGGCAGCTGCGCGGGCAGCAGATAGGCGTGATCGCGCCATTGCTGGATGGCATGCTCGTGCCAGCGCACCCGCGCCTGGCGATCGTTGCCGGCCGGCAGCAGTTCGTGCAGGCCCTGCTGCAGTACCGTGGCCGGCAGTGGGGCGGCACCGTGGCCGATCACCCAGGCGCGCAGCACGCGCGCGGCACGCCCCGGTGACACCTGGCGCAGCAGCTGCAGCGAAAGCACGCGTGGTGCCACTTCCAGGTGGGCGATCAGCTCGGCGTCTTCCTCGTCCAGCAGAGCACGGGTCTGCCCGCAGTGCATTGCGCTGCCCGCCAATGCCGCAGCCGCATGCGGCCAGCGCTGGCGCAGCAACGGCAGCACCTGCAGGCGCAGGAAGTTGCGATCGGCGTGGTCGTGGCCATTGCTGGGGTCTTCGATCCAGCGCAGCGCGTGCCGGCGCGCGTAGTCGAGCAGCGCGTTGCGCGTTGCCGGCAGCAGGGGGCGCCACAACGGATGCCCGCCAATGCGGCTGTGTGCGGACATCGCCGCCAGGCCGTCAATACCGGAACCGCGCAGGGCACGCAGCAGGAAGGTCTCGGCCTGATCGTCCTGGTGCTGCGCCAGTGCCAGCGTTTCGCCGTCGCGCAGTTCGGCCGCGAAGGCGGCGCGTCGCGCCTGCCGCGCCGCGCCTTCAAGGCCGAGGCCCGCGCGGTTGTCGATCTGCACGCGGTGCACGGCCAGTTCAATGCCCAGTGCCGCGCATTGCTGCTGGCAATGCAGCACCCAGCCGTCCGCATCGGCCTGCAGGCCATGGTGTACGTGCACCGCACGCAGCGCCGTGCCGGAGGCCTGTGCGCAGCGCCACAGCCAGTGCAGCAGCACGGTCGAGTCGACACCACCGCTGTAGCCCACCAGCAGCGGCGCATCCAGCGGAACGAGGGCAGGGAAGGCAGTCACGGCGGCAAGTATAGGGTTGCTCGGCAGGGCTGCGCCCTGCACCCGCTACGATCCAGAGCAACAGCAACAGCAGAAGCTGGTTTGCTGAGGGTAGGCGGGGTGGGTCCGATTGCGGGAGACGCCGTAAACCCATCCATGGGGGCTTGGCCGCGGCATCCATGCCGCGGACACTCCCGCAACCGGACCCACCCCGCCTTCGACAGTTTCCTGCGAACTGTCGGAACTGCTCTTGGGGTCAGATCCGTTTTCCTGCGGAAAACGGATCTGACCCCGATTTATTTCGATATCTGACAGATGTGTCGACCAAGGTCGACACCTACCAACAGCCGCCGGCAAACTGTCGAAGGCGGGGCACTGTGGGTTTGCGGGGTGTGAGCCGCATGGATGCGGCGACCAAGCCCCCAGGGACGGGTTTACGGCGTCCCCGCAAACCCACAGTGCCCCGCCAACCCACGGAATGCACGCTGTTGCTGTTGCTGTTGCTTTGGCCGTTGCTGTTGCTCTGGCGTGTAGCAGGGTGCAGGGCGCAGCCCTGCCGAAAAACCTACTTCACCCGGCGGCCCGCGCGGTCGATGCGGAACCACTCTCCGCCTTCCATCGGCGTGTGGCCATCGGCGTCCGGCGTGCCGCGGCGGCAGCCGTTGCAGACCTCGGCCACGCCATCCTGGAACGGCCAGGCGAAATCGAAGGTGCCCGGTACCACCTGGCGGAATTCCAGATCGAAGTAGCCCACGCGATTGCCGACGCGGCCGCGCAGCAGGCCTTCCTGCGGCGTTTCCGGGCCATTGTCCCAGGTCAGCACCGGCAGGCTGCGGCCCGTGCGGTCGACGTAGTGGAAGCCCTGGTCGGCATACACCACGGCCAGGCCGTGGTCGTCGTAGTTCAGGTCCTTCAGCGTATCGGCGCTGATCTTCAGCTGGTGACCGACCACCTCGCAGTTGGGCAGCGGCCACAATCCGTGTTCGTCGGTCAGCAGCTTGCATGCCGGTGCCTGTGCCAGCGCGCTGGCACTGGCCAGCACGCCGAGCAGGGCCAGCGACCGCGCGAAGCGGCCGCTGGCAGGGGCAGGGCGGGCCTGCCGCACGATCACTTGGCCTCGGCCTTGCGTTCGAACGCCGTCGGTGCCGGCAGCTGCACCGGCACGCCCTTGTCATCGCAGGTACCGGCCTGGCACAGGCGCTCGCGCAGGGCCGGAGTGGCCTGCACGATCATGTGGTAGATCGCATTCTGTTCCAGCGTGCCGCGGATCGCCTTGCTGCCCGGGCCGCGCGCCCAGATGCCGACGTCCTCGCCGCCGTGCGACTCGGACTTCATCGGCACCAGCGCCTCCTGCATGTAGTCCGGATGCTCGGTGTCGACCTCGCGCAGGTTCGGGCGGCCGTTGGCCGGTTCGAAGCTGCTCGGGTTGTGCGGGTAACGCTTCGGGCCGGCCGGCTGCTGGTTGCTGCTGCCGGTGTGGCCCGGGCCATTGGCGTAGCTCAGCGTGGTGTACGGCTGGCCGGTGCCATCCAGTGCGTAGTCCAGCTTGCCGGCGCCATCTTCGCCGCCCTTGTCCTTCACCTTGCCCAGGATCGGGTTGCCGCGCGCCGGGTAGCCGACGAAGTTCAGCGTGTGCGAGTGGTCGGCGGTGACGATGATCAGGGTGTCGTCGGCCGAGGTCAGCTCGTTGGCCACGCGCACCGCGTCGGACAGCGCCACGGTCTCGGTCAGTGCACGGTAGGCGTTGCCGCTGTGATTGGCGTGGTCGATGCGCGCCCCTTCGATCATCAGCACGTAGCCTTCCGGGTGCTTCGACAGATTCCTGATCGCTGCCGCCGTCAGTTCAGCCAGGCTCGGCTCGCCGCCCGGATCCTGCGGGCGCTCGTATTCGTAGCGCATGTGGTCCGGCTCGAACAGGCCGAGGATGGCCGGTGCATTGGCGGCGGCGGCCAGCTGCCTGCTGTTCCACACGTAGGCGCCCTGCGGGTGCGCCTGCTGCCATTCCTGCACCAGGCTGCGACCATCCAGGCGCTGGCCGACCTTGTCGTCGTATTCCGGATCGCGCTCTTCGACGGTGGTGAATTCACCGCGACCGCCACCCAGGGCGACCAGCGGGCCCCGGCCGTAGCGCGAGGTCGACAGCAGCTGCTGGGCGATGTCCTTGCAGCCCGCGGCCTTGGCCGCCTCGGTCAGGTCGGTGTCGTTTTCCCAGTTGCGCTCGGGCGAGTGCGCATAGGTGGCAGCAGGGGTGGCATGGGTCAGGCGCGCGGTGGACACCACACCGGTAGCCAGGCCGGCGCTGTCGGCCAGCTGCAGCCAGGTCAGCAGGCCCTTGGACAGACTGTCGGCGCAGTCGGTGCGGCTGCCGGCGCTGACACCGATCGCGCCCATGTGGGTCTTCACGCCGGTCGTGATGGCGGTCATGGTGCCGGCCGAATCCGGGGTCTGCGAATCGGTGTTGTAGGTCTTGCTGAACGCCGTGGCCGGGAAGCGTTCCCACGACAGCAGGTTCTCTTCGCCGGAGCCGCCCTTGCGCTGGCCCTCGTAGATGCGCGAGGCGGCCACGGTGGTCAGGCTCATGCCGTCACCGAGGAACAGGATGACGTTCTTGGCCTTGCCGGACATCGCACCGTTGGCCGCAGCCTGGGCGGCGCCGCTGCGGTACCACCACTGCGGGGTTTCGCCGGCCGGGTGGGCGACCGGGTCGACGGCGATCTTCAGGCCGGCCGGGGTGGAGGCAGGGGAGGTGCTGGCGCAGGCGCCGAGCAGCAGGGTGGTGGCGCAGGCGGCCAACAGGGAGACAGAACGGCGCATGGACGCAGGGATCTCACAAACTGTAACGGGACATTCATTATGCCCGCCCTCGCAAGGCACGCCGATGACACACTGATTTGCCGGCCGGGCGGTCGTTCTGCGGGCTGCCTTGGGCTATCGTGCCAGCATCCCTTCCTTCCCCTCTGGATTGCCTATGAAGCTGGTCTCTGCCTGGCTGCGGATTCCATTCTGGCAGCGCGTGGTCGGTGGCTTCGTGCTCGGTGCGCTGGCCGGCTGGGCGCTCGGCCCCGCCGCGGAAACGTGGTTCGGCCCGCTCGGCGAGCTGTACGTCACCCTGATCAAGATGATCGCCGTGCCACTGGTGTTCTTCGCGGTCATCAACGCGATCTCGTCGCTGCACGGGCAGAAGTCGGTGGCCGCGCTCAGTGGCCGTACCTTCCTGTGGTTCGTGATCACCGCTGCATTGGCGGTGTGCGTCGGGCTGGGCGTGGGCACCGTGCTGCAGCCCGGCGCGGGTGGCCTGCAGCTGACGATGGCCAGCAACTACGTGCCGCGTGAAGTGCCCAGCGTGGTGCAGGTGCTGCTGGACGTGGTGCCGGCCAATGTCTTCTATGCGCTGTCCGGCATCGGCACCAAGGTCAACGCGGCCGGTGAGACCGTGCTGGCCGCGGGTCGCGGCTCGATCCTGCCGGTGATCTTCTTCGCCGGCCTGGTGGGCTTTGCCATCGTCAAGCTGGGCGAGAAGGTGACCGAGGCGCGCAAGCTGGTCGGCCAGATGAGCGACATCATGATCCAGGTGACCCGCTTCGTGCTGGAAGTCACCCCGATCGGCACCTTCGGCCTGATCGCAGGCCTGGTCGGCAGCTATGGGTTCGAGAAGCTGCTGCCGCTGGGCCATTTCGTGCTGGCGTTGTACGTGGCCTGTGCGCTGCACATCGTGGTGGTCTACAGCGCGCTGCTGCTGGCGCACGGCCTGAACCCGCTGAAGTTCTTCCGGGGCGCGGCGCCGGGCATGCAGGTTGCGTTCGTCAGCTCGTCCAGCTTCGCTGCGATGCCGGTGGCGCTGCGTTCGATCACCCACAACCTGGGCGTGAACAAGGACTACGGTTCGTTCGCGGTGCCGCTGGGCGCGAGCATCAAGATGGACGGCTGCGGCGCGATCTATCCGGCGCTGTGCGCGGTGTTCATCGCGCAGTACAGCGGTGTGCCGCTGACCCCGGAGCAGTACGTGGTGGTGCTGATCGCTTCGGTGCTGGGCAGCTTCGGTACCGCCGGCGTGCCGGGTACTGCGGTGATCATGGCCACGGTGGTGCTGAGCGCGGCGAACCTGCCGCTGGAGACCATCGGTTACCTGTATGCCATCGACCGCATCCTGGACATGATGCGCACGATGACGAATGTGACGGGCCAGATGCTGGTGCCGGTGCTCGTGGCCAAGGAAACCGGGCTGCTCGACCAAGCGGTGTATGACAATCCGTCCAGCAATGTGGGCGTGGACGATCCTGACCCGACTCCGCCACGCGGCTGAGGTTGCTTGGAGATGAAAGGCCCGCCTGACCGGCGGGCCTTTTGCTTGGGAGGTGGCTTGCGCGGTACCGACCGAGGCGGGCACCTGGTAGATCCACGCCATGCGTGGATGGAGAGTGCCGACCAAGGTCGGCAGCTACCCATCCATAACGGGCCCAACAAAAAAAGCCGCTGCAGGGCAGCGGCTTTTCGTGTCAGCCGGCGCGGTAGCGCCAACTGGTCGGATCAGAGGTCGACCCGGCGGGCCTGCATGAACTTGTTGCCCCAGTAGCCACTGAGCAGGGTGTCCACGCGCACGTCCTTGCCTGAGCTCGGTGCGTGCAGGAAGCGGCCGTCGCCCACGTAGATGCCGACGTGGTCAACACGGCCCTTGCGACCGAAGAACACCAGGTCACCGGCGGCCAGTGCGGTACGGTCGTTGATCAGTTCGGCATTGTCATCGTGGGCCATCTCGCGCGAGACGCGCGGCAGCTCGATGCCCAGGGCCGAACGGAACACATAACCGACCAGGCCGCTGCAGTCGAAACCGCTGTCCGGGTTGCTGCCACCCCAACGATACGGGGTGCCCAGCAGGGTCATCGCGCGCCGCAGCAGCGACTGCACCTTGCCGTTGTCGGCGGCGGTACCGACAACGCTGCCATTGGTGGCGCTGCTGGTGTCGTAGTTGGCGAGCAGGCGGCTGAGGTCACCGGCCACCACGGCCGAGCGGTCCATCAGCGGAATGGTGTCGTTGGCGGCCAGGTGCGGCAGCAGGGCGGCCAGCGTGGCACTGGCGGCGGCATCGACTCGGCTGCGCTGCGGAGCGGCAGCCTCGGCCTTGGCGGCCGGTCGGGCGGTGTTCTCGGCCATCGGGGCCGGGGGTACATCGGAACGGTTCGGAGCAGTCTGCGACCAGGCCGGAAGGCTGGTCAGGCACAGTGCCAGGCCAAGCAACAACGGGCGGGCACTGCGTGAAGATACGGAAGTCTGGCCTTCGCTTTTCAGGTCGTCAGTCGTCACGCGTCGGTCACAGGAAAAAAACGATGGGGCATCATGCCCTGTAAAAGCGCCGATAAGTTAAAAATTCCGTTAGTAAAACGTTATACCGGCAGTGATTTACGTCACAGTTTTGAACATATCGCCTGTTCATTTTAGCGAAGGACGCGTTTCGCCCCTGTGTAGTGGTCCTTCCAGTAGGGACCGCTGAGCGAGTCGAGGCGCACGGTGCCGCCGGTGCTCGGCGCATGCACGAAGCGCCCCTCACCTACATAGATGCCGACATGGGTGACGCTGCCGCGGCTGCCGAAGAACACCAGATCGCCGGTGGCCAGGCGCTGCGGATCGATCTTCGGGCCCTGTACCGCGGCCAGGTCGCGCGAGGTGCGCGGCAGTCGCAGGTCCAGCATCTCGCGATAGACATAGGCGACCAGGCCGCTGCAGTCGAAGCCCGAATCCGGGGTGTTGCCGCCATAGCGGTAGGGCGTGCCGACCAGGCTGATGGCCCGCATCAGCACCGAGTTGGCGGCCTCGGGGTTGTCCGGCACGGTCTTCGGCCAGTTCGCCGTCGGCGGGGGCGGCGCCGGGCGGGTGGCCTTGCCGCCTCCACAGGCCGTCATCAACACGGGCAGGGCCAGCAGCAGGGCCGGGGCGAGAAACCGGCGCGGGCCGGACGAAACTGGCGTGATGTGCATGATCTCCGGATAATGCGCCACCTTGGATTGGCCGTCATGATGGCGGCGTCCCCGCCGGGCGACAACCCGCCCCAACCCGCCTGCCTCCGGCAGATCCAGACAGAGTTGCGCATGAAGATCGAAAAAGACCGCGTTGTCCGCTTCCACTACACCGTTTCCGAAGTCGGCCAGGAGCCGATTGAGTCGTCCAAGGACCGCGGCGAGCCGCTGGCGATCCTGATCGGCCACGGCAACATCATCCCGGGCCTGGAAAACGCCATGATGGACAAGGAAGCCGGCGCGACCTTCAACGTCGACGTCAAGGCGGCTGATGCCTACGGCGAGCGTCGTGAAGGCCTGTCCCAGCGCGTGCCGAAGAAGCACTTCGGCAACACCAAGCTGGCCCCGGGCCAGCAGGTCGTGCTGCAGACCAACTTCGGCCCGCGTGCGGTGACCGTGCAGAAGGTCGGCATGAGCGTCGTCGACGTCGACCTGAACCACCCGATGGCCGGCAAGGACCTGCACTTCGACGTCGAGATCGTCGACGTGCGCGAAGCCGGCAAGGAAGAGATCGACCACGGCCACGTCCACGGCGACGGTGGTCACCAGCACTGATCGCAGCGCGATCGTGATGGATGCAGCGGCCCGCTTCGGCGGGCCGTTGCGTTTCTGGAACACGGCGCGGCCATCCATGGCGTGCGGGCCGGCGGCATAATGGCGGACCTGCCTGACGGACGCCCCGTGAACGCCGCTTCTCCTTCCCTGCAGCCGGTGGCTTCCGGCGAACGCATCGCCGTGCTGGACGTGCTGCGCGGTGCCGCGCTGCTGGGCATCCTGCTGATGAACATCGAGGCCTTCAGCGGACCGCTGGATCTGGCCTTCACCGGCATCGACGTGCGTTGGCAGGGCATCGACTACTGGGCCGATGCCTTTGTGTACGTGTTCGTGCAGGGCAAGTTCTTCACCCTGTTCTCGCTGCTGTTCGGCGCCGGCTTCGCGGTGATGGCGCAGCGCGCTGAGGCCGCCGGGCGCGACTTCACCCCGTTCTACCTGCGCCGCAGCGCTGGCTTGCTGCTGATCGGCCTGTGCCACGCGCTGCTGGTCTGGTCCGGCGACATCCTCGTGATGTACGCGTTGGTCTCGTTGCCGTTGCTGGCCTGCCGCGAGGCCCCGCGCAGCTGGCTGCCGTGGATGGGCGTGATCGTCTATCTGGGCGGCGTTGCGCTGATGCTGCTGGTCGGCGCGATGGTGTCGATGGCTTCGGCCGAAGAGGTGCGGGGCATGCTTGCCGAGGCGCAGCAGAGCATCGATCTGCAGCGGCAGGTGTACGGGCAGGGCAGCTGGGCGCAGGCCACTGTGCAGCGCCTGAGCGAGTTCGGCACTTCGATGGGCGCGCTGCTGATCACCGGCCCGGAAGTGCTGGGCATGTTCCTGATCGGCAGCTGGTTCGCCGGCAGCGGCGCGTTGGCGACGCCGGAGCGCTTTCCGCGGCTGTACGCGGTGCTGCGTTGGGGGGCACTGCCGCTGGGCCTTGTGGTCACACTGCTGGGTGTTGCCTGGAAACCCTACCTTGCACCCGGCGCCTACAACCTGCCGGTGACGGCGGCGATGGCGCTGGTGACGATCGGTGGCCTGCCGATGTGCCTGGGTTACCTCGCGTGGATCGTGCATTGGCGTGCGCGGTTGGCCTGGCTGGCACCGGTCGGGCGCATGGCGCTGACCCACTATCTTGGCCAGTCGCTGCTGTGTACCTGGACCTTCTACCACTATGGCCTGGGCAGGTTCGAGACGATGCCGCGCAGCGTGCAGCTGTTGTTCGCGCTGCTGCTGTTTGCCGCGCAGGTGGTCTTCTCGCACCTGTGGCTGCGCCATTTCCGCTTCGGCCCGATCGAGTGGGTGTGGCGTGCGATGACCTATCGGCAGTGGCCATCGATGCGGCGCAGGACGGAGCAGGGGTGAGCGATGGGCGCGCATGCGCTGTGCTGACCGGCCGCGCGCCCGCGCATCCTCACGTCTGGCTTGCAGCGGGGCGTGGCATGCTCGGCATCAGCATGAGCGCCGGCACCGGCCAGCTGATCGCCGATCTCGTCTGCGGCCGCACGCCAGCGATCGATCCTGCCCCTTACCGACCCGAGCGATTCCGATGAGCACTGCACCCTATGATTACGACCTGATCGTCCTTGGCGGTGGTTCCGCCGGCCTGGCTGGCGCGATCCGCGCCGCGCAGCACGGCAAGCGCGTGGCGCTGCTGGAACCCGGCGAACTGGGCGGGACCTGCGTCAACGTCGGCTGCGTGCCGAAGAAGGCCATGTGGCTGGCGGCCGACCTGCACGAGCGCATCGGCCTGGCCAGTGCGATGGGTTTCGATGTCAAGGCACGCCCGGCATTGTCGTGGAAGGAGCTGGTGATCCATCGCCAGGCCTACATCAGCAACATCCACACCAGCTACCACAAGCGCCTGGACGAAACCGGCGTGGTGCGCATTCCGGCGCGCGGTCATCTGCTCGATGCGCATACCGTGGCCTGCAGCGATGGCGTGCGTTACAGCGCTGAACACATCCTGATCGCCACCGGTGCGCATCCGCTGCGTCCGGATATTCCCGGCGCGGAACTGGGCCTGGTTTCCGATGACTTCTTCGATCTGCGTGCGGCACCGGCCGAGGTGGCGATCATTGGTGGTGGCTACATCGCGGTGGAACTGGCCGGGTTGCTGCAGGCACTGGGCAGCAAGGTGAGCCTGCTGGTGCGGGGCAAGCGGTTGCTGGAGCGCTTCGACTACGAGTTGACCGACCAGCTGGCCGAGAACCTGAAGCAGCAGGGCGTGCGGATCCATTTCGGCTACCGGCTGCGCGAACTGCAGCGCGACGGTGAGCGTGTGCGTGCGTTCGGCCATGACGGCCCACTCGACAGTGTGTTCGATGCGGTGTTCTTCGCTGCCGGCCGCCGGGGCAACAGCCGGGGCCTGGGCCTGGAAGCGCTCGGCATCGGCATCGGAGAGCACGAGCAGGTGCAGGTGGACGAATGGCAGACCACCTCTGTGCCGAGCGTGCACGCGGTCGGTGACATCGCCGGAAAGGTTGGCCTGACCCCGGTCGCGGTGGCCGCTTCACGGCGGCTGATGGACCGCCTGTTTGGTGGTCGTCCGCAATCGAAGATGGATTACGAGAACGTGGCCAGCGTGGTGTTCTCGCACCCGCCGCTGGGTGCAGTGGGCATGAGCGAAGAGGAAGCGCGCGCGCGTTTCGACCAGGTGAGCGTTTACCACAGCCGTTTCCGCCCGATGCTGCAGGCGCTGGCCAACGGCACCCAGCGCAGCCTGTTCAAGATGGTGTGCGCGGGCCCGGAGGAGCGCGTGGTGGGTATCCACCTGCTGGGCGAAGCGGCCGACGAGATCCTGCAGGGCTTTGCCGTGGCAGTGAAGATGGGCGCGACCAAGGCCCAGTTCGACGCTACCGTGGCGATCCACCCGACCTCGGCCGAGGAAGTGGTGCTGATGCGCTGACGTGCCCGTTGTAGCGCCGAGCCCACGCTCGGCTGCTTTTCGCCCCGGCTTGGCGGAGTCGAGCGCGGGCTCGACGCCACGGGACAGCAGGCGCCCCCATGCGACAATGGGCGCCCCCACGCCTTACCGGGCCGCTCTGCGCGGCCCGCCGTCGTCCTGATGTCCACTCCCGCTTCCCGCATCGCTACGGCTTCCCCCCGCATCGCGCTGGGGGGGATCGGCCTGGCTGCGATCGGCGCCATTGCTGCTTCCGGCAAGGCCATCATCGTCAAGCTCGGCCTGCGCCATGGCGTGGATGCCACCACGCTGCTCGCCCTGCGCATGCTGATGGCGCTGCCCTTATTCGCGTTGATGGCCTTGTGGGCCGCGCGCCGGGCCACGCCGCTGTCCTGGGCCGACCGTGCCCGCGTGCTGTGGCTGGGCTTCACCGGCTATTACCTGTCCAGCCTGCTCGATTTCCAGGGCCTGCAATACATCAGCGTGACGCTGGAACGGCTGATCCTGTACTTGAACCCGACCCTGGTGCTGCTGATCAACGTGCTGCTGGCGCGGCAGCGGCCGGGACGCTGGCAGATCGGCGCGCTGGTGCTGAGCTATCTGGGCGTGCTGCTGGCGTTCGGCCACGATCTGCAGCGCGAGGGCGGCCAGATCATCGTCGGCAGCCTGCTGGTGCTCGGCAGTGCGCTCAGCTACGCGCTGTACCTGTTCGGCAGTGGGCAGGTGGTGGCGCGCATCGGCGCGGTGCGGCTGACCGCCTATGCCAGCTGCGTGGCGGGCGTGCTGGTGCTGCTGCATTTCGCGGTGACCCATCCGCTGCCACTGCTGTGGCAGGCACCGGCACCGGTACAGTGGTTGTCGCTGGTCAACGCCACCGTGTGCACGGTGCTGCCGGTGCTGGCGATCATGCTGGCGGTGCAGCGCGTGGGTTCGTCGCTGGCCGCGCAGGTCGGTATGCTGGGCCCTGTTTCCACCATCGTGATGAGCCTATGGCTGCTCGACGAACCGATGGGGCCGGCACAGATCGCCGGCACCGTGCTGGTGCTGATCGGCGTTCTGCTGGTGACCCGCCTGCGGCGCTGACGCCGGAGCAGGCGCGTGCGCGCATCCTGGCGGTGATCCGCGCGATCCCGGCGGGGCAGGTGATGGGGTACGGGCAGGTGGCGATGCGCGCGGGCCTGCCCGGGCGTGCACGCCTGACCGCGCGCATCCTGGGCCAGAACGACGACCCGGAGCTGCCCTGGCACCGCGTGCTGCGCTCGGATGGGCGCATCGCCATGGAAGAAGGGTCGGCGGGCTGGCGCGAGCAGTCGCAGCGGCTGCGTGCCGAGGGCGTGGTGGTTGAGAACGGCCGGGTGCGGATGCCCACGACCGATCCGGCGGTAGCGCTGGATGCTGCCGTATGGGGGCCGGGCTGAGCGCCCCCGGCGACTGAACAGGCCGGACCTGCGGGTCGCCAACAAGGCGCGGTGCTGCGGCTATGATGGAGGTCGTTCCATGCCGGTGCTCCCATGTTCCCGCGACTGCCAACCGTCACCAAGGCCCTGCTGATCGCCAACGCGATCCTGTTCCTGCTGCAGCAGCCGTTCCTGCTCGGCATGCAGACCTTCGAGCCGTTCATGCTGCAACCGTTGCAGCAGGGCTTCGATGCGTTCTCGCCGGGTGGCAACTTCCAGCTTTGGCAGCTGCTGACTTACGGTTTCCTGCATGGCAGCTTCATGCATCTGTTCTTCAACATGCTGGCGGTCTTCATGTTCGGCGCGCCGCTGGAGCAGACCTGGGGTGAAAAGCGCTTCCTGCTGTATTACCTGGTCTGCGTAGCCGGTGCCGGTGTCTGCCAGCTGCTGGTGGGTACGCTGCTGGAGAACCCGGCCACGGTGCTGGGGGCCTCCGGCGGCGTGTTCGGCCTGTTGCTGGCCTACGGCATGCTGTTCCCGAACCAGCGGGTGATGCTGCTGTTCCCGCCGATCCCGATGAAGGCGCGTACCTTCGTGATCCTGTTCGGCGTGGGCGAACTGGTGCTGGGCATGACCGGCTTGCAGCCGGGCGTGGCCCACTTCGCGCACCTGGGCGGCATGTTGTTCGGCTGGTTGCTGATCCGCTACTGGCGCGGGCAGCCGCCGTTCAACAAGCGCCGCCCGCCGGGCCCACCGAAGCGCCCGAACCATCTGCGCAGCGTGAAGTGAGACGCGATGCGCCTCGCTTCACGCGGGGCAGGTGCCAACCTTGGTTGGCACACCTTGGCCAGGATCATTTGACGCGGTAGGTGCCGACCGTTGGTCGGCATGCCTCTACAGATCCTGCAACACCACCTGCGCCGCATTGTGACCTGGCGCGCCGGTCACGCCACCCCCGGGATGTGTTCCCGACCCACACAGATACAGGCCGGGCAGGGCACCACGATAGCCAGCCTGGCCAACCATCGGCCGTGCCGAGAACAACTGGTTGGCACTGAGCGCTCCGTGGAAGATATCGCCGCCGATCAGGCCGAAGGTGCGCTCCAGATCCAGCGGTGACAGCACCTGGCGGCCCAGTACGCTGCCAGCGAAACCCGGCGCATATCGTTCAACGGTGGCGATCATCAGATCGGCCACCGTTTCACGATGATCATCCCAGTGACGCCCACCGGGCAGCACCGGCGCCACGTGCTGGCAGAACAGGCTGGCGACGTGCTTCCCCGGCGGCGCCAGCGAATCGTCCAGCGTGCTGGGAATGAGCATTTCCACGATCGGTTCGCGTGACCAGCCATTGCGACGCGCATCCAGCCAGGCACGGTCCATGTAATCCAAGCTTGGGGCCATGATGATGCCGGCGCTGAGGTGATCGCCGGGACCGGGCAGGGCGCGGAAGTCCGGCAGCTGCGACAGCGCGACATTCATCCGGAACGTGCCGGAACCGCAGCGCCAGTTCGCCATGCGTTCTCGCGTTGCGTCCGGTACCTGCTCCGGTGCCAGCATCTGCTCGTACAGCAGCTTTGGATTGACGTTGGCGATCATCGCGCGTGCGCGCAGGATTTCGCCATTGGCCAGCACCACGCCCACGACACGACCCTGCTCGATCAGCAGGCGTTGCACACCGGCATCCACGCGCAGCTCAGCCCCGGCCTCCCGCGCGGCAGTGGCGATGGCCTGGCTGATCGCGCCCATGCCGCCGATCGCATGGCCCCACGCACCTTTCATGCCATTGCACTGGCCGAATACGTGGTGCAGCAGCACGTAGGCACTGCCCGGTGTATACGGGCTTGCGTAGTTGCCGACGATGCCATCGAAGCCGAACAGCGCCTTGATCGGCTCGCTTTCGAACCAGCGGTCCAGGTACTCGGCCGCCGACAGCGTAAAAAGGTCCAGCAGCTCCTGCCGCAGCGAGGCATCCAGCGTGGCCAGTTCACGACCGAGACGGCCCATCTGCCACAGGGCGGGCAGGGCACGCCAACCGCCTGCTGCACCCAGGTCCGGCGGCGCGCGCAGGGCCCAGGCGCGCAGCACATCAGCGAAGATCTCCAGGCGCGCTTCGTATTCGGGTAGCCGCTGTGCATCCCGCTCGGAAAACTTCGCGATCTCGGCCTGGGTGTGGCCCGGTGCCGACAGCAGGTAACGGCCATCCTGCAGCGGCAGGAAGTTGTTGGCCGGGCGGTTGATGATGCGCAGCCCATGCGCGTGCAGCTGCAGGTCGTCGATTACCTTCGGCTGCAGCAATGACACCGTGTATGACGCCACCGAGTTGCGGAACCCGGGGTGGAATTCCTCGGTGACCGCAGCACCGCCCAGAACGCCACGACGTTCCAGCACCAGCACCTTCTTGCCAGCGCGCGCGAGATAGGCCGCGCAGACCAGGCCGTTGTGGCCGCCACCGATGATGATCGCATCCCAGGACATCAACACCTCGGAAAAAGGGGACGGAGGGAATTAAGTCGCAAGTCGCATTGGGTCCTCGGCAATGGGGAATAACGACTTAATCCCCTCCGTCCCCTTTTTTGATTGCCGCTTCGATGGTGGCAATGTCGATCTTCTTCATCGGCATCATCGCGTTGAAGGCGCGCTTGGCCAGTGCCTTGTCCTGGCTGGTCACCGCTTCGATCAGCAGGCGTGGGCTGATCTGCCAGGAAACGCCCCATCGGTCCTTGCACCAACCGCACTGGCTCTCCTGTCCGCCGTTGCTGACGATGCCGTCCCACAAGCGGTCAGTCTCGGCCTGGTCCTCGGTCTGGATCTGGAAGGAGAAGGCTTCGCTGTGCTTGAACGCGGTGCCGCCGTTGAGGCCGACGCAGGGGATGCCGTAGACCGTGAATTCGACCGTCAGTACGTTGCCTTCCTTGCCGTCGGGGTAGTCGCCGGGTGCGTGATGGACTGCAGTCACAGCGCTGTCGGGCAGGAGGCTGGCATAGAAGGTGGCGGCCTCGAGCGCTTCCTTGTCGTACCACACGCAGATGGTGTTCTTGTGGGCCATGGTCGGGCTCCGCAGCGGACGAAGGCGCAGCGATAGCACGCCTGGTGTTAACCCGGGATCGTGCTGCATCCGCAAAAAATAAGGGCGCCCGAAGGCGCCCTTTGCATTACCAGTGCGGCAGCCGGCTCAGCGCCAGACCTTGATCTGGTCGGCTTCGCTGCGCTGCATCGGCTGCCCGGCCTTGCAACTGAAGGTGGCACCGAACGCCGGCAGGTTGGCCAGCGTGCCGTTGCTGCGCCACAGGCCCGGTGCGCGGATGTCGGCGGTCAGGCGGCGCGCGGCCTCGTTCGGCGACAGCTGCTGTGCCCACAGCGTCGACCAGGCGCGGAAGAAGCCCTGCTGCTGTGCCTGCTTGGCCTTGGGCTCCTGCGCAGCATACGCCGCCCATGCCAGTTCCAGGCCGGCGATGTCGGCCAGGTTTTCTTCCTGGGTGAGCGTGCCGTTGACCTTGGCACCCTTTACGCCCGGGAAGTCGTAGGCGCTGTACTGCGCGGCCACGCGATTGCCGAGCAGGGTCCAGGCGGTCTTGTCGGCCGGGGTCCACCAGCTGCGCAGCTCGCCCTTGGCATCGACCAGCGCGCCCTTGGCATCGATCGCACGGGTCAGCTCATGGCCGACCAGGCCACCGAAGCTGCCGAATTTGTCGGCGGTGTCGGCCTTGGCGTTGAACACCGGGCCCTGCAGGATCGCGGCGGTGACGATCAGGCGGTTCTGCGCCAGGTCGTAGGCCAGCGACGGCTGCTGCGGCAGCACGTCCCAGCGGCGGTCGGCATTGCCCTTGCCGATGCGCTTCATTTCCTCGCGGTGGCGCCAGGTCGAAGCAATCAGCATGTTGCCACCAAACGAGCCGCGCCCCATCGGCTGCACGCTGTAGTCCAGGTCGCGCAGCGGCGTGCCGATCTCGATCTTCAGCGCAGCCAGCTTGGCTTGCGCTTCAGCCTTGGCTTCGGCGCTCATCCAGCTGTTGTTCTTGACCGCTTCGATCTGTACTTCGCGCAGCTTGTCGACGATCCACGCCGCCTGGCGACGATCTTCGGCCGACAGGTAGCGCGCGGCATATTCGCGGCCGACCATCGGGCCGGCGGCCACGTTGATCGCATCGAGCACGCTTTCCCAGCGCTGCGGTGGCAGGGTTTCGCCGCGCAGCACGCGGCCGCGGAATTCGAACTCGGCGTCGCGGTAGGCCTTGGACAGGTACGGCGCCATCGAATCGCCCACGCGCCAGCGCAGGTAGGCTTTCCACTGGTCCGGCTTGAGCTTGGTGACCATGCCATCGAGCTGCTTGAACAGGCCCGGATCGGCCAGCGACACCAGGTCGTCATCCACGCCCTGTGCCTTCAGGAACGCGTCCAGCTGCAGGTTGCGGTAGCGGCTGTTGAGCTCCTTGGTGGAGATCGGCGCGTAGTTGTTGAACGGGTTGTTGATGCCGGCCAGCGACTGCGCGTTGCGCGCCAGCTCGGTCTCCAGTGCGATCACCGCCTGCGATTCGGCATCCAGCTTGGCCGCCGGGGTGCCGGTCAGCGCCAGGATCTGCTTGACGTAGTTGCGGTAGCGGCCCATCAGCGCCACGGTATCGGCGTCGGTGCGGGTATAGAACGCCGGATCCGGCAGGCCCATGCCGCCCTGCATGAAGTAACCAATGTGGCGGTCCAGCGCCTTCAGGTCGACGTCCGGGCCGAAGTTGAAGGCGACCGGGATGCCCACCTGGTGCAGCGCGGCGATCGAGGCCGGCACATCCTTGGCCTTCTTGATGGCGTTGATGCGGGTCAGCAGCGGGGCGATTGGATTGGAACCGTCCGCTTCCACGGCGGCTTCGTCAAGGCCGCTGGCCCAGAAGTCACCCAGCAGCTTCTGCACGTTGCCCTGCGGCGACTTCATCGCGGCGTCGAGCAGGTCGCGCTGCTGCTGGCGGCTGCGGTCGACCAGCTGGCCGAGCGCGGTAGTGGCACCGGTCTGCGGCACCGGGTTGGCCTTCAGCCAGCCTGCATTGGTGGCGTCGTAGAAGTCGCTGCACTGGGCGCTGACGGCCGGGGCGCGTGCGGCCTTCTTCTTGGCGGCGGCAAACGCATCGTGGGTCGGGACCAGAGTCGCCAGGCTGATGCCCAGGGCGATGGCAAGCGGACGGAAGTTGGGCATGTGGAACGAATCCGTGATGGATTGAGGGCGCGCGCACTATAGCAAGCCGGGCATGGGCGCGGCATGCACGCATCACGGTGGCTCCGCCAAGCCGTGCGCCGACCAAGGTCGGCGTCTACCAACGGCGTGGGCCATGCGTGGATGACGGGCGCTGTGAAAAACAAAGGCCCGGGAATTCCCGGGCCCTTGCAGGTAGGCCGCAACGTCAGCCGCGACTTACCAGATCACCACCTGCTGCTCGCCGGTGCGGGCCATCGGCGAACCGGCCTTGCACTGGAACGCGGCGGCGAAGGTCGGCAGGTTCGACGGCGCACCCATGGCGCGGAACTGCGCCGGGGCGTGCGGGTCGGTGGCCAGGCGGACCTTGGCGTTTTCCGGGGTGTACTTGGTACGCCACACCGTGGCCCAGTTGAAGAAGAAGCGCTGGTCGCGGGTGAAGCCATCGACCTTCGCATCTTCCTTGCCGGCGGTGGCCTTCTGCAGCGCGTCGTAGGCGGTGGCCAGGCCACCCAGGTCGGCGATGTTCTCGCCCAGGGTCAGGTGGCCGTTCACCGCCTGGCCGTCGACCTTGTACTGGTCGAACTGCTTGACCAGCTTGCCGGTGAGGCCTTCGAAGTTCTTCTTGTCGGCCGGGGTCCACCAGTCTTCCATGTTGCCGGTCGGCCCGAAGCGTGCACCCTGGTCGTCGTAACCGTGGGTCATTTCATGGCCGATCACCGCACCGATGCCGCCGTAGTTCAGCGCGTCGTCGGCCTTCGGATCGAAGAATGGCGGCTGCAGGATGGCGGCCGGGAACACGATCTCGTTCTGCAGCGGGTTGTAGTAGGCGTTGACGGTCTGCGGGGTCATGCCCCACTCGGTCTTGTCCACCGGCTTGCCGATCTTGGACAGGTTGAACTTGTAGTTGAACTCGTTGGCCGCGCGCACGTTGCCCAGGAAGCTGTCGCGCTGGGTCTGCAGGCCCGACCAGTCGCGCCACTTGTCCGGGTAACCGATCTTCGGGGTGAAGGTCTCCCACTTGGCGATGGCCTTGGCTTTGGTTTCCTCGCTCATCCAGCTCAGGCCCTGGATGCGGTCTTTCAGCGCGGCGGCCAGGTTCTTCACCAGCTCTTCCATCTTCGCCTTGGCTTCCGGCGAGAAGGCGACCTTCACGTACAGCTGGCCGAAGGCTTCACCGGCATCGTTCTCGATGGTGCCCAGCACGCGCTTCCAGCGCGGCTTCTGTTCCTTCTGGCCGTTGAGGGTCTTGCCGTAGAACTCGTAGTTCTCCTGCACGAAGGCGTCAGCCAGGTACGGCGAGGCGCTGTCCACGGTGTGGAAGCGCAGGTAGGCGCGCCACACCGACGGGTCGGTATCGCCCAGCGCCTTGCTCACTTCTTCATGGAAGGCCGGCATGGCCAGCGAGAACTTCTCCGGCGCGGCCACGCCCTGCGACTTGAAGAACTCGGTCCAGCTGAAGTTCGGAGTCAGCTTGTCGGCGTCGGCCAGGGTGACCGGGTTGTAGTACAGCTCGACGTTGCGCGACAGCTCGACGCGCGACTTGGAGGCCTTGGCCAGGCGGGTTTCGAACTTGACCACGTCTTCGGCCTGCTTGGCCGCGTCGGCCGCGGCGACGCCGGACAGCTCCAGCACCTTGGCGACGTGCGCCTGGTAGGCCTTCAGCTTGTCGGCGTTCTTGGCATCGGTGTAATAGGTGGTATCCGGCAGGCCCAGGCCGCCCTGGCTGGCGTAGGCCATGTTCATGGCCGAGTTCTTGAAGTCGGCTTCGGCACCGAAGCCGAACAGGACGTTGTCACCCTTGGCGGCGCTGCTGCGCAGGTAGTTGGCGATCGCCGCCTTGTCCTGCAGGCCGTCGATGGCCGCCAGGTCGGCCTTCAGCGGCTCGATGCCCTGCGCGTTGATCTTGGCTTCGTCCATGCCGGTGGCCCACAGGTCGCCGACGATCTTCTCGATGTGGTTCGGATTCTTGACCTGCGCCACCTGTTCGGCCAGCTGGTGCTGCACGGCCACCGAGCGCTCGTCGAGGATGGTGAACGCACCCCAGCTGGTGCGGTCGCCCGGAATTTCATTGGCGGCCAGCCACTTGCTGTTCACATAGTCGCCGAAGGCGCCGCAGGCGTCCTTGGTGGTATCCAGATCGCTGGGCTGGAAAGCGTTGTAGGCCGGCAGCTTGCTTTCGTCCAGCGTGTAGTTGGTGGCTTCGGCCGCGGCCGGCGTGGAGGCGGTGGCGTCCTTGGCCGGGGTTTCAGTCTTGCCGCAGCCGACCAGCGCGGCCGAAACGGCCAGGGTCAGCAGCACGATCTTGGGAGTACGGGTCACTTTGATGGCCTCCAGGCCGAGTGAGTCAGGGAAAGGCCGTGGGACGGCCGTGGGCCGAACGATACGCCGCCGGCCAGACCTGCAAGGGTGTCGAAGGTCATGGCCGGGTGCAAGGGGGCCGCTTGGTGGCCCGGAAAAGACAGACCCGGCAAAAGCCGGGTCTGTCGGGTGTTGCGGTTCTGGATGGATCAGAACTTGTACGTGGCGCCCATATACATGTAACGGCCGATGTTGTCGTACATCGCTGAACCGACATCGGAGCCGAAGTAGTTCACCGGCGGGTCCTTGTCGAAGGCGTTGTCGATGCCCAGGTAGACGTCGATCTTGTCACCCGGGAAGCGGTAGCCGAACTGGAAGTTGTGGTACGTGTACGAGCCGTTGCGGATCGGACTGGTCTGTCCCGGGTTGGCCTGGTAGCTCTTCGGCTGCACACGCAGGTTCGGGCCGACGTAGGTCATGTCCCACGACGCGCGCCACTGGCCCAGCGAGTACTTGGTCTGCAACTGGCCGCGCCAGCGCGGATCGGTCACCCAGGTGACGTTCTCGTCGTACTCGTTCGGGAAGGCCTGGAAGGCCCACTCGCGCGACTGCAGCAGACGAGTGCCCACCAGGCGGATGACGGTGTCACCCTCGGCCAGCTTGAAGCGGTAGTCCATTTCCAGATCGACGCCGACGCGACGCGAGCGGGCCAGGTTTTCGTTCAGCGCAACCCAGCGGCTGATCGAGTATTCCGGGAAGGTGCGGCCGCCAGCATCGGTCTTGCCGCCCACCGGTGCGCGTTCGATGAAGCCGCAGAAGCTGTTGTTGATCCCCCCCGGCGAATCCACGCAACGGGTTGCATTGGTCTGCGCGGTCACCGCACCAATGGCGTCCTTCAGACTGATCCACCAGTAGTCGACGGACATGCCGAAGCCCTGCAGGAAATCAGGCTGCCAGACCAGGCCATAGGTGAAGCTGCGTGCGCGTTCCGGCTTCAGGTCCGGATTGCCGCCGCTGACGCCCGGGCGGGTGGCAGTGTAGGTGTCGACCCAGCCGACCGGCACGCCCAGTGCCGAGCAGTTGGCCTGGCGCAGTGCCGGGTCCGCTGCGGTGTTCGGGCGGTTCGGGTTGGTGGCCAGGTAGTTGCAGGGGTCGTTGACCGTGGCGAAGTTTTCGCTCTGCGGGTTGTACAGCTCACCGATGCTCGGTGCGCGCACCGCCTGCGACAGGGTGCCGCGGGCACGCAGCGACGGGATGATGGTCCAGTCCAGGCCCACCTTCCAGGTGGTGGTCTTGCCGATGCTGCTGTAGTCCGACCAGCGGCCTGCGGCGTCCAGGGTCAGGTTGTAGATGCCCGGGATGTCGGCCAGCAGCGGCACGGTGGTTTCAACGAAGGCCTCGCGCACGTCGTACTTGCCCATGCGGTTGGGAATGGCGTTGAGGAAGGTCAGGCCCTGCGCGGCCAGCGGATCGGTGATTTCGCGGCTCTTTTCGCGGCGGTATTCAACGCCACCAGCCACGCCGACGTCACCGGCCGGCAGGCTGAAGAGCGAGCCGTTGGCCAGCGATGCGCTGAACACCGACTGCTGCAGGCGCGAGTAGTTGAACGAATTGACGTTCATCCAGTCACGCGCGGCCTGGGTCACCGCGCCGTTGCCGAACACCGAGAACGGCACGCAGCCTTCGCGGGCGAACTGCGAGTACACGCGGTTGCCGTTGTTGGGGTTGGTCGCGTTCGGGTTCAGCGTGGTGCGGCAGACGATCTGGCCAGTGGCCGGGTTGACCACGGTATCCAGGCCAGCCTGCCAACGCTCGTTGATACGGTTGTTGAGGTTCCAGCGCTTGACTTCGCTCTGGCCCCAGTTGCCGTAAACGTCGTAGGTCCAGTTCTCGGTCAGATTGCCTTCCATGCCCAGCACAAAGCGCTGGGTGTTGCGCTCCACGTGCTCACCACGCTGGCCGGCGTCGACGTTGAAGCGGCTCAGGGTCAGCTGGCTCAGGCCGGCGCTGGTCATCAGTGCACGCAATTCCGGCGACACGTAAGCGTTATCGCGCTGGATGCGCAAGGTCTGGTCGAACGACGGCTGTGCCAGGAAGTCCGACTCGGTTTCGGTGTACTTGCCTTCGAAGTACAGGCGATGGTTGTCGGTCAGGTCGAAGTTGACGACCGTGTTGATGCTCTTGCGGTCGAACTTCGGCTGCAGGTCGGCAACCGAGTTCAGGTCGGCGAAATCACAGTTCACACAGCTGGTTGCGCTGACCACGGTGCCGTCATAGCGCTGCTTGCGGAAGGTGCCATCCGGGTTGAACTGGTATCGGTTGCCCCAGGTAGCCGGATTGTTCGGGTTGAAGGTGCCGATGTTGAAGGTACCGCCGAAGGAGATCGAGTGGTTGCCGCCCGGGCCTGCAAGCACGGTTTCCGGGTTGCTTTCGCTGGACGGCTTGCTGCTGTCGTAGTTCGGGTTGCGCACCGACACCAAGAACTCGTTGCCGATGGCGCGGTCGGTGCGGACGAAGCGGTCCTGCTTGCTGTACTCAAGGGCGACGGCGGCGTTGCCGCGGCCACCAGCGAAGTCGGTGCCGGCCGAGGCGCTGATGAAGGAGCGGTTGAAGCCGCCTTCGCTGGCCATGCCGGTCTGACCGCGCACTTCGGCGCCGTCGAAGGACTTCTTCATGATGAAGTTGACCACGCCAGCCACGGCGTCGGCGCCGTACACGGCCGAGGCACCACCGGTGATCACTTCCACGCGCTCGATCCATTCCACCGGGATGGTGTTGACGTCCACGGCCGAGGAGCCCGAGGTCGCGCCGACGTGGCGGCGGCCATTGACCAGCACCAGAGTGCGCGAGGTGCCCATGCCACGCAGGTCCATCAGACCCACGCCGGCGGTGCCGATGAAGCGGGTCGAGTTGCCCAGCGTGTAGGTCGGCGTCAGCGCTGGCAGGCGCGTCATCAGATCGCCGATGTTGTTCGCACCGGTGGCACGAATCTCCTCGGCGGTGATGGCCGTGACCGGCGAGGGGGTCACAAAGCCCGTACGCGCAATGCGCGAGCCGGTCACACTGACGCGATCGAGGTCGATCGGGTTGGAGGAGGCTTCCTGCGCGAAGGCAGGTGCTGCGGCCACGGCGAGCAGACCGACGAGCAGGGCGCTGCTGAGCGGGTGACGGCCAGGTGGGCGGTTGTACGTCATCGTTATGGGTCCCCTAATGAATTGAAGCGTGCTGTTCCGTCCGTTCGTTACATCTAAGTTCATATAACGGGCGTCGTTCATGGAACCTAACACGGCCTTAACGAGAAATGCATACAAATGTCACAAAATGGTACTAGGCCCAGTTCGCAGCTAGCTGAAAGTGCAACAAATACAATCATTTAATATCAATTGTGATCTGTCGGCGGCAACTTGATGACGCGAAGCTGAATGTGGTGAGACGCGCACTTTGCGCAAATAGGCGTGTCATCCGTCCAGGAGTGGGTGTTTATCAGCGGGGCGGAGGAAGCTGCCGTAGTTCGCCTACAGCGTGGCGGTCCACTTGGCTGGCGACTAGGCCGCCGATGCGTCGGAACGTGCCTTTGCTTAGCTTTCGTAATTCCAAATCGACTTCGGGTTGCCCAGCAGGTCCTGGAAGTCCTCACCCGGCTGCGCCTGCACTTCATGCTTCAGCATGTTGGTGTAGTTGTCCGAGAACTGCAGCGAACCGAAGCCGCCGATGTCTTGCAAGTACGTGAAGCCGACGATAAGGCCCTGCAGGTTTTGGCAGGCCATACTCATTTTCGGGGTGCACAGCGAGCTCAGGTTGCTGGCCGAATCGCGTACGACCCAGTCGGCCATGTTCTGACGGGGGGCGAGGAGCTCTTCGGCGAGTCCTTGCGGAGTAGTACTCGGCCAGCAGCAGCCGGTCTATGCTGGCTGCATCAACTTCGTTCTCGATCTTGCAGTTGTAGCAGTCGGCCGAGTTCGACAGGTTTCTACAACGGGGATATGGGCCGATTCGGCCAAGTTGCACTCGATTTCTACGGCTACATGCCGAAGAATAGTGGTCAGGCGGCGAACGCGGATGTGCGGTTCGTGGAGCGCGTGGATACGTTCGATGAGCCCAAGTGCCAGTTCCGCTGGGGCCGGGAATGGGCAGGCCCTGTTCCACCAGGGCCTGTTCTTCCATCCGCTCAGGCCGGACACGAAAAAGCCCCGCCATGGCGGGGCTTTTCCGTTGCTGCGGTTGCGGGATTACTTCACGCCGAACGCGTACTTGGCCTGCACGTAGATCGCGCGCCCGTAGGCGTTGTACAGGTAGTTGTTGTACGGCTGGCCGCTGGTGCCGGCGAAGCTGTAGCGCTGGTTGTCCGGCATCTTGTTGAACACGTTGTTGACCATCAGCGACAGGGTCAGGTTCTCCATCGCGCGGTAGTTCACACTCAGGTTGTAGGTGGTGTAGGAACCCCACTTGCCTGCCTTGTAGCCGGAGCTGTGGACGTAGTCATAGCCGTTGCCCACGTAAGCCATGTAATTCGGCGTCTTGCCGATGTAGTTGGCATACAGGGTGGTGGTCCAGTTGTCCTTGGCCCAGCCGATCGAACCGTCCGCGCGTACCTTGGCGTACGAGTCATACACCCACATCGCATACGGGTCGTGCAGCAGGTCCAGGAACTCGTCACCCGGCTGCGGCTGCAGCTTGCGCTTGAGCATGTCGGTGTAGTTGGCCGAGAACTGCAGCGAACCGAAGCGGCCGATGTCCTGCACGTACTTGAAGCTGGCGGTCAGTGCTTCCAGGTTCTGGCGGGCGACATTCATCTTCGGCGTGTAGATCTCGTCGAGCACGCCCGATGCATCACGGGTGATCCAGTCATCGACGTTCTGGCAGCTGGCCGAAGTGTTGTTGGACTGGCCGTTGCGGCAGTAGTACTCGGCCAGCAGCAGCTGGTCGGAGCTGAGCGTATCGACCTCGTTCTTGATCTTCCAGTTGTAGTAGTCGACCGACAGCGACAGGTTGTTGATCGGTGCCCACACGACGCCTGCATTCCAGACGTCGGCGGTGATCGGCTCCAGGTCGGGGTTGCCCGAGCGGGTGCCGAACACCGAGACGCTGTCGTACGGGCAGCCGGTGGTGTTGGCCGGGTCGTAGCCCAGCTGGCCGCAGCGGTAGTAGTCGGTGGAGCCGTTGGCGTAGTAACCGCTGCGACCCTGGAAGGCATCGGACAGGGTCGGTGCGCGGAACGCCGTGCCGTACTTGCCACGGAACAACAGGCTTTCGATCGGGCGGAACTCGATGCCGACGCTGTAGGTGGCCTTGTCCACGGTGTTGCTGCCGATCTTGAAGGCGTCATAGCGGCCGGAGCCGGTGACGGTCAGCGTTTCCAGCAGCGGCATGCGCAGTTCGGTGGTCACCGCGTAGTTGCTGCGATGGCCGGCACCGGATACGGCGGTGGTCCCCCACACGCTGCCGTCCATCAGGCCCGGGTCGGGCGTGTAATCCCAGCCTTCACTGCCGCCTTCCAGAACCACGGCGAAGCCGGCATCGCCACCCGGCAGCTTGAACAGCGAGCCATTGGTGACCTGGGCGCGGGCCAGGTTCTGCCAGGTGCGGCTTTCGCTGTAGCTGTAGCCGGTGAAGCTCTGGAAGTCACCGGCGGGCAGCGGTGCGTAGAACGCTTCCCAGTTCGGGCTGTAGATGTTGTAGCCGGTGCTGGTGGTACCCAGCACCGGGCCCAGCACGCGCTGCTCGAAGTAGTCGTTGATCGGGTCGTTCCAGCGCACGAAATTGCGCTCGGTCAGCTTGTACTCGCCACGGGTGAAGCTGAGGCTGTAGTCCCAGTTGCCTGCGGTGCCGCGGCCGCCGAGGGTGACCTGGTAGGCCTTGTTGCGGTCGGTGTTCATGATGTCGCGGTAACCGCCGCCGCCGATGTCCTCCGGCGCGAACACGCGCTGCAGGTTCATGTACTGGCCGCTGGCCTGGTCGTAGAAGCGGCCCCAGCCCGAGGAGGTGCCCCACCAGGTGTAACCGGAACCGGTGGCGTACTTGACCTCCTCCAGGCTGTACAGCGCGTCGCCGAACAGCTGGAAATTGTCGTTCACGTCGAAGGTGGCCGAGCTGTAGATCTGCCCGCTTTCCTTGCCGTTCTTGATGGTCTTGTAACCGGTGCCGTAGACCGAGCCGCAGGCCTGGCCGGTCGGGCGGGTACCGAGCACGGTGGTGCCGTCGAACTGGCCCGCCACGTTGGCGCACCGGTTCGGGTCCATCATCGCGTAGCGGTTGTTGGCGGCCGGCAGCAGCACCAGGAAATCGTTGGAGACGTACTGCGGGCTGTAACCGTCGGGGTTGTTGACCTTGGTCAGGTCGCGCTGGTAACCCCAGATCGGGCTGGTCTTCTCATACTGCACGTTGACCAGTGCATTGAAGCGGTCATCCTTGGAGTTGAAACCGCGTGCGCCGCTGAAGCGGAAGCTGTTGCCGCCACCTTCGCTGTAGGCACCGCCGCGCACGTTGAGCACGCCGCCATCCATGCGCTCCTTGAGGATGATGTTGACCACGCCGGCGATCGCGTCCGAGCCGTACAGCGACGACTGGCCACCCGGCAGGATCTCGATGCGCTCGACGATGTCGATCGGGATGCCGCTGATGTTGTTGAAGGTATCGCCGCCGTTGTACAGCGCCGGATACGAGAGCATCGGGCGGCCGTTGATCAGGTACTTGGTATAGCCCGGGCTGAGGCCGAACATGCCCGCCGCTTCGGCGCCCTGGGTGAAGGATGCGGAGGTCTGGCCACCCTGCAGGCCGCCCGTGGACAGCGAGGACTGCTGCAGGACATCGGCGACGCTGGTGAAACCGCGGGTCTGGATATCCTCGGCGGTGACGGTCAGGACGGGCGTGTGGTTCTCGATCTCGGTCTGAGGAATCAGCGACCCGGTGACGGTCACACGATCAAGCTGGGTCGGCGCATTGCCGTCCTGGGCCAGGGCAGTGCCGGAGGCCAGGAGGGTGCCGAGCAGGGCGAGGGTCAGAGGGTGGCGCGAGAGCGTGGAACGTTGGCGAGACATGGTGGATCCCCGTAGTGAGCAATGTCTTGGCGGCGCATTCCCTGCGCATTAACAATTCGTTCAGTGTGACTCCATTCAGGTCGACCGTAACACGTCGTTAACGCTGCCAACACGGGCCTGTCACATCAAGGTGCCGTTGGGAGATGAAAAAACGCTTCAGAATCAATGGATAAGGCGATTTGTTTTGGCATGTTTCAAAAGATGGCGACGTGCAAAGGAGCATGTCAGCATGACGGATATGCCTTGTAGATCAATGCGTTGTCCTGGATCAGCGTTCCCGGTAACCCGGATGTTTATGCGTTGTGGATCACACTTTCTGCTATAGGCCGGACAGGGGGGCGGGGCGCAGTGGTGCTTAAAAAAAAGGCCCCGCCGAAGCGGGGCCTGGTCCAGACACGGCGTCCGGAATACGACGGGATCAGAAGTCGTACTTGACCTGGGCCGAGATCTGACGGCCGTAGACGCTGTAGAAGCCGTCGTTGAACGGGGTCGATTCGTTGCCCGGGTAGTTGTAGCGCTGGCCTTCCGGCAGCTTGTTGAACACGTTGTTGACCATCAGCGACAGGGTCAGATCGTCCTGTGCCTGGTAGTTCAGGCTCATGTTGTACGTGGTGTACGAGCCCCACTTGCCGGCCTTGGCGCCGGAGGCGTGGACGTAGTCATAGCTGCGGCCGGTGTAGGCCAGGTAGTTCGGGGTGCTGCCGACGTAGTTGGCGTACACGGTGGTGGTGAACTTGGAGATGGCCCAGCCCACCGACACGTCGCCGCGTACCTTGGCGAAGTTGTCGTAGTACCACATGTTGTACGGATCGCTCAGCAGGTCCAGCTTCTGCGCACCCGGCAGGGCCACCACTTCACGCTTCAGCATGTTGGTGTAGTTGCCGGAGAACATCAGCGAACCGAAGCGGCCCAGGTCCTGCTGGTACTTGGCACCGACGGTCACCGCTTCCAGGTTCTGGCTGGCCACGTTGAGCTTCGGAGTGTAAACGCGGGTCAGGTTGCCACCGGCGTCGCGGGTCACCCAGTCGGTCACGTTCTGGCAGCTGGCCGAGGTGTTGTTCGGCAGGCCGTTGTGGCACTGGTACTCGGCCAGCAGCAGCTGGTCGGTGCTCAGGGTCTTGACCTCGTTCTTGATCTTCCAGTTGTAGTAGTCGACCGACAGCGAGAAGTTGCTCACCGGGGCCCACACCACGCCTGCGCTCCACACGTCGGCGGTGATCGGCTTCAGGTCCGGGTTGCCGGACTTTTCGCTGTACACCGAGGTGGTCTTGTAGAACGAGCAGGCTTCGTCACGCAGCGCGTAACCCATCTGGCTGCAGCGGTAGTAGTCGTTCTGGCCGGAGGCGAACGAGCCGCTCATGCCCTGGAAGGCATCGGACAGGGTCGGCGCGCGGAATGCGGTGCCGTACTTGCCGCGCAGCAGCAGGCTTTCCACCGGACGGTATTCCAGGCCGATGCTGTAGGTGGCCTTGTCGACGGTCTTGTCGGCGATCTTGAAGGCGTCATAGCGGCCCGAGGCGCTGACGGTCAGCGACTCGAACACCGGCATGCGCAGTTCGCTGGTCACCGCGTAGTTGCTGCGGTGGCCGGCACCGGCCACGGCGCTGGCGCCCCACGCGTTGCCATCGACGAAGGCCTGGTCGGGTGAGTAGTCCCAGCCCTCGCTGCCACCTTCCAGCACGACGGCCAGGCCGGCGTCGCCGCCCGGCAGGGAGAACAGCGAACCGTTGGTCACCTGCACGCGACCCAGGTTCTGCCAGGTCTTGCTGCGGTGGGTGCCATAGCCGGTGAAGCTGGCGAACTGGTCCGGCGTGATCGGCGAGTAGAAGGCGGTGTAGTTCGGGTTGTAGATGCCGAAGCCATCAGCAGTGGTGCCCAGGCGCGGGCCCAGCACGGTGTCGCCGAAGAAGCCTTCGATCTTGTCCTTCCAGCGCGCGAAGCGGTTCTGGTCCAGACGGTATTCGCCGCGGGTGAAGCTGGCGCTGTAGTCCCAGTCGCCGACCATGCCCTTGCCGCCCAGGGTGACCTGGTAGGAACGGCTCTCATCGGAGTTCAGGATGTTGTTGTAGTGGCCCGGGCCGATTTCTTCCGGCGCGAAGGCGCGCTGCAGGTTCACGACCTTGCCCAGGCCCTGGTCGTAGAAGCCGCCCATCACCGACTTGGTACCCCACCACAGGGCGCTGGAGCCGGAGGTGAACTCGGTCTTTTCCTTGCTGTACAGCACGTCGGCGAACAGCTGGAAGTTGTCGTTCACGTCGAAGGTCATCGACGAGTAGAACTGGCCGCTGTTCTTGCCGTTCTTCAGGGTCTTGTAGCCGGCGCTGTACACCGAGCCGCAGGATTCGCCCGATGCACGCTTGCCGACGGTGGTGGTGCCGTCGTAGAGGCCTGCCACGTTGGCGCAGCGGGTCGGGTCCATCATGTACAGCTTGTTGTCGGCGTTGCCGATGACGGCAAAGTCGTTCGACGGCAGCTGCGCGGTGTAACCGACCGGGTTGTTCTGCTTGGTGATGTCACGCTGGTAGCCCCAGATCGGGCTGCCGTTCTCGATCTGCACGTTGACCAGCGCGTGGAAGCGGTCGTCGAACGCGTTGAAGCCCTTGGCGGCGCTGAAGCGGATGTTGCTGCCACCACCTTCGGTGTAGGTACCGCCACGGATCGACATCGTGCCGCCGTCCATGCGTTCCTTCAGGATGATGTTGACCACGCCGGCGATCGCGTCCGAGCCGTACAGCGACGACTGGCCGCCCGGCAGGACTTCGATGCGCTCGACGATGTCGATCGGAATGCCGCTGATGTTGTTGAACGACTCGCTGCCGTTGTACAGCGCCGGATACGAGAGCATCGGGCGGCCGTTGATCAGGTACTTGGTGTAGCCCGGATTCAGGCCGAACATGCCGGCGGCTTCGGCGCCCTGGGTGAACGCACCCGAGGTCTGGCCACCCTGCAGGCCGCCGGTGGTCAGCGATGACTGCTGCAGCACTTCAGCAACACTGCTGAAGCCGCGGGTCTGGATGTCTTCGGCGGTGATGGACATCACCGGGGTCTGGGTTTCGACCTGGGTCTGCGGGATCAGCGAACCGGTGACGGTGATCTTGTCCAGGTTGGTCGCCTTGTCCTGGGCCATTGCCGGGGCGGCGGCCATCAGAGCGGAAATCAGGGCGACGGCGAGCGTGTTGCGACGTGCGGTATTGCTGACGTGTTTCATGTAGTTCCAATGGAGAGCAAAAAACAAAAACGGCACTGCGCATGCGCCATCGCGCGGGCCGGAACAGCGGGCTCCGCAGCTCAAAACAGTGCTGATCGAACGTAACATGAACTTAACAATCTGTGCACGAATCCGTCGCAATCCTGAATTTCAGTCAGGTTACGTCCAGCTTGTATGATGTTGGGTTATCCCCCTGACTCCGCCGGTGCTCGTTGTGAACAGTTCTCCCCGCCGTCCCCATGCCAGCCAGGTCCAGAAGGGACTTGCGCCGCATGCCCGCATCCGCAATGTCATCGCGGTCGGTTCGGGCAAGGGCGGCGTCGGCAAGTCCACCACCTCGGTGAACCTGGCCGTGGCGCTGCAACAGCTCGGTGCGCGGGTGGGCGTGCTCGACGCCGACATCTACGGCCCCAGCGTGCCGGCCATGCTGGGGCTGTCCGGCCGCCCGGAAAGCCCGGACAACAAGAGCATCGAGCCTCTGCGTGCGTTCGGCGTGGACACCATGTCGATCGGCTACCTGATCGAAGAAGACACCCCGATGATCTGGCGCGGCCCGATGGCCACCTCGGCGATGACCCAGCTGTTCAACGATACCCTGTGGGACGACCTGGATTTCCTGCTGATCGACCTGCCGCCGGGCACGGGTGACATCCAGCTGACCCTGACCCAGAAGATTCCGCTGGCCGGTGCGGTGATCGTCACCACGCCGCAGGACATCGCCACGCTGGATGCGAAGAAGGCGCTGAAGATGTTCGAGAAGGTCGAGGTGCCGGTGCTGGGCATCGTCGAGAACATGGCGGTGCACACGTGCAGCAGCTGCGGGCACATCGAGCACCTGTTCGGCGAGGGCGGCGGCGAGCGCATGGCCGCGCAGTACGGCGTGCCGCTGCTGGGCTCGCTGCCGCTGCAGATCGGCATCCGCGAGCAGGGCGATGCAGGCACGCCGATCACCGTGGCCCAGCCGGATTCGGCACCGGCCCAGGCCTACCGCCATGCCGCGCAGCGCCTGATCGAGGAAGTCGGCAAGCGCCCGCGGGCCTCGATCCCGATCCTGTCCTCGCTGCTGTAAGTGCAGGTGCAGGGGCCGCCGGCGCAGGCCGGCCCCCTGCTAGAATCCTCGCGCCCCCTCGTATCCCCCCAGGACAAAGCATGAGCATCAAGAGTGACCGTTGGATCCGCCGCATGTCCGAGCAGCACGGCATGATCGAGCCGTTCGAGGCCGGGCAGGTCAAGCAGGCCAACGGCCAGCGCATCGTCAGCTACGGCACGTCCAGCTATGGTTATGACGTGCGCTGCTCGCGCGAGTTCAAGGTGTTCACCAACATCAACTCGACGATCGTCGATCCCAAGCACTTCGATCCGGGCAGCTTCGTGGATATCGTCGGCGATGAGTGCATCATCCCGCCGAACAGCTTCGCGCTGGCGCGTACCGTGGAGTACTTCCGCATTCCGCGCGATACCCTGGTGGTGTGCCTGGGCAAGAGCACCTACGCGCGCTGCGGCATCATCGTCAACGTGACGCCGCTGGAGCCGGAATGGGAAGGCCACGTCACCCTGGAATTCAGCAACACCACGCCGCTGCCGGCGCGCATCTACGCCAACGAAGGCGTGGCGCAGATGCTGTTCTTCCAGGCGGCCGCCGATGACATCTGCGAGACGTCGTACCGCGACCGTGGCGGCAAGTACCAGGGCCAGACCGGCGTGACCCTGCCGCGGACCTGAAGATTGCAGGCGATTTGTGGAGCCGAGCCATGCTCGGCTTCAATGCCGGGCCGCCGGGCATGGCTCGGCTCTACATGAAGGAAGGCGGCGCAATGCGCCGCCTTCCTTACTTGCCGCGACCGAACAGCATCGCGATGCCGACACCCACCAGGGCCACCGGCCACCAGGTCATCAGCAGCTTGGACAGGTTCAGGTGCGTCCAGCCGAGATTGCTGGCGAGCATGAACAGGCCGATCAGGATCAGCAGGACGGCGGCAACGAGGTTGAATCGCATCGGGTCGGCGGAGGCTCAGGACAGGGCCGGATATCCTAGCCGTTCCTTCCAGTAGGCGACATGCTGGTCCAGCGCCGCCGGCTCGTAGCGGTGCGCCGGGCCGCTGCCCCAGACCGGGCCCGGCCAGGCCGGATCACCGTCATGGCGGCCGATCACATGGAAGTGCAGCTGGCGCACGATATTGCCCAGCGCCCCGATGTTGATCTTTTCCACTCCGTCGGAGCCCTTCAGGGCCTTGCAGGCGCGGTTGAGCTCGGTGCGCAGCTTGTCCTGCTGCTCGCCGTCCAGCTCGATCCACTCGGTGACCCCGGCCAGGCGCGGTACCAGCACCAGCCAGGGGAATCGTTCGTCGTTCATCAGTCGCACTTGCGACAACGGTCCTTCCGCCACCAGCACGCTATCGGTGGCCAGGCGTGAATCGAGTTCGAATTCGCTCATCCAAGATGCTCCGAGAAGAAGTCCAGGGTGCGTTGCAGCGCCAGGGCGGCGCTGTCTGGATCATACGCATGTCCGACCTCCCGGTTGAAGGCATGATCGGCCGGATAGACGTAGGTGGCCATCTGCGGCAGCTTCTCGCGGTGGGCCTGCACTGCTTCCGGCGGGATGCTGCGGTCCTGGGCGCCGAAGTGGAAGATCACCGGCGCCTTGGGTGTCTCATCAAGGAACTGGACGTTGCGTGCGCCGTAGTAGCTGACCGACGGCAGCCCCAGGCGCACTGCGGACAGCATCGCCACCGTACCGCCCCAGCAGTAGCCGACGGTGCCGACCTTGCCGTAGGGGGCCAGCCGGGTGGCCGCGGCGCGGACCACTTCCAGCGCCCGCTCCATGCCCAGCGCGCCGACCCGTTCCAGGCCCTGCTTCACGCCTTCGGCGTCGTAGGGCAGCGCGTCCGGATCGGCGTCGGGGCCATCGAGCAGGTCAAAGAACGAGGGCGCCAGCACCGCATAACCTTCCGCCGCGAAGCGCTCGGCCACGCTGCGGATATGCGGATTGGCGCCGAAGATTTCCTGCACCACCACCAGGCCGCCGCGCGCGGTGCCTTCCGGCAGGGCCTGCCACGCCCGTACCGGGCCGTGATGCGTATCCAGGGTGATCCATTCGGCCATCGTCATCTACTCTCGTTGCAGGGGACAGGGCTGCATTGTCGTTGCTGCGCGGGTTAGCGCGGTGTCAGTGGCTGTGCGCGATCGGGCGGCTGGCCGTTCAGAGCGACGCCGCCAACCCCGGTATACTGGCGCCCTTTCAGGCCCCGGCCCCCAGGAACCCCTGCCATGGCGGCAGGGGCCCAGGCCCCCAGAGTCCCGCGATTTCCATGTCCCAGCTGAACCCCAAAGTCGGCTTCGTCAGCCTTGGCTGCCCGAAGGCCCTCGTCGATTCCGAGCGCATCCTCACCCAGCTCCGCTCGGAAGGCTACGACATCGTCCCGTCCTACGATTCGGCCGACGTGGTGGTGGTCAACACCTGTGGCTTCATCGATTCGGCGGTGACCGAGTCGCTGGACGCGATCGGCGAGGCGATGAACCAGAACGGCAAGGTCATCGTCACCGGCTGCCTGGGCAAGCGCCCGGAGCAGATCCGCGAGGCGTACCCCAACGTGCTGGCGGTGTCCGGCCCGCAGGATTACCAGAGCGTGATGGAAGCGGTGCATGAAGCACTGCCGCCCAAGCACGATCCGTTCGTGGACCTGGTGCCCGACTACGGTATCAAGCTGACTCCGCGGCACTACGCGTACCTGAAGATTTCCGAGGGCTGCAACCACAAATGCAGCTTCTGCATCATTCCGTCGATGCGCGGCAAGCTGGTCTCGCGCCCGGTTGACGAGGTGCTGCGTGAAGCCGAGCGCCTGGTGCGTGGCGGCGTGCGCGAGCTGCTGGTGGTATCGCAGGACACCTCGGCCTACGGCGTGGACGTGAAGTACGCCGAAAAGATGTGGCGCGACAAGGCCTACCAGACCCGTTTGAAGGCGCTGTGCGAAGGCCTGTCGGAGCTGGATGCATGGGTGCGCATGCACTACGTCTACCCGTATCCGCACGTGGACGAAGTGGTGCCGCTGATGGCCGAGAACCGCATCCTGCCGTACCTGGACATCCCGTTCCAGCATGCCAGCCCGCGCATCCTGCGCCTGATGAAGCGCCCCGGCGCGGTGGAGAAGACCCTGGAGCGCGTGCAGAACTGGCGCCGTATCGCGCCGGACATCACTGTGCGTTCGACCTTCATCGTCGGCTTCCCGGGCGAGACCGAAGCCGAGTTCGAGGAACTGCTGTCGTTCCTCGACGAGGCGCAGCTGGATCGCGTCGGTGCGTTCGCCTACTCGCCGGTCGAGGGTGCCACCGCCAACGAGTTGCCTGACGCCGTGCCGGAAGAGGTGAAGCAGGAGCGTCTGGCCCGCTTCATGGAGAAGCAGGCGCAGATTTCCGCCGCACGCCTGGAAGCCAAGATCGGCACCGTGCAGCAGTGCCTGGTCGACGCCATCGAAGGCGATATCGCCGTGGCCCGCTCCAAGGCCGATGCCCCGGAGATCGACGGCCTGGTGCACATCCAGAATGCCGACCAGGTGCCGCTGCGCGTGGGCGAATTCGTCGACGTGGAGATCACCGAGAGCGACGAGCACGACCTGTACGGTGACGCGCTGGCGGCCGCCCCCCGTCCGGCGTTCGACCTCAAGGTGCTGTGACCGCAGCGACGGCCGCCACCGGCAACGGCGGCGGTTCACGGCGCTTCGTACCGCCGCCACGTGCGGCGGTAGCTGCACGGCGGTTCGAGCACCCGTTGTTTGCCGGGCTTCAGGACTTCCGTGACCTGCTGGACGGCACCGCATGGCCGTCCATCGCGGCGCTCGATGCACGCCTGGCCGTGCCTGGCAAGCGCCTGGTTGAACAGGACGCCGCGCTGCTGGCCGATGGCCTGCACTACGAAGTGCGTATCGCGCAGGGACGCATCGCCACCCGTGCCGGCAACTGGCACGACCTGTTCAATGCGCTGGTGTGGGCCTCACAGCCGCAGCTGAAGCGAGCGCTCAACGTGCGGCAGTGCCTGCATATCGAGGGGATGCCACCCGGCCAGCGCAACCGCGCGCAGGCCGCCTTGACCCAGTTCGACGAAGCCGGCGTGATCGTGCGTGTGCGCGATGGCACTGTGCTGCGCGCATGGGATGGGCATGACTGGCCTGCAGTGTTCGAGCCGACGCGCTGGCACAGCGGCGACATCGCCATCGTGGCGGTGTTCGGGCATGCGCTGATGGAGCAGGCGCTGCTGCCGGGGCGATTGCTGGTGGGCAAGTGCGTGGTGGTGCAAAGCGATGCCGATGCGGCCTGTGTTGACGCGGTGACCGCGGCCATCGCCGAGGGCAGGGCAGTAACCGATCCGCTGCAGCTGCGGCCGTTGCCATTGGCCGGTATTCCCGGCTGGCATGGCGTGCAGGATTCCGCCTTCTATCGCAATGCCGACTATTTCCGCCCGTTGCGTGCGGGGCGCACATACCCACCGCCGTTGTAGAGCCGAGCCCATGCTCGGCTGCGCGGCGCATCAGCCGAACATGGGCTCGGCTCCGCATGGACAGCGAGGTCGAGCATGGCTCGACGCTACACAGGCTCGTACTCCACCCCGATCACCGCAAAGGTGAACTGCCCGCCAGGCAGCTCCACCGAGAACTCATCATCCAGCCGCTTCTTCAGCAGCGCACGCGCCAGGGGGGAATCGATGCTGATCCAGCCCAGGCCCGCATCGGTCTCATCCGGACCGACAATGCGATAGCGGCTGGTGTCGCCGCTGTCCACATTCTCCAGTTCCACCCACGCGCCGAAGAACACTGCCAGCGGATCGGTTGGCGTGGTATCGACCACGCGCAGCGATTCCAGCCGCTTGGTCAGGTAGCGCACGCGGCGGTCGATCTCGCCCAGTTGCTTCTTGCGGTAGGTGTACTCGGCGTTCTCGGAACGGTCGCCTTCTGCGGCAGCGGCGGCGAGCGCTTTCACCACCTCCGGGCGACGCACGCGCCATAGCTCATCCAGTTCGGCCTTCAGTCGCGCATGCCCGGAGGCGGTGATCAGGGCGGTGCTTTTTTCTGCGGGGGGACGCCAACGGGACATGCAATACGGCTTCTTTTCTGGATGACGAACGGGGAGCGGGGTCGGAGCCCTCCCTGGCGGGAGGGATCCGACCCTGGGGTCAGATCCCTTTCCAGCGGAAAGGGCTCTGACCCCGGCCGTGGCAGATCAGCGCTTGCCGCCGAAGATGCCACCGAGGATGCCGCGCACGATCTGGTTGCCCAGCTTGGTGCCGACAGTGCGCGTGGTCTGCTTGGCCATGGTTTCGATCATGCCCTGGCGGCGCTTGGTGCCGAAGATCGCATCCTTGATGGCCTGGCCGAAACCACCCTCCTGTGCTTCGTCCTGCTCGCGGCTGCGCGCGGCCGGCGCCTGTGCCTGCTCGATGCTCTTCTGCGCGCGCTGGGCCAGCAGTTCGGCGGCCGATTCGCGGTTGATCGCGGTGTCGTAGCGGCTGCCGACCGGGCTGCCGGCGCGTACCTGTGCGCGCTCGGCCTCGGTGATCGGGCCCATCCGGCAGCGCGGCGGCGCGATCAACGTCTGCTGCACGGGCATCGGCACGCCCTTGTCCTGCAGCGTGGATACCAGCGCCTCGCCGGTGCCGAGCTGGCTCAGTACCTTGGCCACGTCCAGCTTCGGATTCGGCACGAACGTCTCGGCCGCGGTTTTCACCGCCTTCTGGTCGCGCGGGGTGAACGCACGCAGTGCGTGCTGCACGCGATTGCCCAGCTGGCCGAGAATGTTGCCCGGCACGTCGTCGGGGAACTGCGAGCAGAAGTACACGCCCACGCCCTTGGAACGGATCAGGCGCACCACCTGCTCGATGCGCTGCACCAGCGACGGCGGTGCATCATCGAACAGCAGGTGCGCCTCGTCGAAGATGAAGACCAGCTTCGGCTTGTCCAGGTCGCCCACTTCCGGCAGCTGCTCGAACAGTTCCGACAGCAGCCACAGCAGGAAGGTGGAATAAAGCCTGGGCTTGAGCACCAGCTGGTCGGCGGCGAGGATGCCGATCATGCCGCGGCCGTCGTGGTTGACCCGCATGATGTCGGCCAGTTCAAGCGCCGGTTCGCCGAAGAAATTCTCGCCACCGTCCTGCGCCAGGCGCAGCACCGAACGCTGGATGGCCGCGATCGACTGCGCACTGACCAGGCCGTACTCGGTGGAAATGTCCTTGCGCTCCTCGGCGACCAGGCCGAGCAGGGCGCGCAGGTCGTCCATGTCCAGCAGCAGCAGGCCGCGGTCGTCGGCCAACTTGAATACGATGTCGAGTACCCCGGCCTGGGTGTCGTTCAATTCGAGGATGCGCGCCAGCAGGGTCGGGCCCATCTCGCTGACCGTGGTGCGCACCGGGTGGCCCAGCTTGCCGTACAGATCCCAGAAAAGGGTCGGGCTGGCGGCCGGCGCATAGTCGGCCACGCCGATCTCGGCGGCACGCTGGAGCAGGTTCTCGGCGCCGCTGCCGGGCACGGCCAGGCCGGAGACATCGCCCTTCACATCGGCCAGGAACACCGGCACGCCCCGTCGCGAGAAGCCCTCGGCCAGGGTCATCAGGGTCACGGTCTTGCCGGTACCGGTGGCGCCGGCCACCAGACCGTGGCGGTTGCCGAGTTTCGGCAGCAGGGTGACGGCAATATCGTCGGTAATGCCTTTGCCGAGCAGAATCGGATCCATGGTCCAGCCCTTGTGATGAATAGTCCAATGTTAACCGCCGGCAGTGACGGTCCGAAGGTCGGCTTGCCCGGACCTTGGCGGCGCCGCTACTCTGCCTGCCTGTTTCGCACACAGTGCCATCAATGCCCGTTCCTGTCCTGATTTCCCGCGGTTGGCCGCTGCTGGCCCTGGCCGGCCTGGTTTCCCTGGCGCCCGACGCCTACGCACAGCGGGTTTCGGCCCGGGACAAGGTGAAGGTGGATGCGCTGCAGCAGCGCATGACCGCCGCCGAAAAGCGCTACGGCGATGCCCTGCTGCTGGTCGCCAACGCCGATCCCAAGGGCAGCAACGAGGCCGATGCCGCGCTGGAGGACATGGAAGATGTCCTCAACGACTGCGTCAAGCAGAAGGGCTGCCAGATGGGGACCCTGCTGGCCAGCTACAAGCGGCTGCTCAAGCACGACGCCGATGCCGCCGCCAGCGATGACGTGGCCGACGAGGGCGGTGACCGCCTGGAAGCCGACCCGGACCACATCGGCCCGCTCACCGCCGACGTGCCCGAGGCCGCGCGCGCTGCCGCGCTGCTGAACGACAAGCGGCACGCCTTCGACACGATGGTCGAGTACAACCCGGCGGTGCAGGCCGGCATCCGCCGCTGGCTGACCGACATGCGCCCGGCGCTGCTGACCAGCTACGAGAATTACCAGAACCTGCGCGCGGTGATGTGGCCGGAGTGGGAGAAGCGTGGCCTGCCCGAGGCGCTGCTGTTCGGGATCATGGCCAAGGAATCCAATGGCCGTGTGCATGCTTCCTCGCGCGCCGGCGCCGCCGGCCTGATGCAGTTCATGCCAGCCACCGGCCGCCGTTTCGGCCTGGGCCCGGACGGCACCGGCTTCGATACCCGCTTCGACGCGCGCAGCGCCGCCGAGGCCAGCGCCAGCTACCTCAACGAGCGTCTGCGTGAACTGAACAACAACGTGGAAATGTCGGTGGCCGCCTATAACGGTGGCGAAGGCCGTGCTGCGCGCGTGTTCAAGCAGAGCGGTGGGCAGAGCTTCTGGACCGACAGCGTCTACAACCAGTTCCCGGGCGAGACCAAGGACTACGTGCCGATGGTGATCGCCGCGGCCTGGATCTTCCTGCACCCGCAGCAGTACGGCGTGGAGTTCCCGAAGATCAGCGCGCAGCCGGCCACGCTGCGGCTGGCCAAGTCCACCACCATCTACGAACTGACCATCTGCCTGGGCAGCCACGGCACCCGTGATGGTTACATGCGCGCGCTGCGCAACCTCAACCCGCGTTATGAAGCCGATGGCTGGATTCCGGCCGGTACGCTGATCAACGCCACCACCCGCATCGCCGGCCTGTACCAGCGAAATTGTGTCAGTGGTCCGCGTGCCGACCTCGCCCGCACGCTGATCACCGCTGATCTCAACGCGGCGATCAAGCGCCCGACCGCGGCGAGCTATACCGGCAGCGTGGCGGTGGGCGGCGTGGTGCCGGTGGCCGACGCGGCTGCATCCACCAGCGTGCCGACCGCACCGGTGGCTGCAGTGGCGGCACCGCGCCCGGCGCCGGCCGCCCGGCCGAAGCCGGCGCGCAGCCACAAGGTGGGCCGGGGGGAGACCCTGGGCGCCATCGCCGCGAAGTTCCAGTGCGACCTGCCGACCCTGGCCCGCGCCAACGGCCTGAAGGCTCCGGCCTACAGCCTGCGCCAGGGCCAGACGCTGAAGCTGCAGGGCTGCGACAAGTAATTCCCAAGACCACTGGAATCCGTATGGACCTCGAAGCCACCCGCAACCTGTTCGCCAACCTCCGCGAGAACACCGACTGGGACATCAATGGCCCGTTGCTGTGGGGGTATTTCTTCGTCCACGCCAGTGCCGAGCCGCTGCGGGCGCTGGCCCAGCACCTGCAGGCGCAGGGCTACACGTTCGTGGAACTCTTCGAGCAGGAGCCGGAAGAGGGCGACGCGCCGTTCCACGTGCTGCACGTGGAGCGCGTGGAAATCCACGACGAAGCCTCGCTGGACCGCCGCAACCAGGAATTCGCGGCGCTGGCCGCGGAGCACGGCGTGGAAGACTACGACGGCATGGACGTCGGCCCGGCACCGGTCCTGCAGTAATCGTCCTGCGTCTGTAGAGCCGAGCCCATGCTCGGCTCTACAGACCCGGTAGTGCCGGCCGCTGGCCGGCATCCCGTTGAATTCATCCACGCATCGCGTGGATCTACGGTCAGCGCAGCTTTGCCAGCGCCTGGCCCAGCTGCACCGGATGCTCGGCATCCAGATGCGGTGCGAACTCGGCCACGCCCGGCGGCAGCAGCACCACCACGGTCGAGCCGTAATTGAAGCGTGCCATCTCGGCGAAACGCTCCAGCTTGATGCCCTGGCCGCGGTAGTCCTTGCGGGTGATGCGGTCGCCGTAGGCCGGGATCTCCTCGCCGCTCCACACGGTTTCCACGCCGGACACCAGCAGCGCGCCGACCATCACGCTGGCCATCGGGCCGAAGCTGGTGTCGAAGTGGCAAACCAGGCGCTCGTTGCGTGCGAACAGGCGCGGTACGCCGTTGACGGCTGCGGGACCGACACTGAACAGGCGTCCTGGCACGTGCACGGTTTCACGCAGGGTGCCGGTCCACGGCATGTGCACGCGATGGTAGTCGCGCGGCGACAGGTACACGGTGGCGTACAGGCCATCGTTGTAAGGCTTGGCATCCTCGGCGCTGCCCAGCAGTTCGGCGGCAGTGAACGACTGGCCCTTGGCCTGGAAGATGCGGCCGGCCTCGATCCTGCCGAGCTGGCTGATCCTGCCGTCGGCCGGCATCACCAGGCTGCGCGGATCGGCGTCGGCCACGCGGGCGCCCGGCTTCAACGCGCGGGTGAAGAACTGGTTGAAGGTCGCATAGCTGCGCGGGTCCGGGTTGGCCGCTTCGTCCAGGTTGACGTTGAACTTGCGGGTGACGGTGTCGATCAGCCAGCGCGACACGCGCGGATCGTCCGAGTACGCCAGCGAGCGTGCCATCGAGGACAGCAGGCGATGGGGCAGGGCGTACGTCAGGGCGGTGGTGAGGCTCATGGGGCGGTTTTCTCGGTCAGCTTGTGCAGGTCGCGGGCGATCGCCGGCGCGTTGAACGGAGGGCGCACCAGGCCGGCAAGGCGGCCCTGCGGGTCGAGCACGGCCAGGCTGGCCGAATGCTCGACGGTGTAATCCTCGGCGTTCTCGTCGAAATGCTTGCCCGGCACTTTCTGGAACACGAAGCCCAGCGAGGTGGCGAAGCGCTCGAGCGAGGGGATATCGGCGGTGGCAGCCAGGGTGTCCTTGTGGAAGCCGTGCACGTACTCGCCGAGGCGGGTGGCGCTGTCGCGGTCCGGGTCGACCGAGATGAACAGCACGCGTGGGCGCAGGCTGTCGGGCAGGGCTTCCCACTGGTTCTGCGCGCCGGCCAGCTCGGCCAGGGTGGTCGGGCAGACGTCCGGGCAGAAGGTGAAGCCCAGGAACACCAGGGTCCAGTGGCCCTTCAGCTCGCCCGGGATCAGGCGAGTGCCGTCGGACTGGGCCAGGTTGAAGTCGGGCAGTTCACGCGGCTGCGGGTACAGGGTGATCGCTTCGGTGGCCGGGGCGTTGGCCGGCGGCTTCGGCGCGAACACCTGCTGGGCGGCGAGCAGGCCGAGCCCCGCGGCCAGGGCGATCAGCAGGATGATGCCGGCGTTGCGATTGAACATGGGGGCTCCCGCGCGAAATGGGCTCCATCATACCGGCTGCGGCCCGATCGTTTCCGCCGCAACGGATGCCGCCGCGGGCGCCAGCCCCTATAATCGGGGGCCACTTTGCCCGCAGTACCGCCATGACCGCTGAAACGGCCGCCGAACTCCATACGATCATCGATCTGATCCGCTACGGCACCAGCCGTTTCAACGAAGCCGGGCTGACCTTCGGGCACAGCTACGACAATGCGCTGGACGAGGCCACCCAGCTGGTGCTGCACAGCCTGCACCTGCCGCACGACCTCGGTCCGGCCTACGGCCAGGCACGCCTGCTGCAGGCCGAAAAGTTGCGCGTGCTGGAGCTGTTCCAGCGTCGCATCGATGAACGCATCCCGGCCGCCTACCTGACCGGTGAGGCCTGGTTCGCCGGCCTGAGCTTCAAGAGCGACGCGCGCGCGCTGGTGCCGCGCTCGCCGATCGCCGAACTGATCGAATGCGGCTTCGAGCCGTGGCTGGCCGGCCGCGATGTCAGCCGTGCGCTGGACCTTTGCACCGGTTCGGGCTGCATCGCCATCGCCATGGGCCACTACTACCCGAACTGGGAAGTGGACGGCGTCGACCTGAGTGACGACGCACTGTCGCTGGCCGAGGAGAACAAGGAGCGCCTGCAGGCGCACAACGTCACCCTGATCAAGTCGGACCTGTTCAATGGCCTGACCGGCCGCCACTACGACCTGATCGTCACCAACCCGCCGTACGTCACCAACGACGAGACTGATGCCCTGCCGCAGGAATATTCCTACGAGCCGGAAATGGGCCTGCGTGCCGGTGATGATGGCCTGGACCTGGTGTTGAAGATCCTGCGCGACGCCCCGCTGCACCTGAGCGAAGACGGTCTGCTGATCTGTGAAGTGGGTGAGTCCGAACAGCATCTGGTCAAGCTGCTGCCGGAAGTCGATTTTTCCTGGATCGAATTCAAGGTCGGCCAGATGGGCATCTTCGCGGTCGAATGCCGCGAGCTGATCGCCCACAGCGCACGCATCACCGAACTGGCGGCGCAGCGCCCGTGAGCTCCAATTCGTTCGGCAAGCTGTTCACCGTCACCACGTTCGGCGAGTCGCACGGGCCGGCCATCGGCTGCGTGATCGATGGCTGCCCTCCGGGGCTGGCGCTGGACGCGGCCGAATTCGCCCACGACCTGCAGCGCCGTGCGACCGGCAAGAGCCGGCACACTTCCGCGCGTCGCGAGGCCGACGAGGTCGAGATCCTGTCCGGCGTATACGAGGGCCTGACCACCGGCACCCCGATCGCGCTGCTGATCCGCAACACCGACCAGCGCAGCAAGGACTACGCCAACATCGGCCAGCAGTTCCGCCCGGGCCATGCCGACTACAGTTACTGGCACAAGTACGGCATTCGCGATCCGCGCGGTGGTGGCCGTTCCTCGGCACGCGAGACCACCATGCGCGTGGCCGCTGGCGTGGTCGCCAAGAAGTGGCTGGCCGAGCGTTTCGGCGTCACCGTGCGTGGCTACCTGTCGCAGCTGGGCGACATCACCCCGGCCGGTTTCGACTGGTCGGCGGTGGAAGACAATCCGTTCTTCTGGCCGCACGCCGCACAGGTGCCGGAACTCGAGGCGTACATGGATGCGCTGCGCAAGTCCGGTGATTCGGTCGGTGCGCGCGTGGACGTGGTCGCCGACAACGTGCCGCCGGGCTGGGGTGAGCCGATCTACGGCAAGCTTGATGGCGAACTGGCCGCTGCGCTGATGAGCATCAATGCGGTGAAGGGCGTGGAGATCGGCGACGGTTTCGCCAGCGCCGCGCAGAAGGGCACTGAACACCGCGACCTGCTGACCCCGCAGGGCTTCGCCAGCAACCATGCCGGCGGCATCCTCGGTGGCATCTCCACCGGCCAGCCGGTCGTTGCGTCGATCGCCCTGAAGCCGACTTCCAGCCTGCGCCTGCCGGGCCCGTCGCTGGATACGGCCGGCAACGTGGTCGAGGTGATCACCACCGGACGCCACGATCCCTGCGTCGGCATCCGCGCCACGCCCATCGCCGAGGCGATGGTGGCGCTGGTGCTGATGGACCAGGCGCTGCGCCATCGCGCGCAGTGCGGCGATGTCGGCACGATCACCCCGCGCATTCCCGGGCAGATCGATGGCTGACACGCGGCCGACCGTGTGGGTGAGCCAGCCGCTGATCGAGGCGGCCATCGCGCCGCTGCGCGATCGCGTGCAGTTGCGCAGCACCGACACCGTCACCGCCTGGTCGCCGGACCAGATCGCCGCACAGCTGGCCAGCGCCGACGGCGCGATCATCACCCTCAACGAGCGTATCGGTGCGGCCCAGGTGGCGGCGGCCACGCAGCTGCAGGTGATCGCCAACGTCGGCGTCGGCTACAACAACCTGGATGTCGACGCGCTCAGCGCGGCCGGCATCCTCGCCAGCAACACGCCGGACGTGCTGAGCGAAACCACCGCCGATTTCGGTTTTGCCCTGATGATGGCAACCGCGCGCCGGATCACCGAGTCCGAGCGCTGGCTGCGTGAAGGGCAGTGGCAGCAGTGGTCGTTCCAGACCATGCTGGGCGCGGATGTCCATGGCAGCACGCTGGGCATCCTTGGCATGGGCCGCATCGGCCAGGGCATCGCCCGCCGCGGCGCGCACGGTTTCGGCATGAAGGTGCTGTACCACAACCGTTCACGGTTGTCGGCCGATACCGAGGCGTCGCTCAGCGCGACCTACGTGGACCTGGATACACTGCTGGCACAGTCCGACCATCTGGTCACGGTGCTGCCCTACACGCCGGCCTCGCATCACATCATCGATGCGGCTGCGCTGGCGAAGATGAAGCCGACGGCAACCCTGGTGAACATCGCCCGCGGCGGCATCGTCGACGAACTGGCGCTGGCCGACGCACTGGCCAACGGCCACCTGGCGGCCGCCGGCCTGGATGTGTACGAGGGCGAGCCGACGGTGCGCCCGGAGCTGCTGGCGCTGCGCAACGTGGTGCTCACTCCGCATATCGGCAGCGCCTCGCTGGCCACGCGCACGGCGATGGTACAGCTGGCCGTGGATAATCTGGCTGCCGGGCTCGGCCTGGACAGCGGCCCGTCGCGGATGCCGAGCGCGATCAACGCTGACGCGGCGATGGCCGCGCGCGTGACGCTGGGCAAAAAAACCGGGAAACGATAGGGAACCTCCGCGCGCCCCGCTTGAGGAGGTTCCCCGAACCCAGCTGTCGTGCGTGATTTCCCCCATTCCCGTTTTCGTGAGAGTTCCCCATGAGCAATGCACAGCGCAGTTTCCACGTCGCCGTCGTCGGTGCCACCGGCGCCGTTGGCGAGACCATGTTGTCGATCCTGGCCGAGCGTGATTTCCCGGTCGGCACCCTGAGCGTCCTCGCCTCCGAGCGTTCGGCCGGCGGCGAGATCGAATTCAACGGCCAGAAGGTCAAGGTCCAGGACCTGGCCACCTTCGATCCGACCGGTGTCGAGATCGCGCTGTTCTCGGCTGGCGGCAGCGTGTCCAAGGAATACGCACCGAAGTTCGCCGCCGCCGGTGCGGTGGTGATCGACAACTCCTCGGCCTTCCGTTACGACGATGACGTGCCGCTGGTGGTGTCCGAGGTCAACCCGGAGCAGGTCGCCAACCGTCCGCGCGGCATCATCGCCAACCCGAACTGCTCGACCATGCAGATGCTGGTGGCGCTGGCGCCGCTGCACCGCAAGTACGGTATCGAACGCATCAATGTGTCCACCTACCAGTCGGTGTCCGGCGGTGGCCGCTCGGCGATGGAGGAACTGGGCAAGCAGACCGGCCAGCTGCTCAGCTTCCAGGAGATCGATCCGCAGCGCTTCCCGGTGCAGATCGCCTTCAACCTGATCCCGCACATCGATGACTTCCAGGACAATGGCTTCACCAAGGAAGAGATGAAGCTGATCTGGGAAACCCGCAAGATCCTGGGTGACGACAGCATCCTGGTGAACCCGACCGCGGTGCGCGTGCCGGTGTTCTACGGCCACTCCGAGTCGGTGGCGATCGAGACGCGCGACAAGGTCACCGTCGCTGAAGCGCGCGCGCTGCTGGAGCAGTCGCCGGGCATCGAAGTGGTGGATCGTCACGAGGCCGGTGGTTATCCGACTCCGGTTACCCATGCTTCGGGGACCGATGCGGTGTATGTCGGCCGTATCCGCGAGGACCTGTCGCACCCGCGTGGCCTGAACCTGTGGATCGTGTCGGACAACGTGCGCAAGGGCGCTGCCCTGAACGCCGTGCAGCTGGCCGAGCTGGTCGCCGCCGAACAGCGCTGATCACAGCGGTTGCCTCACCGGTAGTGCCGGCCGTTGGCCGGCATTGCCGTGATGGGGGCGTGCGTGTCTGCCGGCCAGTGGCCGGCACTACCGAAGGTCCCCCCTCGGTGGGTGCGGACCCCGGTCCGCACGCTTTATAGTGTCGCCCATGAATAAACGGGCCAGGGGCGCAAAGCGCCCGCTCCTCTATCTTTCCACCGCGCTGCTGGCCCTGGCCAGCAGTTCGGCGCTTGCCCTGGGCTTGGGTGACATCCGTGTCCTGTCCAAGCCGGGCCAGCCCCTGCTGGCCGAAATCCCGGTAGTCTCGGCCGATCCGTCCGAACTGGAGAACCTGCGCGTCGCGCTGGCCTCTGCGGTCACCTTCGAACGCGTCGGCCTGCAGCGGCCGGCCGGGCTGGTCAGCGAGCTGCAGTTCGAACTGACCCGCAATGCGCAGGGCAGGGCGGTGGTGCGGGTGACCTCGCAGACGCCGGTCGAAACCCCGTCGCTGAGCTTCCTGATCGAGGCCGACTGGGGCCAGGGCCGCCTGGTGCGCGAATACTCGGCACTGGTTGATGCGCCCTCCAGCGCACTGGCGGTGGCCGAACCGGAAATCGTCGCGCCGGCTGGTACCCTCTCCAACACCATCGTCCGTGACGCTGCACCGGCACCTGCACCGGCCGCTGCGGAGAGCGCAAGCACACCTGCGCCGTCCGCTGCGGCAGCGCCGGCACCTGCATCGGCTCGCCCGCGTGCAGGGGCTGCACCCGCTGCCGCGCAGGCAGCCGATGGCAGCGTCATCGTCCAGCGTGGGCAGACCCTGTCGCAGATCGCCAGCGCGGTGGCCCGCGGCAACCAGGTCAGCCGCGACCGCGCGATGATCGCCCTGCTGCGGGCCAACCCCGAGGCCTTCATCCGCGGCAACGTCAACCTGCTCAAGCAAGGCGCCGTACTGCGCATGCCCGACAGCGATGCACTGGCGGCGGTCGATGCCGCCGAGGCCGCAGGGCTGGTGCGCGAGCACGCCGCGCAGTGGCGGCAGGCGCGCACCGTGCCGCAACCGGCGGGTACCGTCGCCCCGGTGGCCGCGGCGGCAACCACGAACGCTTCTTCCCCGGCCGCGGCCAATGGGGCACGACTTGAAATCGCCCCGGCACTGGCTTCCGACGCCGCGCGCGCGGGCACAACCACCGGCACTGGAGCCGGCAGCGAGGGTGACATGCTGGGCAATGAACAACTGCGCCAGGCACGCGAGGACATCGCGACCCGCGATGCCGAGATTGGCGAGCTGAAGCAGCGCGTGGCCGACCTGGAAAAACTCAAGGAACAGCAGCAGTCGCTGATCGCGATGAAGGATAACGACCTGGCCGCCGCGCAGCAGCGCCTGGCGCAGGCACCGGATACCCGCGATGCGGCAACGCCGTGGTACTGGCTGGGGCTGCCGGTGCTGCTGCTGGCGGCCGGTGCAGCCTGGCTGCTGCGTCGTCGCAAGCCGTCGCCGCTGCCGCCGCTGCGGGAAGAAGACGATGCCGCCGGCCTGGCCGCTGCGGTACCGGCGGGCGCGGCGCTGGATACGCTGGCCGAGCAGTCCTCGTGGTCGTCGGTGGTGCCCGAAGCGGGCCGCCAGGAGCCGGCGATGCCGGCTTGGGCGAGCGAAACCGGGGGGCAGGATGACGTGGTTGCCGAACCGGTCGCCGACGTCGCCGCCCAGGCTGACTGGCAGGCGCAGACGCTGCGCGATGACGAAGTGGTGGAGCTGCCCGAGGCAGTGACCGACCTGCCGCGCTGGGACGAGCCGGTGACCACGCAGGAGGATCCCGCGCCGGCCGCCGCCGTGCAGGATGAGCCGCTCGCGCAGGCGGCCCCTGGTGAGGTGGCAGTACCGGACTACGCGCTGCACGCCGAACAGCAGCCGCAGTTCCGCGGCGTGTTCGACCTGCCGGCCGAGCACCATGACGGCGAGGCTTCAGGCGCGGCGCCGCACGACGCGCTGGCCGCCGCGGCGCATGAAGAGGGTACTGCGGCACCGGCCAGCGATGCCGGCTGGGCGCCGCGCGCCGGGCAGGAGCGCCTTGAGCTGGCCATCGCCTACCTCGACCTGGGCGATGCCCAGACCGCGCGGACGTTGCTGCAGGAAGTGGCCGAGGGCGGGGACCTGCACTGCCAGGCCCAGGCCCGCGAACTGCTGGCCCGCCTGCCGTGATCGACCCTGCCGACAAGGATCCCGCCATGAGCCGCGAGCGCCGCATCGACTACGTTGAATTCGCTTCCACGGATCCTGCAGCCAGCCGCGCCTTCTTCGAGAAGGCGTTCGGCTGGTCGTTCGTCGACTATGGCAGCGACTACACCGCGTTCGACGACGGCCGCCTGCAGGGCGGCTTCTTCCGCGGCCAGCCGCTGCGTGCCAGCGATGCCGGTGCGCCGCTGCTGGTGCTGTACGCTGACCAGCTGGCACCGATCGAAGCGGCGGTGCTTGACGCTGGCGGTGAGATCGTGCGGCCGGTGTTTTCCTTCCCCGGCGGCAGCCGTTTCCAGTTCGTCGAGCCCGGTGGCAACGAACTGGCGGTCTGGTCCGAGCGCGATCCGGCCTGAGCGCCGCCCCTCCCGCAACATCTGAGGTAGCACATGCGTTACGCGCTTGGCGTCGAGTACGACGGCAGCGATTTCAGGGGCTGGCAGAACCTCGGCGAGGGCGGCCCCAGCGTGCAGGCCAGCCTTGAGCAGGCCCTGTCGTCGGTGGCCGATTCGCCGCTGCAGGTGGTCTGTGCCGGCCGCACCGATGCCGGCGTGCACGGCCAGTGCCAGGTCGTGCATTTCGATACCGACGTGGTGCGCGATCCGCGCGCCTGGATGCTGGGCACTACCACCCGCCTGCCGCGCTCGATCGCAGTGCGCTGGTGCGTGCCGGTGGCCGAGGATTTCCACGCACGTTTCTCCGCGCGCGCACGCCGCTACCGCTACCGCCTACTCAACCGCGAAGTGCGGCCCGCGCTGGACCGGCAGACCTTGAGCTGGGAGCGCCGCGCACTGGACGAGACCCTGATGCACGCCGCCGGCCAGGCCCTGCTCGGCGAGAACGACTTCAGCGCGTTCCGTTCGGTGCAGTGCCAGGCGCTGCACGCCCGGCGTGAGCTGCAGTCACTGCAGGTCAGCCGCCAGGGCGAGGTGATCGAGGTCGCCGTGCAGGGCAATGCATTCCTTCATCACATGGTCCGCAATATCGTCGGATCGCTGATCCTGGTGGGCAGTGGCGAGAAGCCGGTGGAATGGATCGCCGAACTGCTGGCCGGGCGCGATCGCACCGTAGCCGGTCCCACCGCACCGCCGCAGGGCCTGGTGTTCCTTGGGCCCCTGTACCCCGACAACTGGCACCTGCCCGCCGAGGTCACGCTATGAGCCGCTCCTACTACCGCACACGCATCAAGTTCTGTGGCATGACCCGGGCCGGCGACGTCCGCCTGGCCGGTGAACTGGGCGTGGACGCGGTGGGCTTCATCTTTGCCCGCGAAAGCAGCCGCCGGGTTGCCCCGGCCGAGGCGCGCGCGATGCGCCAGGCGATCGCGCCGATGGTCGACGTAGTGGCGCTGTTCCGCAACAACAGCAAGGAAGAAGTGCGCGAGGTGCTGCGCACGGTACGGCCGACCCTGCTGCAGTTCCACGGGGAGGAAGACGAGAGCTTCTGCCGCAGCTTCAACATGCCCTACCTGAAGGCGATCGCGATGGGGGGGCGTGAAGAAATCAACGCCCGCACCCTGCAGCTGCGCTATCCCAGCGCCGCCGGCTTCCTGTTCGACAGCCATGCCCCGGGCGGCGGCGGCGGTACCGGCGTGGCCTTCGACTGGGGCCGCATTCCGACCGGCCTGCACCGGCCGTTCCTGCTGGCCGGTGGCCTGAATCCGGAAAACGTCTACGACGCCGTGCTGGCCACCCTGCCGTGGGGCGTGGATGTCTCCAGCGGCATCGAACTGGAGCCGGGCATCAAGGATGGCTACAGGATGCGCACCTTCGTCGAAGAAGTGCGTCGTGCCGATTGCGCGGTTCTGGAGTGATTGGCGTCACTATCTGCCGTGATTTGGACCTGGATTTGAGCCTGCACGCATTCTTCACATAGGATGGACCCAAGCGCGCCTGCCATGAGGGCCGGCGCGGGGATCGACGGGGCGCGTCCGGCGCGTCCCGAACGGGCGGCCGCCGCCCACAGCCCAGGAAGGCAAGCGATGCAGGAGTTCCTCACCGTCGTGTTCGGTTTCCCGACCCTGCCGTACAGCATCGTGCTGGCGGTGGCGGTGCTGTATTGGGCACTGGCGGCCTTCGGCCTGGTCGACGACGGGTTTGGCGATGCGGGCGCCGATGGGGCGCTGCATGGCGACCCACATGATCTGCAGGGACTGTCCGCGCTGCTGGCGCGCTGGGGCCTGGGTGGGGTTCCCCTCATGCTTGTGGTGACGCTGCTGGGCTTCTTCGCCTGGATCGTTACCTATTTCGTCCATCTGTTCGTGCTGTTGCCGCTGCCGGACCTGCTGCGCTGGGCGATCGGTGCGGTCGTGGCCCTTCTGGCACCGTTGCCGGCGGTGCCGTTCACCGCACTGCTGCTGCGCCCCGTCCGCAGGTTCCTGCTGCGCCTGCGCCCGGTGGCGCAGGCCTCGCTGCTGGGGCGTACCGGCGTGGTTGCCTCGCCGAAGGTGGATGCCCGCAGCGGTCACGCCACCTTCGACGATGGCGGCGCCGGACTGGTGCTGCAGGTGCGCAGCGAGATCGAACTGCAGCGTGGCGAGCGCATCGTGCTGATCGAACACGTGGCTGATCAACACCATTACCGGGTGGTCCGCGCCGACGCGGTCGCCCTCGACTTCCAGGACAACCTGCTTCCGGGCAACAAGGAGAATCACTGATGACGTTGGCAACCATGGCCCCCTTCCTGATCGGCGTAGCCGTGCTGCTGGTCGCACTGCTCGGCCTGGCCGGCCTGTTCAAGGCCTTCTACCGCAAGGTCGACCAGGGCGTGGCCCTGATCGTCAACGACATGAGCTCCACGCCCAAGGTGCACTTCACCGGTGCGCTGATCATCCCGGTGCTGTACCGCGCCGAGCTGATGCGGATCAGCCTGATCACGCTGCAGATCGACCGCCGCGGCAAGGAAGGCCTGATCTGCCGCGACAACATGCGTGCCGATATCGCAGTGGCGTTCTACCTGCGGGTCAACGAGACCCAGGCCGACGTGCTGCGCGTGGCCAAGGCCATCGGTGCCGACCGTGCATCGGACAAGCATGCCGTCGACGAGCTGTTCAACGCCAAGTTCTCCGAAGCGCTGAAGACGGTCGGCAAGAAGTTCGACTTCACCGAACTGTTCGAGAAGCGCCAGGAGTTCCGCGACGAGATCATCGCGGTGATCGGCAATGATCTGAACGGCTACGTCCTCGAGGACGTGGCGATCGACTATCTGGAGCAGACCCCGAAATCGCTGCTGGACCAGTTCAACATTCTCGATGCGCAGGGCATCCGCAAGATCACCGAATTGACCGCCGCGCAGAACGTGGTGACCAACGAGCTGGAGCAGAACGAGAAGCTCGCCATCACCAAGAAGAACGTGGAAGCGCGCGAGGCGCTGCTGGCCCTGGAACGCCAGCAGGCCGAAGCCGAAGCACGGCAGAAGCGCGAGATCGAGACCATCCGCGCACGCGAGGAGGCCGAGACCGCCAAGGTGCAGGAGGAGCAGCGCCAGTTGTCCGAGAACGCCCGCATCGAAGCGCAGCAGCTGATCGAGATCCGCGACCAGAACCGCCTGCGCGAAGTGGAAGTGGCCGAGCAGAACCGCCAGCGTGCCGTCGCCATCGAGGCCGAGCGCGTGGAGCGCGCACGCCAGCTGGAGCAGGTCACCACCGATCGTGAAGTGCAGCTGCAGGGCGTGGAGCGTGACAAGGTGGTCGAGCAGGGCAAGATGGACGTGGCCAACATCACCCGTGAACGCATCTCCATCGACAAGACCGTGGCGCAGGAAGAGGAGCGCATCAAGGAAGTGCGCGAAGTCTCCGAGGCCGACCGCCAGAAGCAGGTGCTGATCCTGGAAGCCGAGGCCAAGGCGCAGGAAGCGCTGGTGCGCGAAGTCAAGGAAGCGCAAGCGCGCGAAACCGCTTCAAAGCATCGCGCGGTGGAACTGACCACGCTGGCCCAGGCCGAGCACGAAGCGGCCGGCAAGCAGGCCGAAGCCAAGCGCCTGTTGGCCGACGCGCTGCGCGCCGAACAGGCAGCGCCGGGCCTGGCCGAAGCGCAGGTGCGTGAAGCCTCGGCGCTGGCCATCGAGAAGGTCGGCATCGCCGAGGCCCGCGTGATCGAAGCCAAGGCCGAAGCCAGCCTGAAGCAGGGCAGCAACGAAGCCCGCGTGCTGGCCGAGACCCTGCAGGCGCAGGCGCAGGGTGAGGAAAAGATGGGCCTGGCCCGTGCCACCGCCACCGAGTCGCTGGGCAATGCCGAAGCCGGGGTGGTGCAGAAGAAGCTGCTGGCCGAGGCCGAGGGCCTGGTGCGCAAGTTCGAAGCCATCGCCTCGCTGAGTGACCAGGCACGTGGCCATGAAGAGTTCCGCATGATGCTGGACAACAGCCTGAAGCAGGCGCTGGCCTCGATCGAAGCCGGCAAGGAGGTCTCGCGCGAGAACGCCAATGTCATCGCCAGCGCGCTGCGCAACGCCGATATCGACCTGGTCGGTGGCGACGGCGGCATGTTCGAGAACCTGGTCAAGGCGGTGTCGCTGGGCAAGTCGATCGAAGGCTTCGCCGGCAAGAGCCCGATCGTGCAGGAGCTGATGCAGCGCTACCTGGGCGTGGCCGTGGCCGAACCGGCACCGCGCCAGATCGCCGAGGATGCCGACGCGGTACCGACCGTGTCGGCGACCGTGGTCGACAGCGCCCGTTGATGCATCGGGCGATGGCCGCCGCGGCCATCGCCCGCCCGCGCCGGCCGCAACCGCGGCCGTCCGCCCGTGAGCCGGAAACCTGCTGATGTCTGAAACCCATCCGTCCGCCGAATCCACCGCACCGGAGGCCGTCGGCAGCACCGTCGACCAGGCTGTCGCCCAGGGCGGCGCCTACGAAGTCCTGCGCCGCCGCCTGGCCGAGCAGGGCCAGCGCCTGCAGGGCCTGGCCGAAACGCTCAACCGCCAGCGCCTGGCCGAGTTCGGCGACAGCCGCCTGGAGGTGGTCGGGCGCTTCCGCATCCGCAGCGACAACAACTGCGTCGGCCGTGACATCGTGCAGGTGGGCCCGGACCGCCTGCTGTTCGGCTACAACGTGTTCATCGGGTTGAAGACCCAGACCCGCATCGAGGATGTGTTCGGTCTGTACCGGCTGGTGCAGGGCAGCGACGGCTACGACGTCGCTGCGCTGGAACTGAAGGGCAGCTTCCTCGACCAGCCCGGCTTCGTGCACGATTTCAATGAGCTGTATGCCTACTACAAGCACGCGCGCCTGCTGCAGCTGATCGTGGTCGGCGACAAGCTGCTGGCCTCGTTCCAGATCGGCGAGCGCAGCAGCGACGTGCGCGTGTTCCGCTGGGCGCTGTCGCGCGAGGGCGAGCTGACCTACCTGGATGCGCGCGGTGAGCGCGATATCGCACTGCCGCCGCCGTTCGACTTCGAATGGACCCGGGCGACCCGCGACCTGGCGGTCAACGGCCGCCATTCGCATCTGAACATCCTCGACACCCTGTTCGTTGAGACCACCGGCGGCGACCTCACCATCAAGGTCGAAAACAACACCGAAACCGGACAGGGCATCTACAGCGAACCCGTGGAGGACAGCACGCAGTCGCTGGACGACGCCCAGTTCGAGTTCGCCCGGGTCGGCTCGCTGGTATTGCTGAAGGTGCTGCCGTACCGCGAGACAGAGTGGCGCGGCCTGATCTACAACACGCTGACCGGCGGCATCGTGCGCAATGATGCGATCGTGCAGGCCTGCGTGCAGCTGCCCGAAGACCATGGCGTGATCTTCCCGGGTGGCTATTACCTGCAGGGCGGCGAGCACAAGGCATTTGATGCCTCGATGGCCGGCATGCAGTTCAAGCGCAGCATCCGTTCGCCAAACGGCGAGGACGTGCTGTACATCTTCTACGAGCGCGAAGGCGGGCGCTCGGCGCTGTTCGTCTACAACACCATCCAGCGCGTGCTGCAGAACCCGGTGTTCGGCCATGGCTACGCCTTGATGCAGGACGGGCGCATGGTGCTGTTCCATGCCGAGGGCAGCGAACCGACCCGCATCCATCCGATGCAGGTCTGGCAAACGCCGTTCAGCAGTGACGAGTTCGCCGCCAATCGGCCGCCCGGCAACACGTTCATGGGCCGCATCGGCAACGCCGAGCTGGTGCGCGGCATCTCCAACCTGTTCAACCTGGCGCGCGAGATCGATGGCCAGGACGTGTCGGTACAGCGCTACCAGCGCCTGGTGGCCGATACGCGGCGTCTGTTCGATGCGCACCACTGGCTGGGTGATGCGGCCTGCGATGGCGCCGAGGCGCTGCTGCGGCAGATCAGTGCGACCGGCGAATCGGTGCTGGACGAATACGAGAAGGTGCAGTCGATCCGTCAGCAATCGGCACAGGCGATGGTGGAGGCCGAGGCCGCGCACAAGGCACTGCTGGGCCGGCTGCAACCGCAGAACTGGAGCGAGGTGCAGGCCTTCGTCGAGGCCCTCAACGCGATCACCGCATTGCGCGGGCGGCTGCTGACCCTCCGCGAGCTGCGCTACATCGACACCGCGCGCATCGAGGCGATGACCGTCGAACTGGTGGAGGCACAGGACCGTGTTGGCGCCGCCACCGGTGACTTCCTCGCCGGCGAGGAAGCGCTGGCGCCGCTGGCCACGCGCCTGCAGGCGCTGGATGATGCCGCGCAGCAGGCACAGACGGCGCGCCAGCTGGACGAGCAGTTGGAAGGCCTGCGTGGCATGGCGTCCGACCTGGACATGCTGTCCGAGCTGATGGCCGGCCTGAAGGTGGACGATGCCACTGCGCGCACCCGCGTGGTCGAGTCGATCTCGGTGCTGTACGGTCGCCTCAACCAGGCCCGCGCGCGTGCTGACCAGCGCCGCAGGTCACTCGGTTCGGCCGAGGCCGTGGCGCAGTTCGCCGCCCAGTTCGCGCTGTTCTCGCAGTCGATCACCAGCGCGCTGGCGCTGTCCACAGACCCCGAACGTGCCGACGAGCAGTTGTCGCGCCTGCTGGTGCAGCTGGAGGAACTGGAGAGCCAGTTCGGCGAACACGAGCAGTTCCTCGGCGACATCCTGAGCAAGCGCGAAGAGCTGGTCGAGGCCTTCGAAACGCACAAGCAGGCGTTGCTGGATGACCGCCAGCGCAAGGCGCGTTCGGTGCTGGATGCGGCCAATCGGATCCTCGACGGCCTGGCCAGGCGCACCGAGCGCTTCGCCACCGCCGATGAGCTCAACGCGTTCTTTGCCGGTGATCCGCTGATCCTCAAGCTGCGTGAGCTGGCCGAGCGCCTGCGCACGCTGCACGACAACGTCAAGGCCGACGACATCGAGGCGCGGCTGAAGGGCGTGCGTGACCAGGCGGTGCGCCAGCTGCGCGACCGCAGTGACCTGTACGAAGCCGGCGGCAACGTGGTGCGGCTCGGCCCGCGCCATCGCTTCAGCGTCAATACGCAGGCACTGGACCTGACCCTGTTGCCGCGTGGCGATGCGTTGGCCATCCATCTGACCGGCACCGATTTCCTGGAGACCCTGCACGATCCGGAGCTGGACGCACTCAAGCCGTTCTGGCCGGTCACCCTCGACTCGGAATCGCCCACGCTGTATCGCGGCGAGTATCTGGCCGGCAGCCTGCTGCTGGCCGCGCAGGAGGGGCGCGATGGCCTCGATCTGGCTGCGCTGCAGCACGACGTCGCCAACCCGGAAGCACTGGATCAGCGCGTGCGTGCGTTTGCCGCGCCGCGCTATCGCGAAGGCTATGAGCGTGGCATCCATGACCATGATGCCGCGCTGATCCTGCGTGCGTTGCTGCCCTTGCAGCAAGCCGCTGGCAGCCTGCGCCATGCACCACGGATACGTGCGCTGGCGCTGTTGTTCTGGGCAGGCGAGCAGCGCCGCGAGGCGGTGGCGCAATGGCCGGCGCGGCAGGTGGGCGCCGAGGCGCTGGCACGCCTGCTGGGGTCCGACGAAGGGCGTCTGGCGTTGCGCACAGAAATGGCCGAGGCGCTGCTGGCGTATGCGCAATCCCACGCGTTGCCGTTCGACGCCGATGCCGCGGAGGCTGCAGCCGCCTATCTGGGCGAAGAACTGGCGGCAGGCGATCCGGTGTTCAGCAGCAGCCGCCACGCGGTGGCGCTGCTGGAGGCATTGGCCCAGCAGCTGGAACAGGCGGGGCAGCGTGAGGCGGTCGAGCGTGCCCTGCAACGTGGCCAGGATCCACTGGCTACGCGTTGGTCATTGGCTGGGCAGTGGCTGCGCGCAGTGGCGCGGATGCCGGCGCATGCCCAGCATGCCGGCTATGTCGACGAAGCCGCCGCGTTGCTGCTGGTGCAGCGCCAGTTGCGCACCCGTACCCGCGATGCCGCACTGCAGGCGGAGGTCAGTGGCCTGCTGGGCGAACACGCGCGCATCAGCAATGGCACGCTGTTGGTGTCGCTGGATGACTTCCTCGCGCGCCTGCAGCAGCACCTGCGCCATTTCGTGCCGGCATTCCATGCTTACCAGGCGCTGCGCCAGAGCATCATCGGTCGCGAGCGCGAGACCCTGCGCCTTTCCGAATTCAAGGCGCGGCCGTTGTCGTCTTTCGTGCGCAACAAGCTGATCAACGATGTCTACCTGGGCGTGATCGGTGACAACCTGGCCAAGCAGATGGGCACGGTCGGCGAGAACAAACGCAGCGACCTGATGGGCCTGCTGATGATGATTTCGCCCCCGGGCTATGGCAAGACCACGCTGATGGAATACGTGGCGCACCGCCTGGGCCTGGTCTTCATGAAGATCAACGGCCCGGCGCTGGGTCATGAGGTGCGCTCGCTGGACCCGGCCCAGGCACCGGACGCGACCTCGCGGCAGGAGCTGGAGAAGCTCAACCTGGCGCTGGAAATGGGCAACAACACCATGCTGTATGTGGACGACATCCAGCACACCCATCCCGAGTTCCTGCAGAAGTTCATCTCGCTGTGCGACGGCACCCGCCGTATCGAGGGTGTGTGGCGCGGTCGCACGCGCACCTACGACATGCGCGGCAAGAAGTTCTGCGTGGTGATGGCCGGCAACCCGTACACCGAGTCCGGCGAGGTGTTCAAGATTCCGGACATGCTGGCCAACCGTGCCGACATCTACAACCTCGGTGACGTGCTCGGTGGCATGGAGGCTGCCTTCACCCTCAGCTACATCGAGAACAGCCTGACCTCCAATCCGGTGCTGGCGCCGCTGGCCACTCGCGACATGGCCGACCTGTATGTACTGGTCGACCGCGCGATGGGCAAGGAGGTCTCGACCAACGGCCTCAGCCACGCCTACAGCAGCGCGGAGATCAACGAGATCACCGCCACCCTGCAGCGCATGCTGCGTGTGCGCGACGTGGTCTACCGGGTCAACCAGCAGTACATCGCCAGTGCCGCACAGGACGACCGCTACCGCACCGAGCCGCCGTTCCGCCTGCAGGGCAGCTACCGCAACATGAACAAGCTGGCCGAGAAGATCTCCCCGGTGATGAACGAGGACGAACTGCAGCAGTTGATCTCCGACCACTACCTGGGCGAGGCGCAGCTGTTGACCACCGGCGCCGAAGAGAACCTGTTGAAGCTGGCCGAACTGCGCGGCGTACTGGATGACACGCAGGCACAGCGCTGGGCACAGATCAAGCGCGACTTCCTGCGCAACAAGGCCATGGGGGCCGACGACAGCGATGTCGGCGGGCGCGTGGTTGCGCAGCTGGCCGATATCGCCACCGCCCTGCAGCTGCCACCGCCCGCGCCGGAAGCGATCGCCGTTGCGGACCCGGCGCCGTGGCCGGCGCTGCTGGAGGCCCTGGATCGCCTTTCAGAAGCGCGTCCCGCCGCTGCGCCGGCGCCGGTCGCGGCAGCCCCCAGCGTGCCGTCCACGGCCCTGGCCGAAGACCTGCAGGCGGGCCTGGCGCCACTGGTGGAGCTGCTGGCGGCATCGCAGGCGCAGCAGGTGCAGGTGTCGCAGACCCTGGCCGCGTTCGCCGGCTGGGCGCGACAGCAGGTCGAACGGGGCACGCCGAGCGCTGTGGTGGCGCAGCGTGCGCGCGCGCGCCGCGCCGCGACGCCGGAGGAGCGGGCGCTGGATGAGGCGCTGATGCGCCACTTCTATGGCGAGTCATTGCCACCGGAAGACGGCGATGGCATGCCGGCATCCACGCCGAAGCCGCCGCCGCTGCCGTGACCACGCGCGTGCCCCTGCCGCCACCGATGCTGCCGGATACGGTCGATGTCGCCGCGCTGGCCGACTACGGTGCGCCGTTGCTGCAGGCGCTGGCGCGGCGCGAGACGCCGTTGCCACCGGGTGCGGGCGAGCGCTTGGTCGCCGCGCTGGCACGCATCGCGCTGGCCCTGCAGGCCGGCAATCCGGCGCAGATCCGGCAACAGGAAGGCTGGTGGGGGCGGCTGCTGGGGCGCGATGTCGCTCGCGAAGCTGAGGGGCACGCGCTGCAGTCGCAGCTGGGCGTACTGGCCCTGCAGGCGCGTGAGCAGGCCCAGCACCTGCAGCAGCACATGCAGCTGCGGGCCATGGCCATCGTTGAACATTCCGCGGCGGCCGCGGCGCTGGACGGCTGGGCCGAACTGGCTGCGTCGCGGCTGGCGACGCTGGATATCGCCGGCCAGGCCGCGCTGTCGCATCGGCTGGACCATCTTCGCCGGCTGGCCTCGCTGCGCCGCCTGGAAGCCGGCCAATGGCAGCTGCTGCAGGACCAGGACAACATGCTGCTGCAACGCTTCGCGCGCATCCATGACGTGCTGCTGCCGGCCTGGCGGCAGGCTGCACTGGCGGGCCAGGCCGCTGCGGGCGCTGCGTTGGCTGGCAAGGCTGCCACGTTGCACGCACAGATCGATGACGAGGTGGCCGCGGCTCAGGCTAGACTGCCTTGAGCCGGCCGCCGCTGCCGCTTACCCAACTGCAAGGAGACTGCCCGATGACCCAGGACAGCCAGACCCCCGCTGCCCTCGTACCCGGCACGACCACCGCCACTGCGCTCGATGAAGGTGCGCTTCAGGCGCTGGGACTGGTCCGCGAGGATCTGCCGCGCATCGCCGAGATCCGTCTGGAACTGGACGATCTGCGCCCGGGCAACCTGCAGGTGTTCGGCCGCGAGGCGGCCACGCGCACCGCCGCGTTCTCCAGCCAGTTGCTGGACCAGGTCCGCAATCGTGACCTGGATGCCAGTGGCGAGAAGCTGGGCGAGGTGGTGCGCATCGCGCGCAGCCTGAAGCTGGATGGCTTCGCCCAGCGTTCGAAGGTGCCGGTGATCGGTGGCCTGATCGACCGCATGCGGGCCTCCAAGGGCGAGCTGGTGCAGAAGTTCAGCGACACCAACGCGCAGATCGAACAGCTGCTGGCCGACGTCGGCGTGCAGCAGGCGTTGATGGGCAAGCGCGTGGGCGAGTTCGACCGCATGCACGACATCGTCCGCGAAGAACGTCGTGCGCTCGGCCTGTATGCGGCAGCGGGCAAGCAGCGGCTGGCCGAACTGCAGGCCGAACAGCTGGCCGGGCAGGGCAGCGAGGACCCCCAGCAGCGCATCCGCCAGGGCGAGATCGACAATGCGATCCGGTTGATCGAGAAGCGCGTGTCCGACCTGCAGCTGATGCAGCACGCCGCCGACCAGTCGCTGCCGATGATCCGCCTGATCCAGGCCAACGCGCTGCAGCTGATCGAGAAGTTCAACACCGTCCGCGACATCACCATTCCGTCGTGGAAGCGCCAGTTCGCCATCCAGCTGTCGCTGGGCGAACAGAAGGCTGCGGTCGAACTGTCCACGGCCATCGATGATGCTACCAACGAACTGATGCGCCGCAATGCCGACCTGCTGCGCCAGGCCTCGGTGGATACCGCGCGCAGCAACCAGCGCGGCGTGATCGACGTGGCCACGCTGCGCCATGTGCACGACCAGCTGATCGCCACGGTGGAAGAAGTGCGCAGCATCCATCGCGAAGGGATGCAGCAGCGGCAGCAGGCCGAAGTCGAGCTGTCGCGCCTGCGCGAAGACCTGCAACAGCGCCTGGCCACACCGACCGCCAGCTGAAAAAAGGGGACGGAGGGAATTAAGTCGTTTGTGCCACTTGCGACTTAATTCCCTCCGTCCCCTTTTTGTTGTCAGCGGAGTTGCTGGCCCAGCCAGTCGGCGAGCGCATCCACGCGCGCATCCGTTGGTCCGTCCGGTCGCGCCAGCACCCAGAAACCACCGGTGGCGGCAAACCCCCACGGCGCGACCAGTCGCCCGGCGGCCAGGTCCTCGGCCACCAGTGGCTCGGGTGCGATCGCCGGGCCCAGCCCGGCCACCGCTGCCTCCAGCAGGTAATACAGATGCTCGAAGGCCGTGCCCAGCTGCAGCTTCGCGGGGTCCAGAGCGTGCGCCTGCGCCCACGCCGGCCACGCCTGCGGCCGTGAACTGGTGTGCAGCAGCGTCTCCTGCAGCAGCGCCGAGGGCGGTACATGCCGCAGCCGCTGCGCCGCCGGATGCGAGGGCGCCACCACCACGCCGACCCGTTCCGGCGCCAGCTCACGCACCTGCCAGCCCCGGGGCCACGGCCCCTGCGCCAGCAGCAGCACCGCATCCAGGGCCGCCTGTGCCTCGGTGAAGCTGCCATCCAGCGCTGACCACTGCAGGCGCACGCCGGGCAGGGCGGCCTGCAGCGCAGGCAGGCGCGGAATCATCCAGCGCGCCAGTACGCTGCCGCTGCAGCCCAGCACCAGCGCCGGGGCCGCCGCCGGCCGTCGCAGTTCGCGCACGCAGTCTTCGATGCCGCCGAAGGCCTCGCTGCACGCTGCCTGCAGCCGCGTGCCCGCAGCGGTCAGGCGCAGGCCGCGACCGGCACGCTGGAACAGCGCCAGGCCGAGATGGTCTTCCAGCAGCTTCAGCTGCCGGCTGACCGCACCATGGGTGACATGCAGGTCGTGTGCGGCGCGGCCAACGCCGCCGAGACGGGCGGTGGCCTCGAACGCACGCAGCGCATTGAGCGGTGGCAGCAGGGAGCGGCTCATGTGAGATTTCCTGACGATATGCGCCAGATAATATCCATTTTACGGTCAAGACCCGTGCGCTAGAGTATCCACCTGTCTCGATACCAGCGGTCGCTTCCATGTCTGCCTCCCCCATTGCCGACTACCACGCCTTCCCGGATGCCCAGGGCCATTTCGGCCGCTACGGCGGCAGCTTCGTCGCCGAAACCCTGGTCGGTCCGCTGCAGGAACTGGCCCAGGCCTATGACCAGGCCCGTCAGGATCCGGCATTCCAGGCGGCCTACGACCGCGACCTGGCCCATTACGTGGGCCGGCCGAGCCCGATCTACCACGCCCAGCGCCTGAGCGACCACGTCGGCGGCGCGCAGATCCTGCTCAAGCGCGAAGACCTGAACCACACCGGCGCGCACAAGATCAACAACACCATCGGCCAGGCGCTGCTGGCCGCGCGGATGGGCAAGACGCGCATCATCGCCGAGACCGGTGCCGGCCAGCACGGCGTTGCCAGTGCCACCGTTGCCGCCCGCCTGGGCCTGGAATGCGTGGTGTACATGGGCGCCACCGATATCGAGCGGCAGAAGATCAACGTCTACCGCATGAAGCTGCTTGGCGCGACGGTGGTGCCGGTCACCTCCGGCTCGGCCACCCTGAAGGACGCGCTCAACGAAGCGATGCGCGACTGGGTGACCAACGTGCAGGACACCTTCTACATCATCGGCACCGTGGCCGGCCCGGATCCGTATCCGCGCATGGTCCGTGACTTCAATGCCATCGTTGGCCGCGAGGCGCGCGAGCAGATGCTGGCCGAGTACGGCCGCCTGCCCGATGCGATCACCGCGTGCGTCGGCGGCGGCAGCAACGCCATCGGCCTGTTCCACGCCTTCCTCAACGATCGCCAGGTCGAGATCGTCGGCGCCGAAGCCGCCGGCGACGGCATCGGCACCGGCCGCCACGCCGCATCGATCGCCGCCGGTCGGCCGGGCGTGCTGCACGGCAACCGCACCTATGTGCTGTGCGACGACGACGGCCAGATCATCGAGACCCACTCGGTGTCGGCCGGCCTGGACTATCCGGGCGTCGGCCCGGAGCATGCTTTCCTGGCCGATACCGGCCGTGCGCGCTACCTCGGCATCACCGATGAAGAAGCGCTGCAGGCCTTCCACCTGCTGGCGCATACCGAGGGCATCCTGCCGGCACTGGAGTCCAGCCACGCACTGGCACAGGCGATCAAGCTGGCGCGTGAGCGTCCGCGTGACCAGATCGTGCTGTGCAACCTGTCCGGTCGTGGCGACAAGGACGTGCACACCATCGCCGCGCGCGAAGGGCTTGTGCTGTGAATCACGTGCTGCGCCACGGCGGGGCGCTGGTGCTGGTGATCGGCATGGGCGGCTGCACGCCGCCCGATCCACCGGTGCTTGCCCCGGCCCCTGCCACCCCTGCGGCGATCGCCCCGGCACGCGAACCGGCCAGCAACGACGATGAGGCCGCACATCGCCCGATCGAGGACGCGGCGATGTCCACGGCAGGCGATGGCGGCGAGGACCAGGCGGCCCGGGCGGTGGTGTCGGTGGCCCTGGACCATGCCGGTGAGGTGCTGATCGGCCAGCCCTTCAGCGAACTGCAGGGCGAGGCGCAGTGGCACTCGGCCGGGCTGGGCGAGTCGACCGCTGGGCGTTGCGAGTACTACGAGCGCGGCACGCTGCCCGAGGGCGTAGCGATGATGGTGCAGGACGGCGACGTGGTGCGCTTCGACCTGGCCCCCATTGACGATTCCGGCCAAGTGGTGCTGCAGCCGGGGCCGTTCGGCCTTCATCTGGGCATGCCACGCGCGCAGGCACTCCAGCAGTTGCCCAAGGGCGTTTCCACGCAACCCTATGGCGATGATGCGGAGGCCGGCGAGAGCCTGCTCTGGCAGGACCCCGGTTCCGACCTGGCGATCCGCGTGGAGATCGTCGACGGCACCATCTCCCGAATGTACTGGGGCGCCAGCGGCGCCGTTGACCTGATCGAAGGATGTACCTGACATGTCCGTATCCCGACTCGATGCCTGCTTCCAGCGCCTGCGCGAACAGCAGCGCAAGGCGCTGATTCCCTTCATCACCGCCGGTGATCCCTCGCTGGGGGCCACCGTGCCGGTCATGCACGCGCTGGTCGAGGCCGGCGCCGACGTGATCGAACTGGGCGTGCCGTTCTCCGATCCGATGGCCGATGGCCCGACCATCCAGCGCAGTTCCGAACGCGCGCTGGCGCGGGGAGCCGGCAGCCGCTACGTGCTGCAGGCCGTGGCGCAGTTCCGCGAGCGCGATGCGCAGACCCCCGTGGTGCTGATGGGCTACCTCAACCCGGTGGAGATCCATGGCTACGCGGCCTTCGCCAAGGCCGCCGTCGATGCCGGCGTGGACGGCGTGCTGCTGGTCGACCTGCCGCCGGAAGAAGCGGGCGACGCCCAGCAGGCGTTCGACGCAGCCGGCCTTGCGCTGGTCCTGCTGGCGTCGCCGACCACCAGCCAGGCGCGTGCCGACAAGCTGCTGGCCCTGGCCCGTGGCTACCTTTATTACGTCAGCTTTGCCGGTGTCACCGGCGCGTCCGAGCGCCTGGACAGCGATGCCGCCAGTACCCGCCTGCAGGCGTTGCGCGCGCGCGCGTCGGTGCCGGTGGTGGCGGGCTTCGGCATCAAGGATGCTGCCAGTGCCGCGGCCATGGCCCGCCAGGCCGACGGCGTGGTGGTGGGCAGCGCGCTGGTGGCGGCGCTGGCTGAAGCGGGCTCGGCGGAAGAGGCCGCGCAGCACGCCCGGGCCTTCCTCGCCCCGCTGCGGCAGGCGCTGGACGCGTAACGGTAGTGCCGGCCGCTGGCCGGCATCCTCCCGAGGGTTCGCGTGCAAGGGCTGCCGGCCAGCGGCCGGCACTACCCATTGGTCTGCACGCAAGGGCTGCCGGCCAGCGGCGGGCACTACCCATTGGTCTGCACGCAAGGGCTGCCGGCCGGCGGCCGGCACCGCCCAGCACCTAAACGTACGTCCCAGCATGGTTTTTTCCGGCTGCCCCGCGGCTGGCAAGGGGGTGCACGGGCGGGGAAAGCGGAGCTAGACTGTCCGCCTTTGCGGCCCCCGGGCCGCCCTGAACGGAAGTGTCCTCCCGCATGAGTTGGCTCAGCAAGTTGATGCCGTCCGGCATCCGCACCGACAACACCCCCAGCAAGAAGCGCAGTGTCCCCGAGGGCCTGTGGGAAAAGTGCAGCAACTGCGGCAGCGCGTTGTACCGTCCGGAACTGGAAGAGAACCTGGAAGTCTGCCCGAAGTGCGGCCATCACATGGCGATCCGCGCGCGTGCGCGCCTGGCCGCCCTGTTCGACGCTGACAGCACCACCGAGATCGGTGCGCGCCTGGGGCCGACCGACCTGCTCAAGTTCAAGGACCAGAAGAAGTACAGCGAGCGCATCAAGATCGCGCAGAAGAACACCGGCGAGTACGACGCGCTGATCGCCATGCGCGGCCTGCTCAAGGGCCGTGCGCTGGTGGCATCGTCCTTCGACTTCGCCTTCATGGGCGGCTCGATGGGCTCGGTGGTCGGCGAGCGTTTCGCACTGGCCGCAGAAACCGCGGTCGAGATCGGTGCGCCCTACGTGTGCTTCTCGCAGAGCGGTGGCGCCCGCATGCAGGAAGGCCTGTTCTCGCTGATGCAGATGGCCAAGACCTCGGCCGCGCTGGGCAAGCTGCGTGAAGCCGGGCTGCCGTACATCTCGGTGCTGACCCATCCGACCACCGGTGGTGTCTCGGCCTCCTTTGCGATGCTGGGCGACATCAACATCGCCGAACCGCAGGCGCTGATCGGCTTCGCCGGCCCGCGCGTGATCGAGCAGACCGTGCGCGAGAAACTGCCGGAAGGCTTCCAGCGCTCGGAGTTCCTGCTCGAACATGGTGCCATCGACCAGATCTGCGACCGCCGCGAGCTGCGCGACCGCCTGTCCGACCTGCTGGCGATGCTGGGCCGTCAGCCGGCGCCGGAGGTGGCTTGATGGGAGGCCGCAAGTACTTCGGTACTGATGGCATCCGTGGCCGGGTCGGCCAGGGCGTGATCTCGGCCGACTTCGTGCTGCGCCTGGGCAACGCCCTGGGCCGTGTCCTGGTCGCCCAGCGCGGCCAGGACGGGCGCCGGCCGATCGTGGTGATCGGCAAGGACACCCGCATTTCCGGCTACATGTTCGAGGCGGCACTGGAAGCCGGCCTGGTGGCCGCCGGTGCCGACGTGCAGCTGCTGGGACCGATGCCGACTCCGGCGGTGGCGTTCCTGACCCGTACGCTGGGCGTGGATGCCGGCATCGTCATCAGTGCCTCGCACAACCCGCACTACGACAACGGCATCAAGTTCTTCTCCGCCCAGGGCGAGAAGCTCGACGATGCCACCGAGCTCGCCCTCGAAGCGGCGCTGGACGTTCCGTTCACCACCGTCGAATCGGAGAAGCTGGGCAAGGCGTCGCGTGGCCGCGAGGCGGTCGGCCGCTACATCGAGTTCTGCAAGGCCAGCGTGCCGCGCGCGTTCGACCTGCGTGGCGTACGCCTGGTGCTGGACTGCGCGCACGGCGCCACCTACCAGATCGCACCGCTGCTGTTCCGTGAGCTGGGTGCCGAGGTGATCGGCATTGGCGCCGAGCCCAACGGCGTCAACATCAACGCCGGCGTGGGCTCCACCCATATCGACAATCTCGCGGCCAAGGTCCGCGAAACCCGCGCCGATCTCGGCATTGCCTTCGACGGCGACGGCGACCGCGTGCTGATGGCCGACGACCAGGGCAACCCGGTCGACGGCGATGATCTGCTGTACATCCTGGCCCGAGCATGGAAAGCCGAAGGCCGCCTGCGCGGCCCGGTGGTCGGCACGCTGATGAGCAACTACGGCGTGGAGAAGGCCTTCGCCGATCTGCAGATTCCTTTCGTGCGCAGCAACGTCGGTGATCGCTATGTGCACCAGGCGTTGATCGAAGGCGGTGGGGTGCTCGGCGGCGAAGCCTCCGGCCACCTGCTGTGCCTGGATCGGGCCACCACCGGTGACGGCATCGTCAGTGCGCTGCAGGTGCTGGTGGCGTTGCGCAACAGCGGGCAGACCCTGCGCCAGGCATTGAAGGGACTGGTGCGGGTGCCGCAGAAGACGGTCAACGTGCGGCTGGGCAATGTCTCGGCCAAGGCAACGGTGCAGGCCGACAGCGTGCAGGCCGCGCTGGCCGTCGCGCAGCAGTCAGTGGCCGGCCGTGGCCGTGCATTCCTGCGCCCGTCCGGTACCGAGCCGGTGGTGCGTGTCACGGTCGAGGCCGATGATGCATCGCTGATGCAGGACACGCTGGACCGCCTGTCCGCGGCGGTACGTGAAGCCGCCGCCTGAGGCAGCTGTGCATGCGCCCTAACAAGAACGCCCCGTAAAGCCGGGGCGTTTTTCGTTCAGGCGGCAGGGCTGCGCGAGGCTCACGGCCCCGGCACCATCTTCTTCTGCCGCGCCTTGAAGCCATTGAACAGCGGCGCGATCAGCGGGTTGTAGCTTTGTGCGATGCGCTTGCGCAACCAGCTGGCCGGGCGGTTGCGGATCGCGAAGCGGTAGATGCGTTCCGGATCGCCGCCGACCACGTTACGGCCGAACGGGTGGGTGGTGTGCAGGTAGCGGAAGCCGTGCTCGCGTGCCACCTCGATGTGATCCTGGTCGAAATCGCCGTACGGCCAGCACAGCGTATCGGACACCTCGCCGAGCTTGTCCCGCAGGACCTCGCGCGAGACTGCCAGATCGTGGCTCAGGCCGGCACGGCGCTGTGCGCGGTCCAGGTCGTCGCGGCGCAGCCAGCGGGTGTGGGTATGGGTGTGGCAATGCACTTCGAAGGTGCCGGCGGCGATGGCCGCGCGCGCTTCGCTCCAGCGCATCATCACGTCGTCGCTGCGGTTCTGCTCGTAGATCGCCGCTTCGCAGCCGCGATGGTCCGGCGTGGCAGGCAGCACTGCCCCGGCAAGCCCCGCATGGGGCCGCTCCGGGCCTTCGCCCATCCAGCCGGTGACCACGAACACCACTGCGTGCATGCCGTACTTCTGCAGGATCGGGTGCGCATACACCCAGTTGTCCAGGTAGCCATCGTCGAAGGTGATCACGATCGACTTGCGCGGCACCGGCCTGCCGGCCAGGAAGCCGGCGTACTGGTCCAGTGTCAGCGAAGTCCAGCCGTTGCCGGCCAACCAAGCGATCTGGCTTTCGAAATTCTCTGGTGACACGGTGATCATGCCCGGCGACGGACTGACGTGGTGGTGCATGAGCACCGGTACGGTTCGGGCATCAGCCATGTCCCAGCTCCTTCAGCCACTGGCGGTAGTAGTGTTCGGTGGTCTCACCGTGGCCATCGGGGGTGAACCGGTGCGCGCCGTGCATCCAGTCCCACCCGGCGCGGCCCATCTGCCGTCGCCGTTCCGGATCTTCCACCAGCAGGCGCAGTGCGCCTGTCAGGGCTGCATTGTCGCCCAATCGGGTGAGGATGGCATTGCTGCCATCGACCACCATCTCCGGCACGCCACCCACGCGCGTGGCCACGATCGGCACTCCGACATAGGCGGCCTCCAGGAACACGGTACCGGCCGCTTCCTTGTGCGAAGCCAGCGCGAAGATGTCGAAGCCGGCCATCAGCCGGCAGGCGCCATCGCGGTAGCCCAGCAGATGCACCTGTTGCTGCAGCCCGTGCTCGTCGCGCAGCGCCTGCAGCCGATCCATGACCGGCTGGCCATCGCCGATCACCACCAGGTGCAGGTTCGGATGCGTCCTGCACAGCGGCACCATCGCCTGCAGGAGGTCGGCATGGCCCTTGGGTTCGCGCAGCACCGCCACGCAACCGACCACGATGTCCTGTTCGCCGAAGCCGAGCTCGGCGCGCACTTCCGCGCGCACCTCCTGCAGGCATTGCCAGGGATCGGCCTTGCGGATCTCGCTCCAGCGCGGCGGGACTGCCACTGGCGGCACGATGCCGATGTGCTCGGCCGGAATGCCGCGCTCGGCCAGCAGCTGCTTGACGAAGCTGCTGACGGTCAGCACCCGGTGCGGCAGGCCGGTATAGGTCAGCAGCGAGTTGACCGGGCTCATCAGGTGGCGCGAGCGTATAACCAGCGGTGTTCCGCCCAGGCGTGCGCCGGCGGCGGCGATCAACGCGTCACGGCGGCTGGTGGTGTTGACCACGTCGTAGCGCTCGCGACGCACCAGGCGCGAGACCGACCAGATGCCGCGCAGCAGGCGCAGCAGGCCCCCCATGCGCAGGGTGTGCACGGTGAAACCGTCGTCGCGGGCCAGCTTGGCCAGTCGTGCTTCGGGCTGGCACAGCAGCGCCACCTCATGGCCACGCGCGCGCATCACCTGCATGTGGCGGAAGATGTAGATCTCCTGTCCGCCCATTCCCTTGGCGGCTTCGGTGTGCAGGATGCGCAGCGGACGGTTCATGCGGGATCGATCCTTGAGGGTCAGCGGTTGCGGAAGCGGGTCAACGCTTCCCATGCAGTGCGTACGGCAGCCGCATCAGGGGCCTGCTGGGGCAGCGGGAGGTAGTGCCGGTCCAGCGCCGTGGCGTTGCCGAATTTGTCGAACACGTAGATCGCGTCGCCATGGCGTATCGCGCGCTGCGACCAGCTTTCGACCACCAGGGCACGCGGGCCCTGCGGTTCGGCCAGCAGGTCCTGGCCGGTGCTGAAATCGCTCAGCGCGTTCTCGCAGCCCAGCGCATGGCGCATCAGTGTCGGTACCCAGTCTTCGTGCGAGCTGGTGCGGGCGTCGCGGCCAGCGGCCATGCCTGGCCAATGCAGCACGAACGGGACCTGCAGCTGGTAGTCGGAGAAGTTGCCGTTGTGGCCCCAATAGTTCAGCTTGAGGTCGTTGAACTCTTCGGCATGGTCGCCGGTGACCAGCACGATGGTGTCCTCGGCCAGGCCCTGTGCGCGCAGGTCGTCCAGCAGCGAGCCGATCAGGCTGTCTGCGTAGTGCACGGCGGTGCGGTAGCGGTTGAGTTCCGGCGTCGGGTCATGCTCCGGGCCGAATTTGAGGAAGTCGATGTCCGCGGCCATCGGCGTCGCCACGGGCGGGTAACCGTCGGGCATGTGGTAGGGCGCGTGGGTGGAGTCGAGGAACACGAAGCCGAACCAAGGGCGCTGCGCCGCCTGGCTGGCGCGGATGTTCTGCTGCAACGCGCTGATGATCGCGCGGTCGCGGCCGTCGGACTTCAGTGCCGATGGCCCCTGGTGCAGCTGGTCGCGCACATCGGCGAATGCGGTGCGATCGAATTCCGGGCTGTACAACGGCGCACTGCCGTACAGGTGCAGGTCGTAGCCCTGCTGGCCCAGCACCTGGAACAGCTGCGAGCCACGCTGTTCGTCGAGCATGCTTGGCCAGTAACCACCGGGCAGGCCGTACAGCAGCCCGAACAGGCCGTAGCGGGTGGCATTGCCGGTGCTGAAGTGGTGATCGAACACACGCGCGTCCTGCGCCAGCGTCGACGTGTTGGGCATCAACTGCGGTGTCAGCACGTCCTGGCGCAGCGATTCCAGCACCACCATCAGCACATTGGGGCGATGCGGGTTCTGGCAGCGCAGCGGGTGCAGCGGGTACTGCAGCTGCGCATGGCGCGGGTCGGGCAGGCCGGCCTGCTGCTGGCTGACCACGCCCAGGCGCCGCATGAAGCTCTTGGCGGTGATCGGTTGCGCCCACGGCAGGTAGTTCCACTGCACGATCACATCGCGGTCGCCGCGGGCGTCGTAGTAGGCGGTGGCCACCTGGCCGCCGGCCATCAGAAGCGCGACCGCTGCCCACGCCTGCAGCACCCGTCGCCGGCGTGGCGCTGCCGGCAGCAGCTTCCAGCACGCCCAGGCCAGCAGGCCTTCGGCGGCGAAGACCGCGGCGACCAGCAGCGCGACCTGCAGCCAGGTCTTCCAGGACAGGGCGACCTGGTCCTGCAGGGCGCCGCCGAACACCATGTTCACGACCATGGCGTTGAGGTGGAAGCGGTACAGGGTGAAGACCTTGGCGTCGACCAGCAGCAGGCACAGCCACAGGCCCTGCAGGAGAACGGCGCTGATGCTCAGCGTACGGGCAGTGCGTGGCCACAGCCCCAGCAGCAACGGCAGCAGGCCGGCCAGCGCGCCGAACGCGAGCAGGTGGCCGGGCAGGGCGATCGCGAGGTAGGCCAGGCCCGCGCTGCCGCCTGGATTGTCCCGTAGCGGCACGTTGCCCAGTGCGATCGCCGCAGCCAGGGCCGCATTGCCGGCGACGAACAGCGACCACCAGGCCAGCCGGCGCCAACGCCGGGTGGAACCTTCAAGGGCGGGTGCGGCAGGGGCGGCTGCGGACATGCGGGGCGGATTCAGGAAGCGGGCAAAGGGTCGGGCCCAACGTGACGGAAGCGTTAATCCGCGCGCGGGTCGCGCATTGTATCGGTTTGTTTCTTCGTATCGAGTGGCGTCCCCCGGGCGATCTGTCACAATGTTCAGGCGGGCCATGAATGCGCTGGCCCCCCAGACCCAATGACAAGCCAGGAACCGCTGTGAGCCAGATCCCCACCCTCGACATCACCCGTTTCGACAGCGACCGCGAGGCCTTCGTGGCCGAGCTGGGCGCGGCCTATCGCCAATGGGGATTCGCGGGCATCCGCAACCACGGCATCCCGCAGGCCGACATCGACGCGGCCTACGATGCCTTCAAGGCCTTCTTCGCCCTGCCGGAAGAGGTCAAGCGCAAGTACCACGTGCCTGGCAGCGGCGGCGCCCGCGGCTATACCCCCTTCGGCGTGGAGACCGCCAAGGGCTCCAAGCACTTCGACCTGAAGGAGTTCTGGCACATCGGCCGCGAGATCGCCGACGACTCCAAGTACCGTGACGTGATGGCGCCGAACCTGTGGCCGACCGAAGTGGAGGGCTTCCGCGAGCGGGGGTACGGCCTGTACCAGGCGCTGGACAACCTGGGGTCGCGCGTGCTGTCGGCGCTCGCCCTGCACATCGGCCTGCCGGAGAATTTCTTCGCCGACAAGACCAACTTCGGCAATTCGATCCTGCGCCCGATCCACTACCCGCCGATCACCACCGACGACATCCCGAACGTGCGTGCCGGTGCTCATGGCGACATCAACTTCATCACCCTGCTGGTGGGTGCGAGTGCCGCGGGCCTGGAAGTGCAGTCGCACGACGGCGAGTGGGTGCCGTTCACCTCGGACGCGGACACCATCGTGGTCAACATCGGCGACATGCTGCAGCGCCTGACGAACCATGTGTATCCGTCGACCATCCACCGCGTGGTCAATCCTCCGGGCGAGCTGGCGCGCCAGCCGCGCTACTCGGTGCCGTTCTTCCTGCACCCGAACCCGGACTTCCTGATCGACGTGCTGCCCTCGTGCATCACCCCGGAGAACCCGAGCCGGTACCCGGAGCCGATCACCGCCCACGGCTTCCTCGAGGAGCGCCTGCGCGAGATCAAGCTGAAATAAAGAGAAGCGAGGCCGCCGAAAGGCGGCCTTTTTCTTTGCAGGGTTGCACCCTGCACCCGCGGTAGTGCCGGCCGCTGGCCGGCAAACCCAAAGCCAAAGCGGCTCTGGGTTTCTGCGTGTTGGGCGGGGCGGCGTGGGTTGGCAGGACACGCCGTGAACCCCCAGACCGGCCCAGCCGCTGGCGGCTGTGCGTTCGGGCGCTTGCGAAGCAGTGCTTCGCAAGCAAAGCGACCTCACCCCTGGGGGCTCGATGGCGCCTTGCTCGTGTGCGCAGGACAGCGCACACGAGCAAGCGGCGATCGAGCTTACATGGACGTACTTGCAGCGCCCCCTGCGCAGTCCCACCCGCCCGGCCAAGCCCCAGATCTAGCCGGGCTCTCCGCGACCAACCAACCCCCCCCCCCGCCACGAGGGGCTGCGCCGTTGGCTGAAAATCCATGTAACCGCTTACACGGAAACGGATTTTTCCCGCAGCGGGTATCATGCTCGGCTGACTTCACACAGGAGCCACCCGCTCATGCGCCGCAAGATCGTCGCCGGAAACTGGAAGCTGCATGGCAGCCGTCAATTCGCCAATGAACTGCTGGGGCAGGTGGCCGCCGGTCTGCCGCTGGACGGGGTCGAGGTGGTGATCCTGCCGCCGCTGCCGTACCTGGGCGAGCTGGTCGAGGACTTCGGCGGGACCGGCCTGGCGTTCGGCGCGCAGGACGTGAGCAGCAATGAGAAGGGTGCCTACACCGGCGAGGTCTGTGCAGCCATGCTGGTTGAGGTCGGGGCCCGCTATGGCCTGGTCGGCCACTCCGAGCGCCGCCAGTACCACCATGAAAGCAGCGAGCTGGTCGCGCGCAAGTTCGCCGCCGCCCAGCATGCCGGCCTGGTCCCGGTGTTGTGCGTGGGCGAGACCCTGGAACAGCGGGAGGCCGGGCAGACCGAAACAGTCATCGCCAGCCAGTTGGCGCCGGTGCTGGAACTGGTCGGTGCGGCCGGTTTCGCCAACGCCGTGGTCGCCTACGAGCCGGTCTGGGCCATCGGCACCGGCCGTACCGCCAGCAAGGAGCAGGCACAGCAGGTGCACGCGTTCATCCGTGGCGAAGTCGCCCGTATCGATGCTAGAATCGCTGATTCACTGCCCATTGTTTACGGCGGTAGCGTGAAGCCCGACAATGCCGGGGAACTGTTCGCGCAGCCGGATGTCGATGGTGGGCTGGTCGGCGGCGCCTCCCTGGTGGCCGCGGACTTCCTGGCCATCGCACGGGCGGCGGCCGCGAACTAATCCTAGAAGTATTGTCCGAGGGCGGTTTCCAATGCTGATGTTGATCCTCAATGTCGTCTACGTGCTGGTCGCTGTGGCCATGATCGCGCTGATCCTGATGCAGCGTGGCTCGGGTGCGGCGGCAGGTTCGGGCTTTGGTGCTGGTGCCTCGGGCACGGTGTTCGGTGCGCGTGGCGCTTCGAACTTCCTGTCCAAGTCGACCAAGTGGCTGGCTGTGGTGTTCTTTGGCATCAGCCTCTTCATGGCCTGGTATGCCGGTCACGGTACCCGTCCGGCGGCCGACCAGGATCTGGGTCTGATGTCCGCCCCGGCAGCGACCGCTCCGGCGGCTCCGGCGGGCGAGCTGCCGGCCGTCCCGAAGGCCGATGCGGTTCCGGCCGCCCCGGTTCCGGCCGCAAATGTGCCGGCTCAGGCGGAATCTTCGGTTTCTGGTGAAGAAAAGCCTTCGGAAGGCTCCCAGAAAGACTGAAGCCGGTTACAATACGCGGCGCATCGGGAAGATAGTCTGATGTGATCGTTTGCCCAGGTGGCGGAATTGGTAGACGCACTACCTTGAGGTGGTAGCGACGCAAGTCGTAGGGGTTCGAGTCCCCTCTTGGGCACCATTTGTAAGTAAAGCGGGTTCGTCTGGCGCGCAAGGCGCCAGGCAGATTCCCGTCCACTCCCCCATGCCAAAGCGCCTGCAGGCGCGGCGGCAGAGGCAAGAGAGAATCGCTGTGCTGGCCGAATATTTGCCGTCTCTGCTGTTTCTGATCGTTGCCACCGGTATCGGCGTTACGCTGATGCTGGTTGGTCGATTCCTCGGTCCCCGCCGCCCCGATCTGGAAAAGCTGTCGCCGTATGAGTGCGGCTTCGAAGCCTTCGAAGACGCGCGCATGAAGTTCGACGTGCGCTACTACCTGATCGCGATCCAGTTCATCGTCTTCGACCTGGAAATCATCTTCATCGTGCCGTGGACCCAGGTCTTCATGGAACTGGGCGCCCGTTCGCTGGTCACCATGGGCCTGTTCGTCGGCATGCTGTTCCTCGGTTTCATTTACGTCTGGAAGAAGGGAGCGCTGGAATGGGAGTGATTCAGACTCTCGATGGCCTCATGAACAACCCGTCGCCGGAAGGCCGGGTTGATGACATCCTGCGGCCGGAAGGCGACAACCCGCTGCTGGAAAAGGGCTTCGTCACCACCAGCGTCGACGCACTGCTGAACTGGGCGCGCACCGGCTCGATGTGGCCGATGACCTTCGGCCTGGCCTGCTGTGCGGTCGAGATGATGCACGCCGGCGCCGCGCGCCTGGATCTTGACCGCTACGGCGTGGTGTTCCGCCCGTCGCCGCGTCAATCCGACGTGATGATCGTGGCCGGTACCCTGGTCAACAAGATGGCCCCGGCGCTGCGCAAGGTCTACGACCAGATGCCGGACCCGAAGTGGGTCATCTCGATGGGTAGCTGCGCCAACGGCGGTGGCTATTACCACTACTCCTATTCTGTCGTGCGCGGCTGTGATCGCGTGGTGCCGGTGGACGTCTATGTCCCGGGCTGCCCGCCGACCGCCGAGGCGCTGGTGTACGGGATCCTGCAGCTGCAGAAGAAGATCTGGCGTACACAGACCATCGCCCGCTGACCCCTTCACCTGACTAGAGCGCGCCAAGCCCCCATGGCAGAGCAAGCATCCTTCATCGACCGACTCTCCGCACGTTTCGCTGGTGCGAAGGTCATCGTGGTCGAACCCCGCGGCGAAGTGACGCTGGAAGTGCCTGCCGCCGAGTGGCACGCCACCGCCCTGGCGCTGCGTGACGAGTTTGGTTTCGAGCAGGCCGTGGATCTGTGCGGCGTCGACTACCTCGGTTATGGCTCCGACGAATGGGACACCGCCGACGTGTCCTCGCAGGGCTTCAGCCGAGGCGTCGAAGGCAAGGCCCAGGGCCGCTTCGCGTGGGGCGAGTTCCCCACCGAGGAAAACGGTGCCGACGGTGCCCGCCCGCAGCACATGCCGACCCAGCGCTTCGCCGTGGTCGCGCAGCTGCGCTCGTACCAGCACAACCTGATGATGCACCTGCGCTGCTTCGCCCCTGACGAAGCGCTGCCGGTGGTGTCCTCGCTGACCAGTATCTGGCCGGGCCTGAACTGGTTCGAGCGCGAGGCGTTCGACCTGTACGGCGTGATCTTCGAGGGCCACCCGGACCTGCGCCGGATCCTGACCGACTACGGTTTCGTTGGCCATCCGTTCCGCAAGGACTTCCCGCTGATCGGCAATGTCGAAGTCCGCTACGACGAAGAGAAGAAGCGCGTGATCTACGAACCGGTCACCTCGGTGGAGCCGCGTGTCGGCGTGCCGCGCGTGATCCGCGACGACGCCCGTCTGCAGACCGCAGAAGGTGAGCGCGCGCAGGAGGCAGTGAAGTGAGCCACGTACACCAGGCCGGCGAAGCATTCGCCAGCAACGCCGCCGAAAGCCGGCAGGAAATCCGCAACTACACCATGAACTTCGGTCCGCAGCATCCGGCCGCTCACGGTGTGCTGCGCCTGATCCTGGAAATGGACGGTGAAACCATCATGCGCGCCGACCCGCACGTGGGTCTGCTGCACCGTGGTACCGAAAAGCTGGCCGAGTCCAAGCCGTTCAACCAGTCGATCGGTTACATGGATCGACTGGATTACGTGTCGATGATGTGCAACGAGCACGCCTACGTGCGCGCGATCGAGACCCTGATGGGCATCGAGGCGCCGGAGCGTGCGCAGTACATCCGCACCATGTACGACGAGATCACCCGCATCCTCAACCACCTGATGTGGCTGGGCTCCAACGCGCTCGACCTGGGTGCGATGGCGGTGATGCTGTACGCCTTCCGCGAGCGCGAAGAGCTGATGGACTGCTATGAAGCAGTCTCCGGCGCACGCATGCACGCGGCGTACTACCGTCCGGGCGGTGTCTACCGCGACCTGCCGGACCACATGCCGAAGTACAAGGAATCGCGCTGGCACAAGGGCAAGGCGCTGAAGCAGCTCAATGCTTCGCGCGAGGGCTCGCTGCTGGACTTCCTGGAGAACTTCACCGTCGAGTTCCCCAAGCGCATCGACGAATACGAAACCCTGCTGACCGACAACCGTATCTGGAAGCAGCGTACCGTCGGCATCGGCGTGGTCACTCCCGAACTGGCCCACCAGTGGGGCATGACCGGCGTGATGCTGCGCGGCTCGGGCATTGCCTGGGACCTGCGCAAGAAGCGTCCGTACGCCAAGTACGATGCCGTCGATTTCGACATCCCGCTGGGCAAGGAAGGCGACTGCTACGACCGCTATCTGGTCCGCGTTGCCGAAATGCGCGAATCCAACCGCATCATCAAGCAGTGCGTGGCGTGGCTGAAGGCCAACCCGGGCCCGGTGATGGTGAAGAACTTCAAGGTCGCTCCGCCCAGGCGCGAGGACATGAAGGACGACATGGAAGCGTTGATCCACCACTTCAAGCTGTTCAGCGAAGGCTACTGCGTGCCGGCCGGCGAGACCTACTCGGCGGTGGAAGCCCCGAAGGGCGAATTCGGCTGCTACCTGGTCTCCGATGGCGCCAACAAGCCGTTCCGCGTGCACCTGCGTGCGCCGGGCTTCGCCCACCTGTCCTCGATCGATTCGGTCGTGCGCGGCCACATGCTGGCCGACGTGGTGGCGATGATCGGCACCTACGACCTGGTGTTCGGCGAGGTTGACCGGTAATGCCGTCCGCCACGCCAACGCCCGCTGCAGGCAGCCGGCGCAAGCCGGCGCCGCAGTTTCTGGAATTTCACGTTATGCATTTCGCTGAGGTCGGCCGATGAAGGCGACAGGTAATTTCGAGGCGGCGCGCGACGTCGACCCGATGGTGGTGCTGAGCGACAAGACCCGCGCTCACATCGATCACTGGCTGTCCAAGTTCCCGCCGGACCGCAAGCGCTCTGCCGTGCTGCAGGGCCTGCATGCGGCCCAGGAGCAGAACCAGGGCTGGCTGACCGACGAACTGATCGCCGGCGTGGCCAAGTACCTGGACCTGCCGCCGGTGTGGGCCTACGAGGTCGCCAGCTTCTACTCGATGTTCGAGACCGAGAAGGTGGGCCGCAACAACGTGGCCATCTGCACCAACATCAGCTGCTGGCTCAATGGCGCCGAGGACATCGTGCGCCATTGCGAGAAGAAGCTGGGCATCAAGCACGGTGAATCGACCCCTGACGGCCGCGTCTACCTCAAGCGCGAGGAAGAGTGCCTGGCCGGCTGCGGTGGCGCGCCGATGATGGTCATCAACGGTCACTACCATGAGCGTCTGACCCTGGAAAAGGTCGACGAGCTGCTGGACGGGCTGGAGTAAGGGCATGGCACATCACCACGAATCCAAGGGTCCGGTCGGCCCCGCGCCGCTGCCGCACCAGGTGGTCTATACCACCCTGCATTACGACACCCCGTGGTCGTACGAAAGCTACCTGAAGACCGGTGGCTACGCTGCCCTGCGCAAGATCCTCGAAGAGAAGATCCCGCCGGAGCAGGTCATCGAGATGGTCAAGGCCTCGGGCCTGCGCGGCCGCGGTGGCGCCGGCTTCCCGACCGGCCTGAAGTGGTCCTTCATGCCCAAGGGCAACATGCAGAAGTACATCCTCTGCAACTCGGACGAATCCGAGCCGGGCACCTGCAAGGATCGCGACATCCTGCGCTACAACCCGCATTCGGTGGTGGAAGGCATGGCGATCGCCTGCTACGCCACCGGTTCGACCGTGGGTTACAACTACCTGCGCGGTGAGTTCCACCACGAGCCGTTCGAGCACTTCGAGCAGGCCCTGGCCGACGCCTATGCGAACGGGTGGCTGGGCAAGAACATCCTCGGCAGCGGCGTGGACATCGACATCTACGGCGCGCTGGGCGCCGGCGCGTACATCTGCGGCGAAGAAACCGCGCTGATGGAATCGCTGGAAGGCAAGAAGGGCCAGCCGCGCTACAAGCCGCCGTTCCCGGCCAACTTCGGCCTGTACGGCAAGCCGTCGACGATCAACAACACCGAAACCTACGGTTCGGTGCCGGCGATCATCCGCAACGGCCCGGAGTGGTTCAAGGGCCTGAGCCTGACCGCCAATGGCGGCCCGAAGTGCTTCTCGGTGTCCGGCTGCGTGCAGAACGGCGGCAACTTCGAAGTGCCGCTGGGCACCACCTTCGACGACCTGCTGGAAATGGCCGGTGGCCTGCGTCCGGGCCGCAAGCTCAAGGGCGCGATCCCGGGCGGTGTGTCGATGCCGGTGCTGACCGCGGCCGAGCTGAAGGGCCTGCCGATGGACTACGACACCATCCGTGCACTGGGTTCCGGCCTGGGTTCGGGCGCGATCGTCGTGCTCGACGACAGCGTCTGCTGCGTCAAGTTCGCCTGCCGCATCAGCCAGTTCTTCCACAAGGAATCCTGCGGCCAGTGCACCCCGTGCCGTGAAGGCACCGGCTGGATGCACCGCGTGCTGGAGCGCATCGTCGCCGGCAAGGCCACGATGGAAGACCTGCACCAGCTGAAGGCAGTGGCCGGCCAGATCGAAGGCCACACCATCTGTGCGTTCGGCGAAGCGGCTGCATGGCCCATCCAGGGCTTCCTGCGCCAGTTCTGGGACGAGTTCGAGTACTACATCGTCAACGGTCATTCGATGGTTGACGGCAAGAAGGTGGAGGCAGCCGCTGCATGAGCGCGCAACCCGTAAATCCGAGCGTCCCACCCGATCACGTCACCATCGAGATCGATGGCAAGTCGCTGGTCGTGCCCAAGGGCTCGATGATCATCCAGGCCGCCGACAAGGCCGGCATCTCCATTCCGCGCTTCTGCTACCACGAGAAGCTGCCGATCGCCGCCAACTGCCGCATGTGCCTGGTGGACGTGGAGAAGTCGCCGAAGCCGGCGCCGGCCTGCGCCACCCCGGTGATGGACGGCATGAAGGTCGCCACCCGCAGCGAGAAGGCGCTGAAGTTCCAGCGCTCGGTGATGGAGTTCCTGCTCATCAATCACCCGCTGGACTGCCCGATCTGCGATCAGGGCGGCGAGTGCGAGCTGCAGGACGTGTCGCTGGGCTATGGCCGTTCGGTCAGCCGCTTCAACGAGCGCAAGCGCGTGGTGCCGGACGAGGACATGGGCCCGCTGGTCGCTACCGAGATGACCCGCTGCATCCAGTGCACCCGCTGCGTCCGCTTCACCGCCGACGTCGCCGGTACCTACGAACTGGGTGGCATGTACCGCGGTGAGAACCTGCAGATCGGTACCTTCGACGGCAAGCCGCTGACCACCGAGCTGTCCGGCAACGTCGTCGACGTCTGCCCGGTCGGCGCACTGACCAACAAGGTGTTCCAGTTCCGCGCCCGCCCGTGGGAACTGACCGCGCGCGAATCGCTGGGCTACCACGACGCGATGGGTTCGAACCTGTTCCTGCACGTGCGTCGCGGCGAAGTGCTGCGCACCGTGCCGCGCGACAACGAAGCGGTGAACGAGTGCTGGCTGTCCGACCGTGACCGCTACTCGCACCAGGGCCTGTACAGCGAAGACCGTGCGGTCAAGCCGCTGCGCAAGGTCAATGGTGAGTGGAAGGAAGTGAGCTGGGCCGAAGGCCTGGCCGCGGCCGTCGAGATCCTCAAGGCCAACCAGGGCGACAACCTGGGCGTGCTGGTGCATCCGTCCACCTCGAACGAGGAAGGCGCACTGCTGGCCCGCCTGGCCAAGGGCCTGGGTTCGGGCAACATCGACCACCGCATCAACAACCGCGATTTCTCCGACGCCGCAACCGCCGAAGTGTTCGGCCTGCCGCTGGCCGAAATCGAAGGCGCCGACCGCATCGTCGTTCTGGGCAGCAACATCCGCCACGAGCTGCCGCTGCTGCACGCCCGCCTGCGCAAGGCGCAGACCACCAAGGGCGCGAAGATCCACGTCATCAATCCGGTGGACTTCGACTTCGCCTTCAGCATTGCCGGCAAGCAGATCGTTGCCCCGTCAAAGTTCGTCGACGCGCTGGCCAACGCCGAGCTGCGTTCGGCCGTGCAGGGCGGCAACAACACCGTGCTGATCGTTGGTGGCATCGCCGAGAACCACCCGCAGGCTGCCGCGATTCGCGCCGCCGCGCGTGACTTCGCCGCCGCCACCGGTGCCAGGCTGTGCCGCATCCCGCAGGGTGCCAATGCCGTCGGCCTCACCCGCGCCGGCGTGCTGCCGGCCGGCAAGGACGTCGCCGCGATGCTGGCGCAGCCGCGCCAGGCCTACGTGGTGTACGGCCTCGAGCCGGGCCTGGACTTCGCCGACGCCCCGGCCGCCCGCAAGGCGCTGGCTGGCGCGCAGGTGGTGGCCTTCAGCCAGTTTGCCTGCGCCTCGACCCGCGACGTTGCCGACGTGATCCTGCCGATCGGTGCGCTGCCGGAAATCGATGCCACCCTGACCAACCTCGATGGTCGCGAGCAGTCGGCCCGTGCCGGCGGCAAGCTGCCGGGCGAGGCCCGTGAAGGCTGGCGCGTGCTGCGCGCACTGGGCGGCGACATGGCGCTGGCCGGTTTCGACTTCACCGACCTGGCCGGCCTGCGTGCCAGCCTGGCCACGGTGTCGGTCAACGTCGCCGCTTCGGCGCAGCCGGCGGTTGCCGGCGAAGGCCTGGAAGTGGCTTCGACCGCCGCGATCTACCGCACCGATGCGGTGGTCCGTCGCGCGCCGGCGCTGCAGTCGCATCCGCTCAACAACGCCCCGCGCATCGTGCTGAACGCTGAAGATGCCGCTCGCCTGCAACTGCAGGAAGGGCAGATGGCCAAGGTCGGCACCGATGCCGGCAAGGCCACCCTGCCGGTGGTGGTCGACGCCCGCGTCGCTGCGGGTTCGGTCTGGATTGAATCGGGCCACGGCGCGACCGCGCCGCTGGGTGCCGCTCGCGTATCGGTGGTGGCTGCATGAACGAATTGCTGTTGAACGCGGTCGATCCGCTGCACCAGTGGCTGCTTGGCCTTGGTGACATCGGCGCGCTGATCTGGATCATCCTGAAGATCCTGGTGATCGCTGTTCCGGTGATCATCTCGGTGGCCTTCTACGTGGTCTGGGAACGCAAGCTGATCGGCTGGATGCACGTCCGCCACGGCCCGATGTACGTGGGCATGGGCATCTTCCAGGCCTTCGCCGACGTCTTCAAGCTGCTGTTCAAGGAAGTGGTCCAGCCGAGCAGCGCCAACAAGGCGATCTACCTGCTGGCGCCGCTGATCACCCTGGCGCCGGCCTTCGCGGCCTGGTCGGTGGTGCCCTTCGATTCGCAGATCGTGCTGTCCAACGCCAACGCCGGCCTGCTGTATCTGCTGGCGATGACCTCGCTGGGCATCTACGGCATCATCCTGGCCGGTTGGGCGTCCAACTCGAAGTACGCGTTCCTGGGCGCCATGCGCGCCTCGGCGCAGATGATCAGCTACGAAATCGCCATGGGCTTCGCCCTGGTCGGCGTGATGATCGCCTCGGGCAGCCTGAACCTGAGCAACATCGTCGCTGCGCAGGCCGGCAGCTCCGGTTTCTTCGACTGGTTCCTGCTGCCGCTGTTCCCGCTGTTCGTCATCTACTGGGTGTCGGGCGTGGCTGAAACCAACCGCGCGCCGTTCGACGTGGTGGAAGGCGAGTCGGAAATCGTTGCCGGCCACATGGTGGAGTACTCCGGCGGCGCGTTCGCCCTGTTCTTCCTGGCCGAATACGCGAACATGATCCTGATCAGCTTCCTGATCTCGATCTTCTTCCTCGGCGGCTGGCTGAGCCCGGTCCAGGGCTGGGTCGATTTCGGCAATGTCTCGCCGCTGGTCGACTGGATCTGGAAGGGCGGTGCACCGTGGTTGTTCGTCAAGGTGTTCTTCTTCGCCAGTGCCTACATCTGGTTCCGTGCCAGCTTCCCGCGCTTCCGCTATGACCAGATCATGCGCCTGGGCTGGAAGGTCTTCATCCCGCTGGCCATTCTGTGGATCGCGGTTACCGCCGTCATGGTGTTCTTCGGCGTGATTCAAAAGGGCGTCTAAGTGATGAACAGGATTACCCATTACTTCAAGAGCCTGCTGCTGCTCGAACTGCTGGCCGGCCTCTGGCTGACGCTGAAGTACAGCTTCAAGCCGAAGTACACGATGATGTACCCGATGGAGAAGTTCCCGCAGTCGCCGCGCTTCCGTGGCCTGCACGCCCTGCGCCGTTATCCCAACGGCGAAGAGCGTTGCATTGCCTGCAAGCTGTGTGAAGCGGTGTGCCCGGCGCTGGCCATCACCATCGACTCGGCCAAGCGCGAGGACGGCACCCGCCGCACCACCCGCTACGACATCGACCTGTTCAAGTGCATCTTCTGCGGCTTCTGCGAAGAAAGCTGCCCGGTGGACTCGATCGTCGAAACCCACATCCTCGAGTACCACTTCGAGAACCGTGGCGAAAACATCGTTACCAAGCCGCAGCTGCTGGCCCTGGGCGACCGTCTCGAGTCCGAGATCGCCGAGCGTCGTGCCGCCGATGCCGCTTACCGCTGAGGTCGAGAGATGGATTGGGTAAATATCGCTTTCTGGGTGTTCGCCATCGCGGCAACGGTTTCGGCCGGTGCGGTGATCAGCGTGCGCAACCCGGTTCACGCCGTGCTCTGCCTGGTGCTGACCTTCTTCTCCATTGCCTGCGTGTGGCTGCTGGTGGGTGCCGAGTTCCTCGGCGTGGCCCTGGTGCTGGTCTACGTCGGCGCGGTGATGGTGCTGTTCCTGTTCGTGGTGATGATGCTGGACATCGACCCCACCAAGCTGCGTGAGGGCTGGGTGCGCTACCTGCCGGTCGGGCTCATTGTCGCGGTGGCGATGCTGGCGCAGATGCTGATCCTGATCGGCGTCAAGGCACGCTCGGTCACGCCGTTCCCGGCCGACAACGCCGCTGCGGTCGCCGCCGACAGTTCCAACATCACCTGGCTGGCACGCACGCTGTTCACCGAGTACCTGCTGCCGTTCGAGTTCGCCGCCGTCATCCTGACCGTGGCCGTGGTTGCCGCCGTCATGCTGACCCTGCGCCGCCGTACCGGCGTCAAGAGCCAGAACCCGGGCGAGCAGACCATGGTCAAGGCCGGCCAGCGCCTGCGCATGGTCAAGATGGGTGCCGAAGCACCGGTCGTGCACAGCAACAGCAAGCCGGCCACCGGCGAGGAGACCCAGCCGTGATTACCCTTGGCCACATCCTTGCGCTTGGCGCGGTGCTGTTCGCCATCAGCCTGGCCGGCATCTTCCTCAACCGGAAGAACGTCATCGTCCTGCTGATGTCGATCGAACTGATGCTGCTGTCGGTGAACATCAACTTCGTCGGCTTCTCGCGCCAGCTGGGCGATCCGTCCGGCCAGCTGTTCGTGTTCTTCATCCTGACCGTCGCCGCCGCGGAAGCCGCCATCGGCCTGGCGATCCTGGTGACCCTGTTCCGTACCCGCCGCACGATCAATGTCGGCGAAGTCGATTCGTTGAAGGGCTGATCCACAGATGGAAATCACTCTCTCCAAGAGTCTGTTGATCGCAGTGGTGCTTGCACCGCTGTTCGGCAGCATCATCGCCGGCCTGTTCGGTCGCCAGGTCAAGCGCTTCGGCGCGCAGACCATCACCATCCTCGGCGTCGCGGTGGCCTGCGGCCTGTCGATGTACACGCTCTACCAGCTGCTGTGGGGCGGCGCGCAGCCGTTCAACCAGAACATCTATACGTTCTTCGAAGTCGGCCAGTACTCGGCCCACGTCGGCTTCATGGTCGACAAGCTGACCGCGATGATGATGGTGGTGGTGACCTTCGTGTCGCTGCTGGTCCACATCTACACGATCGGCTACATGCAGGACGATCCGGGTTACCAGCGGTTCTTCAGCTATATCTCGCTGTTCACCTTCTCGATGCTCACCCTGGTGATGAGCAACAACTTCCTGCAGCTGTTCTTCGGCTGGGAAGCGGTGGGCCTGGTGTCGTACCTGCTGATCGGCTTCTGGTTCAAGCGCCCGACCGCGATCTTCGCCAACATGAAGGCCTTCCTGGTCAACCGCGTCGGTGACTTCGGCTTCCTGCTCGGCATCGCCGGCGTGCTGTGGGTGTTCGGCACCCTGGACTACTCGCAGGTGTTCTCGCAGGCCGGCATGCTGGCCGACCCGCGCGCCCAGTTGCAGATCTGGGACGGCACCATCCTGGGCATGCAGCTGCTGAACGAGCCGGTGATCTGGTCGATCGCCACGGTCATCTGCATCTGCCTGTTCATCGGTGCCATGGGCAAGTCGGCCCAGGTCCCGCTGCACGTGTGGCTGCCCGACTCGATGGAAGGCCCGACCCCGATCTCGGCACTGATCCACGCCGCGACGATGGTGACCGCCGGTATCTTCATGGTCACCCGCATGTCGCCGCTGTTCGAGCTGTCGCAGACCGCGCTGAACTTCGTGCTGTTCATCGGTGCCACCACCGCCTTCTTCACCGGCCTGATCGGCATCGTGCAGAACGACATCAAGCGCGTCGTCGCGTACTCCACGCTGTCGCAGCTGGGCTACATGACGGTTGCACTGGGCGTGTCGGCCTACTCGGCAGCCGTGTTCCACTTGATGACCCACGCCTTCTTCAAGGCGCTGCTGTTCCTGGGTGCCGGCTCGGTCATCATTGCCATGCACCACGAGCAGGACATGCGCAAGATGGGCGGCCTGCGTAAGTACATGCCGATCACCTTCATCACCATGTGGATCGGTACGCTGGCACTGGTGGGTACGCCGTTCTTCTCCGGCTTCTACTCGAAGGACACCATCATCGAGGCCGCCGAGCTGCACGCGCACCTGTCCAACAACTGGGTGGCCACCTACGGCTACTGGGCGGTGCTGGGTGGCGTGATCGTCACCAGCTTCTACAGCTTCCGCCTGCTGTTCCTGACCTTCCATGGCAAGGAGCGTTTCCGCGACGTGCATCATGACGATCATGGTCACGGCCATGACGATCACCACGCCGCCGACGCCCACCACGGCGATGCGCATCACGATGACCACGGCCATGGCCACGGTCCGCATGAGCCGCACGAAACGCCGTGGGTGGTGACCCTGCCGCTGATCCTGCTGGCCATCCCGTCGATCGCCATCGGTTTCTTCAGCATCGGTCCGATGCTGTACGGCACCGACTGGGCCGGTCACCACGCGCACGATGCCATCAAGGGCCAGGCGCATACGTTCTTCACCGGCGTGGTCGACTTCTACGATCCGGCCAAGAACACCATCGGCTTCCTGGGCGAGGAGTTCCACGGCCCGGTCGCCTTCGCGCTGCACGGCATGATGGCTCCGGCGTTCATGCTGACCGTTGCGGGCTTCCTGCTGGCCGCACTGTTCTACCTGTGGAAGCCGGACCTGTCGGGCAAGGCCCGCAAGACCTTCGCTCCGCTGGTGTCGGTACTGGAAAACAAGTACGGCTTCGACAAGCTGTGGATCGATGGCTTTGCCGGTGGCAGCGTCAAGCTGGGCAAGGTCTCGCGCTGGATCGACAGCAACATCGTCGACGGCGTGGTCAATCTCTCGGCACGTGTTGTGGACGTCGCAGCCGGCGTGCTGCGTCGTACCCAATCCGGTTTCCTCTATCACTACGCCTTCGCGATGATCATCGGCCTGATTGCCCTGCTGGGCGTGCTGATGCATTACCTGCGTTGATGACCTGTACGGAATAAGAAGACGTGTCGAACTGGCCTCTACTCAGTGTCCTCATCTGGCTGCCGATCATCGGTGGCGCCCTGATCCTTGCGATCCGTGATGCGCAGACCGCCCGCTGGGCGTCGCTGGGCGTAGCGGTGCTGACGTTCGTGGCGAGCCTCTCGCTGCTGAGCGGCTACAACGCGGGCATCGACGGTCTGCAGTTCGTCGAGACCCATGCCTGGATCCCGGCGTACAAGATCGGCTACAACCTGGGCGTGGACGGCATTGCCGTGGCGCTGATCCTGCTGACCACCCTGGTCAGCGTGCTCGCCCTGATCGGCGCCTGGAGCGCCATCGACAAGCGCGTGAACCAGTACGTGGCAGCCTTCCTGATCCTGGAAGGCGTCACGGTCGGTATCTTCGCGGCGACGGATGCGATGCTGTTCTACGTGTTCTTCGAGGCGATGCTGATCCCGATGTTCCTGATCATCGGTGTCTGGGGCGGCCCGCGCCGCATCTACGCTGCGCTGAAGTTCTTCCTGTACACCTTCCTCGGCTCGGTGCTGATGCTGGTGGCACTGATCTACCTGTACATGAAGGGCGGCAGCTTCCAGCTGGCCGACCTGTACGCGCTGCCGCTGTCGGCCAAGGAACAGACCTGGATCTTCTTCGCGTTCCTGATCGCCTTCGCGGTCAAGGTGCCGATGTTCCCGGTCCATACCTGGCTGCCGGATGCCCACGTGGAAGCGCCGACCGCCGGTTCGGTGATCCTGGCCGCCATCGCCCTGAAGATCGGTGGCTATGGCTTCCTGCGCTTCAACCTGCCGATCGTCCCGGACGCGTCGCAGGAATGGGCCTGGCTGGTGATCGCGCTGTCGTTGATCGCAGTGATCTACGTCGGCCTGGTCGCCCTGGTGCAGGACGACATGAAGAAGCTGATCGCCTATTCGTCGATCGCGCACATGGGCTTCGTCACCCTGGGCACCTTCATCGCCCTGTGGCTGGTGCGTGAAGCCGGCAACGCCGACGCCGCCCGCCTGGGCCTGCAGGGCGCCATGGTGCAGATGATCTCGCACGGCTTCGTGTCCGGCGCGATGTTCTCCTGCGTCGGCGTGCTGTACGACCGCATGCACAGCCGCCGCATCGCCGATTACGGCGGCGTGGTCAACGTGATGCCGTGGTTCGCCACTTTCGCCATGCTGTTCTTCATGGCCAACGCGGGCCTGCCGGGTACCAGCGGTTTCGTCGGCGAGTTCATGGTCATCCTGTCGGCCTTCCAGCGTAATCCGTGGATCGCGCTGGGCGCGGCCACCACCCTGATCATCGGCGCCGCCTACACCCTGTGGCTGTACAAGCGCATCTTCTTCGGTGAGGTGGCCAACAGCCATGTTGCCGAACTGAAGGACATCAACGGCCGCGAATGGCTGGTGCTGGGCGTGTTCGCCATCGGCGTGCTGGCCCTGGGCATCTATCCCAAGCCGCTGACCGACCTGATGGAGCCCTCGATCGCGAAGCTGGCGATGCAGATCGCATCCAGCAAGCTGCTGTAATTCCAGGATTTGATGATGACCACCTCGCCGCTGCTGCCATTGACCGCCGCTGACCTGCCACCGCTCGCTCCCGAGCTGGTGCTGATCGGCAGCGCCTTCGCCCTGATGATCCTCGACCTGTTCGTCAGCAACCGGAACAAGATCGTCACCCACCTGTTCTCGCTCGCTGCGCTGGCCGTGGTGCTGTTCATGCTGGCCACCGGCGTGGGCGGGCAGGGCGAGGTCTTCCATGGCATGTTCGTGCGCGATACCGCCGCGGACGTGATGAAGACCGGGATCGTGCTGCTCAGCGGCCTGACCCTGGTCTATGGCTGGCGTTACCTGCGTGACCGCAACCTGTTCCAGGGCGAGATCCCGGTGCTGATCCTGTTCGGCACCGCCGGCATGATGATCCTGGTGTCGGCCGGCAGCCTGCTGATGGTCTACCTGGGCCTGGAACTGCTGGCGCTGTGCTCCTACGCCCTGGTCGCCAGCAACCGCGAAAACGGCCTGGCCTCGGAAGCGGCGATGAAGTACATCGTGCTCGGCTCGCTGGCCTCTGGCCTGCTGCTGTACGGCATGTCGCTGATCTACGGCGCTACCGGCAGCCTGCACCTGGACGTCATCCGTGACGCCATCCCGCACTCGGAAGAGCGCGTGCTGCTGATCACCGGTGCGGTATTCATGATCGCCGGCGTCGCCTTCAAGCTGGGTGCCGCACCGTTCCACATGTGGCTGCCGGACGTGTACCAGGGTGCCCCGGCACCGATCGCACTGTTCATCAGCTCGGCGCCGAAGCTGGCCGCCTTCGGCATGGCCTACCGCCTGCTGGAAATGGGCGTGGGTCCGCTGTCGACCGAACTGCAGCTGCTGATCGCCGGCCTGGCCGCAGTCTCGCTGGTCATCGGCAACCTGATGGCCATCGCGCAGAGCAATCTCAAGCGCATGCTGGCGTTCTCCACCGTCTCGCACATCGGCTTCCTGCTGATGGGCATCGCCGGTGGTGGCGCGCAGGGCTATGCCGCTGCGCTGTTCTACGCACTGGCCTACGCCATCATGTCGACCGCCGCCTTCGGCGCGATCATCGCGCTGTCGCGTGCCGGCTTTGAAGCCGAGAACATCGAGGACTTCAAGGGCCTCAATGCCCGCAACCCGTGGATGGCCGGCCTGGTGCTGTGCATCATGGCGTCGCTGGCCGGCATCCCGCCGTTCCTGGGCTTCTGGACCAAGCTGGCGGTGCTGGGCGCGGCCGTCAACGGCGGCCTGCTGTGGCTGGCCATCCTGGGCGTGCTGTGCGCCGTGGTTGGCTGCTTCTACTACCTGCGCGTCATCAAGGTCATGTACTTCGATGAGCCGGTGGGCGAGGCCATGCCGCGCAACAACGACCGCGTGCTGGGTGTGGTGCTGGGCGTCAATGCCTTGGCGCTGCTGGCCCTGGGCCTGGCCTGGAACCCGATCATGGTCTGGTGCCAGCAGGCATTTGCGCATCTTGCATAAAAGTTGACACAAAGCTGCGCGATTCGTGTAATATGCGCAGCCTGAGTTGTCACTGCAGCGGTTCAGCCAGAACATCGTTGCGGTAGCCCTCCTCGAAAGAGCAGGGCAGCAGTTCAAACACTTCCGGTGCGGGGTGGAGCAGTCTGGCAGCTCGTCGGGCTCATAACCCGAAGGTCGCAGGTTCAAATCCTGCCCCCGCTACCAACGTCCGATCGGCGCCAACCGGTTTGATGAATGAGGGAAGGCTTGCAGTTTTTGGAGCCATCGCTCATAATTCCGCTTCTGATGCGGGGTGGAGCAGTCTGGCAGCTCGTCGGGCTCATAACCCGAAGGTCGCAGGTTCAAATCCTGCCCCCGCTACCAAGTAAGAAGATCGCCTTCGAAGTCCTGCTTCGAGGGCGTTTTTCTTTGGGTGGGTTCCGTTTTTGTAGGGTCGAGCCGTGCTCGACTGCCGGTATGGAAAAGGGATCTGAGCCCTGGCCCCGCACCTTGCACCAGCGCGGTGCAGCCGCTATCATCAGCGGCCTAGCAGTACCCCTGAAGGCGGCCTCCCAGCGGGAGTCCGGACCCGGAAGGAGGGCCGCAACCGGCAGGCAATGCAGGTTGCAACCGGAATCCAGTCACCGGAGTCTTTCCGGAAAAGGGGCCCAACGGGCCCTTTGTCGTTTCCGGGGCGTCATGTTTCCACGCCGGCCAAGGCCGGCACCCAACCATAGAGATCAAGGCAGGCTGTGAGCGACAAGGCAACCGACATCGCGAATCTGCTCGCCCCGACCGTTGTGTCGCTGGGCCTGGAGCTGCTGGGCGTTGAGTATCTGCCGGCCCCCGGCGGTGCGACCCTGCGCCTTTACATCGACGTGCCGCTGGCTGAACAGCCCGAGCGCATCATCAATGTCGACGACTGCGAGCGGGTCAGCCGCGAAGTCTCGGCGCAGCTGGACGTCGAAGACCCGATCAGCGGCAATTACACGCTGGAAGTGTCCTCGCCGGGCGTGGACCGCCCGCTGTTCAACCTGGAGCAGTTCGGCCGCCACCAGGGTGAATCGGCCAAGGTTACGCTGAAGCTGCCGCAGGACAACCGTCGTCGCCTGCAGGGCCGCATCGAAGCGATCGACGAGGCCGCGGGCACCGTCACCCTCATCGTCGACAAGGCTGAAGTGGTCGTGTCGGCCGACAACATCGACAAGGCACGGATCATGCCCGACTGGGTGGCGCTGGGGCTGGCCCCGAGCAAGCCGACCGGTCCGGCGCCGAAGCGTCCGAAGCCGAACACGAATTCTTCTTCCAACGAGCCGGCGGCAAAGAAGCCGCGCGCGGAGTGAGCCAATGAGCAAGGAACTGTTGCTGGTAGTCGACGCAGTCGCCAACGAGAAGGGCGTGCCGCGTGAAGTGATCTTCGATGCCATCGAGGCCGCCCTGGCCTCGGCAGCGAAGAAGCGCTATCCCGAGGAGGAAGTGCTGACCCGCGTGGTCATCGACCACAAGGATGGCAGCTACGAAACCTTCCGCCGCTGGGAAGTGGTGGCCGATGACGTGGTCATGGAATCGCCGGATCGCCAGATCCGCCTGATGGACGCCGTCGACGAGGCCGAAGGCGTCGAGGTCGGCGACTACATCGAAGAGCAGATCGAGAACCCGGACTTCGGCCGCATCGCTGCCCAGGCCGCCAAGCAGGTCATCGTCCAGCGCGTGCGCGAAGCCGAGCGCCAGCAGGTCGTGGATGCATGGAAGGATCGCGTGGGTGAGCTGATCACCGGTGTGGTCAAGCGCGCCGAGCGCGGCAACATCTACGTCGACCTCGGTGGCAATGCCGAAGGCTTCATTCCGAAGGACAAGGGCATTCCGCGCGACGTGCTGCGCGCCGGCGACCGCGTGCGCGGCTACCTGGCCGAAGTGCGCTCGGAGCCGCGTGGCCCGCAGCTGTTCATCAGCCGTGCCGCCCCGGAATTCATGATCGAGCTGTTCAAGCTGGAAGTGCCGGAAGTCGGCCAGGGCCTGGTGGAAATCAAGGCCTGCGCCCGCGATCCGGGCGACCGCGCCAAGATCGCCGTGCTGGCCCACGACCAGCGCACCGATCCGATCGGTGCCTGCATCGGCATGCGCGGTTCGCGCGTGCAGGCCGTGTCCAACGAGCTCAATGGCGAGCGCGTCGACATCGTGCTGTGGAACGACAACCCGGCCAACTTCGTCATCAACGCGATGGCGCCGGCCGAAGTGCAGTCGATCATCGTCGATGAGGACAAGCACTCGATGGACCTGGCCGTTGCCGAAGACCGCCTGGCCCAGGCGATCGGCAAGGGCGGCCAGAACGTGCGCCTGGCCAGCCGCCTGACCGGCTGGCAGCTCAACGTGATGACCCAGGACCAGGTCACCGCCAAGTCGGAGGCCGAGCAGGCTGCCGCCCGCCAGCTGTTCATGGACAAGCTGGAAGTGGACGAGGAAATCGCCGGCATCCTGGTCAGCGAAGGCTTCGGCACCGTCGAGGAAATCGCATATGTCCCGGTCGGCGAACTGCTGGCCGTGGAAGGTTTCGACGAGGACATCGTCGAAGAGCTGCGCGCTCGTGCCCGCGATGCGCTGCTCAATGAGGCCCTGGCAGTCGAAGAAGGCCTTGAAGACGGCCAGCCGGCGCAGGACCTGCTGTCCCTGAAGGGCATGGACGAAGCCACCGCATACGCGCTGGCCGGCCACGGCGTGCGTACCAGCGAGGATCTGTCCGACCTGGCCGCCGACGAGGTCATGGACTTCGGCATCGAAGGACTGGATCAGGCGCGCGCCGCTGCGCTGATCCTGGCCGCCCGTGCCGAGGAGATCGCCCGACTGGAACGCGGCGAATGAGCCGGCAATGAACAGGGCCCTGAGCCGCTCAGGGCGTAGAATCCGCGCCACCTCCAGATGCGGGGGGGCGCCCACAAGATCATAGGATCCGAATGTCGCAGCAAACCACCATCCGCAAGCTTGCCGAACTGGTCAACACGCCGGTCGAAAAACTGCTGGAACAGCTGGCCGGTGCCGGCATGAAGTTCAGCGGTCCCGACCAGGTCGTGACCAGCTCCGAGAAGGTAAAGCTCCTGGGCTTCCTTCGTCGTTCGCACGGCAAGCCCGAGCAGGCCCCGGAAGAGTCCGATCAGTCTGCGAAGAAGATCACGCTCAACCGCCGGAAGCAGCAGGAAGTGACGGTCAATTCCGGTCGCAGCAAGACGACCGTGAATGTCGAGGTGCGCCAGAAGCGTACCTACGTCAAGGATGGTGCTCGCGCCATGACGCCGGACGAAGAGCGCGCCGACATCCTGCGCAAGCTGGAAGAGTCGCGTGCGCGCAACCTCGCCGAACAGCAGGCCCTGGCCGAGAAGGATCGTCTGCGCGACGAGGCCATCGTCCGTGCCCGTGAGGAAGAGGCCGCCGCCAAGGAACGCGCCGAGGCCGAGAAGAAGGCCGCCGAGGAAGCTGCGGCTGCGGCCAAGGCGGCCGAGGCACTGGCCGCCAGCAAGCCCAAGCGTGCTCCGATCGACGAAACCGCGCCGCGCCCGCCGCGCGCCCCGGCCGCCGCCCCGGCTGCGCCGCGTGGTGCTCCGCCGCCGCCGCCGCGCAACGACGACCGCAACAACCGCAGCGCGCCGCGCAACGAGCGTGGCCCGGGCGACCGCTTCGCCGGCCAGATGCACCTGTCGGCCGCCGACCGTGCGCGTCGTGGCAACAGCAACAACAGCAATTCGCGTGGACGTCCGGGTGGCCGCAACCAGTCCGGTGGCCGTCGCGACATGTCGCGTGGTGGCAACAATGCCGGTCCGCACGCGTTCGAGCGTCCGACCGCCCCGGTCGTGCGTGAAGTCGCGATCGGCGAGACCATCACCGTGGCCGACCTGGCGCAGAAGCTCGCGCTGAAGGGCGGCGAGGTGGTGAAGGCGCTGTTCAAGATGGGCGTGATGGCGACCATCACCCAGTCCATCGACCACGACACCGCTGCGCTGGTGACCGAAGAACTCGGCCACAAGGCGATCCGTGCCAACGACAATGATGCCGAAGACGCGCTGCTGGCTTCGACCGGTGAAAACCAGGGCGAAGCCGTGCAGCGCCCGCCGGTGGTCACCATCATGGGTCACGTCGACCACGGCAAGACCTCGCTGCTGGACTACATCCGCCGCACCAAGGTTGCCCACGGCGAAGCCGGCGGCATCACCCAGCATATCGGTGCCTATCACGTCGAGACGCCCAAGGGCGTCATCAGCTTCCTGGATACCCCGGGCCACGCCGCGTTCACCTCGATGCGTGCCCGCGGTGCCAAGCTGACCGACATCGTGGTGCTGGTGGTTGCTGCCGACGACGGCGTCATGCCGCAGACCAAGGAAGCGATCCAGCACGCCCGTTCGGCGGGTGTGCCGCTGATCGTGGCGATCAACAAGATCGACAAGTCCGGTGCCGACCCGATGCGGGTCAAGAACGAGCTGCTCTCCGAGCAGGTCGTGGCCGAAGAGTTCGGTGGTGACATCCAGATGGTGGAGATCTCGGCCAAGACCGGCCTGGGCATCGACGACCTGCTGGACGCGGTGTCGGTGCAGGCCGAACTGCTGGAACTGAAGGCCGTCGACGAAGGCCGCGCCTCGGGCGTGGTGATCGAATCGTCGCTGGACAAGGGCCGCGGCCCGGTCGCTACGGTGCTGGTGCAGCAGGGCCGCCTGAAGAAGGGCGACTACCTGGTGTGCGGTATCCAGTACGGCCGCGTGCGTGCGCTGTTCGACGAAACCGGCAAGCAGCCGGAGTTCGCCGGCCCGTCGATCCCGGTGCAGGTCCTGGGCCTGTCCGGTGTGCCGGAAGCCGGAGACGACTTCGTGGTGGTCGAGGACGAGCGCCTGGCCAAGGATGTTGCCCAGCAGCGTGAGACCAAGCGCCGTGAGTCGCGCCTGGTCGCCACCGCTGGCAGCCGTATGGAAGACATCATGGCGACCCTGGGCAAGGGCGAGGGCCAGCAGGTCCTCAACCTGGTCATCAAGGCCGACGTGCAGGGTTCGGTGCAGGCCCTGAGCCAGGCGCTGGTCGCGCTGTCCAACGAGGACATCCGCATCAACGTGATCCACTCCGGCGTGGGCGGCATCACCGAATCGGACGCCAACTCGGCGGCTGCTTCGAAGGCCACCGTCATCGGCTTCAACGTGCGTGCGGATGCTTCGGCCCGTCGCATCATCGAATCCAACGGCGTCGACCTGCGTTACTTCTCGATCATCTATGACGTGATCGATCAGGTGAAGCAGGTGGCATCCGGTCTGCTGGGCGTGGAGATCCGCGAAGAGATCATCGGTATCGCCGAGGTCCGCGACGTCTTCCGCAGCTCCAAGCTGGGCGCCGTTGCCGGCTCGATGGTCATCGAGGGCGTGGTCAAGCGCAACAAGCCGATCCGCGTGCTGCGCGACAGCGTGGTGATCTTCGAAGGCGAGCTGGAATCGCTGCGTCGCTTCAAGGAGAACGTCGAGGAAGTCCGCAACGGTACCGAATGCGGTATCGCGGTGAAGGCCTACAACGACGTCAAGCCGGGCGACCAGATCGAGTGCTTCGAGCGTATCGAAGTGCCGCGCACCCTGTAATGCTGCAAGGTGGCCCGACCAACGGTCGGGCCCTACCATGTACCTGTAGCGCCCGGCCGTTGGTCGGGCGACAATCGAATCAAAGGTAGTGCCCGACCGTTGGTCGGGCGACAACTGAACCAAGAGCTCCTCGTGCCCAAGACTTTCCATCGAACCGACCGTGTCTCCGCCCAGCTGCGCCGTGAACTCGGCACCCTGGTGCACAACGCCGTGCGCGAGCACGGGTTGCCCTCGGTGAGCGTGTCCGACGTGGAAATCACCCGCGACATGGCCCATGCCAAGGTGTTCGTCACCGCGCTGATGCCGGAACGCTCGGCTGAAGCCGTGGCCGGCCTGAAGGAGCTGGGCTACCGCCTGCGCATGGATCTGGCCCGCGCGATGAAGCTGCGCCACGTGCCGGAGCTGCATTTCCACTACGACGACTCGGTCGACCGTGGTGAGCACATCGACAACATCCTGCGCGACCTGCCCGATACGCTGGCCGCGGAGAAGCGTCGCGGGAGCGACGAAGAATAACCGCGCGACGCCGGGCATGCCCGGCGTCGTTGCATTCCGGCTGTGCGACGTCTGACGCAGACCGCGCTGCGGCAGCCGAGCATGGCTCGGCCCTACACATTCCTGCCATGACCCGAATTCAGTTCCGCCGCCTGGATGGCATCCTGCTGCTCGACAAGTCGACCGGCATGAGCTCCAACGCCGCCCTGCAGGTGGCGCGCCGCCTGTTCCGTGCCGAGAAGGGCGGCCACACCGGCAGCCTCGACCCGTTGGCCACCGGCCTGCTGCCGCTATGCTTCGGCGAGGCAACCAAGATCGCCGGCCTGCTGCTGGGTTCGGCCAAGGCGTACGATGCCGAGATCGTCCTCGGCCAGACCACGGACACCGATGATGCCGAGGGCCAGGTACTGCTGCAGCGCCCGGTGCCGGCGATCAGCGCCGAGGCCCTGCAGGCTGCGCTGGCGCCACTGACGGGGAACATCCGCCAGCGGGCTCCGATCTATTCGGCGCTGAAGCAGGGCGGTGAACCGTTGTATGTGAAGGCCCGCCGCGGCGAGGCCATCGAGGCCCCGGAGCGCGAGGTCCAGGTGCACGCCATCGAGGTGCTCGAGCAGCAGCCGGAACGGCTGCGGCTGCGCGTGACCTGTGGCTCCGGCACCTACATCCGGAGCCTGGCACGCGACCTGGGCGAGGCGCTGGGCTGTGGTGCCCACATCAGCGCACTGCGTCGGCTCTGGGTCGAGCCGTTCCGTGAGCCGGTGATGGTCACCCTGGACCAGCTGCGGGCGATGGTCGAGGCGGGTGACGAGGCAGGCATGGACGCGCTGCTGCTGCCGCTGGCAGCCGGCCTGGCTGAATACCCGCGGGTCGACCTGGATGCCGACCAGGCCCACCGCTTCTGCGTCGGCCAGCGCCAGCGCGATCTGTCCTGGCCGCGTGGCCTGGTGGCGGTGTTTGGTCCGGACGACGCTGTCCAGGGCCTGGGCCAGGTCGACGAAAGCGGCCTGCTGGCCCCGCAGCGCCGTTTCAACCTCTGACCGGGGCAGGGTGGTTCAGCCCCGGTCCTTGTCCCGGAAGCCCCTGGCCGTTACAATTTCGCGGCCGTTTTCCGGCAACCTGCCTCGCGCAGGTTTCATCCTCGTAGTCCACGGCGAGCCTGGCGGTGCGCGAAGCGCGTTCCTGCCGGCCACGCATCACAGAGAAAAAAGAAATGTCGATCGACACCCAGAAGGTCATTGAAGACAACAAGCGCAGCGCCGCTGACACCGGCTCCCCGGAAGTCCAGGTTGCCCTGCTGACCGCCCGCATCGAACTGCTGACCGGCCACTTCAAGACCCACAAGAAGGATCACCACAGCCGCCGCGGCCTGCTGCAGATGGTCAACCGCCGTCGCAGCCTGCTCGACTACCTGAAGAAGAAGGACGTCGAGCGTTACAAGGCCCTGATCGAAAAGCTTGGCCTGCGTCGCTAAGCAACGAATCCCCCGCGGCGCAGCGATGCGCCGCGGTTTTGTTTTGTAGCACCGCAATCCCCGATTCAGGCCGGAACGATCCGGCCACCCGCTGGCGGCAAGGGTCGCCGACGGTCCAATTCGCAGACAGCATCCCCAAGGACACCCTCCGTGGCAAAAATCACCAAAACCTTCCAGTACGGCAAGCACACCGTCACGCTTGAGACCGGCGAAGTCGCCCGCCAGGCCAGCGGTGCGGTCATCGTCAAGATGGACGACACCGTACTGCTGGTCACCGCCGTCGCCGCCAAGAGCGCGCGCGAAGGCCAGGACTTCTTCCCGCTGACCGTCGATTATCAGGAAAAGTTCTACGCCGGCGGCCGCATCCCGGGTGGTTTCTTCAAGCGTGAAGGCCGTGCGACCGAGAAGGAAACGCTGATCTCGCGTCTGATCGACCGTCCGATCCGTCCGCTGTTCCCGGAAGACTACAAGAACGAAGTGCAGATCATCGCCACGGTCATGTCGCTGAACCCGGACGTGGACGGCGACATCCCGGCCCTGATCGGCGCCTCGGCTGCCCTGGCCCTGGCCGGCACCCCGTTCATGGGCCCGATCGGCGCTGCCAAGGTCGGCTACAAGAACGGCGAGTACATCCTGAACCCGACCGTCAGCGAACTGGCTGACTCGCAGCTGGAACTGGTCGTTGCCGGTACCTCCAACGCCGTGCTGATGGTCGAATCCGAAGCCGCGCTGCTGTCCGAAGAAGTGATGCTGGGCGCCGTGACCTTCGGTCACCGCGAAATGCAGAAGGTCATCAACGCGATCAACGAGCTGACCGTCGAAGCCGGCACCAAGCCGTCGACCTGGGAAGCCCCGGCCAAGAACGACGCGCTGATCTCCGCGCTGAAGGAAGCCATCGGCCCGCGCCTGGGCGAAGCCTTCCAGGTGCGCGACAAGCTGCAGCGCCGTGACGCCATCTCGGCGATCAAGAAGGACGTGTTCGAAGCCCTGGCGGGCCGCGTGGCCGCCGAAGGCTGGAACCCGGCCGAGCTGTCGAAGGAATTCGGCGAGCTGGAATACCGCACCATGCGTGACTCGGTGCTGGACACCAAGGTCCGCATCGACGGCCGTGCGCTGGACACCGTCCGCCCGATCGCCGTGAAGACCGGCGTGCTGCCGCGTACCCATGGTTCCTCGCTGTTCACCCGCGGCGAAACCCAGGCCATCGTGACCATCACCCTGGGCACCGCCCGTGATGGCCAGGTCATCGATGCCGTTGCCGGTGAGTACAAGGAAAACTTCCTGTTCCACTACAACTTCCCTCCGTTCTCGGTGGGCGAGTGCGGCCGCATGATGGGCCCGAAGCGCCGCGAAATCGGCCACGGTCGTCTGGCCAAGCGCGGCGTGCTGGCTGTCATGCCGTCGCTGGAAGCCTTCCCGTACACCATCCGCGTCGTTTCGGAAATCACCGAGTCGAACGGTTCCTCGTCGATGGCCTCGGTCTGCGGCTCGTCGCTGGCGCTGATGGACGCCGGCGTGCCGGTGAAGGCCCCGGTGGCCGGTATCGCCATGGGCCTGGTCAAGGAAGGCGACCGTTTCGTGGTCCTGTCCGACATCCTGGGTGATGAAGATCACCTGGGCGACATGGACTTCAAGGTGGCCGGTACCGCTGAGGGCATTTCCGCCCTGCAGATGGACATCAAGATCGAAGGCATCACCGAAGAGATCATGAAGCAGGCCCTGCAGCAGGCCAAGGCTGGCCGTCTGCACATCCTGGGTGAAATGGCCCACGGCCTGACCGCTCCGCGTGAGGAGCTGTCGGACTACGCGCCGCGCCTGCTGACCATCAAGATCCACCCGGACAAGATCCGCGAAGTGATCGGCAAGGGTGGCTCGACCATCCAGGCCATCACCAAGGAAACCGGCACCCAGATCGACATCCAGGACGACGGCACCATCGTCATCGCGTCGGTCAACGCCATTGCTGCCCAGGCTGCCAAGGCCCGCATCGAGCAGATCACCTCGGACGTCGAGCCGGGCCGCATCTACGAAGGCAAGGTCGCCAAGATCATGGACTTCGGTGCGTTCGTCACCATCCTGCCGGGCAAGGACGGCCTGGTCCACGTGTCGCAGATCTCCAGCGAGCGCGTCGAGAAGGTCGGCGACAAGCTGAAGGAAGGCGATGTGGTCAAGGTCAAGGTGCTGGAAGTCGACAAGCAGGGCCGTATCCGCCTGTCGATGAAGGCCGTCGAAGAAGGCGAAGGCGCCAGCGCCGAATAATCGGTACTGCTGATCGTGCGGTGGGTGAGGACCGTTGGTCCTCACGCTTTCGCAAATGAGAAAGCGGGCTTCGGCCCGCTTTTTCTTTGCCTCGATGTTGTGGAGAGACGCTCATCCAGGTCGCTGCATGTCCTGCTGCAGTGCATGAGGGCCGCCACGCGGCCATCGTTCTGTCACGGTTGCACGGATCGCGCCTGTCCATGGGACGACATGCCGCGACATCCGTACCGCAGCCCCATCGGTTTGCTAACGTGGCGGCGCCTTCGAACCGGGAGATCCCATGTTCCGCCAGACCGTGGCCGTCCTTGCCGTGCTGATTGCCGGTGCCTTGCCCGTTGCCGCGCACGCAGCGCCCGCGCAGCCGCCGATCTTCGGCGCCTATTACCCGGGTGGATCGGCCGAGCGCTATCCGGTGTCGAGCATTCCGGCCGAGCGCCTGACCCACCTGTTCTACGCGTTCTCCACCATCGAGGACGGGCGCTGCACGATCGGTGCGGAAGCGCCGAAGAATTTCGCCGCACTGGCCGAACTCAAGAAGGCGCACCCGCACCTGCGCACGCTGATCTCGATCGGTGGCTGGGGCGCAGGCGGCTTCTCCGATGCAGCGCTGACCGAGGCCAGCCGCAAGCGCCTGGTCGACTCTTGCATGGCGCTGTTCTTCGAACGCCACGCCGGCAGCTTCGATGGCGTGGACATCGACTGGGAGTTCCCGGTCAGTGGCGGACCGAAGGAGCTGGCGCATCGCCCGCAGGATCGCGCCAACCTGACCCGGCTTGCGCAGGCCTTCCGCACAGCACTGGATGCGCGGGGGCGCAAGGCGGGGCAGCCGATGCTGCTGACCGCCGCGCTGGCCGCCGGTCGCCTGCAGACCGATGGCCCCTATGATCCGGTGGCGAGCTACGAACTGCCGGCGCTGGCGAAGGTGTTCGATTTCATCAACCTGATGAGCTACGACATGGGCACCGGCTTCTCGTCGGTGTCGACCTTCAATGCGCCGTTGCATGAAGTGCCGGCCGATCCGCTGGCGCCGGAGCTGCGCCGCTGGAACAACGTCGCCGGGGCGGTGCAGTACTACCGTGAACATGGCGTGCCGGCCGACAAACTGGTGCTGGGCGTGCCGTTCTACGGGCGCGGCTTCAAGGTCACCGGCGATGCCGCGGATGGGCTGTACCAGGCCTACAGTGCACCGGCCGATGCCGGCGATTGGCGGGTGATCAAGGCGCGCTATCTGGACCAGCCGGGTTGGACGAAACACTGGCAGCCGCAGGCGCAGAGCCCGTGGTTGTACAACGCCGCGCAGAAGATCTTCATCAGCTATGAAGACCCGCGCTCGATCGGCCTGCGTGCCCGGTTCGCCCGCGAGCAGGGCCTGGCCGGGGTGTTCATGTGGGAGCTGACCGGTGACGACGAGCAGGCCAGCCTGCTCAACGCCATGCTCGCCCCGTGGCAGAAGGCGCGCATCGGTGATTGAGTCGCCTGCTGGCGCCGGGCCATGCCCGGCGACGCTTCAGTTCGCCCAGACGCTGTTGGGATCGCCGTTGCGGGCGCGGCGCTGGCTGGCGACGGCCAGGCGGGCGAAGCCGAAGGCCATGGCCAGCGCGATGGCATCGACCCAGAACAGCGGCCACTGGCCACGCCCGGCGGCGCGCCACAGCCAGTCACCATTGAGTGCACCGTGCAGGACCGGCACCAGTGCAGTGCTGATCGCTGCGGCCCACAGCAGTTCGCGCGCGGCCTGCGCGGGGCGGCGCAGTGCAGCCCACAGCGCACAGGCTGCCCAGCTGCCGAAGCAGGCCCAGCGGATGCCGTGGTCGACCGCCGACGGTGCCAGCCGCTCCAGCACCAGTGCGGTGACGAACGCGACCGAGATCGCCACGCACAGGCCGATGCACACGCCGACCGTGGCCCGCGCCATGTTCACACCGGCACGCGGCTGTTGCGGCTGGCGACGCTTGCGCCGCGACTCGATCCACAGCAGGTTGCCGGAGTAGAACAGGAACGCACCGCCGAGGCCGAGCAGGAAGTACAGCCAGACCACCACGCCGTTGCCGAACTCACCGAAGTGCAGCGCGTAGGCGGCGCTGAGCGTGGCGTGGTTGGCGTCGCGCTGCCCTGGCAGCTGGGAGGCCAGCAGGTCGCCGCTGGCCACGTCCAATGCCACGGCACCAAGCGGACCGAGGGTGCCACTGGCCTCGCCGGTGATCTCGATCGTGGCGTTGGCGTCGCTGCCATTGGCCAGCTTCAGGTACGCCGGCTCGAAGTTGGCCACGCCTTGCGCGCGGGCCACTTCAAGTGCGCGCGCATGCAGCACGCGCAGGCTGCCCGGTGGCGCCGGAATCCCGCTGGCCTCGCGCACCGGCGCAGTGTCCATCGCCGTCGGTACCGCCTGCAGCGCCTTGCCGTCGTAGATCAGTGGGTTGAGCAGGGCCATCTGCACGAACACCAGGCACAGCAGGGCGCCCGTGACCGCGAACATCAGGTGGAAGGGCAGGCTGAGCACGCCGATCACGTTGTGCGCGTCCTGCCACAACTGCTTCAGGTTGCGGCCCGGGCGCAGCGCGAACAGGTCGCCGAACAGCTTCGGCAGATGGATCACCAGCCCGCTCAGCAGCGCCATGCCATACAGCAGGCTGACGATGCCCATCACGTAGACGCCGGCCACCGGCAGGCCGAGGCTGTAGTGCAGTTCGTTGACCAGTTCGGCCAGTCCGGTCTGCGGCGGCGCGGGGCTGCCGGCGATCTGGCCCGGCCAGGCGTAGCGCCAGCTGCCGTCATCGGCCTGCCAGTACGCCAGGGGCTGCGGGTGTTCGGTACCGGGGAAGGTCATGCCCACGTGGCGGCGCGCTTCCGGGTGTGTCGCCAGCACGTCTTCCAGCAGGTACTGCGCATCGTCCAGGCCCGCCGGCAAGGCGGTGGCGGCGCCCGGGGTCTGCCACAGCGGCAGGTCATGATGGAACAGGGTCAGCGCACCCGCATAGAAGGCCACGAAAAGGCCGAAGCCGGCGACCAGGCCGACCCAGGTGTGCAGGGTGGTGAACGTGCGCAGCGTCTGCGAACTGAACTTCATGGCGGGGATCTCATTGCACCGCGCCGGTCAGGCGCAGCAGCCCGAGCACGGCGAAGCCGGCCGCGGCGCTGCCACCCAGAACCAGCCAGGCGCGCAGTGCGCTGCGGAAGCTGAACGCCCACAGGGCGGCCAGCATCCATAACGGGATGAAGGCGATCAGGGTCGGCACCAGCGCACGCTGCCACGGGCCGGGCGGCAGCCAGGCCAGCAGGCCGGTAGCGGCGGCCGCAAGCAGGAAGCCAGCGATGATGCCGGCGAAGGCGCGCGGCCACATCAGGGCGACTCCGTGCCCGGGCGATGCCAGGCGGCCAGCGCCGGCAGCAGCATCGCAGCGAGCATCCAGGTGCACAGCATCGCCACCAGACCGGCAGCGAAGCCGAGTTCGGCCATCCACAGCCACAATGCGGCAGCTGCGGCGACCAGGCCGATCTGGCGGCCGAGACGACCGGCACGGCGCAGGCGGGGCCAACGGCAGTGCGGCGAGGCGGCATAGAAGGCCAGTGCCGAAAACATCGCTGCCAGCATGCCCAGGCTGCAGAAGCCCAGGGTGGAAAGGCCGACGGTGATCATTGTGGGCGGGCGCCGCGGCAGTGGGCCGGCGAACGCGGGGCACGGGCGGGGCCGGCGGGAGCCGGTCGGAGCGGGTGGCGCATCACGAGGTCCTGGGGGAAGCGGGCAGGCTGGCACGGGGCGGGCTGCGCGGACATGGTAATCATTGCGTTTTCACGCCGCCAGCGCAGGCCATTCAGCGGACCGTACGGCAGCCCTTGGGCTTTCCGGTGCGCTGGTTTAAGATCGTCGCAGACTCCTGACTGGAACAAGGTGGCCCGCGCCCAGCGCCGGCCGAGCGTGCGACATGAGCACTACCACCGCCCACTGTTGACCTGCCCCCGAAGGCCCTGTGTTCCAGGCGCCCTCGCGGCGCTTTTTTATTGCCCGGGCCGCGGCCCGGGAACGCTTTCCAGCCCGCCCCGCGGGCCCCGCACGAAGCCAATGCGATGATCAACATTACCCTTCCCGACGGCAGCCGCCGCGAGTTCGAAAATCCCGTCAGCGTCATGGACGTCGCCCAGTCGATCGGTGCCGGCCTGGCCAAGGCCACCATCGCCGGTTCGGTCGATGGCGTGCTGGTCGATGCCAGTGACGTCATCGACCACGATGCCAGCCTGCGCATCATCACCGCCAAGGACGAGGAGGGCGTGGAGATCATCCGCCACTCCTGCGCCCACCTGGTCGGCCACGCCGTCAAGCAGCTGTACCCGGACGTGAAGATGGTGATCGGCCCGGTGATCGCCGAGGGCTTCTACTACGACATCTATTCCGAGCGCCCGTTCACGCCGGACGACATGGCCGCAATCGAGAAGCGCATGGGTGAACTGATCGCCCAGGACTACGACGTCATCAAGAAGATGACGCCGCGCGCCGAGGTGATCGAGATCTTCAAGGCCCGTGGCGAGGACTACAAGCTGCGCCTGATCGAAGACATGTCCGACGACATCCAGGCGATGGGCATGTACTACCACCAGGAATACGTGGACATGTGCCGCGGCCCGCACGTGCCGAACACGCGCTTCCTGAAGGCCTTCAAGCTGACCCGCATCTCCGGCGCCTACTGGCGCGGCGACGCGCAGAACGAACAGCTGCAGCGCATCTACGGCACCGCCTGGGCTGACAAGAAGCAGCTCGAGGCGTACATCAAGCGCATCGAGGAAGCCGAGATGCGCGACCACCGCCGCATCGGCAAGCAGCAGGACCTGTTCCACCTGCAGGAAGAGGCGCCGGGCCTGGTGTTCTGGCACCCGAAGGGCTGGGCACTGTGGCAGGTGGTCGAGCAGTACATGCGCAAGGTCTACCGCAGCAGCGGCTACGGCGAAGTGCGTTGCCCGCAGATCCTGGACGTGAGCCTGTGGAAGAAGTCCGGCCACTGGGACAACTACCAGGACAACATGTTCTTCACCGAATCGGAGAAGCGCACGTACGCGGTCAAGCCGATGAACTGCCCGGGCCACATCCAGGTGTTCAACCAGGGCCTGCACAGCTACCGCGACCTGCCGATCCGCTACGGTGAGTTCGGTTCCTGCCACCGCAACGAGCCGTCCGGCGCGCTGCACGGCATCCTGCGCGTGCGTGGTTTCACCCAGGACGACGGCCACGTGTTCTGCACGGAAAACCAGATCGAGTCGGAAGTGACGGCCTTCCACCAGCAGGCGCTGGCGGTTTACCGGCACTTCGGTTTCGACGAGATCCAGATCAAGATCGCGCTGCGTCCGGAATCGCGCCTGGGTGACGACGCCACCTGGGACAAGGCCGAAGGCGCGCTGCGCTCGGCACTGACCGCCTGTGGCGTGGAATGGCAGGAGCTGCCGGGCGAGGGGGCCTTCTACGGCCCGAAGATCGAGTACCACCTGAAGGACGCGATCGGCCGTACCTGGCAGCTGGGCACCATGCAGGTCGACTTCATGATGCCCGGCCGCCTGGGCGCCGAGTACGTGGACGAGAACAGCCAGAAGAAGCACCCGGTCATGCTGCACCGGGCCATCGTCGGCTCGATGGAGCGCTTCCTGGGCATCCTGATCGAGCACCATGCCGGCCAGTTCCCGGCCTGGCTGGCGCCGACCCAGGTGGTGGTGGCCAACATCACCGACGCCCAGGCCGACTATGTCGCGGGCGTGACCAAAACCCTTGCGGAGCAAGGCTTCCGCGTCAGCTCGGATTTGCGTAACGAGAAGATCGGCTATAAAATCCGCGAGCATACGTTGCAGCGCGTGCCCTACCTGCTGGTCATCGGTGACCGCGAGAAGGAAAATGGGGCTGTGGCGGTGCGTACGCGTTCTGGCGAAGACCTGGGCAGCATGAGCCTGCAGGCCTTCATCGAGCGGCTCCACGCCGAGGGCGCGTAAGCAAAGGTCCGGTCCGGGGGCACAGGCACCCGGGCCGGTTCGATACCCTTGGGAGAACGTAATATCAGCACCCCTGACAACAAACAGAACCGCAAGAATCAGGAAATCCGTGTGCCGCGCGTCCGCGTGATCGGCAGTGACGGAGAAATGATCGGCGTGTTGTCGCGCGACGAAGCGCTGTCCATGGCCGAAGATGAAGGCCTGGACCTGGTCGAGATCCAGCCGCAGGCCGATCCGCCGGTCTGCAAGATCATGGACTTCGGCAAGTTCAAGTTCGAAGCGCAGAAGAAGGCCAGCGAGGCCAAGAAGAAGACCAAGCAGGTCGAGATCAAGGAAGTGAAGTTCCGTCCGGTCACGGACGAGGGCGACTACCAGATCAAGCTGCGCAAGATGCGCGGGTTCCTTGAAGAGGGCGACAAGATCAAGGTCAACATCCGCTTCCGTGGCCGTGAAATGAGCCACCAGGAACTGGGTCGTGAAATGGCCAACCGGATCGAGGCCGATCTGGGCGAGGACATCGTCATTGAATCCCGTCCGCGCCTGGAAGGGCGTCAGATGGTCATGATGATCGCGCCGAAGAAGAAGACCTGAGGCCTGACGGGCCGCCTTCCGGGGCGCCTGGCTGAATGGTTCAGGGTAAGGGGACGCCGCTGGCGTCCCTTTGCTTTTGCAGGATGCCGGTGAAGTGCCGGCGAAAGGGTTGCAGGGGCTGGTGGCAGGGCGGTTTTGCCTGTATCATGCCCGGCTCGACCCACCCAGGACGGGTCGTACGCCGATCATGGCAGGACGGAAAGAGCGGCCCAGGCCGCCGCCAGATCAGTCAGAAACCAGGGTCACCCCCATCAAGGACATTGCAATGCCCAAGATCAAGACCAACCGGGCAGCGGCCAAGCGTTTCCGCAAGACCGCCTCGGGCAAGTACAAGTGCGGCCACGCCAACCGTAGCCACATCCTCACGAAGAAAGCGACCAAGCGTAAGCGTAATCTGCGTCAGACGGGCCATGTCCGTGCAGAAGACGCAGGCCGTCTGGACCGCATGCTCCCTTACCTCTGAGGAACTGAAAAATGGCACGAGTTAAGCGTGGCGTACAGGCGCGTCGCCGCCACAAGAAGATTCTGGATCTCGCCAAGGGCTATTACAACGCCCGTCGCAAGGTCTTCCGCGTTGCCAAGCAGGCAGTCATCAAGGCACAGCAGTACGCCTACATCGGCCGTAAGCAGAAGAAGCGCAACTTCCGTTCGCTGTGGATCACCCGTATCAATGCGGCTGCCCGCATCAACGGCCTGAGCTACAGCCGCTTCATGAACGGCCTGCTGAAGGCTGGCATCACCCTGGATCGCAAGGTCCTGGCTGACATCGCCGTGCACGACGCAGCCGGTTTTGCTGCGCTGGCCGAAAAGGCCAAGGGCGCGCTGGCGGCATAAGTCCTTCCCGATGCCGTAACCGTTCACTCGGAACGGTGTCAGGTCAAGGCAATGCATGGGGAAGGGCGCAAGTCCTTCCCCATTCTTTTTTGGGTTCCGGCGAGGCCATGGCGGCAGCGCGGGGACGGCGGTGGCGACAGGGGTCGGCCCTTCGCGCATCGCGATGGCAGATCGACTGGAGTTCCGGCCCCCCATGAGTGACATCCAATCCCTCACCACCCAGGCGCTGGCCGATGTGGCCGCCGCACAGAGCCCCGACGTGCTGGAACAGCTGCGCGTGGCCCTGCTTGGCAAGAGTGGCAGCATCACCTCGCAGCTCAAGCAGCTCGGCGCCCTGCCGGCCGACGAGCGCAAGGCCGCCGGTGAAGCGATCAACCAGGCCCGTGACGCGCTGACCCGCGCGCTGGGCGAGCGCAAGGCGGTGCTGGAAGACGCGGCACTGGATGCGCGCCTGGCGGCCGAAGCCATCGACATCACTCTGCCGGGCCGCAATGGCGACCGCGCCGGCCTGCACCCGATCACCCGCACCCTGGAGCGCATTACCGGCATCTTCGGCCGGCTGGGCTACGAGCTGTCGGAAGGGCCGGAGATCGAGGATGACTGGCACAACTTCGAGGCGCTGAACTTCCCGCCGCACCATCCGGCGCGCGCCATGCACGACACCTTCTACTTCGGCGATGGCCGCCTGCTGCGCACGCACACCTCGGGTGTGCAGGTGCGCTACATGGGCGACCACGCGCCGCCGCTGCGCATGATTGCCGCCGGCAAGGTGTACCGCAGCGACAGCGACCAGACCCATTCGCCGATGTTCCATCAGGTCGAAGGCCTACTGGTGGACGAGCATTCGACCTTTGCCGACCTGAAGGGCACGCTGGCCGAGTTCGTGCGCGCGTTCTTCGAGCGCGATTTCGAGATGCGCTTCCGTCCCAGCTACTTCCCGTTCGTCGAACCGGGTGCGGAAGTGGACATCGCCTGGCAGCAGCCCGATGGCAGCACGCGCTGGCTGGAAGTGCTCGGCTGCGGCATGGTGCATCCGAACGTGCTGCGCAACGTCGGCATCGATCCGGAGCGCTACACCGGCTTTGCGTTCGGCATGGGCGTGGAGCGTTTCGCGATGCTTCGTTACGGCGTCAACGATCTGCGTGCGTTCTTCGAGAACGACGTGCGATTCCTGAAACAGTTCGCGTAAGCCGCAACCATGTAGAGCCGAGCCATGCTCGGCTGCTCCTAAATTCGCAGGCCCAGGCGCATGCGCCGGGCCCACCAGGGTGACACCATGAAATTCTCCGAAAACTGGCTGCGCAGCCATGTCCCGACCGGCGCCTCGCGCGATGAACTGAGTGCAGTGCTGACCGCCATCGGCCTGGAAGTGGAAGAAGTGACCGCGCTGGGCGAAGGCCTCGATCACGTGGTCGTGGCGCGCATCGTCGAGGCCGTGCGCCATCCCGAAGCCGATCGCCTGCAGGTGTGCAAGGTCGATGCCGGGCAGGGCGAACTGCTGCAGATCGTCTGCGGCGCACCGAACGCGCGCCCGGGCCTGGTCGCGCCGCTGGCCATGGTGGGTGCGCAGATCGGCGAACTGAAGATCAAGCCGGCCAAGCTGCGCGGCGTGGAGTCCAACGGCATGCTGTGCTCGGCCAAGGAGCTGGGCCTGGACAACGATGCCTCCGGCCTGCTGGAACTGCCCGATGATGCCCCGGTCGGCCAGGCGCTGGTCGAGTACCTCGGCCTGCCGGACGCCAGTATCGAGATCAAGCTGACCCCGAACCGCGCCGACTGCTTCAGCCTGCGCGGCATCGCCTACGACGTCGCCGCCGCCGCCCGCAGTGAAGTGCTGGATTTCGCCGCCGACGCCATTCCGGCGGCCGGCAGCCGCGAGCTGGCCATCCAGCTCGACGCCGGGGCTGAAGCGCCGCGTTACCTGGGCCGTGTCATCGAAGGCGTCAACGCCGCCGCCAGGACTCCGCTGTGGATGGCCGAGCGCCTGCGCCGCAGTGGCGTGCGTCCGGTTTCGCTGCTGGTCGACATCACCCAGTATGTGATGCTGGAGCTGGGCCAGCCGATGCACGCCTACGACCTCGGCACCCTGCAGGGCAGCATTGCCGTGCGCCGTTCGCGCGCGGGCGAGAGCCTGAAGCTGCTGGACGGCCGCGATGCTGCGCTGGACGACAGCTTCCTGGTAGTCACTGACGCCGATCGTGCGATCGGCCTGGCTGGCCTGATGGGCGGCTTCGACACCCGTGTCACCGACGCGACCACTGCCGTGTTCCTGGAGGCGGCGCACTTTGCGCCCGCTGCGATCATGGGGCGTGGCCGCAAGCTGGGCCTGCACACCGATGCCGGCCATCGCTTCGAGCGCGGCGTCGATCCGGCGCTGCCGCGCATCGCGATCGAGTACGCCACCCGCCTGGTGCTGGACCTGGCGGGCGGCACCCCGGCGCCGGTGACCGAGGCCGTGCGTGAAGCCGATCTGCCGCAGCCGGCGACCATCGTGCTGCGCCGCGCCCGCATCACCCGCGTGCTCGGCATCACCATCGACGATGCCGAAATCGAGCGCATCCTGCGCGCGCTGGGCATGGACGTGGCCGCCACTGCCGACGGTTGGCAGGTGGTCGCGCCGAGCCGCCGCTTCGACATCGCCATCGAAGAAGACCTGATCGAAGAGCTGGCCCGCATCCACGGTTACGAGCAGATCCCGACCACGCTGCCGGGCGGTGCTTCGCGCGTGGCGATGCCGAGCGAGACCCAGCTGGACGCGCTGAGCGTGCGCCGCCAGCTGATCGCCCGTGACCAGCAGGAAACCGTCAATTTCGCCTTCGTCGACGATGCGCTGCTGACCCAGTGGCAGCTGCGCGACGGCCTGGTGCCACTGGCCAATCCGCTGTCGGCCGAACTGGCGGTGATGCGCCCGTCGCTGCTGCCGGGCCTGGTCGCCACCCTGGGCCGCAACGCCGCCCGCCAGCTCGGTCGCGTGCGCCTGTTCGAACTGGGCCGCGTGTTCGCCCAGCAGGCCGGCGGGGCGTCGACTGGCGAAAGCCGGCCGGCACCGCTGGAAACCCTGCGCGTGGCCGCTGCGGTCTGCGGCGAGGCGCAGGCGGTGCAGTGGGGCCTGCCGACTCGCAAGGTCGACTTCCATGACCTGAAGGGCGACCTGGAATCGCTGGCGGCTGCCAGTGGTGCGGTACTGGAGTTCCGCCCGTCGGCCCGTGCCTACGGCCACCCGGCGCGGTCGGCCGAGGTGTTCCGCGATGGCGTGGCGATCGGCTGGATCGGCCAGATCCACCCGCGCCTGGCCAAGGCGATGGATATCGAGGCCGATGTCTACGCCTTCGAGCTGGATCTGGAACCGCTGACCGCCCGGCGCCTGCCACGTGCCGGCGAGCTGTCGCGCTTCCCGGCGGTGCGTCGCGACCTGGCGTTCCTGGTGCCTGAACAGGTGGCCTGGACCGATCTGGCGGCGACCGTCCGCCAGGCCGCCGGCCCGCTGCTGCGCGACCTGAACCTGTTCGACCGTTACGTCGGCCAGGGCGTCGAGCCGGGATTCAAGAGTCTCGCTATGGGCTTGATTTTGCAGGACAAGTCGCGCACTCTGACGGACCGCGACGTGGATGCGGTGGTGGCCGAGGCGGTCACTGCCATCGAGCGTGAACACCACGCCCGGATCCGCGGCTGAGCGGGCAGCACTCGGGGGTAGCAGGCAATGGCATTGACCAAGGCGGAGATGGCGGAAAAGCTGTTCGACGAAGTCGGTCTGAACAAGCGGGAAGCCAAGGAATTCGTCGACGCGTTTTTCGATGTGCTGCGTGAAGCATTGGAACAGGGACGTCAGGTGAAGCTGTCGGGCTTCGGTAATTTCGATCTGCGGCGCAAGAACCAGCGCCCGGGTCGCAATCCCAAGACCGGCGAGGAAATTCCGATTTCCGCCCGTACGGTGGTGACCTTCCGGCCGGGCCAGAAGCTCAAGGAGAGGGTGGAAGCTTATGCTGGATCCGGGCAGTAATCGCGAACTACCGCCGATCCCGGCCAAGCGCTACTTCACCATCGGTGAAGTCAGCGAGCTGTGCGACGTCAAGCCGCACGTCCTGCGCTACTGGGAAACCGAGTTTCCCAGCCTTGAGCCGGCCAAGCGCCGAGGCAACCGCCGCTACTACCAGCGCCATGACGTGCTGATGGTGCGGCAGATCCGCAGTCTGCTGTACGAACAGGGCTACACCATCGGTGGTGCACGCCTGCGCCTGGACGGTCCCGATGCCCGCGAGGAATCGGCGCTGAGCAACCAGATCATCAAGCAGGTGCGCATGGAGCTGGAAGAAGTGCTGCAGTTGCTGCGCCGCTGATCCCATTTCCATCGTAATCCGCTATACTTCACGGCCCGCCGCACTGGCGGGCACATCGCAGCATCAGTCGGGGCGTAGCGCAGCCTGGTAGCGCATCTGCCTGGGGGGCAGAGGGTCGTCGGTTCGAATCCGGCCGTCCCGACCACTGTGATCAATCAAGAAGCCCGCGCAGCGATGCGGGGGCTTTTTTGTGCGTGCGGTGTATGCTGCGCGCCACTCGTACTACCGCGGCTGCTGAACCCGGTACTCACGAGAACACATCATGGAATCTGCAAGAAACCGTGCCTGGCGCCGCAGCCAGGCACGCAACCGCGGTGGCGACCGCGCCACGACCGCGTACAGCTACAAGCCCGAGAAGAACTGGAAGCTGCTGTATACGCGCGATGCCAAGCTCGCGCGTGCACGCCAGCTGGGTTTCACCTATCCGGTCCTCAGCGCCCGCCAACTGCAGGAACAGCAATGATCAACCTGCTGTTCGTCTGCAGCCGCAACCAGCTGCGCAGCCCGACCGCCGAAGCCATGTGGCGACGGCGGCCAGGCTTCAACGCGCTGTCGGCCGGCACCAGCCCGCACGCACGACGCCCCATCGGCCCGGCGGATATCCGCTGGGCCGATGTCATCTTCGTGATGGAGGCCAAGCATCAGCAGCGCCTGCGGGCCGTGTACGCGCGCCTGCTGGAACACAAGCGCGTGCACTGCCTGGACATCCCCGACGACTATCGCTGCATGGATCCGGCGTTGATGGACCTGCTGGCCGCCAAGGTGGCCGTGTACCTCGATCAACTGCCGGCGAAGCGGTAGATCAGCTCCGGATCGGCTTCGTCCAAGCCCTGCACGATGCCGCTGCCGGTGAGAACCCGAGGCGAGCATCGCCTCGCGGATATGCAGCACCGTCGAGGAAGGATCGGGTGGCGTCATCGACGGCTCCTGGACTGGATGCGCCCAGTCCATCGATCACGTCGGCCGTGTCTGCGTATCCGCCAAAGCCAGCGTGTGGTCGGCAGTCAATACACGCGGAACTCGGCGCGGCAGCCGTCGCTGACCCACACCCCGCGGCGGTCCCAGCCCCAGTTGCGGTCCTCGACGCACGGCGTCACCGACTTCTGCTTGACCAGGCGCACTTCATGGCGCACCCGGATGCGGCATTCCTTGTCCTTCTGCTCGTAGGACTCGCAGACCAGGCGCTCGCCGTCGTCATCCCGGTCACGATCCCGGCCGCGCCCCGGCCAGCGGCCGCGTCCCTGTTCGTCGGCCACGAACTCAGCGCGACAGCCTTCGGTGACCCAGAGCATGCGGCGGCTCTGGCCCCAGTTCTGGTCCTCGACGCAGCGGGTGACCGACAGCTGCCTGGCCATGCGCATGCGGCCTTCGATCGGGCACTGCTGGGTCTTGTTGAACTGCGACTCGCAACGCAGCGGCGGAATGTGATCGCTGTCGTAGTCCTGGGCGGCCACCGTGGTGGCCACGAGCAACAGGGCCAGGGTGGAGGTGGCAATCGGCAGCAACAGGCGATGGGTCATGGAGAGCCTCGGCAGGGGGAATGGGCCGCAAGAATGGACCAGCCCGAGGCCGCCGGAACGGATCGTTCCGGCGCTGGCTCAGTGGGGATTTAGTAGTGCGCACCGGCCCATGCAGGGCCTTACATCCCTTATCATCGCGGCACATCCGATCGCATCGGCTTACACCTTCTTACATGTCTCCCACGCATGCCGGCGCAGCCTGTGGCTGCCGTCACTGGCACGCGGTCGGCCTGTGGAGGAGGATGCGCGGACCACGACGACCACAGGGGGTTGCGTTGATCAGCAGTACCGTCATTCATCGCTTGGCTGGCGCAGAGGCCGGGCAGGTGCGTGTCCTGGACACCACGTTCAAGGGCAAGCATGTGTTCATTGCGTGGGGCCTGCGCGGGCCGGAACTGACCCGCAGCGCAGACCCGCCCGCCACCGTGGCTGCGCGCAAGGCGTTGCACGCCGTGGCCGGCCACAGCGAAGGGCCGCGCAGCCCGGAGGTGTTCATCGCCAACCAGTCGGCGGTGGCGATTACCGTCTATCGGCTGCTGACCGAGGCGCGTTCGGGCGATTCCATCTTCTTCCTGTGCGATTCGCAGGCCGTGGTCGACTGGCTGATCACCGCACTGGAAGTCCAGGGCGAAGGCTGACGCCGCGCGCGGTCAGGCCAGCGCCGCGTCCACCGCGGCGAGCGCGTGCAGGGTGGTGGTGTCGAACAACGGCACCGCACTGTCTTCGGGGCGCACCAGCAGCATGATCTCGGTACAGCCGAGGATGATCGCTTCGGCGCCGCGCGCGACCAGGCGCGCGATCACGCCGGCGTACGCCTGCCGCGAGTGCTCGCTGGCCACGCCGGCGATCAGCTCCTGGTAGATGATGTCGTGCACGCAGCGGCGATCATCAGCCTCCGGAACCAGTACCTGCAGCCCGAAGCGGTCCTGCAGCCGTTCGCGGTAGAACGCCTGTTCCATGGTGAAGGCGGTGCCGAGCAGTCCCACCTTGCGGATGCCTGCCTGCAGGATCGCCGTGGCGGTCGGGTCGGCGATATGCAGCAAGGGCAGCGGGCACTCAGCTTCGATCCGGCCGGCCAGCGTGTGCATGGTGTTGGTGCAGATCACCAGCAACTCGGCGCCACCGGCCTGCAGTCGCCGCGCGGCATCGAGCATGTGGTTGCCCAGCACATCCCACTGACCGTCGTGCTGCAACTGCTTGATGCCGGCGAAATCGACCGACCACAGCAGCAGTTGTGCCGAATGCGCGCCACCGAGGCGGTGCCGCACCGTCTCGTTGATGAGACGGTAGTACTGCGCCGAGCTTTCCCAACTCATGCCGCCGATCAGGCCAAGGGTCTTCATGCTCAGCTCCATGCCAGGGAGTCGTCATTGCAGCACAGCAGGTGTGGCAGTTGCACCATACATTAGTAACTGCTAATGTGTTGATCATGATCGAGAACGCCCTGTTCAAGGCGCTGGCTGACCCCACACGCCGCCGCATCTTCGAAAAGCTGGCCGATGGCGGGCGGCATGCCAGCGCGCTACGCGAGGGCATTGCGATCAGCCAGTCTGCGATGTCCCAGCACCTGGCAGTGCTGCGCGATGCAGGGCTGGTGCGTGAGCAGCGCCAGGGGCGCTTCGTCCACTATGAAGTCGATCCGCGCGGGCTGGCCCACATCGGACGCTGGCTGCAGCGATACCGGGCCTACTGGCCGGCGCGGATGTCCGCACTGCAGAACCTGCTGGAGGAGATGGACTGATGGACGATGTACTGAAGGAAGCGGCTCCCGCGCTGGTGATGGAGCAGCGGTTGCCTGCGCCGCCGGAACGGGTCTGGCGCGCACTGTTCGATCCGGCACTGCGTGAGCGCTGGTTGCCTGCCGCCGATCTTGCCGATCCACAGCCCTGCCTGTGCGAGGAGGGGCGGGCGCTGGGATTCCGCTTGCGCGATGCACAGCCCCCACATCTGCACAGCCTTGTGTGTTTCCGGCTGCGCGCTGATGAGGATGGGGGAACGGTGCTGACCATCGTGCATCGGCTCACCGACCGGCGCGCGCTGATACCGCCGGCGTCCAACGATGACCATCGCACGGTGATGCGCGCGGCTTGAGCCGGCGCCTGGATCGAACGCTACAGGGAGCAGGCACATGCGGGACAGAATGCAGCTGGTACCGATGGTGGTGGAACGCAGCGAGCGCGGTGAGCGCTCCTATGACATCTACTCGCGGCTCCTGCGCGAGCGCATCATCTTTCTCAACGGCGAAGTCGATGACACCGTATCGGCGCTGGTCTGCGCGCAACTGCTGTTCCTTGAATCTGAAAATCCGGAGAAGCCGATCCATCTGTACATCAATTCGCCGGGTGGGGTGATCTCCAGCGGCCTGGCGATGTACGACACGATGCAATACATCTCGGCCCCGGTGCATACGCTGTGCATGGGCACCGCGCGGTCGATGGGTTCGTTCCTGCTGATGGCCGGCGAGCCGGGTCACCGCGCGGCGCTGGCCAATGCCAGCCTGCATGTGCACCAGCCGCTGGGCGGGGTGCAGGGCCAGGCTTCGGACATCTTCATCCACGCCGAGGAGATGCAGCGCACCAAGCAGCGCATCACCCAGCTGTATGCGCGGCATTGCGGACGCAGTTTCGAGGAGGTCGAACAGACCCTGGACCGTGATCGGTTCATGAGCGCCGAGCAGGCATGCGAATGGGGCCTGATCGACCAGGTACTGGTACGGCGCGACGCGCTCGCGGCCTGAGCCTGCCTCTGTAACCACCGCATCCATGCTGCACTGTGTGTGCCGCGCCAGGCCGGCGCACTCTATGCTGGTTGGATGTTCTGAAGTGGACGCCCGATATGGCCATGCATACCTGGTGGTGGTTCCTGGCCACGGTCTTCGTGCTGTGCGGGACGCCTGGGCCGAATATGTTGCACATCCTTGGGCGAAGCGTCGGGCTGGGGTTCCGTGGCAGTGTGCCGGCCATGGCCGGCTGCCTGCTGGCGATGCTGCTGGTGCTGGCGGCTTCCGCAGCGGGCCTGAGTGCGCTGCTGCATTCCTCGCCCATGCTGTTCGAGGTGCTGCGCTATCTCGGTGTGGCCTACCTGGCCTGGCTCGGCATCAAGGCGTGGCGTGACAGCTGCCGGCCCGCCTCCACGGTGGGCGGCGACGCCGAGCCGCCGCTGGCGCCGGTGCACGGCGCAGGCGCGGTGTTCCGCGGCGGCCTGTGGGTCGGCCTGAGCAATCCCAAACTACTGCTGTTCGCCGCAGCGTTCCTGCCACAGTTCGTCGATCCGTCGCGCAGCCAGGCCGTGCAGTACAGCGTGCTGGTGGCGACCTTCGCGGCCTGCGAACTGTTCTGGTACGTGATGTATGCGGCCGGTGGCCACGGCCTGCGCCGTTGGCTTGCAAAGCCATTCGCACGGCGCTGGTTCGAGCGGCTGGTGGGAAGCGTGTTCCTGGCCTTCGCCGTGGCGCTGCTGCGCTTCCGGCCGCGTTGATTCACGCCGCACACGCGGCCCGTTCACGAGCGCCGCATCGGTGGCGGCCTAGCCTGATCGCACCGTTTGCATTCCCTGCAGGGAAAGGACTGACATGATCAAGTGGGCCATCATCGGCATCATCGCGGGCGTGCTGGGCTTCGGCGGCATCGCTGGCGCCGCCGTAGGCATCGCCAAGTTCCTGTTCTGGGCAGGCATCATCATCGCCGTAGTGCTGTTCCTGATCGGCATGAGCGTGGCGAAGAAGGTCAGCTAGCGCCGGTCGCGCGGCAGCGTCTTCAGTGCGCGCTGCTGCGCGAGAACAGATTGATCACCAGTACGCCGGCGCAGATCAGGCCGATCCCGATCAATGCCGGTGCATCCAGCCGCTGCTTGAACACCACCAGGCCGATCAGCGAGATCAGCACGATGCCGACACCGGACCAGATCGCATAGGCGATGCCGGTCGGCACCGACTTCATGGTGACCGACAGCAGGTAGAAGCACAGCCCATAGCCAACCAGCGCGCCCACTGTCGGCCATAGCCGGCTCATGCCGTTCGAGGCTTTCAGCAGTGACGTGGCAATCACTTCCAGCACGATGGCGGTGGCCAGGTAGATATAGGGGCTCATCGCGGGCTCCGGGTCACTGCGGGTCGCACAGCTTGAGGGCCTGCTCGGCCATCGCCAGCGCATTGAGGCGCTCTTCTTCGTCCAGCGGCCGGCCATAGGCGGTGGCCCAATAGCCGTCGGCCGCGCAGCGTGCCGCGTACAGGCGTGGATCGCCCGCTTCGCCGGGAAACTCGGCCAGCATCGCGCGCTTCCAGTCGCGCCAGTGCGCGAGCAGGGCCGGCTCCATCAGGTTGCCCAGGGTCAGGCCAATGTCGTTGTCCTGTTCCTGCTGCAGCAGGTGCTCGAAATTGGCCTGCACATAGGCACGGGTGAAGCAGCCGTGGCCGGGCGTGACGTCCTGCAGTAGCGCGCGCACGCGTGCCTCGAACTCGCCGATGAGCGCGCCGATGGCTTCATCGACCAGCGACTGCTTGCTGCTGAAATGATGGAACAACGCACCCTTGCTGACACCGGCGGCCTGCGCGACGTCCTGCACGGTCAGCGCGGCCAAGCCATTGCGGCCGATCACTTCGATGGTGGCCTGAAGCAATGACTGGCGCACGCTGTCGGGCGCCTTGCGGCGCGAGCGGGGAGGGGGTGAGGACATGATGGAAAGAAACCGACTGGACGGTATGATTGTAGCGCAGCCGGACCGCGTCACCGGCGCGACCATCGGCCGCCGCCCCGGTGGGGGCCGGATCAATCGTCGATGCGAGCGAAGCGCGCCTGCGGGCCGTGTTCGCCCGGAACCTGCTCGATGAACATCGGGTAGGGGCGTACCCACAGGCCGCCTTCGCCATAGAGTGCGCGATAAAGCACCATCGGTTCCAACGTCTCGCTGCTGCGGACGATGTCGATCACTTCGTATTCGCCGCCCTTGAAGTGGCGATACCGGCCACGGGCGAGGTCGGGCAGGGGACTCAGCTCAGCCATGACGGGTCGTGATCACTTGCGCGCCGGGCTGGCGGGCGTGGCGCAGTACGCGTCGATGGCTTCGGCCGTGTTGGCCAGGCCCTGCGCCTGTGCCAACTCCCAGGGGCGCTCGCAGCGCTGGCTGTGTTCGCACCACTGATAGCCGGCCGAGCCGATACAGCCGTGCGCATCACGGTCGCCCCCCACCACCGGTGTCGCTGGCGACGCCTCAGCCGCATCAGCGCGCGCGGTCGCCGTGTCCTGGCTGGCACAGCCGGCCAGAGCCAGCAGGGCCGGGATCAGAAGAAGCACCTTCATGTGCGAGCTCCGTGCGTAAAGCGATATTTTCTGCCGCAAATAGCTCGCCAGCAAGCGCTCAATGCACGGCGGCGCGGATCAACTCTTCGATCAGGATCAGATAGCTGGCCACGAAATAGAACTTCAGCAACGTCGAACGCTGGTGCGAGAAGAAGGTGCGCATGTGGAAGGGGCCCCTGTTGATGACGGTAGTGTGAAGCCCAGCTGACTCCGTGACAAGGATCACGGAATGAACGAGCTAAACGGACTCAGGGATGTGAGGAAAGCCAAGATCCGATGCGAAGGCGCGGCATTTTCGTACAAATCTGATAGGCCATCCCGGAGGCGGTCGCTAGCCTGATGGTGTAACGGCAAGCGGCCCGCCTGCCACTGCACCCTTTCATCCGCAGGAGCCTCCCGATGGTCATCACCGTCCAATGCAATGCCCAGCGCTGGTCCGTACTGCATCCGCAGGTGAGCGACACCACGGGTTACGCCCGGGGCGCCGACGCCTTTGATGCCGCCGCCGCGCTGGCCCTGGAGCATCACCGCCGCACCGGCCAGCGCAGCACGGTGCGGGTCGAGGCGCTCGGCAACACGATAGACGCGCTTTACGTTGGAGAGTGACGCCAGCCCCCGTAGCGCAGTCAGCCACGGTTGAGTTGTTTGAATGGGGGAACAACTGCCATCGCGCCTCCCTCTGTGCGCCGGGCCGTGAATCCCGGATGCTTGCGCCATCGTATTCATCTGGAGATCTCGATGGGCAAGGCACTCACTTGGCGCACCCTGGCCTGCACCCTGCTGCCGATGCTGGCGGCCGCCGGCGGCGCCCAGGCGCAGAGCTATGGCTACGGCTACGACGACGACCGCTATGGCGGCCGCGATGGCAGTGGCATCGTGCGCTGCGAGTCGGTCAAGAACCGCAGCAATGAGTGCCGCCTGGATGGCCGCGCGCGGTTGATCCGCCAATTGTCCGGTTCGCCTTGTGTGGAAGGCGAGACCTGGGGCCAGTCGCGCAACGGCGTCTGGGTCACACAGGGGTGCCGTGCCGAGTTCGTGGGCGAGTACCGCCGCGGCGGCGGCTGGGGCGGCAATGGCGGCGGCTGGGGCAACGGCAGTGGATGGGGTGGTGGCGATGTGGTCACCTGCCATTCCAATGGCCACCGGCAGGAGTACTGCGATGCCCGCATCCGCCGGGGCGTGCGCCTGATCCGCCAGGACTCGCGCAGTGCCTGCATCGAAGGCCAGAGCTGGGGCTGGGATCGCCGCGGCATCTGGGTGAGCGATGGCTGCAGGGCGCAGTTCCAGGTGAACTGAGCTTTACGGGTTCAACCCGTGAAAATCAGAATAATCTGATACAGCTCACATTTTGAACGCCGTATCGTCTGTGAGCAGGGCGCCTTGCGTGCCCTGATTCCCGGTGATGTCGATTGCCGTAGCCGGCATCAGCATCGCGCCGCCGTCGATACGCTGCCTCAAGGAGTGAGCTGCATGTTGATCCGCCTGCAATGCGAACAGCGCCAGTGGCGCGTGCTGCACCCGGATAGGCCGGAGCCGATCGAGTTCCGTGACGGCGCACGAGCCTATGACTTTGCCGAGACCCTGGCCCGCCTGCACTTCGTCGACACCGGGCAGCGCGCGGCCGTGCGCGTGGAGGCCAGCGGGGCGTTCGTGGAAGCGGTCAGTTACGGTTGAGCGTGGGGCGCCTGCCGGGGCAGGCCTGCGGGTTTCCGCCATCCACGCATGGCGTGGAGCCACCTGCTTCCACTGTGGAAGGTGCGAGCCTTCGGCTGCACCTTCCCGTGATGCGTGGATTCCCGAACGGCCTCAGCCCGCTGCACTCAGCGGCGGGCTGCCTGCGGCCAGCTGGGGCCAACGCTTGAGTACGGCGGCGCGGATGCCGGCCGCATCGATACCGGCTTCGGCCAGCAGGTCCTCGCGGCTGGCGTGGTGCTGGTAGCTGTCGGGCAGGCCCAGGTGCAGGATCGGACGCAGCACGCCTTCGGCATTGAGCAGTTCACCGACGCCGGAACCGGCACCACCGGCCACGACGTTGTCTTCGATCGTGACCAGGCCCTCGTGCTGGGCGGCCATGGTCAGAACCAGCTCGCGATCCAGTGGCTTGATGAAGCGCATGTTGACCACGCTCAGGCCCAGTTCGCGGCCGACCTGCTCGGCGGCGGGCACGGTGCTGCCGAAGGCAAGCAGGGCGATGCGGTTGCCCTGCAGGCGCAGCTCGCCCTTGCCGATCGGCAGGGTCGACAGGTCGGTGCCGGCCGCAACGCCGGTACCCGTACCGCGCGGGTAGCGCACGGCAGCCGGTCCCGGGTGCTGCAGGCCGGTGCTGAGCATCTGCCGGCACTCGGCTTCATTGGATGGTGCCATCACCACCATGTTCGGCACGCAGCGCAGGAAGCTGAGGTCGAGGTTGCCGGCGTGGGTCGCGCCGTCCGGACCGACCACGCCAGCGCGGTCGATCGCAAACAGCACGTCCAGATCCTGGATGGCCACGTCATGTACCAGCTGGTCGTACGCGCGCTGCAGGAAGGTCGAGTAGATCGCCACCACCGGCTTGCCACCCTGGGTGGCCATGCCGGCGGCGAGGGTGACCGCATGCTGTTCGGCAATCGCCACGTCGAAATAGCGCTGCGGGTATTCCTTGCTGAAGCGCACCAGGCCGGAGCCTTCGCGCATCGCCGGCGTGATGCCGTAGAGGCGCGGCTCGGCGGCGGCGGCATCGCACAGCCAGTCGCTGAATACATCGGTATAGGTCGGCTTCTTGGCCCCGGCCTTGGCCACCAGGCCCTTGTCCGGATCGAACGGGCCCACGGCGTGGTAACCGATCTGATCGCCTTCTGCCGGCTCGTAGCCCTTGCCCTTAGTGGTCATCACATGCAGCAGCTTCGGGCCCTTGGAGGCGCGCAGCGTCTTCAGCGTGGACAGCAGGGCCGGCATGTCGTGGCCGTCGATCGGGCCGGTGTAGTGGAAGCCCATTTCCTCGAACATCGTGGAGGGCACGAACATGCCCTTCCAGTGTTCTTCCCAGCGCTTCACGAAGCGTGCCGGATTGTTCTTCTTGTCACCGAGAATCTTCTTGCCGCCTTCGCGCAGCGCGTTGAGCGTGCGGCTGCCGGTGGCGCGGCCCAGCATCTTGGTCAGGCCGCCCACGGCCTCGGAGATCGACATGTTGTTGTCGTTGAGGATCACCAGCAGGTTCGGCTCCGGCTCCATGCCGCCAGCGTGCATCAGCGCTTCGAACGCCATGCCGGCGGTCATCGCGCCGTCACCGATCACCGCCACGATCTTGCGGTCGTCGCCTTCGGACTGGCGGGCGATGGCCATGCCGAGCGCGGCCGAGATCGAGGTCGAGGAGTGGCCGACACCAAAAGTGTCGTACTCGCTTTCCTCGCGCTTCGGGAACGGCGCGATGCCGTCCTTCTGCTTGACGGTGTGGATCTCGTCGCGGCGGCCGGTCAGGATCTTGTGCGGGTAAGTCTGATGGCCGACGTCCCAGACCAGCTGGTCGTGCGGTGTCTGGTACAGGTAGTGCAGGGCCACGGTGAGCTCGATAACGCCCAGGCCGGCGGCGAAGTGACCGCCACTCTTGCCCACCGATTCAATGAGGTAGGCGCGCAGTTCGTCGGCGACCGCCCTCAATTCGGATTCGTCGAACGTGCGCAGGTCATCCGGTGTCTGGATGCGCGCGAGGCGGGGATAGCGGGCAGAGTCGATCATCATGTTCGCACTTTTTCTGAACGCCCATTTTCGCCCTCAAACGGGGGTGGGGCAAGCAAACGCCGCCGTCCGTGACAGGACGGTGAGGGTTGCATTTTCGGGCGTTCAGGTGCTCAGTTTCGAGCGCTTGGGCAACTGCGCCTTCAGGAAGGCCATCTGGTCGGCCAGGATGTTGCGGTTGGACAGGATCAGGTGCTCGATCCAGCTGGGCCGGTAGGGCACTGCCAGCAGGGGCATGCCGGCCTGCTGCGGGGTGCGGTCGCTCTTGCGCGAATTGCAGTGGAAGCAGGCGGTGACCACGTTTTCCCAGCAGTCCAGGCCACCTTTGGACAGCGGCATGACATGGTCGCGGGTGAGCGTGGGACGGGTGAACTGCTGGCCGCAGTACATGCACAGATGGGCGTCGCGGGCGAACAGGGCCTGGTTGGTCAGGTTCGGCGTCGGGTCGATCGCGCGGGAGCGGGCGTGGCCGCGGGCGGCGATGATCGGGTGCAGGTCCATGCCGCTCTGCAGGCCGCTGAAGCGGTTGGTGCCACCGTGGATGTGCAGGCAGGGATCGCCGAGCGTCCAGGCCACTGCCTCGCGGGCGTAGAGGCAGGCCGCATCCTGCCAGGTGATCCAGTCCAGTACGCGTCCGTGGGCATCAAGCGAGAGCAGCCGGACCGAACCGGGGCGATGCAGCGTCGTGGCGTTGGGCGATGCTTCGGCGCCCGGAGCAGAAAACGGAGCTCCGGCTTCGATCAGACCCAAGCGTGTAGTGTCTGTCTCCATCGGGAGAACAGCTTATACCTGAATGTTGACGATTTGTGTATCGCCTGTCGGCGATACGCAAATCGTCAACATTCAGGTCCGCGCATTCCTCCTATCCCCCGCACCTGTCGGTGCGCCCCCCTTAACAAAGGGGGGCTCTTCTCCAGATGGATTCCGGTGGTTCTCATCCACGCGTGGCGTGGATCTACGCAGATCGCGGGGAACTGTCAGAGGCGGGGCGGTGTGGGTTGGCAGGACCGTTGGCGCCATGGGCCCGAGGCATGCCTCGGGCGGGTTGGGCAGGACGCCCCAACCCCGGTCTTGCCGTGTGCGCAGGACAGCGCACACGAGCAAGGCGCCCTCGAGCCCCCAAGGGTGAGGGTGCTTTGCTTGCGAAGCACTGCTTCGCAAGCGCCCGAACGCACAGCCGCCAGCGGCTGGGCCGGACCGCGGAGCGGGGTTTACGGCGTGTCCTGCCAACCCACACCGCCCCGCCATCCACCGGGATGCAGCTGTTGCTTTTGCGGTTGCCGGCCAGCGGCCGGCACTACCGGTGCCGGGCGGCAGCCCGGCTCAGGCGCCGAAGCGCTCGTCGTCCATCGCCATCAGCGGGGCGGCGCCGGACTGGATCGCGGCGGCGTGGCTGAGCGTGCGCGGCAGCACGCGGGCGAAGTAGAACCGCGCGGTTTCGCGCTTGCCCTGGGCGAAAGCGGCGCCGTGTGCGCTGGCGTCGGCGGCGGCGACGCTGCGGGCCCACCAGTAGGCCAGCACCACGTAGCCCGAATAGAACAGGTAGTCGTAGCTGGCTGCGCCCAGTTCGTCCGGATTGCCGGCCGCGCGCTGCAGCACGTCCATCGTCAGCTTGCCCCATTCGGCGGCCTTGGCGCGCAGCGGGCCAATGAACTCGGCCAGCGCTTCGTTGCCCTCGTGTTCCTTGGCGAAGGCTTCGATCTCGGCCAGCATCAGCTTCAGGCCGGCGCCCTGGCTGGACGCGGTCTTGCGGCCGATCAGGTCCAGCGCCTGGATGCCGGTGGTGCCTTCATACAGCGTGGTGATGCGGGCATCGCGGGCCAGCTGCTCCATGCCGTGCTCGCGGATGTAGCCGTGGCCACCGAAGCACTGCAGGGCGTTGTAGGTGTTCTCGATGCCCCATTCGGTCTGGCAGGCCTTGGAGATCGGGGTCAGGAAGCTCACCAGGGTGTCGGCGCGCTCGCGCTCGGCCGCATCTTCGGCATGGTGGGCGACGTCGATCAGGGTTGCGGCGTGCAGCGCCAGCAGGCGGCTGCCTTCGACCAGCGACTTCACCGTCAGCAGCATGCGGCGCACATCCGGGTGGACCAGGATCGGGTCGGCCGGCTTGTCAGGGAACCTGGCGCCGCTGAGGGCGCGCGACTGCAGGCGCTCACGGCTGTACTTCAGCGCGTTCTGGTAGGCGCGCTCGGACAGGCCGATGCCCTGCAGGCCGACCCCCAGGCGCGCGGTGTTCATCATGGTGAACATCGCCTGCAGGCCCTTGTGCGGCTGGCCGACCAGGTAGCCCTGCGCGCCATCGAAGTTCATCACGCAGGTGACCGAACCCTTGATGCCCATCTTGTGCTCGATCGAGCCGCAGCGCAGTGCGTTGCGCTCGCCGACGTTGCCGTCGCGGTCGACCTTGAACTTCGGGGTGACGAACAGCGAGATGCCCTTGGCACCCGGGGGAGCGTCGGGCAGCTTGGCCAGCACCAGGTGCACGATGTTCTCGGTCAGGTCATGCTCGCCGGCGGTGATGAAGATCTTGGTGCCGGTGATCGAATAGCTCCCATCGGCGTTCGGCTCGGCCTTGGTCTTGAGCAGGCCGAGGTCGGTACCGCAGTGCGGTTCGGTCAGGCACATGGTGCCGGTCCAGCGGCCCTCGATCAGCGGCTTGAGGAAAGCCTCGTGCTGCCAGGCCTCGCCGTGCTGCTTCAACGCTTCGATGGCGCCGTGCGAGAGCAGCGGGAAGTTGCCCCACGCCAGGTTGGCGGCGTTGATCATTTCGTTCAGCGGCACGCCCAGGGTGTGCGGCAGGCCCTGGCCGCCCAGCTCCGGCGAGGCGGTCAGGCCGGTCCAGCCGCCATCGACGAACTGGTCGTAGGCCTGCTTGAAGCCGGGCGGGGTGGTCACTTCACCGGTGGCCTGGTCGAGCACGCAGCCGATCTCGTCGCCGACGCTGTTGAGCGGGGCCAGCACGGTGGCGCTGAAGCGGCCGGCTTCTTCCAGCACGGCATCGACCACGTCGGCGGTGGCGTCGGTGAAGCCCAGCCGGGCGAACAGGGGTTCGACCTTGAGCACGTCGTGCAGGGCGAAACGAAGGTCGGAAAGCGGGGCGGTGTAGCTGCTCATCGGTACGTCTCGATTTGATCAGGGCGGGGGAGAGCGGCGCCGGGCGCCGCCACGAAAGGCGGGTTCAGCGCAGCACGCCCGGCAGGCCCGGGGCCTGGTTGAGGGTGCTGCGGCTGCTGATGTCGAAGCTGCGCTGCTTCTTTTCCTGCGGGGTGGCCGCCACCGTTCCCTTCAGGCCATAGGCCAGGGTGCGGTTGCTGGCCAGCGCATCGGCCACCACCAGGCGCGCGGCCGAGCTGGGCACGAGGTCGATATTGATGACGTCGGCGGAGGTGCCGCCGATGGAGATGCCGGGCCTGGCCTGCAGGGTGCCGGCCTCGTTGTCGCCGACGGTCAGCGCCAGCGAGACGTCATCGAAAGTCATCGGCATCGAGCTGAAGTTCTGCAGGCGCAGGGCCACGGTCCAGTTGCCGTCGGCACGCACGGTCAGCTGCTGCAGGCTGGCCGCCGGTTCCGAAACACGCTTGACGATGCCGTTGTTGCAGGCAACAAGGGCGAGGGTGCACAGGACAATCAAGGCGATACGGAAACGGTGGAGCATGGGCGCAAGTCCTCTGGAGGGGTGCGTTTGGATAAGCATACTACGGCGTATGGTCGTTTGGATCGCCTGTGGCGACCCGTCGCAGAGGGTAGCGCGTGAAGATGGCGGCCGGGCGTGCGCGGCGCCGGATGGCGCGCGCGCGGCGCCGCGGTTGCGCCGCGGTTCAATCGGCGGGCGTATCGCGAAGCGGAGCCATCAGGCGCAGTGGGCGCAGGTCGTAGCCCATGGCCTCGGCTTTTTCTTTCAGCGCTTCGAAGCGTGCGCGATCCATTTCCGGCAGGCGCGAGAGGATCCACAGGTACTTCCGGTCCGGTTCACCGACCAGCGCCCACTGATAGTCCGGATCCAGCGCCAGCACCCAGTAGTCGGCCCAGACCAGCGGGACCCAGCTCAGCCAGTCCGGCGCGAAGCGCACCTGCAACTGGCCGGGATGGCCGGCCACCGTGCGTGCCACGCCCTCGGCGACCACGCGCTCACCGTCGCCGTTGCGGCAGGCGTTGGTGACACTGATGCGGCCATCGCTGCGCAGTCCGTAGTTGGCGGTGATCTCGCTCACGCACTGCTTCTGGAACGAGACCGGAAGATGCGCAATCTCGTGCCACTGGCCGGCGTAGCGATCGATGTCCAGGCGCTCGACCGCGCGCACAGGTTCAGTGGCGATCACCGGGAAGGCGGCCAGCAGCAGGCAGGCGAGCAGGGCGGGGCGCAGAGGCATCGTTAGGCTCCAGGCAGGAGTCTGGAGCGTAGGTGCCGCCGCGCATGCCGGTGTAAATGTTTCGTCAACCGGGCGTGTGCGCAGGCGCCGCATCCGCAACTTGTGCAGTGCGCGAAGCACGGACAAAAAAAAGACCTGCATCTCTGCAGGTCTCGAAAGATGGTGGCCGAAGACGGAATCGAACCGCCGACACGGGGATTTTCAATCCCCTGCTCTACCAACTGAGCTACTCGGCCAAACTGTGTGGCAATCACGATCAACTGCGATTCCCGAAAAAAGACCCGCATTTCTGCAGGCTGTCGAACGTGGTGGCCGAGGACGGAATCGAACCGCCGACACGGGGATTTTCAATCCCCTGCTCTACCAACTGAGCTACTCGGCCACGTAGTTCATTGCAGCGAGGTCGCTGCCAAGGACGCGCATATTACGGAGGTCAGTCGCCTACGGCAAGCATTTTGGCAAAAAACCTTCACATTGCCGTCTGCGCAGGTGCAAGTACTTGATCCGCCGTCGCGGGGCGGGGGCGCGCTGGATGCCGATTCATCCGGGCGCGGCGGCGCGGTGATCATCGCCTGCGGCGGAATTCAGCGGGCCACGGTGATCGACAAAAGCGGCGTGGCGGGGCCAGCGCGTGGACGGCACCGACACCTGACATGGAACGCTGTTTTCGTGACCGCCATGGGGGAACGCTGCGGCGTAGTGTCGGCGTTCCCTTCCTGACGCTGGCAACAGCAGAGATCGTCGTCATGTCCGACTCATCGACCACCACCCGCATCGTGCTGGCGTCGCGTCCGCAGGGGGCGCCTACTGCAGCCAATTTCCGCCTGGAGCATGCCGCGCTGCCGCCCTTGGGCGACGGCGAGGTGCTGCTGCGTAATCGCTACCTTTCACTGGATCCGTACATGCGTGGACGCATGGATGAGGGACCGTCCTATGCCGCGCCGGTGGCGGTGGGGGCTGTGATGGAAGGCCAGACCGTGGCCGAGGTGCTGCAGTCCAGGGCTGAGGGTGTCGCAGTGGGCGAACTGGTGCTGGCGCCGGGCGGGTGGCAGACCCACGCGGTGCTGCCGGCCAAGGCGCTGGGCCGCCGCCTGGATCCCGCCGGGCTGCCGTTGAGTACGGCGCTGGGGGTGTATGGCATGCCAGGCTTCACCTCCTATTCCAGCCTTCATGAAATCGCCCGCCTGCAGCCGGGAGAGACGCTGGTGGTGGCCGCCGCAACGGGGCCGGTCGGTGCGACTGTGGCGCAGCTGGCCAAGCTGCAGGGCGCGCGCGTGGTGGCCATCGCCGGTGGCGAGGCCAAGCGTGCCTATCTGCAGACGCTGGGCGTGGACGTTGCGCTGGATCATCGCGCTGCTGGTTTTGCCGAGCAGCTGCGCGCGGCGGTGCCTGCAGGTATCGACGTGTACTTCGAGAACGTCGGGGGCCATGTACTGGATGCGGTGCTGCCATTGCTCAACGACTTCGCCCGCATTCCGGTGTGCGGCACCATCGCCACCTACAACAATCGTGGCGTCGCGCAGCCTGGCCCGGACCGCCTGCCGGCGCTGTTCAGCCAGATCCTGCGCCAGCGCCTGACCGTGCGCGGTTTCATCGTGCACGACTTCAAGCACCTGTGGCCGGACTTCGAGCGCGAGATGGCGCAGTGGCTGCGCGAGGGCCGCGTCCAGTACCGCGAGGACGTGGTGGAAGGGCTGGAGAAGGCGCCGGAAGCCTTCTTTGGCCTGCTGCAGGGGCGCAACTTCGGCAAGCTGGTGGTGAAGCTGGATTGAGGGCTTGGCGGGTGTGCCGGCCAAGGTTGCCGGGTACCGCGCCGCGTCAGCCGTTGGCGACCTTTTCCCGGCGCAGCAGTTCGCGCTTGCGTGCCACGCCCCAGGCATAGCCGGACAGGTCGCCGTCGCGGCGCACCACCCGGTGGCAGGGCACCGCCACGGCCAGCGGATTGCTTGCGCAGGCGCGTGCCACCGCGCGGCTCGATCGCGGCGCGCCGATACGCGCGGCGATATCGGCATACGAGGCCGTCTGTCCACGGGGAATCTGCTGCAGCGCCTGCCAGACCCGTTGCTGGAAAGCCGTGCCGCGGATATCCAGCGGCAGCGTGGCGCCTCGCGAGGGATCCTCGACCAGGCCCACCACCTGTGCCACCAGTTGTTCATAGCCGCTGTCGGCCCCGACCAGTTCGGCCTGGCGGAAGCGCTGCTGCAGTGACTGCAGCAGCGCTTCCGGATCGTCGCCGAGCAGGATCGCGACCACGCCGGTGGCGCTGCTGGCCACCAGCACGCTGCCCAACGAACTTTCGGCAAGCGCGAAGTGGATGACTTCGCCGCGTCCACCGGCACGCCATTGCTTTGGCGTCATGCCCAGCAGCTTTGGCGCGTTCTCGTAGAAGCGACCACTGGAACCGAAGCCGGCATCGTGGAAGGCGTCGGTGATGCGTTCCTGCTGTTGCAGCCCGGTGCGCAGGCGATCGGCGCGCAGCGCGGCGGCGTACTGCTTCGGGGTCAACCCGGTGGCCTGCTTGAACAGGCGATGCAGCCGGGTCGGGCTGCAGCCGGCGATGTCGGCCAGCTCCTGCAGCGAGGGCTCGTCGAGGCTGGCCTGCAGATGGCGGCAGACCCGTTCGACGCGGGCATCGAGGGCGGTGGTGGCGGTGCTGTCCATGGGCGGATTCTGGCACGTGCCGGTTCTGCGGAAACTCCGTTTCCTGCACCTGGCCGCGAGGCCCGGAAACGGAGTGTTGGTGGGCCGGAGACGCGGCATCGTGGCGGCCACTCCACAACCGGAACCACTCTCATGCGCCTGAACAACAAGATCGCCCTCATCACCGGTGCCAGCGCTGGCATTGGTCGTGCCAGCGCCCTGCGCTTTGCTGCCGAAGGGGCAAAACTGGTGCTCAATGCGCGGCGGCCGGAGCCGCTGCAGGAACTGGCCGGGCAGATCCGTGCCGGCGGCGGCGAGGTCGTGGTGCATGCCGCCGACGTGGCCGAGCCGGGCACGGCGCAGGCGTTGGTCGATCTGGCCCAGCAGTCATTCGGAGGCCTGGACATCGCGCTCAACAATGCCGGCATGCTCGGCCCCGGCGTGCCGGCGGCGGAGTTCCCGGTAGAGGCCTGGCGCGAAGTGATGGCCACCAATCTCGATGCCGCTTTCCACGCGGCACGCGCGCAGTTGCCGGCATTGCTGGCACGCGGGGGCGGCTCGCTGGTGTTTGTCGGCACGTTTGTCGGCCACACCGTGGGCTTCCCGGGCATGGCCGCCTATGCGTCGAGCAAGGCCGGGCTGATCGGCCTGAGCCAGGTGATTGCCGCCGAATACGGCGCGCGCGGCGTGCGCAGCAACGTGCTGCTGCCCGGGGGCACCGATACCGAGATGGGCCGGCAGGCGGCACCGACCGGTGATGCGCGTGATTTCGTGCGATCGCTGCACGCGCTCAAGCGCATGGCCGAACCGGAGGAGATTGCCAATGCGGCGTTGTTCCTGGCCAGCGATGAAAGCAGCTTCGTTACCGGTACCGCAATGCGCGTTGAAGGCGGCGTGTCGATCACCCGAACCTGAGCGCCATCACGTGCGAAGCGAGTAGCGGATGCCGCTGCTGGCCATGAATCCCTTCGGGTCGAACCGGGCCCAGGCCTCGCCCCAGCCGAAGCGGGCGTGGCCACCTGCCAGTGTGCGCCCCAGTGCCGTGGCCAGAGTGCGCCGCATGAAAGCGACTTCGGCATCGATCGCGGCCTGGGTCGGCCAGCCGTCTTCCAGTGTCGCATCAGGCAGATCGACGCCCATCGTCACCCTGTCGAGCTGTTGCCCGTGGAAGCCCAGGCTGATGCCAGCGGGCGCACCGCCCAGGCTGAGCCGGTGCAGGCTGAGCCAGTGATAGCCGGTGCCGACATCGCGCTCCCCTCGCACCAGCGCGGCAAAGGCGACGCGCGCTTCGTCCAGTGACAAGGTGGGGCCGATCAATGCTGGCAGGTTGCCGAGCTGGATCCTGCCGTCGGTCGCATTGAGGAGCATCGGCAACGCGTGAGCTGCGTGCTGGGCAGGGGAGGGCATGGCACACCGGTGAGCGTGGTGCCCCGGATTCTGGCCGCGCGGGGCGCTGGCGGCAAGCCGCTTCCTGCACACGATGTTGGCATGGGACTGACCCGCGGCTCACCCGGCAACCTCTAGCGTGGTGGCAACGCTGGCCTGCTGCCGGCGAGGGAATTTTCGATGAACGAGCAAAGCAGGGATCAGGACCCGAAGCAGGGTATCCAGGAAAGCCGCCAGGACAGGAAGCAGGACGATGTGGCCAAGCAGCGGCCGGGGCAGCGCGATCAACAGGTGCGCGATGCGCACTCGCGCGGCCCGCAACGCAAGGATGGCGACCAGGAGCCGGCCTGAGCCGGAGGCGCTGAAAAGAAAAACCCGCAGATCACGGCGATCTGCGGGTTCTTCTGAAGAGTGGTGGAGCCAAGGAGGATCGAACTCCTGACCTCGTCATTGCGAACGACGCGCTCTCCCAGCTGAGCTATGGCCCCACGGCAGGCTTTCAGTGTAGCGCCGCCCGCCGCGCTTGCCAAGCGCCCGGCCGGGACGGGGCAGGGACGGGATCCACCGCCGTCCCGGGCCGTTTCAGGCCAGGGCGTGGCGCAGCAGATCGCCCGCGCGTTGTACCGCGACTGCAGTGGCGGTGCTCACCGCCTGCAGGTGCATGCAGGCGTGGATCATCCCCGGCAGCCGCTCCAGCGTGCAGCCGACACCCGCAGCCTGCAGGCGTCGCGCGTAGTATTCGGCCTCGTCGCGCAGCGGGTCGTGCTCACAGCTGAGCACGGAGGCGGGCGCCAGCCCCTTCAGGTCGGTTGCGTGGGCCGGCGAAGCCAGCGCCGGCGGCTCGGCCAGATCCCCCAGATAGGCCTGCCAGCAGCGCTGCATCAGTTCGGCGCTGAGGTAGTAGCCAGCGGCGTAGTCGCGGTAGGAATCGCTGTCCATGCCGGCATCCAGCGCCGGATACAGCAGCAGTTGGTGGCACGGTTGCGGCAGGCCCAGTTCGCGCAGCAGCAGGCAGCAGGCGGCCGCGAGGTTGCCACCGGCGCTGTCGCCCCCGATCGCCAGCCGCTGTGGGTCCAGGCCGAGGCGCTCGGCGTGGTCCTGCAGCCACTGCCAGGCGTCAGCGATGTCGTACAGCGGCACTGGGAACGGGTGCTCCGGCGCCAGCCGGTAGCCCACGGCGGCGACCACGCAGCCGCTGGCATTGGCCAGCGCACGGCAAGGACCGTCATAGACCGCCAGCGAACACTGGAACCAGCCACCCCCATGGGCGAACAGCAGGGCCGGCGCGGGCCCATGGGACAGTCCTTGCGGCGTGTAGAGGCGGAGCTCCAGCGCCTGCCCGTCGCGAGCGATCACGGTGTGTTCGACCACATGTGCTACCGGCTGCAGCGCGCCCTGCAGCTGTGGCAGCGCGTTCTCGCTGATCGCGCGCAGTTCGCGCAGGTCCTCCGGCAGCGGATGGGCCGCGACGGCGTCAACGAACTGCTGCAGTGCCGGCTCAAGCAGCATGGCGTGCCTCCTGCAGGAACGGCAACAACTGTGCGAGGAACGCCTGGGGCGCTTCTTCCATGATGAAGTGGCCGCAGCCCGGGACGATGCTGCCGCGCACATCATCGGCATGCGGTTGCAGGGTCAGCATCGGCGCATCGGCGGTGGCGTGTTCGGCGCCGATCGCGAGCACCGGCATCGGCAGCCGGCGCTGCGCGCGCAGCTTGTTCTGGCGGATGGTCTCCGGAATCGCGCGGTACCAGGCGAAACCTGCCCGCAGCGCGCCGGGGCGGCTGTAGGCGGCGATGTAGGTATCGGCGGCCACCGCATCGCGCCGGTACGACCAGCGGTCGAACATGAATTCCAGGTAGGCGCGTTCGCGTCCGCTGATGAGCGCCTCGGGCAGGTCGGCCACCTGGTTGAACATGAAGTGCCAGAGGAAGATGTTGTCGGCCGGTGCGGCGAAAATGCCGGGTTCCGGCGCGAGGCCGGGAATCACCGCTTCGGTGACCGCCAGCTGGCGCACGGCCTGCGGCTGGTCGCTGGCCAGTGCATAGGCGATCCACATGCCGATGTCATGGCCGACCACCTGGTAACGGTCGTGGCCAAGCGCCAGCATGGTCTGGTGCAGTACTGCGGCAGCACTGCCGGTGTCGTAGCCGTGGGCGGGACGGTCGGATTCGCCGATGCCCGGTGGATCAACGGCGATTGCTTCGAAACCGGCCTCGGCCAGTGCTTGCAGAACGTGGCGCCACGCGTACCAGGTCTGCGGCCAGCCGGGAATCAGCAGCACGGGCGCACCGTGGCCGGCGGAGACGCAATGCACGCGCTGGCCATCGATGCGCAGGTAGTGGTGGCGCAGCGAAGCGTCGCCGGCAGCGCCGGCGGAAAGGAAGGTGGTCATGGGAATGCTCCGTTGGGGCTCAGGCAATGCCGAGCATCTGCTGCATCTGTGCGGTGCTGATCGGTGCACCGGCGAAGTCGTCGAAGATCTTGTCGGTGACCGGAATGATGTGGTCGCTGATGAACGCGGCGCCTTCGCGCGCGCCAGCTTCCTGGTCCTTCAGGCAGCACTCCCATTCCAGCGTTGCCCAGCCCTGGTAGTCGTACTGCGCCAGCTTGGAGAAGATCGACTTGAAGTCGACCTGCCCATCGCCCAGCGAGCGGAAGCGACCTGCGCGCTCGGTCCAGTCGGCATAACCGCCATAGATGCCCTGGCGGCCGCTGGGGCGGAACTCCGCATCCTTGACGTGGAACATGCGGATCAGTGGGTGGTAGATGTCCAGATACTCCAGATAGTCCAGCTGCTGCAGCACGAAGTGGCTGGGATCGAACAGGATGCGGCAGCGCTCGTGCTGGCCGACGCGCTCGAAGAAGCGCTCGAAGCTGGTGCCGTCATGCAGGTCTTCGCTGGGGTGGATCTCGTAGCAGAGATTGATGCCGTTGTCCTCGCAGGTGTCGAGGATCGGTCGCCAGCGTCGCGCCAGTTCATCGAACGCGGCGTCGACCAGGCCCGGCGGGCGCTGCGGGAACGGGAACAGGTAGGGCCACGCGAAGGAACCGGAGAAGGTGCCCATGTCCTGCAGGCCCAGCCGACGCGAGGCACGAGCGGCAAGGTGCAGCTGTTGCTGGGCCCATTCGCTGCGGGCCTTCGGATTGCCGCGCAGTGCTTGCGGGGCGAAGCCATCGCAGAGTTCGTCGTAGGCCGGATGCACGGCCACCAGCTGGCCGAGGATGTGGGTGGTGAGCTCGCTGACCTGCAGGCCGTGCTCGGCCAGGGTGCCGCTGATGTCGTCGCAGTAGTCCTGGCTGTCGGCGGCGGTGGCCAGGTCGAACAGGCGTGCATCCCAGGCGGGAATCTGCAGCGCCTTGAAGCCGAGGCCAGCGGCCCATGCGGCGATGCCGGCAAGTGAGTTGAACGGGGCCTGGTCGCCGGCGAACTGCGCCAGGTGCAGGCTGGGGCCCTTGAGGGTCTGCATGTGTTGCTCCAATTGTTTGTCGAGCGACAAAGAATAGGCGCGACCCTCGCGATGGTCAACAGCCGCGTTACACTGCGCGCCTCACTCGAGCAGGCAGGCAGATGGCAGGGCGACCGCGCGAATTCGACAGGGACCAGGCGTTGCGCAAGGCGATGCTGCTGTTCTGGCAGTGCGGCTATGAAGGCACGTCGATGTCGGCACTGGTCGAAGCACTGGGCATTGCCTCTGCACGCATCTACGCCGCGTTCGGCAGCAAAGAGCAGTTGTTCCGCGAAGCCGTGGCGCTGTACGAAGAGGGCGAGGGTGGTTTCGCGCCACGCGCGCTGGAGCAGGCCACGCTGCGTGAGGCGATCGGGTCCATGCTGCGCGAGGCGGTGCTGACCTACACCCGTCGTGGACGCCCGCATGGCTGCCTGGTAGTGTCCTCGGCCAGCAGCGTTTCGCCGGATGGCGAGGGCGTGCGCGACTGGTTGGCTGGTCATCGCCGCGACCGCACGGCGGCGATCATCGCGCGCCTGCAACAGGCACAGTCAGAAGGGGAGCTGGCCGGCGATGTGGCGGTGCAGGCGCTGGGGGATTACTTTGCGACGGTGCTGCACGGCATTTCCGTACAGGCCCGTGACGGCATCAGCCGCGAGCGCCTGCTGACGACGGTCGATGTGGCGCTGGGCCCGCTGAAAAAAGGGGACGGAGGGAATTAAGTCGCTTCTGGCATGCGTGGTGGACCGGCGCGCCTGCGGGGCGCGGAGGTCGGCCACTGTGCCGAATACGCCTTAATCCCCTCCGTCCCCTTTGGCGCAACGAAATCGTAACAATTTGGGGGATAATGGCCGCTTGCGCAGTTTCCCCCCTTCTTGCCGCCCGGCTCGCGCAGGCCGCACGGACGCCTCCTCAGAGCATTCCATGCCCTTCCATTCCGATTCCCGCCGCCTGTCGGGTCTGTCGTCTTCCTTCGTTTCCTTCCGCCGCCATCCGCTGGCCCTGGCCTGTGCCGGCCTGGCCCTGGTCGGCAGCTTCGGTGCCGCCGCGCAGGACAGCGCGCCGACCCCGACCGGCCTGGACACGATCACCGTGACCGCCGAGCACCGCGAGCAGAACCTGCAGGAAGTGCCGGTCTCGGTGGGCGTGGTGCAGGGCGAGCGCATGCGCGACTTCACCGCCGGCGGCGACGACACCCTGCTGGCACTGTCCGGCCGCGTGCCGAGCCTGTATGCGGAGACCACCACCGGCCGCATCTTCCCGCGCTTCTATATCCGTGGCCTCGGCAATATCGACTTCTACCTGGGTGCCTCGCAGCCGGTGTCGATCATCCAGGACGATGTGGTGCTGGAGCACGTGGTGCTGAAGTCCAACCCGGTCTATGACGTGGACCAGGTGGAAGTGCTGCGTGGCCCGCAGGGCTCGCTGTTCGGCCGCAACACCACCGCCGGCATCATCAAGTTCGACACCCTGAAGCCGACCCAGGACTACACCGGCCGGGTCAACGCCAGCTACGCGACCTACAACAGCGTGTCGATCGACGGCGGCTTCGGCGGCCCGATCAACGACATCGCTTCGTTCCGCGTGTCGGCGCTGTACCAGCACCGCGATGACTACGTCGACAACACCTACAAGGGCCCGAGTGCCGACGGCACGGTCAGCCCGAAGAAGAACGCGATGGGCGGCTTCGATGACCGCAACGTACGCGCGCAGCTGCTGCTGACCCCGAGCGACCAGTTCTCGATCCTCGCCTCGGCCCACGCCCGTGACTACGAAGGCACCTCGACCCTGTTCCTGCGCGGTGCGCTGACCAAGGGCTCGAACAAGACCGACGTGCCGCGCGACCAGGTCGCCTACGACGAAGCCGGCAACAACCCGCAGGCCTACAAGACCTACGGCGGCTCGGTGAAGGCACGCTACGACTTTGGCGCGATCGACTTCACCTCGATCACCGCCTATGAGACCACCTCTGGCTACAGCCGTGGTGACACCGACGGCGGCGCTGCGGTGAACTTCCCGGTGAACGGCGTGCCGAACGGCTACGGCCAGTCGATGGGCCGCATCCGTGACCTGGACCAGTGGACCCAGGAATTCCGCCTGGCCAGCCATGACGACAGCGCGCTGCAGTGGCAGGCCGGTGCCTTCTACTTCAACGGCAGCGACACCACCGACTTCTACCAGCGCGCCTGGTTCCTGCAGGGTGCGGCGCGCAACCCGAACAACTGGGTGCGCCTGCGCAACAAGAACACCTCGTGGGCCGGTTTCGGCCAGCTGAGCTATGCCTTCACCGACAAGTTCACCGTCACCGCCGGCCTGCGCCAGACCCGGGACGAGAAGCACACCCGCCTGCTGAAGACGGCTGACACTGCCGCTGGCGTGGTCACCTACAAGGGCCGCACCGACGTCAAGATGTCCGACACCACCCCGAGCTGGGATCTGAGCGCGATGTATCAGATCACGCCGGACGTGAGCGTCTATGCCAAGGTCGCCCGCGGCTTCCGCGGCCCGACCATCCAGGGCCGCTCGGCCGTGTTCAATGCCGACTTCACCACCGCCGATTCCGAGACCATCCTGTCCTGGGAAGCGGGCGTGAAGAGCAGCCTGTGGGACAACCGCCTGCGCTTGAACGCGACCGCGTTCACCTACACCGTCAACGACATCCAGCTCAACGGCAACGATTCGGACGGCAACGGCGTGCTGTTCAACGCCGACAAGGCCAGGGCCTATGGTTTCGAAGCGGACATGGAGCTGCGCCCGATCCCGAACCTGACCCTGAGCGCCGGCCTGAGCCTGCTGCACAGCGAAATCAAGGACAAGCGCGTCTACGCGCAGGTCTGCGGCCTCAACGGCCAGGTGGTGTGCACGGTGAATGACCCGACCATCAAGGTCGGTGCCAACACCTTCGCGCAGATCGACGGCAACCCGCTGCCGAACGCGCCGAAGTACAACGTCAACCTGGCCGCCCGCTACGACTTCCCGGTCAGCGACGCCGGCACCATGTTCGTCTCCACCGACTGGAACAAGCAGGGCTACACCAGCTTCGTGCTGTACGACAGCAAGGAGTTCAACTCCAAGGGTGATTTCGAAGGCGGCCTGAAGATCGGCTACTCGGGCAACTACGGTGCCTACGAAGTGGCGCTGTTCGCGCGCAACATCACCAACGAGAAGAACCTCAAGGGTGTGATCGAGAACTACATGGCTGCGGTCTACAACGAACCGCGCACCGTCGGTGTCTCGCTGAACATGAACTGGTAAGGCGTTGCCACGGTGGCGGGTCTTCCCGCCATCGCACTGCTGGAATGAGAAGGGCGGCCCGGATTACCGGGCCGCCCTTTGCGTTGCTTCAGACCGCAGTGAGGTTGCCGTCCTGGCTGCGCTGGCCGAAGGTCAGGGCCCAGGTGGCGCTGTCCACCTGCTGCCGGTCCTGTTCCTGCTGCTTGCGTGCGCGGCTGGCACCGAACCAGCGGCCTTCGCCGCTGATCAGTGGTGCCATGCGTACCACGTCCACATACTCCGGATCGATCTCGCTGGCACGCTGCAGCCAGGTCAGGGCGAGGAATGCATTGGCCGGGACGCCGTTACCGAAGTGGTAGATGTCGGCCAGATAGCCGGCAGCCCACAGCTTGTCGTCGTCGTCGCCGCGCCACCACAGCGGAATCAAGGCGCGTTCGACCGCTTCGCGCTTGTGCGCGTCGTTCCGGCCATCGAATGCCAGGCAGGCCAGGTTGTGGCAGGTTGGGCCCCACACGCGCTCGCCTGCTTCGGCCTTATCCAGGCAGCGCAGGTACAGCTCGCGCGCACGCGCTTCATTCTCCGCGCCGCCTGCGGCGACGAGGCGCACGGCCAGGTTGTAGGTGGCGATCAGGTCGCCGCCTTCCACCGCACGCTCCTGCCAGTAGGCGGCCTTTTCCGCATCGGCGAACTGCGGTTGGTCGCGGCCGCCGAGGCGGCCCTTGTACAGGTCGCACAGTGCCGACATCGCGCCGGCGTCGCCATCGTCCGCCATGCGCTGCAGCAGCGACAGGCCCGCGGCTTGCGAAACATCACAGAACAGATTGGCGGCGAACGTCACCGCCGAGGTGTCGTCCTGCTGCGCAAGCTTTAACGCGCGCTGCAGCAGGACACTGGCGCGTGTCGGGTCGCTGGCCTGGCCGAGCAGGCCATGCTCGATGGCGGTGGCGGCCCACAGCAGGCCGCTCGCCGAATCGCCTTCGCGCGCGGCATAGTCCACCACCTGTGCGAACAGTGCTCCGGCGCCGTCGACATGGGCGAACCAGGCGCAGGCCTCCAGGTTGCCGAGCCCCTCATGCAGGACCACATCGCGGTCCAATGTCCATGCCTGCTGCAGATCTTCAAGCACCGCCTGCATGTGGTCCGGATCCCACTGCACGGCGTCTTCGCTGTCTTCAACGCGGCCAAGCCGGTAGCGCAGCCCGGCGCGCTGGGCCAGCACCTGCGCGCGCAGGTGGCGGTCCAGGTGCCAGTCGAGGATCTGCGTGTAGGCGCGCTCATGCGCGGCCACGGCGTCGGCATCCTCGCGGTGGGGCAGACCGCCCATCCAGTCCTGCTCCTTGTGCCACCGCAGCGCGTTGCTCTGCGCCAGTTCCAGGCCACGGCACCAGCTACCCTCGATGAAGTTCTCCATCGCCTCATGGCTGCCGCCCCAGCGCGGGTACAGGAAGTACAGGGTGTCTTCCAGCGTGGCCAGATCGTCCGGGCGCTGCTCCAGTACCAGGCGCGTCCAGTACGCCAATGGTGCGTCGAAATCGTCCTGGCTGCGCTCGCGCAGCAACGGGGGCAGCGTATCCGGCAGCGTCTGCAACGGCGTACCGAAGCGCGACAGCAGCTGCAATGCCTTTGGCCAGGCTTGAGGGTAGTGCTCGGCCAGCGTGGCGTCATCGGATGCGGCGGGCTGCCCGGCCTGCAGCGCACGCAGCCAGTTCGGTTCGCGCAGGTAGCTGGTGATGCGCTTGATGCCATCCAGCGCCAACGCAGGTCGTGGCGACAGCGGCATCGCCTGCAGGTAGGCGTGCACGGCATGGTCGCGGGCCAGCTGCGCCGCCAGCCACTGGCTGTCTTCGACCAGTGCGGCAACGTCGGCGCTGCGCAGTTCGCCGGCAGCGTCCTGCCAGCAGGCGCCCAGGCAAAGCCAGGCGTAGTAGCTGCCGGGGGCGGCCGAGGCCCACTGCTGGGCCTGTTGCAGGCGGGCTTCCAGCGTCAGCGTGGCGTCGTGCAGGTTGCGCAGCCGCCAGCGGAAGCCGGGCAGCGCATTCTCTCCCTGCAGCCAGGCCAGCTCATGTGGAGCAATCAACGCATCCAGTTCGGCATAGCGCCGTTCCTGCAGCGCAGTGCGCGCCTGCACGCGCCAGGCAAGGTCTTCGGGGGAAAGCCCGTCTTTTGCAAATCCGTTTGTCATTGCTGCAATCCAGCGAGTACGAGGCTGGACATTAGAAGCGCGGTCGTTAGCGGCGGCAAGCAGGACATGCGGCTGCCGTGTCGATGGCATTCAGCAGGAGGCTTGCTTGAGGCAGAGATTCAATCCGGCTGCGTCATCGTGCAAGGCTTCCCCGTGGACCTGGTAGCCCGCTGCACGCAGATGTTCCGGCCCGGGCGGCGTCGCCATTTCCTCCAGTGCCATCGACAGCCGCGAGGCGAGATGCAGGGGGGGGCGAATCCAGCCAGTCAAAACACGCATCGCTGTGGATGAGTGCGCGCAGCGCGGCGCGGTCGTGCCATTGGGAGGTCGGCAGCGAGGTGAATCCCGTCACCTGGAACAGGCGTTCGCGTTGCGGATCGTCCATGGGCAGCGGAAAGGCAAGCAGCAGCTCGGGCCGGTAGGCGAGTGTGCCGTGGCCCTCTCTCTACGCCTCGATTCCGGGAAATTGCCGTGCATCAGGGCGTGCGGATGCAGCCAGGGTTCGAGACTGTCTTGCGCTGGCAGCGGGGCCTGTTCGATCAGGCGTGCCGAAAGCGCGAGGTAGTGAGCCGAACGGGCCAGATCCAGCCCGCCGGTCAGTGCCGCGTAGGCGTTGAGCTGGCTGCTGGGATCCATGCAGGGGTGCTGCTGGCCAGAAGCAGCGAGCCGATCATCCCTCGTGACATGCCGGAAGAGGGCCATGCAGGCATGCAACAACGTCCTTGTCGAGCATTGGCAGGGCCGCCCGTGAGGCGGCCGATGCGGGTTGCTAGTTCGCCGGCAGCAGCGCCTGCAGTCGCGACTCCAGTTCCTGCTGGCGCCAGCCGGCCAGTGCGGCCGGCCATTGGCGGCGCTCCAGGTAGCTTTCCAGATGCTTGCGCGAGGCCAGCACGCCATCCGGCAGGCCCAGCTCGCGGCTGCGCTCGGCAACGGCGTCCTGCAGCCTCTTCAGTGCCTGCTTGTTGGTGTCGTTGGCGGGCAACGCCAGCGGTGCCTCGGCCTCATCGGCCAGCGGCGTGTCCAGCGCCTGCCACACCGCGCCGGCGAGCTTGCGCGGTGCCTTCGGGAACTGTTCAAACAGCGTGGCCAGCGCGGCGGCATCGGCCGGTGGCGTGCGTGCCAGCGTGGCGGCCAGTTCGTTGTCCAGGATCCAGCTGCGCGGGCGGTCGCTGCTGCGTGCCTGCACATCACGCCAGCGCAGCAGGCGCAGCAGGCGGCGCTGCGCGGGAGCATCGAGAAACTGCGCTGAGCGCATCGCCAGATGCGGCCAGCGGTCCTCGTCATTGGCGACGCTGGCCAGCAGGCGCTCGCCGTCGTCGTGCAGCCACTGCTGGCGGCCCAGCGCCTGCAACTTGGCATCAATGGCGTCATGCAGCGCGAACAGGTGCTCGACGTCGTCGGCGGCGTATTGCAGTTGCGACTCCGAGAGCGGACGGCGCATCCAGTCCGAGCGGGTTTCGCCCTTGGCCAGCGCCACGCCGGTGATTTCCGCGACCAGCTTCTGGTAGCCCATGCCGCCACCAATGCCGGCCAGCGAGGCGCCGATCTGTGTGTCGAACAGCGGTCGCGGCAACACGCCGCAGGTCCACTTGAAGGCAACGAGGTCTTCGCTGGCGCTGTGCATCACCTTGGTGATCGATTCATCGGCCAGCCACGGCGCCAGTGCCTCGGTCATGCCGGGAATCAGCGGATCGATCAGCAGGATGTCCTGCCCGACCGCCATCTGCACCAGAGCCAACTGCGGCCAGAAGGTGCGTTCACGGATGAATTCGGTGTCCAGGCCGATGCGGGCCGGACGCTGCTGGAAGTACGCATCCAGCTCGGCGGGGGTGGTGATCCAGGTTGCCACGGGTCAGGGCCTACTACTCGGGTTTGCTCAGGCAGGGGAGAATAGCCTAACGTCGGTCCGCGTCCGTGCCGAAGGAGATCCTGCTTGCGTTTTCCGCTGTCGTCCGTGCTCTGCACCGTTCTGGCCGTGGCCCTGGCCGGTTGCACACCGTCGCCCTCGGCGACACCGGAGCCGGGGCCGGCTGCTGGCGAGGATGCGCGGCCGCAGGAAGGTTCACTGGCGAAGCCGACACCGGGGACCGGGCAGGGCAGCGTCACCATTGCCGGTGAGGATGCCACCGAGGATGTGCAGCGGTGGACACCGCCACGGGTCGACCGGCAGGGCCGCAGCGTGGCCCAGCTGCGCCGCGCGGCCGAAAAGGCGTTCAGCGAAGGGCACCTGTACGAGGACGCCGACGCGGCGGTTCCGCTGTGGCTGGCGGTGCAGGAGGAAGACCCGGATGACCGCCTGGCCCGCAGCGGCCTGCAGCGTGCTCGCCAGCGCCTGCAGCAGCAGGCCGATGCCCTGCTGGTCCGGCCACTGCGGCAGCGCGAGGCGCTGGCCGAGGCGAGTCGCCAGGCGCTGGTGCTGCTGACCCTGGCGCCGAAGGATGAGAAGGTGCGCGCGCTGCAGGGCCGGGTGGAGCTCGCCCAGCGCGTGGTGGCCTACAACCGTGCCGGCGAGGAGGACCTGCGGTCGGGGCGGATCGGCGAGGACGGTGACGGTGCGATCGGCAACTTCCGTGAAGCGCTGGCTCTGGATGAACACAACAGCCGGGCGCGGCAGGGCCTGGCGGCGGCCGAGAGTGGCCTGATCCGCCGGGCCGAGGACGCGGCGCGCGTGCGCGACTTTGCCAGCGCGGGCACCTGGCTGGCCGAAGCCAGCAAGGTACGTGACTCGTCACCGACCATTGCCGATGCCTTCGAGCGCATCGAGCAGATCCGCGCCGCCGCGTTGCTGCAGCTGCGTGATGAGGGCCTGCGCGAGCTGGCTACGCCGCAGGGGCTGAAGCCGGCGCGCGAAAAGCTGGCCGAGGCCCTGCGCATCGCCTTGCCGGGGGATGTGGTGGTGGCCCAGTTGCGCGAACGCATCGATCTGGCCACCCATTACGGCAGCTTCCGCCCGGGTCAGGTGTTCAGCGACGCGATGCGTGATGGGGGGCGCGGTCCGCAGATGGTGGTGGTGCCGCATGGCGGCTTCCAGATGGGCGCGGGTGATACCGAGCCCGGCTCCACCGACGCCGAGCGCCCCTCCCATTACGTTCGCTTTGACCGCGGCTTCGCCATGGCGATCACCGAGATTACCGTCGGCGATTTCGAGCGCTATGTGAAGTCGACCAATGCACGACCACGTGCGACCCGACGCGGTCACTCGGTGGTCTATGACGAGCGCAGCGGCAATTTCATCCGCCGCAGCGGCGTCGACTGGCGTTCGGATTACGATGGCGCGCGCGCACTGGGCAACTCGCCGGTGATGCATGTCAGCGTGCGGGATGCCGAGAACTACGCGGCATGGCTGTCCGAGCAGACAGGACGCAGCTACCGGCTGCCGAGCGAGGCCGAATTCGAATATGCGCTGCGCGCCGGGAGCAGTGGCCGCTACCCCTGGGGAGACGCCGGTACGCCGCCGCCGGGCAGCGGCAATTTCACCGGCAGCAAGGACGTCTCGCCTTCGGGTCGGCACTGGCACAACGCTTTCATCGGCTATGGCGATGGCTGGTGGGGACCGGCGCCGGTGGCCAGTTTCCAGGCCAATGCTTTCGGCCTGCACGACATGGCCGGGAATCTGAGCGAATGGGTGGCCGACTGCTGGCACGCCAGCTACCGGCGTGCGCCGTCCGATGGTGTCGCCTGGTTCAACCCGGGCTGCCGGTCGCGGGTGATCCGGGGCGGCAACTGGGCCAATGCGCCCGAGCAGACCCGTGCGGCCTGGCGGCAATCGCAGGATTCGGACACCACCAATGCGCGCATCGGCTTCCGCCTGGTGCGCGGCATCTGAGCGGCATCGGGCTTCACCCGCCGCTGGCATCCGCGCACTAAGATTGCGTCGTGCCCGCCAGCCGGCGGGGTCTGCTGGAAGACCACCGATGCGCAACGATCCCTTCTCCCGCTCGCCCCAAGGTCCGCAGCGACGCGGCCTGTTCGGCAACATCCGCTGGTGGGTGCTGCTGCTGGCGGCGGGCTATGCGGTGTTCTACTGGTTCTCCAATCGCACCGTCGATCCCTACACCGGCGAGAAGGTGATGATCGACAGCAGCCTGGATGCGCGCCAGGAGACCGCGCTCGGTCTGCAGGCCTACCAGCAGATCCTCTCGCAGGAACGGCCGATGGATCCGAATGCGCCGATCGCGCGCGATGTGCGCGATATCGCACAGCGCCTGATCGCCAAGGTGGATGTGGTGGAGACCGCGCTGGCACAGGAGCACGGCGTGCAGCCGGCGCATTTCGCGCGGGATTTCCAGTGGGAAGTGAACGTGATCCCGTCCGAGCAGGCCAATGCGTTCTGCCTGCCTGGCGGCAAGATGGCGGTCTACACCGGCCTGGTGCCGGTGGCGCGTACGCGTGATGCGATGGCGGTGGTGATGGGCCATGAGATCGCCCACGCGCTGCTGCGCCATGGTGCGCAGCGGATGGCGCAGCAGAAGCTGACCCAGATCGGGCAGATGGCCGGTGCCGCCAGCGGCATGGATGCGCAGCAGCAACAGATGATGATGTCGGCGATGGGCTACGGGTATCTGCTGCCCTATGCGCGCAGCCACGAGACGCAGGCCGATGAAGTGGGGCTGATGCTGGCCGCAGCGGCGTGCTTCGATCCCCGCGAGGCGGTGCCATTGTGGCAGCGCATGGGCCAGGCCAGTGGCGGCCAGGCGCCGCCGGAGTTCGCCTCGACCCACCCGAACCCGGGTACCCGCATCCAGAACCTGCAGGCACTGATGCCGAAGGCGCTCGAGTACCGGCAGAAGTTCTGCGAGCAGGCAAAGTAGGGGAGGCGGCAGGGCTTGCAGCCCTGCACCCGCTGCGAACCAAGGCAACAGCAACAGCCGAAGCAGAAGCGGGTTTCCTGTGGGTAGGCGGGGTGGGGCCGGTTGCGGGAGACGCCGTAAACCCATCCATGGGGGCTTGGCCGCGGCATCCATGCCGCGGACACTCCCGCCACCGGACCCACCCCGCCTTCGACAGATTCTCGCGATCTGTCGGAATGGCGTGGGGTCAGATCCGTTTTCCTACGGAAAACGGATCTGACCCCGAATTGATTCGATATCTGACAGAGATTCATCCACGCATGGCGTGGATCTACCGATCCGTCGCCGGGAAACTGTCGGGGGGGGGCGGTGTGGCTGTGCAGGACCGTTGGCGCCATGGATGGCGCCATCGAGCCCCCAGGGATGGGTTTACGGCGTGTCCTGCACAGCCACACCGCCCCGCCAAACCATCAGCAATCCAGAGCCGCTTTGGCTGTTGCTTCGGCCGTTGCTTGAAGCGTCTGCAGGTGCAGGGCGCAGCCCTGCCGAACCCCTTTACTTGACCTGCACGTCGATCACGCCGTCGCCGACGCGGGCCCGCAGGGCGTCACCGGGCTGTACCTGATCAACCTTCCGCACCAGGGTGCCATCATCGCTGCGGGTCAGGATGCTGTAGCCACGCGCCACGGTCGCCAGCGGGCTGACTGCTTCAAGTGAACGTGCCAGCCCGCGCAGTCGCAGTGCATCGCGCTCCAGCAGACGCTGCATCGCTGCCTGCGGTCGTCCGCGCAGGGCGGCCAGGCGGCGTTGCATCGTGTCGAGCTGGCGCTGTGGATGATGCCCGCGCAGGACCGCCGCTGCATGGCGAAGGCGCGCAGCACGGCGCTCCTGCTGCTGGTTGAACGCGGTATGCAGGCGCCGGCCCAGATCGAGCTGGCGTCGACGCAGCAGGTCCAGTCGTGCCTGCGGGCTCTGGGCGTTCAGGCGCAACAGGGCGCGGTCGGCGCGCTGCATCGCCTGCTGCATCGCATGCCGTTGCAGCTGCACCATGCGGGCGGCCGTGCGGCGCAGGCGCAGGGCCAGTTCGCGCTGGTCCGGTACCAGCAGCTCGGCCGCCACCGAGGGCGTTGGTGCACGCAGGTCGGCGGCGAAGTCGCTCAGGCTGAAGTCGGTTTCGTGGCCCACCGCCGAGACCACCGGCGTGCTGCTGGCGGCGATGGCCCGGGCCAGTGTTTCATCGTTGAAGGCCCACAGGTCTTCCAGCGAACCACCACCGCGCGTCAGCAGGATCACGTCGTAGCGGCCGCTGGCATCGGCGGCCTGCAGCAGTCGGGTGATCTGCGCGGCGGCACTGCTGCCCTGTACCAGGGTCGGCAGCAGGTCAACTTCCAGCAGCGGGAAGCGTCGGCCGAGCACGCTCAGCACGTCGCGCACGGCAGCGCCGGTGGGCGAGGTGATCACGGCCAGGCGTTGCACGTGCGCCGGCAGCGGCCACTTGCGTGCCGGGTCGAACAGGCCTTCGGCCTCCAGCCGTGCCTTCAGTTCCTCGAAGGCGCGGCGCAGCGCGCCTTCGCCGGCTTCCTCCATGTGGTCCAGCACCATCTGGTACTCGCCACGGGCGTCGTACAGGGTCACCTTGCCGCGCACCAGCACGCGCATGCCTTCGCGCGGCACGAACTTCAGGTACTGCGCCTTCATCCGGAACATCGCCGCACGCAGCTGCGCACGCGCGTCCTTCAGGGTGAAATACAGATGCCCGGAGGCAGGACGCGCCACGCTGCCCAGTTCGGCCTCGACCCAGATCGCCGGGAAGCTGCCTTCCAGCAGGTCGCGGGCCAGGGTGTTGAGCTGGCTGGGGGTGAAAATGTCGTTGTTGCGTGGTTGCATGGAAACGGCGTGCTGCGGGCGGAACGGGGGCTTCAGGATCGCACGTCAGCGCGCCGTGTGCTGGCCCAGTGCCCACTGCACGTGTTCACGCACCAGCGGCGAGGGATCGTCGATGCGGGTCTGCAGGGCAGCCAGCGCTTCGGCCGAGGACGGGGCATTGCCCAGCGCCACGGCGATGTTGCGTAGCCAGCGCTCATGGCCGCTGCGCCTGATCGGGCTGCCTTCGGTGCGGCGCAGGAACTCGGCTTCGTCCCAGGCGAACAGCTGGTCCAGGCGCGCGGTATCGAGGTTGTTGCGCGCGCGGAAATCGGCTTCGTCGGTGCGCCTGGCGAACTTGTTCCAGGGGCAGACCAGCTGGCAGTCGTCGCAGCCATAGATGCGGTTGCCGATCAGCGGGCGCATCTGTTCGGGAATGGCGCCGTCGTGTTCGATGGTCAGGTAGGAAATGCAGCGCCGCGCGTCCAGCCGCTGCGGGCCGGTGATGGCCTGGGTCGGGCAGACATCGATGCAGCGCGTGCAGGTGCCGCAGTGCGCCGTGGCCGGCGTATCGATCGGCAACGGGATGTCGATGTAGATCTCGCCGATGAAGAACCAGGAACCGCCATGGCGGTCGATCAGGCAGGTGTGCTTGCCGATCCAGCCGAGCCCGGCGTTGCGGGCCAGTGCGCGCTCCAGGACGGGGGCGGAATCGACGAACACGCGGTAGCCCAGTGGCGCGACTTCATCGTTGATCTGCGTCGCCAGCTTCTGCAGGCGGTTGCGCATCAGCTTGTGGTAGTCGCGGCCCAGCGCATAGCGCGCCACGTAGGCGCGGCCCGGGTCGGCCAGCGTCGCCCAGGCTTCGGTGTCATCCTTGTGGCTGTAGTCCATGCCCACCGAGATCACGCGCACAGTGCCGGGCAACAGCTCGGCCGGTCGTGCGCGCAGGGTGCCGTGGCGCGCCATCCAGTCCATCGTGCCGTACAGGCCCTGGCCCAGCCAGTCGGCGAGGTGCGCCTCATCCTCGCCCAGCTCGATGCCGGCGATGCCGCAGCGCTGGAAGCCATGCGCACGGGCCAGTTCGCGGATGCGCTGCACGGCCTGGGCCGGATCGACAGGGGTGGGGGCAGGGAACATGTGCACCAGTATAAAATCCCTGCATGGCCAACCTTGCCGATCTGTTCGATTCCGCTGCCGCGCGTGCGCTGGATGCCCAGGCGTCCACCCTGGCGGGGGATGCTGGCTGGGGACTGATGGCGCAGGCGGGCCAGGCCGCCTGGCAGTGCCTGCTGCAGCATTGGCCGCAGGCGCAGCGCATCGGCGTGGTGGTCGGTGCGGGCAACAATGGCGGCGACGGCCTTGTGCTGGCTCGCCACGCGTTGCAGGCCGGGCGCGAGGTGAGGGTGATCGCCCTGCCGGGCAGGGCGCCATCGACTGCGCTGGCGCAGCGTGCAACATCGGAGTTCAGGTCCGACGGCGGCACCGTCACCGAGTTCGACGGCGCGCTGCCCGAGGCCGACATCTGGGTCGATGCCCTGTTCGGGCTGGGCTTTGATCGCGCGCCGGAGGGTGCGGCGCAGGCGCTGATCGTTGCGATCAATGCGCAGGCGGCACCTGTGCTGGCCCTGGATGTGCCCAGTGGCGTCGATGCCGACCGCGGTGCGGTACCCGGCGCGGCAGTACGTGCTGCGCTGACCCTGCAGTTCATCGTGGCCCATCGCGGGTTGTACACCGGCGACGCGCTGGATCATTGCGGGCACAAGGCCCTGGCACCCCTGCAGTTGCCCGCTGCCGCATGGCAAAGCGTGTCGCCTGCCGTGGAGTACTGGACGCAGACACGGTTGCCGGCCCTGTTGCCGCCGCGCCGCGCAAATACCCACAAGGGGGAATCCGGCCACGTGCTGTGCGTCGGCGGCAACCACGGCAGCGGCGGTGCCATCGCCATGGCAGCCGAGGCCGCCTTGCGCGCAGGGGCGGGGCTGTTGAGCCTGGGTACCCGCCGCGACCACGTCGGTCCACTGCTGGCTCGGCTGCCCGAGGCGATGACCCATGCACTGGAAGACGGCGATGTGCTGCCGGCGCTGCTGGACAAGGCGAAGGTGGTGGCGATCGGGCCCGGTCTGGGCCAGGACGAATGGGCACGCGCCTTGTTTGCGCGGGTGCTGGCCAGCGCCAAGCCATTGGTGGTCGATGCCGATGCCCTGAACCTGCTGGCGCAGGATCCGCGCGCGTTGCCCGATGCCATTCTCACACCGCACCCGGGCGAGGCCGCACGCCTGCTCGGCTGCAGCACGGCTGAAATCCAGGCCGACCGCTACACCTGTGCGCACATGCTGGCCGAGCGCTTCCACGCCGTGGTGGTGCTGAAGGGCGCTGGCAGCATCGTGGCGGCGCCTGGGCAAACGCCACGGTTGATCGCTGCCGGTAACCCAGGGATGGCCGTGGGAGGCATGGGCGACCTGCTCACCGGCATCATCGCCAGCCTGCGCGCGCAGGGCCTTGCGGCCTTCGATGCCGCGGCCGCGGGTGCGCTGCTGCATGCGCTGGCGGGCGATGCGGCTGCCGCCGATGGCGCGCGCGGCCTGCTTCCTACTGATCTGCTGGCGCCGCTGCGGCGACTGGCCAACCCGGACCTCTCCCCATGACCGAATTCTTCCTTGCCGACAGCGACGCCACCGAACTGCTCGGGCAGTGGCTGGCGGCCACCCGGCCCCCGCAGGCGCTGATCGAACTGCGCGGCGACCTGGGCGCCGGCAAGTCGACCACGGCCCGCGCGCTGCTGCGCGCGCTGGGCGTGCAGGGGGCGATCCGCAGCCCCACCTACACCCTGGTCGAGCGCTATCCGCTGGCCAGTGGCGGTGAGGCGTGGCACCTGGACCTGTACCGCATCGGCCAGGCCGGTGAGCTGGATTTCCTCGGCCTGGACGAAGGCAGCGCGGTCCTGTGGCTGGTCGAATGGCCGGAACGGGGCGCCGGCGCGCTGCCGCCGACCGATCTGGTAGTAGCGCTGGAGATCGAAGGACAGGGGCGCCGTGTCCGTCTCACCGCGGCCAGCGACGCTGGACAGGAATGGCTGAAACGGCTGCCCAAAGGGGGCGACTTGCAGGCCATTTCTGTCGGCTGACGAGAACAAAGATCGGCAGGTTACGGATTATTAAGGAAAAAGGTGTTGCATTCCGTTCAGCGCGGTGATTGAATCCTGAGCCATGCGCCCGGGGAACCGTCTCATCGCCATCTGTGCCGCCGTCGGACTGGGTCTGGCGAGCGTCAGTGCGTGGGCGGGTGAAGTGCGCCAGGTCCTGTTGAACACCGGCGCGACTGGCACCCGTGCCGAGATCTCGCTGGTCGGCAGTGGCGGCTACAAGACCCTGTCGTTGGCCGGCCCGAACCGCCTGGTGGTCGATTTCCCCGACTCCAGCGCCGTCCGCAACCTGAAGATGCCGGCCGCGCAGGGCGTGGTGACGGCGGTGCGTACCGGACAGCCGGTCCCGGGCACTTTCCGTGTCGTGTTCGACCTTGCCGAATCGGTGGCGCCGTTCCGCCCGCAGATGCAGCGCGAGGGCAATGAATCCAAGCTGGTGATCGAATGGCCGGGTGATGGCCCTGCCGTGGCCACCAGCCGCCCGGCGACGCCACCGGCCGTGCAGCCGCAGGCGGCCGCTGTGGGGGGCTCAGTCGCGCCCACGCCGGCCGAGAACGCGCAGTCACGCACCGATGCTGCGCGGGCCACGGCCCTGTTGACCGCACAGGTGCAGCAACAGGCCAGCGCCAGCGCCGCCGCACCCGCCACGCCGACCCCCGCACCGACCAGCGCGCCGGCCCAGGTTGCTGCGGCGGGCGTCGCGGCCAGCAGCACGCCTTCATCCTCGCCGGCTGCAATCCTCGCCGGCCAGCGCACCGCTGCGGTGGTGACCACGCCGCCGGCAACGGCCCCCACACCGGCGCCGACGCCGGCCGAGCCGCCGCGTCCGGCCATGCCCAGCGATGCATCGCGCATCCGCATGCAGCCCGGCATGCGCCACCTCGTGGTGGCGATCGATCCCGGTCATGGTGGCCAGGACCCGGGTGCGATCGGCCCGACCGGCAAGCGCGAGAAGGATGTCACCCTGGCGGTGGCGCGTGAGCTGGCCCGCCAGGTCAATGCCACGCCGGGCCTCAAGGCCTACCTGACGCGCGACAGCGACGTGTTCATTCCGCTGCCGATGCGTGCGCAGAAGGCGCGTGCGAACAAGGCGGACATCTTCATTTCGATCCATGCCGATGCGGCTGAAAACCGTTCCGCCACGGGTTCGTCGGTGTACGTTCTGTCGACCAAGGGTGCCTCTTCGCAGCGCGCCCGCTGGCTGGCGGACAAGGAAAACGCGGCCGACCTGGTCGGTGGCGTGCGCCTGCAGCAGACTGAAGGCACCCTGGCCAACGTGCTGCTGGACCTGGCCCAGAGCGGCTACATGAAGGCGTCCGAAGATGCGGCCGGCCACGTGCTGGGCGGCCTGAAGCGGATCGGCAACAACCACAAGCCGAACATCGAGCGCGCCAACTTCGCGGTGCTGCGCACGTCGGACATGCCGGCGATGCTGGTGGAAACGGCGTTCATCTCCAATCCGGATGAAGAGCGCCGCCTGACGGACCCGGCTTACCAGCGCAAGGTCGCGGGCGCCGTGCTGGATGGCGTGCACACCTTCTTCAGCCGCCAACCGCCGCCGGGCACCTTGTATGCCGCCCGCGCGCAGGCCGAGATCGACGCCGCAGCCACCATGGCCGGCGGCAGCAAGTAACCCGCCGAAGGCGGGTTACTGCTTTCTGTAGAGTCGAGCCGCGCTCGACTGGGCCTTGTCGGTAGCCCGTCAGTCGAGCATGGCTCGACTCTACCCTCTGCCGCTCCGTTATCATCCCCGCATGACGTCTGCTACCCATCCGCGCCCGATCCGGCCGTTGCCGGAGATCCTGATCAACCAGATCGCCGCCGGCGAAGTGGTCGAACGACCCGCGTCGGTGGTCAAGGAGCTGGTCGAGAACGCGATCGACGCCGGCGCCAGCCGCGTTGATATCGATCTTGAAGAGGGCGGCGTGCGCCTGATCCGCATCCGCGACAACGGCAGTGGCATCGCGCCCGAGCAGTTGCCCCTGGCGGTGTCGCGCCATGCCACCAGCAAGATCGCCGATCTCGACGACCTCGAATCGGTGGCCACCCTTGGTTTCCGGGGAGAAGCGCTGCCGTCGATCGCATCGGTCAGCCGCTTCACCCTGTGCTCGCGCCGCGCGCACGACGAGCACGGTTCGGCACTGCAGATCGAAGGCGGCAAGATCGGCGAGGTGACCCCGCGCGCGCATGCGCCGGGCACCACGGTGGAAGTGCGCGAGCTCTTCTACAACGTCCCGGCGCGGCGCAAGTTTCTGCGCGCCGAGCGTACCGAACTCGGCCATATCGAAGAGTGGCTGCGTTCGCTGGCGCTGGCGCGACCGGATGTCGAGCTGCGCGTGTCGCACAACGGCAAGGCCTCGCGGCGCTACAAGCCGGGCGATCTGTATTCCGATGCGCGCCTTGCCGAAACGCTGGGCGAGGATTTCGCCAACCAGGCCGTGCGCGTGGACCACAGCGGCGCCGGCCTGCGCCTGCATGGCTGGATTGCGCAGCCGCATTATTCGCGCGCGAGCGCCGACCAGCAGTACCTGTACGTCAACGGTCGCTCAGTGCGTGACCGCAGCGTCGCCCACGCGGTGAAGATGGCCTACGGCGACGTGCTGTATCACGGCCGCCAGCCGGCCTATGTGCTGTTCCTTGAACTGGATCCGACCCGCGTCGACGTCAACGTGCACCCGGCCAAGCATGAGGTGCGCTTCCGCGATTCGCGGCTGGTCCACGATTTCGTCTATCGCACGTTGAAGGATGCGCTGGCCGATACCCGTGCCGGCATGTCGGCGCAGGAAATCGGTGCCGGCTCCGCACATCCGGTGGACGCCGCCGCCGTCCCGATGGCATCGAGCGCCGGCGCGTCGGGGTTCGGGCTGGTGCGTGGGGCTGCGCCCGGCTCGGGAGGTGGTGGTGGCGGATTTTCTGGCTGGCGTCCGCAGCAGCCGCTGGGCCTGCAGGTGGCCGATGCACCGGCGGCCTACGCCGCGTTGTATGCCACGCCGGCCGCTGCCGAACGCGCAGCGGCGTTGCCGCCGATGCCGAGCGAGAACGGGTTGCCGGTGACCAGTGCCGACGCGGGTGTACCGCCGCTGGGCTATGCGATCGCGCAGCTGCATGGCATCTACATCCTGGCCGAGAACGCTGAAGGCCTGATCGTGGTCGACATGCATGCGGCCCACGAACGCATCGGCTACGAGCGCCTGAAGAATGCGCACGATGGCATCGGCCTGCAGTCGCAGCCGTTGCTGGTGCCGATCACGCTGGCGGTGGGCGAGCGCGAGGCCGACACCGCCGAAAGCGAAGCCGACACACTGGCGGCGCTCGGCTTCGAGGTGACCCGGGCCGGCCCCGGTTCGCTGCACGTGCGCAGCATTCCGGCACTGCTGGCGCATGCCGAACCGGAAGGACTGCTGCGCGACGTGCTGACCGACCTGCGCGAGCATGGCCAGAGCCGCCGCGTGGCCAGTGCACGCGACGAGCTGCTGTCGACCATGGCCTGCCATGGCGCGGTGCGTGCCAACCGGCGCCTGACCGTGCCGGAAATGAACGCGCTGCTGCGCGACATGGAAATCACCGAACGGTCCGGCCAGTGCAACCATGGCCGACCGACCTGGGCCCGTTTTTCGCTGGCGGAGATCGACCGCTGGTTCCTGCGCGGACGTTGAGGGGAGCATCGATGCGTTATCGGGGAATGGGCGGCCTGCTGGCCGCCGTGGTGTTGGCCGCCTGCAGCCCGGCAACACCGCCGGCGCCGATGGCCGCTGAAGATCCGGCCTACGCGGCCGCGCAGCAGCAGTGGCGGGTAGCGCGCTACCAGGACCTGACCCGGCCGGATGGCTGGACAGCGTTGGTCGGCCTGCACTGGCTGCAGAACAAATCGCACTTCGTCGGCAGCGGCGCGACCAACGGGATCCGCCTAGCGGTTGGACCGGACAAGCTGGGCCTGCTGCGCCGCGAAGGCAGCCAGTGGTGGTTCACGCCTGAAGCCGGTGTCGATGTCAGCCACGACGGCCAGCCGGTGCGTGGCCGCATCCGCGTCGACACCGACAAGGACGCGCAGCCGACGCTGCTGGCCTTCGATGGCGGCAAGGGCCAGCTCAGCATCATCCGCCGGGGGCCACGGGACGCGCTGCGGGTCAAGCATGCCGATGCGCCTGCGCGGCGTGATTTCGCCGGCCTGCAGTACTGGCCGGGCGGCGCGGGCTGGCAGGTGCAGGCGCGCTTCATCGCGCATCCGCCGGGCAAGACCTTGCCGATCGTCGACATCACTGGCCTGACCACCGAGATGCCCAATGCCGGTGCGGTGGAGTTCGAACTTGATGGCCGCAGCTGGCGCCTGGAGGCCATCGGTGCGCCCGGGCAGCCACTGTTCCTGATCTTTGCCGACCGCACCAGCGGCCGCGGCAGCTATCCGGCCGGGCGCTATCTGGATACCGATGCCCCCGCTGCAGACGGCACGGTGCGCATCGATTTCAACCATGCCTACAACCCACCGTGCGCGTTCACCGCCTACGCGACCTGCCCGCTGGCGCCGCCGGAAAACCGGTTGGACCTGCGCGTGGAAGCCGGCGAGAAGGCCTACCACCTGCCTGAAGGAGAAGGCTGACCATGCCGATCAAACACCTGTTCCGTACCGCGCTGTTGCTGGCGGCCTGCGCAGTGGCGCCACTGGCCACGGCCCGCGATGCCCAGGCCAGCCCTGCCGCGGCCGCAACCGCAACGGCAGCCAAGCCGCCGGTACCCCTGTTGTGGAAAGTCACCGGCCCAGGCGATGCACGCGTGTACCTGCTGGGATCGTTCCATCTGCTGAAGCCACAGGACTACCCGCTGTCGCCCGATGTCGAGCAGGCGTTCGAAGCCTCGCAGCGGGTGGTGTTCGAACTGTCGCCGGAAGACATGCAATCGCCCCAGCTGGCCAGCCGCATGGTGCAGGCTGCGACCCGCACCGATGGCAGCGAACTGAAGCGTGATCTGGATGCGGCCACCTGGCAGAAGCTGCAGGCCTTTGCTGCCCAGAACCAGTTGCCGCTGGCGCAGATGCAGGGCATGAAGCCCTGGTTCGTCGGCCTGAGCATTTCGATCGGGCAGATGCAGAAGCTGGGCCTGGACCCGGCGCTGGGCCTGGACCGCCACTTCATGGAGCGCGCGCAGAAGACCGGCCGCAAGACCGCGGGACTGGAAGATATCGATACCCAGATCGGCATGCTGGACGGGATGACGGTGCAGGAACAGCGGCAGATGCTGGCCGAAGCACTGGACCAGGCCGGCAAGGCCGATGAGCAGGCGCGGCTGCTGCATGATGCATGGCGTCGCGGCGACGAGCGCCTGCTGTGGACCAAGATGGCGGCAGAGATGCGCCAGCAGTATCCGCAGCTGTACCAGCGCATCAACACCGGGCGCAACGATGCCTGGGTGCCGAAGCTGCAGCCGTACCTGCAGGCCGGGCAGGGCGGTACGCTGGTGGTGGTCGGCACGCTGCACCTGCTGGGCAGTGACGGCGTGGTCGAGAAGCTGAGGGCGAAGGGCTACAAGGTCGAGCGCGTGTGCACGGGGTGCAAGGCCAAACGCTGACGCACCGTTGGCGCGATTGCAAACAAGACGGCGCGCCAGGGGCGCGCAGTTTTCGTATCAGCCGTTGCTGCAGCTCAGCGGCGGGTCTTGCCGCTGGTGCCGGCACCGGTGCCGGGTTCGCCGGGCTTGTTGCCGGTTCCCGTTCCGGTGCCGCCCGGGCGCGGGCCACCGAAGCCGCTGCCCATGCTGCGCTGGAATTCCTGCCACAGCTCCAGGTTGCGCTCGGTCAGCTGGTTCATCATCGCCCACGGGGTCTGGCCCAGCAGGTTGCCCATCTGCTGGCGGAACTGCTGCTGCTGGTCGAGGAAGACCTGCATGCTGCGCTCCAGGTAGTTGCCCATGAAGCCCTGCAGGGAATCGCCGTAGAAGCGGATCAGCTGGCTCAGCAGCTGGGTGGACAGCATCGGTTCGCCGTCCTGTTCCTGGTCGGCGATGATCTGCAGCAGGACCGAACGGGTGAGGTCGTCGCCGCTCTTGGCGTCGCGGACTTCGAAGTCTTCACCGTCCAGGATCAGCTGGCGCACGTCCTCGATGGTGATGTAGCTGGAGATCTCGGTGTCGTAGAGACGGCGGTTCGGATACTTCTTGATGATGCGGGTCGCAGCCATGAAGCGGTACTCGTCACAGTAGACGCGCAGCATGGCGCAGTGCAGCAGCGGTTGCAACCGCCCCAGGCCCCGCCAGGCTTGGCTTTCAGGAGCGATCATGTTGCGCAGCAAGGGTTTGCGTGCTGCGCAGCATGACCATCGGCAGGGGCCGTCAGCGCATGCCGCAGCGGCCCCTGCGCGACTTACCAGCCCATGTGGTGGCCGCCGTTGATGTCCAGGTTGCTGCCGGTGATCCATGAGGCTTCCTCGGCCACCAGGAAGGACACGCCATAGGCGATTTCCTCCGGCTTGCCGAGGCGCCCGGTGGGGATGTCGGCGATGATCTTGGCGCGCACGTCCTCCGGAACCGCCATCACCATGTCAGTGGCGACGTAGCCGGGCGAAATGGTGTTCACGGTGATGCCGAAGCCGGCGTTCTCGCGGGCCAGCGAAATGGTGAAGCCGTGCATGCCGGCCTTGGCCGCGGCGTAGTTGGCCTGGCCGTACTGGCCCTTCAGGCCGTTGATCGAGCTGATCTGGATCACCCGGCCCCAGCCGCGGCGGCGCATGCCTTCGATGACCGGGCGGGTGACGTTGAACACCGAATTGAGGTTGGTGTTGATCACATCGTGCCACTGGTCCGCGCGCATGCGGTGGAACGTCGTGTCGCGGGTGATGCCGGCGTTGTTGACCAGGATCTCCACCGGGCCCAGCTCGGCCTCGACCGCACGCACCAGCGCCTCGGCGCTGCCCGGATCGGAGACATCGCCCGGGAAGATCGACACGTTGTGGCCGCGCTCGGTCATCGCCTGCTGCCATGCGCGGGCCTTGTCCTCGTCGCGGTAATTGGTGGCGACCCGGTGGCCCTGGTCGGCCAGGCGTTGGCAGATGGCGGTACCGATGCCGCCGGTTCCGCCGGTGACCAGTGCGACGCGAGATGTCATGGAATGCTGTCCGGGAATCAGGTGGGGAAAGGGGGATTCTGCAACATCGGCGCGGAAAGTGCGCCGGCCGGCAACAGGATGTCGGTCCGCGGCAGTCGAGCCGGGTCGAATGCCCGTTGCGCAGCGTGCAGCAGCGCATCCCGGTCATCGGCGCCGCCCAGTGCGGCAGGGGCCTGGCCCAGCAGCTGCCAGAGCGCGCGCAGTACCGGCACCGGCCGTGTACTGTCCACCGGCAGCGACGCCAGCGACTTGGACAGTTTGTGGCCGGGGGCGTCGAGCAGCAGCGGCAGGTGCCAGTAGCGCGGCACGGCCAGGCCCAGCGCCTGCTGCAGCAGGATCTGCCGCGCGGTGGAATCGAGCAGATCGGCGCCGCGCACCACTTCGGTCACCCTCTGCGCGGCGTCATCGACCACCACCGCCAGCTGGTAGGCCCAGCAGCCGTCGGCACGGCGCAGCACGAAGTCGCCGACTTCGGCATGCACGTCCTGCTGCTGCGGGCCACGCAGGCCATCGTCGAAGTGCACGACGCTGCCCGGTGGCACGCGAAAGCGGACGGCAGGGTCCGGTCGCGGTTGCCGCGCAACGCAGCGGTGATGGATGCCGCCGCTGGCAGCCAGTTCGCTGCGGCTGCAGTGGCAGATGAAGGCCTGGTCGCTGGCCAGCAACATATCCAGCGCGGCCTGGTAGGCCTCGCCTCGCGCGCTCTGCCACAGGACCGGGCCGTCGTGGACCAGGCCGAACGCAGCCAGTGCCTGCAGCTGTGACTGCGCGGCGCCGGGCACGGTACGCGGCGGGTCAACGTCTTCGATGCGCAGCCGCCACAGGCCGCCGTGGTGGCGGGCCAGCAGCCAGCTGCCGAAGGCGGCAAGCAGGGATCCGGGGTGGAGCAGGCCGGTCGGCGAGGGCGCGAAGCGGCCGCAGGGAACAATGGCGGTCATGCAGGCTGAATCGTCGGTCAGGTTGGCGCTTGAATTCAAGCTGAGCGCACCGCAAATTGACGGATATCGACCCCTTCCGAGCCGGATTTTCCCATGTTCACCCGTATTGCCCTGTTCCTGGCGACCAACCTCGCGGTCCTGATCCTGGCCGGCATCGTCATGTCGATCCTGGGCGTGGACGCGCGTTCGATGAGCGGCCTGCTGGTGATGGCCGGCATCTTCGGTTTCGGTGGCTCCTTCATCTCGCTGCTGCTGTCCAAGTGGATGGCCAAGCGCTCCACCGGTGCGGTGGTGATCACCGAGCCGCGCAACCAGACCGAGCGCTGGCTGCTGGCCACGGTCGAGCGCCAGGCCAAGGCCGCCGGCATCGGCATGCCGGAAGTGGCGGTCTATGACGGCCCGGAGATCAACGCCTTCGCCACCGGTGCCAACCGCAACAACGCGCTGGTGGCGGTGTCCACCGGCCTGCTGCACAACATGAGCGAAGACGAGGCTGAAGCGGTGCTGGGCCACGAGATCGCCCACGTCGCCAACGGTGACATGATCACCATGGCGCTGCTGCAGGGCGTGTTGAACACCTTCGTGATCGTGCTGGCCCGCGTGGTCGGTGGCATCATCGACAGCGCGCTGTCGGGCAACCGCGAAGGCGGCGGCCGTGGCTTCGCCTACTACATCATCGTGTTCGTGCTGGAGATGGTGTTCGGCCTGTTCGCCACGATGATCTCGATGTGGTTCTCGCGCCACCGCGAGTTCCGTGCCGATGCGGGGGGTGCCTCGCTGGCGGGCCGCCAGAAGATGATCGCCGCGCTGGAGCGCCTGCAGCTCAACCACGGCCAGAGCACGCTGCCGACCCAGATTGCCGCCTTCGGCATTTCCGGATCGACGGCGAAGAAGCTGTTCATGAGCCATCCGCCGCTGGAAGAGCGCATCGCCGCGCTGCGGGCGTCGACGGTGGCGTAAGCCTCCGCGCTTCCACGGTAGTGCAGGAACGCCTGGCCCCGCGCCGGGCGTTTTTGTTTGAATCCGTCGCCGTGTAGATGTGCTCTTGGTTTTTGTCGCAAATGGCACTTCTTGCCCGGCTGGAATGCCGTACTTGGATCCATTGTCCCCTTGCACTGCAAGGGATCGGGTGAGGTGCCTGTCCGTGTGCATTGAACCGCAAACGAGGACCTGGCTTAGTCTGGAGTTGTTTCGCAGAGCGAATGGGAATGCCCGACGTGAATCGAGGAGACAATGAGGCGTTCGATGACCTCAAGGCTGAGTTCCTTGAGGAATTCAATGAGCATACGGTGACCGAGCTGGAGATGTTCAGCGATGCGCTCGAAAGGCGGGGGCATGCCGCACTTCCTGATCCCGAGCATGGCTGGGAGGGGCTCGATCTCACGCTCTACAGGCTCATCGCACTTCTGGATGAAGCTGGCGAGGAAGAAGAGCTGATGCAGTACTCGAGCGCTCGATATCTAGGTGAGGTTGTCAGGCACCGCTTCGGTGGCGAATGGTCGTGTGTCGAACTGAACGAGAATGGCGTGCCCGAGCCCATGTTGGTTGGTCATGAGATGGAATCGAAGGTGCCGTTCAATCCATTTGCTGCGCTGGCTTGTCTTCGAGTAAGCAAAGAAGGGTCCGATATCAGGTCGTTCATCGAGCAACGCCTTAAACGCTGAGCCTTCGTGATGAAAATGGCTGGCAACAGCATCCACGCGTGGCGTGGATCTACTGGGTACAGCTGTGGCGTTTGACCTTGGGTCCGCCTTGAGCGAGCCGAGCACCGCAGGGCACCGGCGCGCAGCGACGGCTCGCGGCTGGCGGAGCGTTTCTTTGGTTACTTTCTTTGCGCGCAAAGAACGTGACACCCCTCCGCAGTCGCGGAAATGACTCTCCGTTCGCACAAACGAAAACGGCACCTTCGCAGATGCCGTCCCCATGAACCGCTTTACGCGAAACCTCAGAACTTCGCGTCGAACTCGGCGGCGTAGCCGGTGTTCACCAGCACCTTCTGCAGCGACTCGGCCACCTTCAGGTTGCCGGCTACGATCTGGTGGGTCTCCGGGCCACGGTTGTCCATGCGGCCCAGGGTCGCGCCCTTGAAGTCACAGACCTTGCCGCCCGCCTCGCGGACCAGCAGCAGGCCGGCGGCGATGTCCCACGCCTTCACGCCGGCTTCGAAGTAGGCGTCGGCGCGGCCGCAGGCCACGTAGGCCAGGTCCAGTGCCGCCGAACCGGTGCGGCGGATGTCCTCACCGTGCACCAGCAGGGCGTCGACCGCCTTCAGCTGGGCGCTGGCACGGCTGCGCTCGCGCGGGGCGAAACCGGTGTGGATCATGGTGCCGTCCAGGTCCTTGCGATCGGCCACGCGGATGCGGCGGTCGTTGAGCACCGCGCCGGCGCCGCGGCTGGCAGTGAACAGTTCATTGCGCAGCGGGTCGAAGATGACCGCGTCGGTCGGCTCGCCGTTCTCGACCAGCGCGATCGACACGCAGTAGTGCGGCACGCCACGCAGGTAGTTGCTGGTGCCGTCCAGCGGGTCGATGACCCACATCTGGCGGCGCTCGCCCTGCACGCCACCTTCTTCACCGAAGATGCCGTAGTCCGGGTAAGCGCGCTTGAGTTCCTTGACGATGACCTTTTCCGCGTCCGCATCCACTTCGCTGGCGTAGTCCATCCGGCCCTTCTGCACCACGTTCAGTGCCTCGAGCTTGTTGATGTTGCGCAACAGGACGTTGCCGGCGAGGCGGGCGGCCTTGACCATGACGGTGACGGCGGGTTTCTGCATGGCGTGGGCTCCCGGAAAGGCAGAAGAGATGGACTGGCGGGGGAAAAGAGCGGGTCCGGCGCAGTGGCCGGCCGCACAGTTTACCATTGGTCATCGTCCAGCTCGACCTTTTCCCTGTTCATGTCCCAGTTTCCCGCCGCCACCCGCCTCCGATTCGTCCTGGTCGGTACCCAGCACCCCGGCAACATGGGGGCCGCCGCCCGTGCCCTGAAGACCATGGGCCTGGCCCGCCTGGTGCTGGTCGCTCCCGAAAAGCCTCTGGACGAGGAGGCCTTCCGCCGCTCGGCCGGGGCCGAAGATGTGCTGGGGGACGCCCCGGTGGTCGCCACCCTGGCCGAGGCCGTGGCCGATTGCCGCCTGGTGCTGGGCTGCACCGCGCGTGCCCGCCGCGTCCAGCTGGAGGAGTACCTGCCGGCCGATGCCGCCGCTCGTGCGGTGGCCAAGGCGGGCGAGGGCGCCGAGGTGGCGCTGGTGTTCGGCCGTGAGCGCACTGGCCTGACCAACGAAGAACTGCAGCTCTGCCATGCAGCGGTGCACATCCCGTCCGATCCGGCGTTCAGCTCGCTCAATCTGGCTGCCGCCGTGCAGGTGCTGGCCTATGAAACACGCATGCAGCTGCTGGGCGCGCAGCCGGCCGTGGACGCCGAGCCCGGTTTCCGCGAACAGGCAGCAAGCCATGAGCAGATGGAGAGCTTTTTCGCCCAGCTTGGCGACACCCTGGATGAGATCGATTTCCACAAGGGCCGCGCGCCGGAATCGGCGATGCGCAAGCTGCGCCGGCTGTTCCTGCGCAGCGAGCCCAGCGAGCAGGAAGTGCGCCTGTTGCGTGGCATCCTCGCCGACACCCAGCGGATGGCGCGGCTGGCACAGGCGGGCAACAAGAACAGCTGACGACGTTCTCATTTTTTCGGGTAGTCTGTCCGGATACCCAGGGGGGATGAAGCCTGTGTCGGGTCTGCGGAGGGCAGTGCAGAGGGGACTGCTGAGCCTGGTCATGATCCTGCTGGCCGGGACGGTGCATGCAGCACCGGACCGGGTGCTGGTGCTGGGCCGGATCAGCGATGATCCCAAGGCCCATTACGAGCAGCTGCAACCGTTGCTGGACTATGTAGTGGCACGCATGCAAGACGTCGGCATCAAGGAAGGGCGGATCCTGATGGCACGCGACCCGCAGCAGATGGCCAGCTATCTGCGGCGGGGGCGGGTCGACTGGGTCACGGAAACGTCGGGTACGGCGGTGGCACTGGGCCAGCGCAGTGGCGCGCGGCCGCTGCTGCTGACCGAGCGCAATGGCGTGCGTGAGTACCAGACCGTGTTCTTCGTGCGTCGCGACAGTCCGATCCAGCGGATCCAGGACCTGCGCGGGCATCGCCTGGCGCTGCAGAACACGGCGTCCACCAGTGCCTACCTGGTGCCGGTGATGACGCTGCTGCAGGAGGGGCTGGCGCCGCAGATCCTGGCCGGTGTGTGGGACGTGCCGGGCCGGGACAGCGTGGGGTACGTGTTCGCGCGTAGCGAGTTGAACATCGCCACGTTCGTGCACAAGGGCATGGTCGAAGTGGGGGCGGTGAGCAGCGTGGACTGGAATGACGAGCGACGGATGCCGACAGCATTCCGGCGCGACTTCCGCGAACTGCTGCGCACCGAACCCTACCCACGGGCGGTGGAAATGGTTCGCGCCGACCTTGACCCGCGGGTACGTGACCGGCTGCAGGACGTCCTGCTGCAGGCGGCCAGCGACCCGCAGGCACAGGGGGCGCTGCATCGGTTTTTCGGCACTTCCGGTTTCCACCGCGTCGATGCGCATGCGCAGCAGCGGCTGGATGAATTGAAACAAGGATTGACGCGCGTGCGGATGGAAGTGGAATGAAGTGGCTCGGCTCGGGAATGCAGGCCCGGTTCCTGCTCGCGATGGGCGGGGCGATGGTCGTGGTGGTGGCGATCCTGGCGGTGTTGCTGGGGCGGCAGGCGGCGATGCAGGGCGAGGTGCGCAACCTCAGTGGTGGCGTCATCCATGAACTGTTCGACCGCAGCGTGCGCAGCCGCGGCGAAGCGATGGCGCGCGAGCTGTCCGACGCGCTGGCCAACCCGCTGTACTACCGCGACCTGGACCAGGTCGGTGCGCTGGTGCGCAGCACCGCACGGCAACCGGTCGTGCGCTATGTGCTGGTGTTCGACGAACGCGGCCGGCTGGTGCATGACGGCTCGATCGAGGTGTCCGGCTTCGGCCAGCCGATGACCGACCCGCTGGCCCCCAAGGCCGCGGTGGCGCAGGCGCTGGTGGTGCAGGAATCGCCCAAGGTGCTCGACAACACCATGCCGATCATGGTCGGCAACCAGCGCATCGGCGGGGTCCGCGTCGGCATGGCGCTGGACGAGGTGCAGCAGCGCGAACAGGCCGCCAATGCCACGCTCGGCGAGCGCCTGCAGCAGGTAGGCAGCCGCCACCTGGGCTGGCTGCTGCTGATGCTGGGCCTGCTGGTGGTGATCGGCGTGGTGGTGATCCTGTACGTGCAGCGCACCCTGGTTGCGCCGATCCGGGACCTGGCCGCTGCGGCGCGCCGCATCGAGGCCGGCGACTACCAGGCGCCGCTGGCCGAGAACACCCGCGACGACGAGGTTGGCGAGCTGGTGCGCGGCTTCGCCCGCATGCGCGATGCCATCGCCCGGCATGACCGCGAGGTGCGGCGCATGGCCTATACCGATGCGCTGACCGGGCTGACCAACCGGCTGGCATTCCGGGAAGCACTGGACCATCGCCTGATGGCCGCGCGCGCATCCAATCATCGGCTGGGCCTGCTGTTTGCCGATATCGACGATTTCAAGCGCGTCAACGACACCCTGGGCCATGAGGCCGGTGACGAAGCGCTGTTGCAGTTCGCGCAGCGCATCGGCAGTGCGGTTACCGAGGCCGGTGGCGATGAAGCTCTGCTGGCCCGCTTCGGCGGCGACGAGTTCGTGATCCTGGTCGGTGATGGCGACGTGGCGGCCAACGCACGGCTGCTGGCCGAAGTGCTGGTGCGCGAGCTGGGCAAGCCGCTGGTGGTGCAGGGCCGGGAACTGTTCCTGGGTACTTCGATCGGCGTGACCCTGTTCCCGGACGATGCCGCTGATGCGACAACGCTGCTGAAGAACGGCGACATCGCCATGTACCAGGCCAAGATGGCCGGCAAGAACTGCTACCGCTATTACAGCCGTGCGATGGACCACGCGGTCGAGCGCCGGGTGCACATGGAGCAGGAGCTGCGCGGGGCCTGGGAGCGCGGCGAGCTGCGCCTGGCCTACCAGCCGATCTTCCGCATGCGCGACCGGCGCATGGTCGGCGTGGAAGTGCTGCTGCGCTGGCAGCATCCGACCCTGGGCACGATTCCGCCGTCGGTGTTCATCGAAGTGGCCGAGCAGAGCGGGCTGATCGAGCTCATCGGCCCGAAGGTGCTGCGTGCGGCCTGCATGGAAGCGTCACAGTGGCCACGCGGGGCGGGCGGCGATGATCTGTTCGTGTCGGTGAATGTGTCGCCGCGGCAGCTGCGCGGCGGTGAACTGCCGGCATTGGTCGCGCAGTGCCTGCATGAGTCCGGGCTGCCGGCGTCGCGCCTGCATCTGGAGCTGACCGAAACCGCGGTGATCGGTGACGAGATGGTCGCCGCGCAGCTGCTGGACAAGCTGCACCGCACCGGCGTGAAGGTCTGGCTGGACGATTTCGGCACCGGCTTCTCCGGGCTCAGTCACCTGCGCCAGGTTCCCGTTGATGGCGTGAAGATCGACAAGAGCTTCGTGGCCGACATGCAGCGCGATCCCGACGACCTGGCCCTGACCACGGCGATCATCGCCATGGCCCACGCACTGGGCATCACGGTGGTGGCCGAGGGCATCGAGCAGCAGGCGCAGTTCGAACTGCTGGTGCAGCGCGGCTGCGATCTTGGCCAGGGCTACTGGCTGAGCCACCCGGTGACCGCCACCGAAGTGGTGCGGATGATCGAATCGGGCCTCTGACCCACACAAAAAGGGGACGGAGGGAATTAAGTCGCCTATGCATTTGCGACTTAATCCCCTCCGTCCCCTTTTTGTTACAGCGGGCGCTTGCTCGGGTCGCCGGGCAGTTCGCGCACCAGCTTCGGAATCAGATAGCCGGACAGGCGTGCGGTCAGGCCGGCAATCAGCGCCTTGGCCTGGGCATCGTCCACTTCGAAGTGGGCCACGCCTTCGACCCGGTCCAGCTGGTGCAGGTAGTAGGGCAGCACGCCGGCGGCGAAGCTGCGCTCGCTCAGGTCCTGCAGGGCCTGCACGCTGTCGTTGACCCCGCGCAGCAGTACCGCCTGGTTCAGCAGCTGGGCGCCGACGCCGCGCAGGCGGGCCATCGCCGCGTCCACGCTGGCGTCGAATTCATTGGCGTGATTGGCGTGGACCACGACCGCCAGCGGCCATGGCAGGCTGCCCAGCCAGCACGCCAGTTCATCGTCCACGCGTTCCGGCAGCACGACCGGCAGCCGGGTATGGATGCGCAGGCGGCGGATATGCGGAATCGCGCGCAGGGCGTCGGTCAGCTCGACCAGCTTGTGCGTGGCCAGTGACAACGGGTCACCGCCGGACAGGATCACCTCGTCGATGTCCGGGTCGGCCGCGATGGCGGCTACGGCCTCCTGCCAGCCGCCCTTGGCAGCGTTTTCCGCGCCATAGTCGAAGTGGCGGCGGAAGCAGTAGCGGCAGTTGACCGCGCAGCTGCCGGTGGCGACCAGCAGGGCACGGCCACGATACTTCTGGATCACCCCGGTAGCCTTCCTGGCGGCACCATCGCCCACCGCGTCGAAGCTGAACCCGGGCGCCGGACGCATTTCCTCGTCGATCGGCAGCACCTGGCGCAGCAGCGGGTCGGCCGCATCGCCCACGCGCATGCGGGCTACGAAGCCCTCGGGCACGCGCAATGCGAACTGGGCCATGGCCGCCTCCGAGACACCCAGCGCCGCCGGGTCCAACTGCAGCCGGGCCAGCAGGGCGCGCGGGTCGCGCAGCGCCTGGCGCCAGAGCTGCTGCCAGCGCGCGGGCGCGCCTGGCGACTGGGGCCGGGGGAAGGCGGAAAGCTGCATGGAGAGGGGGCCTGCGGTTATCATGGGGGCAGAAAAACAGTCGCCCACCGGCATCCGGTGGGCTTTCCATTCTAACGGCTCGCCGCACCCGCGGCGTTTCTGCCACTCAGGAGTTTACGCATGGCCAGCTACGGCATGAACGACGTCAAGAACGGGATGAAGATCCTGGTCAACAACCAACCGGCCGTCATCATCGACACCGAATACGTCAAGCCGGGCAAGGGCCAGGCCTTCACCCGCGTTAAGTACCGCCTGATCAAGGACGGGCGTACCCAGGAAGTCACCATGAAGTCGACCGACTCGCTGGATGCAGCCGACGTCGTCGATACCGACATGAACTTCATGTACAGCGACGGCGAGTACTGGCACTTCATGGATCCGGAGTCCTTCGAGCAGGTCCAGGCCACCAAGGCTGGCATGGGCGGCGCCGAGAAGTGGCTGAAGGGCGAAGAGTCCTGCGTGGTCACCCTGTGGAATGGCGAGCCGATCTTCGTTCAGCCGCCGAACTTCGTCGAACTGAAGATCACCGAAACCGATCCGGGCGTCCGTGGCGACACCTCGGGTGGCGGCGGCAAGCCGGCGACCCTGGAAACCGGCGCCGTGGTCCGCGTGCCGCTGTTCGTCAATCAGGACGAAGTGATCCGCGTCGACACCCGTTCGGGCGAATACTCCGCACGCGTCAAATAAGGTTGCGGCCGCAGGCCGACCTTACTGTAGAGCCGAGCCATGCTCGGATACGCGCCAGCGCATTCGCGCTGGCGCTCCCATGATCTGCTTCGGCAGATCATGGGCCCCGCTTCACGGGTCTCCAGACCCCGCCGCTTCGCGGCAGCCCCTGACTCAGGGGCGTGTTCCCCAGAAGTATCTCGCCGCCCCACAGCCAGTGAGCCCGCATGAGCGATAGCCCGCACCTCCCCGAAGCTTGCGACCTGCTCATCGAAGCCGGTCATGTCGTTCCGATCGAGCCGCATGCGGTGGTGCTGGAAGACCATGCCGTTGCCGTGCGTGGCAGCGAGATCGTGGCCATCCTGCCGCGTGCCGAGGCGCGCGCACGCTTCCGTGCCGCGCAGGTGGTCAGCCGCCCCGAGTCGGCGCTGATGCCGGGCCTGGTCAACGCGCATACGCACAACCCGATGACCCTGCTGCGCGGCGTCGCCGACGACCTGCCGCTGATGACCTGGCTGCAGCAGCACATCTGGCCGGTGGAAGCGGCGGTGATCGGTCCCGAGTTCGTCGCCGACGGCACCACCCTGGCCATCGCCGAGATGCTGCGCGGCGGCACCACCTGTGCCAACGAGAACTACTTCTTCGGCGACGTGCAGGCCGCGGTCTACAAGAAGCACGGTTTCCGCGCGCTGGTTGGCGCGGTCATCATCGATTTCCCCACCGCCTGGGCCAGGACCGACGACGAGTACTTCGCCAAGGCCGGTGAACTGCACGACCAGTGGCGCACCGATCCGCTGATCGGCACCGCGTTCGCGCCGCATGCGCCGTACACGGTCAACGATGCCAACTTCGAGCGGGTGCGGATGCTGTCCGACCAGCTCGACATGCAGGTGCACCTGCACACCCACGAGACCGCGCAGGAGATCAACGATTCGATCAAGCTGCACGGCCAGCGCCCGCTGGCGCGGCTGGATCGGCTCGGCCTGGTCAACGACCGCCTGATCGCGGTGCACATGACCCAGCTGACCGATGCGGAAATCCACCTGTGCGCCGAACGCGGCGTCAGCGTGGTGCACTGCCCGGAATCGAACCTGAAGCTGGCCTCCGGTTTCTGCCCCGCCTGCGCCCTGCAGCGTGCCGGAGTGAACCTGGCGATCGGCACCGACGGCTGCGCCAGCAACAACGACCTGGACATGTTCAGCGAGAACCGTACCGCAGCGATCCTGGCCAAGGCCGTGGCCGATGATGCCACCGCGCTCGACGCGGCGACCACGCTGCGCGCGTCCACGCTGGGCGGCGCACGCGCGCTGGGCTTCGGTGACCGCATCGGTTCGATCGAAGTCGGCAAGCAGGCCGACCTGGTCTGCGTCGACCTGTCGGCGCTGGAAACCCAGCCGCTGCACAACGTGCTGTCGCAGCTGGTGTATGCCACCGGCCGCCAGCAGGTCAGCGACGTCTGGATCGCCGGCAAGCCGAAGCTGGTGCAGCGCGAGCTGGTCGGCATGGACCTGCCGGGCATCATCGCCAACGCGCGCCAGTGGCGCGAGCGCATCCGTCATATCCGCGCCTGATCCCTGGCGCCGCAAGGACCCCTCATGACTGCCCCTCACGCTTCCTCCAATTTCGATCAGGCCGAGCTGGACAAGTTCGCCGCGCTGGCCAACCGCTGGTGGGACGCTGACGGCCCGCAGAAGCCGCTGCATGCGCTGAACCCGGTGCGCCTGAAGTACGTGGCCGACCGCGTGCCGTTGCGTGGCGCGCGCGTGCTCGACATCGGCTGCGGTGGCGGGCTGCTGAGCGAAGCGCTGGCGCAGGCCGGTGCCGACGTCACCGCCATCGACCTGGCCCCGGAGCTGGTCAAGGTCGCGCGCCTGCATGCGCTGGAAAGCGGCGCCAAGGTCGACTACCGCGTGCAGGCCGCCGAGGATCTGGCCGCCGAGCAGCCGGGCAGTTTCGATGTGGTCACCTGCATGGAAATGCTTGAGCACGTGCCGGACCCGGGCGCGATCATCGACGCCTGCAAGCGCCTGCTGAAGCCGGGCGGCCACCTGTTCCTGTCGACCATCAACCGCACCGCGGCCGCCTTCGCGGTGGCGATTGTCGGCGCCGAGTACGTGGCGCGGCTGCTGCCCAGGGGCACCCACCACTACCAGGAATTCATCAAGCCGGCCGAACTGGCGCGCTGGCTGCGCGAGGCCGACCTGCAGCTGGTGGATGTCAGCGGCATGGCCTACGAGCCGTGGCGCAACCATGCCCGCCTGAGCAGCCGCACCGACATCAACTACCTGGCCTACGCGGTCAAGCCGGCATGACCTCCGCCCGCTTCCCGCGTGCGGTGCTGTTCGACCTGGATGGCACGTTGCTGGACAGCGCACCGGACTTCGTCGCCACCTGCAATGCGATGCTGGCCGAGCGGGGTCGTGCACCCATCGATCCGGCCGCACTGCGCCCGGTGGTGTCGAAGGGCTCGCGGGCGATGGTCTCGGCCGCCTTCCCGGACCTGGATGCCGCTGCGCGCGATGCACTGATCCCGGAATTCCTGCAGCGCTATGAAGCGTTGATCGGCCAGCACGCAGTGCTGTTCGACGGCGTGGCCGGCATGCTCGCCGCGCTGGATGAGGCCGGTACGGTGTGGGGCATCGTCACCAACAAGCCGGAGTACCTGGCGCGCCTGATCTTGCCGCAGCACGGCTGGCAGCAGCGCTGCGCGGTGCTGGTCGGCGGTGACAGCCTGGCCGAGCGCAAGCCGCATCCGCTGCCGCTGCTGCACGCCGCGCGAGCCGTCGGAATGGCCGCCGAAGACTGCGTGTACGTGGGCGATGACGAGCGCGACATCATCGCTGCACGTGCCGCCGCGATGCCGTCGGTCGCGGCGCTGTGGGGCTACCGCCTGCACAGCGACGATCCGCTGGCCTGGCAGGCCGACGTGCTGGTCGAGAACGCCGAACTTCTGCAACTGGCCAGTCTCTGGCCGACCCGGCCGGCAGCCCCGGCCCAGCCGTAAGGAATCCCGTAGTGAGCAGTACCGCGCTGGACAGTTTCCTCGACAAGTGGCGCAGCCGTTGGCCGGAATGGTCGGTGGCCGCCCCGTTCGTGGCCGAACCGCAACGCGAGCTCGCAGTGGCGTGGTTTGCGCTGCTGCAGGAGTTCGACGACATGCTCAATACCAGCGGCGATCCGCTGCCGGCCGATGCCAAGCTGGCGTGGTGGGGCGAGGAACTGCGCAGCTGGGCAGGGCATCGTTCGCGCCATCCACTGGGCCGTCTGCTGGAGCCGGTGCGTGCGCCGTGGGTGCAATTGGCCGAAGCGCTGCCGGACCTCGTTGAAGCGCGTACCGTTGCGCTGGATGCAGCCGGTGCCGAGCGTGCGCTGGCCAATTACGCCGAGGCCGTGGCCGCAGTGGAAGCGGCCTTGTTTGCCGACAAGCCGCGCACCGGCGCCGGTCGTGCGGTGCAGCTGCAGACCCTGGCCCAGCGCCTGCAGGACGCCGGCGTGGCCGGTGTGCCGCGCAGCCTGTTGGACGGTGATGCCAGCACTGCCGCGCAGCGCTGGGCGCAGCATCTGTTGAAGGGGTGGGGTACCCGCGTGCCCGGCCCGCGCCCGCGGCGCGTGTGGTCGAGCCTGGCGCGCGCCCGCGTTGCCGCGCAGGCCGCAGGCAAGCCAATCGAAGCCACCCCGGTGCGCACGTTGCTGCGCGTGTGGTGGGCCGCGCGCGGCTGATCCAACTGCCTGGTAGTGCCGGCCGCCGGCCGCTGGCCGGCAGCTCGGGCACTGCAGAATTCGTGCGGTTGCCGGCCAGCGGCCGGCACTACCGTTATTTGCGCTCCAGCACCAGCAACGGGTCGATGCGGGTGTCGAACCAGTTCATGCCCCAGTGCAGGTGCGGGCCGGTGGCACGGCCGGTGGCGCCGACGGCAGCGATCACCTGGCCCTGCTCCACACGGTCGCCAACTTTTACGTCGATGCGCGACAGATGCAGGAAGTTGGAACTGACCCCGAAGCCGTGGTCGAGCAGCAGCGTGCCACCGGTCAGGTACAGGTCCGGGCCAGCGAAGGTCACGATGCCGGCCGCCGGCGCCTTCACCGGGGTGCCGGTCGGCACCGCGATGTCCATGCCGGAGTGACCGGCTCCCGGCTGCCCGTTGTAGACGCGCGCATTGCCGAAGCGGCCGCTGATGCGGCCCTGTACCGGCCAGATGAAGGTCTGGGTGAAGTCGGTGCGGTCGTCATCGCGGGCACGTGCGGCGGTCACCTGCGCCTGTTCGCGCTTGATCCGCTCGGCAATCGCCGCCGGCGGATTGACCGTCTTCGGTGGCACCCCATTGACCCGCTCGGTGGGCCAGTCGCGCGGCGTTACCGCAATGGTCGCCGTCTCGCTGCCACCATCGGGGCGTTGCACCTGTACCCGCAGCGGACCCTTTTCGTCGCGGCCGATGCCGAACACCACGCTGCCGTAGCCGCTCACCCGCAGCTGGCGGCCGGCGTACTGCACGCGACTGCCGGCGGGCACCTTGCCGATCACCAGCGCGCCCTGCGACGCACTGGCCGGGAACACCACGCGGCTGTCGATCAGGCTGCCGATGCCGTCCTGCGCCTGCGCCGGGGAAGAGGAAAACAGGGGCGCGGCCAGCAGCAGCGCCCCGATCATCAGTGCCGAACGCATCAGCGGTCGTAGGTCATGCGCTGGCCGGCGGGTTCACCCACCAGCTTGCTGCCGTCCCACACCAGCTGGCCGTTGACCCAGGTGGACGCCACGCGGGAACGGAAGGTGGTGCCTTCAAACGGCGACCAGCCGCACTTGGACAGCACGTCCTCGCGCTTGACGGTGAACGGCACGTCCTCCACCAGCACCAGGTCGGCAAAATAGCCTTCGCGCAGGAAGCCGCGTTCTTCCACGTCGAACAGCTGCGCCGGCGCATGTGCGAATTTCTGCACCACCTGCTCGCGGGTCAGCTTGCCTTCGTGCACCCGCTCCAGCGCGGCCACCAGCGCGTACTGCACCAGCGGCAGGCCCGACGGCGCCTGCGCGTAGGGCTTCTGCTTCTCCTCCCAGGTGTGCGGCGCGTGGTCAGTGGCCAGCACGTCCAGCACGTCATCGGCCAGCGCAGCGGTGATTGCCTCGCGGTCGGACACTTCCTTGATCGCCGGGTTGCACTTGATCAGGTTGCCCTTGGTCGCGTAGTCCGGGCGCGCGAAGTGCAGGAAGTGCACGCAGGTTTCGGCGGTGATCTGCTTGCGGCTGCCATCGGCGCGGATCAGCGGGCCCTTCTCGAACAGCGCCAGCTCGTCGGCGGTGGAGATGTGCAGTACGTGCAGGCGGGTGCCGTGCTTGCGTGCCAGCGACATCGCCAGGCGGGTCGACTTGATGCAGGCTTCGCGCGAACGGATGTCCGGGTGCATGTCCGGGGTCAGCGCATCGCCGTACTTTTCCTGGAAGGCCTTGAGGTTGGCATCGATCATCGGCGTGTCTTCGCAGTGCGTGATGATCGGGGTCGGGCATTCGCGGAAGATCGCGTCCAGCGTTTCCGGGTTGTCGACCAGCATGTTGCCGGTCGAAGCACCCATGAACACCTTCACGCCCGGGGCTTTCTTCGGGTCCAGCGCACGGATCGCGTCCAGGTTGTCATTGCTGGCGCCGTGGTAGAAGCCGTAGTTGGCCCAGGCGCGGCCGCGCGCGAGCTCGTACTTGGCTTCCAGGATGGTTGAATCCAGCGTCGGCGGGTTGGTGTTGGGCATGTCCATGAAGCTGGTCAGGCCACCGGCCACGGCGGCCGCCGATTCGCTGGCGATGTCGCCCTTGTGGGTCAGGCCCGGTTCGCGGAAGTGCACCTGGTCATCGATCATGCCGGGCAGCAGCCAGCGCCCGGCCGCGTCCACCACCTGCTCGCCGTTGCGCGGCGCCAGCCCGGCGCCGATCTGCGCAATGCGGCCGTTCTCGATGCGCAGGTCGCCGTCGAAGGTGCGGCCTTCGTTGACCATCCGGGCGTTGGTGATGAGGGTGGAGGACATGTCAGTGTTTTCCTGTGCAACGGCAAGAGGGGGCGTGGGTGGATTCGGGCACCGGATCGAAGCCGCCGGGGTGGAACGGATGGCAACGGCCCAGCCTGCGCGCAGCCAGCCAGCTGCCGCGCAGCGGCCCGTGCCGGGAGATGGCATCCATCGCGTATTCAGAACAGCTCGGCACGAAACGGCAGCGCGGCCCCAGCAGGGGGCTGATGAAGCGCTTGTAGAAGCGCAGCAGGGCAATGAGCAGGCGCGAGATCACCCAGTCATCTTATGCCAGTTGGCATGAAGGCCGCATTTGTGCAGGATGGGGCGTTGGTCGCATGTCGCCGATGGCCTGCGACCGGTACCAGCACCGTCGGGTGCTGGCCAGGTTCCGTACCGCGCAAGGCGGTCCGTGTTCGTCGGACTGCCCATTGGGCGCCTTGGCTCCAGGACTGAATGGAGCAGGGTGCCGAGGTTGCTGCTGCGGGTCGGGTAGGCTATAAAGGCCCGCTTTCCCGGGCCCCGGGGAATCCAAGGAAGAGCGTTTCGTGGCTGCTAAAAAAACTGCAAAGAAGGCCGCAACGGCCGCCAAGAAAACCGCCAAGCCTGTTGTGAAGAAGTTGGCGGCAAAGCCCGTTGCCAAGAAGCCGGCCAGCAAGCCGGCGACCAAGGCAGCGTCCTCGCAACCGGCGGCCAGGAAGGCCACCGCAAAGAAAACGCCGGTCAAGGCAACCAAGCCGGTGGCGAAGAAGGCCGCTGCGCCCGCCAAGGCCAAGCCAGCCGCTGCCAGCAAGAAGGCGCCGGTGAAGAAAGCCGCCGCCAAGCCGGTGGCCAAGAAGGCCGCCGCCAAGCCAGCGCCGAAGGCGGTGGTGAAGAAGGCTGCAGCCAAGCCGGTCGCCAAGCCCGTGGCAAAGAAGGTCGCTGCGGCTAAACCGGCCGCCACGCCTGCCGCTGTAAAGAAGGTTGCCAAGAACGTTGCCGCGCCGGCCGCAAAGCCGACCCCGGCGCCAGTAGTGAAGTCCGCACCGAAGCCTGCTGCCAAGCCGGCTCCGGCCAAGCCTGTCCCGGCCAAGACCGTGGCAGTGGCGGCAGCCCAACCGGCCTCAACGCCGGCCCCGGCCGCCGCTCCTGTCGCTTCGAAGGCCCCGCAATCCAAGAATCCCGTGCCCGTTTCGAAATCGCCTGCCAAAACCGCCGTGAAATCCGATTCCGCCCCGAAGACCGTGTCGCGCCCTGTCGGCAAGGTTGCCGTGGCCGTCGCCGCCCGCTCGGCAGCACCGGCCCCGCGCAGCAAGTACAAGGTGGTCGAGTACAAGACCGACGAGGCCACTGGCCGCCCGATCCTGCCGGCTGGCTACAAGCCGTCCTCGGAAGAGGAATACATGAGCCCGCTGCAGCAGGAGTATTTCCGCCAGCGCCTGCAGAACTGGCGCGCGGACCTGGTGGAAGAGTCCAAGCAGACCATCGAGAACCTGCGCGAGGAAGTGCGTGACATCGGCGACGAAGCCGAGCGTGCGACCCGCGAGACCGAGAACTCGCTGGAACTGCGTACCCGCGACCGCTACCGCAAGCTGATCGGCAAGATCGACAGCACCCTGAAGCGCCTGGAAGCCGGCGACTACGGGTACTGCGTCGACACCGGCGAAGAAATCGGCCTGGAGCGCCTGGAGGCGCGCCTGACCGCCGAACGCACCATCGACGCCCAGGAGCGTTGGGAGCACCTGCAGAAGCAGCAGGGCGACTGATTCCAGTTCGTTGTCTGGTCATGCGAAAAACCCGGCCTCGGCCGGGTTTTTTGTTGGGGGATCGTTGGTGCGCGATCGTGGCTGGCACGGGCAGTTGTGGCCGTTGACTTGGGTCCGCCTTGTAGCGAGCCGAGCACCGCAGGGGAATCGGGGGCGAAGAGGCGCCGCTGTTTGAGCGCAGCGAGTTCGGCGCCGTCCCCTAATTCACCGAGGAGCGCAGGGCACCGGTGCGCAGCACCGGCTCGCGGATGGCGGCGCGTTTCTTTGGTTACTTTCTTTGCGCGCGCAAAGAAAGTGACAAACCCATTCATCGAGGGAAAGTGACGTGGCCAGTCAAACGCCCGGCGCCGCCGAACGCGCTCTCCGCGGGGTCACTGCAGATCACGCAAATTCAGTTTCCGCAGCGTCGGGTTCTTCCACGCGGTGATCCCGGCCACGCTCAGCACTGCAAACCCACCCAGCACCACTGCAGGCACCAGCCCCAGCAGACGGGCCATCGTGCCGGCATAGAACGCGCCCAGCTCGTTGGACGAACTGATGAAGATGCCGTTGATCGACGACACCCGTCCGCGCATTTCTTCCGGCGTGGCCAACTGCAGGATGGTCGAGCGGATCACCACCGAGACGCCATCGAACGCGCCGTAGAACAGCAGGATCAGCGCCGACAGCCAGAAGTGCTGCGACAACCCGAAGCTGATCACGCACAGGCCGAAGCCGGCGACCGCAAACAGCAGCACGCGGCCGGCATTGCGGTGCAGCGGGTGGCGCGCCAGCCACAGGCCCACGCACACCGAGCCCAGCGCCGGCATCGCGCGCAGGATGCCGAGGCCTTCCGGGCCGTGGTGCAGGATCTCGTGCAGGAATGCCGGCAGCATCGCCACCACGCCGCCCAGCAGCACCGAGAACATGTCCAGCGCCATCGCGCCGACCATGATCCGGTTGCCGACCACGAAGCGCGCGCCTTCAGCGATGCTCTTGAAGATCGGGGCGGCCGGACCGGTATGCACCGGTTCTTCCACCTTCAGCGTGGCCAGGCAGGCCATGGCCACCAGCGCGAAAGCGGTGGCCACTGCGTAGGACAGGCCCTTGCCACCGACGCCGACCAGCACGCCACCCAGTGCCGGGCCGGCGATCATGCCGGCCTGGAACACCACCGCGCCCAGGCCGGCGCCACGGGCAAACTGGTCACGGGCCAGCACGCGGGCGAACAAGGCGTTGTAGATCGGCGACAGGAAGGCGCGGACCATGCCGGTCAGCGCGATGGCCGCATAGATCGGCCACACGCCGTCAATCGGCAGCCAGCCCATGGCAACGCTGGTCAATACCAGTGCAGTGGCGATCAGCCCGCAACAGGCGACCATGCCCAGCCGACGGCGCGGCAGGTGATCCACCAGGTAACCGGCGAACGGAGCCACGCAGAAGAACGGCACGACCTCGGCCAGGCCGATCAGGCCCAGCGAGAACGGATTTCGGGTGACTTCGTAGATGTGCCAGCCGACGGTGACCGCGACCACCTGGTAGGACAGCATCGCGAAGATGCGGTAGGCCAGCAGCCTGGCGAAACCGGGGCGGGACAGCAGGCCCAGTGCACTGTCTTCGGCTGTGGCGGGTTCGCTCACGGCGGGTCGCGCTGCAGCTGCGCCTGCGCCGTCTCACGGATGAAGGCCAGCATCGCCGCCACACCATTGCTGCGGGTGGGCGAGAGGTGGCGGGCCAGGCCGATGTCCTGGATGTAGCTCGGTTCGGTGGCCAGAATCTCCTGCGCCGAGCGCCCGGAGTACACGCGCAGGGCCAGGAAGATCAGGCCGGAGACAATCGCCGAATCGCTGATGGCATGGAAGCGCAGCGACTGCGCGTTGCCTTCGGGCACGATCCAGACCATCGACTGGCAGCCGAGCAGGCGATGCTCTTCGGTCTTCCATTCTTCCGGGAAGGGCGGCAGCTTGCGGCCGAGGTCGATCAGGTACTGGTAGCGCTCGGACCAGTCGCCGAAGAAGCCGAATTCCTCGGCGATGGCGGCCTGGGCCTCGGCGGCGGTGGGTTCAAGCGGGAACGGGGAGTCGGTCACAACAGTCTCTACGGTGGGGCGTGGCCGGCGGACCGGCCACGGGGCAGGGCAGGTCAGCTGCGCTTGCGCGACCAGCGAACGCCCTGCGGGGTGTCATCCAGCACGATACCTTCGGCGGCCAGCTGGTCGCGGATGGCGTCGGCACGGGCGAAGTCGCGTGCCTTCTTGGCCGCGGCGCGCTCGTCGATCAGGCCCTGGACGCGGGCATCGTCGTCCTCGTCGCCCGCTGCGGTGCCGAACCACTGCGCCGGGTCGGCCTGCAGCAGGCCCAGCACCAGGCCCGCACCGAGCAGCTCGCCCTTCAGCCGCGCCTGTTCGGCCGGGTCGGTGGCACGACGCGCGTCGGCGGCGATGCGGGCCACTTCGGCCAGCGCCTGGGGTGTGTTGAGATCGTCGTCCAGGGTCGCTTCGACGCTGGCGGGGATCACTGCCGTGGCCTCGATCGACGCCAGTTCGCGCAGGGTGCCGTACAGGCGGTCCAGGGTGCGCACCGATTGTTCGATCAGCGCATCAGACCAGTCCAGTGGCTGCCGGTAGTGGGCCGACAGCAGGGCCAGGCGCAGCGCTTCCGGCGGATGCTGGCGCACCAGGTCGTGCACGCGCTCGATGTTGCCCAGCGACTTGCTCATCTTGGCGCCGCCGAAGTTGAGCATGCCGTTGTGCAGCCAGAAGCGGGCGAAGATCTTGCCGCCGTGGGCGCATTCGCTCTGCGCAAGCTCGTTCTCGTGGTGCGGGAACTGCAGGTCGACGCCGCCGGCATGGATGTCGATGGTCTCACCCAGGTGAGCCGCCGCCATCGCCGAGCACTCGATGTGCCAGCCCGGGCGGCCACGGCCCCAGGGCGATTCCCAGCCGGGCAGGTCGTCGCTGGACGGCTTCCACAGCACGAAATCACCCGGGTCGCGCTTGTACGGGGCCACGTCGACGCGGGCGCCGGCCAGCATTTCGTCGGGGTCGCGGCGCGAGAGCTTGCCGTAGCCGTCGAAGCTGGCCACCGCGAACAGCACGTGACCCTCGGCGGCGTAGGCATGACCATTGGCGATCAGCTGCTCGATCATGGTGATGATCTGCGGAATGTGCGCGGTCACCTCCGGCTCGATGTCCGGCGGCACCACGCCCAGCGCGGCCATGTCTTCACGGTAGGCGGCGGCGAACTTGCCGGTGATGGTGCTGATCGGCACGCCCTGCTCGCGCGCGGCGGTGTTGATCTTGTCGTCCACGTCGGTGATGTTGCGGGCGTAGCGCAGCGCGCCGAAACGGCGCCGCAGCAGATCGGCCAGCACCCCGAACACCACCGGGCCACGGGCGTTGCCGATGTGCACGTAGTTGTAGACCGTGGGGCCGCACACATACAGGGTCGGACAGGCCGGGTCGAGCGGAGTGAACGGTTCGAGCTGGCGAGTCAGGTTGTTGTGCAGGCGCAGGGTCATGGGGCTGTGGCTGGGGGACAAGCCTGTGATTTTAGAACGTGTCGGACCCCTTTGGGGGCACTGGCTGCCACCGGTGGACGCCGGGTCCGTCCAGGGTGGGGTGGGCAGGAGCGGCGTGGACGGGTAATGTTCAGCCCCTTGCGCTCGCCACTGCCTACACTATTGCCGTGTCCTTGCTCCCGTCGCCAATGAAATCCACCGCGTTGCTGACCCTGGCCTGCCTGTCGGCGCTGCCCGCCGTGGTGCTGGCCCAGGAGGCCGAGCCCCGCAACCGGGTGGTGATCGTGGAGAACGTGAAGTTCGACTACGCCCAGGTGCTGAACGTCGAGCCGGTGTTCCAGACCCTGCGCGCGACCCGTACCGAGGAGCACTGCGAGCCGGTGTCGACCCGGACCCTGGCCCCGGTGAACGTGACCGGCGAGGAGCCGGTCGAGGACAAGGGCCGGATCAGCCGCTTCTGGGATTCGGTGCGCTCGATGTTCAAGCGCAGCGACGAGGAGGCCGTTGAGGAGGTCGGAACCGAGTCGCCGGCCCCGGCGCCGGCCAACAACGGCCCCATGCTGACCCGCGACTGCCGCATCGTGCCGGTGGGGCGTGAATTCCGCCGGCCCATCGCCTACGACGTGGATTACGTCTACAAGGGCACCAAGTACCGCTCGCGGCTGCCGGAAGACCCCGGCAACCGGCTCAAGATCCGGGTGTCGATCACGCCCTGGGTCGGCCCCGAGCAGGGTTCGGCCGGCAATCCCTGATTCTGCGCCCCCAACCCCTTGCGCCGGCCCCGGCCGCATGCAAAGATGGTTGACCATGAAGCTCACCGACTTCCAGCACGACAGCAGCGCAGCCCGACAGGCGTCTGGCATGACCTCGCGTGCGCGTCGACCGGAACCCCACATTCTCGCTGGGTAACCGGAGCTTTTTGCTGTTCGTCCGAAAAAAACCCAGCCCGCCGGCTGGGTTTTTTCGTTTTCGCGCTTCAAGAATGCATGTCCTGAAAGCTGCAACTGCAACCTTTTCGTTTCACCTTTGCTTCCTGTTTTCCCTTCCACCGCGTCGAACCCGGCGCCGCCTCGCAAGGAAAGATGATGTCCCCCAAGCACTTCCTGAACACCCAGGACTGGAGCCGCAGCGATCTCGACGCGCTGCTCACCCAGGCCGCGCTGTTCAAGCGCAACAAGCTCGGCGACCAGCTCAAGGGCAAGTCGATCGCGCTGGTGTTCTTCAACCCGTCCATGCGCACCCGCACCAGCTTCGAGCTCGGCGCATTCCAGCTCGGCGCCCACGCGGTGGTGCTGCAGCCGGGCAAGGACGCGTGGCCGATCGAGTTCAACCTCGGCACGGTGATGGACGGCGACACCGAAGAGCACATCGCTGAAGTGGCCAAGGTGCTGGGCCGCTACTGCGACATCATCGCCGTGCGCGCGTTTCCCAAGTTCATCGACTGGGCCTACGACCGCCAGGACATCGTCCTCAACAGCTTCGCCAGGTACTCGCCGGTGCCGGTCATCAACATGGAGACCATCACCCACCCGTGCCAGGAGCTGGCCCACATCATGGCCCTGCAGGAGCACTTCGGCACCCAGGACCTGCGTGGCAAGAAGTACGTGCTGACCTGGACCTACCACCCCAAGCCGCTGAACACCGCCGTGGCCAATTCGGCGCTGACCATCGCCACCCGCATGGGCATGGACGTGACCCTGCTGTGCCCGACCGCCGACTACATCCTCGACGACCGCTACATGGGCTGGGCCGAGCAGAACGTGGCCGAGAGCGGTGGTTCGCTGAAGATCAGCCATGACATCGACAGCGCCTATGCCGGCGCCGACGTGGTCTACGCCAAGAGCTGGGGCGCGCTGCCGTTCTTCGGCAACTGGGAACCGGAAAAGCCGATCCGCGATCAGTTCAAGCACTTCATCGTCGACGAACGCAAGATGGCGCTGACCAACAACGGTGTGTTCAGCCACTGCCTCCCGCTGCGCCGCAACGTGAAAGCCACCGATGCGGTGATGGATTCGCCGCAGTGCATCGCCATCAACGAAGCCGAGAACCGCCTGCACGTGCAGAAGGCGATCATGGCCGCGGTTGCCGGGCGCTGATTTTCTTGATCGAGCATCAGTCGAGCATGGCTCGACTCTACATAACCTGATTGGACCTGACCCCCATGAGCAACAAAGACGTCGTTCTCGCCTTCTCCGGCGGCCTGGATACCAGCTTCTGCGTGCCCTACCTGCAGGAGCGCGGCTACAACGTGCACACCGTGTTCGCCGACACCGGCGGCGTGGATGATGAGGAGCGCGATTTCATCGAGAAGCGTGCCGCCGAGCTGGGCGTGACCAGCCATGTCACCGTCAATGGTGGCCCGGCCATCTGGGAAGGCTTCGTCAAGCCGTTCGTGTGGGCCGGCGAAGGCTACCAGGGCCAGTACCCGCTGCTGGTCTCGGACCGCTACCTGATCGTCGATGCCGCGCTGAAGCGTGCTGCCGAGCTGGGTACCAACATCATCGCCCACGGCTGCACCGGCATGGGCAACGACCAGGTCCGCTTCGACCTGGCCGTGAAAGCACTGGGCGACTACCAGATCATCGCGCCGATCCGCGAGATCCAGAAGGAACACACCCAGACCCGCGCCTACGAGCAGAAGTACCTGGAAGCGCGTGGCTTCGGCGTGCGCGCCAAGCAGCAGGCCTACACCATCAACGAGAACCTGCTGGGCGTGACCATGTCCGGCGGCGAGATCGACCGTTGGGAAGCCCCGGGCGAGGGCGCCCGTGGCTGGTGCGCACCGCGCAGCGAGTGGCCGGAGCAGGCGCTGACCGTCACCCTGAAGTTCGTTGAAGGCGAAGCGGTTGAACTGAACGGCAAGGCGCTGCCGGGCGACCAGATCCTGGCCCAGCTCAACAAGCTGTTTGCCCCGTACGGTGTTGGCCGCGGCGTCTACACCGGCGACACCGTGATCGGCCTGAAGGGTCGCATCGTGTTCGAGGCCCCGGGCCTGGTCTCGCTGCTGGCCGCGCACCGCGCGCTGGAAGATGCGGTGCTGACCAAGCAGCAGAACCGCTTCAAGCCGGACGTGGCACGCAAGTGGGTGGAGCTGGTGTACGAAGGCTTCTACCACGACCCGCTGAAGACCGACATCGAAGCGTTCCTGAAGTCCTCGCAGGCCAAGGTCAACGGCGAAGTGGTGCTGGAAACCCGCGGTGGCCGCGTCGACGCGGTGGCGGTGAAGTCGCCGCACCTGCTCAACACCAAGGGTGCCACCTACGCGCAGTCGGCCGACTGGGGCGTGGAGGAGGCCGAAGGCTTCATCAAGCTGTTCGGCATGAGCTCCACCGTTTACGCGCAGGTCAACCGCGGTTGACCTGTGACGGTAGTGCCGGCCGCTGGCCGGCTCGTGGCACGGCTGGATCATTGCGCAGCCGGCCAGCGGCCGGCACTACCGATTTCGAACCCTACGGATATTCAGACACATGCTTGAACAGACGCTCGATCACCTGCAGGCGCTGGTGTCCTTCGACACCCGCAACCCGCCGCGTGCGATCACCACCGGTGGCATCTTCGATTACCTGCGCGCGAACCTGCCCGGCTTCAACGTCGAGGTGATCGACCATGGCGCCGGTGCGGTCAGCCTGTACGCCGTGCGTGGGACGCCGAAGTACCTGTTCAACGTGCACCTGGATACCGTGCCGGACTCGCCGCACTGGAGTGCCGATCCGCATGTGATGCGCCGCCTGGACGACCGCGTGGTCGGCCTGGGCGTGTGTGACATCAAGGGCGCCGCCGCTGCGCTGGTGGCGGCGGCCAATGCCAGCGATGGCGATGCCGCGTTCCTGTTCTCCAGCGACGAGGAAGCCAACGACCCGCGCTGCATCGCTGCATTCCTGGCGCGTGGCCTGCCGTATGAAGCCGTACTCGTTGCCGAACCGACCATGAGCGAAGCGGTGCTGGCGCACCGTGGCATCAGTTCGGTGCTGATGCAGTTCGCCGGCCGTGCCGGCCATGCGTCGGGCAAGCAGGATGCGGCTGCCAGCGCATTGCACCAGGCCATGCGCTGGGGCAATCGCGCGCTGGATCATGTGGAATCGCTGGCCTCGGCCCGCTTCGGTGGGCTGACCGGTCTGCGCTTCAACATCGGTCGCGTCGAAGGCGGTATCAAGGCCAACATGATCGCACCGGCTGCTGAGGTGCGCTTCGGGTTCCGCCCGCTGCCGTCGATGGACATCGATGGCCTGCTGGCGACCTTCGCCGGTTTCGCCGAGCCGGAAGCCGCCGTGTTCACCGAGACGTTCCGTGGTCCCAGCCTGCCCGCCGGTGACATCGCCGAAGCTGAGAACCGCCGCCTGCTGGCGCGCGACGTGGCCGATGCGCTGGAGCTGCCGATCGGCAATGCCGTGGATTTCTGGACCGAGGCGTCGCTGTTCTCGGCCGCTGGCTACACCACACTGGTATTCGGCCCGGGTGACATCGCCCAGGCCCACACCGCCGATGAGTTCGTGACGCTGGACCAGTTGCAGCGCTATACCCACGCCGTGCACCGGATCATCGCCGCCGGCGCCTGATCGACCCCACAACGCCGCCATGCCCCGGGCGTGGCGGAACTGCAACGCGGCGACCGCCGCCTGTGACGAAACCGAAATGTCTCCTGCCCTCCAGCCCCACCGCCAGACCCGCCAGACCATCGTGCGCCTGCTTTCCAGCATGGCCAGCGCGAAGGAGATCAGCCAGTACCTCAAGCGCTTCTCGCAGCTGGATGCCAAGCGCTTCGCCGTGGTCAAGGTCGGCGGCGCGGTGCTGCGCGACGATCTCGACGCGCTGACCTCTTCGCTGTCGTTCCTGCAGGAAGTCGGGCTGACCCCGATCGTGCTGCACGGCGCCGGCCCGCAGCTGGATGCCGAGCTGTCGGCGGCCGGCATCGAGAAGCAGACCGTGAACGGCCTGCGCGTGACGTCGCCGGAAGCATTGGCGATCGTGCGCCGGGTGTTCCAGCAGTCCAACCTGCGCCTGGTCGAGGCGCTGCAGCAGAACGGCGCACGTGCCACCTCGATCACCGGTGGCGTGTTCGAGGCCGAGTACCTGGACGTGGACACCTACGGCCTGGTCGGCGAGGTGAAGAAGGTCAACCTGGCACCGATCGAGGCCAGCCTGCGTGCCGGCTCGATCCCGGTCATCACCAGCCTGGGTGAAACCGCCGGTGGCCAGATCCTCAACGTCAACGCCGACTTTGCCGCCAACGAGCTGGTGCAGGAACTGCAGCCGTACAAGATCATCTTCCTGACCGGCACCGGTGGCCTGCTGGACGAGGCGGGCAACGTGATCGATTCGATCAACCTGTCCACCGAATACGATCACCTGATCGCGCAGCCGTGGATCCACGGCGGCATGAAGGTGAAGATCGAACAGATCAAGGACCTGCTCGACCGCCTGCCGCTGGAGTCGTCGGTGTCGATCACGCGTCCGGCCGACCTGGCCAAGGAACTGTTCACCCACAAGGGCTCGGGCACGCTGGTGCGCAAGGGTGAGAAAGTGCTGCGCGCCACCGCCTGGAACGAGCTTGACCTGCCGCGGCTGAAGGGCCTGATCGAATCCAGCTTCGGCCGCACCCTGGTGCCGGACTACTTCGAAAAGACCAAGCTGCTGCGCGCCTATGTCAGCGAGAACTACCGCACTGCGGTGATCCTCACCGACGAGGCCGAAGGCGTGTACCTGGACAAGTTCGCTGTGCTCGACGACGCGCAGGGTGAAGGCCTGGGGCGTGCGGTCTGGAACGTGATGCTGGAGGAGACCCCGCAGCTGTTCTGGCGCTCGCGCCACGGCAACCCGATCAACCACTTCTACTACGCCGAGTCCGATGGCTGCTACAAGCAGGACCATTGGAAAGTGTTCTGGTTCGGCGCCGATGGCATCGACCGGATCAAGACCTATGTCGATCATTGCGCGCAGCGCGCACCGAGCCTGCAGGGCTGAGCGATGACCAATCTTGACGCTTGGAATACGGTGCCTACCCTGCGCGGCCAGCATGTGACGCTGCAGCCGCTTCAGCTTGAGCATGTCCCCGGCCTGCGCGCTGCCCTCGAAGGCAGTGGCCTGGACCAGCTCTGGTACACCCAGGTGCCGTCACCGGAGCGGGCCGAGGCCTATGTGCAGGCCGCGCTGCAGGCACAGGCCGAAGGAAAGGTGCTGCCCTTCGTGATCCGCGATGCAGCGGGTGAGATCATCGGCAGTACGCGCTTCTACGACATGGATGCCAGCGTGCCCAGGCTCAGCCTCGGCTACACTTGGTACACGCCGCGCGTACAGCGCACCGGCGCCAACACCGAAGCCAAGCTGTTGCTGCTGCAGCACGCCTTCGAGGCCATGGGCTGCATCAGCGTGGTGCTGGAAACCAGCTGGTTCAACGTCACCTCGCGCACCGCGATCGCGCGCCTGGGCGCCAAGCAGGATGGCGTGCTGCGTAACCACAAGCGGCATGCCGATGGCACGCCGCGGGACACCGTCATCTTCTCCATCATCGATGCGGAATGGCAGGGCGTGAAGCGCCACCTGCAGTACCGCCTGGACAGTCACGCATGAACGATTCGACTTTTACCCTGGGCATCGTCGGTGCCCGCGGCCATACCGGCGCCGAGCTGATCAAGCTGGTGGCCGCCCACCCGCGGCTGAAGCTGGCCTTCGTCTCTTCGCGCGAGCGCGCCGGGCAGCGCCTGTCCGACCACCACCCGGAATTCCAGGGCGAGCTGCAGTACGAAAACCTGGACGCCGATGCAGTGGCGGCCAAGGGGGTGGACGCGGTGATCCTGGCCCTGCCCAACGGCCTGGCCGCGCCGTTCGTGGCCGCGCTGGAGGCGGCGAAGGCGGACACCGTCATCGTCGACCTCTCGGCCGACTACCGCTTCGACAACAGCTGGTACTACGGCCTGCCGGAGCTGACCCGCGGCCGCTACAACGGCCAGACGCACATCAGCAACCCGGGCTGCTATGCCACGGCGATGCAGCTGGCGGTGCATCCGCTGCTGGACCTGCTGGCCGGTCCGCCGCAGTGCTTCGGTGTGTCCGGATACTCCGGCGCCGGTACTACGCCGTCGGACAAGAACAACGTCGAACTGCTGGCCGACAATCTGATGCCGTATGCGCTGACCAACCACGTGCACGAGCGCGAGGTGTCGGTGCAGCTGGGCGTGGCCGTGGAATTCATGCCGCACGTCGCGCCGCACTTCCGGGGCATCACGCTGACCGCCAACCTGTGGCTGAACCGCGTGCAGACCCGCGAGCAGATCGTCGAACGCTTCCAGCAGGCCTATGCCGGCGAACCGCTGATCGAGGTGGTGGACGAGGCGCCGTGGGTCAGCCGCATCGCCGGCCGCCACGGTGCCCAGGTCGGTGGCTTCACGCTCGCGCCGGGCGGCAAGCGCGTGGTCGTGGTGGCAACCCTGGACAACCTGCTGAAGGGCGCAGCCACCCAGGCCATGCAGAACCTCAACCTCGCCCTGGGCATCGACGAACTGACGTCGATCCCGCACTGAACCCGCCTTCCGGAGCCCCCATGGCAGACCTTCTTTGGCAGAAGCCCGGCGTCGCCGTCGACGCCCAGATCCAGACCTTTCTCGCCGGCGACGATGTGATCCTCGACCGCGAGTTCTTCCTGCACGACATTGCCGCCAGCGCCGCGCATGCGCAGGGCCTGCAGCACATCGGCATCCTCAGCGCCGATGAGCTGGCCGGCCTGCTGCGCGAACTGGACGTGCTGGCGCAGGACTTCCGCGAAGGCCGCTTCGTGCTGGACACGCAGTACGAAGATGGCCACTCGGCCATCGAAGCACGCCTGACCGAACGCCTCGGCGATGCCGGCCGCAAGATCCACACAGGCCGCAGCCGCAACGACCAGATCCTGGTGGCCACCCGCCTGTGGCTGAAGGAGAAGCTGCAGCGCGTGGCGCAGCTCAGCGCCGAGGTGGCCAAGGTCGCGCTGGACCGTGCGCAGGCCGAGAAGGACCTGCCGATTCCCGGCTACACCCACATCCAGCGTGCCGTGGTGTCTTCGGCCGGCATGTGGTGGGCCGGCTGGGCCGAGGCCTTCATCGACAACGCCATCCGCGCCCGCGACACCCATGCGCTGGTCGACGCCAATCCGTTGGGTACCGCTGCCGGCTACGGCGTGAACCTGCCGCTGGACCGCGAGCACACCACGGCGGCGCTCGGTTTCGCGCGCATGCAGATCTCGCCGATCTACGCACAGCTGTCGCGCGGCAAGTTCGAGCTGGCTGCACTGGAAGCGCTCGGTGGCGCCACGCTGGACCTGCGCCGCATCGCCTGGGACCTGTCGCTGTTCACCAGCGCCGAGTTCGGCTTCGTCGCGCTGCCGGCGCAGTACACCACCGGCAGTTCGATCATGCCCAACAAGCGCAATCCGGATGTGATCGAGCTGATGCGCGCCACCCACGCCAGCGTCGCCGCCGCGCGCACCGAGATCGAGCAGCTGCTGTCGCTGCCTTCCGGCTACCATCGCGACCTGCAGTCGTCCAAGGGTGCCATCTTCCACGGCTTCGGCCGTGGCCTGGCCGCGCTGGAACTGCTGCCGGCGCTGCTGGCCAATCTGGAATGGCGTGACGACAGGCTGCGCGCGGCGATTGATTCGGGCATGTATGCCACCGACGTCGCCGTGGAGGCGGCCGTGGCTGGCGTACCGTTCCGCGAGGCCTACAAGGCCGCTGCGGCCGGTGCCGACAGTGCAGGGCAGGGACGCACGCCGGAGGGCAGCCTGGCCGCGCGTGTATCGCCGGGCGCGGCCGCTGACCTGCGCCTGGACGAACTGCGCGCGCGCTGGCAGGCGTTGTCCTGATGGCGGCCACGGTGTATCTGGTGCTGGCGATGCGCCGGCCGGGCTTCAACGATGCAGCGGTGCAGCCGCATCGCGATTTCCTCGATGCGTTGCAGGCGCAGGGCAAGCTGCAGCTGACCGGTGGCTTCGCCGATGGCAGCGGTGGCGCCTACGTGCTGTGCAACGTGGACAGCCTGGCGCAGGCACAGGCCATCGTCGCCACCGACCCGCTGGTGACGATGCAGGCCTCCGACCTGACCGTGCACGAATGGAACACCCGCTGAGAGCCTGACCGATGATCCAGCACGCTGCCCACGTCGCCTCGCCGTTCCCCGAACAAGCGCTGCCGCCGTGGCGGCGTGCGGTGCTCAAGGTTGGCAGCAGCCTGCTGGCAGCTGATGGCGGCGGCCTGTCGCCACGCCACGCGCTGGGCCTGGCCCAGTTCGTCTCGGCCAATCTCCTGGCTGGGCGCGAGGTGGTGATCGTCTCCTCCGGCGCGGTCGCTGCCGGGCGCGCGATCCTGCCGCGCGCCGATGAACCGGGCGCAGCGATGGCGGCGCGGCAGGCCCTGGCGGCACTTGGCCAGGCCCAGCTGATCGGGCTCTGGCAGCGCTTCTTCGAGCGCCCGGTGGCGCAGGTGCTGCTGACCCATGACGACCTGCGCAACCGCCGCCGCTACCTCAATGCACGCGCCACGTTGAGTGAACTGTTGCGCCTGGGCGCATTGCCGGTGGTCAACGAGAACGACACCGTGTCGGTGGATGAGCTCAAGCTCGGCGACAACGACAACCTGGCTGCTACCGTGGCGGCGCTGGTCGACGCCGATGCGCTGTTCATCGCCACCGACATCGATGGCCTGTACAGCGCCGACCCGCGCACCGTGGCCGATGCGCGGCCGTTGCACGACGTGCCGGAACTGAGTGACGAGGTGCTGGCGATGGCGGGCGGCGCCGGCTCGCGCGCCGGTACCGGCGGCATGCGTACCAAGCTGGAGGCGGCGGCGAAGGCCGGGCGCCTGGGCATCGAAACCTATCTGTTCAATGGCCGCAGCGGTGACGTGGTGCGCGCGTTGGCGCAGGACCGCCTGTTCGGCACCCGCATCCATGCCGCACGCAGCCGCGAGGCCGCCCGCAAGCACTGGCTGCGGCATGCACCGCTGGCCGAGGGCGTGATCGTCATCGATGCCGGTGCGGCACAGGCGATGCGCGAGAAGGGCGCCTCGCTGCTGCCCGGTGGCATCACCGGTGCAGAGGGCGTGTTCCGCCGCGGCGACATGGTACAGGTGTGCTGGAACGCGCCGCAGGGCCGTGTCTGCGTGGCCCGCGGCGTCAGCCAGTATGCTGCCGACGACGTACGCCGGATTGCCGGCCACCATTCGCGCGACATCCAGGCCGTGCTCGGCTACAACTACGGCGGCAGCGTCGTCCATCGCGACGACCTGGTGCTGCCATGACCGGATTGAAGGACACCCCGATGAGCGAGATCGAAGCGCAGGCGCGTGCCTGCCGTGATGCGGCGCAGATCGTTGCCGGCCTCGACGGCGCGGCGCGATGCACGCTGCTGCTGGCGATGGCACAGGCGCTGGAAGTGAATGCCGGGTTGATCCTGGCCGGCAATGCACGTGACCTCGCCGCCGCGCGCGCGAAGGGCGTGGGCAGCGCCATGCTCGATCGTCTGGCACTGGACCCGCCGCGCCTGTTCGCGATGGCCGAAGCCGTGCGCGAAGTGGCCGGATTGCCAGATCCTGTCGGCGAGGTCACCCGCGATGACGTGCGCCCGAACGGCATCCGCGTGCAGAAGGTGCGCGTGCCGCTGGGCGTGATCGCGATGATCTACGAGGCGCGCCCGAACGTGACCGCCGAAGCCGCGGCGCTGTGCCTGAAGGCGGGTAACGGCGTGATCCTGCGCGGTGGTTCCGAGGCAATTCACTCCAACACCGCGATCGCGCAGGCACTCGCCGGTGCGTTGAAGGCCAACGGCGTACCGCCGGCCGCCGTGACCGTGCTGACCGACCTGCGCCGTGAGGCGATGCTGGAACTGCTGCAGCTGCATGAGCTGATCGACCTGGCGATCCCGCGCGGTGGCGAAGGCCTGATCCGTTTCGTTGCCGAGCATGCGCGGGTACCGGTGATCAAGCACTACAAGGGTGTTTGCCATCTGTTCGTGGACGCCAGCGCCGACCTGGGCAAGGCCATCGACCTGCTGGTGGATGGCAAGTGCAGCCGGCCAGCCGCCTGCAATTCGCTGGAGACACTGCTGGTACACCGTGACGTAGCCGATTCGTTCCTGCCGCGCGTGGCGCAGGCGCTCGGCCAGCGTGGCGTGCAGTTGCGCGCCGATGCGCAGGCGCAGCCGCTGCTGCCGGGCAGCACGGCGGCGACCGAGGAGGACTACGCTGCCGAGTTCCTCGACCTTGTGCTGGCCGTGCGCGTGGTGGACGACCTCGATGCGGCCATCGCGCACATCCGCCGCTATACCTCCGACCACACCGAAGTGATCGCGACCGCAGACGCCGGCCATGCCGAGCGTTTCGTTACTGCGCTGCGTTCGGCGGTGGTGATGGTCAATGCCTCATCGCGCTTCTCCGATGGTGGCCAGCTGGGCCTGGGCAGCGAAATCGGCATTTCCACCACGCGCCTGCATGCCTATGGCCCGATGGGTCTGGAAGCGCTCACTGTCGAACGTTTCGTGGTGCGTGGCGAAGGACAGACGCGCACATAAGTGGATCCACGCCATGCGTGGATGTTCTTCGCAGCAGACCCCGGTGCCGACCAAGGTCGGCACCCACCAGGCACAAGCGCCGATCAGGGGGGCGGCACCCACCGGGCTGTCGGGCTACACCACCTCGCGGCGGATGCCGACCGGGCGTGCGTGATCATCCATGTGCAGCGTGGCGGCCTTGCAGCCCATCAGGCGTTCGGCCAGCCCGGTGCTGGCCCCCAGATCGGCGGCCACTTCGTTGAGGCTGGCCAGTGGCCGCGGCAGGCGGCGCTCGCGGCCACGGAAGCGGGCACGGTTGTACTCGGCCCAGCCGATCAGCAGCACGCTGGCGCACAACAGCATCAGCGGCAATGCCACCAGCACGTAGGGATCGAACTGGCTTTGCCGTTCGTACAGCTGCTGCCAGGCCAGCTGGCCGCCAACCAACCACGAGAACAGGGTCACCAGGGGCGCCCACAGGTAGAAGTAGAAGCCCCAGAACGCCAGGGTCACGAATCCCCAGGCGGTGCGCTGGAAGCGCGGCTGGCGGTGTGGCTTGCGGATCATCCGTGAGTCGAAGCGATTGGACGGGCGTTGCGCGTTCATCGGATCCCCCGGTCAGGGCTGGTCCAGGTGGCGCGCTTGCTGCGACGGCGCAGCAGTGTCTTCGGCAGCGCCACCAGGGTGGTGGAAAGGCTGATCAGCCAGTACGCCATCGGGTACCAGATGACCCAGAAATAGTTGCGTCCAATCTGTGTTTCGTAACGCCGGTCGATGATCAGGCTGCTGGCGAACTGCAGCAGGCAGACCAGCGCCAGGATCACGCCATGCCACTGCGGCAGCAGGCTGGCGATGTGCAGCTGCGGCGGCAGCTCGATGAACTTGCCCAGTGCCCACAGCAGCACGATGAACAACATGGTGTAGGCCCAGATCACGCTCAGCACGTACTCCAGCAGCACGCCCCACATGCGCCGCTCTTTCCAGTGCAGCAGCGAGCGCGCGTGACGCAGCATCACCTCCACGCCGCCCTGGGCCCAGCGCAGGCGCTGCCGCCACAGGCCCTTGAGGGTCTCCGGCATCAGGATGAAGCACAGCGCGTTGGGTTCGTAGCGGATGTCCCAGTGCGCGCGTTGCAGGCGCCAGCTGATGTCGATGTCCTCGGTCACCATGTCATCCGACCACCAGCCCACCTGGTGCAGGGCGGTACGGCGGAAGCCGGCGATCACCCCGGAGATGGTGAAGATGCGCCCGTATACGCGCTGCGCGCGCTTGATCATGCCGATGATCGAGGAAAACTCGGCCACCTGCAGGCGGCCGAGCAGGGTGGACCGGTTGCGGATGCGCGGGTTGCCGGTGACTGCACCGACCCGGTTGCCGCTGACCAGGTGCCAGACCATCCAGTGCAGCGCATGTTCCTCCAGCATTGCATCGCCGTCGATGCACACCAGGTACTCCGAGCGAGCGGCCAGTGCGCCCATGCGCAGCGCATTGGCCTTGCCCAGGTTACGGTCCAGGTGCAATACGCGCAGCCGCGGGTGCTTTGCCGCCAGCACGTCCAGCCGCGCGCCGGTGTCATCGCTGCTGCCATCATCGATGGCGATCACTTCGTAGTCGGCGGGGTAACGCTGGGCCAGCGCCGCAGTGAGTGTGTCATCCAGGTTGTCTGCTTCGTTGTGGCAGGGCACCAGCAGGCTCGCGAAGGGGGGATCGACCATCAATGGAGGGTCGTTGCGCGGCCGCGAGTGGCGTTCGCGCCGATAGTAGTAATAGAGGCCGCCCGACATCCAGAAGAACGCCATCACCATCGGGTAGTAGAAGGCGAACTGGAACAGGACCTGCAGCAGCGGATGCATGTCCATATCACTTCTCCGGGTACGGGAAGGTGCCGGCGGACATCGCCGCGCGGGCATCGCGGGTGGAGGGCTGGTCGGCGATGAAGTCGTCGGGGTACCAGGCGAAGTGGTGCACGCCCTGTGCCTGCAATTGGCGGATCTGTGCGCGCAGGCGCTCGGCGGGAATCGGTTGCCCGTTGCGCCAATCGACGGTCTGCAGCTCGAACAGGGTGTGCTGCAGCTGCGGGTCGTGTGCGCGTACTGCGGCCAGCAGCTGATCCAGCCAGCGCTCGGGGTGCTTGCTGCCTTCCATCCACGGCATCGCCATCAGCGCGGTCTGGTCATAGGCCTTGTTGAACAGATCCAGGCGCTGCGCGAACCAGGCCTCGCTCTGCGGGCGGAGTACCGGCTCGGCGTACAGGTTGCGCACGGTGGCCAGTTTCGGGCGCCAGCGTTGCGCGCTGTCGCGCAGCGCCAGGGTGAAGCTGATCAGCGCCTGCGTGCGCGCGCTGCCATCGCCGCCGGCTGCCAGTGCCGGCAGCTCGGTGTCGCGCAGGTAGCCGTCGTCATGGAACAGCAGGCCTTCAAAGTAGGAATTGACCGCCAGGTCCTCGTAGATGTCGAGCATGATCTGGCGGGCCTTCGGGGTGGTGAAGTCCAACCGGTACATGCCATCGGGATCGCCGTTGCGGATCGCCAGCGCCTTGCGCTGCGCCGGGTCGGGCAGCTCGAAGCCAAGCACCGGCAGCCATGCGTAGACCTTCACGCCGGCGCGGGATTTCAGCTGCCAGGCAACGCGGCTGAACAGGTCCGCACGCATCGGCATGTGCCGGTTTGGGAAGTACAGCGCATCGGCAGTGTTGTTGCCGTCGGGATCGGCGAAGGCCTGCAGGTAGACGTGCGTCGGCGCGATGCGCTTGACCCGTTCGACCAGCGCATCGAGGTTGCGTGCCTGCTGCGCCGGGTCTGCGTCGTAGACATCATCCAGGTCGATCTGCAGGGCACGGATGCCATCGAGCGCGACATCGCGGCGCAGCTCGTAGGTCAGCCCTTCCACGGTCGGGTTGTCGCTGACCAGGAAGCGCGCCAGGCCATGCAGGTCGCTGGCCACCGGCGTGCTGCGGCCCTCCAGATCGAAGGACACCGGCATGCCCAGCTGTTCGGCGATGTCGTTGCTCAACTGGTTGTAGGCGGCGTACGGCCAGACGATGGCGCGCGGGCGCACGCCCAGGTGCTGCTCGATGCGCTGCACGCTGCGCGAGAGATCGGCGCGCAGGCGCTGCTCATACTGCGTTTCAGTCTCGTACCTGTGCGTGGCCGGGCTGTAGATGCGGGTGACCACGGCGGGCGTTGAATTGCCCTGTGGATTGGCCAGCACGCCGTGGTGCAGGTCGTCGGTGTGGCTGGCCACTTCGATCAGGCCGCTGTCGTGCATCTGCTTCAGCTGCGCCCAGGTGACGAAGTCATCGCGGCCGAACGGGCGGTAGCCGTAGTCGATGGTGCGGCCCGGAGCCATGTCCACGTAATCGGTGATCACCGCCACCAGCGCCGGGTAGCGGTAGGCCTGCAGCAATGGGAACGCCTTGTCGTAGACGCTGCGCAGGCCATCATCGAAGGTCAGCAGCACAGGCTTGGGCGGCAGCGTGGCCCGCCCCTGCGAGGCATCGATCACCTGCGACAGCGAGACCGGGTGATAACCATGCGCACCGAGCCAGTCCAGGTGTGCGGCGAAGTTCTGCGTGCTCACCGCATAGGTATCGGCATCGCCCTTGGCCGCGACCTGGTCGCGGATGTCGTGGTAACTGAGGATCAGCAGGCCATTGTCGATTGCATCGAGATGCGCGGCCTGCTGCGCCAAGGCCGGTGGCGTAATGGCCAGCAGCAGGAGCACGATCAGTCGCAGGAAGCAGGCCATGTCAGTCTCCCCAGCGCAGTGCGGCTTCGAAGCCGATATGACGTTCGCGATGCCCGTCGTAGACCGGTCGCGACCAGCGCACGCCGTATTCGAGCACGCGGCCCGGACCCAGCTGCCACTCGTGCATGTAGGACACCGTCGGCACCAGCGCACTGCCGAAACCGTCCTGCCAGTAGTCACCCAGCGAGACGGTCAGGCGATGCCGGAAGTGGCGCTCGTAGTGCCGCCACAGCTGCTGGTCGATGCGCAGCCCGATCTCGACCATGCGGTCGCGCTTCGGGTTGAAGTAGGGGGCATCGTCGCGGCTGCCGCGGCTGGTGTAGGCACTGCCCAGGCCATCGATCAGCCAGCGCGGGCGGGTCAGCAGGCGTTGTTCAATGCTGATGCTGAACAGTTCGCGGTGGTTGCCATCGTCGTAACGGAAGCGGCTGGCGCCGAACGCCCAGTGGGTGAGCTCGCTGCGCCGGTAGTCCACCTGTGCGCTCACGCTGTCGGCGGTGATGCCGGCCGCGCGCGCCTGCATCGAGGCTTCCGGATCATTGCGCGTGGCCACCAGCCCGGCGTGCCAGTAATCGTTGAACTGCCAGCCGACGCCGACCCGCAGGCCGGTATCGCCGATGTGGTCGTTGGCGCGCAGGACGGCCGCTTCCGCATCCAGCTGCCCGAAGCGGTAGCGCACGCCCGCACCCAGCCACAGGGGATCGATGCGCTGGTCCTGGAAATCGGTCGAGCGCCGGTCGGCCAGGGCGAACAACCGCCAGCGGTCATCAAGGATCGGTGTCTCCACTTCCACACCGTAGTGGCGATCGTTGTTGCCCAGTGGCGAGGTGCCACCGCCACCGGAGCTGCGGCCGATGTCGGTCCATGCCTTCAGCTGCCAGCCGCGATGCGCACGCCACGCCTGGTCCATGCGTTCGACTGCCGGTTGGGTGGGATAGCGTGCAACCAGGTCATCGTGCAGCGGCCGCGCCAGGTCGTCGCGCTGCAGGGCGACGTAGGCCTCTTCCATGCCCAGCCGAGGTTCGATGTCACGCGGGTCCAGCGCGTGTGCCATCTGCTGTCGCTGCAGCGCCCTGCGTGGCCAGCCGCGCATCATGTAGACGCTGCCCAGCGCACTCTGCAGTCCTCCGTTGCCGGGTGCGATGTCCACCATCGACTCCAGATCGTGCTGCGCAGTGACCAGGTCGCCGCTGTAAGCGCGCACCATCGCCAGGTTGAGATCGGCCTCGTAGCGTGACCAGTTCGCGTACGGTGATTTGCCATTGCTCCAGCGCCACGCAGGCTCCTTGTCGCGCCATGCCTGCAGCACGTCGATCGCCTTTTCCTGCTGCTCGCTTTCCAGGTAGGCGTAGGCCAGTTCCGAATGCGAGGCGTCGCGCGCCGGATCGCCGGCGACGGCCGCCTGCAGTACCGGAATGGCTTCTTCCGGGTGCAGGGTGCCCATCAACGAATCGCCCACGGCAGGCAGCACGTAGTCGGGCAGGGTGTGGCCTTCGGCCTGCAGGGCTCGTGCTTCCTCGCGGACCTGCGCATGGCGGCCCAGCCGGTTGAGCAGGATCAGCCGGTCCATGCGGATCCGCAGTGGGGCCTGCGAGGGCTGGGTGCATTCGCCGCCGAGGTAGCGCTGCATGCGCGCCAGGGTCGATTCGGCTTCTTCCAGGCGGCTGTCCTCGCTGCTGCTGTAGGCCAGGCTCCAGACCACGAGTTTGGCCAGGTAGTCGCCTTCCAGGCGCTGCTTCTGGGCCTCGTCGAACAGCTGCGGCCGCTGCTGGTACAGCTCCCAGGCGCGCCAGGCATTGCCGATGTCGCCCAGGGTCAGCACGCGCAGCTTGAACAGCAGATCGTCGTTGGGCTGCTGCTGGCTGGCGCGCTCGATTGCGCCGAGCGCATCCAGCCAGCGGGCCTGGTCGCGATAGCGGCCGATCTCGGCCAGGGCCGCGTCGCGGTCGGACGGAGCCGCGCTGCTGGCCCAGGCCAGAGCGGTGCATGCGAGGCCGACGCAGAGCGCCAGCCGGCGGTGGACAACCATTGGGGACCCCCTTGGCTTCCTAACCAGACAACCCGTGAAAATGTGACGCAAATCACATGCCAGTGTTTGGCGTGGCCGTGGCCCGCGTCACTCCCTTCGTGCATTCCCGCCCAGCGAAGACGGATACAACCCGGACAGCGACCTGCAATGTCTTGTCTGAAACGAGAGTCCCCCGCACACCGAGTGGTGGCCTGGGCGGCGCTGCCGCCCCCATGCCCGATGCCGGCACGCGGCAGGAAAGGGCATTCGTGGGCACTATCCGCCCGGAATTGTCAGTTCGGCGTCAAGATCGCCCGGTGTCTGACGAGCGGTAGGCGGGGCCGTCTGGCGGCCCCGGCCGGGCTACCAGAGATCTTCCAGCTTGCGGGGCTTGCAGGCGACCCACGAGGCGCAGAGCATCAGGGTGGCGCAGCCGAACAGGAAGCTGAACGGGAGCGTCCAGCCATTGCTGACGGTATGCAGCCAGCCGACCAGGAACGGGCCCAGGCAGCTGAAGCTGTAGCCCACGCCCTGCATGAAGCCCGACAGTGCGGCCGAGCCGGCCGGGGTGCGGGTGCGCAGGTTGATCAGGGTCAGCGCCAGCGGGAAGGTGGACGGGCCGACGCCGAGCAGGCAGGCCCACAGCAGGGGAGCCTTCATCGGCGCCAGCAGCAGCCCGGTGAAGGCGATCACGAACGAGAAGAAGCCGATCAGCACCAGCGGGAACGGGTTCTGCATGCGTACCGCCATCGACGGAATGACCAGTGACGGCAGCAGGCCCAGTGCCGAGAACACCGCTACCATCACGCCACCGAACGCAGGCGTGCCACCGGCCTCGACCACGATGCGCGGCAGCCAGGTGAACATCGAATAGGTCATCAGTGACGTCATGCCGAACATCAGCGTCATGCTCCAGCCCAGCGACGTACGCCAGACCTTTCCGTGCGGCTGCGCGGTGGGATCGGCGGCGTCGGCCAGCGGCTTCGGTGCGCGCCTGGCCAGCACCAGCCATGGCAGCGCGGCGGCCAGTGCAAGCAGCGCCCACATGCCCAGCGACACCCGCCAGCCTGCAGCGTTGGCCACCGGTACTGCCAGCAGCGCCGGCAGCATCGTGCCCAGCTGCAGCACGCTGATGTAGAGCGTGCTCATGGTGCCGACCTTGTTGGCGAAGTAACGCTTCACCAGCGGCGGCACCACCACGTTGCCGATGCCCATGCCGGCCAGCGCGATTACCGAGCCCAGCAGCAGGCTGCCGACGTTGCCGGCGCTGGAGCGCAGCAGCAGGCCGGCCATCGCCATCAGCATCGCCAGCAGCGTCGTGCGTTCCAGGCCCAGGCGCCGCGCCAGTGCCGGCGTGGCCACGCCGAACAGCGCGAACGAGGCGGTCGGCAGCATGCCCAGCACGCCGGTCATGGTGGTACCGAAGCCGAACTGCTCGCCGAGCACGTCCAGCAGGGGCGTGATCGACGTGACTGCGGTGCGCAGGTTGATCGCTGCCAGCAGGATGGCGGCGAAAGCCAGCACGCGCCCGTGCAGCAGCGACGGCGAATCGGAAGTGGAGGAACTCATCGGTGGTCCTTGCAGGTGTCGCACGCCGCGGCAATGGCATGCAGCGCCGGCATCGGTCTACGCCGAAGCGGCAGGTGGGGGAGTGGTGGCTGCAGGTGGGCCGGCAGCGCGGCCATTGTACGTGTGCGCTCCGGCAAGGTCCCGTCATGCGGGCGGCCTGGCGCGGGGTACAAAAAAACCCGGAGGACAGTGATGTCTTCCAGGCTTCTTGGTGACCACCGAAGTGGTCGGGGAGACAGGATTCGAACCTGCGACCTCTACGTCCCGAACGTAGCGCTCTACCAGACTGAGCTACACCCCGAAGGGAGCCGCCTATTCTAGCGATTCACCCCGATGGCGGCAAGGGGTAAATGCTGGTTTCTTCACACCGCCGAAGCAGTGCCACCTCAGGGAACAAAAAAGCCTGGATGACTTCACCAGGCTTCTATGCGACCACGTGAGTGGTCGGGGAGACAGGATTCGAACCTGCGACCTCTACGTCCCGAACGTAGCGCTCTACCAGACTGAGCTACACCCCGAAGGAGCCGCCTAAGATACCGTGTGAAGGCCAAGGCGGCAAGGTTTTTTTACAGCTCAGCGACGATTTTCTTTCTCGATACGGTTCTGCTCGCGGGCTTCGAACCACATGCCGTTGAGGATGGCCACTGTCGAGGCGAGGCCGGCACCGAGAATCCAGGCGAAATACCACATGATCAGTCTCCTTCATTCCGGGTAGGTGCCGACCGTTGGTCGGCACACGTGCAAGCAATCAATACGCGTTGGGGTTGTTGCCCATCTCTTCGGTGGTGGTCTTGCCCTTCAGTACGCGGTACACCCAGGTGGTGTAGGCGAGGATGATCGGCAGGAACACCGCCGTGGCCAGCAGCATGATCCACAGGGTCAGGTGGCTGGACGAGGCATCCCACACGGTCAGGCTGGAGGTGGGCTGGCTCGAGGACGGCAGCAGGAACGGGAAGATGGCGAAGCCGACGGTCAGGATGATGCCGGCGATGGCCGCACCGGAGGCGATGAAGGCCAGGCCACCACGACGGGCACGCAGCAGCACCGCACTGGCCAGCAGACCCGCCAGGCCGAGCAGCGGGGCCAGGATCGTGGCCGGCATCGCGCTGTAGTTGCGCATCCAGCCACCGGCGGCGCCGAGTTCGGCGGTCTTCAGCAACGGATTGGTGGCGCCATCGGTAACCACCTGCGAGGTGATCTGGTAACCCGGCAGGCCGAAGGCCACCCAGGCGCCACCCACTGCGAACAGCACGAAGGCGATGATTGCCGCGATGCTGCCGAAGCGGGCGGCACGCTCGGCCACCGGGCCGTCGGTCTTCAGCACCAGCATGGCGGCACCGTGGGCGACCAGCATCGACACGCTGAGCAGGCCGGCCAGCAGCGCGAAGGGCATCAGCAGGCCGAAGAACGAGCCGGTGTAGAAGATGCGCATGCTGTCATCGAAATGGAACGGCACGCCCAGCAGCACGTTGCCGACCGCCACGCCCATGATCAGCGCCGGGATGAAGCCACCGATGAACAGCGCCCAGTCCCAGGTGTTGCGCCAGCGTTCGCTGGGCATCTTGCTGCGGAACTTGAAGCCGACCGGACGCAGGATCAGGGCGAACAGGATCACGAACATCGCCAGGTAGAACCCGGAGAAGCTGACCGCATACAGTGGCGGCCAGGCGGCGAAGATCGCGCCGCCACCCAGGATCAGCCACACCTGGTTGCCTTCCCAGACCGGGCCGATGGTGTTGATCACCCGGCGGCGTTCGGCATCAGTGCGGGCGACGAAGGGCAGCAGGGTGCCCACGCCCAGGTCGAAACCATCCATCACGGCGAAACCGATCAGCAGGATGCCGAGCAGCAGCCACCAGATCACGCGCAGCGTGGTGTAGTCCAGAAGAATGAAATCCATCTTGGTTCTCCTGCCTCAGGCCTGGCCGGCGGCCGGCGCCGAGGCAATGTGGGAAGCATGCGGCTGGGGCGACTGCAGCGACGGCAGCAGTTCGTCCGGCCCCTTGCGGATCGCCTTGAGCATCAGCTTGATCTCGACCACGATCAGCGCGGTGTAGATCGCGGTGAAGCCGGCCAGGGTGAGCACGATTTCATGCAGCGCCAGACCCGATGCCGCATAGAAGGTCGGCAGCACGCCATCGACCGCCCACGGCTGGCGACCATACTCGGCCACGAACCAGCCGCACTCGATCGCGATCCACGGTGCCGGCAGCGTCCACAGGGCCAGCTTGAGGAACCAGCGCTTGTCCTGGAAGTTGTTGCGGCACGAGTAGTAGAAGGCCAGCGCGAAGAAGGCGATCAGGTAGAAGCCCAGGCCGGCCATCACGCGGAAGGTCCAGAACAACGGCATCACGCGCGGCACCGTGTCCATCGCCGCCTGCGAGATTTCCTGCGGGGTGGCGTTGAGGATGTCATCGCGATAGCGCTTGAGCAGCAGGCCGTGGCCCAGGTCCTGCCAGTGGCGGTCGAACATCTCGCGCGCTTCCACGTCGTTCTTGTTCGCACGCAGGCGTTCCAGCGCGCCGTAGGCGAGCTGGCCGCCGCGCACGCGGTGTTCGGCGCGCTCGACCAGTTCCAGGATGCCTGGAATCGGCTGGTTCAACGAACGGGTAGCGATCAGGCCCATCAGGTAGGGGATCTTCACCGCGTAGTCGTTCTGGTGGGTGTCCTGGTTCGGGATGCCGAAGGCGGTGAAGTCGGCCGGCGCACGCTCGGTCTCCCACATCGCTTCGATCGCGGCCAGCTTCATCTTCTGGTGTTCACTGGCGGCGTAACCGCTCTCGTCACCCAGCACCACCACCGACAGCGAGGACAGCAGGCCGAACGCTGCGGCCACCGCGAACGAACGACGGGCCAGGTCCTTGTGCTTGTTGCGCAGCAGGAACAGGGCGCTGATCGCCATCACGAACACCGCACCGGTCACATAACCGGCGCTGACGGTGTGCACGAACTTGGCCTGCGCCACCGGGTTGAACACCACCGCCATGAAGTCGACCACTTCCATGCGCATGGTTTCCGGGTTGAACACCGCACCGGTCGGGTTCTGCATCCAGCCGTTGGCGACCAGGATCCAGATCGCCGACAGGTTGGTACCCAGTGCCATCAGCCAGGTCACCATCAGGTGCTTGACCTTGCTCAGGCGGCTCCAGCCGAAGAAGAACAGGCCGACGAAGGTGGCTTCCAGGAAGAAGGCCATCAGGCCTTCGATCGCCAGCGGCGCACCGAAGATGTCACCGACGTAGTGGCTGTAGTAGGACCAGTTCATGCCGAACTGGAATTCCATGACGATGCCGGTGGCGACGCCCATGGCGAAGTTGATGCCGAACAGGACGCCCCAGAACAGGGTCATCCTGCGCCAGATCTCCTTGCCGGTCATCACGTACACGCTCTCCATGATGGCCACCATGAAGGACAGGCCGAGGGTGAGCGGTACGAATAGGAAGTGGTACATCGCGGTCAGCGCGAATTGCAGCCGCGACAGTTCTACGACTGTCTGATCAATCATGGCCTGGCTACCTCGTTGGATAGTGCCGTTGCAGGTGGCGGGAAGGGTGGTCTACGACGTGAATGATGTGACCGACTACTTCAAACAGCCTTGATCCAGATCAATGTATGAACAGGTGCCCCGGTTGATCGTATGCCAACCCGATGAAGACTGCGACCGCTGGCCGCAGAGGCCGGCCATTGCCTGCGCCTACAATGCCGTGTCTCCCCCGTTGCCCGTGAAGACCCCTTGAGCGCTGCCGACACAACCCCCGACGCCCTGTCCCGGGACGCCGAAACGACCCGCCAGCGGCGCGCCCGCAGCGCGTGGCTGGCCGATCTGGCGCGGCCTGCTCGAGGCCGCCAGCGGCTGGCGGCACTGTGCATCAGCCTGTCCGGTGCCCTGTTGATCGGCCAGGCGGCCGCCATCGCCTGGCTGGTACAGCAGGTGCTGGTGGAGCGCGCGCCGCTGGCCTCGGGGTTGCCGGTGCTGGGCGGTCTGGCGGCGATCCTGGTGGCGCGCACGCTGCTGGGCAGCGCCACCCAGGCCGCCGCCGGTGATGTGGCCGATGCCGCGCGGCTGGCCCTGCGTGAACGCGTGTTCGGGCGCCTGCTTGGCCATGGGCCGCTGTGGCTGCGCCAGCGCCGCACCGGCGAACTGGGCGAACTGATGCTGCATCACGCTGATGCGATCGAGAGCTATTACAGCGGTTTCCTGCCGGTACGCACCGAAGTGGTGGTGGTGCCGCTGCTGATCCTGGCCGCCGTAGCCTGGGTCGACTGGGTGGTGGCGCTGATCCTGCTGCTCACTGCGCCGTTGGTACCGTTCTTCATGATGCTGGTGGGCTGGGGGGCCGAAGCGGCCGGCCGCGCGCAGCTGGGTGAGCTGGCGCGGATGAGCGGCCATTTCGCCGACCGCATCAAGGGCCTGGGCCTGCTGCGCCTGTATGGCCGCGGCGAGGCTGAGCTGGAGGGGATCGAGGCGGCTGCCGAAGGCGTGCGCGTGCGCACCCTGAAGGTTCTGCGCATCGCTTTCCTCTCGTCCACGGTGCTGGAGTTCTTTGCCTCGGTCAGCGTGGCGATGGTCGCCCTGTACCTCGGGCTGAGCTATCTGGGCATGATGTCGCTGCATGCAGCGGTACCGACGCTGGGGGTGGGCCTGTTCTGCCTGCTGCTGGCGCCGGAATTCTATGCGCCGCTGCGACGGCTGGCCGCGCACTACCATGACCGTGCCAATGCGCTGGCTGCCGCTGCCGAGGTGGAGCGCCTGCTGCAGTCGCTGCCCGATGAGCAGGGCCTGATCGAGAACGAAGCTGCGCCACTGGCGGTGGAACCGGCCGAGGCCGCGCTGCCGCCGCTGCGGGCACAGGGGCTGGTGCTGCGTCCGCTGGGCGCACCGCACGATGTGCTGCGGGATCTGGACGTGCTGCTGGAACCGGGCCAGCGCCTGGCCCTGGTCGGTCCCAGCGGGGCCGGCAAGAGTACGCTGCTGGAGGCGCTGGCCGGTTGGCTGCCGCCGCGTGCCGGCAAGCTGCAGGTGCGTCCCGGCGTGCAGGTGGCCTATGCCAGCCAGCGTCCGTACCTGTTCCACGGCAGCATCGCCGACAACCTGCGCCTGGCCGATCCCGGCGCCAGCGATGCGCGCCTGCGCGCGGTGGCCGAGGCTTCGCAGGTACTGCAGTTTGCGCAGCGCCTGCCGCACGGGCTGGATACGGTGATCGGCGAACGTGGCTTCGGCCTGTCCGGTGGTGAGGCGCGTCGCATCGGCCTGGCCCGCCTCCTGCTGCGTGATCCGCAGGTGCTGCTGCTGGACGAACCCACCGCGTTCCTGGACGCCGATACCGAAGCGGCATTGCTGCGCAGCCTGGCCGCATATGCACGTGGCCGCAGCGTGGTGGTCGCCACCCACAGCCCGGCAGTGATCGCCTGGGCCGATCGTTGCCTGCTGTTGCCGGAAGGCCGCCTGGTGGAACCGGCACAGGCGGTGCGCGCATGAGCCGTTCGCCCGATTCGCTGCGCGCGGTGTTCCTGCGTCATCGTCCGCGCCTGTTGCTGACGATCCTGTTGTTGTGGACCACGATGCTGGCCGGCACTGCATTGCTGGGCCTGTCCGGTGGTTTCCTCACTGCGGCCGCGCTGGCCGGTGCCGCAGGCCTGGGGCAGGGATTCAATTTCTTCTCGCCGTCCGCGGGTATCCGTGGCTTGACCATGGCGCGCATCGTGTCGCGCTACTTCGAAAAGCTGGTGGGCCACGATGCCACCCTGCGCATCGCCCGCGATCTGCGCGTCTGGTTCTTCCGCCGCGCGCTGCCACTGGCGCCGGCACGGCTGGGTGCTACGCGCACTGGCGAGCTGCTGGCGCGCCTGCTGGGCGACATCGGCGAGGTGGATGGCCTGCTGGTACGGGCGATCGGGCCGCTGGTGGCGCTGGGTGCGCTGTCGGTGGTGGCGGTTGCATCGGCGGCGCTGATCCTGCCGTCGGCGGCAGTGCTGCTGGCGGTGCTGGCGCTGCTGATCGCCTTCGGTGTGCCGTGGCTGGGCGTGCGTGGCCACGATGAGGAAGAAGCCGACCGCGCCGCGCATCGCGCCGCATTGCGCACCGCGGCCTTTGAAGGGTTGGAAGGGGCGGGAGATCTGACCGCGCTGCATGCCGATGCCGCGTGGCAGCTGAAGGTGCGCGTGGCAGCCAAGCAGCTGGCCTCGCGCGACCGCCGCCGCCGTTGGCGCCTGATCGCGGCCTCGACCCTGCACGGCCTGGTGGCCGGGCTGGGCCTGGTGGCGATGCTGGCGTTGGCCCTGCACGCCGCCGAACAGCAGCGCATCGCGCCGGAAATGGCGGCGGGCCTCGTGTTCCTGACCGTGGCGTTGATCGAACTGTGGGCCGGCATGGGCCTGGCGTGGCAGTCGCTGCAGTCCGGGCGCATTGCCGCCGATCGCCTGCAGGCGATCGTCGAGCAACCGCCGACGGTGGACGATCCGCAAGTGCCACAGCCGGTGCCGCAAGCCGCGCGCGTGCATTGGGACGATGTGCATTTCCAGTGGCCGGGCGCGGCGCGGCCGGTGCTGTCCGGCCTCCAGCTGACCCTGGCGCCAGGCGAACGCATCGCCATCCGCGGCGACAGCGGCAGTGGCAAGACCACGCTGTCCAGCCTGCTGCTGCGGCTGTGGGATCCGCGGCAGGGGCGAATCACCTATGGTGGCCGCGACCTGCGCGACTTCGCCCAGGCTGAGTGGCACCAGCAACTGGCGTGGCTGCCACAGAACGCACCGGTGTTTGCCGGCAGCGTGGCAGAAAACCTGCGGTTGGGTGATCCCGATGCCAGCGACGCAGCATTGTGGGCGGTGCTGCGTCGGGTGCGCCTGGGCGACTGGGCCGGGAACAATGGTGGCCTGCAGACCTGGGTGGGCGAGAACGGCGCGACGATGTCGGCCGGCCAGGCGCGGCGGTTGGCACTGGCGCGCGCGCTGCTGCGCAATGCGCCGATCCTGCTGCTGGACGAACCGACCGAAGGCCTGGACGTGGATACCGCACGTGCGCTGCTGCAGGACCTTTCCGGGTTGCTGGACGGGCGCAGCCTGTTGATGATCACCCACGACGACCTGCCCGAAGGCGTGGTCGATGCGCAGTACCGGTTGCGTGATGGGGCTCTGGTCCGCGAAGCGTGAATGGTAGTGCCGGCCGCTGGCCGGCAATTGGAGCGTATGAGGTTGCCGGCCAGCGGCCGGCACTACCGATTGCGGGCGTTACCGCGAGAACTCGCGCAGCAGTACCGCGATCGAGGCCACGTTGGCCAGCACGCACAGCCAGAACACCCATTGGAACGCGGCCTTGCGGTGCTTGTGGCGGAACATCGCCTGGCCCAGCAGTGCGCCGGGCCAACCACCGGCAAAGGCCAGCAGCTGCAGGGTGCGCTCGGGAATACGCCACTGCTTTCGCTGCGCCGCGCGCTTGTCATGGCCATAGAGGCCGAACGACACCGCACTGGCCAGCAGGCACCAGCCGCCCAGCCACAGCGGCAGCACGCCGCTGATCATCAGCGCGATCAACGCGCCGAACGCGGCCAGTGCGAGGTTACGCCGCCACGCCACTTACAATGCGTCGAGGAAGCCGCGCACGGCCGGGCCGAAACGCTCGAAATCGACGAGGAAGGCGTCATGGCCCTGCGGCGATTCCAGGCCGATGAAGTGCGCATCGGCGCCGCCGGCGCGCAGGCCATCGGCAACCTGTTGCTGCTGCTGCACGGGGAACAGGATATCGGTGTTCGCGCCGATCGCCAGCGCCTTCTCCACACGGATCTTCGCGAGCCCGGCCAGCACGTCGCCGTCGGCATACTCGGCCAGGTCGAACCAGTCCATCGAGCGGCTCAGGTACAGGTAGCAGTTCGGATCGAAGAAACGCACGAAGCGCCGTGCGTGGCCTTCCAGATAGCTTTCCACCTGGAATTCCAGGCCGAACGGATCGTCGTCGGTCTGGTCCGAATCCAGCCGCACGCGGCCGAAGCGGCCATCCCACTCCAGCGCCGAGCGGTAGGTGATCACGCCCAGCTTGCGCGCCATGCGCATGCCGGACTCGGGGTACTCGGCATCGTTGTAGTGGCCGCCATTCCAGCGCGGGTCAAGGCGGATCGCCTCGCGCTGCAGCGAGCGGATCGCGATCGAGAACGGCAACGCCTGCGCGCTGCCGGAAATGTTGACGTGGCTGCGCGCGATGCCCGGATGCAGCATCAGGATGGCAAGGGCCGTCATGCCGCCCATCGAGTTGCCGACCACGCAGGCCAGCTGCCCGATGCCCAGCGCACGCACGACTTCGATCGCGGCGCGAGCGCCGTCTTCGATCGACAGCTCGGGGAAGTCCAGGCGGTAGGGCTCACCGTTGGCCGGGTTGAGCGAAGCGGGGCCGGTCGAGCCCTTGCAGCTGCCCAGCGAATTCACGCACACCACGAACCAGCGGTTGGTATCGATGGGTTTGTCGGGGCCAACCATCGCTTCCCACCAGCCCGGTGCCGGATTGGCCTCGTTGGCCGCCGCATGCGCATCCGGCGACAGGCCGGTCACGATCAGGATCGCATTGCTGGCGTCAGTCGCCAGCGTTCCCCAGGTCTCGTAGGCCACCCGTGCACCATGCAGGGCGCCACCGCGCTTGAACGGGAAGGGCGAGGGCAGGGCGTGGAAGCGGGTGCCGGGCGGGATGAATTCGGTCATGCACGCATTCTAGCGGGGCCGCATGTGGAGCTGGCGACACGCTGGTTTCCATCGGCACTACCGGGCGGCGCGTTATGGAAACCGCAGCTCCACCACGCCCTCATGCGGCAGGCTTACCTTCACCGGAACGCTCTGCAGGTCGTCCTCGCTGCGATTGGCACTGCCGGTGCGCGAGATGCGTGCCAGCACTTCCACTTCGCGATGGGCCGACAGCGGTGCGGTTGGCATCGGACTGTCACCGTCACCCAGCCCGACCGTGTCCGGGAATCCGCTCAGCGGCAGCTTGCGAGCGGCCACCGGCATCGGCGGGCCGCCGACGGCACGGGCCAGCACGAACACCTCGGTGCTGGCTGGCCACTCGGCGTTCTTCAGTGCCGGCAGCTGCACGCGCACCTGCAGCAGCGCCGGTGGCGCCGCGGCGCCAGCATCGGGCGCCTGGCCGGCGGCCTCGCGGGCAATCGCGATCTGCGCTTGCAGCGCCTGCGCGGCACCCGGTTCCAGTCGCGGCAGCAGGCCGCTCCACACGTCCGCAGCCTCGGCGTTCTTTCCGCGTTGCCGCAGGGCGATGCCCAGCAGCCAGCTGGCGCGCTCGGCGTCGGGGGCCTGTGTACGTGCCTGCTGCAACCAGGCCATCGCAGTGTCATCGAACTGCTTGCCGGCATCAGCCTGCGCGCGCGCCTCCGCGGCTTCCACCAGCACGCCCGGATCATCCGGTGCCAGTTCGGCGGCCTTCGCGAAGGCGTCTGCCGCAGCTGAGGCATTGCCCAGTTCGGCCTGCGAACGCCCGAGCAATGCCCAGCCATCGGCACGCTGAGGGTCGCGCTTCAGTGCATCCTGCAGGGCCTGCACGCCATCGCGCAGGGTGGCTACCGACGGCGTCGGCTGTACCTGTGCTGCACGCGGATCACCGATCAGCAGGTACAGGCAGGCACCGGCCACGCCCAGTGCGAACACGCCGACCACGAAACCGCGACGACCGTGGTGGCGCAACGGCCACAGCACCAGGGCTGCCATCAGCGCAGCAACCAGACCGGCCAGCACCGGCAGCCAATGGTTCACCATTCGTCTCCTTCATCGGCCTTGCCGGCCGGCGCCGCGCCGACGGTGCGTCCACGTCGGCGGACGATGCCCAGCACCACCAGTGCACCGGCGCCGAGCACCAGCAGGGGGCCACCCCACAGCAGCCAGGTGCCCGGCTGCAACGGTGGTTGATAGAGCACGAACTCACCGTAGCGCGCGACCAGGAACTGCTTGATCTGTGCGTCGTCGCGTCCCTGCTGCATCAGCTGCAGCACCTCGCGGCGCAGGTCCTGGGCGATCTGCGCGTTCGAATCGGCCAGCGACTGGTTCTGGCACTGCACGCAGCGCAGCTGCGCGGCCAGGTCATGGAAGCGGCGTTCCTCGGCGTCATCGCGGAACTGCAGCGGCTGCGGATCGTGCAGCGGCTGCTGGGCCAGCGCGGCCAGCGGCAGCGTCAGAAGCAGCAACGCCAGCAGCCAGCGCATGGGTTCAGGGCGCCGTATGCAGGGTGTTGCCGGCACTGCCCTGCGCTTTCTCGATCTTCTGCAGTGCCGGGATGAGCTTCTCGTCGACCACGCGCTGGGTCATCGCTCCACTGTACTTCCAGCGCACGATGCCACTGCCATCGACCAGGAACGTCTCCGGTGCGGCGGTCACGCCCCAGTCGATCGCGGTGCGGCCCTCGACGTCGCTGAGCACGACCATGAACGGGTTGCCCAGCTGTTCCAGCCAGTGCAGCGCGTCAGTCGGGTCATCCTTCCAGTTGTAGCCGATCACGCGCACGCGCTTGCTTTCTGCGAAACGGGTCAGCACCGGGTGTTCTTCACGGCAGGCCGCGCACCAGCTGCCCCAGACGTTCAGCAGATAGGGCGCGCCGCGCAGCTCATCGCTGCGCACGATCATCGCCGGGTCGTGCAGCACCGGCAGCGCGAACGCCGGCGCCGGCTTGTCGATCAGTGCCGACGGCAGTACGTCGCGCTGCGGGTCGCCCGACTTCATCACCCCATAGATCATCAGCCCGAGCAGGCCGAAGAAGAACAGCACGCCGATCACGATGGCTACCGGCGGCAGCGGGCGGGAGGGACGCGGGGCGGGGGACTCGGACATGGGAACTCCTACGGACGACGGAAACGGCGGTCGGCGGCGGTGATGAATCCGCCCAGGGCCATCAGCAGCGCGCCGAGCCAGATCCAGCGCACGAACGGCTTGATGTGCACCCGGACCGCCCATGCATTGTTGCCCAGCGGCTCGCCCAATGCCACGTAGACATCGCCGTCGAAGCGTGCATCGATGCCGGCCTCGGTCATCACCTGGCCGCCGCTGGCGTACTGGCGCTTCTCGGGATGCAGCAGGGCCTGCTCGCGGCCGTTGCGGAACACCCGCAGGTGGCCTCGATCAGCGATGAAATTCGGCCCTTCACGATGGTCCACGCCTTCGAAGCGGACTTCGTAGCGACCGACCACCAGCTGCTGGCCCGGTGCCAGCGCCACTTCACGCTGCACGTTCAGCGCTTCGACCAGCAGGGCGCCGGCCAGGAACACGGCGATGCCGGCGTGGGCGACGATCATGCCGAGCATCTCGGCGGTGAAGCGGCCATTTCCGCGCAGGCGCTGCCAGACGAAGCGTGCGGTGCCGAGTGCGACCCAGGCCGCAGCGGCGACGCCGATGCCGGCCTTCCAGCCGTTCTGCGGCGCCTGCCACCAGGCCAGCGCGCCCAGCAGCAGCGCCAGTCCCAGCCAAGGTGCCAGCAGCGCGAAGGCGCGCGAGGGCTGGTCACGCTGCCATTTCACCAGCGGGCCGAACGGCAGCAACAGGATCATCGGTGCCATCAGCAGCAGGAACAGGCTGCCGAAGTAGGGCGGGCCGACCGAGATCTTGCCCAGCGACAGCGCATCGGCCAGCAGCGGGTACAGCGTGCCCAGCAGCACCATTGCGCAGGCGGTGGCCAGCAGCAGGTTGTTGGCCAGCAGCAGGGTCTCGCGCGAGGTGGCGGTGAAGCCACGGCGCGGATCGTCGGCGTCCACGCTCAGCTGGCTGGCACGCAGCGCATACAGCAGCAGGCTGCCGCCCACCAGCACCGACAGGAACACCAGGATGAACAGGCCGCGCGAGGGATCGGCGGCGAACGAATGCACGCTGGTCAGCACGCCCGAGCGCACCAGGAAGGTGCCCAGCAGTGACAGCGCGAAGGCGGCGATCGCCAGCAGCAGGGTCCAGCTGCCGAAGGTGCCGCGCTTTTCAGTGACGGCCTGTGAATGGATCAGTGCCGCACCGACCAGCCACGGCATGAAGCTGGCATTTTCCACCGGGTCCCAGAACCACCAGCCGCCCCAGCCCAGCTCGTAGTAGGCCCACCAGCTGCCCAATGCGATGCCCAGGGTCAAAAAGCCCCAGGCAACGTTGGTCCACGGCCGCGTCCAGCGCAGCCAGCGCGCATCCACGCGACCTTCCAGCAATGCCGCCACCGCGAACGCGAACGGCACCGCAAAGCCCACGTAACCGATGTACAGCATCGGCGGGTGGATGATCAGGCCCGGATCCTGCAGCAGCGGATTGAGGTCGCGGCCTTCCAGGGGCGCCGGGTTCAGGCGCAGGAACGGATTGGAGGTGAAGATCAGGAAGGCGAGGAAGCCGACGCTGACGATGCCCATCAGCGCCAGTACGCGCGCCTGCACCGATGCCGGCAGGTGCCGCGAGAACAGCGCCACCGCGCCGGTCCACAATGCCAGCACCAGCGCCCACATCAGCAGCGAGCCCTCGTGCGCGCCCCACACCGCCGAATAGCGGTAGATCAGCGGCAGCAGCGAATTGGAGTTCTCGGCCACGTAGCGCACCGAGAAATCCTGCTGCACGAACGCGGCGGTCAGCACGGCGAAGGCGCCGGCCAGCAGCAGCAGCTGCGCGAAGGCGGCAGGCCGCGCCACTGCCATCCATGCCGCGTTGTTGCGATGCGCACCGACCAGCGGCAGGCCGGCCTGCAGCAGCGAGGCCAGCAACGCACACAACAGCAGGATCTGACCCAGTTCGGGCAGCACTCAGCGCACCTCGGGGGCCGTCACCGGCACGTCGTGCTTGCGATGGGCATCGCCCATCTTGTCGGCCACTTCCTTCGGCACGTACTTCTCATCGTGCTTGGCCAGCACTTCGTCGGCGACGAAGACACCGTCCTGCAGGCGGCCACTGGCGACCACCGCGGTGCCTTCGGCGAACATGTCCGGCAGGATCCGCGAGGTGGTCACCGCCAGCTGTGCATCGCCGTCGGTCACTTCGAAGCGCGCCTCCAGCGAGCCGACCGGGCGGTTGAAGGAGCCCTTCACCACCATGCCGCCCAAGCGGAAACGCGACTGTGCATCGACATCGCCGCGCAGCACTTCCGAAGGGGTGTACAGGTAGGCGATGTTGCGCTCGAGCGCCATCGCCACCAGCGCGGTGGCCAGGCCGGAGGCGAGCAGGGCCAGCAGCACCCACACGAGGCGGCGACGCTGTACCGGGGTCATCGTTCCAGCTCCGTCGACAGCGGCGGCACCGCGTCCTGCCTGCCGGCGCGGGTCTGCTGGCGCTGCTGCCGGGCCAGTGCCAGCCGGCGCGCCACGCGCAGGCGCAGCCACGAACCGAGGGCATCGGCGCCGAGCACCAGCACGAATACGGCGTAGGCGCCGATCACATAGGGCAGGTGGGTCATGGCTGGGCCTCCCGGGAGGCGCGCGCGGTATCGACACGGCCGCCGACCCAGGCCTTGCCGGCCTCGCGGTCGAGATTGTCGGCGCGGGCCTTGGCCAGCACCGAACCGGCAAACCAGAACTTGGTGCCGATCACCATCCACCACAGCGGCGCGATCATCGCGCTGCTGATCGCCGATTCACCGAACACGTTGATCGACTGGCGCTGGTGCAGGCCGCCCCACCAGTCCACCGAATAGCGGATCACCGGCAGCAGGCTGACACCTACAATGGCCAGCAGGCCAGCGGCGCGCGCGGCGCTGCGGCGGTCCTCGATGGCGTGGTACAGGCCGATCACGCCCAGGTACAGGAACAGCAGTACCAGTTCGCTGGTCATGCGCGGGTCCCAGTCCCACCAGGTGCCCCAGGTGCCCTTGCCCCAGATGCTGCCGGTCAGCAGGGTGATCAGGGTGAAGCCGGCGCCCATCGGCGCGCAGGCCATGGCCAGGATCTCGCAGATCTTGATCCGCCAGATCAGCGCGATCGCGGCATACAGCGCCATCAGCGCGAACACGAACAGGCTCATCCAGGCACTGGGCACGTGGATGTAGAGGATGCGGAAGCTGTCCAGCTGCTTGGCTTCCGGCGGCACCACCAGCAGCGCCTGCCACATGCCGACCAGCAGCACCGGTACTGCAGCAAGGTAGAACACCCGCGACCAGCGGGCAGCGAAACGGTCGAACGTGGGAGGCGAACCGAGTTGGTGGAACCAGCGGACAATCGGATTCATGCGTGACGGCTATCCAGCAGGGGTGGATTGGCTCTCAGCTCGGTCAACTCAGAGAAATACGTATTGCAGCGGCAGTGGCCAGCGGCGCCAGCACCAGCGCAAGCAGCAGGCCGGCGCCCAGCATCAGCAGCGCACCGACCGGATCCTGCCCGCGTCCGGCTGCCGCCAGGCTGCCTGCGCCGAACACCAGCACCGGCACGTACAGCGGCAACGACAGCAGCGCCACGAGAATACCAGAGCGCCGGATGCCAACGGTCAGTGCGGCGACCACGCCACCGATCAGGCTCAGCAAGGGCGTGCCCAGCAGCAACGATGCCAGCAACATCGGCAGCTGGTCATGCGGCAGATGCAGCATTTCGGCCAGCAGCGGGCTGACCACGATCAGCGGCAGCGCGGTGGTCGCCCAATGCAGCAGCACACGCACCAGTACCAGCCAGGCCAGCGGCACCGGCGCCAGCAGCCATTGTTCCAGCGAGCCGTCTTCGGCATCGGAACGGAACAGCGAATCCAGCGACAGCTGTCCCGCCAGCAGCACGGCCAGCCACAGCACCGCGCCGGCGGTGGCGGCCAGCAGTCGTGGCTCACGACCCTGGGCCAGCGCGAACAGCACCACCACCAGCACCGCGAACAGCAGCGGTTGCAGCGCGTCGCCGCGGCGGCGCCAGAGCAGGCGCAGGTCGCGCTTGAGCAGGGCGCCTGCGGTCTGCCACAGGCCCGGTTCGGTGCCCGGCGCGATCATGCGGCACCGCCGAGGTCGAGCTGGCGGGTGCGCACCGGCGGTGCGGCATAGGCGCCGTGGGTGGTGACCAGCGCAGCGCCACCGGCGCGCAGGTGCGCCGAAATCATCCGGTTGACCAGGGTGATGCCCTCCAGGTCGAGGTTGGCATAGGGCTCGTCGAGCAGCCACAGCGGCGCCGGCGACAGCCAGATGCGCGCCAGTGCCAGCCGCCGCTTCTGCCCAGCCGACAGGTGGCGTACCAGAGTGTCCTCGTAACCGGCCAGGCCGACGATGGCCAGCGCGTTGCCGGGCATCTGCCGCGCACGGCGGCCGTGCAGGCCACACAGGAAGTGCAGGTTCTCCAGCGTGCCGAGGTCCGGCTTCAGCGCCGGCAGGTGGCTGAGATAGGCGACATAGCGCGCGCGCTCGGCGTTGCTGGCGGGCTTGCCGTCGATCCGCACCTGGCCGGCGCCGGGCCGGGCCAGGCCGGCCAGCACGCGCAGCAGGGTGGTCTTGCCGGCGCCGTTGCCACCCTGCACCAGCAGGGCTTCACCCGCGTCCACATGGAAGTCCAGCGGGCCGAACACCGGCTCGTCATTGCGGGAGAAGCTCAGGCCGCTGGCGGCCAGCAATGCAGGGGTGTCCAAGGGGCAGGGGTCTTCATGCCGGAGTGCGGTCGCAATTGTAGCGGTGAATGCCGACGGTAGTGCCGGCCGCTGGCCGGCAGATGCGACGCGACGTCGCAGATCGTCCCAGGGGTGCCGGCCAGCGGCCGGCACTACCGACGCGTGGATTGCGTAAACTCGGAGGCCTTGTTCCCCACAGTCCAGGCCGATGCAACCCACCACCAAGCTGCCCAAGGTCGGTACCACGATCTTCACCGTGATGTCCCAGCTCGCCGCCGAACACGGCGCGGTCAACCTGGGCCAGGGTTTCCCGGACTTTTCCGCGCCGCAGCGCCTGATCGATGAGACCGCCAGGGCGATGGCCGCCGGGCTGAACCAGTACCCGCCGATGACCGGCGTGGCCCCGCTGCGCCAGGCCATCGCGCAGAAGGCGCTGGACTGCTACGGCGCGCAGGTCGATGCGGACAGCGAGATCACCGTCACCAGCGGTGGCACCGAGGCCATCTTCAACGCCATCCACGCCGTGGTGCGTGCGGGCGAGGAAGTGATCGTGCTCGACCCGGCCTACGACTGCTACGAGCCGGCGATCGACCTGGCCGGCGCCAAGGCGGTGCATGTGTCGCTCGATCCGCAGACGTTCGCCGTCGATTGGGATCGCGTGCGTGCAGCGATCACCCCGCGCACCCGCATGTTGATCGTCAACACCCCGCACAATCCGTCCGGCGCGATGCTGTCGGCGCAGGACATGCAGGCGCTGGCCGAGCTGCTGCGTGGCACGCAGATCTACCTGATTTCCGATGAAGTGTATGAGCACATCATCTACGACGGCCGTCGCCATGAGTCGGCGCTGCGCTACCCGGAGCTGCGCGAGCGCGCGTTCGTGATCTCCAGCTTCGGCAAGACCTACCACTGCACCGGCTGGAAGATCGGTTATGCGATCGCCCCGCCGGCGCTGACCGCCGAGTTCCGCAAGGTGCACCAGTACAACACGTTCACCAGCTTCGGCCCGGCCCAGTACGGCTTCGCCGCGATGATCCGCGACGAACCCGAACACCACCTGGAACTGGGCGCGTTCTACCAGGCCAAGCGCGACCGTTTCCGCGAGCAGCTGGCCGGCACCCGCCTGAAGGCGCTGCCGGTGCCGGGCGGCTACTTCCAGCTGGTCGACTACTCGGCCATCAGCGACCTGCCGGACCATGAGTTCGTGAAGTGGCTGACCATCGAGAAGGGCGTGACCGCGATCCCGCTGTCGCCGTTCTACGAGACTCCTCCGGCCGGCCAGCGCTTGGTGCGCCTGTGCTTTGCCAAGAACGAAGCGACCATGGACGCGGCGATCGAACGCCTGCGCCTGCTGTGAGCGGAGGCGTAGACATGCAGGACCTGCGCATTTCCCTCGTACAGGGCGACACCCGCTGGCACGATCCGGCCGGCAACCGCGCCTACTACGGCGCGCTGCTCGCACCGCTGGCTGGCACCACCGACCTGGTGATCCTGCCGGAGACCTTCACCAGTGGTTTCTCCAACGAGGCCATCGCCCAGGCCGAAGGCATGGACGGCCCGACCGTGGCCTGGGTGCGCGAACAGGCGAAGGCGCTGGACGCGGCGGTGATCGGCAGCGTGCAGCTGCGCGACGGCGAGGGCGTCTACAACCGCCTACTGTTCGCCACGCCCGATGGCGGGCTGCAGCACTACGACAAGCGCCACCTGTTCCGTTACGGCGGTGAGCACGAGCGCTATGCCGCTGGCCGTGAGCGCCTGAGCGTGGAATGGAAGGGCTGGCGGATCAATCCGCAGGTCTGCTACGACCTGCGCTTCCCGGTGTTCTGCCGCAACCGCTACAACGTGGAGCGTCCTCAGCAGCTGGACTTCGACCTGCAGATCTTCGTCGCCAACTGGCCGTCGGCGCGCGCCTATGCGTGGAAGACCCTGCTGCGCGCGCGTGCGATCGAGAACCTGTGTTTCGTGGCAGCGGTGAACCGCGTTGGCGTGGACGGCAACCAGCTGCACTACGCCGGCGACAGCGCGGTGCTGGATTTCCTCGGCCAGCCGCAGGTGGAGATCCGCGAACGCGAACAGGTGGTCACCACCACCATCTCGGCCGATGCCCTGGCCACGCATCGCGCGCGCTTCCCCGCGATGCTCGATGCCGATGCCTTCCACCTGGACGAACAGGCCTGAGCGACGGCCTGAACACCGCCGCACCAGCGCGCGCGCCTGCATCCAACGTGCACGCGCGCGCTGCTAGATTCGCCGGCAGTCCGACCGAACTGGAAGTCCTGCCATGAACAAGCCCTTCGCCCTGCTGCTGGCCCTGTCTGCTGCCACGCTGGCCCCTGCTGCGCACGCCGCCGGCAATCTCGATTGCCAGCTGCGCTACAACCTGTCCGGCTGGTCGCTGATCTACAAGACCGCGTCCGGCACCGGCACGGTCACCTGCAGCAATGGCGCCAGCATGCCGGTGCGTATCGAAGTGAAGGGCGGCGGCCTGACCGTGGGCAAGTCGAAGATCACCAATGGGCGTGGCAGCTTCACCGGCGCCGTGAGCGTCAATGAGCTGCTGGGCACCTACGCCTCGGTCGGTGCGCATGCCGGCGCGGTGAAATCCAGCAATGCGCAGGTGATGACCAAGGGCGACATCTCGCTGGCCCTGTCCGGCACCGGCAAGGGCTGGGACCTGGGCGTGGACGGCGCCGCCTTCACCATCAGCCGTCGCTGACAACAAAAAAGGGGACGGAGGGGATTAAGTCGTTTTTGCCTAGCCAATTCACAATGTGGCAAAAACGACTTAATCCCCTCCGTCCCCTGTTTTACATCAGGCGCCGTCGGTGTTCGTGCGTACATTGAGTTTCCAGCGGATGCTGCCCTGCTGGGTCGAGTGCTGATGGTGCGACTGCGGCGGGAAGGGGTCGTTCTGATTGCTCGTGATCTCGCGCCTGCAGCCAAGGCAGACGTAGATGCCTGAAACGGGAACAGTGTGGCCCGGGCCGTAGACTGTGTTCCACCAGGTATTGGTGGGATTTACCAGTGTCAGCACAGAGCCGCTGGTATGCCATGCCATCGTCGTTTCCTTATGCGGGGAGAGGCTTCACGATAGGCGTTCATCGCGTTGCTCGCGTCGACCTGTGGCACTAATTGCACGTTTTCAAAGAAATCCTAATGCACGCTTTTCAACCACGTGTGGCGTGGATCTACCCGCGGGTCGACTTACCAGGCAAAGAAAAACCCCGACCGGAGCCGGGGTTTTCATTTCAGTCGGGCCGCTGATCAGCCGCCGCGCGGGCCGCTGCGGCGCGGACCGCCGGGACCGCGGTTGCCACCGGGGCCACCCGGGCCACGGTTGCCACCCGGACCGCCGGGGCCGCGATTGCCACCCGGCCCACGGTTGCCACCACCCGGACCACGACCGCCCGGACGGGCGCCGCGCGCCGGCTTCGGGCTGCCATACGGGTTGAAACCCGGGGTTGCATGGTCGGACGGGAAGCTCGGGGCGTTGCCCGGATGGCCGTACGGGTGCTTGTTGCCCTGGCCCTGCGAGCGGTTGCCCGCACCGGCCGGCCGGCCCTGGCCGCCTGCGCCACCACGGCCTTCGCCACCGAAACCGCCACGGCCCTGACCGCCACCGGCGCCAGCACCCGGGCCCTTCGGCTTGCCGTACGGGCGGCCCTGGCCGCCTGCGCCCGGACCACGGGCACCCGGGCCACGTGCGCCCGGACCGGCATTGCGATGGCCGCTCGGGCCGGTGCTCACGCCATCCGGCACGTACCAGGTGCGGAACGCCGCCGGATTGCCTTCCGGCAGCGAACGATCGTTCTTCTGGGCGCGCTGCTTGAACGGCTTCTGCGACTGCTTGGCTGCCGCTTCACCGCTGACCGTCAGGCCGCCCTTGAAGCCGCCGCCCTTGCCACCGCGGCCACGGCCGCGGTCTTCGCGGACGTTGTCGAAGCGGCGCAGTTCACGGCCTTCGTCGGCGGTGTTGTGGCCATTGACGTAGGCATTGCCGCGGCCACCTTCGCGCACGCGCACAGTGGTCTTTGCGGCGCGGCGCTGGCCGATCACCGGCTGCAGCGTCAATGCCGACGGAGCGCCTTCTTCCAGCTTCAGCTGCGCGCGCAGCGCTTCCACCTGGGCGGTGCCCAGTTCCACCGAATGGCCACGGGCCAGTTCGCGCGGCAGGCTCACCTTGCCATAGCGGGTGCGCTTCAGGCGGCTGACCTGGCAGCCCTGCGATTCCCACAGGCGGCGCACTTCGCGGTTGCGGCCTTCCTTCACCACGACGCGGAACCAGTCGTGGGAATCGGTGCCGCCGATGCGTTCGATCTCATCGAACTTGGCCGGACCGTCTTCCAGTGCGACGCCACGGCCGAGGCGGTCGACGATGGCGTCGGAGACCTTTTCCTCGCCTTCCGGTGCACGCACGCGCACCACGTACTCGCGCTCGACCTCGAACGACGGGTGCATCATGGCGTTGGCCAGCTCGCCGTCGGTGGTGGCCAGCAGCAGGCCGGTGGTATTGATGTCCAGGCGACCGATGGCGATCCAGCGCGCGCCCTTCAGCGGCGGCAGCGACTCGAACACGGTCGGGCGGCCTTCGGGATCTTCGCGGGTGGTCACCTGGCCTTCCGGCTTGTTGTAGACCAGCACGCGCGACGGTTCGGCCAGGGCAGTGGCGACGAAGCCACGGCCATCCAGTTCGATCCTGTCGCCGCTCTTGACCGACATGCCGGTCTGCGCGACTTCACCGTTGACCTTGACCAGGCCTTCGGCGATGCGCTGTTCCAGCGCGCGGCGCGAGCCGAGGCCGGCCTGGGCCAGCACCTTGTGCAGGCGCTCTTCCAGCTTGAACTGTTCGGAGGTGGCTTCGCGCTTCAGCGAGAGCTTGTTACGGGGGGTGTCACTCATCAGTTTTGCTCCGGCCGACGGTTTCGAGGTCGGCCTCTGGTTCGGAATCGGCTTGGTCAACAGCCACGGTCGTCATCGCGACGGCGTTGTCTTCGCGTTCGTTCACTGGCACCGCGCGCTCGCCCGGCGCGGAATCGGGGTGCCCATCATCGAGGGGCGAAGGTGCTTGCTCATCGGAGGCCGATGCAGGGGCTGCATTGGCGGAATCGGGGGTGTCACTGCCGGCCAGGCCGGCGTCATCGTTCGCGGCAACGCCATCGGCGCCGGCCGAGATGTCCGGACCCTCGGCACCGGCCACGGGCGGTGCATCACGGTCCAGGGCCAGCTGCGGTTCCAGCTCACCCAGGTCCTTCAGTTCCGACAGCGGCGGCAGTTCGTCCAGCCGCTTCAGCCCGAAGTAGTCCAGGAAGCCCTTGGTGGTGCCGAACAGCGCCGGCTTGCCGGGCACGTCGCGGTGGCCGACCACGCGGATCCATTCGCGTTCTTCCAGCGCCTGGATGATGTTGCTGCTGACCGCCACGCCGCGCACCTGCTCGATCTCGCCGCGGGTGATCGGCTGGCGGTAGGCGATCAGCGCCAGGGTTTCCAGGGTGGCGCGGGTGTAGCGGGTCTTGCGTTCGGTCCACAGCCGGCTGATCCAGCCATGTACTTCGCCGGTGACCTGGTAGCGGAAGCCGGAGGCGACCTCGACCAGTTCCACGCCACGCCCTTCGCAGGCCTCGCGCAGGCGCTCCAGCGCACGTTCGATGCTGCCCGGCGGTGCCGGTTCCTCTTCCGGAAACAGGTCCTTCAGCTGGGCCAGGGTGAGTGGCTGGCTGGAGGCCAGCAGGGCACCCTCGACAATGCGGTCGATCAGCGATTGATCCATCGGCAGTCAGCGCTCACTCGTTGGCATTGGCGGCGTCGTTGTCGTCGAACTCGCTGCTGAACTGCAGCGGGGCGTTGGTGTTGCCAGCGGCCAGCGACTTCACGTAGATCGGCGCCAGCGGTTCTTCCTGGACGATGTCCAGCAACTGTTCCTTGGCCAGTTCCAGCACTGCCAGGAACGTGACCAGCACGCCCAGCTTGCCTTCTTCGGCGGTGAACAGCCCTTCAAAACGATAGAACTTGCCGTCCTCCAGGCGCCCCAGCACTTCCCCCATGCGCTGCCGCACGCTCAGTGCTTCACGCTTGATGGCGTGGCCGCTGAACAGCTCGGCGCGCTTGAGCACGTCGTGCAGGGCCAGCAGCATTTCCTTCAGGTCCACCGGCGGCGGCAGCTTCACCGTGGCGCGCTCGGGCATGAAGGCATGCGCCACCGTGGTGTCGCGGTCCTGGCGGGGCAGCGCGTCGATGTCCTCGGCGGCCTGCTTGAAACGTTCGTACTCCTGCAGCCGGCGCACCAGCTCGGCGCGCGGGTCGGCCTCATCGCCTTCCTCGCTGACCGGGCGCGGCAGCAGCATCCGCGACTTCACCTCGGCCAGGATCGCGGCCATCACCAGGTACTCGGCCGCCAGCTCGAAGCGCAGCTCGCGCATCACGGTGATGTATTCCACGTACTGCCGGGTGATTTCGGCCACGGGAATGTCCAGCACATCCAGGTTCTGGCGGCGGATCAGGTACAGCAGCAGGTCCAGCGGGCCTTCGAAGGCGTCCAGGATGACTTCCAGCGCGTCCGGCGGGATGTACAGGTCCTGCGGGATCTGCAGGACCGGTTGCCCATGCACCACGGCCAGCGGCATTTCCTGCTGCTGGGGGGCGGGCGGCCGGGTTGGCGGGTTCGCGTCGAGCGCGAGTTCGGAAGTCATCTAATGGACATCAGGATTGCAACGGACCAGTCGCGGCACCGGGTTCGCCGGGCCAACGCCACGGAGCCCCAGGGCACCAGACACGCCGGGATCGGCGCGATTCCACACATATCAAACAGCAGGACGCGCCGCAGTAAACGGCAGCGACAGAACTACGGGGAGGTCGTCTACGTGGCCCGGCCAGGTGGTCCGGTTTGAAGCAGCGGATCTGTCGTCGGGGGCTGCGTGGCCGCAGAAACCGACGGGCTGCTGCATCCAGCCACGTGCAATGGAGTCTAGGGTAAGCCTTTGCTGCGCCAGTGTCCAGCCGGACCGGGGCAGGGGCTGCATTGGCTAGAATCGGCGGACCCGACAACGCAAGCGAGGAAATGCCGGTGTGGTATGTGATCGAAGGGTATGACGGCCAGGATGTGCTGGCACAGCGGCTGCAGGCCCGGCCGGAACACCTGGCGCGGCTGCACGCGCTGCGCGACGCGGGGCGCCTGCTGCTGGCCGGGCCTTGCCCGGCGGTGGACAGTGAAGACCCGGGCCCGGCCGGTTTCAGCGGTTCGGTGGTGATCGCGCAGTTCGAGTCGCTGCCGCAGGCCCAGGCCTGGGCCGATGCCGACCCGTACGTGGCTGCAGGCGTCTACACCCGCGTGCAGGTCCGCCCGTTCCGCAAGGTGCTGCCGTGAACGCGGAACGGATCGAGCGGATCCGTGATGCGCTGCAGCAAGCGCTGGCGCCGAGCGTGCTGGAGATCGAGGACGACAGCCATCGTCACGCCGGCCATGCCGGTGCGCGCGACGGGCGCGGCCATTTCAACGTGCATGTGGTCAGTGAGCGCTTCGCAGGGCTGGCTCCATTGGCCCGGCATCGCGCGGTCTATGCCGCGCTGGGATCGATGATGGACACCGATATCCACGCGCTGTCCATCCGCGCACAGACCCCGTCAGAACAGGGCTGAGTCCTTGTCCCGCACTGTCCTGGCCGGTCCCTGCGGGCCTCGCCGCGGACAGATTTTCATGTCCATTTCGGGACATTCGCCTAACGGACTGTTTACAAGCCTGGATGGAAACGCTTACATTCCGCGCCAATGCTGGTAGGTCCAAGCCGTGGAGGGCGGCTTCGTGAACAAGGCAGCCATCACAATCAAAGACGTCGCACGCGAAGCCCGGGTCTCCGTGGCCACGGTTTCCCGCGCGCTCAACGGGCATGAAAATGTCGCCGAACCGGTCCGCCAGCTTGTGCTGGAGGTGGCCGCACGGCTGCGTTACACCCCGCACGCCGCCGCCCGCAGCCTGAGCAGCCGCCGCACCAATACGGTGGGCGTGGTGCTGCCTGACCTGTACGGCGAATTCTTCTCCGAGCTGATGCGCGGCATTGACGGGGTGGCCCGCAACCGCCGCCAGCACCTGCTGGTGTCCAGCTACCACGGTGACCAGGAACAGCAGGGCGCCGCCCTGCGTGCCATGCGCGGCCGCGTCGACGGCCTGCTGGTGCTTTCGCCCTATGCCGAGAGTCCGGGCTTCCTGACCGACAACCTGCCGCAGTCGTTGCCGACGGTGTTGATCAACACCTATCTGCCCGGGCAGGACCACCCGGTGCTGAGCATCGACGACCACGCCGGCGCGATGGCGATGACCCGCCACCTGCTGGATGCCGGCCACCGCCGCATTGCCTTCATTTCTGGTCCGGACCTCAACTTCGACGCGCGCGAGCGCCTGCGCGGCTTCCGTGACGCGCTGGCGGCTTTTGGCGGTAGCGCCGAAGGCATCGAGCTGCCCGGTAATTTCGACGAAGCTTCCGGCCATCGTGCCGGTCAGGAGTTGCTGGCAGCCGGAGCGCTGCCCGATGCCGTATTCGCCGCCAACGACATGATGGCCCTGGGCTGCCTGTATGCGTTCACGCAGGCAGGGGTCCGTGTGCCGGCCGATGTGGCCCTGGCGGGTTTCGATGACATTCCACTGGCGCGTTTCGTCCACCCGTCGCTGACCACCATGCAGGTCAGCATCGCCGAGCTCGGCGACCGGGCCATGACGCGCCTGATGCAGTTGATGGACGGCACCTCCACGGATGGGGCAGGGGACAAGCAGACCCTGGTTCCCCGCTTGATTGTTCGCGATTCCACCACTCCGCCATCCGGCCGTTGAAGCCAGAGGCGTTTCTTCTTTTTTTGACTGATCGCAGGGACCGCGCAAGCGGTTACCGCCACCCGGAGATTGAGTTGATGATGCATACCACCTTCCGCATGCCGGCGCGCCGGCTGCTGAGCACCGCCCTGGTCAGCTGCCTGATGCTGGCTGCCGCCCCCAACGTCATGGCGCAGTCGGCCAACGCCAGCCTGCGCGGCCAGGTTGCCGGTGCCCAGGCCGGCACCGAAGTGACCGCCACCAATGTGGCCACCGGTACCGTCCGCCGTGGCACCATCCGCGCCGACGGCAGCTACTCGCTGATGGGCCTGGATCCGGGCACGTACAACGTGGTCGCCAACGGCCAGACCCAGAAGGTCACCGTCACCGTGGCGTCGACCGCGACGCTGAACTTCGCCGGTGCCGCCAGCAGCACCCCGGGTTCGACCGCGGCCACCAACCTGGACACCGTCAACGTTGTCGCGCCGACCCTGCTGCAGGAAGTGCGTACCTCCGAAGTCGGCAAGACCGTCAGCCTGCAGCAGATCCAGACCACCCCGCAGGTGTCGCGCAACTTCCTGGAGTTCGCCGACGCGGTGCCGGGCCTGATCTTCACCCGCGACGCCAAGGGCAACACCTCGCTGCGCGGCGGCGCCACCAATGCAGATGGCACCAACGTCTACATCGACGGCGTGGGCCAGAAGAGCTACGTCAAGGGTGGCGGCGTGGCCGGCCAGTCCGGCAGCGCCGGTAACCCGTTCCCGCAGCTGGCCATCGGCGAATACAAGGTCATCAGCGGCAACTACAAGGCCGAGTATGGCCAGGTGTCGAGCGCCGCAGTGACGGCTGCGACCAAGTCCGGTACCAATGAGTTCAAGGGTGAGGCGTTCTACCGCTACACCGATGAAGACATGCGTGCCAAGACCCCGGCCGAGCGCCAGGGCGGCAAGGAGAAGATGGTCTCGGCCGAGAAGGAATACGGCTTCGCCCTGGGCGGCCCGATCATCCAGGACAAGGCGCACTTCTTCGTGACCTACGAAGCCAAGCGCTTCGACCTGCCGGTCACCATCGCGCCGGATGGCGCGGTCACCGGCGCTGCCGGCCTGCTGCCGCCGGCCGGTGCCGCCGGCCTCGGCCCGGCCAGCCAGCCGTTCCAGCAGGATCTGATCTTCGGCAAGATCGACTTCGAGCCGACCGACAACGACCGCATCGAACTGACCTTCCAGGACCGCGACGAAACCCAGTCGCAGTTCAGTGGCCAGACCTCGCCGGAAGCCGGCCGTGAAGTGGTCAACACCGACCGCCGTTATGCCCTGCGCTGGAACCACAGTGGTGAGCGCTACTACAACGAGTTGATGGTCACCCACGAAGACTCGTTCAACAACCCGACCCCGCTGACGCTGGCCAACGGCATCACCTACACCGCACCGGACGGCCCCGAAGACCGCACCATCGTGAAGATCGGTGGCGCCTCGGCACTGGATTCGCAGGTGAAGGGCCAGAAGGGCTGGTCGATCGAAGACAACCTGACCCTGGATGGCATCCAGTGGGCCGGTGACCACACCATCAAGATGGGCGTGAAGTACAAGCAGATCGACCTGTACGCGTCCGACGCGGCGCAGATCAATCCGACCTTCACCTACTCGCTGGGCGATCCGGACTTCCCCGATTCCATTCCGTACAAGGCGCAGTTCGTCAAGCCGGTGACCGGCGTGACCGGTGTGTCCGGTGAAGTGCGTTCGAAGTCCAAGCAGTACGGCGTGTTCATCCAGGACGACTGGCAGGTCAATGACCACCTGCAGCTGAACATCGGCCTGCGCTGGGACTACGAAAAGACCCCGTCCTACCTCGACTTCGTGACCCCGCAGCAGGTGGTCGACGCCATCTATTCGCAGGATCCGCGCGCCCCCGCCGGCCAGACCTATGCCGATTCGCTGGCACTGGGCGGCCTGGACATCAGCGACTACATCAGCAACGGCCACAACCGCAAGGCGTTCAAGGACGCCTGGCAGCCGCGCCTGGGCTTCTCGTATGACATCAACGCCGACGAGCAGCACGTGATCCACGGTGGTGCCGGCCGTTCCTACGACCGTGACCTGTTCGACAACCTGCAGCTGGAAACCACCAAGCTGGCCCTGCCGCAGCCGACCATCTACTTCCGCAACCCGGCCACCGGCGCCTGCATCAACGGCCAGGCCGCCTGCTATGACTGGAACCCGAACCTGCTCAACGGGATCGGCAACCTGCAGGCACTGGTCGGCGCGACCAGCAATGCCGGCCTGGAAGTGGACCTGCTGAACAACAAGCTGAAGGCGCCGTACTCGGATCAGTTCAGCCTGGGCATGAGCAACCAGATCGGCGACTGGCTGACCGACGCCACCATCGCCCGTACCCTGAGCTACGACGGCTTCGCCTTCACCCTGGGCAACCGCTACCCGACCGGCCAGTTCTTCGATGATCCGCGCCTGTGTGGTGGCACCTCCCCGGGCCTGAGCCAGGCCTGGAGCTGCAACGTGCCGGGCTTCGGCAGCCTGATCATCGGCCAGCAGGGCATCAAGACCCGTGCCACCCAGGTCCTGTTGTCGGCACAGAAGCCGTTCACCAAGGAAAGCGGCTGGGGCACCTCGATCGCCTACACCTGGACCACCGCGCGCCACAACCGCGACATCAACGAGAAGTATGCGTTCGATCGCGGCCTGATCGGTGACTACCCGACCATCCGCTCCAACGGCGCACCGCGCCACCGCCTGGTGGTGACCGGTTCGTACGCGGGCTTCTGGGGCATCACCTTCGGCGGCAAGATCACCCTGGCCACTCCGACCGCCGTCAACGACTGGTACCCGGTGATGCAGGCCAGCGGCTACACCCTGCCGACCCCGCAGGCGGCCGTGCCCAACGCAACCGGCAAGTTCCTGGTGGGTGGCAAGATCTTCGGCTACCGTTCGGTCGACCTGCAGGCGACGAAGACGTTCAAGCTGGCGGGCAACACCGAGCTGTACGCCCGTCTGGACATCATCAACGTGTTCAACTTCGACAACTTCTCCACCTACAACTACGTCAAGACCAACGGCAAGCTGCAGGCCAGCTACAACGAGACCGGCGACATCATCGGCACTCCGCGCCAGGTCAAGGCCGAAGTGGGCTTCCGCTTCTAAGTGGCGCCGCCTGTTGCTGTATCCGATGCCGCCGGTCCGCCGGCGGCATCGATTGTGTGAGAACGGCAATGGCCGGCCCCGTGCCGGTCCATTGCCCACGCCGCTGCCGGGCAGGGGGCAGCGGCGTGGGCAATGATCGCGGTGTCAGACCACGTTTTTCGTGGTTTTTTAAGAGCGCATCTTGTAAACGATTTCAGATCATTGGACGGTATGCTTTCCCATCGATCAGACCACCGGAGGAACCGCGCCATGCAGGCACGCCATCTGTCGTCCGCCGCAATGCTGTGCTTGGCGGTGGCCGCCTGCCAGCCGGCCCAGCAGGAACCTGCCAAGCCGCGCCCGCCGGTGATCCTGATCGAGGCCGATGCACCGCCGCGGCCGATGAAGCCGGAGCTGCCGCCGCTGTTCGATGACATTGAGCGCCGCACCTTCCAGTTCTTCTGGGACACCACCAACGAAGTGAACGGGCTGACCCCGGACCGCTACCCGTCGCGGCCGTTCGCCAGCATCGCCTCGGTCGGCTTCGCGTTGACTGCCTATCCGATCGGCATCGAGAACGGCTGGGTCAGCCGCAACCAGGCCATCGACCGTACCCTGACCACCCTGAAATTCTTCCGCGACGTGCCGATGGGCCCGCAGCGCACCGGCAAGGCCGGCTACAAGGGCTTCTACTACCACTTCCTGGACATGCAGGAAGGGCATCGCTACGACAGCTGGGTCGAACTGTCCTCGGTGGATACCGCACTGCTGATGATGGGCGTGCTGTTCGCGCAGTCGTACTACGACGGTGACGATCCGCGCGAAAAGGAAATCCGCCAGATTGCCGATACCTTGTACAAGAAGGTCGACTGGCCGTGGCTGCAGCAGCGTGCGCCGCTGATCTCGATGGGCTGGTTCCCGGAGAGCGGCTTCATCGACCACGACTGGATGGGCTACAACGAGGCGATGATGGTCTACATCCTCGCCCTGGGCTCGCCCACGCACCCGGTCAGCCCGGATGCGTGGACGGTGTGGACGCGCACCTATGACAACGACTGGGGTGTCTACCAGGGCCAGGAATACCTGTCCTTCGGCCCGCTGTTCGGCCACCAGTACAGCCACGTCTGGATCGACTTCCGCGATATCCAGGACGCGTACATGCGCGAGCGCGGCAGCACCTATTTCCTCAACAGCCGCTCGGCTGCGCTGGCCCAGCGCGAATACGCCATCGCCAACCCGATGCAGTGGAAGGAGTATGGCGAGAATGTGTGGGGCCTGACCGCCAGCGATGGCCCGCAGAACACCACGCAGGAATACCGCGGCGAGCAGCGCCAGTTCCGCCATTACTCCTCGCGCGGCGCTGGGCTGCGCGAGAATTTCGATGACGGCACCATCGCCCCGACTGCGGCGATCGCTTCGGTGGTGTTCGCGCCGGAGCAGGTGATCCCGGCCACGCTGGAAATGCACAAGCGCTACGGCGACTACATCTATTCCAGCTACGGCTTCCTGGATTCATTCAACCCCAGCTTCAACTACGACATCCCGATCAAGACCGGCCGCCTGGTGCCGGATCGCGGCTGGGTCGCCAGCGACTACATCGCCATCGACCAGGGACCGATCCTGACCATGATCGCCAACTACCGCAACGACTTCGTCTGGGAAGTGATGAAGAAGAATCCGTACATCCGCAAGGGCCTGGAGCGGGCCGGATTCAGCGGCGGCTGGCTGGCGCCGGAAGGGTCGTTCCAGCCGCTGGAACTGCAGAAGGACGAAAAGGCCGCGGCAGCACGCGCGGTGGGTATCGCCGAATCACGCGCGGCTGCCGCGCAGGAACAGAAGAACAATGCCAACCGCACCACAGGCCAGGGCAAGTAACCCGATGCCGAACTGGATCGACCGCCTGCGCCGCTGGGCGCTGCCTGCCCTGGCCACCCTGGCCGTGGCCGGCTGCGCCCGCACCGAACCGGGCACCACCACCGTGCGCTTCTGGGCGATGGGCCGCGAAGCCGAGGTGGTCAGCGAGCTGATCCACGAGTTCGAGGCCGAAAACCCCGGCATCAAGGTGGATGTGCAGAACATCCCGTGGACCGCCGCGCACGAGAAGCTGCTGACCGCGTTCGCCGCCGACGGACTGCCGGACGTGTGCCAGCTCGGCAATACCTGGGTGCCGGAGTTCGCCGAACTCGACGCGCTTACACCGCTGCAACCGTTCGTGCAGCGCTCCACTGTGGTCGACCCGAAAGATTACTTCCAGGGCATCTGGGATACCAACGTGATCCACGGCGAACTGGTCGGCGTGCCGTGGTATGTCGACACCCGCCTGATCTACTACCGCAAGGACCTGCTGGCCAAGGCCGGCTACGACCACCCGCCGCGCACGTGGCCGGAGTGGGAGGAGCAGATGGCGGCGATCAAGCGCATGCAGGGCCCGAACCGCTACGCGGTACTGATGCCGATCAACGAATTCGAGCAGCAGCTGTCGCTGGCCCTGCAGCAGCCCGATCCGCTGCTGCGCGACGACGATACCCGCGGCAATTTCGCCAGCCCGGGGTTCCGCCGCACGCTGGCCTTCTACGCCAACATGTTCGAGCAGGGCTGGGCGCCGAAGATGTCCGAGACGCAGATCTCCAACGTCTGGGATGAATTCTTCCGCGGCTTCAACGTGTTCTACATCTCCGGCCCCTGGAACATCCGCGAGTTCAAGAAACTGCAGCCGAAGGAACTGGAAGGACAGTGGGGTACCGCCGCGCTGCCGGGGCCGGACGGTCCGGGCGCGGGCATCGCCGGTGGCACCAGCCTGGTGATCTTCCGCAGGTCGCAGCAGAAGGAGGCGTCCTGGAAGCTGATCGAATTCCTGTCGCGCCCGCAGATCCAGGCACGCTTCCATTCGATCATCGGCGACCTGCCGCCGCGCCGCAGCGCCTGGAACGCGCCGTCGCTGGCCAACGATCCGCTGGCCGCCGCGTTCCGCGATCAGCTGGAGCGGGTCAAGCCGACGCCGAAGGTGCTCGAATGGGAGCGCATCGTGCAGGAAATGCGCATTGTCACCGAGAAGGTGGTGCGCGGAGGCCTGCCGCAGGACAAGGCCGTGGCCGAACTGGACCAGCGCGTGGACAAGGTGCTGGCCAAGCGCCGCTGGATGCATGAACAACAACGCCTGCAGGAGCGCGCGCCGTCGCCGCAATCGAGCAGCGCAGTGGCCGCCGGGAGCGCGCAATGAAACGTACTTCGCTGGCCGGCTGGATCTTCGCCGGCCCCTCGCTGATCGTGCTGGGCGTGTTCTTCGGCCTGCCGGTCGCCTCGGCGCTGGCGCTGAGCGTGACCGACTTCGACCTCTATGCACTGGCCGACAGCAGCAACCTGCGCTTCGTCGGCCTGGGCAACTACATCGACCTGCTGCAGACGCCGATGTTCTGGAAGTCGCTGTGGAACACCACCTACTTCGTGCTGATCGGCGTGCCGTTGTCGATCGGCGTGTCGCTGGGCGCGGCGATGCTGCTCAACGCACCGGCCGCGCGCTTCAAGGCGCTGTTCCGCACGGCACTGTTCGCACCGGTGGTGACCACGCTGGTGGCGGTGGCAGTGATCTGGCGCTACCTGTTCCATACCAGCTATGGCCTGGTGAACTACGGCCTGGGCCATCTGGGCATCAGTCCGATCGACTGGCTGGGTGATCCCAACTGGGCGATGCCGACCATCATGCTGTTCGCGGTGTGGAAGAACTTCGGCTACAACATGGTGATCTTCCTCGCCGGCCTGCAGGCGATCCCGCATGACCTGTACGAAGCCGCGCGCATCGACGGTGCTTCGCGCTGGAAGCAGTTCCTGCACATCACCCTGCCGATGCTCGGCCCGGTGCTGCTGGTGGTCGGGGTGATCACCGTGTCCGGCTACTTCCAGCTGTTCGCCGAGCCGTACGTCATGACCCGCGGCGATCCGCTGCAGAGCACCGTCAGCGTGCTGTATTTCATGTTCGAGGAAGGCTTCAAGTGGTGGAACCTGGGGCGCGCCTCCGCGGTGGCGTTCCTGCTGTTCCTGATCATCCTGGCGGTGACCACCGTGATGCTGCGTTTCGGCCGCAAGAGGCAGTTGGTATGAGTCGTGAAATCGGCCAGTCGCGCTGGTATCCGTGGATGATCAATGGTGCGTTGCTGGTGCTGGCCCTGGTCAGCCTTGCACCGCTGCTGTGGATGCTCTCGGTCTCGTTCATGCCGCAGGGCGAGGCCAGTCATTTCCCGCCGCCACTGCTGCCTTCGAGCATCACCACGCACAACTACCACGAGCTGTTCGCGCGCACCGGCATGGGCGGCAACTTCGCCAACAGCCTGCTGGTGTCGCTGGCTATCACGCTGGGTTCGCTGCTGCTCAACACCATGGCCGGCTACGCCTTCGCCAAGCTCAACTTCGTTGGCCGCGAACGCCTGTTCCAGGTGCTGATGGCAGCGCTGGTGATACCGGCGCAGGTGGCGATGCTGCCGCTGTTCCTGCTGATGAAGCAGCTGGGCCTGGTCAACAGCTTTGGCGGGGTGATCGTGCCGGCGCTGGCCAGCGTGTTCGGCATCTTCCTGGTGCGCCAGTACGCGCGTTCGATCCCGGACGAGCTGCTTGAAGCGGCGCGCATCGACGGCGCGGGGGAGCTGCGCATCTTCTTCCAGATCGTGCTGCCGATGCTCAAGCCGGTACTGGTGACCCTGGCGATCTTCACCTTCATGGGTGCATGGAACGATTTCATGTGGCCGCTGATCGTGTTGACCGACCAGGAGCACTACACTTTGCCGGTGGCGCTGGCCACCCTCTCGCGCGAGCACATCATGGACGTGGAAATGATGATGGCTGGCGCGGTGGTCACCGTGGTTCCGGTGCTGGCACTGTTCCTGGTGCTGCAGCGGTACTACATCCAAGGTCTGTTGCTGGGGAGCGTCAAGGGATGAAGCGAGCGATCGCCGTTGGACTGGGCCTGTTGTGGACTTCCCTGGCGATCGCCGCACCACCGGCACTGCCGGCGCCGAAGGTACTGGACGATTTCGACGACATCGGCGCCTGGAAGCTGGTGCTGTCCGATCAGGTCAGCGGTTCGCTGCGGCCGGTGAGCGGTGCCGGTGGCGGCCGCGCGCTGTGCCTGGACTACGATTTCCACGAGGTGTCGGGCTACGTCGGCATCCGCCGCGCGCTGGGCATCGAGTACCCGGCCAACTACCGCTTCGGCTTCCAGCTGCGGGGAGATTCGCCGGGCAACGACCTGCAGTTCAAGCTGATCGATGCCAGCGGCGATAATGTCTGGTGGGTCAATCGTCCGGGCTACAGCTTCCCCAAGGCGTGGACGCCGGTCGAATACCGCCGTCGCCAGATCGACAAGGCGTGGGGGCCATCGCCGGATAAGGAGATGGCGCGCAGCGCTGCGGTCGAGTTCACGATCTACAGCAAGGTCGGCGGCCGCGGCACGGTGTGCTTCGACAAGCTGACCCTGCAGGGCCTGCCGCCGCAGGATGATTCGGCGCTGGTGCCGTCGGTGATCGCCGATACCGCCACCGCGCTGCAGGACCGGATGATCGACGGAAAGAGCGATACGTTCTGGATCAGTGGCGGGGTCAAGCAGCAGACCATCAGCCTGGACCTGCACAAGAGCCGCGAGATCGGCGGTGCGGTGATTGACTGGCTGCCGAACCTTGAAGCCAATCGCTACACCGTGCGGACGTCCGAGGATGGCCGGGACTGGCGCACCGTGCGCGAGGTGACCGGCGGTGCGGGTGGCCGCGACTGGCTGGCGCTGCCGGATACCGACGCGCGCTACGTGCGCTTCGATCTGCGCGATGGCCCGAACTGGCGCTATGGCATCCGTGACATCACGCTCAAGCCGCTGGCGTTCGCGGCCACGCCGAACGCATTCCTGTCCTCGGTGGCGGCCGACCTGCCGCGCGGCTCGCTGCCGCGTGCATACGTGGGCGAACAGCCGTACTGGACCCTGCTCGGCCTCGATGGCGGCCAGGAGCAGGCACTGATCAGCGAGGACGGTGCGCTGGAACCGGCCAAGGGCAGTTTCAGCATCGAGCCGTTCATCCGCGTGGACGGCAAGTTGCTGGACTGGTCGAAGGTGGCCATCACCCAGTCGCTGCAGGATCGCTATCTGCCCATCGCCAATGTCGACTGGGTGCATGAGAAGGCCGGCCTGGCGGTGACCAGCTTCGTGCAGGGCACGCCGGAGCGTGCGCAGCTGATCGGCCGCTACCGGTTGAGCAATCCGGACAAGGTGGCGCACGAGTACACCCTGGCACTGGCGATCCGGCCGTGGCAGGTGAACCCGCCGACCCAGTTCCTCAATACCGTCGGCGGCTTCAGTCGCATCGATGCGCTGGATGTGGGCGAACAGCTGGTGCGCATCAACGGTGAGCCGCGCATCTATCCGTTGCAGGTGCCGGATGCGCGCTTTGCCAGTACGTTCGATGGCAAGCTCGACGCGATGCATCTGGCCTCCGGTAAATACCCGGCCAGCACGGCGGTGAAGGACAGCACCGGCATGGCGTCCGGTGCGCTGCTGTATACGATCAAGCTGGAGCCTGGCCAGAGCCGAGAAGTGGCGGTGGTGTTGCCGCAGACCGGAGGCTGGGCGCCGCAGGCGCTGGATGTGGCCAAGGCGCAGGCACAGGTCGCAGAGCAGTGGCGGCAGAAGCTGGGGGTGGTCTCGTTGCAGGTACCGGCTGCGGGCCAGGCACTGGTCGATACCCTGCGCACCGCCGTGGCGCACATGCTGATCTCGCGGGTCGGCCCGCGCCTGCAGCCGGGCACGCGCTCGTACGCGCGCAGCTGGATCCGCGATGGCGCGATGATTTCCGAGGGCCTGCTGCGCATGGGGCGCAGTGATGCGGTGCGTGATTACATCAACTGGTATGCGCCCTATCAGTTCGAGAATGGCAAGGTGCCGTGCTGTGTCGATGCACGTGGCAGCGATCCGGTGCCGGAGAACGACAGCCATGGCGAGCTGATCTACAGCATTGCCGAGTATGGGCGCTATACCGGTGACAGCACCTTCGCCGAACTGATGTGGCCGCATGTGCAGGGCGCCTACAACTACATGGAGCAGCTGCGCGCCAGCGAGCGCACGGACGAGAATCGGGCGCGCAATCCGGCGTTCTACGGCATGATGCCGGCCTCGATCAGCCACGAAGGCTATTCGGCCAAGCCGATGCATTCGTACTGGGACAATTTCTGGGCGTTGCGCGGCTACAAGGACGCGGCGTCGCTGGCGGCCCAGCTGGGCAAGGTCGAAGCCATGCAGATCGCCGAATCGCGTGACCAGTTCCGTGATGACCTGCAGGCCTCGCTGCTGTCGGCGATGCAGCAGCACAGCATCGATTACCTGCCGGGCTCGGCCGAGCTGGGCGATTTCGACGCGACCTCGACCACCATCGCGCTGGCGCCGGGCGGCGAGCAGGGCCGCCTGCCGCAGCAGGCGTTGGAGGCGACCTTCGAGCGTTACTGGAAGGAATTCGTGGCCCGTCGGGACGGCAAGCGCGAGTGGAAGGACTACACGCCCTACGAGTGGCGCAACGTGGCCGCCTTCGTCCGCCTCGGCTGGCGCGATCGCGCCTGGCAGGCGACCGAGTTCTTCTTCAAGGACCGTGCGCCGCAGGCCTGGAACCAGTGGGCCGAAGTGGTCTCGCGCACGCCACGCAAGCCGTTCTTTGTCGGTGACCTGCCGCATGCCTGGGTCGCCTCGGACTTCGTGCGCTCGGCCCTGGACATGTTCGCCTACAGCCGTGACATGGACGATGCGCTGGTATTGGCCGCCGGCATTCCGACCGCCTGGCTGCAGGGCGAGGGCATCGCTGTGCAGGGCCTGCGCACGCCGCAGGGCCAGCTCAACTACCGCCTGCAGCGCAGCGACAAGCAGCTGGTGCTGGAGGTGCAGCCGGGCCTGGTGCCACCGGTCGGTGGCGTGGTCTTGCCGTGGCCGTACGCCGGTGATCCGGGCGAGGCGACCATCAACGGCGAAGCGGCCGAATGGACCAACAGGGAACTGCACGTGCACCAGCTGCCGGCGCGGATCGAGATCGATGTACCGGGCGCGGTGCGCCGCGCCGAGCGCAAGGGGCAGTAACGATGAAGCAGCAGGGGGCAAGGGCGCGCACGGCCGTGCGTGCCCTGGGACTGGCCATTGCATTCGCATTGCCGGGTGCCGTGATGGCAGCCGTGCCAACCGCCGCGACAGCGGCCGACGTCGCCAGCGCACCAGGCATGAGCATGGTGACCTTCAACCTGCATCACGACCGCGAGGACTGGCCGAGCCGCCGCCGCACCATCCTGGCCGAGCTCAAGCGCCTGCAGCCGGATGCGGTTGCCCTGCAGGAGGTGATCCAGCGGCGCAACGTGCGCAACCAGGCGCAGTGGCTGGCCAGCCAACTCGGCTACAAGTACGTGTTCGTGTCCACCGATCCGGTGGGTGCGCCGAAACGTTACGGCAATGCGCTGCTGACCCGGCGACCGATCCTCGCCCAGGGTGAGCACCTGCTACAGCCGCTGGACGATTATCGGACGGTCGCCCATCTGCGCATCGATGTGGACGGCAAGGCGGTCAACGTCTATGCCACCCACTTCAACGAGCGCAGCGACGAGAATGGCCAGCGCATCCGTCGCACCCAGGTCGAGGACCTGCTGCGCTTCATCGCCGGCACCTCGGCCGGCGCACCGGTGGTGATCGCGGGCGACTTCAACGCACTGGTCGATGCCAGCGACATGAGCGAGCTGCGCAGCCATTACGGTGACAGCTACGGCAGCGTGCACGTCAACACCGACCTGGCCGGGGTCAGTACGCTGAACAGGCACTACTATCCGGTGGCCTCGCGGATCGACCACATCTTCTTCCAGCAGGACGCGATGGTCGCACGTGAGGCCAAGCTCCTGTTCGACCAGCCCGATGACAGCGGTCGCTGGGCCTCGGACCATTATGGCGTGTGGACCCGCCTGCAATTCGCTCCGACGCGATGATGTCCTGGTAGGTGCCAACCTTGGTTGGCACGGACGTGTCCGCGTTCGCTCCAACAACGATGCCAACCAAGGTTGGCCTCTACCAGAGCGTTGCACGCATCCGGCGCACAAACAGAAACGGCGGGGATCATCGATCCCCGCCGTTTTTTCACGCGATCAAAGAGCGATCAGTTCGCCGGCGGAGTGCGCTTGGCGCCTTCTTCGCCTTCTTCGTCGGCCTTGGCTTCGGCCGCCTGGGCTGCCGCATCGGCGTGGCCATCGGCGACCGGATCGATCGACGGTGTCACCACTGCATCGGCGACCGGGGCCGCAGCTTCCACCGGTGCAGCTTCAACCGCCACCGGAGCGACCGGCTGTTCGGCGACCGGCGCGGTCTCGACGACCGGTTCGGCTTCAACCGCTGGAGCGGCTTCCGCCACCGGGGCAGCCTCAACGGCCAGCGGCTTGGCTTCGACCGCCGGAGCGGCTTCAGCGAGCTCCGGCTCCGATTCCACGACCGGAGCAGCCTCGGCCACGGCCGACTTCACTTCGACCACCGCAGTGGCTTCAGCGACCGGGGCAGCCTCAACCACCACCGGCTTCGCTTCGACCGCCGGGGCTGCCGCTGCCACTGGCTGGGCCGGGGTCGCAGCGTCGATGGCATCGAGCATGCTGGTCTGCACCGGCGACGCCGCCGGTTCGGCCTTGGCGACGGCTTCGACCGGAGCCTGTACCTTCGCCACGACCGGTGCAGCAGCATCGACCACGGCGCTGCTCACCACCGCGGCCGGCGCGGCGACAACAGCGGCGGCGCGGACCGGCTTCTCGGCTTCGGCAGCGGTCGGTTCGGCTTCGTCATCGAATTCGAACTCCGGCTGCGAACGCGCCGGCTGTGCCGCGGCCACCGGAGTGGTCCCGGCAACGCTGTCGTTGCTCTGTCCGGCGACATCAGCGGCATCGGTGTCATCACCGTCGTCCGCGTCGTCCTGTTCATCGCCCAGGCCATCGCTGCCGGCAGCGTTCTCGGCGCCACCACGACGGCGGCGACGGCCACCACGACGGCCACGGCGGCGGCGGGTTGCACCTTCACCGGCCTGCTCGCCGTTGGCGTCGAGGGCAGCCTCTTCACCGGTCACGGCAATCGCCTCGGCCTCGTTGCCGGCGTTGGCAGTGGTGTCGGCCGGTGCAGCGACTTCCGCCCGAGCGGAGGCAGCCGGTGCAACCGGCGCCACCGGCGCAGTGGCTTCCTGCGCGGTCACGACGTTGGCAGCGACGGCCGTAGCGGCTACGGCTGCAGCCCCGGTCACGGCCTCGGCCGGCAGCTCGGCGACGCTGCGCTGCGGCTTCTCGGCCGGCTTGTCACCGTCCTGCTGCTGGCGTGGCTGCTTGGGCTGCTTCAGCTTCGGCTGGTTCTGGTTCTGGCCCTGCTGCTCGTTGCGCGTCTTGTTCTGCTGCTGCGGCTGCGTCTGGCCATCCTTCTGCTGCGGCTCTTTCTGCCTGCCCTGCTGCGGCTGCTGCTGGGCATTGCCGTTGTTGCCGTTGCGGCCGTCCTTGTTGCGCTGCTCACCACGGTCCTTGCGGTTGCCGCCATCCTTCTGCTGCTGCGCGTTGCCGTTGCCACCGTTGCCACGGTTTTCGTCGCGACGGTCCTTGCGATCCTTGTTGCGATCCTTGTTGCGGTCCTTGCGACCACCGTCCTGCTGCTGGCGCGGAGCCGGGGCGGCCGGAGCCGGCGCCGGTGCCGGCTCGCCACCGAACACGCGCTTGAGCCAACCGATCACGCCGCCGCTCGGAGCCGGCGCCACTGGCGCTGCCACGACCGCAGCTGGAGCGGCTGCAGCCGGAGCCGCTTCCTCGCGCACCGGGGCGGGAGAGGTGTGCTTGACCTGGGTCACTGCCGGCGGCGGGATGTTCAGCTGGCCCTTGGTCAGGGCGTGCACCGGCAGCTTGCGCGGGGTGCCGCGCTGGTAGCTGGGCTTGCTGCTCTCTTCACCCAGCTCGTTCTCACGCAGGCGGGTGACCGCGTAGTGCGGGGTGTGCAGCTGCTCGTCGGCGACGATCACGATCGGCGCTTCGTGGCGTTGCTCGATCTCGCGCAGGGCGCTGCGCTTCTCGTTCAACAGGTAGTTGGCGATCTCCACCGGCGCCTGGACCAGCACCTGCCCGGTGTTTTCCTTCATCGCATGCTCTTCGGCAACGCGGATGATCGACAGCGACAGCGACTCGACGCTGCGCATGCGGCCGTGGCCGTCGCAACGCGGGCAGACGATCTGGCTGGATTCGCCCAGGCTCGGGCGCAGGCGCTGGCGGCTCATTTCCAGCAGGCCGAAGCGCGAGATGCGGCCGACCTGCACGCGGGCACGGTCGTACTTCAGCGCGTTGGCCAGGCGGTTCTCGACCTCGCGCTGGTGCTTGTTGGAGGCCATGTCGATGAAGTCGATCACCACCAGGCCGCCCAGGTCGCGCAGGCGCAGCTGGCGAGCCACTTCCTCGGCCGCTTCCAGGTTGGTCTGGAAGGCGGTGTCCTCGATGTCGCTGCCCTTGGTGGCGCGCGAGGAGTTCACGTCGACTGCGGTCAGTGCTTCGGTCTGGTCGACCACGATCGAGCCGCCCGACGGCAGGCGCACGTTGCGCTCGTAGGCGCCTTCAATCTGCGACTCGATCTGGAAGCGGTTGAACAGCGGGATGTCGTCCTTGTAGTGCTTGAGCTTGCGCAGGGTCTGCGGCATCACCTGCTGCATGAATTCGCGGGCGTGCTCGTACATCTCCTCGGTGTCCACCAGGATCTCGCCGATGTCGGCGCGCAGGTAGTCCCGCAGGGCGCGCACGATCAGGCGCGATTCCTGGTAGATCAGGAACGGGGCCGGCTTGCTCAGCGCGGCTTCGGCGATGGCGCGCCAGACGTTGAGCAGGTAGTCCAGGTCCCACTGCAGCTCTTCCGCATCGCGACCGACGCCGGCGGTACGGATGATCACCCCCATGTCGTCGGGAATGTTCAGCTTGTCCAGAGCCTCCTTCAGCGCGGCACGGTCTTCGCCCTCGATGCGGCGGGACACGCCGCCGGCGCTGGGCGAATTCGGCATCAGCACCATGTAGCGGCCGGCCAGCGAGATGAACGTGGTCAGGGCGGCGCCCTTGTTGCCACGCTCTTCCTTGTCGACCTGGACAACGATCTCCTGGCCTTCCTTCAGCAGCTCGCGGATGCCGGCCTTGTTGTGGTCGACACCGGCCTGGAAGTAGTCGCGGGAGATTTCCTTCAGCGGCAGGAAGCCATGGCGGCCACCGCCGTACTCGACGAAGGCGGCTTCCAGCGAGGGCTCGATGCGGAAGATCCGGCCCTTGTAGATGTTGGACTTCTTCTGTTCCTTCGACGGCTGTTCGATGTCGATGTCATACAACGACTGGCCATCCACGATGGCAACACGCAGCTCTTCAGCCTGCGTGGCGTTGATCAGCATTCGCTTCATTGTTGCGTTCCTCGCAAGCGGCTACCGCGCGGAACGCCATGGGGTTTCGCCTCTGGACACGGCTCGCCGCCCATTCGCGCAAGCGCGGGGAGGGCGGCTTGGGTTTCCAGCGCTACGACACCACGGCAGGCCGCGGGAGCGCTTCACTCTTATGGGTTTTGGGTGTTGCAGGGCCGCAGGCAGCTGTCAGCCAGGCTGGAGCGCCACGCGGGACATGTTCAGCACGGTTGCGTGTCAGGCATCCGGCGATGGCCGGGAAGGCCGGTGAGCCGCTAACATGGCCGCCCCGCGGGCGGTGGTCGCGCACTGTGCCGGATTCGTCGGAAGCTGGGCTTCTGGCCCTGAGTAACTTCCAACGAAATCAATCCCTTATCTCGCCCCCCGAGTGTAACAGAATAAACAGCCTGATGACCGCCCAAGACCCGACCAAACCCGCTGGCGACAAGCCTTCCGTGCGCATGATCACCGTTCCCGCCGACCGCGCCGGCCAGCGCCTGGACAACTTCCTGCTCGGCCAGCTGAAGGGAGCCCCGCGCAGCCTGGTGTACAAGCTGGTGCGCAGCGGGCAGGTTCGGGTGAACGGCGGCCGCGCCAAGGCCGAGCGCAAGCTGGAGGCGGGCGATGAGGTGCGTGTGCCGCCGGTCCGTCTCAGTGAGGAAGGAGACAAGGCCGGCCCGCCAGAGGCGTTCATGCGCCGGCTGGAGCAGGCCATCGTCTTCGAGGACGCCCGGCTGCTGGCCCTGAACAAGCCCTCCGGCGTGGCCAGCCACGGCGGCAGCGGCATCAGCTTCGGTGCCATCGAGACCCTGCGCGCCTTGCGCCCGGGACAGACACTGGAGTTGGTCCATCGGCTGGATCGCGACACCTCGGGCCTGCTGATCGTGGCCAAGAAGCGTTCGGCGCTGAGCGAACTGCAGGCGCTGTTGCGTGAAGACCACGGCGCCGGCATCCGCAAGCGCTACCTGACCCTGTTGGCCGGCCGCATGCCGGACGGTGTGATGACCGTCGACGCGCCGCTGCACGTGGGCCTGCGCCAGGGCGGCGAGCGCCATGTACAGGTGAATGCGATCGGCAAGGAATCGATCAGTCACTTCCGGGTGCTGGAGCGCCGCGGCGGCCATTCGTACTGCGAGGTGCGCATCGAAACCGGCCGCACCCATCAAATCCGCGTGCATGCCCAGCATCTGGGCCATCCGGTGGCCGGTGACGACAAGTACGGTGATCCGGCAGTCAACAAGCGGCTTCGTGAGCAGATCGGGCTGAAGCGCCTGTTCCTGCACGCGGCCTCGCTGGAGTTCGCACTGGACGACGGCAAGAGCCCGTATGTGCTGAACGCGCCGCTGGCCGATGAACTGGTCGAGGCGCTGGATCGCCTGCGCTGACGGCGGTTCGGCCGTGCTGCGCGAAAGCCGGTCGAGCATGGCTCAACTCTACAGGGCGAACCGGGAACCCCTCACCATTTGAACAGCACCAGGCTGATCGCCAGCGTGCCCATGCCCGCCACCAGCCCATAGACGGTTTCGTGGCCCTTCGCATAGCGCTTGGCGGCCGGCAGCAGCTCATCCAGCGCCAGGAACACCATCACGCCGGCAATCAGCCCGAACACCCAGCCGAAGGTGGCGTGCGACAGCGACCCGGACAGCAGCCAGTAGCCGAGCGCGGCGCCCACCGGCTCGGCCAGGCCCGACAGCAGGCTGGCGCTGAATGCATAGGCCTTGTTCTGGGTGGCGAAGTACACCGGCACCGCGATCGCGATGCCCTCGGGGATGTTGTGGATGGCAATCGCAAAGGCCAGTGGCATGCCCACCGACGGGCTTTCCAGCGTGGCGAAGAAGGTCGCCAGCCCTTCCGGGAAATTGTGCGCGGTGATCGCCACCGAGGTCAGCAGCGCGACCCGCTTCAGGTACTCGCGGCTGTTTTCGCGGAACGCGGGATCCTGCTTGTCCAGGCTGTCATGCGGGTTGGGAATGAAGTGGTCGATCAGCACGATCACGATCACGCCCAGCAGGAACGCCAGGGTGCCGTAGGTGAAGCCGGTGCGCTCGCCATGGGCCAGTGCGAACGAAGCAATGGATTTGTTGAGGATTTCCGACAGCGACACATAGACCATCGCGCCGCCGGCGAAGGCCAGGCCGAAGGCCAGCAGGCGCGGGCTGGGCCGGCGCGAGAACAGCACCAGCAGGCTGCCGATCGCAGTGGCGAGGCCGGCCGCGAGGGTGACCGCCAGCGCAATCCAGATGTTTTCGGGGGGAATCTGCAGCATCTACCGACGCAGTCCTGGTCAACAGACAACCGCCCCGGACAGGGCCGGGGCGGCGAGGGCGAGGCGGGCGCCGGCTGGCCTCGTCGGGTGCGTGCGATCAGCCGCCGCGGCGCAGGCGCTCTTCAATGGCGAAGCACTGGTCCGGCTTCGGCTGCGGCGGGTTGAAACTGACCGGCACCTGGATGGTGGCCGGCACCGGCTGGCCATTGCGGGTCGCGGCCTTGAACTGCCAACCCTGCACGGCGGTTTTGGCCAGTTCGTCCAGCTGCGGGTTGCCCGCGCCAGTCAGCAGGGCGACCTCGCTCGGCTTGCCGTCGGTGCCGATGGTCACCTTGAACGTGCTGGTGCCGCCCACGCCCATGCAGGCCAGTTCAAGCGGGTACTGCGGCGGCGGCGTCTTCACTGCTGCGACTTCGGTCGGCGGCGGCGGCGGTGGTGCCGGCGGTTCGGATGAGCCGCAGCCGGGCAGGCCGGCCGCAGCGATCAGGGACAGGCTCAGCAAGCGTACGTTCATGGCAGTTGCTCCGTCAGGGCCGAAGTCTTCGCCGCGCAGATGAAGTCGTTCTCGCTCAGACCGCCCACGTCGTGGGTGGAAAAGCGCACGACCGCGCGGTCGTAGTGCACGCCCAGGTCCGGATGGTGGTCCTCGCGGTGTGCAATCCAGGCCAGCGCGTTCACGAAGGCCATGGTGGCGTAGTAATCCTTGAAGCGGAAGGTGCGCGTCAGGGCCTGCCCGCCCTCGCTCAGCTCCCAGCCGGGAACCTGCGGCAGCAATTCGGCCAGGCGGGCTTCGCCGAGCTTGTGGTCGCTGCCTTTGCGTGGCACGCAACGGGCCTGGGCCAGTGGAATCAGGTCGGCCATGGGAATCTCCACCTCGTGTTGACTGAACAATGCGCCGGACGGTGTATAAACCGAATGAGCGGCTGACGCTTACTTGGCTAGAATAGCCTGATGATCCAGATCTCCGACACTGCCCAGACCCATTTCCGCAAGCTGATCGAACGCGAGGGCGTGCCTGGCATGGGCGTGCGCCTGAGCGCGGTCGACCCCGGTACCCCGCGCGCCGACGCCCGGCTGGAGTTCGCCGAACCCACCGACCTGCTGGGCGACGAGTGGGCGGTGGACTGCGATGGCTTCACCCTCTATGTCGATGCCGGCAGCGTTGGCTGGCTCGACGGTGCCGAGATCGACATCGTCGCCGGCACCGCCGGTGCCCAGCAGCTGACCATCAAGGCGCCGCGCATCAAGGGTGAAGCGCCCGGTGATGCGGCCTCGCTGGTCGAGCGCGTGCACTGGGTGGTGGAGAACGAAGTCAATCCGCAGCTGGCCTCGCATGGCGGCAAGGTGGCCGTGCAGGAAGTCTCGGCCGACGGCGTGGTGCTGCTGCGTTTCGGTGGTGGCTGCCAGGGCTGCGGCATGGCCGACGTGACGCTCAAGCAGGGCATCGAAAAGACCCTGATGGGCCGCGTGCCGGGCGTGACCGCCGTGCGCGACGCGACCGACCACGACAGCGGCCACGCGCCGTACATCCCGCGCGACAACGTCGCCTGATCGCTGACGCGTGCCTCTGACCCGGGCCGAGCAACTCATCGATCTGCTGCTGGCCCGCCAGCAGCCCCGCGCCGTCCTTGAGAAGACCACGCGCCTGCCTTATGGCTGGGCGTTGTGGCTGCGCTCGCTGGGGCCGCTGCCGCGGCCGTTGCATGCCCGCGAAGTGATTGCGGTATTGCTGCCGCGTCCGCTGCCCGCCCGGCCAGGCCAATCGCCGCAGTTGTCACCGTGGCAGGCGTTGCGCCGTCTGTTCTGGCAGGACTGGGACGCTGCGCCGCGCGACCAGCGCTGGATGCGCTGGACCTCGGCGCTGATCAGCGCACTGCTGCACCTGCTGTTCTTCATGCTGCTGCTGTGGGTGGCGGTGATCCGCACCACTGCGCCAGACGAAGAGGGCACCGACGGCGAGCGCGTGCAGGTGGAGTTCGTCGGCCGCGCGACCCAGGAAGGTGGGGGCGATCAGCCAGGCGCCGAAGTCGCTGCGGCCGCCGCGGCAGGTCGGGTTGCGACGGGGCAGCAGGCGGGCGCCGCCACGGCTCCTGCTTCGCGCCCGGCGACTGCCGAAGCCGCCGCATCGTCCCCTGCATCCGCGCCGACCGCCAGTGTTCCTCCGCCGCCAGCCGAAGCCGAGCCGGCGCCGGTTGCCGCGCCGCCGCCTTCACCGGTCCAGGCCACCGAAGTGGCGCAGGCCAGCACGGATTTCGTGGTGCCGCCGGTCAGCGTGCCGCGAACCGAAGTCAGCGTCGTGCCGCGGGACAGCACGCCCAGCGTACGCGAGCGCAGCGTGCAGCCGGTGCACGCGCTGCCGGCGCCTGCCCAGGTGCGCACCCCGGAGCTGGCCGTGCACACACCACAGGTGCGTGACATCCAGGTGCGCGAACGCGAAGTCAGCACCGTCGAAGCGCCGGTCGCGCCCAAACCGCTGCGCAGCCCTGAAATGCAGGTGCGCGTGCCACAGCAGGACGTGCAGGTGCGTGAACGTGAAGTGCAGGTAGTGGCCGATCCGCAGGTGCGGATGGCGGCGGTGGCCGGGCGTGAGCCCGCCGTACGCGCGCCCACCGGCCGTGATGTACAGGTGCGGGAGCGTGAAGTGGCCCCGGCACCGGCGGCGGCACCGGCATCCTCCAGTGGCAGTGCCACCGTGACGCCTGCGGCTGCGGCCCAGGGCAGCGCGGCGCAGACGAGCAGCAGCACGCGTCCGTCGGCCTCCAGCAGCACACCGGCAAACGCGGGAGCGCGCCCGGCCCCCGATCCCGGCAACTGGGCGACACCGGCCAAGGGCGATGACTGGGGATCTTCCAGCCGCAGCCGCGACGGCAGCAATGGCGGTGCCCGCCAGGCCAGCGCCGCCGGCAGGGGCAATGGCCTGTTCAATGCCGATGGCAGCGTGCGCGTGCCGGGCCAGGACGGCGATGGCCACGCCGAGCGCGGTGCGCCCGGGGGCGCCAACGACGGCTGGAGCAAGGAGCGCATCGCGCAATCGGGCACATGGCTGAAACGTCCACCGTACGACTACACGCCGACGTCGTTCGACAAGTACTGGGTGCCGCAGGAATCGCTGCTGGCCGAATGGGTGCGCAAGGGCATCAAGTCGATGGAGATTCCGTTGCCGGGCACCGGTACGAAGATCTCCTGCGTGATCTCGATCCTGCAGGCGGGTGGCGGCTGCGGCCTGACCAACCCCAACATGCAGGACCAGCCGGCGGTGGCGCGACCGCCGCCGGACATTCCGTTCAAGAAAGAGCTGCAGGAAGATAACGGGAGCCGGTAGGCAAGGGGCGCCACGCCTGGCAGGCTCGTGCTTTGGTAGATGCCAATCCTGGTTGGCGCAGAAGCGCCGACCAAGGTCGGCCTCTACCCAGGCACTGGCCTTACGTGCTCTGTGACAGGAACACCCAGAACGGCACATCGCGACCGACCCAATCGCGGCTGGCTTCATCCATCACGTCCAGCAGGGTGTCGAAGTCCTTCTGCGCGGCGGCGCGCAGCGCGTCCACGTCGCACAGGAACAGCGCGTAGCCGTTGGCCGGCAGCCATTGCAGATCACGCAGGTTGTCCGACAGTGCATCCCAGTTGCCGCCGAAACCGGCCGGGAAATCCAGTTGCGCGGCGAGCCGGGCGAGCAGGGTGCGCTTGTCCGTCACGCCTTCCAGGTCGATGCGGATCACCTTGAGGCTGGCATCGCGCATTGCTGCGGCCAGTGCGCCGATGTCATCGCTGTCGATGGCATAGACACCGGCATTATTGATGTCATGCAGGCCGAGGCCGAAATCATCGTGGCTCATCATTGCGCTCCCTGGGCCGGTACGGTGAAGCTGCGGAACGATTCGTAGTGGTCGTCGGTGTAGTACCACGCCTCCGGCGGATCGCCGCCGGTGACGATGCGGCGCGTGCCACGCGTGCGTGCACCGGGGGTGTCGACGGTGTACTCGCGGTAGTAGCCACGCGGACGTTGCGGCAGTTGCTGCTCGCGGTTGCCGAAGGTGGTGCCATCCTGACGGTGCGGGAACGGGCCGCCACGCTGGATCAGGGCGATGGTCGCGCGTGCTTCGGTGGGCAGGAACGCGGGCAGGCCGTTGTCCCCTCCGGGCGTGGCCGTGGCAGGCGCCCGTGTGGTCGGTGTTCCCTGCAGGTCCGGTGCGAACTGTGGCGTCGGCGGCCGCTGCAGGAAATGGTTGGCGACCAGGCCGAGCAGCAGCAGGGCGATGGCGGTGATCAGCAGCCGGGGGTTGCGCATGGGCAGGGGCGGGCGAGGGTGGTGCACGCACTGTAGCGCCTGCGCGCTGCATGGTGCATGAGGGCGGCGCCGCGTCACTGCTGCGTAACAATTGCCGTCGTGCTCACTGGCAGGACGCAATTTCCTTTACATCCCCCTTGGTAATCTGATGGTCTGTCCCCATCATTCACCGCGCACCGCCCGACATCGTCGGGTGCCCTCGCAATCAGGAGATGCATCATGGCCTACACCCTGCCCAAGCTGTCCTACGCCTACGACGCGCTGGAGCCGCATATCGATGCGGCGACGATGGAAATCCATCACACCAAGCATCACCAGACCTACATCAACAACGTCAACGCGGCGCTGGAAGGCACCGAGTACGCTGACCTGCCGGTCGAAGAGCTGGTGAAGAAGCTCAAGTCGCTGCCGGAGAACCTGCAGGGCCCGGTGCGCAACAACGGTGGTGGCCATGCCAACCACTCGCTGTTCTGGACCGTGATGGCTCCGAATGCTGGCGGCAACCCGGTGGGCGACGTGGCCAAGGCCATCGACAAGGACCTGGGCGGTTTCGACAAGTTCAAGGACGCCTTCACCAAGGCGGCGCTGACCCGTTTCGGCAGCGGCTGGGCGTGGCTGAGCGTGACCCCGGACAAGAAGGTCGTGGTCGAGAGCACCGGCAACCAGGACAGCCCGCTGATGGAAGGCAACACCCCCATCCTCGGCCTGGACGTGTGGGAGCACGCGTACTACCTGAAGTACCAGAACCGCCGCCCGGAATACATCGGCGCGTTCTTCAACGTCATCGACTGGAATGAAGTCGAGCGTCGTTACCAGGAAGCGATCGCCTGATCGCGGTGACGGGATGAGTGGAAAGGCCGGGGGAGACCCCGGCCTTTTCTGTTGCAGGACTCATACGGTAGTGCCGGCCGCTGGCCGGCAATCGTGTGGTCCCGAGGGAGCCGGCCAGCGACCGGCACGACCTATTCGGCGGTGGCCGTATCGTCCTGCAGGCGCAGGGTTGCCAGCACGCCCAGGCGCAGCTCGGGCAGGTCGCCGTCGGCGGGCAGCAGGATCGGCTGCTGGCGGATGCCGCCGAAGTGCTTGACCTGGAACAGCACGTCCAAGCCGTGGCCACTGGCGCCGCCGCCACTGGCCGCAGGCGGCTCGGGGCGGCCGCCGGGATTGCGCCGTGCCGGCTGGAAGCCGGGCGTGCTCCGCACCAGCTCCACCGTGCTGGCCGAAAAGTCGCCCGCGATCAGGCTGGGCATGCCTTCGGCGGTGGCGTCGATCCAGGTCATCAGGTCGCTGGTCTGGTGTTGGCGGGCGGGGGCCTCGTCCGGGTCCGGGCGCAGCCGCGCCACATAGATGTTGACCAGCGCCTCGCCCAGCTTCAGCCGCATCATGCCGGCCGCACTGAAGGTGCCGGGAGGATGCAGCAGGGTCACGCCGTCCTCGCTCACCGGCAGTCGGGTCAGCATGGCGTTGCCATGGCGCAGTGGCTGGCTGGGTGGGTCGGCGGTGACGAAGTCGCAGCTGTAGCGCAGCCGGCTGGCCAGCCAGCAGGCCGGGTTGCGGCCTTGCTGCTGCAGCACCTGCTGCACCGAGATCACGTCCGGCTGCAGGTCGGTCAGCAGTTGAGCGACCTGCTCGCGACGCTGCTTCCATTGCGCGTCATCGCGGCTGGGCAGCTCCAGCGCGGCTACCGTCAGCTGCCGAGGTTCGCTCTCACTGGCAACGGCGGCCGGCGCCTGTGGTCGTGCCTGCGCCTGCAATGCCAGCAACAGCGCAAGGCAGCTGAGCAGGAGGCGGGCGGGGGCGAGGGGGCGCATAACGATAAGTTTACGCTTTTGTCGTGCAGGTGCCGTGACTTCCGGCAGGGCCTGCACTGCCTGCCATGGATTGGCACCGTTGTCATGCAGCCCTGCAGCGTGCTTCGCAAGCCCTGGTTCCGGTAACCTTGCGCCTTTCGCTTTGCAGGAATGCCTTACAGGATGAGCCACGACGCAGTCGCCCCCATCGCCGGCCAAGGAAAGATGCCGCGCCAGATTCCGTACATCATCGGCAATGAGGCCTGCGAACGGTTCAGTTTCTACGGGATGCGCAACATCCTGGTGCAGTTCCTGATCACCTCGCTGCTGCTGCAGGAAATCACTGCGGAAGGCCGTGCTGGTGAAGCCAAGGACATCATGCACAGCTTCATGATCGGCGTGTACTTCTTCCCGCTGCTCGGTGGCTGGCTGGCCGACAGGTTCTTCGGCAAGTACCACACCATCCTCTGGTTCAGTCTGGTCTACTGCGCCGGCCACCTGTGCCTGGCGCTGTTCGAGAACAGCCGCGAGGGCTTCTTCCTCGGCCTGGGCCTGATCGCGCTGGGTGCCGGTGGCATCAAGCCGCTGGTGGCCTCGTTCATGGGCGACCAGTTCGACCAGAGCAACAAGCACCTGGCCAAGATCGTCTTCGACGCCTTCTACTGGATCATCAACTTCGGCTCGCTGTTCGCCTCGCTGCTGATCCCGCTGGTACTGAAGAACTGGGGTCCGCAGTGGGCGTTCGGTATCCCGGGCATCCTGATGTTCATTGCCACCTTCGTGTTCTGGCTGGGCCGCAAGCGCTACGTGCTGGTGCCGCTGCCGCCGAAGGATCCGCATTCGTTCGCCAACGTGGTGCGCACCGCGCTGACCACGCGCGTGGCCGGCCAGGGCCGTCCGGGCCTGGTGATCGCCGTGCTCGGCCTGGCGCTGGCTGCGGCCTCGTTCGGCCTGGTCGGCTCGCTGGGCATCGTGATCTGCCTGTGCCTGGCGCTGGTGTCGATCCTGGCGGGCATCGGCGGTGGCACCTGGCTGCAGCTCGATCGCGCCCGTGGCCAGCATCCGGCCGAAGCCGTGGAAGGCGTGCGCTCGGTGCTGCGCGTGCTGGTGATCTTCGCGCTGACCACGCCGTTCTTCTCGCTGTTCGACCAGAAGGCCTCGACCTGGGTCCTGCAGGGCCAGCAGATGCAGATGCCGAACTGGTTCACCGCCTCGCAGATGCAGGCACTGAATCCGCTGCTGGTGATGATCCTGATTCCGTTCAACAACCTGGTGCTGTACCCGGCCCTGCGCCGCTTCGGCTTCGAGCCGACCGCGCTGCGCCGCATGACCGCCGGCATCGCCTTCAGCGGCCTGGCCTGGATCGTGGTCGGCGGCATCCAGGTGGTGATGGACGGCGGCAACGCCATGTCGATCTTCTGGCAGATGCTGCCGTATGCGCTGCTGACCTTCGGTGAGGTGCTGGTCTCGGCCACCGGCCTGGAGTTCGCCTACAGCCAGGCGCCGCAGGCGATGAAGGGCGTGGTGATGAGCTTCTGGAACCTGACCACCACCATCGGCAACCTGTGGGTGCTGCTGTCGAACGCTGCCGTGCGCAACGATGCCGTGACCCACAGGATCGCCAGTACGGGCCTGAGCGAAGCGGCGTTCCTGATGTTCTTCTTCGCCGGTTTCGCCTTCGTCGCGGCGTTGGCCTTCGGTTGGTACGCGAAACGCTATCGTATGGTCGACAACTACCGTAGCGCCTGAGCCTGACATGACCCCCGTCAATCTGCTGCTGATCGCCATCACCGCCATCCTGTCGTGGATGGCGTTCAACAACCGCAAGCTGGCCGATCGCCTGATCCTGTGGCCGCCGGCCGTCGACCGCCATCGCCAGTACGACCGGCTGGTGACCTATGGCTTCATCCATGCCGACTGGTCACACCTGATCTTCAACATGATCACCCTGTTCTTCTTCGGGGGATTCATCGAGAGCGTGATGGTGCAGCTGACCGGCAGCTACCTGACCTACCCGGCGTTCTACATCGGCGCGCTGCTGGTCTCGATCCTGCCCAGCTACCTGAAGAACCAGAAGAACCCGAACTACCTCAGCCTCGGGGCATCCGGTGCGGTGTCGGCGGTGCTGTTCGCCTTCATCCTGATCAAGCCGTGGTCGATCATCCTGGTGTTCTTCATCCCGGCACCGGCGATCATCTACGCCGCGTTCTACGTCGGCTACAGCATCTGGATGGACAAGCGCGGCGGCGATCGCATCAACCACAGCGCGCACCTGGCAGGTGCGGCGTTCGGCGTGATCTTCATGCTGGCCATGCAGCCGAGCATCTTCAACCACTTCCTGCGCGAACTCTCCAACCCGACCTTCCGCCTGGGCGGCGGTTGATGCGGGTGGCGGGGCGGATCGGGTCCGATCCGCCCCGGCCGGGTCAGGCCGCGGTCTGCTGGCCGTAGGTATCCAGCAGGCGGGCGAACACTTCCTCGCCGATGCGCTGGAAATCCTGATCCTCGGTCTGCCCTTCCACCGCCAGTTGAAGCAGGCCCTCCAGCAGGGCGCGGTCGGTATCGGAATGGGAATTGCTGGCGTGCATGGGAGCCTCCACGGTGGTGCGCATGGTCAACGGTCGCAAGGGTCGTGCCAGCCTGGCCGTACCCCTCCATAGGCGATAGCGGCCGGCCCGCCTCCAGCTTGAGGGCTAAAACTGACGTGAATGGACTGGACTTGCCCCTGTTCAGGCTTCACGCGATCATGGCGCCCGGCTGCGCACCATCCACGCAGTCGCCGCAGGAGACAGTTCCATGGCTTCGGTCACGCCCCCCGGTCTGGCCTACGAGGTCGAACACGACCTGGCCAACCACCGCTTCACCGCCCGTGTGCGAGGACAGCTGGCGGTGCTGGACTACCAGATCAAGCGCAAGCGCATGGTGATCACCCACACCGAGGTGCCCGAGCCGATCGCCGGCCGTGGCATCGCCGGTGAGCTGACCCGCGTGGCACTGCGTTTCGCCCGCGAGCAGAAGTACAAGGTGGTGCCGGCATGTTCCTACGCCGAGGCTTTCCTGCAGCGGCACGAGGAGTACCACGACCTGCTCGTTGGCTGAATGCCAGCGGGCCACGCTTCAGCCATGGCAGGCGATGATGTACAAACATGAACAGGGGATCCCGATGAAGATTGGAAACAACCGGCCACTGCACGGCAGCGTGCTGGCCGGCGTGGTGGGCGTGCTGTTGCTGGCCGGTTGCCAGCGTGAAAGCGAGCCGGCGCCGGCGACCGACGCGGCGCCCGCCGCCGAAGCCACCGCCGCCGGCGAGACGCCGGCCACGGAAGCGCCGCTGGACCTGCGCGACGTGATCGAGAACAACGAGCGTGAGGTGGTGGGCATCAGCTACCCGGCGGGTATCGACCGCTACCCCGGCCTGGCGCGCGCGCTGCAGGACTATGCCACCAGCGCACGCAGCGACCTGCAGCAGGCGCTGGACGGGCTTGGCAACGACAAGCCGACCATGCCCTACGAGCTGTCGCTGAGCTTCGAGAAGCTGCTGGAAACGCCGCAGCTGGTGGTGGTCAGTGCCGATGGCAGCCGCTATACCGGTGGCGCCCATGGCGAACCGCTGGTGGCGCGCTTCGTGTGGCTGCCGGCGCAGCAGCAGATGCTCAGCGCCGACAAGCTGGTGGCCGATGCCAAGGGCTGGAAGGTGATCAGTGAGTTCGTCGCCGACCAGCTGCGCGAGCGCGTGGCCACCCGCCTCAGCGGCGAGGACATGGACCCGGCCCAGCTGCAGGAATCGCTGCGCAACGCATCGCGCATGATCGCCGACGGGACCGGCCCGCAGGCCGACAATTTCAGCCAGTTCCAGCCAGTGACCGACGACAAGGGGCAGATCACCGCGCTGCGCTTTGTGTTCCCGCCTTACCAGGTGGGTCCATACTCGGACGGCACCCAGACCGCCGATGTGCCGGCGGCGGTGCTGTTGCCGCACGTGGCCAAGGACTACGTGGAGCTGTTCGCACGCGGTTGAGCGCAGTCGAGGAGGTGGCGTGGATACAGGGTTGCAGGAGCGGGTCGCCGGCCTGCTCCACGAAGCCGGGGTCCGCATCGGCGGCACCCAGCCACAGGACATCCAGGTGCATGACCCGCGCTTCTTCGCGCGGGTCATGGGCCAGGGCTCGCTCGGCCTGGGCGAGAGCTACATGGAAGGGTGGTGGGATGCGAACGTCCTGGATGAATTCCTCGTCCACCTGATGCAGGCGCACCTGGATGAACGGGTGCACGGCTGGCGCGAAGTGGCCGATGCGCTGAAGGCGCGCCTGTTCAACCTGCAGGCGGGGCAGGGCAGCTACGAGGTCGGACGCCGTCATTACGACCTGGGCAACGATCTCTACCAGGCCATGCTCGGCCAGCGCCTGGTCTACAGCTGCGGCTATTGGCGCAACGCCGATGATCTCGACGCCGCACAGGAAGCCAAGCTCGACCTGGTCTGCCGCAAGCTGGGCCTGCGCCCGGGCCAGCGCGTGCTGGACATCGGCTGCGGTTGGGGCGAAGCGCTGAAGTTCGCCGCTGAGCGCTACGGTGTCAGTGGCGTCGGCGTGACGATTTCGCAGGAGCAGGCCGAGTTCGCGCGGAACCTGTGCGCGGGCCTGCCGATCGAGATCCGACTGCAGGACTACCGCGAGCTGGACGAACCGTTCGATGCGATTTTCTCGATCGGCATGTTCGAGCACGTCGGTGACAAGAACTACGCGGGCTTCTTCGAGGTGGCCAAGCGCTGCCTGTCGCCGCGCGGCCTGCTGCTGTTGCACAGCATCGGCACCAACATCTCCCGGCATCGCACCGATCCGTGGATCGCGCGCTACATCTTCCCCAACTCGATGCTGCCGTCGGCAGTGCAGATCACCAAGGCGTTCGAAGGCCGTTTCGTGCTGGAGGACTGGCACAACTTCGGCACCGACTACGACCTGACCCTGCAGGCCTGGCGGCGCAACGTAGAGGCGGCGTGGCCACGGCTGGATGCGCGCTACGACGAGCACTTCCGCCGCATGTGGCGCTTCTACCTGGCCGGGTCGATGGCCACCTTCCGCTGCCGGCACGCGCAGCTGTGGCAGCTGGTGCTGTCGCCGGAAGGCGTGCCGGGCGGATACGTGGCGCCACGCTAAAGGGTGCGCGGGGGGGGTAGAGCGGGCCGGATGCGACACTCACTGACGCCAAATCCGTGTGTTGCACGGTCTGCTCCGCGCGTGGGCGTCGTCGACGCTAAGCTGTTGGGTCGGCGGGATTACCGCATTCCTGAAGGCGTTGCAGCATGGGTTGGGACATCACCTACCATCCAGTCGCGGATTCGGAGATCCGTGACATCTATTTCCGTGCGCTGCAGGACGTGACGCTGGTCGAGGCGCTGCAACAGCGGTTCCGGATCGAGCCGTTCTACATGGAGCAGTTGCAGGAACGCATCGACGAGGCCCGCGCGATCAGCGCCGAAGTGCCTTTCGAGAAGGGGCACGCGTTGTACCTGGCGATCGTGGCCGGTCACCTGCGCCGGTATCATTACCTTCGCGGGAGCGCCCTTTCGTTCTTCATCGACGACCCAGTGATTGCCCGTTATTTCGCGGACTGGCGGCAACTGGTGCCGCCGCAGTGGGCGGACGCCGCTGCCGGAAACCACCTGCGCGAGAACTACGGTGGTGGTGTCTTCATCACGCATGACCGGCTGAAGCAGATGCGCGCGGACTACGGCGGGGACAATGAACTGCGTGCGCGTCTGGACGAGCTGTTTTCCGATGGTCGACTGGCCGTGTTCTGGAGCGTTGTCGATGATGCCATCGGCAAGGAATGCGGATTGCTGGAAGCAAGCGAGGTGGTCGAGCCGAACCCGATGGACCTCAATGCATCGACCAGCATGAGCAATCTACTCAACTGCGCCCCCGATGGCGCGTTGCTGTACGCGGAGGCCGCCGCGGCCCAACTGCAGGAGTTCCTGGGCGCCCATACCTCTCCTGCAGTTGCTCCAAAAAGCCGATGGTGGGAGCGGCTGTTCCGGCGGTGACCGGAGATCATCCACGGATGGATGGGATCTACCGGGACTGCAGTAGATCCACGCCATGGGTGGATGCCACAAAAAAACCGCCCGGTCTCCCGGGCGGTTTTCGTTTCACGCTACCGCGCAGGCGATCAGTTGCCGGCGCCGGTCAGGCCACGCTTTTCCAGCAGCGGTTCGATCTGCGGCTCGTGGCCGGCGAAATCGCGGAACAGCTGCATCGCGTCGACGCTGCCGCCCTTGGACAGCAGCGTGGCGCGGAAGTGGTCGCCGTTCTTGCGGCTCAGGCCGCCATTGTCCTTGAACCACTTCTGGGTGTTGGCGTCGAGCACTTCCGACCAGATGTAGGCGTAGTAGCCGGCCGAATAGCCGCCCATGATGTGGCTGAAGTACGGGGTCTTGTAACGCGGCGGAACCGGCGCGTAGTAGATGCCGTCCTTCTCCAGCGCGGCGCGCTCGAAGGCCATCACGTCCTTGGCCGCCGGCACCTGGTCGGCGCCGATCTGGTGCCAGCGCTGATCCAGCATGGCCGCACCCAGGTACTCGGTGGTGGCGAAGCCCTGGTTGAACTTGGCCGCCGCCAGCACCTTGTCCAGCAGCGCCTGCGGCATCGCCGAACCGTTCTGGTAGTGCTTGGCGTAGTTCTTCAGGATGACCGGGTTGTCAGCCCACATCTCGTTGACCTGCGAGGGGAACTCGACGAAGTCACGCGGCACCGAGGTGCCCGAGAAGTACGGGTACTTCACGTTGGAGAACATGCCGTGCAGGGCGTGGCCGAACTCGTGGAAGGTGGTGTTCACCTCATCCCAGGTCAGCAGGGTCGGCTGGCCGGCCGGCGGCTTCGGGATGTTCAGGTGGTTGGCAACCACCGGCTTGAAGCCGGTCAGCTTCGACTGCGAGACGTAGGAGTTCATCCACGCGCCACCGCGCTTGGAGGCGCGTGCATACGGGTCGAAGATGAAGATCGCCAGCTGGCTGCCGTCGGCATCGAACACGTCGTAGACGGTCACGTCATCGTGATAGACCGGCAGGTCGGTGCGCTGCTTGAAGGTCAGGCCGAATTCCAGGTTGGCGGCATGGAACACGCCGTTCTCCAGCACGTTCTTCATTTCGAAGTACGGCTTCAGCTGCGACTCGTCGAAGTTGTACTTGGCCTGGCGCACCTTCTCGCTGTAGAAGGCCCAGTCCCACGGTTCCAGCTTGAAGGTCGGCTTGCCTGCGGCCTTCTGTTCCTGGTCGATCATCGCCTGCAGGTCGGCGGCTTCGCGCTTGGCGTTGGCCACCGCGGCCGGGGCCAGCTTGCCCAGCATCGCGTTGACCGCTTCCGGCGTCTTGGCGGTCTGGTTGGTCAGGTTGTAGGCCGCGAAGTTCGGGAAGCCCATCAGCTTGGCCTTGTCGGCACGCAGCTGCATGATGCGCGAGACCAGCGCGGTGTTGTCGAACTCACCGCCACGGCTGCCACGGCTGACCGATGCTTCGTAGATCTTCTGGCGCAGGGCGCGGTTGGCCAGGTTGGTCAGCGGCGGCTGGCCGGTGGTGTTGAGCAGGGTGATCACGTACTTGCCGTCCTGGCCGCGGGCCTTGGCGGCTTCGGCGGCGGCGGCGATCTGCTCCTTGGACAGGCCGTCCAGTTCCTTGACGTCGTCGACGGTGATCGCCGAAGCGTTCACCTCCGACTGCACGTTCTGGCTGAACCTGGTGCCCAGGTTGGCCAGCTCGGCGTTCATCTCCTTCAGCTTGGCCTTGTCGGCGTCGGACAGCTTGGCGCCTGCGCGCACGTAGTTGTCGTAATACTTCTCGACCAGGCGCACGCCTTCGGCGTCCAGGCCCAGCTGGCTGCGGGTGTCATACAGCGCCTGGATGCGGGCGAACAGCTTGCCGTTCAGCGCGATCGCATCGCTGTGCGCGGCAAACTTCGCCGAGTAGTCGGCCTGCAGCTTCTTGCGGGTGTCATTGGTATCGGCGCCGACCAGGCTGAAGAACACGGTGGTCGCGCGGTCGAGGATGTCACCGCTCTTTTCCAGGGCGATGATGGTGTTGTCGAAGGTCGGCTTGGCCTTGTTGTTGGCGATCGCTTCCACTTCCTTCAGCTGCTGCGCCATGCCGGCGTCGAAGGCCGGGGCGAAGTCGCTGTCCTTGATCCGGTCGAACTGCGGATAATGCAGGGGCAACGGGCTTTCGGCGAAGAACGGATTGGCCTGCTGGGCATTGGTGCTGGCAGCCGGGGTGGCGGCGCCGGCCGAGAAGGCGGGCAGGGCAAGGCCGAGGGACATGGCCACGGCAAGGGCAAGGCGGGTGGTCAAGGCAGGAACTCCGGTAAGGCAAACAAGGGCCCGAGGGTAACCCGGCCGGCGGCGCCCGCACTTGTGTCAAAAGGCATGCTGGCGGGTCCGGGCGCGGGTACCATGCATTTACCGCCCACGGCCCGTCACCATGACCACCGCCTACGATTTCAGCTTCCGTGACCTCGACGGCCATCCGCAGGCGCTGGCGCAGTACCAAGGGCGCGCGTTGCTGCTGGTCAACGTCGCCAGCCGCTGTGGCTTCACCCCGCAGTACACCGGGCTGGAACAGTTGTGGCAGGACTACCGCGAACGCGGCCTGGTGGTGATCGGCTTCCCGTGCAACCAGTTCGGTGCGCAGGAGCCCGGTGATGCCGCGCAGATCCGCCAGTTCTGTTCGCTGGACTATCCGGTCAGCTTCCCGCTGTCGGAGAAGATCGAGGTCAACGGCGAGGGCGCTGATCCGTTGTGGGCCTGGATGACGCACGAAAAGCGTGGCCTGCTCGGCAGTGCCCGCATCAAGTGGAATTTCAGCAAGTTCCTGGTCGATCGCCAGGGGCAGGTGGCGTCGCGGCATGCGCCCACCACCAGGCCGGAGCAGTTGCGCAGCGCGATCGAAGCGCTGCTGTGAGGTAGTGCCGGCCGCTGGCCGGCAACCCCGTGGGCCAGGAAGCGCCGGCCAGCGGCCGGCACTACCGTTGCAGCATCACTTCTCGACGAACGCGCGCTCGAACACGTAGTGGCCCGGCTGGCCGATGCGCGGCGAAACCTGGAAGCCCCGGGCGTCGAGCACGGTACGCAGGTCGGCCAGCATCTGCGGGCTGCCGCAGATCATCGCGCGGTCGTTTTCCGGGCTCAGTTCCGGCAGGCCGAGGGTGCGCTGCATCTCGCCGCTCTCCATCAGCTGGGTCAGGCGGCCCTGGTTGGCGAACGGCTCGCGGGTGACGGCCGGGTAGTACAGCAGCTTGTCGCCGATCATCTCGCCGAGGAACTCGTGCTCGCGCAGTTCCCTCTCGAAGTAATCGCGGTAGGCCAGGTCCTTTTCGTAGCGCACGCCGTGGCACAGGATCACCTTCTCGAAGCGCTCGTAGGTTTCCGGGTCCTTGATGACCGACAGCCACGGCGCCAGGCCGGTGCCGGTGCCCAGCAGGTACAGGTTCCTGCCGGGATGCAGGTCGCTGATCAGCAGGGTGCCGGTGGGCTTCTTGCCGACCAGTACCTTGTCGCCCGGCTTGATGTGCTGCAGGCGCGAGGTCAGCGGGCCGTCCTGCACCTTGATGCTGAAGAACTCCAGCTGTTCTTCCCAGTTGGCACTGGCAATGGAATAGGCGCGCAGCAGCGGTCGCGCCTCGGTTTCCAGGCCGATCATCACGAATTGGCCGTTCTCGAAGCGGAAACCGCTGTCGCGGGTGGTGGTGAAGCTGAAGTAGGCATCGGTCCAGTGACGGACCTCAAGCACCGTTTCGGCGCCGAAAGCGGAGGACATGGGCGTATCTATCGAAAGTCGTCGGGGGTGATTCTATCTCAAATGAGACAAGTTCTCATTGGGCGGAACGAGAGGCGTTCTCAGCGGTAACCCGCCGCCTGCAGCTCGAACAGCTCGGCATAGCGGCCGCCCTGCGCCATCAGCTGCGCATGGGTACCGCTGGCCTCGATCCGGCCATCGGCCAGCACCAGGATGCGGTCGGCCATGCGTACCGAGGAAAAGCGGTGGGAAATCAGTACGGCGGTGCGATTATCCGCCAGTTCCCTGAACCGCTGGAACACCTCGAACTCACTGCGGGCATCCAGCGCTGCCGTTGGCTCATCCAGGATCATCACCTGCGCATTGCGCATCCATGCGCGGGCAATGGCGATCTTCTGCCATTGGCCACCGGACAGGTCCACGCCCTGCTTGAAGCGGCGGCCGATCTGCTGGTCGTAGCCGCCGGGCAGGTCGTCGATCACTTCCTCGGCCATGCCGCGTCGCGCCGCGTCAGCGATGCGTGCCTGGTCGTCCATCGCCTCGACCTGGCCGACGCCGATGTTCTCGCCGGCGCTGAGGTTGTAGCGCACGAAATCCTGGAAGATCACCCCGAGATTGGCGCGCAGGTCATGCAGGTCGTAATCGCGCAGGTCGCGGCCATCGAGCAGGATGCGGCCTTCGTCCGGTTCGTACAGCCGCGCCAGCAGCTTCACCAGGGTGGTCTTGCCGGCGCCGTTCTCGCCGACCAGGGCCAGCACTTCGCCGGCGTGCAGCTGGAAATCCAGATGGCGCACCGCCCACTGTTCGGCATCGGGGTAGCGGAAGCCGACGTTCTCGAACACGAAGCCCTGGCGGATCGGCTGCGGCACGCGCACGGCCCCATCGCGCGAGTGGATTTCCGGCTGGATCTGGAAGAACGAGAACAGGTCATCCAGGTACAGCGCCTGGCTGGCCACCTGCGAGAAGCCGATCAGCAGGCCTTCCAGCAGCTGGCGCAGGCGCAGGAAGCTGCCGGCGAGGAAGGTCAGGTCGCCGATCGAGAAGTCCCCGCGCACCGTGCGCCATGCGATGTAGGCGTAGGCGGTGTAATACCCCAGCGTGCCCAGCGCAGCCAGCAGCGTGCCCCAGAACGCGCGGCGCCGTGCCAGGGCGCGGTTGGCCTGGAACAATGCCACCGACAGGCGCCGGTAGCGCTCCACCAGGAAGCGGTGCAGGTTGTAGATCTTCACTTCCTTGGCCGTTTCCACGCTGGCGCCCAGCTGGCGCAGGTAGTCGAGCTGGCGGCGCTCGGGCGTCCACTGGAAGTTGAGGCTGTAGCCGGCCGCGTTGAAGTGCGATTCGCCGATGAAGGCCGGCACCAGTGCCAGCGCCAGCAGCAGAATCAGCCACGGCGCGTAGACCAGCAGGCCAACGGCGAGGCTGGCCACGGTGATCGCGTCCTGCACCTGGCCGAACAGCTGGCTCATCAGGTTCATCCGGCCCATGGTCTGGCGCCGTGCACGGTCCAGCTTGTCCTGCAGGTCCGGGTCCTCGAAGTCCTCCAGATCCAGCGTCGCGGCGTGTTCCATCAGGCGGATGCTGGTGGCGTTGGCGAACAGTTCGGAGAGCAGGGCATCGGCATAGCTGACCAGCCGGCCGAGCAGGTCCGAGGCGATGGCCAGGCCGAATTCCAGTGCCAGCAGGCCCAGCAGTGGATTGAGCAGGCCGCTGGACAGCGCCTCGCCCAGCGGCGGGAAGCCGGCATCGTGCTGGCTCAGCCGCAGGGCGCTGTCGATGATCAGCTTGCCGACGTAGAGCATCGCCACCGGCAGCAGCGCACGGATCAGGCGCAGCCCCAGGCTGGCCAGGGTCAGCGCCGGACTGGTCTTCCAGACCATGCGCAGGAAGGGGGGCAGATTGCGCATCGCCCTGAAGCGCTGGCGCAGGCTGGGTTTCTTCGCGGCGGCAGCGCCAGCGGTGGGGGAAGCAGGCATGCGCGTATTGTGCGCGCCTGATACGTGCAGATGGGGTCAGTGCAGCCGTGTGGCCGGCACCGGGGTCAGAGCCCTTCGCGAAGCGAAGGGATCCGACCCTCCCGCATCCACGCATGGCGTGGATCCACCCTGCCAACCCGCAGAAGAGCCAGCTTTTGCCGTTGCTCCAGCTGTTGCTCTGGCCTCTGCGGGTGCCGGGCGGCAGCCCGGCCAACAGGACCCTTTTACGGCAGCGGCGGCAGCAGCCCCGCACCCAGCCGGTTCCAGGCATTGATCACCGCAATGCCCATGCTCAGGTCACTGATGCCCTTCGCATCGAAGTGCGGTGCCAGCGCATCGAACGCTGCCTGCGACGGCGCACCGTCGGTCAGCCGGGTCAGCGCCTCGGCCCAGCCCAGTGCTGCGCGTTCGCGCGCGTCGAAGAAGCGGCTTTCGTGCCAGGCGGGCAGGGTGTCCAGCTTGCGCGGCTCGATGCCACCCTTGCGCAGCGCGGTGCCGTGCATGTCCATGCAGTAGCCGCAGCCGTTGAGCTGCGACACGCGCAGGAACACCAGTTCCATCAGGGTCGGGTCGATCGAGCTGTCATGCACCGCCTGGCTGGTGGCCAGCAGGCCCTTGAAGGCCTCGGCGGCCAGGCGGGTGTAGGGGACGCGGGGGGAAGTGTGGTTGGACATCGTGGGCTCCACGGCGGCCACAGTGGCCGCCTTTCATTACAAGGACGCCGTGCCGTCCCTGTTCGTGACATCGAATGGTCAAAAGCGAAATGCCGACGGGCCAAGTGCGACTCCAGATGCGCGTACCGACCTCCTCAAAGAATCCTGCAGTGTCATCGAGCCGTGGTGCATCTCGCTCAGGTGAGAATCTGGAACTCAGCTGCTGACGTGAGAATCAACGCTTTCAATTGGTCAGTATCGGCTTTGATGAGCACGGGTAGAGTGTCCCATTCGCCATATTTTTCAGCAGGAACAAAGTTGCCCTTGACTACCACGAGCCTGACATCCGGACGGATCGTTGATAGTTGCCTTCTTGGTGGTGCCCAAGTTGATTCTTCATTCGGAAAAGGAAAAGAGCCGATTCTGGGCCAATCACCTCTTTCAATTCCGGTGCGAATAGTCAGTACATCCATGAAGCTCTCCAACGTGGGAAGTTCGCAGTCGCGGAGCATTCTGCCCTTTGAAATGAATGGAAGGATCGCTACGTCCGGATCTTGGTAAGTGCGCAAATAGCCAAAAACGAGCTCGACTTCATTGAGCGGTACGGCAAATACATCGCCGACTTTCACTTTGATCCTCTTTCTTGGCCTATTGGGATTCATTGCCGTCAATTTCCTTTCCATTGCGCTGACAGATTGCCCAAGCCCAAGTCCGTATGTCTAATCGGAGAGTGCGCCTTGAATACTCGGCAGCTTTTCCGGATTCAGCACGCTGTAAATGTTGGCGATGCGGCCATCGACCACTTCGATGGTGGTGATCGAGTGCAGGCGATCGCCCTGGAAGCGCAGGATCGCAGGCTCGCCGTTGACGTAGCCCAGCTGCGCCGGATGCGCGGCGCCGCGGCGGGCGATGGCCCAGAACAGGCGGCCGATGCGCTCGGCACCCCGCAGTGGGCGGATCGCGGCGGTAACCACGCCGCCACCGTCGGAGACCAGTTGCGCGTTGGCGTGCAGCAGGGCCTGGATCGCCTCGCTGTCGCCGCGCTGCGAGGCATCCATGAAGCGCGCCAGCAACCGCCGGTGCTGGATGGCATCGGCGTTGAAGCGCGGCCGTCCGGCCTGCAGACGCTGCCGGGCGCGGTGCACCAGCTGCCGGCAGTTGGCTTCGCTGTGGCCGATCAGGTCGGCGATCTCACGGTAGTCGTGGTCGAAGACCTCCTTCAGCAGGAAGGCGGCGCGTTCTTCGGGGCCGAGCTGTTCGAGCAGGGTCAGGAAGGCGACCGAGACCTCGTCGGCCAGCGCATGCAGCTGGGCCGGGCCGGGCGCGGGGTCAGGCTCCAGGGTGACCGCCAGCGGTTCGGCCAGCCATGGGCCGACATAGTGGACACGCTCGCGCTTGGCCGCTCGCAGGCGGTCCAGGCCGAGCCGGGTGGTGGTGGTGACCAGCCAGGCCTCTGCATCGCGGACGCTGGCAGGATCGGCGCCGGACCAGCGCAGCCAGGCGTCCTGCACCACGTCTTCGGCGTCGGCGCGGCTGCCGAGCAGGCGGTAGGCCAGCGCCATCAGGCGCGGGCGGTGGGTCTGGAAAACGGTTTCGGCGTTCATGTGGGCAAGGACGCCGCAGTGGCGCGTGGCGTGACAGAGCGTCGGGGGAATCTTGCCGGCCAGCGGCCGGCACTACCACCCCGGGGCCGGGGGAGGGGGTAAAATGGGCGGATTACCCCCGCCAGCCTCGAGCAAGCGAGCAAGCCGTGACATCGATCAAGCAGGAAGACCTCATCCAGTCCATCGCCGACGCGCTGCAGTACATCTCGTACTACCACCCGGTCGACTACATCAAGAACCTCGCCGCCGCATACGAGCGCGAGGAGTCGCCGGCCGCGAAGGAAGCGATGGCCCAGATCCTGATCAATTCGCGGATGTGCGCCGAAGGCCACCGTCCGATCTGCCAGGACACCGGCATCGTCACCGTGTTCCTGGAAATCGGCATGGACGTGCGTTGGGATGACGCCACCATGGGCGTGGAAGACATGGCCAATGAAGGCGTTCGCCGCGCCTACATGCATCCGGACAACAAGCTGCGCGCCTCGGTGCTGGCTGATCCGGCCGGCAAGCGCATCAACACCAGGGACAACACCCCGGGCGTGGTCAACGTCAAGGTGGTGCCGGGCAACAAGGTGGACGTCATCGTTGCTGCCAAGGGCGGTGGTTCGGAAGCGAAGACCAAGTTCGCCATGCTCAACCCGTCCGACTCCATCGTCGACTGGGTGCTGAAGACCGTGCCGACCATGGGCGCCGGCTGGTGCCCGCCGGGCATGCTCGGCATCGGCATCGGTGGCACCGCCGAGAAGGCGATGCTGCTGGCCAAGGAGGCGCTGATGGAACCGATCGACATCACCGAGCTGCAGGCCCGTGGTGCCTCCAACCGCATCGAGGAGCTGCGCCTGGAGCTGTATGAGAAGGTCAATGCGCTGGGCATCGGCGCGCAGGGCCTGGGTGGCCTGACCACTGTGCTGGACATCAAGATCAACGACTATCCGACCCATGCGGCCAACCTGCCGGTGGCGATGATCCCGAACTGCGCCGCCACCCGCCATGCGCACTTCACCCTGGATGGCAGTGGCCCGGTGATGCTGGACCCGCCGTCGCTGGAAGACTGGCCGAAGCTGACCTATGACGCGTCCAAGGGCACCCGCGTGGACCTGGACACGATCACCCCGGAAGATGTGGCCAGCTGGAAGCCGGGCCAGACCCTGCTGCTCAATGGCAAGCTACTGACCGGCCGCGATGCCGCGCACAAGCGCATGGTCGACATGCTCAACAAGGGCGAGCAACTGCCGGTCGATCTGAAGGGCCGCTTCATCTATTACGTCGGCCCGGTCGATCCGGTGCGCGACGAAGTGGTGGGCCCGGCCGGTCCGACCACGGCGACCCGCATGGACAAGTTCACCGAGCAGGTGCTGGCGCAGACCGGCCTGCTGGGCATGGTCGGCAAGGCCGAGCGTGGCCCGGCCGCGATCGAGGCGATCAGGAAGCACAAGTCGGCCTACCTGATGGCCGTCGGTGGATCGGCCTACCTGGTGTCCAAGGCGATCAAGGCCGCCAAGGTGGTCGGTTTCGCCGACCTGGGCATGGAGGCGATCTACGAGTTCACCGTGCAGGACATGCCCGTGACCGTGGCGGTGGATTCCACCGGCGAATCGGTGCACAAGACCGGCCCGCGCGAATGGCAGGCCCGCATCGGCAAGATTCCGGTGGTTGTGGAGTAAGCCCTCCATCCCGGACCGGACAACGGCGCCCCTGTGGCGCCGTTGTTGTATGGGCAAGAATATTGATGTTCCGGTAGCGGTTGTTCTGCTACGGTCGGAACACTCTCGCACAGGACGTGTCCATGGCCCTGCATCGGTTCATCGTGGTAGGCGTGCTGCTGGCCCTGGCTGGTTGCAGCACCCCGGCGTCGTACGAAGGCGCGGATTTCCCCGCATCGGCGCAATGCCGCGTGCAGTGCCAGGCCGGCTATCGCAGCTGCATGGCGCAGAATGACTCCCTCGGCAGCCGCCAGAGCAACTGCGAGCAGCAGGTGGTGCCGGCGCCGGACAAACGCTGCAGGGACGTGGACAATCCGGAGCTGCGCCGTGCCTGCGAACTGAAGACGCACGACTGCGCGATGCGCGCGCCGATGATGTCCTGTGGCGAGCGCCGGGATTCCTGCATGAGCGGCTGCGGCTGAGCAACGATCGCGCGCGTGGGCGCATAATCGGCTGATCCACCTGCACAGGATCTTCCGCATGAGCACCACGCTGTATGGTTCGACCAGTACCGCCGCGCTGGTCGTGCACTGGCTGCTGATCGAGCTCGGCATCGAGCATGAACTGGTGCTGCTGGATTTCGACGCGCGCGAGCACAAGTCGGCGCAGTACCTGGCGCTCAATCCGGCCGGTGTAGTGCCGACACTGTTGATCGATGGCCTGGTACTGACCGAAGCGGCGGCCATCGCCTTGTACCTGGCTGATCGCCACCCGGAGGCCGGCCTGCTCCCGGTGCCGGGCACGCCGCAGCGTGGCGATGCCTACCGCTGGATGTTCTGGTGTGCCAGTACGCTGCAGCCGGCCTATCGGGCCTGGTTCTATCCGCATGAAATGGCCGGCCAGGCGAACGTTGAGGCCAGCCGCGAGATGGCGCGTCAGCGGCTCGAAGCGGCCTGGCAGCACGTTGCCGCTCACCTGCAGGCGCACGGTCCGTACCTGCTGGGCGCCACGCCCTGCGTGGTCGACTACATGCTGGTGATGCTGATGCGCTGGTCGCGCAACATGCCCAAACCCAGTGACACCTGGCCGGTGCTCAAGGCGCATGCCACCTCGATGAAGGCGCGCCCGGCGTTCGCCGAGGTCTACCGCCGCGAAGGCATCACCGACTGGCGGTAACCCGAAAAAGGGGACGGAGGGAATTAAGTCGTTTGTGCACAAACGACTTAATTCCCTCCGTCCCCTTTTTCGGGTTACAGGATCTCCAGCACTGTTTCCGGTGGGCGGCACAGCCGCGTACCCTTGGTCGTGCGCACCACGGGGCGATTGATCAAGCGGGGGTGTTCGCTCATCGCCGCCAGCAACGTGGCGTCGTCTGCGCCGTCCAGGCCCAGTTCGGCGAACAGCGCCTCCTTGCTGCGTACCAGTTCCTGTGCGTGCAGCCGGGATTCGGCCAGTACCTGGCGCAGCGTGGCTGTGTCCGGCGGGTTGCCCAGGTAGTCGATCACCACCGGATCGAAGCCCGCATCGCGGATCAGCTTCAGTGCGCCGCGCGAGTTGCTGCAGGCCGGGTTGTGCCAGATCGTCACGTCCATCAGAACCACTCCAGCAGAGACACGCCCACACCCACATAGGTGGCCTTGTGGTTGTAGTCGATCAGGCTTTCGCCGTAGCCGTCGAAGACCTGCACATGGCCACGCAGCAGGTTGCTGATCGGGAAGCCGTAGTCCAGCTGCAGCGCACCGTGCGAACGGCTTCCGGTGCGCAGTGAATGGCGCGCCATCAGCGAGACCTCATGCCCATTGCGGTTCCAGGTCAGGGTGGCGTCGCCGCGACCCATGTAATCCTCGATGTCCGGATTGTTGTCTTCGCTGCGGCTTTCGGGAATGCGGTACCAGGGACGCAGCACCAGCGCCCAGTTCTCGCGGTCCAGGCCGATGTTGAGCATGACCCGGTTCCAGCTGCGTGACAGCGGGTCGGCGCGGCCATTGGACTGGTGGTTCAGCGCGATACCGGTCATGCGGCCGCGCCAGCCACCGACCGAGTAGCCGTTGCGGAACACCATCATCACTTCCGGCTCGTAATTGGTTTCGCGGAACGGGCGTGAATCCTCGCTGTTGTAGGCCTGCCAGCGCGAACTCTGGGTGTAGCCGGCCCAGATGTCGCCGTTGTCGCCGAACAGGTTCTCGGCGATCTTGGTCTTGAAGCTGATCTGGAACTTCAGCTCGGCACTGTCGAGTACCTGCGGGGTGGTCACGCTGTTGGCCGGGTTCGGCGAGTGCGGCATGGTGTTGCGATCGCTGGTCCAGAAGGCGGGCAGCAGGTACACCGGCTTGTAGGCGCGCAGTTGGAACGGCCCCAGCTTGGAGTCCTCGGCCAGTTCCCAGCGGCTGTCCAGCAGCGAACCGCGGCCGGCGTTGGCCAGCGCGCTGTCCGGCGTCGCCGGGCGGAACAGGTCGCTCACCCGCTCGCGCAGCTTTTCCTCGCCCTGGCTCACGCGCGCGGTCTGCCGTTCTTCGCGGCGGGCCTGCGCAGCCGCTTCGGCGGCAGCATCAGCGGCGGCGGTAGCCTCCGGGGTATGCCCGAACAGGCGGTCATAGCAGGCCAGCCGGGCCGCGTCGGTGGTGATTGCCGCGCAGGCGGCCGGTGAGGCGTCGGCGGTAGGCGCGAACTCCTGCGCAGCCAGCGGTGCACTGGCCAGGGCAAGCGCCAGCGGCGCCAGACGGGGAAACAGCGTGGGGAGGGTCATTGCAGCAGGCCCTTCGATGAATTCGGGAATCACACAGTGTGGCGGCTGTGCCGGATTGCGGCCAGCCCCACGGTTTATGCACGGCCACAGCGTGCGCGTGGCGTGAAGGCCAGGTGGCTCAGAAGAACCAGGCGAACGCGAACAGGCCCAGCATCGCGATCACGACCGCCAGTTTCAGTGCCAGGCCAAGCAGGATGCCGAGCCAGGTGGCCAGGCCGACCTTGGTCGAGCGGCCGAGTTCGCGGGTGTGCCAGTACTCGCCGAGCAGGGCACCGACCAGCGGTCCCGCAAACAGGCCGATGGGCATGAAGAACAGGCCGACGATGCTGCCGACGAAGGTTCCCCACAGCGCCTTGCGGCTGGCGCCGACACGCTGCGCGCCGACCACCGTGGCCAGCACGTCCACCAGCAGCGAAAGCAGGGTCAGTACCCCAAGCGCGACCAGGGTGGGCCAGCCGACGTGGGCGAAGCCGTCGGCCCAGGCGGCCAGCAGCAGTCCGATGAACACCAGCGGGATGCCCGGGAGGGCCGGCAGGATGATGCCGGCGATGCCTATGAGGACAAAAATGACCGCTAGCAGATACAAGATGAATGAGAGTCCCATGCTGTCCCGTATGGAGTCCGTTTTGGGGTTGACAGTGAAAGATTTTGCCAGTTGCTTTTTCGTTTTGGCCGGGTTAAGTTGCAGTCGCTGAGCTTGGCAAGGTCACCGTGGATCGTGGCCTGATGAAGCAAGATCTTCCCGATCCGCTGCATCGATGCACCTCGCTTCCCCCTTGCTTGTCAGCCGCCCACCAGGCGTTTCCAACAACAAGAGAGAGTCAAAGGGAGTTAGTGAGATGGCTGATCGCGAGACCGGTACCGTAAAGTGGTTCAATGATGCGAAGGGCTTCGGCTTCATCAGCCGGCAGAATGGCGAGGACGTGTTCGTGCACTTCCGCGCCATCGAGACCCAGGGCTTCAAGAGCCTCAAGGAAGGCCAGACTGTGAGCTTTGAAGTCGTGCAGGGCCAGAAGGGCCTGCAGGCTGACAAGGTCCAGCCGGTGTAACAGCTGCCGTCCGTCGGCATGAAAAAGGCCCGCGCAAGCGGGCCTTTTTCTTTGCCTCAGGCCCGCTGCAGGTCAGCGCAGGATGACCTTGCCGTTGACCACGCGCACATAGGTGTTCTCACGGATGCCACCCAGGTCGCGCTGGTTGACCACGATGGTGCGGCCATCATCCATGCGCACGCTGATGTCGTAGGTATCGCTGGTGACATTCTTCTGGATCTGGTTGCCGGCCAGGGCGCCACCGACCGCGCCTGCAGCGGCGGCAATGTTCTTGTTGCCACGGCTGCCACCGGTGTGGTCGGAGATTTCATGGCCGGCCACGGCGCCGACGATGCCGCCGAGAATCGCACCGGTCGCACTGGGCGCGGTGCGGCCCGAGGGCACGGTGTTGATGCGGGTGACGATGCCACAGTCGGCGCAGCGGCCCTGGTTGTAGCCGCCGTTGTTGCCGTAGCCGCCGTTGTTGTAGCCGTTGTTGTAACCACCGCTACTGTAACCGGGCGAGGTGGCACAACCGGCCAGCGCGAGGGTAGCGATGGCGCTGGCGGCGATGAGCTGGATCTTCATGGGGCGTCTCCTGGCCGTGAAGGCGGGTGTGTTGGGTGGTACTGCGTCATGCAGCAGGGTGGACGAATCCTCTCCCTTCGAACGTGAACAACGCGCCAACCACGCACCCGATGCCCGGCTGCAGGATGAACGCGCCTCAGCGGAAATCCTGGTGGCAGGCCCGGCAATCGGCCTGCAGCGTTTCCACGAGCTGGGCCAAGGCCCTGCAGTCGCCTGGCGGTGCAGCCAGCGCCGTGTTGAGGTTGCCGCGCAGTCGGCTGGCGTGCTGCTGGAACTGCGTGCTGTCCTTCAGCCCGGGAAACGCCAGGTCCAGGTCATTGGACAACAGGCGTAGCGCCTGCAGCCGCGGCACGCTGTCGGCCAGGCTGCAGCGGTTCTGCTGCTGGGCCTGCTGCAGCAGCTGCGACTGCCGCTGCATCACCTGCATCAGGCTGTCCGGGAACGGGTCGCGACGCGCCTGCAGGGCGCGGCCCACCATAACCGTGGCGACCAGGCCGATCAGCAGGCCCAGGCATAGTACGAACAGGTAGCGATGGGCAGTGGACAGGCGGCGGGGCGGGCTGGCGTTCATGCAGGCTCTCCGGGCGTGCAACGGTGGGTTCGACGCCGGCGTACTTTGGGCGCTGGCACCTGCACGTTAAAATAGCCCGATGAACGAACAGGTCAAACAACGCTTCGCCGGCATCGAACGGCTGTATGGCGTGGGTGCGCTCGAGCGCCTGCAGGGCAGTCGCGTGGCGGTGGTCGGCATGGGCGGCGTCGGCTCGTGGGTGGTGGAGGCGCTGGCCCGTTCGGCGGTCGGCCATCTGACCCTGATCGATGCCGACGACATCTGCGTGTCCAACACCAACCGGCAGCTGCCGGCGATGGAAGGCAATTACGGGCGCAACAAGGCCGAGGCGATGGCCGAGCGCTGCCGTGCGATCAATCCGGGGATCGACGTCGATGCCGTGCAGGCATTCCTGACGATGTCCAACATGGCTGAGCTGCTGGACCGCGGGTTCGATCTGGTGATCGATGCCTGCGACAGCTTCCGGGTCAAGGTCGAGACGATCGCCTGGTGCCGCCGCCGCAAGCTGCCGCTGCTGACCGTCGGCGCTGCCGGTGGCCGCACCGACCCGACCCTGGTACGTATCCGCGATGTCTCGCGCACCGAGCATGACGCCATGCTGGCGCTGATCCGCAAGAAGCTGCGCAGCGAGTTCAACTTCCCGAAGAACGCCAAGCGCTATTTCGGCGTGCCGGCGGTGTATTCGCTGGAGAATGTGAAGTACCCCCAGGCCGATGGCAGCGTCTGCGGCATTCGTCCGAACCTGGGTGCCGATGCGGCGTTGAAGCTGGACTGCGGCGCCGGCCTGGGCGCGGCGACCCACATCACCGGCGCGTTCGCCTTTGCGGCGGTGGGCAAGGCGCTGGAGATGCTGCTGGAGCCGAAGAAGGCGAAAACCGAGGTGACCGAGGCCTACGCCGACGCATGACGGTGGTGCCGGCCGCCCGGGGTTGCCGGCCAGCGGCCGGCACTACCTTCCAAACGTCGGCGACTCAGTCGTTCCGTGGCGGCGCCGGTAGTGCCGGACGCTGCCCGGCGTCGGGTTCGCCGCGGTCGTTGCAGCGTGCCGACCAAGGTCGGCACCCGCCGTTACATTGACGGCAGCGCGAACAGCCGCCGTGCATTCTCGGTCGTGGCCTGCGCCAGGGCCTCCAGCTCCATTCCGCGCAGCGCAGCTACGTGCCGGGCAATGGTTTCCAGCCGCGCCGGTTCGTTGCGCCGGCCGCGGACCCCTGCGTCGGGCTGGTCGGGCGCGTCGGTTTCCAGCAGCAGCTGCTCCAGCGGCATCCCGCGTACCAGCCGTTGCAGGCGCTGGGCACGTTCATAGGTCAGCGGACCGCCAAGACCCAGCAGGAAGCCGTGCCTGTGCAATTGCGCGGCCTGTTCGGGGCTGCCGGAAAAACTGTGCACCACGCCGCGCAGGCCGCCGATGCGGCGGATGGCGGCGATCACCGCATCCACCGCGCGTCGTGCGTGCACGATCACCGGCAGCTCGAACTCACGGGCCAGTTCCAGCTGGCCGATGAAATACGCCTGTTGAGCCTCGGCATCCAGTCCTTCGACGAAGAAGTCCAGCCCGCATTCGCCGATCGCACACGGGCGTTCGCGCTCGATCCAGCCGCGCAGCAGTGGCAGGTGCCCAGGCTGGTGCTCGGCCAGGAACATCGGATGCAGGCCGTAGGCCGGGTACAGCCCCGGCGCCTGCTGGCAGACCTCGCGCAGTTTCGGCCAGCTGGCAGCGGTGACCGCGGGCACCACCTGTTGGCGTACACCCACGGCCTGCGCCCGCTCGATCACTGCGGCACGGTCAGGGTCGAACGCGCTCGCGTCGAGATGACAGTGGCTGTCGACCAGCACGCTCAACGCTGTTCCAGCGGCGGTGGCGTGGTGGCGTTGCGGCTCTTCCAGTTGGCCAGCAGCAGCGTGCCGAAGCCCAGCACCAGCTCATCGATGAACGGGATCGGGTCCGGGATGAACAAGGTCAGCACGAACAGGCCGGCGGTGAGCTTGAACAGGGTGGGGTAGCGCAGCCGGCGCGCCCATTGCAGTACCGGCAGCAGCATCGGGTTGGCCATGGCGGGAATCCTCGTGGGGAATATGCAAACGCTACCACGGGCCCAGCATTTCCCGATGCTGAATGGGTTACAGGAATGAGCAGGAAATGTGGAGATTCCGTTCAGGCAGCGCATGCTGCAATCTGTCCCGAGAACGTTGCGGATGGTCCGCAAGGAGCAGGTCATGAAAAGCACAACTACAACTGTCCTGGTCGCAGCGGGCGCGCTGCTGGTTGGTGGCATCGCCACCGCCGCCTTCATGAAGAGTGGCGACAAATCGCCGGACTCCATCAGCGCCGCAACCCCCAATGGCGAGTCGCGCCTGGTCGATGGCAACGCCACCGACGATGGCGTGCGTGGTGACCAGCTCGACCCGTCCGCGCCGCGCGGGCTGGAATATGCCGATGTGCTGAAGGTCGACCCGATCACCGAGAAGCAGAAGGCCTATGCCACCGTGATCGGCACCGATCCGGTGCGTGAGACCTCCACCACCCAGACCCCGCACGAGGTCTGCCAGGACGTGACGGTGCAGGAACGCCTGCCGGAGCGTGATGGCAACGTTGGCGGTACCGTGGTTGGCGCGGTGGTGGGTGGCCTGCTCGGCAACCAGGTCGGTGGCGGCAACGGCAAGAAGGCCGCGACCGCAGCCGGTGCGGTGGCCGGTGGCTTCATCGGCAACCAGATCGACAAGCGCCACGTGGGCGGCCGCGTGGTCAACCGCACCGAGCGCCAGTGCCACACCGAAACCGCAACGTCCGAGTCGAGCCGCGTCACCGGTTACAACGTGACCTATCGCAACGAAGACGGCACCACCGGCACCATGCGCATGGCCAGCAAGCCGGGCAGCCGCATCGCCATGGGTACCAATGATGTGGTGAAGGGCTATAACGTGACCTATCGCTATGATGGCGCCGAGAAGACTGTGCGCATGGACAACAAGCCGGCCAGCGATCGCCTGCCGGTGGTCGATGGCCAGCTGGTCACGCAGACCGCTGCTGCCGGCGCCACGGCGGCCACGCGCCAGTAATCCAGAACACGCTGCTGCACCCGACGGGCCGGCTCATGCCGGCCCGTTTCGTTGTGCGCACGGGCATTCATCCGTGGGCAAAGGGAATCGACCATGATGGACGCCCCCTTCGACAAGGAGTCGGCATGAGCATCTTCGACCTGCGCCTGGAAACCGAGCGGCTGATCCTGCGCCCGCTGCTGCGCGAGGACTACGAACCGTACCTGGCATTCTGTGCCGACGAGGAAACGATGCGTACCCTGGGGGGTGTTCAACCGCCCTCGGTGGCATGGCGCGGCTTCTGCAGCCTGGCCGGCACCTGGCAGCTGTTCGGCTTCTCGATGTTCAGCGTGATCGAGAAATCCAGCGGTGACTGGATCGGCCGGATGGGACCGTGGCAGCCGCAGGACTGGCCTGGAACCGAGGTCGGCTGGGGTATTCGGCATGCCAGCTGGGGCCGGGGCTATGCACCGGAAGCGGCGGTTGCCGCCATCGACTGGGCGTTCGACACGCTGGGCTGGGACGAGGTGATCCACACCATCGCCGAGAACAACGACAACTCGAGGGCGGTCGCGCGCAAGCTCGGCAGCACGCTGCTGCGCATGGGTGAATTGCCACCGCCGTACAACGACAAGCCGATGCAGATCTGGGGCCAGTCGCGAGAACAGTGGCGGCAGCGCGCGCGCTGAGCGTTGCCGGTAGTGCCGGCCGCTGGCCGGCAATCGCTTGGATCCAGCTGCATTGAGGATGCCGGCCAGCGGCCGGCACTACCAGCTGCATCGAGGATGCGGGCCAGCGGCCGGCACTACCAGCTGCATCGAGGTTGCCGGCCAGCGGCCGGCACTACCAGCTGCATCGAGGATGCCGGCCAGCGGCCGGCACTACCAGCTGCATCGAGGATGCGGGCCAGCGGCCGGCACTACCAGCTGCATCGAGGTCGCCGGCCAGCGGCCGGCACGACCGTGTTGCCATGCTGCACCCGCGCTTGGCATTCACCGGCGGGCTTGCCAGACTGCGTGCAGCTGGCCGCCGGCCGGATCCGAGGAAGCAGGCAATGGTGGAAGAGCGCGTCCCGTTGACGGTGCACGGCATGTCGGTGTCCGGCAATTGCCACAAGGTCCGCCTGCTGCTGGAGCAGCTCGGCAGCCGCTACCGCTGGGTGGAAGTGGACAGTGCCCATGGCCAGACCCACACCGCCGAGTTCCTCGCGCTCAACCCCAATGCCAAGGTGCCGTTGATCGTCCGCGACGATGGCCGCGTGTTGACTGAATCCAATGCGATCCTGTTCTGGTTGGCCGAAGGGACGCCCTACCTGCCCACCGACGGTTGGGAACGCGCGCAGGCATTGAGCTGGATGTTCTTCGAGCAGTACACGCACGAGCCATGCGTGGCGGTAGCGCGCTTCATCCGCGGCTGGACACCTGCCGATTCACCGCGCCGTGCTGAACTGCCACGCCTGCACGAGCGCGCCGCCACCGCGCTGGCGGTGATGGAGCAGCACCTGCGCGAAGCGCAGTGGTTCACCGGCAGCGCATACGGCATCGCCGACATTGCGCTGTTCGCCTATACCGACGTCGCAGGCGAGGGCGGCATCAGCCTGGCGCCCTTCCCGGAAGTGCGCGCCTGGCTGCAGCGCGTGCGCGCGCAACCGCGCTTCGTGGCGATGCCAGCGGTGACCGCCGAGGTGCGCGCGCGCTTCGAGGCTGCCTGATCCCACAGGGTAGCGCCCGGCGTTGCCGGGTGGAACGCAACAACGACACGGAGGGTGTTCGATGTTTGCTGTGGTTCCAGATCCGATTCCTGCGCGCATGCGCGTGCTCAACCGCGCCGAAGTGTGCGACGCCAATTTCCTCGACGCGGTGCGTGGCTGGCGAGGCACACCGCGCGCACGTCCTGCGCCGGACGCGCCGATCCTGCCGGGCAGCACGCTCAGCGCGGCCGCCTTCGGTGAGCTGTTCGATTCGCAGCTGGCCAGCCGCCAGCTGGACCTGATGGCGCGCGTATTGCGCGTGCAGAACAAGGTCTTCTATACCATCGGGTCGTCCGGCCATGAAGGCAACGCGCTGCTGGCGCGGGCCTGCCGGCATACCGACCCCGCATTCCTGCACTATCGCTCCGGCGCCTTCATGGTCGAACGCTCGCGCCAGGTGCCGGGCATCGACCCGCTGCGCGATGCCGCGCTTTCCTTCGCTGCCAGCGCCGATGACCCGGCCAGTGGTGGTCGGCACAAGGTGTGGGGCAGCAAGCCATTGTGGGTATTGCCGCAGACCTCGACCATCGCCTCGCACCTGCCCAAAGCGCTGGGCACGGCACTGGCCATCGAGAGTGGCAAGCGACTGGCGCAGGCGCTGCCGATTCCCGCCGACAGTATCGTGCTGTGCTCGTTCGGCGACGCCTCGGCCAATCACGCTACCGCGCAGACGGCGTTCAACACCGCGATGTGGGCGGCCTACCAGAAACTGCCGGCGCCAATCCTGTTCGTCTGCGAGGACAACGGGCTGGGCATCTCGGTGAAGACGCCGGACGGCTGGATTGCCGAGCGCTTCAGCCACCAGCCGGGGCTGGACTATTTCTACGCCGATGGCCTCGACCTGGCCACCGGGCACGCCCAGGTGCAGGCCGCAGTGGACCACTGCCGGCGGACGCGGCGACCGACCTTCCTGCATCTGCGCACCACGCGCCTGATGGGCCACGCCGGCACCGACTTCGAGGTGGAATGGCGTGCATTGCCGGAATTGTGCGCGGCCGAGGCGCAGGATCCGCTGTTGCGCTCGGCGCAGATCGCGCTGGAATCGGGCTGGATGGATGCAGCCGCCATCGAAGTGGCCTACGAGACGATGCGCGCGCGCTGCATGGCCGCCGCTGCCGATGCCGAAGGCCGTGCGAAGCTGCAGTCGCTGCAGGAGGTCATGGCGCCGTTGGCACCCTATACGCCCGCGGCGGTGCAGGCCGAAGCCCGGCGCGAGGTCGCCGACGAGGCGCGCGAGGCACTCTATGGCGGTGCCGAGGCCTTGCCGGAACGACAGGTGCCACGGCATCTCGCGATCCAGATCAACCACGGCCTGCTGGAACTGCTTGCGAAGTATCCGCAGAGCCTGCTGTTCGGCGAGGACGTGGCTCAGAAGGGCGGTGTGTACACCGTCACCAAGGATCTGCTGCGCCGCTTCGGCCCACGCCGGGTGTTCAACACGCTGCTGGACGAGACCATGATCCTGGGGATGGCGCAGGGTCTGGCCAACCTGGGCATGCTGCCGATTCCGGAGATCCAGTACCTGGCCTACCTGCACAACGCCATCGACCAGCTGCGTGGTGAAGCCTGTTCGCTGCAGTTCTTCTCCAACGACCAGTATCGCAACCCGATGCTGGTGCGGGTGGCCGGGCTGGGCTACCAGAAGGGTTTCGGCGGGCACTTCCACAACGACAACTCGATCACCGCGTTGCGCGACATCCCCGGGCTTGTGGTCGGCTGCCCCTCGCGCGGCGACGATGCGGTGATGATGCTGCGCACGCTGGCCGCACTGGCGCGGGTGGATGGGCGCGTGGCGGTGTTCCTGGAGCCGATCGCGTTGTACATGAACAAGGACCTGCACGAAGCGGGGGATGGCCAGTGGCTGTTCGACTACCCGGCACAGGGCCAGGCGCTGGTGCCGGGCGAGGGACGGGTCTATGCACCGGAGGCCGAAGACCTGGTGATCTACACCTATGGCAATGGCGTGCCGATGGCGTTGCGCGCGGCGCGGGCGATCGAGCAGCAGCTGGGCTGGCAGGTACGGGTGGTCGACCTGCGCTGGCTGGTACCGTTGGATGCCGGCTTCATCGCGGCCCAGGCCGCGGGCGCGCGGCGGGTGCTGGTGCTGGACGAAGGCCGCCACAGCGGCGGAGTGGGTGAGGGCGTGGTCACCGCGCTGGTCGAAGCCGGGTTCGGCCATCTGCCGTTGCGCCGGATCTGTGGTGCCGATACGTACACACCACTGGCGGGGGCAGCAATGTTCGGCCTTCCAAGCGACAATGCGGTGATTGGCGCCGCCCTCGACCTGGCGCAGGAACCCTGATGCATGTGTGGATTGGCGGGAATGTTGTTGCCGGCGCCGCTGGCGTCGGCCGAGTCGCTGCAGGCGCAGGCGCTGGCCATGGGCCAGGCGCTGCACCATCGCGGGCCGGATGATGGCGGCAGCTGGGTCGATGCCGAGGCGGGCATCGCGCTGGCGCATCGGCGCCTGAGCATCCTCGACCTGTCCCCGCTGGGCCACCAGCCGATGGCCTCGGCGGACGGCCGCTACGTGATGGCCTACAACGGCGAGGTCTACAATTTCGCGGCCCTGCGTGAACAGCTGGAGCCGCTGGGGCACACCTTCCGCGGCCATTCCGACACCGAAGTACTGCTGGCGGCGATCCTGCAGTGGGGCGTGGAAGATACCCTGCAGCGCTGCAACGGCATGTTCGCCATCGCGCTGTGGGACCGCCAGGAGCGTTGCCTGTGGCTGGCCCGCGACCGCGTCGGCAAGAAGCCGCTGTACTACGGCTGGGCGGGCGACACGCTGGTGTTCGGTTCGGAACTGAAGGCGCTCTGGCAACACCCGGCGTTCGACAACGACATCGACCGCGATGCGCTCACCTTGCTGCTGCGGCTGGATTACATCCCGGCGCCGCACAGCATCCACCAGCGCTGCTACAAGCTGATGCCGGGCCGGGTGCTGCGGCTGGATGCAGCGGCTGTGGCCGCAGGCGCCGCGGCACACCGCCCGGAGCAGGCGCAGCGCCCATACTGGGATGCGCGCGCACGCATGCAGGCGGCGTTGGCCGCCCCGTTCCAGGGCCGCATCGAGGAGGCCGAGGAACAGCTGGACACGCTGCTGCGCGATGCGGTGGCGCTGCGCATGGTGGCCGACGTGCCGGTCGGCGTGTTCCTGTCCGGTGGCACCGACTCATCGCTGGTGGCGGCGCTGATGCAGGCGCAGAGCGGGCAGCCGGTGCATAGTTTCAGCATCGGCTTCACCGACTCGGGACATGACGAAGCACCGCTGGCCAGGGAGCTGGCGGCTCACCTGGGCTGTGATCACACCGAGTTGTATGTCAGCGGCGCCGACGCGCTGGCGGTGGTGCCGCAGTTGCCGGCGATGTTCGATGAGCCTTTTGCCGATGCGTCGCAGGTGCCGACCGCGCTGGTCGCACGGCTGGCACGGCAGGGCGTGACCGTCGCGCTGTCCGGCGACGGTGGCGATGAGCTGTTCTTCGGCTACACCCGGTATGTACGCGCGCTGCGCAACTGGCAGATGCTCGGACGCGTACCGGGGCCGCTGCGGCGCTGGATGGGCGCACGCTCGCAGCAGCAGGGCGAGGCCTCGCGGACCGGTGGCCTGGCGGCGCTGCTGGCCGAGACAGGCGCACGTGGCATCGGCGACGTCTACCGCAACCGCATCTCGCGCTGGCGCGACCCTGCCGCGGCGGTGCCCGGTGCGCAGACGGCCGGCAGCTTCTACGACCTGGCCGATCCGCTGCATGGCGCGGGGACACCGGCCGACGCGATGATGCTGGCCGATTTCGTGACCTACCTGCCCGATGACCTGTTGTGCAAGGTCGACCGGACCTCGATGGCGGTCAGCCTGGAGGCGCGCGCGCCATTGCTGGACTGGCGCGTGGCCGAGTTCGCCTGGTCACTGCCGCTGGGCTTCAAGCGCAGTGAGACGACCAGCAAGGTGCTGCTCAAGCGCGTGCTGGGCCGTTACGTGCCGCATTCGATGGTGCACCGTCCCAAGCGCGGTTTCGGCGCACCGGTCAGCGACTGGCTGAAAGGCGACCTGCGGCCCTGGGCCGAGGACCTGCTGCAGCCGGCGCGGCTGGAGCGTGAGGGCGTGCTGTCGGCGGCGGCGGTGCAGCCGCTGTGGCAGCAGTTCCTGGGCGGGCAGCGCAAGTGGCATACCCACCTGTGGAACGTGCTGATGTTCCAGGCCTGGCAGGCGCATTGGCGGCAGGCGCGGAGCGGCGTGACCGGCGGCTGATCTTCACCGGATGGCACGGGCCTGGCGACTAGGCTGGGCCTCCCGCACCGTGAGGAGTATGTCCCGATGTCCGTCCCCACCATCGCCGTGTTCGTTGGCAGCCTGCGCAAGGATTCCTGCAACCGCAAGCTGGCCCATGCGCTGGAGAAGCTCGCCGGTGATCGCGCGCGCTTCCAGTACGTGCAGATCGGCGATCTGCCATTGTACGACCAGGATTTCGACGCCGATTATCCGCCGCAGGGCACCCGGCTGAAGGACCAGGTGCGCGCCGCCGACGCGGTGCTGTTCGTGACACCCGAGTACAACCGGTCGGTGCCCGGCGTGCTGAAGAACGCCATTGATATCGGATCGCGCCCGTACGGTGACAGTGCGTTTGCCGGCAAGCCGGCGGCGGTGATCGGCGCCTCCATCGGCCAGATCGGTACTGCCGTGGCCCAGCAGCACCTGCGCAACAGCCTGGCCTTCCTGGACATGCATGTGCTGGGCCAGCCCGAGGCATTCATCCACTTCAAGGACGGCCTGATCGATGCCGATGGCACGATCCACAACGAAGGCACGCAGAAGTTCCTGCAGGGCTACGTGGACCGGTTCCTGGCGTTGATCTCAGTGCACGTCAAGGGCGATTGACGCCTGCGGGGTCAGAGCCCCTGCGTCGCAGGGGATCCGACCCAAATCGTGCCCAGGGTCGGATCCCGGCGCGCAGTGACGGGCTCCGACCCCGGGGCGTTGATCTGCGATAATGTCCCGCTCGGGCGCCGCAATGGCGCCCGTCGCAGGCAGTGCGACGCTCTCACGCCAGTCTGGCCAGGTACCGGCGGATATCCCCCGTTTTCCCACGGCTTATCCACAGGCTTGTCCATGGCTGCCGGGGGCGGCACATGCCTACACTCGTCTGGCCCACTTTTGCAGGAAACACCGCAGCATGTCCGCTCGTCCCGGCTTCCGTTCCAACCGCAGAGAGCGCGGTGATGGCTTCGATCGCGATCGCGACGAGTCGCGCATCGACCAGTTGCGGGTACCGCCCCATTCGGTGGAAGCCGAGCAGGCGGTACTGGGTGGCCTGATGCTGGCGCCCGAGGCGTATGACCGTGTCAACGACCAGCTGACCGAAAGCGACTTCTATCGTCGCGATCACCAGATGATCTATCGTGCGATCCGCGAGCTGTCCGAACGCGAACGACCGTTCGATGCGGTGACGCTGGGCGAGTGGTTCGAATCGCAGGGCAAGATGGAACTGGTGGGTGACGGCGCCTACCTGATCGAACTGGCCAGTACCACGCCGTCAGCTGCCAACATCGTGGCCTACGCCGAGATCGTGCGCGACAAGGCGGTGCTGCGGCAGCTGATCCAGGTCGGCACCGACATCGTCAACGACGGCTTCCAGCCGGAGGGGCGCGACAGCAGCGAGCTGCTGGCCTCGGCGGAAAAGAGCGTGTTTGCGATCGCCGAACAGGGTGCGCGTGGCCGTACCGATTTCGTGGCCATGCCCGGTGCACTGAAGGATGCCTTCGAGGAGCTGCGCAACCGCTTCGAGAACGGCGGCAACATCACCGGCCTGCCGACCGGTTACAACGAGTTCGACGCGATGACCGCCGGCCTGCAGCCGACCGACCTGATCATCCTCGCGGCGCGCCCGGCAATGGGCAAGACCACCTTCGCGCTGAACATCGCCGAGTACGCGGCGATCAAGTCGAAGAAGGGTGTGGCCGTGTTCTCGATGGAAATGTCGGCATCGCAGCTGGCGATGCGCCTGATTTCCTCCAACGGCCGCATCAACGCGCAGCGCCTGCGCACCGGCCAGCTGGAAGACGAGGACTGGAGCCGCGTCACCAGCGCGATCAAGATGCTGAAGGAAACCAAGATCTTCATCGACGATACGCCGGGCGTGTCGCCGGAAGTGCTGCGCTCCAAGTGCCGCCGCCTGAAGCGCGAGCATGATCTCGGCCTGGTGGTGATCGACTACCTGCAGCTGATGAGCGTGCCGGGCAACAGCGAGAACCGCGCGACCGAAATCTCGGAAATCTCGCGTTCGCTGAAGGGACTGGCCAAGGAACTGAACGTGCCGGTGATCGCGCTGTCGCAGCTCAACCGCTCGCTGGAAACGCGTACCGACAAGCGCCCGGTGATGGCCGATCTTCGCGAATCGGGTGCAATCGAGCAGGACGCGGACATGATCGTGTTCATCTACCGCGACGACTACTACAACAAGGAAAACTCGCCGGACAAGGGCCTGGCCGAAATCATCATCGGCAAGCACCGTGGTGGCCCGACCGGCTCGTGCAAACTGAAGTTCTTCGGTGAGTACACCCGCTTCGACAACCTGGCCCACGATTCGGTCGGTTCGTTCGAATAATGGTCATGCCGGCCTGGCCGGCAACCACGCTCCGGCGCTGTAGAGCCCAAGGCACCGGCAGGAGCCGCTGTCAGCGCGGGTTCCATGCGGTCGCCACGAAGCGCAGCCGGGCGCGGGCTTGGCGTTGCACTGCGCTGGATCGGTTTCATCGCCCCCAGCCCGATTTCGTCGCAAACCGTTTGCCGGCGCCAGGGCAGGGCGCCAAGGTGTCCGCAGGCGGCAGGGTGCCGCCCCAAGGAGACCGTGATGAAGACCCTGTTCGCGCTCGGTGTGTGGTGCCTGCTGTTCGTACTGTGCTGGCCGCTGGCGATCCTCGCCCTGATCGCCTGGCCGTTCGTGTGGCTGCTGAGCCTGCCGTTCCGACTGGTCGGCATCACCTTCTCGGCGTTGTTCGCGTTCCTGCGCGCGCTGTTCATGCTGCCCGCGCGCCTGCTTGGTGGCCGGGCGGTGCCCGCATGAGGGCGGTGGTGCTGGTCGGTCTGGCCCTGTTGGCGGGTCCGGTGCTGGCCGCACCTCCGGCACCCCCTTCGGTGTGGCTGGAGCGCCAGCAGGCAGCCGGTGCCGACGAAGCGAATGCAGCTGGGGCGAAGCCTCTGGCGGTACCCGAGGCCAGGGAGCGCTGCCGGGTCACGAAGGAATGGAAGGTCGGCGATACGGTGGTGCAGCACAGGGTCTGTGAGGATCCACCGAAGAAGCCTGCTGGAAAGGTGTAGCGCCGAGGCCATGCTCGGCGGCCTTTGCAGGGCAGCCGAGCGTGGCCTCGGCGCTACAGGGAAATGAGCGACAAAAAACCCCGCCGAGGCGGGGTTTTTCATATCCGGGTGATGCCGGCCAGCGGCCGGCACTACCGAACGATCAGTTTGCCTTGTGGATGGCGCGCTTGCTGACCGCCATCGCTGCGTCGTGGATCACTTCCGACAGCGACGGGTGGGCGTGGCAGATGCGGGCCAGGTCATCGGCCGAGCCGCTGAACTCCATGGTCAGCACGCCTTCGTGCACCAGTTCGGAGACGTTGGCGCCAACCAGGTGCATGCCGAGGATGCGATCGGTTTCGGCATGGGCCAGGATCTTCACGAAGCCGGCCGGCTCGATCATCGCCACGGCACGGCCGTTGGCGGCGAACGGGAAGCTGCCGGCCTTGTACGGAATGCCTTCGGCCTTCAGCTGGGCTTCGGTCTTGCCGACCCACGCCAGTTCCGGCTCGGTGTAGATGACCCACGGGATGGTGTCGAAGTTGACGTGGCCCGGCAGGCCGGCGATCAGCTCAGCCACCGCGATGCCTTCCTCGAAGCCCTTGTGCGCCAGCATCGGGCCGCGCACGCAGTCGCCGACCGCCCACACGCCGTTGACGCCGGTGTGGCAGTGCGCATCGACTTCGATCTGACCACGCTCGTTGACCTTGACGCCGGTGCCTTCGGCCAGCAGGCCCTTGGTGGCGGCGCGACGGCCGACGGCCACCAGCAGCTTGTCCACGGTCAGGGTCTTTTCGCCTTCCGCGTCGGTGTAGGTGACGATGACTTCCTTCTTCTTGCCCTTGCCGGTGATCTCGGTCTTGGAGACCTTGGCATTGAGCTTGATGTCCAGGCCCTGCTTCTTGAATTCCTTGGCAGCGGCCTTGGCCACTTCGGCGTCGGCAGCCGCCAGGAACTCCGGCATGGCCTCAAGGATGGTGACTTCAGCGCCCAGGCGCTTCCACACGCTGCCCAGTTCCAGGCCGATCACGCCGGCACCGATCACCGCCAGGCGGTTCGGCACTTCGGTGAAGTCCAGGCCGCCGACGTTGTCGACGATGGTCTCGCCGTCGAACTTGGCGAACGGCAGTTCGATCGAATCCGAACCGGCCGCGATGATGACGTTGGTGCCCTTCAGCTCGACTTCCGAACCGTCGTGCTGCTTCACCTTGACCACGTTGCCCGGCTGCAGCTGGCCGAAGCCGTAGTAGGCGGCGACCTTGTTGGCCTTGAACAGCATGCCGATGCCGCCGGTGAACTGCTTGACGATCTTGTCCTTGCGGCCAATCATCGCCTCGACGTCGATCTTGGCATCCTTGAAGCTGATGCCGTGGTCGCCAAAGATGTGGCCCATGTTCCAGAACTGGCGCGAGGAATCCAGCAGCGCCTTGGACGGGATGCAGCCCACGCGCAGGCAGGTGCCGCCGAGGGCCGGCTTGCCGTCCTTGCCCAGCGCTGCGTCGATGCAGGCGGTCTTCAGGCCCAGCTGGGCCGCGCGGATGGCAGCGTGGTAACCGGCCGGGCCGGCACCGATGACGACGACGTCGAATTGTTCAGCCATTGAATTATTCCTTGATGCATTACCAGAACCCCTCCGCGCAGGCGCGGAGGGGCGGGAGGTTTCTTACAGGCCGAACAGCATGCGGCCCGGGTTTTCCAGCTGGTTCTTGATGTCCACCAGGAACTGCACCGAGTCCTTGCCGTCGATGATGCGGTGGTCGTAGGACAGCGCCAGGTACATCATCGGCGCGATCACGACCTGGCCGTTCTGGGCGATCGGACGCTCCTTGATGGCGTGCATGCCCAGGATGGCGCTCTGCGGCGGGTTGATGATCGGGGTCGACAGCAGCGAACCGAAGGTGCCGCCGTTGGTCACGGTGAAGGTGCCGCCCTGCAGTTCTTCCAGGCCCAGCTTGCCGTCACGTGCCTTCTTGGCGTAGTCGGCGATGGTCTTCTCGATGTCGGCGAACGACATGCGCTCGACGTTGCGCAGGACCGGCGTGACCAGGCCCTTCTCGGTCGACACGGCGATCGAGATGTCCGAGTAGCCGTGGTAGATGATGTCGTCGCCGTCGATCGAGGCGTTGACCAGCGGGAAGCGCTGCAGTGCGTTGGCAGCGGCCTTCACGAAGAAGCTCATGAAGCCCAGCTTGATGCCGTGTGCCTTGACGAACTCGTCCTGCAGCTCCTTGCGCGCCGCCGACACCTTGGACAGGTCGACTTCGTTGAAGGTGGTCAGCATGGCGGTGGAGTTCTTCGACTCCATCAGGCGCTCGGCGATGCGCTTGCGGATGCGCGTCATCGGCACGCGTTCTTCCGGACGCGCGCCACCGGCCTTGCCGGCGCCGCCGTTGCGGGCGAAGTTGACGATGTCTTCCTTGGTCACCGCGCCACGACGGCCGGTGCCGTCGACGTCGGCCGGGTTCACGCCTTCGGTGATGGCGGTGAAGCGGGCGCCCGGCGGCAGCGCGTCGGCGGCCGATTTGGCAGCCGGGGCCGGCGCAGCGGCAGCGGCCGGAGCAGCGGCGGCCGGTGCGGCTTCAGCCTTCTTCTCTTCAGCGGCCGGGGCCGGAGCCGCAGCCACGGCGCCTTCTTCGATGATCGCCACGACCTGGCTGGAGGTCACGGTATCGCCTTCCTTGAACTTGATTTCCTTCAGCACGCCGTCAACCGGCGACGGCACTTCCAGCACGACCTTGTCGGTTTCCAGGTCAAGCAGGTTTTCGTCGCGCTTGACGGCGTCGCCCACCTTCTTGTGCCAGGTGGCGATGGTGCCGTCGGCGACGGATTCGGGCAGTACCGGGGCTTTGACTTCGGTGGCCATTGCGGGAGCTTCCTGGTTTGTCTTCTAAATAGGGGGAGGATTATTCAGCGAACGTGTCGTTGAACGGGTTGACCAGTGCGTCGGCAATCAGCTGCTGCTGCTCGCGGACGTGGTCAGCCATGTGACCGGCAGCCGGCGACGCCGAACGTGCGCGACCGGCGTAGTGCAGGTTCTGGCCATCGGCCAGGCAGAACTGCAGGTGGTGGCGGATCTGGTACCACGCGCCCTGGTTCTGCGGTTCTTCCTGCGTCCACACCACGTCGGTGGCCTTGCCGTACTTCTTCAGTTCGGCCGCCAGCAGCGCACGCGGGAACGGATACAGCTGCTCCACGCGGATGATCGCCACGTCGTCCTGGCCACGCTTGGCCTGGTCTTCCAGCAGGTCGTAGTAGACCTTGCCCGAGCACAGCACCACGCGCTTGACCTTCTTGGCATCGGCATTGGCGTCGCCGATCAGGTGCTGGAATTCGCCATTGGCCAGCTCGTCCAGGGTCGACACGGCCAGCTTGTGGCGCAGCAGCGACTTCGGCGACATCACCACCAGCGGCTTGCGGGTGGTCATGTGCAGCTGGCGGCGCAGCATGTGGAAGGCCTGCGCCGGGGTCGACGGCACGACAACCAGCATGTTCTCCAGGGCGCACAGCTGCAGGAAGCGCTCCAGGCGCGCCGAGCTGTGTTCCGGGCCTTGTCCTTCGTAGCCGTGCGGCAGCAGCAGGGTCAGGCCGGAAATGCGGCCCCACTTGGCTTCACCGGCGGCGATGAACTGGTCGATCACCACCTGGGCGCCGTTGGCGAAGTCGCCGAACTGGCCTTCCCAGATGCACAGCGTGTTCGGATCGGTGGTGGAGAATCCGTACTCGTAGGCCATCACTGCTTCTTCGCTCAGCAGCGAGTCGATGACGGTGGCCTTCTCCGGCGAATCCACCAGCTGCCGCAGCGGCATGTAGTAGTTGTCGGTCTTCTGGTCGTGCAGGATCGCGTGGCGGTGCGTGAACGTACCGCGGCCGACGTCCTGGCCGACCAGGCGCAGCGCATGGCCTTCGTCGAGCAGGGTGGCGTAGGCCAGGTTCTCGGCAAAGCCCCAGTCGCCCGGAATCTCGCCGGCGGCCATCTTGCGGCGGTCGTCGTAGACCTTGGCCACGCGCGAGTGCAGCTGCACTTCGTCCGGGATGGTGTTGATCAGCCTGGCCAGCTCGACCAGCTTGTTCTTCTCGACCTTGGTCGAGACCGGGTCGGACAGCTTGCCTTCCAGCAGCTTCGGCCAATCGACGAACAGCGGGCTGCTCGGCGGGGTCTTCTCGACCTTGGCCAGCTCGGTGGTCACTTCACCGGCATCGAGCTTCTCGCGGTAGGCATCGACCATCGCCTTGCCGGCACCGGCGGCGATCACGCCCGCCTTTTCCAGCTGCTCGGCGTACATCTCGCGGGTGGTCGGGTGCTTGCGGATCACCTGGTACATCAGCGGCTGGGTGATCGCCGGCTCGTCGGCCTCGTTGTGGCCCCAACGGCGGTAGCACATCAGGTCGATGACCACGTCCTTGGCGAACTTCTGGCGGAACTCGAAGGCCAGCTGCGCGGCGAACACGACGGCTTCCGGATCATCGCCGTTCACGTGCAGCACCGGGGCGGCGATCATCTTTGCCACGTCGGTGGCATAGCGCGTGGAGCGCGTATCCAGCGGGTTGGAGGTGGTGAAGCCGACCTGGTTGTTGACCACGATGTGCACGGTGCCGCCGACGGCGAAGCCGCGGGCCTGCGACATCTGGAACAGCTCCATGACCACGCCCTGGCCGGAGAAGGCCGCGTCGCCGTGGATCAGGATCGGCATGACCTGCTTGCGTGCGGTGTCCTTGCGGCGCTCCTGGCGCGAACGCACGGAACCGGCCACGACCGGGTCGGCGATTTCCAGGTGCGACGGGTTGAACGCCAGTGCCAGGTGCACCGGGCCACCGTCGGTAGCCACGTCGGCGGAGAAGCCCATGTGGTACTTCACGTCGCCGGCCGAAGCGTGCTCGTCGTGTTCGAACTTGCCTTCGAACTCGTCGAACAGCTTGCGGGGGTTCTTGCCCAGGGTGTTGACCAGCACGTTCAGGCGGCCGCGGTGGGCCATGCCGATCACCACGTCCTTGACGCCATCCTTGCCGGCACTGCGGATGATGGTGTCCATCATCGGAATCAGCGAGTCGCCGCCTTCCAGCGAGAAGCGCTTCTGGCCGACGTACTTGGTGTGCAGGTAGCGCTCCAGGCCTTCGGCCGCGGTCAGGCGCTCCAGGGTGCGGCGCTGGGTGTCAGCGTCCAGCTGGTAGTTGCCACCAGCCGCTTCCAGCTTCTTGTAGATCCACTGGCGTTGCTCGACCTCGGAGATGTGCATGAACTCCGCACCGATCGAGCCGGTGTAGGTCGCCTTCAGGCGTGCGAGCAGGTCGCGCAGCTTCATGCGCGGCTGGCCGCCGACGCCACCGGTGCTGAACTCGCTGTTGAGATCGGCATCGGACAGGCTGTGGAACGGCAGGCCCAGGTCGGGCGTGTTGACCGGCGCGGCCAGGCCCAGCGGATCGAGGCGGGCGTCCAGGTGGCCGCGCGAGCGGTAGGCGGTGATCAGACGACCGACATTGCGCTCGCGCTCGTCGCCCGCACCGGTGCCGGTGCCAGCTTTCAGCGCATCCTTGGCCGCGTCCGCGATGTGGGAGATGACGGCCGAGTGCGGAATGTCACCTGCTTCGCGGCCCTTGAAGCCGTCGAAGTAGGTTTTCCATTTGGGATCGACACTATCCGGGGAGACCAGGTACTGCTCGTACAGGTCCTCGACATAGGAGGCGTTGCCGCCGGCGAGTTGCGAAGATTGCGCAAACTGCTTCAGTTGATTGTCCACGATGGAGGGTGTTGATTCGCTTTGTGGGGTATGGCTTCAGAAGGACCCGGCAGGAAGATGAATAGCCCTGCGCGGGCGCGTTCAAACAGCCAAATTGTACCCCCAACGGGACACGAAGGGGCACCACCACAGGTATCCCGCGTCCGCTGGTGCCGGTTCCAGACAGGTTGGGTCAGCGGTGCCGGCTCAGATGCCGAGCGCGCGCAGTTCGCTGCAATCGCGCGAACGGTCCCAGACGCGCTGCAATTGCTGCTCGAACGGCTGCGAACGTGCCGGCAGCGCGATGCCGGCCTCGCCGTCGAGGCGATGGCCGATCAGACGAAAGTAGAAGTCGCCCGCATCGTTGAGCAGGCAGGCCGAGGCCAGCGCGCGGTCGACCGGATCGCTGACCTCGCGGAACTGGATCACGCTTGGCAGGCGCTGGGCCAGCGCCAGCAGCGGTGCCCCGGCAGAGGCGATCGCAGCGGCATCGTGCACGATCACCCGCAGCTGCTTGTCATGGCGGGCGGTGACGAAGCGGCGCAGGGCGGCCTGCACCGGCGGCGCATCGAGCAGCCCCGGGTCCAGCTGGCGGCTGTGCAGCCACAACTGGCGGCGGGCGCGGTGGACGATGGCCGTGGTGATGGCCACCGCTTCGGCGCGGCGGTCGATCGCGCTGGCCGCGCCCAGCCGGCGGCGCATCTGCTGGTGGCCGATGCCGGCCTCCTCGAACACCTCGCCTTCCGGCAGGAAGCCCTGGCGGGCATAGAAATCACGGGCGGGCAGCTGGGCGTGCAGGTGCAGTTCGGCCAGGCCGAGCCTGCGCCCGGCCTCGACCAGTGCCTCCAGCAGGGCCTCACCGACCCCGTGGCTGCGATGGCTGGCCAGCACGGCCATACGGCCGATGCGGCCGTCCGGGGCCAGGCGGCCGGTGCCGACCGGCTGGTTGTCACTGTCCAGCGCCAGCACATGGGCGCTGACCGGGTCCAGCGCATCGCGTTCCAGTTCCGCAGCGATGCCCTGTTCCTGCACGAACACGCGTTGGCGCACGTCGTGGATGGCGACGTGGGCGTCGGCGTGGCTGACCTGCTGGACCCGGATCATGGTGAGGGCTCAGGCCCGGCCAGTGCTGTCGTCGTCTTCGCCGTCCTCGAAGTTGACGATGACCTCGATGCCGTCGTCGTGCACGGTCACGGAGTGGACATCGTCGGACACCGCGTCGGCGTCGATCGCATCCACCCGGTCACGGCCTTCAACGACCTCGCCGAGCACCACGGCATCCTCGCCGTCTTCCTCGTCTTCGGCCTCGTACACCTCATCCGGGTCGATCAGCTGGAACACGCCGCCGACCAGCAGCTGCTGGAGCACGGCGCGGCCCTTGTCGGACAGGCCACGGTAGGCGGTGGCATCGAGCTGTTCGGCAGCGGCCAGGCGCTGGGCGTCCTTCACCGGCAACGCGAAGTCCTGGCCGCTGACGTACAGGCTGGCACCGCGCTTGGCCCGGCGCCAGGCCAGGCGTGCCCACGGGTGGCGCTGCAGCAGCAGGCCGGAGGCCAGCGCCTGGACCACTTCCTCTGGTGCCGGTGCGGCCTGGTGGGCCATCACCTCGCCGGCGGCGCGGTAGGTGGTGATGAAGCGGCCGAACCAGTCACCCAGCTTGTCCGGGTCGTTCATGCGGATGGCGTTGAGCGCGGTGATCACCCGCGCCATCGCCACCGTGTCGATTTCGTTCGGGTCGGCCGGCACCTTGAGGTCGGCATCCTGGTAGCGGATGTTCTCGTCGGCATCGGCGATCAGGGTGTCCAGGTAATCGCTGATCAGTTCGGCCGAGGACGGCGCGCGCATGCCGAACGAGAAGGTCAGGCAGGGGTCTTCGGCGACGCCGTGGTGCGGCACGTTCGGCGGCAGGTACAGCATGTCGCCCGGCGCCAGCACCCAGTCGTGGGTGGGCTTGAACACCTTCAGCAGCTTCAGCTCCACGTCCGGGCGGAAGCCCAGCGGCGGCTGCTTGCCCTTGATCGATTCGCTGGCGTCGATCTGCCAGCGGCGGTGGCCATGGGCCTGCAGCAGGAACACGTCGTACTGGTCGACATGGGCGCCGACCGAGCCGCCGGTGGCGGCAAAGCTGATCATCACGTCATCCATGCGCCAGCGCGGCAGGAAGCTGAAGTGCTCGATCAGGGCGCGCACGTCCGGGTCCCACTTGTCCACGTCCTGCACCAGCAGGGTCCAGTCGTGGTCGGGCAGGGCGGGGAACACGTCTTCCTGGAACGGACCGGTGCGCACGCGCCAGCCGTCCCGGGCCTTGTCGTGCTCGATCAGGCGCGCCAGTACGCCTTCCTCGCAGGCCAGCCCGGCCAGGTCTTCCGGCTGTACCGGGGTCTGGAAATTGGGGAAGGCGTTGCGGATCAGCAGCGGGCGTTTCTGCCAGAAGTCGCGCAGGAAGGTGGCCGGCGCCATGCCCAGGGGCTGGCCGGGGCGGGCGGTGACTTCGATCAGGGGGGCAGGGGACTTGCGGGCGGCCATGGGGGAATCCTTGCAGCGGAAAGCGGGAGGGGCGGCGTGGCGGGCCGCCAAGGCTTCCATTGTCCGCCGTTCGTCGGGATTGCGCACGTGCGGTGGTTTGTCGCGGGGTGTCCGGCCAACGGCGGAGCCCCTCGTGGCGGGGTTTGGGTTGGTCGCTGAAGGCAAAAGCCGGGTTTGGCCGGGCGGGTGGGCTGCGCGGGGGACGCTGCAAGTACGTCCCTGTAAGCTTGGCCGCCGCATCCATGCGACGGACTGATCTGGCCCCCTGAAAACGGACGCCATGAAGCCGTTTCAGGCGGCAGCCCGGAGCTGCCGGGCATAGTTGTTAGGCGAGTGGTAGCCCAGCGCCGAGTGTAGCCGGGCTGGATTATAGAAGCCGTGGATGTAAGCAGCGATGGACTGGCTGGCTTGTTCCCTACTGGCGTAAGGCTCGGCAGCCTCTTCTGTCTTGAACGTCGCAAAGAAGCTCTCGGCCACTGCGTTGTCCCAGCAATTGCCAGGCCGGCTCATGCTTTGGACCACGCCATGGGACTGCAGCAGCTGGCGAAACTCGTTTCCCCAGTACTGCCCACCACGATCTGAATGGAAGATCAGGCCGGGTCGTTGTGGATGCAGAGCCCAAGCATTGGCAAATGCTTTCACCACCAGCTCTTCAGTCAGACGCTTGGAAACGCTGTAGCCCAGCACCTGCCGGGTCTGGACGCTGATGACCACGGCCAGATGCAGCCATCCCTGGCGGGTGGGGACATACGTGATATCCCCGACCCACGCCGTCGGTCCGGTTCCGGGGGCAAATTGCCGATCCAGCAGGTTGGGAGCGAGCTGAGATGAGCCGCCAGAGGATTGGGGTCGGAATCGGCCTTTGGTCTTGCCCTGGATTCGCTCCTCGGCCATTAACCGTGCCACGCGCTTGTGGCCGACTGGATGATTCCTGGCTCGTAAAGCCCTGACCAGCCGACGTCGCCCATAACTGCGCTTGCTGGTCACATGAATGGCCCGAAGCTCGGTACGGAGGGCCGAATCGACATCGCACGTTTGGGCACACTGCCGGCGCAGGTAGTCATGGAATCCAGAGACAGAAACCCCAAGAACCCGACACAACAACCTGGTCGGGTAGTGAGTCCTTTGACTGGCGACGAAGGCGTACCTCACTTGGACTCTCTGGCAAAGAACGCCGCCGCTTTTTTTAGGATTTCCCGCTCCATCTTCAGATTGGCGTTCTCGGCCCGAAGGCGGCTGATCTCGCTTTCCAGGTCGGTGGCTGGCCTGCGAGCCTCAGAGGTCAACGACCGGCCAGCACGGACCGCGTCAAGCCAATTTGCCAGCGTCTTGACCGACATCTCCAGCTGACGGGCCGCTGCGGCCGGCCCGAGCGACTCGGCCAGCTCCACGGCTTGGTGCTTGAACTCATCGGTGTAGCTACGACGGGTGATACGGGACATAAGGGGCCTCCAAGTGCGATCAAAGTATCGCTTCTTGGCGTCCGCTGACGGGGGGCCAGATCAGACACCCCCCGCGCAGCCCACCCGCCCGGCCCCTGTCAGTTCTCTGCGCGGCCCGCCACGGAATGAAGAAGAAGATCAAAGGCAACAGCGGTTCGCGCGCTGCGCTTGCTTGTGTAGGGCCGAGCCACGCTCGGCTTGCTGTTGCCCACGCCCAAGAGCAGCCGAGCACGGGCTCGGCTCTACAAAAGACCCTCAAACAAAGAGGGACGCGGCGAAGCCGCGTCCCTCTTTCAAATTCCGTCCCGACAACCCCACGCTCTTCGATCCGTCACCGGGAATCTGTCAGAGGTGGGGCGGGAGGGGCCAGCGGGACCGTTGGCGCCATGGATGGCGCCATCGAGCCCCCATGGATGGGTTCACGGCGTGTCCCGCTGGCCCCTCCCGCCCCACCCAGCTAGCAGCAATCCAGAGCCGCTCTTGACGTTGCTGTTGCCGTTGCCGTTGCTGTTGCTGTTGCTGTTGCCGTTGCCGTAGCCTGCCGCAGGCAGCGCCCGCGGCCGCCGCCGCAAAGGAAACCCCTTAAATCTTCTTCGCCAGCGACTCGGCCAGACCGGTGTAGCTGCCCGGGGTCATCTCCAGCAGGCGCTGCTTCGCATCCGCCGGCAGCTCCAGCTCCTGCACGAACGCACGCATCGACTCGGCCGTGATGCCCTGACCACGGGTCAGCGCCTTCAGCTGCTCGTACGGGTTCGGCAGGCCATGGCGGCGCATCACCGTCTGCACGGCCTCGGCCAGCACTTCCCAGGCCGCGTCCAGATCCGCATCCAGGCGCTGCGGGTTCACCTCCAGCTTGCCCAGGCCCTTGGCCAGCGAATCCAGCGCCACCTGGCTGTGGCCGAACGCGGTACCCAGCGCACGCAGCACGGTGGAATCGGTCAGGTCACGCTGCCAGCGGCTGATCGGCAGCTTGGCGCTGAAGTGCTCGAACAAGGCGTTGGCGATGCCGAAATTGCCTTCCGCATTCTCGAAGTCGATCGGGTTGACCTTGTGCGGCATCGTCGACGAGCCGACTTCACCTTCCTTCAGGCGCTGCTTGAAGTAGCCCAGCGAGATGTAGCCCCAGATGTCGCGGGCCAGATCGATCAGGATGATGTTGGCGCGGCGTGCGGCATCGCCGATCTCGGCCACGTTGTCGTGCGGCTCGATCTGCGTGGTGTACGGGTTGAACACCAGGCCCAGGCCGGTCACGAAGCGCTCGGCGAAGGCCGGCCAGTCCACGTCCGGGTAGCTGGCCACGTGGGCGTTGTAGTTGCCGACGGCACCGTTGATCTTGCCGGTCAGTTCGACCGCGGCGATCTGCCGGCGCTGGCGTTCCAGGCGAGCGACCACGTTGGCCAGTTCCTTGCCCAGAGTGGTCGGCGAGGCGGTCTGGCCGTGGGTGCGCGACAGCATCGGCTGGCCGGCCTGGGCGTGGGCCAGGCTGCGCAGGGTGCTGGCGATGCCGTCCAGGGTCGGCAGCAGCACTTCACGGCGGGCCTGTTCCAGCATCAGGCCGTAGCTGAGGTTGTTGATGTCTTCGCTGGTGCAGGCGAAATGCACGAATTCCAGTGCCGGGGCCAGTTCGGCGTCGTCCTTCAGCTGTTCCTTGATGAAGTACTCCACCGCCTTGACGTCATGGTTGGTGGTGCGCTCGATCTCCTTCACGCGCGCGGCCTGGGCCGGGCTGAAGCGGGCGGCCAGGTCGCGCAGGCGGGCGACGGCGGCGTCGGAGAACGGCGCCAGTTCGACGATGCCCGGTTCGGCGGCCAGCGCCAGCAGCCATTCCACCTCGACCGTGATGCGGGCCTTGATCAGGCCGTATTCGGAGAAGATCGGGCGCAGCGCGTCGACCTTGCCGGCGTAGCGGCCATCGAGCGGGGACAGGGCGAGCAGGGCGGAATCGGACATGTCGGCAGGGCTGGGACGAGCGGCGGGGCCGATATTCTACGACGTGCCGGTCAGCTAGTGCCGCCCGCTGGCCGGCAACCACGCCCGGCCCACTCCGCCATGGCTTGCCGGCCGGCGGCCGGCACTACCTTGCGCGCGCACAACGGCCGTGCGGACGGAACGTTCTGGCCCGTCCTCGTCATCCCACGCTGCGGGCAAGGGAGTATCGTTGGCGCAGCCGCCAGCCCGGGAAGCGACACCCTGCCAGCCGCCGCTTCCCTTTCCCCAACTGAAGTAGTGCGGAGTTGATGCAATGAGCAAAGCTGCAAGCAAGGGTTTCAGAATCGAACACGACAGCATGGGCGAGCTGCAGGTGCCTGCGGACGCCCTGTGGGGCGCCCAGACCCAGCGTGCCGTGCAGAACTTCCCGGTGTCGGGCCAGCGCATGCCGCGCGGTTTCATCCGCGCGCTGGGCCTGGTCAAGGGCGCGGCCGCCGGCGTCAACGCGGAGCTGGGACACCTGCCGAAGACCGTGGCCAAGGCCATCCAGACCGCTGCCGCCGAAGTGGCTGCCGGCAACTGGGACGCGCACTTCCCGATCGATGTCTACCAGACGGGTTCGGGCACGTCGTCGAACATGAATGCCAATGAGGTCATCGCCACCCTGGCCAACCGTGCCGGCAAGGCGGGCAAGACCACCGTGCATCCCAATGACCACGTCAACCAGGGGCAGAGCTCCAACGACGTGATTCCGACCGCATTGCGCGTGTCGGCGGTGCTGGCCACGCACGAACAGCTGCTGCCGGCGCTGGTGCACCTGCGCAAGACCCTCGACAAGAAGGGCCGCAGCCTGCGCAAGGTGGTCAAGACCGGCCGTACCCACCTGATGGACGCGATGCCACTGACCTTCGAGCAGGAGTTCGGCGCATGGTCGGCACAGCTGGCTTCGGCGCAGGAGCGCATCGAAGACAGCCTCAAGCGCGTGCGCCGCCTGCCGCTGGGTGGCACCGCCATCGGCACCGGCATCAACGCCGACCCGCGTTTTGGCGCGCAGGTAGCCAAGGCACTGAAGCAACAGACCGGTTTCAAGTTCGACAGCGCCGAGAACAAGTTCGAAGGCCTGGCCGCGCAGGATGATGCGGTGGAGCTGTCCGGCCAGCTCAATGCACTGGCCGTGGCGCTGATCAAGATCGCCAATGATCTTCGCTGGATGAACGCCGGTCCGCTGGCCGGGCTGGGCGAGATCGAACTGCCGGCACTGCAGCCGGGCAGCTCGATCATGCCGGGCAAGGTCAACCCGGTGATTCCGGAAGCGACCGTGATGGCCTGCGCGCAGGTGATCGGCCACCACACGGCAATCACCGTGGCCGGGCAGACCGGCAACTTCCAGCTCAACGTCACCCTGCCGCTGATTGCGGTGAACCTGCTCGATGGCATTGGCCTGCTGGCCAATGTGTCGCGGCTGCTGGCCGACAGCGCGATCGCCGGGCTGAAGGTGCGCGAGGACCGTGTGGCCGAAGCGCTGGCGCGCAATCCGATCCTGGTCACGGCATTGAATCCGATCATCGGCTACGAGAAGGCCGCGGCCATTGCCAAGCGTGCCTACAAGGAACAGCGCCCGGTGCTGGACGTGGCGCTGGAAGACAGCGGGCTGGAGGAGGCCGAATTGCGGCGCCTGCTGGATCCGACCGCACTGACTGCCGGTGGCATCCACGCTGGGGGCGGTGGCGGCGGCGGTTGATGCGCCGGTCGTAGGGCCGAGCCCGTGCTCGGCTGCTTCCTGGACCTGAGCCGAGCATGGGGTCGGCTCTACAAGAGGAAACGCCGCCCAGGGGCGGCGTTTCTGCTTCAGCGACGGTCGGCGACGATGTTGCCGAACGTGTCGGTGTAATCCTTGAACTCGGGGATGCGCTGGACCAGGTCCGCCGGGATCACTTCCATGCCCTCCGGCGGCTGGATCTTCACCGGTTGCATGTTGGGATCGGCCGGGGCGGCGACCAGGGTGTTCTGGCGCAGCACCTGCAGCCTGCCGAACATCGTCTGCAGCATCTGCTTCTGCCCTTCGTCCAGCGGGATCTGGATCTCGTCCACCTTCATCGTGCCATCGCCGAGGATGATGATGTTCGGTGCCGGCGGGCGACGCACGGTCACCATGCCTTCGCTGACGGAAATCTTGGGCTTGCCGCGCTCGGCGCGGTGGTTGCGGTAATCCTTGTCACAGCCGACCAGGCCCAGGCAGAGCAGGGCGGCCAGCAGCAGGAACAACTTCTTCATGGCATTCGGTTCGGGGGGCGTCCGGGGCCGACATTGTAAGCCGGTCGGCACGTGACGGCCGGCAGCGGGGCGCCGCTGCCGGCCGGGTGCGCTGATCTGTCACAGGCCTAGCGCTGGACCACGGTGTCCTTGCCGCAGTCGTCGACGTCACTCTGGTCCATCGTGGCGTAGGGCTTGAAGGCGGGCAGCGATGCGGCCAGCGCCTGCTGGCTGGCCAGCATCGCCGGCATGCGGTTGCAGATGCGCTTGGCCTGGGCTTCGATCTTCTCCGCCTCGGCATTGATCCGCTTCTCGATGCCCTCGCTGTCGCCGCTGAAGATGCCCTTCAGGGCCTCTCCGGCAGCACTGGCGCCGAGCTTGGCACCGGCCAGGCCGACATCCATGCCGTCCATTGCAATGGCGACCACGTGGCCGCGGTACTCCTGCAGTTGGCGGCGCTGGGTTTCGTTGGCGGCCACTTCCTTGCCGGCGATCAGCAGGCGGCCATCCGGGGTGATCTCGGCACGCGGCTGCTTGTCGGCCGAGATCTTGATGTTGCCCTGGGTGATGTCCTTGCGGGCATCGTCCATGGCCTCCTTGACCGTCTGGCCGACCCCGCTGGTCGCGTCGGCCACGCTTTTGCCGACGGTGGTATCAGGCGTGGAGGACGTGCCGCCGCAGGCGATCAGCGGCAGGCACAGCAGGGTGGCAGGCAGCACGCGCAGCAGATTCATGGCAGTTCCCTCGATCGGTCAGGTAGTGGTTACTTCTTACGGGGCAGGGTGACGGTGCCGCTGACGTTGCGGTGGCCGACATCGCCGCTGCCGCTGTGGTCGACGGTCAGGCTGCCGCGCACGCCATCGACCTGGATGTCCCCCGAGCCGTGGCTGCGTACATGCACATTGCCGCCGATGTCGGACAGATCAACATCGCCCGAGCCGACCACACCGACCTCGACGTTGCCCTGCACGCGCTTGAACCCGATGTCGCCGGAACCGACCGTGTCCAGTCGTGCGTTGCCGCGGACATCGCTGATCTTCAGGTCACCCGAACCGACAGTGCCGGTGACCGCATCGCCACCGATGTTGCGCACCTTGACGTCGCCGGAACCCAGCGAAAGCAGGTTCAGCGAACTGCCGCCATCAATGTCCAGGTCGCCCGAACCCACCGCTGCGTGGATGCTGCCGCGGGTACCACGCACGATGGCATCACCAGATCCGACGTCCACGCTCAGCGATTGTGCATTGTCCACGCTGGCATCGCCGGAGCCGACCTTGAACTGCAGCGGCAGGTTGTCCGGCACACTGCCACGGATGTCCAGCCAGGCGTAGCTGTTGCCCAGGCTGATGCCGCTCTGGCGGCCGTCGCGGCGCAGGCTCACCACCAGCTTGTCGCCCACCTTGCGCTGGTCCAGTACCAGCTGCTCCAGCCATTCCTGGCTGGACGCGCAGGCGCGGCCGTCCAACTGGCCGCCGCCGGCGCTGGCGACCACCTTCAGGTCATGCTGGTTGACCTCGAATACCACCGCTTTGGCACCGGCCACGTCCAGCTTCAGCGCGCGGGCAGCGGTGAACTTGCAGTTCGGAGCATCGGCGGCCAGCGCCGACAGCGGCAACAGCAACAACGCAGAACAGGCGAGCAGGGAACGCATGGGTGGTGCCTCCGGGTGGATGGAATCAGATCTCGCCGGCGCGCTTGCGCAGGCGGATGGCAAGGACGATGAACACGGCGCCGACGGCAGCACCGATCCACAGTTCCGGCATCGCCAGTGACTTCAGCTGCGAGGCCGGCGACATCAGGCTGACCACCGATTCGAGGTCGCGACGCGTGCCTTCCTCGGCGCTGAGGCGATACACCAGGTCCGTGCCCGGTACGCCGCCCAGCAGCAGCCGGCCAACGATGTTCTGCCAGAACCAGCCCGTGGTCAGGCCGATCAGCGGCATCACCTTGGTGGTGCTGACGATGACGCCGGCGAACAGCGGCAGCATCACCGCCCACAGGAACGGCTTGCTGCGGGCCCAGGCCGAGCACAGCAGCAGCCAGCCGGCGGTGGGCAGGGCCCAAAGGGCGTAGACCGGGATCCAGGCAAGGTGGCCGGCGGCCAGGGTCAGCGGGCTGGCCGGGCCCCAGATCAGGGTCATCGGGCTGCCGCCGTGCATCAGCGCTACGATGCTGATCACCAGCATGAAGCCGAACATGGTGATGATGCCGGCAATCACCGCGATCAGTGGGGCCACGACCAGTGCGCTGATCACCTTGGACAGCACGGTCTGGGTATCCGACAGCGGCAGTGACTTCCAGAACAGGATGCTGCGGTCGCGGCGGTCGTCGTACAGGGCACCCAGACAGTAGAAAAACACCACGAAGGCCAGTACCAGGAACGGCCAGGCCGAGCTGAGCACCAGGGTCAGGTCGAGGCCGTTGCCGAGGTCAGCCAGGTCCTTGGCACTGATGTCGCGGGTCAGCAGGGCCAGGTCCAGGCCGTTGATGTTCACGTCTTCGCCGTCGATGTGCAGGCCACCATCACGCGCGGCCCGGTGCAGGGCGAACAGGCCGAAGGCGATGCCGACGGTGCTCATCACCAGCGAGATCAGGCCGGCGATCAGCGGTGCATACAGGAAACCGCCACGGTTCTCCCAGTACTCGCGCTTGAGCAGCCAGCGCAGGGTGCCCATCGGGCTGACGGGGTGGTTGACGGCATTCATGCGTAGGTCCCCTTCATGATGGCGACGAACAGATCGGCCAGGCCCGGGCTGCGGGTCTCGCCAAGGGTGGAGAGCTGGGTACGCGGCACGCCGTCGAACAGCATCACGGTCTTGCCGAACGCCAGGCTGCGCTCGTCGATCGGCTTCAGCGCACGCGCGGTCTCCAGCTGGTCGGCATTGACCAGCAGCTCGGTGTAGCGCTGGCCGACGTCGTCCATGTCCGCGTCGAGCACGATGCGGCCATCACGGATGAACATGACGTCGCTGAGGATGTGCTCGATCTCTTCCACCTGATGGGTGGTGACGATGATGGTCTTCTGTTCGTCGAAATAGTCCTCCAGCAGGCGCTGGTAGAACTCCTTGCGATAGAGGATGTCCAGGCCGAGAGTGGGCTCGTCCAGCACCAGGATGCGGGCGTCGATGGCCATCACCAGCGCCAGGTGCAGCTGCACGATCATGCCCTTGGACAGTTCGCGCACGCGCTGCTTCGGTTGCAGCTTGGTATTGGCCAGGAAGCGCTCGCAGCGGGCGCGGTCGAAGCGCGGGTGGACGCCGGCGACGAAGTCGATCGCCTCGCGCACCTTCAGCCAGCGCGGCAGCACGGCGACGTCGGCGATGAAGCAGATGTCATTCATCAGCTCGTCGCGATGCAGTCGCGGATCCCGGCCGAGCACGCTCAGGTCGCCTTCCACCGAGGTGAGGCCGAGGATGGCCTTCAGTGCGGTGGTCTTGCCGGCGCCGTTGGGGCCGATCAGGCCGACGATGCGCCCGCTGGGAATGCTGAAGCTGGCGTTGTCGAGGGCTACCGTGGTCTTGTAGGCCTTGCGCAGGCCTCGCGCGGTGATGACTGGTTCGCTTGCAGTGCTGTTCATCAGACGTTCCCCTGGGGCAGCAATTCGTCAAGGCTCAGGCCCAGGCGCTGGATGCGCTCCAGCACCGCGGGCCATTCTTCGTTGAGGAAGCGCTCGCGCTCGCTGCTGCGCAGCTGCGTGGCCGCCTGCTCGGTCATGAACATGCCCAGGCCGCGGCGCTTCTCGACCAGGCCTTCATCGGCCAGTTCCTGGTAGGCGCGCGAAACGGTGATGGGGTTGAGTTGATAGTCGGCGGCCACCTGGCGCACCGAAGGCAGGGCATCGCCCGGCTTCAGGATTCCGTCGAGCATCATGGCGATCACGCGCTCCTTCAATTGACGGTAGATGGGAGCGCCGTCGCTCCACTGGATGTCGCTCATATTCAGCTCCGTGGGGTCAGCGGCTGGGCGAACGAGAAATACGGCATGGACAGGGAGCTGTGCAGCCGACGCGGGGGAGGGGGGGAGGAATCGGCGTTCCCGGCCGGTGCAGCGGTCGCATCCTGCGCACCGTCGGGAGAGGCGGGGGCGCTGGGGGTGGCCAGCCAGGCCAGCACGATCAGGGTCGAAACGGCAGCGGCCGCGGGTGCGGTGAGGTTGCGACGGATGCGGGCGTTCATGGCTTCCCCCTGTCTCAGGTGACTGGTGTTGTATGCAACTATAACACCGGCACGCCTGGGTGCAACCCCCTGCCGTCCCCAACTGATGGCAGGGGTGGTCAAAATGCTGAAATATCCACTTATCCAATTGATTGGCAAGGGAAATAAGATTGATGCGCGGGCTGACCCAATTCCGCCTGCCATTCAGTGTTGTCCATGCTATGTCATCACTGCCCCGTCGCTGGTGGGACCAGCGGGAAGACGCCACGCCGCGCAAAGCCGCTGGCGCTTGCCGCAACAAGGGGGGGCGAGGGGCGGTGCTATAGTTCGGCCGATTCCCGGCCGCTACCGGCCGGCCCTGTGAATGGCTACCGCGGACCGCTCTCGATGCCCCTGCCGACCGTTATCCCGCGCCGCCTGCGCGGCCTGTCCCTGCTGACCCTGCTGGTGGCCGGCCTGGCCGGTTCCGGCCATGTGCTGGCGGCCGATCTGCTGGACCTGGAGTACCGCCCACTGGCCAGCAAGCAGCAGGTCAACCTGCAGCAGCGCTACCACGGGCAGGTACTGCTGGTGGTCAATACCGCAAGCAAGTGCGGCTATACCCCTCAGTACGAAGGCCTGGAGGCGCTGCAGAAGCGTTATGCCGGCCGCGGCTTTGCCGTGCTCGGTTTCCCGTCCAACGATTTCAAGGGCCAGGAGCCCGGTGACGAGAAGCAGATCCAGGATTTCTGCACGCTCACCTACGGCGTCAGGTTCCCGATGTTCGAGAAGGTGCATGTCGTCGGTGCACAGGCCACGCCGCTGTACCAGAGGCTGACCGCGGCCACCGGCGTGGCGCCGGGCTGGAACTTCCACAAGTACCTGGTCGGCCGCGATGGCAAGGTCATCGCCCAGTTCGCCAGCAAGGTGACGCCGGACGATCCGCAGCTGACCGCCGCCATCGACAAGGCGCTGGCCGCAGCCGCCACGCATTGATATGCAGCCGCCACGCATTGATATCCGGCACGGATGCCTCGACATCGACGGCATGCGTGCGACAATGTTTCTTTTCGCGCCGACGTCGGCGCCCAGACACTTCCAGGAATGCAGCGAATGAAGATGGGAATGCGCGGCGCCGCGGCGTCGGTTCTGATTCTGGCGATGGGCACTTCGGGTGTCGCTCTGTCGCAACAACCGGCTGCCCCCGCAGCCGCCAAGGAGACCGCAACCTTGAATTCCCCCAAGCAGAAGCTCGGCTACGCCATCGGCCTCGATGTCGCCAAGTCGTTCACCCCGATCGCCGATGAGATCGATGTGGCCGCACTGCGCACCGCCGTGGAGCGTTCGTTCGAAGGCCTGCAGCCGCAGATCACCCAGGAACAGGCCAAGGCCACCGATGCCGCGTTGCGCCAGGTCGTGATGGCCCGCAGTGGCCAGCAGGTGCCGGGCATGGCGCCGGGTTCGCAGCCGCCGAAGGTCGATCGCGTCAAAGTGTCGCAGATGATCGGTTCGTACTCGGTCGGCCCGTCGCTGGCACAGCTGAAGGACGACATCGATGTCGCCTCGCTGTTTGACGCGATCAGCACCGGCCTGAGCAAGGGCCAGCCGAAGATGACGGAAGCTGACGCGACCGCCACCATCCAGGCCTTCATGGGCAGCAAGCAGGCCGAGATGCAGGCCAAGGCCGCCGCCGCTGCGCAGACCAACCGCGAGGAAGGCAACGCGTTCCTGGCCAAGAACAAGACCCAGCCGGGCGTGGTGACCACCCCGTCTGGCCTGCAGTACCAGATCATCCGCCCGGGTAGCGGCGAGCGCCCGCTGCCGAGCAGCAAGGTGCGCGTGAACTACGAAGGCAAGCTGCTCAACGGCACCGTGTTTGACAGCTCCTATGGCCGCCAGCCGGCCGAGTTCGGCCTGGACCAGGTGATCAAGGGCTGGACCGAAGGCGTCGCGCTGATGCCGGTCGGGTCGAAGTATCGCTTCTGGATCCCGGGTGAGCTGGCTTACGGTGAGAACGGCACCCCGGGTGGCCCGATCGGCCCGAATGCGACTCTGACCTTCGACGTCGAGCTGCTGGGCGTCCTGCCGTAAGCGACCACGGAGCCTGCACGGACATGCGCGTTGCGATTTTCGGTACCGGTTATGTAGGGCTGGTGACCGGTACCTGCCTGGCCGACGTCGGCCACCAGGTGGTCTGCGTCGATATCGACCAGGCCAAGGTCGATGGCCTCAACCAGGGCATCATCCCGATCTATGAGCCGGGCCTGGAGCCGATGGTGAAGGCCAACCACGCCGCGTCGCGGCTGGTGTTCACCACCGATGCCGCGGCCGCGATCGGCCACGGCCAGGTCGTGTTCATCGCCGTCGGCACGCCGCCGGACGAGGATGGCAGTGCCGATCTGCAGTACGTGCTGGCTGTGGCCCGCACCATCGGCCGGCACATGAGCGTGCCGACCGTGGTGGTCAACAAGTCGACGGTGCCGGTGGGCACCGCCGACAAGGTGCGTGCCGCCATTGCCGCAGAGTTGGCGGCACGTGGCGCGGACATCGCCTTCGATGTGGTGTCCAACCCTGAATTCCTGAAGGAAGGCGACGCTGTCGCCGACTGCATGCGCCCGGATCGCATCATCATCGGCGCGACCAGCGCCGAGTCGGTGGCGGTGATGCGGCGCCTGTACGCGCCGTTCAACCGCAACCACGACCGCGTGGTGGAAATGGACGTGCGTTCGGCCGAGTTGACCAAGTACGCCGCCAACGCGATGCTGGCGACCAAGATCTCGTTCATGAACGAGATCGCCAACATCGCCGAGCGTGTCGGTGCCGACGTAGAGCAGGTCCGGCAGGGCATCGGCTCGGATCCGCGCATCGGCTGGCATTTCATCTACCCGGGCGCCGGTTATGGCGGCTCGTGTTTCCCCAAGGATGTGCAGGCACTGGCCCGCACCGCGCAGCAGGCCGGGCTGGAGCCGAAGCTGCTGAACGCCGTGGAAGCGGTCAACGATGCGCAGAAGGGCCATCTGTTCACCCTCATCCAGCGTCATTACGACAAGGGTGAAGACGAAGGTGTGCGTGGCAAGACCTTTGCCGTGTGGGGCCTGGCGTTCAAGCCGAACACCGATGACATGCGCGAAGCCTCCAGCCGTCGCCTGCTGGCGCAGCTGTGGGAAGGCGGCGCGATGGTACGTGCCTACGATCCGGAAGCGATGCACGAGTCGCAGCGCATCTTCGGCGAACGCGATGACCTGGTGTTCTGCAGCAGTGCCGACGAGGCGCTGCAGGGGGCCGATGCACTGGTCGTGGTGACCGAGTGGAAGCAGTTCCGCAGCCCCGATTTCCAGATGCTGCGCGAGCAGTTGAAGGACGCGGTGGTGTTCGACGGCCGCAACCTGTACGAGCCGGCGGATGTGGAAGCGGCGGGCCTGGCGTACTACGGCATTGGCCGGGGGCGCTCGCTGCATGTCTGATCTGCTGCCAACCGAACGCGAACAGGCGCTGGAAGCGCGCCTGGTCGAACTGGAAATGCGCGTGTCCTTCCAGGAACAGGCGCTGGCCGAACTGAGCGATGCGCTGGCCGATGCCCGCATGCAGGGCATGCGCAACGCCGACGTGCTGCGCGTGCTGCTGGAAGATCTGGGCAAGGTCCGCAACGCGCTGAATTCTTCCGATCCGGCGAGCGAACCGCCGCCGCCGCACTACTGATCCGAATCCTATGAGCGATACCCTCCGCGACCAGCTGATGGGCCTGGGCTTCAAGCCTGCGCCCAAGCCCGAGCGCAAGAATGATGGCCCCCGCCGTGACGGTCGCCCGCAGGGCAAGGGTGGCAACAGCAATGGAAAGCCGCAGGGCGCTGGCAAGGGCGAGCACAAGCCCGGCGAGCGTCGTGGGCATGGCCATGGCGGCCCGGGCAAGCCCGGCCAGTCACGTGGCCCGGGCCAGCAGGGCCCGCGCAAGCCGCGCAGCGCCGAAGAGATGGACCTGGCCAAGGCCTACGCCATCCGCGCGCAGAAGGAAAAGGAAGAGCGCATCGAGACCGAGCGCCTGAAGCAGGAAGAGGCGCGTGTGCGCCGCGAGGCCAAGGCCAAGCTGGAAGAACTGCTGAAGGACAAGAGCCTGAACTCGGAAGCGGCCGATATCGCCCGCCACTTCCCGTATGGCGGCAAGATCAAGCGCATCTATGTGACCGCCGAACAGCTGACCGCGCTCAATGCCGGCGAGCTTGGGGTGGTCCAGCTCAATGGCCGCTACCTGCTGGTGACCGCCGACGTGCTGGCGCAGTCCGAGGCAGTGTTCGCTGCTTCGGTGGCGCTGAAGGTCGATCCGAATGCGCCGGCCGAGGAAGATCCGTACGCGGACCCGCAGTACCAGGTGCCGGACGACCTGGTCTGGTAGACCGACCTTATGGACGATCACGACGCCGGGCATTGCCCGGCGTTCTTCATTTGGGACGGACGGAATAGCGGCGCGCGCGTATCAGCGGCAGGCTCAGCGCGAAGAAACAGAGCAGGGCGCCCATCAGGGCGAAGCCGCTGCCGGCCAGGAACGCGGTGCGGCCGTCGTCGATCTTCCACAGTTGGCCGGCAATGAGCGCGCCCAGCACACCGCCGACACCGGACGAAAAGCCGTACAGCAGTCCTTGGCCGTGGCCGTTGAGACGACCGGGGAAATAGGTCGCCAGCATCTGCATCGCTGCAGCGAAGAACGCCGCAAAGCCCAGCGCGTGCGCGGTCTGAGCCAGCAGCATCACCGGCAGGTTCTCCGGGAACAGCGCAGTCACGGCCCAGCGCAGGCAGGAACTGACCAGCGCGATCAGCAGCATCCAGCTGGCGTCGTAGCGGCGGAAGAAGCGGCCGATGGTGAAGAACACGCCCACTTCGAAGACCACGCCGATGGTCCACAGCAGGCCGAGGGTGGAGGTGCGGTAACCGTGATGGTCCATGTAGACCGAAAAGAACGTGTAGTACGGGCCGAACGACAGCTGTTCCATGAAGGCGGCCAGGAAGAAGGCCAGCACCGGCGGTCGGCGCACGATCTGCCAGAAGCCGCTGGCGTCACCCGCCGTCTTGCCGATGTCGCGCGCGTAGTGGTTGCTGAAGGCCGAGGCAACCAGCAGCACGAACAGAGGCAGCATCATCCACGGCAACAATCCGGCGTGGTTGCCGGCGTCATCGCCTTCGATCAGCCAGCCGAACAGGGTGACCACGGCGATGAAGCCGAGCGAGCCCCAGACCCGGATCAATCCGTAACGATGGCTGTCGTTGCCCAGGTGGGTGAGGGTGATCGACTCGAACTGCGGCATCACCGCGTTGTAGAAGAAGCAGAACACGATCATCGCCGGGTACATCCACGGCTGCGGCAGTGGCAGCAGGAAGGCAGCGAAGCTGAGCAGGGTCAGCACGCAGCCGACGCGCAGCAGGCGGATCGGTCGCGGTGAGGCGGCCGCCAGCGAGGTCCAGGTACTGGGTGCGATCACGCGGGTGGCGTACCACAGGCCCATCATCACGCTGATCGCGGTCACGCTCATGCCGCGCGCGGTCAGGAACAGGCTCCAGTACGGCGTGAACGCGCCGAGCGCCGCGTAGTAGAACAGGTAGAAACTTGAGAGGCGGGCAACGGGAACGGTCATCGCGGGAATAATGCACGGTAGCGCCGGGCCATGCCCGGCGGACGGGAGATGACGCCGGGCATGGCCCGGCGCTACCGCCTCATTCGGGGTCGTAGTCGAGATTGGAGGCCAGCCAGCGTTCGGCCTGGGCGCGGTCCACGCCCTTGCGCCGGGCATAGTCGGTGACCTGTTCGCGGCTGAGCCGCCCGACAACGAAGTACTGGCTCTGCGGATGGCTGAAGTAGTAGCCCGAGACAGCGGCCGTGGGCAGCATCGCGAAGCTCTCGGTCAGTTCCATGCCAGCGTTCTTCTCAGCCTGCAGCAGGTCGAACAGGCGGCGCTTCTCGCTGTGCTCGGGGCAGGCGGGGTAGCCCGGTGCCGGACGGATGCCGCGGTACTGCTCGTCGATCAGGGCTTCGTTGTCCAGCGTCTCGGCGCGGCCGTAGCCCCAGAATTCGGTACGCACGCGCTGGTGCAGGCGCTCGGCCAGCGCCTCGGCGAAGCGGTCGGCCAGTGCCTTCAGCAGGATCGCGTTGTAGTCGTCATGCTCGGCCTCGAAGCGCGCGACGTGGGCATCGATGCCGATGCCAGCGGTGACCGCGAACGCACCGATCCAGTCCTGCGTTCCGCTGTCGGCCGGTGCAATGAAATCGGCCAGGCAGAAATCCGGGCGCTCGGCCGGCTTGTCCACCTGCTGGCGCAGGAAGTGCAGGGTGGTTTCGCCCTGCGGGTGCTGCACGCGGACATCGTCGCCGATGCTGTTGGCCGGCCACAGGCCGAACACGGCCTTGGCCGTCAGCCACTTCTCGCCGACGATGCGCTCGAGCATCGCACGGGCATCCTTGTACAGCTCGCTGGCCTGGGTGCCGACGATCTCGTCGGTGAGGATGGCCGGGAACTTGCCGGCCAGCTCCCAGGCCTGGAAGAACGGCGTCCAGTCGATGTAGTCGACCAGTTCGGCCAGGGGATAGTCGTCGAATACGTGCAGGCCGGGCTGATTCGGTGCCGGTGGAGTGTAGTTGTCCCAGCCGCCCTGGAATTTCTGCCCGCGCGCATGTTCCAGCGTGACCAGCCGCTTGGCGTCGCCCCGGTTGCGGTGGCGTGCGCGGATTTCGGCATAGTCGGCTTCGTTGGCGGCAACGAAGGCCTCGCGCAGATCACGCGAGATCAGCGACTGCGCCACGCCCACCGCGCGCGATGCATCCTTCACCCACACCGTCGGCGCCTTGTAGTGCGGGTCGATCTTCAGCGCGGTATGCGCACGCGAAGTAGTCGCGCCGCCGATCAGCAGCGGCAGGTCGAAGCCCTGGCGCTCCATCTCGCGGGCGACGTGGCTCATCTCCTCCAGGGACGGGGTGATCAGCCCGGACAGGCCGATCAGGTCGGCGTTGTGCTCGCGGGCGGCATCGAGGATCTTCTGCGCCGGCACCATCACGCCGAGGTCGACCACGTCGAAGTTGTTGCAGGCCAGGACCACGCCGACGATGTTCTTGCCGATGTCATGCACATCGCCCTTCACCGTGGCCATGATGATCTTGCCGTTGCTCTTGGCGGTGTCACCGCTGCGCGCCTTCTCGGCCTCGATGTAGGGCAGCAGGTAGGCCACCGCCTTCTTCATCACGCGCGCGGATTTCACCACCTGTGGCAGGAACATCTTGCCGGCGCCGAACAGGTCGCCGACGATGTTCATGCCGTCCATGAGCGGTCCTTCGATCACGTCCAGCGGGCGACTGGAGGCCTGCCGGGCCAGTTCGGTGTCTTCCTCGACGAAGGCATCCAGGCCGTGTACCAGGGCGTGCGCCAGGCGTTGGGCCACCGGCTTTTCGCGCCAGGCCAGGTCTTCGGTCTTCGCCGCGCCCTTCTTGCCCTTGTAGCGCTCGGCGATCTCCAGCAGGCGCTCGGTCGCATCGCTTCGGCGGTTGAGGATCACGTCCTCGACGCGCTCGCGCAGGTCAGGCTCCAGTTCGTCGTAGATCGGCATCGCGCCGGCGTTGACGATGCCCATGTCCATGCCGGCGGCGATGGCGTGGTAGAGGAACACCGAGTGGATGGCCTGGCGCACCGTTTCGTTGCCGCGGAACGAGAACGAGACGTTGGAGACGCCACCGGAGACATGGCAGTACGGCAGGGTCTGCTTGATGATGCGGGTGGCTTCGATGAAGTCCACCGCGTAGTTGTCGTGCTCTTCGATGCCCGTAGCGACGGCGAAGATGTTCGGGTCGAAGATGATGTCCTGCGGCGGGAAGCCGATCTCGTCGACCAGGATGCGGTAGGCGCGGGTGCAGATATCGACCTTGCGCGCACAGGTGTCGGCCTGCCCGGCCTCGTCGAACGCCATCACCACTGCCGCGGCGCCATAGCGCAGCACCTTGCGCGCGTGCTCGCGGAACAGCGCTTCGCCTTCCTTCAGCGAGATCGAGTTGACCACGCTCTTGCCCTGCAGGCATTTCAGGCCGGCCTCGATCACGCTCCACTTGGAGGAGTCGACCATCACCGGGATGCGCGCGATGTCCGGCTCGGACATGATCAGGTTGAGGTAGCGCGTCATCGCCGCTTCCGAATCGATCAGGCCCTCGTCCATGTTGACGTCGAGGATCTGCGCGCCGCTGGCCACCTGCTGGCGGGCCACGTCCACCGCCTCCTCGTAGCGGCCCTCCTTGATCAGCTTGCGGAACTGCGCGCTGCCGGTGACGTTGGTGCGTTCGCCGACATTGATGAACAGCAGGTCCGGGGTGATGACCAGCGGTTCCAGGCCGGACAGGCGGGTAGGGCGGACAGGCGTCATGGCAGGCGTCGGCTCAACAGCAGTAGGGCGGGAAGTGCGGGACGGTGGCGGCAACGTTCATGCGGCCTGCTCCCGGGTGCCGGGCAGTGCGCGCGGCGGCAGTCCGGCCACGGCATTGGCAATCGCACGGATATGCTCGGGGGTGGAGCCACAGCAGCCGCCGACCAGGTTCAACAGGCCATCCTCGGCGAAGCCGCGCAGGGTGGTGGCCATCTCTTCAGGGGTTTCGTCGTACTCGCCGAACGCGTTGGGCAGGCCGGCGTTGGGGTGGGCGCTGACATGACAGTCGGCGACCTGCGAGAGGGTTTCCACATGTGGGCGCATCGCATCGGCGCCCAGCGCGCAGTTCAATCCGATCGACAACGGTCGGGCGTGGGCGAGCGATGCATGGAAGGCCTCGGCGGTCTGCCCGGACAGGGTGCGACCGGAAGCGTCGGTGATGGTGCCGGAGATCATCACCGGCAGCCGCGCGCCGCGCGCATCGAACGCTTCCTCCAGCGCATACAGCGCGGCCTTGGCGTTGAGCGTGTCGAAGATGGTCTCGACCATGAGGGTATCGGCGCCGCCGTCGATCAGGCCTTCGATCGCCTCGCGATAGGTATCGCGCAGTTCATCGAAGCTGGTGTTGCGGAAGCCGGGATCGTTCACGTCCGGGCTGATCGAGGCGGTACGGCTGGTGGGCCCGATCACACCGATGACGAAGCGCGGTTTGTCCGGCGTGGTGGCCTCGACCGCATCGCAGCAGGCGCGCGCGACGGCTGCGCCGGCCTTGTTCAGCTCATACACCAGGTGTTCCAGGTGGTAATCGGCCTGGCTCACCGAGGTGGCGTTGAACGTGTTGGTTTCCACCAGGTCGGCGCCGGCCAGCAGATAGGCAGTATGGATGTCGGCAACGATCTGCGGGCGGGTCAGCAGCAGCAGATCGTTGTTGCCCTTCAGGTCGTGACCCTCGGGCGCGGCGTGGTCGCAGCCGGGTCCATGGGCATGGTCGTAACCACCGGCGAAGCGCTCGCCGCGATAGTCCTGCTCCTGCAGCCCGTGGCGCTGGATCATCGTGCCCATCGCACCATCGATGATCAGGATCCGCTCGCGCAGGGCATCCAGCAGGGCGTTGGCACGATCAGGATGCAACCAGGGCAGGGCGGGCATGGCGGTCTCTGGCTCAGGGCTTGTTGGCGATCAGCGAAATCACTTCGAAGTGCGGCGGACGCTTCTCGCGCGTGACCGTCTCCAGGCTGGACACCTGCAGGCCGGCCTTGTCGACGAACCTGCGCAGCTCCTTGTCGCTGAAGCCGAGGTTGACGTGGCCGTAGGCTTCCACCGCGGCCTTGTGTTCGTGGCGGGCCAGGCTGCACAGCAGCAGGCGGCCGCCCGGGCGCAGTACGCGTGCAGCTTCGGTCACCGCCTGCGCCGGTTTGCTGGCGTAGGTCAGCGCATGCATCAGCACCACCAGGTCGAAGCTGGCATCCTTGAACGGCAGGGCATGCATGTCGCCCTCGCGCACTTCCACATTGGGCAGCCGCCGCAGGCGCTCGCTGGCGGCGGCGACCACGCGCGCGCTGGTATCGATGCAGATGTAGCGCTTGGAATGCGGGGCAACCAGTTCGGCCAGCACGCCATCACCAGAGGCGATATCCAGCACGTCGCCGGTCTCAAGCAGCGGCAGCGCGGTGCGTGCCAGCGCCTCCCAGGTACGGCCCGGAGAGTAGTGGCGTTCCATGTCGCCGGCCACGCTGTCGGCCCAGTTCTGGTCGGAGGCGCGGTGGGCCAGCACGGCGGCCACGCGTTCAGCGTCCTGGCGCAGCAGCGGGTCATCGCTTCCGTTGCTCAAGGCATGCCACAATGCACGCTGCGCCGGGTCCAGCTGGGCCTCGTCGAAGCGGTAATAGGCCGACACGCCGGCGCGGCGGTCGCGGACCAGCCCGGCTTCCTTCAGGCGTGCCAGGTGGGTGGACACGCGCGGCTGCGCCAGCCGGGTGATCGCCGACAGTTCGGCCACGGTCAGTTCCTCCTGCTCCAGCAGCGCCAGCAGGCGCACGCGAGTGGCATCGGCGAACACCTTCAGGCGGGTCGACCAGTCTTCCAGATCCATAAACATCTACCTATCGCGATATAGAGATATATTCGCTGAAGGGGCCTGTCGCGGTCAAGTCGCCAGCGTACGGAAACTGCCGGGCCCCGGTACAATCGCAGCACCTGGGCGCGCCGTATGCGGCCCATAACTTCATGTACCCGGGAGGGTGTTGTGGATTTCAGCTTTACCGAAGAGCAGTTGATGCTGCAGGACGTTGCGCGGCGCATCGCGCAGGAAAAGATCGCCCCCAGTGCGGAGCACCATGACCGCACCGGCGAGTTCCCGCTGGACAACATCCGCCTGCTGGGCGAGAACGGCCTGATGGGCATTGAAGTGCCGACCGAATACGGCGGTGCGGGCATGGACCCGGTTGCGTACGTGCTGGCGATGGTGGAGGTCGCCGCCGCCGACGCAGCCCATTCGACCATCATGTCGGTCAACAATTCGCTGTTCTGCAACGGCATCCTGACCCACGGTACCGAGCATCAGAAGCAGACCTACGTACGTGCCATCGCCGAAGGTACGTCCATCGGCGCGTTCGCGCTGACCGAGCCGCAGTCCGGTTCCGATGCCACCGCCATGCGCTGCCGCGCGGTGAAGCAGGCCGACGGCACCTTCGTCATCAATGGCAAGAAGAGCTGGATCACCTCCGGTCCGGTGGCCAAGTACATCGTGCTGTTCGCGATGAGCGAGCCGGACAAGGGCGCGCGCGGCATCACCGCCTTCATCATCGATACCGACAAGGCCGGTTTCGGTCGTGGCAAGACCGAGCCCAAGCTGGGCATCCGCGCCTCGGCCACCTGCGAGATCGAGTTCAACGATTACGTGGCGCAGGCCGAAGACGTGCTGGGCCAGGAAGGCGAGGGCTTCAAGATCGCCATGAGCGTGCTCGATGCCGGTCGCATCGGTATCGCTTCGCAGGCCATCGGCATCGCCCGTGCCGCCTATGAAGCGACGATCGAATACGTCAAGGAGCGCAAGGCATTCGGCGCGGCCATCGGTACCTTCCAGATGACCCAGGCCAAGATTGCCGACATGAAGTGCAAGCTGGACGCAGCGCTGCTGCTGACCCTGCGCGCGGCGTGGGTGAAGGGCCAGGGCAAGCGCTTCAGCAATGAGGCTGCCATTGCCAAGCTGACCGCCTCCGAGGCGGCAATGTGGATTACCCACCAGGCCGTGCAGATCCATGGCGGCATGGGGTATTCCAAGGAAATGCCGCTGGAGCGCTACTTCCGTGATGCCAAGATCACCGAGATCTACGAAGGTACTTCGGAGATCCAGCGCCTGGTGATCGCCCGCAACGAAACCGGGCTGCGCTGAGTCGCCTGGCCGCGCCGCCGCAATGGCGGCGCGGCGGTAGGTCCACGCCATGCGTGGATGATGGTCATCCGGATGACGTCATTGCCGTTGGCCTGCGGAGACGCATGCTGCTCTAATGCAGTCCGTTTCTTCGAGGATGACGACGTGATCTATCGCGGTTGGGGAATCATGACGCTGGTGACGCCGATTGCAGCGATCCTGCTGCTGGCGTATTTCTTCCCGCACGAAGGCCCCAAGGGCAACATCCCGCTCTCGCAGGTGTTGCTGGGTGCTGGCATTGGCGCGGCGGTGAATGTGCTGCTGGGCCTGTGGCTCAACCGGGCACCCCGGCAGAAGGGCGAAGTGGCGCCCCATCATTTCTTCTTTGTGCCCATGCAGTGGGCTGCACTGGTAATCGTGGCAGTGTGCGTGGTGGTCGCGCTGTTGCGCTGAGACGTGACTCGAACAGCGCCAACCCAGGTTGACGGATATTGGCCATGCCGTTGTTCCGGTAGATGCCAACCTTGGTTGGCATGAATTTGACTGTGGCAAGAAAAAGGCCCCGGATCGCTCCGGGGCCTTTTCGTTCTCAGCGCACCGCCGGATCAACGATCCGGACGGTGTGCGGCATCCGCGTCGCGCTGGCGTTCCATGAACTCCTTGGACGGTTCGTCCAGCTTGTCGCCGAGCATGCGGCGCACGACGACGAAGAACACCGGGATCATCAGCAGGCCGAGCAGGGTGGCGAACAGCATGCCGCCGATCACGCCGGTACCGATGGCGTGGCGGGAGTTGGCGCCGGCACCGGTGGAGATCGCCATCGGGATCACGCCCATGATGAACGCGAACGACGTCATCAGGATCGGGCGGAAACGCAGGCGCGCCGCTTCGATGGTGGCATCACGCAGGTTCTTGCCTGCTGCGCGCTGCTCCACCGCGAATTCCACGATCAGGATCGCGTTCTTCGCCGCCAGGCCGATCACGGTGATCAGGCCGATCTTGAAGAACAGATCGTTGGGCAGGCCGCGCAGCATCGACAGGCCGAGGGCACCCAGCACGCCCAGCGGCACCACCAGCAGCACCGCCACCGGGATCGACCAGCTTTCATACAGGGCGGCCAGGCACAGGAACACCACCACGATGGACAGCACCAGCAGCAGGGTCGCAGCGTTGCCGGCCAGGATTTCCTGGTAGGACATGCCCGACCAGTCGTAGCCGAAGCCGGCCGGCAGGTCGTCGTTGACGATGCCTTCCATGGTCTGCATCGCCTCACCCGAGCTGGTGCCGGGTGCCTGCGAACCGACGATGTTGATCGCCGAGTAGCCGTTGTAGCGGCTCAGTGACGGCGGCGCCGACACCCATTCGGACTTGACCACCGTGTTGAGCGGGATCATCGCGTTGGTGCCATCGGCGTTCTGGGTCAGGGTGGAGGGGCTGTAGAAGCTCTTCAGCGATTCCTGGCCGGTGCGGTACGGGCCATCGGCCTGCATGGTCACGCGCTTGATGCGGCCCTCGTAGAAGAAGTCGTTGACGTACACCGGGGCCAGCATCAGCTGGATGGTGCTGTACACGTCCGACACCGACATGCCCATCGACTGCGCCTGCACGCGGTCCACGTGCAGCTGCAGCTGCGGCGCGTTCTCCAGACCGTTGGGGCGCACGCCAACCAGGTGGTCCGGCTTCTGCGCGGCCTGGCCGAGCAGGATGTTGCGGGCCTGGGTCAACTGTTCGTAGCCGGCACCGCTACGGTCCTGCAGCCACATGTCAAAGCCACCGAACTGGCCGAGGCCCTGCACGGTGGGCAGGTTGACCACGAAGATCTGCGCTTCCTTGATGCCGTAGAACGCGCCGTTCATGTTCTGGATGAACTCGGGCGCGGTGAACTTGCGTTCCTCCCACGGCTTCAGGCGGATGAAGCCCATGCCCACGTTCTCGCCGGAACCGACGAAGCTGAAGCCGGCCACCTGCAGCATGCCTTCATAGCCATCCTGCTTTTCCAGGATGCCACGCATCTGCGCGAACACTTCGTTGGTCTGGCCCTTGGTCGAGCCCGGCGGCAGCTGCACGATCGCCAGCGCATAGCCCTGGTCTTCTTCCGGCAGGAAGCTGCCCGGCATGCGGGTGAACAGGAATCCACACAGCGCGGTCAGCACCACGAACAGGATCATCCAGCGCGGCGCATGGCGCACCGCAGAGGTGATGTGGCCCACATAGGTGTGGCTGATCTTGTCGTAGTACTTGTTGAAGGTGCGGTAGACGATGTTCGGGTTGTCGTTGTGCGTCGGCTTGAGGAAGGTCGCGCACAGCGCCGGGGTGAAGCCCAGCGCCAGGAACGCCGAGAATGCCATCGAGATGGCGATGGTCAGCGCGAACTGCTTGTAGATCTCACCGGCGGCACCGCCCTGCAGGGCGGAGGGGATGAACACCGCGGCCAGCACGACGGTGATCGCCACCACCGCACCGGTGATCTGGGTCATCGCCTTCTGCGTGGCCGGCTTGGGCGCCAGGCCCTCCTCGGTCATGATGCGTTCGACGTTCTCGATCACCACGATCGCGTCGTCGACCACGATGCCGATGGCCAGCACCATCGCGAACAGGGTCAGCTGGTTGATCGTGAAGCCGATCATCCACATGCCCAGGAAGGTACCAAGCAGGGCGACGGGGATGACCAGGGTCGGGATCAGGGTCGCGCGGAAGTTCTGCAGGAAGATCAGCATCACCAGGAACACCAGCAAGACCGCTTCAAACAGGGTCTTGACCACTTCTTGGATCGAGATCTTGACGAAGGTGGTGCTGTCGTACGGCGAGAACCAGGTAACCCCGGCCGGGAAGCTGGGCTGCAGCTCGTCCATCTTGGCGCGCACCGCTTCGGCCACGTTCAGGGCGTTGGCGCCCGGCAGCAGCTGGATGGCGAAGGCGCCGGTCGGCTTGCCGTTGTACTGGGTGTCGAAACCGTAGTTGTTGGCACCGAAGGCAACGCGGGCGATGTCCTTCAGCAGCACGCGCGAACCGTCAGCATTGGCGCGCAGGATGATGTTCTCGAACTCCTGCGGGGAGCTGAAGCGGCCTTCGGCCGAGACCGTGGCGGTGAAGTGCTGGTCTTCCGGCGACGGGTCCGAACCCAGTGCGCCGGCGGCGAACTGCACGTTCTGTGCACGCACCGCGGCCAGCACCTGGCTGGCCGACAGGCCGTAGCCCTGCATCTTTTCCGGGTTCAGCCAGATGTTCATGGCGTACTCGGAACCGAACTGCTGCGTGCTGCCGACGCCGGGGATGCGCGAGACCTGGTCGAGCACGCGCGAACCGACGATGTCGTTCAGGGCGTCACGGTTGATGGTCGGGGTGTCGGACTGCAGCGCCACCACCATCAGGAAGCCGGCGTTGGCCTTGGCCACCACCACGCCCTGCTGGGTCACTTCCGATGGCAGGCGTGGCGTGGCCAGCGAGACCTTGTTCTGCACCTGCACCTGGGCGATGTCCGGATCGGTACCGGTCTCGAAGGTCAGGGTGATCTGTGCACGGCCGTTGGAGGCGGACGAGGAGCTGAAGTACAGCAGGTGATCGATACCGGTCAGCTGCTGCTCGATCACCTGGGTGACCGACTTTTCCGTGGTATCGGCACTGGCGCCCGGGTAGGTCGCCGAGACGGTGACCTGCGGCGGGGCGATGTTGGGATAGGACTCCACGCCCAGGTTGAGGATCGCGATCACGCCGCTGAGCGAGATCAGGATCGCTACCACCCAGGCGAAGACTGGATGCTCGATGAAAAATTTAGGCATGACGGAAGGTTCCCGTTACTGCTTGTTCGAATCGGTGGCGGCCGGCTTGGCCGCATCGGCCTGCTCGGGCTTGGCCGCGTCGGCCGGTGCCTTGCCTGCAGCCGGTGCAGCGCCCGCCGGGGCGGCGCCGCCTGCGGCCGGCTTGCCGTTGGCGTCCTGGCCCGGGGTCCACGGCTTGGCCACCGCCGGTGCACCTTCCTTGACCTTCTGCACGCCGGCCACGATCACCTTGTCACCAGCGGCGAGGCCGTCGCTGACCAGCCAGTTGCCGTTCTGCGCGCCATCGGTCTTCACGTTCTTGCGCACGACCTTGCCGTCGGCGCCGACCACCATCACGTAGCCGCCGGTGGTATCGCGCAGCAGGGCCTGCTGCGGCACCAGGAAGGCGTTGTTGCGCTCGCCCAGGTTGGCCTGGAAGCTGACGAAGGCGCCCGGCAGCAGGATCTGCTGCGGGTTCGGCAGCAGCGCGCGCAGCGACACGGCGCCGGTGGCCGGGTCGACCGTGGTCGAGGAGAAGTCCAGCGTGCCCGGCTCGCTGTAGGTGCTGCCATCGGCCAGCTTCACGGCCACCGTGGCCTTGCCGTCGCCGGACAGCGCCAGCGCGCCCTTGGCCTGCTGCGCACGCAGCTGGGTCAGCTCGTCCACGCTCAACGAGAAGTTGACGTACAGCGGGTCGAGCTGGTCGACGGTGGTCAGCAGGGTCACATCGCCCTGGCCCACCAGCGCGCCCTCGGTGACCTGCTGCTTGTTGGCCACGCCACTGATCGGCGCGGTCACTTCGGCATAGCCGAGGTTGATCCGCGAGGAGGTCACTGCCGCTTCGGCCTGCTTGACCGCGGCCAGCGCGGTGCGCTCGGCCGATTCGGCGTTGTCCAGGTCGGACTTGGAGACGAACTGCTGCGGGGCCAGCGAGCGTGCGCGGTCGGCGGCGACCTTGGCGTTGGCGTAGGTCGCGCGGGCCGAGGCCAGCTGGGCCTCGGAGGCGTTGAGCGAGGCACGCAGCGGCGCCGGGTCGATCAGGAACAGGGTCTGGCCCTGCTTGACCTGCGAGCCTTCCTGGTAGACGCGCTTGAGCAGCACGCCGGGCACGCGTGCGCGGACGTCGGCGCTGCGGAACGGCGACAGGCGGCCGACCAGCTCGCGCTGCAGCGGCAGGGTCTGCGGCTTGGCGTCGATCACGCCCACCTCCGGCGGCGGGGGCGTCTGCTGTTCCGGCTTCTTGCAGGCAGCCAGCGCGACAGCAACGGCGCACGTCAAGGCAAGGGTGCGGAGTGGGGCGGTCATCAGGAGGAACTCCGGGGTTGGTTTGTAGACGGGGCCGGCGACGGCTGAGGCGCGAAGGCGCGCAGGAAGCTGTCGACGGAGAACTCTGCCCAGCGCCGACGCAAGACCGCGTCATCACGATGGGGGGTATGGAAGCGCTGTTTGTCGAAATCCTGACCGGCGATCATGCTCAGCAGCAGTTCGGCCATGAAGTGCGGGTCGTCATGCCGGAGCTGGCCCTGCATGCAAACGGTTTCAATCCATTCAGCAAGATGAAGCGTCAGTGCGCCGGCGCCATGCCGGTACAGCGTACGCGCCTCTTCGGGAAACTGGGCCGCGTCGGCGGCGATCAGCCGGCAGGCCTGGCCCACGTGCGGTTGGTTGAAGTGCTCCAGGAAGTCGGTGGCGAACTGGAGCAGGCTGGCACGCAGGTCGTCACTGCGGAGTGCACGAACCATGGCCCCGGTGGCGTGGCCGACGTGGCGCTGCATTACCCGGCGCAGCAGTTGCTGCTTGCTGCCATAGCGCGAGTAGAGGGTCTGCTTCGAACAGCCGGCATGCTGGGCCACCGCGTCCATGCTCATCTGCATGCCCTGCTGGGCCAGCAGTTCGCGTACGGCGTCGAACACACGCTCATCGCGTGCATCGAGGGCAACGGGGAGGTAGGCCGGGTTCACGCGGTGGACTATACCGTCCAGTTCAGGATTGTGGAATCGCATCGGCGTCGCCGCGTGTGTCTTCCGGTAACACGTTTTGCCGATCCTGTCGGCAGTGCCGAAACAGGCGCCAGCACCATACCGGTGCGAACTGAATAGGCGTTTAAACCGCAGCAAACCCGAATCTGCTTATTCCGTCCTGCAGCAAGGCCTTTTCGTGCGGTAGGGCTACAATTTCATTTTCCCAACTGAGCAAGCGCATCGCTCTGCCATGAAACCGCAAAAAACCGCAGCCAAGACCGTGAAAAACAAGACGAAACCAGCAGAGTCGGAGGTCGCAGTGACCGCTGGTTTCTCCCTGGAGCCGGTGTACACGGCCTTGCGCAAGCGCTACCCCGCGGCCGCACAGGCCGAAGCAGTGGCTTTCGCCACTGACTTCTACAAGCGCATGGAGTCGGACGAGTTCCCGCACCACAGCGCTGAAGAGTGGGCCGCTCTCGCGGCTGAGACGCTGGAATTCGCCCGGGCCCGCAAGGCTGGCAAGGCCAACGTCCGCGTGTTCAATCCGACCGCGAAGGCCAACGGTTGGGAATCGCCGCATACCGTGCTGCAGATCGTCAACGACGACATGCCGTTCCTGGTCGATACCGTCACCATGTCGCTGGCCGAACAGGGCGTGGGTGTCCACGTGCTGGGCCATCCGGTGCTGCGCTTCACCCGCGACAAGGCCGGCAAGCTGGTCAAGGTCGGCGAGGGTGATGCCGAGTCGGTGATGCTGCTGGAAATCGACCGCCAGCCGGCCGATGCGATGGCTGCCATCGAGCAGGCCATCAACAAGGCGCTGGATGAAGTGCGTGCGATCGTGCGCGACTGGCAGCCGATGAAGGACAAGGCGCTGGCACTGGCCGACGACCTGGGCAGCCGCCAGCTGCCGGTCGACGACGCGTCGCGCAAGGAAGCACAGGAGTTCCTGCGCTGGGCCGCCGACAACCACTTCACCTTCTTCGGCTACCGCGAGTACCGCGTCGAGAAGCAGGGCAAGGAAGAGGTGCTGGCGCCGCTGAACGACACCGGCCTGGGCCTGATGCGCGGCAAGGACAAGTCCGCCGCCCGTCCGGTCAAGACCCTGGCCGCGCAGGGCCTCAACACCACGTCCGGGCTGAAGGACGCGCTGATCCTGACCAAGACCAATGCCCGTTCGCGCGTGCACCGCGCCGGTTACATGGACTACATCGGCGTGCTGGAGTTCGACGCCAAGGGCAAGATCATCGGCGAGCAGCGCTTCCTCGGCCTGTTCACCTCCAGCGCCTACAACCGCCGCCCGTGGGAAATCCCGCTGGTGCGCCAGCGCCACGAGCACGTGATGAAGCAGTCGGGCCTGGCCCCGGCCAGCCACAGCGGCAAGGCCCTGCGCCACATCCTGGAAACCCTGCCGCGCGAAGAGCTGTTCCAGTCCAGCGAGGACGAACTGTTCCGCACCGCGATGGGCGTGCTGGGCCTGCAGGAGCGCGTGCGCAGCCGTCTGTTCCTGCGCCGCGACAAGTACAGCCGTTTCATCTCCGCGCTGGTCTACCTGCCGCGCGAGCGCTTCAACACCGACGTGCGCCTGCGCATCGAAGCGATGCTCAAGGACGCGCTGCACGGCGAGTACGTCGACAGCTCGGTGGTGCTGGGCGAATCGCCGCTGGCCCAGGTGCACCTGATCGTGCGCCCGAAGCCGGGTGAAATGCTCGACGTCGATACCGCCGAACTGGAGCAGAAGCTGGCCCAGGTGCTGCGCAACTGGCAGGACGACCTGCGCGAGGCGCTGGTGGCCCGCCATGGCGAGACCGAAGGCCTGCGCATTGCCGCCCGCATCGGCAAGGCGCTACCGGCCGGTTACATCGAAGACAACAGCACCGCCGTTGCCGCCAATGATGTCAGCCAGCTCGACGCGCTGACCGGCCCGGACGACCTGCGCCTGAGCCTGCAGGCCGTGCCGCGCGAGGGCGGCGATGGCCTGCGCCTGAAGCTGTATCGCCAGCTGGACGACATCCCGCTGTCGGACGCGCTGCCGATGATGGAAAACATGGGCCTGCGCGTGATCGCCGAACGTCCGTACCGCCTGTCGGTCGACAACGCGCCGGTGTACGTGCAGGACTTCGAGGTCGAGTCGACCGCTGGCGCGATCGATGCCGCCAGTGTCGATGAAGCCTTCGGCGAGACCTTCGCCCGCGTTTGGCACGGCGACGCCGAGAACGACGGCTTCAACCGCCTGGTGCTGGCAGCTGGCCTGCACTGGCGCCAGGTCGCCATGCTGCGTGGCTACTGCAAGTACCTGCTGCAGACCGGCGTGCCGTTCTCGCAGGCCTACGTGGAAGGTACTTTCGCGCGTTACCCGCTGCTGGCCCGCCTGCTGGTCGAACTGTTCGAGGCCCGCTTCGATCCGGCCACCGGCCATGAGAGCAAGGACGACATCGCGGCCGGGCAGGCCCAGCTGAAGGCCCACTTCGATGTGCTGGCCGCTGGCGACGATGCCACCCTGAAGGTGCTCAAGAGCGTGGTCGATGCCCGCAAGGGCGACCGCGACGCGCAGATGCAGGCAGCGCGCGATGCGCTGCTGAAGCTGATGGATCGCGTGTCCAGCCTGGACGAGGACCGCATCCTGCGCTCGTTCATGGGCGTGATCGACGCGACCCTGCGTACCAGCTACTACCAGACCGATGCCAACGGCCAGCACGGCCATGTCATCAGCTTCAAGTTCGATTCGGCGCTGGTGCCGGACCTGCCGAAGCCGCGCCCGTACCGCGAGATCTTCGTGTACGGTCCGCGCGTGGAAGGTACCCACCTGCGCTTTGGTGCGGTTGCGCGTGGCGGCCTGCGCTGGTCGGACCGTCGCGAAGACTTCCGCACCGAAGTGCTGGGCCTGGTCAAGGCACAGATGGTCAAGAACACCGTCATCGTGCCGGTCGGCGCGAAGGGTGGCTTCTTCGCCAAGACCCCGCCGGTGAACGGCGATCGCGATGCGATCTTTGCCAATGGCGTGGCCTGCTACAAGCTGTTCATCCAGGGCCTGCTGGACATCACCGACAACATCGTCAACAACAAGATCGTGCCGCCGCTGGATGTCGTGCGCCACGACATGGATGATCCGTACCTGGTGGTGGCCGCGGACAAGGGCACGGCGACCTTCTCCGACATCGCCAACGGCCTGGCCATCGCGCACGGCTTCTGGATGGGCGATGCGTTCGCCTCCGGTGGTTCGGTCGGTTACGACCACAAGGGCATGGGCATCACCGCGCGCGGCGCGTGGGAATCGGTCAAGCGCCACTTCCGTGCGCTGGGTCGTGACAGCCAGAGCCAGGACTTCACTGCGGTCGGCGTCGGCGACATGTCCGGCGACGTGTTCGGCAACGGCATGCTGCTGTCGCGCCATATCCGCCTGGTCGCTGCGTTCGACCACCGCCACATCTTCCTGGACCCGAATCCGGATGCGGCCACGTCGTTCATCGAGCGTGAGCGCCTGTTCACCCTGCCGCGTTCGAGCTGGGCGGACTACGACACCAAGCTGATCAGCAAGGGCGGCGGCGTGTACCCGCGCAGCCTGAAGTCGATCGAGATCACCCCGCAGGTGCGTGAAGCGCTGGGCCTGGACGAGAACGTCAAGGCGCTGTCGCCGAACGATCTGATGAGCGCGATCCTGAAGGCTCCGGTCGACCTGTTGTGGAATGGCGGCATCGGTACCTACGTCAAGGCCACCAGCGAGCAGCACAGCGATGTCGGCGACCGCGCCAACAACGCGCTGCGCGTGAACGGTGGCGAGCTGCGCTGCAAGGTGGTGGGCGAGGGCGGCAACCTGGGCATGACCCAGCTGGGCCGCATCGAAGCCGCGCAGGCCGGCGTGCTGCTCAACACCGACTTCATCGACAACTCGGCCGGCGTCGATACCTCCGACCACGAAGTCAACATCAAGATCCTGCTCAACGATGTGGTGCGGGCCAAGAAGCTGACCGTCGAGCAGCGCAACAAGCTGCTGGCGTCGATGACCGATGAAGTCGCCGAGCTGGTGCTCAACGACAACTACCGCCAGAACCAGGCGCTGAGCCTGATGGAGCGGATGGCGGTCAAGCGCCTGGGGTCCAAGCAGCACTTCATCCGCACCCTGGAACAGCAGGGCCTGCTCGACCGCCAGATCGAGTTCCTGCCGTCCGACGCCGAGCTGTCGCAGCGCAAGGCACGCGGCCAGGGCCTGACCCGTCCGGAACTGTCGGTGCTGCTGTCCTACTCCAAGCTGGTGGCGTTCAACCAGCTGCTGGATTCGGATATTCCGGAAGACCCGTACCTGTCCAAGGAGCTGCAGCGCTACTTCCCGACCCCGCTGCAGAAGAAGTACGCCGACGCGATGGAGCGTCACCGCCTGAAGCGCGAAATCATCGCCACGGCTGTGACCAACCAGACCATCAACCGCATGGGCGCCACCTTCCTGATGCGCATGCAGGAAGACACCGGCCGTTCCATCGCCGAGGTTGCCAAGGCGTACACCATCAGCCGCGAAACGCTGGATGCGCGCGCGTTGTGGGCGCAGATCGACGCGCTCGACGGCAAGGTGCCCGAGTCGGTGCAGATCGATGCGCTGGAAGTGATCTGGAAGCTGCAGCGCTCGTTCGTGCGCTGGCTGCTGTCGCGCCCGGGCGCGATGCCGGGCATCACCGAAGCGGTCAACCGCTACCAGGGCCCGTTCAACGACATCCGCGTTGCCTCGGGCGTGCTGCCGGATTCGCAGCGTCCGACCTACGAAGCCCTGGTGGCCGAGTGGAAGGAAAAGGGCCTGCCGTCCGCGCTGGCGCAGCAGCTGGCCGAACTGCACTTCCTGGAGCCGGCGTTCGACATCATCGAACTGGCCCGCACCCGCAAGCTGAAGCCGGTGGACGTGTCCAAGGTCCACTTCCGCCTGGGCGATGCCCTGCAGCTGCCGTGGCTGTTCGAGCAGGTGGACGCGTTGGAGGTCAACGGTCGTTGGCACGCGGTGGCGCGTGGCGTGCTGCGTGACGAGCTGGCAGCCAACCACCGCAACCTGGCCGGGCAGGTGCTGGGCACCAAGGGCAACAGTGCCGAGGCCAAGGTCGCTGCCTGGATGGGCCGCGACGACAACAGCCTGCGCTTCACCCTGGCGATGCTGGCCGAACTGGCCGAGCAGAAGACCCTGGACTACCCGACCGTCTCGGTCGCGGTGCAGCGCCTGGGCCAGCTGGCCGCGCATGGTGCGTAAGTGAAGTAGTGCCAGGCCATGCCTGGCATGCGTGAACCGGAACGGCCCCGCGAAAGCGGGGCCGTTCTGTTTCTGCCCTTGATCTTTGCGACCACCTGACCCGACGCCGGCCGTGAACCTGCCAGGTGGATGACCGGCATATCCGCCGGGACCGTGAGCGCCATGGATGGCGCGATCGAGCCCCCAGGGATGGGTTTACGGCGTGTCCCGGCGGATATGCCGGTCATCCGCCCCACGGGGTCCAACTCCCGGCGCTCGGTTATGCTCTCCATCAAACCCACCCGGATCCACCGATGAGCGACACCCCCCGCATCGCTTTCCTGGCCAGCACCACCGAACCTGCACAGATGGCCCGCGCGGCGATGATCTCGCGTTATGGCGATCACGCGCCCGAGCAGGCCGACGTACTGTGCCCGCTGGGTGGCGACGGTTTCATGCTGCAGACCCTGCACCGGCACGGGCACCTGGGCAAGCCCGTGTTCGGCATGAAGCTGGGCACCGTCGGTTTCCTGATGAACCAGTACCGCGGCGACGATGACGTGCAGGCCCGCATTGCGCGTGCCGAACCGGCCAACCTGCGCCCGCTGGAAATGGTGGCGCTGACCGAGTCCGGCACCAGCACCGGGTCGCTGGCCTACAACGATGTCTCGCTGCTTCGGCAGACCCGGCAGGCGGCCCATATCGGCATCGACCTCAACGGCCAGGAGCGGGTGGCCGAGCTGATCGGTGACGGCGTGCTGGTGGCCACCCCGGCCGGCAGTACCGCCTACAATTATTCCGCGCACGGCCCGGTGTTGCCGCTGGGGTCGCATACCATCGCGCTGACGCCGCTGGCCCCGTATCGGCCGCGACGCTGGCGCGGGGCGATCCTCAAGGCCGACACGGAAGTGCGCTTCCGCGTGCTCGATCCCTACAAGCGTCCGGTCAGCGTCACCGCTGACTCGCACGAGACCCGCGATGTGGTCGAGGTGACCATCCGCGAGTCGAGGGACCGTCGTGTGACCCTGCTGTTCGACCCGGAGCACAATCTGGAAGACCGGATCCTGAGCGAACAGTTCGTTTTTTGAGGACAATAGGCGGCCGGCCCCGCCGACCGCTTGAAGGACCCCCACCGATGGGCGACAACTCCCCCCGTTTGCTGACCGTTGCGGTGACCTCGCGCGCGCTGTTCGACCTCGAGGAAAGCCATGCGCTGTTCGAGAGCGATGGCGTGGCGGCCTATGCCGAGTTCCAGCGCCAGCATGAGGACGACATCCTCGGCCCCGGCGTGGCCTTTCCCGTGGTGCGCAAGCTGCTGGCACTGAACCAGGGCGCCAGCCCGGAGAACCCGCGGGTCGAGGTGATCCTGCTGTCGCGCAACTCGGCCGATACCGGCCTGCGCATCTTCAACTCGATCCAGCATTACGGCCTGGGCATCATCCGTGCGACGTTCACCGCTGGCGAGCCGACCTGGCCGTATGTGAAGCCGTTCGGTACCGACCTGTTCCTGTCGGCCAACCCGGAATCGGTGCGCAGCGCGCTGCGCCATGGCATCGCGGCGGCGACCATCCTGCCCAAGCCACCGGGTGAGACCGCTGCGGCAGCGGCCGACCAGATCGATACCGGCCGCCCGGCCGGCCAGTTGCGCATTGCCTTCGACGGTGACGCAGTGATCTTCGGTGACGAGAGTGAGCGCATTTCGCGCGAGCAGGGCGTGGAAGCCTTTGGCCGCCATGAACGCGAACGCGCCCGCGAGCCGCTCAGTGGCGGCCCCTTCCGCGGCTTCCTGTCGGCCCTGCACACGCTGCAGGAAGTGTTCCCGGCGGGCGACAGCGCGCCGATCCGTACCGCACTGGTGACCGCGCGTTCGGCCCCGGCGCACGAGCGGGTGATCCGCACCCTGCGGGAGTGGGGCGTGCGCCTGGACGAAGCGCTGTTCCTCGGCGGCCGCCACAAGGGGCCGTTCCTGCAGGCCTTCGGTGCCGACATCTTCTTCGATGATTCGCAGCACAACATCGACAGCGCCCGCGCGCACGTGGCTGCCGGCCACGTACCGCACGGCGTCGCCAACGAGGGATAGGGCGGATTCGACCGGTAGGTGCCAACCGTTGGTTGGCGCTGCCGTCAGGCCACGGGTCCGATCAAGGGCTGCCCGACATTCCCAGCTGCAGGTCCACCACCTTCCAGCGCAGGCCCTGCGGCTCCAGCACCACCTTCAACGGCGGCTGGCCGGGGCCGCGATCGACATCGATCACGAAGCGGTCGAATGACTCGAAATGATGTTCGGCATTCTTCAACGGCCGCGCCGGTTCAGTCGCGCCGAAGGCGTCGCCACCCTGCAGTTCATTACGGCCACGCTTCCACAGCACGTGGCCCTGCAGCATCGCGCCGATCCCGGTCGGGGTCACCATGGTTTCCACCGCGGCGCCCCCGAGCTGGTCGCCGAGGCCGTAGAGGAGGGCACCGAACGGGCTGGCCGCCACGTCCGGCCCCGCCTGGCGCACCAGGTAATCATTGAGCTGCGCACGCAGGCTGCTGCGCACGCGCGGGAAATCCACGTAACGCTCCAGGCGCGCGGTGTCGCGCTGTTCGATGGCCTTGGACAGGCCGTTGACGGTCAGGTACGGGCCGCCGAACCACCAGGCTACCAAGGCCAGGACCAGCAGCACCACAAGCGCGGAGAGTTTCTTCATGGCGACCAGACTGCCGCAACCGCGGCAGTACCGGGTGAAGACTTACTGACTGGGCGAACCCTGTCCGTCGCCGAAGGCGTCCACCAGCTGTCGGCGCTCGGTCGGACCCAGCGCCTCCACGCGTGTTGCCAGCACCTCGTCCAGGCTGCCGATGCGGGTGGTGCCGAGGATGCCGCTGGCCACGCCGGGATGCCCCAATGCATAGGCGAAGGCGGTCTGGGCCGGACGCTGGCTGCGGATCGCGGCCACTGCCCGGCGCATCTGGCGGGCACTGCGCATCAGCTGGCGGCTGCTGGGCTTCAGCCAGGCGCGCGCCAGGTACCAGCCATCGGCCAGTCGTGGCAGGCGCGGGCGTGCGGGCAGCAGGTGGCCCTGCGCCAGCACGGTCCCGGCCAGCACGCCGATGCCCACCGCCTGCAACTGGTCGATCAGCGGTTCGCGGTCCTGCTGCAGGGCGTTGTAGTCCAGCAGCACCACATCGAAGGCGCCGGGATGGGCGATCATCCAGCGCAGGGTCGAGGCCGAGTGGGTGTTGATGCCGGTGTGCCGGATCAACCCGCGCTCGCGCAGGCGCTGCAGCGCGGCCAGCAGATCGTCGTTGATGTCGTGCTCGCTGGCGCCATGCAGCTGGTAGATGTCCAGGTGATCCAGGCCGAGGTTGCGCAGCGACGCCTCGCAGCTGGCGGTGATGGCCGCGGGCGAGAAGTTGCGTTGCTCGGCACCGCTGATGCCGGCCTGGCCGGTCAGCGTGCCGCCCTTGCTTGAGATCACCAGTGAATCGCGCGGGTACTGCTTCAGCAACGGGCGCAGGATGCGGCCCAGGCGCGGCTCGGCATGGAAGCCGGAATAGTTGTGACCCGTATCGAGCAGATTCACGCCATGGGCGAGCGCATGTTCGACCACGGCGGCCGCGTCATGCTCCGGGAAGCGGCGATGGCCCCAGAAGCCGGAGCAGCCCAGGCCGATCGGTGAAACGGCCAGGCCGGTGCGGCCGAGCACGCGCCGCTGGCGGGCCAGCGGAAGATCCTGCGACATCAGAACTCCAGATCCAGCGCGGCGCACAGGTAATCGACGAACGGACCGAGCGCGGCCAGGTCCTTGCCCAGCGTGGACAGCAGGCGTGGGCCGGTCATGGTGGCGTCGTCCAGCGAGCGCCACATCACCCAGTTGCGGTGCTTGAGGTCGTCGATGAACTCGAAGTCGGCCGGGAAGCCACGTGGGGGGCGCACCAGCTTCTCGCTCTCCTCGAAATCGAAGCGCTTGCGCAGGGCCGGCGCATGCGCGGCGGCCTTCCAGCTGCCCGGGTTGTCGAGGATGAAGTGGCGCACGCGGCGCTGGGTTTCCGGTTCCGGATGCCACAGGCCGGCGCCGACGAAGCTCTCGCCGGGTTGCAGGTGCACATAGAAAGACGGCGCGGCCACCTCTCGGCGGCGCTCATGGAACAGGCGCGCACCCTGCCAGGTTTTGTACGGTGACTTGTCGTTGGAAAAGCGCGCGTCACGGTGGATGCGGAACAGCGAGCCGCCGACGCCGCGGGTATCGGCGCGGAAGTGTTCGCTGACCTCGGCCAATGCCGGCTGCAGGTCACCCAGCAGGCGCAGGAACGGCTGCCGGACGTGGTCTTCATACTGTTGGCGGTGGTCGTTGAACCAGGTCTTGTCGTTGTGCCGCGCCAGGCTGCGCAGGAACCTGAAACTGGCGTCCGAGAAATAGGTGCTCACAGCGTCTCCTGCAGGTGCTGGCCCCAGTCGCGCAGCGATTGCAGCAGGGCCTGGCGCCGCGCGTCGCCGGGTGCCTCGGCGGCCAGTGCATCAAGCTGTTGCTGGTACTGGGGCAGGTTGAGTTCGCCCAGGCCGCCGTCGCCGAGCAGGCGCTGGCGGCGGTAATCCTGCCAGCGCTGGCGTTCAGCCGGCGCGAGGCTGCCGGGATGGTTGCGTGCGCGGTAGCGGAACAGCAGTTCGGGCAGGCGCGGGTCGCGGAAGCGCCCTTCCAGCGCGGCCAGCTGCTCCGGCGCGGTGGTGCGTGCCAGCGCGAGCAGCGGCTTGTCGCCGTTGCCGAGGAATCCGTCGTACAGCGAGGCATCGACATCGGCCACGGTCGCGACGCGGGGCTGGTTGTAGACCTGGCGTGCCTTCTCGGCCAGCTGTGGAGCGAACGCGCGCAGCCGTTCCACCTTGGCTTCGATCGCGGCCACGTCCAGGCCGAGGCGCGCATGGTCATCGGCGCGCAGGTGGTTCCATGCGATCAGTGCCGGCACCTTGTTCAGGTGCACTTCCTTCAGCGGCACGCGTGCCACGCCTTCGGGCAGCTCGCTGGCCCGCATGTACAGGCGCTGTGCGATCACCTCGGCCGGCAGCTCCAGCAGGTCGTCGATCTCGCCTTCCAGGTCGAACACGATGACCCGGTTGTTGATGGTCGGGTGCACGGCCAAGGGCAGAACCGGTGCGGCGCACAGGCGGCTGGCAGGGTAGCGCATGGAAATGTGCATTACCGGCTTCATCGCGGCCACGTCCAGCAGGCCGCCGACGAAGCGCTTGTCGCGCAGCTTCAGCGCGTACTCCCACAGGCGCGGCTGCGACTGCTTGAACAGCCGTGCCATGCCGATGGTGGCGCGCACGTCTGACAGCGCTTCGTGCGCATCGCCTTCGCGCACGTTGTTGGCCTCGGCCAGGTGCTCGAGCTTGAACGAGGTGGCGCCGTCTTCGCGCAGCGGCCACTGGATGCCGTCCGGGCGCATCGCGCGCATCAGCCGCAGCATGTCCAGCAGGTCCCAGCGCGAATTGCCGTTGCGCCACTCGCGCTCATAGGGATCGTGGAAGTTGCGGAACAGCCCGTAGCGGACGAACTCATCGTCGAAGCGCAGCGTGTTGTATCCCAGCGCGCAGGTGCCGGGGCGCGACAGCTGCTCGTTGATGCGGTCGAAGGCCTCGGCCTCGCTGATGCCCTCGGCCAGCGCCTGCTGCGGGGTGATGCCGGTGACCAGGGTGGCCATCGGCGAGGGCAGCAGGTCATCGGCCGGCCGCACGAAGAAGCTGACCGGCGTGTCGATCTCGTTGAGATCGGCATCGGTGCGGATCGCGGCGAACTGCGAGATGCGGGTGCGCCGCGGGTCCTGGCCGAAGGTTTCCAGGTCGTAGAACAGGAAGCTGTCGGCCATCAGTGCGCGCCCTCCAGGACCGGCAGCTGCGCGTGGATCTGCGCTTCCAGCGCGGCCCAGTCGATGTGGTCCAGGGAATCATGGCCGGTGGTGGCGGCCACCAGCATGTCGCGCTGCAGTTCGGTGCGGCGCAGCGCCTCGGCGTACGGTGTGTGCAGGAAGGTGACCATCGTGTAATGCGGCACGAAGCGGGTCGGCCAGCGCCGCTGCAGTTCCTGCTCCAGCTCGCGTTGCAGCAGGAATGCGGGGTCGGCCACGCGGTCGCGCATCTCCAGGTAGTTTTCCAGCGCCATCTGCTGGATGGCACGTGCATTCGGCTTGCGCTCGGCTTCGAACGCGGCGAACGCACCTTGCAGGTCATCCGCGTCCATCAGGTGGCGGGCCAGTGCGACGCAGTCCTCGAACGCGCAGTTCATGCCCTGGCCGTGGAACGGCACCATCGCGTGGGCGGCATCGCCGATCAGCACGGCGCGCCCCTGCTGGTGCCAGCGCTCCAGGGTGAGCGTGCCAAGCAGGCCCGGCGGGTGTTGCTCCCAGTCGGCGCGCAGGTTGGGGATCAGCGGCAGCGCATCGGCGAATTCGCGCGCGAACAACGCCTCGGCCTGCGCACCGGTATTGACCGTCGCGAAGCTGGGATCGCCCTGGTTGGGCAGGAACAGGGTGACGGTGAAGGTGCCTTCGTGGTTGGGCAGGGCGATGCACATGTAGTGGCCACGGGGCCAGATATGCAGTGCGTTGCGCTCGATGCGGAAGCCGCCGTCGGCGGCCGGCGGGATCTCCAGCTCCTTGTAAGAGTGGTCGAGGAAGGCGATGTCCTCGCCCAGCGGCGCGCGCCGGTTCATCGCCGCGCGCAGCGCCGACCCTGCGCCGTCGGCACCGATCAGGGTATCGAAGTGGATGTCGTGCGGACTGTCGTCGCGATCATCGATGAAGCGCGCATGGCCGGCATCGAAATCGACCGTGTGCAGGCGGCGGTGGAAGTGCACGGTGGCGCCGGCCCGTTCGGCCAGCTCCAGCAGCGTGATGTTCAGGTCACGGCGGTGGATCGACCAGATCACCTCGCTGTCGTCGCGGCCATAGCGCTGCAGCTGCGGTTCGCCGTCGCGTGGATGCACCATGCGTCCGCGCATCATCACCGCGCGCGCCATCACCTCGTCTTCCACGCCGGCCTGGCGCAGGGCGTTGCGCCCACGCTCGGCCAGCGCCAGGTTGATCGAACGACCGCTCTCGTAGTCGGCAATGCGGGGATCGCCACGGCGTTCGTACAGGGTGATGCGCCAGCCTTGCCGTGACAGCAGGATGGCGAGCAGAGACCCGGCAAGGCCGGCACCGATAATGCTCAACGAGCGGGAGGCGTGTGCGATCAACGAACTGTCCAGCAGCAGGGGAGGGGCTGGCTTACAGGCCGGCCCAGGCTTCCACTTCCTCGACGAAATGGTGCACGTCCAGGTAGCGGTTGTAGAGCGGGGTGGGCGAGATGCGGATCACGTCAGGCTCGCGCCAGTCGCCGAGCACGCCGATGCCGCGCAGGTGCTCGAACAGTGCACGGCCGCGCTCGCGGCCACCGATCACGCGCAGCGACAACTGGCAGCCGCGGCGCTGCGGATCGGCCGGGGTAATGATGTCCAGCACCTGCGGCAGGCGTGCGCGGACCAGTGCTTCGAGCAGGCCGGTCAGCGCCAGCGATTTGCTGCGCAGCGCCTCCATGCCGGCTCGCTCGAACAGGTCCAGCGAGGCGCGCAACGGTGCCAGCCCCAGAATGGGCGGATTGCTCAGCTGCCACCCTTCGGCACCGATGGCCGGGGTGAACTGCGGTGCCATCTGGAAACGGGTGGCTTCCTCATGGCCCCACCAGCCAGCGAATCGGGGCAGGGTGGTGTCGCGATGGTGGCGCTCGTGCACGAAGGCGCCGGCAACCGCGCCCGGGCCGCTGTTGAGGTATTTGTAATGGCACCACACCGCAAAGTCCGGCGCCACGTCATGCAGGCGCAGCGGCAGGTTGCCCACCGAATGCGCCAGGTCGAAACCGATGCGCGCCCCCTGCAGGCGTGCGGCGCGGGTGATTGCATCGAGGTCGAAGGCCTGGCCGGTGCGGTACTGCACGCCGGGCCACAGCACCAGCGCCAGGCGCGGGCCGTGCTCGGCGATGGCGCGTTCGATCGCGGCCAGCGAAATCGTGCCGTTGGCTTCGTCCGGCTGCACTTCCACCAGACACTCGGCCGGGTCGAAACCATGGAAGCGGATCTGAGCTTCCACCGCGTGGCGGTCGGTCGGGAATGCGCCGGCTTCCATCAGGATCACCGGGCGCTGCGTGGTCGGCCGGTAGAAGCTGACCATCATCAGATGCAGGTTCACGCTCAGCGTGTTCATCGCCACCACTTCGCTGGGCAGCGCACCGACCACGCGGGCCAGCTGCGCGCTCACCAGGCGGTGGTAGGACAGCCACTGGGTAGGGCCGGTGAAGTGGCCTTCCACCGCCAGCTCGCCCCACTGCTTCATCACTTCCTGCACCGCGGCCTGAGCGCCACGCGGCTGCAGGCCCAGCGAGTTGCCGACGAAGTAGGTCTGCTCGCCGCCGCCATGGCGCGGAATCAGGAATTCGTTACGCATCGGACGCAGCGGATCGGCGGCGTCCAGGGCGATGGCGTGGGTGCGGCTGAGCAGGTCGGACATGGTCGGGCAACAGGCTGCAACGGGACCGCCAGTGTAGCGCTTGGCACGGCGGGACCGACGCCCGGAATGCCTGCGTACCGCTATAGCTGTAGAGCCGAGCCCGTGCTCGGCTTCGCGGCCCGGCAGCCGAGCATGGGCTCGGCTCTACAGGGGCGGGTGGTCAGCCCGCCGCCGGCACCGGCAGCGGATCCACGTGCCCGCACTGGCTGCAGGTACGCAGTTCCAGGCTGGCGTGGTAGCGCGCAAACACCTTGGGCAGGTCGGTTTCGATGTTCTGCAGCGGGAAATACTCTTCGTGCAGCTTGTGGTTGCAGCGCTCGCAGTGCCAGATCACGCCGTCCATCTCATGCGGCAGCCGCTTGCGCTCGACCACCAGGCCGATGCCCCCGGGCGGGCGCCGCGGCGAGTGCGGCACCTTCGCCGGCAACAGGAAGATCTCGCCGGCGCGGATCGGAATGTCGCGTACCGCGCCGTCCTCCTGCACCTTCAGCACCATCTCGCCTTCGAGCTGGTAGAACCACTCGGGGCCTTCGTCGTAGTGGTAGTCGGTACGCGAGTTCGGCCCGCCGACCACCATCACGATGAAATCGCCGTTGTCGATCATCTTGTTGCCCACCGGCGGCTTCAGCAGGTGGCGGTTCTCTTCGATCCAGGCGTGCAGGTTGATCGGCGGAGCGAGCATGGTGGTCATCCGTGGGGGATCAGTCGCGACGGCCCTTGCGCGGCACGAAGGACAGCGCTTTTTCATACGCTGGCTGCAGCTCTTCCAGCGAACCGACGTCGATGCCCATTTCACGCACGCGACCGTCCTTCAGGCTGTACACCCAGCCATGCACCATCAGCTTCTGGCCGCGGGCCCAGGCGTCCAGCACGATGGTCGAGCGACAGAGGTTGGCGACCTGCTCGATCACGTTCAGCTCGCACAGGCGGGCGTGCTTGAGTTCATCGTCTTCGATCGCGTCGAGGATGCCCTGGTGCTTCTGCACCACGTCACCGACATGGCGCAGCCAGTTGTCGGCCAGGCCGACGCGGGTGTTGTGCAGGCAGGCATGCACGCCGCCGCAGCCGTAGTGGCCGACGATCAGGATGTGCTTGACCTTCAGCTGGTCCACTGCGTACTGCACCACGCTCAGGCAGTTGAGGTCGGTGTGGGCGACCACGTTGGCGACGTTGCGGTGCACGAACACTTCGCCCGGCGCCATGCCGATGATCTGGTTGGCCGGCACGCGCGAATCCGAGCAGCCGATCCACAGGTACTCGGGATGCTGCTGCTTGGCCAGCTGGTGGAAGAACTCGGGGTCCTCCTTCTCGATGCGGTCGGCCCAGTCGCGGTTGTTCTGCAGCAGCTTGTGGATGTCTTTCATGTTCGGGTCCCTGGCGTCGGGTGGGGGCGCACCGCAGCCATCCGGCTGCGACGTCGCGGGAATCTGGGGTGTTCAGCCGCTGCGGGCGGCCTGTTCGCGGTGCCAGCGCATCCACTGCGCCAACTCGGTGGAGGAAGGGGTGCCCAGCTGTTCCAGTTCGGCGACCACGGCGCGCTGGTTGGCGTCGGGATGGTTCTGGCTCAGCTTCAGCTTCAGCTGCACGTGTTCGACCTGGAAACGGAAGCCGACGATGGCACGCAGTTCCGGGCCATGCTCGGCACGCGTGGCATCGAACCGCCAGGCCTGGCCAACGCTGGCTTCGAAGTGGTCGCTGATCGCACCGACCAGCCCGGCCAGCGCATCGGCATCGTCGAACGTGTGCAGCTGCCCGCGCAGCTCGGCAGCCGCATAGTTCCAGGTCGGCACCCGCGCAGCAGGCTCCTTGTCCGGGTACCAGCTGGCCGAAACATAGCCGTGCGGTCCATCGACCAGCACCTTGGCGGTGCCGCGGTGGCGCGACTGCGGGTTGGCGCGGGCCCAATGCCCGCACAGTTCGATGCGATCGCCGTCACGCCGGTACAGCACCGGCATCCGGGTCAGCTCCGGCAGGCCATCGCCGCCGGTCGTGAGCACGGTGACGAACGGGTCTCGTGCCAGCAGGCGGTCCAGCCAGAGCAGGTCGGTTTCGGCGAAGGCGCGTGGAGTGAACATGCCTGGATCAGGCGCGCGCGCCCAGCGACTGGATCATGCGGCCGCGCAGGCCCTCGTCGCTGTCGGCCTGCGGCGGCTGCACTTCGTGCAGGCTGAAGCCGCGCACCAGCGCGTCTTCCTCGTCCAGGCCGTCATACTCGACGAATTCGGCGTCGAACAGCTGCGAACGGGCGGTGTCTTCGCTGTCATAGCTCAGCGTGTTGCCATCGCTGTCGAGCACCTCAGCGGTGCCGGCCGGGCGAACGCGCAGGCGCGCCCAGATCAGGGTGTTGCCGAGGCTGGCCAGCCACCAGCTGTCGCGCGAGGCGGAAATGTCATTCATGGGGGTTACCAGAGCGAGGCCAGCCAGAGCAGGGCGGCCATGCCCAGTCCGGCCAGCAGGGTCAGCAGCGAAACCCAGGCCGGCGTCGCCAGCCCGGACAGCGAGCGGTCCGGCTGCTGGCGATAGTCGCGGCGCAGCAGCCAGGCCAGGGCATCGGGCTTGAGGAAGGCGCCGCTGCCGAAGCGCTCGGCGAGCGCCGGATGGCGGTCGCGCACGTGCACCAGGGTCAGCGGCCAGAAGATCACGAAGGCACTGAACCCGGCCACTGCAACGCCGACGAAACACAGGGCGAAGAACAGGGTCATGGGAGTCGTACCTCCGTGGTCGTGTGGGGCTTAGAAGTCCGCGCTGCCCGGGGCGCGCGGGTAGGGGATCGCGTCGCGGATGTTGGACAGCCCGCAGACGTACACCACCAGGCGTTCGAAGCCCAGGCCGAAGCCGGCGTGCGGCACCGAGCCATAGCGGCGGAAGTCGCGGTACCAGCTGTAGTGCTCGCGATCCAGGCCGAACTGGGCCATGCGCGCGTCCAGCACGTCCAGGCGCTCTTCGCGCTGGCTGCCACCGATGATCTCGCCGATGCCCGGGGCCAGCACGTCCATCGCGGCAACGGTCTTGCCGTCGTCGTTCAGGCGCATGTAGAAGGCCTTGATGTGCTCCGGATAGTTGGTCACCACCACTGGGCGGCCGACGTGTTCCTCGGTCAGCCAGCGCTCGTGCTCGGTCTGCAGGTCCAGGCCCCATTCCACCGGGAAGTCGAACTTCCTGCCGGACTTCTGCAGCAGGCTGACCGCGTCGGTGTAGTCGATGCGCTCGAACGGTGCGTTGATGAAGTCTTCCAGCTTGGTGATCGCGTTCTTGTCCACGCGCTCGGCGATGAAGGCCAGGTCGTCGCTGCGCTCGTTCAGCACGGCGCGGAACAGGTACTTCAGGAACTCTTCGGCCAGGCGTGCGTCTTCGGCTAGGTCGGCGAAGGCGATTTCCGGCTCGATCATCCAGAACTCCGCCAGATGGCGGGTGGTGTGGCTGTTCTCGGCGCGGAAGGTCGGGCCGAAGGTGTAGACCTTGCTCAGCGCCAGGCAGTAGGCCTCGACGTTCAGCTGGCCGGACACGGTCAGGAAGGTTTCCTTGCCGAAGAAGTCGCGGCTGAAGTCGATCGCGCCCTTCTCGTCACGGGGCAGGTTCACCATGTCCAGGGTGGAAACGCGGAACATCTGGCCGGCGCCTTCGGCGTCGGAGGTGGTGATGATCGGTGTGCTGATCCAGTTGAAGCCGTTCTCGTGGAAGAAGCGGTGCACGGCCTGGGCCAGGCAGTTGCGGATGCGGGTGACTGCGCCGAACAGGTTGGTGCGTGGGCGCAGGTGCGCCACTTCGCGCAGGAACTCCGGCGACATCGGCTTGGGCTGGATCGGGTAGGTGAGCGGGTCTTCGACCCAGCCGACCACTTCCAGGGCGCTGGCCTGGATCTCGAACGACTGGCCCTTGCCCTGCGACTTCACCAGGGTGCCGGTGCCGATGACCGAGCAGCCGCTGGTCAGGCGCTTGATCTCGTCGAAGTTGGCCAGGGTGTCGTTGGCCACGACCTGGATCGGGGCGAAGCAGGAGCCGTCGCTCACATTCACGAAGGCCAGATTCGCTGAACCGCGCACCGTGCGCACCCATCCGCGTACCGTGACTTCGCCGCCTTCCGGGATCTTCCCGGCAAGCGCATGTTCAACGCTGACCACCGTCATGACTTGAATCCTCTGCTGATCGACTCGATCTGTGAACACGGGAGTTTACCGGTTGCAGCGTTCTGCTTGCGAGGCATTTTTCGCAGCCACAGCTCCTTATAATGTCCCCGTACCTCTGGAGTAGCCCCATGGCCGTCAGCCTGACCCCCGTTGCCTTCGAGCGCGTGCAGCGCTTTGTCGCCCAGACCCCCGGCGCGCTGGGCCTGCGTTTCGGCGTGACCAGGACCGGCTGCTCCGGCTGGGGCCACATCACCGACCTGGCACGCGACGAGCGCGAGGGCGATACCGTGTTCGAGCAGGACGGCGTGAAGATCTATGTCGACGCCAAGAGCCTGGCGCTGGTGGACGGCACCGTGATCGACTTCGGCAAGCACGGCCTGAGCGAGACCTTCACGTTCAGCAACCCGAACGCCACCGCCGAGTGCGGCTGCGGCGAGAGCTTCACCACCGACGCCGACAAGGCCTGACGGCCGGCCGGGGCCTGATCGTTCTGGTGGCGCCCAACCCGGGTTGGCTGGGCGCTCGCCCCGGCTCAGGGCGCCAGGTGGCCCAACGGTTGCCCGGCCACCCCATCTGCGCCATAATGCGCGGCTTCCTGCCTCCCCGGCGGGAATCCTTGCCCCACCGCGGTGTCAACGGCGGGGGGCTGTCCGGCCGCAAGGCCACATCCGAAAGGTAGAAAAAACATGAGTCGTCATTACGAAATCGTGTTCATGGTCCACCCGGACCAGAGCGAGCAGGTCCCGGCCATGATCGAGCGCTACAAGTCGCTGGTCGAGAACGGCAACGGCACCATCCACCGTCTGGAAGACTGGGGCCGCCGCCAGCTGGCGTACCCGATCCAGAACCTGGTGAAGGCCCACTACGTGCTGATGAATATCGAAGCCGACCAGGCCGTTCTGAACGAACTGACCGAAAGCTTCCGCTTCAACGACGCCGTGCTGCGCAACCTGGTCATCAAGCGTGACGAGGCTGACACCGAGCAGTCGCTGATCATGAAGAGCAAGGACGAGAAGGGTGACAAGCCGGAGCGCGGTGAGCGCCGTCGTCGTGACGACGAAGAAGGCGAGTCCACCACCACCGCTGACAACGAAGCCGGCGACGACGCCGCTTCCGCCGCCTAAGGAGCCTTCCCATGTCCAAGTTCTTCCGTCGCCGCAAGTTCTGCAAGTTCACGGCTGAAGGTGTGAAGGAGATCGACTACAAGGATCTCAACACCCTGCGCCAGTACCTGACCGAGAACGGCAAGATCGTGCCGAGCCGCGTCACCGGTACCAAGTCGAAGTACCAGCGCCAGCTGGCGACCGCCGTCAAGCGCGCCCGCTTCCTGGCCCTGATCCCGTACACCGACAACCACGACGTCTGATGCCCGGCGGGGCGGCCCGGTGCCGCCCCCGCTGTGCCAGCTATTCGGACAGCCTTTGTTGCGGGGCATCGCCTCGCTAACGAATAACTTATCTGGAGCAATACCATGCAGCTGATCCTCCTGCAGAAAGTCACCAACCTCGGCAACCTGGGCGACCTGGTCGACGTGAAGCCGGGCTACGGCCGTAACTTCCTCGTGCCGCAGGGCAAGGCCGTTCCGGCCACCGAGAGCAACAAGGCCGAGTTCGAAGCCAAGCGCGCCGAATACGAAGCCAAGGCCCAGGCCATCCACGCCGAAGCTGACGCCCGCAAGGCCAAGCTGGACGGCGCGAGCGTGACCATCCCGGCCAACGCTTCGACCGAAGGCAAGCTGTACGGCTCGGTCGGCGCCCGCGAAATCGCCGATGCCTTCACCGCTGCCGGCCTGCCGGTCAGCAAGAGCGAAGTCATCCTGGGCGAAGGCGCCTTCCGCAACATCGGCGAGTACGACGTGCTGATCCACCTGCACGCCGACGTCGAGACCACCGTCAAGGTCGTCGTCGTCGCCGAAGCCTGATCCCGCGCCGCAAGGCCTGGCATCACCGCAGAACGGGCGCCCGCAAGGGTGCCCGTTTTGTTTTGGGCGATCGCCGGGTATGTAGAGTCGAGCCATGCTCGACTTGCCGTCCGTCCTGCACCACTGCTTGCTAGACAGCCTCACCCAGGAAGTAGCGTTCGAAATCTGCAAGCGCATTGGCAACGTCCATCCGTAGTTGATCGAGTTGCAGAAGTTCTCCTGCGCGATGTGCCCGTTCGATCATCATGCCGATACAGGTCGCCATATCTGCAGATACGACGGACACGAGGGCGTTCCTGTCGACGGTTTTCCAAGGCTGGCAGGCGTAGACCATATCCATGGTCAGCAGCTGCCTTTTGAGAAACAGCATCAAGCGGTCTGGTCCATCCGGTTCGAATGTCCAGATCGTCCCGGAGACCCGAAGAACGATTCCGAATTTGGTGATGGATCGAAGATAGTTCCCCTTCACATGACGCTCGAAGCAGATATTCAGTTGTCTCTGGAGCGGGGCAAAAAGGGCACCTGACGGCGAATCGCCATACTGGCCGCTGATCTGTATCTGCATGGGCGGCTCTCAAGTGGTCTGGATGACGAATCGACCGCAGTCCATCGAAGGTGAAGGAATGTTGCGATCAAGCAACAGATAACCCATTCCGCCGACCAGAATTCCTCGGTGGGTGGGTGCTGCCCGGTTCAATCGGGAGCCGTTGATCTGGAGGATGAATTCCCGTCCATCAGTGCAATCGTCCTGAAGCCAAGCGGGAATTCCGCCAATCTTGGCGATTCCGTTCTCGGCGTCATCCGGGATGGAGGCCGTGGCAGTGGTGATCAGGCGCGGATCAAAAGGGGGCGCTGCGCTGTCTGGGCCGGATTCGTGGGGTGCGTAAGCGATGACACGTCCGCCAGTCAGTAGAGCGGTTTCGATGTAGCTATCATCAAGAACGTCATAAGGCGTGAAGATTGACACGCAGAGATGCGTTTTGATGGCGACCTTCGGGGCATGCGTTTGAATGAAAGCGGCAGGCAGGCTCGCAAGATGGAGCATTGGCTTCCCATTTGCGTCGCGCGGCCAGGGGGTATCGGCAGGCAGGTACGGGGCGCCTCCCAGGAAAGCGCAGCCCAGAGCTTGGCCATAGCTTTCGAATACAAGTTCTCTATACATGGATGAGTCCTACGGTATTGAGGGTCGAGCCAGTGATGACCTGGTCTACTTCAGCCTGATGAGTCATAGCCGGCCGAGATCGGGTAACTGACTTGGCCTGTCTCTCAAGTGGTTTGAATGACAAATCGACCGCAGTCCATCGAAGGTGAAGGAATGTTGCGATCAAGCAACAGATAGCCCATCCCGCCGATCAGGATTCCTTGATGTGTCGGGGCTGCCTTATCAAGATCGAAGTCGTCGAACTGAAGGACGAACGCCTGGTCTCCCGATTCGTCATCCTGCAGCCAGTAAGGCCGTCCACCAATTTTCGAAGTTCCGTGAGGTGTTTCGCCCTCCCTCAGCGCCATCCCGGCACAAATGCGGAGTGGCCCAATCGGCGCGCAGGGAGAGTCTCTTGGTTCATTCCCAGACCAGTGAACGACCACGCGACCGCCCTGGTCCATGGCTTCTTCGAATCTCTGCTCGCCCGAGGTGATATATGGCGTGAACACCGAAATGCTCAGCCCATGCGCGATGTACAGTCCGGCGACGTGGCTTCGAATGAATGCGGCTGGAAAACTGGCCAGGTGAAGCAGTGCGTGTCCATGGAGGCTGGTTGGCCAAGGGGTACGGGCATCCAGCCAAGCGGTCCCGCCGAGCACGGGAGCGGTCATCGCGTCGTTGGCGGGGGTAAATAAAAGCGGTCGATGCATCCCCCCATCCTGCACGGCTTCTGATGTGCAGGGCTGTGCTTCGGTCCAACAATCAATAAATATCAATGACTTGCGATTTGATCGGTGGCTTGGAAATCCGTCGCCCCAGGCGCAAAGCGACATCTGGACCCATTTCAAGCGCGCTCCGAGCCGGTCATCCCGCCCGTGGAACATTCGCGCCGTTATACTCATTCCATTGTGTCACCCTTGGCTTCATTGAATTCTTTTGAAATCAATGGCTTGAGGTGCTGGCTGACCTGACATCCACAATACGGACGCCCTCTGGGCGCCTGTTGGAACCCAATCACGCCATGCGTCTTTCCACGATCAAGCTGTCCGGCTTCAAGTCGTTCGTCGATCCGACCACCCTGCACCTGCCGACCAACATGACCGGCGTGGTGGGCCCCAATGGCTGCGGCAAGTCGAACATCATCGATGCCGTGCGCTGGGTCATGGGCGAGAGTTCGGCCAGCCGCCTGCGTGGCGACTCGCTGACCGACGTGATCTTCTCCGGGTCCAATGCCCGCAAGCCGGTCTCGCAGGCCACGGTCGAGCTGATCTTCGACAATTCCGACCACACGATCTCCGGCGAGTACGCCTCGTTCAACGAAATCTCGGTCAAGCGCACGGTCAGCCGCGACGGCACCAGCAACTACTACCTCAACGGCACCAAGTGCCGTCGCCGCGACATCACCGACCTGTTCCTCGGCACCGGCCTGGGGCCGCGCAGCTACTCGATCATCGAGCAGGGCATGATCAGCCAGATCATCGAGGCGCGCCCGGAAGACCTGCGCGTCTACCTGGAAGAGGCGGCCGGCATCTCCAAGTACAAGGAGCGCCGCAAGGAGACCGAGACCCGCATCCGCCACACCCGCGAGAACCTGGACCGGCTGGGCGACCTGCGCGATGAGATCAGCAAGCAGCTGGAGCACCTCAAGCGCCAGGCCAGGCAGGCCGAGCAGTACCAGGCCCTGCAGGAAGAGCGCCGGGTCAAGGATGCCGAGTGGAAGGCCCTGGAGTTCCGCGGGCTGGACGGTCGCCTGTCGAAGCTGCGCGAAGGCCTGTCGCAGGAAGAGACCAAGCTGCAGCAGCTGATCGCCGACCAGCGCGACGCCGAGGCCCGCATCGAGACCTCGCGCGCGCGGCGCGAAGAGGCCGCCGACGCGCTGAACACCGCGCAGGCTGCGGTCTACCAGGTCGGCAGCACGCTGGCGCGCCTGGAACAGCAGATCCAGCACCAGCGCGAGCTGTCGCAGCGCCTGCACAAGGCGCGCGATGAAACCCAGCAGGCGCTGGCCGAACTGGGCCAGCACATCAGCGGCGACGAGGCCAAACTGAGGGTGCTGCGTGAGGCGGTGGAGGCCGCCACTCCGCAGCTGGAAGAACTGCAGGAAGAAAACGAGATCAAGCAGGAAAGCCTGCGCGAGGCTGAAGAGCGGCTGGCCAGCTGGCAGCAGCGCTGGGAACAGCACACCTCGCAGAGTTCGGAAGCCTCGCGCGCCGGCGATGTCGAGCGCACGCGCGTGGACTACCTGGACAAGCAGATCCTCGACGCCGACCGGCGTCGCGAGGCCCTGGCCGCCGAACGCGCAGGACTGGACGTGGACGCGCTGGAAGAAGCCTTCGAGCAGCTGCACCTGCAGCACGACAGGCAGAAGGCCGCGCTGGATGAATTGAGTGAAGACGTCGAGCTGCGCAAGCAGGGCGTGGCGGCGGTGCAGGAACAGCAGCGCAATGGCCAGAACGAACTGGCCGAACTGCGCAAGCAGGCCAACGGCCTGCGCGGTCGCCTGGCCTCGCTGGAAACCCTGCAGCAGGCCGCGCTGGGCCAGGAGCAGGGTGCAGCCGTGGCCTGGCTGAAGGCACGCGGCCTGGATTCGGCGGCGCGCGTCGGCGAACGCCTGGACGTGGATGCCGGTTGGGAAAACGCGGTGGAAAGTGCGCTCGGCCAGCTGATCGAAGGCGTGCTGGTCGATGACCCGGGCAGCCTGGTCAACGCCCTTGGCGAACTCGGCGACGGCCACATTGCGCTGGTCGCCAGCGCGGATGCCGAGGTCAAGGCTGCACCGACGTCGCTGGCCGCACGCGTGCGTGGCCCGGCGGCGATCCGTCGCCTGCTCGCGCACCTGCATGGTGCCAAGGACCTGTCCGAGGCGAAGGCCCTGCAGGCCAGCCTTCCGGAAGGCGATTCGATCATCACCCAGAGCGGCGAGCGCCTGGGCCAGGGCTGGCTGCGCGTGTCGCGCTCCGGTGCAGCCCAGCAGGGCGCGCTACTGCGCGAACGCGAGATCAACGAGCTGCGCGAGCAGATCGAGCAGCTGCAGGACCGCGAGGCCGAGCTGGAAGAACAGCTGGCCGGTTTCCGCGAGCAGCTGCAGGCGGCTGAACAGCAGCGCGAAGACGCGCAGCGCGCGCTGTACCAGGCCCACCGCGCGGTGTCCGAGCTGGCTGGCCAGCTGCAGGGCCAGCAGGGCAAGGTAGAGGCTGCACGCACGCGCATCGACCGCATCGAAGGCGAGCTGAAGCAACTGCAGGAAACGATTGAAGCCAACAACGCGCAGGCGCGCGAAGCGCGCTCGCGGTTGGAGAACGCGGTCAGCAGCATGGGTGATCTGGAGTCGACCCGGCAGCGGCTGGAGGGCGAGCGCCGCCAGCTGACCGAGGCGCGCGACCTGGCCCGCGATGCTGCCCGTGCAGTGCGCGAGCGCTCGCATTCGCTGGCCCTGACCCTGGAATCGCAGCGTGCGCAGCTGGCCTCGTTGAGCCAGGCGCTGGAGCGCATGGGCACCCAGCGCGGGCAGCTGGATTCGCGGCTGGGCGAGCTGCATTCACAGCTGGACGAAGGTGATTCGCCGGTCGAATCGTTGCAGGCCGAGCACCAGAATGCACTGGAAGAGCGCGTGCGCGCCGATCGCGTGCTGACCGAAGCGCGTACGTTGCTGGACGGCATCGACGCCGAGCTGCGCAATTACGAGCAGACCCGTCACCAGCGTGACGAACAGGCGCTGGCCCAGCGCGAGCGTATTTCGCAGCGCAAGCTGGACCAGCAGGCGCTGGTGCTGAGCGCGGACACCCTGCAGGCGGCGGTGGAAAAGGCCGGCTTCGTGCTGCAGGACGTGCTCAACGCACTGCCCGAGGATGCGCGCCTGGGCGACTGGGAGCAGGCCGTGCATCAGATCGACGCACGCATGCGCCGGCTGGAGCCGGTCAACCTTGCGGCCATCCACGAGTACGGCGAGGCTTCGCAGCGCTCGGATTACCTGGATTCGCAGCACACCGACCTGACTACGGCGCTGGAAACCCTCGAGGATGCCATCCGCAAGATCGACCGCGAGACCCGCGGCCGTTTCAAGGACACCTTCGACCGCGTCAATGCTGGCGTGCAGGCGCTGTACCCGCGCCTGTTCGGTGGCGGCCACGCCTACCTGGAGCTGACCGGTGAAGACCTGCTCGACACCGGTGTGACCATCATGGCGCGCCCGCCGGGCAAGCGCGTGTCCAGCATCTCGCTGCTGTCCGGCGGCGAGAAGGCGATGACGGCAGTGGCGCTGGTGTTCGCCATCTTCCAGCTGAACCCCGCGCCATTCTGCCTGCTGGACGAGGTGGACGCGCCGCTGGACGAAGCCAACGTCGGCCGGCTGGCCAACATGGTCAAGGAAATGAGCGAGAAGGTGCAGTTCCTGTTCGTCAGCCACAACAAGGCGACGATGGAGGCCGCGCACCAGCTCTCGGGCGTGACCATGCGTGAACCGGGCGTCAGCCGCCTGGTCAGCGTGGACCTGGAAGAAGCCGCGCGATTGGCGGGCGCGGCCTGACGTGCCATCCTAGTTACCTGAATGAACTAGCCGGAGAACCTATCGAATGTCCGACACGGCACTGTTGCGCATCGGCATCCTGGCCGCCGGCCTGCTGTTGATCGCCGCGATCTTCCTGTTTGGCCGTCCGAAGAAGAAGCCCCAGGGACGCCGCGTGGAAAGCGCGGAACCGGCCAGCGGCGAGCGCCGCGAACCGGTATTGGGCGAGGACGGCGTTGTCGTGGCCGATGGCCGCGTCGAACCGGGCATGGGCACGGAAGGCGAACAGGCCGAACTCGGCCTGGGTGATACCGACCCGGGCGCCAGCGATCTCGGCAAGCGCGCCACCCAGGATTTCGACAAGATCGTCTCGCTGTTCGTGGCCGCCCGTGCCGGCGAGCAGCTGCGCGGCGAAGACATCGTGGTGGCGGCCGAGAAGACCGGCCTGGTATTCGGCCACATGAACGTGTTCCACCGCCTGGTGGAAGGCCACCCCGAGCGCGGCCCGATCTTCTCGATGGCCAGCATCATGAAGCCAGGCAGCTTCGACATGGCCAACATCCGTGCCATGGAAACCCCGGCCATCGCCTTCTTCCTGACCCTGCCGGCGCCGCTGACCGCGCTTGATGCCTGGGAGAAGATGCTGCCGACCGTGCAGCGCATGGCCGAGCTGCTCGATGGCGTGGTGCTGGATGACAGCCGCAATGCCCTGGGCCGCCAGCGCATCGCGCACATCCGCGACGAGCTGCGTGCCTACGACCGCCAGCACCAGGCACCGCCGCTGACCAAGACCCCGCGCTGGTAAAGCCTGTTGTGCCGGCCAACGGTCGGCACCCACCCCGGTAGATCCACGCCATGCGTGGATCGGGTCTACGCCGGTACGCCGGCCACCTTGGCGAACGCACGGCGGAATGCGGCCATCTCGTCTTCGGTGCCGACGGTCACGCGCACGCGCTGTGGCCAGATCGGCCAGCTGCGGCCAATGATCACGCCGTTGTCCGCCATCGCCCTGGCAAAGGCGGCACCGTCGCGCTGCACATCCACCACGAAGCAGTTCGCTTCCGACGGCACGCAGCTGAAACCACGCTTGCCCAGCCACGCGATGGTGGCCTGCCGCACCTTGGCATTCTGCAGGCGGCGCTGCGCGATCAACTGGGTATCGTGCAGGCTGGCCAGTGCGGCGGCCAGTGCCGGCACGGGCAGGGGGTTGTCACCCAGGCTGGCCAGTTCGCGCAGGCGGTCGGGATGTGCGGCTGCCACGCCCAGGCGCAGGCCGGCCATGCCGTACAGTTTGGAAAACGTGCGCAGCACGATCAGGTCGTCGCGCTGCGTCACCTGGGTGATCAGGCTGGCCTGCTCGCTGTACTGCAGGTAGGCCTCGTCGACCAGCACGCGGGTGGAGGCGGGCTTGTGGGCCAGCAGCCAGGCGAGCTCATCCGGTGGGCTGATCGAACCGGTCGGGTTGTTCGGGTTGCACACGTACAGCAGCCCGGTCGGGCGCGCGTGCGCGGCGGCGACCATTGCACGCAGGTCATGTGCGCCGTCGTCGCGCAGCGGCACTTTCTGCACGTGCGCACCATGTGCGGCAGCGACCTCGCCCAGGGTCTCGAAGGTGGGGTCGGCCACCACCAGTCCCGCCTGCGGGCCGGTCCACAACGTGGCGGCGCGGTTCAACGGTTCGCTCGAGCCCGGATAGAGGCGCACATGGTCGGCCGGGATACGGGCCTGCTCGATGAAGGCATCGCGCACCTGTGCCGCCAGGGCGAAGCGGTAGCGGCCGCAGCTGGCGATGCTGTCGCGCGCCGCCTGCTGGGCAGCGGGGGAGGGGCCGTAGGGGCATTCGTTGAAGTTCAGGAGTACCGCGCCTTCGGCAGGGGCCGCACCGACGGTGGCCGCGGATTGGGCCTGGCCACGCAGCGGCAGGCCGCTGCCGGCGACGGCAAGGCTGGCACCGGCCAGCTGCAGGAAGCGTCTACGGGAGTCAGGCAGGGTCATGGGCAGGATTCCGATGGGGCCGTCGCACGCTAGCGCCGACGTGAGCGGGCGGCAAGGTGCTTTTTGTGGCGTCGAGCCATGCTCGACTACAGACGTGCCAACCAAGGTTGGCACCTACCGGAGCGGGGAGTGCCCGTCGAGCACGCTCGACGCTGCAAGGGCGGGGCGTTACAGGGCCTGACGGCCGGGCGCGGTAGAATCCCCGGCCATCCCAGAACCACCGGATTCCGATGAGCCCCAGCCCCGCCGAACGCGCCGAAGATCTCCGCCGGCAGATCGCCCAGGCCAACCGCGCCTACCACGAGCTGGACGCGCCGGAGATCGCCGACGTCGACTACGACCGGATGGTGCGCGAGCTGGAAGCACTGGAGCGCGAACATCCCGAACTGGCCCGGGCCGACAGCCCGACCCAGCAGGTCGGTGCGCGTCCTTCCGGCCGCTTCGCCGAGGTGCGCCATGCGGTGCCGATGCTGTCGCTGTCCAATGCGTTCAGCGACGAGGAAGTGGCTGACTTCGTGCGCCGCATTGACGAACGCCTGGGCCGTCGCAGCCTGCAGTTCTCGGCTGAGCCGAAGATGGACGGCCTGGCGATCAGCCTGCGTTACGAGGATGGTCATTTCGTGCTCGGCGCGACCCGCGGTGATGGCAGCACCGGCGAGGACGTGACCGCCAATCTGCGCGAGATCAGCGACATTCCCAAGCGCCTGCACGGCAAGGACTGGCCGGACGTGCTGGAGGTGCGCGGCGAGGTGTACATGGCCCGCGCCGATTTCGAGGCCTACAACGAACGGGCGCGCCTGCACGGCGGCAAGGTGCTGGCCAACCCGCGCAACGCGGCGGCCGGGTCGCTGCGCCAGCTCGACCCGAAGATCAGTGCGCAGCGCAGGTTGAGCTTCTTTGCCTACGGTACCGGTGAAGTGCAGGGCGGCGAGCTGCCCGATACCCATTCGGGCACGCTGGCCCAGCTCGGCGCCTGGGGTTTCCCGGTCAGTGCGCTGTGCAAGGTGGTGGAAGGCACGGATGGTCTGCTCGGCTACTACCGCGATATCGGCGAGCGCCGCGACGGCCTGCCGTTCGATATCGACGGCGTGGTCTACAAGCTCGATGACCGTGCCGGCCAGCAGGCGATGGGCTTCGTCTCGCGCGCACCGCGCTGGGCCATCGCGCACAAGTTCCCGGCGCAGGAGCAGAGCACGACGGTGGAGGCGATCGAGATCCAGATAGGCCGCACCGGTGCGGCCACACCGGTCGCGCGGCTGGCACCGGTGGCCGTGGCCGGCGTGATCGTGTCCAATGCCACGCTGCACAACGCCGACCAGATCGCACGCCTCGACGTGCGCATCGGCGACAGCGTGATCGTGCGCCGCGCCGGCGACGTGATCCCGGAAGTGGTCAGCGTCATCCTCGACCGGCGCCCGCAGGGCACCACGCCCTGGCAGATGCCGACGCGCTGCCCGGTGTGCGGCTCGGAGATCGTGCGCGAGGAAGGAGCGGCCGCATGGCGCTGCTCGGGTGAGCTGTCCTGTCCGGCGCAGCGCAAGGAAGCCATTGCCCATTTCGCTTCGCGCCGCGCGATGGACATCGACGGCCTGGGCGACAAATACATTGAAACCCTGGTCGACGCCGGCATCGTCAAGAGCGTGGCCGACCTGTACCGGCTCAGTCGTGACCAGCTGCTGCACCTGAAGCTGGTGCTGGACGCTGAAGATCCCTCGGCGCTGGCCGCCGCACTGAAGCTGCACCTGCCGGCCGAAGGCAGTGGCGCGGTGCTCAATGCGGTGCTCAGGCTGGACGGCAACGATCCGGGCTGGCGCGCGCAGGCGCTGGCGCAGCCGGCCCGGTTCGAGTGGAACACGAAGAAGATCGCCACCAAGTGGGCCGACAACCTGATCGCGGCCATCGACGCCAGTCGTGCCGCCACGCTGGAACGGCTGCTGTTCGCGCTGGGCATCGAGCACGTGGGCGAGAGCACGGCCAAGGCACTGGCGCAGTGGTTCGGTGACCTGGAACTGATCCGCCACCTGCCGTGGCCCTTGTTCAAGCGCGTGCCGGACATCGGTGGCGAAGTGGCGCGGTCGCTCGGCCACTTCTTCGAACAGCAGGGCAACCAGCAGGCCATCGATGACCTGCTGCAGGTCGGCCAGGTCCGCATCAGCGATGTGCACGCGCCCAGCGCCAGGCTGCGCGAGGGGCTGGATCTGGCGCAGCTGTTGGTCGAATCAGAGATTCCCGGCATCACCCGCCTGCGCGCGGAAAAACTGGTGGCCGCGTTGCCCGGTGCGCAGGCGGTGCTCGACGCCGAGCATGGGCAGTTCGTCAACGCCGGCCTGCCGGACGACACTGCGCGCGGTCTGGCCGACTGGCTCGATGCCGATGGCCATGGCGCGATGCTGCTGGCAGCCGAGAAGGCGATGCAGCAGATCCTGGCCAAGGCACCGGCGCTGGCCGAGATCGTGGCCGGCCCGCTGGATGGGCAGACCGTGGTGCTGACCGGCACCCTGGCCCAGCTCACCCGCGATGCCGCCAAGGAGCGCCTGGAAGCGCTGGGTGCCAAGGTCTCCGGCAGCGTCTCGAAGAAGACCAGCTTCGTGGTGGCCGGTACCGAGGCCGGCTCCAAGCTGGACAAGGCGCAATCGCTGGGCGTGCCGGTATGGGACGAAGACCGCCTGCTGGCTTATCTGGCCGAACACGAGTGACGATCCCGCCGGGTGTCACCGCGCCCGGCATGAAACACAAAGGAACACCGATGCAGACCGCCCCGCTGGATTTCCGCCTGGCCACCCGTGCCGACGAGGAGTTGTTGATCGCGCTGATGCGCGAGTTCTACGCCGAAGACAGGATCGACTTCGATGACGCGCGCGTGCGTCGCGGCGTGGGCGCGCTGCTGGCCGATCCGCGCAATGGCGAAGTGCTGTTGTGGCTGGACGAGGCGGGCGAGGTGGTCGGCTATGCGGTGATCGCGATGGGCTTCAGCCTGGAGCAGGGCGGCCACTTCATGCTGCTGGACGAGCTGTACCTGAGCCATCGCGCGCGCGGTCGTGGCCGCGGCAAGCAGGCGCTGGCCATCTGCGAACAGCGCGCTCGCGGTCGTGGCGTCAGCCGCCTGCGCCTGGAAGTGAACCACCACAACGAACTGGCACGCCGCCTGTACCTGGCCAGCGGCTACATCGACGATACGCGCGATCTGCTGACCCTGCCGCTCGACCATCCGCGCCCGGAGGGCATCCTGTGAGCGAGGCCCTGCTGCGCGCGCTGCAGCAGCGCGCCGCGCTCAATGCGCTGGTGCGCCGCTTCTTTGCAGAGCGCGATGTGCTCGAGGTGGAGACGCCGATCCTGTCGGTCGCGGGCAACACCGAGCCGAACATCGACAGCTTCCATACCGACTTCACCGGGCATGTCGATGCCGGCGGACGCCGCCGCTGGCTGCGCACCTCGCCGGAGTATCCGCTCAAGCGCCTGCTCGCTGCCGGCGTGGGCGACTGTTACGAATTGGGCCGGGTGTTCCGCAATGGCGAGGCCGGTGGTCGCCACAACCCGGAATTCACCATGCTGGAATGGTATCGGGTCGGTTGGGACCACCATCGGCTGGTACAGGAAACCGCCGAGCTGATCGGACAGGCGCTGGCCCTGGTGGGACGCCGTGCGACCCTGCGCGTGCTGAGTTACCGCGAGCTGTTCCAGCAGCACCTTGGCGTGGATCCGTTCGAGGCGGATGAGTCCGCGCTGCGTGCCGCGTTGGGCGAGGTGCACATTGACCCGGTCGGATTGACCCGTGATGACTGGCTCGACCTGCTGATGACCCATCGTATCCAGCCGCATTTCGATGACGCGGTCATGACCGTGGTGCATGACTGGCCAGCCAGCCAGGCCGCGCTGGCACGCATCCGCGCCGGCACGCCGCCGCTGGCCGAGCGTTTCGAGCTGTACCTGGGTGTAGTGGAACTGGCCAACGGCTATCACGAACTGAACGACGCCGACGAGCAGCGTGCCCGCTTCCAGCGCGACCAGCAGCGCCGCCACGAACGTGGGCAGGTGCAGCCGCCACTGGATGAAGCGCTGCTGGCGGCGTTGCCAGCGTTGCCGGCCTGTGCCGGCGTGGCGCTGGGGGTCGACCGCCTGCTGATGGCGATGAACCGCACACCGCGCATTGCAGATGTGTTGGCCTACGACTTCGCCCACGCGTGACCATCACGCGTTGCTGAACATCCCAGGCTGAACGAAACGCGGGTTCTGCGCGCTTGCGTCGGTAAGCGGGATGATGCTTTTATCACGGCCAATGCCGGACACTGGCATGCAGTTCATCCATTCCTGCTGGGGAAGGCTTTGGTCAAGTGGTTTGCGGTTGTCGCTGCACCGATGTACTCCATTGCGCTCTGGGGTGCCTGGCTGCCGTCGCCGGCGTCGGCCCAGCAGGTGGGCTACGACGATGAAGTGGTGACCTGCGAGTCCCGCGACATGGGCTGGGTGCACTGCGATATTGATGTGGCCAACGGCGTCGATCTGGTGCGCCAGCTGTCCAGCAACAGCTGCATCCGCGGCAGCGAGTGGGGCACCGACCGCAGCGGCGTGTGGGTCACCCTGGGCTGCCGCGCCGAGTTCCGTGCGCGCCGTGCGCAGGGTACGGCACCTGCGGCAACGGAAGGCAAGCGCCTGGTGCGCCGCGTGGTGCGCTGCGAATCCAATGGCCGTCCGCAGAGTTGCCCGGTACGCCTGGATGGCGCGCCGGTGCGCCTGCTTCGCCAGTTGTCGGTGCTGCCGTGCCGGGAAGGCCAGGGATGGGGCTACAAGCGCAATGAAGTCTGGACCAGCCGTGGCTGCCAGGGCGATTTCGAGGTGGCCGACGAGGACGGCCGCTTCGTCGATGTGCCGCGCCGCCTGACCTGCGAATCGAAGTCGAAGAAGCGCCGCTTCTGCGGCGCGAGCATCTCGGTGGGTGCTGTGGTCTCCGAGCAGCTGTCCAGCACGCCCTGCGAGGAAGGCAGCACCTGGGGCTGGAACCGCAACGGGATCTGGGTGGACGGCGGCTGCCGCGCCGAATTCTCGGTGAATTGAGCCGGGGCAGGCTCCAACCACGCGGGGCGTGGCCCTACAATGGGCCCATGAACACTGCCTCCGACATCGACTACGCCCGTTACGACCACATCCGCCCGATCCTGTGGACCGGCGATGCCTTGCAACTGCTGGACCAGCGCAAGCTGCCGTTCGTGGTCGAGCACGTGGTCTGCCATGACAGTGACGAGGTTGCCAGCGCCATCCACGCGCTGACCGTGCGTGGCGCGCCGGCGATCGGCATTGCCGCTGCCTGGGGCGTGGTGCTGGCCGCGCGCGAGGTGCAGGCCGCAGACGGTGCGCACGCGCTGCAGCAGCTGGAACCGGCACTGCAGCGCCTGAACGCATCGCGCCCCACTGCGGTCAATCTGGCCTGGGCGCTGGCACGCATGCGCCGTTGCCTGAACGCTGCCGGCGCCGACTGGAAGGCGTCGCTGGAGTCCGAAGCGCAGGCCATCGCCGAGGAAGACCTGGCGGCCAACCGCCACATGGGCGCACTGGGCGCTGGCCTGATCGAGGCCGGCAGCGGTGTGCTGACCCACTGCAATACCGGCTCGCTGGCCACCGCCGGCTTCGGTACCGCGCTGGGCGTCATTCGCGCCGGCATGGCCCAGCACCGCATCGCCCGCGTGTTCGCCGGCGAGACCCGGCCGTGGCTGCAGGGGGCACGCCTGACCGTGTGGGAGCTGCAGCAGGACGGTATCGATGCCACCCTGATCGCCGACTCGGCGGCCTCGCACCTGATGAAGACCGGTGCCGTGCAGTGGGTGATCGTGGGCGCAGACCGCATCTGCGCCAATGGTGATACCGCCAACAAGATCGGCACCTACCAACTGGCCATTGCCGCGCGCCACCACGGCGTGAAGTTCATGGTGGTGGCGCCGTCCTCGACCGTGGACATGGAAACCGTGGACGGCAGCCAGATCGAGATCGAGCAGCGCGACCCGGGTGAGCTGTATGGCGTGGGCGGTACCCGCACCGTGGCCGAAGGGATCGCCGCCTGGAACCCGGTGTTCGACGTCACCCCGGGCGAGCTGATCGACGCCATCGTGACCGAGCGCGGGGTGATCCTGAACCCGACCGCCGAGAACATGCGCGCCGCCTTCGGCGGCTGAGGCGCAGGGGAGGGTGGCGCGACCGCCGCCCCGGTAGTGCCGGCCGCTGGCCGGCAACTCCCTAAGTTCCTGATTTGTGCCGGTAAAATCCCCGTAAAGGGAGGCGGAAAACGGCCTGTTGTGGTAGTATCCACAGGTTGAATCGAGGTTCCGGCGCGACCGCCCACGGGCGAATGCGCCGGACTGGACCGCTACCAGACAACGGAACCCGAATGGCAGAAACCGCCAAGGAAATCATCCAGGTCAACCTGGAAGACGAGATGCGCAAGAGCTACCTCGATTACGCCATGAGCGTGATCGTGGGCCGCGCGCTGCCGGATGCGCGCGACGGCCTCAAGCCGGTGCATCGCCGCGTGCTGTACGCGATGAACGAGCTCAACGCGCACAGCAACAAGCCCTACTTCAAGTCGGCGCGTATCGTCGGTGACGTCATCGGTAAGTACCACCCGCATGGCGATCAGTCGGTGTACGACACGCTGGTGCGCCTGGCACAGCCGTTCTCGCTGCGCTACATGCTGGTCGATGGCCAGGGTAACTTCGGCTCCATCGACGGCGACTCCGCCGCGGCCATGCGATACACCGAAGCGCGCATGTCGCGCCTCGCGCACGAGCTGATGGCGGACATCGACAAGGAAACCGTCGACTTCCAGCCCAACTACGACGAAAAGGAACTGGAGCCGACGGTCATGCCGACCCGGTTCCCGAACCTGCTGGTCAACGGCTCGGCCGGTATCGCGGTGGGCATGGCGACCAACATCCCGCCGCACAACCTGAGCGAATCGATCAACGCCTGCATTGCGCTGATCGACAACCCGGAGATCGACGTCGACGGCCTGATGGAGTACATCCCGGGCCCGGATTTCCCGACCGCCGGCATCATCAACGGCACCGCCGGCATCGTCGCCGGCTACCGCACCGGCCGTGGCCGCGTGCGCATCCGTGCCAAGGCCGATATCGAAGTGGCCGACAACGGCCGCGAATCGATCATCGTCACTGAAATTCCTTACCAGGTGAACAAGGCGCGTCTGATCGAAAAGATCGCCGAGCTGGTCAAGGAAAAGAAGATCGAAGGCATCAGCGAGCTGCGCGATGAGTCCGACAAGGACGGCATGCGCATCTACATCGAGATCAAGCGCGGCGAATCTGCCGAGGTTGTGCTGAACAACCTGTACCAGCAGACCCAGATGGAATCGGTGTTCGGCATCAACATGGTGGCGCTGGTCGACGGCCGCCCGCAGTTGATGAATCTGAAGCAGATGCTGGAGGCGTTCGTCCGCCACCGTCGCGAAGTGGTCACCCGCCGCACCGTGTTCGAGCTGCGCAAGGCGCGCGCCCGTGCCCACGTGCTGGAAGGCCTGACCGTCGCGCTGGCCAACATCGACGAGATGATCGAACTGATCAAGACCTCGCCGAACCCGAACGAAGCCCGCGAGCGCATGCTGGCGCGCGTGTGGGAGCCGGGCCTGGTCGGTGCGATGCTGGGTGCCGCCGGTGCCGAAGCCTCGCGCCCGGAAGACCTGCCCAAGGGCGTCGGCCTGGTCGAGGGCGGCTACCAGCTGACCGAGATCCAGGCCACCCAGATCCTGGAAATGCGCCTGCACCGCCTGACCGGGCTGGAGCAGGACCGCCTGACCGACGAGTACAAGCAACTGCTGGAAGTGATCGCCGGGCTGATCCACATCCTGGAAGATCCCGACCGCCTGCTGCAGGTGATCCGCGAGGAGCTGGTCAACGTCAAGGCCGAGTTCGGCGACGAACGTCGCACCGAAATCCGCCACAGCGAAGAAGACCTGGACATCCTGGACCTGATCGCGCCGGAAGACGTGGTGGTCACCGTGTCCCACGCCGGCTACGTGAAGCGCCAGCCGGTCAGCGTGTACCGCGCGCAGCGCCGCGGCGGCCGTGGCCGCAGTGCGGCGGCGACCAAGGAAGAGGATTTCATCGAACAGCTGTGGCTGGTCAACACGCACGATACGCTGCTGACCTTCACCAGTTCGGGCAAGGTGTTCTGGCTGCCGGTCTACCAGCTGCCGGAAGCGGGTTCCAACGCCCGTGGCCGTCCGATCATCAACTGGATTCCGCTGGAACCGGGCGAACGCGTGCAGGCCGTGCTGCCGGTGCGCGAGTACGCCGACGGCCAGTTTGTGTTCTTCGCTACGAAGAACGGTACGGTCAAGAAGACCCCGCTGGGCGAGTTCGCCTTCCGTCTGGCCCGCGGCAAGATCGCGATCAACCTCGATGAGGGCGATGCCCTGGTCGGCGTCGGCCTGACCGATGGCCAGCGCGACATCCTGCTGTTCGCCTCCAACGGCAAGACCGTGCGCTTCGGCGAGGACAAAGTCCGCTCGATGGGCCGTACCGCAACTGGCGTGCGTGGCATCAAGATGCCGGCCGGCGAGGAAGTGGTCAGCCTGATCGTGGCCGAAAGTGCCGGTGGCATCGAGGACGAGAACGAGGACGACAACGGTGTCGAGGAAGCCGCCGCCACGGGCGATGCGGTGATTGACGGTGCCGATGACAGCAGCGTGCAGTACATCCTGACCGCCACCGAGAACGGCTACGGCAAGCGAACTCCGCTGCCGGACTACCCGCGCAAGGGCCGTGGCACGCAGGGTGTGATCGGCATCCAGACCACCGAGCGCAACGGCAAGCTGGTCGCCGCAGTACTGATGGGCTCCCGCGACGAAGTCCTGCTGATCTCCGACGGCGGTACGCTGGTGCGTACGCGTGGCTCGGAAATCAGCCGCGTCGGCCGCAACACCCAGGGCGTGACCCTGATCCGCCTGTCCAAGGACGAGAAGCTGCAGGCGGTGGAGCGCATGGATGCCTCGATCGACGAGGACGAGGACGAGGTGGCAGTCGCCGCCCCGGCCACGACCGACAGCGCCCCGGCTGCGGCCAGCAGCGAGGACGCCGCACAGGAGTGATCCTGCCGCGAGCTTGAGGCACCCGACGACGCCGGCCCTGTGCCGGCGTTGTCGTATCCGGATGCCACGCATACGCGCGCGCTTCACGCAGGCGGTGGGATAACGGCGCATGCTGCCCCCGGAGATCGACGATGTCCGCCACGCCGCAGTCCGCTCCTGCTCCCGTCCGCGCCTCCCGGCATCCTCTCGTTACCGTGCTGTCGCTGCTGCTGGTCGTGCTCGGCCTGGTCATCGGCGGGCTCGGCGCGTGGCTGCTCAGCCTGGGCGGGTCGGCGTACTACGCCATCGCCGGGGCCGGCCTTCTGGCCAGTGGCCTGTTGTTGTTCGGCAATCGCCGCAGCGGCGCGCTGCTGTATGCGCTGGTGTTCGTCGGCACGCTGCTGTGGACCTGGTGGGAATCGGGCAGCGACTACTGGCGCTGGGTGCCGCGGCTGGGCCTGGTGACCGCGCTCGGCATCGTGCTGGCGCTGCTCGCGCCGACCCTTCGCGAACCGGTTTCAAAGCGCCTGTCGCGCAGCGTGGCGGGCGTCCTGATGCTGGTGTTCGTCGCTGCCTTCGGGTTGGCGTTCGCACCGCATGGTGAAGTGGACGGGCACCAGCCGTTCCCGGAAGGCGCAGTCAGTGCCGGGCTGGAACCCACGCGGGATACCACCGGCCTGCAACCGGCCGACCAGCCTGCCGAGGGAGACTGGCCGGCGTGGGGCCGCAGCAATGCTGCCACCCGTTATTCGCCGCTGCAGCAGATCACCCCGGCCAACGTGGGCACGTTGCAGCTGGCCTGGCAGTTCCGCACCGGTGACCTGCCGAAGAAGCGCTGGGGTGCGGAAACCACGCCGCTGAAGATCGGCGACCGCCTGTACCTGTGCACTGCCCGTAACCGCCTGATCGCGCTCGACGCCGCCAGTGGCAAGGAAGTGTGGCGCTTCGATCCGAAGGTGAAGGACGCTTCGATCCCGTACACCGCCGCCTGCCGCGGCGTGAGCTACTACGAGCAACCGGCGACGCCGATCCTGGCCGATGCCACGCTGGCCGATGCCGCGGCCGATCTGGCGTTGCCCGAGCCGCCGCCCAGCGTGAGCCGCCGCGCCGCGCCGGGCAGCCGTCCGGCCTGCTGGGCACGCATCATCGAAGGCACGCTGGACGGGCGCATCATTGCAGTGGATGCAGACAGCGGCCGTCCCTGCGCCAACTTCGGCAACAACGGCCAGGTCGACATCACCCTGGGCATGGGCGAGGTCCCGCCGGGCTATGTTTCGATCACCTCGCCACCGGCGATCGTGCGTGGGGTGATCGTCACTGGTCACCAGGTGCTGGATGGGCAGCGCCGCGATGCACCGTCGGGCGTGATCCAGGCCTACGATGCGATCACCGGCAAGCTGCGCTGGGCATGGGACATGGACCAGCCTGAACGCAGCGGCCTGCCGCCGCATGGGCAGACCTACACGCGCGGCACGCCGAACATGTGGACCACGGCCACCGGTGATGAGGCGCTGGGGTTGGTCTATCTGCCGCTGGGCAATTCCGCAGGCGACTACTGGAGCGGCTCGCGTACCGAAAGCCAGAACCGCTATTCGACATCGCTGGTGGCCCTTGATGTGGCCACCGGCAAGCCGGCCTGGCATTTCCAGGCCGTGCGCAAGGACGTGTGGGACTACGACCTGGGTTCGCAGGCCAGCCTGATCGATTACCCGACGGCGGCGGGCAAGGTGCCGGCGATCCTGTTGCCGACCAAGCAGGGGGACCTCTATATCCTCGACCGCCGCACCGGCCAGCTGCTGACCGCTGCCGAAGAGCGCAAGGTACCGGTGGGTGGGGTCGAGCCCGAGCAGCGTTCACCCACCCAGCTGTTCTCGCTGTACCACACCCTGCGTCGCGAGCATGACCTGACCGAGCTCGACATGTGGGGCATCACCCCGATCGACCAGCTGGTCTGCCGCATCCAATTCCGCAAGGCGTATTACGAAGGTTTCTACACGCCGCCGAGCAGCGAGCGCCATTCCATCGAGTATCCCGGCTACAACGGCGGCTCGGACTGGGGCAGCGTGTCCATCGACACGCGACGCGGCGTGATCGTGGCCAACTACAACGATATGCCCAACTACAACCGGCTGGTGCCACGTGCGGAGGCGGACCGCAAGGGCTGGGTGCCCCGTGAACAGGTGCGCGCCGACAAGGGGAGGGGCGAGGGGGCCGGCGACCCGCAGGTCGGCACGCCGTACGCTATCGACGTCAACGCAGGCTGGCGCCTGCCGTTCACCGGCCTGCTGTGCAAGCAGCCGCCCTATGGCGGCATCCGTGCCATCGACCTGCGCACCGGCAAGCTGCTGTGGGATCGGCCATTTGGCAGTGCGCGCGGCAATGGTCCGTTCGGCATCCGTTCCGGCCTGCCGATCGAGATCGGCACGCCGAACAACGGTGGTTCGGTGGTGACCGCGAGCGGACTGATCTTCATCGCTGCGGCCACCGATGACCTGCTGCGCGCCATCGACCTGAAGACCGGCAAGGAGCTGTGGCATGCCAAGCTGCCCGCGGGCGGGCAGGCCACGCCGATGGTGTATGAACAGGACGGACGCCAGTTCGTGGTGATCATGGCCGGCGGCCATCATTTCATGGAAACCCCGAACGGCGATTACGTGATGGCCTTCGCCCTGCCGAACTAGCGATCGCCAGCCTGAACACGCACGCGGGGCTGTGACCGCTGTCGCTGAAGTTGCGCTGGCGACCGGGCAGCATCCATCATCGGAACAGGACGGGGCCGGCCAACGCCCCCAGGGAAGGAAACGCATGCTGAACTCTGAACGCCTGCCGGGGCGTGCCACCCGGTTGCTGGCAGGACTGCTTCTGCTTGGCCCCTGCCTGTGGGCAAGCGCGCAGGCGTCGCCCCAGCCCGCCGCACGCAAGGTGCCCAGCGGTGCCGAACTGATCGCAGGCGATGCGCGCTATCTGAGCCCCGCCCATGCGCCCTGCATGGCGGCCGCAGGCACCGCGCTGGACGCCCGTCGCCGTTGTGCCGACGCTGAATTCAAGGTGCACGACGATGCACTCAATGCCGCCTACAGCGCGGCGCGCGCCACACTGACCGCCAGTGATCAGCAGGTGCTGCGCGATCTGCAGCGGCAATGGCTGCGCCAGCGCGACAGCCGTTGCCCGGAAGGCGGCACGGCCGTTGCCCAGCTGGATTCACAGCAATGCCGCACGCACATGACCCTGCTGCGTGCCCGCCAGTTGCAGGGCGGCGGTGCGGCGGCGCTGGTGGCGGAAGCCAAGGCGGCCCCGGCGCCGGCGCAGGCCGCTGTGCATACCGCCGATGCCGCGCCCGACAAGCAGGGCAGGATCGTCCTGCGGCCCGGCGAGGGCAGGCTCACACCGGCACTGCAGGTGGTCTTCCAGGTGACCGATTGCAGCCGCACCGACAACGTGACGACCTGCCAGGTGCGGAGCATGGGCGTGACCCGTGGTGGGCGCAACGTGGTGGTCACGGACGTGCAGCCGCGCCTGACCCGCGCCGGCACCGGTGCCCAGGGCGCGACCGCCGTGCTGCTGACCGTTTCGGATTTCAATGGTGATGGCGTGCCGGACCTGCAGGTGTGGCAGGACAACAGCGGTGTCTACAACGTTCCGGTGCATGCGTTCTACCTGTTCGATCCCAAGCGCAACCGCTATGTGCGTGCCAAGGCGTTGGAAGCGGCCATCGGTGGGCGCGACATCGACCATATCGACAATGGGCGGTTCGTGCTTCGCGCGAAGGTCAGCCCGTGCGAGCGCGAGGACAAGGTCATCGAGCTGCGCGGAACCGAGCCGCGCACGCTGCTGCAGCGCCGCTATGACACCTGCAGGGGCGAAGCCCCTACCGAATCGGACCTGCTGAAGTAGGTCTTCCCCGACGAACGGATGCGTTCCGGAACTGGAGAGCTGAAGGATGAGCGAAGGCTATGGAAAAGGCGGGGTGGGCTTCGGCCTGACCCGGGACCAGTCGGTCCAGATGATCGTGCGTACCTGCATCGACAACGGCATTACCGACCATCGGCAGATTGCCTATGTGCTGGCCACGGCGCAGCACGAGTCGCGTGATTTCGCCGCGCCCGAGGAAGACTGGGGCAGGAAGCAGGCGGTGGATCTGCGCTACTTCGGCGGCGAGGAGTACTTCGGCCGGGGCTTTGCCCACCTCACCCACGTCAACAACTACGAGCGGCTGGGCGAGGCGCTGGGAATGGGCCGCGAGCTGGTCGAGCATCCGGAACGGGCTGCCCAGGCAGACATCGCCACCAAGGTGCTGGTGGTGGGGATGCGCGACGGCCTGTTCGGTGCGCGGCTGTCCGACAACGTCAACGCCAACCATGCCGACTACCGGCAGGCGCGGGCCTCGGTCAATGGCGGTGAGCTGAACAACGGCAGTCCCTATCCAGACGCCATCGCCGCACGGGCCACTGAATGGGAATCCCAGGTTGCCGGCCTGGTCCAGCGTGTGCAGCAACCAGGCTTCCAGATGCCGGTGCCGACCCCCCAGGCGCCCACCGGGGCGATGGACCTGCACCGGGGTGACGCCAACCAGCACGTGCTGGAAGCGCAGCAGTACCTGCAGCGCATGGACATCCGCAACAACGCCAATGCCGCGATCAAGCCCGACGGTGATTTCGGCGCCTCCACCGAGCAGGCCGTGCGCCGCTTCCAGACCGAGCGGGGTATCAGCCCGGCCAATGGCCGCATCGACGATGCGCTGCTGGAACGCATGCGCAGCGACACGCTGGCGGTCGATCCGGACTTCAAGCGCCGGACGGTGACCGACCTGACCGGCCCGCTGGCCGACGGCAACCTGGGCCCCGGTGAGAAGGGCGAGCCGGTGTTCGAAATGCGCCGGCAGCTGGAGGCGTTGGGGTACCTGACCGAACCGAACCCACGTGCCGAACGCGATGCGCGCACGTTTGATGCCGGCATGCAGGCGGCCATGCGCAACTTCCAGCAGGACTATGGCCTGCCGCTGCGCCCCGGCGGCGTCATCGACGCGGATGCGCGCCGGCAGTTGAACGATGCCGCCGTCGCTCGCGAGCATGCGCCGACCACCGAGTTCGACCGCGCGGAGAACTGGCCGCCGCAGCGTCCGCCCTATACGCGGGCGGAGTTCCAGCCGGAGCAGGTGCAGGCGCGGCAGCAGGCAGCGGCGAATGCACCGGTCGCTGGTCCGGCCGCGTCGGAGCCCGCACCGCAGCCCAATGGCGTGGGATCGATTTCGCCCAAGGACGCAGCGCTGTTCGAGCGCATCCGCCAGGGGGTACCTGGCACCATCGGCGACGAGCACGTCATGCAGGCAGTGCTGGAGTCCAAGCGCAACGGCATCGATGATGCCGCGCGCGTCGACCGGGTGATGATGGCTGGAGATCGCCTGTGGGTTGCCGGGTTGATTCCCGGTGAGCGCGCCAGTGTGGATACGGCACAACCCGCGCGCTCCATGGAGGAAACGGTGAATGATCTGGCCGGTGACAACCGGCAGCGCGAGCACCAGCTCGCCCTCGAAAGCCGCCAGCATGAGAACCGCGGGCCTTCAATGGCCTGAGCCTGCGGCAGCGACGTGCCCGCTGTGGGCCCGTCGCTACCGGCAGGGTGTTTACAGCGTCACCACCACTTTACCGATCTGTTCGTTCGATTCCAGGTAGCGGTGGGCGTCCTGGATCTGTGCGAAGGGGAACACCTTCGCGATCTTCGGCGCCAGCGTGCCCTTGTCCAGGCCATCGACGATGAACGCCTTGGCACGCGCCAGCGCGGCATCGTCGGAGACGATTTCAGAGTACAGGTAGCCCTTCAGCGTCAGCGACTTGCCCAGCACGTTGAACAACGGGAACGGGGTGGGTTCGCTGCTCAGCGCGCCGTATTCCAGCAGGATGCCGCCACGGGCCATTGCCTCGGTCAGCGGCACGAACTGCGGGCCACCGATCGGGTCGAACACCACGCGGGCGCCGGCACCGCCGGTGATGCGCGCCACTTCGGCTGCCAGGTCCTGCTCCTGGGTGGCGATGACATGGGCGGCACCGGCATCGAGCAACGCCTGGCGCTTGCGCGAGCCACGGGTCACCGCAATCGGCGTGGCACCCACTGCATTGGCGATCTGGATCGCGGCCAGGCCGACGCTGCTGCTGGCAGCGGTGATGATGACGAAATCCCCGGCGGCCAGCTGCGCCTGCTCCAGTAGTGCGCCCCACGCGGTGACGTACTGCATCCACACCGCAGCCGCCGTTTCGAAGCCCAGCGCCTGCGGGTGCTTGACCGCCAGTCGTGCCGGCACGTTGGCCAGCTCGCCGTAGGTGCCCCAGCGGGCGATATCCAGCGGCGGCACCACGCTCACCGCATCGCCAGCAGCGAATCCGCTCACGGCACTGCCGACCGCCTCGATCATGCCGGCCGCTTCATAGCCCAGCCGGCTGGGGAACTGCGCCTCCTGCAGGTAGGCGCCGTTGCGGAACATCACCTCGGCACGGTTCAGGCCGATGGCCTTGACCCGGATCTGGACCTCGTCGGCAGCGGGGGCGGGAACGTCGATATCGTCGATGCGCAGCACATCGGCGCTGCCATATTCGTGGATGCGGACAACCTGGCTCATGGGGGACTCCGAGGAAGGGCCGACGAGGGCGCCGGCGAAAGGGTGAGCGCTACTGTGCGCGTAGTCTGCAACCACAATAAGGGGTAATCTGGCGTTTCATTGAAAAACAATTGTTTGCAATGGACCTGATCGTTCCCCTGCGGACCTTCGCCAAGGTGGCCGAGGTCGGCTCCTTCGCCGCCGCTGCCGAGGCATTGGACCTGTCGCCGCAGCTGGTCGGCAAGCACATCCAGGCGCTGGAGCATCACCTGGGCGTGCGCCTGCTCAACCGCACCACGCGCAAGCAGAGCCTGACCGACTTCGGTCAGGCCTATCTGGCGCGGGCACGGGTGATCCTGGAGGAAGTGGAGGGCGCCGAGCAATTGGCGGAAGTGGCGCGTGGGCGGCCGATGGGACGCCTTCGCATCAGCGCACCGGTCACCTTCGGCGTGCACGCACTGGGCCCGGCGGTGGTGGTCTACATGCAGCAGTACCCGGACGTGCAGGTCGATCTGAATCTGTCCAACAGCCTGGTGGACATCGTCGAGGACGGCTACGACCTGGTATTCCGCACTGGCGATCTGGCCGACAGCGGGCTGGTGGCGCGGCGGTTGGGGCCGTATCCACTGGTCCTGTGCGCCTCGCCGGACTATCTGGCTTCGCGCCCGGCCATCACCCATCCCAATGACCTGAGCCGGCACGAGTGCCTGGGCTTTGCGCATTCGATCATCCGCACGCGCTGGAGTTTCCGCGATGCCGGTGGCAGCGTGCTGACCGTGCCGGTGTCCAGCCGCTTCATGGTCAATCAGGCCGAGCCGCTGCTGACAGCGGCCGTGGGTGGTCTGGGATTGATCCTGCAGCCCTACGAAATGCTTGCCGCCGCGCTGGCGCGTGGTGAGCTGGTGGAAGTGCTCCCGGACTACGTGCCGGTGTCGACGTGGATCAACCTGGTGTACCCGCGCGACCGCCAGCTGACGCCCAAGCTGCGCAGTTTCCTGGACTTCTGCGTGGCACGCTTCAGCGAGCAGACGATGGCACGGCGATAGCACGGCATCGGTTGGCATTCCTGCGACTGCCTGCGAAGGATCGCCCTGAGACGATTGGCCGGTTGCCGCTGCGTAGCGCGCGCTTGCTGCTGGGGCTGGCGGCATTGCTGTTCGCCGCCAACGTGATTGCGCAGCAGACGCCTGCGCAGGCGCTGGCCGCGTGGGAAGTGCAGGGGCGAGCGGACGGCCTGGCGCGACCGGATATCGAATGCCAGGATTTCCTGCAGGCGATGGGCCGGAAGCCTGCGGGCCTGGAATACAGCGGCTGCAGCCAGGACGACGCGTCCTGCATCAAACCCATGCAGGCCCACTACCGCGTTCCAGGTGCCCAGGCAGTGAAGGTGGAAGCCTATCTGCGCGAGACCTTTGTCATGCCTGTATTGCGCTACGTTGCGGCTGGAGCAATGGCGCGCCGTACTACTGGCGCGACGGCCCGGATGCGGTGAGGTGCCAGATCGGCATGGGCGTGGAATCGCTGCCGCATGAGCGGGGCGATTGGCATCGCATCGAGGCGTTCATCGTCACGGTTGAGGTGCTGCGGCAGAGTCCCTGGCGTGGATGCAGCGGGCGGTTCCATGATCTAGGATGCGCCCAGGGATACCCGCAAAGGAACTGCCATGAAGGCTGTTGGATGCCTGCTGCTCTGCAAAGTACTGGCCTGTTCGGTGCTGATGACGCTTTGGGCTGTTCCGGCAGTGGGCGCCCCCTCCAGCGTGCGTGCACATCCGCGTGCGCAGGACGCCATCGGTGACTGGCTTGCGGCCTTCAATGCGGGCAGCCTCGAGGGGTTGCAGGCATTCGCCGATAGATACGCGAAGAAGCAAGGCAGCGGTCCCAAGGACTATCTCGAATTCCGCGAAAGCACAGGCCCCTTGCGCGTACTCGAATCAACCGAGAGTGCACCCGGCCAAGCGAAGCTGCTGGTGATGGGCCAGATGAACGAACGCGCGATGTGGGTGACCGCCGTCATGGACCCGGCCAATCCGTCGCACCTGATGCAGTTCCAGATCGAGGGCACTGAAACGCCGGACAAGCACAAGCCGGCACGGGTTGCATTGCCTGCCCTGATCGCCGACGTCACAGCAAAGCTGGAGGCGCTGCGGGCACAGGATGCGCTGTCGGGCGCGTTGCAGGTGGCACAGAATGGGAAGGTGCTGCTGGACTGGCGCGGTGGTGATGCCGATCGCAGCACTGGAATTGCAGTGGGCGTGGAGACGCAGTTCCGCCTTGCGTCCTCCAACAAGATGTTCACCGCCGTGGCCATCCTGCAGCTGGTGCAGGATGGCAGGCTCAGTCTCGATGACACGATCGGCAAGCACTTGCCGGACTATCCGAACAAGGCTGTCGCCAACAGCGTGACCGTGCGCGAGTTGCTGTCACACACCAGTGGCCTGGGGGACTTCTTTGGCGATGATTTCGAACAGTATTCCGCGTCCCTGAAGACGCTGGATGACTACGTGCAGCGCTTCGCCAGGGATGCGCCGCAGTTCACGCCAGGCAGCCAGGACAGCTACTCCAACTATGGCTTCATCGTATTGGGACGCATCGTCGAGGCGGTATCGGGGCAGTCGTACTACGCATATGTGGAGGAGCACATCCTGCACCCGGTGGGCATGACCGGCACCGGCTTCGAGCCGGAAACAGTGAGCGTTCCACAGCGTGCCGTCGCTTACACGAAGCACGATGGGCAATGGGTCCGTGAAACGAAGTCGCTGCCCTGGCGCGGCATGTCGGCCGGTGGTGGCTACAGCACGGTGGCCGATATGGTGAAATTCGCCGAGGCACTGCAAGGCGGGAAGCTGGTTTCACCTGCATTGCTGCAGCAGGCCACAACGGCGCAGAACCACAAGGGCTGGTATGGCTTTGGTTTCGTGGTGCAGGGCGAGGGCAGGGAGCATCAGTACGGCCACGAAGGCGGTGCGCCCGGATCGAACAGTGCCATCGTAGTGCTGCCGGCGCAGGGCTATGTGATCGTTGGCCTGGCCAATGTCGATCCGGATGCGATCGGTAATGTGGTCAACTACGTCGCGCGAAGGTTGCCACTGTGAACGCGGCAGGTGCCGTTCATTCCGGTACCCGCACCATCTTCGTCATCAGGTGTTCCACCACACCCGCCGGATCGGCAGTGCGGCCGACATGCGTGCTCGACATCTGCACAACCGAACTGCGCTTGGCGGTGAGGAAATGAAAGCGGGCGCGCGCCGGCAACTGCGCGATCGGTCCGGCGCTGGCGTCGCCACGGCAGATGGCCACGATCGCGTCCAGCCATGGTTGCAATGCATCCTGATCAAGCGCTGGCGCGAAGGCACGCAGGCGCGCAGGATCAATCTCGATGGCCGCTTCCAGATGGCGCGCGCCAGGGCAGGAGACGATCACCCCGACGTTGATGAATTCCTCGCGTTCCACCCGCGGTACCACGCGGATGACCGCATAGTCATACGTGTGCAGCGTGGGCACGGATGGCCTCCTGCACGAACACCGCACGCACTTTCAGGCGGTGCTTGAGATAGTTGATGTAGCCCTGGCGGTAAGCCTGCGGGCTGTCGAACGCCGGCTCGTCCACCAGCCAGCTGTCCGGCACCAGGCCGACGATGCGCTCGATCTCGGCATCGGTCAGGCGCGCAGCCAGTTCTGCATCCACATCGGCGATGCGGCTGGCGAACGACAACAGCACGTGGTCGCGGATCAGCACGAACGGTTTCTCGCAGGCATCGCCGGCGCTGGCCCAGTCGTGGTGGAAATACATGGCCGCGCCGTGGTCGATCAGGTACAGCTTGCGGTGCCATACCATCAGGTTGGGGTTGCGGGTGGTGCGATCGACATTGCTGGTGAACGCATCGAACCAGACGATGCGCGAGGCCAGGTCGGCGTCCACTGGCATCGCTGCAGGGTCGTAGTTGATTGCACCCGGCAGGTAGTCCAGGCCCAGGTTCAGGCCCTCGCTGGCACGGATCAGCTCCTGGATCTCCGGGTCGGGTTCGGTGCGGGCGAACTCGCGATCCAGCCCGACGAACAGGATTTCCGGAATCGGCAGGCCCAGCGTGCGTGCCATCTCACCGGCGATCAGCTCGGCGATCAACGCCTTCGGGCCCTGGCCGGCACCACGGAATTTCAGTACGACCATGCCGTCATCGTCGGTCTCGACGACGGCGGGCAGTGAGCCGCCTTCGCGTAGCGGGGTGATGTAGCGGAGGGCATGTACGGTGCGCATGGACGCATTCTAGCGTGGGTGCAGGCAGAACCCGGTGGCCCGATCGGGCGGACTCGGCCTTCACCTGTCCGTTCCGTCTGCGGTGGCAGCATCGGTGTCACGAACCCTCGGGTTCCGGGCGTGCTGGCGCTCCCATGCGGGTGCTTCAGCCGGGCATGTGCCCCGGTGCTGGCGATGCGCGCACTGCGAAGCGGAAACCTCATCCACGATGTCCTGCAGGCTACGGAGGTGCACCGATGAGCGACGAATTCATTCCCATGCTGCCGCCCTTGGACGACGCCAAGGTGGAAGAAATGATCGGCAAGGTCGTGCTGGTCGGCGTCACCCGCTATGGCGGCGACGGCCAGGTGCAGGGGCTGGAGCAGTACGCCGGCACTGTGCTGCGCATCAGTGCCGACGAAGGCGTGGTACTGGCTGACGAGAATGACGGCCATGAGCGCTATCTGCCGCCGATGCTCGACCAGTACCTCCCCGCCGAACCGGGGGAGTACTGCATGCGCAGCAGCGGCATGATCGTGGTCGACCCGGACTACCTGGCGACCTGGGACCTGCACGCGCAACAGTAGTGCCAGGCTGGGCCTGGCAAAGCTGGAACGGCTGCCGGACTGTCACTTTGCCCCATCCGGCCACTAGTCCTTCCGGCCCATTCACGACATCCCCTGCGGTGCTAGATTCGGGTCCATGCCCGATTCCGGGTACCCATTCACACCTAGGGGATAAGGATGCTCATCCGTCGAACCTCTCTGGCGGCGGCCGTTGCCGTTGCCACCGTCGGCCTGCTGGCCACTGGCCCGGCGCTTGCCGACTACGCGAAACCGCCGGAGCACCTGCTCAAGGTGCTGAAGGCGCCGCCGCCGCCGACGCCGAACGTGGCCCCGGGCGGCCAGCGCCTGCTGCTGACCACCGCGCAGACCTACCCGTCAATCAGCCGCGTCGCCCAGCCTTACCTGAAGCTGGCCGGCGTGCGCCTGGAGCCGAAGAACCGCAGTCGCCATGACACCCCCGGTGGCTACGGCATTCCGGCCTGCGTGGCCGACTTCACCCTGGTCGACATCGGCAGCGGCAAGGAGACCAAGGTCAACCTGCCGCAGGGCTGCGCCACCGGCGCGTTGTGGTCGGCCGATGGCAGCCACTTCGCCTTCCAGAATGCGGTCGATACCAGCGTGCAGCTGTGGGTGGGCGATGCGGCCACCGGGCAGGTGAAGCAGGTGCCGAATGTGCAGCTGAACCCGATCTTCGGCTACACCGTGCAGTGGCTGGGCGGCAGCCAGAACCTGCTGGTGAAACTGGTACCGGCCAACCAGGGCCCGGCACCGTCCAACGGCGGCGTGCCGACCGGCCCGGATGCACAGGAGTCGCTGGGCAGCAGTGGCGAGAGCAGCACCTACGAAGCCCGCGACACGCTGACCAGCGTGCATGACGAGAAGCTGTTCGCTTATTACGGCGCCTCGCAGCTGGCCGTGGTCGACACCGCCGCCAACAGCGTGCGCCGGGTCGGGCAGCCGGCACTGTTCAGCGAAGTCAGCGCCGCGCCCGATGGCGTGCACGTGCTGACCGAATCGATCAAGGCGCCGTACTCTCATGCGGTGACCTACCAGCGCTTCGCCAACGATGTGGCCGTGCTGGACATCAGCAATGGCCGCAGCACGCTGATCGCCAGCCTGCCGCTGGCCGACCGCGTGCCGGTGCACGGTGTACCGGAAGGCCCGCGCGGTTTCGACTGGCGTGCCACCGATCCGGCCACCCTGGTCTATGCCGAAGCGCTGGACAAGGGCGACTGGAAGGTCAACGTGCCGCATCGCGATCGGGTGCTGATGCTGAAGGCGCCGTTCAACGGCAAGCCGGTCGAGATCACCCGCACCGCACAGCGCTTCGAAGGCTACGCGTGGACCGCCGATCCGGCCGTGGCGTTCCAGTTCGAGAACGACGAGAACCGCCACTGGATGCAGACCCGCATCGTCGATGTGGACCAGCCGAAGACGGAAGGCCGCCTGCTGTGGGACATGTCCAGCGATGAGCTGTACGGCAACCCCGGCAACCTGGTATTCACCCGCCTGCCGAATGGCGCGCAGGTCGTGCGTCAGGACGGCAACCACGTGTTCCTGAGTGGCCGTGGCGCGTCGCCGCAGGGCGACCGTCCGTTCCTGGACCGCCTCGACCTGGGTACGCTGAAGAGCGAGCGCCTGTTCCGCAGCAGTGCCGATGCCTACGAACAGTTCCTCGGTTTCAGCAGCACGCCGGGCCGTTATCTGACCTGGCACCAGTCGGTGATCGATCCGCCGAACGCCTTCATCCGCCAGCAGGGTGAGGCGGTGGCCGATGCGAAGGCCGGTGAGGCACAGTTCGCGTCCACCGCGACGGTGCTGACCAAACTGGTCGACCCGACCCCGGAAGTGCGCCAGATCAAGAAGCAGCTGGTGACCTACAAGCGTGCCGATGGCGTGGACCTGTCGTTCACCCTGTACACGCCGCCGGGCTACAAGCAAGGCCAGCGCGTGCCGGCGATCCTGTACGCCTATCCTGCCGACTTCGCCAACGCCGCGCAGGCGGGGCAGGTATCCGGTTCGCAGCAGACCTTCACCCGCCTGCAGCCGTACCGCCTGATGCTGCTGGCCGGCTACGCGATCATCGACAATGCCTCGTTCCCGATCGTGGGTGACCCGAAGAATGCCTACGACACCTACCTGGAGCAGCTGGAAGCCGATGCCAAGGCCGCAGTGGACAAGGCGGTGGACATGGGCGTGGTCGATCGCAACCGCATCGGCGTCACCGGCCACAGCCATGGCGGCCTGATGACCGCCAACCTGATCGCCCATACCAACCTGTTCAAGGCTGGCGTGGCGACCAGCGGTTCGTACAACAAGACCTTCACCCCGTTCGGCTTCCAGAACGAGCGTCGATCGGTCTGGCAGGCCCAGGATGTCTACCTGAAGGCGTCGCCGTTCTTCTACGCCGACAAGATCAAGCTGCCGCTGCTGCTGGTCCACGGCGAGGACGACGCCAACCCGGGCACCGAGCCGTTCCAGTCGCGCAAGCTCTACCAGGCAATCCGAGGCAACGGCGGCATCACGCGGCTGGTGATGCTGCCGAACGAACCGCACTGGTACACCGCGCTGGAATCGAACGAGCAGCTGGTGGCGGAAATGCTGAACTGGTTCGATACCTACGTGAAGAACGCCAAGTAAGGGAACAGGAAGGCCGCCTCAGGGCGGCCTTCCTGCATGCTGTAGAGCCGAGCCCGTGCTCGGCTGCCGTTCGCCTGTAAATGGATTGAGGTGCTCTGCATTCAACTGTGGAGACTCGGTAACGGCGTGTTACCGGCACATTCCTGCGTCATGCAAATGGGCTAGGCTGAGGCTGTGTGCTCGTTCCAGGTCGGTGCAATGAAAGCCATCTTCCTCGCTGCAGTGCTGTCGTTGGCCCTGGTCGTCACTGCTCATGCAGAAGCGCTTGTTCGACGGACCTAAGCTGGCCCACTACCGCGAGGCCAACGCACGCGTGCCGGCCAAGCAAGCCGGTGTGTCACGCATGTTTTTCACGGCAATTACATTGCTTAGCTATGGGGCGAGAAGGATCCCTCCACCTTCTTCACCAGCAGTGGCTACCTCAATAGCGGCATCAGCGGGCACGCCAATCCGCAGCAACTGCTACGTTTCCGCCAGGTCATCATCGCGCTGCAGCCGGAAGTGGTGGTCATCCCTGCTAGCAGCAGTGAGATCGCTGGCAGCACTGGGCGCAGCACGCAGGAGATGATCGAAGGCAACCATGCACAGCATGGTCGAGCTGGCCTGCACACGGCATCCGTGTGGCGCTGGCAATGCGACCGGCGGCTTGCACCGCCACGGAATGATGGCTTCCGGACTGCCGTAGCGCTCAGACTTGCGCAAAGCTGACCAGGCGGCATCGATTTGAGACCTCCCTGTGCAGCTTCATTAGGCCGCATTTGGAAAACATAGATAAATGTGTGGCGGGCTTTCCCATGGAGACCATGCATATTTCCCATTCGACTGATCGTGGCGGGGAACACAGCCAAGAGGGATCTATTGCCGGATGCGCCTCGGAAAATTTGTGGCGGAGCTGGCCTAGGTAGTCCTCGTTGGACCCAAAGAACAGTTCCACGGTTCTGCGAACCTGTTCGTAGAGATGACTCATTCCGGCAGCGGAGCTCGGATTCTTGACGAAGTAGAGAATTTTCTTGTCTATGTCCAAGAAGTCGCAGAATTCGAACTTTGACTGACCTCCCCCGTACATCAAATTTCTGGCGTCCATATGGACGAAATTTGGTGATGAGGAGCAGCAATGTGTATTGTAATCTTTCTCGATATCTATGCCATTCCATGCAGGGGGTGGCTGGCTCGGAGCGCTGAGTGTGGCCAGGAAATCAATGATTCGTTTTTGAAGGTTGGGTGATGCTATGTACCACTTTCCTGAGAAGGTGACGAAGTGTCCGTCTCTTCTTGATGTGTCAAACGAAAAGCAGTCGCGTGGAGAGATGCTTGTTCTCTTAATGGATGTTGATGAGTCGACTACGCTGATTGATGGCCTTTTTGCTAGTTCCAGCGTGGGAGGCGCTCCCTTTAGGGAGCTCAGCCAAGCCGCGTAGTTGAGTGTCCACGCTTTGGCGTGGTTTTTTTTGTTCCATTTCTCGTAGGTAAAAAACAGATCCTGATCAATCGTCTCCAAGCTTATGGGGGGTCCCATTGTCAGTGTCGGGTTGGCTGCTCTCATGTCAGCCTCCAGTGAGAGCTCTAGGTCATCTATGTCTTTACTGTTTGTCACGGCGATCAAGTTATCAATATCAGGAAATTTTCTTTGATATCCCAGGCCCTGTTTTTTGCATAGCAAATGAAGGGCTTTGCCAAGGCGCTCAATTGGAATGTCAAACCTGATTGGTGCGCCGCCACGGACGTTGCCCGAGATCAGTTTGTGTCGACTTTCGCCTTCCACTGAAAAGACCAAGTCTCGATCACTTTCGAAGTTGAAACTTCCGAGACTGGAGGTGGTTGGGGATCTCTCAACCTGCCGGTGCCTCTTTGCAAGGACTTGCTCGAGACGGATCTGCTTCAGATCATCAACCTCGATTAGGTTGAGGCATGCTCGGCGGCCGAAGTCATCGTGGTACCAGTCTGTCTGAAGTCTCATCCAAGCGTGACCGAAAGTGATCAGTACTATTCTCTTCGCAATGCGGAGTTTGATCAGGCCGGCCGCAGTTTGTGAGAAGAGTTGCTCAGAAGGTGGATGGGATAGCAGTTCGGTTTCAACGGTTTGAGCCCAGCCGGGTTGCCTCTTCGGTGATGGGATTGGATAGAACGTCCCTTCAAGAGGTGGCTTTAACGGCACTGACTCGGGCAGTGATCGCAGGAACTCAAATACATCCGGAGTGGCGTCTCTTCTGATGAGAAATGCGGTTACGGAAATCCGAGTCATAAATGCTGTTTATCGATCCGATTGCTGGATTATTGTTTGTGGATTTAATTCTTTCAAGCGGATTGACCTAGGATTTGCTGTATTTCAGGGATGAGGCATGCTTTGGCAAGCATGTTCTTCCGCAGAAATTTCACTGAAGCCATTGATTTTCGGTGGTTTTCATGTGGTGGGCGATGGTCGGCGGAGTGCTTTTTGAGCCCAGGCGGGTCTACAGCAATCCTTAGGCTATCTCCGGGCAGGTATTCGATGCAGAGTTGCGGAAGTACGATCAGGTCTGACGATGGCGGCTGTTTCCAACAAGGTGGTCGAGGCTTTGGCGCACGCCGGGGCCAAGCGCAGCCCAGTGTTGGTTACCGAACTTTACTCACGCGCGGGGCCGTGGACATTGACGTGGTCGACCGCAACCGCTTTGCAGAAGCCGCCTCAGGGCGGCCTTCCTACATCCTGTAGAGCCGAGCCCGTGCTCGGCTGCCGTTCGCCTGTAAACGGATTGAGGTGCTCTGCATTCAACTGTGGAGACTCGGTAACGACGTGTTACCGGCACATTCCTGCGTCATGCCAATAGGCTAGGCTCAGGCTGTGTGCTCGTTCCAGATCGGTGCAATGAAAGCCATCTTCCTCGCTGCAGTGCTGTCGTTGGCCTCGATCCCAACGGCCTATTCTCAAGCGTTGCCCACAGAGCTGACGCAGCTGGGCATCGTCGCCGGCATGCCCTACGCCAAGGCCAAGCGCCTGATGGATGCGGCAGGGTGGCAGGCGAGTCCGGTTCAGGGCGCGCTTGAGTCACTCGAGGGCTTTCCGGAAGTCGGATGCCAGAAGGGCGGAAAGCAGTGTGCGACCACCTTCAGAAAGGACGGTCAACAGATCGCGGTGCGCCTGGGCACCACCCTGGCAGGGCAGCCGTTCGTGCAGGGCGCGGACTGAGCGCGCCCGTTGCGCTCAGGCAAGCGGTAACCGGTCCTGCGCGCGTGACAGCCGGTCATGCAGGTCACGCACATGCTCGGCCTTGGCATGCACCCGGGCGGTGTCGCCGAAGCTGCGCAGGTAGGTGCACGCAGCAAAGCCGGCACTCTTCTTTTCATAGTCGGCAATCCAGGCCAACCGGTCCGGGTTGTTGGCTTGTTCGGCTGACCACGCGGCCACCGGCGGCCGGATGCGATAACGCAGACCGACGCGCCACGGCTTCGGTGTCAGCCGTGCACGGAAGCAATGCTGCAACCGGCACATGCGCGCGTAGAGCGGATCGGTACCCAGCGCCTTGAAGAAATCCTGCGGCAGCGTGTCTTCGGGTGAGAACGTGGCATGCATCGCCAGCACGCGCAGCCCGGCCGGCGTACGGTAGGCACGCAGGTGCCAATCGGGGTGCTGTGCGCTGAAGGCCTCCACGCGCTTCAACGCAAGTCCTTCAACGCCGCCGGCGGCGGCCAGGCGTTGCTTCCGCCGCATCAGCACTGCCGCGTTGACCAGCAGCACTGCCGCCACGCCCAGGACCAGGCCCAGCAGCCAGTGCCAGAGCAGGGTGCCGATGACTGCACCGGCAAGCAGCACGACCGCAGCGACGATCGCCGGTATCACGCAACCGGCTGGTGGCTGCGCATGGTCGATGTCGGCAAACAGCACGTCGGGGCTGTTGAGGCACAACGCGCCGTAGCTGTTGCGGGTGATGATGACATCGCCATCGCGCTGCACGATCTGCTCGCGGATTGGCACACCCTCCACGCCATAGTTGCTGCGGATTTCTCGACGCGGCAGCGCCTGGCCGGCGAGGATCGCGTTGAGTGCCTCGTTGGCGCGGCGGTCGGCATGCGCCTGCGCCTCTGCAGGGCCCTCGTCGGACCAGCCGAAGCGGCGCACGACCACCGGCCGGCCACGAAAACGGGCCTGCAGGCGGGCTTCGGCCCAGTACGCGGGAACGATCATCATCGTGCGGTGCTCCATCATCCATGGCAGGTGCCTGAGTGAGTCTGGCACAGCCCCGAAGGGCCTGCATGTGCCCGCTGCGGTGGCCGGGCCGGAGTGATAGATTGCGCGCTTCGCATGCACTCCACCAGGGACGGAGCGATGTCCAGTTTCCCGCGTTGCCTGCTTGCCCTGGCCTGTGCCGGGGCGGTCGGCGCGGCGTCGGCGGCTACCCCGCCGGGGCCGCAGATCCTCACCACAGATGCCAGCCGCTTCTACGCGCTCTACGACAGCGCCGGTGGCAAGCCCAGCGTTGCCCAGCTGGCCGCTTACCTGGCCGAAGGCAGTCCGGGCCTGGGTGAACTGGCGAAGGCGCGCCGGGTCACGCCCGAACGCATGGCCGAAGCCATTGCCAGCCAGCCCGGGGTGTATGCGCAGGGCCGCAGCTGCCTGGCGGAGCTGCCGGCGGTCAAGCAGCGCCTGGTGCAGGTGTTTGGCAATCTGCAGGCGATCTATCCGCAGGCCGCGTTCCCGCCGGTGACCCTCGCGGTCGGCCGTGGCCGGCCGGTCGGGTTGACCTCGAAGAGTGGGGTGATCATCGGCCTGGAAGCGCTGTGTGCAGCCGATTTCATGAATCCCAACGTGCAGGACCGTTTCGTGCACGTGATCGCGCACGAGTACGTGCACATCCAGCAGACCGGCCTGATCGATTTCGAGCCCGGCGACCCGCATGCGACGGTGCTGCGTGTTTCGCTGGGCGAAGGCATCGCCGAATTCATCGCCGAGTTGATTTCCGGCAACGTCGGCAACAGTCGCCATGCGGCGTGGACGCGCGGCCGCGAGGTCCATATTGAAAGCGCCTTTGCGCTGGATGTGGACAGTACCGATCTGTCGCCGTGGCTGTACAACTACAAGCCCGGTTCGCAGGAGCCCTATGACCTTGGGTACTGGGTGGGCTACCGCATCGCCAAGGCCTATTACCTGCAGGCCAAGGACAAGCGCGATGCGGTGCGTGCGCTGATCCAGCAGGACAACCCGAAGGCAATCCTGGCTGCCAGTGGCTGGACGCCCGGCATGTGGATGCCGGCCAACGTGACCGGCGTGGCCGCGCCGTCGGCGGCACGTTGAACGCAGGCCGGGGCGCTAGACTGCCGCCCTGAACCGGGAGAGTCTCCATGCGTATTCCTGTTGTGCTTGCCGGAACGTTGGCCATCGCCTTCGGCATCGGCGTGACCGTTCCGGCCGTGGCCGCCGAATCGGGCGCGGTCAATCCGTTGCTGCTCAAACCTGTAGAGCAGCTGCGCCCTGATGAGATTCGTTTCATGCAGCAGCGCCTGGCCGATTGGCCGCAGCTGCAGCACTATCGTGAAGCCAACGCACGACTGCCTGCCGCCGTACCGGGGCAACCACGCGTGGTGTTCTTCGGTGACTCGATCACCGAAGGCTGGGGCAGGGAAGGCAGCGCGGCGTTCTTTCCCGGCAAGGGCTGGCTCAACCGCGGCATCAGTGGCCAGACCACGGCGCAGATGCTGGTGCGGTTCCCGCAGGACGTGCTGGCACTGAAGCCGCAGGTGGTGGTGATCCTGGCCGGCACCAACGACATTGCCGGCAACACCGGCCCGTCCACGCAGGCGATGATTGAAGACAACCTGCACGCGATGGTGGACCTGGCACGCGCGCATGGCATCGCCGTGGTGCTGGCATCGGTGCTGCCGGTCAGCGAGTACCCATGGATGCGGGGCATCACGCCTGCGCCGAAGGTGCGCGCGTTGAATCATGCACTGAAGCGCTATGCCGAGGCGCAGCAGCTGGTCTATCTGGACTACTACACGCCGATGGCCAATGCCGCCGGCGGATTGGATCCGCAGCTGGCCGAGGATGGCGTGCATCCCACCGCAAAGGGCTATTCGGTGATGGCACCGTTGGCGGAGGACGCAATCAGGCGCGCAATGGCGCCGGAGTAGGCACAGCGCCGCAATGCACAGCATCCAGCCCGTCGAGGTAAAGTGGCCCGAAGCCGGCCACGCAGCGTGGCCTCCAGGGACGATGGGGTGGGTGATGCGGAAGGGAATCCAGGGATGGCTGCGCCGCAGCGGCGCAACGATGGCACTGCTGCTGGCGGCCGTGCCGGCGTTCAGTGCAGACACGGCAGCGCCTTCGCCGCTGACGCGTGAGCCGGTGGCCGGAGTTTCACTGGCCGAATGGACCGCCCGCTGGTGGCGCTGGACCGACAGCCTGGGCGGCGCGCCCTATCTCGACCCGGATGGACGAGTCTGCGATCTGGGCCAGGAGGGCCCGGTCTGGAACCTGGCCGGCACCAATGGCCGTTTCCGGCCACATCGCGAATGCGTGGTGCCAGCGGGCAAGTACCTGTTGCTGCCGATCATCAACATGGCGCAGTTCCAGACAGACGAGCAGGTGCCCTGCAAAGAGCTCCAGGCAGGAGCGGCGGTCAACAACGATTACCTGATCAGTGCGGTGGTGCTGCTGGATGGCCAACCCCTGGGCGACATGCGCATGCATCGGGTCCGCAGCGAAGGCTGCTTCCGCATGGATGCCGATGACGCAGACTCACGGCTGGCCGCCGCCGACGGTTACTGGGTGATGCTCAAGCCGTTGCCGCCGGGCCGGCATACCCTCAGCGTGGGCGCCAACTACGGCGTGCCGGAGGGTGGCGCGTACAGCCGCATGCGGCAGTCCTTCGAGTACGTGCTGCACGTGGGAGGGCGCACCCAGGTCGTATCGCGCGAACTGCACGCGGTGCCGCTGGCCGCCCCCTGAAGCTCAGGCATCGTCCTGCTTCAACGCCGCATCGGCCGCCAGCAGCGCCTCGGCGGCTGCACTGAGCGGCGGCGAGGGCGGGGCAACCACGCCGATCGCCTCCATCATCTTCGGCATGCCCAGGAACTGGCGCGCGCGACGGTCGTAGATGCCGGTGACCAGCAGCGCACGGGTGGCGATCTTCTGCTCGGGTCCGATCAGCACGCGCTGCTCCATGATGCCGCGCGAGCCGACCCAGCCCACCAGGCGCGTTTCCAGGGTGAAGCGCTGGAACGGCTTCAGCTCGCGACGGAACTGGATGGTGCCGGCACCGACGATCGGTGCCCACTTCTCGCGCAGTGCCACCCGGCCCAGACCCATGCGCAGGATCAGGTCCAGCCGGCCCAGGTCGAAGATGTTCCAGTAGCGGCCGTTGGTCATGTGTAGGTTGCTGTCCAGGTCGTTGGGCAGTACCCGGAACTGCAGCCGCGAGACCCCGAACGGCGCCTGCAGCTTCGGCCGGAACAGGCTGCACAGCAGCAGGTGGAGCAGGCGGAACCAGAGATTCATGGCTATGACGACTGTTATAGAATCGCCGGTACGCTAATCTATGACGATTGTCTTAGCAAGGAGCCCGCCGTGAGCCCGCGACCCTCTGATGCGCCACAACGGGTGATGGATGCCGCAGCACAGATGCTGGCGCGGGTGGGCCTCAATGCCACCAGTATCCGTGAGGTGACCAAGCTGGCTGAGGCGCCGTTGGGTTCCACCTACCATCACTTTCCCGGCGGCAAGCAGGAGCTGCTGGCGCGCGCCACCCACATGGCCGGCGACAAGGTGGAGGTGCTGCTGATGGAGCTGCTGGAGGGTGGGGCGGTGCAGGGCCTGCAGCAGTTCCTGGCGATCTGGCGCGAGCGTCTGCTGCGCTCAGAATTCCGCGCCGGCTGCCCGGTGCTGGCCGCTGCCGTGGAGGAACCGGTCGAGGCGGTTCCCAGCCAACCGCGCGCGGCCGCCGCAGCGGTGTTCATGCGCTGGCAGGGGCATCTGGCCGCAGCCTTCATTGCCGACGGCCACCAACCTGCTGTGGCGGATGGGCTGGCCAGCCTGGTGATCGCCAGCGTGGAAGGCGCCGTGGCAATGTGCCGCGCACTGCAGGACATTGCCCCGTTCGACCAGGTCGCAGCGCAGTTGCTGAAGGCCGCCGCGCCACCTGCGCGCTAGAATGCAACCGAACGCGCTACTGCGTGCCCGGCAAGGATGTCCGCATGTTGCACCACCTATCCCTCGGCGTTCGTGACCTTGATATCGCAGGCCGCTTTTATGACGCCGCGCTCGCCGCACTCGGGTACCGCCGGGTGTTCGAGGACGAGACCGCGATCGGCTATGGGGTGGTCGATGATGAAGACGCGTTGTGCCTGAAGCTGCGTGATGACGCCGCAGCGCCGGGCCCCGGCTTCCACCTGGCGTTCGCTGCAGCGTCCGCAGCGGCGGTGGATGCCTTCCACGCAGCAGCCATGGCCAACGGGGGCGCTGACAATGGTGCGCCCGGACTGCGCCCCGATTATGGTGACTTCTACTACGCCGCGTTCGTGGTCGACCCCGAGGGCCATCGCATCGAGGCGGTGACCAAGGCGCGGCCGGCGTGAAGCAGCCGGGCATTCCGGCGCCAGCCCGCTGAAGCTGCCAATCGCATGCCGTAGCGCGGCATGGCCCATACCGGGCTGGCGATCGGCCAGCGCCCGTCCGGCCCTGGTACTCCCCAAGCCGTAGAGGCACGCGCAGTTTTCGATCCTGCCCGGCTCTGCGCTATGATCCGCCGGGGGCCTCGGAACGTGGCCCGGCATCAACCAACCCTGACAAGGACAAGCGCATGGATGTCGCTGCACGCAGGAACAGGACGTTGTTTCGTTGGATCATGGCGGCACTGCTGGCGGTACTGATGCCGTTTGCAGCGCTGGCACAGCCCGCAGCCGGGCAGGCCGATGGCGCCGACGCCGCCACTGCCGCGGATGAGGCGCAATGTCGCGCCTGCACTTATGAGCGCATCGGGCCCAAAGTCGATATCGGGCTGGTTGCACTGGTGTCGCTGCTGGTGGTGGGTCTGCTGATCGCAGCGTCGCGGGAATGGGGCACCACGTCGCAGCGCTGGACCTGCCGCACGCTGGCTTTGTTGCTGGTGGGCATCGGCCTGGCGTTGTTGTGGTGGGCTGGCAGCGTCGTCTACCTGGGCTACAACCCGTGGCAGGAAATGGCCGCCCCCGGCGATGGTTCCCTTGCCTCGACACTGCTCAACACCTCACCGAAGTGGCTGGCGGCGCTGGTGTTGATTGGTTTCGCGCCTTCCATCTGGAAGCGCAGCGAACGCTTGCCGGCGTGGCGTATCGGCTGACCCTGGAACGATGGCGCCGGATCACGCCCGGCGCCGCCTGCTGCGATCAGTCAAAGCGCCAGCGCACGCCCGCATAGACGCCACGGCCTTCACCCGGGGTCGAGCGGGCGACATCCCTGCCGGCATCGTCGTAGCCCGGCGTGACTGTGGCCGCGTAGTGGCGGTTGCCGATGTTGCGCATCTCGGCCCAGGCCTGCCAGCGGCCACCGGGTGCGTCGTAGCCGATGCGGCTGCCGAAGATCACATGGCTGTCGGCCCAGTAGCTGTTGGCATAGTCCACGGCAATGCGCGAGGCGTATTCGGTATTGAGCGCAGCGTACAGGCCGGACGCATGATCGAAGCGCAGCTCGGCCTGGTAGGTGTGGCGCGGCAGGCCGGGCAGGCGGTTGCTGCCGAAACGCGCGTCGTGGCGGTAGCGGAAATCGCTGAAGGTGTAGGCCTGGCGCAGCGACAGGCGGCCCGGTGCAGCCTGCCACAGCGTGCTGTCCAATCCGGCCTCGATGCCGCGGTGAACGGTGGGGCTGGCGTTGTTTTCTGCGATGAACAGGTTCGGCACCGGTTGCAGTTCCACGCTAAGCAGCTCGTGATTCACATGCGCGTAGTAGCCGGTCAATTCCCAGCGACCCACCGCCGCATCACCGCGCGCGCCCAGTTCCAGCGTCGTAGCTGTCTGGTTCTGCATCGGCACCGGCGCGCGCTGGCGGCCGGTAGACGGGCCATTGCCCGGCCCGAAGTACTGGTTCGAACCCCAGATCATCGACCACGGATGTGGCGCCTCCACCGAGCGGCTGAGGTTGCCGAACCACTGCGTCTGCGCGCTGTGCTGCCAGGTGAAGCCCAGCCGCGGCGCGTAGTCCCAGTCGCGGTCGCGCAGGCGGCCGCCGCTGCTCGGCCAGGTCACCTGAACATCGCGGCGGGTGTTGATCAGTGCCAGCCCAGCCTGCATGCGCAGGCGGTCATTGAAGGCGAGGGTGTTGCTGACGTGCAGTGTGCTGTCGGTGCCGTGGTGGCGGAAGTCACGCGTGCGCGTGCCGGCGGCATAGCCGTTGCTGGCAAAGCGCAGCGACTCGCGCACGTCGGCATCCAGGTCGTGGGTGACGCGCAGGCCGACCGTGGTTTCGCTGTCCAGGCCGAACAGCCTGTGGCGGCGGCGGTAGTCCAGCGTGGCGTTGAGGTTGGCGTAGTCCAGCTGCTGCCGGTACAGGCTCTCGTTCAAGTCCATCGGGTAGGTGTGGTAGACCAGCCCGGCCTGCAGCGAGGAGTCCTCATCGATCTGCAGCGTGGTGACGTTTCCCACCCAGGTGCTGCCCGGCTGCGGGCGATGCGCATCGATGGCCAGGTTGGCCGCGTTCGCGGCGCGCGGATCGTTGCGGATCTGATCGCGGGTCAGGCGGCCGGGCGTTTCATGATTGGTTTCGCGATAGCGCACGAAAAAGCGCGTCTGCAGGTCGGGGGTGATCTGCCAGCCGATGTTGGCCATCGCACCCTTGCCGTCGCCGCGCGCATGGCGCTGGTAACCGTCGAATTCGGTATCGGTGTAGGCCATGAAGTAGTCGACATCGCCGCTGACGCCACCCCAGCTGAGGCCACGCTTCTGATAGCCACGGCTGCCGGCTTCGTAATGCAGCTGCACGCCCGCCGAATCGCGACCGCTGCGGCTGACGTAGTCGATGGCACCACCCAGCGCGAGCGCGCCGCGCTCGAAGCCGTTGGCGCCGCGCAGGACTTCCACGCGCGACAACCACAGCGGTTCCAGCAGCTCGTATGGCGTGCCGCCCGGGCCGGTCAGTGGCAGACCGTCGATCGACACCGCAATGCCCGAGGCATGCGCGCCCGGGCCCCGGTTGATGCCCGAGCCACGGATCGAGATCTTGGTGCCTTCGTTGCCCGGCGACTGCGCGCTGATGCCCGGCTGGAAGGCCAGCACATCCGCACTGGTGGACAGTCGGCTGTCGGCCTTGGCCACGTCGATGACGTTGCTGGCGCCGGCTACGCGCTTCAGCGTCTCGCGCGCCTGCGCGCTGGCATCGGCGGCAGCGGTGACCTGCACGGCATCGAGGGTGGTGGCCTGCGGGGCGGCGGCGGCGGTGGAAGCCAGGGCGAGGGAAACAGCCAGGAACAGCAGCGACGGGTGAGGGCGGTACGACGGAAGCGACATGCGGGAATGCTGTAAACCACGAAAGTGGCGCGCAAGTTAACAGGTCGGCGACCCCGCGTCACCAGCCGGCGGCGTATGGGCTGCCCGCCGTGTCCTGTAGAGCCGAGCCCACGCTCGGCCATCCTGCGCAGCGCGGGTTGTCTGCCATCGCGGCGAAGAGCAGCCGAGCATGGGCTCGCCTCTACAGCAGGGTTCATGGCGAGGGCTTCGCCAGCGTCTTCGACTTTGCGTAGAACTGATCAGCTGCTTCCTTCTCGCCCAATGCCGCATGACATTCGGCCAGGCTGTCCCACGCATTGGCCGAATCCGGATACAGCTCGCTGTTGAGGGCGAATACCTTCAACGCCCTGCGTGCACCCAGGCTCTGGCGGATGGCATAGCCGCTGGCGTTGATCGCACGTTCCAGCTCGCTGCCCGTCACCCGGTTGTTATCGCGCAACCAGCTGCGTATCGCCTGGGCGGCGCCTGCATCATCATCCAGCGCATACGCGACCAGCCGCTCGGACAGCACCGCGTGCGGAAATTCCTGCGGCGCCGCGACCGCCATCGTGCTCTCCACCAAGGTGCTGGACCAGACATTGCGGGCGCTGCCGTTGGTCAGGTACACGAACACCCAGTAGCCGTCGGCCAGCGTGCCCTTGTAGGCGAGCCGCGCACGTACACGGGTGCCGCCATCATGGCCGACCTGGGTGTAGCCGTCGCTGCGGGTGGTATCCCAGCCAGTGGAGAAGAAATTGCTGCCGCCACCGCTCAGTTTCTGCGACTGCCAGAGCTTTTCCAGGGTCGCCGTGCGCACCAGCTTGCCGGTCGCCAGCGCCTGCAGGAAACGGTGCATGTCGCCCACGGTGGTCTGCAGGTCGGCATGCCCCCAGCCGTAGTTGGGCCAGGGATCTTCATTGGCAGGCTGCAGTTGGCCAGCCTTGCCGATGTACGGCACCGCCGCGCGACGGGCCGGCACGCGGGCAACGCCCCACGAGGTGCTGGTCATCTTCAGCGGCTGCAGGATGCGTTCGCGTGCGATGGCCGGGTAGGGCCTGCGGTAATGCGCTTCAAGCAGCGCCGTCAGCACCAGGTAGTTGGCCTGCGTGTACTGCACGCGGCTGCCGGTGGCGAACTGCATCGGTGCGGCGGCGGCCACCTTCAACGCAGCCGCAAGATCGGGGGCTACTTCGGCATAGCCCTTGCTGACCCAGCGGTTGTCCACGCGGTCGTAGTACTCGGCGATTCCGGAGCTGTGGTTGAGAAAGTCGCGTACGTGGATCGCCTGCCATGCGGTCGGCAGGTCCGGCACATAGCGGCTGGCCGGCGCATCAGGATCCACCTTGCCCTGATCGACCAATTGCATCACCAGCGTGCTGGTCAGCAGCTTGGCCATCGACTGCGCGGCGAAGATCGTATCGACAGTGGCAGGCGCATGGGTGGCGGGGTCACGTTCGCCGCTGGCGCCCTGGTACAGCACCTGACCGTTGCGGGCGACCAGTACGGCTTGGCCGGCGATGCCGTAGCGTTCGCGGTTGGCCTGCAGCTGGGCGTCGAGCCGGGTAGAGAGAGCGGTGGGGACGTCACGCGCCGAAGCAGGCGGAATCACCCATAGCGTGCAGAGCAATGCGGCAGCGAGCGTGCGGTACATCGCGGTGATCCATCAGCGGTGATGGCGCATGTTGGTGACGACGGAAGAGCGGGTCAAGGGCACCGATTCCCGCATCAGGGAGAGCCGGCCAGCGGCCGGCACTACCACACGTTCCGGTAGTGCCGGCCGCTGGCCGGCACCCCTGCGATCAGCCCAGGATCCCCGGCAGATCCAGTCCCTTTTCCTTCGCGCAGTCGATCGCGATTTCATACCCCGCATCCGCATGGCGCATCACGCCGGTGGCCGGGTCGTTCCACAGCACGCGGCCAATCCGCTTGGCGGCCGCCTCGGTGCCATCGCAGACGATCACCATGCCGGCGTGCTGCGAGAAGCCCATGCCGACGCCGCCACCGTGGTGCAGCGATACCCAGGTCGCGCCGCTGGCGGTGTTGAGCAGGGCGTTCAGCAGCGGCCAGTCGGAGACCGCATCGGAGCCGTCGGCCATCGCTTCGGTTTCGCGGTTCGGCGAGGCGACGCTGCCACTGTCCAGGTGGTCGCGCCCGATCACCACCGGCGCCTTCAGTTCGCCGTTGGCGACCATCTCGTTGAACGCCAGGCCGAGTCGATCACGATCACCCAGGCCGACCCAGCAGATGCGCGCCGGCAGGCCCTGGAACTTGATCTTCTCGGCCGCCATGTCCAGCCAGCGGTGCAGGTGCGGGTTGTCCGGAATCAGTTCCTTCACCTTGGCATCGGTCCTGGCGATGTCTTCCGGGTCGCCGCTCAGCGCCGCCCAACGGAACGGGCCGATGCCACGGCAGAACAGCGGGCGGATGTAGGCCGGCACGAAACCGGGGAAGTCGAAGGCATTGGCCACGCCTTCTTCCAGCGCCATCTGCCGCAGGTTGTTGCCGTAGTCCACGGTCGGCACGCCCAGCGCGTGGAAGCCGAGCATGGCGCGGATGTGGTTGGCCATCGAAGCACGCGCTGCCTTTTCCACTTCCTTCGGCGCAGAGACACGCTTCTCATCCCACTGTTCGACCGTCCAGCCCTGCGGCAGGTAGCCGTTCACCGGGTCGTGCGCGGAGGTCTGGTCGGTCAGCAGGTCCGGCTTCACGCCGCGCCTGAGCAGTTCGGCCAGTACGTCGGCAACGTTGCCGAGCAGGCCCACCGATTTCGGCGTGCCGGCCTTGCACGACTCGTCGATCAAGCGCAGCGCTTCGTCCAGATTGTCGGTCCAGGTGTCCAGGTAGCCGGTGCGCAGGCGCATGTCGATGCTGCTCTTGCGGCACTCGACGGCCAGGCAGGAGGCGCCGGCCATCACGGCAGCCAGCGGCTGTGCGCCGCCCATGCCGCCGAGGCCGCCGGTGAACAGCCACTTGCCGGTCAGGTCGCCACCGAAGTGCTGGCGGCCCATTTCCACGAAAGTCTCGTAGGTGCCCTGCACGATGCCCTGGGCGCCGATGTAGATCCAGCTGCCGGCGGTCATCTGGCCGTACATGGCCAGGCCCTTCTTATCCAGCTCGTTGAAGTGGTCCCAGTTGGCCCAGCGCGGCACCAGGTTGGAATTGGCGATCAGTACGCGCGGTGCATCGGCGTGGGTGCGGAACACGCCCACTGGCTTGCCCGACTGCACCAGCAGGGTCTGGTCATCGTCCAGGCGCTTGAGCGTTTCGACAATGGCATCGAAGCTTTCCCAGTCGCGCGCGGCGCGGCCGATGCCGCCGTACACCACCAGTTCCTGCGGGCGTTCGGCCACGTCCGGGTGCAGGTTGTTCATCAGCATGCGCAACGGCGCTTCAGTCAGCCAGCTCTTGGCGTTGAGCGTGGTGCCGGTCGGCGCGGCGAGGGTGCGGGACGGGTCGTTGCGGGTCATGCGGCGCTCCGGTTCGTAGCGAATTCAAGGCAGGCGTTGAGCACCTGCGCCAGGGTATGGCGCAGCGGTGCGGCGTGGTCGGGGTCGAGCGGGGTGGGCCAGCTGTGTTCGTCCACCTGGTCCGGCAGGGGCTCGTGCATGTAGCCACGGCAGGCCAACTCCATCTGCAGGCTGTGCACACCGCCGGCGATGTTGCTGTAGTGGCGGGTGATCCAGCCGCCCTTGAAACGGCCGTTGCGCACCTGGCTCATGCCACTGATCTTCAGCAGGTTCTCCACCACGTCGCTCAAGGCGTTGTCGCAGGACGTGTCCGGTGCACCGGAGGGGCCAGCGGTGCCCAAATTGAACTGCGGCAGCTCACCGTCGAACAGGTGCGGGATGTGCGAGCGGATCGAGTGCGCGTCGTACACCACCACGGTGCCGTGGCGCGCACGCAGGCGCGCGATCTGCGCAGCCAAGGCATCGTGGTAGGGCAGGAAATAGGTGTCGCGGCGACGCGCGATCTCCGCGTCGTCCGGTTCGCGCCCGGCGTGGTACAGCGGCTGGTTGTCGAAGGTGGTCAGCGGGCACAGGCCGGTGGTGTTCTGGCCCGGGTACAGCGACACGCCACTGGGATCACGGTTGAGGTCGATCACCGAACGCGAGATCGCCGAGCGCACCGTGGTCGCGCCCATGCCGCGCACGAAGTCGTACAGCTCGTGTACCCACCAGTCGGCATCGCGACGGGCCAGCCACGGCGAGTGGTAGTCGCCGATCAGGTCGTGCGGCAGCTCGCTGCCGGTATGCGGGAAGCTGACGATGAGGGGGGCATCGCCCTCGTGCACCGTCGGCCATTCGGGATGGGCACTCATGCCCGTGGTTCCACAGTCGGCAACAGATCGGCAAGGCCCTGCGCCAGCGCGCCGCTGCGCACCAGATTCGTGGCGGTCACCATGTCCGGATGGAAGTAGCGGTCTTCTTCCAGTGTCGGCACCTGCGCACGCAGGGTGGCGCGCACGCTTTCCAGCGCGGCACTGGAGCGCAGCGGGCCGTGGAAGTCGCAGCCCTGTGCGGCGGCCAGCAGTTCGATACCGATCACGTTGGCGGCATTCTCGGCCATCTGCATCAGGCGGCGTGCGCCGTGCGCGGCCATCGACACATGGTCTTCCTGGTTGGCCGAGGTCGGGATTGAATCAACGCTGGCCGGGTAGGCCCGCTGCTTGTTTTCCGAGACCAGCGCCGCGGCAGTCACCTGCGGAATCATGAAGCCGGAATTCAGGCCCGGGCGCGGGGTCAGGAACGCCGGCAGGCCGGACAGCGCCGGGTCCACCAGCATCGCCAGGCGGCGCTCGCTGATCGAACCGATCTCGCACACCGCCATCGCCAGCATGTCGGCCGCGAAGGCCACCGGCTCTGCGTGGAAGTTGCCACCGGACAACGCTTCGCCGGTATCGGTGAACACCAGCGGATTGTCAGAGACGCCGTTGGCTTCGATTTCCAGCGTGGTCGCGGCCTGGCGCAGGATGTCCAGCGCCGCGCCCATGACCTGCGGCTGGCAGCGCAGGCAGTACGGATCCTGCACGCGCACGTCGTTGTCACGGTGCGATTCGCGGATCTCCGAGCCCTGCATCAGCGCGCGCAGCGTCGCGGCGGTGGCGATCTGCCCGCGCTGGCCGCGGATGGCGTGGATGCGCGGATCGAACGGCGTGTCCGAGCCCTTGGCCGCTTCCACCGACAGCGCGCCGGTGACCAATGCGGCCTGGAACACGGTCTCGATCTCGAACAGGCCGGCCAGCGCGTAGGCGGTGGAGAACTGCGTGCCATTGAGCAGCGCAAGGCCTTCCTTCGCGCCCAGTTCGATCGGCTGCAGGCCGGCACGTGCCAGCGCATCGACCGCCGGCACGCGCTCGTCACCGATGAAGGCTTCGCCCACGCCCAGCATCACGCTGGCCAGGTGCGAGAGCGGCGCCAGATCGCCCGAGGCACCCACCGAGCCTTGTGCCGGCACTACGGGCAATACGCCCTTGACCAGCATCGCTTCGAGCAGCAGCAGGGTTTCCTCGCGAACGCCCGATGCGCCCTGCGCCAGGCTGACCAGCTTCAGCGCCATCATCAACCGCACCACGCTGGCCGGCATCGGCTCGCCCACGCCGGCGGCATGCGAGAGCACGATGTTCCGCTGCAGGGTGGCCAGGTCTTCGCGCTCGATGCGCACGCTGGCCAGCTTGCCGAAGCCGGTGTTGATGCCATACACCGGTGCGCCCTTGGCCACGATGGCGGCCACCGCCGCAGCGCTGGCGCGCACCACCGGCAGCGCGGCCGGGTCCAGTGCAAGCGGCGCACCGCGATAGACCTGCCGCCACTGGGCGAGAGTGACATGGCCGGGGCGAAGAACCAGGGTGTTGCTCATGCGTTGCTCCAGGAGGCAGGCAGGTCGGGCTGCCCGCGCACCACGCGCGCGTGCAGCGGGTTGAATCCAATGCGATAGACCAGGTCGGCGGGCGCATCGATGTCCCAGATCGCCAGGTCGCAGTCCAGGCCCACGGCCAGGCGGCCGATGCGCTCGCCGTGGCCCAGTGCGCGCGCCGCTTCACGGGTGAAGCCGGCGATGCACTCGTCCACGGTCAGGCGGAACAGGGTGGCGCCCATGTTCATCGCCAGCAGCGGGCTGGTCAGCGGCGAAGTGCCCGGGTTGCTGTCGGTGGCCAGCGCCAGCGGCACGCCGGCTGCACGCAACGCCGCGATCGGCGGCAGGGTGGTATCGCGGGTGAAATAGAAGGCGCCGGGCAGCAGCACGGCGACGGTACCGGCAGCGGCCATCGCGGCGATCCCGGCATCGTCCAGATGTTCGATATGGTCGGCCGACAGTGCACCGAAGCTGGCCGCCAGTTCGGCACCGTGCTGGTTGCTCAGCTGTTCGGCGTGGATCTTCACCGCCAGTCCGTTCGCGCGGGCGGCCTCGAACACCTGCCGCGCCTGCGCGGGCGAGAACGCGATGTTCTCGCAGAACACGTCCACCGCTTCGGCCAGGCCTTCGGCGGCGACGGCCGGAATCATCACCTCGCACACCTCGTCGATGTATTCCTGCGCCTCGCGGCCCGGCGGAGTCGCGTGCGCGCCAAGGAAGGTGGTGACCACGTTGACCCGGCATTGCTCGCCCAGCGCGCCCGCAACCTGCAGTTGCTTGCGTTCGTCGGCCAGGGTCAGGCCGTAGCCGGACTTGATCTCGAGGGTGGTTACGCCCTCGGCGCGCATCGCCAGCAACCGTGGCCGGCTTTCGCGGGCCAGCTGTTCCGGCGTCGCGGCGCGGGTGGCGCGCACGGTGGAGACGATGCCGCCGCCGGCACGGGCGATCTCGGCATAGCTCACGCCCTGCAGACGCTGCTCGAATTCGTTGGCGCGGTTGCCGGCGTAGACCAGGTGGGTGTGGCAGTCGATCAGGCCCGGCGAAATCCAGCGGCCTTCGCCATCGATGCGGGTGGTCGGCTGCAGGTGGGCATCGCTGCCGGCCGCGCCGACATGGACGATGCGCCCGTCGGCGCAGGCCAGGACGCCATCGCGGATGACACCCAGCCCTTCGCCGTCGAGGGTGATCAGGTGGACGTTGGACCAGAGGGTATCGACGTGCATGGCATCCACAACGCGGCTGTGCTTATATGTCTATACAATATAGGCGTCCATTTCGGGTTGTCCAGTCATGTCCGATTCGCGTTCCCCGCACTCTTTCCATGCCGCCCACGCCCTGCTGGGCGAAGGCTGGGCCCGTGATGTCCGCCTGCAGGTACAGGACGGTCGTATTGCGGCGATCAGTACGGGGCAGGGCGCCCAGCACGGCGACACCCGGGTCGGCATCCTGGTGCCGGGCCTGCCCAACCTGCACAGCCACGCGTTTCAGCGTGGCATGGCCGGCCTGACCGAGATCGGCGGCGGTGACGGTGACAGCTTCTGGAGCTGGCGCGAGCTGATGTACCGCTTCCTGGCCCATCTGCGCCCGGACGCGGTGCAGGCCATCGCCGCCCAGGCCTATATGGAAATGCTGGAAGGCGGCTTCACTCGCGTCGGCGAGTTCCATTACCTGCACCACGATGCCGACGGCCGCGCCTATGCCAATCGTGCCGAGATGAGTGCACGGATTGTCGCCGCCGCCGACCAGACCGGTATCGGCCTGACCCTGCTGCCGGTGTTCTATGCCCATGCCGATTTCGGCGGGGCGCCGCCGAACCCCGCGCAGCGACGCCTGATCCACGACGTGGACGGCTTCGCGCAGCTGCTGGATGCCGCAAAGCCGGCATTGGCCACGCTGCCTGACGCGGTGCTCGGCATCGCCCCGCACAGCCTGCGCGCGGTCACCGGCGAAGAACTGAGTGCGTTGCTGCCGCTCACCGATGGCCCGGTGCACATCCATATCGCCGAGCAGGTGCGCGAAGTCGAGGCCTGCCTGGCCTGGAGCGGCCAGCGCCCGGTGCAGTGGCTGTACGACCACGCGCCGGTGGATGCGCGCTGGTGCCTGGTGCATGCCACCCACATCACCGATGACGAGCGCGCGGCCATCGCCGCCAGCCAGGCCGTGGCCGGTCTGTGCCCGATCACCGAGGCCAACCTGGGCGACGGCCTGTTCCCGATGCAGGCGTTCGCGCGCGAGGGCGGTCGCTTCGGTGTCGGTTCCGATTCCAATGTGCTGATCGATGCGGCCGAAGAACTGCGCCTGCTTGAGTACGGCCAACGCCTGACCCTGCGCGGGCGCAATGTGCTGGCCCCGGATGCCACCCGCAGCACCGGTCGCTTCCTGTTTGAAGGCGCCCTGCACGGTGGCGCACAAGCCCTGGGCGTGGCCGCTGGCCTGCAGATCGGTGCCAGTGCCGACCTGGTCGAACTGGACGCCGCGCACCCGGCGCTGCAGGCGCGACAGGACGACGCATGGCTTGACAGCTGGGTGTTCGCCGCACGTAATGGCGCGCTGCGATCGGTCTGGCGCCATGGCCGCCAGTGCGTGGCCGAGGGCCGCCACCTGCAGCGCGAGGCGATCACCACCGCCTTCGCCGCCGCCCTGCGCGGCGTGCTGGGCTGATCGCCTCCGCCACCGGGACCTCATTACGTGAAGGCAAGCAAGTCCGCCACGCTCAACCAGCGTATCCGCAGCGATCTGGAAAGCCGCATCCTCAGCGGAGAGTGGGCGCCGGGCTTCCGTATTCCGTACGAGCACGAGCTGATGGAGCAGTACGGATGCTCGCGGATGACGGTGAACAAGGTGCTGACCGCACTGGCCGAGAGCGGCATGATCGAGCGCCGCCGTCGCGCCGGTTCATTCGTGGCGCGTCAGCCGCCGCACCTGGAGCAGGTGGCGCTGGAGATTCCGGATATCGCGATGGAGGTTGGCTCGCGCGGCCACCAGTACGCCTATCGCCTGCTGCAGCGCGACCTGCGCCTTGCCGATGCCGGCAATGCCGGTGAAGTCGAGCTGGCCGGGCCGGAAAACCTGCTGGCGATGCGCTGCCTGCACCTGGCCGATGGTCGCCCGCTGGCGCTGGAGCATCGCCTGATCAGCCCGGTGGGGGTGCCCGAGGTACTGGAAGTCGATTTCAGTACCACCGCGCCGGGCAGCTGGCTGCTGCAGAACGTGTCCTGGACGCGCGCGCAGCATCGCATCAGTGCCTGGGGTGCGGACACCGCCACGGCCAGGCTGCTGGACGTGAAGCCGGGCACCGCCTGCCTGGTGATCGAGCGCCTGACCTGGCGTGGCGATCAGCCGATCACCCGCGTGCGCCAGGTATTCCTCGGCGACGCGTGGGACCTGGTCGCGCGCTTTGCGCCAGGGGCACGCTAGGGGTTCCATCCACGCATGGCGTGGATCTACTGGTCCGGAACGGCTGTCGTCTTGAACTCTGTTGGTGCGTGTGTACGATGTGTATCGTCCCTGCATGAAGAGCAGGGACCTCATCCGGGATCTGAAGGCGGCAGGTTGGACCTGTTGCAGGATTCGTGGATCCCATCATGTATTCGTGCACCCGCAGCGGCCTCACATCATCACCGTGCCTCACCCCAGAAAGGATCTGGGCAAGGGGCTGGTGCTGGCGCTGCGGAAGCTGGCAGGACTGACGTAGGAGGTCCCATGCGCTATCCAGTCTTGATTGAGGCGGGCGATGAACGCACCGCGTGGGGTGTCATCGTTCCCGATCTGCCGGGGTGCTTCTCGGCAGCCGACACGCTTGACGATGCACTCAGCGCGGCCGAGGAGTCTGCGCTTGCCTGGATCGATGCGGCCCTGGATGAGGGGCGCTCGATTCCCAGTCCTTCTGCGCCACAGAAGATCGTCGCCGAGGCTCCCAGTGGTACGGCCTGGATTCTTGCCTACATCTGCATTGATCCATCTCTGCTGGACGACACCATCGAGCGGGTCAACATCAGCCTGCCGCGTCGCATCCTGGCCAGGCTGGATGCGCAGGCCAGGGCGGCCGGCGAATCCCGCTCCAGTTACATCGCCCATCTCGCAGCATTGGGCTGAGCGGGCGCCTTGTAGAGCTCAGCCCATGGTCGGCTGCTGTTCGCGCGTTGCGCGATGAGTCGAGCGTGGCTCGACTCTGCAAAGGCATCCACGCATGGCGTGGATCTACCAGAGATTCGTGTGTCGGGATTCAGTAGATCCACGCCATGCGTGGATGCTGCCCCATCAATACGTGGCGCACTGCCGCCAGCGTACCGGCTCATCCACGCCGGGCCGGGCATTGAGCTGGATGCGCACGTTGCGAAGGGCGGGGTAGTGCAGCACTTCCTCGCAGACCAGCGGCCAGACCTTTTCCAGTTCACCGGTGCGGTTGATCGCCAGCGTCTGCCGGGTCAGCCAGACACCGCTGGCGATGCCGGGCTTGCCGGCCAGGGCGCGCGCCAGATCGGCTTGGAAGCGCTCCAGCGTGGCGGCATCCGGATTGGGATTGCTGCGCGCGTCGGCCGCCGGGGCGACGGCAGGCGCGGGAGCGGGGGCGGCCGGGAGCACTGCCGCGATGCCAGCAGGTTCCGCCGCGGGCGCGGGCGAAGGCGTCGCCACCACCGGTGCCGCAGCAACCGGCGCGGCCTCGTCCACACGCAGGCCCTGCAGGCCCAGGCCAACCAGCAGCCCCAGCGTTGCCGAACCCAGTGCGGCGATGGCGATGCGGCGCAGCGCTTCGTGCCGGGCGCTGGCGCGCACGCGCGCTTCGATGTCGCCGGGCAGGTAAGGCTGCAGCAACGGCCACAGGCGCGGGCCGTCGAGCACTTCAACCGCCTGCTTCTCGGCGGCGCTGCGGCCGTCGCGCTCGATGCGGCCTTCAGTCAGCAGCACGCCGCCCTTGGCCCCGGCCAGACGCGCGGCCGCACCCAGCTCGTTCACCGCGGCGGTGCCGATGCGGTAGGCCAGGCCATGCTTGCACGACACCAGCCAGTGGTTGGGGCCATCGCTGAGCATGAAATCGCTGCTTGGCTCGCGGGCTTCTTCCGCCGGATCGATCAGCTCACGCAGGCCGCGCTGTTCGCGCAGCATGCGCTTGACCAGAACCGAGAATTCGCGCCAATGCATGCCCGCCAGGGCCTGCAGGCCGAGCTGCATCTCCTTCTGTCGCCGCTTGACCCACCACAGATAGACAACGGCCAGGGAACAGCTAAGCAGGGCCGACAGCAGGGCCAGGATCCAGGGGAGCATGCAGGAGTAGGGCGGAAGGGGCGAAAGCGGAGAACGACAGTGTAAAGGTCGCGGTGCCTGGCCGGGTCAGGAGGTTCCTGACAGAAAGCGTGATGGAGCGCGCAGATCGGCGCACAGCGGGCACGAAAAACCCGCCAATCCTGAAGCCGTGAGGGGAGGGAACAAACGGCAGCCGAAGCGATTGGCGGGTTGCTCGCGATTGTCAATCAAATTTTATTGCATTGCAACAATCGTGGTCAGGGCACGCTGTCCGGCGACTGATGGCTGCCCGGAGCAGGGGCGTCGGCGCCGGACGCGGCGCGGTTTTCCAGCTTGGCCAGGCGCGCGTGCAGGGCATCGATGCGCGCCTCCAGCGCGGTCACTTCATCGGCGGTGGGTACATGCAGGCGCTTGAGTACGCCCTGCACCTGGTCATCGAAGGCCTTCTCCACCTTGTTCCAGGTGCCGGAGGCCTTCTCGCGGGCCTCGTCCAGCGAGGTCTCGACATTGTCACGCCAGCCCGGGCCCTGGTCGCCGTTGCGTTCACGGCGGCGGGCTTCCCAGGCTTCGCCTTCCTTCACCAGGCCATCGAAGAAGCGGCTGCCCTCGGCCTGGGCGCGACCCAGCGCACCCAACCCGGCCAGCCAGACCTGCTGGGCCGAATCGCTCAGCTTGCGCGAGAAGCGCTCGGCCTGGTCACTGAAAGAGGCATCGTCGTTGCGGCGGTCGTCGTTCTCATAGTGGTTCATCGCACTTCCCGTGGGAGTTGGGCCTGCCCCCGAGAGTAGCGCGCAGCGGCGTTGCACGGCCGTGACGGCCGCCGCCGGGATTCAGCCCAGCTTTTCCTTCAGCACACGCTGGATCTCGCCCTCGACCATGCCCTTCATCGCCGACAGCAGGAAACCCAGCTTGGCGGTTACGCGCACGGCGCCCGGCTGCAGTTCGATCGCACCGTCCACGCCGCTGCCGGAGAAGTTCAGTACGTCGGCGGTCCAGGACGACTTCAGGCCAAAGCGCTCGGACAGCTTGGCAGCGACCTGTTCGATCGCGGCGCGCGCCTGTGCATCGGGCAGGGCGTGGGCGTGGCGGACATCGATGGTGGACATGCAGGCTCCTGGCGCAGGGCGGGGTTGATCGAAGAGGGCAAGCATTGTGCGCATCAAGGGCCGCCGCGCCAAGCACTCATCGTGGGTTCTTCTTCGTTGGCGACCAACCTGCTAGGCTGCGCCGCGTGCAGAACCTGCTTGTTCACTTCAGTCAACAACAACAGCCCGACCAGCCCTTGCGGCCCGGGGTGCAGCGCATCGTGCGCCAGGCCAACGGCAGCGTGCGGCTCGGAGATCCCGGCCACGGCGCACTGCTGCTGGCCCAGTTCTGCATGGATGATCGCGGCCTCTGGCTGCAGGTCGGCAACGGCATCCGCGGCGTCCACGTCAACGGTCGCCCGGTACGCCGGATGGCCCTGCTGCGTGCAGGCGATGCGGTGTATGTGGATGGCGTGGAGATGCTCCTGCAGGGCGAGGTCGAAAGCCTGCTGCAGGCGCCTGCGCCGAAAACCGAAGGTGGCAGCGACGAGCAGCAGCGGCTGCTGCGCGGTGTCGGCGGCCTCCATCATGGCCGCAGCTTCACCCTGTCGCGGGCCCGCCTGATCGGGCGTGGCAACGAGGCCGACATCGCCATCGATGACCCGGCTTTTGCCGAGCAGCATGCCCGCGTGGAAGTGCACGGCGAACGCGTGCTGCTGCGCGACCTCGGCAGTGCCGACGGCACCCGCGTCAATGGCGTGGCCGTGCGCCATTGCTGGCTGCAGGCCGGCGACCAGGTGGTGTTTGATGGCCAGCACCGTTTCGTGCTGGAAGTGCCGCATGATCCGCGCCGGCGGTCGTTGCCGGTCGAGGACGAGTCGGGCGAGGACGTGGAACAGGCGCCGGTGCTGCCGGCTGCGCCGCGCAGGGTGCGGCGCTGGCCCTGGCTGCTGGTCAGTGCGCTGCTGCTGGCCGCGCTGCTCAGCCTGCTGCTCTGGTTCGGCGCGCGCTGACGGTAGTGCCGGCCGCTGGCCGGCAACCGCCGCCCCGAATCCGTTAGGTTGCCGGCCAGCGGCCGGCACTACCTGGTCGCGTTGCCGATGGATTCCAATGAAACCAAATTTCCCTTGCCGCACAAGGCCGCAAGGCTGGTGCACTGCGGCATACTAGGGGTCTTGCCCCACAGGTGTGACATGACGCGCGCGTTCAACTTCAGTGCCGGCCCTGCGACCTTGCCGGAATCGGTCCTGCGCCAGGCGCAGGCGGAAATGCTGGACTGGCACGGGTCCGGCGCTTCGATCGTGGAAATGAGCCATCGCGGCGCGGAATTCATGTCCGTGGCCGCCGAGGCCGAGGCCGATCTGCGTCGCCTGCTCGATATCCCGGAAGACTATGCGGTGCTGTTCCTGTCCGGTGGTGCCACCACCCAGCAGGCGTTGATCCCGCTCAATTTCGCCGCCCCGGGCCAGCGTGCCGACTACGTGGTCAGTGGCCACTGGGGCAAGACCGCGGTCAAGCAGGCCGGTGTCTACGTGGACGTCAACATCGCCGCCAGCAGCGAGGCCGATGGCTATCGCACGCTGCCGGCGCGTGCCGACTGGCAGCTCTCGCCCAATGCCGCCTACGTGCACATCACCGCCAACGAGACCATCCACGGCGTCGAGTTCCGTGATGTGCCCGATACCGGCAATGTGCCGCTGGTGGCCGACTTCAGCTCGTCCATTGCCAGCGAGCCGCTGGACGTGCGCCGCTACGGCGTGATCTATGCCGGTGCGCAGAAAAACCTGGGTCCGGTCGGCATCGCGGTGATGATCATCCGCCGCGACCTGCTGGAGCGCAGTGGCCAGCCGCGCGCGGACATCTTCGATTACCGCTCGCATGTCGCCCGCGATTCGATGCTCAACACTCCGCCGACCTGGAACTGGTACCTGGCCGGCCTGGTGTTCAAGTGGATGCTGGCCGAGGGTGGCGTGACCGAGTTCGCCAGGCGCAATGCCGCCAAGGCCGCGCTGGTGTACGGCGCCATCGACGGCTCCGGCGGCTTCTACCGCAATGAGGTTGCACACGCGGCCCGTTCGCGGATGAACATCCCGTTCTTCCTGCCCAACGCCGATCTCGATGCCCGTTTCGTGGCCGAGGCCAAGGCCGCAGGCCTGCTGGCGCTGAAGGGCCACAAAGTCGTCGGTGGTATCCGTGCCTCGCTGTACAACGCCATGCCGCTGGCCGGGGCCGAGGCGCTGGTCGCCTTCATGGCCGATTTCCAGCAGCGTCACGGCTGAGCAATGAACGGCGCGCACCGTCGGGTGCGTGCCCCGCAACAGGGAATTCCGATGGCAAGCAGCAAATCCAGCAAGAAGGCGCCGAAGAAGGCCGAACCGGCCAAGGACAGCGTGCCCACCAAGGCGAAGGGCAAGGCCAAGGCCACCTCCAACCCGGCGCCCACGTTGGCGCCGCTGGCGCTGGCCGATGTGCGCTCCAAGATCGATCAGATCGACCGCGACATCCAGAGCCTGATCGCCGAACGCGCGCGCTTCGCCCACCAGGTCGGCAAGGCCAAGGGCAAGCTGGCCGCTGCCGTCGACTACTACCGCCCCGAGCGCGAAGCGCAGGTGCTGCGCATGGTGGTGGACCGCAACGAAGGCCCGCTCAGCGACGAGCTGCTGGTGCATGTCTATCGCGAGATCATGTCGGCCTGCCTGGCCCAGCAGGAGCCGCTGAAGATCGGCTACCTCGGCCCGGAAGGCACCTTCAGCCAGCAGGCGGTGCTCAAGCACTTCGGCCGCTCCGCGCTGGGCCTGCCGATGGCCAGCATCGAGGAAGTGTTCCAGGAAGTGGAAGCGGGCAACGCCGATTTCGGCGTGGTGCCGGTGGAAAATTCCGGGCAGGGCACCATCCAGATCACCCTGGACATGTTCCTGACCTCCAACCTGAAGATCTGTGGCGAAGTGGAACTGCGCGTGCAGCAGTTCCTGATGTCGCGCAGCGGCCGCATCGAGGACATCGAGCGCATCTACGCGCATCCGCAGTCGTTCATGCAGACCTCGGCCTGGCTGCGCGCCAACCTGCCGAAGGCCGAGAAGATCCCGGTGTCGAGCAACGCCGAAGGCGCGCGCCGTGCGCGCAACGCCGACGACGCGGCGGCCATCGGCGGCGAGAGTGCCGGCCACGTGTACGGGCTGAAGAAGGTGGTCACCAAGCCGATCCAGAACGATGCCGACAACACCACCCGCTTCCTGGTGGTGGGTCGCAACATTTTCCCGACCTCCGGCCACGACCGCACCTCGGTGCTGGTGTTCATCCATGACAAGCCCGGTGCGCTGTTCGACGTGCTCAGCCCGTTCGCCCGCCACGGCATCAGCATGAACCGCATCGAATCGCGGCCGTCACATCACGGCAAGTGGGAGTACGGTTTCTTCATCGACCTGGCCGGCCACATCGACGACGCGCCGATGCAGGCCGCGCTGGCCGAACTGGAAGCGCACTCGGCGCAGATCAAGGTGCTGGGCTCCTATCCGGTGGCCGTGCCCTGAGTGCTGCTGCGGCGGCAACAGCCGCCGCTCCCTGATGCATCGCCGGCGCTGCCGGTGTTTACGGAATGATCGAACGATGAGCAACGCGCAACACTGGATTGCCCGCAAGGGCCAGCCGCTGCAGGGCAGCCTGACCATTCCCGGCGACAAGTCGGTCTCGCACCGCTCGGTGATGTTCGCCGCGCTGGCCGATGGCACCTCGCATATCGAGGGCTTCCTGGAAGGCGAGGATACCCGTGCCACGGCGCGCATCTTCAGTCAGCTGGGTGTGCGCATCGAAACGCCCAGCCCGTCGCAGCGCGTCGTGCACGGCGTCGGCATCGATGGCCTGAAGGCGCCGGATGCACCGCTGGATTGCGGCAATGCCGGTACCGGCATGCGCCTGCTGGCTGGCCTGCTGGCGGGGCAGTCGTTCGACTGCACGCTGATCGGCGATGAATCGCTGTCCGGCCGCCCGATGCGCCGCGTCACCGGCCCGCTGTCGCAGATGGGCGCAAGGATCGATACCCAGGACGACGGCACACCGCCGCTGCACGTGCATGGTGGCCAGACGCTGCACGGCATCGATTTCGCCTCGCCGGTGGCCAGCGCGCAGGTCAAGTCGGCGGTGCTGCTGGCCGGGCTGTATGCGCAGGGCGAAACCTGCGTGACCGAACCGCACCCGACCCGCGACTACACCGAGCGCATGTTGTCCGCGTTCGGCGTGGACATCGCGTTTTCGCCGGGCAAGGCCCGCCTGCGCGGTGGCCAGCGCCTGCGCGCCACCGATATCGTGGTGCCCGCCGATTTCTCTTCGGCCGCGTTCTACCTGGTCGCCGCCAGCATCATTCCCGGCTCCGAGCTGCGCCTGAAGCAGGTCGGCCTGAATCCGCGCCGCACCGGCCTGCTGCACGCGCTGCGCCTGATGGGAGCGGACATCACCGAAGAGAACCCGGCCGAGCAGGGCGGTGAGCCGGTGGCGGACCTGGTGGTGCGCTACGCCCCGTTGAAGGGTGCACGCATTCCGGAAACGCTGGTGCCGGACATGATCGACGAGTTCCCAGCGCTGTTCGTGGCGGCCGCGGCCGCCGAGGGCCAGACCGTGGTGAGCGGTGCTGCCGAACTGCGGGTAAAGGAATCCGATCGTCTTGCCGCGATGGCCACTGGCCTGCGCGCGCTGGGCATGCAGGTGGACGAAACTGAGGATGGCGCCACCCTGCACGGCGGGGTTCGGCTGGGGAGTGGCACCATCGAAAGCCACGGCGACCATCGCATCGCCATGGCATTCGCCATTGCCGGCCAGATCAGTGATGGCGAAGTGCGTATCAATGACATCGCCAACGTCGCGACGTCCTTCCCGGACTTCGACGGCCTGGCGCGCAGCGCCGGCTTCAACCTGGCCTGACCGGCCGATCAGGTTTTCCGGTAGGTGCCAACCTTGGTTGGCACGCTTCTCCGCAACGCATAAAAGGACGGAGGCCGAAGCCTCCGTCTAAACATCACGAACCCCTCGTCCGCGATCAACGCTGTCCGGTACGGAAATCCACCGGGACCCGCACCACACTGGCCACCGCACGGCCTTCGTGCATCGCCGGCTGGAACTTCCAGTTCTGCACGGCGCTCAGCACCGCGCGATCCAGGTCACGGCTGCGCTCGCCGCTGCGCGAAACAATCGCAGCATTGGTCACCTGGCCGCGGGCATCGACATTCAGGCTGGCGATCACGCTGCCCTGCACGCCATTGCGCAGCGCGGCAGCGGGGTAGGTCGGCTTGCTGTTGCCTGCCAGCGGGCGCGCCTCGCGATTGCGTACGGCAGGGGTGGCCTTGCGCTGGTTGCCGGCCGCTGCGGCCTGGCGGGCCGCAGGCTGCTGTACGTCGGCGACCGGCGCCTGCTCGGGGGCGGGCAGCATGCGCTCGCCGACCGGTGCCGGCGCCACGTCTTCCTGGTTCGAGTGACGCAGCCAGAGCAGCGCGGCAGCAAACATCGCCACGATCAGCGCGATCCACATCCAGGGTGACGTGGGCTTGTGCTGTTCGCTGGCATCGCGCTGCAGCTGCGGCGAATGAAGGTCTTCGTGGGTGGTGGCGGTCATCGCGAACTCCTTCCGTCAATTGGACGATGGGGGAGAGTGTTGCGCGAGCCAGCGGCGTGAAGTGTCAGCGTTGCGTCAACGCGACCGGCAGGGTTCAGTTTGCCTGCCGGGAAACGTTCAGTTACTGGGTCTTGAAGTCGAACGGCACTTCAATGCTGCCCGGTACGGCCTGGCCGTTGCTCTGTGCCGGGGTGAAACGCCAGCGGCGCACCGCTTCGGTCGCGGCACGGTCGAGCTCGCGTGAGCCGCTGCGCTGGATCACCGTGGCATTGTTCGGATAGCCGGTGGCATCCACATCCACGCGCACCACCACGCTGCCGGTCTCGCCGGCGCGCAGCGCGGCGGCCGGGTAGGCCGGCGGTGGCGACTGGCCGGCAATCGGCATCGGCTGGCTGTTGCCCGTGGCAGCCGGCGCGGGAGCCGGTGCGGCCGGGGCCGCTTCGGCGACGGGCGCCGGCGGTGGCGGCGGGGTTTCGACCAGCTTCGGGGCTTCCTCCTCGACCGGGGCCGGCTTGGCATCGGGCATGTCGCTGGAACCGGCGGCCGCCGCCAGCGGTTCGGGCAGCGGTTCCACCTGCGCCGTCTCCTGCGGGGTCTGTGCGGCCGGGTCGGCGCGGAAGAATTCCTTGTCGCGACCGGTGAACCAGACCAGCACGAACAACAGCACGCCCACGCCGAAGGCGATGCCCGCGATCTTCAGGGCGTTGCGCGGGATATGCACGGTAAACGACTTGGCGGACGGCGAACGGGGTGCAGACATGGACCGGACCAGTACGGAATGCCCCGATTCTGCCACGGCGGGAATGAACCGGGCGGCAGAAATCCGTATAACAAGCGATAATCCCATCCCTGATACCCACCACGACACCTGCCATGCTTGATCCAGCCCTGCTCCGCCACCAGCCCGCCGACCTCGCCGAACGCCTGCGCACCAGCCGTGGCTTCGAGCTCGACGTGTCTGCCCTGGAGTCCCTGGAGGCGGATCGCAAGAGCATCCAGGTGCGGACCCAGGAGCTGCAGAGCCTGCGCAACAGCCGTTCCAAGGCCATCGGCCAGGCCAAGGCCAAGGGCGAGGACGTGTCGGCCATCATGGCCGAGGTCGCTGCCTTCGCCGACGAGTTGAAGGCCTCGGAAGTGGCGCTGGACGAGCTGCGCGAGAAGATCGAAGCGATCTCGATGGGCATCCCGAACCTGCCGGCCGATGACGTGCCGGCCGGGGCCGACGAGAACGACAACGTGGAGCAGGCGCGCTGGGGTACCCCGCGCCAGTTCGACTTCAAGGTGCTCGACCACGTCGAACTGGGCGCCCGCAATGGCTGGCTGGACGGCGAGACCGCGGCCAAGCTGTCCGGTTCGCGCTTCACCGTCCTGCGCGGCCCGATCGCGCGCCTGCACCGCGCCCTGGCCCAGTTCATGGTCGACCTGCACACCAGCGAGCACGGCTACGAGGAAACCAACGTGCCGCTGCTGGTCAACGCCGATTCGCTGCGCGGCACCAGCCAGCTGCCGAAGTTCGAGGACGACCTGTTCAAGACCGCCGTGGGCGACTCCACGCGTTACCTGATCCCGACCTCGGAAGTGCCGCTGACCAACATCGTGCGCGACGAGATCGTCGACGCCGAGCGCCTGCCGCTGCGCATGACCGCCCACTCGATGTGCTTCCGTGCCGAGGCTGGCAGCGGCGGCCGCGACGTGCGCGGCATGATCCGCCAGCACCAGTTCGAGAAGGTCGAGCTGGTCTCGATCAGCCGCCCGGAAGACAGCGAGGCCGAGCACCAGCGCATGACCCGCTGCGCCGAAGTGGTGCTGGAAAAGCTGGGCCTGCCGTACCGCAAGGTGCTGCTGTGCACCGGCGACATGGGCTTCTCGGCGGTGAAGACCTACGACCTGGAAGTCTGGCTGCCGTCGCAGGAAACCTACCGCGAGATTTCCTCGTGCTCGAATTGTGGTGATTTCCAGGCTCGCCGCATGCAGGCGCGCTGGCGCAACCCGGCCACCGGCAAGCCGGAACTGGCGCACACGCTGAACGGCTCGGGCGTGGCCGTCGGCCGCGCGATGATCGCGGTGATGGAGAACTACCAGAACGCCGACGGCAGCATCACCGTGCCGGAGGCCCTGCGCCCGTACATGGGGGGCCTGGAAACCATTGGCTGACAGCCGGCGCTTCGCGCTGCCGCCCGAGCATAGGCTCGGGCGCTACCGGGTTTATGCTGCCCGCAGCTTCTCCAGCGGTACCCATCCCGGTTCGCCGGTCTCCGGCACGCACCACGCCCAACCATTGAGGGTGCGCAGCCCGCGCAAGATCTGCCCGGGGTCCACATCCAGCTCCCGCGCGCAGTAATCCTCCGTGGCATAGGCGTCACCCTGCGCATTGCGACCGATCACCGGCGCCGGCACGAAACCGGGCTGCTGCCCTTCGGCTTGGCACAGGAACCAGTCTTCCCAGCCCTCCGGGCCTTCATAACGTTCGCCCACCACCAGCGCCTGGCCACGGCGCAGGGTGATCGGGTGCGGAAATTCGCTGCGGTGCGCAGCCGTCACGATGTAGTCCATGGCCCCAGCCTAACGCGCCCACAAAAAACGGCCCCGCAAAGCGGGGCCGCCAGGGTGGGCCGGGATGGGGGAGGGGATCCCGGCCCGCGCTCAGCGCCCAGACGAGGAGAGAGGGGCGCCGAACGTTGGAACGCTTTACGCCGCGACGGCTTCGGCCAATTCGTGCGACGGCAGTGCCGCCAGAGCACCGGCGATGGCGTCTTCACGGTGCTGCGGCGAGTAGGCGATGCCTTCGGCGCGCACGAACTCGACCTCGTTGATGCCCATGAAGGCGAACACCTGGCGCAGGAACGGCTCCTGGAAGTCGGCCGGCGAGTCGGTGTAGATGCCGCCACGGCTGCTGGCGATGATCACGCGCTTGCCACCAGCCAGGCCCACCGGGCCGTTCTCGGTGTACTTGAAGGTGCGGCCGGCCACGGCCACGCGGTCGATCCAGGCCTTCAGCGTGGACGGAATGCTGAAGTTGTACATCGGCGCGCCGATCACCACGATGTCGGCCTCCAGGAACTGCTGCATCACCTGTTCAGCATCGGTCGCCTCGGCGGCGTCGGTCCTGGCCAGCGAGCTGCTGCGCAGGTGCGGTACCGGATTGGCGTCAAGATCGCGATAATCGACCTGCAGGCCATCGATCTGGCTGGCGAAGCGGGCGACCACGGCGGCCGACAGCTGGCGCGAGACGGAGTTGTCGCCAAGCACGCTGGCGTCGAGATGCAGAAGCTTCATGGCAGTCACCTATGTTCTGGGAGGAAGGGGCGGGGTGGCCCCGCCGACGGAGAGAACGATAGGTTGTTGCAAAGGCGGAATAAAGGTGGTTGAATGCCACGTATTGTTCTAGATATGGAACTCGGGTATGCATGACCTGAATGACCTGTACTACTTCGCGATGGTGGTCGACCATGGCGGATTCGCCGCCGCCGAGCGCGCACTGGGTATTCCCAAGTCGCGCCTGAGCCGCCGCATCAGCCAGCTGGAAACCGACCTGGGCGTACGCCTGCTGCAGCGCTCCACGCGCCGTTTCGCGGTCACCGATGTCGGCACCAGCGTGCATCGCCATGCGCAGACGATGCTGGCCGAGGCCCAGGCCGCCCGCGAAGTGGTGGACCGCCTCAGCGCGGAGCCGCGCGGCGTGGTGCGCGCCAGCGTGCCGGTGTCACTGGCGCAGATGCAGCTGCCCAAGCTGCTGCCCAAGTTCCTTGAGCAGTACCCGAAGGTGCGGCTGCAGCTGAACATCAGCAACCGCCGCGTGGACATCATCAACGAAGGCTACGATGTGGCTCTGCGCGTGCGTTCGCGCCTGGATGACGACGGCAGCCTGGTGATGCGCAGCTTCGGCCAGGTGCAGGAACTGCTGGTGGCCAGCCCCAAGTACCTGGACCGCGCCGGTCGCCCCAAGGACCCGGAAGAGCTGACCCAGCACGTCACCCTCAGCATCAGCGAAGACGAAGCCCGCCAGCGCTGGGAACTGCATGGCCCGGAAGGCGAAGTGCGCCGGGTCGACCTGCAGCCGCGCGTGGCCGGTTTCGACTTCCCGCTGCTGCAGAGCATGGTGAAGGACGGTTTCGGCATCACCATGCTGCCGGAAACCGTGTGCGCCGACGCCGTGCGCAACGGCGAGCTGGAAGTGGTGCTGCCGGACTGGTCGCTGCCGCAGGGCGTATGCCACGCCGTGTTCGCCTCGCGCCGCGGCCTGCTGCCAGCGGTGCGCGTGTTCATCGACTTCCTGGCCGAGCATCTGCCGCCGCAGCTGGAGGCCTCGCGCCTGGATTGCGGTGGCGCCTGTGAAAAGGCCAAGGAGCGGATCAAGGCCAGTGCACTGGGTGCGCTGGCGGTGGATGCCGGCTGAGAGGTCTTGAAGGCAGCGCCGGGCGATGTCCGGCGTTGCTGTTCTACGGCGAAGGCCCCACCGTGCCGGATGCGGAGGGCAGGGGCATGGTGGTCTTGGGCAAATGCCCGTCACGTGCGAGAATACGGCGCTGCCCGGGCGACCGGGACCCGATTGGAGAGATGGCCGAGCGGTTTAAGGCACCGGTCTTGAAAACCGGCGAAGGGTCAAACCTTCCGTGGGTTCGAATCCCACTCTCTCCGCCAGTTGATTCAAAGAGCCCCTGGATTCAGGGGCTTTTTCGTCTCGTCAGTCCACGCCATCGATCTGCACGCGAGCCGGGGTAGCACGGCGGCCTTGCATGAGGAGCCCGACGCCGGCCACGAGGCAGGCCGCCAGCGTTGCGATGGAGAGCGGAAGCAGGAACTCGTCACGACCGGCCGCGGCGAAGCCCACATGAATCATGGCGGTGCCGGCGCCAACTGTCCCGCACAGGCTGGCATACGCCCGCGCGGAGGGCTTGGCCAGCACAACCTGGCGATAGCCATGCAGCAGGGCGCCCACAGCGATCAGGTTGAAAGCCAGAAACCCCTGGATGCCGCCGGGAACGCCGAACATGGCCCACTCGTGCCAGAACGCTGCATCAATCTGGTGCAGGACCAACGCCAGCAGTGTTGCCAGATACCACCGTTCCATGGGGTCGTCCATTTGAATGTCGGCAAAGTCTAGCAGCCGGAGTGAGTAGTCGATCTCCGCCTGGGCGAAGCTCACGGTGACGGTGAGGGCAGTGCGCACATCGCCAGGAAAGCGCAGAGAATACGCTCACCCACGACGCCCACCCTTCGGCTTGTTATGGCACAACGGGTAACTCGAGCACGACCGGAAAGCCCCATGCGGCCCATTCCGGTCCACGAACACGCCCACCCTGCACACCGGGCAGCGCTCTTCGTGGATGGCCGCGCCTGAAATCGCGGTCACTTCCACTGCTCCGTCCTTCACCAGCTCATCCAGGAACGGCGAGTGCCTGCCCTGCAGGGTGAATATCGCAACCGATCGTCGCGCACGCGTCAGCGCGACATAGAACAGCCGCCGTTCTTCGCTCAGCGGATATGTATCGCCATCCGGCATTGCCAGCGATAGCACCGGGTCATCCGCGCGCAGGCTCGGGAAGCTGCGGTTGATCATGCCCGGCAGGATCACGTAGTCCGCCTCGCGTCCCTTCGATCGATGGGCGGTCAGGAACTCGACGTCCATCGTGCTGCCAAAGGCCCTCTTCCAATCCGAAGGCACTGCACCGCGATCCGCGCGATACCGCCCCAGAACAAAGACCGTCACGCGTCCATTGCGCCCCTGCGCCACCGCGCCTGACAACAGTTGCTGGTGCAGCTTCGAAAGGTACTGGCGAACGCCATCCTGCACCTCCTCACGCCGGTTCATCTGGAACGTCTGCAGCACCGGGCCCACTGCCGGCGCAGCAGAGCGGACCTTCTTGGCCATCTGCGCGGGGTTGCGGCTGATGAAGCGGCTGGACACATCACACAGTGCCTGCGGGCAGCGGAACGTCTGCTCCAGTTTCAGCACCTGGCCATGTCCCATCCATTCACGGAAACCGGTCATCACCGAAACGTCGGCGCCAGCGAAGCGATTGATCGACTGCCAGTCATCGCCCACCGCAAACAGATGGCGGCCCGGTTGGCTGACCAGCGCACGGCAGAGGCGCGCACGGGCGCGCGAGGCATCCTGGAATTCGTCGGCCATCACCAGATCGTAGGGTGATTCATAGTGGCCCTGTTCCAGCAACCCGGCGGCCATGTTGAGCATGTCTTCGAAATCGATGCTGCGCTCGTCAGCCAGTGCATTGTCCCAGGCCTGGAAAACCGGCCGGGCGATCTCCAGGAAGCGCCGGTAGCGTTCCTTGAACTGATCCTCGGGCATCTGCCGCAGGCGCGCCGCCATATCGTCCAGCGTCAGGCAGTTGCTCTTGGCATGCGCAATGAAGGTGCGCATCAGGCCAATCAGGTCTGCGTCCGGCATCGGCTTGGCGCCCTGATCAGGCAGCTCGCGGTCCGGGTTCGGGTCGAGTTCGACGCCAGACGCACCCAGCCGCTCGGCAAGGTGTTGCAGGGCCTGTCCACTGCGCAGGCCAAACGAGGTCGTCTCGACCAGGGCAGTGCCGCGCGCCATATGCCGCTGGCGCTTCCAGTGCATGCCTTCGCTGTAATCGGCAAAGTGCTGCGGCGGCTGGCCATCGGCATCCAGCGCGAAGTGCTCGTGATACAGCCGGGCGTCCGGGTAGTAAAAGTCTGGACGATACTGGCGGTGGGTGTCTGTCGCGGTATCGAACTCGTAGCGCCGCTCGTAGTCATACGCCACGCCGTTGTAGAACAGCCAGTCAGCGATCACGCACTCTTCCAGGCTCTTCACCCGCTCGCCCTGCAGGGTACGCATGTAGGGCGCACCATCGCGGTCGTAGCCATCGGCCATCATGTCGGCACCCAACGGCGGAAGGTCGCGTCCGAACACCAGGCGGAACATGTCCCACTGGGTGCGGAAGTGGGTCGAGCGGTCCTTCAGGTCGTCCACCAGTTCGGCCAGCTTGTTGAAGCCCAGCGTCGCGTCGATCGCCCATTCCGGGATATCAGGCTTGCGTCCCGTGGCCTTGGCGATGATGGCCAGGCCCAGGGCGTGGAAGGTCCGCGCCTCGACCACGGTGTCGCCCATGCCGAGCCGGCCGAAGCATCGCCGCGCGCGCTCCTCCAGCTCCTGGGCGGCATCCTTGTTGAAGGCGAGCATCACGATCCGTTCGGGTTCGACAAAGCCGCGGTCGATGGCATAAGCGGCCTTGGCGACCATCGTGGAGGTCTTGCCCGAGCCGGCCGCGGCCACGACCTGCACCCGGTTGTCGAAGCAGATGACCGCGCGGGCTTGTTCCTCGGTCAACGGTCTGCTCTCGACCCGGTCCAGGAAGGGCTTGGCCAGACCCAGTTCACGGGTCGCCATTGCCTCATTGGCGTTCGCCCACACGGCGGGCCAATCCAGCTGCCAGTCGTTCAGCGCGTCCAGCGCCATGCGGTGGCGGTGCGCGTGCAGGTCGTCATGCACCTCCTCGTCGAGGAACAGCTGCTCGAGCTCGGCTGGCGGGAGGGGCAGGGTGGGGCGGTCGGCCAACAGCGCCTGCTGCTGTTCGTGCGTGATCCAGCGGCGGCCGGTGGTGCCTCGGTCGGTAAGCGCATCTGCCTCGGCCAGCCACGCCTGGATCTGCGCCAGAACGCGCTCAAACAGTGCCTTGCGCCCCCGCCTGGAGCGCGCGAAAAGCACGTGCTGCACGGCAGCCGCAAGCCGGGAGCCCTGGCTGTTGGGCAGCCCATCCACGGACAGTGCCTCACCGCGCTCGGTCGTCAGTTCGACCCGGGACCAGAGTACGCCGCGAACGACCCGCACGCTGTGTTCGTTCGCCACATGCTGGCGGTACTGCCTGCCGTCGATCAAAAGCGCGAGCTGTTCGCCATCCAGCCGCAACTGCCAGTCCGGCGAGCGGGTCACACGCTGGCCCCAGCCCGAGGGGCGCCATTCCATAGACATCCAGATACTGCCTTGCGTACGTCAACGGGCGTAAAGGGCCCTTGCCGCCCCATGATAAGGCGGCTTGGCGTGGCACGTTGCGTTTTCCGGTCAGTCGCGCGCGTGAGCCAGCGATGCCATTGCACCCTCGCCGGCGCGGCAGGCGTCAGGCGTTCACATCCACAACGATGCGGCCGCGCACCTTGCCGGGAATGATCTGCTCATAGACATCCAGTACCTCGGCGAGGCCGATCTGCTGCACGGTGCTTTCCAGCTTCTGCGGGTCCAGGTCAGTTGCAAGCCGATCCCAGGCGCGCTGGCGAACCTCTTGTGGGGCATTCACCGAATCCACGCCGGCCAGGGTCACGTTGCGCAGGATGAAGGGCAGCACCGAGCCGTGCAGTGCATCGCTCTGGGCCAGGCCACAGGCGGCCACGGCACCGCGGTACTTCGTTTCGGCGATGGCATTGACCAGCGTTGGGCCGCCGGCCACATCCACCACGCCGGCCCATCGCTCGGCACTCACCGGCCGCTCGCGCGGTTCGGAAAGCTGCGCACGATCGATGATCTCGGCAGCACCCAGGTTGTGCAGATAATCAGCATGCTCCGGGCGTCCGGTGGCGGCCACCACGCGATAGCCCAGCTTCGACAGGATCGCCACCGCAATCGAGCCGACGCCGCCATTGGCGCCGGTCACCAGCACATCGCCCTTGTCGGGCGTCACGCCGGCATGTTCCAGGGCCAGCACGCACAGCATGGCGGTGTAGCCCGCGGTGCCGATGGCCATGGCGTCGCGGGTGCTCAGGTTGCCGGGAATCCGGTTGAGCCATTCGCCGCGTACGCGGGCGCGCTGGGCCAGGCCGCCGTGATGGCCCATGCTCAGGTCCCAGCCATTGAGCACGACGCGGTCGCCTGGCGTGAAGTCGGCCCTGCTGGATTCCAGCACCACGCCTGCCAGATCGATGCCGGGAATCAGCGGAAACGTCCGGATGATCGGACTCTTGCCGGTGAGCGCGAGCGCATCCTTGTAGTTGAGCGTGGAGTACTCGACCTGCACCAGGACGTCACCGTCCATCAGATTCGCCTCATCGAAATCGACCAGCTCGGTCGAAAGCTGGTTGTTCGTCTTGCCGGTCAGCAGGGCTTTGAACGTCATGGATGGCCTCACATTCATGGGATGGGGCCATGCTAGGCTCGTGCCTCTATTGCAACAAGAACGATGATTTTCCGTAGGTACTATGGTTTTCCGGAGTATGCATGCGTAGCAAGCGTTGGGATGGCAAGAGCGGGTGTGCGGTGGAAGTCACGCTGTCCGTGATCGGTGGCGTGTGGAAGCCGATCATTCTGTTTCACCTGATGACCGGCAAGCGGCGTTTCATGGAACTGACGCGGCGGGTGCCCAATGCTACCCAGTCCATGCTCACCAGCCAGCTGCGTGAACTGGAAGCCGATGGCGTGGTGATCCGCCACGTGTACCCCGAAGTGCCGCCGAAGGTGGAATACGAGCTGTCCGAGTTCGGCCGCACGCTGGTGCCGGTGCTGCTGGCGATGCGCGAGTGGGGCGAGACCTATCGCGGCCATGGAAGCACGGAAGGCGATTGCCAGAGTTGAAGACACTTTTGGCTCTGCGCGAGCGCATTCTGGATGCGCCCGCGCCTGGATGGCTCAGGCCGGCTGCGCTTTCCGGCCCTGCACCACCCGGGTGGCCAGCAGCGCCAGGGTGACCAGCCCGGAGGCGATTGCCAGCCACAACAACAGCAGGGAGTTGTCCGTTTCGCCAACGGCCATCGCCACGGACGGGTCTTTGGCGTTGTAGCGGATATCAATCTCTTCCGCCTCGTCGGTGGCACGCATCCGATTGCCAAGGTCGTTGGAGACCGCGATCTTCTCGACGCGTGATTGGCCGTCTTCGGTTTCGAACTCGACATTCAGGACGAAGTTGCTCTTTCTGCCCCTTTTCTCATCCCAATGCACCTCGGTGACGAGGCCCACTGCATCGCGCCCTTCGGCACCGTCAGTGAGGGCATGACGGTGATGGTCGTTGTAGGCGGCCACGGAAAGTGCGACCGCCACGCCGGCGGCAACAAGAATGTTGCGCCAGGAAGTGAATTCCATGATGAGCTCCTGATCCATTGAGGTCGGCGACTATAGTCATCACCTCGCGGATCTCGTACGAAAACGGTGTGGCGCAGACATTCCGTTGTGATCGGGTCGCGCTCGAATGTGCCTGTGGGCTCCTCTACGCAAGCGTTCCCGGTGTGTATCCAGCGCGGAACGCCTGTGCTCGAGCTGAAGACGGAGGCCGTGCGTATTGCGACTTTCTGCGCGACCGCCATAGCCGGTGTGTCGTGTTCGGCTTGATGTGATCCTTGCGTAGCGTGCGCAGGCAGGCGCGATATACCAACGAAGCGCGTCAGTCGGTGGGCGGTTCGCCATCTCGTGACGCAACCAGCGTAGGAACGCGTCAGCGCGGACTTTTCCTACTTTGCATCGGCGATGGAGTGCGCCCATCATCGCCGCGCCAAGGCACTCGCCCTGGCCGGGATTGGCGTCCCGAACTTACGTACCGCTACCGGTCGCGATTGCAGCCGAAGCTGCAACCGCGACAATGCACCGCCCACCGGCTCATGGTGGACGGTGCGTGGGGATCTTCCGATCCGCCGGCTTTAGCGGTACGTATCCGGCACGCCAACCCGCACCGTCCGCCACCTTGCATCTGCAGGTGGCCACATCGTGAGGTTGCCGTCATGCCCGAACGTCTTCCCGACCATCCCCGCCTGCACGCGCTGCTGGGTGCCGCCGTGCGCGATCTTCCAGCTGCCTTGGCCGAAACGCTGGAGGACGCGCTCCGCGAATCCGCCGAGTTCGTTACCCCATCGGCGTTCTTTGCACATCTGAAAGGCCACGGCAGGAACCTGCGTGCCGATGGCGAGGCCTGGAGTGAAATGTGCCTGAGCCCCGGCCGCGCCTTCGACATGGCCCTGGCGACCCGAAGCGTTTCGGGCATCACGGCGTTGACTGCGGTGCTGCACGCTGCGCATGTGGCGCGGGAGAGCGACGATCCCGCCTGCTGTCCCTCCGCCGCCGTGGTCGAGGGCCTGTTCAATGCCTGCCAGGTGCTGTCACTGCAGGTGGAGCGCTGCCTGGTTCCATGAAGGGCTGCGATGCGGTTCCTGTTCCGTTGACGCCCGGTTCCCTATAGTGGCGCTGGAACCCTGCAATGGAATGCCCATGCACGTGATGTCCCCGAGCCGTTGCCTGGCGCTTGCACTTGCCGTCGCGGCGAGTGCTGGCGCGTGTGCGCGGCCGCCATCCACCGAACACGAAAGGAATCCCGCCATGTCCGGCGCAACGCAGACCGGCCGCACGATCAACGGTCACACCTATACCGACGCCCCCGTGGACGTGAAGCTGGGGCCGAACACCTTCCGCATTCCGGCCAACTACCTGGACAGCCAGATCGCACCATGGCCGGGCGAGGGCGTGACGCTGGTCATCGAGTGGCCGGACATGAAGCCGACGGCGCCGGGTGCGCGGGCCAATCCGCGTACGAATGATTTCCGGAAGGAGATTCCCATCCGGATCAACTACGTTGATCGCGTTCCCGTTGAAACACTGCTTTCAAGGCTGTCGTCAAATGAAGCCATCACGGAGGACGGCTCTGTGGAAAGGGAGGATCCCAGGGATCGTCTCGATCAACGCGTTGCAAAGCCGCAGATCTTGGGCCTGACGCCCTATGCAATCGATGAAGCGAAGATGGTGGTGTACGCGAAGCAGTATGAGGCGCGGTACGGGAGGCCGCCTGTGCGCAATCCCGCCTACGAGAGAGACTGGTACATCGCACGGCAGGGTGACGGCCGGATCAGCTCATTCATCAAATGTGACGGCGAGGAATTCCGACGCGACGGCGTGCGGCTGGAGGGGCGCGAGGTGATCAGTGAGCCAGGGGAAGTGGCCGCGGGCTGCGTTCATTACTTCGTGGACATCGACAACAAGCTGTCCGTCAGCCTGGACTACAAGAGAGCGTTTCTGAAGGACTGGAAGCGCATGGAAGAGGCCGTCAGGGACATCATCGCGCGCACCCGGTCCAAGTGATCGGTGATTCAAGGAAGAGAAGGGGCAGGGTATGAGTGGATTGACCGAACGCGATCTAAGCATCCTTGGCAGCTATGCCAGAGACGGCAACCGCGAGCTTTACTGGAACTACCTGTCGCAACTGCCGGGAGCCGATGGATACGGGACACTGGCACTGGGTGTTGTACGCAATGACAGCCTGCCGGGACGCGTCGCGAACGCGTATGCACAAAGCTACGCAAAGACCCAGCAGGAAGAGGGATCCCGGTTTTCAAATGCACAGTTGACGGAGCGGCAATGGGAGTCCTTTGGGCAGACCCTGCTCGAAAGAGATATTGAGTTGCGGCAGCAGTGGATGAACGAGCGCCGTCCAGACCTGGCACTGAATCTTCCCGGCAAGGACGTGATGCTGGCTCACGACCGCGCATTTGAACGGCATGAACTCGATCCCAACTGCTGGACGCCGCGCGTGTTGCTGCAGGCGGCTGAGCAGAAGAGCGGTCCCGAGAAGCTGGAACAGATCTGGACCAACATGCTCAACAATGACTACGCCGGAGGCCCGCGCGTAGGCAACACCAGTGTCGATGCCATCAGCCAGATGGGATGGACGAAAGGCGGCCAGTACCTGACCCGGTTGAGCGTGCTGGAAGCCACCCAGGCACTGGAAGGGCGCTCGGCGGTCGATCCGAACGTCATCGGTGGCAACAGCTACTACGCGATGTACTTCGAAGCGGACAGGAAGTGGGCCAGTGTCAGCGCGGGTGGCGGCCACGTGTCGATGCGCGAGATTACCGACCCCGCACGCATCGCCGAGCTCAACGACGCGCGCGAGGTTCGTCTGGAGCGCCAGGAAAAACGCACCCAGTTCCACCCGGACGACCCGTACCGGACCATCACCCGCAGCCCGCTGACCGCAGCCGTGGACGATGTGCCGGATCCCGCGCAGGCACCGACCCGCCTGGCCGACATTGGTCCCGGCCACCGTGAGTACGCACTGCTGCAGCAGGTGCGCGAAGGCGTGGCCGCGATCGATGCCCGCGCCGGGCGTACCCACGACGAGAACAGCGAGCGCCTCGTGGCGAGCGTGATGGCTTTGGCCCGTCGCAACCAGCTTGAGCGCGCCGACCATGTGCTGCTGAGCACGCAGACCGCCGAGCATCCGGCCGGCCGCAACGTGTTCGTGGTGCAGGGCGAGATGAGCGATCCCGCGCATCTGCGTGCCAGCATGCCTACCGATGTTGCGGTGCAGACGCCGGTTGCACAATCCCTGCAGCAGATCGAGGCTGCCAGCCTTGAGCGCCAGCAGGCGGCCATGCAGCGCCAGCAGGATATCGATCTGCAGGCGCGCGAGAGTCACGCGATACGCATGGGGTGACCAGGCCAGGCGCCGAGCCGAGCGTGGGCACGGCGCTACAGGAGAGGCTCGTCAGAAGCTGTAAGCCGCCTGCACGTACACCCGTCGCGGCTCGCCCGGGAAATGCCCGTTGCGCTCGATGAAGCCGCTGGCCGCGTACACCTTGTCGAACAGGTTCTTGACGTTGGCCTGGAACTGCCACTGCTTCCACGTGGTCTTCCAGCTCATGTCGAATACCGTGTAAGCCTTGACCGTCTGCCCATCCAGGCTGACACGCTCGCCCACATGGTCGGCGCCGAAGCCGATGGCCGAATTGATCGACGGCAGGTCGTAACGTGTCCACAGGCCGATCTTGTTGCGTGGCGCATTCGCGAAGCGGTCGCCGGACGCATTGGTGATGCCGTTCGGTCCGGCGTCCTTCACCCGTGCGTCGTTGTAGGCGTAGGTCAGGTTCACCACCCAGCGCTCGGTCACGTCGGCCAGCAGGTCCAGTTCCATGCCCGTGCTGCGTACCAGGCCCAGCGCGGCCAGCTGGTTCACGCCGTCCCGCACTTCGCCGGTGGCCTGCACGATGTTGCTGCGGTCGATGCGGTAGGCCGCCATGTTCAGGGTCACGCGGTCGGCCAGCAGGGACTTCATGCCGACTTCCCACTGCCTGCTGCGCTCGGCGTCGAACGGGCCACCCGCTGCCGGGTTCTGGTTGGCCGCGCTCTGCGGCACGAAGCCGCTGGCGATGTTGGCATACAGGTTAACGCCGTCCCGGACGGTAAAGGTGCTGCCCAGACGCCAGCTGAGCGCGTTGCCATCCACGCTGTTGCCGCCCATGCGGTCCTCATCCTTGAAGCCATCCCAGCGCAGTCCGGCCAGCACGTGCCAGCGCGTGCCCAGCGCCAGCTCATCCTGCAGATAGCCGCCGTAGCGCTTGCTGCGGGTGGCGGTGCTGCGCCACGGCAGGGCGGCCAGGTTGTAGTCATGCCAGGTGCTCGCGCCATAGACCGGGTTGAACAGGTCGATGCCGCGCACCGGGCCGGCGCCGCGTGCCAGGTCGGCACTGTTGGCGGTCTGCGCGGTGAAGTCGGCGTCGAGCTGGTACACGTCGGCGCCGAACAGCACCTTGTGTTCGATACGGCCGGTGTTGATCCGCCATACGGCATTGCCGCTGGCGGTGAAGGCCTCGTTGTCGCGGATCTGGTTGCGCAGCTGGCGCGTCATCCATTCGGCTACGCCGTCGCGGTCACGATCAATCAGCCCCATCGGCTCGTGGTACATCTGGTGCTCGTTGTTGCCGAACCAGCGCGCAGCAATGTCCACGTCCAGCGTATCGAGCGGTGCGAAGCGGTACTGCGCCAGTGCAACCCTGGCGCGCATGTCGAGGAAGTCGCTGGCCTCGTTGTGGTTCCAGCGCCGGTCGGTCAGGAAGCTGCCGGCATCGTTCACCGGCACGCCGCGCAGGCGGTTGCCGCCCAGGTTCTGGGTGATGTCGGTGAACTGCAGCACCAGCTCGCCGGTCTGGCCAACGTCGAAGGCCAGCGAGGCGTCGCCGATCACGCTTTCGCTGTCGGCATTCCAGCGCACGCCCTGCTCGCTGTCGGCATAGAGGCCGGCGCGATAGCGGATGCTGCCGCTGGCATTCAGCGGGCCGGTGCCTTCGATCGACCCGGCGCGGAAGTCCTTGTCGCCTGCCTGCAGCTCGATGCGGCGTTCGGCCCGCGCCTTGGGCTTGCGCGTTACATAGTTGATGACGCCGCCCGCATCACCACCGCCGTACAGCGCACCGGCCGGACCCTTCAGCACTTCCACGCGTTCGATGTTGAACAGCTGCGGCACCGAGAAGCCGGCATAGGGATCACCGCGCAGGCCGTCGTAGAGCACGTTCTCCTGGCGGAAACCGCGCAGTGTGACGCCGGCATAGCTGAAGAAGCTGATGCCGCTGATGCTGCGGTACAGATCGGTGACCTGGCGCGCGGCCTGGTCGTCGATCAGCTCGCGCGGCACGACCTGGATCGACTGCGGCACCAGTTCCAACGGGGTATCGGTGCGGGTGCCGACGGCCGCATCGTTGGCGCGGTACAGGGTCTGCGCGCGGCCGCGGACTTCCACTTTGTCCAGATCCTTCGGGGCATCAGCGGAGGTCTCGGAGGCCAGTGCAGGTGTAGCCAGGGAAAGAGGCAGCACCAGGCAGAGGGCGTGCTTGAGCGGGGTTGGAAGCGGCATGAGGGGGTCGGGGCGGGCTGCAAATGAGAAATATTAGCATTTGCAACGCTTCGTGACCTATCCCCCGAGTGCGCTATGGACGCAGGCCCGGGTCGGTATATGGGGTGCCGGCCAAGGCCACCAGCACGCCGGTGCCACCGCGCACGATCAGCTGCAGCATCGCCTGGCGCGGATCCTCGCCCTCCTGCTGGCTGGCCAGTCCGTTCTGATAGGCCGCCACCATCGACGCCAGCAGCATCGCCGCACCCAGGCGTGCCTCGGCATCATCCGCCGACCGCCCGACGGCGCTGGCCATCAACTGCGCGAGGTCGTCGGCCAGCTGTGCCTGCAGCCGTCGTGCATGTGCCACCAAGGCCGGGCTGCCGGCCACCGTGGCCCAGAAGGTCGCTGCACCGGCATTGATCCGCAACAGGGGATGGCCGCTGTCGAGCAGCTCCCTCACCAGCGACTGGAAGGCGGCCAGCGGAGTCATGCCGCAGCGCGCAGTCATGCCCTCGCGCAGCAACGCCCGCGCTTCCTCGTCGCGGTCGAATACCAGGTCCTCCTTGCTGGCGAAATAGTTGAAGACTGTCTTGCGCGAGACCCCGGCGGCCTCGGCGATCTCGGACATGGACACGGCTTCGAAGCCGCGGCGGATGATCAGTTCGGTGGCGACGTCCGAAATGGTCTGTCGGGTCTCGGTCTTGCGCTGCTCGCGGCGGCCCGGAGGCGGGGTCATGGGCGGCTCACTTGTGTAAAAGTACACCGAGTGTAACATTGGCGTCGCCAGAGCGCCGCCCCGGGGCTGACAGGGAATTGCCATGTTGTACGACGTCGTCATCGCCGGGGCCGGTCCGGTCGGTCTGTTCCTGTCCGGCGAACTGGCCCGGGCCGGCTGTTCGGTCATGCTGCTGGAGCAGGCTCAGTCACCCGATTCACCCCTGAAGCGCTTGCCCTTCGGCCTGCGCGGCTTGAACGCACCCACGCTGGAGGCAATGGACCGACGCGGCCTGCTGGACGCGGTGGCCGCCCGCCAGGTGCTGAAACCGGACAAGGGCGCGCCGCCGTCCGGCACGGCCCACTGGCTGGCGCAACCTCGTCCGTTGGGAGGCCACTTCGCCGGCATTGCTTTTGCTCTGGATGACGTGGACAGCGCGCGCTGGCGTGATCGCCTGCCGACCCCGGTACCCACCCGGATGGCGGTGGAGCTGCAATCGCTCGAGGCGGTGCTGGCCGCGCATGCAGCGTCACTGGGTGTACAGATCGAGCGTGGCTGCACAGTGCAGGCGGTGCGCGCACACGAAGCACAGGTGGAGGTGCAGACCTGTCGCGGGCTGATGCGGGGCCGCTGGCTGGTCGGTTGCGACGGCGCCCGCAGCACCGTGCGCAAGCAATCGGGCTTCGTGTTCGCAGGGACCGCGCCGGAGTTCACCGGGTACACGCTGCAGGTTGAACTGGCGGACCCGTCGGTGCTCGTCCCCGGGCGTCAGTTCACCGAACACGGCATGTGCAATTTCAATCCGCCGGGCATGCTGGCGCTGGCCGATTTCGACGGTGGCGCCGGCCATCGCACGCCGCTGGACCGGCACACCGCCCAGGCGCTGCTGCGGCGTGTGTCCGGGCGAGAGGCAACGATCACGGCGTTGCATCTGGCCACCACATGGACCGATGCCGCGCGCCAGGCCACGGCCTATCGCAGCGGCCGCGTGCTGTTGGCCGGTGATGCCGCGCACATGCATTCGCCGTTGGGCGGGCAGGGGCTGAACCTCGGCATCGGCGATGCGATGAACCTGGGGTGGAAGCTGGCCGCGGTGGTGCGAGGTGATGTGGCAGAGTCGCTGTTGGACAGCTATCAGGCTGAGCGCCATCCGATCGGCGCCCAGGTGCTCGACTGGTCACGTGCGCAGGTGGCGTTGATGCGACCAAGCCCCGGGCAGCGCGCGCTGGCGGCGGTCTTCGCCGACCTGGCCGCGACCCGCGACGGCGCCACCTATCTCGCCGAGCGGTTGTGGGGCGTGGCGCAGCCACCGGTGTTCGATGGCGGCCACCCGCGGGTTGGCCGAAGCGTGCCTGACGTCCATCTGGCCGATGGCCGCCGCATGGGAGAGCTGCTGCGTGCAGGGCAGGGCGTGCTGCTGGGGCTCGATACCGGCGATTCGCTCGGTCCGATCATTGAGCGCTGGCAGCGGTCAGTCACCTGCGTGATGTCCACGGCGCGCGACACGCTGGGACTGGGCGCCGTGCTGGTCCGCCCCGACGGTATCGTCGCCTGGGCCTGCGATGCTGGCGGTGACACGTCGGGGCTGGAGCCTTCGCTGGAACGCTGGTTCGGTTCGCTGCGATGACCGCCCGCTAGGGCGACGCCACCACGGCCTGCGCGCAGCGCCCGGCTTCGGTCATCACCGAGGCCAGCTGTTTCAATGAGTAAGGCTTGCGCAGCAGGGTGAAGCCATGGCCAGGGTCCCGGGCCAGCAGTTCGCTGTAGCCGCTGGTAAGGATCACTGGAAGCCCAGGCAGGCGGCTGCGGATGGTACGGGCCAGATCCAGGCCGTTCATGCCAGGCATCACTACGTCGCTGAACACTACATCGAAGCGGGAGGCATCCCGTTCCAGCTCGACCAGGGCCTCGTCCGCATTGCGTGCAAGGACCACGCTGTAGTCGAGTTCGCGCAGGGCGCCGACGGCAAATTCGGCCACATCGACGTTGTCTTCCACCACCAGCACGCAGACACCGTGACCATGCTGCAGCCCCGGTAGCGTCGCCGGCCGTTCCGTCATTTCTCTCGCCTGCGCCAGCGGCAGGTACAGGGTGAAGCGGGTACCGGCGCCCGCCTGGCTCTGCACGTCCACCTCGCCTTCTGACTGCTTGACGAAGCCGAACACCTGGCTGAGGCCGAGGCCGGTTCCGGCGCCGACGCTCTTGGTGGTGAAGAAGGGCTCGAAGATGCGGTCGACGACGGCGGGGTCGATGCCTGCTCCGGTGTCGGTCACGCTGATCGCGGCGAAGTCGCCCTTCATCGGCGCGGCGAAGCGCACCGAAGGCACGGCGGTTACCTGCTCCACCTCGATGGTCACCCTGCCGTGTCCCTCGATCGCATCGCGCGCATTGACCGCGATGTTGATCAATGCAGTGTCCAGCTGGGTCCGGTCCAGCAGCACCGGCAACGGCGTGCCGGGCAACGTCAACGACACCTGGATGCGTGCACCCAGTACCGTGGTGATGATGTCCGAAAGCGCGTGCACGCTCTCGCAGAGATCGAAGACCTCCGGCGACAGGCTCTGGCGACGCGAGAACGCAAGCAGTTGCGCGGTCAGCCTGGTGGCGCGGTCCGAGGCTGTGGCAATGGCCTGGATGTAGCGGCGCCGGGTGTCGTCTGACGGCCACGTGTGCAGGAGCATGTCCACCGAACCGGTGATGACCTGCAGCAGGTTGTTGAAGTCGTGGGCTACACCGCCGGTGAGCTGGCCGATCGCCTCCAGCTTCTGCGACTGGCGCAGCTGCTCGCGGGCGCGAACCAGTTCCAGATGGGCCTCCCGCGCCTGCTCGGTGATCGCCGCGACCTGGCGGCTGTGCAGGTCGCGCTCGATCACCCGTTCGGTCTGCTCGCTGACCACGCACAGGATGCCGGCCACACTGCCGCAGCCGACGCGCAGCGGCGAATACGAGAACGTCCAGAATGTTTCACGCAGCGTGCCGTCGCGATCCATCATCAACGGGAGGTTCTTGAAGCTGCGGCTGGTGCCGGCGAAGGCATCGTTGACGGCCTTCGCCACGTCCGGCCATACGTCCGCCCAGACATCCTCCAGGCAATTGCCCATCGCGCCGTGCAGTTTTTCCCCCAGCAGCGGCAGGTAGGCATCATTGAAGAAGAACGCCTTGTCTTCCTTGCCCCAGGCAAGCCACAGGGGTTCTGGCGAATCCAGGATCATCGCCAGCAACATGCGAAGTTCGGCGGGTGCGCTTGCGGCAGTGGCCGAGCGGGCCCAGTCACTGTCCTGCAGCAGTCGGTAGGCGAGCTGATCAGGTGCAGAGACTGGCAGGGGAAAAGGATGCATGGCCGCCATTGGCGCAGGAAGGTGGCGCAGCATAGCCGAGCGCATGTCATGACGCTCTGCACACCGCCGGCATGAAAGGCCCCGCCACTTCGCCGTCGACGTGGCAGGGATGCACCCTTTGTCCCGCAGATTGGCGCTATCGCGACGCAGCGCGAAGGGAGGCGAAGCTGGCCCGACCGGCGGGTCTAGCCCTCACGACCTGACTGCGCGGCGAGCGCATCCCGGCCAGCCTCGGTGAGATCGATATCCCCGTCCTCTGCCTGTACCGCCCATCCGGCGGTCACCGCCCACGTTGCGGCATCGCCGCGCACCGGTTCCGCAGCGGCGATTGCCTGGAGTATTTTCCGCTGTTCCGCAGTCATTCCCACGTCGCGGCCCTCAGATACCCAGCAACGACGCCGGTTGCCAGTCCGACAGCCGGGCATGGCTGACCGGTTGATGGCAGCCGCACCCGCCGCAGCGGAACAATGCGCCACCTGGCAAGTGCACCAGATTGTCCTCACTGGCCGAGCTGGTCGATGTGCAATGCCGGCAGGTGACCGTGAGCGCGGTGATGCGCTGCACGCCCCCTGACAGATCGAACACGGCCTCGAACGCGCGAATGACAGGGAGGGCAGTGTCCGGCATCTGGATCTCGACAGGGTGGGGAGACCTCATCGTCGCGCGCCGGCTGTGATGGGTCAGTCAGCCAGGTGCATGGGCATGGTCAAGACGGCCACGGGAACCGGCAGCGCTCCCTTTCAGGGATCCTTTTTCTTTCCGCTCAGGTCCAGCGGCTTGTCACTGTTGCCGCGCTCGCTCGACCACACTTCCAGACCCCTGTTGCAACGGCTCTCGCGGGCAGCGACCTCTCGCGGCAGATCCTTCAGATGGGGTGACTCCTGGCAGGCCGGATGCATGGCGCTGTCGTCATAGGTGGCGCAGGCGCTGAGCGACGCCAGGGCGATGGCAGTGAGGGCGGCGCGGAATGAAGGCTGCAGGTTCATGGGTGGCCTCGGGTAATGCCAGGATGGCCATGGAATTCAAATCCGAGACGCCGGGCATGCACAATCGGACCCATTGCACTTGTTATTCTGTAACAAATGCGCGATGGTCTGGCCCCTGCTGGGTCAGGCGATGCAGATCATCAGCACCATGCACAGCGCCACCATCAGCACGAACACACGACGGCTCAGCGCCAGGCAGGCCAGATAGGCTGCGAGCGCCCAGGCAGCCAGCAGTGCGCAGGCCACCACCCACAGCCCGATCCCCATCATCGAATCGGCTGCCAACGCAGACAAGGCAATGGCCTTGGACAACGCCACCCCCAACACGCTGCCCAGCATGCCGGCCTGCAAGGCGATGGCATCGTGGCGGGCAGGTGCGCGAGGGTGGTGCATTGCGGGTCCGGTGCAGGCCGAGAAAACGGCGTCGGCTGCACTGTGCCCAAATGCACATCCACGAAATGTGTTCATCGCGCGCGAAGACCGCGATGAAGCCCGTTCAGTCGAACTCACCCTCGGCCGATTCCAGGCGCTGCCGGTACGCCGCGCGGTGCTGGTACAGGCGCTGGCACTCGGCCGACCTGTGGATGCGGCTGCCGGGTTCATTGGCCACCGAGTCGCACATCCGCGCGATGTGATTGTTCTCCGCCAGTTCGGTGACGAAGAACACGGCAGTGATGCCGGTGCCAAGCAGCACGACATACAGCAGACGGCTGAGCCAGCGTGACAATTTCCGCTCGAAGTGCTGCTGGATGGTCAGGTCGAAGCGGATGATGCTGAGCACGATCCAGACGATGGCGACCAGGAAGCAGAGCGTGGGCAGCAGGTCGCGCCAGATGCCTGCTTCGTAGACCGACTCGCTGTAATGGACCGCAGCCCCGGCACCTGCGATGGCAATGGCCAGCGCCCAGTTGCGGCCCAGTGAGAGCAGGTCATCGAGCAGCTTCTCGTAGTTCCTGGTTGGTCCTGCTGCCACGAGGGTTCCTTCTGCGTGTTGCGACTGGCGACGGGCTGCCGCCGATCGTGCAGATGGTGGAGCATCGATTCGGTGATGAGAAGCCTGCCCGCTCAGTATCCTCCTGCGCGTGCACCGATCCAGCGCCGGTAGCGGCGGGTTCGGCACTTTGCGGCCGCCTGTGCCAGCAGCAGTGCCCAGACGGGCGAAACACCCGGCGCCGTGGGCCGGAGCCTGCTCAGCCGCGTCAACTGGTACTTCACTGCGGCCATGTGCGCGCTGGCGGCCAATGGTTTGCTGCGCCAGTCGATGGTGCGCAGTGTCGGTACCGGGTCGCGGCCCTGCTGCCAGCGGTGTGGCAGATCCGGCTCGATCGCCAGCGCGGTGGCGATGCCGACCATGGCCACACCGCTGTCAAGTACCCGATCGGCCACGGCGCGACGGCGGATGCCACCGGTGACCATCAGCGGCATCGTTGCCACCGTGGCGATCTCACGCGCGAACTCGAGGAAGTAGGCCTCGCGGGCCAGGCTGCGCTGGTCGCGCGCGGCACCGGTCATGGCCGGTGCTTCGTAGCTGCCACCGGACAGTTCGACCAGGTCCACGCCGAGCGGCGCCAGCATTTCCACCACTGCGCGCGCATCCTCGGGCGAGAAGCCACCGCGCTGGAAATCGGCGGAATTGAGCTTCACGGCCACCGCGAACGTGGGCGGCACGGTGGCGCGCACCCCCTGCACGATCTCCAGCAGCAGGCGCGCACGGTTGTGCAGGCCGCCGCCCCAGCGGTCGTCGCGGCGGTTGGACAGCGGCGACAGGAACTGGCTGAGCAGGTAACCGTGCGCGGCATGGATCTGCACGCCACTGAACCCGGCGCGCTCGGCCAGCTCGGCGCTGCGGATGAAGCGGGCGATCACCTCTTCGATGTCCGCCTCGGTCATCGCCCGCGGCGGTGCGAACTGCCTGGACAGCGCGCCCATTTCCAGGGCGACGGCTGACGGCGCGAGTGCCGGTTGGCCGAGTGCGGCCGGCATCTGCCGCCCGGGATGGTTGATCTGCATCCACATCTGCGCGCCCCGTGAGCGTGCCGTTTCGGCCCAGGCGATGAAGCGGTCAAGGTGGCGATCATCTTCCAGTACCACGCCGCCGGGGCCGGTCATCGCGCGGCCATCGACCATCACGTTGCCGGTGATGATCAGTCCTGCGCCACCATCGGCCCAACGCTGGTAGAGCTGCAGCAGCGCAGCGGACGGCGCGTGGTCGGCGTCGGCCATGTTTTCCTCCATCGCGGCCTTGGCAATGCGGTTGCGGATGATGGCACCGGAGGGTAGTGCCAGGGGCGAGAACAGCGACATCGGACAGCTCCAAGACAGGGGAATGGCGCTACGCTAACCTTCAAGTTTTATTGAAGGTCAACAGGTCCCATGGCGAGGATTCAGGCAGATGAAGATCGGTGAGCTGGCCCGCCTCACGGGCCTCGCGGCGTCGCGCATTCGTTTCTATGAAGACGCGGGGCTGCTGGTGGTGCAGCGCCAGGCCAATGGCTACCGCGACTATCCGGAACAGGCGGTGCTGTTGCTGGAGTTGATCACGGGCGCGCAGCGTGCAGGCTTCAGCCTGGAAGAGATCCGCGCCCTGCTGCCACCGGACATGGGCCAGTGGCAGCATGAGGCGTTGATCACGATGCTGCAGCAGAAGGTGGCTGACATCGAAGCGTTGCAGCTGCGGTTGGCAGAGAGCCGGGCGCACCTGCTGGCCCTGATCGAGGACATCCAGGCGCGGCCGGACGGCATCGACTGTGCAGCCAATTCACGGCGGGTGCTGGACCGCGTGAAGCGCGGTGAGCTGGCGAGGCCGACCCTGGCGGCCGGCGATACAGCGTTGCTGCGACCGGATCGCCGTCGCCGCACAGGCAGCGACTGACGATCCGGCGCAATGTTCAGTGGCTGCCGGCGACGGCGGTCCTGCGCTTCCTGTCCAGCACCACCGCCGCGCACCACAGCAGCAGGCCGCCGATTGCGGTGGCTGCACCGACATAGCCGGTACTGGCCGGGCTGAAGCCGGCGCTGATCGCCATGCCGCCCAGCCACGGGCCGAGTGCGTTGGCAGTATTGAAAGCGGCGTGGTTGGAGGCCGCCGCCAGCGTCTGCGCTTCGCCGGCCACGTCCATCAGGCGCGTCTGCAGTACCGCCGCCAGCGCGCCCATGGTGCCGACCGTGATGATCATCGGGCCGATGGTCCACACCGACTGTGCGGCCAGCGGATACAGCAGCAGCATCACGATCGACCACAGCAGCACCACGGCGGCGGCCTTGAAATGGAACTTGTCCACCAGCCAGCCACCGGCGATGTTGCCGATGATCGCGCCGATGCCAAACACGCCCACTGCCAGCGGCATCCACGATTCGGCCACGCCGGTGACCTGCACGAGGGTGGGGGCGAGGTAGGTGAACACGCAGAACATGCCGGCGAAGCCGACCGCACCGATCGCCAGCGCCAGCCAGACCTGGGAGGTGTTGAAGGCGCGCAGTTCGCGCATCGGCGAGGTACGCACTTCGTCCGGGTCCGGCAGCAGGAAGCGCGCGATCATCGCCACCGTGGCAATGGCCAGCACGCTGACCAGGGCAAAGGCGGTGCGCCAGCTCAGCTGCTGGCCCAGCCAGGTGGTCAACGGGTTGCCGACCAGGATCGCGATCGACAGGCCCAGCAGCACCCGCGACATCGCCTGGCCGCGCTGGCCGGCAGGACTGATCGCAGCGGCCACCAGCATCGCAACGCCGAAGTAGGCGCCATGCGGCAGGCCGGCGACGAAGCGTGCCACCAGCATCGTGCCGTAGTTCGGTGCCAGCGCGCTGGCCAGGTTGCCGACCGCGTAGAAGCCCATCAGCGCCAGCAGCAGCTTGCGGCGCGGGAAGCTGGCACCCACGAAGGCGAGGATCGGGGCGCCGACCACCACGCCGATGGCGTAAGCGCTGATCAGGTGCCCGACCTGGGTTTCGGAAATCGACAGGCCGCGGCTGATCTCCAGCATCAGCCCCATGCTGGCAAATTCGCTGGTGCCGATGGCGAATCCACCCAGCGACAGGGCGAGGATGATCAGGGTGCGCTGGCGGGGCGTCAGCCGCGCAGCCAGGGAAGAGTTGGGGCTCATGCGGGGGCGCGATGGGGCGGGGGAGCCGTCCATTGTACTGCTGCACTGCAGCAGGAGCAGCAGTACTCAGGGCAAATCAGCGTTTGATCGGTGACACGCCAAACCTCCGCGTCGCCTCGCGGCCGGCTCAGATGCCCAGCGCCGCCCGGGCATGAGCGTATTTGTCGCGAAGGCGCCCTGCCGTGGTCCCGTCCAGCATCGCCAGCCGCTGTGGATCGGCGTTGTCATCCAGATCGGCGCGCTTCACTTTCAGTGCCAGCGGGTGGGCGGCAATGCGCGCGTAGTAGCTTTCCGCGTCAGGAGCTGCATCGCGGTTGAGCAGTTGCACCGCCTCGCGCAGCGGCGCCGGAAATACCTCGATCCGTGCGGCAAACGCCGGGCAGTCCTCGGCCACGTCATGCAGCCAGGCCACCACTTCGGCGTCATCGTCGCCGCGCACCGCGGCCGCCACCCGCGCCACATGGCCGATATAAGGCTGGCCGGCCTTGTCGATCTGCCCCGCGTGGGCCTCGGTGGCCAGCGTACGGGCGAGTGCTACCCAGTCCATTGCAGTCTCCTTGGATGTCCGCGCACAGTTTCGCGCAAAAGCCGCAGCGGTTGTGGATGCGCCCATGACGCTGCCACGGGCATGATGGCGGGGCAGGGGGCGCAGTGTTGCCCCGACAAGGAGGAATGCGATGCAGGAATTCAGGCATGTGCTGGAAACCCGAGGCCGCTATCAGCTGGTAGCGGTGTCCTACGAGCCGGTGTACGCTCCCGGCGATGTGGTCGGCCATGCGGTCGTCGCCGACGATGGGGATCGTCTGACCGACCTGATATCACTGGCCGAAGCGCGCCAACGCTTGCTGCAACTGGTGCGTGAAGAGGGCGAGGAGCCCGGGCTGGAAAACGAGAACCACCTGCGGAAGAAGGCGTCGCGCTGGCGCCACCGCTAGGCCGTCGCGCCGCGTGCGCATCATGGAGGATTCGGGTGTTGCCCAGTAAGAAGTATCTGCTCATCGCCATCATCACGCTGGCGACCCTGCTGCTCGGTTTCGTGTTTTCCGGCTATCTGACCCTGCTGTTCCTGGGGCTGGACACCCAGCTGTTCACCTGGAACATCTACTACCAGTACGTCCACGCCATCGGCCAACCGCAGGTCGCGCCCTTCGTGGGCAAGATCAAATGGGCTGGCTACGTGGGCTTCGGCCTGCCCCTGCTGGTGCTGCTGGTCGCCGGCCTGGTGCTGCTGCTGAAGAAGGACAAGCGCTCGCTGCACGGCGATGCACGCTTCGCCACCGGCGCCGACCTGGCCAAGCACGGCATGTTCAAGAAGACTGGCCAGAGCATCGTGGTCGGCAGCCATGGCGGCAAGCTGGTGCGCCTGGACGGCCAGCAGTTCGTGATCCTGGCCGCGCCGACCCGCTCGGGCAAGGGCGTGGGCGTGGTCATCCCGAACCTGCTGGAGTACGGCGAATCACTGGTCGTGCTGGACATCAAGCAGGAGAACTTCGACCTGACCAGCGGTTGGCGCGCCAGCCAGGGCCAGGAGATCTACCTGTTCAATCCCTTCGCCGAAGATCGGCGCACGCACCGCTGGAACCCGCTCAGCTACGTCTCCGATGATCCGGCCTTCCGGGTGTCGGACCTGATGAGCATCGCCGCGATGCTGTATCCGGACGGGGCCGAGGACCAGAAATTCTGGGTCAGCCAGGCGCGCAACGCGTTCATGGCCTTCACCCTGTACCTGTTCGAGAACTGGGACGACGAGCGCAGCAGCGGTTTCCCGGGCGGCGCCGGCACGCCCACGCTCGGTGCGGTGTACCGGCTGTCCTCCGGCGACGGCACCGACCTGAAGAAGTACCTCAAGACCCTGTCGGAGCGGCCGTTCCTCAGCGCCAATGCGCGTTCGGCATTCGCCAACATGTTGTCCCAGGCTGACGAGACCTTCGCCTCGATCCTGGGCACCTTCAAGGAACCGCTCAATCCCTGGATCAATCCGGTGCTGGACAAGGCCACCAGCTGCAACGACTTCCTGCTGACCGATGTCCGCAAGAAGAAGATGACCATCTATATCGGCATCCAGCCGAACAAGCTGGCCGAGAGCCGGTTGATCATCAACCTGTTCTTCAGCCAGCTGATCAACCTCAACACCAAGGAACTGCCCAAGTCCAACCCGGACCTGAAGTACCAGTGCCTGCTGCTGATGGACGAATTCACCTCGATCGGCAAAGTCGAGATCATCGCCTCGGCGGTGTCCTACATGGCCGGCTACAACATCCGGCTGCTGCCGATCATCCAGAGCATGTCCCAGCTCGATGCCACCTATGGGCGGGAGGTCTCGCGCACGATCATCACCAACCACGCCCTGCAGATCCTGTACGCGCCGCGTGAACAGCAGGATGCCAACGACTACTCGGACATGCTGGGCTACACCACGGTGCGCAGGAAGAACGTCACCCATGCCCGCGAGAAGACCCACAACTTCACCGAGGAACGGCGCGCGCTGATGCTGCCGCAGGAGCTGAAGGCGATGGGACCGGACATGGAGGTGTTCCTGTACGAGGGCATACCGCATCCGGTGAAGTGCGACAAGATCCGCTACTACAAGGACCGCTATTTCACTTCGAGGCTGCTGCCGAAGGTGGACGTTCCGATGCTGAACGTCTAATTCACGACGCTTAATTTGTGAAATTGATTCGTAGTTAAAAATGTGAATTCGTGATTTCGGTCAAGAATTTGGCATTTGTTCATGGATTTTCAGACTTGTCTGACATGGAATTGACGCGTGGTTGTGCGACCCTGTGCCTGTCGTCCAGAAGTGTGTGCTGGATGTCGGAGATGTAGCAGCAGGGTGGCCAGGAGTTTGTGCCATGGAAACAAGGATGGTTTCGACGTTGGTGAGGTATGCGGATGTGTTGTCGGCTGCGCCGATGGCCCCGCGACCTGGTTGGCAGCCTTTGGGCTGCAGGGGAGCCGGAGTGGGTGCGCTGCACACAGCGTGTCCCTCCGATTCCGGCGTGCGCGATGCAGCGCCGGACGACCAGGGGACCAATGCTCGGGACTGCTTTTTCGTACGTCAAAGTGAAGCCCGTATGAATCAGGCGTTTATCGCGAAAATGTCCATCGCCGCAGTGGCGGCGCTGATGGTGGCCGGTTGCGCCACCAAGTCCGCTCCGGATTTCGGAGGCCGCTGGAAGCCGGTCAACCGCTTTGCTGCGACGACGACCGAAATTCCGCTGTACTCCAGCTACGTCTACCAGGCCTCGCCGATGGATGGCACGCTCAAAGCCATGCTCGAGCGTTGGGCCAAGGATTCCGGGCGCACGCTGGACTACCGCCTCAGCTCGGATTTCACCCTGTATGGCGCAGTCTCGAACATCGACACCACCAACGCACAGCAGGCCGTGATCGATCTGACGGCGGCCTACGCGGCGCAGGGCATCTCCGTCTCCATCGTTGGCAACCAGATCGTTGTGCAGAGCGCTGGCTCGACGCCGACCGCGTCGGCACAGGGCGCTGATTCCAACAGCGGCACCTGAGTCCACCTCGAAATCATCGAACGTGCCGCTCCCCGCGCCTGTCGCAGGGGTGCCACGCCCATTGATGTTTCAGCAGTACGGAAGAATCCATGTTCCGCAAGAAGGATCCCGGCAATAGTCCCAAGGTCGAGCAGTCGGTCGCCAAGGCGGTCAGCTACGAGATCACCGTGGCCGACATGGCACGCCGCAGCGAGCGGCGCGCATGGTGGGTCGCCACAGGCTCGTTGCTGATGTCGCTCGCACTGGCAGGCGGCTACTACTACATGCTGCCGCTGAAGGAGAAGGTGCCGTTCCTGGTGATGGCCGATGCCTACACGGGTACGGCAACAGTCGCGCGCCTGAGTGGCACGTTCCAGGGCGAGACGATCACCACCAACGAAGCGATCAATCGCAGCAACGTCGCCCAGTACGTGCTCGCGCGCGAATCGTACGACTCGGCAGTGATGGGTCTGCGTGACTGGGAGCTGGTGTTCGTGATGTCCACCGATCCGGTGGCGCAGTCCATGCGCGTCCGCTATGCCGGCAACAATCCGCAGAACCCGTTCGTGATGTATGGCCGCGAACGCGCGATCCGGGTCAAGATCCTCAGCATCACGCCGCTTGGCGCAGAACCGAACGGCAGCTTCCGCGGCGCTTCGGTGCGCATCCAGCGCAGCCTGCTGGACAAGCGCACCGGCGTCTCTACCTACCTGGACAACCAGCTGGTGACGATGCGCTTCGAGTACAACCAGAACCTGGCGCTGTCCGAACAGGATCGTATCCTCAATCCGCTGGCGTTCCAGGTCACCGAGTACCGTGTCGACAACGACTACTCGCGTGGCGTGCCGGTACCGGATGACGGCGCCATGCAGGCGCAGGCGCAGCAGGCCGCTCAGGCGGCGCAGCAGGCGCAGGGCGTCTACGATCCGAACAATCCGGCCGCGGCCACCATGATCGATCCGGCCACCGGCCAGCCGGTCGCGGCTCCGGCCAACGGCCAGGTGCCGGGCCAGCCCGTACAGGGTCAACCCATGCCGGGTCAGCCGGTGCAGGGGCAAGCAATGCCGGGTCAGCCGGTGCAGGGTCAGCCGGTGCAGGGGCAAGCAATGCCGGGGCAGGCCATGCCCGGACAGCCGGCCATGAGGCCGGCGCAGAACAATTCCACCGGAACTGCTGATGGAGCAAGCAACCGATGAGTAGTCGAAATATCAGGGGAAGCGCGCTGGCGCTGCTGTCGATGTTGTCGTTGCTGTTCTCAGCAGCGGCGATGGCGCAGGCGGTTGACCACTACGAGTACGAGAAGGACCGCATCTATCCGGTTCGAACCGGCCTGGGCCTGACCACCCAGATCGAGTTGAGCCCGAACGAGAAGATCCTCGACTACAGCACCGGCTTCAGCAGCGGCTGGGAACTGACCCGCCGCGAGAACGTGTTCTACCTCAAGCCGAAGAACGTCGACGTCGACACCAACATGATGGTGCGCACCGAGACCCATTCCTACATCTTCGAGCTGAAGGTGGTGGCCACCGACTGGCGCCAGCTGGAGCAGGCCCGCCGTGCAGGCGTGCAGTACAAGATCGCCTTCGTCTATCCCAACGACACGGTGTTCGGCGTCGCCCAGGAAGCGGTCGAGGAAGAGGCCAAGCCGTTGTTGAGCTCGGAGCTGGCCAAGGACCGGCAGTACAACTTCAACTACTCCTACTCGACCAGCAAGGCGAAGAAGATGGGGTGGCTGATCCCGGTCAACGCCTACGACGATGGTCGTTTCACATACCTGAAACTGCCGAATTCGCCGGAGTACAAGACCGGCATCTTCCCGGCCGTGTTTGGTCGTGAAACGGAATACGGTGAAGACTTTGTGGTCAACACCACGGTTGAAGGCAATACGCTGATCGTGCACGGGACGCACCCGTACCTGGTCATCCGCCACGGCGACTTCGTCGTCGGCCTGCGAAGGAACGTGAAGAAATGAGCCAGCAGAACACTCCCGGAAACGACCCGAACAACGGACGCGACGAGAGCCAGAGCCCGTACGGCGCACAGGGTGCCGCGGACGCGCCGTCGAATCCCTATTTCGGCACGGCCCAGGCCGAGCCGGCGCCGGATCTGGACGCGGCCGCGCCGCAGCTGCGCTCGGCCGAAGAGCAGCGGCTGAACCGCAAGGCGCTGCTGTTCCTCGGTGGCATCGTGCTGCTGTTGGTGGCCATGGGCTTCCTGCTGTTCCGCAAGGGCCAGGATGACAAGGACGCTGCACAGAAGGTGCCGGAAGTCGCGCGTGTGTCCACGCCGACGCTGCCGGACGCTGTGCAGACGGATCCGGTTCCGTCCCAGGCGATGCAGCCCGTTGACCCGATTCCGATGCTGCCGCCGCTGCCGCCGCAGGAAAGCAACGCCATTTCGCCGGGGATGCTGGGCTCGCGTCAGGAACGTGAAGTCGAGCGTGGCCCGTCGCTGCTCGATCGCCGCATTGCCGGTTCTGGTGGCGGCGTGGGCGGCATGAGTGAAGGGCAGGGCCAGGCTGGCGGGGCTCCTTCATCCTACGAGCAGGCCATGCTCGCCACGCTGCAGGCGCAGAACGGCAACACCGCACCCGCAAAGGTTCGCCGCGGCCCGGACGTCGAAGATGTCTCCAGCGCCAGCTACATCCGTAGCCCTGATGCGCTGCTGGTGCGTGGCACCTACCTGCGTTGCGTGCTGGAAACCCGCATCATCACCGACCTCGCCGGCTACACCTCGTGCCTGCTGACCGAACCGGTGTATTCAATCAACGGTCGCAGCCTGCTGCTGCCGAAGGGCTCCAAGATCTACGGTGCCTATGGCGGTGGACCTACTGGCAAGCGTGTGGAAGTGATCTGGGATCGCATCACTACCCCGAACGGAATCGACGTTGCGATGTCCAGCCCGGGCGTGGATCAGCTGGGTGGCGCCGGTCATCCGGGCCAATACAGCGCACACTGGGGCAGCCGTATCGCCTCGGCGCTGATGATCAGCCTGATTTCCGATGCCTTCAAGTATGCGGCCGCAGAGCACGGCCCGGAGACCACCACCATCGCGAACAATGGCATGACGGTGCAGTCGCCCTATGAAAGCGCCACCGCCCGCACGATGGAGCGCCTGGCCAACGAGGCACTCAGCAGCACCCGTCGTCCGCCGACCGTCACCATCAACCAGGGCACGATCGTGAACGTCTACGTTGCAAAGGACGTTGACTTCACCAATGTGCTGAATCCCCGCCGGTAACCCAACGAACGATCATGGACGCCGAAGTGTCACCCCTCGCCCTCGTCTCCAGCGATTTCCTGCGCTATCAGTATGAAGTGCTGGGCATCGCCGAGTACATGACTTCTCCGGAAGTGACGGAAATCTGCATCAACCGTCCCGGCGAGCTGTACCTGGAAACCCGGGCGGGGTGGCAGCGGGTGGACGTGCCGAGCCTGACCTTCGAGCGGGCCCGGCAGTTCTGCACGGCAGTGGTGAACGAGAGCAACACCGGCCAGCGCATCACCGATGCCGATCCGGTGGTGTCGCTCACGTTCCCCACCGGCCAGCGTGCGCAGTTTGTGATTCCGCCGGCCTGTGACGCGGGGAAGGTGTCGATCACCATCCGTTTGCCGTCCAAGCACACCAAGTCGCTCAGCCAGTATCACGAGGATGGTTTCTTCAACCAGATCCTGGAAAGCGATGGCAGCATCAGCGAGCAGGATCGTGAGCTGCTGGAGCTGCGCCATTCGCGCGAGTACGCCGAGTTCTTCCGGCGTGCGGTGATGTACCGCAAGAACATCGTGGTATCCGGTGCGACCGGTAGCGGCAAGACCACCTTCATGAAGGCCTTGGTCAACCATATCCCGGACAACGAGCGCCTGGTCACCATTGAGGACGCGCGCGAGCTGTTCCTGACCCAGCCCAACGTCGTGCACCTGCTGTATTCCAAGGGTGGACAAAGCACCAGCAATGTCAGCGCCAAGAGCTGCATGGAAGCCTGCCTGCGCATGAAGCCCGAGCGCATCATCCTGGCCGAGCTGCGCGGTGACGAAGCGTTCTACTTCATCCGCAACTGCGCGTCCGGCCACCCGGGCTCGATCACCAGCTGCCATGCCGGCAGCCCGGAGCAGACCTGGGACCAGCTGGCGCTTATGGTGAAGGCTTCAGCCGAAGGTTCGGGCCTGGAGTTCAACGTGATCAAGCGGCTGTTGATGATGACCATCGACATCGTTGTGCATATCAAGGCGCATGCCGGCTCGCGCTACATCACCGGCATCGACTTTAATCCTGGGCGTGCCCAGGGGCAGGAGGGCTGAGGGATGCTGCCAGGACTGGAAATGATGGCGTGCCCGGAGATGGCCGTGTCGATGGATGTGATGCAGCACGTCATCAACGTCGAATCGTCGCGCAATCCCTATGCCATCGGCGTGGTGGGCGGTGCACTGGTGCGCCAGCCCAAGGCCTTGGATGAAGCGCTAGCGACGGTGCGCATGCTGGAAGAGAAGGGCTACAACTTCTCGATCGGGCTGGCCCAGGTCAATCGCTACAACCTGGGCAAATACGGGCTGGATTCCTACGAGAAGGCCTTCCAGCAGTGCCCGAACCTGCAGGCCGGTTCGCGCATCCTCGCCGAGTGCTACAAGCGCTCCGGTGGTGACTGGGGCAAGTCGTTCAGCTGTTACTACTCGGGCAATTTCGAGACTGGCTTCCGTCACGGCTACGTGCAGAAGATCTACGACTCGATGCGCCGCGGCCAGCAGGTCGCCAGCAATGGTGTCGCACCGATCGACGTGGTCAGTCGGGGGGAGCGCCGCGCGGTGAAAGTCGAGCATCACCCGCAGCTGGCTTCGCCGGCGCAGGCGCGCATCGTTGCTCAATCCAATGGCCCCGTGTACGTGCCGTCGGAAGATCCCGCACGCGCCTATGTCGTGTACCCGTCCACCGGAGCGATGGCGCGGGGCAGCCTGCTGAACATCGCCGACCAGGCACTGTCCAAGGTGGTACTGGGTTCGGTGGATCGGATGATGCAGCCGCAGGCGCAGCCGGCCCAGGCGGGCGCCTATCCGCAGCAGCAGGCCGGCGGCATGCCACAGCAGGGCCCCGCACAGGCGATGGCCATGCCGCAGCAATTGCCGGGCGCGGCTGGCGTCGGCAACGAAGGACCGGTGATGTTGCGCCCCTGGAGCGAGCGTAACCAGCCTGTGGCCGGTACCGACAATTCGTACAACGCGCCGGTGCAGGCCGCACCGGTGCAGCAGATTCCCGCAGGGGATGCGGCCTTCGTGTTCTGACGAAGTCGTGGTGCGGCCAGTCCCCCGGCTGGTCGATTCAGTTGTGTTAGTCCATCAACAAGGAAATCAATCCATGAAGCGATCCAATCTCGACCTCGTCCAGGCCCAGCGCACGCTGAAGACCCTGCTGATGGCCACGATCTTCGTCGGCGCCATGTTCGCCCCGCAGGTCTTCGCCAACGGTGCCGTCGACTTCGGCGGCACCGACAAGAAGGTGTGCGGCTTCTTCAACAACATCAACGGCCTGCTGAACATCGCCTCGATCGCCGTGGTCACCATCGCGGTGATCTTCGCCGGTTATCAGATCGCCTTCGCGCACAAGCGCATCGCCGACGTTGCACCGATCCTGATCGGCGGCGTGCTGATCGGCGCTGCGGGCCAGATCGCGCGCATGCTGCTGGGTGACGGCAGCGACGGCAAGTGCGGTGGCGGCAGCAGCACCTACTACCTGATCAACAACGCAATCCAGTACTACAGTGCATAAGAACGTCGTGTTCCGCGGCTGCACGCGCCCAGCAATGTTCCTGGGCGTGCCCTACCTGCCATTTTTCATGGTGGCAGGCGGGTTGCTGCTGCTCAGCATGTACACGAACTTCTGGTTCCTGCTCACCATCCCGGTGGCGGTCTTCATCATGCGACAGATGGCCAAGCGTGACGAAATGATCTTCCGCCTGTTGGGCCTGCGCCTGATGTTCAAGCTGAAAGTCCGCAACGTGCAGGAACACGATGGCATGTGGGTGTTCAACCCCAACCATTACCGCGACAAGCCGGCCCGAATGGATTGAGGTCCGGATCCGGCCCGGCGGGCGTCCGCGCCCGCCGGGTCCTTTGTAACTCCTTGGCACTACCTCTTTGGAAGCAGTCGTATGTTCAGCCCTGACACCTCCATCAGTGAGTTCATCCCGTTGTCGTCGCACGTCGCCCCGAACGTGGTCAAGACCACGGGCGGCGACTACCTGCTGACCTGGCATCTGGAAGGGCTGCCGTTCGTGGGCCGTGAGGAATGGGAGCTTGAGCATCGCCATAACACGTTCAACCGCCTGCTGCAGACGCTGCGTGCACCCGACTTCGTGAACGTGGCGTTCTGGGTGCATGACATCCGTCGTCGCCGCACGCTGAAGGGCAAGAGCAACTACAAGCAGCGCTTCAACCAGGACGTGTCCGACCAGTACATGGGCATGCTGTCCTCGCAGCGCATCATGCAGAACGAGCTGTACCTGACCATGATCTATCGCCCCGTGGTGGCGGGTAAGCGCTTCGTCGAAAAGTCGGCGAACGTGGACAAGCTGCGCGCGGAGCAGGAGCAGGCAGTCGAAAAGCTGATGGAACTGGCCGGCAACGTCGAGGCCGTCATCCGAGACTATGCGCCGTATCGCCTGGGCATGTACGAGGCCAAGAACGGCGTGGTGTTCTCGGAAACGCTGGAGCTGTTCGGTTACCTGATCAATCGCATCGACGAACCGGTGCCGGTGCTGTCGGCGCCAATCAAGGATTACCTGCCGGTCAGCCGCCATATGTTCTCGGCCAAGACCGGTGACTTCGTCATCAATACCCCCAACGGTGCCAACCACTTCGGCGCCATCCTGAACATCAAGGAGTATGCCGAGGGCACTTACCCGGGCATTCTCAACGGCCTGAAGTACCTGGACTACGAGTACGTCATCACCCATTCGTTCAGCCCGATGGGGCGTCAGGACGCGCTCAAGGTGCTCGACCGCACCAAGGGCATGATGATCTCCTCCGGTGACAAGGCAGTCAGCCAGATCGTCGAGCTGGACCAGGCGATGGACCAGCTGTCGTCGGGCAATTTCGTGCTGGGCGAGTACCACTTCATCATGACGGTCTACGGCGACAGCCAGGCCAAACTGTCGCAGAACGTGGCCACGACGCGCGCCGAGCTGTCCAATGCGGGTTTCGTGTCGACCAAGGAAGACCTGGCGGTCACCTCGTCCTTCTACTCGCAGCTGCCGGCCAACTGGCGCTATCGCACCCGCCTGGCCAATGTCAGCTCGCTGAACTTCCTGGGCCTGTCGCCGCTGCACAACTTCGCGACCGGCAAGCAGCACAATAACCCGTGGGGCGACTGCGTCACCACGCTGCAGACCACCAACGGCCAGCCGTACTATTTCAATTTCCACGCGACCCATCCGTCGGAGAACTCGCTGGGCGAGAAGGCGATCGCCAACACCATGGTGATCGGCAAGTCCGGTACCGGTAAGACCGCGCTGATCAACTTCCTCCTCAGCCAGGTGCAGAAGTACGAGCCGTCGCCGACCATCTTCTTCTTCGACAAAGATCGTGGTGCGGAGATCTTCGTCCGTGCCTGCGGTGGCAACTATCTGGCCCTGGAGAACGGCGCGCCGACCGGCTTCAACCCGTTTCAGTGCGAGAACAATGAAGCCAACGTGCAGTTCCTGGCCGACCTGATCAAGGTGCTGGCCGGCAAGCGTGAGTACAGCGCCCGCGAGGAAGAGGACATCTACCGCGCAGTGGAAAGCATGCTCGATACGCCGATGCACCTGCGCAGCATGACCAACTTCCAGAAGAGCCTGCCCAACATGGGCGACGATGGGCTCTACGCGCGCATGCGCCGCTGGACCTCGGGCAATTCGCTGGGCTGGGTGTTCGACAATCCGGTCGACACCGTTGATCTGAGCAAGGCCAACATCATCGGCTTCGACTACACCGACATCATCGACAACCCCGAAGTGCGCGTGCCGGTCATCAATTACCTGCTGCACCGCCTGGAGTCGCTGATCGATGGTCGTCCGCTGATCTACGTGATGGACGAATTCTGGAAGATCCTGGACGGCGAGGGTGGCCTGAAGGAATTCGCGAAGAACAAGCAGAAGACCATCCGTAAGCAGAATGGCCTCGGCATCTTCGCAACGCAGAGCCCGGAAGATGCACTGAAGAGTGATATCTCCGCCGCCCTGATCGAACAGACCGCCACCCTGATCCTGCTGCCGAACCCGAATGCCAGCAAGAGCGATTACATGGACGGCCTGAAGCTGACCGAGGCCGAGTTCAGGGTGGTTACCGCCCTGGACGAGCGCTCGCGCTGCTTCCTGGTCAAGCAGGGCCATGCGTCCAGCGTCTGCCAGCTCAACCTGCGTGGCATGGACGACATCCTGTCGGTGATCTCGGCGTCGACCGACAACATCGACATCATGCATCGAGTGTTGCAGACGGCTGCAGTCCGCAATCGGATCACCGTGGACGAGCTCACGCCGGAACAGTGGTTGGAAGATTTCTACAAGAATCGAAAGGGTTCGGGAAAGACGGCGAGTACTGAAGCCGTGGCATGAGTCGGGTGTCCCGACGCTCTTGAACGACCGACTATGGAGATGATGATGAACAGTCTGAGCAAGAACAGGAAGAAGGCCGGTATGCCGCGCAGCACTCGACTGAGCGCGTTGGCATTGGGCGCCGTTATGTCGTTGGCAACCACGACGGCGAACGCAGGCTGGCCGGTGTTCGATTACTCGAACCTGCTGCAGGCCATCTATGAGTACAAGAACTCGATCACCAGTTACGCGGCCGACGCGGCCGAATATGCCGAGCAGGCAGAGCGCTGGAAAAGGACGCTGGACCAGTACGCTCAGGCACTGGTAAAGGTGCAGGCACAGATGCGGAAGATTGGCCTGCCGGAGGGACAGCCGTTGGTACCCGTGCCTGCGGACTATCTGGTGGCGGAAACCTGTGGCAGCAAGAGCAGTTTCTCGCCCGGCGATCTTTTCAAGAGTCTTGTGTTCAATCCGACCGGTGACATGAAGGAGCAGCAGACCCAGATCTGCGTGAACATCCGCATGATGCAGAATCGCAAGTACAACGATTCGGTCATGTTCCTCGCGCAGTCCATTCCCCAGATGGAGTCGGGCCTGAAGGAAATTTTCGATCTGCGCATCCTCAGCAATGATCAGGGTAACGTCCAGGGTTCGGACAGCGAAGCGACCCGCATGGCCAACAACCTGGAAGTGGCAGCGCAAAGCTGGGAAGGACGCATGCGTTCTTACGATGCCTACATTGAAGTCATGGAAGCCAACCAGAAGATCGTGGCACAGGCGGCGCTCAAGGGTGATCCCACCAAGACCCTTGCGAGCGATCTGGTGAAGACCGTCGCGCTGAAGACGGCACTGTCCATCGATTAAGGCAGGCGGTGGGGTGGGCGGAGCAAGTGCATGGGCGCCGCCACCGGTGCAAAAGCAGTATTACCAAGGGATTGCAGGAATGACGATCAGGTCGATTGCCAACTTTGATTTTTCGGGCGGGTTCCAGGATCTGATGGAGCACGCTGTGCGTATCCAGTCGATCGGCGACTTCGTGTTCTTCAAGCTGATTCTTGACTACCTCCGCGACAGGATTGGCAAGTTCGGCTTCCATTTGATGGAGAACATGATGACGTGGGTCGGCGGCATCGCGCTGACCCTGATGACCCTGTGGGTGCTGGTGCAGGGCTATCGGATCGTCACCGGCCGCAGCCGGGATTCGATGATGATCCTGGTGACCAACATGGCGCGCGCCGCCCTGATCGTGGCGGTGGCGACGAGCATGGGCATGTTCGGCCGCGACCTCCATGAATTCCTGACGGAAGACGTGAAGGGGCTGATCACGCACGTTGTGACCGGCAAGGACGAGAAGCCCGAGGCGCAGATCGACAAGAGCCTTGCCTGGATGCAGGTGGCGTTGTCCAGCATCGATGGCATCAAGATTCTCAATGATCCCGAGCTGCAGGCTGACAAGACCCGCGCGATGTGGTTCATCGGCCTGGGCACGGGTGGCCCTGCGGTGACGGCAGGTTCAATGTTGCTGCTGTATGAGGTCGCCATGGCCCTGTTCATCGGCTTGGGACCACTGTTCATTCTTTGCCTTCTGTTCGACCAGACCAAGCAGCTGTTCCAACGATGGCTGTTCTACGGCATTGGAACCATGTTCTCCATGGCGGTGCTGGCGGCGATGGTCTCGATCGCGCTGGACATGGTGATCCGCGTGTCGGCTTCGTTCTGGATGACGGCGCTTGTAAACAAGTTCCCACTCATGGGCGCGTCCAGTGACGGTATGACCAGTCAGGCGATGCAGCAGGGCGGCATGGGATTGATCCTGACGACCTTGATTCTGACTGCGCCCCCAATGGCGGCCATGTTCTTCCAGGGCACCTTGGGCAGCTTCATGGCATATTCGCAGATAGGTGGCAGCCCGGTTGCACAGGCGCCGGGGCCCAGCGGGCAGCCGCCGGGTAGTTACTACACGCCAGCGACGCCAGAGAAGGGACGAACTGTCGACTCCGGTGACTACAGTAGTCAGTCAACAAGCCGCATGACATTGCCGCAGTCGGATGCGACAAAGATTGCGGAAACTGGCCAGCGAGCTGCTCATCCTGGTAGATAGTGATTCAGGCGTATTTGGAGAGTTAACGTGAAGCGCATTGTGATCTCCCTCTTTTGGATTTGCTCTGCTTTGTTCTTGCTTGTGACAGAAGATGCCCAAGCGGAGGGGCGCTGCCCGCCCGGACAATATCCGATTGGCGGACAGGGGGTTGGTGGATGTGCGCCAATGCCGGGCTCTAATGGAGGCGATGCAGGGTCGAGTGGTCCGGTCGCGACTGGCCGCTGGATCAAAACCTGGGGAGCTATTGCAACCGCAGTAAGCACAGGTGATATGGGGGCTTCGGTTGGAAGGCGTTCAAAGCAGGAAGCTTCGTCCGAGGCGCTTTCCCGTTGCGCAAGCCATGGCGCTAGAGATTGCAAAGTCGGAACTACCTACAAGAACCAGTGTGTTGCATATGCTGATCCCGAGAGGGGGAGTAAGGGCCGTGTCTCCTATTCGGTTGCAGGCTCCAAGGAGGAGGCTGCAAATCGAGTCTTGTCCCATTGCGCGGACATCGGTGGCGGCCAGTGCAAAGTTCTTTATACAGATTGTTCTGAGCCGATCTTTGAGTCGTTCTAGTCTCATGACTGCCGTGACATCTTTGATGGTATGAGCGTACCTGAGCCAAGCTGCTCAAGAGCCTGGGGTAGAACGCGCGGCTGAAGAAGCCGCTCGGCGAGAAGTTGAGCGAGAACGACTTCATCAAGGTTGCATTGCGACTCGTGCACCTTGTTTAGTGGGCAAGTGTTCTTCTACTGCGCTGGGAAAGCGGTACAGGGCTATCGGATCGTCACCGGCCGCAGCCGGGACTCAATGATGATCCTGGTGACCAACATGGCGCGCGCCGCCCTGATCGTGGCGGTGGCGACGAGCATGGGCATGTTCGGTCGCGACCTCCATGAATTCCTGACGGAAGACGTGAAGGGGCTGATCACGCACGTCGTGACCGGCAAGGACGAAAAGCCCGAGGCACAGATCGACAAGAGCCTTGCCTGGATGCAGGTGGCGCTGTCCAGCATCGACGGCATCAAGATTCTCAATGATCCCGAGCTGCAGGCTGACAAGACCCGCGCGATGTGGTTCATCGGCCTGGGCACGGGTGGCCCTGCGGTGACGGCAGGTTCAATGCTGCTGCTGTATGAGGTCGCCATGGCCCTGTTCATCGGCTTGGGACCACTGTTCATTCTCTGCCTTCTGTTCGACCAGACCAAGCAGCTGTTCCAACGATGGCTGTTCTACGGCATTGGAACCATGTTCTCCATGGCGGTGCTGGCGGCGATGGTCTCGATCGCGCTGGACATGGTGATCCGCGTGTCGGCCTCGTTCTGGATGACGGCGCTTGTGAACAAGTTCCCGCTCATGGGCGCGTCCAGTGACGGTATGACCAGTCAGGCGATGCAGCAGGGCGGCATGGGATTGATCCTGACGACCTTGATTCTGACTGCGCCCCCAATCGCGGCCATGTTCTTCCAGGGCACCTTGGGTAGCTTCATGGCATATTCGCAGATAGGTGGCAGCCCGGTGGCTCAGGCGCCGGGGCCGAGCGGACAGCCGCCGGGTAGTTACTACACGCCGGATAAGCCTTCGACGAGCAAGTGAAGTGAAGGCGCTAATGAAGTTGGTGCTCCAACAAAGATGTTCACCGGTCCTTCTAACTCCACGCCTGAGCATGATCCAGGCAGGATGGGGATTGGCAATAAACCGAGATAGAGCCAGGGTGATTGTAATGCGTGCAGCGAATAAATTCAGGGCGAAGGAACTGGTAGCAGCGTACGCCTCGATGCTGTCTTTGCTGTTGATCCTCTTCTTGGTGGATGCTCCGTCCGCTAGCGCAGAAGGTCGTTGCCCACCCGGACAATATCCCATTGGTGGGCAGGGCGTGGGGGGGGGTGCACCGATTCCGGGCGGGGACAGTGGGGCGAATGCAACGGCGGCGCCTCGGCCAACAGGCCGATGGTTGAAAACTTGGGGAGCTATTGCCACTGCTCCGAGCGGTGATGCCGGTGCATCAACGGGTCAGAGTTCGAAAGGCGCTGCAGAGAAAGAAGCTATTTCGCAGTGTGCCCGCGGAGGCGCTAGTGATTGCCGAGTGACGATGTCCTACAAAAACCAATGCGCTGCAATGGTTACCCCTTCGAGTATCGAAAGAGGAGGAGCGGTGACGTGGCGGGCCGAGACGGAGGCTCTCGCCACGAAGCTTGCAATGGATGAATGCACAAAGCGGGGAAGCGCAGGGTGTAAAGTATTTTATTCCGCATGCTCTGATCCGATTTTTCAGGAGTACTAGTGGAATTTCAGCGTGAGCGAATTTTGAGGCTGGCTTGCAAGTATTCCTACTTGGCAGGTGGAGTCTGGAGCTGACGGGCGGTGCGCTTTGCTGCTAGATTTAAGTGACGTCCGTTTATTTGAGGTGGCTTAATTCAGTTGGGCTCCTCAACACGATGTCGCGAATAGCCTCCAACTTCGTCAGGCTGTACGGCTACTCCGCGTGCAATCCTATGCGTGTGTTTTTGATGGCGCGCGTATACGCTGAGCGCGAATTGAATTGGTAAGCTTGGGCTCAGTTCGTGGGAAGTGCTGATGTGATATCGGCTCATCAATGATAGCCCCGGTGATTCAAGAGACGTAGGCCGGCCTGATCTCGACTGTTGTGGCGACGAGCATGGGCATGTTCGGTCGCGACCTCCATGAATTCCTGACGGAAGACGTGAAGGGTCTGATCACGCACGTCGTGACCGGCAAGGACGAAAAGCCCGAGGCACAGATCGACAAGAGCCTTGCCTGGATGCAGGTGGCGTTGTCCAGCATCGACGGCATCAAGATTCTCAATGATCCCGAGCTGCAGGCTGACAAGACCCGCGCGATGTGGTTCATCGGCCTGGGCACGGGTGGCCCTGCGGTGACGGCAGGTTCAATGCTGCTGCTGTATGAGGTCGCCATGGCCCTGTTCATCGGCTTGGGACCACTGTTCATTCTCTGCCTTCTTTCGACCAGACCAAGCAGCTGTTCCAACGATGGCTGTTCTACGGCATTGGAACCATGTTCTCCATGGCGGTGCTGGCGGCGATGGTCTCGATCGCGCTGGACATGGTGATCCGCGTGTCGGCCTCGTTCTGGATGACGGCGCTTGTGAACAAGTTCCCGCTCATGGGCGCGTCCAGTGACGGTATGACCAGTCAGGCGATGCAGCAGGGCGGCATGGGATTGATCCTGGCGACCTTGATTCTGACTGCGCCCCCAATGGCGGCCATGTTCTTCCAGGGCACCTTGGGTAGCTTCATGGCATATTCGCAGATAGGTGGCAGCCCGGTGGCACAGGCACCGGGGCCGAGTGGGCAGCCGCCGGGTAGTTACAAGCCGGCAGCTCCAACCAATTCAGAGGAATCCGTGAGTAGCCAGAGCCTTACGATCCCGAAAATCGCGCCGGGTACTAGTAACTCGGTACATACGCCGGGGGCGCTTGGTAACGCCGCAGTTCGGTGAGCTATGTCACGGCAGTTGCTGAATGGGTAGGGTACTGGATGCAAGAGGTGAAAACGATGAAGCTGCTTTCTTTCCTCCTTTTCTTTGGGGTGCTGCTGGCTCCTGTGTCCGCACTTGCCGAAGGCGGTAGTTGTCCGCCAGGGTTCTACCCGATAGGAGGGCAAGGGGCCAGAGGCTGTGCTCCGATTCCTGGTGGCGACAGCGGTGGCTCGGATCAGCTGCCGCTACTTCCTCCAACGCCGACGGGGGAATGGTTAAGTACATGGGGAGCAATCGCTGCGTCCGAAGCTACTTCTGAGGTAGGAATGGCCTCCGGAATGAATTCCGCAGAAGCCGCCGCTGCCGAGGCTGTGAGGCGCTGTGGTGGTGGAGGAGCCACGGACTGCAAGGTTACTGTCTCTTACTCAAATCAGTGCGTCGCGTGGTTGATTCCTTCTTCAGGAGGCTCGGGGGCTAAATCCGCAGTTGGTAAGGCTCCAAAGAAAAGGCAAGCGATCTCCTTGGCGGGTAAAGGTTGCGTAGATCCCAGTGGAAAGAAGTGCAGGGTCTTTTACGCAGACTGTTCTGAACCTGTTTTCCGTAAGTTCTAGCGATGCAAGTTCGTCGATTCTCTTAAGTCGATTGATTGGTTGCGTCGGAGTCGCCTGGAGCTTGAAGGTGCATCCAGGGCTTGCGTAAATGGGCCGGAAATTCAGAGATTTGGCTTGATGTTGATGCGTTGATTTAGATTCTTGCGCATTGTCAATCGTGGCCACTCTTTCGTAGTTTCCTGCGTTCTGTGGATTGGCGGAGCACGGGTGACTGTACCGGCTGCGAATGGCTAGCTGATAGTGGATTCTTCGGGATTTGGCTCTGGATGACAGGTGAAAAGCTTTCCTTCGGATGTTGGGGGATTTCGAACGTCATCAGGGGTTCGAAGGTCGTGTATAGATTCGCGGCGAGTCTAGCGGTAGTTCTAGCACTTACGTCCGACCTGGCTTGGGCGGAAGGAAGGTGTCCTCCAGGCCAGTATCCGATTGGCGGGCGGGGTGCCGGCGGATGTGCGCCGATTCCTGCTGGTGGATCATGAGCGGAAAGCCCGCGTCCAACGGGACGGTGGATCAAGACTTGGGGAGCATTTGCCGCCGCGCCTTCCGGAATCGCAGGAGCGGCAAGTGGGTGGAGGAAGAAGGCGGATGCGGGAAGCGCGGCGGTGAGATCCTGCTCTGATGCAGGCGGTCGGGATTGCCGAGTGAAGTTCACCTATAAGAATCAATGCGCGACGGCGGCTGTCTCGAATGCGGGAACCGGGGGGACTTTCTACTCTGCTGCAGCCACAAAGGAGGAGGCGGAAGGCCTATCCTTGGCGCAATGTCGTGCTGCTTCCAAAGAGACATGTGAAGTTGTCATGTCCAATTGCACCGAGCCGGAGTTTGAGAAGTTTTGAGTAATTGCCCGCATTTTTCTCGTGATGCGGCGATAGAATGGCCCGCCGTTGAGCGGGCTGTTTTTTTTCTGCGCCCATCAAACTAAGAAGAACTCTACTCTTGATGTTGGGAGATTCTCGGTATGATCAGGCGTTCAGCAGCGACAAATTTGGCCGCAGCAATTGACGTGGCGGGTGCTGCGCTCACATCTGAGTAGGTCCGGGCAGCAGTAGCGCGACATGGGCTCGATCCTAGCGAACACTATCTGACTGTCGCCAATGGCGGCCATGTTCGTCTAGGGCGCCTTGGGCAGCTTCATGGCATATTTGCAGATGGGTGGCAGTGCAGTCGAATACAGGCAGGAGGCGCGATGTCTTGGAGGTTTACGCTTCTACGTAGTTGGCGGGTGATCCTGGGCCTTTTGTTGGCCGCAGTCTTCCAGTCGGCAGCGTTCGCGGAGGGCGGGTGCCCTCCGGGGCAGTATCCTATTGGCGGGCAAGGTGTCCAAGGATGCGCTCCGATCCCTGGGGCGGGTGACGGCTCGCTCAAGACGCCGCAACCCGAAGGGAAGTGGATCGAAACGTGGGGCGCGATCTCTGTTTCTCCTGAGGGCGCGTCCGGAGTGTCTATCGGGAAGCGTAGTAAGTCTGAGGCAGAGGCAGAGGCTGTGATGCAATGCCGGCAATCAGGTGGTCGCGCCTGTCGAAGTTCTTTTTCCTACGAGAATCAGTGCGTTGCTGCGGTGGTCCCCAGATCGGGTTCCGGCGGCACCAGCTTTGGTGGAAAGGCGACTGTTGAAGAAGCAATTCAATTGGCAACTCGTCTTTGTATAGGGGATGGGGGGCAGGGATGCCACGTCGTGTACACCGCGTGCTCAGCTCCTGAGTATGTGCGGAAGTGAAGCGAGGATAGCGCCGGGCTAGCGCCCCGGTTGTTTCGTTGGACCGGCCGTAGTGTTTTCAATTTTTTGGAAATTCTCATTGCGAATGACGGATCCCGAGCGCCGCAATGGTGCTTGTATTCGGGTGGGTTCGTTCACCTGATCCGCGTTCGCTGCACCCGTTCCGCTTGCGGCTGCACGAGTGTTAAGTGCCTGATCAGCGCTGCCGTCAACTCCAAGTAGGCATCCATTCACGTTAGCCGCGCTTTTTCTGTGATCAAGTGCGCTTTTCATCCCAAGCCCCCTTCGACGAGCCCCGCCTCCTCGAAGTAAGCTGCGTGCGCGTCAAAATCCCGACGCGCCGGTGCCATCGAACGCAGGAGCTTTTCCGTCCATGAGGACTGTGTCCCCCCGCAGTGCGGGTGACGCTTGCCACCATCGCGGTTGCCGTGGGCTCGGGGCTATCATCCGCCATGGCGGCCGCCGGGCACGTGCGGGGCATCGCCCCGTTTCCGGCCTCCGCTCGGGAACTGGCAGGACGGGATTGAAGGAGTTGCAGCGGATGGAGAAGGGGAGTGGCACGCACATGGACAATGCCCTGGCGTTCGTTCCGTCCGGCGCGAACCTGCTGGAAGCTGTACGCGGCGATCTGACCGGCAATGGTTTCCAGGACCAGCTCCTGGTGATCGACCAACCTCCTCCGGAGGGCTTGTTGCCCGGCGAGCACGGACCGAACCGGGTCCTGCTGTTGCTGCTGGGCGATGCCACGGGCCGCTGGCAGCTGGCGGCACGCAACGACAAGCTGGTGCCGTGCTCAACGCGCGGTGGCATGGCCGGTGACCCCTTCGCCTACGTGACGATTGAAGACGGCGCGTTCAGCGTGATTACCAACGGCGGCAGCCGCGAACGCTGGAGCAGCGTCTACACCTTCCGGTATGCACCTGCCGAGCAGACGTGCTGGGTGCATGGCGTGCAGCGCAAGGTGGTGGACACCGAAACCGAAGCGACCCACACGCGCGATTTCTCCGCGGCCGAGCTTGGCCGGGTGCGGTTCGAGGATTTCGATCCGTCCGTCGTCGCCGACGTGAGCTTGCCCTGAGTGCCATGCCTGTGAGGAGGCGGGAGTATCCAACGATGATCGAGCAGGAGTTTCACCGTGTCGCAGGATAGGGAGTCGTTGCTGTTGCGGCAGGCCACGGAGGCCGGCATGACTTCGTCCCGGGAACTGGCCAACTTCATGGCGCAGGCCGGGCATGAATCCCGGGGCTTGAGCCGTCTCAACGAGAGTTTCAACTTCACCCGGGGCATCTCGCAGATCCCGGTGGAAGCGGCGTGGCGCAATGGCAATGGTGCGCTTGAGAGCGCGCGCCAGGAGGCGCTGCGTGGCCGCCCGGAAAACCTGGCTGAGCTGATGTATGGCGGGCGCATGGGCAATGACGCGCCTGGCGATGCGCTGAAGTATCACGGCCGTGGCTATCTGCCTCTGGTCGGCAAGGAAAATTACGAGCGCGCCGGCAAGGCGCTGGATCTTGACCTGGTAAATCACCCGGAACTGGCGGCGCAGCCCGAGCACGCAGGCCGCATTGCCGTGTGGCAGTGGCAGACGCGGGTGCCGGAAGCAGCGCGCGAGGACGTGCGCGAAGCGACGCGCGCGATCAATGGTGGCCTGAACGGCATCGAGGCCCGCCAGCAGCGATTCGAGGCGTGGCAGCAGAAGCTGACGCCTGATGTGATGGCACGGCTGGAGCGGGGCGAAGTCGGGGCGCCGGCCCAGCAGGCCCCCGTGCGCGACATGTCGCAGCCTGGCGCGCCGGGGCATGCCCTGTTCCAGGGCGCCCGCCACCATCTGCAGCAGATGGGACCGCAAAGCGGTCTGCGCAGCGTGCAGGAACTGGACAATGCCGCCGGCGCACTGGCGCTGAGCGCGCAGAGGGCGGGGATGTCGCGCATCGATCATCTCCTGGCTGGCAACGACGGCCGCACGTTGTTTGCCGTGCAGGGCGCGCTGGGTGACCCGGCCATGCTGCGGGCTTCGGTCGAGCGCGAACAGGCGGCACAGCAGCCGCTGGCACAGAGCAGCCAGCAGTTGGCCGCCAACGTCGCCCAGCAGGACCCTGCGGCCGCGCTCGCCCGCGAGCAGGAGCAGCGCTCTCGATCCCTGTAGCACCTGATGCCGGCGGGCAGGGTGCCCGCAGGCGCTTTACGTACGACGCGTGGCGCCCTGTGGCGCCGACATGGAAACCCACCCGTAAGGACACCACATGCGAATCGTTCCCCCGAATGCCCGGCACGCCGCTGCCCGCTGCAATGCATCCGTCCGCCGCCTGCCGCCGCTCTGGCTGCTGTCACTTGGACTTGCCGCAGCGTTGGCACAGGCTCAGGAGACAGCGGCACCCGCCGTGGAGACGCCCCCCGCTGCAGATGCAATCGCTGAGGCGCCTGCAGGGGCGGCGCCCGTTGCAGCGCCCATGGCGGCCGACGCCGTTGTCGCGGCGCCGGCTCCCGAAGTACCGGCTGCCGTGACACCCCCTGCGACACCGGTGGTGGACACGCAGCCGGCGCCGGCTGCGGACCCGGCGCCGGCGCCCGTTGCGCCCGCAGCGGCGGCGCCTGTGGCTGCACCGCCTGCCGCCGTCGAGCCAACCGTTCCCGCGGTAGCACCCGCTCCGCCCGCATTGGCCATCGTGCCGTTGCCGCCCGAGCAGGCGACCGAGCGGGCGCTCGGTGCCCGCTGCCCGGTGGATCTGGCCGGGCGGCTGGCGACCCAGGGCGACCTGCTGATTGGCGCCTGCCAGGGCACCATGCCGGCGCATCTGGCTGCGTTGCTGGTCGCGCTGCCCGTGCAGGACATCCACCTGCCGCGCAGCTGGCGCGAGCGTGAGGTGCGGCAGAAGGCCTGGTTCAAGGCGGTGCCGGGCTATGGCCAGCGCCCGGACTTCATCGTCCGGATGGGCGACATCTGGGTGCGTTCGCTGGAAGGGCGCGACGCCGACAGCACGTTCTATCTGGTGTCGGCGCCGTTCACCTGCGCCGACCAGGTCGCCAACCGGGATGAGCACGGCGCGGAGCCGGTCCGCGTGCCAGCGGGTGATTGCCGCGAGGCCTACGTGGGCCAGCGTGTGTACCAGGTCCGCGGGGACGCGGCGCCGAGGGATGTGACCGCCGATGCCATGCCGGCCATGCCCCCGGTGACGGACGCCGACCGTGCGCGCCAGCTGTCGCGTGAGGGACGGATCAGCCTTGACCATAGCAAGTTGCAGTACGGCCCGGCCATGCGCTGGTTCGTGCAGTACCCGGAGTCGGCGCAGAAGGGCGGTCCGCGCGCCTACAGTGACTGGAACCGTGAGCACATCGCGTTCGTGGTCTGGACCGGTGATCGCTTCGAGCTGCGCGAGAAGGTCGCGCGCGCGCAGTGGCCCTGTGACCCGGTGGCACCCGGCGATCGCGCCTGTGGCGGATTCCCGGATTCCGGGCCCGACCTGTTCGTGACGGCCGGAGCATCCGTGCCAATGGCAGCGTCCAGCCCCTGAGCCGGAGTTTCGAAGTGATGCGGGAGCCGGGCTGACCGGCTCCCGCGCTGCATCAGGCCTGCAGGCTGCGGGTCTGGTTCTGTTGCTGCTCCAGCTGTTGGTCGCGCTCCAGCGCAACGCGCTGGCCTGCGGCCTGCTGGTCGATGCGCTGGCTGCTCTGTTCCAGCGGGGTGTTCATCGCCACTGCCGTATCTACCGATACGCGAAGGTGGGCCGGGTCGCCGCCCTGGCCCTGCACGGCGAAGCTGCGCGAGGCATCAGCATTCATGACCACTTCGTCGATGCGCTTGCCGCCTGCTGCGTGCATTTCGGCGGCCAGGCTGCCTGCCAGTTGCGTGCTCATTACGTCCGGTACACGGCCGACGCGGACATCCTGCGCGTGCACGCCACGGATCGCGTCGTTGAACAGTGGGTTACCCACATGGTTGGCATCGTCCATTCGCAACATGTTGGTGTGATGGCCGTTCTTCTCCGCTTCGCGGCGTGCCGGCTCACCCGGCTGCAGCGGGCCGCGGATGTGGTCGTACAGATCGATGGCGCCGCCCGGGATGCCGCGTGCCGCGCGGGTGACGCCGCGACGCAGTGACTCGACGTCATCGCGGTACTCCTCGATCATCCGGGCGTTGTCTTTTGCCAGCTGCTGCGTTTCCGGGTGCTGCAGCACCGAGCCGTCGCCGAGGAAGTTGCCCAGCTTGTGCGCGCCGAACGAGCTGCCTGCGGCGATGATCGGCCGGTCGGGGATAAGGGCGCGCAACGAGTGATTGCTGAAGCCGTTCGCGGCGAGCGTGCTGATTTCATTCGGCTTGGCGTAGATGCGCACCTGGCCGAAGTGCGGCGACGCCGCGCTGACCGGATCGGAGGCCATGACATGGTTGATCATGGTGTTGCCGCCTTCCGGGATGCGGTAGCTGAGGCTGACCGCGCCATAGGCGTTGAAGGTCTCGCCCTTGACATTGAAATGGTGCGAGGTGATCTGGGCCAGAGCGCCGCCGAGGGAGTGGCCGGTGACAGTGACTTCAGGTGCACGGCCTCCAAATGCAGCTTCCTGCTTTGCGTAGTCCAGCGCGCTCTTGGTCAAAGCGATGGCATCGGGGGCCTGCACATTGGTGCGGGCGACGACCATGCCGCCGTCGGTCAGGATGGCATCACGAGCTATCTGCTCGGTGCCGCGATGAGCGACCACGATCTCATTGGTATCAGTTCGCTGGTAAACGGTGCCTTGGTAACCGTTGAGTCGGTTGTTAACGTGTTCGAGAATCCTGTACTCGCGTCCGTTGATCGTAACGAGTTCTTCTTCGCCGGGATGCCGACGACCTACCGCGCGATCCTTGTAGGCGTCGTCGGAAAGCGCTGCATAGTCCTGAGTGCTGACAGTCATGGGGTGACCTCACTGGCGCTGAGGCTCATGGTGAACAACTTGCCCTGCAGTTCGGCCACGTAGTCAGTCGGGTCGGCCTTGCCGGTGGCTGGGTAGTTGGCAGCAAGCGGCGCCCTCGGATACGCCGCGTCCGGATAGTAAAGCGTGTGGGTCTTGCCTTCAGTCAGCGGTTCGGCCTTGACGAATGTCAGGAAGCGGGTCTCTTCTTCAGCGCCCGTCGCCTTCAACATCGCCCCAGCGCCAGTGAACTCCCAATGGCACACGCCGCGGCCGTAGTAGTCTTCATCCAGCATGCGGTCCACGTACAGCGTGCCCCGGTACTCGCCTTCGGCGACCTTGCGCAGTTCCACCGGCTCCTGGCTGGTGATGCGTGCGGCCGTGCCGGTGGCCGGCTCGATGTGACCGCACTGGTCTTCGTTGGTGACGTCGTACTGTGCGACGCCTTCGACCACCGCGAAATCGCCGGGGGCGTCCTTCAGGCGCAGTACCAGTTCATAGGCCTTGCGCGGGCTGGGGTTGAGCTTGGCGAGGCCGCGCCCACCCTGGGCGACATCGGCTTCAGCAGCGGCACGTTCCTGGTTCATGGCGGTCTCCGGATGGCAGGCGGTCAACAGAAGCAGAGCAAGGCACGGAATCATCTTGTGGCGCAATGTCGGCCTCCCTGGGGATAGGGGTGAATGAGGCACTGGCAGCTCATGGCATGAGCTTCTGCACAGTGGTGGTGGTTGAGAACAGCGCGCCGCGCAGATCTTCGCTGTACCCTGACGGAGCTTCCTCGCCACTGGCGCCAAAGTTGGCGACAGTGTCGGCGCGCGGATAGACAAGGTTCGGGTAATAAAGCGTCAGAGGCGAGTCGTTCTCCATGCGCTTCTTGTCGACGAACGTCAGGAATCGTGTATCCGCCTTGCTGGTCGTGGCGCGCAACATCGCACCGACGCCCGTCAGCGTCCAATGGCAGACGGCGCGCCCGTAGTAGTCCTCATCCAGCATGCGGTCCAGGTAGAACGTACCGCGGTACTCGTTCTCGCTGACCTTGTGCAGGGTGACGGGCTCCTGGCTGGTGATGCGGCCCGCAGTGCCTGTGGCAGGCAGTATCCGCCCGCAGTCTTCGTAGTTGCTGACGTCATACTGGGCCACACCTTCGGCGACCGCGAAAGGCCCAGGCGCGTCCTTCAGTGTCAGCACCAGTTCGTAGGCCTGCTTCGGCGCCGGGTTGAGTTTGGCCAAGCCGCGTCCACCCGCGGCGACGTCACGCTCGGCATCGGCGTAGGGCGAGCATGCCGCCAGCGGGACGAGGGCGAGCAATGCGAGCAGCGGCCGTCCCCTGAGTTCGGGGCGAGCTAGACCCATGTCGCGATCCTGCATCGTGCGTCCATGTCCATCTATCCTTCCTGGGTGGCAGGTTTATCGATTATGGAACGTGCCGGGAGCGCTGTGCCACCCTAGGAGACGGATTTTTGACGCCCCCGGGACGCATTGCCCAGGCGGATCGCTTGCCGCACAAGGCTCGCGATCGTTACGTTGGCATTGCTGCCGGAGGCATGTCTGCGGCTGAATCCGTGACCGAAATCAATCATTCACATGTCCATCACTTCATTGAAGGCGCTCTCCTTGAACTGCATGATCCGTCCTGAAAGCCGCGAAGACCGCGCTGTCATCCACGCACTCACCGAGGCAGCCTTCCGCGAAGCCCCGCACAGCAGCCACACCGAGCAGTTCATTGTGGATGCACTGCGTTCGCGTGGAGAGCTGAGTCTTTCGCTGGTCGCCGAGAAGGACGGGCAGGTCGTCGGGCATGTTGCCTTGTCGCCGGTGACGATCAGCGATGGCAGCACCGGCTGGTTTGGCCTGGGGCCAATCTCGGTGCTGCCCGAATGGCAGGGGCAGGGCATCGGCGCGGCACTGATGCACGCGGCGCTTGATGCATTGCGTGAGCAGGGGGCACAGGGCTGCGTATTGCTGGGAGAACCGGCGTATTACGGTCGATTCGGATTCCGCGCCGAGCCGGGCCTGGTGCTGCCGGGGGTTCCACCAGAGTACTTCCAGGCGCTGCACCTGAGGCCGTCGATGGCGCAGGGAGAGGTGCAGTACTCACCGGCATTCGAAGCCACGGCCTGATGATCGGGGCGGGCCTCGAACATCCGTCGAATGTCAGCCGTTGTACCGGAGATGGATCAGGGGATACGGACGGCCTTGCGAATCGAGCGGTGAGCGGCCGGTTTCGACGAAGCCCATGCGCAGGTAGAAGCCAACCGCCTGCGCGTTCTGTTCGTTGACATCGGTACTCAGCTGCGGATGCAGGGCCAACGCGTGTTGTAACAGCTGCCGGCCGATACCGGTGCCGCGCACGTCCGGATCGATGAACAGCGCTTCCATGTGCGTGCCGTCGATCAGCATGAAGCCCACTGGCCGATCCTGTGCATCGACAGCAACGGTCATCGGCGACTGCGGCAGGAAGCTGGCGACTTCGGCATCGATGGCCTGCCGGTCTTCGGCGCTGAGAAAGTCATGGGTGGCGTCGACGGCGCGGCGCCAGACATCGATGAGGGCGGCGCCGTCGTCGGCACGCGAGGGGCGAAGGGTGGTCATGGGTTCACCAAGGTGCTTGCGGAAGGGCCCAGTATGAGGCCTGCAGCCTGGCTTCAGCGCACTCGCTGCTTGAACCGCCGGTCGCGCGCAGTGGCACCGCCGATACCCGCGCCGCCTGTACGGCTGCAGGCGTACAATGCGGCCCCGGCGGCCATCCTGGCCCTGCAGACACGCGAGAACCGCCATGACCGATGCCCTGGGTATCCCGGTGCACGACGCCGATGAACACTGGATGCGCCATGCACTGGCGCTGGCCGAGCGTGCGCAGCGCGAGTTCGACGAGATTCCGGTCGGTGCGGTACTGGTGGGCGCCGATGGCCAGCTGCTGGGTGAGGGGTGGAACCTCAACATCGCCTCGCACGATCCCAGTGCGCATGCCGAGATCGTGGCCATGCGCGCCGGCGGCACGCGGCTGGCCAATCATCGGCTGCTCGGCAGCACCCTGTACGTGACCCTGGAACCGTGCGCGATGTGCGCGATGGCGATTGTGCATGCACGCGTTGCCCGCTTGGTCTACGGCGCCAGCGACCCCAAGACCGGCGCCTGCGGCAGCGTGTTCGATCTGCTCGGCGATGCCCGCCACAACCACCGGGTCGAGATCCACGGTGGGGTGCTGGCCAAGGAGGCCAGCATGCGCCTGACCAATTATTTCCGCGCCAAGCGCGGCAAGCCGCCGTTGCTGCTGGAAGACCACGCCGGCGAGGGCTGAGGGGCGAAAGGGTATGATGGGCGCCCCTTTCCTTCACCGGTGGGCCGCGCGCCTGCCCAGCAACGAGGCGACACATGGCGGACAACGGCGCGGCCAACGAGCGGCTGATCTGGATCGACCTGGAAATGACCGGGTTGGATACCGACAACGATTCGATCATCGAGATCGCCACCGTGGTCACTGATGCCCAGCTCAATGTGCTGGCTGAAGGCCCCGAGTTTGCCATCCACCATCCGCTGCAAACGCTGGAAGCGATGGATGAGTGGAACCGTAACCAGCACCGTCGTTCGGGCCTGTGGCAGCGCGTGGTGGACAGCACCACCACCCTGGGCCAGGCCGAAGTGCAGACGGTGAACTTCCTGGCGCAGTGGATCCCGGCCGGCCTTTCGCCGATGTGCGGCAACTCGATCTGCCAGGATCGCCGCTTCCTGCACCGCCAGATGCCGCGGCTGGAGAAGTACTTCCACTACCGCAACCTGGACGTGTCCACGGTGAAGGAACTGGCCAAGCGCTGGGCGCCGAGCGTGGCCGCCGGCGTCGGCAAGAACAGCAACCACACCGCGCTGAGCGACGTGCACGATTCGATCGCCGAGCTGCGCCACTACCGCCAGTTCATGGGCGCGCTGTCGGGGCTTTCGACGCCTTGATCGGTAGTGCCGGCCGCTGGCCGGCAAGGCGCCGGATTCGCCCTCTCTGTCGTGACCCGCGACGAACCGTTCAACTTCCGGGCGCTAAGATCGGCGCCATGAACGAGCCCATCCTGCTCCCCCGCGACATCGCCCATGACGCCCGCGACTGGTCCGACCTGCAGCGCGCGGTGGCCCTGCTGGAAGCGCCGACCCTGACCGCGCGCATGGCCAACCTGGTCGGCACGCCGCTGGAATTCGCGGTGAAGGCGCTGCCCAGCTCGGTCTCCAACCGCATCCACGGTGCGGTGCAGGCGGCACTGTCCAAGTCGGCGCAGGCAGCCCTGTGGAGCATGGACAACTCGCCCGGCAAGGGAGCGTCGACCCGCTGGCACAAACTGGCGGCAGCCACCTCCGGTGCGGTAGGCGGCGCCTTCGGCTTTGCCGCCTTGCTCATCGAGTTGCCGGTGTCGACCACGATCATGATGCGTGCTGTGGCCGACGTCGCCCGCAGCGAGGGGTTTGACCTGTCCGAGTTCAGCACCCGCCAGGCGTGCCTGGAGGTGTTCGCGCTGGGCGGCAACTCGCCGCGTGATGACGCCAGCGAGACGGGCTATTACCTGGCCCGCGGCTTCACCACCGATGTGATGCGCCACCTGTCGGCCGAGCTGGCCGGGCGGGTGGTGACTGGCCGCGACCTGACCCTGGGCGTGGCGCCGAAGGAAGCCGGCAAGCTGCTGGCGAAGATGGTGGAGAAGGTGGCGGCGCGCTTTGGCGTGGTCGTTACCGAGAAGTTTGCCGCGCAGGCGGTGCCGATCGTCGGTGCCGCCGCGGGTGCAACGCTTAACACCATGTTCACCGACTACTACCAGGACATGGCGCGTGGTCACTTCATCGTGCGGCGGCTGGAGTTGAAGTACGGGGAAGATGTGGTGCGCGCCTGCTATGACCGCGTGGCACACGGTGCGGTAAAGATCGAGCCAAGGGTGGAGTAGATCCACGCCATGCGTGGATGAGACCTCGTACAGGGTGATCCTTGCCGTGGGGGAACAACTGTTTTGCCAGTGCGTGCCTGTTGCCCGGCGGGCGCCATCCCCATTCTTTGCGGCACTCCTCCCGCAAGAGATCGCTGCCATGCTGTTCACTCCTCATCATCTGGGCGCACTGACGCTGCCCAACCGCATCGTGATGCCGCCGATGACCCGCTCGCGCTCGTCGGCCGGCAACGTGCCCACTGCCGAAATGGCCGCCTATTACGCGCAGCGCGCCAGCGCCGGCCTGATCGTCAGCGAAGGCACCCAGATCAGCCCGCAGGGCCAGGGCTATGCCTGGACCCCGGGCATCCATAGCCCGGACCAGGTGAACGGCTGGCGTCGGGTGACCGATGCCGTGCACGCTGCCGGTGGTCGCATCTACGCCCAGCTGTGGCATGTCGGCCGGGTCTCGCACGTGGCGCTGCAGCCGGGTGGCGCCGCGCCGGTGTCGTCGTCGGCGTTGTTGGCGGAAGGCGTGAAGGTGTTCGTCGACCCGACCGGGGCAGGTCCCGAAGCCGGGGTGGGCGAAATGATCCAGCATTCGATGCCGCGCGCGCTGCGCGAAGACGAGATTCCGGGCATCGTCGCCGACTACGCCCAGGCGGCACGCAACGCGCTGGACGCAGGCTTCGATGGCGTGGAGTTGCACGGTGCCAATGGCTACCTGATCAACCAGTTCATCGACTCGCAGGCCAACCAGCGCACCGACGGCTATGGCGGCGCGTTGCAGAACCGCCTGCGGTTCCTGCGCGAGGTGGTGCAGGCGGTGGTTGCGGTGGTCGGTGGTGATCGCGTCGGCGTGCGCCTGGCGCCACTGACCACGCTGCAGGGCGCGGTGGACGATACGCCGCAGGCGACCTATCTGGCGGCAGCCCACCTGTTGGGCGAACTGGAGGTGGGTTACCTGCACATCGCCGAGGCCGACTGGGACGATGCACCGTTGATGCCGGTGGCGTTCAAGCAGGCGCTGCGCATGGTCTACCCGGGTACGCTGATCTATGCCGGCAAGTACACCGCCGAACGTGCCGAGCAGGCACTGGCTGAAGGCTGGGCCGACCTGATCGGCTTCGGTCGCCCGTTCATTGCCAACCCGGATCTGCCTGAGCGCCTGCGCCTGGGTGCGGAACTGAATCCGCCGGATCGTGCGACGTTCTTCGGTGGCGGGGCGATCGGCTTCACCGATTACCCGACGCTGGAAGAGAGCGTCGCGGCCTGATCCTGAAGGCTGCCGGCCAGCGGCCGGCACTACCGGTGTATGGAGATGGGGTGGTGCCGGCCAGCGGCCGGCACTACCGGGATGCGCGGGGCAGGGTAGTGCCGGCCGCTGGCCGGCATTTCAGTCAGGGGCGGGGGTAGTGCCGGCCGCTGGCCGGCATCCCGGGGATGGATCAGGGCTTGTCGCGCACCAGCGCGTCCGCCTCGACCACACCGCCATCCTTTCCATGCAGGTACAGGTGCATGTCCTGCTGCGGGTACGGGATGTTGATGCCGGCCTTGTCAAAGCCCAGCTTGAGCTGCTCCAGCAGCGTGACCTTGGTGCCGAACCAGTCGGCCGACTTCACGTAGCAACGGATGCCGAGGTTGATCGCGTGCGCACCCAACTCGTACACCACCACGTCCGGTGCCGGCGTCTGCAGCACGCGCGGGTCGGCCTTCATCAACGCCAGCGCGGTGTCGCGTGCCAGCTGGATGTTGTCTTCGTAGCCGATGCCGATCACCAGTTCGACGCGGCGGGTCGGCTCGGCGGTGAGGTTGATGATCGGTGCGGCGGTGATCAGCGTGTTCGGAATGGTGGTGTGCTGGTTGTCGGCACCGGTGATGACGGTCTGGAAAATGCGCACTTCGCGCACCGTGCCAGTCTGTCCGGCAACGGTGACCACATCGCCGACGCGGAACGGCCGCAGCGTCACCAGCATCACGCCCGAGGCGATGTTGGACAGCGAATCCTTCAGGGCAAGGCCAACGGCCAGGCCAGCGGTGCCGAGCACGGCCAGCAGCGGAGTGATCTGCACGCCCAGCGTGCCGATGGCCAGCACCACCACGATCACCAGCGACGCGGCGTACACCACGTTGCGCAGGAAGCTGCCCAGCATCGGGTCCACGCCCAAGCGCGCTGTGGCGCGCGGCATCGCATTGGACAGGCGACGCGCCACCCACAGGCCCACCAGCAGCACCACGATGGCGGCCAGTAACGGCACACCGTAGGTTTCCAGCAGGCGCTCCCAGTTGAGCGAGTGGAACCAGGGCGTTGCGGCAGGGGCGGGAGGTGCGGCGGCGATCATGCGGAAGTCCTTTGCTGCGTAGCGATGTCTGCGTGGGGCAGGGCGTGCGTGGACGCCAGAAACAGCAAGCCCCGCAGAGGCGGGGCTTGCGTGCAGCAGCAGTATGGGCGGACGTCGATGAAAGCGACGTCAGCCCATCACGGCATCAGCCGTTGGCCTTCAGCCTGGCCAGGCGCAGCCAGGTATCGACCACGGTGTCCGGGTTCAGCGACACCGACTCGATGCCTTCCTGCATCAGCCATTCGGCCAGATCCGGGTGATCGGACGGGCCCTGGCCGCAGATGCCAACGTACTTGCCCTTGGCGCGTGCGGCCTTGATCGCCATCGACAGCAGCTTCTTCACTGCCGGGTTCCGTTCGTCGAACAGGTGCGCGACGATCGACGAGTCGCGGTCCAGGCCCAGGCTGAGCTGGGTCAGGTCGTTGGAGCCGATCGAGAAGCCGTCGAAGATCTCCAGGAACTCATCGGCGAGCAGTGCGTTGGACGGCACTTCGCACATCATGATGATCTTCAGGCCGTTCTCGCCCTGCTTCAGGCCGTTCTGTTCCAGCACCTCGATGACCTTGCGGCCTTCTTCCAGGGTGCGCACGAACGGAATCATGACCCACAGGTTGTCCAGGCCCATTTCGTTGCGCACGCGCAGCACGGCCTTGCACTCCAGCGCGAAGGCGGCCGAGAAGCTCGGGTCGACGTAGCGGCTGGCGCCGCGGAAGCCGATCATCGGATTCTCTTCGTGCGGCTCGTAGTTGCTGCCGCCGATCAGGTTGGCGTACTCGTTGGACTTGAAGTCCGACAGGCGCACGATCACCGGGTTCGGCGCGACCGAGGCGGTGAGGGTGGCGATGCCTTCGGCCAGGCGATCGACGTAGAAGCTGACCGGATCACCATAGCCGGCGATCTTCTCGTCGATCTTCTTCCTGGTCGCGGCGTCCTGGCGGTCGTATTCCAGCAGCGCATTCGGATGGATGCCGATGTGGCTGGCGATGATCATTTCCAGGCGGGCCAGGCCGATGCCGGCGTTCGGCAGCTGGCCGAAGTCGAAGGCACGTTCCGGGTTGGCCACGTTCATCATGATCTTCAGCGGCGCCGGCGGCATGTTGCCAAGATCGGTGGTGGTGCGTTCGAAGCCGAGCTTGCCTTCGTAGATGAAGCCGGTATCGCCTTCGGCGCAGCTGACGGTGACCAGCTGGCCATCTTCGATGACCTGGGTCGCGTTGCCCGAACCGACCACGGCCGGCACGCCCAGCTCGCGCGCGATGATCGCGGCGTGGCAGGTGCGGCCACCGCGGTTGGTGACGATGGCCGAGGCGCGCTTCATCACCGGTTCCCAATCGGGGTCGGTCATGTCGGCGATCAGCACGTCGCCCGGCTGCACGCGGTTCATGTCGTCCAGCGTCTTCACCACGCGGGCCACGCCCGAACCGATCTTGGCGCCGACGGCACGGCCCTCGGCCAGCACCTTGCCGCCCTTCTCGGTCAGCGCGAAGCGCTCGATCTGGGTGGCATGGCTGCGCGACTTCACCGTTTCCGGGCGCGCCTGCACGATGAACAGCTTGCCGCTGACACCGTCCTTGGCCCACTCGATGTCCATCGGGCGGCCGTAGTGCTTTTCGATGACCAGCGCCTGCTTGGCCAGTTCCTGCACGTCCTCGTCGCTGATCGAGAAGGTGCTGCGCAGTTCGGCCGGGGTGTCTTCGATACGGACGCGCTCACCGGGGACATCCGAGTACACCATGCGGATCGCCTTGCTGCCGAGCGAGCGGCGCAGGATCGCCGGCTTGCCGGCCTGCAGGGTGGGCTTGTAGACGTAGTATTCGTCCGGATTGACCGCGCCCTGCACGACCATTTCGCCCAGGCCGAACGAGGAGGTGACGAACACCACGTCGCGGAAGCCGGACTCGGTGTCCAGGGTGAACAGCACGCCGGAGGAGCCGACGCCCGAACGCACCATCAGCTGCACGCCGGCGGACAGGAACACGTCTTCATGCTTGAAGCCGTGGTGCACGCGGTAGGCGATGGCGCGGTCGTTGTACAGCGAGGCGAACACTTCCTTGACCTTGTGCACGACGTCGTCGGCACCGGTCACGTTGAGGAAGGTTTCCTGCTGGCCCGCGAAGGACGCATCCGGCAGGTCCTCGGCAGTGGCGGACGAACGCACGGCCACGGCCACGTCGCCGCCGCCATTCTCGGCGCTCAGCTTGGCGTAGGCGGTGCGGATGTCCTGGTCCAGCTGCGGCTGCAGCGGGGCATCGATCACCCAGCTGCGGATTTCCTTGCCGGCGGCGGTCAGCGCGTTGACGTCCTCGACGTCCAGCGTGGCCAGCCTGTCGAAGATGCGCTTGGACAGGTCGTTGTGCGCGATGAAGTCCTTGAAGGCTTCAGCGGTGGTGGCATAACCGCCCGGCACCGAAACGCCCAGACCGGCCAGGTTGCCGATCATCTCGCCCAGGGACGAATTCTTGCCGCCTACGCGGGCCAGATCGGCCAGACGCAGTTCGTGCAACCACAGGATGTTCTCGTTCAAGCGCGATGCTCCGTTTGGCCATCGCCCGAGGCGGGCTGAGTGGCCGCGTCCGTAGGAAGAAGCCGATATGATGCCGGGCAGAGCACCGTCGGCACAAGCTTGTGCTGGCGGCCTTTTTAAGCTTCGTAGGGGGTAAAAGCGCGCATGTCGACCATCCGTCCGGTGTTCTACGTTTCCGATGGAACCGGTATCACCGCTGAAACCATTGGGCATAGCCTGTTGACCCAGTTCTCCGGGTTCAGCTTCATTACCGATCGGATGTCGTTTGTCGACGACCCTGAAAAAGCGCGTGAAGCCTGCGCCCGGATCCAGGCGGCGGGGGAGCGCTACCAGGTTCGGCCGATCGTGGTGAACTCCTGCGTGGACCAGAGCCTGAGCCTGATCCTGGCCGACAGCGGGGCGCTGATGCTGGATGTGTTCGCGCCGTTCATCGAGCCGCTGGAGCGCGAACTGGCCAGCCCGCGTCTGGCCCGGGTCGGCCAGGCCCACGGCATGGTCGATTTCGACACGTACCACCGGCGCATCAACGCGATGAACTTCGCCCTGACCCATGACGACGGCATCGCGGTGAACTATGACGACGCCGACGTGATCCTGGTAGCGGTGTCGCGCGCTGGCAAGACGCCCACCTGCATCTACCTGGCCCTGCATTACGGGGTGCGCGCGGCCAACTACCCGTTGACCGACGAGGACCTGGAAAGTGATCGCCTGCCGCCGCGCCTGCGCAACTACCGGCGCAAGCTGTTCGGGTTGACCATCGACCCGGACCGCCTGCAGCAGATCCGCCAGGAGCGCCGTCCGAACTCGCGCTACGCGAACCTGGACACCTGCAAGCGGGAGGTGGCCGCGGCCGAGACCATGTTCCGCATGGAGCGGATCCCGACCCTGAGCACCACCCACACCTCGATCGAAGAGATTTCCAGCAAGGTGCTGGCCACATTGGGGCTGCAGCGCGAGCTGTATTGATCCGTTCCGGCGCGCTGCGGGGCTGCCGGCCAGCGGCCGGCACTACCGCCGTGGCAGCGACTCCCGCGCTGCGGGGCTGCCGGCCAGCGGCCGGCACTACCACGATGAAAGCGACCGACGGGTTGGCTGTGGCTTGAGGCGCCCCCACGTTGAAGCACCAACGTGTAGGATCGACCCATGGCCCGAGCCTTGCCCCGTACCGAACGCATTCCCCGCCTGAGCCGGCTGAGCTGGCTCATGGGCCTGTACGCGGAGAACTACCGCCATCTGGTGCGCCTGTTCGAACCGGCGGGGCTGGCGGCGGGCAGCTACATTTCCTCGATCGGTGACGGCCTGGATGTCCGCCTGGACGTGATCGAGTGCCACCGCTACACGGTGGAACTGCGGCTGACCTACGACATTGCCGACCCGGTCACCGGCGAGCCGGATCCCTCGGCCTATGTCCGCCTGTACCGTGACGCGCGCCAGGCCGAGACCACCCATTGCTACGTCGGCCGCCGCTGGCAGGACACCATGGGCCTGTACCCGCCACCAGCGGAACTGATCAGCCACCGCATGCGGATGAACACCTTCCTCGGCAAGTGGCTGGAATACCTGGCCGAGCGCGGCCACGGCGTCGCCACGCTGCGCCGTGACCCCGATGGCGCCGGTGCGCCTGCCGAGCGCCGCCTGTCGCTGGTGCGCTGATCGGCCATAATCCAGGGCTGACCTGCCGCTGGATGCCGCCCCATGCCGTACACCCCGATCGTCGCCACCCTGGGCTATGTGCTGTCGCCCGATCGTCGCCAGGTGCTGATGATCCATCGCAATACGCGCCCCGGTGACCATCACCTCGGCAAGTACAACGGCCTGGGTGGCAAGATCGAAGCGGACGAGGACGTGGCGGCCAGCATGCGCCGCGAGATTGCCGAGGAAGCCGGCATCGACTGCACCGGCATGCGCCTGCGCGGCACTCTCAGCTGGCCCGGTTTCGGCAAGCACGGCGAAGACTGGCTGGGCTTCGTGTTCGTCATCGACAGCTTCGAAGGCACCCCGCACGGCGGCAACCACGAAGGCACGCTGGAGTGGGTGGATCTGGACAAGCTGGACACGCTGCCGATGTGGGAGGGCGACCGCAACTTCCTGCCGCTGGTGTTCGACGCCGACCCGCGCCCGTTCCACGGCGTGATGCCGTACAAGGACGGCCGCATGGTCAGCTGGTCCTACAGCCGGCTGTGACCCGGCGAATCGGGGAGGTGCCAACCATTCCGGTGGGTGCCAACCTTGGTTGGCAGGCTCTTTCGGTCGATTAATACCCGGGCAATATTGACGGCCATAAATTACCCGGGCAATATTCGCGCATCACCTCTGATGCCATTGCCATGCCTGCGTCCCGACTCCCTCCCTTCAGTTGTTTCGACGGCCATCGCCTCGTTGCTTCCGGCAGCCCGGAAATGGCCGCACTGGCGCTCAAGCGGCTGCGCGCCAGCAACGCGGCCGGACCATTGCTGGTGTTCGACAACGCGACCGGTCGCACCCGCGATTTCGATACGCGCGGCAGTGATGCAGAACTGCTGTCGCGGGTAAGCGCAGCGTTTCCTGTCATGGAGACGGATGCCGAGGTCACTGCCGAAGACGCTGCGGCGACCCCGCGTGGCCGTGGCCGCCCCAAGCTGGGCGTAGTAGCGCGCGAAGTGACCCTGCTGCCGCGCCACTGGGCGTGGCTGGCAGAGCAGCCGGGCGGGGCCTCGGTGGCATTGCGAAAACTGGTGGAGGCGGCCAGCCGCGCCAGTGCGGACAAGGACCGCCGGCGTCGCGATGCCGAGCGCGCCTATCACTTCCTGCAGACCATCGCCGGTGACCTGCCGGGCTTCGAGGAGGCCATCCGCGTGCTGTTCGCGCACGACCGTGCGGGCCTTGAAGCGGTGCTGCATTCCTGGCCCAGGGATGTGCGTGACCACGCCCTGCGTCTGGCGTTCGACAGCGCTGACGGCTGAACCATCGCGCCGTCGTTGAGCGGCGGCGCCACCTGATCGCGGGCCACGGCCCGGTCCCCTGTGCTTGCTTTGCGGGTGGAAACGCCGGGCAGGGCAGCGCCTTGCCCAGAGAACCCCATGAACTCCCCTGTAGATCCCACGCCCCCGGTCGCGCCGCCTCTGTGGCGCACCTACCTGGCCCTGCTGCTGCCGATGCTGCTGACCAATGCGCTGCAGCTGGCCGCAGGCACGCTGGACAACCTCTTCCTCGGCCATCTGCTCGGGACCCAGGCGGTGGCCGTGGCCGCTGCGTTCTTCCCGGTCTTCTTCCTGCTGCTGGCCCTGGTGATGGGCCTGGCGACCGGCGCGATGGTGCTGATCGGGCAGGCCTGGGGCGCGGGTCGGCCGCAGCAGGTGCGCGCGGTGGCTGGCAGTGCGGTGGCGCTGATCCTTCTGTTGTCGGTGCTGGTGATGGCCCTGGGGAGCGGTTTCGCACCACAGCTTCTGATGTCACTGGGTACGCCGGCACCGATCCTCGGTGAGTCCATCGTCTACGCGCGCGTGCTGCTGCTGGCGGCGCCGGCGTTCTTCCTGCTGTGGTTGGCCACTGCCGTGAGCCGCGCAGTAGGCGATGCGAAGACGCCGCTGCATGCGCTGCTGCTGGCCACGGCGGTGGGTATGCTGTGCACGCCGCTGCTGATCCTGGGCTGGGCCGGCCTGCCGCAGCTGGGATCGGCCAGTGCGGCGGTGTCGGCGGCGATTGCCTCGCTGTTGGCCCTGGGCTGGCTGCTGTGGCGTTGGCATCGGGCAGGACATCCCCTGGCACCGGGCCATGAGCTGGTGCATGCCATTCGTTTCGATGGCGCGATCATCCGATCGATGCTGCGCATCGGCCTACCGTCCTCGCTGCAGATGCTCAGCCTGGCCGTCGCCGAAATCGTGTTGCTGGGCTGGATCAACCGCTATGGCTACACGGCCACGGCCGCCTACGGTGCGGTCAACCAGTTGATGAGCTGGGTGCAGTTGCCGGCAATGTCCCTTGGGATCACCGCCACCATCCTCGCGGCGCATGCGATGGGCGCCGGGCGTACGGCACGGCTGCCGGCCATCGCCCGGACTGGCGTGCTGCTGGGGCTGGCGACGCTGAGCCTGGTGGTGGTGCTGGTTATGTCGCTGGCACCCTGGCTGACCGGGCTGATCCTGGCGGCAGCCGACGTGCGCGACCTGGCTGCGTTGCAGCTGCGCACTGTGGTGTGGGGCGTGCTGGCGATGGGAGTCAGTGCGGTGCTGGTCGGGGTGATGCGCGGCAGCGGTACGGTATGGTTGCCAGCGTTGCTGGGCATGGCAGCGGTGCTGCTGGTGGAGCTGCCGCTGGCGATGTGGATGCAGGCGCAGCACGGGCTGGCCGGCGTGTGGCGGGCGTGGCCGCTGGGGTTGTTGGCGATGCTGGTGATGCAGGCGATGTGTTTCGCCCGGTGGCGGCGGGTGCACGCTGGGTAGTGCCGGCCGCTGGCCGGCACTCCGGAATGGCAGGGGCAGCCGGCCAGCGGCCGGCTCTACCACTTCAGCGGAGCTGCGCCAGCAGCAGGTGGAAGTACAAGCACAAGGTGTTGACCGCCAGTGCAGCGGCGCGGTTGGGGACTTCGCAGCTGCGCGGCCAGGATGAAAGCATCCGGCATCATCATCGTCCGTCACCAGGAATCGGACGTGGCGGCGGCGGGCCCGCCGGTGACCATAGCGCCGACCCTGCAACTTGGGAAGTAGGGAAACCCCGCGTCAGCGTGATGAGGAAATGTCCAGTGTCGCAGTCGGTGAGATCTGGTTGTCCACAGGGGGTGTGGATTACGCGTGGGCAACTTTGTGGATAAGCCGCGACAGGCGCCACCCCCCTAGGCTGTCAAGATGGGTGGCGAAAAATTCACCGCCGGTGAGGGCGGGTGAGGGTGCAGTGAAGGGTGGGACCGGCCGGCGCTGTCGCCAGCGGCGGCGCTCGCGGTAACCTGTGGGCCTTGATGCTCCGTGAGACCCCATGAAACGTCATTTCTCGATGCTGCGCGAATTCCAGCTGGCCGACTGGTTCACCCTGGCCAATGCTTTCTGCGGCACCGGTGCGGTCTTCGCCGCGATGCGCTTCCTGCAGGATGGCGAGCGCGGCTACCTGCTGTTCGGCATGGCGCTGATCCCGTTGGCCTTCATCTTCGACGCCCTTGATGGACGCATCGCGCGCTGGCGCAAGTCCAGCTCCACCCTGGGCCGCGAGCTGGACTCGCTGTCCGACGTGATTTCCTTCGGGGTGGCCCCAGCGGCGCTGGCCTATGCCTGTGGCATGCAGGGTGGCTGGGACTGGCTGGTGCTGAGCTACTTCGTCTGCTGCGGCGTCAGCCGCCTGGCACGCTACAACGTCACTGCCGAGGCAATGACCGGCGACGAGGGCAAGGTCACGTATTTCGAGGGCACCCCGATCCCGACCAGCCTGGTGCTGGTGATCGTACTGGCGATCGCCGCCGGCACCGATGCCATCGGCCAGAACATCTGGTTCGGCCAGTGGCAGATCGGACCCTGGCAGCTGCACCCGATGGTGCTGTTGTTCGCGCTGTCCGGGTCGCTGATGATCAGCAAGACCCTGCGCATTCCCAAGCCATGAGCCAGCCCTGCGGAGGCCTGCGATGACCAGCTCGGCCCACGACGCCGGCAGCAGCGATTTCGAGACCCTGGCCCGGCAGTATTTCGGCGCCTGGGGCGATGCCCTGCGCCATGCGGGTGCTCCCGGCGCACCGGCGGGCGACGACCCGGGCAGCTGGCAGCGGCTGTTCGACTGGTGGGGCCAGCTGTTGCCCGAACAGGCGCCCGGCGCGCCGGAAGATGCCGTGCGCCGGTTCCGCGAACAGGCGGGCAGCTGGTACGGCACCATGCAGGAGGTCGCCGCTCGGTTTGCCGGCCGCGACGCCAGCAGTGCCGATGTGGCCCAGGCCTGGCGCGAGGCGGTGCAGGGCCAGGGCGACGGCATGCTGCAATGGATGCTGCAGGGCGCCCGCGGCAGCACCCACGCCGGTGCCGCAGTACCTGAATTCGCCGCATGGCTGCAGCAGTTCCAGCTGCAGGCGGGCCCATGGCTGCAGAGCCCGGCATTCGGCCCCGGCCGCGAGCACCAGGCGCGCTGGCAGGCCCTGCTGCGTGCGCAGGACGAGTACCAGCAGCATTCGCGCGCTTATGTTGACCAGATCAAGCGGGCACTGGACGAGGCCTTTGCGCTGTTCGAGCAGCGCCTGGCCGAGCACGAACAGCCGGGCAGCCAGCTGACCAGCGCCCGCGCGATGTTCGACCTGTGGATCGAAGTGGCCGAGGAGGCCTACGCCAAGGTCGCCATGTCCGAACCGTTCCAGCAGGTGTACGCCGCGCTGGGCAACGCGCAGATGCGCCTGCGTGCCGGCCTGCAGCGCGAGGTGGAACAGATGAGTGAACGTATCGGCCTGCCGACCCGCAGCGAGATGGATGCCGCACACCGCCGCATCGCCGAGCTGGAGCGCAGCCTGCGCCGCCTGCAGGCACAGGTGGCGGTGCTGGCTGGAACCGCCGAGGTGGATCCGGTGGCGCAGCCGGCGCCGGCAAAAGTGAAGCCTGCCGCGCGCAAGGCCGCGAAGAAGGCCGCGCCGACAAGGAAGGCGCCTGCGAAAAAGACGCCAGCGAAAAAGACGCCAGCGAAAAAGTCCGCATCTCGCACCTCCGCACGGGCGCGTGACCGATGAAGGGACCGCTGGGCTTCAACGCCGACGACCTGATGCAGGAAACCCTGGCGATGCAGCGCAAGCTGATGGAGGGGCTGAAGCTGCTGCCGCAGGTGGAAGACGTGGACTATGGCGTGACCGCGCGAGAGGAAGTCTGGCGCGACGGCAAGGTGGTGCTGTACCGCTTTGTCGGCGAGCAGGCGCCGACCCGGCGCACGCCGCTGCTGATCGTCTACGCGCTGGTCAACCGGCCGTACATGGTCGACCTGCAGGCCGACCGCTCGCTGGTGCAGAAGCTGTTGGCGCTCGGGCAGGACGTGTACGTGCTGGACTGGGGCTACCCGGATCGCTCGGAGCGCTTCCAGACGCTGGAGGACTATCTGCTGCGCTATATCGATGGTGCAGTGGATGCACTGCGCGTGCGCAGTGGCGGCGCGGTCGACCTGCTCGGCATCTGCCAGGGTGGCGTGTTCGCGCTGTGCTACGCCGCGTTGCGCCGGCAGAAGCTGGGCAAGCTGATCACCATGGTCACCCCGGTCGATTTCCAGACGGCCGACAACATGCTCTCGCACTGGGCCCGGCAGGTGGATGTGGATCTGCTGGTGGATACGCTGGGCAACATACCGGCCGACCTGATGAATGCCAGCTACCTGATGCTCAAGCCATTCCGCCTGAACGTGCAGAAGTACGTCGGCCTGCTCGATATCCTCGATGACAAGGCGGCGCTGGAGGACTTCCTGCGCATGGAAAAATGGATCTTCGATTCGCCGGACCTGGCGGGCGAGGCGTTCCGCGATTTCATCAAGCAGTTCTATCAGGCCAATGGCCTGATGAAGGGCACGGTAAGGATCGGCGAGGAAGCCGTGGATCTGTCGCAGGTGACCTTGCCGGTGCTGAACATCTACGCCGAGCAGGACCATCTGGTGCCGCCGGACGCCTCGCGCGCGATGCGTGGGCGCCTGGGCACGGACGACTACACCGAGTCCAGTTTCCGCGGTGGCCACATTGGGATCTACGTGTCCGGCCGCGCCCAGCGCGAAGTGCCGGCCACGATCGATGGCTGGTTGAAGGCACGCGACCTGTAGAGTCGTGCCATGCGCGACTGACTTGGGGGGATGATGAGGTACCGGACTTTGTTGATTCTTGCGGCACTGCTGGCAGCACAACTTGCCCACGCCGCACCCGGTGCGGATGCACGCCGGGAGATCGCCCAGCTGATCTCCAGCCTGGACGGCTCGCAGTGCCGGTTCCAGCGCAATGGCAGCTGGTACGACGGCAGCGATGCGCGCGCCCATCTGCAGCGCAAGTACGACTATCTGCTGAAGAAGGACATGGTGGACAGCGCCGAGCAGTTCATCGAGCGCGCCGCCAGTCAGAGCAGCATGAGCGGGAAGCCTTACCGCATCCAGTGCCCGGGGCAGCCTGAACAGACCGCAGCCGCCTGGTTCAGTGCGCGCCTGCAGGCGCTGCGTCTCCGCACGCCGTAGACATGGAGGCGGTGTAGAGTCGCGGCGTGCTCGACTGATTCTGCCCGCAAGCCGAGGAGACACCGCCGTGAACACCACGCCCAAGACGCTGTCGCGTTCGTTGAACGACCGCATGATTGCCGGCGTGATGGGCGGCATTGCCCATCGCTTCGGCTGGAACCCCACCTTGGTGCGGATCGTGTTCGTGCTGGTATCGATCGGCTCGGCCGCCTTCCCCGGCATTCTGATCTACCTGATCCTGTGGCTGCTGATTCCGAACGAGGCGGATTGAACACCGCCGCTCGATCCTGGCCGCCCTGGCTGCGCGCGCTGCAGATGCTGGGCGCTGCATGGACGCTGCCCAACACACTGATCGGCGTGATCGGCGGCCTGGCCGGCATGCTCGGCGGCGCGACGCTGCGATGGAGCAGCCGTGACTGCGCACTGGTGTTTGATCGCTGGCCGTGGGGGCCAGGTGGGGCGATCACCCTGGGCAACGTGATCCTGCATACCGGCCATGACCTCGGCATCTGCTGCCGGACCTATGCGCATCAGGCGGGGTGGGGCGTGGAGCCGCTGATCCGGCTGGACGACCACGAGCGCGCGCATGTCTACCAGTACATGGTGCTGGGGCCGCTGTACCTGCCGGTGTACCTGCTGTGCGGCGGGGTGAGCGCGCGCAACCCGTTCGAACGCGCGGCCGATCATTTCGCCCGGTTCGGGCGTGGCTGGTGGCCGTAGTTTCCAGCCAACGGCGCAGCCCTCGTGGCTTGGTCGCGGAATGCCTGCTTCCTGGGGGCTGGCCGGGTGGGTGGGGCTGGCGGGGACGCCGTGAACCCATCCATGGAGGCTTAGCCGCGGCTTGCACGTGTGCGCTGTCCTGCGCACACGGCAAGACCGGGGTTGGGCGTCCTGCCCAACCCGTCGGGCGCATGCGCCCGACCCATGCCGCGGATACCCCGCCACCCCCACCCGGCCGCTGACAGATTCCGTGCGCGTCCAGCCACGGAAGAGATAAAGAACAGCAAAAGCGGGTCGCGCGCTGCGCTTGCTCGTGTAGAGCCGAGCCTGCGCTCGGCTTCGCGGACTGGCCGGAAAGCAGCCGAGCGTGGGCTCGGCTCTACAAAAAGCGGCCAGCCAAGCTGTTTTTGCTTTTGATCTTCTTTTTTCTTTTCCGTGGGTGAACGTGCCCGAAAAACTGTCAGGGGCCGGGCGGGGTGGGTGCGCGGGACCGTTGGCGTCATGGATGGCGCCATCGAGCCCCCATGGACGGGTTTACGGCGTGTCCCGCGAACCCACCCCGACCGACCCAATCACATGAAGCGCATTTCGCGACCACCCACGAGGGGCTTCGCCGTTGGCGGGAACGGCCCTGGATTCGTTAGCCGGAAGTTAAAGATCCGTAAGCATTCTGCTGCGATCCCGCAGTCATCTGCATGCAACCGATCGTCATTAGCCTTCGTGACGTTCCAGTCAGGTTCGACGCGGTAAGCTCTCCCTCGATGAGCTCGCATCGCTCATCGAGTGCAGTACGCAGTAGCAATTTGGAGGAAGACATCACATGGCAATCGTTCTTTATGTCGGTGGTAGCAAGGATGGCGAGAAGGGCGTGGTGCCCTACGGCTTCAGCAAATCCCGCGCCGACACCGCGCTGGGGCCGGAGTTCTACACGGAGCGGTTCATGGAACTGCAGGGTGTCGGCAAGGTCCGCCTGATGGCCCTGGAAGGCATGCGTGACGAGATCGTCATGCAGCGCGCCGCCCGCCACTACCGCTGACCTTCGCAACACGCGGCAGGGCGCGCCCACCATCGCGCGCCCGCGCCGGCATCCCAGCCCCGGGCCAGTCCGAGCCCGCTCTTCGCCAGGATGCCGGCGTCCAATCCGGCTACGCCGCTGAACCTTGCGCCCTGTCAATGCCTTGTCCGGCTCCGTCGTGGGTTGCCAGAATGGGGTCTTCCCGTAATGCGGCACAGACCTGAAGCAATGCACGACGCCAAGAACGCCCAGAGCGCGCTCGCCCAGCAGATCGCCCAGACCATCGCCGACGAGATCGGTGCCCAGTCCGCCCAGGTACGCGCCGCCGTCGGCCTGCTCGACGAAGGTGCCAGCGTTCCGTTCATCGCGCGCTACCGCAAGGAAGTGACCGGTGGCCTGGACGACACCCAGCTGCGCAACCTGGAAACCCGGCTGACCTACCTGCGCGAGCTGGAGGACCGTCGCGCGGCGGTGCTGGCCAGCATCGGCGAGCAGGGCAAGCTCAGCGACGAGCTGCGCAATGACATCCTGGCCGCCGATACCAAGAGCCGGCTGGAAGACCTGTACCTGCCGTACAAGCCCAAGCGCCGCACCCGTGCGCAGATCGCCCGCGAGGCCGGCCTGGAGCCGTTGGCCGATGGCCTGCTGGCCGACCCGACGCAGGACCCGCAGACGTTCGCGGCCACCTTCGTCGACGCCGACAAGGGCGTAGCCGACACCAAGGCCGCGTTGGAAGGCGCGCGCGCGATCCTGATGGAGCGCTGGGGCGAAGACGCCGCGCTGGTCGGTGAACTGCGCACCTGGCTGGGCGAGACCGGCGTGATCCGTGCCCGCGTCGCCGAGGGCAAGGAAACCGAGGGCGCCAAGTACCGCGACTATTTCGAGCATGCCGAGGCGCTGGCGAAGATTCCGTCGCATCGCTTGCTGGCACTGTTCCGTGCGCGCCGCGAGGAGATCCTGTTCCTGGAACTGGACCCGGGCAGCGATGCCGAGACTGGCCATCAGTACGCCGAAGGACGCGTGGCGCGCAAGGCCGGCATCGCCGACCAGGGCCGTGCCGCCGACCGCTGGCTGCTGGATGCGTGCCGCCTGACCTGGCGCGCCAAGCTGCACACCCATCTGCTGCTGGACCTGTTCAACCAGGCCCGCGAAAAGGCCGAAGCCGAAGCCATCGCGGTGTTCGGCGACAACCTGAAGGACCTGTTGCTGGCGGCACCCGCCGGCCCGAAGACCGTGCTCGGACTGGACCCGGGCATCCGCACCGGCTGCAAGATCGCCGTGGTCGATGCCACCGGCAAGCTGGTCGCCACCGACACCATCTACCCGCACGAGCCGCGTCGCCAGTGGGAGCAGTCGCTGCAGACGATCAAGCAGCTGTGCGCCAAGCACAACGTGGAACTGATCGCGATCGGCAACGGCACCGCCAGCCGCGAAACCGACAAGCTGGCTGGTGAAGCGATCAAGGCTGCTGCCAACCCGAAGCTGCAGAAGGTAGTGGTCAGCGAGGCCGGCGCGTCGGTGTACTCGGCGTCCGAGTTCGCGGCCAGGGAGTTCCCGGAGCTGGACGTGTCGCTACGTGGGGCGGTGTCGATCGCCCGCCGCCTGCAGGACCCGCTGGCCGAACTGGTGAAGATCGAACCCAAGGCCATCGGTGTCGGCCAGTACCAGCACGATGTTGACCAGTACCGCCTGGCGCGGGCGCTGGATGCACGGGTCGAGGACTGCGTCAATGCCGTGGGCGTATACGTGAACACTGCTTCGGCTGCACTGTTGTCGCGGGTGTCCGGCCTGTCGGCCACGGTGGCCGAGAACATCGTGCGCCACCGTGATGCGAACGGCCCGTTCAAGCGCCGCAAGGACCTGCTGAAGGTCGCGCGCCTGGGCGAGAAGACCTTTGAACAGTGCGCGGGCTTCCTGCGCATTGCCGACGGAGATGAGCCGCTGGATGCTTCGGCGGTACACCCGGAAGCCTACCCGGTGGTCGAGCGCATCGTGGCCAGCACCGCGCGCCCGATCAAGGCGCTGATCGGTGATGGCAGCTTCCTGCGCGGCCTGAAGGCCGAGCAGTTCACCGATGCCACCTTCGGCGTGCCGACCGTGCGTGACATCCTCAAGGAACTGGAGAAGCCGGGCCGAGACCCACGCCCCGAGTTCAAGGCGGCACGCTTCGCCGAGGGCGTCGAGGACATCAAGGACCTGCGCGAGGGCATGGTGCTCGAGGGAGTGGTCAGCAACGTGGCGGCCTTCGGTGCCTTCGTCGATATCGGTGTGCACCAGGACGGCCTGATCCACATTTCGGCCCTGTCCGATACGTTCGTGAAGGACCCGCGCGACGTGGTCAAGGCCGGCGATATCGTCAAGGTGAAGGTGCTGGAGGTGGACGTGGCGCGCAAGCGCATCGCCCTGACCCGGCGCCTGGACGATACCCCCGGGCAAGCCACCAGCCGCCCGGGCCAGCGTGATGAGCGCAGCCATGGGCAGGGGCCGCGCCGCGATGCAGGCGGCCAGAACCGCGGGCCGAACCGGGGCCAAGGCAATGGCGGTCGTCCTGCCGCGTCCGCGCCCCCGGCCAACAACGCCCTGGCCGAGGCCTTCGCCCGCGCCAAGCGCAGCTGAGGACCGTGTTCCCCGTCACGCTTGATTCGTGGCGGGGGACTTGTCGATTTTCCCCGTGATTGCGCACACTTGCGCTTGAGGGGAGGCGTCCGGCCACCCCGCTGTTGCTGGGGAGGGCCATGACGCCAGCACCACCCGTTGCTCGTACCGGCGGCCGCAGCGCTGCGCTGCGGTCGGCGCCTGCCCGTGCCGGCAGGAGACCGGATTGATGCCGGGCCAGGGCACCCACGGCAATGGACTGCTGGAGCGCCGCCTGCAGGAGCTGGCGGAAGAGCGTCGCCGCCTGGCGATGATCATCGACGGTACCGCCGCGGGAACCTGGGAATGGAACGTGCAGACCGGCGAGATGCGGGTCAACGCGCGCTGGGCCGAGATCGTCGGTTACCGCCTGGAAGAGCTGGAACCCATCTGCCAGAAGACGTTCCTGAAGCTGGTCCATCCCGATGACATTGCGTTGTCCGATGCTGCGCTGGACGACCATTTCCAAGGGCGCAGCGACAACTACGCCTGCCTGCTGCGCATGCGCCACAGGAACGGCCAGTGGATCTGGATCCAGGACCGTGGCCGCGTCTTTGAATGGGACGGGCAGGGCATGCCGCTGTGGATGGCCGGTGCCCATGCCGACGTCACCGAGCTGCAGCAGGCGAGGCAGGACGCGGCCGAAACCCGCCAACGCCTGCAGGCCGTGGTCGATGCGTCCGATGAGGTAGCGGTGATCGCCACCGATACCGATGGCACCATCACTCTGTTCAACACGGGTGCGGAGCGCCTGCTGGGCTACAGCGCAGCGGAGGTGGTCGGCCAGCGCCGGCTCGATGCGTTCCACGATCCGGGGGAACTGGAAGCCTGGCTGGGGCCGCTGGCCGATGCCGAGGGCAACCTTCCCGACGTGTTCGAAGCGCTCAGTGCTCGCGCTGACGGGCAGACCTACTCGCGGCAGTGGACGTTGCTGCGCAAGGAGGGCCTGCCACGCCAGGTGCGCCTGTCGATCAGCCGCATGGAAGGTGCCGATGGCGCACGCATCGGCTATGTCGGCATGGCCATCGACATCACCGAAATCCTGCAGGCACGGGCCGAAGCGCGGCTGTCGGCGGAAAAGTTCGCAGGTGCGTTCACGTCGGCGGCGTTGGGCATGGCACTGGTGTCGCTGGAGGGGCGTTGGCTGGACGTCAATGATGCGCTGTGCCGGATCCTGGGTTACCCGCGCGAAGAGCTGCTGCAGGTCGACTTCCAGCGCCTGACCCATCCCGATGACCTGCAGACCGACCTGGCCCTGGTGCAGGATCTGCTGGCCGGACGGCGCAGCCATTACCACCTTGAAAAGCGCTATCTCGACCGCGACGGCCGCATCATCTGGGCGCGGCTGTCGGTGTCGCTGGTGCGCAGCGAGCATGGCCAGCCACTGCATTTCGTGTCGCAGATCCAGGACATCACCGCCCAGCGCAGCAGTGAGCAACGGCTGTTCGAGAGCGAACAGCGCAGCCGCATCACCCTGGATGCGGTGGCCGACCTGGTGCTCAGCGTCAACCTTGACGGCCGCATCGACTATGCCAACGCGGCCGCGGTACGCACCCTGGCCGGTGATGGCGCGCTGTCGCTGGCCGGGCACAGGGTGCAGGACGTGCTGGCGCTGACCACCGAGTACGCGCCCGGCTCGGTACTGGATGTGTCGGTACTGCTGGACCCGGAGAGCAACGCGGTGGATCTGCACGCCGACCTGCTGCTGCGCCTGGGCATGGCAACGGTGCCGGTGGACCTGACGCGGGCCTGGCTGCGCGATGACGAGGGCCATGTGCGCGGCGCGGTGTGGGTGCTGCGCGACGACACCCAGCAGCGGGCGCGGCAGCGCGAAGCCCGCCACCTGGCCGAGATCGATCCACTGACCGAACTGAGCAACCGCCGCGGTTTCGAGGTGCACCTGCAGCAGGCGATCACCCGTGTCGAGCGCACCGGGCAGGCCGCGTCGCTGATGTACATCGATCTGGACCGCTTCAAGCCGGTCAACGACACCTGGGGCCACCTGGCCGGCGATGCCGTGCTGTGGGCGGTGGCCAGTGTGCTGAGACATGGTGTGCGTGATTCGGACGTGGTGGCGCGGCTGGGCGGCGACGAGTTCGCGGTGATCCTGTCCGGGTGTACGCCGCGTCGTGCCGCGCGGATCGGCGGTGAACTCCTGCAGACCCTGTCAGCGCTGTCCATTCCGTGGGATCAGCATCGGCTGCGGGTCGGTGCCAGCATCGGCATCGCGCCCCTGGCGGGGGGCATGAGCGTGGACCAGGCAGTGGCCGCTGCCGATGCACAGTGCTACCGGGCCAAGGCGCTGGGGCGCAACAACGTGCAGGTGCAGGGCGAGCTGTCGGGGCTTCCAGGCGACGATGCCGACGCCGCCGAGGACTGATCTCAGCCTGTGAGAGGACGCGCGCGAATACTGCGCGCATCTCCACTCAAGCAGGTGAACCCATGAAGGCCTGGAACCCGGTTGCGGTACGCATGTTCATCCCGGCGCTGGTCGGCTGGTGCCTGGCGCTGGCCACCTGCCTGCGCGCCGAACAGCTGCGCGGGGACCCGCACGCGCAGGCGTTGTTGCCCGTGTTGCAGCAAGGCGCGGTCGCGCTGCTGGTCCTGAGCTTGGCCTGCACGGTTGCGGCCTGCGTGTTGCTGTGGCGGCATGGCCGCGGCGACGGCGGGCGTCTCGCTTCCGGCACTACATCCGTGCGGCGTCCATCAGCAGGACCCGGCACGGTGCGCGCTGGAACGCGTTGATCTGAGGCACCAGACGCTGGAAGTGCTCGCTGGCGCAATGGATATCCAGAGCGTCGCGGTCTGGCCATTGCTCGATGAAGACGAAATGCCCGGGGTCCTTGTGGTCGACGAACAGTTCATAGCCGAGGCAGAGCGGCTCTCGCTGCGTGCATGCGACCAGCTCGCGGTACAGGGGAAGCACGGTGTCCACCGCATCGGGATGGATGAAATCCTCGGCGATCACTTTCAGCATGTCGGCACCTGCAGACGGGCCTTGCAGGATAGTGCCAGCGCATCGCGTGCACCTATCCTGGTCAACGCAATACTGCGTCCGTACTGACCAGCTGCACGTCGTGCATCTGATTGAGGTAGGCCTCGTAGTAGCCCTTGTGCGAGGCACCGACGATGGCCAGCATTCGGCTGCCAGGGTGCAGGCCGAGCACGTCGCGGATGTTGGCGACCATGCGCAGGTTGCGGGTTTCCCAGTAACCGACATACATCCGGCCGAACGCCTTGGAGGACGGCTCGACGAGCGTCGCGCCGAAGTCGCTCTGGTACGCTGCCATCGCTGCCGCCGGGCTGTTGTAATCCCGATACAGCGCCATGACGCCGCCGGGCTTGTCCAGATTGGCCACGAGGCGTTCATCGGCCTCCCGTCGTGCCCGCGAATGCGTATTGTTCCAAGCACCGGTGATGGCTGCACTGGCCGCCGCCTCATCCTCGGCCGGTGTGGGAGAATCGGCCGTGTGGTCGTCCACGGCCCACAGCCGTTCATGCCCGAGGCGGGCGGCAACTACGGCGGCGATCAGGCTGGTTTCATTGCGGCGGACCAGGCCTTTGCCGAGGATCTCGACCAGGGCCGGCGTCAGCCCATCGCCGGCTTTGCGCTCGGACGCAGGCAGGCGCAGCCATTGCACCTGCGCCGAGCCGCGTTCGCCCGCTGCCAGGAACAATGCTGCAAGCCGACGACGCTGGGCGGGCATCGGCTCGTCCGGCCAAGTCGCAAGCAGGCGCTCGGCCTGGGCGTTCGCTGCGGGCACGTCCAGGCCGGTGGCAGCCTGCGCAGCGGTGGTGTCGAAGCAGTAGGTGGCCACGCTCTCCGCATAGCGTGCCGGGTAGCGACGCATGGAATCGCACTGGAGGCCGGACAGGTCTTCGGTGGCGATCAGCTCGGGCTTCCAGGCGATCAGTCGCTGCAGCAACGGTTCAAGCAAGGCGGGCTGGAAGGACTTGGGCAGGCCGGACAGGTGGGCGGTGCCCAGTACCAGCACCTCGTTCGGTCGCCCGACAGGCGGCCCCTTCAGCTGGTCCGGCTGAAAGGCGGGCCGATAGGTGGCATCTGCAGCGAGGGCGCCGGTACTGCACAGGCCCAGGATCAGGAAGCTGGCCAAGCGTGGGAACATGCGATCTCCGTGTCAGTGCGCATCCTGCGGTCCGCTGCATGCTGGCCGTTTTCACCTGCCGCGGAATCGCCCGTTGGTCATGCAAACCTTTTGGGCTTGAACTGCATCGTGCCCGGCAAGGCTATGCCCAGCTGGCGCCTGGCGTAACCGCTCGGCGGTGTCCCCGTCGCGCGGGGGCAGAATGTGAAGTACATCGCGATTGTCTACCGCATCCCTGCAGCCGCATCTGAAGTTGCGACGGGCGTCGCGGAATCCGGCTAAAGCCACCGATCGCATCGCCGATATTCCCTCTGGATCCCGCTCCAGTGGCCCGCCGCAGGACCCCAGGCCGTCCCCGATGGGCGGCCCGCGCTGTGTGTTCCGCCACTCCCAAATGCCGATCGCACCCGCAGCAGACGTTCTTGGTAGTCGCTCGAGAGGTGCCGGTTGGCACCTGTAGTCCCTGGCAACTGAAGTTGCCGTCGGGCATCCCGCCCGTCGGGTCGCAACCGCTTACCGGACACCGAGGATCAGACAATGCTCATTCCAGGCTTCACGGCAGGTGCGCAGGCGCCGGCCGAGCTGCATACCCGTTGGTCGCCGTGGCGTGCCCTGTTGGGCGCGCTGGCACCGCAGCACCGCACCGGCACCGAGGCCGTGTCGGATGGCCGTGCCGAGCTGGAAGCCCAGGTTGCGGCGCTGCACCGGGTCCAGGCGGTCATCGAGTTCGCCCTCGATGGCACCATCCTGCAGGCCAACGACAACTTCCTGCAGGCGATGGGCTACCGGCTGGAGGAGATCCAGGGAAAGCATCATTCCCTGTTCGTCGATCCCGAGCAGGCGCGTAGCGCTGCATACCGTGACTTCTGGGCGCGGCTGGGTCGTGGCGAATATGACGCTGGCCAGTACCGGCGTTTCGGCAAGGGCCAGCGCGAGATCTGGATCCAGGCCTCGTACAACCCGGTACTGGATCGGCAGGGGCGTCCCTACAAGGTGGTCAAGTTCGCCACCGACATCACCGCGCAGAAGTTGCAGGCGGCCGACTCGGCCGGGCAGCTGGCGGCGATCGACAAGTCGCAGGCGGTGATCGAGTTCGGTATGGACGGCCGCATCCTGTCGGCCAACGACAACTTCCTGGCCGCCACCGGCTACAGCCTGGACGACGTGCGCGGCCAGCACCACTCGCTGTTCGTCGAGCCCGAGCATCGTGGCAGTGCCGAGTATCGGCAGTTCTGGGAGAAGCTGGGCCGTGGCGAATACGATGCCGGCCAGTACCGGCGCCTCGGCAAGGGCGGGCGCGAGGTCTGGATCCAGGCGTCCTACAATCCGATCCTGGATCTCAATGGGAAGCCGTTCAAGATCGTCAAGTACGCCACCGACATCACCGCGCAGGTGCATGAGAACCAGGCCATGCAGCGCGCCGTGGCGCAGACCCGTGAAGTGGTGGCGGCCGCCAAGGAGGGCGACCTGACCCGGCGCGTGTCCACCGCCGACAAGAACGGGCCGATCGCCGAGCTGTGCGAAGGTGTGAATTCGCTGGTCGAGGCGATGGCCGCGATCATCGGCCAGATCAAGTTCGCCGCCGACACCATCGCCGTCGGCGCCACCGAGATCGCGCAGGGCAACAGCGATCTGTCGCAGCGCACCGAGCAGCAGGCAGCGTCGCTGGAGGAGACCGCCGTGTCGATGAAGGGCCTGGCCGAGACCGTGCAGCGCACTGCGACCAACGCACGGCAGGCCAGTCAGCTGGCCGGTGGGGCTGCCGATGTCGCTGCGCGCGGCGGCAACGTGGTGCACGAAGTGGTCCAGACCATGGCGGTGATCAACGCATCCTCGCGGCGCATCGTCGATATCATCGGCGTGATCGACGGCATCGCCTTCCAGACCAACATCCTTGCGTTGAACGCGGCGGTGGAGGCGGCGCGTGCGGGCGAACACGGGCGTGGCTTCGCCGTGGTCGCCACGGAGATCCGCGAACTGTCGCAGCGCTCGGCCAGTGCCGCCAAGGAGATCAAGCAGCTGATCGATGCGTCGGTGGCCAATGTCGGCGCCGGCACCGCGCAGGTCGAGAGCGCTGGCCGCACCATGGACGAGATCGTGGTCAATGTGCGCCGGGTCAGTGACCTGATGTCGGAGATCAGCATGGCCGCGCAGCAGCAGAGCGACGACATCCAGCAGATGAACCACGCTGTCGATCTGATCGACCAGGGCACCCAGCAGAACGCTGCGCTGGTCGAGGAAGCCTCGGCCGCGGCGCGCAGCATGGAGGAGCAGTCAGCGCAGCTGCTGCAGACCGTGGCCAGCTTCCGCGTGCAGGGTGGGGCGGGGAACCTGCATGGCGCGGCGGTGCTGCGCGCGGTCTAGGCCCGGCGGTCGGAGTGCTGTTCCCCGGCCTCGAGCGCCGGGGCAGCATGCACGCAGTTGCGGCCGGCATGCTTTGCCCGGTACAGGGCCTGGTCGGCCCGCTCGACCAGGCCTCGTGGGTCGGCCTGCTCATGCGCGGCCTGCCAGGCTACGCCGATGCTGATGGTCACATGGGCCTCTGCGGCGGGCAGGCGGCGGCTTCCATGGCGGCGCTCGACGCCGCCCAGGCCCAGGGCTTGGGCGGCGTCGGGCGCGGGCAGGGCCGCGATGAACTCCTCGCCGCCGTAGCTGGCCAGCCGCCGCCGGTGCCGATCAACTGGTCGTCGGCGTTTGTGCTCGATCACGCCCGGCAGCGGGAAGTAGTGGGACCAGGCGACTGCGTCGGACGCCGAAGGAGGGGCAATCGCGCGGGCAGGGCATGCTGGGGCATGCTTGCCAGTGCCGGCGCTCGGGCCTGGGAAATGCAAAAGGCCAGGTCATGGACCTGGCCTTTGATGCAGTGGTGCCGGTGAAAGGACTCGAACCTTCATGGGGTCACCCCCGGCTGATTTTGAGTCAGCTGCGTATACCATTCCGCCACACCGGCAGGCAGCGTGCGAGTGTAACCGAGGTCGGCAGGCGATGCATAGTAGGAGGGCCTATGAGGGCGGTTCCTGTCGGCATTGGCCCCTTGATAGCTATACTCCCAGCGAGCAATTGCCTCCAGGAGCGGTAGCCGATGACAGTGTTGCAGGACCTGAGGGTGCTGGTGGTCGAGAACGACGAAATGAGTGCGGCCCTGCTGCAGATGCAGCTGGTGCACGCCGGTGCGACTGTGGTCGGGCTTGCAGCGAGTGTGTCCGAGGCCCTGCGGCTGCTGGAGCAGAGCACTCCTGACGTGGCCCTGCTGGATTACCGGCTGGCCCGCAACGAGACCAGTGAACCAGTGGCTGCAGCGCTTTCGGCGCGTGGCATTCCGTTCGTGCTGGCCACCGGGATGCTGGCCGAGCAGCTGCCGGCGCCGATGTCGGCCGGCCTGCTGCTGGTCAAGCCGTACCTGTCGGCCGATCTGTCACGCGCGCTGGCGCGTGCGGTTGGCCGCTCCAGCGTCAAGGCCTGAGCATCCCACTGCGGACCGGCAGGAGGGATATGCTGCCAAGGCCTGAATGCTCAGGCCTACAAGGAGAGTGGCATGAAGAAGTGGATCAAGCGCATGGTTGCTGCGGGTGTCCTTTCGATGACGGTCTTCGGTGGTACGGCGTCTGCCGCATGGTGCGGCCAGCCCTGTTTCCAGCTCTACAAGAGCTGCATCGCACGCGGCGGTGAGGTTGAGCAGTGCCTGCAGGAACAAGCCTTCTGCGAAGAGGCGATGTGCGGCGGCCACCCCTGATCCAGGAACCCCGCCCAGGCGGGGTTTTTCAATTGCGTCCGGCGCTCAGCCCGCTTCCTCGTACACGTAACGGATCTCCTCGCGGTCATCGAGGATGCGGTACTGGCGCGCCAGGTCATCCGGTTCGGGGTTGAGCCAGGCGTCGAGGTGTTCCTTGCGGATCGGCACCACCCCGCGGTCATGCCCGGCAGCGGCGACGTCGCTGGGAGGTGCGTCGGTGATCGTGGCAAACGACAGCAGGCGGCCTTCCGGCCCTTCCCATTCCGCCCAGAGGCAGGCCAGCAGCAGGTCGCGGGGCGGATCGGGACGGAATTCGAGTACCACGTCCTCTTCCTTTTCGTTGGCACCGAGGGTGCGGCCGGCGATGGCGTGGCGGGGCACGTGCTCGTAGAACGCCTGCACCACCACCACGCCATGGCGCACTCCGAACGCACCCCGCCAGTAACCTTCCAGGCTGTCGCGCCGCGCATTGTAGGTACCGGGGTAAAGCACGTCGTTGCGCGCCGGCTTGTCCGGCAGCCGGCACTGGTAGCGCATCGGCTTGATCACGCGCTGGCCGTTCTCGCTGACCATCACCGGTGCGTAGGTACCTGGGAAAATGCGGTTGTCGCGCGGCAGCAGCTGCACCCGATGCAGGTCTTCCAGCCGGGCCTGTGCGCGCTCGATGCGGTTGCCGGCCACGCGCAGGTCGTTGCGCGCTTTCTGCGTGGGCCGGGTGGCCAGCGTGGCATGGGCAACATCGCGTCGTTCGCGTTGCCGGGCCAGTTCGGCCTCCAGGGCCTGTTGCTCCTGCGCATGCCATTGCTGGATCTTCGCCACGATGTCCCGCCCCTGTTCGGTACGCGCACCGGCGAATCCGTCATCCATCGCCTTAGGAGTCTTCGGCCGTTTCTTGCCCGGATCGTGTGCGTACAGTTCGGCGAAGTCCTCCAGCGACAGGATGGCGCCGAACTCGCGTACCAGTTTGGCGTAGTCAGCGCGGATCAGGGCGGAATAGCACATGGGACTCTGTGGGCCTGGGTCGCAGCGGCTGCGACGTGGATGCGGCAGGATAGCCCGACCCATCCGGAGATGCCGCATGAATGATTCCATCACCTGCCAGTTCCGCGAAGCCGTACCCACGGTTGAGGACTACTGCCAGTTGCGCGTGCTCGCAGGCCTAAGCGCCAAGTCCCGCGAAGCAGCCGCCCGCGCGCTGCCCAATACGCTGTTCGGCGTATGTGCCTACCAGGGCGCTGAGCTGGTGGCGATGGGCCGTATCGTCGGCGATGGCGGCTGCCACCTGCAGGTCTGTGATATCGCGGTACTGCCGCGGTTGCAGGGGCAGGGCCTTGGCAAGGAAGTGATGCGGCGGCTGGACGGCTGGATGCAGGCCAACCTGCCGCCGTCGGCGTACGTCAGCCTGCTGGCCGATGGCGAGGCGCATCGGTTGTACGCGCAGTTTGGTTTCGCACCGACTGCACCGGCATCGATCGGGATGTATCGGCGGTTCTGAGCCGTGGGCGGGGTGAAGCCATTCCCGGGCAGGGCGGTTTGATGGCAGGTCGCGGGCAAAGAAAAACCCCGGCCGAAGCCGGGGTTTTCAAGAATTGGCGTCCCCACGGGGATTCGAACCCCGGTCGCCACCGTGAAAGGGTGATGTCCTAGGCCTCTAGACGATGGGGACGCACGAAAACTTCAAGTTGTAGATCCTCCGACGGCCTAATGTCGAAGTGGTGGAGCCAAGCGGGATCGAACCGCTGACCTCCTGCATGCCATGCAGGCGCTCTCCCAGCTGAGCTATGGCCCCATGAAACTCCGGATATCTGCCGTGAGCAGAGTCCGTTTTGAAACTGGCGTCCCCACGGGGATTCGAACCCCGGTCGCCACCGTGAAAGGGTGATGTCCTAGGCCTCTAGACGATGGGGACGCACGAAAAACTTCAAGTTGTAGAACTTTCGACGGCCTAATGTCGAAAGTGGTGGAGCCAAGCGGGATCGAACCGCTGACCTCCTGCATGCCATGCAGGCGCTCTCCCAGCTGAGCTATGGCCCCGTGTTACCGAGCCGCCTATCATACCTGCGTGTTCACGTTTGTGGAAGCTTTTTTTGAACTTTTTTCGTTTCGGTTCAACCTTTGCCACCAAGGGCAGGGGAGCCGCAACGCCACAACCTGAATGCCGGTAGGCGGTGAACAAAAAAGACCCGGTTATCGGACGGGTCCTCGTTGTTCGTGATGAGTGGCGTCCCCACGGGGATTCGAACCCCGGTCGCCACCGTGAAAGGGTGATGTCCTAGGCCTCTAGACGATGGGGACGCAATTCTCATCAATGTTCTTTAGCGACCTTTCGACGGCCTAATGCCGAAAGATTGGTGGAGCCAAGCGGGATCGAACCGCTGACCTCCTGCATGCCATGCAGGCGCTCTCCCAGCTGAGCTATGGCCCCACGTCGCTGAGGAGCGAAATAATAGCCTTGCCCCAGAGGGTTGGCAAGCATTTGTTGCACTTTTCCTCACGCGCGTTGCGAGGAGGACGACGATCGCACGTACTCAGTCGGCGCCGTCGGTCAGCGCCGCCAGGATCGGGCACTGATCCAGGGTGCCGTGGCCGGGGCAGGCGTCGACCAGCTGTGAGAGCGCGCTGTGCATGCGTTGCAGTTCAGCCATGCGCTGCGCGATGTCCTGCAGGCGGGCCTGCGCCGCGTCGCGCACGCTGCCCATGTCCTGCGGGTGGCGATCACTGAGTGCCAGCAGTTCGGCGATTTGTTCCAGGCTGAAGCCCAGCGTCTTGGCGCGGCGGATGAAGCGCAGCCGGCGCAGGTCCTGCTCCCCGAAGATGCGGTAGCCCCCGGCCGAGCGTGCCGCGGTGGGCAGCAACTGCTGGCGCTCGTAGTAGCGCACGGTATCGATCGGTACGCCGGCCTGGCGCGCCAGTTGACCAATGTTCATGGCGGATTCCTGCGGATGCTGCCGGTCATTCTGAAGCCTTGAGTCCGGTCCAGGGTCAAGCTCCCGGCGCTGACGGCGCATTCAGCGCACTTTGCAACTTTCTTCATAGCCCCGCCGTCGTGGCAGTTCCTACCCTGCGCCTGAACCGGCCGCTGGATGGCCCGCAACGAACCGAGGAGATGCTCTGTGGAAGGATTCAGGAACGAAGGATTCGTAGAGGTCGCGGTGGTCGAGTACCCGGGAGGCGACCCGTCGGCCGCCTCCGTGCTGACCGAAATGGCACATGTCGCCAACCGCCTTGCCCAGCAGCAGCGTCGCCCGTTCAAGCGTGTCCTGGTGACCCGCTGGGTCGTGCCAGCCAGCCAGACCGGCGTGCATCGCATTGCCGGCGCGGAGATGCTCGAGGCGGACATTCCCGCCGTGATCGCCGTGCCTGGCCAGATCAGTCAAGGCGTCTGCCTGCGCGCCGATGAGGTCCTGCTGGATTGGCTGCGCGCGCATTACGATGGCGGCAGTCTGCTGGCAGCTGCCAGCGATGGTGTCAGCATGCTGGCACGCGCCGGTCTGCTTGCCGGGCGCACCGTCAGTGGGCCGGACCTCGGGCGCCATCCGGGCCTGCAGGGGCAGTCGGCCAGCTGGGTGCCCAGTGAGCGCGCGCTGGTCGACGACGGTGATCTGCTGACGGTGGCCGGGTCCCAGGCCTGGCGCTTCCTCGCCCTGCGCCTGCTGTACCGGCTGCACGGTCAAGGCGTAGCGAGTTCCGTGGCGCAGCAGTTGGGGATCACGGTGCCAGCGGCGATCCAGCAGGATCTGGAGCGTTTCAGTGCCAACTTCGCCCACGGCGATCGCGACGTACTGAAGGCGCAACGCTGGCTGCATACCACCGCTGCGCGTGGGGCCACGCTCGGAGCGATCTGCGAGGTTTCCGGACTGGAACCGCGGACTCTGCAGCGGCGCTTCCTGAAGGCCACCGGCCTGCGTCCGATCGAGTATTGCCAGCGGTTGCGTATCGCCAAGGCGCAGACATTGCTGCAGCAGGGGGCGGGTATCGATGAAGTGGCCTGGGGCGTGGGCTATGCAGACCAGAGCGCGTTCCGCCGCCTGTTCCTGCGCATTGTCGGGATGACGCCGGCCAACTATCGCCGGCAGGTCAACAACAATCGGCGCGAACGACCGCTGTTGTCGTCGGTGGCGGGCAGCCTGCGCGGGCTGCAACCGGCGCCTGGCATGCAGATGCCGCGCAGCGCGGCCTGAAGCCTGCGGCGGGCGTCGCACTTGCAACCTGGGCGCGACGCTTTGACCATGCAGGCAACGAGATGATGGGACAGGTGGGTTGATGTCGAGTGTTGGACCGGTGCCGATGCCGGTGGTGCTGATCCTGATGTGCGGGCTTATGGCCATGGCGGTGGCCCACCTGTGGCCGCGGCCGAAGGACGGGATGGCAGTGCCTTCCGCGGCCAGCCTGGTCCTGGACATGTTGCTGATCGGCCTGCTGTGTGGACGCATCAGCTTCGTGGCCTTGAACTTCGCGCTCTACCGTGAGGCCCCCTGGAGCATCCTGCAGATCGCCGACGGTGGGTATCACGTTGCCGTCGTGCTGGTTGCCGGCCTGGCGTGGGGCACCTGGCGGCTGCGGCTGTGGCGCGCGTTGCGTGCGCCGGTGCTGGCGGGGGTGCTGGTGGGTGTGGTGCTGTGGGCGGCGGGCAGCCACCTGCTCGCAGCATGGCAGGAGCGGCGGATGCCGCTGCCGGCGGTCCAGGTGGTCGATCTGCAGGGGCGCAGGATCGACCTGCAGCAGCTCCGTGGCAAACCGGTGGTGCTGAATCTGTGGGCCAGCTGGTGTGGACCTTGCCGTCGCGAGATGCCGGTGCTGGCATCCGCACAGCAGACCCATACTGACGTGCAGTTCGTGTTCCTCAACCAGGGGGAAACCCTGGACGAAGTGAAGGGTTTCATCGCATCCGAACAGCTCCGGCTGGGCAATGTATTGCTGGACGATACCGCGTCGGCGTCAACCGTGCTGGGTGTACAGGCCTATCCGTCGACGCTGTTCTTCGACGCCGGAGGCCGCCTGCGCGAACTCCACCTTGGCGAACTGACGGCGGCGGGTCTTGAACACAAACTGCGCCGGCTGCGGTAGCCTGCGCGGGCATCTCACTACGGAGTTCCCATGTTGTCGACTTCCCTGCGCATCGCTCCAGCGGTGCTGTTGCTGCCGGTCATGCTGGCATTGGCCGCCTGCAGCCAGGCCCAGACCCCGCCGGGCAAGGCGGCAGCGCCGGCAGCGAGCGCTCAGGCCCCAGCGGCCAAGGGCGAGCGCCCCGCAGTGCTGAAAGGCATCGAGAAGCACGGTTTTGAAGTCGTTGCCGAGTTCGATGCGCCGGGTGGCCTGCGTGGATTCGCTGGCGTGGTGGGCGGGCAGCAGCCGGCCGCAGCCTATGTCACCGCCGACGGCAAGCATGTGCTGGTAGGCAGCCTGTTCGATGCCGAGGGCAACGACGTGGCCGCTGAGGCAGTGGAGAAGCTGGTCGCAGCACCGATGTCGGCCAAGATGTGGACCAAGCTGGAGGCCAGTGCCTGGGTGCGTGACGGCAAGGCCGATGCGCCGCGCGTGGTCTATACCTTCAGTGATGCCAACTGCCCGTACTGCCACAAGTTCTGGGAAGCGGCGCGTCCGTGGGTCGACGCCGGCAAGGTGCAGTTGCGCCACATCATGGTCGGCGTGATTCGCGAGGACAGCCCGGCCAAGGCTGCGGCCATCCTGTCTGCGCGTGACCCGAGTGCGGCCTTGCTGGAAAACGAACACCAGTTCGACCGTGGTGGCATCAAGGCCCTGCCGAGCATCAGCCGCGAGATCGCCGGCAAGCTCGATGCCAACCAGGTGCTGATGATTGAAATGGGCTTCCAGGGCACGCCGGGCATCCTGTTCCAGGATGCGCAGGGCCAGGTGCAGCGTCGCGCCGGCCTGCCACAAGGCGCTGACCTGCAGACGGTGCTGGGCCCACGCTGACCGGCACCCATGCCGTGATGCGACACCACAGGCCCGCATGGCAGCATGCGGGCCTGTTGCGTTTGGTCACTTGTGCGGATGATGCAGGCTGCGCACCACCTGTTCGTCGTCACGTCTGAATCGTGACTGTCATCAAGCATCGCGCCTTGATTCCAATCAAGGCCAAAAACGACAGGCGGATTAGCCTGTGACGCATGGAATACAGCGTCAACGCGCCAGGGATGCCGCGCCTGACACGCCCTGAACCGGGGCAGTCGGCACAGCCATTCACGACGTTCTCACTCCCTGGTTGTTACCCAGACCGCTGCGGTCGCCACCTCTCCGGCAGTGCGGCCCTGATGGCGTCGATATCGGTACGGGCGGGGCAGTGTCATCGTCCTGTTGCCTGCCACGCGCAGGCTGGCCGGTGTCGTCGACGCAGTACCCGCATTTCCAGCAACGGCAACGCAACGTCGGAGCTGCGCCTGCGCGCGCGCCGTCAGTGTGCTGCGAATGTTCGTCCAGGGAGGATGCAATGCGCTTTGCGGTACTGAGTCTGGCCTGCCTGACCGCGCTGGCGGTCACGCCAGCATATGCGCAGCAGAATGGTCAGGAGGATGCGCACGCATTGCGCCAGGAAATCGCTGCCATGCGGCAGGTACTGGAGGGCATGCAGAAGCGCCTGGATCGGCTCGAACAACGCGAGGGCGCTGTCGCGGCTGCGCAGGTAACGGCGCCGGTGACACCACCTGGCAGCAGCGCCAACCTGCTGCATCCCACCCAGGTGCCGGGTGTGGCGCAACCGGTGCTGCCGCAGCGCGAATCGGTGGCCGACCCCTCGACGGCGGCCTCGCGTCCCGACAGCGCCGCTGGGCCGACCGACCCGGATCTGAAGGGCTTCTTTGCCATTCCAGGCACTGACACGGTGATCCGCATTGGCGGCTATGCCAAGCTCGATGCGATTGCCGATTCGCGTGCGGCCGGTGACGAGGATCAGTTCATCCCCTCATCGATGCCGGTGGGCGGCAGCCATCGCGATGTTTCCAATTTCAACATCCACGCCAAGCAGACCCGCTTCAGCTTCGAGGCGCGGCGCCCGACCACGCACGGCAACCTGCGCTTCTACCTGGAGAATGATTTCTTCGGCAGCAGCGATGGCTACGCGTTCCGCCTGCGCCACGCGTATGGCCAGCTTGGCAATACCTATGCCGGCTACGGTTACTCCAGTTTCATGGACCCGGACAGCCTGCCCGACACGCTCGACTTCGCCGGTCCCGGCGGCGCCGGCTATCTGCTGGTGGCCGGCATCCACCACAGCTTCGCGATGGGCAAGGGCAACACCCTGACGCTGGCGGCCGAAGACCCCAAGACCGAACTGGCCGGTGCCAGTGATGAACGGGCCGCAGTGAACCGGCTGCCGGATGTGACCGTGACCGCACGCATGGAGCGCGACTGGGGCCATCTTCAGCTGGGCGCGGTGGCGCGCAGCCTGGCCTATGACGGCGAGGGCGAGCGTGACCGGCGCATGGCCGGCGGCATGCAGTTCAGTGGCTCGGCATCGGTGGGCGAGCGCGATCTGTTGCTGTTCGGCGCACTCGGCGGGCGCGGCCTCAGCCGCTACACCGCGGACCTGACCGGCTCCGGGCTGGACGCGGTGGTCGGTGCCGATGGCCGTCTCGACGCGCTGGACCTGCAAGGTGGCTTCGTCGGCTACACCCATTACTGGTCCGAGCTTTGGCGTTCCAACCTGATCTTCGGCCAGTTGACCCTGGAGCGGAATGCCGCACTCGCCGCCGATGCCTTCCGGCAGAGCCGATACGGCGTGTTCAACCTGATCTGGAGCCCGGCGCCGTCGTGGACGATGGGCATGGAGCTGCTGTACGGCCGCCTGGAACAGCAGGGCGGCGCGCGCGGCGACACCGTCCGGGTGCAGGGCAGCCTGCAATACAACTTCATCAAGTAAGCGCCAGCGGCGTTACGCCAGCGCAACCGTCCCCACGCCCGGCCGCACCGGGCTCATGCCAGTACCGGAGATTGTCATGGCAGAAGCAAAGAAAATCGGGGTGGTCGGAGCCACCTTCCTCGTCGCCGGCAACATGATGGGCTCAGGCGTGTTCCTGTTGCCGTCCAGCCTCGCCAAGATCGGTACCGCATCGATCTGGGGCTGGCTGATCACCACGGCCGGTGCGCTGTTGCTGGCCTTCGTATTCGCCAAGCTGGGCAAGCTGGCGCCGAAGGCGGGCGGTCCGTACGCCTATGCGCGTGACTGGTTCGGGCCCTACATGGGCTTCCAGACCAATACCATCTACTGGTTCGCCAACTGGATCGGCAACGTTGCCATCCCGATCGCCGCGGTGGGCTATTTCAGCTACTTCTTCCCGATCCTGTCCGAGCCGCTGGTGCGCTGCATCGCGGTGCTGATCCTGGTGTGGGCGCTGAGCTTTGCCAACGTGATCGGCCCGGCCTTCGTCAGCCGTGTGCAGACGGTCACCACCAGTTTCGCGCTGGTGCCGATCCTGGGCATCGCCATCTTCGGCTGGTTCTTCTTCGATGCCGATATCTTCAAGGGCGCCTACAACGTGTCCGGTGAGTCCAACTTCGGCGCGATCTCCAGTGCCGCGGCACTGACCCTGTGGGCCTTCATCGGTGTCGAATCGGCTTCGGTCACGGCTGGCGTGGTCGAGAACCCGGAGAAGAACGTGGCCCGTGCCACCCTGGCCGGTGTGTTCCTGGCTGCCATCGCCTACATCGCCAGTTCCTCTGTGATCATGGGCATGGTGCCGAACTCGGAACTGCAGGTGTCCGACGCGCCGTTCGCACTGGCGGCGGCCAAGGCGGTCGGCGGCTGGGGCGGCGCGCTGGTCAGCCTGTGCGCCTTCATCGGCGCCGCCGGCTCGCTGGGTGGCTGGATCCTGCTGACCGCGCAGAGTGCCAAGGCAGCCTCCGATGACGGCCTGTTCCCGAGCATCTTCAGCAAGACCAACAAGGATGACGTGCCGGTCAAGGGCGTGCTGATCGTGGCCGTGCTGATGACCCTGGCGGTGCTGGTGACCTCTACCTCGGAAACCGCGTCCGCCCAGTTCGACGTGATCACGTCGGCGGCCGTGGTGCTGACCCTGCTGCCCTACATCTACTCGTGTGTGGCCTGCTACTTCGTGGTCGAACGTTCGCACACCCTGGTCCATACCGGTGCGTTCTGGACCCTCACCAGCCTGACCGTCGTGTACTGCCTGTGGGCGATCTACGGCTCGTCGGGAACCATCGTGCAGTACGCCTTCCTGTTCGTGCTGTTCATCACCGTGTTCTATCCCTTCTTCAGCGAGGAGCGCCGCCAGCAGCGGCAGCGCGCCCGCGAGGCATCGGCCATCAGCGCCGGCGCCCAGCGTTCCTGAGTTCGACAAGGAGAATCAACGTGTACTTCAAGTCCCTGGACTACCCGGTCATTGTCATCGACAACGACTACGAGTCGCCGCGCATCGGCGGCATCCTGATCCGCGCCCTGGTGGAAGAGCTGCGCAGCAACGACCAGCGGGTGCTGTGCGGGCTGAACCTGGATGATGCGCGTGCCGGCGCCCGTACCTACGTGGCGGCCTCGGCGGTGCTGATCTCGATCGATGGCAGCGAAGAGGTGGATGGCGAGTTCCAGCGCCTGACCGCCTTCCTGCGCGAGCAGAGTGCGCGCCGCGCCAACCTGCCGGTGTTCCTGTACGGCGAGCGGCGCACCATCGAAAAGGTGCCGAGCAAGCTGCTCAAGTACATCCACGGCTTCATCTTCCTGTTTGAAGACACCAAGAGCTTCATCTCGCGGCAGGTGATGCGCGCGGCCGAAGACTACATGAAGAATCTCCTGCCGCCGTTCTTCAAGGCGCTGATCCATCATGCGGCCGAGTCGAACTACTCCTGGCATACGCCGGGCCATGCAGGCGGCGTGGCGTTCACCAAGTCGCCGGTCGGCCGTGCGTTCCACCAGTTCTACGGTGAGAACACCCTGCGCAGCGATCTGTCGATCTCGGTGCCGGAGCTGGGTTCGCTGCTTGACCACACCGGCCCGATCAAGGATGCCGAGGAAGAGGCAGCACGCAACTTCGGCGCCGACCATACCTTCTTCGTCACCAACGGCACCTCCACCGCCAACAAGATCGTCTGGCACGGTACAGTGGCCCGCGGCGACGTGGTGTTCGTCGACCGCAACTGCCACAAGTCGCTGCTGCATGCGCTGATCATGACCGGTGCGGTGCCGGTGTACTTCACTCCCAGCCGCAACGCGCACGGCATCATCGGCCCGATCAGCCTGGACCAGTTCACGCCGGAGTCGCTGCAGCAGCGCATCGCCGCCAATCCGCTGGCCAGCCAGGCCTACAAGGCCGGTTCCAAGCCGCGCATCGCGGTGGTCACCAACTCGACCTACGACGGCCTGTGCTACAACGCCGAGAAGATCGCCGCCGAAATCGGCAGCGCGGTCGACTTCCTGCACTTCGACGAAGCCTGGTACGCCTACGCCGCGTTCCATCCGTTCTATGAGAACCACTACGGCATGGCCAAGGGCAAGCCGCGCGAGCAGGATGCGATCATCTTCACCACGCATTCCACCCACAAGCTGCTGGCCGCGTTCTCGCAGGCGTCGATGATCCACGTACGCAACTCGGCGCAGCGCGACCTGGATGCCGAGCGCTTCAACGAGTCGTTCATGATGCACACCTCGACCAGCCCGCATTATGGGGTGATCGCGGCCTGTGACGTGGCCTCGAAGATGATGGAGGGCGAGGCCGGCCGTTCGCTGGTGCAGGAAATGCATGACGAGGCGATCGCCTTCCGCCGCGCGATGCTGCACGTCCGCGACGACCTCGGGCGCGACGACTGGTGGTTCAGTGTGTGGCAGCCGACCAAGGTCGAGCGCAGCCTGGACAAGGGCGATACGCCGGCGCCGCTGGTGGCCAAGCGCGAGGAGTGGTACCTGCAGCCGGACGCGCACTGGCACGGCTTCGAGAATCTGGTCGATGACTACGTGCTGATCGACCCGATCAAAGTGACCCTGCTGACCCCGGGCCTGGCGATGGACGGCAGCATGGGCAAGCTGGGCATTCCGGCGGCGGTGCTGAGCAAGTTCCTGTGGGGCCGCGGCATCACTGTGGAGAAGACCAACCTGTATTCGGTGCTGTTCCTGTTCTCGATGGGCATCACCAAGGGCAAGTGGAGCACGCTGGTCACCGAGCTGATGGCCTTCAAGGAGCTGTACGACTGCAACGCGCCGCTGAGCCAGGCATTGCCGACGCTGGCGGCGGACTATCCGATTGCCTACGCCGGCTGGGGACTGCGTGACCTGTGCGATGCATTGCACGCGTTCAACCAGGAGTTCGAGGTCGCCAAGGTAATGCGCGAGATGTACGTGGATCTGCCGACGCCGGTGATGACCCCGGCCGATGCCTACAACCACCTGGTGAAGGGCGAGATCGAGCGGGTCGACATCGAGCAGCTCAGTGGTCGCGTCGCGGCGACCATGCTGGTGCCGTATCCGCCGGGCATTCCGACCATCATGCCGGGCGAGCGATTCGGCGACAGCGACGAGCCGATCATCCAGTCACTGCGTATTGCCCGTGAACAGAATGCGCGCTTCCCGGGCTTCGAGTCGGATGTGCACGGGCTCATCATCGAGCACGATGGCGATGTGACCTCGTACAAGGTGGAGGTGCTGAAGGCCTGACCGGCGACGGTCGGCCCTTCGGCGAGTGATGGATACCGCGCGCGAGCAACGCATCCTGAAGTTCTCCATCGGGGTGACCATTGCGGTGAGCGCGGTCGGCTTCATCGGGGGGCTGCTGGTGGGATCGCAGGCCATCCTGTTTGACGGCGTGTACAGCCTGGTCGACGTTGCCTTGACCCTGGTGTCGTTGTCGGTACTGCGGCTGGTGGCGCGGGAGCAGAGCCCGCGCTTCCAGTACGGCTATTGGCACCTGGAGCCGATGGTCGAGGCACTCGGCGGGGTGATCCTGTCGCTGGCCTGCGTGTATGCGCTGGCCAACGCGGTCATTGGCTTGACCACGGGCGGGCACGAAGTGAAATTCGGGCCCGCGCTGTGGTGGGCGGCGCTGCTGAGTGCCAGCAACCTGGCAATGGCGGCATTCGTCGCGCAGCGCGCGCGTCGGCTGCGCTCGGCGCTGTTGTGGCTGGATGTGCGCGGCTGGCTGCTGGGCGGCCTGATGAGCCTGGCGGTCGTGCTGGCCTTCGTGCTGGCCCTGGTCCTGCATGGCGGCGAGTGGCACCACTGGGTCCCGTACCTGGATTCGATCGTGCTGGCGTTGATCAGCCTGGCGGTGCTGCCAGTGCCGGCGCGCAGTGCATGGAAAGCCATGCGCGAAGTGCTGCAGGTGGCGCCGGATGACCTGGACCGGCGCGTGCAGCAGGTAATGCAGGCGTTCGTGTCCGAGCGTGGCTATGCCGGTTTCACCAGCCACGTGGCGAAGATGGGGCGGATGCGCTTCATCGAGATCCATGTGCTGGCAGACCCCGGTACGCCATTGGGCTCGGTGGGCGAGGTTGATGCGATGCGCGATGAGATCGCCGTGCGGCTGGATGCGCGGGGCAGCACGTTCTGGTTGACCATCGATTTCACTGCGGATCCGGCGTGGACGTAGCCCTGCTTGTTCGGCTCGGGCACCACGGGTGGCCGCCTTCTTCGGCCCTGTACAGCCGGGCCGTGTTCGGCTGCCGTTGGCGTGGAGCGGCCGAGCATCGGCCCGGCGATACGCGACGCGATCGTTGCACACGGCGGACTGCTCTGTTGCGCCGGATGGGTTTGACCTGAACCTGGGTTGAGGTCGCAGACTGCGGCACAGTTCCACAACGCCTAGCGCAGGTAGTACTCCACCGGCACCACCAGTTCCTGTGGTGCCTTCAGTTCATCGGGAATGGGCGGTAGTGGCTGCGCGCGGCGGAAGGTCTGCAGTGCGGCGCCGTCAAGCATCGGTTGTCCACTGGACTGCTCCAACCGCAGGGCCAGCAGGCGTCCCTCGCGATCGATGCTGGCCCTGACCCAGGCAGTGCCCTGCTGGCGCCGTGAGCGGGCCGCAGCAGGGTAGTAGCGATAACGCTCCAGCCGCGCCATCAGGCGGGCTTCCCACTGGTCGCTGGCGGCGCCGGCCTGGAAGTCCGCTGGTGGGGCGTCGGGAGCGGGCGGCGCGGCCGTGATCGATGCCGGTGCGGGACTTGCATCGGTCGCGGCCGCAGGCGGGGCGACCGGCAGGGCTTGCCGGCCAGCGCCACCGCGTTCGCTGGCGGCCACCTCGCGCTCGCGTGCGGCGGTGGGCTTCGGTGGAGGGGGCGACTTCGTCGGTTGGGATGCGCGCGCCTGCTGCGCCTGGCTGGGTGTGTCGGCCTGGCGTTCTTCCAGTGGCTGCGGCGGCGTCGCCGGTGCCAGCAGGCGCAGGCTGATGCGCACGTCCTGCTCGGGCGGCGGCAGCGATGGCGGCGCGGCCACCCAGTGCACCAACAGCAGCAGGGGCAACAGGTGAAGCCCGATGCTGATGGCGATCGCCTGCCAGTGTTGGCCACGCTCACTCATCGTCCAGCGCCCATAGCAGGTCGGCGTCGACCGCCTCGACGGATTCACCCGGCGAGGCCAGTGCGATCACCAGCGCTGGTGTGTCCGCTGGCAGGTAGCCCGGCACGCCGGTACCGCGCAGTACATGCCAGCGGCCGGCCAACAGCAGCGTGGGTGCCGGTGCCTCGGTCATTACCTGTGCCATGCGCGTGTCGCGGGCCTGTTGCACCGCCAGCATCCCTTCCAGCATCGGTGCTGCGTCCGCATGCTGGGCCAGCACCACGGCCGACAGGCGGTGCCGGGCGGTGGGCATCGGGAACCGCACCGGCCCGTTGGAAGCGAGCAACGCATTGACCTCGGCACGCGACAGATTGCCGCCGAACAGGGGGATGCCGGCAGCGGTGGCGTCCTGTACCAGCCCGCCATGGGCAGCCCACGGCCAGCGTGTATCCCAGCCCAGCAGCTCCTGCAGGCGCGCACCGTCGGCATGGTTGCCGGTGGCCAGCCAGCGCTGCACCCGCTGCAGGCGCGGCTGGCGTTCGCTGGCAATCATCTCCAGCACCAGCGCGCCTTGTGGACGCTGCTGCTGCAGCGCGTGCAGCAGCCAGCGCTGGGCGGCGTGGTCACCGGCCAGATCGTGGCGTTCGCCCAGCAGCAGTCGCGGGGCATTCGCTGCGCGCTTCACGAATGCGGCTTCGTCCAGGGGCTGGCCACTGGCCAGGTCGATCACCGTGCCGGGCATCGGCTGCGCGCTGACCATTGCGGCCAGCGCAAGCAGGCACAGCGGCAGCCAGCGACGGCTAGAACGCCACATTGACGCCCATCGAGACGGTGCGGCCACGGCCGTTGCCGCGGTCCAGAATCGGGCTGAAGATGCTGTCGATCGAGGCATTGTTGTCATAGGCTTTGTTCTGCAGGTTTTCGATGTTCAGCCACAGCGTGGTGCTGGGCTGGGGCTTGAAGCTGGCGTAGAAGTCGAGGAGTACACCGGTACCACCGGTCTTGCGGGTCTGGAAGAAGTCGTAGCCTTCTTCGGTGGGCCCGGAGTATTCGGCACGCAGGCCGGCCTGCACGCGCTGCTGCCACCAGCGGCCGCCCACGTCCAGCGTCCAGTAGCGGTCGGGCAGGGCGGTGATGTCTTCCAGGTTGACGAATTCGATGGCGGGCGCGCTGGTGTGCGAGCGGGTCCAGCTCAGCGTCGCGTGATAGCGCGTGCTGGCGTAGTGCGCTTCCAGCTCGATACCGCGCATGCGCACCACGCCCGGGTGGTTCATCCAGCGCGTGGTGGTGCTGAAGTCGTCCACGTCCAGTGCGTCGGTCCAGGCAGTGAGCTGCGGATCGCTGTCGATCGGTACCACGACTGGCTCCACTTCCGGCGGATGCACGATCAGCAGGTATTGCGGCTTGATGTAGTCGCGGATGCGGTTGTCGAAGCGGGTGACGCGCAGCTGGGGCAGGTCGCCGTCAACCAGCAACGCGTCGGTGCTGAGGTTGGCGCCGAACTGCAGGTTGCGCGAGCGCTCACGGCGCAGGAACGGATTGGCGCCGACGCCATCGGCATCGCTGATGCCTTCCAGTGGGATCTTCTCGAAGAACATCTCCTGGACGCGTGGCGGCCGCGAAGTGCGGGAGACTTCAGCGAACAGTTGCAGCCAGTCGGTGGCCTGCCACGAAACCGCCAGGCTGGGGCTGAGCGCGTGCTGGGTGCGGCGCACGTCGATGCCGCCGCCATTGATCTCCGCGCACTGGCCGGGGACATCCGAGCACACCGGAACGTGGCCGCGGATGCCGTAGCGATCCTGGCGCAGGCCTGCGGTCAGCGCGTAGACGTCGTACTGCAGTTCCAGCGTGCTGAACACGCTGTCCAGCTGGCTGCGGCCCTGCGGGTTGGCGCCGCGCAGGGTGGGGGTGTCGGCCACATAGATATCCGACTGGTGCTTGATGCCGGTGTTCCAGCGGGCCTGCAGCGCGCCGATATCGAAGCGGCTGGTGTTGTCGAGGGTCCAGCTGCTCAGGCTGCTGTGGGTGCGCCGACCGATGTAGCCGGAATCCTCCACGGGCGGATAGAACAGCCGGGTCTTGTTGCTGGCAAAGGTCGCGCGCAGGTCGATCCACGGCGAATAGGGCGTGTAGTGGTAGCTGGCGCGCTGGTTGCGTGCGGAAATCTGCCACGGGTAGTTGTGGTAGAAGTCGTTTTCGTAACGCATGTGGCTCAGGTCCAGCCGATGCTGGTCGCTCGGCTGCAGGCGTGCTTTCAGCAGCCAGCTGCTGGGCTGCTGGCTGCCCGGGTCGGCGGTGTTCTTCTGCCCCCGCGCGGTGGCGTATTCGCTGCTGCGGCTGCTGCTGGCAGCGGCCAGCAGGCCGAACTGGCGATCACCGCCGTCCTCGCTGTGGCGCCAGGCGCCGGCGAAGGTGCGGCCATTGCCGTAGCCGTTGTTGCCGTGGCGGTAGCCTGCACGCAGGCCCCAGCGACGGTCTTCACCGAGCAGGTCATCGATATCCAGCGTGCGGAAATTGGCACTGCCGGCCAGCGTGCCTGCGCCATCACCACCGGCGACCGCGCCGCGTTGCACGTCCACGCCGGCCAGCAGGAACGGGTCGACGTAGGCGAACGGGCCACCGGAGCCATGGCCCGCGTTGTTGCGGAAGGCCTGGGTGACACCATCGATCATGGTGTTGACCCGCCCGGCGCCGGTCATGCCGCGGATGTTGACCTGCAGGCCGGGCTGGCTGCGCGAATGGAAGCTGTGGGTGCCGGGCATCGAGCGCAGCAGGCTGTTGCCGTCCTGGCGCTGGGCCATCGCCACGCGTTCGCTGCCGACGGAGGGCGCGAAGCCATCGCCGGTGGCCGGTACATATTGGCTGGCGCCGGCACCCGGTGCCCGGCCGTGCGCGGCAGTGCCCTGTACGCGCAGCGGGCCGGTTCGACGGCTGCCGTCGGTGGGTGCGGTCGGCGCCGGTTCCAGCGTGGCACGGCGTGTGTCGATGAAGCGGGGGCGCAGGCCGCTGCCGACCAGCAGGTGCGACAGCGCCTGCGCATCATCGAACTGTCCTTGCAGCGCCGGTGCCGTCTGGCCACTCGGCAATGCCGCCCCGATCACCAGATCGACTCCGGTCAGCCGGCTGTACGCATCCAGCGCGCTGGCCAGCGGTTGTGCAGGAAGATCGAAGTGGCGCGTGACGGTCTGCGCGTGCGCGCTGGCCGCCAACAGTGGAAGCGGAATGGCGCAGGCCAGTGACAGGGCGAGGACAAGGGGGCGGTGAAACGGCATCGGGAGCTCCAGGGGCTGACGCAGCGCGTCGTCATCCTGGGTAGACGCAGCGGCAGGGCTGATGTCAGGGTGCATCGCGATGTCCCTTGCGTGGCGGCAGCCACACCTGCACGCCCGCGCCCAGGCGGAGCACGCGCACACGCAGCTGTGTGGCCAGCTGGTCGCGGCTGCGCGCCGCGCCGTCGGCGCTGCCGAGCAGGGTGACCGGCTGCTGGCGCAGCTGTGCGCCGATGATCCAGGTGTGGCCGCCATGCCAGCGATCCAGGCCCTGGGTGACCTCGGCCAAGGGTGCGGAGATCCAGTGCAGGCGCCGCTCGCGCCAGGCCAGGGCAGCCCCTTCCGCTGGAAGCAGCGTGGCGGATGCCTTCGCGTCGAATCGCATCTGCTGCCCTTCGGATGCTTGGCGGGTGCTGCTGCCGGACACCACGTTGACGCGGTGCTCGGTGACCGTGACCACGCTGTCGTCGCGCAGTACCGCCAGATCGAACGCGGTGCCCAGCGCGGTGACAGTACCGTGCGGGGTATGCACCTGGAACGGTCGCGCAGCGTCGGCGCTGACCTGGAACCAGGCCTGGCCGCGCTCCAGCTGCAGCTGGCGGCGCTGTGCATCGATGCGGACATGGACTTCGCTGCCGGGCGAGAGCAGTACGCGCGAGCCATCCGGCAGTACTTCTTCGCGGATCTCGCCTGCCGCCGTGCGGATCATCTGCGCGGCCGGGGGCGCGGCTTGGTGGGTATACAGGCCCAACGCACAGAGCAGCAGCACGGCCGTACCGGCGTCGCGCAGGCGCCGGCGCTGCCGCCGGAGCTGGTGCCGCTGCAGGCTGGGTGTCGCATCACCGGCCAGCCAGAGCGCCTGCAGGTGCTGGTACTGCGCGGCGTGGCGCGCATCGGCGTGGTACCACTGGCTGAACGCACGCTCGTCACGGCCGCCGTCGCGGCCGTCCAGCCACCAGCGTGCGGCCTCGCGCGCGATCGCCTCCTGGCTCATGCGCCGGGTACCTGCTGCAGCGCGACCAGCGCACGCAGCAGATGGCCGTGCGCGGTCTGCCGGCTGATCCCCAGCTGTCGGCCGATCTCAGCCAGTGCCATCTGCTCCACCCGTGCCAGCAGGAACACCTGTCGCGACCGGGGCGGCAACGCGGCAATGACCGCGTCGAGGTGGCGCAGCTGTTCGGCATCGAGCAGGCGCTGCTCCGGCAGGGGCGAAGGATCAGTGATGGCGAGCAGCTGCACGTCATCCAGAGCGTCTTCGCGCCGGCGTTGGCGTTGCCGGTAATGATCGGCGATCAGGTTGTGGGCGACGCGGTACAGGTAGGCGCGGCCATTGCTCAGCAGGCCACTGGCGGCGATTCTGACGACGCGCAGCCAGGTTTCCTGGACGACGTCATCGGCGTCGCTGCGTTGCGGGAGTTTACGGCGGACATGGGCGTGCAGCGGCCGGTAGTGGGCCGCGCACAGCTGCGCGACATCCGTCGGTTCGACAGGCGTGGACACGGGGCGGGCGACAACTGGGAAAGGGAACAGCCCGCGGCGGCAAGGGCAGCGGCTGCACCTTACAGCAAAAGAGAATCATTTGCATCAATGGGCGCAAGGCGCGGCATGCATGGCCGACTGCGAGGTCAGCGCGGACGATAATCGCAGTGGATCTGCAAGGCTTCGGTGGGGTTGTGTGCAGCGCGAAACCGCAGTGCTGGAGGCTGCGCTTCACGCAGGCGATCGCTTTGGCGTGGCGGGCGGTGCGACGATCCTGCCAGCGCGGCGGGGTGAACACGCCCAGTGGCAGCAGCCGCAGCCGCTTGCCGTGCAATACCACCGAGACATCGATATGACGGCCATCGATGTCGTGGCCGTTGGCGCCGAAAGATGGCATCGACTTCATCATGGCGCTGCGGATAGCAGGCGCGGAGCACCGCGATGCCGAGCCAACGCGCGCCACGACGGAAGCTGCCAAGCCGGCGGTGGCTGGGTTCGAAGCCGCGCGTGACCGGCAGGCCCAGCCCGGCAGGCAGCAATGCCTGCGCGTCGAGCAGGCGTTGCAGTACCTCTTCTTCCAGCTGGATGCGGGTGGAGGGCCAGCGCGGTGCGACGAGCAGTCCGTGGTGGCGGCCGCGTTGCAGGGTCAGCATGGGTCAAGCTTCGCACGCGGGCGAACGGCCGGGGTAGTGCCGGCCGCTGGCCGGCAGATCTGTTCCCCGTCGGGTGCCGGCCAGCGGCCGGCACTACCGTGACGATCGTCAGAGGTCGCGGTACTGGATCTGCGACGCCAGTACGCGCAGGCCATCGGCATTGCTGGACAGGATGCGCTCTTCGCCGATGCCTTTCTGCCGTTTCAGCTGGAAGCCCTGGTCTGCAGGCAGCTGCGCGGCGATGCTGTCCATGTGCTGCAGGGCATCAGGCCCGCTGCAGTCGAAGTGGCCCCAATAGGCGCCATCGCGGTGGATCTGCAATCGGTAGTTCATCGCGGTAGCTCCGGCAGGTCCTGCAGCCAATGGTCGAACATCGCGGTGGCGGCCGCGGCCAGTGGCGCGCCATAGCGACGCGCCTGCGTGCGCAGGTCGTTCGGATCGATGCCAGCCTGCGCCAGTTCCAGGGTGTGACCGATCAGCCAGCGCTCGAACTGGCGCGCGTCCAGCTCCGGATGGCATTGCAGTGCCAACGCATGGTTACCGATGGCAAAGGCCTGGTGGCGGCAGGCCGGCGTGCTGGCCAGGCGGCGTGCACCCGCCGGGAGTTCGAACGCCTCGCCATGCCAATGCAGTACCGGAATGCCCTGCAGGGCCTGCAGTGGCGAGCGCTGGCCGTCATCGGTGAGCAGCAGCGGCGCAAAGCCGATCTCCTTGCCACCACTGGCGGCGACGTCGGCACCGAGTGCACGCGCCATCAGCTGCGCGCCCAGGCAGATGCCCAGCGTGGGCCGCTGCTGCTGCAGCCGACATTGCAGCAGCGCGATGCTGTCATCGAGGAAGGGATAGAGATCAACGTCGTTGACGCTTACCGGACCGCCCAGCACCACCAGCAGGTCGGCGGCTTCGGCCGGATCGAGGGCGTCGACACCGGCCTGCAGCACCTGCAGCTGCCAGCCCTGTGCCATCAGCAGAGGCTGCAGGGTGCCGAGGTCTTCAAAGGCGACGTGTTGCAGGACGACCGCGTGCTTCATGCCAGGGCTCCATTGCTGGGCCAGTAGAAACTGTCCGGGGTGGCGCGTGCGCCGAAGATGGCCTGCCCGACGCGGACCACAGTGGCACCTTCCTCGATGGCCACTTCGAAGTCACCGGACATGCCCATCGACAGCTGCGACAGGTCGATGCCGGGAGGTGCAGTGCGCTGCAGCTGGTCGCGCAGTTCGCGCAGGCGCACGAAGCAGGCACGCACGCGCTCGACCTCGGGGGTGAAGATGGCCAGCGTCATCAGGCCGCGTACGTGCAGGCGGTCGAACGCTGGAAGCTGCTGCACAAAGGCCTCGACGGCAGCGGGTTCCAGACCGTACTTGCTGGGTTCGGCGGAGGTGTTGACCTGCACGAACACATCCAGCGTGCGGTCTTCCAGCTGCAGGCGCTGCTGCAGTGCTTCGGCCACGCGCAGGCTGTCCAGCGCCTGGAACTCGCTGGCGAAGCGCGCCACGTAGCGCGCCTTGTTGGTCTGCAGATGCCCGATCACCGACCAGTGCACGCCCAGATCGGCCATCGTCTCGGCCTTGCGCTGCGCCTCCTGCACCTTGTTCTCGCCCAGCTCGCGGCAACCGGCGGCCACCGCCATGCGGATGCGGGCGTCATCGACGGTCTTGCTGACCGGCAGCAGGCGCACGCTGGCCGGGTCCCGGCCGACGCGGGCGCAGGCAGCGGCGATGCGTTGGCGCACCGTGACCAGGTTGGCGGCGATCTGTTCAACGGACTGGGCGACGGGCCAGTCGGCGGCGGCAAGGGGCATGCGGGCACCTCCAATGCGGGATGGCCAGGGTGGGATACACTGGCACAGGACAAGAATTATTTTGGCATAGGACAAAATGAAAATCACCGGGCATAGCGCCGAGTCGATCTTCGACAGCATCCGTGATGGCATCGGCAAGGGCCGCCTGCCGGCCGGCAGCGTGTTGCCGCCGGTGCGCGAACTGGCCGATCAGCTGGGGGTCAATCGCAACACCGTGGCTGCTGCCTACAAGCGACTGGATGCGGCCGGCCTGGCCAGTACCGCGGGCCGACGCGGCACGGTGGTGCGTGGCCTGCCGCCGACGCTGGCGCGCGAGGGCAGTACGCCGGGATTGGCGCTGCAGGACCTGGCCGGTGGCAACCCGGATCCTCGCCTGCTGCCCAGCCTGCGCCTGGCCCCGGCGGCGCCGCGGCTGTATGGCGTGGGTACGGTCGACCCGAGGTTGCAGGCGTTGGCACGCGCCTCGCTGGATGCGGATTGCCCCGAGGGGTACGCGCTGGAGCTGACCCATGGCGCGGTCGATGGCATCGAGCGCCTGTTGGCGGCATGGCTGCTGCCGGGCGATCGCATCGCGGTGGAGGATCCATGCTTCCTCGGCAGCCTCAATGTGCTCAATGCCGTGGGCCATGCGCCGTTGCCGGTGACGGTGGATGCGCATGGCATGCAGGTTGAATCGCTGCGACAGGCGCTGGAGGCCGGTGCACGCGCGGTGCTGCTGACCCCGCGTGCGCACAACCCGACCGGGGCCAGCCTGGATGCGAAGCGGGCACGGGCGTTGCGCCAACTGCTGGCGGCCTACCCGCAGGTGGCGCTGCTGGTCGACGATCATTACGCACTGCTCTCGCAGCAGGCCTACCACTCGGTACTGCCGGTGGATGGCCGGCGCTGGGCGCTGCTGCGTTCGCTGTCCAAGCCGCTTGGCCCCGACCTGCGCCTGGCCTGGCTGGCCTGTGATGACGAGACCGCGGTGCGGTTGCGGTTGCGGTTGGCGTCCGGCATCGGTTGGGTCAGTCATCTGCTGCAGGATGCCGCCACGTCGGTGCTGGCGTCGGCGCCGCAGCGGGCGAAGATCGCCTCGGCAGGCGAGCGGTACCAGCAGCGCCTGCAGTCGCTGCAGGAACTGCTGCGCGTGCGTGGCGTGCCGACGCCGTTGCCGATGGAGGGATTGAACCTGTGGCTGCCGTTGCCGGCCGACAGCCATCCACAGGTACTGGCGCTGGCTGCGCGCGGATGGCATGTGCGTGCTGGCGAAGTGTTTGCGGTGGCTGCACCAGGGCATGGCCTGCGCATCACCTGTGCGGCACTGGGGGCGGCGCAGCTGCGGCAGCTGGCCGATGACCTGGCGGCGGTGTGTGGGGTATAGCGCCCAGCCATGCTCGACGTTGCTTCGCCTTTGTAGAGCCGAGCCATGCTGGGCTGCTTCTACCAACAGCAGCCGAGCATGGCTCGGCACTACAGAAGCAGATCAGGGCGCGGCGTTGGCGCCGGGGCGCACGTAGTAGGACTGGCCACTGTCATCGACGAACATCAACTCCGGCTTGCCCTGCCAGGACGTGAGCATGGCGCCGGTATTGTTCTGGTGCTTGACCATCAGGCTGGCGCCACGGTCCGGGTTGGCGACGACCTTGAAGACTTCGGTGGTGCCGGTGGCATCGTCCAGAGTGAGCAGGGCTTCGCCCCCGCGGTCGCTGGTGCCATAACCGCCGCGCTCGGAACCGTCGGGGCCAAGCAGGATCAGGCCGGACAGTGCGGTTGCACGCGGTCCTTGGGTGCGGCCCTTGCTGAGGGGGTCCGGCACCGGCGCGCCGAGGATCAGCCGTGGTTGCCCAGTGCCATCGTGGATGACCAGGCCGCGCGCTTCGATGATCCGCTCAGGCGATTGGCTGCGATGCAGGCTCCAGGCGGTCCAGCCGGAAACGAGCAGGGCAAGGGTCGAGACCACCAGGGTGGTCAGCAGCAGCACACGGGGCATCGGGTCGTCCTTCCTTGGATAGGCCGACGATAGCGGATGCCGGCGGGCAAAGGCCAGTTCGTTGTGTGACGATGTGTATCGTCAGTGGAAATCGCGGCTGTGGCTGCGCAGTCCCTGCAGCAGCTCATCCAGGCAGTGCATGCGCTGCACGATGACATGCTGCACGCCATCAACGCGCTCCAGGCGGCCATCGATCTGCATCAGCTGGGTGTCGACCAGCACCCGGTGCTGGCGGTCGGCCAGGTGGCGCCAGACCACGGCGTTGACCATGCCGGTCTCGTCCTCGAGGGTGAGGAAAGTCACCCCGCTGGCGGTCTGTGGCCGCTGGCGCATGCGCACCAGTCCGGCGATGCGCACACGGCGGCCGTGGCCGTGCCCGGCCAGCTGTGCGGCATCCAGGCAGCCACGGCTGCGCAGCTGCGCGCGCAGGAACGAGATCGGGTGGCGGCCGAGGGTGGTGCCCGTGCTGCGGTAGTCGGCCTGCATGTCCTCCCAGGCGCTGGGCAGTGGCAGGGGCACGCGGGCTTCGGCAGTGGCACGGGCCTGGTCGAACAGCGGCAGCCGGTTCTCTACGCCCGAGATATCCCAGCGTGCACGATGGCGATGGCCGCTGAGCCCGCGCAGTGCCCCGGCATCGGCCAGCAGGCCCTGCTGGCGGCGGTCCAGCGCGGTGCGCTGGCACAGGTCGCCGACGTCGTCGAACGGGCGCCGCGCGCGCTCGCGCATGATGGCCTGCACGGCACCTTCGTTGCAGCCGTCGATCAGGCGCAGGCCCAGGCGGATCGCCGCCGGCCCCCTGCTGAAGTCCAGCGTGCAGTCCCAGTCGCTGTGGCGTACGTCCACGGGAAGAACGGTAATGCCATGCCGCCGCGCGTCCTGCAGCAGCTGGTCGGGGCTGTAGAAACCCAGCGGCTGGCTGTTGATCAGGCTGGCAGTGAATGCGGCCGGGTGGTGGCACTTCAGCCAGCAGCTGTTATAGGTCAGCAGGGCGAAGCTGGCGGCGTGGCTTTCCGGGAAGCCGTAATCGCCGAAGCCCTTGATCTGCTCGAACAGGTGCTCGCCGTATTCGCGACTGAAGCCGTTCTCCAGCATGCCGGCCAACAGCTTCTCGCGATGCGGTTCCAGCCCGCCACGACGTTTCCAGGCGGCCATCGAACGGCGCAGGGCATCGGCCTGGCCAGGCGTGTAGCCGGCGGCTTCGACCGCCAGCTGCATCACCTGTTCCTGGAACAATGGCACGCCCAGCGTACGCGCGAACACGCGTTCCAGCTGCGGTGGGTAGAGCGGATTGTCCGGATCGTTCAGTGCCTCCGGGCCCTGTTCGCGCAGGATCCGCCGCCGCTCCAGGTAGGGATGCACCATGTCGCCCTGGATCGGTCCGGGGCGCACGATCGCCACTTCGATCACCAGGTCATAGAACGTGCGCGGCTGCATGCGCGGCAGCATCGCCATCTGTGCGCGCGATTCGATCTGGAACACGCCGATGGTATCGGCGGCGCAGATCATGTCGAAGGTCTTCGCATCCTTGGGCGGGATGGCGTCCATGCGCCCTTCGTGCAGGCCATGCTGTTTCAGCATCGCCAGGCACTTGCGGATGGCCGTGAGCATGCCCAATGCCAGGCAGTCGACCTTCATCAGGCCGGTGGCATCCAGGTCATCCTTGTCCCACTGGATGACGGTGCGGTCGGCCATCGCCGCGTTCTCCACCGGTACCAGGGTCGACAGTGGATGCTCGGAAATCACGAAACCGCCCGGGTGCTGCGACAGGTGGCGCGGGAAGTCGATCAGCTCTGAGGTGAGTGCCAGCAGGCGCCGCATCAACGGCGTGTCCGGATCGAAACCGCGCTCGCGCAGGGTTTCCGGCAATGGGATGTTGCCGCCCCAGTGGTCCATCGCCGCGCCCAGTTCGTTGACCTGGTCCATCGGCAGGCCCAGTGCGCGGGCCACGTCGCGGATCGCGCTGCGGCCACGGTAGCTGATCGCCACCGCGGTCAGTGCGGCGCGCTCGCGGCCGTAGCGCTTGAACACGTACTGCAGCACCTCCTCGCGACGCTCGTGCTCGAAGTCAATGTCGATATCCGGCGGTTCGTCGCGCTCGGCGGAGATGAAGCGCTCGAACAGCAGGTTGCTGCGTGCCGGGTCGATCTCGGTCACGCCCAGCACGAAGCACACCGCTGAGTTGGCCGCTGAGCCACGGCCCTGGCAGAGGATGTCCTGGCTGCGCGCAAAGCGCACGATGTCCTGCACGGTGAGGAAGTAGGAGGCGTAGTTCTTCTGCTTGATCAGCGCCAGTTCGTGCTCGATCTGCGTGCGTTGCTTCGCTTCGATGCCGCCTTTCCAGCGCCACCGGATGCCGCGCTCGACCAGCACGCGCAGCCAGCTGTCCGGATCGTGTCCTTCGGGCACCAGCTCGCGCGGATAGGTGTACTGCAGCTGTTCCAGGGTGAAGTGGCAGCGTTCGGCGATGCGCAGGGTTTCAGCCAGCAGTTCGGGCGGATACAGCTGGGCCAGCGCGGTACGCGGGCGCAGGTGGCGCTCGCCATTGGGAAACAGGCGCCAGCCGGCCTCGGCCACGCTGCAGCGGTGGCGGATCGCGGTCAGTGTGTCCTGCAGGGCACGGCGGCGGCGCACGTGCATGTGCACATCGCCACTGGCGACCAGGGGCAGGCGGTGGCGTTCGCCGAAGGCCCGCAGCTGCTGCAGGCGGCGTGCGTCATCGTGTTCACGGTGCAGTTCCACCGCCAGCCACAGCCGGTCATCGAAGCCGGTGCGCAGCAACTCGAGATCGGTGGCGGATGGCTGCCGGTCCAGCCACAGGCACAACAAACCGTCGGGCAGGCCGAGCAGATCGTCGCGCAGGCAGCGGTACTCGCCCTTGGCAGCCCGCCGCCGACAGGTCGTGATCAACTGGCACAGCCCGGCATAGGCGGTCTGGTCGGTGCACAGCAGGGCCAGCTTCGGCCCGTCCTCGACCTGGAATTCGGCGCCGACGATCAGTGCCACGCCATGTGCCTTCGCTGCCTGCCAGGCGCGCACGATGCCGGCCAGCGAGCATTCGTCGGTGATCGCCAACGCGCGGTAGCCCTGGCCCGCGGCGCGCGCGAACAACTCTTCGGCGATCGAAGCACCGCGCTGGAAACTGAAGGCTGACAGGCAGTGCAGTTCGGCGTAGCCGGGCAGTTCGCTGTGCATGGCGGCTCAGCCGAACCAGCCGTGCAGCATCCACGGCGCATGCGGATCGTTGCGCGCGCGGAAGGCCCAGCCGCGCTGGCCATGCGCGGTTTCCACCACGTAGTAGTCGCGGCGCGCATCAGCCTGGTCCCACCAGCCCGATTCGATCCGCTCCGGCCCGGCGATGATGCGCAGGCGCGGGTCACGCAGCGGCTGTGGAGCGTCCAGCAGCCAACCGGGGCGCAGTGGCCAGTATGCCGGTGGCCTGGCCGCTGGCTGGGTGCCGCTGGCACGTTCGGGACGATGGTCGGCCTGCACTGCCAGCGGCTGCACGGCATCATCGCCGAGCCGCGCGCGCAGGCGCTCACGCAGCTGGTTCCACGGCATCGCCTGCGCCGGACGGGTATCGAACAGGTCACGCGCGGCGGGTACGAACGGCGGCAGCTGTTCGGCCTGCAGGCGTAGTGCGCGGCTGCCGGCCGGCAGGGCGAACGCTTCCATGCGGTTGCGTGCGATCTCGAACAGCAGCGTGGGATCGCGCTCGGGCGCCAACAGGCCGATGGTCAGCACGCTGGCCGGCAACAGGTCATGCTCGAAATGCAGGTCGAAGCGCTGCACGCCGCCATCGCGCGAGCACAGGAAGGCGGCCAGGTCGAGCAGCAGGCGGCGCAGCGGGAACAGCAGGGCCTGGCTGGATTCGATCTCGTATTCGAATTCGATGCGCGCATCGAAACGGTCCGGTGGCTGGTAGTAGCGCAATGGCGCGGTGGGCAGCCCGCGCAATGCATCCAGCTGCTGCAGGACCTCGGGGGCGAAGCGCCGGGCCAGGCTGTCGCGCGGCAGCTTGAGCACCGCGCCCAACGTGCGCAGGCCGGAACGGCCAAGCACCGTCACCGCCTCGCTGGGCAGGCCACAGCGCGCCAGGGGCAGCTGCGCCAGCGCCGCCGGCAGCTGCTGCGCATCAAGGCCGAGGCCATCGTGGACGTTGGCCAGCACGCGCGCGGCATGTGGGGTAGGCGCGGCCACCAGGCGGTGGCGGAAGCCGAGTTCGTGCAGTTCGTTGCGCAGGCGCTGCTGGATCGTCAGCCAGTCACCGAACAGGGCGCGGCTGGCACCGATTTCCAGCACCAGCGCATGCGGAAAATCGAGGCTGACCTGCGAGCTGTAGGCATAGGCCCAGCTGGCCAGCAGATGCCGGGTGTGCTGTTCAGCATTGGGGTCGTAGTCGTGCAGGTGCATGTCCTGCACCAGTACCTGTGCAGCCGACAGCAGCATGCCCGGGCGCAGCCCTGCTGCACGTGCCGACGGGCTGACCGCGCGCAGCACGCGACGCTGCGCCGGCCCCTGCAGCAGTACCAATGGCCGCTGTGGGTCGGGCTGCAGGCGCAGCACGCTGTCCAGCGCCAACTGCGGCAACAACAGGCAGGCCCAGTGCATGGCGCGTCCTCAGTGGGCGATGGCCAGCGGCAACGGTTGTGCCGGCGGCAGGCCGCCACGGCACTTCAGCACCCGCACCTGGCCGTGGTCGAGCTGCAGGCGCAGGCTGGCCGGGGAGGGATTGCGCGCGGCCTGCGCCTCGCGGAACACGAAGCCCAGGCACTGGCCGCTGTCGGCGGCCACCTGCAGGCGGCGCAGGGCGCGGTCGTCGGCTTGATGCGGCCAGCACAGTACCGCCGCGCAGGCCGCAGAGCGCAGGCACTGTTCGGCGGCCCACAGTGCCTGCTTCGGCGCGGCGTGGATGATCTGCAACTGGCCCAGGTCCAGCCCGGCGGCGGCCCAGGCCGGGGCATGCGGACGGTAGGGCGGAGCGACCAGGACGATCGGGCGGTCGCGCTGGCTCAGTCTGGCCAGTGCCGGCCATACCAGCGCCAGTTCGCCAACGCCCGGCGCCGCCTGCAGCACCTCGCACAGTCCGCTGGCCGGCCAGCCGCCGCCGGGCAGGCGTGCGTCCAGCGCCGGGTGGCCGCTGGCCAGATGGTCGCTGGCTGGGCCCTGGCGGGCCGGGCCGCGCCACAGCTGGCGCCCGTCCAGCAGCCGGTCGAGGGCAACGACCGCACCCATCAGCCGATCCTCCCGGGGAGGCGCCGGGTGGGCTGGAAACGGCAGGAACGGGCGGAAACGGCGGGCATGGCGCGAGTATCGACGGGCCGGTATCAGGGGCTGAGACCAGACATGCTACTCGCGTTGTAAGTAGAATTACTAATGAAATCGGAGGGGCGGGTTTCAGGTTGCTGAAGGGGTAGGAGTGCCGGCCAAGGTCGGCACCCACAGGATGCGGTTACGGGTGGACCGGCAACGCCACCGGGCGCAGGGGCGCGGCATCGCCACCGCGGATCTTCAGCGGGCCGCCGATGAAGGCGAATTCGTAGACCTTGTCGCGGGCCAGTTCGTCCAGCGCCACCAGCTCGATGATCGGCGCACCCTGCTGGGCCAGCAGGTAGGTGTGCAGCGGCACGTAGTCGTCGGACACCTCCGAGGGGAAGGTCTCGAAGCTGAGGTTGTCGGCGCCGACGATCATCGCGCCGCTGTCCTCCACCAGGAAGCGCGCCGCATCCAGGCCCATGCCCGGCGGGTTGGCCATGTAGGCCCTGGGCTGCTGGAACAGGCGCATGCGGCCGGTGCGGATCAGCACCACGTCGCCCTGCTGCAGTTTCACCTTCTGGCGTGCCAGCGCATCCTTCAGGTCCTGGCGAGTGACGCGATAGCTGTCCGGCAGCATGTCCACGCCCTTGGCGGCGGCCACGTCGATCAGCACGCCACGCGCGATCAGCGGCGGGAACTTCTCGATGCCGGTGACATTCCAGCCACGATCGCCGAGATGCTTGTCGGCCTCGAAGCCGTTCCAGATCTTCCCGTGGATGCCGAAGTGGTTCAGCGCATCGATGTGGGTGCCGGTGTGGCTGTACATCGAGAACGCGGTGCCGGTGTAGCTGCGGGTGAGGTTCATGGTCTCGCCCACGCCCATCGGGTCGTCCATCACCGTGCCGCGCGGGGTGTGGGTCATCCAGAACTGGTAGTGCGGGTCGCCGGCATCCTGCCAGCTGGGCATGCCGACGTAGTATTCGGTGGCCAGGTCATAGGCCTTGCCGCCGCTGACCCGCGACAGGATCGCCGCACGCGAGGCGTCGGTGATCAGGTTGAGGCGGCCGATCTCGTCCTTCGGCCCCCAGGGGCTGGTGCCGACCTGCTGGCCGGAGGGAACGCGTTCGTGCGCGGATACGGTGGTGGAAGCCGCAGTGGCGGCCAGCAGCAGGGCCAGCGCGGTGGACAGGGTACGTGGGGTCATGGGGAAATCTCCTTGCAGAGTGGGGAGGGTGCGGCTCTGGCCGCGACCAGGGGCGCCAGGGCCTGGCGCAGGTGTGGCAGCGGCAGGGTCTGCAGGCGCAGGCCGTTGCCGCCGATCACGGTGGGGATGGACCGGATGCCGAGCGCGGCAGCTTCGGCGCGATCGGCCTGCACGCGCTGGCGCACTGTGTCGCTGCGCATGTGGTCAGCGAAGGTGCCGCGTGGATGGCCCAGCGATTCGGCAATATCCAGCAGCACTTCGGCATCGCCGATGTTGCGGTGCTGGTGCAGGTGCGCCCATTGCACCGCGTCGAACATCGCGCCATGGGCATCGTTGCCACCGATCAGTCCTGCGGCCTGGCAGGCCAGTGCGCCGAGCCAGCCGGAGGGATACTCGAAGTCCTGTGCGCGCATGCCTTCGATATCGATGCGCGCGGTGTCTTCATGCGCGGCGCAGTCGGTCCAGTGACGCAGGATGATCGCCTTGGCGCGCGCCATCGAACCGAACACCTCGACCATCTGCGCGCGCGAGTCCTGCAGCACGAAGCTGCGGTGGCGCACCTGGATGCCGAGTTCGGCGGAGACCTTCTGCAGGCGCGGGGCCAGCACGAAGCACCAGCCGCAGACCACGTCGTGGAAGAAATCGACCACCGGCGCTGCGGTGGCGGGGAAAGGAACGGAAGACATCTGCCTGCCATCGGTGAGAGAGGAGGCGGCAGAGTAGGCAGCGTGGCATGGCCGAAACAGCACGCTGCGGGCAGCTCAGTTTTCGCTGGCGGTTACGAATCCAGGCCGGCGCAGCCGGGCAGCTCGGTGTGCAGGAAGTCGATGAAGGCACGCACCTTGGGCTGCAGGTGGCGCGAGGTGGGGTAGACCGCATGCACGAAGCGCGGCGGATAGCGATGGTCGGGCAGCACCTGCTGCAGTTCGCCACGGGCCAGCGCCGGCGCGGCCAGGAACGAGGGCAGGGCACCGATGCCCATGCCGGCCACCAGCAGGTCGCGCAGCAGCAGGCTGTTGTTGATGGTGACGCGCGCTGGCAAGGTGATCGTCACCTGGCCATCGGGGCCGAGCAACGGCCAGCTGCCCGGTGAGTCGGACAGGCTGTAGGCCAGTACGCTGTGCGCCTGCAGATCGTCCACTGCCTGCGGTGCTGGATGCTGCTGCAGGTAGGACGGGGCCGCGCACAGCACCTGCTGCAGCGACGCCAGCCGGCGTGCCACCAGGCGTGAATCATCCAGTTCGGCACGCAGCCGCAGCGACACATCGAAACCTTCGCCGACCGCGTCGAGCAGGCGGTCTTCCATCACCAGGTCCAGCGACAGCTGCGGATGCTGCTGCAGGAAGCGTGGCAGCAGCGGCGACAGCGTGCTCAGCGCGAACGACTGCGGCGCGTTCACGCGCAGGCGCCCGGTCACCTCGCCACGCTGCTCGGCGATGCCACGTTCCAATGCGTCCAATTCGTCGAGCAGGCGGCAGCATTCGCGGTAATAGGCGTGGCCGGTCTCGGTCAGGCTCATGCGCCGCGTGGTCCGCTGCAGCAGTACCACGCCCAGATGCGCTTCCAGCGTGCGCAGCTGTTTGCTGAGCCCGGCCGGCGACATGCCCAGATCTTCGGCGGCACGGGCCAGCCCACCGCGTTCGACGATGCGGCGGAAGGCACGCATCAGGTTGAAGGAATCCATGCCGGCCCCGGGCGCGATGAGGGCGCCATTGTAGAGCCGCGCCGTGCGTGGATGTGGGAAACGCGGTGCCCACCAAGGTGGGCCTCTGGCAGCGGCACGGGTTGCGCCGTTTGTTCAAGCCCGTAACCCGCATCCCGCGCCAGCATGCAGGCCCTCACTTCCCGGGTTGCCCATGAAATACTGGATCCTCCGCCTGTATGCCCCGTTGTTCCTGCTGGGGTTCGTTGCCACTGCCGTCGTCTGGGTCGGCCACTGCCATGGCGATCCGTTGTGGCTGCTGGCCCTGCTGGCGATCGCCATCGCGGTCTCGTTCGTCGCCGAGCGCGCCTGGCCGTATGACCCTGCGTTCAACCACGACCACGGCGACCGTGTGCGTGACGCCCTGCACGCGCTGGTCAACGAGGGCCTGAACCTGTTGTCGATCGCGGCGGTGCCGCTGCTGGCGGCAATCATTCCGTGGCAGGTCTGGCCGCTGCAGTGGCCGTTCGCGCTGCAGGTACTGGTGGCGATCATCGCTGCCGATCTCGGCATCACCCTGGTGCACTACGCAAGCCATCGCATCGGCTGGTTGTGGCGGCTGCATGCGGTGCATCACAGCGTGACCCGCATGTACGGTTTCAACGGGCTGATGAAACACCCGCTGCACCAGGCGGCCGAAGCGGTGGGCGGTGTGCTGCCGCTGCTGCTGTTGGGCCTGCCGATGCCGGTGGCGGCGGTGCTGGCGCTTGCCATCGCGATCCAGCTGCTGCTGCAGCACTCCAACGTGGACATGCGCCCTGGCGTGCTGGGCCGGGTGATGGCGTGGGCGCCGCTGCATCGCTTCCACCACATGCGTTACGGCACCGCCGGCGACGTCAACTTCGGCCTGTTCCTGACCGTCTGGGATCACCTGCTGGGGACCGCCTTCGATGCGCCCGGTTATCGGCTGCAGCAATGCGATCTCGGCATCGGCAGCCAACCGGACTATCCACGCGATTACGCGGGGCAGCTGCTGGCGCCGTTCCGCGAACTACCGCATGGCGAGGTGCCGGAGCTGCCGGAAGGCCTGCGCAGGCGCGAATGATCGAACATGTCAGGCCGCGTGCAGCTGCAGGCCCTGCAGCTGCGCGGCACCGATGCCGAACATGCGGCGCAGGCTGCGCGAGAGATGGGCCAGATCGGCGAATCCAGCGGCATGCGCACTGTCGGTCAGGTTGTGCCCGCGCAGATGATGCGTGAGCGCAGTGCGCAGCCGTTGCCACAGCACCCAGCCGCGCAGGGTCACCGCCAGCTCGGACTGGAAGCGCCGATGCAGCTGGCTGGTCGACAGATGCGCCGCTTCGGCGATGTCGGCAGCCGGCACCGGGCCAGGCAGGTGCTGGGCGATACGGGCCAACGCCGCCTGCACGCGGCGGTCCAGCGGTTGCGGGCGGCTCAGCCGTGGCAGCCAATCGCGCAGCTCCAGCGCGTTGCCCGGCAGCGCGTGCAGATGCTGCTGGATCTGGGTGGGATCGGCGTGGGCAGGTTCGAGGAACACCGTGCAGCCTGCTTCCGGTGCCGACAGGATCGCGTGCGGCTGGAACGAAGGCAGCCATAGTCGTTGGCCCTGCTGCCGTACGCCATCGACTTCGATCTGCCAGGGCGTATCGTCGCTCAGCAGCAGTTGATGGGCGTAGTGCGCATGCGAAGCGCTGTCACCGGCATGGCCGTGCAGCACGGCGGCGTGCGCATCCAGCAGCAACGTGCCGTTCCAGGGCAGGGCGGGGGAGGACATGGAGGGATTGTAGATCCACGCCATGCGTGGATGAATCTCCATCGAAATCGATTATTTCGACAATGAAACGAAGAGCATCCACGCATGGCGTGGATCTACTGCAGGTCGCGAGAGACTGTCGAAGGCGGGGTGGGTCCGGTTGCGGGGGCGTGAGCGCCATGGATGGCGCGACCGAGCTTACATGGACGTACTTGCAGCGCCCCCCGCAGCCGGACCCACCCCGCCTACCTGCAGGAACCCAGCTTTTGCTGTTGCTCTGGTTTTTGACGTTGATGTCGCCTCTGCGGGTGCCGTGCGCAGCCCGGCCGTGCGCACCCTCACCGCCCCTGCGGATCAGGCCGGTGATGCACGTACTCGACCACCGTGCCATCGGGATGCACTGCATTGAACGCCGCCCCGGTCGGGACCACCTGCAACGGGAAGATGATCTCGGCGCCGGCGGCGACCAGCTTGTCGTGATAAGGCCGAACGTCATCGACCAGCAGTGTCCCCGTGGTCGAGGTGAACGGCGCCAGCGCCGCCTCGCTGCCCTCGATCAACAGGAACGCACCGACCATGGCCAGGCGCAGCCCGGCCTCCGGAAACGGAAAGCCCGCATCGGCCACCACGCCCTGCAACTGCTCGTAGAACGCCACGCTGCGTTCCAGCTCACCGGGGGCCACGAACACCCGGATCAGCACGCGCGGCGCACGCTGGCTGGAGGTATCACAGCGGTCACGCCAGAGATGGTCGAAGTCGCGATGGACAGTCATGGGCTCGGTTCGTGGCCTGGGACCTTCATTATCGGCAGCCCAGCGCGGCCCGCTGATGACCGCCGGTGATGGCCTGATAACTGCAGGCAGGGATCGCCCCTGTGACTTAGGTCCTGTTGACAGGCGTGAACGCCCTCGCACAATCTTCACAGGATTGGGTCGCCCTGCGCGGCCCGGGCAGGCAGGTTGTCACGCCGGGAGGAGGGTCCCGCGCGCAGACCGGCCCGTCCTTCGGCCTGCGGGGTGTTGCCTGGCAACCCCTGCGCGGCATGAACGCTGCACCCTTCGGCGGCACTTTCCCTGGACCGATTGCCTTGGCAACGGAATTACGCCCGTCGATGAAAACGTTTACAAAGCCGCTTGCACTGTCCCTGGCCCTGTCTGCCGCACTGGCCGCTCCGGCGTGGGCCGACCCTGCCGCGTTCACCGTGCTGACCCTGGAACAGGCCCCGACCGCCGAGGCGATGCCGGCCCTGGCCGCCCAGCTGAAGACCCTGCAGGTGGACGCGGTGAGCGTGCGCCAGGTGCAGCGCGGTATTGGCCAGGTCGATCCGCTGCAGGTGCTGGCCGATGGACTGGGTTACGAATACCGCTTCGTTGCTGCGGGCAAGGACGATGGCCAGACCCAGCGCGGCCAGGCCGTGCTGACCCGGCTGCCGATTGCTGCCGAATCCGGCCCCGACCAGCCGGGCCTGAACTACCTGCGCCTGGACGATGGCCGCCACACCGTGGCGGTCTATACCGATGCCGGCGCAGGTGCCGCGCAGCTGCCGGCGCTGGTCACCCGTTCCCGGCTGGGTGCACCGGCGGTGCTGCTCGGCGCGGTGGCCGGTGAATCGGCCAAGGCCGCAGGCTTCGATCCGGCGCGTGTGGCGCTGGAAGCCGATGCCAGCTATTTCAGCGACGGTTTCCAAGCCGCCAGCAGCGCACCATTCAAGGTGGAGGGCAGCAGCCTGCGCGCCACCCTGCTGACACTGGCCTATGCCGCCGACAAGCACGGCGAAAAGCCATGGATGGACACCGCCCTCAACGCTGATGCGCGCGCCGCGCTGCTGCTGAAGGCGATGACCGAGGATGAGAAGTTCCAGATGCTGCACAGCTACTTCGGGCTGGGCAAGGACGGTGGCCCACTGCCGGAAGGTGCGGTCGGTTCGGCCGGTTTCGTGCCGGGCGTGCCGCGCCTGGGCATTCCGTCGCAGCAGTCGGCCGATGCCGGTGTCGGCGTGACCAATCCGGGCGGCATCCGTCCGGGCGATTTCGCCACGGCAATGCCCTCAGGCCCGTCCACCGCCTCCAGCTGGAACCGCGAAGTCGCCTTCGCAGGTGGCGCGACCATGGGCCGCGAGGCGTGGCAGCAGCGCTTCAACATCCTGCTGTCGGGCAGCGTCAACCTGCAGCGCGACCCGCGCAACGGCCGCAACTTCGAATATGCCGGTGAGGACCCGCTGCTGGCCGGATCGATGGTCGGCGCGCTGATCCAGGGCGTGCAGAGCCAGCACGTGATCTCCTCGATGAAGCACTTCGCGCTGAACGACATGGAGACCCGGCGCAACTTCCACGACGTGCGCATCGGCGAACAGGCCATGCACGAGTCGGACCTGCTGGCCTTCGAGATCGCGCTCGAAGCCGGCCGCCCGGGTGTAGCGATGTGCTCGTACAACAAGATCAACGGCACCTACGGTTGCGAGAACGGCTACCTGATGAACCAGGTGCTGAAGCAGGAATGGAAATTCCCCGGTTTCGTGATGTCCGACTGGGGCGGCGTGCACAGCGGCTCGAAGGCGGCGCTGGCCGGCCTGGACCAGCAGTCGGCCGGTGAAGTGTTCGATGCGGCGGTGTTCTTCGACGAACCGCTGCGCCTGGCCGTGCATGGCGGCGTGGTGCCGCAGGCGCGCCTGAATGACATGGTCACGCGCATCCTGCGCACGATGTTCCTGCACGGCAACTTCGACAACCCGCCGCAGCACCAGAAGGTGGATGCCGAGGCCGGCTTCGCCGTGGCCCAGCGCACGGTGGAAGAGGGCAGCGTGCTGCTGCGCAATGAAGGCAACCTGTTGCCGCTGGCCGACAGCGTGAAGCGCATCGTCATCATCGGTGGCCACGCCGACAAGGGCGTGATCGGTGGCGGTGGTTCGTCGATGGTGGGCGTGACCGCCAAGGGCACCAACGCGGTGCCGGGCGTGCTGCCGACCACCTGGCCGGGCCCGGTGATCTTCCACCCGTCCTCGCCGCTGGAATCGCTGCGTGCGGCGCGTCCGGACGCGACCATCGAGTACGTGGACGGCACCAACGCCGCCGCAGCGGCCAGGGCCGCCGCACAGGCCGACGTGGCCATCGTGTTCGCCACCCAGTGGGCGGCCGAATCGGTGGACCTGCCGGACATGCAGCTGCCGGACAATCAGGACGCACTGATCTCGGCGGTGGCCAAGGCCAACCCGAAGACGGTGCTGGTGCTGGAAACCAATGGCCCGGTGCGCACCCCTTGGCTGGCGCAGGTGCCAGCGATGCTGCAGGCCTGGTACCCGGGCATCCGCGGCGGCGAAGGCATCGCCGCGCTGCTGACCGGTCAGGTCAATCCGTCCGGCCGCCTGCCGGTGACCTGGGTGACGGACGAATCGCAGCTGCCGCGCCCGCATATCGACGGTCTCGGCTTCAAGCCGGCCAAGCCGTTCGGTGATGTGTTCGATTTCGATATCGAAGGTGCCAACGTCGGCTACAAGTGGATGGCGGCCAGGGGCCTGACCCCGACCTTCGCCTTCGGCCATGGCCTGTCCTACACCTCGTTCGCCTATGAGAACCTGAAGGTGAGCGTGGAAGGCTCGCGCCTGGTCGCCAGCGTCGACATCCGCAATACCGGCAAGCGGGCCGGCGCCGATGTGGCCCAGCTGTACCTGAAGCTGCCGGCCGGCAGCACCACGCCGATCCGCCTGATCGGCTACGACAAGGTGAACCTGCAACCGGGCGAACAGCGCCGCATCCGCATCGAAGCCGAGCCGAAGACCCTGGCCCACTACGATGCGCAGGCCCGCCAGTGGAAGATCCACGGCGGCACCTACCAGGTGCAGCTGTCGCGCAATGCGGCCGAGCCGCTGCAGAGCGTGGACGTGCAGCTGGTGGAGCAGGTGCTGCGCTGATGCCTGACGACACGGCCCGCACAGGGCCGTGTCCGTTCGTGGCGTCCTGTAGAGCCGAGCCCACGCTCGGCTGATGAACTCGGCTCTACAAAGGTGCGGTGCCGAACCACCCACGCAGGAAATCGATCAGCTGCCGCACCTTCGGTGAAGGCTGCGAACTGTGCGGATAGACCGCGTACACGCTCTGCTGCGGGAAACGGTGTTGGCGCAGTACTGGCCGCAGCCGGTCCTGGGCCAGGTCGTCCTCGATCAGCCAACGTGGAAGCACGGTGACCCCGGCGCCGGCCACGGCGAAAGCGCGCAGGCTGCTGGCACCATCTACGCGCACCACGGCATTGCCCGGATTAGTGGCGAAAAGCGCGTCGCTGCCATCGGGGGCAACCACCGGCACGTCGGCCAGGCGTGGGTAGCCCAGGCGGGGCAGGGTGCCCAGCTGCACGGGGTCATCGGCCGCATCGGCAGAGGGCAGGCGTGCCAGCAGGGACGGAGCCGCCACCGCGCACAGTGGATGGCGTTCCAGCTCGCTGGCATGCAGCCCTGAATCCGGCAGGCGGCCGAGGCGGATCGCCAGGTCGAAGCGTTCGGGAATCAGGTCGGCCGGTGCCGGTGAGGTCGACAGGTGCAGCTGCAGGGCCGGGTGCCGCGCACGGAACGCCTCCAACGCAGGAATCAAGCGTAGCTGGGCGTACTCCGGCGTGGTGGTCAGGCGCAGCACGCCCTGCAGCTGATGCTGGTCGCGGCGCGCGGCATCGATCGCTGCCTGTGCGGCATCCAGTGCCTGCACGCAGTGTTGCAGGAACTGTTCCCCGGCCTCGGTCAGGGCCAGGTGGCGGGTGCTGCGCAGCAGCAGGGTCACGCCCAGCTCCTGCTCCAGCCGCTTCAGGTTGAAGCTGACCACCGCGCGGCTGAGGCCGAGGCGATCGGCCGCAGCGGTCAGGCTGCCGGCCTCGACCACGGCGCGGAAGATATCGAAGCGATCGAGGCTGACCATGGCAATTCATTGTCAAAGTGGATTTGACAGTGTTGCAGTTGCTGTCGTGTTTTTCCAACAAGGCCCGCACGGCATGCTGGCCGCTTCCCTGCTGGAGCGCCGCCGATGCCGTCCCCCCGCCTGCGCCATGAGGCGATCTTCCTGCTGGTATTCGCTCTGGATCTGGTCAACATGTTCGTCGCCACGGTGGCCTATCCGGCATTGGCAGCGGAGCTGCACGCCGACATCAGCACCCTGGCCTGGGTGGGCACCGCCTACATGCTGGGCCTGAGCGTGGTGATTCCGCTGGCGCCGTGGCTGGCCGCGCGCTGGGGTGAGCGTCGCCTGCTGCTGGTGGCGTTGCTGCTGTTCGCGGTTGCCGCTGCGCTGGCCGGCGCAGCACCGGGTATTGGCTGGCTGCTGAGCTGGCGCCTGCTGCAGGGCCTGGCCGGTGGCCTGCTGATTCCGGTGGCACAGGCGGCGGCCTACCGACAGTGCACGCCCGGGCAGCGTGGTGCGCTGACCCGGCGCATCCTGCTGGTTGCGCTGCTGGTACCAGCACTGGCGCCCGCGCTCGGTGGGCTGCTGGTGCAGTGGTTGTCCTGGCGCGGTGTGCTCTGGGCCAGCCTGCCGCTGGCCGTGGTGGCGATTGGACTGGTGCTGGCGTGGATGCCGGCCGATGGCGCGCGCAGTGCGCCGCGCCTGCAGGCCTATGCGCTGTCCACCGCGATGCTGGCGCTGGGCGCGCTGCTGCTGGCGCTGACCTGGCTGGGCGAATCGGGACATCGCGGTGCAGGTGCCGTGTTGCTGCTGGCCGCGCTGTTGCTGGCGGCGACGCACCTGCGGCATGCACGTCGGCAGGCGCAGCCACTGCTGCGCTGGTCGTTGCTGTCCCATCGCGGGCTGCGGCTGGCGATGCTGGTGTATCTCGCCGTACCCGGTGTGTTCATTGGCAGCCAACTGGTCAGTACCCTGCAATTGCACCACGCCGGTTACAGCGCGGCACGCATCGGCGCGCTGATGCTGCCCTGGGCGCTGGCTGCGGCCATCGCGATCATGGCCAGCAAGCGCCTGCTGGCTCGCTTCGGTCCGGCCGCGGTACTGCGCGTCGGCATGCTCCTGCAGGCCAGTGGCCTGTTGTTGATGGCGCTGCTGCCACAGCCGGCCTTCGTGCTGGCCGGATTGTTGTTCGCGCTGACGGGCGCCGGCGGCAGCCTGTGCAGCAGCACCGCGCAGACGCTGGCCTTCCAGGGTGTGGAAGGTGAGGCGTTGGGCGATGCCAGTGCACTCTGGAACCTCAACCGCCAGCTCAGCTTCTGCCTCGGCACCGCCGCCATCGCACTGCTGCTGGCATTGGCCATGCAATGGCTGCCGGCCAACGCCACCCGCGTGGCGTTGGGGCTGGCCGCCCTGCTGACCCTGCTGCCGATGGCATTGCTGCGCAGGTCGCAGAGGATCACCTTTTAGCAACCGGAGAACACCTGATGGACACCACCGCAGAACATGAAATCCACTGCCTGCATGACAAGCTGCAGGCCTGGTTCCGGGCCGAGGTTGATGCGGATGCGCTGGATGATCTGATGACGCATTTCTGCACGGACTTCAGCATGGTCGGCATCGCCGGACGCCGATTGGATCGGCAGTCCGTGCAGGCGTTGTTCGCCGGTGGTCACGGGGCGCGCCCCGGGCTGCGGATTTCCATCGACGCCGTGCAGGCGGTGGATGCGCCGATGCCGCTGGCGGTGCTGCGCTATCGCGAAGGGCATTCGATCGATGACGGCCAGCCCGCGTGGCGCGAATCGCTGGCGGTGCTGAGGCAGGAAGAGGGTCGCTGGCGCTGGCTGGCGCTGCATGAGGTGGTGGTGGCCTGACCGGGTAGTGCCGGCCGCTGGCCGGCAACTTCATGATCCTGGGGCGCGTTACGCGGTTGCCGGCCAGCGGCCGGCACTACCGTTCGCCGGCGAGCGCAGCGGCACCGCAGGCACATGTGCCATCAGTCCTGCCTGCATCCACCGAAGAATGCAAAGCCTGCACACACTTCACGGTGCCAGGCAGGAGTAGGCTTGAGGCTTTCCTGCCGGGAGGGGTTGTCCATGCGTGTGCGTGCCGTCGCTGTAGCCATTGCCCTTTGCCTGTCCAGCACCGTGCTGGCCGCCGATACCCCGCCGATGACCCCGGATATCAGCGGCAAGCCGTTCGTTGCCCCGGATGTCGGTCGCGACTACGACAAGCGCGTGGTGATGGTGCCGATGCGTGATGGCACCAAGCTGTACACGGTGATCGTGGTGCCCAAGGGCGCCCACAATGCGCCGATTCTGCTGACCCGGACCCCCTATGATGCTGCCGGTCGCGCCAGCCGCAGTGATTCACCGCGCATGCGCGACCTGTTGCCGCAGGGTGACGAGGTGTTTGTCGACGGCGGCTACATCCGCGTGTTCCAGGATATCCGCGGCAAGTATGGCTCCGAGGGCGATTACGTGATGACCCGGCCGCTGCGCGGGCCATTGAACAACACCAAAGTCGACCATTCCACCGACGCCTGGGACACCATCGACTGGCTGGTGAAGAACGTGCCGGAGAGCAATGGCAAGGTCGGCATGCTCGGTTCGTCGTACGAGGGTTTCACCGTGGTGATGGCGCTGACCGACCCGCACCCGGCACTGAAGGTGGCCGCGCCGCAGAGCCCGATGGTTGATGGCTGGATGGGCGACGACTGGCTCAACTACGGTGCGTTCCGCCAGGTCAACTTCAACTATTTCGCCATGCAGACCGAGAAGCGCGGCAAGGGTACGCCGCTGCCCAGCCTCGGCTACGACGACTACAGCACCTTCCTGCGCATCGGCTCGGCAGGCGACTACGCGCGTTTCACCGGCGTGGACCAGTTGACCTGGTGGAAGAAGCTGGTCGAGCATCCGGCCTATGACGGCTTCTGGCAGGGCCAGGCGCTGGACGCGGTGATGGCAAAGACACCGCTGAAGGTGCCGACCATGTGGCTGCAGGGCCTGTGGGACCAGGAGGACATGTGGGGTGCCAACCACGCCTACCAGGCGATGGAAGGACGCGATAGCGGCAACAACCGCAATTACCTGGTGATGGGCCCGTGGCGACACAGCCAGGTGAACTACAGCGGCAGCGAATTGGGTGCGCTGAAGTTCGACGGCGATACCGCGCTGCAGTTCCGCCGCGACGTGCTCAAGCCCTTCTTCGACCAGTACCTGGTGGATGGCGCGCCGAAGGCCGATACGCCACCGGTGCTGATCTACAACACCGGCGAAAACCACTGGGACCGCTTGAAGGGTTGGCCGCGCAGCTGCGACAAGGGTTGTGCCGCCAGCAGCAAGCCGCTGTACCTGCGCGCCGGCGGCAAGCTGGCGTTCCAGGCACCGGCAGCGGGCGAGGGTGATTTCGAGGAATACGTGTCCGACCCGGCCAAGCCGGTGCCCTTCGTGCCGCGCCCGGTCCGCTTCGGCGACCGCGACATGTGGACCACCTGGCTGGTCAAGGACCAGCGCTTCGTCGATGGGCGCCCGGACGTGCTGACCTTCATCACCGAACCGCTGACCGCGCCGCTGCGCATCGGCGGCACGCCGGTGGTTCACCTGCAGGCCTCGACCAGTGGCACCGACAGCGACTGGGTGGTGAAGCTGATCGACGTGTATCCGGACCAGGAAGCGTCCACGCCGGAGATGGGTGGCTACGAGCTGCCGGTGTCGCTGGCGATCTTCCGTGGCCGCTACCGCGAGAGCTTCAGCGATCCGAAGCCGCTGGCCGCCAACCAGGTGCTGCCGTATCGCTTCGATCTGCCCAACGCCAACCATACGTTCCAGAAGGGCCACCGGGTGATGGTGCAGGTGCAGTCCAGCCTGTTCCCGCTGTACGACCGCAATCCGCAGACCTACGTGCCGAACATCTACCTGGCCAAGCCAGGCGATTACCAGAAGGCCACGCAGCGCGTGTGGCACAGCGCTGCGCAGGCCAGCTACATCGATCTGCCGGTGTATTGAGGCGGAGAGGATGACGCCGGGCATAGCCCGGCAGCACGTGGTAGTGCCGGCCGCTGGCCGGCATTTCCATGTTCAAGGATAAAGGTTGTCGCTAGTCAGCAGGCCGCTGTCGAACTTACGAAAGAGTTCGGCAATAGATTCGGCGATGGGCTTGCCCTGGCTGATATCGAGATCGGCCAGATCGAATGAGACGATCTGGCCGGGTCTGAGCAAACGGAGATCGAGCGCAATGAGCGTCGATCCACCGTCCGTTCCAATGCCCATCAGGGAGTCGCCAAGATAACGACGGATCTGGTAGCTGCCGTTAAGCTGAATGATGCTGGCGATGGACCACAGGTCGACATAAGCATGAGGGAACACGCAGCGCCCACCGTTTGACCAACGCAGGAGCTGTATGAAGCCCTCTGGAATCGCTGCCTCGCTCCAATGTGCCTGTAAGCTGCGTAGATCGTCCGCATGCGCGCCTGTCTCGGGTAGCCACGGACTTTGGATGCATCGGATGAAGTAAGGCGTGCTTGGCTGATCTCGGTTGTCCACGAGAAGTGCCTGTAGTCAGCCTTACTACGATGCCGCGGCCCATCTTTCGCCGCAATGGGCATCTGCGACATGCGCAAAGATGTGCCGGGAATATGATCGCTTTCAGCGCGTGTCGACCAAGGTCGACACCTACCAGGGCTGAGCCATGGCAGGTGGATCCAGGCGGGTGTGGTAGTGCCGGCCGCTGGCCGGCATCCGCGATGGTGCAGGAGCCTGTCGACCAAGGTCGACACCTACCAGGGCCCGGGCCTTCAGCCCACCTTCGACGGGCCCGTGCGCCAGCGGCTGGGGACCAGGCCGAAGCGCTTGCGGAACGCGGCGGCGAAGTTGCTGGGGTGGCGGTAGCCGCTGGCGGCGGCAGCCTGCTCGACGGTCCATCCGTTCTCGCGCAGGCCCTGTTCGGCATGGCGCATGCGCTGCTCATGCAGGTAGTCGAACACCGAGCTTCCGTATTGCTGGGCAAAATGGCGACGCAAGGAGCTCGGACTCATACAGGCCAGCTGGGCCAGTTCGATCAGGCTGTGGGCATGGCTGGGGTCGTCATGCAGGTAACTGCGCACCCGTTCCAGTCGCTCGCGCTGGCCGGCGCGCAGCGTGCGTACATGCTCGGTCTGCATATCCTGGGCCTGCAGGCCGACGGCCAACACCTGCAGGGCCACGCCTTCGCGCCACAGCGCATCGATGTCGTCCTGCCATGGGCTGTCGAACAGTTGGGCGAGCGTCGGCAGCATCGCGTGCGGAATGGCCCAGTGGCGGCACTGCAGAGGGGACTGAAGGATCCGTTGCAGTGCCGGCAGGCGCAGCATGTCCACGTCCAGATCGGCCGGTACGCTCAAGCTGACCCCGCGCAGGTGGCTGCCACCAGGATGCAGACCGGCCATGGAAACAGGTTCATGGTGACTGGTGGTCATGCCTGTGCCGGCGCGCAGGGTGAAGCCCTTGCGACGAGGAAACTGGACATCCACTTCGCCCTGCAGCATCAGGCGGATGGTCAGGCCGGCATCGTGCACAGCGGTTGCCGTATAGGTAAAGCGGTTGTGCACGTCCGAGGCTATCAGGCCCAGGCCACCGCGCAGTGACTGTTCGTGGACGTCGCCACGCCCTGCCCATTGGTCGTCGCGCAGTTCACTCCCTTCGATCCGGTAGTCGTAGCCATGGCGTTCGCCGAACTGGCGGTAATCAGCAAAAGTGAAATATCGGGACATCGCTCTGCGCAAACACAGGTTGAATTGAAGGTGTCGAAGAATCTGGAAGCGTTTCCCATTGTCGCCGCGATTCGCGTGCTTTTGACTTCAATAAGGTCAAAGCGATTGGCGATTACGGCCAAAGTGAAAATGTCGACGAACATACGCCGGCGTTTTGCACGCATGTCCGTACGTAATTCCATACATAAACTGCAGTTGAGGTTTCATGGCTGGAACGATCTGAAGATGCGATGTCAGCCCGGCCATCACGGGCGCGCGCGTAGGGTGGGTCGGTTGGCTGTTGCAGGCCACTTCGATACCCCCCACCGATGGAGAATGGAGATGATTGATTACCAGTTGACCGGCAAGACCGCGATCGTGACCGGAGGCGTGTCGGGCATCGGCCTGGCCGTGGCCCAGACGCTGGCCGCATCCGGTGCCCGTATTTCGGTCTGGGACCTCAAGCAGGATGCAGTGGATGCCACCGTGGCGCAGTTGCGCAGCACCGGCACACAGGCCATCGGCATCGCGCTGGACGTCACCGACGACACGGCGGTGCAGGCAGCGGTGCAGCGCACGATCAAGGAACTCGACGGCCTGCACGTGGCGGTCAACAACGCCGGCATCAGCGGGCCGGCCGCCGCCAGCGGTGACTATCCTCTCGATGGCTGGCAGCGCGTGATCGATGTCAACCTCACCAGCGTGTTCCTGTGCCAGCGTGCGCAGATCCAGGCCATGCGCGCGGCCGGCACGGGCGGCAGCATCATCAACATGGCCTCGATCCTGGGCCAGGTGGGCTATGCCGGCTCCACCGCGTATGTGGCGGCCAAGCACGGCGTGGTCGGGCTGACCCAGACCGCAGCGTGGGAACATGCGGCTGACGGCATCCGTGTCAACGCCGTGGGGCCGGGCTTCATCAGCACGCCACTGCTGGAGAGGATGGACCCGAAGGTGCGCGCCACGCTGGAAGGGCGGCACGCGTTGAAGCGGCTGGGTACGCCGGAGGAAGTGGCCGCGTTGGTAGCCTGGCTGGCCAGCGACGATGCCTCGTTCGCGACCGGCACGTACTACGCCATCGACGGTGGCTACCTCGCGCAGTGATGCGCTGAACGCGGGTTACGGCGTCGCCGCGCATCGCCCGGCGCTACCGGGTGAACGCACTGTGGGGTGGCCTTCACCTCTGTGCCACGCATTCCACGCGACGCTCAGGGAAATTCCCGGAGCCTGCCCATGGAACTTACCCAGGATGTCTCGATCCTGCTGCGCGTAGCCGCAGCGATGCTGTTCGGCGGTGTGCTCGGTGTCGAGCGGGAAATGGGCAAGCACGCCGCCGGCCTGCGAACGCACATGTTGATCGCCGGGGCCGCCGCGTTGATCGTCGGTCTCGGCGACTCGGTGGCCGAACATTTCCAGCAGGAGCGTTACCGCGACCTGTTGCAGGTCGATCCGGTACGCCTGATTGAAGCGGTGGTGGCCTGCGTCGGCTTCGTGGCCGCCGGCACCATCCTGCGCGGCTCACGCGAGGACCAGGTCAGCGGCCTGACCACGGCCAGTTCGCTGATCATGGCAGCGGCCATCGGCATCGCGGTGGGGATCAGCAAGTACGTGATCGCGATCGGGGTCAGCGTGCTGTGCGTGCTGGTGCTGGCGGTGATGCGGCGGTTGGAGAAGAAGATCTGAGGCGTTGAGGGGATGGGATCATAGTCTCTACGGGTGATCTGACCGTGATTGCAAGGCGGAGTTGAAGCAGTCAGGTCTTCTGCGGAGCGTTGCGCTGCAGGATGGCCAGTGCTCTGGCCAACATCTGGTCAGGAACACCCGTCGTAGCGCCGTACAGATCTGCGATTCCCACTTCAACGCACGAACAGATCAGGTCGTTCAACTCCTCGTGCTTGTCCGTGGCGATCTGCCCCAACAGAGATGGCGGCAATGGATCACCTCGACCCGCGATCTGGAGCTCTGAGCCTGCCTGATCCCAGCTTGGCAATGCCATGGCTTCGCCCGCATCCGGATATGCGCGCAGATGGGCGATGAGTGCATCCAATCCTGCGTGATCAAGCCGGTTCGCCTCAGCGTAGTTGGCAAGGCAGTCAGCTGCCTGCCGCTGCATGGACTGCAGGTCGCGGGTGGGGGCGGGTGTCATTCGTGTACCAGAGGTGGGGCAGGATCCAGTGTGGTGGATACGCGCCACTGTCTCAACTGGCTTAATGGTCGTACCAATAATTCATTCTAACCCTATGGTCTAATAGGATCTTCGCGCAATCGTCGGTTCAATCTGCGTCCAGTGGCTTCGCAATTCATTATCGGTATGACCAATAATGATGGGGCCAACGACCACCCACCCCTGCGGTGGTGAACCCGCCCCCAGTCGAGAGTCTTCATGCAGCCCTGGCAACACCTGTACGACCCCGCCGGCAACCTGTGGTTGTCCAGCCTGATCGCGCTGCTGCCGATCGCGTTCTTCTTCGTTGCCCTGGCCGTGCTGCGCATGAAGGGCTGGCTGGCCGGCACGATCACCGTGGCCATCGCGCTCGGCGTGGCCCTGCTGTTCTACCGCATGCCGTTGCCCCAGGCGCTGGGTGCGGCCGGCTTCGGCTTCGTCTACGGCCTGTGGCCGATCGCGTGGATCATCATCGGCGCGGTGTTCCTCTACAAGGTCTCGGTCAAGACCGGACAGTTCGACATCATCCGCGCCTCGATCCTGTCGGTGACCGAAGACCAGCGCCTGCAGATGCTGATGGTCGGTTTCGCGTTTGGTGCCTTTCTGGAAGGCGCGGCCGGCTTCGGTGCGCCGGTGGCGATCACCGCAGCGTTGCTGGTCGGGCTGGGCTTCAAGCTGCTGTATGCCGCCGGCCTGTGCCTGATCGTCAACACCGCGCCGGTAGCGTTCGGCGCGATGGGCATTCCGATCATCGTGGCCGGGCAGGTCACCGGCCTGGATGCATTCGAGATCGGCCAGATGGCCGGTCGCCAGCTGCCGTTCCTGACCGTGATCGTGCTGTTCTGGATCATGGCGATCATGGATGGTTGGCGCGGCATCAAGGAGACCTGGCCGGCGGTGCTCGTTGCGGGTGGTTCGTTCGCCATCGCGCAGTACCTGACCTCCAACTTCATCGGCCCGGAGCTGCCTGACATCACCGCCTCGCTGGCGTCACTGGTGTGCCTGACCCTGTTCCTGCGCCGCTGGAAGCCGGTACGGATCTTCCGTTTCGACACCGAAACCAGCGCCGAGGCGGCCGCACAGGCGCTGGAGGCACCGCGCCACAGCGTCGGCCAGATCGCCAGGGCATGGTCGCCGTTCCTGATCCTCACCGCGATGGTCACGCTGTGGAGCATCAAGCCGTTCAAATCGCTGTTCGCGGCGGATGGCCCGCTGGAAGGCTGGGTGCTGAAGATCCCGGTGCCAGGCCTGGACCAGCTGGTGCAGAAGATGCCACCGATCGTGGATGCGCCGCTGAGCTATGACGCCGTCTACAAGTTCGACTGGTTCTCGGCCACCGGTACCTCGATCCTCCTTGCGGCGGTGATCGCCATCATCGCGCTGCGCATGCCGGCCCGTTCGGCGCTGCAGACCTTCGGCGAGACCGTGCGTGAGCTGCGCATGCCGATCTACTCGATTGGCATGGTGCTGGCGTTCGCCTTCATCGCCAACTACTCGGGACTGTCTGCCACGCTGGCCCTGGCGCTGGCGCATACCGGCGACGCGTTCCCGTTCTTCTCACCGTTCCTGGGCTGGCTGGGCGTGTTCCTGACCGGCTCGGACACCTCGTCCAATGCGTTGTTCTCGGCGTTGCAGGCGACCACAGCACAGCAGATCGGCGTGTCCGACGTGCTGCTGGTGGCGGCCAACACCACCGGTGGTGTCACCGGCAAGATGATCTCGCCGCAGTCGATCGCCATTGCCTGCGCGGCGGTCGGCCTGGCCGGCAAGGAGTCGGATCTGTTCCGCTTCACGGTCAAGCACAGCCTGATCTTCACCACGATGGTCGGCCTGATCACCCTGGCCCAGGCTTACTGGCTGACCTGGATGATTCCCTGAGCCATGCGCGGCTGGCCGACCACCCGCTGCGCGCTTCGGGCCACAATGGCGCCATGAGCACGCAACGTATTTCGGACAAGGTGGCCGCGCAGCTGCGCGGCCTGGTGCAGGAACAACGGCTGCAGCCGGGTGACCGGCTGCCCGCAGAGCGCACCCTGGCGGTGCAGCTGGGGGTCTCGCGCACGGCCTTGCGCGAGGCCATCGCGCAGCTGGCCAGCCAGGGCCTGCTGACCGCACGCGTCGGTGGCGGCACCTACGTGGCCGAGCCTGCGGCACGCGCGCGGCAGGCGCTGGATGAACCGCTGGCGCCGTACCTGCCGCTGTTCCAGGGCGACCCGGAATACCGCTTCGACGTGCTGGAGATCCGCCACGCGCTGGAAGGTGCCACCGCCTGGCATGCGGCGCTGCGTGCCACTGACGAGGACCGCACGCGCATCGCGCAGGCCTTCCAGACCATGATGGACGCGCACGGCAAGGACGACCCCACCGGCGAAGCCGAGGCCGACGCGGCCTTCCACCTGTCCATCGCCGAGGCCTCGCACAACCTGGTCCTTCTGCAGGTGATGCGCGGCTTGTTCGAACTGCTTCAGACCAACATCTCGCAGAGCCGCGAAAAGCTCTACACCTCGGCGAGGACCTTCTCGCCGTTGTCCGACCAGCACCGCGAGATGATGGACGCGGTGCTGGACGGCGATCCCGAACGCGCGCGCGCCGCCGCGCATGCCCACCTCGAGTTCGTGCACACCACGCTGCGCACTCTCGATGACAACGAAGCCCGGCGCGCGCGGGCCTCGCGCCTGCCTTCCCCCCACGGTTGACCCCATGATCATCTCCGCCTCCACCGATTACCGTGCTGCTGCCGAACGCCGGCTGCCGCCGTTCCTGTTCCACTACATCGATGGCGGCGCGTATGCCGAGCACACGCTGAAGCGCAACGTTTCCGACCTGTCCGACATCGCGCTGCGCCAGCGCATCCTGCGCAACATGTCCGACCTGAGCCTGGAAACCGAGCTGTTCGGTGAGAAACTGGCGATGCCGGTGGCGCTGGCGCCGGTCGGCCTGACCGGCATGTATGCGCGGCGCGGTGAAGTACAGGCGGCGCGCGCGGCCGACGGCCGTGGCATTCCATTCACCCTGTCCACGGTGTCGGTGTGCCCGATCGAGGAAGTGGCACCGGCCATCCAGCGGCCGATGTGGTTCCAGCTGTACGTGCTGCGCGACCGCGGCTTCATGCGCAACGCGCTGGAGCGGGCGCAGGCCGCAGGCGTGACCACGCTGGTATTCACCGTGGACATGCCGGTGCCGGGCGCGCGCTACCGCGATGCACACTCGGGCATGAGCGGCCCGAATGCCTCGCTGCGCCGTATCGGCCAGGCCATCACCCATCCGTACTGGGCGTGGGACGTGGGCCTGTTCGGCCGCCCGCATGACCTGGGCAACATCTCCACCTACCGCGGCAACCCCACCGGGCTGGAGGATTACATCGGTTGGCTGGGCAGCAACTTCGATCCCTCCATTTCGTGGAAGGACCTGGAGTGGATCCGCGAGTTCTGGAAGGGCCCGATGGTGATCAAGGGCATCCTCGACCCGGATGACGCGCGTGATGCGGTGAAGTTCGGTGCCGATGGCATCGTGGTCTCCAATCACGGTGGCCGCCAGCTGGACGGCGTGCTGTCCACCGCACGTGCGTTGCCGGCCATCGCCGATGCGGTGCAGGGCGACCTGAAGATCCTCGCCGATTCCGGCATCCGCACCGGCCTGGACGTGGTGCGCATGCTGGCACTGGGGGCCGATGCCGTGCTGCTGGGCCGCGCCTTCATCTATGCGCTGGCCGCGCAGGGCGAGGTCGGCGTGGCCAACCTGCTGGACCTGATCGCCAAGGAAATGCGCGTGGCGATGACCCTGACCGGTGCGCGCCGCATCGCCGACATCGGCCGCGATTCGCTGGTCAGCCTGCCATGAGCGGCTACGACGCCGTGCTGGCACAGTTGCGCGATGCGGTCGGCAATCGCCATGTACTGACCGGCGACAAGGCCACGCGGCGCTTCCGTCGCGGCTACCGCTTCGGCGATGGCCCAGTGCTGGCGGTGGTGCGCCCGGGTACGCTGCTGGAACTGTGGCGCGTGCTGCAGGCGGCGGTGCAGGGTGGGGCGGCGATCATCCTGCAGGCGGCCAATACCGGCCTGACCGGCGGCTCGACCCCGGATGGCGATGACTATGGCCGGCCGATCGTGCTGGTCAGCACGCTGCGCCTGACCGGCATCCAGTTGTTGAACGAAGGCCGCCAGGTGCTGTGCCTGCCCGGCGCCACGCTGGACCGCCTGGAGCAGACGCTGGCTCCGCTGGGTCGCGAACCGCATTCGGTGATCGGCTCGTCCTGCATCGGTGCCTCGGTGCTGGGCGGCATCTGCAACAACTCCGGTGGCGCGCTGGTGCGACGTGGCCCGGCCTACACCGAGCTGGCGTTGTATGCGCAGGTCGATGCGCAGGGCCAGTTGCAGCTGGTCAACCATCTGGGCATCGCGCTGGGTGATACGCCCGAGCAGATCCTGCAGCGCCTGCAGGCCGGTGACTACACGGCCGCCGACGTGGGCGATGGCGACGGCCGTGCGGCTTCCGATCCGCGCTACGCCGACGAAGTGCGCAAGGTCGACGCCGATACCCCGGCGCGTTTCAATGCGGATCCCAGCCGCCACTTCGAGGCGGCCGGGTCCGCGGGCAAGCTGGCGGTGTTCGCGGTGCGCCTGGACACCTTCGAGAAGGAGGCTGCCGAGGTCTTCTATATCGGCAGCAACCGCGCCGACAGCCTCACCGCGATCCGTCGCCAGCTGCTGACCGGCTTCGAGCGCCTGCCGATTGCCGGTGAGTACATCCACCGCGATGCCTATGACATCGGCGAGCGCTACGGCAAGGACAGCTTCCTGCTGATCGATCGACTCGGTACCTCCCGTGTGCCCGCGGCGTTCGCGCTGAAGAGCCGCATCGATGGCTGGTTCGAACGGCTGGGCCTGCGCGGGGTGACCGACCGGGTGATGCAGGTGCTGACCGGCCTGCTGCCCTCGCACCTGCCCAAGCGCATGGGCGAGTTCCGGCAACGCTATGAGCATCACCTGTTGCTGAAGGTTTCCGCGCAGGACGCGGCGGCGACCGAAACCTGGCTGCGCGGGTTCTTCGCCGGGCACGAAGGCGGCTATTTCCACTGCACGGCCGAGGAGGGGCGCAAGGCGTTCCTGCATCGCTTCGCGGTGGCCGGTGCGGCAGTCCGCTATCGCGAAGTGCATCGTGAGCAGGTGCAGGACATCGTCGCGCTGGATATCGCATTGCGCCGCGACGATGCGGATTGGTTCGAGCAGTTGCCACCCGATATCGACGCCCGCCTGCTGCACAAGCTGTATTACGGGCACTTCCTGTGCCACGTGTTCCACCAGGACTACATCGCGCGCAAGGGTGAAGACCCGATGGCGATCGAGCATTCGATGTGGGCATTGCTGGACCAGCGTGGTGCCGAGTATCCGGCCGAGCACAATGTCGGCCACCTGTACCCGGCCAAGCCGGCGCTGGCGGATTTCTACCGGCAGCTGGACCCGAGCAATACGTTCAATCCCGGTATCGGCCAGACGTCAAAGGCCAAGGGCTGGGGGAACTGCGACTGCGGATGATGCAGAGCCGGGCCGGCGCTCGCCTGATGTCGGATGGCAAGCAGTCGAGCAGGGTTTGGCGCTACAAAAGCCAAGTCGAGCAGTTCGACGTCGCCCGGGCAGCGGTTACCATCGGAACCCCAGCCACAGGAGCCACCCATGCATTCCATTTCCGTCCGCGCCGCCCTGTGCGCTGCACTGCTGGCGACCCCGCTGCTGGTGCTAGCCCAGTCTTCTATCCTGCCGCAGCAGCGCGACGCGGCCGGCAACGTGATGGAGCCGCTGGGACAGGTGCTGATCGCGAATGAGACCGGACCTTCGGGGCTTTATGACTGCACGCGGGACGGCACCTGGTGCGTGCGCGTGCAGCCGGTTGCCGAGGAGGGTGACCGGCCGAGCGTGCTGGAAGTGCTTGAGAAGGTGCAGGGCCAGGGCAAGCCACACACCTACCACGTCAGCATCGACGTGCCGCAGGAAGCCGACCTGTCACTGTGGCCGTGGATCGTGCGGCTGGCGCCGGGCGTGGGCAGCGATGAAGCGGTGACCGACCCGCAGCAGCGCGCCCACCAGAATGTGCTGGTGGGCGGCATCGTCAAGTTCAGCACCATGTACTCCGGTGGAGGTGCCGACGCGTCCACGCTGCAGTTGGCACGCGTGCGCCACCTGCAGGACGACATCCAGGTGGACGACGACGTGCTGACCGTGCCATGGCTGGGCAATGCGATGATCCGTGCCTGTTTCAGCGAGCAGGACAGCAAGCAGCGTGCAGGCGCCTGCCACGACGAGTACGGCTTCTCGGCGAAGCTGGCGCTGGACACGGCTGCCCAGGGCATGCCGGTGCTGCGCTACCAGACGGTGGCGACCCGGTTCCCGGCCGGCGTTTCACGTTTCGAGGATTCACTGGCCAAGGGGCCGCTGAAGAAGAAGGATCTGCGCACCGAGCAGGACCCGGCGTGCAGCTACACGCGGCTGTTCCGCTTCAGTGATGGGGTGTTCCGCCCCGACCAGGCGCTGCCGGACTGCGCCGGCTATACCGAGCCCTGAGCTGTAGCGTCGAGCCATGCTCGACTCGCGTTTTCTGTAGAGCCGAGCCTGCGCTCGGCTGTCACGGAAGCGCAGCCGAGCGTGGGCTCGGCTCTACAGCGCCTACTCGCAGCGCGTGGAAGTGATGATGTTGTCCTTGTCCACGAACACGCGCAGACGGTCCTGGCGGATGTCCTTGGTGGTGATGGTGCTGGGGCCGATCGGGTTGACCAGGCCGGCGCCGCTCTCGCTGGACAGGCGGCGGATGTTGGGTTCGTTGGCCGGCTGGCCGATCGCCCAGCCCAGCTGGCTGGCATCGCAGTGGCCGGTACCCTTGACCTGCGGGCCAGGAGTGCTGACGCAGGCCGACAGCAGCAGGGCCGACGCAGGCAGTAACAGGGACAGACGGAAGGCGGACATGCGAGCGCTCCTGCGCGGGGAAGATGGGCGGAACGATAGCACCCGTCGCGCGAAAGGCGTCAGCACCCCGGTCATTGCCGGCACAGCGTGGCCATTGCATAGTGGCAGGGGTGGCTGGCAGCACGCCAGCGGGCAGGCCGGGCCATTCCGGTGCAGATGTTGGATACGCTATGACGGCAGGCAGTTTGCGCGACAAGCGCAGGGCGAGAAGGATACTGGCAGTGTCGGTGCTGGGCGTGGCGTTTGCCGCCTCTGCCACCGAGCCGGCGCCGGACGCCGCTGCGGAAGCGCCGGTGTTCGGTGCCTGGCGCAACCTGCAGACCGAGGCAGGCTACGCGCCTGCCCAGCGCAACCTGGCGTTCGCGATGCTGCCGCAGGCCGCCACCCGCGGCGATCGATTCGCCATTGTCGATCGTGAGGGCAAGCGCGCGGTGTGCTGCCTGCAGGTGGCCAGCCCGTCGCTGGGCGTGGCCGCACTGCGCGAGCAATACCACCTGCCACAGGCCTGGGTGACCGACCTCAGCAATGGCCGCAGCCCGGCACGCCCCTACCTGCCGCATGTCTATGCGATGCAGCGCGTGGATGAACTGGCCGACTATGGTTTCACCGATGTGCCGGGGGCCTACAGCGACCTGGGTGGGCTGCTGATTCCCGAAGGTGCCGCGCTGGAGGCCGATGGCAGTGCCGTGCGCCTGGGGGATGACCGCTATTCCCTGCATTTCCAGCGCCAGCCGCACGCCGAAGATGATGGCGCACTGGACCGCTACACCTTGCAGGCGGGCGAGGGCGTGGCCCCGATCGTGGTTGAAGTGCCGTTCGGCACCTACTGATTGCAGCACCGCGCTGGCTAGAATGCAGCGCGGCGCCGCCTGCCGTGCCTGTTCCGTGAGTCGCCGCCGTGTCCCTGCGCCCGTTGCTGCTGTCGCTCCTGCTGCTGTTGTCCGCCTGTGCGAGCGCGCCTCCGCCGCCCGCCCATTCCGATGCACTGTGGCGCCTGATCGAGCGTGACTGCCAGGCAGCTGACGGCCCGCGCGGCAGCTGCCTGCGGGTGGAGACGGCGGCCGGCCGCCGTGACGTGCTGGTCAAGGATGCACACGGTGACTACCAGTTCCTGCTGATGCCGCTGGACAAGGTAAGTGGCATCGAGAGCCGCGGTCTTTACCAGCGTGGGGCGCCCAACTATTTCGCGGCCGCCTGGCAGGCGCGCGCGCGCACCGAACAGGCCCTGGGACAGCCATTGCCGCGCAACGTGGCCAGCCTGGCGCTGAACTCACCGCACGGGCGGTCGCAGCACCAGTTGCATATCCATGTCGATTGCCTGCGCACGGACGTGTTGCAGGCCCTGGATGCACACGCCGGCACCCTGGGGCCACACTGGTCACCGTTGCCGGTGCTTCTGCGCGGGCATCAGTACCAGGCCTATCTGTTGCCCGGTACAGAAATGACCGCCAATCCGCTCAACCTGCTGGCCTATGGCCTGAGCGGCGTGGACGATGTGGGCCAGTGGAGCCTGGTGGTGGCCGGACGCGATGACGTGCAGGGCGGCCCCGGCTTCATCCTGCTGGCCACCCGCGTGGATGCCGCCAGCGGCAACGATGCCAGCGGCGAAGAACTGCAGGACCATGCCTGCACGGTGCTGACCGGCGCGGGTGCGGCACTGGAGCGGGTGCGCTAGCCGATCCGCTGCAGATTGCTGCGCCACGCCGGCGCGGTAAGCGCCAGCAGCTGGCGGTCATGCCATCCCTCGGCGTCCAGGTGGTAGTCGCGCAGGATGCCTTCGCGCATGAAGCCGTGGGCCTGCAGTGCCTGGGCGAAAGGGGTGGTGCAACCCGGTGGCAGTAGGACGAAGATGCGATGCAGGCCGACATTGTCGAACAGGAACGGGCACAGCGCGCGCAGTGTGGCCTGTGGATGCGCGTTGCGGTGCTGCAGCGACTGCAGTTCTGCGCAGCGCGAATGCAGCGACTGCAGGCGGACATGCAGCTGGTCGTGCAGGATGCCCTGCGCGTCGTCGAACACCCCCAGTACCAGCAGATCGTTGTCTTCCTGTAGGCGTGAACGATGGACGCTGGCGAGGAAGCGGGCCTCTTCATCAATGCCGTAGGACGGCCGTTGGCCGCGCTGGCGACGGTCGTCGAAGGTGCGCCAGCGCGGCAGATCGGTGCGCTGGAACGAACGCAGGGTGATGGGCGTTGCCTGTAGGTGCAGCAGGTGGCGGCGAAGGACGGGGCGCAGCGGGGCGAGGTGGGTGTAGGTGGCGCGGTTGGTCATCCATGCACGATGCGTATCGGAAAAGCGCCAGACCATGCAATTCATTGCAAAAGTGTGGCGGTGCCGTGGGTCCTTCTGATTCGGTTCAGGCATAAGCCCATCAGGGCTGGTCATTTCCGTTGAAACCACCCATTCAGGACACTTTCGTTACGGGATCGTTATGTGCCGCACAGGCCACGGCTCCCCCGTACCACCGCCCACTCCCCCAGGAAGCCCATGTCCGCCTCCCACAAGGCGTTGCGCCCGCGTCCGCTGGTGCTCGCGCTGTCGTCCCTGATGCTGGTCTCGCTGCCGGCCTTCGCGCAGGAAAGCGCACCCACCACATTGCAGGAAGTGAAGGTCACCGGTTCGCGCATTCCGCGTGCCAGCGTCGAAGGGCCGTCGCCGGTAACGGTGATCAGCCGCGAGCAGATTGACGCGCAGGGCTACCGCAATGCCTTCGACGCGCTCAGTGCGTTGACCGAGAACACCGGCAACGTGCAGGGCGAGGACTTCGGCAATACCTTCACCCCGGCCGCCAACACCATCAACCTGCGCGGACTGGGTCCGAACCGCACGCTGGTGCTGGTCAACGGCCGCCGCCAGGCCGACTACCCGCTGGCCTACGAGGGCTCGGTGAACGTGGTCAACCTGGCCAACATCCCCAGTGCGCTGATCGAGCGCATCGAAGTGCTGGCTGCCGGTGCGTCGGCGGTGTACGGGTCCGACGCCATTGCCGGTGTGGTCAACATCATCCTCAAGGACCGTTTTGAAGGCGTGGACGTCAACGTGCGCGCCGGCGGCACCCAGCAGGGCGGGGGTGACAACCAGCGCGCGCAGGTGGTGGGCGGCAGTTCCGGCGAGCGTTGGGATGCGCTGTTCGGCTTCGAGTTCGATGTGCGCAAGGCGATCCACGCGCGTCAACGCGACTTCATGGATTCGCTGGACGATGATCCGGCCGGCAAGGCGCCGCAGGCAACGGCGATCGCCTACCGTCGCAACGCCGCCACCGGCCGCAACATCGATCCGGGCGTGAGCGGCTGCGACGCAGCGTCGGACATTTATGGCGGCAGCGTGTTCCGTGCCAGCAATCCGCGCCTGGGCTGGTACTGCGGCAGCAACGAGGCCGCGGCCAGCTACTGGACGGTGCAGACCGAGAAGCGCAACCTCAACGGCTATGGCCTGGCGACCTTCCACCTCAACGAGACCACCGACCTGTTCGCCGATGTCGCCGTGGGCAGCGCGCGCATCTACAACAACACGCGCGCGCCGACCTGGACGTCGTCACGCAACTACTTCTACAACCAGAACAGCGGGAACCTGGAGAGCTGGTACCGCCGCTTCGCGCCGGAAGAAATCGGTGGCCTGCCGCGCAATGCCAACCGGTTCCTGGAAAACTCGTGGTCGTTCAACGTGGGCGCACGCGGCCAGATCGGCGACAGCGGCTGGGACTACGAGGCGGTCTACAGCCGTTCGCGCTACGAGAACCGCACCCGTCGCCCGGTGCTGCTGGCCGGCATCAACGAGTACCTGCTGGGCCCGAAGCTGGGCGTGCGCAATGGCGTGGAGGTCTATGCGCCGGACCCGGTGCGCCTGTTCAAGCCTTTGACTCCGAACGAGTACGAGGGCCTGTCCGGCTACCAGGAAAGCCGCAACGCGGCGTGGCTGCAGACCTTCAGCGCCAGTGTCAATGGCCGCCTGTTCGCACTGCCGGGCGGCGATGCTGCGCTGGCGGCAGTGGTCGAGGCCGGCAGCCAGGGCTACCGCAACCGCCCGGACCCGCGACTGGGCACCGGCGAGTTCTGGAACACCAGCGCCGGTATCGGTGCCGGCGGTGATCGTGATCGCTATGCGGCCGGCGTTGAACTGCAGTTGCCGCTGCTGCAATCGCTGACCACCACGCTGGCCGGCCGCTACGACCAGTACCGCGCAGGCGGCGAGCACATCGGCAAGGCGACCTGGAGCTTCGGCGTCGAGTTCCGCCCGATCGAGAGCCTGTTGATCCGCGGCTCTGCCGCGACCAGCTTCCGTGCGCCGGACATGAACTACGTGTTCGCCACCGAGACCCGCGGCTACAACCCGGGCATGACCGACTACTGGCGCTGCCGCACCGCAGGCCAGTCGTACGACAACTGCGACTACAACGGCCTGTCGATCGACTACAGCAACCGTGCCAACGCACAGCTGCAGCCGGAAACCGCCAAGTCCTATGGTTTCGGCGTGGTCTGGTCGCCGCTGTCCGGGCTGGACTTCAGTGCTGACTACTACGACATCCGCATCGACAACGAGGTCACCAGCCTCGACACCAGCCGCATCCTGCGTGATGAAGCCGATTGCCGCCTGGGCCGCACGCTGGGTGGCGAAGCGCGCGATATCGGTTCACCGCTGTGCCAGGACGCGCTGTCGCGGGTGATCCGCAACCCGTCAAATGCCACGGTGCAGCCGGACCAGGTAACCCGCGTGCTGATCAACCCGATCAACGCGGCCTCCGAATCGGTGCGCGGCCTGGACCTGAAGGGCAACTGGCGTTTCGATGCCGGCCGCTATGGCCGCTTCACCACGCGCCTGGCCTACACCGTGGTGCTGGAGCACACGTACCGGCAGTTCGCCGATGATCCGGAGCGTGACATCCGCAATTCGCTGGATGATTACCAGTGGCGCAGCAAGGCCAATGGCAGCATCACCTGGAACCAGGGAGACTGGACCACCACGCTGTACGGCAATCGTTTCGGTTCACTGCCGAAGACCGATGGCAGTGGCCGCATCGCGCCGTACATGACCTACAACGCCAGCGTGTTCCGCCAGTTCGGCGGGAACCTGTCGGTGGGCGTGATCGTCAACAACCTGCGTGACAGCCGCCCGCCGGCGGACAGGAACGGTGGCGGCTGGCCGTTCTACCCGGTCGGCAACTACGACCCGTATGGCCGCCAATACTGGGTACAGCTGGACTATCGGTTCCGCTGATCCGGCAGGCAGACAGAAGGCCTGGCAATGCCGGGCCTTCTGCTGTCGAAACACCGCGGTGATGGCGCGCGCCGGTCGCCTAGGGCAGCGCCTGTTGCAGGTACGACTCGATGACGTAGCTGAAGGGCTGCTGCTGGCGATCGCGTAGCAGCGCGCGCACTTCCAGGACCACGCCGTGGTCGCCTTGGCCACGCGGTGGCCAGAACGTCTGGTCGGCCAGTGTCTGGCGCTGGAAGCCGAGCGGGCCGACCACGCGGCCAAAGGGTTCGTCGGTGCTGTCCAGCACCTGGTTCATGGCCGGGCTGAGATGGTCCGGCAGGTACCAGTTGTCGGCCTCGGAGAGGACGCGGCTGCCACAGACCAGCTGTACCCGGCGGTAGCGCAGGGCGGTGCCCGGTTGCGTTGCGCCCAGCGCCTGCAGCACGTCGGCGGGGGCAGGCTTGTCCTGGCCGTGCACACGCACCGCGCGCACCCGCGCCTGTTCGGCCAGGCCGTGTTCGGCGCACCAGTGTTCCAGGGTGGCGGTGGCGCTCTGCCCGGACAGCACGCGCTGGTGCAACCGCTCGACCAGGGCAGCCGATGCGATGCGCTGTTGGCCAGGCGGTGCCTGCGGCGGCGCGGTAGCGGCCGCATCGGTGGCGGACAGGCTGGCGATCGGGGCAGCAGCGAGCAGGGACGCGGCCTGCCAGCGGCGGAGGCGATCGTGGCGGTCGGACGGGCCCATGCGGCATCACAACGGAAACAGGCGCCTATGGTACCCGTTCAGGCGTGTGCACGGCGTGGCTGCGAGCGATCGTGGCAGGGCAATCATCGCTCTGATGAATATCTGGCATCCAGATATTTCGTTGGCCGATGGCTTTGCGGAGGCGCACGCTGGCGCCATTCTTGGCTTTCCGGGAGTCCCCGATGACCCTCCAGTTCGTCCATGGCGGCGTAGACCGCTACGGCGCGCCACTGCATTTCCATATCCGTGGCGGCCGCATCAGTGGCTTCAATGGCGAGGCCTCGCCGGCCGACGGGGCAGAATGCGTCGACCTGCAGGGCTTCGCGGTCCTGCCCGGGCTGGTCGACGGCCACATCCATCTGGACAAGAGTTTTGTCGGCGACCGCTGGCACCCGCATCAGCCGGTGAACAGCCTGCGTGAGCGGCTGGCGGTGGAGAAGGCCGCGGTAGCGGGTGCCGCGCCGATGGTGGACCGTGCCGAGGCATTGATCCGCCAGTGCAGCCGCTTCGGCACCGTGGCGATGCGCTGCCACGTGGATGTGGATGGCAGCACCGGCCTGCGCCATCTCGAGGCGGTCCGCGAAGCGGCGCGGCGCTGTGCCGACCTCATGCGCATCCAGCTGGTGGCGTTCCCGCAGGCCGGGGTGATGTCCTGTCCGGATACCGCCGCCGTACTGGAACAGGCGCTTTCCGCGGGCGTGGAGGTGCTCGGCAGCATCGACCCGACCACGCTGGATGGCGATGCTGAAGGCCAGCTGGCACTGCTGTTCGGCCTGGCCGAGCGCTATGGCGTGGGCCTGGACATCCACCTGCACGAGCCCGGCGAGACCGGACTGGCGCAGCTGCTGCGCATTGCCGCGCGGACCCGGGCCGCTGGCCTGCAGGGGCGGGTGGCGGTCAGTCATGCCTACTCGCTGGGCGACGTGCCGCTGGCGCGCGCGTTGCAGGTGGGCGAGGCGCTGGCGACGGCGGGCGTGGCGATCATGAGCAATGCCCCGGGTGATCATCCGTTCCCGCCGCTGCGCGCGCTGCATGATGCCGGTGTGCGCGTGTTCGCAGGCAATGACAACATCCGCGACTGCTGGTGGCCGTATGGCAATGGCGACCTGCTGCAGCGCGCGATGTTGCTTGGCTACCGTTCCGGGTTCTACACCGACGCCGACCTGATGCTGGCGCTGGACATGGTCACCACCCATGCCGCGCAGGTGATCGGCCTGCCGCAGCATGGCATTGCCGAAGGCCTGCCGGCGACGTTCGTGGCGGTTCGCGCCGACCACGGCCCGGCGGCGGTGGCCGGGGTGCCGGTGGAGCGCAAGGTGGTCGTTGATGGCCGCTGGCTGTAGATCCAGGCCGCGCGACCCCCTGTAGCGCCGAGCCATGCTCGGCGACCTTTCAGGCGTAATCGTCGGCGCGGGTGGCGATGAATTCCTCAAGCCACGCCAGCAGATGGGCGATGTCGATGACCTCGCCCTGCTCCACGCGCTTGAGCAGCAGGGTGCCGGCGCCGATCTGCAGGCTGCTGTCGGCGTAGCGCAGCACTGCATCGATGCCCCAGGCATCGGTGACCTGCATCCAGGCCAGGCCAGGCACGCGCTGGGCCAGGGTGTCACCGAACGCGACGCCCAGGGCTTCCCAGCCGCCGCAGTCGTCACGATCGATCAGTTCGGCATCGACCACGCGCTGCAATGTGCTGGCGGCCAGCGGCCATTGCACCGGCAACGTCGGGAAGCTGGCGGCCACGCGTGCGGCGATCAGCGAGCGTTGGTGCTGCAGGTGCGTCTGCAGGGCGGCGGGCAGGGGATCGAAGCGGGTCGGGGTTTCGTCGGACATGGCGAGGCGCCGTGGAGCACGGAAACAAGGGGCACTTTACGAGGCGATGATGCCCGCCGTGCGGCAAGATTGATCAGATATCGATGATCAATGCGCGAAAGGCATCCACGCATGGCGTGGACCTACCGTGGTCAGTCCGGCTCGCGCTGCACCTGCCGCCACAGCTCGCTGGCCAGTGCCCGCACCGCATCATCGGCATCGGCACGATGCAGCAGGCCGATTTCGTAGTTGTCGATCACCGGCAGCCCACGCTCGCCATCGATGATGCGGTGCTCGCGCGTGACCGCGCGGCGCGGCAGCAGGCTGATGCCGATGCCATCGGCCACCGCACCCTGGATGCCGCTCAGCGACGAGCTGGTGAAGGCGATGCGCCAGCGCAGGCCCAGCGCTTCCACGGCATGGATCATCTCGTCGCGGTACAGCCCGCGCGGCGGGAAGGTGACCAGCGGCAGCGGGTCCTGCTGCAGGCAGCTGCTGCGCAGGCTGTCGATCCAGTGCATCGGCTCGCGCCGGCAATGCACCGCCTGGCGGCTGTTGCGGCGTTGCTTGACCAGCACCAAGTCCAGCTCGCCGTGGTCGAAGCCCTGCGCCAGGTCACGGCTCAGGCCGCTGCTGATCTCCAGCTTCACCTGCGGGTGGCGGCGGCTGAAGGCGGCCAGCATGCGGGTGGTCTGCGGGTTGACGAAGTCTTCGGGTACGCCGATGCGGACCGCGGTCTCCACCATCGCGCCGGCCAGCGCCTGGGCCATTTCCTCGTTCAGGTCGAGCATGCGCCGCGCGTAGCCGAGCAGGGTGTGGCCGGCGTCGGTGGGGTGCACATCGCGGTGGCCGCGCTCGAGCAGGCGATGCCCGGCCAGTTCCTCCAGCCGCCGCACCTTCTGGCTGACCGTGGACTGGGTCGAATGCAGGCGCGTGGCCGCCGTGGTGAAGCTGCCGCAGTCGGCCACCATCACCAGCGCCCGCAGCAGGTCCAGTTCGAACAGGGTTCTATTCGATTTGGCACTGTCTTGCATTTGAACATTTCACTTCTGGATACCCGGGCCGACTTCTACCATGCGGGGCAGGGGCCGGCAATGCGCGACCCCTGCGACCATCGCCCTGCGGCGATGGAGAAAAGGAGACACCGTGATGCGCTTCCATTGCCCCGCTGGCTGGCCTGCACCGTTCACGCGCGTGCTGCTGTGGTGTCTGCTGGCCATGGTCGCCCCTGCCTGCACTGCTACGTCCAGGGCCGACGCAGACGCGCGCCTGCGTGATGCCGCCAGTCGCGGCGACGCCGGGGCGGTGCGCGGAGCACTGGCCGATGGTGCTGATCTGGAGGCGCGTGACGGCCAGGGCCGCACGGCGCTGCTGCTGGCCACGCAGGGCAACAACGTGGATGCCGCGCGCGAACTGATCGAGGCCGGGGCGGACGTCAATGCCAAGGATGCGCTGCAGGACAGTGCTTACCTGTATGCCGGCGCGCGCGGCCTGGACGAGATCCTGGCGATGACCCTGGCGCACGGCGCCGATCTGCGCAGCACCAACCGCTATGGCGGCACCGCGTTGATTCCGGCCGCCGAGCGCGGCCATGTCGCCACCGTGCGCACGCTGCTGCGCGCAGGTGTGGCGGTGGACCATGTCAACCGCCTGCACTGGACCGCGCTGCTGGAAGCGATCCTGCTCGGCGATGGCGGTGCACGCCATGTGCAGATCGTGCAGCTGCTGCTGGAGGCCGGTGCCGACCCGGAGCTGGCCGACGGCGATGGCGTAACGCCACTGGCGCACGCCCGCCAGCGTGGCTATGCCGGCATTGAAACCCTGCTGCGCCAGCACGGCGCGGCGCGCTGAACCGCTACTCCTTCCACCCGCACGCTGGCCGTGCCCATCAGGATGCTGTCCATCATGTTCCGTTCCCGTCCGTTGTCCCTTGCCATCCTCCTTGCGGTGGCGCCGCTGTCGGCATCTGCTGCCGAGCGCGCCGACCTGCTGATCCGTAACGCCACCGTGGTCGACGTCGAGCACGCCAGCACGCTGGCCGGGCAGAGCGTGGTGATCCGCGGCGAGGACATCGTTGCGGTGGGCCCGGACGCGCAGCTGCGCAGCCAGTGGAGCGCGGCCCGCCAGATCGATGCCAAGGGCAAATACCTGATCCCGGGGCTGTGGGACATGCACGTGCACTTCGGGGGTGGCCCGGCGCTGATCGAAGAGAACAAGGCACTGCTGCCGCTGTATATCGCGCACGGCATCACCACCGTGCGTGACTGCTCCGGCGATCTGCCCGAGCAGGTGCTGCAGTGGCGTGGCGAGATCGCCAGGGGCACGCTGTTCGGCCCGCGCCTGCTCAGTTCCGGCGCGAAGATCGAAGGCATCAAGCCGGTGTGGAAGGGCACGATCGAAGTGGGCAGCGAGGCCGACGTCGACAAGGCGATCACCCGCCTGCAGCACGACAAGGTCGATTTCGTGAAGATCACCGACAGCACGCTGAAGCCGGATCTGTTCCTGTATTCGGCCAGCGCCGCGCGCAAGGCCGGATTCAAGGCCTCGGGCCACATTCCGATGGCGCTGACCGTGGAGCAGGCGGTCGATGCTGGCCTGGCCTCGATCGAGCACCTGGACTACGCATTCAAGGCCGGCAGCAAGGACGAAGCGAAGATCGCCGCCGACTTCGGCGCCGGCCGCATCGACCGCGCCGAAGCCAATCGCCGCCTCGACGCCAGCTTCGACCGTGACACCGCGATGCGCGCCTACCGCGATTTCGCCAAGCGCGGCGTATTCGTGACCCCGACCCTCAACGGTGGCCGTATCCTCGATTTCCTTGACCAGGATGACCACGCCAACGATCCGTACCTGGCCTACATCGGCCCGGGCCTGCGCGCGACCTACCAGTGGCGCGTGGACCGCGCCGCGAAGGCGACGCCGGCACAGATCGAGGCGCGCCACGCGCAGTACCATCAGGTGGCGGCCGTGCTGCCGTTGCTGCAGGAGGCGGGCGTGACGATCATTGCCGGCACCGATGCGGGCTTCCTCAACTCGTTCAACTTCCCGGGCATCGCCCTGCACCAGGAACTGCAGCTGTTCGTGAAGGAGGGCCTGAGCGCGCCGCAGGCGCTGTCGGCCGCAACCCGTTCCGGCCCGGCCTGGTTCGGCCAGATGGACCGTTACGGTGGTGTCGCGCAGGGCAAGGCCGCCGACCTGGTGCTGCTGACCGCCAACCCGCTGCAGGACATCGCCGCCACCGAGAAGATCGACAGCGTGATCCTGCGCGGCAACGTGTATGACCGCGCTGCGCTGGACAAGATGCTGGCCGAGACCAAGGCCAAGGTCGCAGCGTGGAACGCCGAGGCTGCGAAGGCGCAATGATCGACAGGGTCGGATCCCTTCCCGACGGGAAGCACCCTGACCCTGTGGTCTTGAGCGAAATCCACGCCATGCGTGGATGATGCGGCCGGTGACCTAGCGCGGCGCCGGCCGCATTCCGTGCAGTTGCGGCAACGCGGCCTTCATCGCATCGATGAAGGCACGCAACCGTGGCGGTTGCTGGCGCGCGGCCGGGAACACCACGTGTACCGGCAGTGCCGGTGCCTGCCAGTCCGGCAGCAGCTGCACCAGCCGCCCTTGTGCGAGGTCGTCGGCCACCAGCCAGGCCGAGACCACCGCTGCGCCCAGCCCGGCGCGTGCAGCCTGCTGTACCACGAACAGGTTGTCGCTGAGCAGGCGTGGGCTGATTGACAGCGTATGCGCCCGGCCCTGCGCATCATGCAGCAGCAGGCGTTCGCGGTAGTAGGTGACCAGCGAGATCCACGGCAGTGACTGTGCCTGTTCCGGCGTACTGACCGCCGTGGCGTCCACCAGCGAGGGCGCTGCCACGACGATGCGCGGCACTTCTGCGAGCGGCAGTGCAACCATGCGCGGTTCGTCGACCGGACCCACCCGTACCGCGCAGTCGATACCTTCGGCGATGAAATCCGGGCGCCGATCTTCCAGGATCCACTCCAGGCTCAGCTGTGGGTGCTGGGCCAGGAACCCGAGCATGGTCGGCAGCAGCTGCGCCTGGCCAAAGGCGTGCGGCACCATCACCCGCAGGCGTCCGCGCAGCGTTTCCGGTTGGCCGTTCAGTTCGGCCTGCAGCGACTCCCATTCGTCGACCACGCGCTGCGCATGACGCTGGCAGCGCAGGCCGTCCTCGGTCAGTTGCAGGCCATGGGTGGAGCGCTGCAGCAGGCGCAGGCCGAGCTGCCGCTCCAGTGCCTGCAGGCGTCGGCTGACCGTCGGCTGGGTGGTGCCCAGCTGCAGGGCCGCAGCAGACAGGCTGCCGGCATCGACAATGCGCAGGAAGGTGCGCAGCAGATCCAGGCGATCAGCGCCGGTGGCGAGGTCATTCATGCGTGTGGCGTATGAAATATATGTGCCAGAGCCTACTACAGACGTTTGGCGAATACAGGCAGGATACGCCCACTTCCTCTACCGGGCTCCCCCATGTCTACCCCCTCGCTGTCTGTTGCGGCCGCACCGGCGACCGTACCTTCCACCCCATTGGTGCTGGCGATGGCGGCCGGTGCCGGCTTCTCGGTCGCGTCGCTGTATTACAGCCAGCCCATGCTGGGCCTGATCGCCCAGGACCTTGGCGCCGGTGAGCGCGCCGTCGGCCTGGTGCCAACCTTGACCCAGCTCGGCTACGCACTGGGCATCCTGCTGCTGGCACCGCTGGGCGATCGCTTCGACCGCCGCCATCTGATCCTGTTGAAGTCCGCGCTGCTGGCGCTGGCACTGGGCGCCGCCGCGATGGCTGGGCACCTGCCGGGCCTGCTGATGGCCAGCCTGCTGGTCGGGCTGATGGCAACGCTGGCGCAGGACATCGTTCCCGCCGCTGCGGTGCTGGCACCGGATGCGCAGCGCGGCCAGATCGTCGGCCGGGTGATGACCGGCCTGCTGCTCGGCATCCTGTTGTCGCGGGTGGTCAGTGGCGTGGTGGCTGAAGCGTGGGGTTGGCGCGCGCAGTTCGTGCTGGCGGCGGTATCGGTGGCGGCGATGGGCGCGGTGATGGCGCGTGCGCTGCCGCGTTTTGCACCGACCAGCACGCTGCGCTATCCGGCGTTGCTGGGCTCGTTGCTGGCGTTGTGGCGCGAGCAGCCGCAGCTGCGCCGTGCGGTGGCCAGCCAGTCGCTGCTGGCGGTCGGCTTCAGTGCGTTCTGGTCGACGTTGGCGCTGATGCTGCATGCCCGCCTGGGCCTGGGCAGTGCGGCGGCGGGTGCGTTCGGTATTGCGGGTGCGGCCGGTGCGTTGGCCGCGCCGTTTGCCGGCCGTTTCGCTGATCGCCTGGGTTGCCATGCCGTGGCGCGGTTGGCGATCGCGGTGGCGCTGCTGGGCTTCGGCCTGCTGCTGGCCGAAGCCTGGTTGCCGGCCGCCGCGATGCTGCCGCTGCTGGTGGTGAGTGCGCTGCTGTTCGACTTCGGCTTCCAGTCAGCGCTGGTGGCGCACCAGACGCTGGTCTACGGCCTGGTGCCACCGGCACGCAGCCGGCTCAATGCGTTGTTGTTCACCGGCATGTTCATCGGCATGGCCGCCGGTGGTGCGCTGGGCAGCCTGGCGCTGGCGCAGTGGGGGTGGCACGGCGTGGCCTGGCTGGCGGTGGTGTGTGCGGGTGGCAGCCTGCTGCTGCGTCTGAAGTAAGGGTGGGCGTTCGGCAGGACTTGCTGGCCCAGCACCTGCGGTAGTGCCGGCCGCTGGGCGGCAACAGCCAGGTTCCTGCGGTCTGTTGGAATGGCTCTTGGGGTCAGATCCGTTTTCCGAAGGAAAACGGATCTGACCCCTGATTGATTTCGATATCTGACAGAAGTGTCGAACAAGGTCGACACCTACCAACCGCCATCGGAATCTGTCAGAGGTGGGGCGGTGTCGGAGTGCGGGGTGTCAGCCGCATGGATGCGGCTGCCAAGCTTACAGGGACGTACTTGCAGCGTCCCCGCACTCCGACACCGCCCCGCCATCCCACGGAATCCAGGCTTCTGCTGTTGTTGTTGCCGTTGCTGCCGAGGTTGCCGGCCAGCGGCCGGCACTACCGCGGGTGCAGGGCTGCAAGCCCTGCCGAGCAACCCCCTAATCGTGACCGCTGTCGTCCAGGCTGATGATGCCGCGCCGCAGCGCCTGGGTTACCGCATGCGTGCGATCACCCACGCCGAGCTTGTCCATCAGGCTTTTCATGTGCGCCTTCACCGTCTGCTCGGAAATCTGCATGCGCTCGCCGATGCGCTTGTTCGACAGCCCTCCGGCCACGTGCCGCAGTACCTCGGTCTCGCGGGGCGACAAGCGATCTTCCACTACATGCGCGGCGATGCTGGCCGCCACGGCAGGGGGAATCGGTGCGCGCCGGCCGCCGGCGACCATGCGGATGGTGTCGATCAGTTCATGGCGCAGCATGTCCTTCAGCAGGTAAGCGCTGGCGCCGGCCTGCAGCGCCCGCACCGCACGTACGTCACCGCGGTAAGTGGTCAGCACGATGATGCGCGCGCGTGGGTCCAGCGCGCGGATCCGCACGATGGCTTCCACGCCATCCAGGCGGGGCATCTGCAGGTCCATCAGCACGACGTCAGGTTGCAGCTGCTGGTAGCGCGCGATGGCTTCCTCGCCATCGGCGGCCTCGCCGAGCAGGCGCAGGTCGGCGTGAGCGCCCAGCAGTGCCGCCAGGCCATCACGCAGCAGCGGGTGGTCGTCGACCACCAGTACGCCGATCGGGGCAGGGGACTCAGTCATGGTTTTCTCTACTCCAGGGCCAATGCCAACGTGATCGGCGGCGGTGATACAACCGCCGGGCCGGAACTGCCAGCGCGACTTCGGTACCCAGCCCGGGGCGGGTCCACAGCTGCAGTTCCGCGCCGAGGCGCTGGGCGCGCTCACGCATGCCCTGCAGGCCCCAATGGCCATGGCCGGCGTTCTCGTCGGCAATGCCGGCGCCGTCGTCGCGCACGTGCAGCAGGAAACACCGCGTGCCATAGGACAGTTCCACTTCAATGGCACTGGCATTGGCATGGCGCAACGCATTGCGGATGGCCTCGCGCCCGATCAGGAACACCTCTTCGGCCGCGTCGGCCTGCAGCGGTGGCGTCGCGCCTTCCACGGTCAGGCGCAGGGGATTGATGCCATGCCCGGCGTATTCGGCGTGCACGTCGGCCAGCGCCGAAGCGAGGTCGCGGCCCGCGAACGGCGCCTCGCGCAGCGCATTGACCCGTTCGCGACCCTCGGCCAGGTTGCGCTCGGCCAGCTGCATCGCTGACTCAAGCTGGCTGCGCACCGGCTCGGGTGTCTGCGCTGACTGGCTGATCGCGTGCAGGCGCAGGATCAGGCCCTGGCTACCCTGCAGCAGGGTGTCGTGCAGGTCGCGCGCGATGCGTTCGCGCTCGCCGTTGCGTTCCTGCAGGCGCGCGCGGAACAGTGCGGCCAGCTGCCCGCTGCGGATGCGTACCGCCAGCACCAGCAGTGCAAGCACGGCGGCTGTGCACAGCAGCTTGAACCACACGGTCTGCATGAAGGTGGGAGCGATGCGGAAGCTGCGGCTGGCCGGCGCGGTGCTCCAGATGCCGTCCTCGTTGGCGGCTTCCACCTCGAACCGGTAGTTGCCGGGCGCGAGGTTGGTGTAATACGCACGCGTGCTGCTGCCAGCGTCCTGCCAGCCGTCATCCACGCCCGACAGGCGGTAGCGGTAGCGGTTGCGCTCCGGACGTGCCAAGGACAGCGCCACGTAATCGATCTGCAGCTGGCTGGTGCCGGCCGGGAGGCGCAGGCCATCGCGTAGCGGCGCGTGCTCGCTGCCATACAGCACCTCGCCGATGCGCACGCTGGGAGCCATCGTATTGACGTGCGAGCGGGTGGTGTCCAGCCAGGCCAGGCCCTGGTTGGTGGCCAGCCACAGCAGGCCGTCGTCGGCCAGGGCGGCGGTGGAGATCGGTCCGCTCTGCAGGGCGATGCCGGGCATGCCGTCGATGGCGTCGAACAGGCGTGGCGTCACCGGCAGGCCGGTGCGCAGGGCACGGCGCAGCAACCCGCTTTCCATCCGTACCAGGCCACGGCTGCCGTTGAGCCACAGGTGTCCATTGGCATCGGCGACCATGCCGGTGATGCCCTCCAGGACACCGGCCATGTCGGTGCGCACCGGGACGAACCGGCCGTTGCCCAGCCGTGCCGCCAGCCCCGCTTCGCCGGCGACCAGCAGAAGGTCCCGGTGGTGCAGCATCGCGGTCACCGGCCCTACCGACAGGCCGTCCCGGGAGTCGAAGGTCTCGGTGCCATTCGCACCGAGGCGGCGCAGGCGGCCATCGGCATAGCCGAGCAGCAGCTGGCCATCGGCATCCAGCGCCAGCGATGAGCAGGCCTGCTCGGGCAGGCGGAGTTCACGTTGCCACTGGTCATGCTGGTAGTGCAGCACCCCGCGTTCGCCGGTGCAGACCCAGGCCTGTCCGTCATCGGGGAACAACAGGGCATGCAGCGGCTGCCCGGTGAACGGCGCCGGCAGCGGGATCAACGTGGTGTGGCCGGCGACCGTGCGCGCGAGGTTGACCCAGTCGAACTGCCAGATCGGCGTGGGTGCCTGGCGCGCGGCGGCCTGCAGCTGCGTGGCGCTGCCATCCAGCAGGGTGCGCCGCAGGTCGTAGGGCTTGAGGTCTTCGCCATAGCCATACACGTGGCCATCGCTGGCCCGCACCAGCGCGCGGTACGGATCGCTTGGGCCCACCGCCAGGGTGTGCACGCTGCGTGCGCGGAAGCGGTTGAGGCCGAGATTGGTGCCAATCCAGAGATTGCCTTCGCGATCGACGATGATCGGCACTGCTGATGTGGCGGTCAGTCCTTGCGGCGAATCGAAGCGTTCCATGCGCACGGCCCGGGTGCCGTCGAAGGTGATGCGGGCGACGCCGCCGTGCGGGCTCATCGTGGCCCACAGCGCGCCATCGGCAGTGAACTGCAGGCGCGCAGCAACCAGTTCCGGCAGCCGCCGCGCCTCACGTTCGCTGTCTGCCAGCAGACCCTGCGCGTTGGCCAGCGGCGAGGTGCCGCGCACCCGGTCGGCCAGCCACACTTCACCCTGCGGGCTTTCGGCCAGCGTCGCCATCTGCGAGACCGCGATGCCGGTGTCCTCGAACGCAGTCTGGCCGGCCGCACGCATCCAGATCTTCAGGTCGGCCAGCACCCAGAACCTGCCCCGGCTGTCGTGCAGCACCCACTGCACACGGCGCTCGGGCAGGCCGGCAGCGGCCGGCAGTGGCTGCCAGCGTTGTCCGTCGAAGCGGCGCAGCCCGCCATTGATCGCCGCCCAGAGCTGGCCCTGGCGATCCTGGCTGAAGCGTGGGACGACGCCGACCGGCACCCCCTGCTGGCGGCCGTAGCTGCGCAGCTGCCCATGCGCGAACTGGCTGATGCCGGCCTGGAAGTAGCCGATCCACAGCGCACCGCCGGCGGCATGCGCCAGCGTGACCATGTTGGTGGACGGGAACTGGCTGCCGGCGGGTGCTGCCTGCCGTTCGAAGCGACGGCCATCGAAGCGGTACAGGCCCGAGCCGGTAGCCAGCCACAACAGGCCCTCGCGGTCCTGGGCAATGTCCCAGATATCGCCTGGTGCGCCCTGGCCGACACGCCAGGCGGTGTGTTCGTAATCGGGCAGCCCGCCGCTCACCGGCGGGCGCTGCACGGCAAAGGCGGGCAGGGAGGTCAACAGCAGCAGGCACGTCAGCAGCGTCGGCAGGCGACGCAGGAACGGGAAGGGGCGGCCACGCATGGCGCGCATTCTGGCAGGTGTGGGGCAGTCCAGGGTGACCCGAACGGGGTAGGCGGCGTGCGCCGGGGTCGGCTATCACGCCGGCATGCCCTCCGGAGCCCCGCCATGCAGCGCCTGTTCCTGATGTTCCCCGACCGCGGTCCGGGCATCGGCCTGCTGTGGTTGCGGTTGTGCCTGTCCGCTGCACTGGTCACGCCCGGCATGCAGGCGGGCGGGTGGTCGGCGTTGTGCCTGCTGGCAGTGCCGATGCTCGTGCTGGGTGCGTTGACGCCGCTGGCGGCGCTGATGGCGGCCGTGGGCATGTTCGCGCAGCAGGCGCCGTGGCCACAGGTGGTGCTGCCATTGGCGCTGTTGATGCTGGGCCCTGGCGCCTATTCACTGGATGCGCGGTTGTTCGGGCGCCGCCTGCTCCGCCGTCGGCCTCCCCCATTCGGGTAGGTGCTGGCCTCGACCGACGGGGGTAGGGCGTCACGCAGGGGGCGCGCACCATGGGGCACCCCTTCGCGGCGTCCCGCATGGCCACCATCTCCCCGCCTGATCCGCCCGCCGCTTCACTGGCACCGCAGCAGGCTGCCGCGTTGCAGCGCGCCCTGCGCTATGTCGATGAGCATCTGTCGCAGCCGCTGCGGGTGACCGAGCTGGCGGCGGCCGCCTGCGTCAGCCGCTTCCATCTGGTACGCCTGTTCCGCGCCGGTACCGGCGCCAGCCCGCTGCGCTATGTCCGCCGCCGTCGTATCGAGCGTGCGCGCCAGCTGCTGCCGGGCGCGCAGCTGCCGATGGCCTGCCTGGCCCAGCAGCTGGGCTTCTTCGACCAGAGCCATTTCGTCCGCAGCTTCCGCGCGGAGACCGGCTGCAGCCCCGGCCAGTACGTCGCCGGCGATGCCGCCCTGTTGCATCCCCTTGATCGTGTTTCCAACGGAGTCCACCCATGAGCCTTGCCACCGCCACTCCCGCCCCGGCGCTGCTGTCGCCGACCGACCACGCCCTGGTGCTGATCGACTTCCAGTCGCAGATGGCGTTCGCCACCCACACCATCGACATCTCCGCGCTGCGCAACAACGTGTCGCTGATCGGCAAGGGCGCCAAGGGCTTCAATGTACCGGTCGTGCTGACCACAGTCGCCGAAGCATCGTTCTCCGGGCCGATGTTCCCGGAACTGCCGCAGATCTTCCCTGGCCAGACGGTGTTCGATCGCACCTCGATGAACACCTGGGAAGACCAGCCTGTGATCGATGAGATCAACCGCATCGGCAAGCGTCGTCTGGTCATCGCCGGCCTGTGGACCAGTGTCTGCATCGTCGGCCCGGCGCTGTCGGCGCTGGCGCAGGGCTTCGAGGTGTATGTGATCACCGATGCCTGTGGCGATGTCAGCGAGGAAGCGCACGAGCGTGCGATCACCCGCATGGTGCAGGCCGGCGCGGTGCCGATGACCAGCGTGCAGTACCTGCTCGAACTGCAGCGCGACTGGGCACGGGGTGAAACCTACGACCTGACCACCGGCATTGCGCGCGACCACGCCGGCGGCTACGGAATCGGCATCCAGTACGCCAAGCGGATGTTCGGTGCGCAGGAAGGCGGGCACTGAGCATGGTTGCCGGCCATGGCCTCGACCTGGCCCTGCTGATGCTGCGCGTGGCGGCAGGAGGCTTCCTGCTGCCGCACGCGCTGGGCAAGCTGTTCGGCTGGTTCGGGGGGCCGGGGCTTTCCGGCTTCGCCACCGAGCTGCGCGGTTTCGGGCTGCCGGCAGTGGCACCGTTGCCATTGCTGTTGGCCGTGCTGCAGGTGTTGTCCGGGCTGGCCGTGCTGCTGGGGTGGCAGACCCGCATCGCCGCGCTTGCGGCGGCTGCCTTCATCGGCTTCACCGTGCTGTTGGCCCTGCCCAAGGGCTGGTTCTGGATGCGCGGCGGCAGTGAGTACCCGTTGATGTGGACCACGGTGCTGCTGGCCCTCGCGCTGGCCGGCCCCGGCGCCTGGGCGCTGGACGGCCAACGCTTTCCGGGAGAATCCGCATGAGTCACGATCCCCTCGATCACGGCCGCCGCAACGTGGTGCTGGCCAGCGGCGCCGCTGTTGCGCTCGGCCTGGCAGGTCGCGCCGGTGCCGCACTCGATTCCACTTCCAAGGAGCGTCGCATGAGCACGCTGGTCATCCGCAATGCCCGCATTACCACCCTCGACCCGCGGCAGCCGCATGCGCAGGCGCTGGCTGTACAGGAAGGCCGCATCGTCGCCGTCGGCAGCGACGAGGAGATCATGCGCGGCTGGGGCAATGAAGCGACGCTGATCGACGCGCAGGGCCGGCGCCTGCTGCCCGGCCTCAACGACAGCCATACCCACCTCATCCGTGGTGGCCTGAACTACAACCTGGAACTGCGCTGGGACGGCCTGCGTTCGCTGGGCGATGCCCTGGACATGCTGAAGGCCCAGGTAGACCGCACTCCCGCGCCGCAGTGGGTTCGCGTGGTCGGTGGCTTCACCGCCGCGCAGTTCAACGAGAAGCGCCTGCCGACGCTGCAGGAGCTCAACGACATCGCACCGGATACGCCGGTGTTCCTGCTGCACCTGTATGACCGCGCACTGCTCAACCGCGCCGCGCTGCGCGCCTGCGGCTACACCAAGGACACGCCGGATCCGCCGGGTGGCCAGATCGTGCGCGATTCGCTGGGCAACCCGACCGGACTGCTGCTGGCCAAGCCCAATGCGCTGATCCTGTACGCCACGCTGGCCAAGGGCCCGCGCCTGCCGATCGAATACCAGGCCAACTCGACGCGCCATTTCATGCGCGAACTGAACCGGCTTGGCATCACCTCGGTGATCGACGCCGGCGGTGGCTTCCAGAACTACCCCGAGGACTACCAGGTCATCGAGCAGCTGCATCGCGATGATCAGCTGACGGTGCGCATCGCCTACAACCTGTTCACCCAGAACAAGGGCAGGGAAGTGGATGACTTCCGTGGCTGGAGCGAGATCCTGCAGCCGCGCCAGGGCGATGACCTGCTGCGCCACAACGGCGCGGGCGAGATGCTGGTGTTCTCCGCCGCCGACTTCGAACTGTTCAACGAGCCGCGCCCGGAACTGCCGCCGGAGCTGGAACCCGAACTGCACGACGTGGTGAAGCTGCTGGTCCAGAAGCGCTGGCCGTTCCGCATCCATGCCACCTACGACGAGAGCATCACCCGCATCCTCGATGTGTACGAACAGGTCAACCGCGAGGTGCCGTTCGATGGCCTGCACTGGTTCATCGACCACGCCGAGACCATCACCCCGCGCAACATCGAACGCATCCGCGCGCTGGGCGGCGGCATCGCCGTGCAGCACCGCATGGCCTACCAGGGCGAGGCCTTCGTCGAGCGCTACGGCGTGCAGGCCGCGCGGCACACGCCGCCGGTCAAGCGCATGTTGGCCGAGGGCGTGCCGGTGGGCGCAGGCACCGACGCCACCCGCGTGGCCAGCTACAATCCGTGGGTGGCGTTGTCCTGGCTGGTGACCGGGCGCACGGTGGGCGGGTTGGCCCTGTATGGCGAGGAAAACCTGCTCGAACGCGAGCAGGCGCTGCGCCTGTGGACCCAGGGCAGCGCCTGGTTCTCCGGCGACGAAGCAGTGAAGGGGACATTGAAGGTTGGTCAGCTGGCCGACTTCATTCTGCTTTCGGCCGATTTCTTCCGCGTCGACGACGCGCAGATCGCCGACATCACCAGCCTGCTGACGGTGGTCGGCGGCCGCATCGTGCACGCCGACGGCGATTACGCCGGCCTGGCGCCGCAGCTGCCGCCGGCGATGCCGGACTGGTCGCCGGTCAACCGCTTCGGTGGCTACCACGTTGGCGGTGCCGCCACCGGATTGGCCGCCGCCCATCGCCACCATCACGGTGTGGCCTGCAGTACGCATGGTGCTCACGGTCATGCCGCGCAGCATGCGGCGCCTACCGGTGACCTGACCGCCTTCTGGGGCGCGATGGGATGCTCGTGCTTCGCGTTCTGAGCCTGGCGCTGCTGGCCGCGCCATCGCTGGCGCTGGCCTGCGAGGGGGGCCGCTGCAGCGACGCGGGCGATGGCCGGCTGCAGCTGGACGCATCGCTGCGCCTGCGCGGCCTGTACTACGACCCGACCCGGTTCGGCATCGGCGGCGGCGAAGATGGCTATGGCCTGCTGCGGGCACTGGCCTCGGCCACCTATGTGGAGGACAGCTGGCAGGCAAAGCTGCAGCTGGGCGTGCATGCCGAGAATGGCAAGGCAGGCGGCCCGGGCCGCACCGACCGTGGTGCCTTGGACGTGCAGCAGGCGTACTGGCGCTGGCAGCGCGGTGGCATCCATGTGCAGCTCGGCCGGCAGGAAGCCGGCTATGGCAGCTCGCGGCTGTTGTCGGTGCGCGATGGGCCGAACATCCGCCTGGCCTTCGACGGTGCGCGCCTGGGCTGGAAGGGGCGGCTCGGCACGCTTGACCTGATGGCCTTGCGGCCGGTCGAGAACCGGCCGGGTGCCTTTGATGATCGGGGCGAACACGGTGCGCACCTGTGGGGTGCCTATGCCACCGCGGCACGCGGGCAGGGCGTGGGACAATGGGATCTGTACCTGCTGGACTATCGTCGCGACGGTGCGCGCTTTGCGGCAGGCTCGGGATCCGAGCGCCGGCAGACACTCGGTGCGCGCTGGTTCGGCCAGTCAGGACTGCTGGACTGGAACAGTGAGCTGGTGGCGCAGGGCGGTGAACTGCGTGCCGCCACCGGCCCCCTCGACATCCGTGCCTGGACGCTGGCCACCGACACCGGCTGGCGCTGGACGGAGCGGCCGCTGCAACCGCGGCTGGGGCTGAAGGCCGACATCGCCAGTGGCGATGGCAAGCTGCACGATCGGCGATTGGGAACCTTCAATGCACTGTTCCCCAAATCGGCGTACTTCAGCGAGGCCAGCCTGCTGGCCCCGGCCAATCTGATGGACCTGCAGCCGACCCTGGCCCTGCGCCTGCGCGACGCGGTGGCGACGGAGCTGGGCGTACAGATGGCCTGGAAGCATCGTCGTGCCGATGCGGTCTACACCACGCCGGCGCCGCTGGTGGCGTTGCCGGGCAGCGCCGGTGGCGCGCGCCGCATCGGCACCCAGTACAAATCCGAAACCCGCTGGCAGGCCAGCGAACACTGGCAATGGCAGCTGCAGCTGGCCTGGATCGACGCCGGTCCTGCACTGAAGCAGGCTGGAGGCCAGGACACGCTGTTCGCCTCGATCGTTGGAGCATGGCAATGGTGAACGCAACCGCGTCGCAACACCCCGCACAGGCCGCAGGGGCCTGGTCCCCGCTGAAGATCCAGATGTTCCGTTCGATCTGGCTGGCAATCCTGGCCAGCAACATCGGCACCTGGGTCAACGATGTGGCCGCCGCCTGGGTGATGGCCGAGCGCACCGGTTCGCCGCTGATGGTGGCCCTGGTGCAGTCGGCCACCACGGTCCCGATCGTGCTGCTGGCGCTCGCTGCCGGCACCCTGGCCGACATTGTCGATCGTCGGAAGTACCTGTTGGCGACCCAAGGCTGGATGCTGCTGGTGGCCGCAGCGATGGCTGCGTTGACCGCGATGGACCTGCTGACCCCGCAGTTGCTGGTGCTGCTGACCTTCTGCATGGGCTGCGGTGCGGCGATGGCAATGCCCGCGCAGGCCGCCATCGTCTCCGAACTGGTACCGCAGCCGATGCTGGCCTCGGCGGTAGCGCTGAACTCGATCGGCATCAATATCGCCCGTTCGATCGGCCCGGCCATCGGCGGCGTGATCGTCGCCCAGCTGGGTGCGGTCTGGGCGTTCGGCTTCAATGCCATCACCTTCGCCGCGATGTTGTTCGTGGTGTGGGGTTGGAAGCGCGACCCAAAGCAGTCGAGCTTGCCGCCGGAAGGCTTCGGTGCCGGATTGAAAGCGGGCCTGCGCTACGCCAGCCGTGCCGGACGGCTGCAGGCGGTGCTGATCAAGTCGGTCGGCTTCTTCTTCTTCGCCGCGGCAATGAACGCGCTGTTGCCGGTGGTGGTGCGTGGGCAGATGCAGGGTGGGGCGGGGCAGTACGGCATGCTGCTGGGCTGCATCGGGATCGGCGCAGTGGGCGGTGCGTTGCTGCTGCCGAAGCTGCGCGCACAGATGGATCGCGACCTGCTGGTGCTGCTGGCGACGTTGTCGCTGGCCCTGAGCCTGGTCGGGCTGGCGCTGACCCGCAGCTGGTACGTGCTTCCGGCGGTGATGCTGGTCAATGGATTTGCGTGGATCACCGTGCTGTCGTCACTGCAGATCGCTGCGCAGACTGCGGTTCCGGCATGGGTACGTGCGCGTGCGCTGGCGCTGTACATCATGGTGTTCTCTGCCGGCATGGCCGCCGGCGGCCTGAGCTGGGGCGCGCTCGCTCAGCGCACCTCGCCCGAACTGGCGTTGCTGGTGGCAGCGGCCGGTGCAGTGATCGGTGGGTTGCTGGTATGGCGCGTGCGCATCGCCGGTACCGAAGACCTGAACCTGAGCCCGGCCGGGCACTGGCCGGCACCCGAGCTGTCGGTGCCGGTGTCGAACGATCGAGGCCCGGTGCTGGTCACCATCGAGTACCGCATCGATGATGCTGATCGTGCCGCGTTCCAGGCGCAGATGCGCGCGATGGGATCCATCCGTCGTCGCGATGGTGCAGTGGTCTGGGGCGTAGTCGAAGACGTGGCAACACCGGGGATCCACCTGGAGTATTTCGTGACCCCGTCATGGCTGGAGCACCTTCGCCAGCACGAGCGCATCACCGCCGACGACAAGGCGATCCAGGAAGAACTACGCGGATTGCATCGGGGAGAGCGCGCGCCGGTGGTGCGTCACTTCGTGGGTGGCCATGATCCGCTGCCCGCCTCCGTGCCACATCACCATGCAGACATCTGAGCCGTCGCTGGTAGAGCCGGCCGCTGGCCGGCTGTGCAGGATCGCGATGGATTGATCGGGTTGCCGGCCAGCGGCCGGCACTACCAAAGCGGAGGCGGTTGACCTGCCCGTGGTAGAGCCGGCCGCTGGCCGGCTGTGCAGGATCGCGACGCGTTGATCGGGTTGCCGGCCAGCGGCCGGCACTACCAAAGCGGAGGCGGTTGACCTGCCCGTGGTAGAGCCGGGCGCTGGCCGGCTGTGCAGGATCGCGATGGATTGATCGGGTTGCCGGCCAGCGGCCGGCACTACCGAAGCGGAGGCGGTTGACCTGCCAGGGGTAGAGCCGGCCGCTGGCCGGCTGTGCAGGATCGCGATGGATTGATCGGGTTGCCGGCCAGCGGCCGGCACTACCAAAGCGGAGGCGGTTGACCTGCCCGTGGTAGAGCCGGCCGCTGGCCGGCTGTGCAGGATCGCGACGCGTTGATCGGGTTGCCGGCCAGCGGCCGGCACTACCAAAGCGGAGGCGGTTGACCTGCCCGTGGTAGAGCCGGGCGCTGGCCGGCTGTGCAGGATCGCGATGGATTGATCGGGTTGCCGGCCAGCGGCCGGCACTACCAAAGCGGAGGCGGTTGACCTGCCAGGGGTAGAGCCGGGCGCTGGCCGGCTGTGCAGGATCGCGATGGATTGATCGGGTTGCCGGCCAGCGGCCGGCAGTACCGAAGCGGAGGCGGTTGGCCTGCCAGGGGTAGAGCCGGGCGCTGGCCGTCTGTGCAGGATCGCGATGGGTTGGTCGGGTTGCCGGCCAGCGGCCGGCAGAACCAAAGCGGAGGCGGTTGACCTGCCAGGGGTAGAGCCGGCCGTTGGCCGGCTGTGCAGGATCGCGACGCGTTGATCGGGTTGCCGGCCAGCGGCCGGCACTACCGAAGGGGCGGCGGCACCGTTGCGGCGCCGCCGCGATACCTCACTTGCGTGCGAACGCCAGCAGGTCGGCGTTGAACTGGTCGGCGTGGGTGATGGTCAGGCCATGCGGCGCACCAGCGTACACCTTCAGTTCGGCATCCTTGATGATCTGCGAGGATAGCTTGGCCGAGGCATCGAACGGCACGATCTGGTCGTCGTCGCCGTGCACGACCAGCGCCGGCACGTCGATCTTCTTCAGGTCCTCGGTGTAGTCCACTTCCGAGAATTCGTGCACGCAGTCGTACTGGCCCTTGACGCCACCGAGCATGCCCTGCAGCCAGAACGCATCGCGCATGCCCTGGGTGACGTTGTTGCCATCCCGGTTGGCGCCGAAGAACGGTGTGGTCAGGTCCTTGAAGAACTGCGAACGGTCGCCGCCGGTGCCCTTTCGGATGCCGTCGAATACTTCCAGCGGGGTGCCGGCCGGATTGCTGGCGGTCTTGAGCATCAGCGGCGGCACGGCGCCGACCAGCACCACCTTGGCTACGCGCTTGCTGCCATGGCGGCCGATGTAGTGCGCCACTTCACCGCCGCCGGTGGAATGGCCGACCAGGATCGCGTCCTTCAGGTCCAGCGCTTCGATCACCGCGGCCAGGTCATCGGCATAGGTGTCCATGTTGTTGCCGTTCCAGGTCTGGCTGGAGCGTCCGTGGCTGCGGCGATCGTGGGCGACCACGCGGAAGCCGTTCTGGCCCATGAACAGCATCTGCGGATCCCAGGCATCGGAAGACAGCGGCCAACCGTGGGCGAACACGATCGGCTGGCCGGTGCCCCAATCCTTGTAGAAGATGCGGGCGCCATCGGCGACGGTGACGAAGTTGCTCATTGCAGGTTCCTTGGCGGAAGGGAGGGAAGGCTTCGGCAGGATGCCGGTGCCTTCGGCAGTACAGCGCAGGCGCAGGCGACCGACTTGCACGGCTGTGCTGGATTGCATCGGATGTGACGCGTATCGCTCTGGCAGGACGGGAGCCGTATGCCGAGGATGAGCGCAGCCCGCCACAGGAACGCACGGATGCCCGCCATGCGATGGTCGCTGATGCTGTGCCTGCTGCTGCCCATGGCAGCGCCGGCACAGACCCATGTCTACAAATGCGTGGATGGACCGCACCCGGTCTACCAGCAGACACCCTGCCAGGGGCGTGCCGCATGGCGCTGGGACGTGCCCGCGGAGCAGTCATTGTCCCGCGGCGCTGTGGCGCCAGCGGCCTCGGCACCGAAGCCATCGCCCCGACCACGGCGTGCGGCGCGGGCGCACGGTGCGCTGATCACGATCAGCACGGATGCGGCGGCCTGCGAGCGTGCCCGCCGCCAACGCGAGCAGGCGCTGCTCAAGCGTCGGCGCCTGGATTTCGTGCAGCGCCGGCAGCTGGATGACGCGGTCTACGACGCCTGCCAGTGATGCGGTGACCGTGAAGTGCCGAAAACGACAACGGCGCCATAGGGCGCCGTCGCGTGGAGTACCGTGGGTGCAGCTCTCAGCGACCGTCGCTGGCGGCGGCCGGCGCGGGCATGCTGTCCGGCTTGGGCAGGCTCAACTCCGGGTTGCCCTGTTCGGCCTGCAGGATCTGGATGCGGCGCTGCAGGGCGTCCAGCTGGCTGTTGGTGCTCTGCACATCGGTGCTCAGGCTCACGGCCTGTTGCTGGGCCTGCTGCAGGGCTGCGCTGACCTGGGCCGACTGCGCCTGCTGCTGTTCCATTTCCTGCTGCAGGGTGCGCAGGCGTTCCTCGTTGTAGGCCACCAGGCGCTCGGTGTAGCGCTTGCCGGCTTCAAGGCGGGTGGTGTCGATGTAGACCTGGGCCAGCTGTTCGGACTGCTGCGCGAAGGTGCGGTAGACACGCTCGGCGTTGTCCACCGCATCGGTCTTGATCACCCGCCAGAAGTTCTTCTCCTGGAACAGGGCCACGTAGTAGGTCAGGGTGTTGGCGTTGAACAGCAGGCTGGCGCCGTAGTTGCCGTTGTAGGTGGTGCGCAGCTCGGTCAGCTGGCGCGAATCCATCAACTGCTTGAGTTCGTCCACGGTATTGCGCACCACCGGCGCGCTGCGCGCCGGTTCGGCTGCCGCCTCACGGTCGCCACGTGCGGCCATCGCCGCCGGTGCCACCAGCATCATCGCCACGGCCAGCACTGCCGCGCTGCGCGCGTGCCGGGCAAAGACCGCGCCCCCTGAAGTTTCTCGCATGTCTAGACCATCCACGGATGAGTGTGGGTTGAGTTGAAGGTGGTTCCCCGCCGGGAGTCTAGCATGGGTGTGGGCGCCGCCAAGGGCGCCCGTCACGGCTCGATTTCAGTAGACCAGCTGTGCGGCGCTGCACTGGATCGACTGCACGTTGACGTCGGTCCGGCCCAGTTCCAGGCCAAGCACGCTGGCCAGCAGGTTGGTCAGCAGGGTGCCGACGCTGTTGAGCACCGGTCGCAGTGCGGCCAGGATCGGCTTCAGCAGGGTGCACAGCAGTCCGCTGCAGCTGACACTGCCATCGGGGTTGGTGACACCCGTTCCCCCGGCACCATCGAGAAAGCCCGCCGGTGCAGTCTGGATGTAGGACGCCAGATTGTTGCGCACGCAGCCGTTGTAATCGATCAGGTTGCCGAGCAGGCTGTCGCAGCGGTTGATCAGCAGGCCGCCGACCAGCGAGCCAAGCAGGCCATCGAGCAGGCCCAGGCCCTGGCCGGTGACGGTCGTCCTGTAACCGGCCCACACCGAACCGTCTTCCCAGCAGGTGGTCAGGCCCAGCAGGCAAGGCTTGGGGACGCCATTCTTCACCGTCCAGTTGCCCAGCGGGGCGAGATTGCGTGCCGGATCGCCATCGCGCAGCAGCGGGATGACCTGGTCGACGTTGTAGCGTCCGCCAGTCGGAAAGGCCGCCTGCAGGTAGCGATCGGCCAGCGCCTTGGCCGTGTCGTTGGCGCTCATGCCCTGCTTGGGCGAGCTGAGCATGCCTGACAGCACGCGCAGCAACTCGTTCACCAGCCCCGATACGGCGTCACCAACCGCGAGCGGGTTGATCCGGGTCGAGCCGGTCTCGCCGGCGGCCAGGGTCAGGGTCTGTGTGCTGGTCAGGGCGGGCAGGGTAATCCTGTCGTTGATCAATGGTTGGCCCAGCAGCTTCAGCAGCTGTTCGTCCTGCAGCGTGGCATCGCAGACATTGGCCCTGGAGAAGCGCTGTGCGGGGTCGACATTGCCGACGCAGGCGCGCAGCACTGACGAGTCCACCTGGATCGTGGCCTTGGGTGGACTGCCGCCGCACTGGATGCCGGTCAGTGTGCCCATGCCGTTGGCCACGTCGACGTGCAGCGGCAGGTGCAGGCGCGTGCCGAGCAGGCTCAGCAGCGGCCCCAGCGCGAACAGGTTGTTGCTGTCCACGTCCGCCATCAGCCGGACCTGCGCGTTGTAGGCACGGCTGCCGACACCGCCGATGGCGATCGATGGCGGCTCGACCACGCCGGCCTGGATCCTGATGCCCAGCAGGTCCAGTCCCTTGACCGCCACGCCATTGCCATCGTTGGCGATGGAGATCGCGGTGTTGATCAGGTTGAGCACGTTGATCTGTGACTCCAGTGCGCTGCCGACCGTGCCGTCGGGCGAGACAACTTCGGCAAACAGGCCACCGCCGCCGGACTGGCTGCCAAGCACGATGTTGAGCTTGTTGATGTCCAGCTGGGTGGCAACCAGATCGGACAGGGCGCGCAGCTGCACGCCCACCGTCGAGTCACGGCCGACCACGGTGGCGGTGGCATCGACCAGTTGCGCCAGCGAGATCTTGTTGACCGACAACAGGCGATTGAAGTCGGCCACGCTGAGGTTGGCGCTTACCGGTATGTTGAGCGCTTTCAGCAGGCCGGACGGAGTCACGTTGGCCTGCGCCAGGCCGTCATAGGACAGCACCGTGGCATTGGTGACGTCCAGGCCAACCAGGCGCAGGGTCGACAGCAGTACTGAATCGCCATTGGTCCGCAGCAGCTGCGAGCCGACGGCAAACACCGCGGTGGGTTCGGCGCGGCGCGCCACGGCCTGCACGCTCACGGTGGGCAGGCTGGAACTCTGCCCGAAGAAGGGCAGCACGCTGCGCTCGGCGATCACCTGAACCGCATTGCGTGGATTGCTGGCATCGACGCTGGTGACGAAGCGGGTGCCGGTGCCACGGCTGGCGCTCCAGTTGCCGCAGCGGATCTGCAGGGTGCCTGCGAACCTGTTCTGGGCCAGCGCATTCTGCCGGGCAGCGCTGTTGTCGCTGTTGTCCGGGCTGCACAGCTCCAACCGCTGTGCGCCGGCCAGTGCGGCAAGGTCGGCCACCTTCTGCGCATCACGCTTGGCCCAGAACAGATAGCCGATCTCGATCAGGCCCAGCATGGCCAACAGCGCCAGCATGACCAGCATCATCGTGACCGACATGCCGCCGCGTGCGCGGCTGAAACTGAACTGGCGTGGGCGTTTCATGGCCGACCTCAGCGTCCGGAGGAAGAGGCGTCCCCGGACCGGGCAACATCGGTCTCAAAGAAGTCCGGGATCTCGTGTTCGAAGCTCTTCAGGTAACGCGCATAGCTCAGCGTGGCCTGGTCACCCAGGATCGGCAGGCGCTGGCCGGCCTGCTGCCCGGAGGCCTGCAGGCGGAACAGGTTGCGGGTGGCCTCGCCGCTCTGCATGCGTGTGCGCGGTGTGGCCGGTGGTGCAACGTCGGTTGCGACGGTTGCCGGTTGCGCCCCAGTCACCTCGGCGGATGCGGCCGGTGCGGCCAACTCCACGGTGGGAAGCGGTTCGGCCTGCATCGGCACCGTGGCCGCTGGCGACGCCGAGGGGCCACCAAGCATCCGTCCGGTCAATGGCTGTTGCTGTGCCTGCACGGCACCGGCCACAAGCAGGCAGCACAGCACGGGCAACAGGTGTCGGGTCTGGCGCATCGCGGTCATGGTGTGCTTCCGGTCGGGTGGTCGGTGGCGCTGAAGCGTTCCAGCATCGATGGTGGCAGGCGCTGCGGATCGCGTTGGTCGCGCGGGTCGCGGCGGGGTTCGCCCGCCAGCCGTGCGCCGCCCGATGCACGAGCGCCACTCTCGACGCTGGCCGTATGTGCAGGTGTGGCTGCGTTGGCGGCGGCAGCGGCCTGTCGTTGCTGCAGGCGCGTGCGGATCTGCTGGGCCTGCTGCTGGATGCTTCGGCGCGTTTCTTCGTTGAGGCTGGCCTGTTCCGATAGCCGCTCCGCCGTGGCCTGGTCGCCGCGCAGTACCGCCCAGAGTGCAAGGTTGGCCGTTGCCTTGGCGTTGCCCGGTGAAAGTTCCAGGGCCTTGGCCAGCGGCTCGCGGGCCTGATCGAACTGGCCGGCACGCAGCCGTGCATAGCCCAGGTCGCCCAGGTAGTCGGTGTTCAAGGGCTGCAGCTGCGTGGCGCGCGCCAGCGCCTGTTCGCTGCCGGCGTCGTCGTCGCGGCGTGCAGCGATCAGGCCCAGGCCATGGGCGGCCGCCGCGGCCTGCGGCCCGCTGGACAGCTCGCGATACAGCATGACTGCCGCGTCGGTCTGGCCGGTCTCACGCAGTGCGTCGGCCTGCAGCAGGCGCAGGGCAGGGCGATCACCATAGCGTTGGCGGAAGGCTTCCACATGGGCCAGCGAGGCATACCAGGCGCCCTGCTGCTGCATGCGTTCGATCAGCTCCAGATAGGCGTTGCGGCTGTCCTGCGGATCGGGTTCCGGCGGCGCAAGGCTGGGCGCCCGAACATACTTCGGTGTGGTCGAGGCGCAGCCACTGGCCAGGGCGGCGAGGGCGACGGCAAGCAGCAGGCGGGAGGTGCGCAGGGCAGGCATCAGGGAGATCCCATCTTGGACAGGGTGGTGGCCAGCGCGACCAGCGCCGGGCCGGCGAGCACCAGCATCAGTGCCGGCAACAGGGTCAGCATCATCACCACGGTCATCTTCACCGAGAGCTTGCCGACCTTTTCCTTCAACGCGTTGCGGCGCTGTTCGCGCAGGCGGATGCTGAACTGGCGCAGCGGCTCCTGCACTGCGCCGCCGTGCGCATGCACCTGCAGGATCAGCTGCATCAGGCTGGCCAGGTCATCATCGGCGTAGACCTCGCTCAGCCGCCGCAATGACTGCGCGCGCGTGCGGCCATGGGTATAGGCCACATTGGCTTCCTGCAGTTCGCCGCCGAGTACCGGCAATGCATCGCGCAGCTTGTCACCCAGCGTCTGCAGGCTCTGGTCCATGCTGAAGCCCACGCCCTGCAGCAGGCGCAGCAGGTCGATCAGCAGGGGCAGCTCGTTCTCGACCGCGCGGCGGCGGCGCTTGACCCACGACGACAGCACGAACTTGGGCAGCAGCAGCCCGGCCGCCAGCGCACCGATCACCACCATCACCTTGGCAAGCCCGTGCGCGCTGCTGAACGCCAGCGCCAGCGCCAGCACCAACAGGGCAAGCAGCAGGCGCAGGCCGAGATAGATGGCGGTGCCACGGCGCGTGTTCCAGCCAGCCAGGTCCAACAGCAGCTTGTCTTCGTTGGCAAGCAGCGCAGCCTCCAGGCGGCCGCCACTGAGCGAGCGCCCGAAGCGCTCGATCCAGCCCAGCGAGTCGCGGCGCGTGGCCTCGGTGTCGCGGCCTTCTTCACGAGGCTGCAGGGCGGTTTTCAGCGTGGCCGAGCTGCGGTGCTCGCGATGGCTGCGCACCCAGCCGGCGATACCGAGCAGGGCGACGCCGGCTGCCAGCACCAGCAGCGAAAGGGCGAACCAGGCGCTGGCGCTCATCGGGCACCTCCGGGGCGGCTGCGGACGGTCATAGCGATTTGGCCAGGCGGTACAGCAGGAACGCCCCGAGCAGTTCCAGGCCCAGTGCGATCAGCAGGATCCTGTGACCGAGCGGGTCGTGCAGCACCGGCTGGAAGAACGCCGGGCTGGAGATCGCCATCAGCACCGCACTGGAGGGTGGCAGCAGCCCCAGCACCCAGGCCGACATCCGTGTTTCCGAGGTGGTGGCCGCCAGTTCCTGCTGGGCCTGTTCCAGGTCGCGCATGAAATCGCCCATGCGTTGCAGGATCTGGTCGGCGCGGCCACCGATGCGCACGCTCACTCCGATCACCACTGCCAGCACCTTCAGTACGTCCATCCGGTACGGCTGCGCGGCCAGGCTCAATGCACGATCCAGGTCCATGCCGCTGCGCGCATAGCGCACCGTGGTGTCGAGCAGGCCGCGCAGTGGCGCGCTGGTCTGCATCGAAGACACCTGGAACGCGGCCTGCAGGCTGTTGCCCAGCGCAGTGAGGCGGACCAGGTTGTCGAGAAAGTCCGGCATCTGGTGCAGCAGCTGCGCGCGCAGCTTGGTGATCCGGCGCATCACCCACAGCCAGCAGCCCAGCAGGTACAGCAGCAGGGTCAGCGGAAACATCCAGGCCGTGCCCAGCCGCATCGCCGCCACGATCGCAAGCGCCAATCCTGGCACCAGCAGCATCAGTGGCAGCTTCCAGCCCGGCGCAAGGCCTGCGCGCTGCAGGACACCGTCCCACGGCAGTACGCGGGTTCCGGAGCTGGCCGGGCGGGTCGAATCGCTGGCCGCCGCAACGGCAGGCCCGGCCGGTACCGCGCCGGCCGCGCTGCCGCGCGCCAGTTGTTGCTCGGCATGCTGCAGCGAGGCCTGGCGCTGCTCGCGGTTGCTGGCAGCGCCCCACAGCCAGACCGCCAGCGCCAGCAGCACCGAGATGATGCTCAACACGCCCAGCAGCAGGCCGGTGCCCATGCTCAGAAGTCCCCGTAGAGCGATTCACGCAGTTGCTGGCGGAACGGCTCCAGCTTGTGCGAGTGCGGATGGAAGCCCAGGCCGATCCAGCGGTCGATCTCGCGGCCGGCGGCGTCGATCTGCACCTCGTGGCGGAACATTTCCTGGGTGGTGATCAGGTTGTCACTGACCCCCGTGATCTCGGTGATCGAGACCAGCACCCGGCGCCCGCTGCCCAGCCGCGAGATCTGCACGATGAAGTCGATGGCGCTGGCAATCTGCCGGCGCAGGCTGTCCTCGCTGCCCTGGAAGCCGGCAAAGCCTGCCAGCATCTCGATGCGGTACAGGCAGTCGCGCGGCGTGTTGGCGTGGATGGTGGCCATCGATCCGTCATGGCCGGTGTTCATCGCCTGCAGCATTTCCAGCACTTCCGCGCCACGCACTTCGCCGACCACGATGCGGTCCGGGCGCATGCGCAGACTGTTGCGCACCAGGTCGCGGATGCTGACCGCGCCCTGGCCCTCGGCGCCGCCGATGCGGCTTTCCAGGCGCACTACGTGCGGATGGTTCAGCGAAAGCTCGGCGGTGTCCTCCACGGTGATGACGCGCTCGCTGGGTGGCACGTAGCTGGCCAGCGCGTTCAGCAGCGAGGTCTTGCCGGAACTGGTGCCGCCGGAGACCAGGATGTTGCAGCGGCCCAGCACCATCGCCTTCAGCAGGGCCTGCATCGGTGCGTCGAAGGTGCCCTTGGCGAGCAGTTCGTCGGGGGTGAACGGGTCCTTGCGGAACTTGCGGATGGACACCATCGGCCCGTCCACCGCCAGTGGCGAAATGATCGCGTTGAGGCGGCCGCCGTTGGGCAGGCGCGCATCGACCATGGGATTGGAATCATCCAGCCGGCGGCCAAGCGGCGCGAGGATGCGGCGCAGGATGCGCAGCAGGTGGGTGTCATCGGTGAAGCGCTGGGTGGCACGCCGGAGCTGGCCACCCTGCGAAACGTGCACGTCCTTGAAACCGTTGATCAGGATGTCTTCAATGGTGGGGTCGTGGAGCAGGTCGTCCAGCGGGCCGAAACCGGTCAGCTCCTTGACCAGGCCCTCGGCAACCACCTGCATCTCTTCTTCGTTGATCGGGATGCGCCATTCCTGGATGAAGCCCACGGTCTGCACCTGCACCCAGCGGGCGATGGTATCCGGGGCCCAGGAATCGATGTCGATGCGCTCGTCCTCGATGCTGTTGAGCAGGTGCTCATGTGCGGCCGACAGCACCTTCTGGTACTGCTCGGTCTGTGCGAACGGCAGGTGGCCCGGGCTCTCGTGCAGCAGCGGGCGGGCAACGGCATGCGGGAACGGGGTTACCTTGTCTTCCATTGCGATCCACCCAGGGCAAGGGAGAGTCTTTCCCGCAGGCCATGCGGCTGGACCGGGCAGGCAGCCGGGTCCAGCCGTGACACGAGCGGGGCGAGGGCACGCAGGTAAGGATCGCGCGGCGCATCCTGCAGCAGCAGGCGGCCCTGGCTGGCGGCAAGGCGCACACGCGGTCGTTCAGGCAATGTCGCCAGCAACGGCACTTCGAAGCGGCGTGCGATCTGTTCCGGGCTCATGCCGCTGCTGTCGTCGTGGCGGTTGATCACCAGCTGCAGGCGCTTCTCGCGCTCGCGCTGGCCTGCAAGATGCTTCAGCGCCTGGTCCAGCGAGACCAGCGTGGCGATTGACGCATCGGTGACCAGCCAGATTTCGTCTGCCTGGTCCAGCAACAGCGGCGGCAGCTGCCGCAGCGGGCAGCCGCCGGCATCACACAGCACGCTGGCGAACACCCCGCGCAGGCGCTGCAGCAGCGCGCCAGGGTCGGACGGGGGCACGGCATCACTGCCGCCGGCACGGTCCAGCAGTACCAGCCCGGAGTCATGGCGCGCCATCGCGGTGCGTGCGAGGGTGGCGTCGATGCGGCTGGCATTGCGCAGCGCATCCTCGTAGTGGAAGCGGCTGTCGAGATTGAGGTACAGCGCAAGGTCACCGGACGGCTGTGCCAGTTCCATCAACAGGCCGTCCTGCTGCATTGCATCGCCCTGGGCGAGGGCCCGCGTCTGTTGCGCCAGCACCGAAAGATGTGCGGCCAGGGTACTGGTGCCGACCCCTGCGCGCACGCCCAGCAGCACGATCAGGCGCGCCTTGTGCGCGTGCTGCGCCACCGCGGCCGGGCGCGGTGACAGCGCACGCCGCAGGGCCGCCTCGATGCCGGCGTTGTCACTGTCCAGGTCCAGCACATCGCGCAGGCCGGCGCGCAGGGCAATCACCACGCCTTCGACCTGGCCGGCGCTGGTGGCGCCGACCGCGACCAGGGCCAGGTCCGGCTGGGTCTGCTGCAGCTGCTGTGCCAGTACGCTCGAGGCAGCCGCGTGCTCGGGCCGGAAGTCAAGCAGCACCAGGCTCTGCGGGCCGCGTTGCAGGTCCTGCGCCGACGTCGGCGCACTGCTGTCCTGCCAGTGCAGGGTGGTGGTCGGCGGCAGCTTGGCGGCCAGCCGGGGCAGCAGTTCGCGGTCGATGCCGTACAGGACCAGGTTCATCGGCGGTCCTTGCGGATGCAGCGGCTGGGCGGTGGCGTAGGGCATGGGCGTGGTTCCGCAGGCGTCATGGAAGTCAGCGCGAGAAGCCGGGCACCGGGTCCTGGCTGACCGGCCCCAGCAACCACGCCCCCCATTCGGGAAGATGCGGCTTGGCTTCGCGCTCGCCAGGCAGCGGCAGTTCGGTGTTGCGTGCCAGCGGCTGCACCAGACGCGGGGTGACGATGATCACCAGCTCCTTGTCCTGGCGCTTGTAGTCGAAGTTGCGGAAGAACGAACCAATGATCGGCAGGTCGCCCAGCAGTGGAATCTTGTTGACGTTGGAAACGATGTTGGAGCTGACCAGGCCACCGATGACGAAGCTCTCGCCATCGCCCAGCTCGACCGTGGTATCGGCGCGACGGGTGGTGATCGAGGGAATCTGCACGTTGTTGAGCACGATCGCGTTGCTGTAGTCCAGGTCGCTCGCCTCCGGCGCCACCTTCAGCGCGATCCGGTTCGGCGCCAGCACCGTTGGGGTCACGGTCAGGCCGATGCCGAAGGGCTTGTAGGTGATGGTGGTGGTGCCAAGCCCCTGCGGCTCCAGGATCGGCAGCTCGCCACCGGCCAGGAAGCTGGCGCTTTGGCCGGACAGTGCCACCAGCGTCGGCTCGGCCAGCACGCGGGCCATGCCATTGCTCTGCAGCAGTTCGACATCGGCGTTCCACAGTCCCTTGGTCGAGCCGAACACCAGCCGGAACGCCGAGGAAATCGGCGACACGGCTTCGTTGCTGCTGTTGCCTTCCTTCATGCCGGGCAGCAGGCCGGTATTGCCGGGCAGGCCAGTGCCGGGCCGCGCGAAGCCATAGGCGAAGCCGCCGTTGCGGTTCTGGAAGTTGATGCCGATCTGCTTCATCGCGGTCTTGTTGAACTCGACCACCTTGACCTCGACCTGGACCACGCCACCACTGTTGATGGTGGACGCATCGGCAAGCATGCCATCCTTGCCCAGCGCCATCGCCGCAGTGCGCTGTTCCTGCATGTGAGTGAGCATGCTGTCGGTGCTTCCCTGCAGGAGGCCCTGCTGGTCCTGCTGGGTGAACACCAGACCGGTGCTGCCGGTGCTGGCGGCGCCCTGTACGGCGCTCTGCACCCGTACCGTCAACCGCTGGGGCTCGGCCTGTCTGCGGTGCCACAGCAGCAGGGTGGTGGTGCCGGGCATCTTGCCGACCAGCAGCGCCTGGCGCTGCCCGCGCAGCATCACGATGTCGGCCACACCCGGGTCGGCAATGGCCACCCGCTCCAGGTCGGCCGGCAGGTTCCAGGGACGCTGCTCGCGCGCCTGCAGCACCAGGTCATCGGCGGCCACGCTCGTTGCCGGCGCCAGCAGCACCAGCAGCAGGGCCAGCCAGCGCTGGCGGAGGGAGAGGCGTGGACGGCGGCGACGTTCGGTCATGGATGCACTCGATGCAGGTCAAAGGGAGGCACGGGATGTGGGACTGTCGCCGCGGATGATCTCGATCCCCGACGCGCGCGGTGCACTGCGACGTGGCGCCGACGCGCGCGCCGGTGCGTCCGGGGTGCTGCGTGGCGGTGCACTGCCACGTCCGGCCAGCGCGTCGCCGTCGAGACCAGCAAAAGCGTGGTTCTCCGGCCGCTGCAGGGCGAGCTGCTGTTCGGCGTCGAGCCCACGCAGCGGGTCGATCACTCCGCGCGATTGCGGGAACAACGCCAGGTCGGGCAGGCCGGTATCGGCGGGATTGCGCAGGGCCAGGAAAAGTTTGCCCTGCTGCGCACCCAGCAGCAGCCGGTTGGCGTCGGCCACCGGTACCGCAAGTACCGCGCTGCGTGCGGGTTGCGGCGCTTCATTGATGCTGCTGTGCGTGCTGCCACTTCCGGTGATGTCGGCTGCGCGCGGGTCGTTGCGGGTGTCGGCCCCGCTGTCGGAAGCAGTCTCTGTGGCCACCGGCACAATGTCCTGCTGGCCATAGCTCAGGACGCGCAGGCGCGACAGCAGCAGGCGCGTCTGCGCGGCTTCGCCAGGGCCGTTGATGTTGGGCTGGGCGTTGCGCAGGTTGAGGAAGACGTCGACGAAATCACCGGGAAGGATGCGGTTGCCGGCACCGACCAGTTCGTCCACGGGCACGGCCAGTGCACGCTCGCCCGGCCGCAGCTGCAGCGAGAAGCCCTGAGCCAGTGCGCTGCTGTTGATCACACTGCCTTCGGCAATGTCCTGCACCGGCACCTTGCCGGTCACGGCGGCAATGCTGGCAGCGGCACCGGGGACGGGTGAGGTGCGCTGGGCCAGGCGCAGGCCGTTGGCGCTGATCGGCTCGCCCGCAGGCAGGCGTGCCACGGCTTCGACCACGGTGATCGCCTGCGTCTCGTTGTGAGCGACTGGCGCGACGGTTGCAGGTGCGGCGGGTTTGCGCCCGATCATGAAGGCGATCACCGCCAGCAGCACGGCCAGGCCGATCAGGGCGACGGCAGCGATGCGGGTCAACTTGAGCATGGAACCGTCTCCAAAGTACCGATCATCAATTGCCGCTGCCGAGATCGAGCTGCGCGACCGCGACGCTGCGGATGGGGGCCTGCATCACCCACTTGTAGAGCGTGGCGGTGCCGGGCAGGAACGGATGGCTGGCATAGTCGTAGCTGACCGTCACGGTCATGCACTGGGCCGTGGCCAGACCGGCGCAGGGCGCCTGTGCCGACACCACGATGGCGTTGCTGCCCCCCGCGCTGCAGTCCACGTTCTGCTTGGAAAACTGCAGCAACCATTGCATCGAGGTGCGTGCGGCGACGCAGGCGGCGGTGCGTCGTTCGCTGGCGGTGCCGTAGCGCAGCGAGGCGCGCGCGCCTTCGGCCGAGGCGGTGGCCAGGGTCTGCTGCGCCGCCATGATCATCACCCCGGAGAAGGTGAACAGCAGCAGCGGCAACAGGCCGAGCATCAGCATCAGGGCGAACTCGATGCTGGCGACACCGCGTTGCAGGCGTGGGCTGCGGATGTTCATGGTGCACCTCCGTAGATGCTGGCCAGCACCCAGCCGATGGCGGCCAGTGCCAGGTAGGCTGCATAGGGAATGCCACGTCGTCCCTGGCGGGCGGCCTGCATGTCACGCAGCACCGGATGCGCCTGCCACTGCGTGCTGGTGCGATTGACCTGCATCTGCAGGTGACCGGGCAGCAGCACGCCCAGGTGGCGACCGGCCAGCACCAGTACGGCATGCAACCCGGCCGCGAGGCTCGCGAACAGCCAGACCGGCAGCAGTGCCTGCCAGCCCAGCATCAGGCCCACCACGGCGAAGAACTTCACGTCCCCGGCGCCCATCCAGCGCAGGGCATGGAACGGCAGCAGCGCCAACAGGCCGATCACCGCGCCGGCAAGGTGGGGCAGCCACGGCTGGCGCGGCGCACTGAACTGGCCGACGGCGATCACCGCAGTGGCGATCACGCATGCGGCGACCAGCCAGGTGTTGGGCACCCGTCGGGCATACAGATCACTGATCGCGATCCGCAGGCACACGCCGATGGCCAACAATCCCAGCACTGTCATCGCACACTCCATCGTCCGTCACCGGACGGTCTTCGCCTGGTTCCATGCGCCCCGCCGTCGCGGCCCTGCCGGCCGCGCGCGGTCGCCGCTCAGGTCGTCGAGCCCGACGCCTTGGTGGCCAGTGCGGAGAGGTTCTTGAACAGCGTTTCGAAGAACCCCTTGATCTGGTCGTTGCCGACCGCAATCAGGACGCCTGCGATGACGGCAGCCAGCAGCCCGTACTCGAGCGCGGTGACGCCGTCTTCTTCCTTCAGGAATTTGCGGATCGATGCGTTCATGACCAATGTCTCCCTCTACCTGTCTGCGGATGCAGTACACCTGCGTTGGGCGGTGGCCCGGCTCCGCCGGGATCGTCCGTGGGCCTCCGCGCGTCCTGGCGGAGGAGGCACGGCGGGATAGGCCCGCTGTGCTCAAGCAGGGTGATCGTTTCCAGGCGGGACATTGGCCGCATGGTCGCGACCGGACGGCCCGGGGCCGGTGGTCGAGGCATCCAATGATGCGTGCGTGGTCATGCTGTCCCCCTGGGTGCGGCCAGATCAGATGGCCCGATCACCGTAATGTCGACTTTGCCTGAATGGCGGTTGGCTGCAACCGGAACCTATATGCAAATTCGGCAGAAACCCCGGAAGCCTGAAAATTCCAGATGGTTTCTGTGACGAAAATCCGTTCGCAGGCAAAACGATTCATTGTCGTGCAGATAATGTGATTCGCTTTCCGGGTCCATGCGAAAACCGTGCCACCTGCTCAGACATTTTCTTCACTTGTGTATCCCTTTTCATCATTCCGGGCCGCGGGTTTACCTTTGCCGATTATTGGGCATACTCGCATTCAAGCTCTTGCATTGATTTGTACGATCGCATCGACGCCGGCGCCGCCGGCGTGGCAACGGAAATGGATTCTGGATCGTTGCGTGCCCTGTCAGGCAGTGGGGGCCGCAGCGGATGGCGGATCAACGGGGGGACAACACTGTCATGGTCGATGGTGGGGTAGAGGACAGCGACGACAGCGGCCTTCGGTCGATAGACCTGGCCACGCTGAGCGGCATGCTTCGCGTCTGTGATGTCGAACTGCTGCTGCTGGATGGCAACGGGCCACGGGCAGCGTTCGCTTCGCGCGTGCACGAGGAAGCCCTGTTCTGCAGCATCAGCTGCGGCTTCCATTGCCGTGGCCGTTTCATGCTGCCGCCGGACTGGGCGATGCTGGGGTACCTGCAGGCCACCGATGAAACGATGAGCTGGTGCCACGGCGTGCCGCTCACGCCGGGCATGGCGCTGACGATCATGCCGGAGGGCATCAGTGAGTTCACCCTGAGCCCGGGCACGCACATGACCCTGATGCTGGTGCCGGTGGCCCGCGTCCAGCGCAAGCTGACCGAACTGAGCCTGCGCAGCACGCCACCTGCTGGCCAGGCACTTTCGCTGTTCAACCTGGCCAGCGATGCCACGCCGCTGGCACGCCATTACCAGCAGCTGCACCTGCAGCTGGGACAGGGCGCAGGCCTGCAGCCGGACGAGACCGAGAACCTGCTGCATGAGCATGTGCAGGCCCTGCTGGGCGCCGGTGCGGCGGATCGACCGGGCTGCACCCGTGCGCGGCGCACGCATTATCTGATCGCGCAGCGTGCAGAGAACTTCATGCGGCTCAACCTGCGTCGCAATATCTACATGAACGAGATCTGCGATGCCGCCGGCGTCAGCGAGCGCGGCCTGCGCTATGCGTTCGAGGACCTGTTTGGAACCTCGCCGAACCGCTACCTCTCGATGCTGCGCCTGTGCGCGGCCTGCCGCAGCCTGTCGATGGCAGACTCCAGCCGTCGCTCGGTGAAGGCGATCGCCCTGAGCTGCGGGCTGTGGGATCTTTCGCGGTTCGCCGACAATTACCGCAAGGTATTCGGCGAACTGCCGCGCGACACCCTGATGCGCGCACCCGCGCAGATCGGCCAACCGGCCTGATCCAGGCCGGGCAAGGGTTTTTGCGGTGTTTATGCCGGAATTGCGTATCCGCTTGCCGATCGTGTTGCCGCTTATGCATAGCCGGCTGCCGATTCCGGCCGTGGATTTGCCGGAATGCGTGATTGCCGTGCCGGATTGAAGTGCACCGCCCTCGTTGCAACCGCTGAAATGTCAGTCACCTGCCTAGCGGCAAGTCCACTGACATTCCAGTTGTTCGCCTACGGGGGAAATGCTCATGAACCGCATCTACCGGCGTGTATGGAACCGCCAGCTCAATGCTCTGGTTGTGGCCTCGGAACTGGCCACCGGCGACAGCGGCGGCAGCGCTGCACGCGATCCGCGCGCCTTTCTGCTGATGCCCACTGCCCTGGCCCTGGCACTGCTGTGCGCGCTGGCCAGCGGCCACGCAGGGGCCTCGGAAACCAATCAATCGCTGCGTGACCTGCAGGCACTCGCGGCAAAGTATGCGCAGCCGATGCCGGTCAAGGTTGACGCGGAAGTGGCCCTGGCTGCCGCCGCGCGACAGGCGCAGAACAGCCCCGCAATCAGTGCGGATGCTCGTCTGGGCCTGCAGTTGAACACCACGTCGCTGCCGGTGGTACGTGACGTGTTGCCGGCCACCGTGCAGGTGAAGCTGGCAGCGAACACCGTGCCGAAGCAGGTGGCCGTGCCGGCGCTGGCGGCTGATGTCCGCGCCAATGTTGGCGTGGGCAGCACCGCGGCCAGGGCGGCACAGGTGGATGCATCGCTGGCTGCGCATGTTGCGCCCGGCGCGCATGCGCCGCTGGGCGTCGCTGCCGATGCGCGCGCCAGGGCCAAGGTCGGCATGGCTGGCCGCCAGGTCGCTTCGATCGATACGGGTGCCCAGGCGGCCGCCGGCCTCAGCGGTGCAGCCGCGGGATCACTGCCTGGGCTGAAAGCCACCGTCGATGGCAAGGCCGACACGCATCTGGCGGTCGCTGGCCATCCCATCGAAGGGCAAGGCCAGGCCAGGGCGACGGCGGCAGTCACGCTGCCGGCCAAGGAAGAACTGCCGGGTGAAACCCATGATCGTGCCATCAGTGCCGCGTTCGATGCCGGCATCGCCGGCAAGGTGCGCGTGCAGGCGCCAGACGGCCAGGAGGTAGTGGCCGATCGCAACCTGAAGCTGGCCGGACAGGCGACCGTAGCGGCGCAGCACAGCGCACTGGGCGTCGGCAACCTGGTCGGCGGTGCGGTGGGTGCTGTCGGCGGGACGCTTCACGGTGCTGCGGGTGCGGTTGGCAGCGCGGTGGGTGGCGCGCTGAACGGCACTGTTGGCACGGTTGGCGGTGCAGTGGGCGGCACGCTCAACAACACGGTAGGCGCAGTCGGTGGTGCAGTTGGCGGTGCTCTGAACGGCACAGTCGGCACGGTTGGCGGCGCAGTCGGTGGCGCGCTGAACGGTACTGTCGGTACCGTTGGCGGTGCACTCAACGGCACCGTTGGCCAGGTCGGCAGTGCAGTGGGCGGCACGCTCAACAACACGGTCGGCGCAGTCGGTGGCGCAGTCGGCGGTGCTCTGAACGGTACTGCTGGTACCGTCGGCAGTGCGGTGGGCGGCGCGCTCGACGCCACAGTTGGCCAGGTTGGCGGCGCAGTGGGTGGCACGCTCAACAACACGGTCGGTGCAGTCGGTGGCACTCTGAACGGCACTGTCGGTACCGTCGGCAGTGCGGTGGGTGGTGCTCTGAACGGCACCGTCGGCCAGGTCGGCAGCGCAGTGGGCGGCACGCTCAACAACACCGTCGCCACGGTCGGCGGCGCCGTGGGCGGCGTTCTCAACGGCACCACCGGCAGCCCCACCGGCGACCTGGGCGGCGTGCTGGGCAGCACGCTGGGCAGTGTCGGAAGCGCGGTGGGCAACCTGCTCAACGGCAATCTCAATGGCACCATCGGCAACCTGGGCAGCGCCGTGGGTGGCCTGGTGGGAGGCACGCTGGGCAGCCTCGGCCTGACCCAACCTTCGGCGATTCCGCCAACCAGTCCGAAGGCGCCGGCGCCGGCCGACCCGAATGCTGGGCTGATCATCGGCACCGGTGGCCTGGTCGGCAATGTCGGCCAGCTGATCGGGCCGACCACCACCAGCCTGTTCGGCGGCAACGGTTATCTGAGCAACGGCAATCTCAAGCTCAGCAACGCCAACGTCATGCAGACCTATTCGACGGTCAATGTGCTGGGCCTGCCGGTGGTAAACCTGTCGCCGGTCGGCAGCACGCTCAACGGCCTGGGCGGCGCAGTCACGGGCGGCAGCTCGCACCTGACCCTGATCGGTGGCGTGACCTCCGACAGTTACATCTACAACATCAACAACGGCAATCCCGGTGGCCTGCTGGGCCTCCTTCTGCCAACCGACTCGCCGGCGTGGGCGGCCAAGTGCCTGGACATCGCGCTGGCCGACATTTCCTGCTGGGCGGTCAACGCGGCACAGGACTACCAGGTGTTGATGGGCGATGGCGCCTTCGCCAACGGGTCCAAGGAAGTGGTGATCGGTGCCAATGCACGCCATGAACTGCCGAAGGTCGATGCCAATGTCGCCTTCCCCGGCGATGGCGTGAACGATCCCAGCAATCCGACCGGCGTGCCGACGGCCGACTATGCCGCCCGCATGGGCCACTCGGTCGTCGTCGGTGACAGTGCCGTGGGCACCGCCAACGGACAGACCCTGCTGGGTGCCGAATCCACTTCCAATCAGGCCAACTCGGTCGCGCTGGGTTACCGCTCCGCTGCACTGCGCGGCGCGCAGGCCAGCTACAGCGCCTACGGCCTCACCGCACCGCAGGTCTCGGCCGGCGAAGTGTCGGTGGGCACGGCCGGTGGTGGCGAGCGCCAGATCACCAACCTTGCCGCGGGCAGCGCCAATACCGATGCTGTCAACGTGGCCCAGCTGAAGGGCGCCATCAGTCTGATCGACGATGTGGCCTCCGCAGCGGTCACCTATGACCTGGACGGCTCGGGCAACCCGAACTATCGCCGGGTCACGCTCGGCGCAGGCACCGGCACCACCACCATCGGCAATCTTGCCGCCGGCGCGGTCACCGCCGGCAGCCTGGAGGCGGTCAACGGCGGCCAGTTGGCGGCGACCAACAGTGCCATCGCCAGCTTCTTCGGTGGCCGTGCGGCTTTTGATCCGGCCAGCGGCATCTTTACTGCACCGTTGTTCGAGATCAGCACGATCTCCACTGGCGGTGCCATTGCCAAGGGCCTGTATGAGAATGCCACCGATGCCTTCGCCGCGGTCGATGGCTCGCTGGTCAACCTCAACACGCAGATCACCGACATCCGCAACGGTGGCACCAAGTACCTGCGGGTGAACTCGACCGGCACTGAGGCGGTGGCCAGTGGCACCGATTCGATCGCGGTCGGCACCAATGCGCGGGCGACGGCGGCCAACAGCATCGCGGTCGGTGCCGGCAGCCTGGCCGATCGAGCCAACTCGGTGTCGATCGGCACCGCCGGTGCCGAGCGCCAGGTCACCCACATGGCGGCCGGTACCGCAGCGACCGATGCGGTCAACGTGGGCCAGCTGCAGGCCTCGGAGCAGGGCGCGCTGCGCTATGACCTCAACGCCGATGGCAGTGTCAACTACGCCAGCGCCACGCTGGGCCAGACCGGCACGGCAACCACGCTGCGCAATCTCGGACCGGGCCAGGTCAGTGCCACCAGCGGTGAGGCCATCAATGGTGCCCAGCTGTTTGCCGCCAACCAGGCGGTGGCTACCCATCTGGGCGGTGGTGCCGCGGTCGATGCCAACGGCGTACTGACCGCGCCGACCTACTCGATCAACAACGTCGCCGCCAACGGCACCGTCACCAAGGGCGACTACAACGATGTCGGCACCGCCTTCGATGCGGTCAGCAACTCGTTGGCCAATGTCGCCGACCAGACCGGCGAGATCGACAAGCTGGCCGTGAAGTACGATGTCGATGGCAGTGGCAACGTGCTCAACAGCGTGACGCTGGCCGGTACCGGCACCGGCGCGGTGAAGATCACCAATGTCGCTGCCGGCAGCGTGCTGGCCGGCAGCAGTGATGCCATCACCGGCGACCAGCTGTTCAGCACGAACAGCACCATCGCCACCTACTTCGGCGGCACCACCGCCTACAACGGCACCACCAACGTGTGGACCGCGCCGACGTTCAGCATCTCCAGCATCGCCACCGATGGCACGTTCACCAGCGGCGACTACAACAACGTCACGGCCGCCTTCACCGCTGTCGACGGCTCGCTGAAGGTCCTCAACCAGCGCATCACCAATGGCGGTGGTGGCAGCGCATACCTGGCGGTCAACTCAACGGCGGCCGCAGCCACTGCAGCCGGTGCGGAAGCGGTGGCGGTCGGTCCGCAGGCCAGTGCAGCCGGTGCCAACAGCGTGGCGGTCGGCAACGGCGCCAGCAGCAGCGCCGGCAACAGCGTGGCGCTGGGCGCCGGTTCGGTCGCCAGCGTCGGTGCACAGAGCGGCTACACCGGCGCCTACGGGCAGACCGGTGCCAGCAACTCGGCCGGTGAGGTCTCGGTCGGCAGCACCGGCAGCGAGCGCAAGATCACCCACGTTGCCGACGGCTCGGACACCTACGACGCGACCAATGTCGGCCAGCTGAAGAACGGCGTGAACTACGCCATCGACGAGTCGAAGAAGTACACCGACCAGAAGATCCAGAACATCACCAACGTGGCCGGCAGCTTCCGCGCCAACAACACCAACAACCTGGCCGATCCGTCCGCCAGCGGCGCCAACTCGGCCGCCGGTGGTGCAGGCTCCACTGCCGCCGGTGCCAACTCGACCGCGCTGGGCAATGGTTCGCAGGCGCAGGCCGACAACTCGGTGGCATTGGGTGCGGGTTCGGTGGCGAACCGGGCCAATACGGTCTCGGTGGGCGCCAGCGGTGCCGAGCGCCAGGTGGTCAACGTGGCCGACGGCTCGCAGGCCACCGATGCGGTCAACGTGCGCCAGCTGCAGGCCTCGCAGCAGGGTACGATCCGCTACGACACCACGGTCAACGGTGCGACCAACTACAACAGTGTCACGCTGGGATCCACCAGCAGCGGCCCGACCACGGTGCGCAACGTCGCCGCCGGTACTGCTGGCACCGATGCCGTCAATGTCGACCAGCTGAAGTCGGGCATGGCGCAGACCCTGGACTGGTCCAAGGCCTACACCGACGAGCGCATGGGCGGCTTCGAGCGCGACCTGCGCAAGACCGACAACCGTGCCTCGGCCGGTATCGCCTCGGCGATGGCCACCGCGGCGCTGCCGCAGCCCAGCGAGGCGGGCCGCAGCATGGCCTCGATCGCGGCTGGCAGCTACAACGGCGAATCGGGCGTGGCGCTCGGCATCTCCGGTGTCTCCGAAGGCGGCCGCTGGATCTACAAGTTCAGCGGTTCGACCAACAGCCGTGGCGAGGCCGGTGTGGCCGTCGGTGCCGGCATCCAGTGGTGATCCCCGCCGCCGGGCCGCACCCGCGGCCCGGCATCGCGGAAACGTCTACAGGGGGAATGACATGAAACAGCATCGCATCGCCCGCGCCGGCCAATGTGCCGCCACGCTGGGCCTGATCCTGGGGATGGGCCTGCTGGCCGCCTGCCGCAGCCATGCGCCGGCCGCCGATGGTCCTGCCGGAGCCACCGCTGTGCACTTCCCGGAGGCCTCCAAGGCCTCGCTGAAGGAAGGCATCTATCCCGACGTCGCCGACCTGCGCCGTTTCGCGCCGGGCATGAGCAAGCGGCAGCTGTACACGCTGCTGGGCACGCCGCACTTCAATGAAGGCATGTGGGGCGTGCGCGAGTGGAACTACCTGTTCAACTTCCGCACCGCGCAGGGCGCGGAGTACTTCACCTGCCAGTTCCAGGTGCGCTTCGACAGCAAGGGCATCGCGCAGGGCGGGTATTGGAAGCCGGAATCGTGCGCGGCCGTGCTCGAACCGCCGCGGCCACCGGCGCCGCTGGCACCGGCACCGCTGCCGGAACAGCCGCTGCGGCTGTCGGCCGACGCGCTGTTCGGCTTCGACAGCGCGGTGCTCAGCGCCGAAGGCCAGCAGGCGGTGCAGGGCATCCTGGCGCAGGTACGCGAGGCCGCGCAGGTGCAGTCGATCAGGGTAACCGGCTACACCGACCGCATCGGCAGCGCCAGCTACAACCAGGCACTGTCGCAGCGCCGCGCCGATGCCGTGCGCAACGCGCTGGTGCAGGGGGGCGTGCCTGCAGCCAGCATCAGTGCCGAAGGACGCGGCGCGGCCGAGCCGATCGTGCAGTGTGAACAGCGCAACCGGCGCGAGCTGATTGCCTGCCTGGCGCCGAACCGGCGCGTGCAGATCGCCGGGATGGCCCAGCCACATTGACCTCCTGCGCCGGGGCGGTGTCCCGGCATCCCGAGTCCCCCCTGACCGCCGGCAGGCGTGGCAACGTCTCCCCCGTCGTCCACGCCTGCCTGCGGCTCAGGTTCTCAAATGGTGCACGCGATGAATGCCCAATTCCTGCCCCTCTCCATGAAGACGGAAGCTACGCTCAGCGTGTACGGCCAGCTCGGCAACCACGCCGTGGTGCGCATCCCCGGTCGGCGACTGCCAGGCCTGATCCTGCAGGCCGACACCGTGGCGGGGTTCCTGGCCCAGCTGCAGGAAGCCCAGGCCTGCCTGCGCAGTGGCCGCGCGCAGCGCACCGATGCCGAGCTGGACATGCTGATCGACGTGCTGCAGCAGTGGTACGCCCTGATCGAATCGCGCCTGGCCGACGCCGGCGAGACGCTCTAGCAAAAAAAGGGACGGAGGGGATTAAGTCGTTTCCGGCACAACCGGGGCATATGCGACTTAATCCCCTCCGTCCCCTTTTCTCAAGCGCGGGCGCGGATCAGCCAACAGGCGGCATCCACACGAACGCGGTCACCTTCGATGAACGGCGCGAATGCTGCCAATGCTTTTTCGCGAAGCACTGCGGCGCGGGCTTCCGGCATTGATCGCAGGGCCAGTCCCAACGGTCCCAGGTGGCCGACATAGGTCGGCAGGTCTTCGCGGGTGAGCGAGCAGGGCAGGTCCACTGCAACAACCTCTGCGTCATTCCAGCCGGCATTCTGCAGCAGGCACTGCACGCGCTCGCCATCGGCAAAGGCGAACTGTCCCGGTGCGCCGGGTACGCGGGGTGGGAGATCCAGTGCATCGCCGATGGCGCGCTCGGCCGTGGTCATGAATGGATTTTCATCGGCACTGCGCCAGGCGATGAAGCGCAGCCCAGCGCCGGGTGTCGTGGCACGGTGCAGGTTGGCGAACGCGGCCTGGCTGTCCTCGAAGAACATGACGCCCAGCCGCGACTGGATCCAGTCGAAGTGCGCCGGCGGCAGCGGATGGCGCTGCGCGTCTGCCACGATGAAGTCCGCGTCCAGTCCCGCAGCCTCGGCGCGCTGGCGGGCCAGCGCCAGCATCGGCGCGGAGATGTCCAGGCCGGTGCAATGTGCCGCTGGGCGCGCTGCGGCCGCGGCCAGCAGGCTGGCGCCGGTGCCGCAGCCGATGTCGAGCAGTTTTGTCACGGTCTCAGGAAGTTCGGTGACCAGCAGGTCGGCCATCGGCTGGAACAGGCCGTCAAGAACAGCCTGCTGCGCAACCCACGCCTGGCCGCCAGGGCCGTTCCACAGGGCGTTCTGATCGATGGGAGATGTGCTTGCCATGGCCTTGCTTCGTCGGGTAGTTGCCCATAGCTTGGTGCTTGAAGGTCACTTGAGGTCAAGCCCGTGCGTGAACTGGATATCGGCGAGGTGGTCAAGCGCAGTGGCGTGCCGGCCTCCACCCTGCGCTACTACGAACAGCTGGGGTTGTTGCAGGCGCTGGGGCGCCGCGGCCTGCGCCGGCAGTACGACGAGCGGGTGCTGGAACGGCTGGCCTTGATCGGCCTTGGCCAGGCGGCTGGCCTTTCGCTGCAGCAGATTGGTGCATCACTGCCGTCGCAGCATGGACGCATCTCACTGGACCGCGAGGCACTGCTGGCGCAGGCCGACGTGCTGCAGCGGCAGATCACCCGGTTGCAGCGGGTGCGCCGTCAGCTGCAACGCGCGGCGGCATGCCCGCGGGCGGAGGATGCCCGGTCGTGCGGTTCGTTCCGGAAACTGTTGCGCGCGCAGCAGCGGATGAGGGGATGAGAGAAGAGCCTCCACGCCCCGCGTGGATCAATCAATCGCGGGTGCTGACTTCCCAGGTGGCATGCAGCACGCCCGGCACCTGTTCCATCCGTGCCAGCACCACGTCCAGTTCATCGGCACTCACGGCCGTACTGACCAGCACCGCGATCACATCGGTAGGCGCGTCGGCATGCTCGACCACCTGCACATCACCCACCGGGTACTGCGCCGCTTCCAGCGCATCGACCAGGCGCTCGCGCACCCGCGGTACGGCGTCGGCATCCACGCTCAGGCGCACCTCGTAGGTGGCTTCAGTCGCTGCCTCGTTGATCGGAATGCGGTTGATGGCATTCACCAACGGCCGCAGCAGGGTGTTGCCGGCGATGATCAGCACGGTCAGCAGCACGCCCTCGGCCAGCATGTCCGCGCCGGTGCAGCTGCCGACCGCTGCCGAGCACCACAGGGTGGCGGCGGTGTTCAGGCCACGCACGTTCATGCCTTCCTTCATGATCACGCCGGCGCCGAGGAAGCCGACACCGGAGACCACGTAGGAGATCACCCGCACCGCCTCGGCACTGCCGGCGATACGCATGCCCAGGTCGACGAAGGCGGCGGCGCCGACTGCCACCAGCACGTTGGTGCGCAGGCCGGCGGTGCGTTGCCGGTACTGGCGCTCGGCACCGATCAACGTACCCAGCACGAAGGCGGCCAGCAGGCTGACCACGGTGTCGGCGAAAGGACCGGCCTGGAAGGTCTCAAGGAAGCGCATGGCCGGAGTCTACCCGGTCGAGGTGACAGTAGATCCACGCCATGCGTGGATACCCGGAAGTGCCAGAAGCGACTTAATCCCCTCCGTCCCCTTTTTGTCGGGTCAGTCGGTGTCGTCGACGCGCTCGCCCATCAGTTCGCGCTGGCGCTTGTCCAGTTCCTCGGCATAGCGCTTGCGTACGAAGGCTTCGGACACCACGCCCAGGACCTGGCCGTCAGCGGCGACCACCGCCAGTTCGTCGGCCTGGGTCTGGTCGAAGCGCTGCATCACGCTGACCACGTCCGCAGACGGCGACAGCGATACGTCCCGGTTCTCGGCCAGCTCGCCGATCACGGTCTCCGGCTTCACGCCGTCGCCGTAGACGCGCGGGATCTGTACGATGCCGGCGTAGTGCCCCTCGCTGTCGATCAGGATCACCCGGCTGCCCGAGCCCAGTGGGAAGCGCTGGCGGAACGCGGCGGCATCGATATCGCCCGGCGCGGTGGCCACGCCCTTGCGCATCAGCCGGCCGGCGCTGAGGTTCTGTACCCAGCCCACGTCGCGGGCACTCTTGATGGTCTCCCCGCGCAGGTGCATGCGCCAGGTCGAGAACGAGTAGCCGAACCACTGCCGTACCAGCGTGCTGGAGACCAGCACCGCACTCATCACCACGCTGGTCAGCAGGAAGTCGTGGGTGCCTTCCAGCACCAGCATGGCCATGGTCATCGGCGCGCCCACCACGGCGGCGGCCAGCGCGGCCATCCCGGCCAGCGCGGCGGAGGTGGCGTCGATTACCGGCACGCCGGTGGCCATGGCCAGCAGGCCAGCGAACAGCGCGCCCACCAGGGTGCCCATGAACAGCGAGGCGAAGAACAGGCCGCCGCGGAAGCCGAACCCCAGCGAGATGCCCGAGGCCAGGCACTTCAGGGTCAGCAGGCCGCCGATCCAGATCAGCGGCAGATGCGTGGTCAGGTCCAGGTGCAGGGCGCCATGGCCGGACGACAGCACCTGCGGGCTGGCCAGGGCCAGCGGAATCAGCAGCAGGCCGCCCACCACCGGCCGACCCCAGGCAGGCAGCGGGCTGCGCTTGACTGTGCCCTCGATCGAGGCGATCAGCCGCATGATGACAATACCGACCATCGCGCAGCAGCAGCCGAGCAGGCCGTAGATGGCGTAGTCGGCGGCGCGCACGTCGATGGTCGAAGCGGCCGGCAGCAGGTAGGCCTCGATGCCGGCCTGGTCGGCCACGAAGGCGCCGGCCAGGGCGGCCACTGCCACCGGCGCCAGTGCGGCCGGCGTGTAGGCGCCGATGACGATCTCGAAGGCGTAGAACGCACCGGCCAATGGCGCACCGAAGGCGGCGGCAATGGCACCGGCGGCGCCGGCGCCGACCAGGATGCGCACGTCGTTGCGGCGCAGGCGCATCACCCGGCCCAGCTGCGAGCCAGTGCCGGCCCCCATCTGCGTATACGAAGCTTCCAGCCCGACCGAGGCGCCGCAACCATTGGACAGCAGGGTCTGGGTCAGCACGATCAGGTTGTCGCGCATCGACATGCGGCCGCCGTGCAGGGCATTGGCTTCCACCGCATCGAGCAGGGGGCGTTTGAGCCGGGTCGCGGCCAGGCTGACCAGGCCGACCAGCAGGCCACCCAGCGGCAGCACCAGCAGCGCGGTCCATGTCAGCGAGGGCAGGGAGCTCAGGCGCATGCCGTCGTCCAGCCCATACAGCGTGCCCTGCAGCCAGCGTGCAATGCCGGACTGCAGCAGGGTCAGGTAGCCGGCAAGCAGGCCGACCAGCAGGGCAAGCGCGATGAACCACAGGTCGCTGCCGCGCAGCCGCAGGCGCAGGCCCTGGAAGGCCGAATGCAGGCGCGATGGCGAAACAGGCAGTGACATGGTGGCGGCATGATACGCCGCCACCGTGATCGTCACCGTCACTGCATCGGGCGGTTACCGCTTCAGAAGCGGTAGCGGCCCTGCACGTAGAAGGTGCGCGGTGCGGCCACCATGCGGCCGGCGTTGCCATCGACGTTGCGGGTGTACCAGCGCTTGTCGGCCAGGTTGTTCACGCCCATCGCGATCTCGCTGTCACCCAGGCCCGGCACCTGCCAGGACACCTGCGCGTTCCACAGGCGCACGCCCGGCACGCGGCCCACGCGCGCATCGGCGGTTTCTTCCCAGGTGTTGGCGGCATCGGAGAACTGGCCGCTCTGGTGGGTGCTGGAGACATTGAAGGTCCACCCGGCGAGCGTGTAGCGGGCGCCGACGCTGTCGGTGTCGCGGGAGTAGAACGGCACGTCCAGGCCACGGTTGTCACCGGACTGCTGGATCGCCTTGGTCCAGGTGTAGTTGGCGTACAGCTCCAGCCCGGCCAGCGCACTGTCCTCGGTGAAGTGGTACTCCACCGCGCTCTCCACGCCCTTGTGGTCGGTGGCGCCGATGTTCTGGAAGGTTGGCGGGGTGATGCCCGGCACCTGCAGGATCTGGTTGTCGAAGCGCATCTTGAACACGGTCACTTCCGCGCGCAGTGCGCCGTCCTGCCAGCGCGCACCCAGCTCGGTGGTCCTGGCCACTTCCGGATTCAGCGGGTTGCTGGCCGTCTGCGAATTGAGCTGGATGTTCTGCACGGGCCCGAACGAGGTGGTGTAGTTGCCGAACACGGTCAGCTGCGGCGTCAGCAGGTAGGCGATGTTGAGCGAGGGCAGGGCCTTGTCGTTGCGGCTGGTGAAGGTCGCCGCGCCCGCGGCCTGGCGGCGGTCCATGTCGATCCATTCCATGCGCACGCCCGGGGTGATCCGCCACTGGCCGATCGCAATGCGGTCGTCGATGTAGAACGCGTGGGCGTCGGTGGCGTTGTCGAAGCGGTTGGTGGCGCTGGCCACGCCGGTGCGGCGGGTGACGGTGTAGCTGCGGTCGTTGCCACGCTCGCGCAGGAAGCGGTAGCCGGCAGTGATGTCGTGCACGCTGGCGCCCCAGTGCAGGCGCTGGGTGTAGCGTGGCTCGATGCCGAGCACGCGGTAGTCACGCGGCTGCACGGTCAGCTGGGTGTTGGCGGCGTTGATCAGCGAGCTGGCACGGCTGCTTTCGTTGTAATAGGCCAGCACCTCGAACTCGCTGTCGGCCGACAACGTGTTGGTGTAGCCCAGGTCGATGCCGGTGCGGTGGCCCTTCCAGAAATCAGTGGGGCGGGTGTTCTGGAACGGGTCGGCCTCGTACTGGGCGCGGGTCAGGCCGCCCGGGGTCAGTGAACGCACGTCGTAGTAGGAGAGCTTGGCGCGCAGCTCCTGCTGTTCGTCGATCGCGTAAGCGAACTTCAGTGCGAGATCGTTGAAGCGGTCATCGCTGCCCTGGCGCCAGCCGCGGCCGTCCTGGCCGGAGTACAGCAGGGCCGCGCCCAGGCCATTGTCGCCGGTGCCGCCGAGGAAGGCGTTGTACTGGGTGCTGTCGCCGCCGCCGTGGTCGTAGGCGGTGTAGCGCACACCGGCTTCGCCATGCAGGCCGGTGCCGGTGGGAATGGCACGGGTACTGAAGTTGATGATGCCGCCCACGTTCTGCGGGCCGTAGCGTACCGCGCCGCCGCCACGCACCACGTCGATCGATTCGATGTTTGACAGGCTGGCCGGCGCGAACGAAAGCTGCGGCTGCCCATACGGTGCCACCGCCAGCGGCACGCCATCGAGCAGCACGGTCGAACGCGGCGAGTAGCGGCCGGTCAGGCCACGCACGCCGATGTTCAGCGACACGGAACTGCCGGCGGTGCCGGAGTTGTCGGTGACCTGCACGCCGGGGATGCGGCGCATGGCATCACCGATGCTGGCCGCGCCGCTGGCCTCGATGCGCTGGCGGTCGACCACCGTGCGCGCGCCGGCAAAGCGCTTGACGCTGTCATGCAGGCCGGTGCCCAGCCAGCTGCCCGAGACCTGGATGCTGTCCAGCGTAGTGGCGCTGTCCTGGGCAAAGGCGCGGGTGGCCGGAAGCAGGCACAGGGCGAGGGTGGCGGCCAGGGGCAGGCGGGCCGGTTGCAGGGCGTGGATGGCCATCGGTAGAGGGTGTGGAAGGTCGCAAATGAGAATTATTGCTGATTCCATTCGCTATTGGAATGCGCCCCCGGTTCATGCCTGTGCCCCGGTGATAGAGTGGGCGATTGTTTCCTGACTCGCTGAGAATCCGCCATGTCCCAAGCCGCCTTCTACCCCGTCGGAACCCCTGGTCAACCGTGGGGAGCGGCGGAACGGGAGCTGTGGCGTGGCCGCCAGCAGCGCCTGCGTCGGTACGACAAGGAGGTGCTGCCGCGGATCGAGTCGCTGGCCTCGCGCTTCGACAAGGTGGCCTATGGTCAGCTCGACTACGCCGGCGAGAGCTACACCCTGTTCGCCCTGCGCAGCCGCGACTGGAACCCGGCGCTGCCCGCCGCGCTGGTCACCGGCGGCGTGCACGGTTATGAGACCAGCGGCGTGATGGGCGCGCTGGAATTCCTCGAGGAGCACGCCGCTGACTATGCCGGCAAGGCCAACCTGCTGGTTGCGCCGTGCGTGAATCCGTGGGGCTTCGAGCGCATCAACCGCTGGAACTTCGATGCGATCGACCCGAACCGCAACTTCCGCACGGATGGTCCGGCCCGTGAGTCGACCGCGTTGATCGAGCTGATCGCGCCTGACAAGGGCCAGTTCGTGCTGCACATCGACCTGCACGAGACCACCGACAGCGACGAGAGCGAATTCCGCCCGGCGCTGGCCGCACGTGACGGCAAGCCTTTCGAGCCGGGCCTGATCCCCGATGGCTTCTACCTGGTGGATGACAGCGAGAACCCGCAGCCAGCCTTCCAGCAGGCGGTCATCGCCGCCGTAGAGAAGGTCACCCATATCGCCCCCGCCGATGACAAAGGCGAGATCATCGGTTCGCCGGTGATCGCCCACGGCGTGATCGAGTATCCGCTGGTGAAGCTCGGACTGTGCGCGGGCATCACCGGTGCGAAGTTCACCACCACCACCGAGGTCTACCCGGACAGCCCACGGGCGACCCCGCAGCAGTGCAACGACGCGCAGGTGGCCGCGGTGTGCGCGGCGCTGGATTACGCGCTCGCCCATCGTTGACCGGTAGTACCGGCCGCTGGCCGGCAACTGAAAAGGGGACGGAGGGGATTAAGTCGTTTGTGGCACAAACGACTTAATCCCCTCCGTCCCCTTTTTCGTGTCATCCCAACGCGTCGGCCCACCACAGTGCGGCCGGTCCCGGCGGCGCGTCGCGGCGCCAGAGCAGGTCGCTGTGGATGCGCCGCGGCCAGCCGGGCAGCGTCAGTTCCACCAGTCGCCCGCGGTCGTAACGCTGCACCAGTGCCCGCGGCAGCTCGGCCCAGCCGATGCCGTCCTCGGCCATCTCCATCACCATCAGATAGTCGGTGGCGGTCCAGGCCAGGCCGGTGACGATGTGGGATTGATCGACCTCCGCACTCAATCGCACCTGCCGGTGCCGCGCCAGCTGTGCGGCGCTGCGACGGCCGGCGTTGGCCAGTGGGTGCTCGCGCGCCACGTACACCGACAGTTCGCTGTGATGGGCCAACGGCCGGGCCATCAGGCCATCCGGATAGCTTTCCTGTTGCGGCAGCAGGCCCAGCGCGGCGCGGCCGCTGCCGACCAGCTCCAGCACGTCATCGCCTTCGGCATCCAGCCATTCCAGTTCGATCTCCGGGAATGCTTCGGCAAAGCGCTGCAGCACGCGCTGCTCCGGATCGAGCTGGTACACATCGGAAAACACCACCGTCAGCCGCGCTTCGACCGGCGCGGCCAGGCGCACGCTCAACTGCTGCAGGCGGGCATCGGCGGCGAGGATTTCCTGGGCATGGCCGAGCACCTGGCGCCCGGCCTCGGTCAACTGGGGGTAACGCCCGCTGCGGTCGAACAGGCTCACGCCCAGGTCGGCCTCCAGATGGGCAATGGCGGTACTGACCGTTGACTGCGTCTTGCGCAGGCGGCGCGCCGCCGCCGAGAACGAGCCCAGCGCGGCCGCTTCCACGAAGGCCTGCAGGGATTCGGGGGAATAGGGCATTGATCCATCGCTCCTGTCGATGGGATCCATTTTGGTACCACCGTAAAAGGCGATGATACTGGCCGCCGTCGCCCCTGTCTGCGGGCGTTCCGGACCCTCCACGCATGCCGTGGACCCATTGAAGAGGCGGCGCGGTCCCCGCCCTGCAAGGAGCTTCACATGTCCCGTACTGTTCCCGCCCGTGGCGCGCTGGCCGCCTGGGCCTGCCTGACCGTGGCGATCATCGCCGAGGTGGTCGGCACCTCGTTCATGGCCCATGCCGCCCGCGACGGCGGCTGGAGCGGCTACCTGATCATGGCCGGCGCGCTGGCGCTGTCCTACTTCTTCCTCGCGCAGTCGGTGCGCCGCATTGCTGTGGGCGTGGCCTACGCGGTGTGGGAAGGCCTCGGCCTGACCCTGCTGACCGTGGTCGGCCTCACCGTGTTCGGCGAGAGCCTGTCGCTGCAGCAGCTGGCCGGCCTGATGCTGGCGGTGGCCGGCATCGTCTGCGTCACCCTCGGGGAGGCGCACTGATGAACACCCTGGCCCTGTTTTTCGTGATCTGCTCGGCGCTGATCGACGTCGCCGCCAACATGATGGTGGCCAAGTCGCAGGGTTTCCGTCGTTGGCGCTGGGGCGTCGGTGCGATCGTCCTGGTCTGGATCGCCTTCGCCCTGCTGGGCCAGGCCGTGCGCTACATGGATCTGGCCACGGCCTATGCGATGTGGGGGGCGATCGGCGTGATCGGCACCGCCACCTGCGGCCGCCTGTTGTTCGGCAACCGCCTGCGGCCGATCGGCTGGGTTGGCATCGCCCTGGTCACGGCGGCGGTACTGCTGCTCAGCACCGCCAAGTAGCAGCACGCCCGGTCGCGAGCGGGGCGGCGATGATGCAGCGATTTGCGAAGTCGCCCTTGCTCATCGACACTGCGGTTTTCCACATGGAGTGCCCGCATGTTCAGCCACATCACCGTAGGAACGAACGACATGGATGCCGCACGTCGCTTCTACGACGCCCTGTTCGCCGCGATGGACGCGCGTGCGGGCGTATTCGACGAGAAGGGACGGCTGCTGTACTTCAAGGATGGGCGGATGTTCGGTGTAACCGCGCCGATCGATGGGCAACCAGCGTGCCATGCCAACGGCGGCACCATCGGTTTCAGTCTGGGCAGTGCAGAGGCCGTGCGTGCCTGGCAGGAAGCTGGCGTGGCTCACGGTGGCAGCGCAATCGAAGATCCGCCCGGCGTCCGCAACATGTCCGGTCGGCAGGTGTTCCTGGCCTATCTGCGTGACCCGGATGGCAACAAGCTGTGTGCGGTGCATGTAATGTCGTGATCGGACAGGATGCGCGTGGCCGCACCGCGGCCCGCGCGGGCAAGGTTGCGCTCCGGCGCGCGCGTGATACCACGGAATGAGCGGACGGGCCTGCGACCGCAGGCCGCAACTTCATGCTCTGTCCACTGCGGTTCAGCCAGAATCGGTCGGCTAACCCTTTGATCTACCGGAGAACGCCGCCCCATGGACGTACTGGAGCCGCAACAATCCCCGGTGCGCACCCTTCGGCCTGTGTTCGCCTTCGCGGCGATCGTTGTCGTGGCGTTCGCGCTGTTCGTCAGCCTGTTCCCGCTCGGCGCGGGCCGCCTTCTGCTCAAGGCACAGGACTGGGCCGCCCTCAACGTCGGCTGGTACTACCTGCTGGCCATGACCCTGTACCTGGTGTTCGTGGTGGGCGTGGCGCTGTCCAAGTACGGTGGCATCAAGCTGGGTGCCGACCATGACGAGCCGGAGTTCAGTTACCTCTCGTGGGCCGGCATGCTGTTCGCCGCCGGCATCAGCATCACCCTGTTCTTCTTCTGCGTCTCCGAGCCGCTGACCCACTACCTGCAGCCGCCGCAGGGCGATCCGGCCGCAGGCGAGGCTGGCGCGCGCCAAGCCATGCAGCTGCTGTTCCTGCACTGGGGCCTGCACGGCTGGGGCGTGTTCGCACTGGCGGCGATGGCGATGGCCTACTTCGCCTATCGCCACAACCTGCCACTGGCCCTGCGCTCGGCGCTGTACCCGCTGATCGGCAAGCGCATCAACGGCCCGATCGGCTACACCGTGGATGCGCTGGGCATCGTCGCGACCGTATTCGGCATCGGCGCCGACATGGGCTTCGGCGTGCTGCACCTCAATGCCGGCCTGTCGCACCTGTTCGACATTCCGCATTCCAACCTGGTGCAGATCACCCTGGTGGTCAGCATGATGGGCGCGGCGGTGGCCGTGGCGGTTTCAGGCGTGGAGAAGGGTGTGCGCTGGATGGCCAACATCAACATGCTGCTGGCGATCGCGCTGGTGCTGTTCATGCTGTTTGCCGGCCCGACGCAGTACCTGTTCAGTACCTTGATGCAGAACCTGGGCGATTACCTGGGCAGCGTGGTCGGCAAGAGTTTCGACGTCTACGCCTACGGCGGTCGCCCGGAATGGCTGGGCGGCTGGACGGTGTTCTACTGGGCCTGGTGGATCGGCTGGGCGCCGTTCGTCGGCCTGTTCATCGCCCGCATCTCACGGGGCCGCACCATCCGCGAATTCGTATTCGGGGTGCTGCTGATCCCGCTCGGCTTCACCCTGGCCTGGCTGTCGATCTTCGGCAACAGCGCGCTGGACCAGGTGCTGCACCACGGCCAGCAACAACTGGCGCAGCTGGCGGTGGATGATCCACCGACGGTGCTGTATGCACTGCTGGATGGCTACCCGTGGAGCCGCACGGTGATCGCCGTGACGGTGCTGGTGAGCTTCATCTTCTTCGTGACCTCCGCTGATTCGGGGGCGGTGGTGTTGTCCACGCTGTCGTCGCATGGTGGATCGCCCGAGGACGATGGTCCGCGCTGGCTGCGCGTGTTCTGGGGCACGGTGATCGCGGTGCTGACCGCCGGGTTGTTGCTGGCCGGCAGCATCGATGCATTGAAATCGGCGGTGGTGCTGGCATCGCTGCCGTTCTCGGCGATCCTGCTGCTGATGATGTGGGGTCTGACCCGCGCCTTCAGTGACGAGTCGCACCGCAAGCGCGCGCTGCAGTACCGGCCCTCGCCGCTGATCGGCGACGACCGCCATCACCAGGGCTGGCGCCAGCGCCTGAGCCAGGCCATGCACTTCCCGGTGCGCGACCAGGTCTACCGCTTCATGGACGATACGGTGAAGCCGGCGATGGAAGCGGTGGCCGAACAGCTGCGCGGGCAGGGTTGGGATGTATCCACCCGCTTCGAGGCCGGCGACATGGAGCTGACGGTCAATCACGGCGAACAGCAGGACTTCCTGTACCGGGTGATCCTGAGCGGCTACCTGACCCCGTCGTTCGCCGCACAGCAGCTGCGCAACCAGCGCTACTACCGCGCTGAAGTGCATCTGTTCGAAGGCAGCCAGGACTACGACCTGGTGGGCTACAGCCGCAAGCAGATCATCAACGACATCATCAGCCAGTACGAACGGCACCTGCAGTTCCTGCACCTGAGCCGGTGATGGTAGTGCCGGCCGCTGGCCGGCAACGCGAACGGGGCGGCGCATCACCGCCGCCCCGTTGCCGAATCAGAACCGGTAGCGCGCACCCAGCGAGACGAACTGCCCGCGCAGGTTGTACTGGCTGATGTCGAAACCGTTGGAGCCACCGGCCGGGTCGAACGGCGGATCCTTGTCGGTCAGGTTCAGCACCGACAGCGACAGCGTGGTCTTCGGAATGCCCTCGTACGCCACGTACATGTCCAGCTGGTGATACGGCTTGATGCGGTCGCGCAGCCCCGGATTGCTGGTCGCCGTCGCCACGCGCTGGTCGTAGCCGCTCACGTACTGCAGGCTCAGCGTGCTGCTCCAGTCGCCCACCGCCCAGTTCAGCGAGGTGGTGCCGCGGGTGCGCGGTAGCGCGCCGTGGCGGTTGTTGCCGGCGCCGTCATAGGGTGCCTGGCCGGCCACCAGCGGCTGCTTGAAGCTGAGCAGGTGGGTCCAGCTGCCGGCGACGGTGAAGTTGCCCCAGCCTTCGGTGCGGAAGGTGCGGTTGGCTTCCAGGTCCAGTCCGGAGGTGGTCAGCTCGCCCTGGTTGGCGTACTGGTTGGTGATGAACTGGATGCGTCCCTGTGCATCACGCTGCACGCGGCCGGGGAACAGCGTCGGGTTGTCGACGATGAACTGCGCGCTGTCCGGCTTGACCAGGTTGTCCTGTTCGATGCGGTACCAGTCCAGGCCGATGCTGGTATCGCCATCCGGTGACCACACCGCACCCACGTTGAAGTTGCGCGAGCGCTCGGCCTTCAGGTCCGGGTTGCCGGTGCGGATGTTGGTGACGCCACGGCTGCCGCCGGGCTGCAGCGGATCCAGCGGATCGATCACCGAGCCGTAGCTGACGGTCTGGCCCGGTGCGATTTCCGGCAGCGAGGGGGCGCGGAAGCCACGCGAGAACGAACCACGCAGCAGCAGGCTGTCCAGCGGCTGCCAGCGCAACGCCAGCTTCGGCGAGAACGCCTTGCCGAAGTCATCGTAGTGGTCACCGCGACCGGCCACCTGCAGTTCCAGCGTGCGGTGCAGCGGCACGCTCAGTTCGGCGTAGGCGGCGCTGACCTGGCGCTCGCCGTTGACCACGTTGATGGCCGGGCGCAGTTCGGTGCCCGACAGCACCTGTGCACTGGTACGCGCATCCAGCGATTCCTTGCGGAACTCGGCACCCCAGGCGAAGCCGACCGTACCGGCCGGCAGTTCCCACAGCGAGGTCGAGGCCTTTACGTTCAACGCGTGCAGCTTGTACCAGCCCGGGCGCTTGGTCTGCAGGCGCAGCGCATCCAGCGCGCCCGGCGTGCTGGACGGGTTGAGGAAGTTGTAGCTGCCATCGCGCAGGATCTGCTCGAACGCGTAGCGGTTGACGAAGTTGTCGACGTACTCGCGCTGCGCGCTCTGCGAGGTCAGTGCCGCCACTTCCCAGTCCCAGCGCTCGCCGCTGCCACGCACGCCGGCCAGGGCGCGGTAGAACACCTGGGTGTTGTCCTTCAGGCGCGGGCCCAGATCGAAGAAGGTGTACTCGAACGGCAGCGGCGTGCTGCCCGGGTTGTTCGGGTGGCCGACCGGCAGCACCGCCGGCACGTCGATCAGGGTGCCGGTGGCCGGGTTGTACGCGCGCAGGCCGGGGCCGACGGTCAGCGGCGCGCTGAAGATCTGGTCGGCCTTGTTGTGGCTGTACAGTACGTCGGCGAAGGCCTCGACGCTTTCATTGAAGCGGTAGGTCGCGCTCAACGAGGCCTGCAGGCGCTCGGCGCCGGGTTGCAGGGTCTTGAATGGCTGTGCATTGAAGGCGCAGGCCTGGCCGGGCAGGGTACTGCCGAAATCGCTGTAAGGGCGCAGTTGGCTGCCGTCGGGGCAGCTGGAGAACGGCTGGGGTGCGCGCGGGTTGGACAGCCAGTTGCCACCGGCGGTGGACCAGCCGGCCAGACGGCCACCGGGCCTGTCGCGGAAATCGCCGCTGCGGGTGTAGGCGCGCTGGTCGGCATCCAGCCGATCGCGCTTGAGCAGGTCCAGCCCGAACAACACGTTCCAGCCCTGCTGTTCGAGGTCACCGAAGCCGGCCAGCAGGTTGGCCTTGCGTTCGTCCAGGCCGCCCTGTGTCGCGGTGCCGAAGCCGCCGCCGACTTCCACGCCCTGGAAGTTCTTTCGCAGGATGATGTTGATGACGCCGGCGATGGCATCGGAACCGTATACCGCCGAGGCGCCATCCTTCAGCACTTCGATGCGTTCGACCGCGCTGATCGGCAGCGCGTTGAGGTCGACGAAGGTGTCCTGCGTGTTGAGCGCGAAGCCGAAGTTGGACACGCGATAGCCGTTGACCAGCACCAGCGTGTTCTTCGGCGACAGGCCACGCAGGCCGATCGAAGCCGAGCCGGCGGCGAAGCTGCCGGTGTACTGCTCGTCGAAACTGTTGCCGGCATTGGCCGACAGGTTGCGCAGCACGTCGGTGAGGGTGGAGCGGCCGGTCTGCTCGATCTGTTCGCGGCTGACGATCTGCACCGGGTTCGGCCCGGCGGTATCACTGCGTTTGATGTTGGAGCCGGTCACCAGCACGGTGCCGAGGGTGGTGCTGTCCTTGCCGGCATCGGCGGTTTCAGCGGCGCCGGCAGCGCCGGCGGTGAGGACCAGCGCGATCGCGCCGGCAAGCAGGTTCAGGGTGGTGCGGTACATGGAAGCGACGACGCCGAACGGGGGAGGAGCCGTCAGTACCGCACGCAGGTACATGCGCCTTCCAATGACGAAAGCGCATTCAGTTATACATCACAGGTTCTTAACGAACGGTGCGAGGAGTGCGGAGCATTGGTGCGCACGCTCCTGTAGAGCCGAGCCTACGCTCGGCTCCGCGCACTGACCGGAAGGCAGCCGAGCGTGGCTCGGCTCTACAGAAGGCAATGCCAGCCCATCAAGGCTGCAGCAGCACCTTGCCGTTGCGACCCGAGCCTCCTGCGACCTTCACTGCCTCGGCGATGTCGTCCAGCGCGAAGATCTGCTCCACCGGCAGCGTCAGCTCGCCGCCAGCGGCGCGCTTCAGCAGTTCGCCGACCAGCCGACGCTTGTCTTCCACCGCCATCGCCTGGCTGACCTTGCTGCCCCAGAAGCCCTTCACGGTGGCCTCCTTGTAGATCAGGCCGCCGGCAGGAATGTGCATCGGCTCGCCACTCATCACACCGAACGACACCAGCGTGCCGTGGTGGCCGAGCAGGTCGACCAGATCGCCACTGGCGTCGCCGCCGATGGAATCCACTGCGGCCGCGGCCTGTGCTTCGCCAGTGGCTGCGCGCACGCGTTCCTTCCATCCGTCCACCGAGGTGTCGAACACATGATCGACGCCCAGCGCCTGCAACTGCGCGACCGCATCGGCATTGCGCACCAGGTTGGCCACATGCACGCCACGCGCCTTCGCCAACATCGCCAGCGACTTGCCGACCGCGCCGTTGGCGGTGTTCTGCACGATCCACTGGCCTGCTTCGACGTGCAGGAATTCCAGCAGCATCAGCGCGCTCAGCGGCATCGCGATCAGCTGTGCGGCCATTTCGTCGGGGATGGCGTCCGGCATCGGAATCACCATGCGTGCCGGTGCGATGAATGCTTCGGCCCAGGTGCCGTGCACCGAGGCGGCGGCCACGCGCTGGCCGATCTGCAGGCCCTGGACCCCTTCGCCCAGTGCATCGACCACGCCCAGTGCCTCACTGCCAGCGATGGCCGGCAGGGTCGGCTTGTAGCCGTACAGGCCACGCACGGTCAGCAGGTCGTGGTTGTGGATCGAGGCCAGCACGGTGCGGATGCGCACCTCGCCGGGGCCGGGCTCAGGCAGCGGCGCATCGGCAATGGCAAGGACGTCGGCCGGATCGCCGAAGGAGGGGTACTGGGCAGCGCGCATGAGCGATGTTCCGAAGAAAGTGATGTTGTAGCGAACTGGGGACGCAGGGGATGTCGACAAGGTGTCGCCGTTGCAACACGGCGTCCTGCGACGGATCGTCGCGGCATGTCGTGATTACCGCATCTTGTGTTGACGGTTTGGAGTATCCCCACTATGTTGTGCCCGTCACTCCCGGTCAGCCGCCGCCGCCGGACATGCAGCAAACGTCCCGCGGCCCGCCCCTGAAGGCTTGCCGTGTCGACGCGGCCGCCACCGTGCGGACGCAGGTCGCCCCCACGGCCCGGATACCGGCCGCAGGCGCAGGCAGATGCCGACGACCTACGTTCCCGTACCCTGGCAATCCACCCGTTCGCCCCGTGCGCCGGTATCGCGTCCAGGGCCGCCATGGCATCGACCGCCAATGCGCGTGCGAGCCTGGAGTTTCACCACCATGACCGACAGTACCTTCCGCGTGGCCGATCCGGCCGGCGCTGGCGACGCCTTGCGCGCCGGTGGCGAGCGCATACCGACCTGGATCACCAAGGAGGCCGGCAACCGCCGCCTGCCGTTCGACGCCGAGCGCCTGCAGCGCAGCATCGATGCCGTGCATGCCGAGTTCCCGCAGCTGGATGTGACCGACTATCGCCGCGTGGTGCAGGCAATGGTCGAGCGCAAGCCCAGCCTCAGCGCCGATGACCTGGTCGATCTGTTGATCCGCGAGGCCGAATCGCGCGTGGACCTGGTCGCGCCCGAGTGGGAACAGTTCGCCGCGCGCATCTACCTGCGCCGCCTGTACAAGCGTGCCAGCCGCAACCGCTTCTACGATGTCAGCCTGAAGTACGGCTCTTACGTGGGCCTGCAGGAAAGCCTGGCTGACCGCGGCATCTACAGCAACGACATCCTGCGCTGCTATTCGAAGGAAGAGCTGCAGCAGGCCGGTGAGATGATCGATCCGGAACGCGACCGCCTGTTCGCCTACAACGGCCTGTACCTGCTGGCCACGCGCTATCTGGCCAGCGACCGCAGCCGCGAGGTCTATGAACTGCCGCAGGAGCGCTGGCTGACCATCGCGCTGTACCTGATGCAGGAGGAAAAGCCGCGCGAACGCCGCATGCAGCTGGTCGGCGAGGCGTACTGGGCGCTGTCCAACCTGTACATGACGGTGGCTACGCCAACCCTGGCCAACGCCGGCAAGGTGGGCGGCCAGCTGTCCAGCTGCTTCATCGACACGGTGGACGACAGCCTGCAGGGCATCTATGACTCCAACACCGATATCGCGCGCGTGTCCAAGCACGGCGGCGGCGTTGGCGCCTACCTGGGCTACGTGCGCAGCAGCGGCGCACCGATCCGTGGCGTGGCCAATTCCTCCGGCGGCGTGGTGCCGTGGATCAAGCAGCTCAACAACACGGCGGTGTCGGTTGATCAGCTTGGCCAGCGCAAGGGCGCGGTGGCGGTGTACCTGGACATCTGGCACCGCGACATCGAAGCCTTCATGGACCTGCGCCTCAACAACGGCGACCAGCGCCTGCGCGCGCACGATGTGTTCACCTCGGTGTGCGTACCCGACCTGTTCATGGAAGCGGTCGAGCGCCGCGCCGACTGGTACCTGTTCGACCCGCACGAGGTGAAGCAGGCCAAGGGCTGGTACCTGCAGGACTTCTACGATGAGAAGCGCGGTTCGGGCAGCTTCCGCGACCGCTATGCCGAGCTGGTGGCCGATGAGCGCATCAGCCGCCGAACGGTGAAGGCCATCGATCTGTTCAAGCGGATCATGCTCAGCCAGCTGGAGACCGGCAACCCGTTCCTGTTCTACCGCGACGAGGTCAATCGCAGGAATCCGAACAAGCACGCGGGCATGATCTATTCCAGCAACCTGTGCACCGAGATCCTGCAGAACATGAGCCCGACGCGGATGATCCAGGAGATCGTCAGCGGCGACCAGATCGTCACCACGCGCCGTGCCGGTGACTTCGTGGTCTGCAACCTCTCCTCGATCAACCTCGGCCGCGCGATCAGTGCACCTGATGACCTGCTGGCCACCGATGTGCTGGAGCGCCTGATCCCGATCCAGGTGCGCATGCTCGACAACGTGATCGACCTCAACGCGTTGCCGGTGCCGCAGGCCACGATCACCAACCGCAAGTACCGCGCCATCGGCCTGGGCACGTTCGGCTGGCACCACCTGCTGGCGCAGCAGGCCATCCAGTGGGAATCTCCGGATGCCGAAGAATTGGCCGACCGTCTCTACGAACGCATCAACTTCCTGACCATCCAGGCCAGCGCGCAACTGGCGCAGGAGAAGGGCAGCTACCCGATGTTCGCCGGCAGCGACTGGCACAACGGACGCTACTTCAGTGACCGGGGCTACAGCGGCGCGGCCTGGGACAGCCTGGCCCGCGAGGTCGCCACGCACGGCCTGCGCAACGGATGGCTGCTGGCCGTGGCGCCGAACATGAGCACCGCGCAGATTGCCGGTTCCACCGCTTCGATCGACCCGATCTACAGCGCGTTCTACTACGAGGAGAAGAAGGACTTCCGGCGGCCGGTGGCAGCACCGGGACTGTCGCTGGAGACCTGGCCGTACTACGAGAAGGGCGCCTACAAGGTCGACCAGTTCGCCAGCGTGCGCCAGAACGCGCGCCGCCAGCGCCATGTCGACCAGTCGATCAGTTTCAACCTGTACGTGCCCAGCACCGTCCGTGCGAGCACGCTGCTGGAGCTGCACCTGAGCGCCTGGCGCGAAGGCCTGAAGACCACCTATTACGTGCGCTCCAACGACATCGACATCAGCGAATGCGAGTGGTGCGCCAGCTGACCACCGGCGACCCAAGGTAGTGCCGGCCGCTGGCCGGCAACACGATAGAAAGAGAACGAAGGCAGAAGCCCATGGCAACCCCCCTCGACCGCATCAAGATCCTCGAACCGCGCCATCCCAACCGCAGCACCGGCATCATCAACGGCCAGACCAGCGGCATCCTCAACTGGAACGACATTCCGTACCCCTCGTTCTATCGGGCCTACAAGGAGCTGTCGACCAACTTCTGGATTCCCGACGAGGTGGACATGAAGCTGGACGCGCGCCAGTACGGCGAGCTGTCAGGGCGCGAAAAGAACGCCTACGATTCGATCATCGGCCTGCTGGCCACGCTCGACTCACCGCAGACCCGTTTCATCTACAACGTGGCCGAGTACATCACCGACCCGGCTGCACATGCCAACGCGGCGATCATCGGCCAGCAGGAAGTGATCCACAACGAGAGCTACAGTTACGTGCTGGCCTCGATCACCGACCTGCCGAACCAGAACCGGATCTTCGAGATCGCCCGCACCCACCCGACCATCATCAAGCGCAATGCCCCGATCATGGGTGCGTACGACGACTTCATGCGCGAGAAGACCGCCGAGACCCTGCTCAAGTCGTTGATCCAGTCCTCGATCCTGGAGGGCATCAATTTCTATTCCGGGTTCGCGTACTTCTACAACATGGTGCGGCAGAACCGCATGAACGGCACCGGCAAGATCATCAGCTTCATCAATCGCGACGAGCTGGCCCATACCAAGTTCATCAGCGAGCTGATCCGCGCCATCATCGGCGAAAACCCCGAGCTGCAGACCAATGAGTTGACCGCCTATGTGCACCAGTCATTCGAACATGCCATCGAGCTTGAGACGCAGTGGTCGTCGGAGGTGCTGGATGGCATCGATGGCATCGACGTGGACGAGATGACGCGCTACGTGAAGTACCGGGCCAACAAGATGGCCGGCATGCTCGGCATCGAGCGCCTGTACAGCGACACCACCGACAACGTGATGCCATGGATCCGGGCCTACGCCGACAACTTCACCGAGACCAAGACCGACTTCTTCGAGATGCGCAATGCAAGTTACAAGAAGACCAACGTCGACAACGGCTTCGACGATCTCTGAGCCCAGCGCCGCGCTGAGCATCCTGATGGTGGTCGCCTCCTTGAGCGGCAATACCCGCGAGCTCGGCCGGCAGATCGCCGAGCGCTGCCGCGCGGCAGGTCATGCGGTGCACTGGCAGGAGGCCGACGACCTGCGTCAGGCCCCCTCATTGGCGGCCAACGAGGCCGACCTGGTGCTGCTGGGCTGCTGGACCGACAACGCCGGGCGCACGCCAGCGGAGATGAAGGCGTGGGTGGCCGGCATTGCCGAGCGCGGTCAGCAGCCACGCCAGCTGGCGGTGTTCGGTACCGGCGAAACGCAGTGGGGGCAGGAGTACTACTGCGGCGCCGTGCACCGGCTGATCCGCTATTTCCGCAGCGACTATCCGCCGCTCGAGATCGAGCAGATGCCGCATGGCGAGCGTCACGCCGCAGCCATCGACGCCTGGACCGATGCGGTCCTGGCCCACTACTGGAGCAACCACGATGCAGATCATCGACGCCACCACGCCTGAGCAGTTCCAGCAGCTGCTGGCCGAGCACCCGCGGGTGCTGGTGGATTTCCACAAGGACCAGTGCCCGGGGTGCCGGATGCTGGAGATGTCGCTGCACCGGGTGGCCAACAGCGTCGCGGGGCAGGGCACCACGTTGCTGCGCGTGCAGCTGGAGGTGCTGGGTGAGGCGTTCTTCAGGGAACTGGGGCTGCGGCAGACGCCGACGCTGTCTCTGTTCCGTGATGGCGACGAACGCGCGCGCCTGGCCGGGTTCCAGTCGCCGCAGCAGATCGAGGCCGCGATCGCGTTGCATTTGTAGAGCCGAGCCATGCTCGGCTGCTGTTCGTGCGGTGTGCGATGAGTCGAGCATGGCTCGACGCTACAAAGGCGACATTGTCATTTCGCGCTATGCGCCGCTGAAGGTGTCCACCAGCAGCTTCACGTTCAACACCACGATCAACAGCGCGATCACCCAGGCGATTGCGCCCAGCCAGCGCGGGGCCACCAGCGCGCCCATCGTCACCTTGTCGGTCACGATCCGTACCAGCGGGATGATCGCGAATGGCAGCTGCATCGACAGCACCACCTGGCTCAGCACCAGCAGCTTCACCGCGCCCTGGTCGCCGAACAGCAGGATGACCACCACCACCGGAATGATCGCCAGCGCTCGTGTGATCAGCCGTCGCAGCCACGGCGGCATCCGCAGGTGCAGGAAACCTTCCATCACGATCTGGCCGGCCAGCGTCGCGGTCACCGTCGAGTTCAGGCCCGAGGCCAACAAGGCCACGGCGAACAGCGTCGCCGCCGCACCCAGGCCCAGCATCGGCGCCAGCAGCTGGTGCGCCTGCTCGATGTCTTCCACGTCGAAACGGCCATTGGCATGGAACACGGCCGCCGCCAGGATCAGGATGCTGGCGTTGATGAACAATGCGAGCGTCAACGCAAGGGTGCTGTCGGTGACCGCCCAGCGCAGTGCGCTGCGGCGGCCTTCATCCGTGCGCGGGTAGGCGCGGGTCTGCACGATGGACGAATGCAGGTACAGGTTATGCGGCATCACCGTGGCACCGATGATGCCGATCGCAATGTACAGCGCGTGCGGATCGGTCACCACCTGAGCGCGCGGAATGAACCCGCCCAGCACCGCCATCACTGGCGGGGCAGCCATCGCGATCTGCACCACGAAGCAGGCGAAGATCACCATCAGCAGCGCGATCACGAACGCTTCCAGCGCGCGGAAGCCGCGGTTCATCAGCAGCAGAACCAGCAGCGTATCCAGCGCAGTGATCACCGCACCCCACAGCAGTGGCAGATCGAACAGCAGCTTCAGCGCGATCGCGGTGCCGATCACCTCGGCCAGGTCGCAGGCGATGATCGCCGCCTCGCACAGCGCCCAAAGTGCCAGGTTCACCGGCTTCGGGTAGCGGGCGCGGCAGGCCTGCGCGAGGTCCATGCCGGTGGCGATGCCGAGCCGTGCCGACAGTGCCTGCAGGATCACCGCCATCAGGTTGGAAATGAGGATGACCGACAGCAGCAGGTAGCCGAAGCGCGAACCACCGGCGAGGTCGGTGGCCCAGTTGCCCGGGTCCATGTAGCCGACCGAGATCATGTAGCCCGGGCCGAGGAAGGCCAGCAGGCGGAACCACCAATGGCCCTTGTCGGGCACCGCGACTGAGGCGTTGAGCGCACCCAGGCTGGCCGGAGTGGAGGCCGAAGGGTCGCGGGGCACCAGGGTGTTCATGGGTCCGAATATAGCTACTGCTATAGTCATTAGCAATGTGAAACAATCGTCTTTATCGTGTGACTGGTCCAGAATTCAGGTTCAACACCGGATCACCCCGGAAGGACAGGCGCAGGCGTGGGCAAGACCGACGATTCGACATCGCTGAAGAGCACCCCCTTGATCGAGGCCGAGCGCCAGGTCGAGAGCTTCCGGCAAGTGCGCGAGGCGCACCGGATGGAGCTGGTGGAGGACTATGTCGAGCTGATCTCGGACCTGCTGGCCGACGGCGGCGAGGCCCGCCAGGTCGACATCGCGACGCGCCTGGGCGTGGCCCAGCCTACGGTGGCGAAGATGCTGCGGCGCCTGGCCCGCGATGGCTGGGTGGTGCAGCGGCCGTACCGTGGCGTGTTCCTGACCCCGGAAGGTGAGGCGCTGGCCCATGCCAGCCGCCAGCGCCACCAGACCGTGGAGCGTTTCCTGCTGGCGCTGGGCGTGGACGCAGACACCGCACGGCGTGATGCGGAGGGCATCGAGCACCATGTCAGCGAGCAGACGCTGGCGTTGTTCGAGGCGTTCGTACGGAAGGCCGAGGGCGGGGCGCCGTAACGGTAGCGCCGGGCCATGCCCGGCGGGCGCGTCGCCGTGTTCATGCCTTTCGCCGGGCATGGCCCGGCGCTACCGTGGTTGGATGGCGCCGTTGGGGCAGCGCGCCTGTTCCTGCGCGCAGGCCCGTTTCGTCCATTCCTTCAACACCGCTTGCAGGCCTTCATAGCGCCGGCCTTGCCAGCCATTGGCCAGCACCGTGCCGTCGGCATCGATCAATACCAGATTCGGCGGGGCCAGCCCGGCTAAGGCCTGCAGTGCCGGCATGCGCGCGGCGCGGCGTGGGTCCAGTACCGGCCACGGCATGTCCTGCGCGTGCATGTAGCGGCGAAGCGCGGCCTCGCTCTCATCCAGGCTGATGTAGACCACTTCGGTATCGGCCCCGGCCTCGCGCAACATGTCGCGTACGCTGCGCAGCGTGGGTACGAACGCATGGCACGGTGCGCACCAGTCGGCACCGAAGTACAGCGCGACCAGCTTCGGCGGCGGCGACCACTGCATCGGCCGCAGCGATCGCTGCTCGGGACGCATCAACGAGGCGGCGACCTGCGCGTGCAGGTCCGCAGCCATCGCCGGTGCGGCCAGCAGCACGGCACAGGCCAGCAACAACGCTCGCAGAGCTTCAGAACGCATAGCGCAGGTTGACGTACCACGAACGCGCGAAGCGCGGCCCGTAGACATAGTCGCTGTCCCGCAGCGCCCCCACTTCGAGGTCCTTCTGGCGCTGGTCGAATACGTTCTTGACGCCCGCGGCCACCGACACTTCCTGCTGCGCCTGTGCGCCCAGATGCCGGTGCCAGCGCGCACCGAGGTCGGTGACCAGGAATGACCGCGTGCGGTGCAGCTCGCCCAGCCGGTTGTTCAGCACCGACATCGGCCCGGTATGGCGCAGCGCGACGAAGGTTTCCCACGGTTCGGCCGGCATCCAGCTGAGCTGCGCCAGGCCGGTCCAGCGCGGTGTCTTCAGGTAATCGCGGCTTTCGATCACGGTGTCGCCACCGTCGCCGCTGTCGTCGAAGATGCGTTGCGGCTCGCGGAAGCGCGAGCGGTACCACGAGGCACCGGCGGTCAGGCGCCACTGCGGCGAGGGTTGCCAGCCGAGGTTGGTTTCCGCACCCAGCACGTTCGAGCCGGAGGCGTTGTAGCGCAGCTGGCTCAGCTGGCCGTCATCGCCGCGCTGGATCTCGCCCAGCGCGAAGGTGTCGCGGATGCGTGCATAGGAGGCGGTGGCATCCCAGCTCCACACCGGATCGGCCGGGTCCGAACGCCAGTCGAAGCCGAACAGGGTGGTCAACGCGCGCTCTTCTTTCAGACCGTCCGCGTTGCGCACGCGCACCTGTTCGCCGCCCAGCGTATCGACATGCACATCCTCGACGAAGATTTCCGGCGCACGGAAGCCGGTGGCGATGCCGGCGCGCCACTTCAGGTTCGGCGTGGCCTGCCAGGCCAGCGCGATGCGTGGTGAGAACACCGCGTTGTCCAGTTCCGAGCTCTTGTCCACGCGTGCGCCCAGCACCAGGTCGACGTTGTCGCGCAGGCTCCACTCGTCCTGGATGAAGGCGCCCAGGTTGTGGAAGGTCGCATCCTCCAGCACCGCGAGACGCTGCCCGTCACCGGTACGGTTGTCGTCGCGCAGCGCCTCGTGCTTGTACTGCACACCGAAGGCCAGCGCATGCGCGCCCCGCCGCCAGTTCAACTGGCTGTCGATGTAGTGCAGCGGGTTGTGGGTGCGGCCGTACTGGCGCCACGAACGCGAGGCCGCGCTGCCGGCCACGTCGGGGTCCAGCTGCAACGGGTCATAGCCGGGCGCCGAGGGATCGGTGACCACGTCGCCCAGGCCGCCATAGAAGCTGTCGCGGTCGATGTCGGCGAAGGCATAGGCCAGGCGGAAATCGACGTCGGCAGTGATCTCCTGGTCCCACGACACGCTGCCGCGCCGGTATTTCGTATCCAGCGATTCGGCGATGTTGGCCAGGTATTCGGGCTGGTCCAGGCGGTTGCCGCCGCGGCGGGTTTCATCGGTCACCTGCAGGTCCAGGCGCAACCGCGTGCCCGGCGTGGGCGCGTACCAGGCCTGCAGCCCGCCGACCTTGAGGTTCTTGCGGGTGATTTCGGTGTAGCCGTCGCCGTTGTAGTCGATGCCACTGTTCCAGTTGCGCTGGGCAATCACCGACAGGCCGGCGTCTGCGTCCTTGGCAACCAGGTCCAGCCGCACGTCGGCGTTCTTCTGCGGCGTACCCTTCAGCACATCCACGCCGGCCTGTACATGGCCACCGCTGCGCGCCGGCAGCGGCGGAATCAGGTTGATCACACCGGCAACCGCGCCCGGGCCGTACAGCGCCGAGCCGCCGCCCTTGACCACTTCGATGCGGTCGACGAACCCGGCCGGGATCTGTTCCAGGCCGTACACGCTGCCCAGCGTGGACAGCAGCGGAATGCCATCGAACAGGAGCTGGTTGTAGGCGCCGGGCAGGCCCAGCAGCTGTACTTCGCTGGTGTTGCAGTTCTGGCAGTTGCTTTCCACGCGCAGGCCGTTGATCAGCTCGGCGGCGCGCGAGAAGTCGGTGGCCGCGCGCAGCGCGATGTCTTCCTTGCGCAGCACTTCGGTGCGGATCGGCACGTCCGACAGCAGGCGTTCGCTGCGCGTGGCAGTGCTGACCTTGACCTGCACACGGTCCAGTTCGGTCGGTTTCGGAGTGTCGGCCAGTGCAGGCAGCGGCAGGGTCAGGGCAATGGCGGCGGCCAGCGGCAACCGTCGGAAGCGGTGGGGCATGGAGCACATGAGGGCGTCGTCCTTGGGGGAAGAAAGGCGGCGAGGGCGACCTGGCTGACGCGTATGAAAGCAGCGGCTCATGAAGATAGCAAGTGCTATATAAGGAAGCCGCAGCAATTACGACTGGGCGCTGGTCGAGTCAGATTATGGTGGTGTTATAACATTACATAAAAAGACCGCAACCCTGCCGGTGGTCATGTCCGCAGGATGGAGTTGCCGTACAGGCGGGGAGGCGGGGTCTGATCGTCAGCCGCGGCGGAATGCGGCGGGCGTGCGGGCGCCGACAATGATCATGCGGATCATCGTGGAGATCTGTTCGACCAGCTCCGGATCCTTCTCCGGCGGCAGATCCATGGCGGTGGCGCCCATCGCGAACACCAGCCGGGTGATGGCCTTGGCCACCAGTTCCGGAGCGTGCAGCACCGCGCCATCCAGTGCGGCCAGGCGCACCAGGTCGTGCTGCAGCTCTTCCTCGAAATAGTGCAGCTCGCGTTCGACCGCGTGCTTGAAGTCGTCCGAACCCACCGCGCCCTCGCGCAGCAGCACGTGCAGCAGCTTGTCGTCGGCGCGCAGCTGTTCCATGAAGGTCTCCACCGAGACCCGCACCACGCTGGTGGCGGTGGAGGTGGCGCGCTGGCGCGCCTCGCCGATGATGGTGCGCAGCGAGCGGCCGGCCGCGTCGATCAGCGCTACGGCCAGTTCGTCCATGTCGCGGAACTGCCGGTAGAAGCTGTTCGGCGCGATGCCGGCCTCGCGTGCCACTTCGCGCAGGCTGAGCGTGGACAGGCTGCGGTGCGGCCCGATCAGCTTCAGGGCGGCGGCCAGCAGATCTTCGCGGCTCACCGTACGGCGGGCCGGGCTGTTGGCATCTTCGGGCGGCGACAAGGCGGTGGCGGCGGCCATGGGGGTTCCGGTGCGGCGAGGCTGAATCATACCCAATCCGGTTCAATATACACATGTATACACAGGTGTATGTGCGCCCGTATAGTGCGCCCATGAGCGCTGTCGTCCGTCCGTCCCTGTTCTCTCCGTACCGCTGGGTCTCGCCGTCGCTGTTCGATTTCTGGGCGGGCCAGCTCAATCCCCTGTGGACCCTGCGCGAGCCGGTGGCCCGCCTGGTCCGGCGCGAGCCGGCCGGCGAGGGCGCGGCGACCCTGGTCCTGCGCACCAACCGGCACTGGGCCGGCATGCGCGCGGGCCAGCACGTCACCCTGGGCGTGGAGATTGAAGGACGCCTGTGGCAGCGCAGCTACAGCCCCACCGTGCTGGGACCGCGCGAACTGGCGATCACCGTCAAGGCGGTCGACGGCGGCCGGGTCAGCCAGCATCTGGTGAACCATGCGCAGCCGGGCGAGCTGTTCCGCCTGGAGGCGGCGTTCGGTGAATTCCAGTTGCCGGCCGCAGCGCCGGTATTGCTGCTGGCGGCCGGCAGTGGCATCACGCCGATGCGCAGCCTGCTGCGCGAAGCCTGCCAGCGCCCGCTGGCCGCGCCGGTGGACCTGTTCTACTGGGAGCGCAGCGCCGCCCACCTGCAGTTCCGTGATGAGCTGCAGGCGTTGGCCGCCAGCCAGCCGAACCTGCGCGTGCACCTGCTGACCACCCGCGAAGGTGATGCGCCTGCCGCACGCATCGATACCCACGATCTGCAGGTGGCAGGCGATGACACCCCGTTGGCGCAGCGCCACGTGCTGGCCTGTGGCCCGGATGGATTCGTTGCCGCTGCGCGCCAACGCCTGGCGCACCAGGTCGCGGGTTTCCAGGCGGAAGCGTTCACTCCGCCGGCGCCGCTGCGTGACGCCAGCAGCGAGGGCGAGGTGTCGCTGACGCTGGCGCGCAGTGGCCGCCAGCTGAGCGTGCCGCGTGGCCGTTCGCTGCTGGAAAGCCTGGAAGCCCATGGCATCAAGCCCAAGCACGGTTGCCGCATGGGCATCTGCAACACCTGCAGCTGCGACCGCGTCAGTGGCGCCACCCGCCACCTGCGCACTGGCGACCTGCAGTCCGAATCGGCACAGCCGGTACGGATCTGCGTGAGCGCACCGACCACCGACCTGACCCTGGATCTCTGAGGACGCCTGCCATGACCCGCGCTACCGACCGTGCCCTGAGTACTGCCGAGATGCATGCCTTCGGTGAGGAACTCGACGCGATCCGCGACCGTGTGATCGGCAGCCTCGGCGCCTCCGACACCCGCTACATCCGCCGCGTGGCCGCCGCCGTGCGCTGGTTCGGCGTGGGTGGCCGTGGCCTGCTGTTCCTGGCGGCGTTTTCGCCGCTGTTCTGGATGCCGCTGCTGTGGCCGGCCGCGATCACCGGCACGCTGCTGCTGGCGCTGTCGAAGATCCTGGAGAACATGGAGCTGGGCCACAACGTGATGCACGGCCAGTTCGACTGGACCGGTGATCCCAAGCTCAATGGCAATACCTACGAGTGGGACATCGTTGCCACCGCCGACAACTGGCGCAAGACCCACAATTTCCGCCACCACACCTACACCAATGTGCGTGGCATGGACGATGACATCGGCTATGGCCTGCTGCGCATCTTCCCGGAACAGCGCTGGAAGCCGTTCTACCTGCTGCAGCCGATCATCGCGCCGATCTTCGCACTGCTGTTCCAGTGGGGTGTGGCCGCCCAGGACCTTCGCCTTGGCCGCTGGCTGAAGGGCCGCATGAGTGCCCGTGCGATGTGGCTGCAGACCCGCCCGGTGGCGCGCAAGATGCTGCGCCAGGTGCTGAAGGACTACGTGTTCTTCCCGCTGCTGGCTGGTCCGTTCTTCCTCACCGTGATGCTGGGCAACCTGGTCGCCAACGGCCTGCGCAACATCTGGACCTACGTGATCATCTTCTGCGGGCACTTCACCGCCGAATCGGAAACCTTCCCCAAGGAGTGCCTGCGCAATGAGTCGCGCGGCCACTGGTACCTGCGCCAGCTGCGCGGTTCGTCCAACATCAGCGGTGGCTTCCTGATCAACGTGCTGTCGGGCAACCTCAGCCACCAGATCGAGCACCATTTCTACCCGGATCTGCCGGCCAACCGCTATGCGGCCATCGCCAAGGAAGTGAAGGACATCTGCCGCCGCTACGGCCAGCACTACAACAACGGCTCGCTGCCGCGCCAATTCGGCCAGGTGGTCTGGCGCATCCTGCGCCACGCATTCCCGAGCAAGCCGCGCCGCCTGCCGATGCCGGACATCATGTCCGCACCGGCATCGGCCAACGCGGGCTGATCGACTCAGCCCGCCTTCGCCAGGGCCGCCTGCTCGCGGTCCAGGCGGCGCAGGAACACCTGCATTTCCTTGCGTGCCTGCTGGTCGCCCTTGCTGCCGGCCACGCTCAAGCCGCGCTGCCATGCCTCACGGGCCGCCTGTGGCTGGCCACTGGCCAGCCAGGCTTTGCCCAGCAGCTTCCAGGCCGCCGAGTACTGCGGATCAAGCACCACGCAGCGGCCCAGGTGGGTTGCCGCGCGCACCGGGTTGCCGGCATCCAGCCAGCCCTTGCCCAGGCCGAAGCGCAGCAGCGCGCCGTCCTTGCCGGCGGCAAGCATGCATTCCAGAGCTTCGACGTTCATCCGCACACCTCCACCAGCAGTTCGGCCGGCCCAGGCTGGAACCGGCCGCGATGGAACAGCAGCGGCGCACCGCCGTTCTCGTGCACTTCGATGATGCGGCCAGCCAGCAGCAGGTGATCGCCTACCGGCCACTGCGCGTGGCGCGTACAGGTGAGATGGGCGACCGCACCGGCGATGCGCGGTGGGGCGTTCTCGTCGTCATCCTGCAGTGCCAGGCCGTCGAAGCGGTTGCGGACCTGCGGATCGGCGAAGCGCCGGGCAAGCGCTTCCTGGTCGGCCGCCAGCACGCTGATCGCAAAGCGGGTGGCGCGCTGGAAGGTGGACAGGCTCTGTGCGTGCAACGCCAGGTTCCACAGCACCAACGGCGGCTGCAGCGAGACCGGTACGAACGAGTTGATGGTCAGGCCGACAGGCTTGCCCTGTGCATCGCGCGCGCAGACGATGGCCACCCCGGTCGGGAAATGGCCGAGCAGCCGCCGCAGGGCACGCGGCGGCATCTCGACCGACGGCACCGGGGCCGGGGCGGGGAAGACCCCCGCCCACGGCCCGGCGTACGGCAGTGTCTCGCCGCTCATGAGGCCCGGGCCTGGCGGTAGCGCCGGCCGACCTCGGCCCAGTTGATGATGTTGAAGAAGGCACCGATGTAGTCCGGGCGGCGGTTCTGGTAGTGCAGGTAGTAGGCGTGTTCCCAGACATCGAGTGCGAGAATCGGGGTGTTGCCGGACAGGCCGACGCCTGCACCCATCAGCGGGCTGTCCTGGTTGGCGCTGCTTTCCACCTGCAGGCGGCCATCGCGATCGCTGGTCAGCCAGGCCCAGCCGCTGCCGAAGCGGGTCTGCGCGGCCTTGGTGAAGGCGTCCTTGAAGGCATTGAAGCCGCCAAGGTCATGGTCGATGGCGGCGGCCAGTTCATCATCGGGTGCACCACCGTTGGGGCTGAGCACGGTCCAGAACAGGCTGTGGTTGGCGTGGCCACCGCCGTTGTTGCGCACCGCGCCACGCTGCGCCTCGGGTACGGTATCGAGGTGGGCGATCAGCGCCTCGACGGGCTGTTCGGCGATGCCGGCCTGCTCGATGGCGGCGTTGAGGTTGTTGACGTAGGTCTGGTGGTGCTTGCTGTGGTGGATCTCCATCGTGCGCGCATCGAAGTGCGGCTCAAGGGCGTCGTAGGCGTAGGGGAGCGGGGGAAGCGAGTACGACATCGAAGCAATCTCCGTGGGGAAGGCCAGAGGGCTGGCCGTGGGGAGATCGTTATCGCACCTCAACAAGGGTTGAGGTCAAGGGGCGGGATTGAAATGCGTGCGCGTTCGTCGCTTTGGTTCCTTCCATCAATCTCTGCAGGACTGCTCCCTGCGGCGGCGCGGAGATGGAGTCAAAGGCAAGAGCAGGAGCGGCATGGTAGTGCCGGCCGCTGGCCGGCAATCAGCGAAGGTCGGGTTGCCGGCCAGCGGCCGGCACTACCAGAACCCTCCTTTCGAGCCTCGCCGGCGCGCTGATGTGCTGCCTGCGCTCGCAGGAAACCGTCGGGTGGCGGGGGAAGGGGCTGGCCGGGACCGTTGGCGCCATGGATGGCGCCATCGAGCCCCCAAGGATGGGTTTACGGCGTGTCCCGGCCAGCCCCTTCCCCCGTCACAGCCGATATCAACAAAAGCGCCGGCAGGCGAACCAGCCGCCAGCGCCTTCATCAACTCAACTCAACCAATCCTTGCACGCGCCATCAACCTGTTCACCGCAGGCCTGCTGCATCCGCTGCTGCAGCCGCGCCAGTGTCTCGGCACCCTGGTGCTTGCCGCTCCACGCCTTCAACTGCCCGGCCAGGCGTTCGAAGCGCTGGCGGGTGCGCTGGTGGTAGCCCGAAGGCTGCGCTTCCAGTTCCGCGATCAGCGAGGCAGTGGCCTGCTCGATGCGTGGTGCATTGTCCGGTGCCAGCTTCAGCAGGCCCTCCACGTACAGCACGCCCCACTGCACGCGGGTTGCCGGGCCCTGCGCGCCATCGTAGGCGCGCTTCAGCCACGCCAGCGCTCCGGCGGTGTCGCCGCGCTGCTCGGCCAGTTCGGCCAATTCGGGCATGTAGTAGTACGGCTGTTCGCTGCGCTTTAGCTCGGCCAGCAACAGCGCCTCGGCGCCCGCGTCGTCGCCGACCTGGCGCAATGCGTACGCCGCGCTGCTGATCGTCGCCTGGCGTGCGTGCGCATCGGTGGCGGCCGCATCGGCAGCGGCCACCCGCTGCTTGACCCGCTCAACCAGCGCCGCGGGCAGTGCGCCCTCCGGCTGCTGCTGGCGGGCCAGCGATACTTCCGTCAGTGCGCGCGACAATGCGTCGTCGGCGCGGTCGCCGCGCTCGGCATCTGCGCGCTCCAGCGCGACCAGCAGCTGCTGCCCCAGCGTGTTGCGGGTGGCCTGGCCGGCGCTGGCCTGCTTGACCAACGTCGCGCCCGCGTAGCCCAGCAGTTCGCGGTTACGACGGACTTCGGCAGGTTGCGCCAGCACTGCCTGCAGCAGCTCACGCACCTCGGTAGGCGAGCTGGCGGGCGTGTCGGTGGTGGCCAGGGCCAGCAGGGCAAAGCGGCGCTGCAGGGCGGCATCCGGTGCCGCCTTGGACAGCTGGCGCAGTACATCCTGGCTCCTGCGCTCGCCAGCCAGGCGGTTGGCGTCGACTTCCCAGCCGTAGTCGCCCAGCACCTGCCAGTCTTCGGCGGCCAATTTTTCCGGCGTGGCCAGTGCCGTCGCCAGGGTGGCGGCGATGGCGCTGCGGCGCCCGGCCGCGACGGTCAATGCCCGGGTCAGTTCGGCGGCGTCGTTGCCACCGGCCACGCGGGTAAGTTCATTGCGCTGTGGGTCCAGCACGATCAGGGTCGGGTAGCCGCGCACCCCGAAGCGCTCGCCCCAGGCCTGTGCCCCTTCCTCGTCGCCATCCAGGTAGACCGGCACGAACTTGCCGGTCAGCGCGATGAAGGCCGGGTCCTTGAACAGGCCGGCCTTGAGCTGGTTGCACGGCGGGCACCAGACCGCGCCCCAGTACAGCAGCACCGGCTTGCCGCTGTCGGCGGCCTCGGCGAAGGCATCGTCCACATCGCCCTGGCGCCAGGCGATGGCGGACGCCGGCGCGGGCGCGGGCGCCTCGGCGGAGCTGGCGGTGGACACCGGGGCCGGGGTGCAGGCGCTCAGCGCCGAAGCCAGCAGCAACATGGAAAGCGCGACGCGCATCGGCAGCATCTCGAAGGGCAAGGTGACAGGGCATTGTAGGAACGCGCAGGGAAGCCGCTGATTCAGTTTGCTTATGACGGGCATGCGGCGGGGCATGACGCCCCCGGGCATTGGCCGGGTTCCGTGCCTTCAGGCGGCTGCCCGCATCATCTGCTGGTAGACCAGTCCGTTGAACTCGCCGGCCTCACCGTCAACCACGAAGCCATAGCGCAGATAGGTCGGCACAGCATTGAGCGATGCGCGTACGGTCAGGACCGGCTCGCGTACCTGCGGCAGCACCGCCTCGAACAGTGCATGGCCGATGCCCTTTCCCTGGCAGGCGGGATCAACGAACAGCATCGCCAGGTGGCGACCTTCCTTCAACTCGACCACGCCGACGATACGGCCGTCCTGCTCGGCCACCAGGATATGGTTGTCGCCGTCCAGGCGTTCACCGAACGCATCGGCGGCGGCGACATTGCCGAACGTGGCGATGCCGGCTGCGCTGAGCGAGGGCGCCACCGCCGCAGTGAACGCGGCCAGGCACACCGCGCTGATCGCGGGCAGGTCATCGACGCGGGCAGGGCGGATCGTCGGCATGCAGTGTTCTTCCCGTGGCGGGCTGCGCGCCCTCGCTGCCCCGTGCCTGCACGCTAAGCTGCAGGCATGAGTGATTTCAATCCCGCCTACGCTTCGTTGTTTCCGCAACAGGGCTTGAGCCTGGGCCTGATGACGCCGGTGGCGTCGCAGGGGCTGGCCGATCCGCATGAGGCGCGGCGCATCGCGCGGTTGGCCGACGATCTTGGTTTCGCCGCGTTATGGGCGCGCGATGTGCCGCTGATGGTGCCGCAGGGGCCGGACGCGACAGCAAGTGCGTTGGACGATCCGTTCCTGTGGCTGGGCATGCTGGCCGCTGCGACCGAGCGCATCGTGGTCGGCAGCGCGGCCATCGTGCTGCCATTGCGGCAGCCGCTGCAGGTGGCGAAGTCGGCGTTGAGCCTGGACCGGATCGGCGGCGGGCGGTTCGTGCTGGGGCTGGGTTCGGGTGATCGCCCGGAAGAATTCGCTGCGTTCGGCGAGGATCTGGAGGGCAGGGCAGCGACGTTCCGTGAGCGCTGGTCGCTGCTGCGCGCGGCGCTGTCACCGGAGACCGATGAGCGGACCGCTGTACTGCAGGCGACCGGTGGCTTCGACGTACTTCCGGCGCCGGCAACCCGCGTTCCGATGCTGGTGGTGGGTACCGCACGGCAGAGCCTGCAGTGGATCGCGCGCGAGGCCGAAGGCTGGGCCACCTATCATCGTGAGGAGGCCGCGCAGGAGGGGCGCATCGGCCTGTGGCAGCAGGCGCTGGCGCAGCGCGGCGGACCAGGCAAGCCATTCGTGCAGTCGATGCTGCTGGATCTGCAGGCGGATCCGCAGGCGCCAGCCGAGCCGCTGCCGCTGGGCCTGAAGGTCGGCCGCGATGGCCTGCGTGACTATCTGCTGCGCGTGCATGCGCAGGGCGTGGCGCATGTGATGTTCAATCTGGTCGACAACGGGCGGCCGATGGACGCGGTGCTGCGCGAGATCGGGGAGCAGGTGCTTCCGCATATGCTCCGGTAGGTGTCCACCTTGGTGGAGACGCTCCATCGTTGCCAACGCTGCGCTTGCCGGTGTGCTGGAGGTCCGCATCTGCGTATCATTCGCATTTGATACCCCGCTGCCGGAGCCCCGTGTGACCCAACGTTCCCCCATGCACCCGAGCGGACGCCTGTTCGCCGCGGTCGCTTTCATCGAGGCCGTGACCTGGGCCGGCCTGCTCCTCGGCATGTGGATGAAGTACGGCCCGATGGCCAACGTGGCGCTGGTGAAGGTGTTCGGGCCGCTGCACGGCGTGGCTTTCCTCGTCTATGTGGCGGTGACGCTGTTTGCGGCGGTGCGCCTGCGCTGGCCGTGGTGGGCCAGTGCCCTGGCGCTGCTGGCAGCGATCCCGCCGCTGGTGACGCTGCCGCTGGAGTGGTGGTTCAAGCGCCGTGGCCTGCTCGGCCTGCGTGCAATGCGCTGAATCCACTGTTGCGCACCCATTCAAGAGAATGGGTATCAAATGCAAATACGAGCCGTTATCATTTAAGGGCGGCATCTGGCCCTGAGCAGGGTCGGTGCGGGGTGGGACGCGCAGGCGCGTCCGGCCAATCCTTCCCTGTTACGGCTGGTGTTTCATGCACGCACGTCCCGTCGTTCCCGGCTTGCCGGCGCTGGTGTTGGCTGCCCTGATCGGCACCATGGCGATGATGTCCTTCGTCGCCGTGATCGGCCCGGTGGTCCGCATGCTCGGTTTGTCCGAGTGGCATGCCGGGCTGTCAGTCACCGCCGCAGGCGTGTTGTGGATGCTGGCCGCGCGCCCCTGGGGCCAGCTCAGCGACCGCATCGGCCGCAAGCGTGTGCTGATGCTGGCGATGAGTGCCTACACCGTGGTCTACATCGCGCTGGCGGTGTTCATCGACGTGGCCCTGCAGACGGTGCCGCCGGTGCTGGTGTCAGTGCTGGTGCTGGTCGCTGCGCGCGGCCTGATCGGCCTGTTCTACGCAGCGGTGCCTCCTACCGCAGCCGCGCTGATCGCCGACAAGGCGCCGACCGGGCAACGTGCGAAGTTCCTCGCCCGCTTGGGCAGCGCCAACGCATTGGGCATGGTGCTGGGCCCGGCTGCCGCGGGTTGGCTGGCCTATACGAACCTGTCGCTGGCGCTGTATGTAGCCGCACTGTTGCCACTGCTGGCGTTGGCGCTGCTGGCCTGGCGACTGCCGGCCACACCGCCTGTGATGGGCGTTTCCGCCCGGCACCGCGCGCCAATGAGCCGCCTCGACCCGCGCCTGCGCCTGCCGCAGCTGGCGGCGTTCATCGCCATGGTCTCGGTCACCATCGCGCAGGTCACGGTTGGCTTCTTCGCGATTGATCGCCTGGGCCTGGATGCGGCGGCCGGCGCGCGCATGGCCGGCATCGCGCTGACGGCGGTCGGCCTTGGCCTGATCCTGGCGCAGGCGCTGGTGATGAAGCTGGAGGTCCATCCGCGGCGCTGGATCGTCCTCGGCGCCGTGATCTCCGGCATCGGCTTCGCCTCGGTGGCGGGCGTGCAGCAGGGCTGGCAGTTGCCGGCGGCATATGCGCTGGCAGCGTTCGGCATGGGCTTCGTATTCCCCTCGTTCCAGGCGCTGGCCGCCGACGCGGTGGAAGCACACGAGCAGGGCGCCGCCGCCGGCACCGTCGCGGCAGCGCAGGGCCTGGGCATGGTCGCCGGGCCGATGCTCGGCACGCTGTTGTATCGCGGCGGGCCCAGCCTGCCATACCTGCTGGTCGGCGCGTTGCTGCTGTTGCTGTTCGCGCTGGCTGCAGTGCATCGGATGAAGGAGACCCCATGAACGATTCCCTGATGCAGGGCGCGTGGCCGGAGGCTGCGCCAGCGCCGCAGGAGAGCAGCGACGACGCGTCGCTGTTCCTGCTGCAGCACGCTGGCCAGCACGTGCACGCACGCGGTTGCCGCGCCACGCTGCCGGCCGGTGCGCTGGCGACATTGGCAGAACGCGTTTCGGTGTTCTTTGCCCAGCAGCGCGGCGGCCCGGGCCTGCTGGTTGGCGCGGTGCCGTTCGAGCCGCGTGCCGACGATGCGTTGTACCAGCCCGAGCGCCTGCTGCCGGCGCTGGCACTACAGCCACAGGCCGCGCCAGCGCTGGATGGTGCCCTGCAGGCCGAGCCTGCGGCGCAGGCGTACGCGGCGTCGGTGGCTGCCGCGGTGCAGGCACTGCGCGCGCCCGAACTGGACCTCCAGAAGGTGGTGCTGGCGCGCAGCCTGCTGGCACGCACCCGCCAGGCGCTGTCTCCGGACGTGCTGCTGGCACGCCTGGGCGCAGATCCGTCGGTGGCGACCTATGCGGTTCCGCTGCCGGTGGAGCTGGGCCAGGCGCCGGCCTGGCTGGTGGGCGCGACGCCGGAACTGCTGCTGCGCAAGCGCGGCGCCGAACTGTTGTCTCATCCGTTGGCGGGCTCTGCGCGGCGCAGCGCCGATGCCGCCGAGGACGAGCGTGCGGCGCAGGACCTGCTGGCCTCGACCAAGGACCATGACGAGCACCGTCATGTGGTCGAGGCGATCGTCGAGGGTCTGGCGCCGTATTGCAGCCACATCGATGCGCAGCCGCGGCCGGTGCTGCATGCCACCGCCAGCATGTGGCATCTGGGTACCCGCATCCACGCCGCCCTGAAGGATCCGCAGACGTCTGCCGCCGAACTGCTGGCGCAGCTGCACCCCACGCCGGCAGTCTGCGGTACGCCACGGTTGGCTGCGCTGCAGCGCATCCGCGAGCTGGAGCCGGTGCCGCGCGGCTTCTACGCCGGTGCCGTGGGCTGGTTGGACGCGCAGGGTGACGGCGACTGGTACGTGGCGATCCGCTGCGCGCGCCTGCAGGGCACGCAGCTGCGCCTGTATGCCGGTGCCGGCATCGTCGCCGAGTCACACCCCGAGGCCGAGGTGGCCGAAACCGCAGCGAAGTTCGCTGCCCTGCTGAATGCGTTGGGTGTCCATGAATCCGCGCCTGCGATCGAGCCTGCTGCATGACTACCTGCACTGACTCTTCCCGCCTGCCACTGCAGCAGGTGTGGCCCGACGCGCTGGTGGCGCGCTATCGCGAAGCCGGTCACTGGCGTGGCGAGACCTTCCCGGCGTTCCTGCGCGAGCGGGCAGAGCGTTTCGCCGATGACATCGCGGTGGTCGCCGGCGACGTACGCCTGAGCTACGCGCAGCTGTGGCACGAGGCCGGGCGGATCGGTGCCGGCCTGCTGGCGCTCGGCCTGCAGCCAGGGGAGCGGGTGTTGGTGCAGCTGGGCAACACGGCAGGCTTCATCACCACGGTCTGCGGCCTGTTCCGCGCCGGGCTGGTGCCGGTGTACGTGTTGCCGGCGCACCGCATGACCGAGCTGGTGCACTTCGCCAGCAAGGCCGAAGCCAGTGCCTACATCACCACCGCACTGCACGATGGCTTCGATCATCGCGGGCTGGCGCGAGCGCTGCAGGCCGACGTGCCGGCGGTTCGCCATGTAGTGATCGACGGCGAGGCGGCGGAGTTCATCGCGCTGGAGGCGCTGCAGGGCGATCGCAGCCGGCTGCCGGCCGATCCGGACCCGCAGTCGGTGGCGTTCCTGCAGATTTCCGGTGGGAGCACCGGGCTGTCCAAGCTGATTCCACGCACGCACGACGACTACATCTATTCGTTCCGTGCCAGCAATGAAATCTGCGGCATCGACCGCGACAGCGTTTATCTGGTAGCGCTGCCGGCCGCGCACAATTTCCCGATGAGCTCGCCCGGCTTCTTCGGCGCGTTGTACGCCGGCGCCCGCGTGGTGTTCAGTCCCGGCCCCGGGCCGGATGCGGCCTTCCCGCTGATCGCCCGCGAAGGGGTGACCTGCTGCGGCCTGGTGCCGCCGCTGGCGCTGCTGTGGGCGCAGGCCGCCGCCACCAGCAAGCATGACCTGTCGAGCCTGCAGGTACTGCAGGTGGGCGGTGCCAAACTGGTGCCGGAAGCCGCACGGCGGGTGATCGACGGCCTTGGCTGCACGCTGCAGCAGGTGTTCGGCATGGCCGAAGGCCTGGTCAACTACACACGGCTGGATGATCCGGAGGACCTGATCGTGGCCTGCCAGGGCCGGCCGATCAGTCCGGACGACGAAGTGCGCGTGGTCGATGACCATGACCAGCCGGTGGCCGAAGGCGAGGTGGGGCATCTGCTCACCCGTGGCCCGTACACCATCCGTGGCTACCATAACGATGCAGTGGCCAATGCGCGCTCGTTCACCGACGACGGTTTCTACCGTACCGGTGACCGCGTGCAGCAGCTGCCCGGGGGCTACCTAGTGGTACAGGGGCGTGCGGGTGACCACATCAACCGGGCGGGCGAGAAGATCTCTGCCGAAGAGATCGAGGACCACTTGCTGGCACATCCGGGCGTGTTCGATGCGGCCGTGGTCTCGATTCCAGACGAGTACTTGGGCGAGCGCAGCTGCGCCTTTGTGATCCCGCAAGGCGAACCGTTCAAGGCGCCGGTACTGAAGGCCTGGATGCGCGGGCGCGGCCTGGCTGCGTTCAAGGTGCCCGACCAGGTCGTGTTCGTCGACAGCTTCGATACCACCGCGGTCGGCAAGGTCAGCCGCCGCGAACTGCGCGCGCAGCTGCGTGCGCGTCATCTGCAACAGACAGGAGGAACGCGCTGATGGCGCTGCCCCGTATCACCGACTACCCCTTGCCGACCGCCGCTGAGCTACCGCAGGCGCGCGGGCCGTGGCGTCCCCGGCGCGATCGTGTCGCGCTGCTGGTGCACGACATGCAGCGTTATTTCCTGGCCGCGTTCGACGCCGGCAATGCACCGCTGCGGCCGGCCGTGGACAACATCGCACGCCTGCTGGCGCATTGCCGCGCGCACGGCATTCCGGTGTTCTACACCGCGCAGCATGGTGACCAGGACCGTCGAGACCGTGGCCTTCAGGCCGACCTGTGGGGGCCGGGCATGCGTCGCAGCGCCGACCATGAACCGATCATCGAGGCGCTGGCACCGCAACCGGGCGAGCACGTGCTGGTGAAGCACCGCTACAGCGCATTCCAGCGCAGCAACCTGGAGACGCTGATGCGGGTGCGTGGACGCGACCAGTTGCTGGTGACCGGCGTGTACGCCCATATCGGCTGCACCGCGACCGTGGTGGATGCCTTCCAGCGTGATATCGAGGCCTTCATCGCCGCTGATGCGGTGGCGGACTTCTCGCGCGCCGATCACGATCAGGCGCTGCATTGGATCGCGCGTACCTGTGGCGTGCCGATGACCACCGACCACCTGCTGGAGGTGCTGTGATGGCCGCGACCGGTGAGGTGCTGGATCTTGAGCGGATGCGTGCCGACGTGGCGCGCGTGCTGGAGTGCACGCCGGCCGAGATCGGTGACGACGACAACCTGATCGACCTGGACCTGGATTCAATGCGCATGCTCGGCCTGGTCCTGGCCTGGGGCAACACTGGCCTTCCGCTGGAGTTCTCGCAGCTGGCCGAGCACACCACGCTGCGCCAGTGGTGGGGTGTGGTGCAGCAACTGCAGGCCGCGCAGAACGCATGAACACCGCAGCGCTGGCCACGCCGGTGGCGTTGACCGAGGCCCAGGCCGGGCTGTGGTTTGCACAGCGGCTGGCACCGGACAATCCGTCATTCAATACCGCGCACGCGGTATGGATCGACGGCCCGCTGGACGTGGCCGCATTCGTCGCAGCGGCAGACCAGGCTGCGCGTGAGGCGGAGGCCTTCGCATTGCGCTTTGCCGAAGGGGCCGATGGCCAGCCACTACAGTGGCATGACCCGGTACACGTGCCGCTGCTTTCGGTACGCGATGTTTCCGCCGAGCCGGATCCCGCCGCTGCGGCGCGCAGCCTGATGCACACCGACCGGTTGAGCCCGGTTGATCCCACCCGCGACCGGATCAGCCAGCAGGTGCTGCTTGAACTGGGCGGGCAACGCTGGGTGTGGTACCTGCGGGTGCATCATCTGGCCGCCGATGGCTACGGCATGGCGCTGTTCACTGATCGCGTGTGCGCGTTGTACGCCGGCCGCAGGGGTGAGCCACTGCCAGGACTGGCCGGTGTGCTGGCCGATGATGCCGCCTACCGTGCCGATCCGCGCCGCGCGCTGGCCGGGCAGTGGTGGCGTGAGCACATGCAGGGCGCACCGGCAGGCGTGGGCCTGGCCGGCACGCTCGCGGCCAGTGACGACGCGCTGCGCCGGGTGCAGTCGCTCGATACGGCCTTCCGTGAGCAGTTGCTGCAGGCCTCGGTACGTTGGCTGCAGCCCTGGCCGGATGTGCTGGCCGCGTTGTCGGCCGAGTACCTGCGGCGGATGAGCGCTGCCGATGAAGTGGTGCTGGGCGTGCCCTACATGGGGCGGCTGGGCAACGCGTCGGCGCGGGTGCCGGCGATGGTGATGAATGTGTTGCCGCTGCGCGTGGCGGCCGGCGAGGGCAGCGTCGAGGCCTTTGCCCGGGGCCTGGGTCGCCAGCTCAGCCAGGGCCGCAGGCACGGCCGCTACCGGGGCGAGCAGCTGCGCCGGGACCTGGGCCTGGTCGGCACGCAGCAGCGCCTGCACGGCCCGCTGGTGAATGTGCAGCCGTTCTACAGGCCGCTGGCGCTGACTGGCGTGCAGGCGGCGCTGGAGGTGCTGTGCACCGGGCCGGTGGATGACCTGGCGCTGGGCTTCCGTGGTGATGGCCAGCATCTGCTGGATCTGGAGATCGAGGCCAATCCCGCGCTGTACAGTCGCGAGGATGTCGAGGCACACGCGGCGCGGTTGCTGCATTTCGTGTCGTCGGCGCTGCAGGCTGATGATATCGCCGCCGTACCCCTGGCGACGCCCATGGAGGCGCAGCAGGTGCTGCACGGTTTCAACGCCACCGCGCACGCGTTCCCGGAGACGACCCTGGTCGCGTTGCTGCAGCAGGGCATGGATCGGGACCCGCACGCGCCAGCGCTGGTGTTCGGCGACACGACGCTGGACTACGCAACGCTGGAAGCGCGCAGTTTCGCGCTGGCGGCACGGTTGCGGGCGATGGGTGTCGGCCCGGGCAGCGTGGTGGCGGTGGCATTGCCGCGTTCGCTGGCGCTGGTGGTCGCGCTGGTCGCGGTGCTGCGCGCAGGCGCCGCCTACCTGCCGCTGGATCTTGCCCATCCCGACGAGCGGCTGGCGCGCATCTTCGCCTCGGCGCAACCGGTGTGCGTTCTGGCTGCGGCGGAGGTTTCGGCGCGCACGGCCGGCGTGCCGGTGCTCGCGCCGGAGCAGTGGACCGCGCTGAGCTTCGCCGCGCCGTGGGCCGATCCTGCGCCCAGCGACGCAGCGTATGTGATCTATACCTCCGGCTCGACCGGGGAACCGAAGGGCGTGGTCATCGAACACCGCGCCATCGTCAACCGCCTGCTATGGATGCGCGAGCAGTACGGCATCCGCGCCGATGACCGCGTGCTGCAGAAGACCCCGGCCACCTTTGATGTCTCGGTCTGGGAGTTCTTCCTGCCGTTGCTGTGCGGGGCCACGCTGGTGGTTGCCGGGCCCGATGCGCATCGCGACCCCACTGAACTGGCGCGCCTGATCCGTGGCCATGGCATCACCACGGTGCATTTCGTGCCGTCGATGCTCGATGCCTTCCTCGCTGCACCGGCCTCCGAAGGCCTGCAGCTGCGACGGGTATTCACCAGTGGCGAGGCGCTGGACGCCGCGTTGCGCGACCGCTTCCACGCGCGCGTGCAGGCCGAGCTGCACAACCTGTATGGCCCGACCGAAGCGGCCGTGGACGTCAGCTATTGGCCGGCGTCGGCGCAGGATCGCTCGCGGCCGGTGCCGATCGGGTTCCCGGTCTGGAACACCCGCCTGTACGTGCTGGACGCCCGGATGCAGCCGGTGCCGATAGGCGTGGCCGGTGACCTGTTCCTGGGCGGCATGCAACTGGCACGTGGCTATCTCGGTCGCGACGACCTGACCGCCGAGCGCTTCCTCGCCGATCCGTTCCTGCCTGGCGAACGCATCTATCGCACCGGCGACGTGGCGCGCTGGCGCGCCGATGGCGCGGTCGAGTACCTGGGCCGCAGCGACCATCAGGTGAAACTGCGCGGCCTGCGCATCGAGCTGGGCGAGATCGAGGCGGCACTGCGTGAGCTGCCTGGCATGGAGCGCGTGGAAGTACTGCTGCGCCAGGACGCGCCCGGCGATGCCCGGCTGGTGGCCTATGTGCCAACCGCGCTTGCCGACCCCGTCATGCTGCGCAGCTACCTGGCCACGCGCGTGCCGGATTACATGGTGCCCTCGGCGTTTGTAGGCGTGGACCACTGGCCGGTGACCGCCAACGGCAAGCTCGACCGCAACGCATTGCCTAAGCCACCCCAACGTGAAGTTGCCGGCTTGGCGCCGCGCACGCCGTTGGAACAGGAGCTGGCGTTGCTGTTTGCCCAGGCACTCGGGCGTGAAGCGCCGGTGGCGGTGGATGCGGATTTCTTCAGTCTCGGCGGTGACTCGCTGTCGGCGGTGCACCTGCTGCTGGCCATCGAGCAGCGCTGGCGCTGCGATCTGGGTCTGGGTGCCTTGTTCGCGCAGCCCACCGTGGCTGCGCTGGCGGTTCGCCTTGCCGAGCCGCCCGCGCTGGCCGATCACGCACTGGGGCCGGTAATCGCGCTGGCCGCGACCGAAGCGGGCGGGTCCACGCCGCTGTTCGTGCTGCACCCGGCCGGTGGCATCGCCTGGAACTACCGCACCCTGGCCCGGGCACTGCAACCCGCCCGCCCGGTGTATGGCCTGCAGTCGCCGGCACTGGACGCGCGGCTGCCACTGCCGAGCAGTATCGAGGCGATGGCCAACGATTACGTACAGCGCGTGGTCGCACTACAGCCGAAGGGGCCGGTGCATTTGCTGGGCTGGTCGGTGGGCGGCATCCTGGCCCAGGCGATGGCGGTGCGGCTGCATGAGATCGGCCGCGACGTCGGCGAGCTGGTGCTGCTGGACGCCTATCCCAGCGAGTGCTGGCGGGCCGAGCCGGAACCCGATCCCATCGCTGCATTGCGGGCACTGCTGGCGATTGCCGGTCATGACCCGGATGCGCATCCGGAACTGGACAGCCGGGAACGCATTCTCGCGTTCCTGCGTCGTGGTGGCAGTGCACTGGGGAGTCTGCCGGATGTGGTGCTCGATGGCGTGGTGCGCGCCGTGACCGGCACCAATCGACTGATCCGTGAACATATCCACCGGCCGTTCGATGGCACGCTGGTGCATGTGCGTGCGGGCCGGGATCACCAGGCGCGGCCACAGTTGCAGTCGGCGTTGTGGCGGACACACGCGCGCAGGGTGCAGTCGTTGGAACTGCCGTTCCTGCATGCAGAACTGACTGGCCGCGATGCGGTGGCGCAGCTGGCGCCGTGGTTGTCGGCGCGGTTGCGCCAATGGGACGAGCAACAGGAGATCGCAGCATGCAGTTGACCGGCTTTGAAGGTCGCGTGGCACTGGTGACCGGCGCCGCCGGCGGCATCGGCGAGGCACTGGTACGGTTGCTGGCCGCGGCCGGTTGCACCGTGGTGGCGACCGATCGCGAGGCACCGCGCGTGTCAGATACCCGGGTGACGTCGTTTGCACTCGACGTAACCGACAGCGCCGCGGTGGACGCCCTGGTGGACCAGGTCGAGTCCAGCATCGGGCCGATCCTGTTGGCCGCCAGCGTGGCCGGCGTACTGCATGTGGGCGGTGTCACCGAGACCGGCGACGACGACTGGCGCCGTGTATTCGCGGTCAATGCCGATGGCGTGTTCCATGTCGGCCGTGCGCTGGCGCGGGTGATGTCGCCGCGCCGGCAGGGCGCAATCGTTACCGTCAGCTCGAATGCGGCTGGCGTGCCGCGGCACGGCATGGCGGCGTATGCCGCGTCCAAGGCCGCCGCCACGATGTTCACCCGCTGCCTCGGGCTGGAGCTGGCGCCGTTGGGCATCCGCTGCAACATCGTCGCCCCGGGGTCCACGCTGACCCCGATGCAGACCGGCATGTGGCAGGACGAGCACGGCGCCGAACGGGTGATCGTCGGCAGCCTTGAGACCTACAAGGCCGGCATTCCACTGCGCAAACTCGCCACGCCGGAAGACATCGCGCACTCGGTGATGTTCCTGCTCTCCGAGCAGGCCGGGCACGTAGCGATGAGCGATCTGTATGTCGACGGCGGCGCCACCCTGCGCGGCTGAGCCCCGACCGCCGCTGCCCGGCAACGGTAGTGCCGGCCGCTGGCTGGCATTCCATAGCCCCCGGTAGTGCCGGCCGCTGGCCGGCAATCCATAGCCCCCGGTAGTGCCGGCCGCTGGCCGGCAACCTCATTCAAATTCAGACATCTCCCAGCCCCCATCGAGGCTTGGCCCGACAGCCAACGCCCAATGATCGACCCACCATGGCGCATGAGCAGCCATCGCCTTCGCCTGGGCCGTCGCTCGATCATTGGCCAGGCCTATGTTCTGACCACCACCACGCATCAGCGCCGCAGGCTCCTTGAAAGCGACGCTTCGGCAGCATGTGTAATCGATCAGTTCGATTACATCGAACAGCGCGGGCTCGTACGATCACACGCATGGGTCGTCATGCCGGATCACGTCCACTGGATGTTCGAGCTACGTGCTGCGCACCTTCCAGACATCGCGCGGCGGATGAAATCGTCAAGCGCCCTTGCCCTGAATCGCCTGGCGGGCCGTCGAAGCACGGTGTGGCAGCCCGGCTACTTCGATCATGCAGTGAGGACCGAAGAGTCGCTGGCGCGGCAGGCGCTGTACATCCTGGGGAATCCGGTACGCGCCGGTCTCGCTAAGCAGATTGGCGAGTATCCCTATGCGTGGTCGGCTTGGATGTGATGCCGGCCAGCGGCCGGCACTACCAGCGCAGATCCCGTTCCGGTGCACAGAGCAGCCGTGAGGGTAGTGCCGGCCGCTGGCCAGCAACCGTAGGAACCCGCGCGGAGATGCGTAGCTGCCAGCCAGCCGCCGGCACTGCCATTCAGTGTTCAGCGCGACCATTCGCTGCTCAGCGGCGCTTGCGCGCGCTTCGGCCGTGGTCGGCATGGGCGCGACGCCGGCCAGCGGCCGGCACTACCAGCGCAGATCCCGTTCCGGTGCACAGAGCAGCCGTGAGGGTAGTGCCGGCCGCTGGCCGGCAACCGCGGGAACCCGTGCGGAGATGCGTAGCTGCCGGCCAGCCGCCGGCACTGCCATTCAGTGTTCAGCGCGGCTTGCGCGTGCGCTTTGGCTTTGCGGTATCACCGCCGCTGGCGGCGCTGTCCTGCAGCGCCTGCAGCCAGGACAAGGTGTCCACATAGTCGATGAAATGCCGCAGGTAGCCGGGGCTGGTGGCCTGCATCGTGTCGAGCATGCGTTGCACCAGCACCGCCGAGTTCAGCGGGCCGCCATCGGCCGGGGCCTCGGCGCGCAGCGAGCGGCGCACCTGCAGTTCGCTGCGCAGCTCCGACCACTCGCGCTGCACCTGCTGCAGCATCGGCACCTGCGGGTAATGCGGCAGCGAGCGCGACCCCGCATCGAGGTCACGCACCAATGCGCGCAGGCCTTCCAGGGCGGGCGGCTTACTTGCCATCCGCCGCCTTGGGCTTGGGAATCGGCGCGATCTCCACGCGGCGGTTGCGTGCGCGGCCTTCCTCATTGGCGTTGGAACTGACCGGCTGCTCGCTGCCGAACGCGGCGGCGAACACGGCATCAGCGGGTACGCCGTCGGCAATCAGGGTGCGGGTCACGGTCAGCGAACGCTGCGCGGACAGCTCCCAGTTGTCGGCGAAGCGGCGGTTGCCCTCGCGCACCGGCGCATCATCGGTGAAGCCACTGACCATCAGGATCTCCTCGCGGCTGCCCAGGTAGGCGGCCAGCGGCGCGGCGAGGCTGCGCAGCAGCTCCTGGCCTTCCGGCTGCAGCTGGTCGGAGTTGAGCGCGAACAGCACGCTGCCGCTGATGCCGATGCGGCCGTCGACCAGGGTCACGCGACCGGCAGCCAGCGGGCCAGCCAGTGCCTGTTCGAGCGTCTGCAGGCGCTTGGCTTCGGCCTGGCGCTGCTTCACTTCCTGGTCCAACCGCTGCGACAGCTCCAGCTGCACCGCGACCACACCCACCAGTATCAGCACGAACGCACCCAGCAGCACCGACATCAGGTCGCCGAAGGCGGCCCAGATCGGCGCGTGCGAGCCGCCGTCAACCTCCAGCTCGTCGCTCATGCGCTGCCGGCCTTGCCGCGGCGTGCGGCCAGCTGCTGCAGTTCTTCCATCACCTGCTTCTGCGACAGCAGGCTGAGGTCGACCACCTCGCGCGCCTGCGCCACGTAGTAAGCCAGCTGCTCATCGCTGCGGGCCAGCGAGGCATCCAGCGCGCCACCGATCTGTTCCAGGCGGCCGGACAACTCGGTGGAGGCGTTGCCGAACTGCGCGACGGCCTCGCCGAAGGAGGCGGCCAGCTGGCTGACTTCACCTGCGCTGCCGTTGAGCGCTGCGGCAATGCCATCCAGCTTGCCGGTCTCTGCGGCGATATGGTCGGTAAAGCGATTGCCAACGCGCTCCAGCAGCTCGGCCGAGCCACCGACCAGCGCGTCCACGGCGGTGCGCTGTTCGTGTGACGCATGGTTGATTGCATCGAGCAGCGTCTGCACGGTGGCCAGCAGGCGACCGCGTTCTTCCAGCATCGCGTTGTCACGCACCAGGCTTTCGGACAGCGTGCTCCGCAGCTCGTTGATGACGTCGGCAGCAGCTTTCGGTGCCGCCGCCGCGGTCTGCAGCAGGGTGGAAACTTCAGCCAGCGTGGCGCTGGCCTGCGCGCGACCGTTCTCGCCGATCTGCTGTGCGGTGGCCGCCAGCGTGTCGCAGACCTGCTGCTGCTGCGCGGCCAGGCGTTCGCCGTTGGCCTGCAGGCGCTCGGCCAGGTCGCTGGAAAGGTGCTGCAAGGCATCGCTCCAGCGCTGCAGGCGCTGTTCGTCGCCGGCCTGCAGCTGCGCCTGCAGGGCGGCGTGGGCCTGCTGCAGCTCGGCGCTGACCGCGTCCCAGCGCGCTTGGCGCTGCTGCTCGCGGCTGTCCAGGCTGGCCTGCAGTTCGGCGTGCGCAGTCGCGGCGGCGGCCTGCGCGGCCTGCCACTGCTGCGAGCGCTGCGCTTCATGGTCCTGCAGCAGTGACTGGCTGGCGCTGTGCTGCTGCTCCAGTGCCTGCAGCAGCGCCTGCGCACGCGCATCCAGATGTTCGCTGGCGGCGATCAACGCCTGCTGCTGGCGCTCGACCAGCGCGCTGTTGAGGGCCTGCTGCTGCTCGGCGGCGGCACGCAAGGCGTCTGCATTGCTCTGTGCATCGGCCTGCAGGCGCTCGCCGATACGCGTGACCAGTGCTTCGGCGTGCGTGCCCTGACCATCGCTGAAGGCCTGCAGGTGCTGGCGCAGTTCGCTCACCAGCGCCTGCTGCGCCTGGGTCTGTTCACTCACCACCTTGGCCCAGCTGGCTTCGGTGGCGACCCGGCTGCGTTCGAAACCGTCGCTCAGCCCCGCCAACTGCTGTTGCACGGCCCGCTCGACACGGGCATGCAGCGCCTCGCCGTGCTGGGCCAGGCCCGCCAGCGTGGTTTCCGCCATCGGCCGCAGCGCACCACCGATGGCTGCGGCGCTGGCTTCGGCCCCTTCGCGCAGCGACTGCTGCAGCGACAGGGCCAGCCGTTCCTGCAGGGCCTGGCTCTGGGTCAGGAACTCGGCCTGGCCGGCCAGCAGGCGCTCATTGGCGGCCGCACTGTGCTGCTCAAAGGTGCTGGTCATCGCCTGCAGGCGGTCGACCAGCGCCGGCAGCGCGGCGGACTGTGCCTGCAGCAGGCGCAGCGATTCGGCGCGCTGCCAGGCCTGCGAATGCGGGTGCAGGTCGCCGGCAATGGCGCGGTCCAGCTGCTGCACGGCCTGCAGGCGATCGCGGCGCAGCAGCGCCGCCAGCAGGCCGAGCATGGCCGAGCTGGCCACACCGGCGATCGAGGTACCGAAGGCCACCGCAAGGCCCTGCACCGGCGAGGCCAGCGAGCCGCGGATCGCGGCCATGTCGGTGGCGCTCTGCAGGGCCAGGCCGGTGCCGCGCAGGGTATCCATCATGCCCAGCAGGGTGCCGAGCATGCCCAGCAACACCAGCAGGCCGACCAGGTACGGGGTCAGCACCGGCGCGGGCAGGGCAGTGCGCTCGCCTTCCACGCGCAGGCGCACGGCGTTGCGCAGGCCCATCGGCACGCGCTCCAGCCAGGGGGCGAGGCTTTCCTTCGCGCTGGACAGGTCGTTCAGTGCGGCGCGCAGGCCGTTGCTGGCCTGGCGGTAGCGGTACAGCTCGACGCCGCCGGCGATGTAGCAGGCCGCGATGATCGCCGCCACCGCTGCACCCAGCGGATGCACTGACACATAGCCAATGCCGATCCAGCACACGGCCAACAGGCCGACAAGGAAAACAATGACATGGAAAGCAGTTCTGGACATGGTGTTCCGGTCAGTGGGAGCGCAGGGCGTCTTGCAGCCCTTGGATCGGGTGGAAGCGCAGCTGCAGCTCAGCCAGCAGCAGCGTGCGCATGTCGTGGCGGAAGGCCGCGCGCCAGCCGGGCTGGCCGTGCACGCGTTCAAAGCGGGCGCCGAGCACCGTCGGCGCGATTGCCAGCAGGCTGTGCTCGCGCGGGGTGAGGGTCTGTTCCATCACCGCATCTACTTCGGCCAGCCGAGCCAGGTCGGGCGACGCCTGCACCAGCTGGTCGCGCAGTCGGCCGCGCAGGCGCCCGGTGGCGGTCTGGATGGCCTGCTGCAGCACCCGGTAGCGCTGGCGCAGCGAAGCGAAGTTGGGTGCGGCAGCGGCCTCGGCCAGGTCCAGCAGGCGCTCGGCCTCGGCGTCCTCGCGGATGGAGGCCAGCAGGCTGGCATGGGCCTGGGCGCAGTCGGCCAGTACATCCTCGACCCCCTCGGCAGCCTCGCCGGGGTCGGGCAGGCGTCCGCCCAACGCGCCGGACAGGGCCACGGCACGGCTCCAGTCCACCCACTGGCCGAGGCGATCGGTCAGGGCGGGACTGCTGGCCGGCATCGCGCCGTCGCTGAGACGGGCGAGCAGGCGGAGGAACTCCGGTCCACCCAGGACCGGCTGCGCTGCGTTTGCCATCAAGGGGTGAGGGGCCAAAAACCGTTGATTTTACAACCAGATGACCCCGGCTGGATGAAGGCGGGCCCTGGGTGGCGGTACCCGCAGGCGCGACAAGGCTTAGAATGTCCGGCTGCATCCATCCGTTCGACCCCTGGAGTACCCCATGACTGTTGCGCAGTTCTACCCGATCGGCACCCCCGGACAGCCCTGGGGCGACGCGGAACGCGCACAGTGGCGGGCCCGCCAGCAGCGCCAGCGCAGCTACCACGATGACGTGGTGGCCGCCCTTGAGCGCTTGGATGACAGCGTTTTCGACGTGATCCAGTACGGCCAGCTGGACTATGCGCCGGACCATTACCCGCTGTTCGCGGTGGTCAACCACGACTGGAACCCGGCGCTGCCGACCGCGCTGATCACCGGCGGCGTGCATGGCTACGAGACCAGCGGCGTGCATGGCGCCCTGCAGTTCCTGGAACAGCAGGCCGAGCGTTACCTGGGCCGGCTGAACCTGATCGTGGCGCCGTGCGTCAGTCCGTGGGGCTACGAGCGCATCCAGCGCTGGAACCCGGATGCGATCGACCCGAACCGCAGCTTCCGTGACGGCGGCCAGATCGAAGAGGCCGCTGCGCTTATGCGCTGGGTGGCTGAGCGCAAGCCGAACCTGCTGGTGCACCTGGACCTGCACGAAACCACCGACAGCGACCTGCACGAGTTCGATCCGGCGCGTTGCGCCCGCGATGGCAAGCCGTTCGAGCGCGACACGATTCCCGATGGCTTCTATGTGATCGGCAACAGCGAAGACCCGCAGGCCGAGTTCCAGAAGGCCCTGATCGCCGCAGTGGCGCCCATCACCCACATCGCCCCGGCCGATGCCGAAGGCAACCTGGTCGGCCTGCCGCTGCAGTCGCCGGGCGTGGTCTGGGGCGAGTCGCGTTCGATCGGCGCCTGCGCCGGCTTCACCGACGCGCGTTTTGCCACCACCACCGAGGTCTACCCCGACAGCCCGCGCACCAACCCGCAGGAATGCAACGACGCCCAGGTGGCGGCGGTGTGCGCCGGCCTGGATTTCGCCCTGGCGGCGCAGTAGCGCGCCACGTTGCGGGCAGCGATCGGCATCAGCCGGCGCTGCTTCTTCACCGGCGTGGCGGCCACAGCCGGCGAACCCGACGCGCGGCATCCGGCAAACACATCCAGATCGCGTTCGTACACGACGCTGCTGACGCCAAACAGGCCCAGCAGCGAGTGGAAGACGTTGTCGTGGCTGTGCGCCCGGTGCAGGGCATTCCCACGCAGGCAGGCCGTGTCCAGGCCCGCGTTGCGGCCGAAGCCCGCTGAGAACCACATCACCAGCGGCACCTGGGTCTGCTCGCGCGGTGCGATGAAGTAAGGCGTACCGTGAAGGTACATGCCGCGTTCGCCGAGCGACTCGCCATGGTCGGACACATAGATCAGCGCGACATCGCGCTGGTCCGAATAACCCTGCAGCAGGTCGATGGTCTCCGCCAGCACCCGGTCGGTATGCACCAGGGTGTTGTCATAGGTGTTGACCAGCGCCTCGTTGCTGCAGTGCTGGATCTGGTTGCTGTCGCAGGTCGGGCTGAAGGCCCGCGACGCTGCGGGATACCGTTCAAAGTAGGTCGGCCCATGGCTGCCGAGTTGATGCAGCACGACCAGGGCATCGCCGTGGATGGCGTCGATGCGTGCGCCGAGCTGATGCAGCAGCACGTCGTCGTAGCAGGTGCCGTCGGCGTTGACGCACTGGCCGGCCACCTTCAGCGCAGGCATGTCCTCGGTCGGCACGCGCTCGCACACGCCCTTGCAGCCGCCATTGTTGTTGTTGCGCCAGAGCACGCTGACGCCGCTACGCTGCAGGATGTCGAGCACGTTCTCCTCGGTCGCCGCGCGGACGTCGTCGTATTGCTGGCGGGTCATCTGCGAGAACATGCAGGGCACCGAGATCGCCGTTGCGGTGCCGCATGAGGAAACATCACTGAAGCTGATGACGCCTTCCTTGCGCGAGAGCCGGGGATTGGTCGCGCGTGGGTAGCCGTTGAGCTGGAAGTTCTGTGACCGCGCGGTCTCGCCGACGACCATGACCACCAGCTTCGGGCGTGGGCCCGGAACGCGCCGCGCGTCCGTGCCGATCGGGCGCAACGGTTGCTGGCGGGTGCTGTAGAGGCTTTTCAGGTAACCGTGGGTATGGCGCATCACGTTCAACGGCAGCACCTGGTCGCGGATGTAGCGGTTATTGCGCAGCAGTGAGGAGTAGTCCTTGTAGAACGCAAAGCCGATCACCAGCAGCATCACCAGCGACGCCAGGACGTTGGCCGGCCACACCAGCAGCGACCGTATCGAACCCGCTCCGCTGGCGGTGCGCACCAGGGCGAGCCCGGCAGCGGGCAGCACGCCCAGCGCCAGCAGGGTCAACAGCAGCGGCAGCGAGAGATAAGCGTTCAGTTCGGCCTGGTTGGTCTCGAACACGTTCTGCACCATGCTGCGGTCGATCAGCACGTTGTAGTGCAGCATGAAGTAGCTGCAGCCGGCGCTGACGACAACCAGCAGCACCAGCAGCGGCTTGCGCACGAAGGGTAGCGCCAGCAGTGGCGTCAGCATCAGATTGAACAGGCAGAACAGCAGCAGCGGCAGGCTGGCCAGGAACAGGATGCTGCGCGCACCGTTGAGATCAATCAGCCCCCACAGCGTCTTCCAGAGGGCGATGTTTCCAATCGTGGCGAAGAACAGTGCGGCGGCCCAGACCAGAACGATTGGATGGGACCGTGGAAAACGGAGGCATTGGCGCACGAGCAGGTTCCGCGGAACAGGAGTGCGCGCAGTATCGAAACGGCTTTATCAGGAAGTTGTCAGCCTGGCCCGGCTAGCCCAGCAGGATCACGCCCCACACCGCGCCGACCATCAACAATGCGGTGGCCTGCGCGGCGCTGCCCATGTCCTTGGCGTTCTTGGACAGCGGATGCTGCTCCAGCGAGATGCGATCAACCACGGCCTCGATTGCCGAGTTGAGCAGTTCCACCAGCAGGCTGATGAGGCAGACCGCCAGCAACAGCGCGCGCTCGGTCGTGCTGATGTCCAGCACGAAAGCTGCAATGATCAACAGCGCGTGCAGGAGCAGGAGCTGGCGAAAGGCGGCCTCGCCGCGGAAGGTCGCGATGAAGCCATCGCGCGAATGGATCAGGGTGTGGAAGATGCGGCTCAGGCCGGTCTTGCCGTGCGGATACTTGCCGCTGTGTTTGGGATGCTGCATGGCGCTTTCAAAGTCGGGGGCAACCCCGAGCATGTGCACGCCGCTGTCAGGAATACGTCAGATGCGGGCCGCAGGCCAGTGCAGGGCGAACCGGCAGCCGTGCTTCGAGGACTGTACTGTCATCGTCCAGCCAAGGTGTTCGACGATGCGCTGCACGATGGACAGTCCCAATCCTTCACCGCTGAGCGGTGCCCCGGGCACGAATCGTTGGAACTGCTGCGGGTCGATGCTGGAGGGCAGGCCGGGGCCGGTGTCTACGATGATCAGTGTGGTGGTGTCCAGGGTGATCCGGACCTTTCCCTGTTCGGTGTATTGGCAGGCGTTGCGCGTCAGGTTCCAGATCACGCTGTGTACCAGGTCCGGATTGGCGTGCATTGTCACCTCTCGACCGGGATCGACGGTGATTCCGACCGGCTTGCCGGCCAGCCAGGGCTGGCAGCGCTCCACGCAGGACTCGATCAACGGACGCAAAGCCACCTCGCTGCGCGGGACTGAGCCGGGGGAACGTGAGAGCAACAGCAGGCAGGACAACTGGCGCTGCATCTCCTGGGTGGTACGCAGGATGCGCTCCGCGCTGGGAACCAGGTGGCTGTCAGGAGGAAGCTGGCAGGCAAGGGTTTCCGCAGCACCGCCGATGATGGCCAGCGGCGTACGCAGCTCATGGCTGGCATCGCCGCTGAAGCATTGCTCGCGGTGCAGGAAACGCTCCAGTTCATCACTATGCCGGGCAAAGGCGCGGGCCAGAACGCCGATCTCGTCGCGTGCGTCCTGGCAGGGAAAGGGTTTCCGCCCGCTCTGCACAGCATCGGCCAACTGCGTGATGGGCGCGATGACGTGCGACGCCACCTTGCGACCGATCAGGAAGGCGCCGAGCACGCAGATCGAAATGACCAGCGCTGCAAAGGCGTTGATCAGGTATTCCAGGTAGCCATAGGGTGCAGCGTCCTGCAGCAGGTAGTAGCGTTGGCCGCCACTGTCGAACACACGCAGGTGCCACTCGTTGGGTGCTGCTTCGCCGTGGTAGCCCAGGCCGTACTGGCGCAGGACCATCGGCACGCTATCGTGGTCGTACAGCTGGCTGCCCGAGGGCAGGGCGGTGCGTTCGCCACGGGCTAGTGCTGCCTGCAGCTTGTGCACGGCACTGTTCTGGGTCCGCGCGATGACCGCGGCCCTGACCTGGTCGTAGTCCACCTGTTCGGCCAGGACGATGAAGCCCATGGCGCCGGCCATCAGCAGCACGAACGAGATCGTGATGCGGGTACGCAGGGTCAGGCGGCGGTAGAGAGCGGCAGGGGTCACGCCGGCATGCGCCAGCCGACGCTGTGCACCGTGGTGATCAGCGCGGTGTCGAAGCTACGGTCCACCTGCAGGCGCAGCTCATGGATGTGGGTTCGCAGCGCGCCGCTGTCCGGCGGCTCGTCGCCCCAGACCAGGTATTCCATCTCCTGCTTGCGGACCACGGCGGGTGCCGCGCGTACCAGGCACACCAGGAGCTTGTGCGAGGTGGGCGTCAGCGCGATGCAGCGTCCCTGCCGCCACGCCTGCGGCGAGCGCGTATCTACCTGCAGGTCCTTCCACGCCAGTACGCTGTCGACCTGGCGGCCCTGGGCGCGTCGCACCAGGGCCTTGATCCGCGCATCCAGCTCCTTCAGCGAGAAGGGTTTGACCAGATAGTCATCCGCGCCCAGTGCCAGGCCCTGCACGCGGTCTTCGACCGGATCGCGCGCGGTCAGCATCAGGATCGGCACCGGATTCTGGAACTCCTGGCGCAGCTTCTGGCACAGCGCCATCCCGTCCAGGCGTGGCAGCATCAGGTCCAGCAGGATGGCATCGTAGTCGTTCTGCGTGGCCCGGCGCAGTCCGCTGGCCCCGTCGCGGGCGTCGTCCAGGACGTAGCCCAGCGGTTCAAAGAAGGCATACAGGTTGGCAACCAGCTCGGGGTTGTCTTCGATGATCAGCAGGCGGGTCATGACATGCGTCCTTGCGCGTGGCCGAACTCTGCCCGATCGATGGCCGAATGCCAATGCCCTTGCTGAATGGATCGCGGCCTGGGTTCGGCCCCGTCAAGCGACGTTCAATCGGCCGGGCTGCGTGAATCGCGGATCGAGTAGATCACCGAGAAGATCTTCCAGCCCTGCTCGGTGCGGACCAGCTGCCACATTTCCTTGCCCCAGTTGGTCTTCACCCCATCGTCGTGGAAGCTGTAGTCAAACGACACCGAGGCCACATCCCCATCCGTGTCGATCTTCGTGTTGGAGAACTTCTCCTCCTTCGGCTTCGGCGAGGCCACCGCCCCGTCGATCAGCGCGATGAAGTTGTTGGCGGGAATCTGCCGTGCCTTGATCGCATCGGGCTTGGCCCTGCGGATGTCCTGCAGGCGCGCGTCCTCGGAAACGAACTGCCAGCCGATATCTTCCGGCTTGTCAGAGAAGAACAGGCCCATGTAGGTCGGCTTGTCCTTGTCGATCAGCGAGGTGCGGAACGCTTCGACCACCTGTTCGATCGCCTTGACGTCGGCGGGGGCGTTCCTTGCGGCGTGGGCCGGCAAGCACGCAGGGAGGAAAAAGGCGAGGGCAGCGAAGCGTGCACGTGCGTTGGGCATCATGGGGTCCTGGGGAGGAATAGGGTGGCGCTGGCGCATCACCGCGCGTAGGTCCGCCAGAAGAGCACGCGGTCTTCGGTCCTGTTGATGGCGACGAAGACTGATTTTCCGGATTCGGGCGCGCAGCGAAAGACGCGGTACGACGCGCTGAGCGTCCCGTCGCCCGGCCACCAGTATCGATCGAACGCAACAGGATCACTGTCGTTGAATGTCGTTGCCTGGCAATCCGCAGGCAGCTGCAGTGGTACCGCAGGGGGCTTGGTGAAGGCCAGCGCGCTGGTGTTCGAGTCGAGGTCGTGCACCTCGCGCAGGTCGGTCGCCTCGTGCGGCACCCAGCCGGGAATCCATCCCTTGTTCACCATGTCGGAGTCAAGCGCCTCGCGCAGAGTGTCGAACGAACTGTCCATCACCAGGCCGCAGGCGCATAGCACCGTGCAGGCCGCCAATGGAAAGGCAGATCGCAACTTGATCCAGGTGGTGGGTGGAAACATGGTTCCTGCTACCCCGAGGAATGCCGTCCGACCTATCGGGTCAGTGCGTCGAACAGGCGATTGCGGTCCGCATCGCTCATCGACCAGCTCTGCCCGAGCGGGGCCATGCGCACGGATTCGGTCTGGCCGCAGGCCCGGTACTGCCAGGTTTCCGAGCCATCGGGCTGGGCGGCCACGTCGATGCCGTCCAGGCGCGCGCACTGCAGCCGGGCCAGCACCATCGGTGCAAAGTGCAGCATGTAGTGCTGCACCCGGTCGGCCGGCATTGCCGTGCCGGAAGGCAGCGGGTGGGCCGGGCCGAACTCGGCGAGCAGGCCAACGCAGGTCGCTGCGGCGGACAAGGTATTGCGACCGAAGGCGCGGGAGGCATCCCGCTCCACACTCTTTCCCAGAGTCTTGCCTTCCTTGCTGCTGGCATAGGCCTCGGCGGCCTGCAGTTGCGCGGCGTCGAGTGTCGACAGCCAGTGCTTGCGGCCCTCCTGCAACTGCAGTTCCAGGCCGGGCAGGCTCTTCTGGCAGCGCGCGGCGATCGCCTGTGTCTGCACGAAATCCTGCCCACGATCACCCGGTGGTGCAGCCGCTGTTGCCGCTGCTGGGGCAACAGCCAGGGCCATGCAGGCGATCACCAGATTCCGTCCAATTCCATTGCGCATCCTGCACCCCATGGAGAGTTTGACGGCGCACGCTAGCACGGATGCCGGGCGCTGCAACAGGCCCGCGTGTCGAGGTTTGACGTCGAAGAGAGTCTGCGCGGATGATGCGCGGGCGCGCGGCGCAGGAGGGGATCTGTCAATGAGGGCACTGATGTGGGGGCTTGCGGGCCTGTTCGTGGCGTACGTGGCCGGTTGCTCGGCGATCTCGGCGTGGCATTCCCACGCGCTCGCCTCGGTCCGGGTCGGGGCGAACAGGGGCGAGGTACTGCCGGCGTTGGGTCCCCCTGACGTGGTGGAGCACGCCGATGTTCCCTTCACCCGCTATACCAGCCGTGGATGCAGTGGTCGCTGTGCGCAGCGATGGTGGTATGAGAACCGGCTGGGACTGGATACCGAAGCCTGGTCGGTGGAACTGGATGTTTCCGGTCGCGTGATCGCAACGTCGCGCCTGACATCACCGTAGAGGACCGCAGCAAGCGCATGCGTATCCATCGTCCTTTCATCTTCATCGCAAGCCTGGCCCTGATGGCGTGGTGCACGTTGATGGGCGTGCTGGTGCTCATCCATGGCTTCAAGGAGCAGGGCCTGCGCTGCGGCAAGCTGTGCTCACTGCAGGTCTCCATCCGCCTGCTTTTGGGTGATCGAGGATTCGAATTACTGGTGGCGATGGGGCTCTTTGCCACAGCGCTGATGTGCGGGTACATCGCGCTGCGGGAGGGCATGCATGGCGGGCCGCAGAGGCGGGCGGGGCGCCGTGGGCGCAGACACCGCCGACCGGGGCGGCCCCGGTCGTAAGGTGTCTGCACCGATGTAAATCGCTGCCTGTGGGGACGCTGCAGGTCGCTTCAGCGATGCAGCGCGTCGATGATCAAGCCGGTCGCGATCTCCACCAACAGGTACTCGGTGTCGGACTGGCGCACCCAGCGCTGGCCGCGACCCGGATTGCGCAGGTCATAGCGCGCGTAATCGTCTACCCAGTAGCGGCGGTCCACTTCGGCCCAGGGCAGGCGGTCGCCACGACGCCAGGCCTTCTTCTGCCAGCCCGGCGGCGGCGCATCGCGGTTGTGCGGGCCGCCTGCATGCGGCGGCGGGCCGTTGCCGCGGGCGTGGTGCGGCGGATCGGCGAAGGCGGGGGCCGCAGCCAACGCGGTGGCGGTGGTCAAGGCGATGGCAAGCAAACGTGTGGTCTTCATGGAGATGCCTCCGTCATGGCCGCGGCATGCGGCGCTGTGGCGGGAATATAGGGCAATCAGTGTGAATGAATACGGGTGTGGGAGGCACTTTTCTGAACAGACGGCGCGGCCTGCAGTTGCTGCCAAGGTACGGGGTCAGGGGACCCCGCCCTGGGCCGAGTCCGTCGCGGCCCAGCCTCCGCCCAGCGAAAGGAAAACGTCCAGCTCGCGGTCGACCCGCTCCGCGCGCGAGACGGCCAGTGCCGACTCCGCATCTGCCAGCGCGGCCTGTGCCGAAAGCAGGTCGAGAAAATCGATCCTGCCGAAACGGTAGAGCTGCTGCGCCTGCCCGGCGGCCCGCGCTGCGTCCCCACGCGCCTGTGCCAGGCTGCGCTCGCGTTCAAGCTCCTGCGTGCAGGCAGAAAGCGCGGTCTCGGTCTGGCGCAGTGCCTGCAGCACGACGCCGTCAAAGGATGCCAGAGCGGTATCTGCATTGGCACCGGCCGCTGCGATGCGGGCCTTGGCCGCGCGGCGGTTGGGCCAGTGCCATGACAGCAGCGGCCCGACGCTCGCCCCGAAACTGTCGGCGGAAAGCAGCTGCCCTCGCATGCCTGCTGTGCCCAGGGAGGCGCCCAGGGTGACCCGCGGATAGAGTTCTGCGGTCTCTACGCCGATCATCGCCGTGGCCGCGGCAAGGCTCCGCTCGGCGGCACGTATGTCAGGGCGCCGCTGGAGCAGCTGCCAACCCTCACCGACCGGCAGCGACTGCTCCAGCGCCGGGGCGCGCGGGCACGCTTCGACGTCCCTCGGATAGTCTGCCGGCACCCTGCCCATCAGTGCGGCCAGTTCGAACAGTGCGGCCTGGCGCTCCGCCAGCAGGTGCGGCACCGCCGCCGCGCTGCGGTTGACCGCAGCACTGGCACGGCTGACATCGAAGTCCGTTCCACGCCCGCCTGCCGCCAGGCGACGGGTTGCCTCCAGCGTGGCGCGCTGTATCGCCAGCACCTGCCGGGTTGCAGTGAGCGTGTGATTGCTTGTGCAGATCTGGAGATAGGCACGGGTGACAGCAGCAGCGACGACCACGCGGACCTGGTCGCGTGCCGCAGCGACGGCCTCCGCGTCGGCGTTGGCGGCTTCGATGCCGCGGCGGATGCCGCCTGCAAGATCCAGTGGATAGGAGAGGTGAAGGCCCAGCGCATAGGACTGCGGCGCGGCCGACGCCTGGGTGTAACCACCAGCATGGGTGAGCGTGCCCGATGCATCCACGTCGGCCTGCACGGCGCTGCGCGCGCGATACTCCAGCACGGTAGCGCTGGCGTGCCGAAGATTGGCATCGGCGGCGCGCAGATCGGTATTGGCCGCCAGTGCTTCGCGTACGTAGCCGTCAAGCTGGGGGTCGCCATACAGCTGCCACCACCGATCCGGTGGCGCGTCGTGGTTGAACGATGCGTCCTGGCCCGAGACGAATGGCTGCGCTGCGCGTGGCGTGGCCGCGACGGCATTCGCAGGCAGGTGATAGTCGGGGCCGGAGACGCAGGCCGTCAGGGGCAGCAGCAGGGCAAGCAACCCACAGCGTAGTGTTCGCAGGCTCACTTGCAGGCTCCCTGTGCCGAGGGCGTGATGGTCACACTCGCAGTGCGACCGACGATCAGGCGGGTATCCGGCGGCGCATCATCAATGCGGATGCGTACCGGGATCCGCTGTGCCAGCCTCACCCAGGTGTACGTCGGCGCCACGGCGGGGAGCAGGTTGTGCGTGCTGGAGCGCTGATCGTCGGCAATGCCGGCGGCGATCGTGTCCACGTGCCCGCGCACGTCGTGGTCGTCGCCCATCAGCCGTGCCACGGCGGCATCGCCCTCGGTGATGCAGCCCAGTTTGGTTTCCTCGAAGTAGCCTTCAATGCGCAGGCTGCGGGTATCGATCAGCGCCAGCGCCTGCGCCCCTGGCTGCAGGTAGTCGCCTGCATGCAGGTCCAGGTTGGTGACGATGCCATCGGTACTCGCGCGCACCTCGGTGCGTTGCACGTTGAGCCGGGCAACGCGCTGTTCAGCCCGTGCCTGCGCCAGGGCGGCCAACTCGGTATCGACCTTGGCGGCATTGCGTTCGCGTGTTTCCGAGGCGACAAGGTTGCCCAGTGCGTTGTCCCGCGTCGATTCGCGGCGGGCCAGCGCCAGCGTGGCGCGTGCGCTGCTGACCGCTGCATCGGCCTTCTCAAGTGCGGCAGCGAAGCGCGGCTGGTCCAGCACCAGCAGCAGCTGTCCGGCGCTGACCCGCTGGTTGTCGTGCACCAGCACCTGGGTGACCAGCCCGCCCATGTCTGACGCAACGCGCACCACATCGGCGCGTACCCGTCCATCGCGCGTCCACGGGCGTGTTTCGTAACGCTTCCAGATGGACAGTGCGGCAACGACAGCAATCGCGAATACAACCAGCGTAGCGCTCCAGCGCCCGATGACGGCAAGCAGGTGTTTCATTTCATTTCTCGAGCAGGGGCAAAAGCCGGATCATCAGCTCCGCCAGGATCAGGAACAGGGACAGGCCCACCAGTGGTCGCGCGGCGAACAGGCGGTACAGGCCGAGACTGGCGAGCAGGCGCGAGGTCAGCATCGACAGCGCCAGCGCGGCGGCGGCCACGGCGAGCAGGCCGGGGATCAGCACGCCATCAATGGAAAGATCAGAAAACATGAGGTCAGTGCCGATGGGTGAAAGCAGGCGCCAGCAGGTCGCGGCGCAATCCGCAGAGCAGGTGCGACAGATGCTCACGATCATCCCCGCTGCTGGCCGTCGCGGCCTCGCGCATGCGGTCCAGCAGTTCAAGAAGATGGATGTCGACACTGCGTGGCGCACGAGTGCGCATCCTGAAATGTGCGGCGATGCGCTCGACCAGCGCGGCGTGAAGCGACTGGGTGCGCGGATCGCCCAGGCGCCTGCCCAGCGCGCGGAGTTGGCTGGATGCACGTGCCGCACGAGCGTCCGCAAACAGCGTTCGCAGGTCGTGTGCTGCGCTGGCATGGCCCTGCAACCTGGGAGCGAGCAGTCCGATTCGATCCAGCATGCGGCTGAGCCAGGCGCGGGTCACATCCCCCTGTCCAGCGGCGTGTCGTGCGATATCCCGACGGATCGAACGCTCCAGCCGTGCGCGGTTGCGGCTCGCATCGGCGGTCTGGAACAGCTGCATGCTGCACAGTGCCACCGTCGTACCGACGAACAACGCAACGCTGTTGTTGAGCGCGCCGACGATGTTGACCGTATTGGTCGCACCCAGACCTGCGATTAGCGGGAAGGTCAGCACCAGGCCCAAGGCAGCCATGGTGAAGGGTAGCCGGGCCAGGAACGATCCGCACAGCAGCAGAGCAGGCGCCAGCGCGGCAATCAGGCCGACGAAATCGGACAGCGCGGGGAAGATCAGCAGACCGTAGAGCAGGCCGACGGCAACGCCGATCGACGACCCCACCAGATAGCGCATGACATGCGGCGCAGGCGCTTCGATCGTGCCGAACAGCACGCACGCCGTGCCGATGATGGACACCGCCGTGGCGCCCTCCGACCAGCCGGTAACGATCCACACCACGCAGCTCAGCAGGATGCCGACGAACGCGCCCAGCGCGCTGCGCAGGGCAAGCCGATGATCCCGGTGAAGTACCGCACCCTGCGCATGTCGCGCAAGGCGGGCAGGTACATGCAGGCGCCAGTCGGGGCGGGCGGTGTGCAGTTGCGCCTGCAGCACGCGGCAGTCGGCGTGGGCCAGGTCGAGCTCGGCCTGTTGCGCGACCAGGCCGGCCCGCAGCAGATCGCGCCAGCCCCTTGCATCCATTGCGCTGGCCTGTGGTGAACGCAGCCGGGCGATGGAATCTTCCACCGCGCTGGACAGCATCAGGACGTCCAGCATCCGGTCATGCAGGGCACGCAGGATCTGCACCTGGGCCACGCCTTGGGCACTGTCGAAGGGCAGGTGGATCGACAGCACATGCAGTTCGAGCAGGTCAGCTGCCACTTTCGAGCGGTCCGTCGCCAGCACCGTGTCCGATGCACCGGCGCACATGTCGCGCGTCCATCGTTCCGCATCATCCAGCACGGCAGCGACCCGCGCATGCACGCGCATTGAGACCCGGCGCGGCATCACCAGCGCATGGACCAGCGTTGCTGCAAGGATGCCGATGGCGATTTCCTGCACCCGCGTGATGGCGATGGTGAACACCTCTCCGGGCACCATCACCGCAGGAAAACCAATCAGACTGGTGGTATAGCCGGCCAGCAGGAACGCGTACGCACGTGGCGTGCGGTCGAGCATCGCCAGGTACAGGCACAGCGCCATCCACGTGGCGAGCGTGGCGCTCAGCACCAAGGGCGCATTGGCGAAACGTGGCACCAGCGCGACGGTGGCGATGGCCCCGCCGACGGTACCGAGCAGGCGGAACAGGCCGCGGCTGAGTGTCGCCCCGGACAGAGGCTGCGATACCAGATAGACCGTGCCGATCACCCAGAACGGGCGATTCAGGCCGATCCTTAGAGAGACATACAGCCCCAGCGACGCGGCGAGCAGGCATTTGAGCGAGAACAGCACCGCCTCCTGATCGGTCCTGAGGGCAGGGCTTTTGAACCGGGCGAATGCCTGGAACACGTGGGGACGGGCAGGAGTGGGGGAGTGCATGCGGCTCATGCTAGTGATCGGCCGCACTAGCGAATTTCGCTACAATGACAATCAATCGCTAAAACCGGTCAATGTGAGAATGGCTCGCATTTCGCTCCCCGGCTTTGACCTGGACCCGGACGAGACCGATCGCCCGGCGGTTGCCAGCCGCCTGCAGGTGGCCGAGCACGACGCGGAAATTCCGGTGCATGAGCATCGAAAGGGCCAGCTGATTCTTGCGCTGCATGGGGCGGTGACCTGCGAAGTCGCCAATGCGCTGTGGATCGTGCCGCCCCAGTGTGGCGTCTGGATTCCGGGCGGCATGCCGCACAGCAACCGCGCCACCGCCAACGCGCGCCTGTGCTATCTGTTCGTCGAGCCCGGCGTCGTCGATCTGCCCATGCAGTGCGTGACGCTGGACATCTCGCCGATGCTGCGCGAGATGATCCTGCACCTGGCAGACGCGCCGCTGGACTATCCGCATGGCAGCCACACCGACCGGCTGGCGCGGGTGTTGCTGGACGAGCTGGTACAGATGCCGGCCGAGCATCTGTCGCTGCCGGTCAGCCATCACCCGAAGGTGCGGGCGTTGGCGGCCGCGCTGTCGGCGGATCCGGCAGACCGCAGCACCATCGGCCAGTGGGCAGTGCGCCTGGCCCTGGGCGAGCGCACGTTGACCCGGCTCATCGAACGGGAAACGGGATTGTCCTTCGGGCGCTGGCGGCAGCAGCTGCACCTCCTCATCGCCATTCGGGAACTCGCCGCCGGTGCACCCGTACAACGCGTTTCCGAGACGCTGGGCTATGAGTCGGTGACGGCCTTCATCACGATGTTCAAGAAAGCGCTTGGCCTTTCCCCGGCGCGGTACTTCGCGGTGCGCCTGCGCGGGCAGTAGCGGGGAACAACGGGCGAAGCCGTTGCCTGGAACGGCTACTTCGAGGTGTCGGAGACCGATTGAATCGCGGCCACCACCGCAGCAGGATCCTCGCGTTGGAGGGTGTGGCCGGTTGCCAGGTAGCGGTGCGAGCCGCGCGTGAAGCCCGGGAAGAGCAGGCTATGCCTATAACGGTTTCGGTGATCTGACCGGGCAAGTCAGCCCGGACAGTGGCGCCAGCAGCTTCACCGTGGACGCGGCTGGCAATCGCAAGACGGCTACCGATGCGCGTGGCGTCACCGCCGCCTATCACTACGATGCACTCAACCGCCTGATCGGTATCGCCTACCCGGACCCCAATCTGGACGTGGGCTACAGCTACGACGTGGCGCCTGCCGCGTGTACCACCGACGAGCGCTTTGCCAAGGGGCGCCTGGGGCAAGTGCTGCACGCCAATGGCAGCACCCAGTACTGCCACGACCGCTTCGGCCAGGTCACCCGCAAAGTGCAGACCATCAATGGTGTCGCCAGCACGCTGCGCTATGCCTATAGCAAGTCGGGCCGCCTGACTGCGCTGACCTACCCCGACGGCAGCGTGGCCGACTACGTGCGCGATACCCAGGGCCGCATCACTCAGATCGGCCTGACCCGGCCTGGCCAGGCACGCCAGATCGTGGTGAACAACGTGACCTATGCGGCCTTCGGCCTGGCGACTGGCTGGACCTATGGCAACGGCCGCCAGCTACAGCGTCCGCTGGATCTGGACTACCGCCCGCAAGCAGTGCACGACCCGGCCGCAGGCGGCCTGTCGCTGGGCTATGGCTATGACCCGGTCGGTTCAATCACCGAACTGAAGAACGGCGCGGGCTCGGCGGTGCTCGCCAAGTACGCCTACGACACGCTGGGCCGCCTGACCCAGACCCAGGACGGCACGACCGGCACGCCGATTGAAACCTATGCGTATGACGCCACCGGCAATCGCATCGCATTGACCACCTCGGCAGGCACCGCCAGCTACACCTATCCCGCAACCAGCCATCGCCTGACTGCGGTGGATGGCGAGTCGCGCAACCATGACGCGGTGGGCAACACCACCAGCATCGGCGGCAAGACGTTCACCTACAACGATGCCAACCGCATGAACGCAGTGAAGCAGGGCGATGCTGTACTGGAAAGCTACGCCTACAACATCGCGGTGAGCGCGTGCTGCGTACCCCGGCCGGTGGCGCAGCGCAGATCACCTTGTACGACGAAGCAGGGCAGTGGCTGGGCAACTACTCGGCCACGGGCCAGGCGCAACAGCAGGTCATCTGGCTGGACAACTACCCGGTGGCGTTGATCAACATGCCGGCCACCGGCGTGCCGGAACTGGCCTACGTGCAGCCGGATCACCTGGGCACACCGCGCGTGGTGATCGATCCGGTACGGAATGTCTCGATCTGGGAGTGGAGCAACAAGAGCGAGGTGTTCGGCAACCAGATTCCGAGTGCAGACCCGGACGGGGATGGTGTGGCGTTCGAACTGGCACTGCGCTTCCCAGGCCAGCAGGCGACGGATGCGAGTGGGCTGTTCTACAACCATCATCGCGAGTACGACCCGGCGGTGGGGCGGTATTCGCAGAGTGATCCGATTGGGTTACGAGGCGGAATCAGCACCTACGGATACGTTGGCGGAAATTCACTTAGCTTAATAGACCCGTTGGGATTAAGGAACGTGCACAAGACAGCCGTCGCAATTGGGAATGCGATCAACGCTGGGCGCTTGCTTGCTTCGGGTACGCTGAGGATCGCTGGAGGACTTGGCATGGAGGGGGCAGTAGTGACTGCCGCACCGGGCTCCGCAAGTATTGGGCTGGGCGTCTGGAACATCACTAGTGGCCAGAAGGCGTGGGCTCGCGCCGAGCAGCAGTGGGCGGAGGCAGCCTGTGAAGACAGTAGCAACTATTCGAGGGGCGACGTCCTGAAGACATACTCGGGTTTGTTGCCTTGGGGAACTGAGTCAGATGACCCCGGTGAGCCTTTTTGGATTGATATTATGGAGAAGCACGTTAAGGAGGCTGTCCATAAGCCAAGGGAATTCTTGCAGGAAGTAGGAACCATAGGACTATGAAAACTGGATTGCTGCTCCGCTATGTTGCTTTGATGATCCTGGTCCTCCTAGGCTGGTGGTTTTATAGGCACATAAGCCCCGCGCTAATGACATTGGTTGGGCTAGGCATCATGGGCGGAAGCACCGTATGGGTCATTGTGGCTCTCACAAGAAAGCCAAGTGAAGCGGCCCGAATAGCCAAATCTTGGTGGCGCTTGATCTGGGATGGCTTCTGGGGACTGTGAACTAATGTTACGCCCGCTAATTAAAGTCTCCAGCAGGCCGATTGGGACCTCTGCCTACCGATACTGGCAATCGCAACACACTGACCATGTTGGCAGGAAGCGAGAGCCACACCCATCCGGCAACCAACCATCACCTGAGGCATTTACCGCTATGTACGATCGTCAGCCAGACGCTGCCTCTAGTTCTCGAGAGACTGTGGATGATCTGTGAGCACGTATTTCCGTAGGGCATAACATAAAACTCAGGAGGTCGTCGATACGTGGTTCGCAATCCCCTGAAAGATGGACTGGACAACGCCTTTGGCGGCAGGATGCTGCTACGTCAGTGCGAGACATTCGAAGCGTGGCTGACTACGTGCGAGATACCCAGGGCCGCATCACTCAGATCGGCCTGACCCGGCCTGGCCAGGCACGCCAGATCGTGGTGAACAACGTGACCTATGCGGCCTTCGGCCTGGCGACTGGCTGGACCTATGGCAACGGCCGCCAGCTACAGCGTCCGCTGGATCTGGACTACCGCCCGCAAGCAGTGCACGACCCGGCCGCAGGCGGCCTGTCGCTGGGCTATGGCTATGACCCGGTCGGTTCAATCACCGAACTGAAGAACGGCGCGGGCTCGGCGGTGCTCGCCAAGTACGCCTACGACACGCTGGGCCGCCTGACCCAGACCCAGGACGGCACGACCGGCACGCCGATTGAAACCTATGCGTATGACGCCACCGGCAATCGCATCGCATTGACCACCTCGGCAGGCACCGCCAGCTACACCTATCCCGCAACCAGCCATCGCCTGACTGCGGTGGATGGCGAGTCGCGCAACCATGACGCGGTGGGCAACACCACCAGCATCGGCGGCAAGACGTTCACCTACAACGATGCCAACCGCATGAACGCAGTGAAGCAGGGCGATGCTGTACTGGAAAGCTACGCCTACAACATCGCGGTGAGCGCGTGCTGCGTACCCCGGCCGGTGGCGCAGCGCAGATCACCTTGTACGACGAAGCAGGGCAGTGGCTGGGCAACTACTCGGCCACGGGCCAGGCGCAACAGCAGGTCATCTGGCTGGACAACTACCCGGTGGCGTTGATCAACATGCCGGCCACCGGCGTGCCGGAACTGGCCTACGTGCAGCCGGATCACCTGGGCACACCGCGCGTGGTGATCGATCCGGTACGGAATGTCTCGATCTGGGAGTGGAGCAACAAGAGCGAGGTGTTCGGCAACCAGATTCCGAGTGCAGACCCGGATGGCGATGGTGTGGTATTCGAGCTGGCGCTGCGCTTCCCGGGCCAGCAGGCCACCGAAGCGAGTGGCCTGTTCTACAACTACAAACGGGAGTACGGCCCGGCAGTGGGGAGGTACTCGCAGAGTGATCCAATCGGCTTGGCTGGAGGTATCAGCACTTATGCCTATGTCAGTGGAAACCCGATCAGCTTGATTGATCCGCTTGGGTTGGAGCAGGGGGCGGCATTCAGAGCGATCTATCTTGCAGACGGGGGGAGTTCAAATTCTCCAAGAGTCGGATATCACGACTACTACATTTGGGTTCCGATGTGTGCTGGCGGGTGTACGCCGGATCAGGCCTTTAACGCGATGAGAAAATTCTCAGCGCCTGGTGCGCCCCCCGCACAAGACGGAAGTCGCAACCTTGTGCTGCCAGGTCTGACAAAAGGAAATCCAATCAATCAGACCGTGGATCCTTGCGAGAGAACCATCAAGAATGTGGCCTTGCCAGGTCACCAATTTGGCGGATCGGTCACTATTTAAATTCAACAGAGGAATGGTGTGGTGGGTGCGCAAATCGTTGGAACCGGCGTCGGGCCGAATCCGATCATGAATCAGCTTATGGGGCCGATGATTTTTGAGTATCTCGGTTCCCGCGCTGCGAGGTCTTTGGGGCCATGAATAATGTGCTAAAGAAGGGCTCAAGGCGCCGATTGGTGTTCGCTCTGTTTCTGCTCGTATGGTTCGTAAAATCTATTTTGGGATTCATTGCTGTCGCAGGACGAGATGCTCCTGGCTACCCGGGCGCTGTGAGAGGCTTCCCATATCCGTATCTTGGAGACGCGACATTTTACGTTGTAATACCGGCTATGTTTGTAGGGCTTAACGTGATCATGTTTTTGTTCGCGAGCAGGATTCCGAAATGGTTAGCCATCATCGTTGCGGCGCTGCAATTATTTACTCTGCTGATGCTCCTGTTTCTTGGTGCAGGAGGAATTTAAGTGAGCTGCATATCCGAAGCCCCGCTCACGCGGGGCTTCTCTTTCACCTGCAACGATGCCAACCGCATGAGCTCGGTGAAGTTGGGTGACGCCACAATTGAGAGCTACGGTTACAACCATCGCGGCGTGCGCGTGCTGCCTACCTCGGGTAGTGGCGTAGCGCAGATCACCCTGTACGACGAAGCAGGGCAGTGGCTGGGCAACTACTCGGCCACCGGCCAGGCGGAGCAGCTGGCCATCTGGCTGGACAACTATCCGGTAGCGCTGATCAATGTGCCGGCTACAGGCGTGCCGGAACTGGCCTACGTGCAGCCGGATCATCTGGGCACACCGCGCGTGGTGATCGATCCGGTACGGAATGTGTCGATCTGGGAGTGGAACAACAAGAGCGAAGTGTTCGGCAACCAGATTCCGAGTGCTGACCCGGATGGCGATGGTGTGGCGTTTGGGCTTGCGCTGCGCTTCCCGGGCCAGCAGGCGACGGATGCGAGTGGGCTGTTCTACAACCATCATCGCGAGTACGACCCGGCGGTGGGGCGGTATTCGCAGAGCGATCCCATCGGTCTACTTGGGGGGATTGCAAGCTTTGCGTATGTTGGTGGGAATCCGATTTCACCGTCCGATTCTCTTGGATTGTGCGAAGACGATAATGGTTCTGATGCGCCCATTCATCAAAAAGACATACGGCAAGTACTTCAAGTCATGCATGTCCTACGTTCAGCCTCCGACATGGTTGACTTTGCCGATGTCTGGTGCGTCCGTTCTGACGTTGTTTGTTGAAGTGCCCTTTGTTGCCGGTGTTGCAACAGTGGGGGGAGGAGCGCTGGCGAGCTATGAGGTTGGAGCCGCTATCGTCTGCGCTATGGCTGGATCCCTTTGACTCCGGAGCAAGAGTTGACTCCCATTGCGAACGCGGAGGAGTGGGGGGATGCGCGTGGATTCTGGTGTGCGAGCCATGTGTCCGGGGCGTTGGGCGGAATGTGTGGAATCAAGCAAACCCTCTTCCCAGGTGTTCTTCAAAAGAGTGCAAAGGCAGCGGAATGTCCAGTCAAGTGAAGGATAGAATTTTCTCATCGTTGATTTGCTTCACTCTATCTGCTTCTGTGAATTTTGCGGGATGGGTATGGATATCCGCTTTCATGAAGATAGGAGCGATGCGAGTTCCCTACGTACTGCTTCTCTCATTACTCCTTTCGGTCACATTCTTTGCGCTCTCTCGAGCCGAAAGTATGCGCCGCATCCCGCGAAGTTTAGTGGTGGGGTTGATCGCTGGTCTTGTACTCGGGGTCGTGGCTGTAACTTCTTCCAATCTGGCAATTGATGGGGGGCGCTTGCTTGTAAAGAGCCTTGAGAGATTCGGAGCAACGGCATTGGTAGCAGACCTTTGGCCATCGCTGTTACTTGGAAGCTGGCTTGTGGGAGCGATCTCATTTTGCGGGGCATCGGCTTATTTAAGGCGAGCGTCCCTAGGGATGCCCTGAATAATTGCCACTGAGCCCTGGATTTTCATCATGCCGAATTAACCTATGCCCCGGCGCCACCGGTAATCGCACCTCGCTGCCACTTCAGCAGGCACTGCCAGCCACACCTATTCCGCAACCAGCCACCGGCTGACCGCCGTGGACGGCGAAGCGCGCAACCATGACGCAGTGGGCAACACCACCAGCATCGGCGGCAAGACGTTCATCTACAACGATGCCAACCGCATGAACGCGGTGAAGCAGGGCAATGCCGTACTGGAAAGCTACGGTTACAACCACCGCGGTGAACGCGTTCTGCGTACCCCGGCCGGTGGCGCAGCACGGATCACCTTGTACGACGAAGCAGGGCAGTGGCTGGGCAACTACTCGGCCACGGGCCAGGCGCAACAGCAGGTCATCTGGCTGGACAACTACCCGGTGGCGTTGATCAACATGCCGGCCACCGGCGTGCCGGAACTGGCCTACGTGCAGCCGGATCATCTTGGCACGCCGCGCGTGGTGATCGATCCGGTACGGAATGTCGCGATCTGGGAGTGGAGCAACAAGAGCGAGGTGTTCGGCAACCAGATCCCAAGTGCCGATCCAGATGGCGATGGTGTGGCGTTCGAACTGGCGCTGCGCTTCCCGGGCCAGCAGGCGACGGATGCGAGTGGGCTGTTCTACAACTACCAGCGGGAATACGACCCTGCAGTGGGGCGGTATTCGCAGAGTGATCGCATTGGACTCAGGGGCGGGATCAGCACATACGGATACGCAGGTGGCGTCCCGTCGTCTTTGATAGATCCACTTGGTTTGTGTCCCTGCGAGTGCGTCGACTACTTAGGCATGACGTTCGGTGTGGCAGACGTCACCTTTGGAGGCTTGGAAGCTGTGAATGGCGCAGGAGCCACCATTGCCGGTGTTTTGTCTCTGCAGCCCGAAGTTGCAATCCCCGGATTCCTGGTAATGGTGAATGGTGGAGCAACGGCGTACGATGGAGTGTCAGCGATACAAACCGCTCAAGATGGAAAGGAAAGAGAATCCATCTACACCGAGGTGGGCGGGGAGTTGCTGGGGCCAGTTGGCGCGAAGACGGGAGAGCTGTTGTCGTTTGGCTTGACGTTCAGCGGTCACCTTAAGGCCACACGGAAACTGTTGCAACGCGTAGCCACTGACAAGGATGCACTGGATGCCATGAAGGCGGTGAAGGATGTTTCGGGTGGGTCCGGGTGCAATTGCAAATAATGGAGATGATATGCATATGCGCAAGAAAATATTTAATTGGCTTGGTTTGTTGTTCTTTGCGCTAATCTTCTTGAGGTCCTCGTCCTATCTTGTATTGAAGGCGTATGCGATTGGCCACCTTGAGAGGGGCGATTATTTTGTAATGTTGCCAATGGCGCTGGGGTCGCTCCTGATCTGCGGCATGTTTATGGCAATTATTATTAAAGGAGTGAAAGCCAATCGGTAAGCTCCGCCTCGGTTGATGCGTACCTGAATGGCTATCGGCGTGAGACGTCGAAGCGCGTACTGAGGATTCGGGGATGCCAAAGGTGAGGTGTGCCGCCGCTGTCATTGCCGGTCTGGTTCTGGCCGGCTGTGCAACATCGGGTGGCGATATGATCGTGCGCGTCTCGGGAAGCGTGCCGCCAGGTCAGGGTGACGTTCGCGCTCTCGATTGTGAGCTGAGCATGCTCGGGGAGGGCGAAGGTGTAGTTTCGTCGAAACCGGTTGGAAGCACATTCGCGGTCCCCATGATGGTCGTTGCAGGGCCGGAACCCCAGAGCTACCAATTCGGCGTTGAATGCAGGGACGGCCGGAGTTTCGCATCCAAGCCGGTGCAGATCAGTAGTCGGCGCTCCTATGCTCGGCATCTCAACCTTGGGGAGCTTCAGGAGTGGTGAGAGAGAGGAAGGGGCGGACGAGGCCGCACCACCGTGGTATGCATCTGGTGGATTCCAGTAGATGAACCAAGATTTCAACTCCCTCGAATGGTGTGACGCCACGTTGCTGGCCATCAACATTGATAGGAGCAAACCTGGCGTATGCGACGAGGTAAAGGTCCACGTGCGCTGGCCGGACGGCCGGCAGGCAACCGTCTGCTTCTCGGAAGCCTACGGGTGCTCGGCGCTCATGAACTTCGGCGTACTGGGGGAGGAGGGAATAGAGTTCGCCAGGGTCGAGGACGACGAGCCGGGGCTTGCTCATCTTCTTGATCGTTGGAAGGCGGTCGGCTATCCGTTGTCCGGCCTGAAGTGTTTCCGTATCGAGACCACCTCGACCGGAAGCGTAATTCTTATCTACGCCAGGACATGGCGGATCGAGCATCTGCCGATGGCGGGTGCAGTGCCCTGAAGGACATTCCGTGCCCAGATTCCTCACGCCCGACGAGGTCTCCCTCATCCACAGGCTGCTGCCCGAGACGACCGAGCTGTCCGAACGGTTGTTGAAGGATCTGGCGCTCGCCCAGGTGGAGGACGTGGAGGTTGTCGGATTCGGGGGCGTGGTGTTCCTGTCCAGCACGACCCAGGTCTTCGGAAGCGACATTGCCACGGCGATGCTTGCCGATGCCGACGGCGTGCCGGTGAGAGTCACCCTGTGCCTGGACAATCACGATCAGCTCTTCGAGCTGGAGCTGTGCAAGGTGGACTTCTCGCCGATCATCGGCGTCGATCTGAGGAGCGCTTTCAGCGAGCACTGACGCCTGCTGAAGGCGATCCTCGCTGAAGGGCGCTGCGCATGGGATTCACCCTTCGGAATCGGACAGGGCCTGGCGCTGCGCTTCGGCTGCCATCCGGATTGCCTGCAGTTTCGAGTGATTCGGCCAGCTGTAAGCTTCGAACGAATTGCTGCCATCCGGATAGTAGAAGATCGTCCTGTTGCCTTTGGCTTTGACTTTAGGTCCCACGGATCGCGTGAGAAACTGCGAATGTAGGATGGGTTCGAAATGGACATTGCGGGCATCAGGTGCCTTGTAAGTTAGGTGGTAATCCCCGTTCGTGATCAGGCTCATTGACTTTGTATGGCCTCCAAGGAACCTTTCACTGAGCCATGGGTAGTAGTCCCGCACAACTGTCAGATCTCCGTCGACTTTGATACCCCAGCGGCCGTTGGGCGAATTGTTGTCATCAAAAAAGACAATCATGCCGGCGGGACGGCCGGATCGAATGCCCTCGCCAAACGCGGAGGTGTCTTTGTACTCCGCGCCGAAGGTGATATTGCTCAGTTGCCAGTTGCAGGTGCCACCTCCATTCACCGGCACTTTGGCCTCGAACAGTCTGCTCTCTCGCTGCTGGATGGGCTTCAAGTCCATCCGCTGATAGCCATCTCGATCATACGGAATTCCGGAGGCAGAGTAGCTGGTGATGGTGCAAGTCTTTGAACGGTACACGACTCGCACGTCCATCGTTTCGAGCTCAGTAGGGACTTTGATGGCCACATTGACCACGCCTGCGTCGGTGCTGGGAGATAGGCTTCGGTCCGGCAACTCCCGGTCCGGGGTGTGGCCGCAGCTGCTCAGAAGCAGGAGGGCGAGGATTGTTGCGGGGATGGGAAGTTTCATCGGCTGAAGTCGGGGCATGCTGATTTCTTCTGAATGCTGAGGGCTCCATCGGCATCTGTCTTGAGACAGAATGTGGCTTCATAGATTGCGGTACGCAGATACCAGAGATTTGGAATTTGTCGAATTGCTTGAAAGTAGTAGGTTGTGTTCAATTTCAGTTGAAAATTCTCCCTGTTGTCGGGCCCATCCCGCTCGTAGCCGTCTGGTATTGAGCCGTATGCAATGCAGTTGCCAGGCTTTAGCTTCATTGGCTTGGCATCGTCCTTCAGGCGGATGGCCCAGCTTTCGGATTCGAGCGTGTAGTACTCCAGCAGTAGCAGGTTGGCCACTGGGAACGAGCCCTTCGCTTTTTCCGGGATGCAGATCGCGGGTGTGCCATCCACAAGCCTGATATCTGCCTCTTCTCTGATCAGCTGGAACGCGTGCGCCATGTCTGGGGCCACGCAGCAACCGGCGGCCACGAGCAACGCCAAGGTGCTTTTGAAATTCTGCATTGGTTTCTGATGCCTCCGTCTGCACAGCTCTGAAAGTGCGAGTGATTCAATTGCCCTGATCACCCTTGCCAGCATGGTCGTGTCGTCAGAAGAATGGTGGCGCGCGCCAGTCTGGAGCGGCCGTCACAGGGTGAGTAAGGCGAAGGGCGTCGCATTTGAGCGGGCGAACGCCGGGGCGAAAAGAGGGCAGGCGCGACATCGATAGAGGCTACTGCTCACCCACCTGCAACCGCCCCACCGCCTGCGCGCACAGCGACTGGCAAGCCATGACCAACCCCTCCATCACCCGGTCGCCCACGTACTGCCCGGGTTCGCCGTTCTGCCGGGTGCGTTCGGCCGCCAGCAGCATTTCCAGCACCACCCGCAACCCGTTCAACGCGCAATCGGCATCGGCCAGGGCCAGGCAGCGGCCGGGCAGCTGGTGACGCTCCGGCCACGGCTGCCCATCAGCCGCCGCACCGGAGCCGATGCGGTGGAGGTTGGCAATGAAGGTGTTCCTGTCCACGGGCGGCGCGGCTTGTGGCGAACCGTCGTCGCCGGCGGTGCTGCGGTAGGCGTGCAGATGCGGGAGGTCCGATTCGTTCATGGCAAGGCTCCGTGCAGGGCAATCGGTAGCCGCCACCCATAAAAGTGGCGGACGGTACGTGGTTCGAACACCGGGTTGATGTCAGTCCGGCGGGCCCGAAGGCCCCCACGCACCGCCCGCCATAGCCGGCAGACGGATTGCCAGCCGGCGCCACGCTAGGGTGGCGCCGGCTGGCAAGCGCATACATCAACATCAACTCGGGTGTTCGAAGCCCGGCCACCCTTTTGAGGTGGCACGCCATCTGAGCCCCTGGTGCTGTGCAATGCCAATCAGAAGAGTTGCAAACATCACTCGATTGGAGACGCTTTTGACATTGTCCAACGCTGTTAAGCCCCGGCAGTGCTGGCTGGCGTAGTGATCCGTCCGCAACGTGCAATCTGCGACAGGGGTCGAGGTTGTCACGGCGAACGGGCCGGGCGGGGAGGGCCTATCACGACAGGCGGCGCCAATTCAGGCTGCGTGGCTCACGGGTTGACGCTTTCAACGCCCCAGCGCACTCTGCGGGTTGGGGTCGACAACCCGTTCAGGGGCAGGGCTGCAGGGTGGTACCAGGAGGCGGAACAGCCATGAGCCAACTCACCGACAGCTTCGGACGCAGCTTTCCGTACCTGCGCTTGTCGCTCACCGAAGCCTGCAACTTCCGGTGCAGCTACTGCCTGCCCGACGGGTACCAGGCCGACGGCCGCCCGCGTTTCCTGCAGGTGGAGGAGATCGGCCGCCTGGTGCGGGCCTTCGCGGCGCTGGGCATGAGCAAGATCCGCCTGACCGGTGGCGAGCCCAGCCTGCGCAAGGATCTGGACGAGATCATCGCCACCGTGGCGGCGGTGCCGGGCATCCGCAAGGTGGCCATCACCACCAACGGCACGCTGCTGCCGAGGCGCCTGCCGGGCTGGCACCGGGCCGGGCTGACCGCGCTGAACGTGAGCATGGACAGCCTGCAACGCGAGCGTTTCCACACCATCACCGGGCACGACCGCCTGCCGGAGATCCAGCAGGGCCTGGCGCTGGCGCAGGCGTTGGGCCTGCCGACGATCAAGCTCAACGCGGTGCTGCTGCGTGGCCTGAATGACGACGAGCTGCCGCAGTGGATGGACTACCTGCGTGACCGCCCCTTCAGCGTGCGCTTCATCGAACTGATGCGCACCGGCGACAACGAAGCCTATTTCCAGCGCCACCACCTGCGCGCTGATCGGGTGATCGAGCAGCTGCTGGCCGCGGGCTGGCACGAGCGCCCGCGCGCCGCCGATGCCGGCCCGGCCCGTGAGTTCAGCCACCCTGACCATCGCGGCAGCATCGGCATCATCGCCCCGTATTCGCGTGACTTCTGCAAGGGCTGCAACCGCCTGCGGGTGACCGCCAAGGGCGACCTGCGGCTGTGCCTGTTCGGCGAGTTCGGCGTGCCGCTGCGACCGCTGCTGCAGCGCGATGAGGACCACGACGCGCTGCTGGCACGCATCACCACCCAGCTTGGCCTGAAAGCGGCCGGGCATGGACTGCACCAGGGCCAGACCGGGCTGACCCCGCACCTGGCCTCCATCGGAGGATGAGCAACACGATGAGTGGGGAATTGAATGCGGCCTTCCATATGGCCGATGTCCGCGACAAGCGCATCACCCGCCGCCGTGCGGTGGCAGTGGGCGAGCTGCATGCCGGTCCGGTGGCGTATCCACTGATCGTCGAGCGCCGCCTGCCCAAGGGCGATGCGCTGGTGATGGCCGAGATTGCCGGCCTGCAGGGCGCCAAGATGGCGTCGATGCTGATGCCGCTGTGCCATCCGCTGCCGCTGGAACTGGTGCAGGTGTTCTGCGCGCCGGTACCGGAACGGCAGGCGATCCGCGTGTGGTGCGAGTGCGCCAGCGAGGCGCGCACCGGTGTGGAGATGGAGGCGTTGGCCGGCGTCAACGCCGCGCTGCTGACCCTGTACGACCTGAGCAAGCCGGTGGAACCGGCGCTGCGCATCGAAGGCATCCGCCTGCTGTTCAAGGAGGGCGGCAAGCGCGGTGTCTGGCTGCACCCGGATGGCATGGACGAGGCCGAGCGTGAGCGGTTCAAGCCGCGTGCGCCGAAGGGCCTGGAAGGCGCGGCCTGCGCGGTGATCACGCTGAGTGATCGCGCCAGCGAAGGCACCTATGAGGATGTATCCGGCCCGACCCTGGTGGCCGGGCTGAAGAAGCTGGGGGGCGAGGTGGTAGCCGCCGAGGTACTGCCCGATGGCATCGAGCCGTTGGCGGGCCACCTGCAGGCCTTGGCCGCCGAGGGCGTGCGCCTGTGCCTGTGTACCGGCGGTACCGGGCTGGGCCCGCGCGACCTGACCCCGGAGGCGCTGCGTTCGTTGAATGCGCGGCCGGTGCATGGCCTGGCGCAGATGGTGCGGGCACTCAGTGCACAGCACACGCCGATGGCCTGGCTGAGCCGCGCCGAGGTGGTGCAGCTGGGCAATATGCTCGTGTTTGCATTGCCCGGCAGCCCGAAGGCGGCGGCGCAGTGCCTGGACATCCTGGCACCGGTGCTGGGTCATGCGCTGGCGATGGTCGATGGCGGTGGCCACGGATGATTGCCTACAGCGAGGCCTTGCAGCACCTGCTGGACGCGGCTACGCCGCTGCCGGCCGAACGCCTGCCGCTGCACGAGGCCGCGGGCCGCACGCTGGCCCGTGACATCCACAGCGCACAGTCGCTGCCGCCGTTCGACAATTCGGCGATGGACGGCTTCGCGCTGCGCGCCAACGGCGCGACGTTCGAGGCCGGCACCGAATTTGCCGTGCAGGGTTGGCAGGCGGCCGGCGATGCCGGCGCCGAAGGCGGCGAGGGTGCCTGGGAAATCATGACCGGTGCGCGCATGCCGGCCGGGCTGGATACGGTGGTACCGGTCGAGAACGTGGAGATCCTCGCCAGCGAGGATGGCCGCCCGACCCGCATTGCCCTGAAGGCATTGGTGAAGCCGGGCCAGAACGTGCGCCTGCGCGGCGAGGATGTAAGCGACGGCGAGCGCGTGCTGCAGGCCGGGCAGGTGCTGGACATCAACGCGCGCACCCTGCTGCATGCCATCGGCGTGGGCGAGGTGGCGGTGGTGGCGCGGCCAAAGGCGGCGGTGATCGCCACCGGCAAGGAGTTGGTGACCGATGCGGCGCAGGCGCTGGCATCCGGGCAGATTCGTGACAGCAACCGGCCGTACCTGGTCAGTCGCCTGCAGGCCGCCGGTGCCGAGGTGGTCTGGCAGGGCACGGTGGGCGATGACGTGGCCGCGTTCAATGCGGTACTGGATGCAGCGCTGGACGCAGGTGCGCAGCTGTTGATCAGCACCGGCGCGGTGTCGGCCGGCCGCTACGATTTCATTCCCGACGCGCTGCGTGGCCGAGGTGCGCGCATCGTGTTCCACAAGGTGGCGATCCGCCCGGGCAAGCCGTTGCTGTTCGCGGTGCTGCCCGATGGCGCGCTGTATTTCGGCCTGCCGGGCAACCCGGTGTCGGCTGCGGTGGGCCAGCGCTTCTTCGTCGAGCCGGTGCTGCGCCGCCTGCTGGGGCTGGCACCGGAGCCGGTGTTGACGTTGCCGCTGCAGGCCGACGTGCGCACGCCGCCGGGCCTGCGCTTCCACGCGCGTGCGCGGGTGGAAGTAGACGCGCAGGGGCGCCTGAGTGCGCGCGTGCTGGCTGGGCAGGAGTCGTTCCGTTTGATGTCCATGCTGCAGGCCAATGCCTGGGTGGTGCTCGAAGGCGAGGGCGGCGTGGCCGCTGCCGGCACGCCGGTGCGCGTGCAGGGCTGGGGTCATCAGGACCCGGTGCAGCTGGCGAGCCAGGAGCCGTGATGAGACAGGTGAATCTGCAGTTGTTCGGTGCGTTTTCCGATCTGGATGCCAGCCGCGAGATCGCCGTGGATGTAGCCGGTGGCACCGTGGCGGATCTGCGCCAGGCGCTGCGCGAGCTGCTGCCGCTGCGTTGGCCCGGTTTCCGCGCGGGCCTGCTGGACTATTCGGCATTCGCCGACCAGCATCGGGTGCTGCGCGACCACGAGGCGCTGCCCGACGATGGCCGGGTGGCGATCCTTCCGCCGGTGAGCGGGGGCTGAGCGATGAGCGAGATGATCATCGCCAAGGTGGTGGATCGCGCGCAGGCGGCGATCGATCCGGCCGAGGGCATCGCGGCAGTGTCCGATCCTGGCTTCGGCGGCATCGATGTGTTCATCGGCAAAGTGCGCGATGTCAACGTGGGCCGGCGGGTGACCGGGATCACCTACGATCTGTTCGAACCGCTGGTGCTGAACGAATTCAAGCGCCTGGCCGCCGAGGTCGAAGCCACGTTCGGTCCGAAGCTGAAGCTGTATGTAGCGCATGCCAAGGGCCGGTTGGGCATCGGCGATGTGGCGGTGGTGGTGGCCGCCGGCAGCCCGCACCGTGACGAAGCGTTCCGGGCCTGCCGGCAGTTGATCGAAGTGGTGAAACACCAGTGCCCGATCTGGAAGCAGGAGCATTACGAGGACGGCGACAGCGCGTGGAGCGAGGGTTGCAGCCTGTGCCATGCGGACGGCGAACCCGGCCATGACCATGCGCACGATCACGAACATCCCCATTGATGGCATCGTGCTGGCCGGCGGCCTGTCCAGCCGGATGGGCCGCGACAAGGCGCTGCTGCCCTGGCACGGCCGCACGCTGCTGGAACATATGCGCGGGCTGCTGCTGCAGGCCGGTGCCGGGAGGGTATGGGTGAGCGGTGACTACCCAGCGTTTGGTGGCATCCCGGACAGGGTCGCGCGCTACGGCCCACTGGGCGGCCTCTACAGTGTGGCGATGCAGATGCCAGACGGCCCCGCTTGGGTGGTGCCGGTCGATACGCCCAGGGTGACACCCGCGCTGCTGCAACGGCTGCAGGCCGGTCAAGGCCGTGCCTGCACGGTATTCGACGATGAACCGTTGCCGATGCGGTTGCAGATCGATGATCATTGCCGCCGCGTGCTGCAGGCCTTGATCGAGGACCCGACGGCGCGCCGTTCACTGCGCGCCCTGCAGGAATGCCTGGGCGTGACACGGATGCCACTGGCGCCGGAGGATCGGGCGTTGCTGCTCAACTGCAATACCCCGTCGGAATGGGAGTCCATCACAGCATGAAGGTCCAGCTGCAACAGCAATCGATGCGCCTGCGCGTGGATGAGGAAGAACTGGCACGATTGCTGGCAGGCGAGTCGGTCGAGAACCTGACCCGTTTTGGCGGCAGTGGCGGCTGGGGCGTGGCGCTGTCGCTGCATGCCGGCGATCAGGCGGTGTTGCTTGATGGCGGGACGTTCTGCCGGTTGGTATTGCCGCGCCAGGCCGTTGAGTCGCTGGCGGGGAGGCTGCCTTGCCGTGATGGGCTGGGCTTCGGTATCGCGTTGGATGACGACAGCATGCTGCAGCTGCAGTTCGACGTGGACGTGCGCGACAGCATGCGGCAGCGTGGCCCGCAGCGGCGTTCCGAACCCGCGCCAGAGTAGGTGCACGTTGCGTAGGGCCGGGCGGTGCGCTGTCGTATGATGAGGGCCTTCGTTCCTGCCTCGCTGCAATGCCTCTGAACCCCTCCGCTCCCTCTGCGTCCCGGCCGGCCACGCCCAATCCGGCAGCAGCCGATGACGGAGACGCGCTGCACTTCTGCAGCACCTGTGCGTTCTCCGACGCCTGCATGTCGCAGGGCTACGACAAGACCGCGCTGGGCGAACTGCATGTGCTGGTCGACCACGTCGGCCCGTTCCAGGCCGGCGACTACCTGTTCCGTGCCGGCGATCCGTTCGACTCGATCGCCGCGGTGCGTGCCGGCATGGTCAAGACGTTCGTCGATGACAGCCAGGGCAACGAGCAGGTGCTGGGTTTCAGTCTGCCGGGCGAGGTGATCGGGCTCAATGCCATCCACGGCGCGCGCTTCCCTTGCAACGCCGTGGCCCTGGACACCGTCTACCTGTGCCGGATCTCGTTTCCGCGATTGAGCCTGCTGGCCACGCGCATGCCGGGGTTGCAGGCGCGGCTGTTCAACCTGCTCAGCGCCGAGATCGGCAAGGTCGCCACGCTGGCCGCCAACCATCGCACCGAGGAGCGCATGGCGGCGTTCCTGCTGGATCTTTCCGAGCGCTATGCCCGGCGCGGATTCTCCGCCACCCGCTTCAACCTGAGCATGGCCCGCACCGAAATCGCCAACTACCTGCGGATGGCGCCGGAGACGGTGAGCCGGGTGCTGCGCCGGTTGAGCGACGAGGGTGTGATTGCGGTGAACCAACGTGAGATGCTGTTGCTGGACCCGGACCGGCTGGCGGAACTGGCCGTAGCCCGGGACGCCGGACTGGACTGATCAGGCAGGGGGCTGGGCATGAAGCGAGCGGCATTGTTGTGGCTGGGCCTGCTGGCCACGGTACCGGCCTGGGCGGCCGACCTGACGGTGTCGGCGGCGTCGAGCCTGACCGAGAGCTTCCGCGAACTGGGTGCGGCCTATGAGAAGACGCACCCGGGAACCAGGGTCGATTTCAACTTCGCCGCCTCTGGCGTACTGCTGCAGCAGATCAGCCGCGGCGCGCCGGTGGATGTGTTCGCGTCGGCCGATGAAGCCACCATGGACCAGGCCCAGCAGCAGGACCTGCTGGCGGCCGGCAGCCGCGCGGTGTTCGCGGTGAATGCGCTGTGGGTGGTGGTGCCGCCGCAGGCCAGGGCCGCGCCGCGCAGCTTGAAGGACCTGGCCGGTGCCGGCGTGCAACGCATCGCACTGGGCAACCCGGACAGCGTGCCGGTCGGCCGCTATGCCAAGGGCGCGCTGGAAGCGGCCGGCCTGTGGCCGTCGGTGCAGGGCCGGATCATCACCACGCAGAACGTGCGCCAGTCGCTGGATTACGTGGCGCGCGGTGAAGTGGATGCCGGCTTCGTCTATGCCACTGACGCGCAGGCGATGCCGGACCGGGTACGCCGTGCCTTCGCGGTACCGGTGTCCGGGCGCATCGCCTATCCGCTGGCGGTGACCAGGGCCAGCGCGCAGCCGGCAGAGGCCAAGCGGTTTGTCGCCTTCGTGCGTTCGGCGCCGGGCCAGGCGATCCTGGCCCGGCACGGATTCGGCAAGCCCTGACGCATGGATCTGGACTGGAGTGCATTGGGGTTGTCGCTGAAGGTGGCCGGCTGGGCCACCGCGATCAACCTGGTGCTGGGCGTGGCGCTGGGCGCGCTGCTGGCGCGTCGGCGCTTTCCCGGCCGTGAGCTGCTGGATTCGCTGTTGACCCTGCCGATGGTGCTGCCACCAACGGTGCTGGGGTATTACCTGCTGGTGCTGATCGGTCGCAACGGCCCGATCGGCGCGTGGCTGCAGTCGTGGTTCGGCATCAACTTGGTGTTCACCTGGCAGGCTGCGGTGATTGCGGCGGCGGTGGCTTCGCTGCCGCTGGTGTTCAAGCCGGCACGCGCGGCATTCGAGGAAGTGGACGGACAGCTGGAGCAGGCCGCGCGGACGCTGGGTGTGTCCGAAGCGGCGGTGTTCCTCCGCGTCACGCTGCCGCTGGCCTGGCGCGGCATTCTTGCCGGCCTGTTGCTGGCGTTTGCACGCGCGATGGGCGAATTCGGCGCGACGTTGATGGTGGCCGGCAGCATTCCGGGCCGGACGCAGACGTTGTCGATCGCCATCTACGAGGCGGTGCAGGCCGGTCAGGACGGCAAGGCCAATGCGCTGGTGATCCTGACCTCGGTGGTGTGCATCGTGATCCTGTTGCTGGCCGCGCGGCTGGTGGGCGGACGTCGCCGGGAGCTGCGTGATGTGGCTTGACCTGCAGGTGCAGCGCCGCCTGCAGGCGGCCGGCCAGGATTTCGTGTTGGACGTATCTCTGCAGTGCACGCAGCGCCAGGTGGTGCTGGCCGGACCTTCAGGCGCCGGCAAGAGCCTGACCCTGAAGGCGGTGGCCGGGCTGCTGCGGCCGCGGCAGGGGCATGTACGCCTGCAAGGCCAGGCCGTGTTCGATGCGGCCACTGGCGTGTACGTGCCGCCGCAGCACCGCCGGCTGGGGTATGTGTTCCAGGACTATGCGCTGTTCCCGCACCTGAGCGTGCGCCAGAACGTGGCGTTCGGGCTGCAGAAGGGATGGTTGAATCCTCGGATCGGCCAGCGTTTCGACGCGGTGGAGCAGTGGCTGCACGCCTTCCGCATCGACACGGTGGGCGATCTGCTGCCCTCGCAGGTCTCCGGTGGCCAGCGCCAGCGCACCGCACTGGCGCGGGCGCTGGTGACGCAACCGCAGGCGCTGCTGCTGGATGAACCGTTCTCCGCACTGGACCACGACCTGCGCCAGCACCTGCGGCAGGAGCTGGAGGCAGTGCTGGACAAGACCGGCATCCCATTGTTGTTGATCAGCCATGATCCGCAGGACGTGGCCATGTTCGGCCAGCAGGTGGCGCGCATGGTGGACGGCCGCATTGTCGGCAATTGACCCGTGATGGACGCACCGGCGATGGTTGGTCACATCTGATGGTAGTGCCGGCCGCTGGCCGGCAACCACGGAATGCTGAGCAGCCGGCCAGCGGCCGGCTCTACCGTGATGCACAGGCAATGGTTGGCTACAGAGGCCGGCTCTACCGGTTCAAGGTCCGTGCGGTCCGTTGGTCATGGATCAATACAACTCGCAGTGGGTGCGGCCTTCACCGCGCAGCGCGTCCCAGCGCCCTTCGCCACCGATGGCATCGACGGCCTCGCGCACCGCGCCTTCCAGGTGTCGCTTGTTGCCGCACAGGTACAGATGCCCGCCCCGGGCCAATACGTCGCGCACTTCGGCGGCACGCTGCTGCAGCACATGCTGCACATAGACCTTTTCGACGCCATCGCGCGAGAACGCGGTATGCAGGCCAGCCAGAACGCCCCGGGTATGCCAGTCCTGCAGCTGGTCGCGGTACAGGTAGTCGTGCTTGCTGTGCTTCTCGCCAAACACCAGGTGCACCTCGCGTGCCCAGCCGCTGGCCTGCAGTTCCTGCAGCAGGCCCATCAAGGGTGCGATGCCAGTACCGGTACCGACCAGCAGCAGCGGTGCCTGGCCGGTATCGGGCAGGTGGAAGCCAGGGTTGGAGCGGCAGTACACGCGTGCATGATCGCCGCCATGCAGCAGGCTGCCGGTGGCAGTGCCGAAGCGTTCGCGGCCGCGCAGGGTGTAGCGCACTTCGCGCACGCACAGGCTCAGCTGGTCGTCGCACGGGTGCGAGGCGATCGAATAGGCGCGCGGCAGCCGCGGTGACAGCAGTTCGCGCAGCCGGGCAAGCGGCACGCTGTCCGGCGTGGCGTGGTCCTGCAGCACGTCCAGCAGGTCCAGACCGTGCAGGTAGGCGTCCAGCTCGCGCTTCTGGCTGACCTTCAACAGGCCCTTCAGTACCTCGCTACCGCCGAGCCTGGCCAGTTCGCGCAGCACGCCCTTGCTCAGCAGGCGCAGCTCGCGGTCATGCAGGGCGGCCACGGCGGCGGTGTCGCCGTACCAGGTGGCCAATGCCTGCAGCAAGGCAGGGTCGTTCTCGGGTACCACGTGCAGGGTGTCACCCGCGCGGTAGGCCATGCCACTGCCGGCAATGTCCAGTTGCAGATGCCAGGCGGCCGGGTCGCTGCTGTTCAAGCGGCGGCGTTCGAGAATGCGGGCGGCAAAGGCATTGTCTTCGCCATAGGCGGTGACCTGCAGGTGCAGGTCCTGGCCAGCGCTGAGGTCGCCACCCAGCACCTGGCCCAGCACCGGCTGCCATTGCTGGAAGAACAGCTCGTAGCCCAGGTCGGCATCCACGCGGTGCAGCAGCGGCTGCGCCTGGCGCTCGCTCAGCGCGGCATCCAGCGCCTTGGTGAAGCCGCAGAAGCTGGGATAGCCGGTATCACCGAGGCCGAACACCGCATAGCGCAGGCCGCTCAGCGTCGGGGTCTGGCGCAGGGTTTCGAAGAACCGCTCGCCATTGGCCGGCGGTTCGCCATCGCCGAACGAGCTGGAAATCGCCAGCAGCACATCGCCGTGGCCGAGACTGGCCACGTCGATGTCGTTGAACGGGAGCACCTGCGGCCCGTGCGGCTGCAGGCCCGCGCCCAGGCGCTGGGCCAGGGCGCGGGCGTTGCCCGACTCGGACGCAAAACCCACCAGCAGGCGGCTGAAGGGCGTACTGGTCGGGAGAGCGTTCACGCGGCCTCGTAGAAGTCGTCGAACTTCTCCTTGCTGAACTCGACCAGGTCGTAGTTCTGCATCAGGTCGTTCACCACGCGGCGGATGCTGATGTACGAGGTGATGTTGCCGTCGGTGTCGAACAGCGGCTGCACGGTGGTATCGACCACGTAGAGCACGCCGCCCTTGCCGAGGTTGGGCACGATCCCGGTCCAGGTCTTGCCGGCCTTGATGGTGTCCCACATGTCCTTGTAGACGGCCTTGGGTACGTCTGGATGGCGCACGATGCTGTGCGGCTGGCCGATCAGCTCTTCGCGGGCGAAGCCGGTGAGCGTGCAGAACAGGTCATTGGCGTAGGTGATGTTGCCCTGCAGGTCGGTGGTGGAGATCACCATGACGTTCTGCAGCGCATTCACGAGCTGGGCGTTGTCGGGGGAGTAGCTCATCGGAGGGTCCTTGTAGAGGCCGGCAGCGCCGGTGTGTTCGGGTCCTGCATAGGAATACGCCCGCGTGGCGGCGGGCGGTTTGACATTGGTCAAGCGGGTGGTTCGGCGGGCTGCGACCGGGTGTCGCAGGGACAATCTCTGTAGAGCCGAGCCCATGCCCGGCTCACGGGGCAAACGGGATTGCCAGCAGCCGAGCGCGGGCTCGGCTCTACGGGAGAGACACAGGCAGGAGCCGGGCGCATGTCATGTGTACTGAGCTCATGACGCCTTGTCACAAAGAAATCGCCATGGCTTCACGGTTGATTGATCGCATGGAGGGCTATTGTCGTCCTGAGCCTCTCGCTGGCGTCCCCCACGTCCTGCGTCGACTTCCTTCCCAGCATCAGCGCCCGTCCGGGCGCCGCTGGCGTCTGTCTGCCTGAAGCATCCGAGATCATCCCCATGGCCCGCGCCGCCCAGTCCGCTTCACCCGTTGCGATCTCTCCCGTCACGCCCGTGCCGATCGGCACCCGCCGCGGCCATTCGCAACCGTTGGATCTGCCGGAACTGGTGCAGCGCGTTTTGTTCGTTGCCACCGAGATGGCGGACTTCGTCAAGGCTGGTGGCCTGGGCGATGTGGCCGCGGCGCTGCCGCGTGCGGTGCGCGGTGCCTGTGATTCGCGTGTGCTGCTGCCCGGCTACCCGGAGGTACTGCAGCGCCTGCCACAGCTGCAGCGGGTGGGACAGGTCAGCGCGCGGGCCGGCTTGCCGGCGTGCACGATCGGCATGGCGGTGCAGGCCGACGGCCTTCCGATCTACGTGCTGCTGTCGCCGGAGCTGTACGAGCGTGAGGGCTCGCCCTATGTGGACGGGCAGGGGCAGGAGTGGAAGGACAACGCGGTTCGCTTCGCGACGCTTTCGCATGCGGCTGCGGAGATTGCGGCCGGGCGTGCCGGGCTGGACTGGTCGCCGCAGCTGCTGCACCTGAATGACTGGCCGGTGGCCATGGCGGCCGCCTACGTACGTTGGGACCGGACCGCCGTGCCGACCCTGCTGACGATCCACAACCTGGCTTACCAGGGGCTGTTTCCATACGCGCTGGCACCTGTGCTGGGCGTGCCGGCCGAACACCTGGATGAGCTGCACTTCCACGGTCAGATGTCGTTCCTGCAGGGCGGCATCACCAATGCCACGCGGCTGAACACGGTCAGCCTGCGCTACGCGCAGCAGATCACCGCCCCTGATGACGGCTGCGGGCTGCATGACCTGTTGGCACGGAGGGCGGCCGGCGGGCATCTGAGTGGCATCGTCAACGGTATCGATGCCAGCTGGGATCCGCGCCGCGATATCCATCTCAAGGCCCACTTCGGCATTGGTGAGTGGACCGGGCGCGCCACCAACGCGCATGCGGTGCGCAAGGCGTTCGGCCTGGCGCCGTCGACCGGCCCGCTGTTCGCGGTGGTCTCGCGGCTGGTGCACCAGAAGGGCCTGGACATCACCTGCGACGTGGCGCCCCAGATCGTGGCGGCCGGCGGCCAGCTGGTCATCATCGGAGGTGGCGAGCCGCAGGTGGAAGCCCAGGTGCAGGCGCTGGCCCGCCGCTACCCGGGGCGGGTGGGCGCCTTCATCGGGTTCGAGGAAGCGCTGGCCCGCCAGATGTTTGCCGGCGCCGATTTCCTGCTGATGCCTTCACGCTTCGAACCCTGCGGGCTGAGCCAGATGTACGCACAGCGCTTCGGCTGCCTGCCCATCGCGCACGCGACCGGCGGGCTGGTGGATACCGTCGAGGATGGCGTGACCGGATTTCTGTTCCATGGCGCCAACGCTGATGGACTGCGCCGCTGCGTGGAACGGGCGATGCGCACCTTCCGCCTGCCGGGCCTGCTGCAGGCCATGCGCCGCGCGGCCATGCTGCGGCCGGGTGGCTGGGATGCGGCCGGACGCGCCTATCTGGCCCTGTACCAGCAGACCTGCCAGGTGGCTGCATGAGCCACGACAGCCTGCATCTGGTCGCCCTGGAGGATGAAGCGATCACGGAGACGGGATTGGATCAGCGCATCGCGCCGGCCCTGGAGGACCTCGTCCACGCGCGCCCGGCCGATGCATTCGCCTGGCTGGGCCCGCATCGCCAGCCAGAAGGCGGACGCCAGCTGCGCGTGCTGGTGCCGCATGCGCAGCGCGTCGAGGTGATTGCAGACGATGGGCGGCGCTGGGACCTGTCTCCCGGCCCGTTGCCCGGCCTGTTCGAGGGCGTGGCCGGCGACGCGGCGATACCGCTGCTTGCCCTGCATTTCGAGCAGGGCGTGGAGCAGGTGCACGATGCCTATGCCTTCGGTCCACTGTTGGACGAAGCACTGCTGCATCGGTTCCATTCCGGTGATGCCGATGCGGCGCGGCAGCTGGGGGCGGTGCCGATGCAGGTGCAGGGCATCGCGGGCGTGCGCTTCGCGGTGTGGGCACCCAATGCCCAGCGGGTCGCGGTGGTTGGCGATTTCAATGGATGGGATGGCCGACGCCATCCGATGCGGCTGCGTCACACCGCCGGCGTGTGGGAACTGTTCCTGCCGGGGGTGCAGGCCGGTGCCCGCTACAAATTCCGCATCGTCGGCGCCGACGGCCGGGTGATGCCCGACAAGTTCGATCCGATGGCGCGCTGGGCCGAGCTGCCACCGGCCACCGCTTCGCGGGTGCCTTCGGCGGCGCCGACGCAGTGGCACGATGACGCATGGTTGGCGGCCCGACGCCAGGCCGGAACCTGCGCACCGCTGTCCATCTACGAAGTACATGCGGGCTCTTGGCAGCGCAGCGACGAGGGTGCGCCGCTGGACTGGGATGCCCTGGCCGACCGGTTGATTCCGTACGTGGCCGGACTCGGCTTTACCCACATCGAGCTGCTGCCGGTCAGCGAGCATCCCTTTGGCGGTTCCTGGGGCTACCAGCCGCTGGGCATCTACGCGCCGACGGCGCGCCATGGCACGCCGCAGGCCTTCGCGCGCTTCGTGGACCGCTGCCACCAGGCCGGCGTGGGAGTGATCGTGGACTGGGTGAGCGCGCACTTCCCGAACGATGCGCATGGCCTGGCCGGGTTCGATGGGACTGCGCTGTACGAGCATGCGGATCCGCGCGAAGGAGTGCACGCCGACTGGGACACGCTGATCTACAACTATGGCCGCAATGAGGTGGCCGCCTACCTGATCGGCAGTGCCTTGGAGTGGGTGGAGCGCTTCCATATCGACGGTCTGCGCGTGGACGCCGTAGCGTCGATGCTGTACCGGGATTACAGCCGTGCCGAGGGGGAGTGGGTGCCCAACGAGCAGGGCGGGCGCGAGAACCTGCAGGCGGTCGCGTTCCTGCGGCGGATGAACCAGACGCTGCGCGAGCGCTTCCCGGACGTGCTGGTGATCGCCGAGGAATCCACCGCGTGGCCGGGCGTGACCGCGCCGGTGGAAGCGGGCGGGCTTGGCTTCACCCATAAATGGAACATGGGCTGGATGCACGACACCCTGCAGTACCTGGGTCGCGATCCAGTCCATCGCCAGCATCACCACAGCGAGATCAGCTTCGGCCTGGTCTACGCCTTCTCCGAACGGTTCGTGCTGCCGCTGTCGCATGACGAGGTGGTGCATGGCAAGGGAGCGCTGCTGGCCAAGATGGCGGGCGAGCCGGCGCAGCGGCTGGCCCAGCTTCGCGCGTACTTCGGCTTCATGTGGGCGCACCCCGGGAGCAAACTGCTGTTCATGGGCGGCGAGTTCGGCCAGGGCCACGAGTGGTCGCACGATGCGGCACTGGACTGGGCACAGGCGGCCAGCAGTGAGGGCCAGGGCCTGTCGCGCCTGGTGCGAGACCTCAACGGCGTGCTCCGCGCCGAACCCGCGTTGCATCGCGACGAGCGCGACGAACGCGGTTTCGATTGGAGCGTGGCCGACGACAGCCGCAACAGCGTTTACGCGTTCATCCGACGGGATCCGGCCGGTAGCGGCCGCACCCTTCTGGTAGTGAGCAACTTCACCCCGGTGCGGCGCGAGGCGTACCGGGTCGGCGTGCCGCACCCGGGGCGTTGGACCGAACGACTCAACACCGACAGCGCGTACTACGGTGGCGGCAATAGCGGCAACCTCGGAGCGGCGCTTACCGAGCCCCGGCCGATGCATGGCCACGCCCAGTCGCTGCGGCTCACGCTGCCGCCGCTGTCCACGCTGTACCTGCAGGTTGATGCATGACGGGAGTGACGCCGCGCCTGGGCGCATGGCCTGTGGCCGGTGACGGGGTGGAGTTCCGCGTGTGGGCACCGGACGCAAGGACGATGGCGCTGTGCCTGAACGGCACGCAGCGGCCGATGCAACGCGACCCGGACGGCTGCCACTGGCTGCGAACACCGGCATCGCATGGCGACCGCTACCGTTTTCGCCTTCCTTCCGGCCTGGACGTGCCCGACCCGGCCTCGCGCTGGCAGCCGGATGGCATCGACGGCGACAGCGCGGTGGTGCTGGACAAGGACATGGTGCAACCCACGTGGCGCGGGCATGCCTGGCAGGACCTGGTGATCTATGAAGTACACATCGAGGCCGGCGGCGGCTTCGCGGCGCTGACCGCGCAGCTGCCGATGCTGGCCGCGATTGGCATCACCGCCATTGAGCTGATGCCGGTCGCGCAGTTTCCCGGCCAGCGCAACTGGGGCTACGACGGCGTGTTCCCGTATGCGCCGGCCCATGCTTACGGCGGGCCGGCAGCGCTGAATGCCTTCGTCGAGGCGGCACATGCCGCTGGGCTTTCCGTGTTGCTGGACGTGGTCTACAACCACTTCGGACCGCAGGGTAACCATCTGCGCCAGTACGCGCGGGGGTTCTTCCGTGATGACCGCAGTACACCCTGGGGCGAGGCCATCGACTTCCGCCAGCCCTGGGTGCGGCGCTTCTTCATCGACAACGCGCTGATGTGGTTGCGCGACTACCGCTTCGATGGGCTGCGCCTGGATGCGGTGCATGCCATCGATGATGAGCGCTTCCTGCAGCAGCTGGCCGAGGAGGTACACGCGGTGGTGCCGCGCGCGCACCTGGTGCTGGAGAACGAACGCAACCAGGCGCGATGGTTGCGCGGCGCCTACCAGGGGCAATGGAATGACGACTTCCACAACGCGCTGCACGTGATGCTGACCGGCGAGCAGGAAGGCTATTACGCGGCCTATGCCGGTCGCGCCGAAGCGCTGCTGGCGCGCTGCCTGGCCGAGGGATTCGCCTGGCAGGGCGAACCGGACCTGCGCGGCGATCCCCGCGGCGAACCCAGCGCCGACCTGTCTCCCGCGCGTTTTGTGGCATTCGCGCAGAACCACGATCAGGTAGGCAACCGTGCTTTCGGCGAGCGCTTGTCGATGCTGGTGGATCCGGCGCGGCTGCGTGCGGCGCTGGCGTTGACCCTGCTGACGCCGATGATCCCGCTGCTTTTCATGGGCGAACCGTGGCAGGCGCAATCGCCGTTCCTGTTCTTCACCGATTACGCGCCGCCACTGGACGAGGCGGTGCGCGAAGGGCGTCGCCGCGAGTTCGCTGGTTTCAGCGCCTTTGCCGACGCCGCCTCGCGCGCGCGTATTCCCGACCCGAACGACCCGGCCACCCTGCAGGCGTCCTACACGTCGCCGCCCGGCGATGATCCCTGGTCGCAGCACTGGCTGCGCTGCACGAGCGGGTTTCTGGCACTGCGCAGGCGCTATCTGCAGCCCGGGTTGCTGCAGGCGCGGTCGTTGGGTGCGCGCGTGCTGGGCGAAGGCGCGGTGCAGGCGGGCTGGCAGCTGCCGTCGGGCCAGTGGTGGATCGCGGTCAATGTCGGCCCGTCGCCGGTGGTGCATGCGATGCCGGCCGGGGAGCACGTTGTAGGGCCGGACGCTGCCACGTTGCTGCCCGCAGGCGGCGGCGTGTTTGCCTGTTGGGTCGCCGCATGAGTACCGATGCGGCGGTTCTGGAGGCGGCACGGCGCGCGGGCCTGCTGGTCCGCTGGACCGACGTGGCCGGTGTCGAGCGCGAGGTCGCACCGGACGTGCTGCGCGCGGTGCTGGAGGCGCTGCAGGGCGATGCAGCGCCCGAGCACGGTGGCCTGCGCACGGCCTGCTGTGGACAGCTGCTGGCGATGCCCCAGGCGGCAGGCGCAGCGTGCTGGGTGGATGAGCAGGGCGCAGTGCTGCCGGCACACCCCGATGCGCAAGGGCGCTGGCGCGTGCCGGACCAGCCCGGCTACTGGCGGTGGCGCCAGGGCGGACGGCAACAGGCGATTGCGGTGGCACCACAGCGTGCCTGGTGGCCGCTGGGCTTGCTGCGCGGCTGGGGCCTGTCGGCGCAGGTCTACAGCCTGCGCGCTCGCGACGACGCCGGCATCGGTGACAGCGCCGGCTGTGCGCGATGGAGCGAACTGCTGCACCGTCACGGCGGCGATGCAGTGGCGTTGAGCCCGCTGCATGCCGGCTTGCCACCAGGGCCAGGCTACAGCCCCTATTCGCCCAGCGACCGGCGCTGGCTCGATCCGCTGCAGACCTCCCTGCCGCAGGTACTGCCGGAAGCAGCCGACGCCGTGCTGGCTGAAGACGAAGCACTGGCGACGGCCGTTGCAGCAGCCACTGCCGCGCGCCGCATCGACTGGCCGCACTCGGCGGCGTTGAAGTGGCGCTGGCTGCGCCAGGTGCGCCAGTGGCTGCGGCAGCAGGCGCCGGCTCAGTACGAACAGATGCAGACGTGGTGCGATGCGCAGGGCGAATCCCTGCTGCGCTATTGCCAGCACGCCGCCGACCGGTTCACTGGAAGCGCTGACGACCATGCGTTTGCGCAGTGGTTGGCGCGGCAGGGCTGGGCGCAGGTGCAGGCGGGATTGCGCGACGACGGCGCGTCGATCGGGCTGATCGCAGATCTGGCGGTGGGTTGCGCGCCGCAGGGCGTCGAGGCCCGGACCGGCGGCGACCATTTGCTGCAGGGCCTTGAGCTGGGCGCGCCGCCGGATGCGTTCAATCCGCTGGGCCAGGCCTGGGGTATCACCAGCTGGTCACCCTCCGCGCTGCAGCGCGAGGGCTTTGAGCCGTTCATTCGCGTGCTGCGCGCCGTGATGGCCGGCCGTGGTGGGCTGCGCATCGACCATATCCTCGGCCTGCAGCGGCTGTGGGTGCTTCCCTGTGGCTCGGGCGCCGGGCAGGGCGTGTACCTGCGCTATCCGTTCGATGATCTGATCAACCTGCTGGTTCTGGAATCGTGGCGGCATCGCTGCGTGCTGATCGGTGAAGACCTGGGCGTGGTGCCTCCGGGCATTCGCCAGCGGCTGGCAGCCCGCGGCATCCTGGGCATCGAGGTGCTGCCGTTCGCCCGCAATGGTGAGCACTTCCTGCCGGCGCCACGGTGGCGCCGCGATGCGGTGGCCATGCCCTCCACCCATGATCTGCCACCGCTGTCCGGCTGGCTGCACGGGCGCGACCTGCGCTGGCGTGCCCGCCTGGGTGAGCTGACCGGGCTTGCAGCGGCGTTGCACGCGCGCGCCAGTGAGGTGCAGGGACTGTCCGCAGTTGCCCGAGGCGAGGGCGCGACGCTGGAAGCGCGTGCGCTGTCGCTGGTCGCGCACGCGCCTTCGCGGTTGGCGTTGCTCCCGCTGGAAGATGCGCTGGGGAGCCGCGCGCAGGTGAACCTGCCGGGCACCGTCAACGGCCATCCGAACTGGCGCCGGCGGCTACCGCTGGCGTGGGAACAGGACGCGGTTGACGCGCGTATTGCCAGGTTCAGCGCCACGCGGCGGAGGGAGCGGCGATGACTCCATTGCGTGCCACCGTACGCCTGCAATTGCATCCAGGCTTCGCCCTCGAGGCCGCCGCGACGCAGCTGCCTTACTACGCCGCGCTGGGCGTCAGCCATCTTTACCTGTCGCCGATCGCCGCTGCGCTGCCCGGGTCCACGCATGGCTACGATGGCATCGACCCGGCCCGCATCAATCCGGAACTGGGCGGCGAAGAAGCCTTCCGGCAACTGGCCACAGCGACGCGCGCGCACGGCATGGGCCTGATCCTCGACATCGTACCCAACCATCTGGCGGCGTCCCCGCACAGCCATTGGTGGAACGATGTGCTGATGCACGGGCGTCGAAGCCCGCACGCAGAATGGTTTGACATCGACTGGGAGGCGCCGGGCTGCGAGGGCCGGCTCTGGCTGCCTGCACTGGACCGGCCGTTGCACGACGCGGTGCGCGATGGCGTAGTGCGCGTGGTGGTGGACAACGCGCGTCCCGTGCTGCGCCACCATGGTCTGGCGTTGCCCTTGTCGCCGCGCAGCCATCCACTGGACCCCGCGCAGTGGCCGGCGTGGGCCGAGCGCTGCAACCGCAGCGTTGAACGGCTGCATACGCTGCTGCAGCGGCAGCACTACCGGCTGGCCTGGTGGCGCACGGCGGGCGATCAGGTGAACTACCGGCGCTTCTTCGATATCAATGAACTGGCCGCGCTGCGGGTGGAGCGCGACGACGTGTTCGAGGCGGTGCATGCGCTGCCGCTGCGGTTGGTACGCGAGGGATGGGTGGACGGCCTGCGTATCGACCATGTGGATGGCCTGTCCTCCCCGGGCGCCTACCTGCGGCGCCTTCGTGAATCGCTCGACGCAGCCTGTGCGGCCGGCGGTCGTGATCCGCAGGCGGTGAGCCTGCATGTGGAGAAGATACTGGCCGAGGGCGAGCAGCTGCCCGACAGCTGGGCCTGCGACGGCACCACCGGCTATGACTTCATGGACCAGACCGGTGCCTGGTTGCACGATCCGGCGGCTGCACCCGCGCTCTCGCGCACGTGGCAGGCGCTGGGCGGTGACTCGCGCAGCTTTGACCGGATTCAGCAGGACGCTCGCGGCATGATGTTGCGCCAGGGCCTTCACGCAGACTTCCAGCGGCTGCTGCGCAGTGCGCAGCAGGTCCTGCAGCCCCGGCTGGCCGAGGCCGATATCGGAGTGGCTGCGCTGGCACGCGCATTGGCTTCATTGCTGCGGCACTACCGCACCTACCGGCCCTATTCGCTGCAGGGGGCGGGTGAACGAAAGGCGCTGGTGGACGCTGCAGCTGCTGCGCGCGAGGCGCTGGACGGTGCGGCACGCGCCGCGCTGGATCTGCTGCTGCAGGCACTTCCCGGCCAGGCGCCGGCTGAAACCGAGCTGCGCGTACGGTTCGGGCAGCTGGCCGCGCCGCTGAATGCCAAGTCGGTGGAAGATACCGGGTTCTATCGCTATTTCAGGCTGCTGTCGCGCAACGAAGTCGGCAGTGATCCGCAGCGGCTGGGCATGGAGGGGCGCGAGCTGCTGGAACATGCAGCCGGGCGCCTGCGGCGCCATCCCAGGGCGCTGCTTGCGCTGGCGACCCACGATCACAAGCGCGGGGCCGACAGCCGGGCACGGCTGGCGGTTCTCAGTACCTGCACGGTCGAGTGGCGGGACGCGGTGCGGCGCTGGAGCCGGATGGCGACCCGCGCCGGCGCGCCAATGCCATTGCCGGGTGCCGAGGCCTATGCGCTATGGCAGGCGCTCGTCGCCGCGTGGCCGATGCACGGTACCCCCGGCGCAGGCTTCCCATCGAGGATGGTGCAATGGCTGACCAAGGCGTTGCGCGAGGGCAAGCGGGTCAGCAGCTGGTCCGATCCCAACGTGGCCGTGGAGGAGGGCGCCGCGCAGTGGCTGCACGCGCTGCTGGATGGAGCGCCGTTGCAGCCGGTGCGGGAGGCGCTGGCGACCTTCGTGGCGCGCATCGCGCCGGCGGGCGCCTGCAACGGTTTGGCACAGCTGTGCCTGCAGCACTGCCTTCCCGGCGTGCCCGATCTTTACCAAGGCGGTGAAGGCTGGGACCTGAGCCTGGTGGACCCGGACAACCGGCGCGCCGTGGATTATCCAGCGCGGCAGGCGTGGCTGCGTGATGCGCGCGCGTGGCCCGCGCTGCTGGAGGACTGGCGGGACGGTGGGATCAAGGCATTTCTACTCCGGCGATTACTGGATTGCCGCCGCCGGCACCCGCAGCTGTTCCTGCACGGCGCGCTGCAGCCGCTGTCCGCGCCTGCGCGCTCACCGTGGCTGGCGTTCACGCGCAGGCATCAGGCGCAGATGCTGCTGGTGGTCGTGCGGCGTGGTTCGCCCACCGCCGTGCCTGGCCCAAGCCTGCATGCGCCGCGCGACGTCGGCAGCGATGTGACGCTGCGTGGGGTGCCGACAGGCCCCATGCGCAACGTCCTTGATGGGCGTATCGAACATTTCAACGCAACCACGGACGTGGCCAGGCTTCTGGCTGGCAGCCCGTTGGCGATATGGATCAACGAGGAGGCAGGTAGGGATGGACAGCAGGGAACGACGGCAGCGGATTGAGGCACTGGCCCACCAGATCTGGGAGGCAGAAGGGCGCCCGGATGATCAGCAGCAACGGCACTGGCACATGGCCGAGCGGTTGGTGGAGGCCGAGATTGCCGCCGCGCGCGGGGAGGAGGGCACCGATGGCGAGCCGTAAGTGGACGCAGACCTCGCGCGTGCGCGAAGGCCGGCCCTTCCCGCTGGGAGCGACCTGGGACGGGTTGGGTGTGAACTTCGCGCTGTACTCGCGGCATGCCACCCGGGTTGAACTCTGTCTGTTCGATGCACGCAACCGCGAAGTGGAACGCATCGCGCTGCCCGAGTACACAAACGAGATCTGGCATGGGTACCTGCCGGACGTGCGGCCCGGCCAGCGCTATGGCTACCGGGTGCATGGCCCCTATGCGCCGGAGGAAGGCCATCGCTTCAATCCCAACAAGCTGCTGCTGGACCCCTACGCCAAGCAGATTGTGGGCGAACTGAAGTGGGCCCCCCACCTGTTCGGCTACACCTTGGGCCACCGCGATGGCGACCTGAGCTTCGACCGCCGCGACAGCGCCAGCTACATGCCGCGCTGTGCCGTGATCGATCCGGCCTTCAGCTGGGGTGCCGAGCGAGCACCTGCCACGCCCTGGGACCGGACCGTGATCTACGAAGCGCACGTGCGCGGGCTGACCATGCAACACCCCGATGTTCCGCAGGCCGAGCGTGGCACCTTGTCTGCCCTGCGCCATGACGCAGTGGTCGACCACCTCAGCCATCTGGGCGTGACCGCCATCGAACTGCTGCCGGTGCACGCCTACGTCGATGACCAGCAGCTGCTCGAGCGCGGGCTGCGCAACTACTGGGGGTACAACACCATCGGCTTCTTCGCGCCGCAGCCGCGTTACCTGTCGCTGGGCACCGTCGCCGAGTTCAAGCAGATGGTCGCGCGGCTGCACAATGCTGGCATCGAAGTGATCCTGGATGTGGTCTACAACCACACCGCCGAAGGCAATGAGCTGGGCCCTACGCTGTCCTTCAAGGGCATCGACAACGCCAGCTACTACCGCCTGGCCGATGATCGCCGCTACTACATCAACGATACCGGCACCGGAAACACGTTCGACCTGACCAATGCCGGTGCACTGCGCATGGTGATGGACTCGCTGCGCTACTGGGTGACCGAGATGCGGGTGGACGGCTTCCGCTTCGACCTGGCGACCATTCTCGGCCGTGAACGGCATGGGTTCGACGCCTCGGGCAGCTTCCTCGACGCAGTGCGCCAGGACCCGATCCTGAGCCAGGTGAAGCTGATCGCCGAGCCGTGGGACATCGGCCCGGGCGGCTACCAGCTGGGCCAGTTCCCGCCGGGCTGGGCCGAATGGAATGACCGTTTTCGAGATACGGTGCGCGCGCTGTGGCGCGGCGATGGCGGCCAGCTGGCGGAGTTCGCCACGCGCTTCACCGGCTCCGCCGACCTGTTCGAGCACCACGGCCGGCGGCCGTCGGCCAGCATCAATCTGGTAACGGCACACGATGGGTTCACGCTGCATGATCTGGTGAGCTACAACGACCGCCACAACGAAGCCAACGGCGAAGACAACCGTGATGGCCATTCGCACAACCTTTCCAGCAACCATGGCGTGGAGGGTGAGACCGATGATCCGGCGATCCTCTCCGTACGTGCGCGGCAGATGCGCAACCTGCTGGCCACGCTGCTGCTGGCGCAGGGCACCCCCATGCTGCTGGCCGGCGATGAGTTCGGCCATTCTCAGCAGGGCAACAACAACGCCTACTGCCAGGACAACCCGCTGAGCTGGATCGACTGGGAGCGTGCTGCGCAGCCGGCAGCCCAGGCGCAGGTGGCGTTCGTACGCCGGGCGCTGTCGCTGCGCCGACGCTATGGCCTGCTGCGCAGGAACCGGTTCCTGCGCGGCGAATACGATGAAGCGCTGGGCCTGCGCGATATCGACTGGCGGCATGCTGACGGCCGCAGCATGGAGGAAGCGGACTGGCATGACGCAGGGCTGCGTGCGCTGCTGATCGTGCTGGACGGTCGCAGCCCCGACAGCGGCCTGCGCGAGCCCGGACGGCATGTCAGCCTGGCCCTGCTGTTGAACGCCGGGGAGCAGCCGCAGCGGTTCTGCGTGTCAGATGACGCCTTGTCGTTCCGGCGCGTACTCCTGCAGACCGACGAAACGCCGTTGGAGCCGGATGAGGAAGGCGCCTGGACGCTGCCGCCGCGCAGCCTGTGCCTGCTGGCGGCAAGCAGCAGCGCCTGATTGCTCTGCGGCGCTACTGCGGTGCGCCGGGCGTTGCCCGGCGTACCGGTAGCTACCCCATCAGATAACGCAACACACCCGCCGAGACCACGCCGATCAGCACGGTCGGCAGCATCGACAACCGCGTGGCGGCCAGCAGGGTGATGGCCAGTGCGGCCAGGTCGGCCGGCTTGTCGGCGACGAAGTCCGGGGCGATCACCGAGATCAGCACGCAGCCCGGCGCGGCTTCCATTACCGTCACTGCGCGTTTGCTCAGCGTGCGGTTACGCAGCGCGAGGAAGCCGACGATGCGGGTCAGGTAGGTGGCGGCGGCCATCAGCACGATGGTCAACACCGAGGTCCAGTGGATCAGGCCGTTGAAGATCATGCCGCGTCCTCCGCCAGCAGCCAGGCAGCGGCCAGGCCGGCCAGGGCGCCGCTGGCCACGTACCACGCGCCCGGGATCAGCAGATAAGTGGCGGCGGCCACCACCAGGCTGACCAGCCACGGCCGCGCGGCCTTCATGCCCTGCCACATGCCGCGCAGCAGTACCAGGAATACGGCAGGGAAGGCCATGTCGAAGCCATAGGCGTGGATGTCGCCCAGCAGCGGCCCGATGATCGCGCCGAGTGCGGTGCAGGCCACCCAGACCGTGTACAGGCCGGCCGAGACGCCCAGGTAGTAGGCCAGGCTGAAGCCAAGCGCGCGCCGACGCGCGTCGGCCACGCCCAGCGCCCAGCTCTCGTCGCACATGAAGAACAGCGCCGGCAGCACACGACGGCGCGGCAGGTGCTGCAGCAGTGGGGCCAGGCTGGCGCCCATCAGCAGGTGGCGGCTGTTGACCAGCGCGGTGATTGCCACGATCAGTGCGATGTGCGGTGGCGAGGTCCACAGTTCGACGGCGGCGAACTCCGAGCCGCCAGCGAAGTTGAGGCCGGTCATCAGCGGCACTTCCAGTGCGCTCAGGCCCTTCTGGGCCGCCTGCGCGCCGAGCACCAGGGCGAACGGAATGAAGCCGATCATCACCGGCACGGCGGCACGCAGGCCGCGCAGGAATTCGGCACGCGGGGCGGTGTCGCAGGCGTCGGGCAGGGGGAGGGTGGTACGGGCGTCCATGGAACGGCACAACGAGATGGGGGTGGCCCATGCTAGCGGGCCGATCGCGAAATCGGGTTGCGTTGATGCCACTGGATTCGGGATGATTGATATTCCATGCGGCCAGAGTCGACCAAGGCGAAATTTCATGCAGTACCAGCTCGACAACCTGGATCGCCGCATCCTCGACGCCCTGCAGCGCGACGGCCGACTGCAGAATCTGGAGCTGGCCCGTATGGTCGGGCTGTCGCCGTCGGCGTGCCTGCGCCGGGTGCGGCTGCTGGAGGAGGGCGGCTACATCGACCGCTACGTGGCTTTGTTGAACGAGGCCAAAGTGGGGCGGGGCTTCACGGTGTTTGTGCGGGTATGGCTGCGCGGGCAGGACGAGGACACCACCAACCACTTCATCAACAGCATCAAGTCTTTCCCGGAAGTGCTTGAATGCCATCTGATGGCCGGTGACTGCGATTTCCTGTTGCGGGTGGCGGTGGCCGACCTTGATGCCTACCGGCAGTTCCAGATGCAGCACCTGAACCGGATCGCCGGAGTGCAGAACACCAAGACCGAGATTCCGATGCAGCGGATCAAGCAGACGACTCAGCTGCCGCTTTGACGGATGGGGTTTGCGGCCGGGTTGCACCCGGCACCCGCAGGTAGTGCCGGCCGCTGGCCGGCAACCTCGGGAGCAACAGCCGAAGCAACAGCGTGCATTCCGTGGGATGGCGGGGTGGGTCCGGTTGCAGGGGACGCCGTAAACCCCCAGTCCGGCCCAGCCGCTGGCGGCTGTGCGTTCGAGCGCTTGCGAAGCAATGCTTCGCAAGCGAAGCGCCCTCACCCATGGGGGCTTGGCCGCGGTATCCATGCCGCGGACACCCCCGCAACCGGACCCACCCCGCCTTCGACAGATTTCCACGATCTGCCGGAACGGCATGAGTTGCTCTTGGCAGGTGTCGACCTTGGTCGACACGTTTGGGTCGGCATGGGGTCGGATCCCGTTGCTTTGCAACGGGCTCTGACCCCTGCGCGTAGATAGCGTGGTCTGTTCGATTCATTGATTCCTGATGGGTTACTGGGTTCACGGAGCCTGGCTTCACGTCGGCCGCGGGCGGCGGTCATCGCAATGACATGTGCCCCCGGTACGGTTTGAGCCCGCTTGCGGGTCGCGCGCGGGCCGGGGTTCCGGTCATGGTGCGCGTCCACTGCAGCTGCTGTCGCTGCCGAGGGTCATGTGTTCTACGTCAGGGGGCTGAATGGACACCATGCGGTCAGAACTTGGAAGGTGGCCATCGCCGCATGGCTGCTGCTGTCCTTTGCCGCTGCCGCACAGGACGCGGTTCATGCCTACGACATCCCTGCGCAGCCGCTGGAACAGGCGGTCGAGCGCTTCAGCGTCATCAGTGGGTGGTCGGTGATGTACCCCGGCGACCTTGCTTCGGGCCGCAGCAGCCATGCGCTGCGCGGGAGCCTGGCACCGCTGGCGGCGCTGGAATCGCTGCTGCAGGACACTGGGATCGAGGCCGAGGTGATCGGCGAGCAGCGCGTGGTGCTGCGCCGGGGCATGCCCTCGCCTGCGGAACCCGGTGTTGGCGCGGGGCTGCCCGAGGCCGAACGCCGGCGTCGCTACGGCGGGCTGCAGCAGCGGCTGCGTGCGGCGTTCTGTGACGACCCGGAGATCGCGCCCGGCCGCTATGCCGCAACGCTGCGCTTCCGCATCGACGGCGCGGGCCAGGTGAGCGAGCCCGAGCTGCTGTCCGGCAGTGGCAGTGATCGCCGCGACGCACGCCTGCTGCAGGCGATGCACGGCCTGGTGCTGGCGACCGAGGCCGCCGCGCTGCCACAGCCGGTGACGCTGCAGATCCGTCCTTCCGGCACCGACCACGACTGCGGCCGGCGCGCGCCCCTTCCATGACTTCAAGGATTCGGACATGAGCAACGGTACGGCCGGGGCGGTTGACCTGATGGACCACCTTCTGGGTGCCTACGACGAGCTGAAGCGCCGGTTGGTGCGCAAGCTCGGATCGGAAGAGCTGGCCGGCGACGCGCTGCAGGACACGTGGATGCGCCTGAGTGCGCGCCGTGACCGCCTGGACGCCGTGCAGAACCCTGCGGCCTACCTGCTGCGCATGGCGATGAACACCGTGATCGACCGCCAACGGGCAGACCACCGCCTGCTGAGCCTGGAGGAGGTGGATACGCTGATGGACATGGCCGACCCGGGGCCGGGGCCGGCGCAGGCGGCCGAGCTGGACTTCGCGCTGGAAGACATGGTCGGGTTGCTGCAGCGCATGCCCGAGCGCCGTCGCCGCATCCTGCTGGCAATCCGCGTCGATGGCCTGCAGCAGCGCGACGTGGCCGACCACCTCGGTGTGTCGCTGCGGTTGGTGCAGCGGGAGCTGAAGGCAGCCCAGGACTACCTGGCCGAACGCAGCGGGCAGGGGCGCCAGGTGCGGTTCTGAGCGACGGCATCCGTCTACACTTTGACGCCGAGCAGAACCCCGCAGCGTGCGGGTCCGGCATGAGCCCCCATGGATCCTGACGACCGCCCGCAACGCCCGCTGGATGCCGTCGAGCGTCAGGCCCACGCGTGGGTGGTGCGGCTGACCTCGGGCGAGGCGACCGCCGCCGACGGGCGCAGGTTCCGTGCATGGTGCGAGTCCGACCCGCGTCATCGTGAAGCGTTTGGCCGTGCGCGCCGGCAGTGGGAGCAGGTGCGGCTGGCCGGCGAGCAACTGCCCGCCGCCGCGCGCCAACCGGTCGCGCCGACGCCGGCCCAGCGCTGGAGCCGGCGCGCCTTCCTGGGCGCTGCGGTGGCGGCGCCAGCCAGTCTGGTGGTGGTGGCGGCGCTCCGCCCGCCGCTGGGGTTGTGGCCCTCGGTGACGGCGATGACGGCCGATTTCCACACGAGCACCGGTGAACGACTACAGATCGCGCCCTTGCCGCAGCTCAAGATCGAACTGGATACGCAGAGCAGCCTGCGCCGCCGCGCGCACGCGCAGGGCGAAGGCTTCGAGCTGGTGCAGGGCCAGGCCGCGATCGAAACCGGCGCTGGCCTGCGCCTGGCACTGTTCGCGGGCCCGGGTTGCGTGATTGCCGATGAAGGTGCGGTGCGCCTGGACGTACGCAACACCCACGGCCAGGTACGCGTGACCTGCCTGCAGGGTAGCGCCCGCATCGAGCATCCGCAGGGCCGCCTGCAGCTGCAGGCCGGCCAGCAGACCCGGTTCGACGAGCGCCTCAGTGGCGTGGTGGCCGAGGCCGTAGCTTCGGAAGTGAGTGCCTGGACCGAAGGCATGCTGGTCTTCCGCCGCGCACCGCTGCACGAGGTGGTGGACGAGATCAACCGCTACCGGCGGGGCAGGGTACTGCTGGGTCAATCGGCATTGGCGCGCGCGCCGGTCAGCGGCCGCTTCCGCATCGATGATCCGGACGCGGCGCTAGAGCAGCTGCGACTGACGATGTCGCTGGATCTGCGTCGCTTTCCGGGTGGCATCGCCGTCCTTGGATAGATGAAGGCGCTGGCCGTGCGCGCCGCGCCGGGCTGTTGCAAGCAAGGAGAATCCAAGGATGCGCAACGAGACCATCGGTGTGCTCGATCTGCGCCGCAATCTGTCTGCATTGCTGGAAACCACCCAGCGAAGGCCCCTGATGGTGCATCGCTATGGTTCGCCCTGGGTGTGCGTGGTGTCTGACGCGCAGTGGCAGCAGCAGGCGGTGCTGCTGGACTTCAATCCGCAGTCACACCCATTGGCGATGCTGCTGCGGCTGCAGCAGCAGGAGATGCCCTTGGTCGAATCCGGGGCGCTGCCGCCTGCGGCGCTCGCACGCGCACTGCTGTTGGCGGGCATGCATGGCATCGACGATCTCACGCAGCTGCATGAGCAGGTACTGCATCATCGGCTCTGGCACTGGTTCGTGGCGGGCGCCCATGGGGTGATGGACGGCTGGCAGCTGCCCGCACTGCGCGTTGCGCTGGCGTCATGGTGCGATGACGTGGACATGACCGATGCACTGGTCGCATTCGCTGCCCGCAGCGACGTGGCGGTACTGGCCCGCCGTTGTGGGGGGGACGCACCGCGGCTGCAGCGCGAAGCCTGCAGGCGGATGACGCTGCGATGACGTTGCCGATGAAGCGCCACCGCGTGCACAGAGTTGCATTCGCGGTGTCGCTTCACCTGCCTTGCTGACGTCTTCTCCAGAGTACGACGCACCACGCGTCGCGGAGCACGGGCGGCGCAGATGGAAGACAGTCGCAGGATCAGCATGCTGGAGCTGGATCGCCACCTGAGCCAGTCGCTGGAGCAGGCACGGCACACGCCCCTGAACGTACAGCGCTATGGGCGCTCGTGGGTCTGGGTGCTGTCCAGTGACGCCTGGGCGGATGCGGCGCGCTGGGCGGCACTGGACAGCAGTGCGCATCCACTGGCGGCACTTCGAAAGGCCCTCGACCTGCGGCTGTGGCCCTGGCCCGACGCGGCCATGGGCGCGCTGCCGCTTGGCACAGCCGATGCGCGACTGCTGCAACGTGCGGCCCTGCTGGTGATCGTGCGTGATCTCAACACTGCGCAGCGCGTGTACGACGACCTGCGCTACCACCAGGCCTACCGGATGTTCATTGGCCTCGACCACGGCACCGCGTGGTCGTCGACGCAGTGCGTGCGCCTGCTGCAGGCGTGCGTGCATCCGTTGCTGCGCGAGTGCATCGACCAAACACTGGCCAGCGTGCCGCCGCACCTGCTCGAGGCGGCACGCGTGCCGGCTGCACGTGCGCCCGCACAGGCAACCGCGCAGCGAATCGCAGGCGGATGTTTATCGTACTGACACATGCACCGCTGACCATGGTGCAGCGGTCTCTTCCAGGATGACGAGGGCGGAACGATGGCAAGGCAGGCAGGTGGTTGCAGGGCTCGGCAGCAGGGCTTCAGCCTGATCGAGATCATGGTGGTGGTGGTGATCATCGGCATCCTTGCCGCGCTGATCGTGCCGCGGTTGATGGACCGTCCGGACCAGGCGCGCGTGGTGGCGGCGCGCCAGGACATCGCGGCGCTGATGCAGGCGCTGAAGCTGTTCAAGCTGGACAATGGGCGCTATCCCAGTGCCGAACAGGGGCTGCAGGCACTGGTGAAGCCGCCGCAGGGCAGCGGTGCGTTGCCGGTGACGCCGTATCTGGATCGCCTGCCGAATGACCCGTGGGGCCATCCCTACCAGTACCAGGTTCCAGGCACTCATGGCGACATCGATGTGTTCTCGCTGGGTGCGGACAGCAAGCCCGGTGGCGACGCCGGGAACGCAGACATCGGCTCCTGGCAGCTGTGAGGCGTGCTGATGGCAGCCCGGACCCGTTCGGTCTCGTGCATCCGCCAGCGTGGCGTGGCCGTGATCGTCGCCTTGCTGGTGGTGGCATTGGTGGCCGTGATTGCCACTGCGCTGCTGACCCGGCAGTCGGCGCAGTTGCGTGCGCTGCGCGGCGACCAGTTGCGCGCACAGGTACGCATGGCGGTGGATGCCACGCTGGAGCGTGCGGCGCAGCAGCTGCGTGAGGATGTCACGGAACAGCTGACCACGGTGCGCAGCGGGCGCTGGGCGCGCCCGTTGGAACTGCAGGCGCCGTTGCCGGTGCAGGTGCAGCTGGTCGATGCGCAGTCGATGTTCAACCTGCGCAACCTGCTGGCGCATGGCAGGCCGGACCCCGAGGCGCGGGGCGCGTTCGTCGCGTTGTGTGCCGGGCAGGGGCTGGACCAGGGCACCTGCGCATCCGCGGTGGATCACATCCAGGCGCGCCTGCGCGACGGCGATATGCCGGCGCAGGCGCCGCTGCCGCGCGAATCACTGATCGAACAGGCGCTCGCCGGCGCCGACCCGGTGGCGTTGCAGGCGCTGGCGCGGCGCACAGTGGTGTTGCCCGCGCAGACCCTGGTCAACGCCAACACCTGCGACCTGAGCGTCCTGCAGGCGGTGACGCCTGCGGTGGAACCGGCAAGGCTGCAGGCGCTGCTCGCTGAGCGCGACGCCGGCCACTGGCTGCTCAACCGCGGTGACATCGCCAACCGACTCCAACTGAGCAACGAACAGATGGCCGTGCTTCCGCTGGGTATCCATAGCGAGTGGTTCCTGGCCGTCGGCCGGGTGCAGGCCGACGGCAGCGCGGTTGACTTCCGCGCGCTGCTCTGGCGCGAGTACCGCGACGACGGGGTGCGTGTACAACGGGTGTGGACGAGGATCGGCGCATGACCGTGCAGCTTCGGGTGCGCCTGCCGGCGCTGGCGCACCTGCGCGCTGACAGCGCGGTGGACTGGGCGCAGCTGCACAAGGGCGAGGTGCTCGCCCACGGCCGCGACACGCTGGCGGCGCTGGGCCTGCGGCATCCGCGGGCCACGGTGCATGCCTGCCTTGATCCGAACGACCTGATCCTGCTGGAACTGCAGCTGCCGCCGCTGTCCGGGCGCCGCCTGCAGGCGGCGTTGCAGGGCGAGGTGGAGGCCATGCTGCTGGATGATCTGCAGGAGGTGGCGCTGGCCCACGGTGCGCAGGCGGCAGACGGTACGGTTCCGGTGGCCTGGCTCGGCCAGCAGGCCATCGCGCAGGCGCAGCAGCTGCTGGCCTCGTGTGCGCTGCAGCTGCAGGCGTTGTATCCGACGCCACTGCTGCTGCCTTGGCAGGACGGCCACGCCACGCTGCAGGTCAGCGGCGAGCATCTGCTGGTGCGCAGCGGGCGCGATCGGGGACTTGTCCAATGGTATGGCGGACGTGATGCGTCTGCGGTGATGCAGGCGTTGGCCACCCGCCTGCGACAGGCCGGCGTGCAGGCCGTGCAGTGGATCGACAGCGTACCGCCGACGTGGCCGGACAGCCTGCCGGCCACCGCCGTCGCGCATGAACGGCAGGCCTGTGGCCCCTTGCCGGGTTGGTCATTGCCGCTGCCCGGCGCAGGCCGTCAAGCGCCGCGACTGGCGATCGGCCTGGCACTGGCGGCGGTGCTGCTGGCTGCACTTGGCCTGCAGTGGCAGGTCTCGCGTTGGCGGATCGAGGGTGAGGCGCTGCAGCAGGACATGGCACGGCAGTTCAGCGCACGCTTTCCGGAGATCACCGATGTGGTGGACCCGGTGTTGCAGGCAAGGCGAGCGCTTGCGGTTCCGCCGCCAGCGCCGCCGTTGCCGGCGCTGCAGCGTCAGGTCGCCAGCACGCTGCACGCGGTTCCGGAGCTGGCGGGGCAGGTGCACAGCCTGCACTACCAACCCGGGCAGGTGTACCTGGAGCTGGACGCTGATGCCCAGGCATTGGCCGACGATCCACAGCGGCTTGAGCACTGGCAGCAAGCGGTGCAGGCGCAGGGGCTGCAGCTGGCGCGCGATGCCGGTGGACGCCTGCGGGTGAGCGGAGCGGGACAGTGACGACCCGAACCCTGCGGCTGGGCGAGGGGCTGGCGGGCCTGCAGCAGCGCTGGCAAGGCCTGCCACCGCGCGACCGGCTGATGCTGTGGGTGATGGTGGTGGCGCTGCTGGTGGCGGGCCTGTGGTCGTTATGGCTGGAGCCCTTGCTGAAGCAGCGCACGCACTGGCAGGCCGAACTCCCACGGCTGCAGGCGCAGCAGCGCGCACTGGCACCGCTGCTGCGCGCCCGTGAGCGCCAGCAGCTGGTGCAGGGCCAGCATCCGACCCTGGCCGGGCTGCGTGACCAGATCAAGGCCGCCGGTCTGGCTGGCGGCCTGCATATCGAAGCGCGCGACGGGCGCTGGCACCTGCAGGTACGGGCCGTACCTGCCGATGCGCTATGGAACTGGCTGCTGCCGCTGCTGGCCGACCCGGCCATCGAGCTGCAGCAGCTGCAATTGACACGCACAGGGGATGCGAACATGCCGGCGGCACGGATTTCAGGACACATCGTGATGGTGGCCCCTGCGGGTGCCCATCCATGAGGGCGATGCGCAGCCTTGCCTGCAGTGCCGCATTGGCCCTGATCGTGGGCGTGGCCCACGTGCCGGCGCCGGTGGCGGCACAGGACACAGGCGATGAGCCGGTGCAGCTGAACCTGGTGGATACCGATATCGGTGGCGTGCTGCGCATGGCGGCGCGCTTCACCGGGCGCCAGTTCCTGGTCGACCCACGCGTGACCGGCAAGATGACGGTGGTCTCCGATGGCCCGGTCAGCCGTACCCAGGCCTACCAGCTGCTGCTGGGCGCACTGCGCATGCGTGGCTTCGCCGTGGTCGAGAACGGCGGCGTCAGCCGGGTGGTGCCGCAGGCCGATGCCAAGCTGCTCGGTGGCCGGGTGGGTAGCGGTGGTGCAGGGGGCGAGATCGCCACGCGTACGTTTGCGCTGCGCTATGAGAATGCGGCGGCGCTGGTGGCTGTGCTGCGGCCAATGATCAGCCCGGACAATCCGATCACCGCCAATCCAGGCAACAACACCCTGGTGATCACTGACTACGCCGACAACCTGGAGCGCATCGCGCGGGTGATCGCCAGCGTCGACACGCCGGCCGGCATGGACACCGATGTGGTGAAGCTGCAGCAGGGCATTGCCGTTGATGTAGCGGCAATGGTCGCGCCGCTGCTGGATGCGCAGGGCGCCGAGCCGAGCCAGAAGGTGGTGGTGATGGCCGACCCGCGCAGCAACAGCGTGCTGCTGCGCTCGAGCAGCCCCGGTCGCACCCGCCTGGCGCGGCAGCTGGTGGAGAAGCTGGACCGCGCCCAGGATGAGTCCGGCAACCTGCACGTGGTCTACCTGCGCAATGCCCAGGCCAACCAGCTGGCCGGTGTGCTGCGTGGCGTGGTGGCCGGACAGAGCGATGCACCGGCAATGGGCAGCAACGAAGGCATCACCCCGCTGCCGGGTGACGCCAACCGTTCCACGCCCACCCAGCCGTCGCAGCCGCAGCAGGCCAAGCCCGGAGGCAATGCGCTGGAATCGCAGCGGCTGGACCCGAGCCGCCGTGACCCGATCGATGCAGGAAGCACCGGCTTCAGCCAGAACGGCATTTCGGTACAGGCGGACGTGGCCACCAACACCCTGCTGATCTCTGCGCCTGAGCCGGTGTACCGCAACCTGCGGCGGGTGATCGACCAGCTCGACCAGCGCCGTGCGCAGGTGCTGGTGGAAAGCCTGATCGTGGAGGTCAACCAGACCGACGCGGCCGAGCTGGGCGTGCAGTGGATGCTGGGCAATGGCCGCACCTTTGGCGGCACCCACTTCGGTGGCGCCACCGGCGGCAGTGGCCTGAACACCGCCGCGCGCACCACGCTGGACGTGCTGCCCAAGGACGGCCTGAAGATCGGCGTGATCGATGGCACCATCAACCTGCCCGGCGTCGGCCAGATCCTCAACATGAAGGCGCTGGCTACTGCGCTGCAGAGCAAGGGCGGCGCCAACATCCTGTCGACGCCGAACCTGATGACGCTGGACAACGAGGCAGCCAGCATCATGATCGGCCAGACCGTGCCGTTCGTCAGTGGCCGCTACGTGACCGACGGTGGCGGCGGCAGCAACAACCCGTTCCAGACCATCGTGCGCGAAGACGTGGGCCTGAAGCTGCGGGTGCGCCCGCAGATCTCCGAGGGTGGCACGGTGAAGCTGGACATCTATCAGGAAGTCAGCAGCATCGACGCGCAGAGTGCCAACAGTGCTGCCGGCATCATCACCAACAAGCGTGCGCTGGATACCAGCGTACTGCTGGACGATGGCCAGATCATGGTGCTCGGTGGCCTGCTGGAGGACAACGTCAGCCACGGCCGTGACGCCGTGCCGGGGCTGGGCAGGATCCCGGTGCTGGGGGCGCTGTTCCGCAGTGATACGCGCAAGCGTTCCAAGACCAACCTGATGGTGTTCCTGCGCCCGCACGTGGTGCGCGACCCCGCCGCTGGCCAGCGTTTGACCCGCGACCGCTACGACTACATGCGCAATGCGCAGGCCGGTGCACAGCCCGTGCAGAGCTGGGCGTTGCCGGCACTGTCGGCACCGCAGCTGCCGCCGCAGGACCTGGCTGTGCTCGGCCAGGGCAATGCGCGCGACGGCCAGGGCCAGCCGTCGCAGAACACCAGCCTTGCAGCGATGTATCCGCCAGGCGAGGGCGACGCCCAGCTGGTGCAGTTCGCACAGGGACTGGACCCGGCGCGTGCCAGCCAGGCTGTGGCGCAGGTGCGGGCACTGGGCCTGCAGGCCTACGCGGAGGCAACGCCGGGCGGGAGTGGACAACGCCTGCGCGTGCGTCTGCCGCGTGATCCGGTGAAGTTGGATCCGGCATTGCAGCAGCTGCGCGGGCTGGGCTATACGCCGGAACTGGTAATCGGGCCGTGAGCGCCGTTATGCCGCTGCCGTACGCGTGGGTGCGCAGCCACGGCGTGATGCTGTCCGAAGCCGGTGGCGAGCCGGTGCTGCTCGGCACGGCCGACACGGCAGCGTGGGCCGTGGCCGAGCTGCGCCGGCGGCATGGCCCGCTTCCGTTCCGGATGCTGGATGCGGCAGCCTGGCAGCAGCGCTTGGGCGAGCAGTACCGTGACGGCGGTGATGCTGCTGCCGTGGTGGGGGCCGCCGAGAGTGAAGTCGATCTGGACCGGTTGATGCAGGACATGCCGGAGGTCACCGACCTGCTGGATGCGCAGGACGATGCGCCGGTGATCCGCATGATCAATGCGTTGCTGGCACAGGCTGCACGCGACGGTGCCAGCGATCTGCATATCGAGCCGTTCGAGACCCATTCGGTGGTGCGCTACCGGGTGGACGGCACGCTGCGCGACATGGTGCAGCCTCGGCGCGCACTGCACGCAGCGCTGGTGTCGCGCATCAAGATCATGGCCCACCTGGACATCGCCGAGAAGCGGTTGCCACAGGATGGGCGCATTGCGATCCGCGTGGGCGGGCGGCCGCTGGACATCCGTGTTTCCACTGTACCGACCGGGCATGGCGAGCGCGCCGTGCTGCGATTGCTGGAAAAGGATGCCGGCCGCCTGCAGCTGCAGCGCCTGGGCATGGCCGATGACACCCTGGCCACATTCACCGGGCTGATCCGGCAGCCGCATGGGATCGTGCTGGTGACCGGGCCGACCGGCAGCGGCAAGACCACGTCGCTGTACGCCGCGCTGGGCCAGCTCGACAGCAGCACCAGCAACATCCTCACCGTGGAAGACCCGGTGGAGTACGACTTTGCCGGCGTCGGCCAGATCCAGGTCAACGCGCGCATCGGCATGAGCTTTGGCACCGCCCTTCGCGCGATCCTGCGCCAGGACCCGGACACCATCATGATCGGCGAGATCCGCGACCTGGAGACCGCACAGATCGCCGTGCAGTCGTCGCTGACCGGACACGGTGTGCTGGCTTCGCTGCACACCAACGATGCGATCTCGGCGGTGACCCGCCTGGCCGACATGGGCGTGGAGCCTTTTCTGCTGGCGTCGTCGTTGCGCGGCGTGCTGGCGCAGCGGTTGGTGCGGCGGCTGTGCACGCAGTGCCGGCGTGCCGAGGTGAACGGCGAAGGCCGAACCGTATGGCGCGCAGTGGGTTGCACGGCCTGTGCCAACAGTGGCTATCGGGGACGCACCGGCATCCATGAACTGTTTGTGGTGGACGACCGCGTGCGCGCACTGATCCATGAAGGGCAGGGTGAGCCTGCGCTACGCGAGGCGGCCCGGCGGGCCGGCATGCGGACCCTGCGGCAGGACGGCCAGCGCTGGGTCGACAGCGGGGTGACCACGCTGGAAGAGATCCTGCGCGTCACCGGCGACGATTGAGGCCTGCATGGCACTGTTCGACTATCAGGCTGCCAACGCGCAGGGCCGCATCGAGAAGGGCCAGGTGGATGCCGACAGCCCGCGCGGTGCGCGCCAGCTGCTGCGTGGGCGCGGGCTGACCCCAGTACAGGTGAGCGCTGCGCGCAATGCCGGCAGTGGCTGGGCTGCTCGGCGGTTGTCCGCCAGCGAGTTGGCCTGGGCCACCCGCCAGCTGGCCAGCCTGCTGGCGGCCAGCCTGCCGTTGGAAGGCGCCTTGAGTGCGGTGATCGAGCAGGCCGAACGCCCGCACGTGGCCCAGGCGCTCACCGCGGTACGCGCCGACGTGCGTGCCGGCCAGCGCCTGACCGTGGCGCTGGCAGCGCGGCCACGCGATTTTCCACCGATCTATCGTGCGCTGGTGGGTGCAGGTGAGGATTCCGGCGATCTGGCGCGGGTGATGGAGCGCCTGGCCGACTACATCGAGGAACGCAATGCGCTGCAGGCCAAGGTACTGACCGCCTTCATCTACCCGGCGGCGATCAGCCTGGTGTCGGTGGCGATCGTGATCTTCCTGCTCAGCTACGTGGTGCCGCAGGTGGTGACCGCGTTCGTGCAGGCGCGGCAGACGCTGCCGATGCTGACCCAGGTGATGCTGGCCGCCAGCGCGTTCGTACGCAGCTGGGGCATGTGGGTGGGGCTCGGCATCGCTGCGCTGGTGGTGGCCTGGCGGTTGGCCCTGCGCAAGCCCGGGTTGCGCCTGCGCTGGGACGCGATGCTGCTGCGGGTGCCGATGGTCGGGCGTTTCGTGCTGGGAGTGAACAGTGCGCGCTTTGCCTCGACACTGGCGATCCTGCTGGATGCGGGTGTGCCGCTGCTGCGTGCGCTTGAAGCTGCCCGGCAGACCCTGGGCAATGCGTTGCTGGCGCGCTGTGCCCATGACGTGTCCGCGCGTGTGCGCGAAGGTGCCGCGCTTGGTTCTGCGCTGAAGGTGCAGAGGGTGTATCCGCCGATCCTGGTGCACCTGGTGGCCAGTGGCGAGAAGACCGGTTCGCTGGCGCCGCTGCTGGATCGCGCCGCACAGACCATCTCGCGCGAGATCGAGCGTCGCGCGATGGCACTGACTGCGTTGCTGGAGCCGACCATGATCCTGGTGATGGGCGGCGTGGTGCTGACGATCGTGCTGGCGGTACTGATGCCGATCATGGAAATGAACCAGCTGGTGCAGTGATGCGCAACGCGCATCACGGGTAGAGTCGACTGTCCGTCGACTGCTTCTCAAGCGCACTTCGACAGGACCAGCGCTTCGCGCGCCAGTCGACCAACAGTCGACTCTGCCCGGTCGGCGTCTTCGATTCTCCACACAATCCTCCACACCTTTTTCCGATCTTCCACAGGTTTCTTAAGCGGCCTGTCATCGGCGCGGACCAGCATGGACACGTCGCCGCAGAGTGGGCTGGGAGGCCCTCGGCGGCAGCAGGCGTGTAGTGACCGTTCCTCCCTTGGTGTTTCCCTTCGCAGTAAACCCTTCAGGAGAAGATCATGAACAAGTACAAGACCCTGGCCGCGCTGGTTGCCACCGCGCTGCTCGCTACCGTGGGCGCCGCCTCGGCGCAGACCGTTACCGGCGGCGGTGCCTCGCTGCCGGCCGACCTCTACAAGGGTTCGGCCGACAGCATCCTGCCGGCGAACTTCACCTACGCCGTGACCGGTTCGGGCACCGGCAAGAAGGCGTTCCTGGAAAACAACTCGGCGCTGTTCTCGACCACCGGCACCGTGCATTTCGCCGGCAGCGATTCGGTGCTGAGCAGCACCGAGCTGAGCAACTACACCACCAACTTCAACCAGCCGACCAACGCCAACCGCTACGGCGCGCTGATCCAGGTGCCGTCGGTGGCCACCTCGGTCACCATTCCGTTCAACAAGGCCGGTTCGGCGGTGGACCTGAGCGTGGCGCAGATCTGCGGCGTGTTCTCGGGTGCGATCAGCGACTGGTCGACCATCGATGCCAACCGTAGCGGCCCGATCCAGGTCGTGTACCGTCCGGAAAGCAGCGGCACCAGCGAAATGTTCAGCCGCTTCCTGACCGCGGCCTGTGCCGCTGAGAACGCTGAAACCTCGAAGCTGGTGGGCGGCAAGTTCGCCATCAAGTCGACCTTCGCCGACCTGTACAAGCGCGACGCCAACGGCAACCTGCCGGCGTTCCTGGTGGCCGCCCCGACCACCGGTGGCACCTCGCTGTACAACACTGTCTACGCTGCTGAAGGCCGTATCGGCTACGTCGGGCCGGACGTGATCCCGAGCCTGACCGATGCGACCAAGGTCGCCAAGGTCAAGGGGTTCTCGCCGGACCAGGTGAGCGTGCAGGCCACCCTGGACACCGTCGCTCCGCCGACCGGCACCGATGCTGAGAACCCCGCCAACTGGGTGCCGGTGTTCGGCAACCCGTCGGCTGGCTATCCGATCGCCGGCTACACCAACCTGGTGATCGGCCAGTGCTACAAGGATTCGAGCGTCGCCACCAGCCTGCGCGGCTTCCTGGCCCGCCACTATCCGGCGACCTACACCGTCGCGTATGAGAAGTCGATCACCGACCACGGCTTCATCCCGCTGACCAAGGCCTGGCGCGATGCGATCCGCAACCGCTTCGTGCTGGCCAGCAGCACTGCCGGCCTGAACAACCCCAGCACCTGCGCCGGCATCGGTCGTCCGCTGTAATCCGCAGCACCGGTTGAATCCTGCTTGACGCGACGCCGGCCTCTGGGCCGGCGTCGCCATTTCCGCGACGGTGCCGCCGTTGCAGCGTTTCGCTGTCGGCTTCGTGTGGCGTCACCCGTCTATCAGTGGCAGGGCATGCGTTGCGCGTGCCTCCCCCGATCGCCGCCGCAGCCGCGGCCCACCAGGTTGATGAGGTTCCGATGTCGCACCCGCTCCCGTCCGTTGTTCGTCCGGCCGCGTTGATGCGCCGCAATCATCCGATGGCGTGGGCCATCGCGGTCGCACTGGGGAGCATGGTGGCCCCGGCCAGCCAGGCGCAGCAGGCGTTCAGCCCGGGCTGGTTCGCCGAACGGGGCGCGGCCCAGGGCAGCGCGGCACAGAGTGGCCGGATGCCCAACGGCGTGCCGATCCAGTTCCAGTTGCCGGCCCAGCAGCAGGATGCAGCACGGCAGAAGTTGCAGCAGTCGATCGACAATCTCGGCACGGCGGCGCAGGCGATTGCCCTGCAGCAGCGACTGCAGGAACAGGCGCGGCAGGCGCGCCGCGAGACTGGCTTCATCGTTGCCGATGGCCTCGGCAAGGACGGCCTGAGCGTCGACCAGAACCCGCTGACCCGTGGCTGGCTCAACGCGCGCGAGGCGATCCAGTCGCAGGGCAGCGACGGGCGGGTGCAGGTCACGGTCGAGCAGACCGCGGACAAGGCGATCCTGAACTGGGAGACCTTCAACATCGGCGGCAACACCACGCTGAACTTCCTGCAGAGCCCTGACTGGGCAGTACTGAACCGCGTCAACGATCCGCAGGCGCGGCCCAGCCAGATCCTGGGCCAGCTGAAGGCCAACGGCACGGTGTTCGTGGCCAACCGCAACGGGGTGGTGTTCGGCAACAACAGCCAGGTCAATGTCCGCAATCTGCTGGCGGCTGCAGCACGGATCAGCGATGCGCAGTTCCGCGACAATGGCCTGTACAGCCCCGACGCCAGCAGCAGCGCGCTCAGCGATGCATTCGGCAAGGTGGCGGTGGAGCAGGGCGCCCGCATCGCGACCCATGAGCCGACCAGTGCGACGCGCGGCGGTGGCTACGTGCTGCTGGCCGGGCACAGCGTGGAGAATGCTGGCCATATCGAGGCGCGCAAGGGCCAGGTGCAGCTCGCTGCGGGAGACAGTTTCGTGATCCGGCGCGGCGTGGGTACGGTCACCAACACCAGCTCCACCACCCGGGGCAATGAAATCGCGCCGCGCTTCATCGCTGGCAGCACGGCTGGCAGCGTGCGCAACACCGGCCTGCTGCGGGCGCTCGAGGGTGACGTGACGCTGGCCGGGCGCAGCGTCGAGCAGGCCGGTGTGGCCGTGGCCAGCACCACGCTTGCACAGCGCGGCACCGTGCATCTTCTGGCCTCGGCCAGTGATGCCGGCAGCAGCGTCACGCTTGCTGACGGAGCCACCACGGCGGTGCTGATCGAGGACGATGGCAAGACCACGGTGCTGGATACGCAGCGCGACGCCCTAATCAAGGAATCGGCCGAGCAGGACGCGATCCGCGCTGGCGCGCGTTCGGCAACCTTCGACAATCTGTCCCAGCACAATGATCGCCGGGACCAGTCGCGGGTGGAGATCGTCTCGGGTGGCAACATCCATTTCAGCGCGGATTCGCTGACGGTCGCCACGGGCGGCCAGATCATCGCCGATGCGGCGGCCCGTAGCTACGTGGACGATGCCGCGCGCGTGGACGTGTCCGGCGCAGTGGGCGTGCAGGTGTCGATGGAGAGCAACAATGTCCAGATCAAGGTGCAGGGCAACGAACTGCGCGATGCCCTGGACAACCGCGACAGCGGCAAGCTGACCAGCAGCGAAGTCTGGGTCGACCGCCGCAGGCTGGTCCACGTTCCGGCCGGTACCGGGGGCTACGAGGGTGAGCGCTGGTACGCCGCAGGCGGCCTGCTGGAAGTGGGGGGCTACCTCGACAACCAGGGGCACTCGATCGGCGAATGGGCTGCGCAGGGAGGCACCGTCCTGCTGGGCGGCAGGGAAGTGATCACGCAGGGGGGCTCACGCATCAACCTTGCCGGCGGCAGCCTGGATGTGCAGAGCGGCGTGGTCCGGCAGAGCTGGGTGCGCGGCGTTGATGGCCAGGTCTACCGCCTTGATGAGGCGCCGGCGGAGATGCTGTTCGATGGCCTGTACAGCGGCCATGAGGTGAAGCAGGAACGCTGGGGCATCACCGAGACCTTCCGTGATCCGATCGTATTCGCGGCGCAGCGGGTCGATAACGGGTACACGGTCGGCCGCGATGCAGGACGGCTGATCGTCTCCGCACCGACCGCGGTGCTGGATGGAAAGGTTGAGACTGCCACCTTCCAGGGCGCGCAGCAGAACCGCAGGCCGGAGGCCGCGCTGGACGGCTATGCACAGGCGCAGACGGCGGTCGCGCGCAATGCGCAGCTGTACCTGGGGCGCTACGACGGCCAGGGCCGCAGTGGTGTGTTCGGCTCGGATGTGCGCCTGGGTGACAAGGCTCCGACGAAGACGGCGTGGTCGCTGGCGGCTCCGGTCAACGAGGAGCGGCGTGACACGGTGTGGCTGGATATCGCAGCGCTGAGTGCCCAGCAGTGGGGACGGATCGACCTGGCGACCGCCGATCGCATCCGCATCGATGGCAGCCTTCGGCTTCAGGCAGGCGGACAGCTCAACCTGACCGGCAGCGAGGTGGAACTGGCAGGCGACATCGGCATTGCCGGCGGCCAGCTGTCGGCGGGCAACCTGCTGGATGTCCAGGGCCGGCCGACGGCGCTGCTGCACGATGGCCGCGCCCGCACCGCCATTGCCGACGGCACGCGGATCGATCTCTCCGGCGAATGGAGCAACGCGTCAGTGGCGATACCGCTCGATGCCAGCGGTGCCTGGACGGATGGCGGCCGCCTGAGCCTGAGCAACAGTCACGACGTGGTCGTGGGCGCCGAGGCAACGGTGGAGGTCGAGGCCGGCGCCGCGTTGGACCTGCGCGGCAAGGGCCGCGTCGGCAAAGGGGGCAGCGTCAGCCTGCAGGCCAACAGCAGCGCGGTTACGACCGACGGCAGTGGCCGGGTGCAACTGGGTGAGGGGAGCCGGTTCAGCGGCCGAGGTCAGGGCAGCGGTTCCTTCTCGCTGGGAACCGGTGGCCACGTTCGGGTGGGCGATGCCGACCTGGCGGGCGCGTCGCTGCGACTGGACCCCGGCCTGTTCGGCAGTGGCTTCGCGCAGTACGACATCAATGGCCACCACGGCGTGGAGGTGGCCGATGGCGCGCGGCTGATCGCTGCCCTGCCAGGCCTGCGCATGACCCAGGACGCGCAGATGGCAACCGATCGGGCGTCCGCACTGGTGGCGTGGGATGCGCCGCTGTACAGCGCTGATCCGTCGAGCGGGCGCGTCAGCCAGCGCGCGGGTGCGAGCATCAGCCTGCGTTCGGACCGCAACAGCGTGGGCGGTGACCTGCGGGTCGGCAAGGATGCACTGGTGGCGGTCGATCCAGGGCAGACGATCTCGCTGCTGGGTGCAGGCAACATCGATGTTGAAGGTACGCTGCGTGCGAAGGGCGGCCGCATCGTGATCGACGATGTGCGTCCGGAAAATGCGCTGTACGCCGGGCAGCGCACCGAACGCACCTGGCGTTTCGCCGAAGGCGCGCTGCTGGATGCCGATGCAGACGCGATTTCGCTGCCCGATGCCAGCGGCCGTCTGCGCGGGCAGGTGCGCGCGGGCGGACGCATCGAGATTGGCGGGGCGCTGGACTGGGAGACCACAGCATTCGTCGACAACCGACCACCGGAAGCCTTCGTGGTGGTCGAACGCGGTGCGCGCCTGCAGGCGCGGGGTGCGTCGGCCGAGCTGGATGTCGACGGCCAGGGCCGTGTGCGCGTGGACAGCGACGGCGGGCAGATCGTGCTGCGCTCGGCCAATGCGCTGTATCTGGAGGGCGGGATGGACGCGGCCGCCGGTGGTGCCGGCGCACGCGGCGGCACGCTGGGGCTGGCCTTTGGCGGCAGCATCCATGCACGTGGCGCCAGCGAGGAGGTACTGCGGTCACGTGCGATCACCCTCAGCCAGCACAGCGCACCGGCGCAGCCACTGCCGGCCGCATTGGAATATGGCCACGCCGCGTTGTCGGTCGAGCAGCTGCAGGCGGGCGGCTTCGACAACCTGTCCGTGTTCGGTGACATCCGCGCGGTCGGCGACGTCGACCTGCGCCTGGCCCAGAGCCTGCGCATCCACGGCCAGGGTACTTCGAGCCTGGGCATGGCCGTGGATGCCGGGCCGTCGTCGGCGTTGCGGCTGAGTGCGCCCTACGTCCGCCTGGCGCAGGCGCGCTGGGGCCAGCTGGCGGGCGAGAACCTGCAGGGCACTGCGGCGGTCGCTTCGGCCGGGCCGGACGATCACACGCTGGCGGTGCAGGCCGAGCTGATCGACATCCGCGACGTCACCTGGCTGTCGGGTTTCGAGCACGTGGCGCTGGAAAGCCGCAGTGACGTGCGCCTGACCAACGGCATTGCCAGCACTGGCAACAGCAGCGCGTTGATGACGGCCGGTTCGATGGACGTGACCGCTGCCCGCCTGTACCCCACCACAGGCGCGGTCGGCACGCTGGTGGCCGGCGCCTCGGCGCAGACCGTGCAGACCGCTGATTACTGGGCCGATCCGGATGCCGTGCTGCGCATCCACGGCACAGGTGCGCCCACGCCGCCGGCGCCGGAATCGGCGCTGGGCACGCTTCGGCTGGTGGCCGCCACGGTACAGCAGGGCGGCAACGTACAGGCGCCGATGGGCACGCTGCAGCTGGGTGGCCTGATCCAGAACGGAACCGTCGGCAGCCGGGTGGAACTGCTGCCAGGCAGCGTAACCTCGACCAGCGGTGCCGGCCTGTCGCTGCCCTATGGTGGCACCGTCGATGGTGTCGACTGGCGGGTCGGTACGCGCAGCCTGAGCTCGCTGACGCCGGCCGGCATCTCCTCGATGGGGGTGACACTGAAGGCCAACGCGATCGAGGTGGCGTCGGGGGCATTGCTGGACATGTCCGGCGGTGGCGAGTTGACCGGTGCCGCCTTCGTGTCAGGACGCGGCGGCTCCGTCGACGTGCTGCGCACGGCGTTGGCCGACGCCAATCCGCGCTACGCGTTCAGTGCGTCGGGCAACCCGGTGTACGCGATCGTACCGGGGCGCGCCGGGGCGTTCGCCCCCAGTGGCGAAGAAGGGTTCGCAGCACCGGCAGTGGGCCAGCAGATCACCGTGCCGGCTGGCGTGCCCGGGCTGGCGGCCGGCACCTACACGCTGATGCCGGCAAGCTATGCGCTGCAGCCCGGTGCATTCCGGGTGGAGCTGGGCGCCACCGGCACCTCCGGCATCGTGCAACCGATTGCGACCGGCACCGGCACCTGGCGTGTGTCCGGGCAGCAGCGTACGGCGCTGGGCGCGGCAATCTCCCCGTTGCTCACCGACATCCTGCTGACGCCCGCCGCAGTGGTACGCCGACACTCGGGCTACAACGAAACCTCGTACAACAGCTTCGCGCAATCGGTGGCCGACCGCCGCGGCGAGTCGCGTGGCTGGCAGACCGTCGATGCGCTCGGGTTGACCCTTGCGCTGGGCGAAGGTGCAGGTCGTGCGGCAACGCCTGCCATCCGCTTCGCCGGCACCGCGCGGTTCGACGCCGCTACCGACAAGGGGCGTGGCGGCACGCTGACAGCCACGTTGGCCAGCCCGGCGGTCGGTTCGCTGGAGATCGTCGATGGCAGTGCGCAATCGCAGGCGCGTGATCGCGGCGCTACCTTCAGCGACGACGCGCTCAATGCCTTCCTGCCGGCGCGGATGATGATCGGCGGGCAGTTCAACCAGGAGGCCTCGCAGGTGGCGGTGACCGGCCAGGCGCGCAGTGTGGCGGTGCGTTCCGGTGTCACCCTGAACGCACCGGAAGTGCTGGTGGCAGCGGCCTCCGGTGGCAGCGGCATCCTGGTCGAGGCCGGCGCGACCCTCGATACGCTGCCGTTCGCGTCCGCCAATGCGGACGCCAGCGCGACGCTGCCTTACCAGGTCGCCGGCGGCCTGCTGGCGGTGTCCAACCGGCGCCTGAACCTCATCAGCGGCACCACCGGCGTCGAGGCCGGTCCGGTGGCGATCGACATCGGGGGGTGCCAGGTGGCGTGCGACGGCCAGGCCCGGCTGGTTTCCGATGGCAGCATCGCGGTAGCGACCGATGGCACGCTGCAGATGCGCGACTCGGCCAGCTATGGCACCCGTCAGCTCGGCCTGAGCATGGCGGCGCTGAACCTCGGCAGTGCCGAAGCGATCGCACAGGCCGCTGCGGCAGGGGCGCTGCCCAGTGGCATGACCATGAACCAGTCCGTGCTGCAGCAACTGCTGCGCGGCAATGATGCGACCGGCGCGCCGGCGCTGGACACGCTGAGCCTGGTCGCGCGGGAGTCTGTCAACGTGTTCGGCAGCGTCGACATGGACGCGCGCGACAGTGCCACCGGCCGCAGTGGCCTGCAGACGCTTGTGCTCGGTGCGCAGGCCATCCGCGGCTACGGTGCGGCGACCGACCGCGCGCGGATCCTGGTGGACACCCTGGTCTGGGACGGCTCACTCGCGGCGAGCCAGGCGCCGGGCAGTGACGCGACGGTGCCGCCGGCCGATCCGATGGTGGACCGGCTCGGCGCCGGGCAGCTGGACATCGTCACCCGCCAGCTGCAGCTGGGGCGGGCGCCGTTCAGCCGTCCCAGCTCTGAAGTCCCTGCGAACCGGCAGGTACTCGGATTCAGTGCGCTGAACCTGAGTGCTTCGGAGCAGCTGTCGTTCTCCGCGCAGGGCACGCTGGACGTGTTCCAGCAGCGCGGCGACTATCTGGCCGACAAGGGCTGGCAGTACAGCGGAGGCAGCCTGGGTATCGATACACCGCTGTTGACCGCCGATCCCGCCGCGCAGCTGCGCGTGCGCACTGGCGGCGACTTCCGCCTGCGGGGGGGCACCGGCAAGGCCGGTGGCGATGCACTGGGCAGTGAGCTGAGCATCGACGCCACCCGGATCGCGCTGGACAGCACGATCGCGCTGGCATCAGGACGGCTGTCTGCGAACGCGCGCGAGGGCATCACGCTTGGTAGCCGGGCGGCGCTGGATCTGGCCGGGCGCAAGGTCTCGCTGTACGACGTGGACAAGTTCAGCTGGGGCGGTGATGTCCTGCTGTCCAGCGACACGGGGGACATCCGCACCGATGTTGCCTCCCGCATCGATGTTTCCGCCCGCAACAACCGCGGCGGGCGCATGACGGTCACCGCAATGGCCGGCCGAGCGGATCTGGCCGGTGATCTGCAGGGCGCCGCCAGTGGCCGCTACGACGCCGGTGGCACGCTGGTGCCCTACGATGGTGGTGAACTTTTGGTGCGGGCACGCCAGCTGCAGGACTTCACCGGCCTCAACCAGCGATTGACCGCCGGCGGTGTCGTCGGCGGCCGCAGCTTCCAGATCGGTGAAGGCGATCTGCGGATCGGCGACGAAGTGAAGGCGCGCCGGGTCGACATCAGTGTCGACGCGGGCAGCCTGACCGTGGCCGGCCGCATCGATGCCAGCGGCGAGCAGGTCGGCAGCATCCGCCTGTACGCCCGCGATCAGCTGCAGGTGGACGGCACGCTGGACGCGCACGGTACCGGCCTGCGCGTGGACAGCCATGGCAAGATCATCGACAGTCCGAACCGGGCCACCATCACGCTGGGCAGCGCCGAGGGCGCCGTTGGTCTGGCCAGCGCGGCGCACCTGGACCTGCGTGCAGGCAGCGACGTTGCCGTCGGTGACGGCCCTGGACAGAACGACGGCATGGCGCGGGGCTCGCTGAAGATCGATGTGCCGCGGGTGGGCAGCAACGACGCGGCGATTGCTGCGGCCAATGGCCTGCGCATCGATGGTGCGGCCGACATCCAGCTCAATGGTGTCCGCCGCTACGACGATGCGCCCCTGGCCAGCACCGCCGATGTGCGCGGCAACCGCGCGCAACTGGTCACCCAGCAGTGGCTGGACCAGGTGGTCGATCCGCACAGCGTGGCCTGGATCGATGGTGCGCTGGGCAACGCGGACCTGCAGCAGCGCACGAGGGCGCTGGGCGATGTCCGCCTTCGCCCCGGCGTGCAGGTGCTGGCGCGGCGCAGCGACGCCAACCCGGAGGGCGACCTGACCATCGCTGGCGACATCGATCTGTCCGGCTACCGTTACGGCCCCGATGCAGACCGCGCCGATCCATCGCGGCGTGGCTTCGGCGAATCGGCCTCGCTGGTGCTGCGGGCCGAAGGCAACATCAACGTCTACGGCAGCATCAACGATGGGTTCGCACCGCCGCCGTCCACGCCGGATGAGGGTGGCTGGCAGCTGTATGAGGGGCGCAATGGCAGCGCGGGGCACACCCCCTTTGGCGGCGGGCTGGTGGTGCCGGTGGAAGGAGTGAAGCTGCAGCCCGGCACCGAGTTCCAGGCCGGCACCCGCCTGAACTATGACGTGCCGGTCGAATCGGTAACGCTTCCGGTCGGTACCGTGCTGCCCGCGCCGATGGTGATCTCGCAGACCCTGCGCCTGCCTGCGGGTACGGTGCTGGGTGCGGCGGTGACCACCGACTCCGGGCAGACGCTGGCCGCGGGCACCGTGCTGCAGGAGCCGCTGATGCTGGCGGCCGGTGCGCGGCTGGGGGCGGGCTTCCGCCTGCGCAGTGCGGTGCAGGTAGCGGCACAGGAGTGGCCCGCCGGCGCGGTGCTGCCGGTTGCGCTGCGCCTGGCACGCGAAGTCGCGCTCAAGGTGGGCGCGTACATTCCCTCGTTGACCAAGGTGGAGCTGCCCGGCGACGCGCCGGTGAATCTGCGGCCGGCCGATGCCGATGGCAACCAGGGGCGCAACTGGGCGCTGGCGCCGATGCTGGCCGAGGGCACTACCTCCTGGGACCTGACCGTGGTTGCCGGTGCCGATGCCGGGGCGGCCGATCCACGCAGCCGGCGCTGGGGCAGCGAAGGCAGCGTGGTGCTGGCCGATACCCACCAGGGCTCGATCGGCACGGTCAAGACGGAAATCATCTGGGTGGGGGATCGCGCGCTGACCGAGCGGGCATCGCTGGACTGGATCGGCGACACCTCCTATGCGGGCCGCCCGATCGCAGAGCTGGCCGACATGTTCGGCTTCACCGAAGACGAGTTCTGCGCGATGTCCGCCGACTACTGCGGCCCGGCACCCCGCCAGGTGGCCGCGCAGGGCTCGCTGGATTACTGGGGCGACGAGTCCTACGTGGGCACCCCTGCGAAGGACTTCGCCGCGATGTTCGGCATGACCGAAGACGAGTTCTGCAGTACCGCGCCCACCTACTGCGCCGGCGGCGGCACGCAGACCGAAGTGACCACTTACGGCAAGCGTGCGGGCACACCGGCGTGGAGCGTACTGCGCACCGGCAAGGGTGACATGGAGCTGCTCGCTGCCGGTGACGTCGTGATGAAGTCGGGCTTCGGTGTCTACACCGCCGGCACTCCCACCGCGCTGGGTGGGGGCCGCGACGCTGCCTTCAATTCGCCCCGTGCAGCGGCCCCTTGGAACACCGCACTGCTGGGGCCGAACCTGGTGCCGGGCAGCTATGACGCTGCGATGGCAGGCTACCAGGCCTGGTATCCGGATCGTGGTGGCAATCTGCGCGTCGAAGCCGGGCGCGATATCGTCGGCGACGCCTGGACCGCGCGCGCAGAGTCGGGCAGCAGTGAGCGCGACTGGGCGCTGTACTCCAGTGCCGCGGTCGGCAACTGGCTGTGGCGCCAGGGTACCGGCGGCACGGCTGGGGTGGAGCCGGTGCCGACCAGCTGGTGGGTGAATTTCGGTACCTACACCAACGTCTCCGCTGCCGCTGGCAGCTCTCCACGGATGGTCGGCTTCACCGGCTTCGGCACCTTGGGCGGCGGCGACCTGACGCTTGAGGCCGGGCGCAATGCCGGCGTCCGCGATCCGATGGGCGACGCGCTGGGCTCGCTGAGCGCACCGCGCTCGGGCGCGATCATCGCGGCGGTGGGATCGACCGGCCGGGTCAGCGATGGCCAGCTGCACCTGACCGGCGGCGGCGACCTGCGGTTGCGCATCGGTGGCGCACTGAATCCGAACCTGCAGGCGACGATCTCCAGCCTCAATCCCTCCAGGGCGGGACAGAATCTCGACCTCAACGGTACCCTGACCAATCTGCGTGGCAGCCTGCAGCTCGATACCGGGCGCATCGGTGCAATGGGCGTCACCCTGGAAAGCTACGCGACGCTGGGTCAGCAGCGCGCCGCAGACCTGTTTGCGCCCGACGCCGCCCGCGCGATGGGCGGACCGGTGCTGGTGCTGGGCGATGCGGGCGCGCAGCTGCAGGCACGGGGCGATGTGGTGCTCGGCGGGGTCGCCGATGCAGGCCGGGTTCCGCTGGCCAACTACAGCGCGGTGCTGCAGGACGATGGCGCGCACGCTGCAGGCAGCACGTGGTTCTCCCTGTGGACGGCCAACACGGCCGTGGATCTGTTCAGTGCCGGTGGTGACCTCGCGCCAGGCCTCGCCGGGCCGGATAACGTGACCGGCAGCAATCTGTGGCGCGAGCAGATCCAGCTTGTTGTGCGTGGCGGGGATGATCTGCTGAATTACTGGCTCTATCCTTCGCGCTTCAGCGCCATTGCTGCGCAGGGCGACATCAAGCTGGACCGGATCAGCGTCACGCCGGGGACGCAGGATGTGATCCTGCTGGCACCCTCAGCAACGGGACGGTTGGACGTCCTGGCCGGTGGCAGCATCCTCGCCCAGCGTGGCGCGACCCAGATCGCGCGCTCGGGTGCGGACGTGCGGCTGCCGGGACCCTTCGACCCCGCATTCCTGGCCCAGCAGGGGGATTCCGGCGGCAATGTGACCCGCTCGCGGCACAACCTTTCGGTCGATGGCAATACCGCCTCGCCAGAAGCGTCGCTTCCGCTGTTCGCATTCGGTCCCAATACTCCGCTGTCCACTGTGTCTGCGGCACTGGCGCCGAGCCGCTTCTACGCGGTGCAGGGCGACATCATTGGTCTGGCCAGCGGCGCCCGGCGCACGCTGGATCCCAGCGCGGGGCAGCGCACGCAGCTGAACTGGTTCGAGGCCGCCGGCGGCGTGCAACTGCGGGCAGGCCGGGACATCCTCGGGGCGTCGATGACCGCGTTGAACAGCGCGCCCGCCGACATCACGGTGGTGGCGGCGGGCCGCGACATCGTGCATCTGAACGCGACCGTCGCCGGCCCCGGCAACGCTGAGATCAGTGCCGGCCGCCAGCTGCGCCAGGAGGATGCGGGCAGCATCGTCAGCCTCGGTGGCATCGTGCAGGGCGACACCCGTGCCGGCGCCAGCATCGCGCTGACGGCCGGCAACCAGCAGATCGATTTCGCGGCCCTGCGTGCACGCTATCTGGATCCCGCCAACCTCGCCGATCCGGCGCAATCGCTGGCGTCGCAGCCGGGCAAGGCAGTCAAGGTGTACGACCAGGAGCTGAAGCAGTGGCTGCAGCAACGCTTCGGCATGATTGCCGAAGGCGACGGGGCGCTGGCCGCGTTCGATGCGCTGCCGCAGGAACAGCAGCACATCTTCCTGCGCCAGGTCTATTACGCCGAGCTGCGCGAAGGTGGACGGGAATATACCAATGCAGAAGGGCCCCGCTTCGGCTCCTACCTGCGTGGGCGCGAGGCCATCGCCACGCTGATGCCAGACAAGGCTGCGACCGGTGCGACGATCGACCGTACCGGCGATATCGTGATGTACGGTAGCTCCGGCGTGCGTACCGAAGCGGGCGGCAACATCGAGCTGATGGCACCGGGTGGGCAGATCGTGATCGGTGTGCAGGGTGTGGTGCCCCCGGCCAGTGCCGGACTGGTGACCCAAGGGCAAGGCGACGTCCGGCTGTTCAGCCAGGACAGTGTGCTGCTGGGCCTGTCGCGGGTGATGACCACCTTCGGCGGCGACATCCTGGCGTGGTCGGAGCAGGGTGACATCAATGCCGGTCGTGGTTCGCGCACGACCTTGCTGTACACGCCACCGCGCCGTGTCTATGACGGCTGGGGCAATGTGATCCTGTCGCCGCAGGCCCCGGCCAGCGGTGCTGGCATCGCCACCTTGAACCCCATCGCCGAAGTGCCGCCGGGCGACGTCGACCTGATCGCTCCGCTGGGCACCATCGATGCGGGCGAGGCCGGTATCCGCGTCTCCGGCAACATCAACCTGGCCGCACTGCAGGTGCTCAACGCGGCCAACATCCAGGTACAGGGCGAGAGCAAGGGCCTGCCGGTGCTGGCATCGGTCAACGTCAATGCGCTGGCCGCGGCCAGTGCCGCAGCCAACAGCGCCAGCCAGGCGGCACAGGACGTGATGCGCAAGAGCCAGGACGATGCACGGCGCAACCAGCCGTCGGTGATCAGCGTGCAGATACTGGGCTTCGGCAGCGGCACCAGCAGCATCAAGCCGCCGGCACCTGGCAACACCGCCAACAGTGGTTACGACGCCAACAGTGCCTTCCAGTTCCCGCAGGCGAGTCGCGACGAGGGCACACAGCGCCGCTAGGCATCGAGCGATCCCGATAGATGCCGACCTTGGTCGGCACACAATGCTGCGAACGTGGCCGGTAGTTGATCCACGCCATGCGTGGATGCGGCTGAACTGCAGGAACGGACAGCATCGGGCCAGCCGCCAGGGAACGGTGGCGGCCCCAGCCAGGACGGCACGGAGGGCAGGGAGCGGCCATCGGCGGTGAGGACCACCGACACGGCGCCGCCGGGCGCAGGAAAGCGCCCGGCGGCAGTAGGCGCGCGCGAATGTACCCCGGTCGTTGCCGACCCTGGTCGGCAGCAGTTCCACACCATGCATGGATGCGGTGACACGAACGAATCCTAAAGCTCCAGCACCCGCCGGTAGCTCAGCGGCCCACGCACATCGCGCAGTCCCAACCGCAGTTCCAGCCCGGTGGCCGGCAGCACCTCGCCTTCGCTCGGCAACAGCGCCCACCCAGCGCCCGGCTGCCAGGCGCGTACCTCGAACCGCTGCACATCCCTGGCCACCGCGATGCCTTTCGACGGCTCAGGCGCGGGCAGGGGGTACCGATCCGTCGCAGCGCCACTGGCCCGCCACAGCGTATTGCCCTGCCGCCACCAGCGCACCCGCTGCCAGCGCCGTCCATCACTGCCGACACTGCGGGTGATCTCCAGCGCAAAGCTGCCATCCGGGTGCCGTTCGCTTACCAGGGACGGAGGCAGCAGCCGCTGCGGTTGATCGGCCGGACGCACTGCACCATTCATCAACGCGTCGTCCGCGCGCATCTCGATATCACGCTGGAACTGCTGCAGCACGCGCAGAGCTGTCGTGGTCTCGGCATCGGCCCGGCGCAGCCGCTGGTCGCTGCTGGCCACGCTGTCCAGCGCACGCCAGCAGATCAGCGCCAGCACACCCATGATGGTGATCGCGATCATCACTTCGATCAGGGTGAAGCCACGTGCGGCGTGCTTCATGGCGCTGCTGTCCACGGTAGCTGCATCCGCGCCAGCGACTGCCGCGGTGCATCTTCGGCCACCACGCTGAGTTCCAGTTGCGGCTGTCCGTCACTCCCCGTGCCCAGATGTTGCAGCACCAGGAACGTGCTGCGCCCCTGCACGCAGCGCTGCCGTGCATCCTGGGGCGGCTGCGCGGCCAGGCGCAGCTCCTGCCAGCGGTCCTGCGCGCACATCAGTGCCAGCCGTCGATCGCGCAGGCGCGACTGATCGTCGGTGGCCACCGCCACCGAACGCATCACCGCCGCCAGTGCGATTGAAACGATCGCCAATGCGATCAGCACTTCGATCAGGGTGAACCCGTGCCCGTTCCGCTTCACTGCACGACCTGCAACTGTCCGCTGCCATCATCGCGAAGACGCAGTTGCCGGCCCTGCAACGACAGCGTCACTTCCCACGCCACGCCAATCCATTCGGGGCTCAGTTCAATCGGCGTGGTCGGTTGCACGGCGATGCCCGCCGGTTGCCATTGCTGTGGGCGCAGCAGGTCATCGCGCTGCACGTCCACCCAGCGGCTGCCTTCGCGGCGGCTGAAGCGATAGCCGGCGGCGTCGGCCTGCCAGCGCAGGGGGCGGCCATCGATACGCGCCTCGTCGCGCGCCACCTGCAGGCGCTGCGCCAACCGTTCGGCTTCCTGTCGCAGCTGCCGGCCCGGGTCGAGCAGGCTGCCCAGGCCCAGCCCGATGCCCGCCGTGCAGATGCCGATGATCACCAGCACCACCATCAGTTCCAGCAGGGTGAAACCACGCGGCACGCGCTGCATCGACGTTGCCTCCTGTCCGGGTCGATGCCTGCCAGCGTAGGCCCGCATGATGAAACAAAAGCGTCAGCCGCACCTGCTAGCGTAGGCGGACACGAACGTGGCGATGGTGCGGAACATGGACGGCTGGCGCTGGGATCGCAATCGCATGTTGACCCTGCTGGCGGCGGCGCTGCTGCTGGCCGTGGTGGCCTACTGGAGCGTCACCCTGTCTGCGGTGGCGCCGGCGGCCGTGGCCAGCGAGGCGAAGACCGAGGCGGCGGTGCGGCCGTTGGCCGATGCGGTGGCAAGCCTGCCGCTGGTGCGACTGTTGTCCCCCGGCGCAGTGCAGACCGAGGTGGTGGTGCTGGGTGTGATGGCTGGCGACCACGCACCGCTTGCGCTGCTTTCGGTGGATGGGCGTCCAGCCGAAGCCTACGCGCCGGGCCAGCGGTTGGGGCCCTGCACGGTGCTGGCCAGCATCAGTGCCACTACGGTGGAGCTGAACCAGGCAGGGCAGTCGCGCAGCCTAGCGGTGCCCACGCTGCCACCGGTGCCGAGCGATGGCATCGTGCCGGCTGCCCCGAAGGGGGGCTTCCCGTAGGGCCGAGCCCACGCTCGGCTGCCTTTGCATGAGTGTTGAAGGACACGCAGGAGGAGCCGAGCGTGGGTACGGCTCTACAGCCGTGCAGGCTCAGCGCGCAGGTCGCTGCGGCACCACCGAGCGCCCGAACGCATCGCCCATGCGCTGCCGCGTGCCTTCCAGGTTGTACTGCATCAGCTGGCTGCCGGGCTGCTGCATCAGGCGTTCGGCTTCGGGGAGCGCTGGCGGCTTCGCCGGCCTTGTCGCAGGCGCCAGCTTGCGTTGCAGGCAGTCCCAGGCCGGAATCCGCTCGCCGTTGACCTGCACTTCGATGCAGGGCGCAGCTCCTTCCTGCTTCTTCGCCTCGTCGGCGCGACCCGATGGCAGCGCCAGCAGCAGGGCGAGGGTGAGCGCAGCGCGCAGGCCCGGCATCAACGATTCACGCATCTCGACTCTCCCGCAGCAATCGATGTTCTGCAATGAAGACGGGTGGCCAAGGCAGGGTCCGCCTGCGTGCATTGCGGCGCTGTCAAAAGATGACAGTGCTGTCACAAAACTGTTGGCGGCTTTGACGCGATGTACACGTCCTGTTGGTAGATCCACGCGCCGCTCCCTGGCCCCTCCCTTCGATACGACGCGATGCCTTCGATGACTCCTGTCCCGTGCCGAGCCGTTCGCCTTCCGCTGCGCCTGCATCCGTTGACGCTGGCAATGGCAGCGCTGCCGTTGTCGATGCCGCTGCTCGCGCAGGAGGCCGCACCCGCGCCCAGCGTGAACATCAACGAATACATCGTGCGAGGCAACACGGTGCTCGATCCGCGGGAGATTGAACGGGCGGTGGAACCGTTCCTCGGCCCGGGCAAGACCCTGGCCGATGTCGAGAAGGCGCGCGATGCGGTCCATGCGCTCTACCAGCAGGCCGGCTACCAGTCGGTCTACGTCGAGCTGCCCGAGCAGCAGGTCAGTGGCGGCGTGGTGCTGCTGAAGGTGCAGCAGACGCCGATCGGCCAGCTGCGCGTGGTCGGCACCCGCCACGAATCGCCCGAACGCATCCGCGAACGCGTGCCGGCGCTGGCCGAGGGCAAGGTGCCGGATTTCGACCAGGCGCAGAAGGAACTGACCGCGCTGAATGAAGGCGGACGTCGCCAGGTGATGCCATTGGTGCGCGAGGGCCAGGTGCCGGGCACGATGGATGTGGACCTGCAGGTCGAGGAGAAGTCGCCGTGGCGTGCCAGTGCGTCACTCAACAACGACCATAGCGCCGACACCGAGAAGCTGCGCCTGAGTGCATCGCTGGCCTACGACAACCTGTGGAAGCGTGGGCACAGCGCCAACATCGGCGTGTACCTGGCGCCGGAAGACACGAAGCAGGCCAAGGTCTTTTCCGCCTCGTACACAATGCCGTTCGAAGGCACGCCGTGGAGCCTGGAAGCCTCCGGCTACAGATCCGACAGCCGCGTGTTGAATGCGGGCGGGCAGGTCGGCACCGGCACCGGCACCAATGTGATCGGCAACGGCCATTCGATCGGCCTCAAGCTCAACTATCGCCTGTCCGGCAGCAGCCAATGGTGGCGCCAGCTCAGCCTCGGTGTGGATTTCAAGGACACCGAGGAAGATACCCAGATGGGCAAGGACAGCCTGAAGACGCCGCTGAAGTACGCGCCGATCACCCTGGCCTTGGTCGGCGTGCGCCAGGGCGAGCACGATCAGCTGAGCATCAACACCCAGCTGGTGGCCGGTACCCGCCGCCTGTTCGGTTACGGCAGCGACGCCACTGCGTTCGGGCAGAAGCGCTACTGGGCCGACCCGAGTTTCGTGGCCTTCAAGGCCGACGTGGCCAACACACATACCTTCGGCAGCGACTGGCAGTGGTATGCGCGCGGGTCGCTGCAGGTAACCGATGCGCCACTGGTGTCGGCCGAGCAGTTCGCCGCAGGTGGCATGTACACCGTGCGCGGCTACCTGTCGGCCGAGGCGATCGGCGATTACGGCGGCCTGGCCAGCCTGGAATGGCGCACCCCGGCGTGGTCGCTGTGGCGCGGCACCGACCTGCGTGTCTACAGCTTTGCCGATGCGGCCTACCTGCGCCTGCGCCAGCCGCTACCCGAGCAGCGTGACAAGTACAACCTGGCCTCGGTCGGCCTGGGCGCGCAGCTGCGCCTGGGCGAACACCTGCAACTGCGCCTGGACTACGCCCGGCCGTATGCCGATGGCCCGGTCACGCGCAAGGACGACCCGCGCCTGCATTTCAACATCAGCACAAGTTACTGACCCTTCCCTTGAACATGCGTTCTCCGGAGACCCCTCGCATGGACCGTTTGCTTTCCCGAGTGTTGTTGCTGCTGGCCGCGCTGGTTGCGCTGCCGGCGGCTGCGGCCGATGCCAATTGGTGGCAGGCCGAATGGAAGTACCGCAAGCCGATCACCATCGACGCCGGCCCGCAGGGCGCGGGCCTGGCCGGTGACCCGGGCCGCACGCCGCTGCTGCTGCGCCTGCATACCGGCAACTTCGGCTTCGACGGCACCCAGGACGCGGGCAACGACCTGCGCTTCGTCTCGGGTGATGGCCGTACCGTGCTGGCCCACCAGATCGAGCAGTTCGATTCCAGGATGGGCATGGCCCTGGTCTGGGTGGATGTGCCGGCGGTCAGCGCCGCAGCGCCGCAGACCATCTGGATGTACTACGGCAATGAAAAGGCCCCGGCCAGCGGCAACGGCCAGCAGGTGTTCGATCCGGACTACACGCTGGTCTACCACTTTGCCGAGGCCAATGCACCGGCACGCGACACCACCGCCTATGGCAACAATGCCGGTGCCGTGGTGCCGTCGTCGGAAGGTTCGGTGATCGGCCGCGGCGTTCAGTTGGGTGCAGGCCCGCTGCCGCTGCCGGCCAGCGCATCGCTTGCACAGGAGGCGGGTGCGCCGTTCACCGTTTCGGCCTGGATCAAGCCAGGCAGCAACACCGCTGCGCAGGCGATCTACGCCCGTCGTGACGGCGCTTCCGAACTGGTGCTGGGCATCGAGAACCGGGTGCCGTTCGTGCAGCTCAACGGACAGCGCAGCACGCCGGCACAGCCGATTCCGGAAGGGCAATGGGCGCACGTGGCGCTGACAGCGGAGAAGGGCTCACTGCAGCTGTACCTCAATGGCCGCGTGGTCGCCCAGATGAGCGGCGAGCTGCCGGCGCTGGGCACCACGCCGGTGGTGGGCGCCGATGCTCCTGGCGCGGTGCAGCCGCTGGCCAATTTCGAGGGCGCACTGGATGAGCTGCGTATCTCGCGCGTGGCACGACCGGCGGCACTGCTGCTGGCCGATGCCACCGCACAGGGTGCCGATTCGCGGCTGATCAGCTACGGCGCCGACGAGCAGTCCGCCGGGCAGAGCCACTTTGCCTTCATTCTCAAGGCGATGCCGTTCGATGCCTGGGTGGTGGTGGCCATCCTCGGCCTGATGATGCTGCTGTCGTGGGCGATCATGATTGCCAAGGGACGCCACTTCGGCCGCACCAGCAAGGCCAATGCGGTGTTCACCGAGAGCTTCGGCAAGCTGTCCGGCGTGCCGCTGCGCACCCTGTCCGACATGGACCGCCAGGGCAAGGCACCGGCCGCGATGCACGATGGTTCGTTGTGGCGCATCTACCAGGTGGCCATCGATGAAATGCAGCAGCGCCACCAGCGCGACGGCAACAGTGGTTACCTCAGTGGCGCCACCATCGCGGCAATCCGCGCGTCGATGGACGCGGTGATGGTGCGCGAGCAGGAAGCGATGGCACGGCGCATGAACTGGCTGTCGACCACCATCGAAGGCGCGCCGTACGTGGGCCTGTTCGGTACCGTGATCGGCATCATGCTGGTGTTCGTGGTGGCGGCGATGGCCGGCGCGGTCGACATCAACTCGGTGGCACCCGGCATGGCCGCAGCGTTGCTGTGTACGGCGGCCGGTCTTGGCGTCGCGATCCCGGCACTGTTCGGCTACAACTACCTGGGCGCGCGTGCCGAAGCGATCGGTGCGGACATGGCGGTGTTCATCGACGAGTTCGCCGCGCGCCTGGCCGAAGAGCAGGACGGGCGCGGCCCGGCCGCGGTCCAGGGCTGAGGGCGCGTCATGGGCCAGAAGGCGAAGTTCGGCATCAAGAAGCGCGAGAAGGGCATCAACGTGACGCCCTTCGTCGACGTGCTGCTGGTGGTGCTGGTGATCTTCATCCTGACCAGCAACGCGTCCATCCCCGGCATCGAGGTCAACCTGCCAAAGGCCAGCAACGCCGTGGCGCTGGAGAAACCGAAGACCAAGGCGATCACCATCGACCCCAGCGGCCAGGTGTTCCTGGATGCGTACCCGGTGACGATGGCGGAGCTGGAAGACCGCCTGCGTACCGAACGCGCGACCACGCCGGATTTCCCGGTGATCGTGCGCGGCGACGCGCAGGTGCAGTATGCCCGCGTGGTCGAGGTGCTGGACCTGCTGCGGCGCCTGGAGCTGGCCCAGGTGGGCCTGGTCACCGGCAAGGCGCAGGGCTGAGGCATGACCGCCCATCAACCCCCTCGGCCGGAGCCCGGCATGCGTGGTCGCTCGTTGCTGGTGACCGTCGCGCTGGTGCTGGTCGCGTTGCTGGTGCTCGGTGTCGCACTGTGGTGGCTGCTGTTCAGGGACACCGCCAGCACCCGTCGGCCGGTGGTGCAGCCGCCGATGCTGGCGTTGCCGCCACCGCCACCGCCCCCCCCGCCGCCGCCGGAAAAACCGCCGGAGCCGGAAACGCCGCCGGAAGAGACGATGCCCGAGCCGGAGCCGCTGGATCAGCCGACGCCGGCCGAAGAGCCGACGCCGACCGCGGACAACACCGATCCGGTGACGATGAATGCCGACGCGCAGGCCGGTGGCGACAACTTCGGCATCCAGTCCGGCAGCGGCGGCGGTTCGTCCGGCGTCGGTCGTGGCGGTGCCGGCAATGCCACCTATGGGCGCTACCTCGGCTACCTGATGCAGCAGGCGATCTCGCGCGACGACAAGGTCAAGCGCCTGGCGTTCCAGCTGCAGGTGAATGTGTGGCTGGCCAGCGATGGTCGCCTGGAAAAGGTCGAGCTGGTGCGTGGCAGTGGCAACGAGGAGGCCGACGCGGCCGTGCTCGATGCACTGCGTCGCATCGGCAAGGTCGACCAGGCACCGCCGCCGTCGCTTGATTTCCCCGCCCGCGTCCTGATCCAGGGCCGCCGGCCCGGGGCCTGATTCCCCGACCTCCGTGATTTCCCTTCTTTCGATGAGAACCGTGATGAACGACCACGTCCGCGCACGAACCGATTCCCGCCGCCCGCGGCCGGCCCGACGGGCGCTGCTGTGCTGCGCCGTGCTGCTCAGCCTGGCCGCCCCGGCCGGCGCGATGGCCGCCGAAACCACCATGGTCAAGCTGATCAAGGGGCTGATCGCCAGCGGTGCACTGAAACCCGAAGACGGCCAGGCATTGCTGGTGCAGGCGCAGGCCGAAGCAGCGGCGTTGCAGCACACCGCGGCCGCCGGGACCCCGGCCGCCAGTGGTGGCGTGGCCCTGGAGGCCGGTGACGTGCGCGTGCCGTACGTACCGCAGAGCGTGCGCGACGGCATTCGTGACGAGGTGCGCCAGGAGGTGATGACGCAGGCCAGGTCCGAGGGCTGGGCGGCGCCGAACGAAGTGGCTGAGTGGACCAAGCGCATCAAGGTCACCGGTGACATGCGGGTGCGCAGCGAGTCGCGCTTCTTCTCCGAACGCAACAGCGACATCGTCAGTAACTGGTCGTCGATCAATTCCGGCAACGGCTTCGACACCAACACCAACACCAACCTGCAGCTGCCGCCGCTGCTGAACACCCGCCAGGACCGCCGCAACCTGTGGCGCATCCGCGCTCGCCTGGGCATCGAGGCGACCATCGGCCAGCACACCACGGCCGGCGTGCGCCTGGCCAGCGGCAGCAGCAATGGCCCGGTGTCAACGACCGAGCAGCTGGGGGGTGGCCTGAGCAAGAAGGACGTGTGGCTGGACCAGGCCTGGCTGGCCTACAGCCCGGCCGATTGGGTGACGGTGCGCGGCGGCCGCTTCGGCAATCCGTTCTGGACCAGCGATACGCTGTTCTCCAACGACCTGAACTTCGATGGCCTGGCCGCCAACCTGCAGTACGACTTCGACGACGGTGACCTTGGCCTGTTCGGTAATTTGGCGGTGGTACCGCTGGAGTACACCTCCGACAGCGCGCCCAGCCAGAGCCGGGTCAAGACGCCGAACGAGAACAAGTGGCTGTCCGGTGCGCAGGTGGGCGTGGACTGGCGCTTCAACGACGACAACGCGCTGCGCGCGGCGCTGGGCTACTACGACTTCAAGAACATCAGCGGCCGCCTGTCCTCGCCGTGCGCGCTGTACGCAGGCGCGGTCGGCTGCGACACGGACTGGTCGCGCCCGGCCTTCATGCAGAAGGGCAACACCCTGATGCTGATCCGCGACATCGCACGCAACCCGCTGGATCCAGCCAACACGCCCACCCCGCAGTATGTCGGCCTGGCCTCGGCATTCCGCCTGGCCACGCTGAACCTGCGCTGGGATACGCAGCTGGCCCAGGGCATCGGCCTGCGCCTGGATGGCGACTACATCCGTAACCTGGCCTACGACAAGCAGAAGATGTTCATCCGCGCCAACAACGGCATCGTCAACAACTACGGTGCCGGTGGCACCGCCGGCATCGATACGTTCCGCAGCGGCGACACCGCCTGGATGGTGCAGGCCACCTTCGGGGCCGCCGACCTGAAGGAGAAGGGCCAGTGGCAGGCGCTGCTGGGCTACAAGCGCATCGAGGCCGATGCGCTGCCGGATGCCTACAACGACCCGAACTTCCACCTCGGTGGCACCAACGCCCGCGGCTACTACGTGGGCGGCGCCTACGCGCTGGACGCGCGCAGCTGGATCAGCGGCAAGTGGATGGCGGCCAAGGAAGTGTCCGGTGCTCCACTGTCGATCGACGTGTTCCAGCTGGAGTTCAATACCGGGTTCTGAGTGACGGCGTGATCTGGATCACGTAGTGCGTGGCGGGGGCGCAGTGATGCGCCCGTCTAGGGAAAGGAGACCACGCGTTGCACATAAGGAGGAGTGGATGAGCCGTCGCAAGCTGTTCGAAAGTTCCGAACCGTCCAGTCGATCGCTGGGCATCGGGCCGGCCTATGTCTCGGTGGAGGGGCTGCGCCAGCACCTGGCGGAATTCCTGCTGTATGCAGGCCGGCCGGTGGTGATCATGCGCGGGCGCAGCGAAGTGGGTTACTTCCTGCCGGCGCGCTGCTGGCGCCAGCGTGACGACGATCCGCTGGCGGCGGCCGCCGCCGACCAGCTGCTGGACGCGGCCGGGTTCCAGGCCGAGGATATCCAGCAGGTGGAGCAGGAATTCAACGCGATGCGCCAGCGCACCGTGCTGCATTCACGGCGCTGAGCGGCCGCCGGGCATGGCCCGGCGCTACCCGATGGCCCCGCGCCGCTCCGGTAGCGCCGGGCCATGCCCGGCGAGCGTCGTCTGTAGATCCACGCCATGCATGGATGGGGTTACGCGGCGGCCCCGCGTTCACTGGTGATGCGTGCACCTTCGCGCATCACCAGGGTCACCGGGGTCTTCTCCACCACCTCCAGCAACCGCTGCCACTGCGCATCACTCAGCTCGGCGCTGGCATGCAGCACGCGGTGCACGTGGAAACGTCCATCCTCGTCACGTTCCGAGCGCAGCTCGGCATGGAACTCGCCCAGCTCCCAGCCCTTGCGCTGCGCATACATGCGCAGGGTGATGGCGGTACACGCCGCCAGCGAGGCCAGGTACAGATCGAACGGTGCGAAGCCCTTGCCCTGGCCGCCCAGCGAGGCGGGCTCGTCCGCATCCACATCGAAGCTGCCGTTGCTGATGTGGTGCAGATAGTTGTCAGCGGTCGAAACAATGCGTGCGTAGGCCATCACGTTCTCCATCTGTCTGCGGCGCCAGCCATGCTCGACTGCGCCAAAAGGCGGCGCCGGCCAGGACCGGCGCCGCTACCCAATCACTCGGTACGATCGTACGAGAACTGGATGCCCGCGGTACCACCGGTTTCAATGAAGAGATTCAGGAAGGCCGGCACCGTTGCCGAGCGGGCCCAGTCGCGCTGCAGTTCGCAGAACAGCTGCGGCACGCTGATCAGCTGGCCACCGGCCTGTTCGATGCGGCGCAGTGCGGCATCGTGCGCGGCCAGCGAGGTGCCGCCGACGGCGTCGACCACCACATACACCTCAAAGCCTTCCTTCAACGCATCCAGGGCCGGGAAAGTCAGGCACGCCTCGGTCCACAGCGCGGTCATGATCAGCTTGCGGCGGCCGGTGGCTTCCACCGCCTTGCGGAACTCGACGTCCTCCCAGGAATTGATGGTGGTGCGGTCGTAGGTGGGGTAGTCGCCCAGCACCTTGCGCAGCTGTGGAATCGGCGGCTTGTTCAGGCCGGTCTTGACGTTGACCGTCGAATGCACGATCGGCAGACCGTAAGCCACTGCGGCCTTGGCGGTGCCGACAATGTTGTTGACCAGCAACTGGCGGTCCATCGAGGCGATGGAGTTCACCTGCACCGGCTGGTAGTCGATGATGATGAAGGCGGAATTCTGCGGGGTCAGCAGATGATCGCTGGCCGGGTCGCGGATCGGTTCACTGGACATGATGGATCTCCTGTTCAGGGGGGAGCCGGCGGCTGGCCGGCACGAGGGCCACTCAACTGCGCTGCGAATCCAGCGGTTCATGGTTCTTCTGCACGTCCCGGGCCTTCAGGTAGCTTTCGATCAGCAGCTGGTAGTTCGGGAAGATCCTGGTGTAGGCCTCGGCCCACTGCTCGGCATCGTCGCGGTTCCAGCTGCGCTGGATCTCCGAGGCGACCGCAGCGGTGTCCATCGGCACCACGCCGGCCTGCACCACGCGGGCCAGGGTGATCTCCTCGGCCATCTTCGAGTAGGTACCCGACGCGTCGATGACCGCGAACACCTGGTAGCCATCGGCAACGGCGGCAATGGACGGGAAGGCCATGCACACGCTGGTGATGGTGCCGGCAATGATCAGCTGCCTGCGGCCGGTGGCCTTCACCGCAGCAACGAAGTCCGGGTTGTCCCAGGCGTTGATCTCGCCCTTGCGTGCCACGTACTGGGCATGCGGGGCCGCGTCGTGGATCTCCGGGATCAGCGGGCCGTTCGGGCCCTGCGGCACCGAGGCGGTGGTGATCACCGGCATCTTTGCCAGCGTGGCCATCTTCGCCAACGCGGTTGCATGCGCGCGCACCGAAGTGAACGGCATGTCACCAATGGTCTGGAACAGGCCGCTCTGGTGATCGATCAGCAGCATCGCGGCGTTGTCTGGATCGATCACCGGACGGGCACCGTTGAAGTTGGCGGGGGTACTCATGGTCAGTCTCCTGGGGAGGTTGGGCGATGGCCCGATGGCTGTGGCGGGCCGCAGCCCGCCGCGTTGAAGTGTTCAGTGCGCGATCCGGCCGAAGCGACCACTGTTGAAGTCGTTGACCGCCTGCGCGATCTCGGCCTGGCTGTTCATCACGAACGGGCCGTAGCCGACCACCGGTTCGTCGATCGGTTCGCCGCTGAGCAGCAGCACAGTGGCGTCACTGTCGGCATCGACGAACACGTCTTCGCCACTGCGGTCGAAGGTGACCAGTTGCGCCTCGCCGACCGGCGGACCGCCGTTGATCCGCACCGTGCCCCTCAGCACCACCAGCGCCAGCGTGCGGCCCTCGGCGACCGGCAGTTCGGCGTGGCGGCCCTGCTGCAGGCGGATGTCCCAGACATCCATCGGCGTGTGGGTGCGCGCCGGGCCGGGGTGGCCGTCGAAGCGGCCGGCGATGACCCGCACGCGGCCGGCGCCATCGGGCAGATCCACCGAGGGAATCTCTGCGTCGAGCAGGGTCTGGTAGCCCGGTGCGCCCATCTTGTCGCGTGCCGGCAGGTTCACCCACAGCTGGACCATGTCCAGCGTGCCGCCGCGCCTGCTGAACGCCGGTGTGTGGAATTCCTCATGAAGGATGCCGGAGGCCGCCGTCATCCACTGCACGTCACCCGGGCCGATGGTGCCGCCGGCGCCGGTCGAATCGCGGTGCGCGACCTCACCCTCATAGACGATGGTGACGGTCTCGAATCCGCGGTGCGGATGCTGGCCGACGCCACGCGGGGTATCGCTGGGGGCGAAGGTGTAGGGGCCGGCATAGTCCAGCAGCAGGAACGGGCTCAGGTGCTGGCCGTGGGTGTTGTAGGAAAACATCGAGCGGGCGGGGAATCCGTCGCCCACCCAGTGCGGGCGGGGGGCGCTGTAGGTACCGGTGACACGCTTCATGGCGATCTCCTGGCCGGGGTTGCCGGCCGCTGTTCTTCGTTGCGAAGACAATATCGCCGCGACAATATGGCCGGTAGATGCCATTATTTGCCGTCATAGTCCTATCTGGTGAACAATGCTCGCAGGCCATGAGCCGCAGGAGGTCGCCCCGTGTTCATCGCAGATATCCGCCGTTGTGACCTCAACGACCTGTTCTACTTCGCCATGGTGGTCGAGCACGGCGGCTTCTCGCAGGCCGGTCGGGCGCTGGCCATGCCGAAGTCGAAACTGAGCCGGCGCATCGCGCTGCTGGAGGAACGGTTGGGCGTGCGCCTGATCCAGCGTTCGACCCGGCGCTTCTCGGTCACCGAGGTCGGCCAGGACTACTACCGCCATTGCAAGGCCATGCTGGTCGAGGCCGAAGCGGCCGAAGAAGCGATTGCGATGTCACGCGCCGAGCCGCGCGGCACCATCCGCCTGGCGTGCCCGATCGCGATCCTGCATGCGCGCATCGGCGCGATGCTGGCTGATTTCCTGGCCCTGTACCCGCAGGTGACGGTGCAGCTGGAGGCCACCAACCGGCGCGTGGATGTGGTGGGCGAAGGCATGGACGTGGCGATCCGGGTGCGGCCGCCGCCGCTGGAGGACAGTGACCTGGTGGTTCGCGTGCTGGCGCGCCGGGTCTGGTGTACCAGTGCCAGCCCGGCGCTGCTGCAGCGGCTGGGCACGCCGCAGGTGCCGGCCGATCTGGCGATGATGCCGACCGTCGATCTGGCATCACCCAGCCAGCAACACGCCTGGGAATACGCCGGGCCGGGCGAGGTGCTGGCCAGCGTGCACCATCGCCCGCGACTGGTCAGTGATGACATGATCGCGTTGCGCACTGCCGCGGTGGCAGGGGTGGGGTTGTTGATGTTGCCGCGGATGATGATCACCGATGAGCTGGCCAGTGGCGCGCTGGTGCCGGTGCTGCAGGACTGGGTGCCGAAGCACGGCATCGTGCATGCGGTGTTCCCGTCGCGGCGGGGGCTGCTGCCAGCGGTGCGCGCGTTGATCGATTACCTCGCCGAGCAGTTCGATGCGTTGCAGGAGCCGTAGATCCTCCATCCACGCCATGCGTGGATGATGCTTTCGTGGTGCCGCTTGCCGCTTGCCGCTTGCCGCTTGCCGCTTGCCGCCTGCGGCTGCGCAGCCCACAATCCACGCCCGGACCGTCGCCATCACGCCCATCATTCCCCGGTCCGGCCTTGGCACCTATGTCTCCCAATGCCCTGGCGCTGGTCGAGCTGCTGATCCGCGAGCGCCGTGCGTTGTCCCGCTTCATCGCACGCTATCTCGACCCGGCCAGTACCGAGGACACCCTGCAGAACCTGTACCTGAAGGCCAGCAGCGTGCCCGGCGACCCGCCCATCCTGGAGCCGCGCGGCTATCTGTACCGGATGGCCTACCATCACGCGCTCAACCGCAGCCAGGCCGATGCCCGCGAACGCCGTGCCATGGCCGAGTACGCCGTCGACATGGCCGAGGCCAGTCGTGATGGTGAGGCGCAGGCACTGGACCAGGCGCAGCTGCGCGAGATCACCCAGACCATCCTGGCCCTGCCGGCCCAGGTGCGCGAGTGCTTCGTGCTCAACCGTTACCTGGGCCTGAGCGAACGCGAGATCGCCGCGCGCCTGGGAATCTCCAAGAGCCTGGTCGGCAAGCATGTGCTGCGTGCAGCGCTGCTGATCCAGCAACAGCAGCGGGGAATGGGCCGATGAGCGGCGATTGCCGTGGGCAGATCATGCCCGCTGTTGTCACAACAGGAAAGCGCACCCGTTCGCGGTGCGGTAGGCCACAACCATGACCACGTCCGAACCCTCGCCGCGTCAGGCCAGGCAGGCGTTGCGCTGGGTGATACGGTGCAGTGCAGGCCCGCTGCCGGAACGCCAGCAACGCAGTCTGCGGCGCTGGCTGCAGGCTGACCCCCGCCACGCACTGGCGTGGCGCCAGCAACAAGCCTTCTGGCTGCGGCTGGACGCTGCCGGGCCCGAAGTGCTGGCCGCGCTGCCCGAACTGACCGCCGATCGCCAGGGGCTGCGTCCGATCGCACCGCGCCGCCGGCTGCCGTGGCTGCTGGCCAGCGCAGCGGTGATGGTGCTGATGGTCGCGGCCGCGCCCCACGCATTGCTGCTCGCGCGTAGCGACCTGCGTAGCAGCACTGCGCCGCGCGTGGTGCAGCTGGACGACGGCAGCACGGCGGTACTCGATACCGGCACCGCGCTGGCACTCGCGTTCGATGGCCAGCAGCGGCGCGTGCGCCTGCTGCGCGGGCAGGCCTGGTTCCAGGTGGCGCATGAGCAGCGACCGTTCCAGGTCGAGGCCGGCGGTGGCCGGATCCGCGATATCGGTACGGCGTTCAGCGTGTCGATGCAGGGCGCCACCATTACCACCGAAGTCAGCGAGGGCGTGGTCGATGTGCGCCCGGGCGATGGCAGCGTGCAGCGCCTGCGTGCCGGGCAGGTGCGTGCGTTCCGTGACGGGCGCTGGCTGCAGCCGCTGCAACAGACCGCGCCGGAGGCAATGGCGCCGTGGCGCCGTGGTGAGGTGGTGATCGACGGTCTGCCTGCCGCGCAGGCCATCGCCGATCTCGGCCGCTACCGGCGTGCCCCGGTCTGGGTGGTGGGCGGGCAGGGCGCACGCGTGCGGGTCAGCGGCCTGTTCCATCTGCAGCAGCCGGAAGCGGCCATCGATGCCGTGGCCGCGCAGGCGGGACTGCGCGTGCAGCGCTTGCCCGGTGGTGCATTGCTGGTGTGGTGATGCAGCTGCGGAGCATGGGCGAACCGGCCGCATGAAAAAACAGGAAAAAACCGTGGGCAGTCATCGCAGCCCGCTGTCTATAGAGGTATAGCCAGAGCGAAACCGCGTTTCTTCTCAAGCCAGACACACCACCGGCACCGGACGTGCCCGTGGTCCCGCCCCGCTTGAGGAGTTCCTGTCCATGCCGTCCACGGCATCCGCCTGTCACCGTCGCGTTACCGTCCTGGCCCTGGCCATTTCCACTGCATTGCTGCCGCTGGCCTGGGTGCCCGTGGTGCAGGCGCAAGCGGCGGAGGCCGCATCGCTGCGCAGTTACGCCATTCCGGAACAACCGTTGGCCGATGCCGTGCGCAGCTTTGGCCGCCAGGCCGATGTGCAGGTGGTGTTCCGCAGTGACCTGGTGGAGGGCCGTCGCTCCAGCGCGGTGAGCGGCGAGTACAGCCAGATGCAGGCCCTGCAGCAGCTGCTGCGCGGAAGCGGCGTGCGTGCGCAGCGCGGCACCGATGGCACCTGGAGCCTGCGCGCCGCAGCGGAGGCGGGGGAAGGGGGAGGGGACGGGGTGCGGGTGACCGAAACACTGGACGTGGCCGGTCGCCTGCAGACGGAAGGGGGCGAGGCCCGCGATCGGCGTGGCTACGACGATGTGTTCGCGCTGGACATGACCACCGCGTATTCGGGGCGCGACCGGGTGGAGCGCTACCGTGGCGCCAATCCGGCCGACGTGGTCAAGGATCTGGTCGGTGTGTTCAGCGGTGATGCGCGCAACAGCGGCGCGCTGGACATCAACATCCGCGGCATCCAGGGGCCGGGGCGGGTGCCGGTCAGCATCGACGGTGGCGAGCAGGCGCTCACGGTCTGGCGCGGCTACAACGGCGTCAGCAACCGCAACTACATCGATCCCAACCTGATCGGTGGCATCCAGGTCATCAAGGGGCCAGGGCTGGTGCGCGATGTGCACAGCGGGATCGGCGGCGCGCTGGTGATCAAGACCATCGACGTCGATGACATAGTGGAAGCCGGTGAGCGCTTCGGCGGGGAGCTGAAGATCGAAGGCAGCAGCAATGCGGTGGCGCCACGCCTGCCGCGGCTGCATACCGGCGAGGATTACCGCACGGTGCCGGGGTTCCCGCAGGGCTCGCCCTCGGCACCGTATGCCGACAGCACGCTGCTGGTGCCGGTGAAGTCGCGCGGTTCTGAAACCAATGTGTTCGCCGGGGAAGACCAGGCCTGGCGGCTGGCGCTGGGCCTGCGTGGCGAACACGTGGACCTGATGGCGGCCTATGCCTGGCGCAAGCGCGGCAACTACTTTTCCGGCACCCGGGGCGCGGCTTACTACGACCAGGATCCGCGCGAGCAGTTCGAGTACAAGGGCCTGGACTACATCACCACGCTGGCGCGCTACTTCGAGCCTGGCGACGAGGTGCCCAATACCTCCAGCGAGCAGGAATCGTGGCTGCTGAAGGCGACCTGGCAGATCAACGAGGACCAGCAGCTGCGCGCGACCTGGCGGCGCACGCTCTCGCACTACGGCGAGATCATGCCCTCGCGCATCCTGTCCGCGCCCGACTACGGTCGCATCCAGTGGCCGCTCAGCCGCGTCGATGCCGATGCCTGGAACCTGGAATACCACTGGCAGCCCGCCGGCAGCCGCTGGCTGGACCTGCGTGCCAACCTGTGGCGCACCGAAACCACCAGCGATACGTACACCGCTGGCGGCTTCCCCAATTTTGCCAGCAACCCCGACTGGAACCCCGGCAGCAGCCCGATCCTGCGCAATACCGCGCTGGCCAATGCCCGCAACGACCGCACCGGCCTGACCCTGAGCAACCGCTTCGCGTTGCATCCCACCCTGGACCTGACCGTGGGCGGCAACTGGCAGTTCGAGAAACTGCGCTCGGCGGACCCGTACTTCGGCGTCAGCGATGGCTGGCGCATGTACCCGCGCGCGGGGCGCCGCCAGGAAGGCGAAGGCTACCTGGTGCTGGACTGGCGGCCGGTGGATTTCCTCTCCCTGAGTGCCGGCGTGCGCTACGCGCGCTATTGGGCCTTCGATGATTTCCTGCAGGAACACCCGGAGCTGATGACCACCTCGGTGTCCCCCAAGGAGGCCCGCTACCGCGTCAACGAGCTGCCCGAACGCCCGGCCAGCCTGCAGGGCGAGATCGACGCCATCGAGTCGCAGCGCGAGTTCTGGGACAGCATCGGCATGGGCTTCATCGTTGATGATCTGCTGAAGGGCCTGCTGAGCAGGTACGAGACGCCGGTGGCGGTGGAGCACACCATTCCGTGGCTGCCGGATGCGGACGGCAACTACCGCCGTGCCAGCAACCCCTGCCTGAATGGCGAGGTGGCGGCCATTCCCGGGCTGTTGCCGGTGCAGGGTGCGCAGATCCTGTGCAGCATCCAGAGCGGGCGGCCGCAGACGGTGTCCGGGCGCAATGAGCGCAGGCGCGACCATGCATGGCTGCCGACCTTCTCGGCCACCGCGCATTTCTCGCCCAATGCGCGCGCCTACGTCCGTTACAGCGAGGCGGTGCGTTTCCCCAGCATGTTCGAGAGCACCATCGCGTTCTCCAGCAGCCTGAACCCGCTGTACCCGCTCAAGCCCGAGCACGCCTACAACTACGAAGTGGGCTACGTGCACAACCTGTCGGCGCTGTTCGGCAACACCGCTGATGCCGACGTGAAGCTGGCCTACTACGTGCACAAGACCCGCAACGTGATCGAGCGCGACGGCAATTTCCTGTTCGACAACCTGGACAAGCAGCGCATCCGCGGCGTGGAGCTGCAGGCGCGGTTCGACAACCGTCGCTTCTTCACCGACCTGGGCATCAGCCGCACGCTGGAAAACAAGGTCTGTGACGAAAGCATGGCGGTGCAGCTCGATGCACTCGCCGGCAAGGTGCCCAACTGCGTGCAGGACGGCTTCGTCAGTGGCTACCTGCTGACCCAGGCCATTCCCCGGTTGTCGGTGAACGCGTCGCTGGGCACCCGGCTGTTCGATGAGCGCCTGGAGCTGGGCAGCCGCATCGTGCATTACCAGCGCCACCAGAACCCGGACCTGCAGGCCTACCGTGACCGCCTGTACGCCGGCAGTGGTGGCCTGATCTGGCAGAACGTGCCGTTCACCTGGGGAAACATCACCACCGTCGATGCCTACGCGCGCTGGCGCATCAACGACCATGCCAGCGTCGAGCTGGTCGGCACCAACCTCGGCAACCGCTACTACGTCGACCCGGCCACGCGCTCCACGCTGCCGGCGCCAGGGCGCACGCTGAAGCTCGGTGTCACCGCGCGCTTCTGATGACCTGTTCCGTTGTTGTACCCGTAGTTCCCTCAACCCAAGGAGTAGTTCCATGAAGATGATCTCCCGTTCCGTACTGGCCGTGGCCGCCACCTTCGCCCTGGCCGGTGCTGCCCAGGCTGCCGACATCGTCGGTGCGGCCAGCGCGGCCACCGATGCGCAGCTGTACGTCAAGGTCGGTGCTTCTGAAGTCAACGGCGGCCCGCACAGCGCAGGCAAGGCCGGTATCGGTGTCGGCACCGTCTCCAACGCCAAGCCGGTCGACTTCCAGGGCCTGGCCGCCTACTCGGCCCCCACCACCGTGGGCAACGTGACCGTACGTACGCTGGCCATGCCGATCACCGGCACCCCCGGCAACCATGCCGGCATGGGCCACTTCAACTTCGTCAAGGTGGGTAGTGGCGATGTGTGGTTCGGTGAATGGTCCAAGGATGGCGCCGCGGGTGGCTTCAACAACCGCCAGGTGTACTTCGCTGGCGACCGTGCGGGCACCACCTTGCCCAGCGGCACCGCCACGTACGCGGTGGCCGGCCTGAACAAGTTCAACGGCAGCAACCTGCTCAGCGGCACCTTCGCCGCGAACTTCGGTACCGGCAAGCTGACCGGCGGCCTGACCGGTGGTGGCCAGACCCTGGCGATCAGCGCCAACATCAACAGCGCCGATGCGTCCTTCGCCGGCACCGCCGTGGCCAACGGTTCGGTCACCGGCAACAGCCAGGGCCAGTTCTTCGGCGCCAACGCCGCCACCCTGGCTGGTATCGCTACGTTCGCCGGCAACAGCCAGTACGACACCGCCTTCGGCGGCAGCAAGAACTGATTGCCACGCCCCTGACGGGGCAGGGCAGGGACAAGCCGCGATCCGCCAGTCCCTGCTTCGGCCCGCTGCATGCACCGCCACGGATCGCCCATGCGCCACCCCATTTTCCTTGTGTTCCTGCTGCTGGTTGCCGCCGACGTGCGCGCCCAGCAGGACGATCTGCGCCGCGTGCTCGAACAGGGCAGCGAACTGCGCCACCAGCAGCAGGACCAGCAGCGCCTGCAACAGGCCGAATCGCAACGGCCGACGCTCACCATCGATGGCAAGACCGTGCGGGTGGAGCGCACCGTCGATGATCTCGGCCAGGCCCTCTACCTGTCGTTGCAGTACCAGCAGTGGCCGGCCGCCGCGGCGTTCCTGGCCGAATACATCGAGCTTCCGGGACACGATCCGCTGCTGCGCCACTATGCGCAGGGTGCATTGGCCCGCGTGGCCGGTGACCATTCGCGCGCTGCACAGCAGTACGAAGCGCTGCTGGCAGCGCAGCCGGACTTCCTGCCCGCCCGCCTTGAACTGGCGCGCGTCTATGCCGAAGACCAGCGCGACAGCGCGGCGGTGGCATTGTTCGGTGCAATCAAGGCCGGTATCGACAGCAACGATCCGGCCACCGCGGGTGTGCGCGCACGCGTGGACAGCTACCTGGACGCGTTGCAGGCACGCAGGCGCTGGAAGGGTGCGGTCGCCGCCGGGCCTGCATGGAGCGACAACATCAACCGCAGTTCGGCCAGCAGCACCTGCCTGTTCGTCGTCGGCGACACCTGCCTGATCGAACGCACGCTGCCCGAAGCGCAGCGCGCCACCGGCCTGGACTACGACGCCAACCTGGAACGGCGATGGGCGTTGGCCGGCCATCATGGACTTTACGTGCGCGGTCTCGCTTTCGGTCAGGCATGGCGCGGGTACAGTGCATACAACGAGCTCAACGCCAGCGTGCAGGCCGGTTACAGCTGGCGCAGTGCACGGCACACCCTGCAGCTGGCGCCGAGCTATGACTACCAGGCGCTGGGCAACCACGCCCTGCAGGGCGGCAGTGGCGTGCACGGCGAGTGGCAGTACGCCCTGGACGGGCGCAGCCTGCTCAAGCTGGAGGCCGACTGGAAGCGCCAGCGCTATAGGCGGCCGGGCCTGGCTGACAACTACGATGGGGATCTGGCAGCGCTGTATGCCACCTGGTTCTGCGCGCTCAACCCACGCTGGACCCTGTTTGCGGGCATGGACCTGACCGACAGCAGCGCAGCCGACCCGGCCAACGGCTATCGCCAGCGCGGCCTGCGGCTGGGCGCGGCACGGCAGTGGAGTGGCACCACGGCCACGGTGTTCGTGTCGTTGCGTCACCGTGACTATGATGCCTGGAGTCCGTTGCTGCAGGCGCGCAGGCAGGACGACGAACAGAACCTGATCGCCATCGTGCGCAGCGAGCAGCTGGCGGTGGGCGGGCTGGTGCCCAGCCTGAGCCTGCGCTACGCCCGCATCGACAGCAACGTTGGTTGGCTGTACAGCCATGAGCGCAGCCTGCTCAGCCTGAAATGGGAGCGTGCGTTCTGAACGCACCGCTGCAATGCCGGAGTGAATGCGCCGCGGCTGCGATCTTCATCGATCATCACGCGCCCTTGTAGCCCGGTTCGCGCATCCTACGGCCGTTGCGGCGGAGGTGGGCCGCGTGTATCGAGGAGCGCCGGTCGTGCTGGAAGCGGGCAACAAGCCAGAAGGCCTGAAAGGGTTGAGAGTACTGGTGGCGGAAGATGAATTCGCCATCGCGATGTTCCTGGTGGACTACCTGGAGCTGAAGGGTGCGCAGGTGGTGGGGCCGGCCGGGGACCTGCAGGCACTCGGCCGGCTGCTGGATGACAACCCCATCGATGTGGCCCTGCTGGACATCAACCTCGGTGGTGAACAGGTGTACCCGCTGGCCGACCGGCTGGCCGAAGCGGGTACGCCGTTCATGCTGACTTCTGGCTACGATGACAACCTGCCCAGCCGCTTTGCGGATGCGCCCCGCTGCACCAAGCCCTATCACATCGAGGCCCTGGTCCAGCAGCTGGCGGGACTGGTGGCGACGCCGCAGGCCCCTGCGGGCATCGCCTGATTGCGCGGTATGTCGCGTCGCACCGAAGGCCTCCAGGCCGCTGAGCGCCCGGCGGGCATGCCGCCGTCGCTGCAGGCGCATGCGCGCCATGACGGCATGGCCGCCCGGATTGCCCATCACGATTGGTCATCCACGCCACTGGGCGCGATCGAGCGATGGCCACCGCACCTGCGCGCCACGATCGACCTGATGCTGGCGCATGGCTTCCCGATGATCGTGCTGTGGGGCGAGCAGCTGGTGCAGCTCTACAACGATGGCTATGCCGAGATCCTGGCTGACAAGCATCCTGGCGGACTGGGCCAGCCGACGCGCGAGTGCTGGCCCGAGGTCTGGCACATCAACGGCCCGATCTACCAGCGTGTGTGGCAGGGCGAGACCATCACCTATGAGGACAAGCTCTATCCGCTGGCGCGACGGGGGCGCTTGGAGGATGTCTGGTTCACCATCACCTACAGTCCCATACGCGGAGAGGACGGGTGCATCAGCGGCGTGCTGGTGACCATGTTCGAAACGACGGCTGCGCACGTGGCGCAGGCGGCCCGCGAACGCGAGGAACAGAGGCGCCGTGAGAGCGACCGCCGGTTGGCGCTGGCCTTCAAGGTGCTGCCGGTGGGTGTCTGCATTGTCGACGCCGACGGCAACCTGCAGCTGTCCAACGACCAGATGCGGACCTATCTTCCCACCGGCAAGGTGCCCTCCACGGATCGCCCCAACCACTATCGGTGGCAGGGGGTGCATCCCGATGGCTCGCGCATCGAACCCCACGATTTCGCCATCGCCCGCGCCCTGCGGGGGGAGACGATGGTCCCGGGCCTGGAGTTCCAGTTCATCCATGACGACGGGCGCGCGCGCTGGACGCGCGTCGCCGCCGCACCGCTGCGTGATGCCGATGGCGGGGTGAGTGGCGTGTTCGCGATCGCCGTGGACATCGACGACCTCAAGCGTGCCACCGAGCGCCAGTCGGTGCTGCTGGCCGAACTGCAGCATCGCGTGCGCAACATCATGTCGACCATCCATGCCATTGCCTGGCGGACCCGCGTATCGGTCGGCAGCGTGGACGAGTATGCCGAGCGCCTGTGCGCGCGGCTGATGTCACTGGCGCGCACGCAGAGCCTGTTGACCCGTGGCGCCAATGTAGGGGTCTGCCTGCGCGGCATGCTCGAGGAGGAGATCGCGGCGCAGACACCGGCGGCTGCCGCCTATCATCTGCAGGGTGAGGATGTGCTGTTGCCACCGAAGGCGGCCGAAGTACTGTCGCTGGCCATCCATGAGCTGGCCACCAATGCGCTCCGGCACGGCGCGCTGGCCCACGGGGACGGGCGGGTCGATGTCTGCTGGCACCTGCAGGTGCAGGACGGGCAGCCGTGGCTGGGCCTGCACTGGTGCGAGCGCCATGCCGAGGTGGAGGGGTGGGAGATGCCACGCCAGCGAGGCCTGGGCCGGGTCCTGATCGAGCAGCGGGTGCCCTATGAACTGGCCGGCAGCGGCGAGCTGAGCTTTACCCCGCAAGGCCTGGATGCCTGGATCCGCTTCCCGCTGCGCGAGCGCGACAGCCTGCTGCAGACCGACGCCCCCGACGCTGGGGCGCCGGGGTGAAAAGGGATTTATCCCCAATTTGGCCAAATTGGGTATAGTGGCTGTCATCCACCCTGTCTGGAGCCGTGCCATGACCCTGCCGCTGGATCTGCCTGGCCTTGAAAAAGCCCCGGCCTCGTCGGTGAAGACCCGGGGCTGGCCGAGCCTGATGCGCACCGTGCGCGAAAAGCAGGCGCTGGTCATCACCAACCACAATCACCCGGAAGCGGTGATCGTGGACATCCGCACCTACCAGGAACTGCTGGCCAAGGCTGCGGGTGGCGATGCCGGTGAGCGCAACGAAGAGCTGCTGCGCCTGCGCAGCGAATTCGACCAGAAGCTGGCCGGGCTGCAGCGCGGGGAGGGGCTGGGCAAGGTGCTGGGCCAGCCGATCCGCCGCGGCCGCAAGGTCACTCTCGGCCGTCCACTCTGACCGATGGGGCGGATCCTGGTGCTGGCCGGCGTCAATGGCGCCGGCAAGAGTTCGCTGCTGGGCACCTGGCTGGACGCCGATGGGCTGAGCTGGTTCAACCCGGACTCGTTCACCCGTCGCCTGGTCGACGCCGGCTGGCCGCTGCCGGAGGCCAACGCCGAGGCCTGGCAGGAAGGCACCCGCCGCCTGCGCCAGGCCATGGCCGATGGCACCGACTTCGCCTTCGAGACGACGCTCGGCGGCAACACCATTCCGCGCCTGCTGCGTGAGGCCTGCGAACGGCATCAGGTGGCGATCTGGTTCTGTGGGCTGGCCGATGTCGAACTGCACATCGCCCGTGTGGCTGCACGTGTGGCGGCCGGTGGCCACGATATCCCGGAGGAGAAGATCCACGCGCGTTTCGATTCCGCGCGCGCGAACCTGCTGGAGCTGCTGCCGCACCTGGCCGAGCTACACGTCTACGACAACAGCGCGCCGGCCGACGCGCAGGGCTGCGTGGTGCCGCTGCCGGTACTGGCCATGGCTGCAGGCGAACTGCAATACCCGATTGCGGTAGCCGACCTGCTGCACACGCCCGGCTGGGCCAAGCCCATCGTGATGCGTGCGATGGAATTGAACAGCCCGCGCGATTGAGGGCGCGTGCGTTGTAGCGCCGAGCCCATGCCCGGCTGATCCCCGAAGAGCAGCCGAGCGCGGGCCCGGCTCTACAACGCCGGCTTCACCTGCTCGGGCTCTGAAGCCTCCGGCAGCGGCGGCAAGGTCGGGTCCACCGTCACCGGCGCATCGCTCTTCAACAGCGCAGCCGCTTCCCGTTCGCTGCCGACCGCCGGCGGTGAACCGCGCAGCGGCAGGCCGGCGGTCTCCCTCACGAACAGCATGGTCACCAGCCCGATCACCGCCGCGCCCATCAGGTAATAGGCCGGCACCAGCGGGTCGCCGGTGCGTTCCACCAGCCACGCGGTCACCAGCGGCGTGGTGCCACCGAACAGCGACACCGACACGTTGAAGGCGATCGACAGCGCGCTGTAGCGCACCGGGGTGTAGAACAGCGCCGGCAGCGTGGACGGCATCGAGCTGGTGAAGCACACCAGTGCCAGCCCCAGCAGCATCAGGCCGAGGAAGATCAGCCCGTCATGGCCACTGCCGACCAGCAGCAGGCACGGAATGGCCAGCACCAGCAGCGCGATGCACGCACCGATGATCATCGGGCGCCGGCCCAGACGGTCACTGAACATTCCGCCCACGACGTTCAGCGGCATCATCACCAGCATCACGATGATGATCAGCAGCAGGCCCTTGCTCTCGGCATAGCCCATGGTGACGCTGAGGTAGCTGGGCATGTAGGTCAGCAGCATGTAATCGGTCACGTTGAACACCAGCACCAGGCCCATGCATACCAGCAGCTGGCGGCCATGCACCTGGAACAGGGCGCCCAGCCCCGGCCGGTCGTGTTCGCGCTTCTCGGCTTCCTCGGCGAAGGCGCGGAACGCCGGGGTTTCCTCCAGCTTCATGCGCATGTACAGGCCGAGCAGGCCCAGCGGGCCGGCCACCAGGAACGGAATGCGCCAGCCCCAGTCCAGCATCTGCTCGCTACTCAGCAGCATGTGCAGCGCGGTGACCGTACCGGCGCCGGCGATGTAGCCGCCCAGCGTGCCGAACTCCAGCCAGCTGCCCATCAGGCCGCGGTTGCGGTCAGTGGAATACTCGGCGATGAAGGTGGCCGCGCCCCCATACTCGCCACCCGTGGAAAAGCCCTGCACCACGCGCGCCAGCAACAACAGCACCGGCGCCCAGATGCCGATGCGCTCGTAGGCGGGAATCAGGCCAATGGCGAACGTGCCCAGCGCCATCAGGATCATGGTGAACGCCAGCACTTTCTGGCGGCCGTAGCGATCACCCAGCGGCCCGAACACCAGACCGCCCAGCGGCCGCACCAGGAACGCTACGGTGAAAGTGGCGAAGGCGGCGATCACCTGCGCGGTGGGATTGCTGGAGGGGAAGAAGACTTGGCCGATGGTGACGGCAAGATAGCCGTACACACCGAAATCGAACCATTCCATCGCGTTGCCCAGTGCAGCGGCGCCAACGGCGCGCTTGAGCATGGGTTTGTCGACCACCGTGATCTCATCGACCTTCAGGTGGCGGCGGCGCTTGAACCAGCCGAAATGGGCGTGTGCATCGGAGTTGTCCTGCATGGGGACTCCTTGTTTGGTAAATGCAGTGCGGAATAAACGGTGTGGTGTGTCCCGGGAAACGGAAACGGCGATGCGGGCGCAGGTGGTGCACGGGTATCGGGGCAAGGGGGAATTGCGCACGCACGGCGCCACGCGCACGACAACGCGCCGCCGTAACGGTGGACATGCGGAAACAGACCGCTGCAGCCGCGCGATCAGCGGCCAGCGGTCACATCAGCGTGGGAATGCAGGCAGAGCGCCTGCGGGCGTCATCCGCCGGGATCCAGCGCGAGGCGATGGAAGGGCAGGGCGGGAGCCATCGTGGCAAGCGAAGCGCCGGTCGGCAGTGCTTCCCCCGTAACAGGTGCGCCCGTCACGTAGTGGGTCGTGTCGATCATCCGTTCATCATAACGGCATCGGGCGTGAGCATGCAGCGAAGCGGGCTGATCTGCACGCTGTGTTTCATTACGCCTGTTCATCCGCACTGCATGCGATGACATGCGTTGAACGAACTCTGGCCGCAGCCCTCACGCAGCGCTGTCTACGGTAGTGCCGAACGCAATCGAGAAGGAGCATCGCATGACCCGTCGCATTCCCGAAGGCACGCTGATCATCGTCGCCGACGGTGGTTCGGCTCGCGTGTTCACCAACGTTGGCAGCGAACATCAGCTGGCGTTGAAGCAGGAAGGCGAGCTGCGCCTGCAGGACATCAGCGAGCAGGGCGTCTCCGGTCAGGGCCCGGCCGGTGCGGTGCCGAAGGACATGTCCATCTCCCAGCTCAACGAGGCGACGTTCGCCAAGCAGGTGGCCGAGCAGCTCAACGAAGATGCCTTGAACAACCGCTATGCACACCTGGTACTGGTGGCCGACCCGACCACGCTGGGCCGTATCCGCCCGCTGCTGCACAAGGAGGTCCAGGCCCGCCTGCTGGGCGATATTGCCAAGGACCTGACCAATTCGCCGGTGGAGGACATCCAGAAGGTCTTGGCGGGGTAACGACCATGCCGTTCATGCGTGACTACCCGGCGGCGGAGCCCGCCGGCGCGGACGTGGAAGCTCAGGCGGGCTGGCTGCTGCTCGAGTTCGGTGCACCCTGGTGTGGTCACTGCCAGGCCGCGCAGCCCGCACTCCAGGCGTTTGTGGACGCCCACGATCTGGTGCATTGGAAGATCGAGGATGGCAAGGGAAAGCCGCTGGGGCGTGCTTTCAAGGTAAAACTGTGGCCCACCGTGGTGCTGCTGCATGACGGCCAGGAAGTGGCGCGCGTGGTGAGGCCGATCGACAGCGCCGACCTCGCCACCTTGCAGGGCGCATTGCCCGATTGAAGGCAGCAATCGCTGCGTGCGGTGCGCACGGCGCCGAGCAGGCTCGGCTGCAGGGCGACCTAGTGATAGGTCACCTTTTCCGCTTCCGCACGCAGCTTCTGCAACAGGCACCGTCCATGCTGGCTCAGCATGACCATCGCGTTGGCGATCTGCCTGGCGTCGTAGCCCATCGGCGCGGGAGGTTTCGGCTCGGGGCCGTACTGTTCGCCGACGAGGATGGCCATGCCTTCGGCACTGTTGAGGGCCTGTTCGATGCGCTGGAACAGCGACTCCATGGCCGGGCTGAGCGGACGCGTGTGTTTCATGCGGAAACTCCTTGGGTGCGAGGGCCACCGCAAGGGTGGCGGGCGACGCGTGCTTGGAACTCCCGGAAGGAACAGAGAAAACCGGAGGGCCTGACGGCCACACGCAGCGCCCGCCGCAGTTACGACGAGCTATCTCTGTCCTTCTTTTCGGGGGTTCCAATCCCGGCAGCGGGATGTCCGCTGCGGCGCCATCCTGGGCAGATCGAGGCGCTGCGCACCAATTGATGGTTCGTCTCGCTTTCTCCCGCTCCGAAGGCGCGGTCTTTCAGAAGTGCTTGTATGGACATCCATTGCCGTATTGGCACCGATAGGGAAGCGGGAGACCGCAAGGCTATGAGGCGACTCGTCGTCCGGCCATGCAATTACGTGCAAATCATCGTGCCGGTTCCGGCGGCCGCACTGCAGCATGCGACAGGGCAGGGCCGGTGCTAGGATCGGACTACCACCTGAATCGATCCAAATGCCGATGCCCATGCTGGACCGTCGTTTCCTGATCGCTTTCGCCGCGACCGCCGTGCTTGCCTCCGGGGCAGCGCTGGCGGCTCCGGCGACATCCGCCGCCGAACGCGCCTATGGCTCGGTCGACCCGTTCATCGGCACAGGCGGAGAAGGCCATACCTACCCGGGGGCCACGGTACCGTTCGGCATGGTCCAGCTCAGCCCGGACACGCGCATCCAGCCGCGCGAAAAGGCCTACGGTTGGGCGGCCGGCTACCGCTACGACGACAGCAGCATCGTCGGCTTCTCGCACACGCATTTTTCCGGCACTGGCCATTCCGATCTGGGCGACATCCTGCTGATGCCGTTCACCGGCAACCCCGGCCTGGAGCGCGGCGATCCGGAGAAGCCACGCAGCGGTTACGCCTCACGGTTCCGCCACGCTGACGAGAAGGCCGAGCCGGGCTACTACGCGGTCACCCTGGACGACTACAAGGTGCGCGCCGAGCTGACCACCAGTGCGCGCGTGGGCATGCATCGCTACGCCTTCCCCAAGGGCACCGACGCCAAGGTGCTGCTGGACATGCGCACCAGCATGTACGACTACCCGGGCAAGGTGCTGTGGTCGCGGGTGCGGGTGCGCGCCGACGGCACCGTGACCGGCTTCCGCGAAACCCGCGGCTGGGCGCCGGGTCGCCAGCTGTTCTTCGCGATGCGCTTTTCGCGCCCGCTGGCTGGCCATGAACTGCACAACACCGAGCAGGACATCGTCTACAAGGGCTTCCCGCCGCCGGGCGAGAAGGACCCGGCGCAGCGCGCACAGATCGAGGGTCGCCAGCTGGTCGGCACGTTCGCATTCGGCAAGCTCGACGCACCGCTGGTGGTGAAGGTGGCCATTTCGCCGGTCAGCGAAGCCGGCGCGATCGCCAACCTCGACGCGGAAGTGGCTGACTTCGATTTCGACCGCGTGCGTGCGCAGGCGAAGCAGGAGTGGACGCAGGCGCTGTCCGTGCTGGACATCGACGCGCCGGAACATGCGCGGCGCAGCGCCTATACCGCGCTGTACCACACGATGCTGGGGCCGACGCTGTTCATGGATGCCGATGGCCAGTACCGCGGTTCGGACAACGCAGTGCACAAGGCCGACGGCTTCACGCACTATTCGACGTTCTCGCTGTGGGACACCTACCGTGCGCTGCACCCGCTGCTGACGCTGGTGCAGCCGGAGAAGCGCAACAGCGACTTCGTCAGTTCGATGCTGGCGCACCATGAGCACAGCCCGTACGGCATGCTGCCGGTGTGGTCGTTCCATGGCCTGGAAGACTGGTGCATGATCGGCTACCACGCCGTGCCAGTGATCGCCGATGCCTACGTGAAGGGCATTCGTGGCTTCGATGCCGACAAGGCATTGAAGGCAATGGTCGAGACCGCCAATTACGGCCCCTACGACGGCATCGCGCAGTACCGCGAGCTGGGCTACGTGCCGATCGATGAGGAGGGCGAAGCGGCCAGCAAGACGCTGGAATACGCCTTCGACGATTGGACCATTGCACGCATGGCGCAGGCGATGGGCAAGGCAGATATCGCGGCGACCTTCGACAAGCGCGCAGGCAACTGGCGCAATGCCTTCGACAAGGACACCGGCTTCATGCGCGCGCGCAAACGCGATGGCAGCTTCCGCACGCCGTTCGACCCCAGCGCCAGCGGCTACGGCACCGACTACACCGAAGGCAACGCCTGGCAGTATTCGTGGTACGTGCCGCAGGATGTGGCCGGGCTGGCCGCCGCGCACGGCGGCAGCGACAAACTGCTCGCGCGCCTGGACGAAGTGTTCAGCGCCAAGGTGGATCCGTCGATCTTCGAGCACATGGAAGACATCACGGGACTGATCGGCTGGTACGCGCATGGCAACGAGCCCAGCCACCACGTGGCCTACCTGTATTCGTACGCCGGACAGCCGTGGCGCACGCAGGCGCGCCTGAAGCAGATCATGGATACCCAGTATGCCGACCGCCCCGATGGCCTGGCCGGCAATGATGACGTCGGCCAGATGTCGGCGTGGTATGTGTTCACTGCGCTGGGCTTCTACCCGGTCGCGCCGGGCTCGGGCGAATACATTCTTGGCCGTCCGTTCCTGCCGAAGACCGCGATGCGACTGCCGAACGGTAAGACCTTCACCATCGTGGCCGAGGGGCTGGATGACAAGCACACGTATGTGGGCAGCGTGACGTTGAACGGCACGCCGTTGCAGCGCACCTTCCTGCGCCATGACGAGATCCTGGCCGGTGGCGAACTGCGCTTCAGCATGCAGGCCGAGCCGAACAAGGACTGGCCGGGACAGGGCGCGCAGGCGCCGTATTCGATGAGCCGGTGATGCGCACTCGGTAGGTGCCGACCTTGGTCGGCACGCTTCACGGGTGACCAGGAACCTGTAGAGCCGAGCCCATGCTCGGCTCAGGCATCGTGCCAGGAGCAGCCGGGCATGGGCTCGGCTCTACAAGGGCAATTCAACAACGCTCAGCGAAACCGCAGCCCCACGCGCGCGCCACCGAGCGGCGCCGCTTCGATCTTCAACATCGCGCCATGCCGCTGCGCGATCTCGGCCACGATCGCCAGGCCCAGCCCGCAGCCGTCGCCCTCGCTGCTGGACCGGTAGAAGCGTTCCGTGACGCGCGCGCGTTCCGCTTCGGCGATGCCGGCGCCGTCATCGTCCACCCACACCTGCACGCCGTCGGTCTCCTGCCGAACGCCGAGGGTGATCACTCCGGGCGCGGCGCCATAGCGCAGCGCGTTGTCCAGCAGGTTGCCCAGCGCCTCGCGCAGCAGCTGTGGATCGCCCTGTATCTGCACGCTGTCGTCGGGTCCGTCGTAACCCAGGTCCACGCCTGCAGCCAACGCACGATCGGCGTAACGCTCGACCACGCCACGCGCCAGCGCGGCAAGGTCGAGCGGCTGCAGCGGCAGCGCGCTGCCATGGGGATCTTCGGAACGGCTGAGCATCAGCAGCTGGTTGACCAGATGCTGCAGCCGCGCCAACCCGGCCAGCGTGCCCGACAGCGCCAGCTGCTGCGCTTGCGGATCATGCTGGCGCAAGGAACTCTCCAGCTCCACCTGCATCGCCGCAAGCGGCGTTCGCAGCTGGTGCGCGGCGTTGCTGACGAAGCGCCGTTGCGCCGCCTGCATCGCGTCCAGTCGCTGCAATAGTGCGTTGTACGCCTGCACCGCCGGCCACAGCTCGCGTGGAGCTTCCTGCGCAGGGTCCAGCGGTGCCAATGGATCCGGCCGCGGGCTGGCCAGCTTCCGTGCGACCAGGTTGGCGTGGCGTGCGGCGGCTCCGGTGCCCGACCACGCCAGCCACGCCGCCAGTGCCAGGATCGCGGCCTGGAACGGGATGCTGGTCAGCAGCAGCTTGCGTTCCAGCCGGTGGCGCTTGCGCAGCGTCTCGGCCACGCGCAGCCGGATGTCATGGCCCGGCCCGGCGCTGACCACGACTTCGACCATGCGCACTGGCTGCCCACGCAGGCGCGCATCGTAGTAGACCGCGCCCTCATCGGCGGCAGCGCTCCCCGGGCGCGGCAGTGCTTCGGGCAGGTCGCCATACAGGCGCCCGCCTGCAGCGTCGACCACCTCGCCATGCACTTCGTCGGCGGTGTCCCAGGTGAACATGCGCGATACGGCCGGGGTGATCTCGATCGAAGCGCGGCCATCCTGCACTGTCACCAGCTCGGACAGCGACATCGCCGAGTCCAGCAGCCAGCGGTCGTAGACCTGGCCGGCGTAGAAACGGGCCAGCGCGAACGAACCCACCGCGCTGCACAGCAGCAGCACCAGCAGTGGCAGCCACAGGCGTCTCAGCAGCAGGTCACGCAGGCTGTGCACGCGCTCAGTCACCCACGGCCTCCAAGCGGTATCCAAGCCCACGCAGCATGCGGATGCCGACACCGGCACGTGCCTGTTCCAGCTTGCGGCGCAGGCGGCTGACATGCACTTCGATCACCGACAGGCTGGCCTCGTGGTCCCAGCTGTACAGCGCGTCGAACAGGCGCTGTTTGGTGACGGTGCGGCCGGGATGCTGCATCAGGGCCTCGACCAGCGACAGCTCACGCGCGGTCAGTTCGATGCGCTGGCCGTCCACCTGCACTTCATTGCGGATGCTGTCGAAGCACAGGCGACCCAACCGCTTCTGCGCAGGTGCGTCGCTGCGGCGGCGTGACAGCGCACGCAGGCGTGCTTCCAGCTCTCCCAGTGCGAACGGCTTGGCGAGATAGTCGTCGCCTCCCCGGTCGAGGCCGAGGATACGGTCTTCTACACCGTCGCGCGCAGTGAGGATCAGCACCGGCAGGGTCACACCGTCGTTGCGCAGGCGCGAGAGCAGGTCGAGGCCATCGACGTCGGGCAATGAAAGGTCGAGCACCATTACGTCATATGGCGCGCTGGCCAGTGCAGCGGGTGCATGCAGTCCGCGCGAAAGGTGGTCGCACAGATGACCCGTGCCCTGCAGGGCACGGATCAGTCCATCGGCCAGGGCGGCGTCGTCTTCGATCAGCAGGATTCGCATTGCAAGCTTCGTGCAAGGTTGGGGCAAGATTGGCGCAAGTGCGTCACCTTACCGTGACGCGCATGAATTTCTCCCCTTGTCTTGCGGCTGTGTTGGCTGCCCTCCTGTGCGCACCTGCGGCATCGGCACTGTCCCTGCAGGAGGCGCAGCGCGCCATGGAAGCGCATAACCCGGACCTGCGTGCGGCGGCGCTGGAGCTGCGCGGGGTGCAGGGCGACGCGCAGGCCGCCGCGTTGCGGCCAGCGGCCGAGCTGTCGATCGGCAGCAGCAAGATCAGCCCGAAGCACGGCATCGGCCCGGGGCGCTGGCAGGACAAGCGGGTGGACAGCACGCTGGGCCTGGGCTGGACCTGGGAGCGCGGTGGCAAGCGCGCATTGCGCATCCGCCAGGCCGATGCACTGCTGGAAGTGGCCGGGCTGGAGATGCTCGATACCCGGCGCCGGCAGCAGGTAGCGCTGCATGAGGCCTACTTCGGCCTGAAGCGCGCGCAGGAGCGGGTGCAGATTGCCGAGGCCAATCGCCAGAGCTCGGCCGAACAGATGGCGGCAGCCGACAAGCAGGTTGCCACCGGGGCGATGGCGCCGGTCGACCGCGCGCGGCTGGCGGTGGACGACCTGGCGGTGGCCGACGCGGCGCGCGAGGCAGTGCTGGATCTGCGTGATGCGCGGCATGCGCTGGGCCTGCTGCTCGGCCGTGACGACAGCGGTGACCTGAGTGCCGATGATCCCTGGCCCGACCCCGCAGCCGTTGCCGCAACGCGTGCGTTCGATCCGCAGCAGCGTGCCGATCTGCGTGCGGCGCGTTCGCGCCTGGCCGCGGCCGATGCCGGTGTAGCACTGGCGCGCAGCGAGCGCCATCGCGACGTCCAGCTGGGCGTGGAAGCCGAACGCGAGCCGACCGACATCAGCGGCGTCACCTGGGGCGTGTCGCTGACCATCCCGCTGGGCGGCCCGTCGCGTGCACGCGGCGCGATCCAGCGTGCCGAGGCCGACCGTGACAGTGCCGCGCTGGAACTGCAGGTGCTGCAGCGCGAAGCGCGCGCCGAACTGGACCAGTTGCAGGCCAGCGCGCAGTCCGCCGCGCAGCGTCGCAGCGACTATGAAGGGCTGCAGTCCGACGCTGCACGCAAGGCGGTGCGGGGCATCGAACTGGCCTATCGCCGCGGTGCCGCCAGCCTGACCGATCTGCTGGATGCGCGCCGTAGCTGGCGCGACTTCGAGGCTGCGCTGATCGAGGCGCGTGCCGACCATGCCATTGCGTTGGCGCGCTGGGAAGCGGCCACATCCGTTGCTGAAGGAGAGTCCTGATGAAGTCCACTGTCGCCCATCGCCTGCGGGCGCGACACGCCGTGCTGCCGGCCTTGCTGGCGCTGGCGCTGCTGGGTGGCTGCGGCCGCGAGCCGGCCTCGTACATCGAGGACGCGCCGCAGATCAGCGGCGGCCAGATCCAGTTTCCGGCCGGCAGTCGCCAGCTGGACGTGCTGCGCAGCGAGGCGGTAACCGCCGGCGCCAGCGCCAGCCTGCAGCTGCCGGGTCGGGTGGACTGGGACGAGACCCGCTCCAGTGCACTGCGCACGCCATTGGCGGGGCAGGTGGCGCGTATCGATGCGCAGCCGGGGCAGAAGGTGAAGGCGGGCCAGGTGATCGCCTGGATCACTTCGCCCGAGTTCGGCCAGGCCCAGGCCGACGGCGTGCGCGGCCGCGCCGAACTGCAACAGGCCCGCAGGGAACTGGATCGCATCCGCGAGCTGCATGCGGCGGGTGTGGCATCGGGCCGTGAACTGGACGAGGCCGAGGCCAACTTTGCCGGCAGCCAGGCCGATCACGCGCGTGCGACCGCCTTCGCCAAGGCGTATGGCAATGGCCTGCACGTCGACCAGCGCCTGCCGCTGCGCGCCCCCATCGACGGCGTGCTGGTGGAACGGCGGATGAGCCCGGGCATGGCGGTCAGCCCCGACAGCGAACAGCCGTTGGCAGTGATTGGCGATCCGGACCGCTTGTGGTTGCTGCTGGATGTTCCCGAGAGCCAGGCAGGGCGCTTGAGGGCGGGCATGCAGGTGAGCCTGGCCGGCGCCGATGGACGGCCGCTGCAGGCGACCCTGCAGCACGTGGATGACTTCGTCGACAGCGAGCGCCGCGTGGTGCAGGCGCGCGCCGAGCTGGACAACCGGGCACGGGCATTCAAGGCCGGCCAGTACGTGCGTGCGCAGGTCGCGTTGCCGGCCGAGGGCGGTGTCTCGCTGCCCGACGCTGCGGTGCTGCTGATCGACGGCAAGCAGGTGGTGTTCGTGGAGGAAGCAAAGGGCCGCTTCGTGCGCCATGCCGTGCACGCCGAGGAACTGGGTGACGGCCGCCTGTGGGTGCGTGAAGGCCTGGCGGCGGGCAGCAGGGTGGTGGTCGAGGGGGGCCTGCTGCTGCAGCAGCTGGTGGACAGCGCGCCGGCAGCCGCCAGCACCGGCACGGGGCACGCCGCCCCATGATCGATCGCCTGATTGCCTATTGCCTGCGCCAGCCACTGATGGTGATGCTGGCGCTGCTGCTGTTCATCGGCGCTGGCATTGCTGCGTTCCGCGTGTTGCCGGTGGAGGCCTTCCCGGATGTATCCGATACCCAGGTGACGGTCGTATCGCTGCACCCGGGCCGCGCCGCCGAAGAGGTCGAGCGCGAGGTGACGATGCCGCTGGAAGTGGCGCTGTCCGGCATTCCGCATTCGGTGCGGTTGTTCTCGCATACCCAGTTCGGCCTGTCGATGATCATCCTGACCTTCGACGACAAGGCCGATGACTACTTCGCGCGCCAGCAGGTGCTGGAGCGCCTGCAGGGCGTGGAGCTGCCGGAAGGGGTAACCCCGGAGCTGGAGGCGATGAGTTCGGCGGTGGGTGAGATCTACCGGTACGTGCTGAAAGGCCCGCACATGACGCCGACCCAGTTGCGCACCGTGCAGGAATGGACGATGGAGCGCAGCCTGCGCACCGTGCCGGGCGTGGCCGATGTGATCAGTTTCGGCGGCTTCGCGCGCACCTTCCAGGTCAAGCCGGACCTGGACAAGCTGCGTGACCGTGGCATCAGCCTGGGTGAGTTCGCCGAGGCGCTGGAGAAGGGCAGCTCGAATGCCGGCGGCGGCTACGTGGAACGCGGCCAGCAGCAGTTCCTGATCCGTGGCGTGGGCCTGATGCGTTCGCCGGCGGACATCGGCAACGTGGTGGTTGCGCAGCGCGGGGGCACGCCAATCCTGGTGCGCGACCTGGCCGGCATTGCCGACACCGGCCTGCCCCGGCAAGGCCTGGTCGGCCAGGACGACAATGACGATGCGGTGTTCGGCATGGTGCTGATGCGCAAGGGCGAGAATCCGTCCGACGTGCTCGACGCCCTGCATGCGCGCATCGCGGAGATCGAAGCCAACCAGCTGCCGCACGGGGTCAGCATCGAGCCGTTCTACGACCGCTCGTGGCTGGTCTCGACCACGCTGAAAACCGTCTTCCGCAACCTCCTGGAAGGCGCGGTGCTGGTGTTCCTGGTGCTGTGGCTGTTCCTGTACAACGCCCGCGCCGCACTGATCGTGGCGGCGATGATGCCGCTTGCGCTGCTGTCGACCTTCCTCGGCCTGCATCTGTGGGGCGTGCCGGCCAACCTGCTGTCGCTGGGGGCGATGGACTTCGGCATCATCATCGATGGCGCGGTGATCGTGACCGAGCACATCGTTTCGCGGCTGTCGAAGCTGCCCTCCGCAGCCGACCGGAAGGCGAGGTTCTCGACCATTCTTTCAGCTGCATCGGAGGTGGGGCGGCCGACGTTCTTCTCGATGCTGATCATCATCGCCGCGCACATCCCGATCTTCACCCTGCAGCGACAGGAAGGCCGCATGTTCGCGCCGATGGCGTACTCGGTGACCTCGGCATTGATCGGTGCGTTGATCCTCGCACTGACCGTAGTGCCGCTGTTCTGCTACTGGTGGCTGCGGCGCGACCGCATGCGCGATGGCAATCCACTGATGGACCGCCTGACCGGCTGGTACAAGCCGATCCTGGAACGCGCACTGGCCCGCCCGCGTGCGGTGGTACTGACTGCGGTTGCGCTGCTGGTCGGCACGCTGGCGCTGGGCACCCGGTTGGGTTCGGAGTTCCTGCCCGAGCTGGACGAAGGATCGATCTGGCTGACCGCCACGCTCGACCCGAGCACCAGCCTGGCCGAGGCGCAGCAGCAGTCGCGGCGCATCCGCGAGCTGGTCGGCACCTTCCCGCAGGTATCGACGGTGGTGGCCAAGCTCGGGCGCCCGGAGGATGGCTCCGATGCCAAGGGTGCCAACCAGATCGAGGCGCTGGTGGCGTTGAAGCCGGAGGAAGAGTGGCCGAAGGGCGTGGACAAGCGGCAGCTGGTGAGCGATCTGCAGCGCACGCTGGAGCAGCGCATTCCAGGGCCAGAGTTCTCGATCTCGCAGCCGGTGCGCGACAACATCCTGGAGAGCATCTCGCAGATCAAGGGCCAGGTGGTGATCAAGGTGAGTGGCTCGGATCTGGACGTGCTGAACCAGCAGGCGCAGGCGATCCTGGCCCAGGTGCGTGCGGTGGACGGCGTGGAAAGCGCGTTCATCGATCGCGACGGTTCGCTGCCGCAGCTGCAGATCGACATCGACCGCGACCGCGCCGCGCGCTATGGCTTGAACGTGCGCGACATCGACGCGGTGATCGAGACTGCACTGGGCGGGCGCCAGGTCGGCGAGCTGTGGGAGGGTGACCGCAGGTTCCCGATCACCCTGCGCCTGGACGATGCCGATCGTGACCTGCAGCGGCTGCGCACGGTCCCGGTCGGCATCGGCGATGGCCACACGGTGACACTGTCCGACGTGGCCGAGTTCCGCATGGCCAGCGGCGCGATCAACATCTCACGCGAGAACGCACAGCGGGTGAAGGCAGTGAGCATCTTCATCGCCGGGCGTGACATGGGTAGCGTGGTGGCTGACATGCGCAAGCGCGTGGAGGCCAGCGTGCAGTTGCCGGAAGGCTACCGGCTGGAGTGGTCCGGCGAGTTCGAGAACCAGCAGCGTGCGATGAAGCGGTTGGGCTGGGTGATTCCGCTGTCGGTGCTGATCATCTTCGTGCTGCTGTTCGATGCCTTCAAGGACATCGGCAGTGCCGCGCTGATCCTGGCCAACGTGCCGTTGGCGATGATCGGCGGCATCCTGGCCCTGTGGTTGACCGGCATCCCTCTGTCGGTGTCGGCGGCGATCGGGTTCATCGCGTTGTTCGGGCAGGCGGTACTGAACGGGGTGGTGATGCTCAGTCGCTTCGCCCAGCTGCGCGAGCAGGGCATGGACCTGCTGCAATCCGTGGTGCAGGGCTCGCTGCAGCGCCTGCGCACGGTGCTGATGACCGCGCTGCTGGCGATGTTCGGTTTGCTGCCGATGGCGACCTCGCATGCGATCGGTGCCGAGACCCAGAAGCCGCTGGCGGTGGTGGTGATCGGTGGCCTGCTGTCGGCGATGCTGCTGACCCTGCTGGTACTGCCCACGCTGTACTACTGGGTACACCGGCGCCGCGAGGACCGTAGCGCCTGACCCAACTGTAGAGCCGAGCCCACGCTCGGCTGCGTCTGGCCTTCGCGCGAAGAGCAGCCGAGCGTAGGCTCGGCGCTACCGAATCCCCGCGCCACGCGCAGATGCGATCCACGCCATGCGTGGATGCCGTCCGCGCGACCTACACCATCCCACCGTTGGCGCGCAGTACCTGGCCATTGATCCATCCGCCATCGGCACCGGCCAGGAAGGCCACCGCACCGGCGATGTCCTCTGGCGTACCCAGCCGCTCCAGGGGGGGCATCTTCGCCAGCCGCTCGATCAGCTCCGGCGATTTTCCATCCAGGAACAGCTCGGTAGCGGTCGGGCCCGGCGCCACGGCGTTCACGGTGATGTTGCGCCCGCGCAGTTCCTTGCTGAGGATCGCGCCCATCGTCTCCACCGCCGATTTGCTGGCCGCATACACGCTGTAGTTCTCCAGCCGGGTCCCGACCACGCTGGTGGACAGCGTGACGATGCGCCCGCCGTCGCGCACCCGTCGTGCACTTTCGCGCAGCACATTGAAGGCGCCCTTGAGGTTGATGCCGATCACCCGCTCGAACAGGGCATCGTCGGTGTCGGCCAATGGTGCCAACTGCAGTACGCCCGCGCTGTTGACCACCACGTCGATGCCGCCGAAGCGGACTTCGATGGCATCGAACAGCCGCCGCACCGCCTGCGGATCGGCGACATCGGCCTGAAGCGCGATGGCCTGCGCGCCGGCTGCGCCGAGTTCGGCCGCCAAGGCTTCGGCGTCGCCGCGGCGGCCCGCATAGTTGATCGCGACCGCGTGGCCGTCGGCGGCGAGCCGGCGGGAGATGGCGGCGCCGATGCCACGGGAGCCGCCGGTGACCAGGGCGACAGAGCGGGCGGGGGAGAGGGTCATGGTGGCTTCCACTGGGGCACGCCGGAGCGGCGCAGGGCCATCTTCGCGCCATCGCACGTTCGGATAATCCTGCATAATCCGCCAACATCATCCGGATAGCCGAACAATGGACCGCTTCACGGCCATGCGCGCCTTCGTCCGTATCGTCGAGCGCCGTAGCTTCACCCGGGCCTCCGAGGACCTCGGGCTGCCGCGCGCCACGGTGACCGACGCGATCAAGGCGCTGGAACAGCGGCTGGGCGTGCGCCTGCTGCACCGGACCACGCGGCAGGTGGTGCCGACGCTGGAAGGCGAAGCCTTCTACGGGCGATGCCTGCGCCTGATCGCCGACATGGACGATGCCGAGGCCGCGTTCCGTGACGCGCCGCCGCGCGGCCCGTTGCGCATTGAAGTGCACGGCACGCTGGGCCGGCACCTGCTGTTTCCGCAGCTGCCGGACTTCCTGCAGCGCTACCCGGAGATCGAACTGGACATCAGCGAAGGCGACCGCTATGTCGACCTGCTGCGCGAAGGCGTGGATGCGGCGTTGCGGGTGGGGACGCTGGCCGACAGCGATCTGGCGGCGCGCCGGTTGACGATGCTGCGCGAGGTGACGGTGGCCTCGCCAGGCTATGTGCAGGCCAGGGGCGCCCCGGGCAGCATCGATGCCCTGCAGGACGGCCACCAGATGGTCGGCTACCGCTCCAGCGCCAGCGGCCAGCTGATTCCGCTGGAGTTCCAGCAGGATGGGCAGGTGCGGTACCTGCCGCTGCCGGCGCGGGTGCGTGTGTCCGGCGCGGATGCGTTCCTCGGGGCCGCGCTGGCAGGCCTGGGCATCATCCAGGCACCTCGCTACCGGATGGACCCGTATATCGCGCGCGGGCAGCTGGTCGAGCTGTTGCCTGAGACACCGCCGACGCCAAGCCCATTGAGCCTGGTCTACCCGCGCAACCGCACGCCGTCGCCACGGTTGCGGGTGTTCATTGACTGGGTGGCCGGGGTGTTCGACTCGTCCGAGGGTGCCGGCCAGCGGCCGGCACTACCGACGCAGCACGCGAAGCTGTCCGACCGCAGGGGGTAGTGCCGGCCGCTGGCAGGCATCACAGCGCTGCCAACGACCCCTGCATGCGATGGAAACTGCCATCGGTGGCGGTGAACCAGGCCAGCGAACGCCCGCCGACGAAGTCATCGACATGCACCACCGTTGCGCCATCGGCTTCCTGCCACGAAATGGCATAGACCCCTTCGCTGATCTGCTGCCACTCGCAGGCGGCTTCGCCCTGCGCACCGGCATAGGCGCCGGAGACGATGGCGTACTGCACGTGGCGGCCATCGGCGCTGTAGATGTTGTCAGCGGCCAGGCCGTCATAGCGGACGCGGAAGCGGCGGCCGGCGAACAGCGGCAAGGCGGGGGCAGTGTTCATCGGATCGCCACCGGGTTGATGTTGACCTGGGTCGAGCCGACATACAGCGGTTGGCCGAGCACGAACAGGAATTCCCAGGCCTTGTCTCGGACCAGGGCACGGGCGTCGATCAGCTCCAGGTTGTAGATGCCGCGCTTGGCCAGCATGTACTGGTTGACCGGAAATTCCTCGGCACCGTTCGGGTTCGGGTAGACCTCCGAGGCCCAGGTGTCGCCACCGAAGGCGACGATGCCCTGGTCGGCCAGCCACTTCGCCGCCTCCATGCCGATACCCGGTTCCACTTCCAGGAATTGCGTGTTGTCCTTGCCGATCAGTTCCAGCCAGCCGGTGTTGAACAGCACCACGTCGCCCTTGCGCAGGCTCAGGCCCTGCTTCTTCAGCACGGCCTGGATGTCGGCCACGGTGAACTCGGTGCCGCCGGGCACGATCGCCTTGCCGTAGTGCGCGGTCATGTCCAGCAGCACACCGCGGGTGACCATCGGCGGCACCTTCTCGACGCCGAGCTTGCGCACGCCGTCGACGGTGACGAAGTCGGCGGCCTTGTTGCCGTTGTAGTAGACGTTGTCGATGCCGATATGGCCGATCCCATTGAGCTGGGTGCCGACGCCGGTCCACGCGTTCACCAGTTCATCGTTGAAGGTGAACCTGTTGGGGCCCAGCGACCTGCCGGCCTGCTGGCCGACCTGCACGTTGTACAGGCGGAAGCTGCGGTGGCGGAACGCGGGCAGGTTCTTGTCCACCGGCACCGCCAGCGGATAGGTCTTGCCGGTCCTGACCAGCGAGACCGCGCGCTTGACCACATCCGCGGTCAGCAGGTTGGCCGCGCCGATCTCATCGTTGGCGCCATAGGCAGAGGGATACCAGTCCTCGGCGGTGGCCTGGAAAGACAGCGGTAGGGTAGCCAGTGCAAGCGCGGCCAGGGTCTTCATCTTCATGGCAAAGCTCCGGTAACGGTCAGGCCGCCGCGGCGGCGCCGGCATGGGCCGGGAAGTGCGGCAGCACGTACTCGGCGATTTCGTGGAAGGTCTCGGCCAACGGCCGTTCGTTGCGGCGGAACTGCAGGCCGATGTGGTCAACGCCGGCGGCCTGCAGGGCATTCAGTTCGGACAGCAGGGCGTTGCGGCCACCGCGCAGGCCGAAGCGCCAGCGCTGGGGCGGAGCATCAGCATCGGCGAGCAGGTCCAGGTGGATGAAGCTGGCATAGGGCTTGTTGCCCGCCACGGCACGCCAGGCCGCCACGCGTTGCGCATGGTCCTGTGGCGTGCCCGGGTAGGCCAGGCAGCCGTCCATGTGCTGGCCGATCCACGCCGGTTGCTGCTGGGCCAGGCCGGCCACGAACAGCGGCAGGGCCGGGCCATCCGCGGGCAGCACGTCCAAGCCCTGCGGCAGGTGGGCGGCGGCGCCTTCGCGCAGCAGTGCGATCTGCTCGCGGAAACGGCTGCCACGGCTGTCGAAGTCGCGGCCGAACAGTGGGTACTCCACCGGGCGATCGCCACTGGCCACGCCCAGCAGCAGGCGATCGCCGCTGAGCCGCTGCACGCTGCGCGCCGACTTCAGGGTCAGCAACGGCTCGCGGATCGGCAGCACCACCGCACCGGTACCCAGCAGGATGTGCTCGGTGATGCCGGCCAGGTAGCCGAGGTAACTGAACACCTCGAACACCTGCGCCGCATCGCCGAAGGCCGGGTCGTACACCGGCACGTCGCGTACCCACAGCGCGCGGAAGCCGAGGCGGTCGGCCAGCCGTGCCAGTTCCGCATGGCGCTGCAGGTCCGGTTCGCCAGGCAGGCGTCGCGCGTCGCGTCGCGCCTGTTCGCCCAGCGGCGTCCAGTCATTGTCCAGCGGTGCTTCGATGCCAATGCTGAAGCCACCGGCCTGCAGACGCGTCAACGCACTGCCCATGGCCAGGCTCCTCAGTCCCAGGCCGGGGCCAGGCCCGGCGGATCGACTTCGCGCCCGTTGCGGTCAAGCGCAGCGATCGCGGCCATGTCATCGGCATCCAGGTGCAGGTCCTGGGCAAGCAGGTTGCTGGCCAGGTTCTCGCGCTTGGTCGAGGACGGGATGACCGCGTAACCCAGTTGCAGTGCCCACGCCAGCGCGACCTGGGCCACGGTGGCCTGGTGCTTGTCGGCGATGGCGGCCAGCACCGGATCCTTCAGCACCTTGCCGTAGGCCAGGGTCATGTAGGAGGTCACGGTGATGCCCTGGTCCTGCAGGAAGGCGGTCAGTGCCGGGTTCTGCAGGTACGGGCTCAGTTCGATCTGGTTGGTGGCGATCTCGCCGGCGCCGACCACCTCGATGGCCTGCCGGGTCAGTTCGATGTTGAAGTTGGACACGCCGATCTGGCGGGTCAGGCCCAGCGTCTTGGCTTCGGCCAGTGCGGTCATGTACTCGCGCACCTCAACGCCATTGCCCGGCGCCGGCCAGTGGATCAGCAGCAGGTCGACGTACTCGGTGCGCAGCTTGGCCAGGCTGTCGCGCAGGCTCGGGATCAACCTGTCGGCGGCGTAGTTGTCGACCCAGATCTTGGTGGTCAGGAACAGCTCGTCGCGCGGGACGCCGGATTCGGCGATGGCCTGGCCGACCTCGGCTTCGTTGCCGTAGATCTGCGCCGTGTCAACCGCACGGTAGCCGACGTCGAGGGCGTTGCGCACCGAGTCGATGACGGTCTGGCCGGTCAGGCGGAAGGTGCCGACGCCAAAGGAAGGAACGCTCATGATGGACTCCAGGGACTTCGTAGAGAGCCGGCGGGCTCGGGACAGGGCGAAGTGTGGGCGCTTTACATTTGTTGATTAAGCCGTGTATACGGGAAATGCTTTTGCAGCGAGGTAAATAATGAAAACCACCCTGGATGAGCTGAAGGCCTTCGTGGCGGTGGTCGATGGTGGCTCGATCACGGCGGCGGCCGAGGCGCTGGAGCTGACCATCTCGGCCACCAGCCGCACCCTGGCGCGGTTGGAGGACAAGCTGCAGACCACGCTGCTGCGGCGGACCACGCGGCGGCTGGAGCTGACCGAGGAAGGCGCGGCGTTCCTGGAGTACGCGCGCACGATCCTGGCCACGGTCGACGAGGCCGAGGAACAGATGGCCGCGCGGCGGCTGCAGCCGGTCGGGCGCCTGCGCGTGGACGCCGCCACGCCGTTCATGCTGCACGTGATCGTGCCGCTGCTGGAGGGCTTCCGCGAGCGCTACCCGCAGGTGGAGCTGGAGCTGAATTCCAACGAGGGCATCACCGACCTGATCGAGAAGCGCACCGACGTGGCGTTCCGCATCGGCGTGCTGCGCGATTCGAGCCTGCATGCGCGGCCGATCGGCCACAGCCGCATCCGCGTGGTGGCCAGCCCCGAGTACCTGCGACGGCACGGCACGCCCACGCGGGTGGAGCAGCTGCGCGAGCACGACCTGCTGGGCTTCACCCAGCCCAGTTCGTTGAACGAATGGCCGCTGCAGGATGCCGATGGCGGTCCTTTCGTGATTGAGCCGGCGATTGCTTCGTCCAGTGGCGAGACACTGCGCCAGATGGCGGTGGCCGGGCTGGGCATCGCCTGCCTGTCCGACTTCCTGACCCGCCAGGATCGGCGTGACGGCCGCCTGGTGCAGTTGTTCGCCAGGCAGACGCAGGAGGTGAGGCAGCCGATCAACGCGGTGTACTACCGCAACACCGCGCTGGCCGCGCGCATCACCTGTTTCGTCGACCACGTGACGCAGACGCTCGGCCAGCGTCCGTTTGACGAATAAGGCGGGGTAGAGCCGGCCGCTGGCCGGCTTCCGGGTCCCCGGGGCTGCCGGCCAGCGGCCGGCACTACCGACTGCGCATCATCTGTTGCGTGGCCCATGTACGGATGGGTAGCGCCGGCCGCTGGCCGGCGTTATCGCTTGTGCAGCGCGCGCCGGTTCGCGATGTGCGCGCATGCCAGCAGCACACCACCCACGGCCGTCGCCAAGCCGTGCCAGAGCAGCGATTCCTTCAACGGTAGGTACAGCGAGGACGACAGCAGCAGGATGGCGCCGACGCACGCCAACCGCAGGGGGCGCCAGTACCGATGCCGATGCGCTCCGGCCGAGGTACTCACCAAGGCAAGCGACGAGGCCAGCAACGCGAACAGCCACTCCCAGCGCGACATCATCAGCAGCAATGTCATTGCGCCATGGCCGGGATGCTGGAACGAGCGCAGCGCCATCATCGCGGCCGGCACGAAGGCCAGCAGCAGGGGCAGGGCGATGCAGTGGGCGGCGCAGGCCAGCGACAACCAGGCGCCGGCAAGATCGAAGCGGGGGTGCCAGCGTGCCGAACGTGGCGGCTGGGCCAGGGCCCTTGCGGGCGTCGTGGGGATGTGGTCCATAATGTTACATAGTAACAATCGGAGCCTCCCCAATGAAGCGTTCTGCTGCTCTTTTCCTGCTGCTGGCGGCCAGCACCGCGCAGGCCCATGACGTCCGCCAGTTGGGTGTGCATGTGCACGGCCAGGCCACCGTCGATGTTGCGCTTGACCAGCAGACGCTGGAATTCGTCCTGCAGGCCCCCGGCATCGGCATCCTCGATTTCGAGCGGCCGCCGGCCAACGCAGCCGAGCAGGCCGCGCTGGCGCGTGCGACTGCGCTGCTGCAGAGCGGCAGCTGGGTCACCCTGCCAACCGCGGCGGGCTGCCGTCTTTCCGGCAACGATGCCAAGGCCGAGGGCTTCGATGCGCCGGCTGCCGCGCCGCCGTCAGGCAGGCACCGGCACGCGGGTTTCAGCGCAACGCTGCAGTACCACTGCGCCAGGCCGGCCGAGCTGCGGGCCATGGTCGTGCGCCTGCCCGCACTGTTCCCGGGCCTGCACGAAGTGATCGTCAACAGCGCCACCGCACGTGGCCAGAACCGCAGCGTGCTGACCACGGACAACCTGCGCGTGGTGCTGGCACCGTGAGCATGCCACCGGTGATCGCGCTGGATGGCGTGCAGTTCGGCTATGGCCGGCGCCTGGTGCTGGACGTGCCGCGGCTGTGGATCGAGCAGGGCAGCAGTGTGCTGCTGCGCGGAATCAGCGGTGGCGGGAAGAGCACGCTGCTGGGCCTGCTGGCGGGCGTGTTGCTGCCCGGCAAGGGCAGCGTCGAGGTCGCCGGCCACGCGCTGCAGGCGATGCGCGGCGCCGCGCGCGACCGCTTCCGCGCCGATCACCTGGGTGTGATCTTCCAGCAGTTCAACCTGCTGCCGTTTCTCAGCGTGCGCGACAACATCGCGCTGGGTCTGCGCTTCTCCCGCGTGCGCAGCGCGCGCATCAGCGGCCCGCTGGATGCCGAGATCGCCCGCCTGCTGCAGGCCCTGCAGCTTGACCCGGCGCTGATGCCGCGGCGCGCGGGTACGCTCAGTGTCGGTCAGCAGCAACGCGTGGCGGCGGCGCGCGCCCTGATCGGCCGCCCGGCGTTGCTGCTGGCCGATGAGCCGACCTCGGCGCTCGACCGCGACGCCGCCACTGCGTTCCTGCAGCTGATGTCGGCGCAGTGCCAGGCGTCCGGCACCACCGTGCTGGTGGTCAGCCATGACGACAGCCTGCAGCCGTTGTTCGACCGCACGATTGCCCTGTCTCAGATCAACCAGGCAGGTGCCGGCCATGCTTGAGCTTGCCTGGGCCAGCCTGCGCAGCCGTGCGTTGAGCGTGGGCCTGACCGTGCTGGTCATCACCCTCAGCGTGGTGCTGCTGCTGGGTGTCGAGCGCGTGCGCACGCAGGCACACGAAGGCTTCGCCAGCACCGTGTCCGGTACCGACCTGATCGTCGGTGCGCGTTCGGGGCCGGTGAACCTGCTGCTGTACTCGGTGTTCCATATCGGTGACCCGACCAACAACGTGTCCTGGCAGTCCTACCAGGCGCTGTCCGCGTTGCCGCAGGTGACGTGGGCGGTGCCGCTTTCGCTGGGCGATTCCTGGCGCGGCTACCGCGTGGTCGGTACCAGCGATGGCTATTTCGAGCATTACCGCTATGGCGCCGGGCATGCGCTTGCGTTCGCCAATGGACGGCCGTTCGATGACCTGTATGACGTGGTGATCGGTGCCGAGGTGGCGCAGGCACAGAAGGTCGTCCTCGGCGATGAGATCGTGCTGGCGCACGGTACCGGCGCGGTCACGCTGGCCACGCATGCCGACAAGCCGTTCCGTGTTGCCGGCATCCTGCAGCGCACCGGCACGCCGGTGGATTCGTCGCTGCTGGTCTCGCTGGCGGCCATCGAGGCGATCCATGTCGATTGGCGCTCGGGCGTGCAGCTGCGCAGCCAGAGTGTGAGCGCCGAGCAGGCGCGTCATCTGGACCTGACCCCGACCAGCATCACCGCCTTCATGCTGGGCTTGAATTCGCGCATTGCCACGTTCTCGGTACAGCGCAGGATCAACGAGTATCCGGACGAGGCGATGCTTGCGATCCTGCCCGGCGTCACGCTGCAGCAGCTATGGCAGTCGCTGGGCACCGTCGAGCGGGCGCTGCGGCTGATCAGCGCGATGGTGGTGGCACTGGGCATGGTCTCGCTGGTGGCGCTGCTGGTCTCGACCCTGCAGGAGCGGCGGCGCGAGATGGCGATCCTGCGTGCCGCCGGGGCACGGCCGGGTTACATCGCCAGCCTGCTGGTGGTGGAAGCGGTGGCGACCAGTGCGGTGGCGTGCGTGCTGGCCCTGTCGCTGCTGGTGGTCGCCAGCATTGCCGGGCGCGGCTGGGTACTGGCCACCTTCGGACTGTCGATCACCCATGCCTGGCCGGATGGCCGGGAATTGGCATGGGTGGCGGGTGTGCTGCTGATCAGCGCGGTAGCGGGGCTGGTGCCGGCGTTGCTTGCTTACCGGCGCACCTTGACCGATGGCCTTTCAGCGGGAGGCTGAGCATGCGATGGATGCGGGTAGTGCCGATGGTGCTGGCGCTGGCCGCCTGTGAGCGGCCGGTGGATACCGGCGTACAGGCCTTGCCACCCTCGCCGGTTGTCGACCGCGATGGCCCAGCGGGCGCGGCGGAGCAGGAGCTGGACTGGTTGCAGATGATGCCGAAGGATGAGCTGGCCGCACTGGAGCGGGGGGAGGGCCCGGAGGTCGAGCACAACGGCAACCGGCGCATGCCGCAGTTCGGCACCTTCCGCACGGTGGACACGGTCCTGCAGCGGCCGGTGCGCCTGCCAGGCTACGTGGTACCGCTGGCCAATGCGCAGGACGGGCGGCTGACCGAATTCCTGTTCGTGCCGTACTACGGCGCCTGCATCCACGTGCCAGCACCGCCGCCGAACCAGATCGTGCACGTGGTGCTGCCACGCCCGATCGAGATGCCGGACATGTACTCGCCGTTCTTCCTGGCCGGCACCCTGCGTGCGGAACGGCTGGATGATGATCTGGCCGGCTCGGCCTACACCATGCGCGATGCGGAGCTGAGGCCGTATGAACCGTAGCCTCCTTTTGCTCACGCTGGGATGCCTGTGGCTGGCGGGCTGTACGTCGCCGGGCGGCGATGCCGTGGTGGTCACGCCGCAGGACAAGCCGGCGCCCTCCGCCACGGCCGAAGCCCCCATTGACCGCTGGGACGCGCTGCGGCCCGACGAAGTGACCTATCAACGCCCACCCCCGCAGATCGGCCTGTCACGCAATGGCATGGACGGGGTGGGCGGGCTGATCGACGACACCGGCTCCGGCACGCCACCGGGACAGCAGATCGATCATTCCAGCCCGGACCGCGCAAGACAGTTCGGTTCTTCGCAGGTGGTCGATGCTGCCGATGGCCGCGCGGTGGACCTGGATGGCTACGTGGTACCGCTCGGCACCAACGATGCCGGCTTGGTTGATGAACTGCTGTTCGTACCGTTCTACGGTGCCTGCATCCACGTGCCGCCACCGCCGCCGAACCAGATCATCCACGTGACCCTGGCGACGCCGATCACGCTGGGCGGTCTGTGGGATCCGTACCGCCTTGTCGGCCGCCTGCAGGTGAAGCGCTTCGACGCGGACATCGCCAGCGCCTCCTACGATGCTGCCGCGGCCACGCTGACGGCGATCCACAATTGATGCGCCGGCGCTGGATCATTGCTGCGGGGATGCTGCTGGGCGCACTCGTGCTGCTGGTGTGGTGGCAGCGCGCCCCCACCGCGCCGCCGTCGGTCGCATTTCCGGCGCCTTCTTCCGATGCCCGCCAGCGCATCGAACAGCGCCTGGCTGATGACCACGCGTTCCGCAACGACGTGCTGTTCCTGCTCGCGGCCACAGTGCGCGACCGCTGCCAGCCAGCGCAGGCCGGGCTGCTGGCACGCATGGCCAATCGTGCGTCGCTGCCGGTGCTGGCGGCGGTCAGTGCGGTGACCCAGCAGGATCCATCGCTGGACCGGCCGATTTACCAGTACATCCAGCATCGTGCCGATGCGACGCCGTGCGGCCAGCCGCTGCAGCTGCCGCTGGCCGGTGGGCGCAGCATGGCGGTGGACATCGAACAGTACGCGCGCACGTTCCCGGACAGCTATTTCGACCCGCAGCGCAGCAGCGAACCCCGGGATTTCGGCGCGCGGTCGCTGCAGCAGCGCGCCGGCAATGCCTGCAACAGCGTGGTGTATTCGGTGCTGCCGCTGGGTGGCACCGACTGGCGGTGCAGCAGCCTGCGCGCGAATGCCCGTGCGCGGGTGCGCGGCCTGTGCGAGGACGAGCTACGCCGCCAGCATGGGAGCACGGGTGGGGAGCTGGACACGGCCGTCGGGCAGGGCATGCAGGCATCGGTGGTATCGGCGATTGCCGCGTTACCGGAAGACTGCCGGTGATGATCTGTGACACCGGCCATGGGCCGGCATGAAGGCGCGGCAACATGAACATTGGCCGGCCCCCAATCTGAACCAGTGGCGTTGTTGTCATAACTATACAGGACATCCGGTATAGTTATGGCTGTAATCTACCCCATCAGGTTCTCCCATGGCTTTGTCCCAGCCCTTGGCCGGTGCTCCGGCCCTGTCGCCTGCCCGTCGCTGGGCACTGTTGTTCACCGTCGCCGCTGGCCTGTTGCTGGTTACGCTCGACAACTCCGTGCTCTACACCGCACTGCCCACCCTGACCGAGGAACTCTCGGCCAGTGCCGGCCAGGCGCTGTGGATCATCAATGCCTATCCACTGGTGATGGCCGGCCTGCTGCTGGGCGCGGGCACGCTGGGCGACCGTATCGGACACCGTCGCATGTTCCTGATCGGCCTGGTGGTGTTCGGCGTCGCCTCGCTGGCAGCGGCGTTCGCCGACTCTGCAGCGCAGCTGATTGCCGCACGTGCGTTGCTGGCGGTCGGCGCGGCCGCGATGATGCCGGCCACGCTGGCGCTGATCGGCCTGAGCTTCCACGAAGCGCGCGAACGCAACATCGCCATCGCCATCTGGGGGGCGGTGGCCATCGTCGGTGCGGCGCTCGGTCCGATCATCGGCGGCTGGCTGCTGCAGCACTTCTGGTGGGGCTCGGTATTCCTGATCAACGTGCCGGTGGTGGTGATGGCGCTGGTGGCCACGCTGCTGCTGGCGCCGGAAGGCCAGCGCGATACCTCGCGGCCGTGGGACCTGGTTTCGTCGCTGCTGGCATTGGCTGCGCTGTCCGGCCTGGTGCTGGCGATCAAGTCGCTGATCGCTACGCCGCCGTCGTATGCGCTGGGCGCAGGCGCGCTGCTGTTGGCCGTCATCAGCGGCGCAGCGTTCGCACGCCGCCAGCATCAGCTGCCGTACCCGCTGCTGGACTTCGCGATCTTCCGCAACCCGGCGTTCCTGGCCGGCACGCTGTCGGCAGTGTTCACCCTGTTTGCGATGGCCGGCCTGCAGCTGGTCACCACCCAGCGCTTCCAGCTGGTGGCGGGCTTTACGCCGCTGCAGGCGGGCCTGCTGGTGTCAGTGGCGGCGCTGGGCAGCCTGCCCAGTGCGCTGCTGGGCGGCAGCATCCTGCACCGGGTGGGCCTGCGCCCGCTGATCTGCGGCGGCCTGGCCGCAGGTGCGCTGGGCGTCGGCGTGGTGGCGTTCGGCTTCCCGCACGGCCTCGGCTGGGTGGTCGCCGGCATGGCGATCACCGGCTTCGGCATGGGTTCGGCCATCTCGGTGGCGTCCACCGCCATCCTCAACAACGTGCCGGCGCACCGTGCGGGCATGGCGTCATCGGTGGAAGAGGTGTCCTACGAGTTCGGTGGCCTGCTGGCGGTGGCGATGCTGGGCAGCCTGAGTGCCGCGATGTACAGCGCGTTCCTGCCGGTCTCGGCCGATATGCCCGCGCTTGCCCGCGAGGGTTTCACCCAGGCGCTGCATGCCGCGCGCGAGAGCGGGCAGGGTGATTGGTTCGCACTGGCTGCGGCGGCATATGACCGTGGCTACCAGATCGTGCTGCTGGTGATCACGGCGGTACTGGCGCTGGGCGCGACGATCATCGCGCGCCTGCTGCGTGGGCGCGTCGGCAGCCGCGAGGGCGCGGCCGATCGCGTAAAATGACGCGATGAGAACCAGCAAGCGCGACCGCATCCTCGACGCCGCCGTCAACGTGATCAATCGTGATGGCGTGCGCGCGGTGACCTTCGAGTCGGTGGCGGCCGAGGCCAAGCTGACCCGCGGCGGCCTGCTGTACCACTTCCCGTCGCGCGAGGCGCTGCTGCGCGGGATCGACGAGCACCTGGTGCAGGCCTGGGAGGCGTCGATGGAAGCGTTGCTGGGCAAGACCGCCGACCAGGCCACTGCGCTGGAGCGTTACCAGACCTTCGTGCGCGTGTCGGCCCAGAGCGCCACCCGTGCCGAACTGATGTTCATGCTCGAATCGGCCGACCCGGAGGCCGGCGAGCGTCCGTGGGGCCCGGCGGTTCAGCGCTGGGCACCGTCCGCGCCGGAGCCCGGGAATGTGGATCCGACGACGCTCGACAATTTCGTGGCGCGGCTGGCCGCCGATGGCCTGTGGATCTACGAGGCAATGTACGAAGGGCAGCTCGATGAAGGCGTGCGCGCCCGCGTTGCCGAGCGCATCGCCGGGCTGCTGGCGAAGTCGGATGGAACGTCCAGTTGAGCGGCCAGCCGGCGCGCCGACATCGCCCGTGGTAGAGCCGACCGCTGGTCGGCTGCCCTCCGGTCAGACAACGAAAATCCCGCGCGTCGCGCGATAGTCGACCAGCGGTCGACTCTACCCCTCATCCATTTACCCAGCCTGTGCTGCGCTCGCGGCCAACCACGCCCTGGGCGACGCCCCCAGCCGCTTGCGGAACGCCTTCGACAACGACGCGGTATCGGCAAACCCCACCTCGACCGCCACCTGCTTGACTGCCACGCCGCCCCGCAGTTGCGCGCAGGCCAGGCTCAGCCGCCAGTCCAGCAGATAAGCGGCCGGCGTCGCCTGCATCACCTCCTTGAACACGGCCGCGAACGCGCTGCGCGACATGCCGGCAGTCGCGGCCATGCGCGGCAGCGTCCATTCATCCTGCGGTGCCTGGTGCATCGCCACCAGCGCGCGGGCCAGACGCGCATCGGACAACCCACGCATCAGCCCATGACTGACGCCGGCCGCATCCGGGTGGTCCACCACCCAGCGCAGGACCTGGATCAGCGCCACCTCGAACAGACGGTTGGTCAGCAGCCGGGAACCGCAGCGCTGGCGATCGGCCTCGGCGAACAGCAGGTGCAGGGTGTCCTCCAGTTCGCCGATCGCCGCCAGCGGTACCACCATCACCGGCGGCAGCGACTGCACGATCGGATTGCGTGCACCACCATCGAAATCCAGCGTGGCGCAGGTGAAATCCGGGCCATCCAGCGGCGCATTGAAGAACACATGGTGCAGCGGCTGCGGGTACAGCAGCAGGCTGGGTGTGTCGATCTTCAACCGGGGCAGCGCGATATCGCTGTCGGGATGACGGACCTCCATTTCACCCTGGCGCAGGATATGCAGGAACGCACGACCGGGCTGCGGCTCGAAGACATGCTGCCCGCACAGCGGGCCACTGTGGAACAGCGCCGCCTGCACCCGGAAGCGTTCCAGCAGGGAGGAGAGGCGATCTGGCGCAGCGGCGGCGGCGGGCATGCTCATGGACGTATGGACAACATGTGCGGCGAATTGCCACTGATGCGTCCGGCGAGTCTACCTAGGATGAGCGGGTCGTCCAATCCCGGGCGCTTTCCCAAGGAGATCCACCATGTCCCGTGTCCCCCTGATCGATGCCGCCAACACCACCGCCGACCGCCAGGCCCTGCTGGGCCAGGTCCACGCCGCCTTCGGCGCCACCCCGGCCATGTTCCGCGCGGTGGCCAACTCGCCGGCCGCCCTGCAGAGCATGTGGGCTTCGTTCGGCGCGCTGGGTGGCGGTCGCCTGTCGCCGCTGCTGGGCGAGCAGATCGCCGTGGCCATTGCCAACCGCAATGCCTGCGAGTACTGCCTGGCCGCGCACACGGCATTGGGCCGCAAGGCCGGCGCCAGCAGCGGGCAGATGGCCGCCGCGCAGATCGGCCAGTCCAGTGACCCGGCTACCGCCGCTGCCCTGGACTTCGCGCTGAGGGTGGTCGAGCAGCGTGCGCAGATCGCCGAGGGCGATGTGCAGGCGCTGCGCGCGGCCGGCTTCGACGATGAGCAGATCGTGGAGATCCTCGCGCATGTGGCGCTCAACCTGTTCACCAACTACGTCAACGTCGCGTTCGACGTGCCGGTGGACTTCCCGAAGGTCGCGCTGCGCTGAGGTCTACCGGGCCGGGGGCGCTGTGCTCCCGGCCATCTTCAGCAGGCGTGACCGTCGTCCGCCTGCAGCCGGTCAGCATGGGTATACACATTGAACCCGCTCTCCCGCGCGAACCCGACCAGGCACAGGCCGGCGCTGCGGGCCAGGTCGATCGCCAGCGCGGTCGGTGCCGACACCGCGGCCAGCACGCTGGCACCGGCGCGCACCGCCTTGCTGACCATTTCGTAGCTGGCCCGGCTGGAAATCACCAGCAGGCCGCCTTCAATGGCGTGTTCGTTGTGATGCAGGGCGCCGATCAGCTTGTCCAGCGCATTGTGGCGACCCACATCCTCGCGTACCCAACCGATGCGCCCACTGGCGTCGGCCCAGGCGGCGGCATGGGTGGAGCCGCTTGCCGCATTCATCGGCTGGTGCTGCGTCAGCGCGGCCAGCGCGCGCTGCAGAGCGGCGGGCGAGTAGCTGCGTCGCTCGCGGATCTGCGGCAGTGGACGCAGCACTTCTTCCAGCTGGCGGGTGCCGCACAGGCCACAGCCACCACGGCCGGGCAACAGGCGGCCATTGGCCGGGTCCAACTCGGCACCGGGTGCCTCCCCGGCCACGGTCATCTGCAGTTCGATGCCTTCCAGCTGTGGGCGGATGTCGATCGACAGCAGCTGCGAGGGCGCAGCAATCAGTCCCTCACTGAGCGAGAACCCGAGCGCAAAGTCCTCCAGGTCGCAGGGCGTGGCCATCATCACCGCGAAGGCGGCGTCGTTGTAACGCAGTGCGACCGGCACTTCCTCAGCGACCACGTCGACCAGCGGCTGTCGCCCCTCGCTGCGCCAGCGCTGCAACGGACGCTGGGCCGTGCCGGCAGGCGGGGTGTGCGGTGGGGTCGAATCAGGCATGCAGCGCGTCCGGGCTAGGGAGATACGCAGGTGGTGGACCACCCACGGCATCGAGAATAGCGCAGTGGCCATGCGCTGACGCAGGTGTAACCGTTGTCATGGCAGGCTGCGCTAAAACAGCCTCTACCCTCTGGCGAAGCCGCGCAGGCCGTGCTTGACTGTGCGGCTGGTCGTGCGATTGAAGCGCCGCCGGACTGCGATGTGCCCATTGTTGCCGCGTTCCTTCCGTAAGGTTCCCGAACATGTCCGAGCAGAAACCGCCGCGTTACAAGCCCTACAACCAGCCTGCCGGAGGCTGGGGTGCTGCCGGTGCCACCGCCAGGGTGCTGCTGCAGCAGAGTGTGATCGGCAAGGGGTCGAAGGCGCTGCTGGCGATGAACCAGCCCGGTGGTTTCAAGTGCCCCAGCTGTGCGTTCCCCGATGCCGACGAACGCAGGAAGCTGGAGTTCTGCGAGAACGGCGCGAAGGCACTGGCCTGGGAAGCTACGGAGTTCCGGGCCGGCCGCGAGTTGTTCGCCCGGCACACCGTGACCGAACTGATGGCGCAGACCGACTACTGGCTGGAGATGCAGGGCCGGCTGACCGAGCCGATGCGCTACGACGCAGCCACCGACCACTATGTGCCGTGCAGCTGGGACGATGCCTTCACACTGATCGGCCGCCACCTGCAGGCGCTGGACAGCCCGCACCAGGCCGAGTTCTACACCTCCGGGCGCACGCCCAACGAAGCCGCGTTCCTGTATTCGATCTTCGTGCGCGAGTTCGGCACCAATAATTTCCCGGACTGCTCGAACATGTGCCACGAGCCGACCAGCCGTGGCCTGCCGCCGGCCATCGGGGTGGGCAAGGGCACCATCGTGCTGCAGGATTTCGAGCACGCCGAGGCGATCTTCGTGATCGGCCAGAACACCGGCACCAATTCACCGCGGATGATGAGCAACCTGGTCGAGGCGCGTAAACGCGGCATCCCGATCGTGGCGGTCAATCCGATGCCCGAGCGTGCGCTGATCCGCTTTGCCGAGCCGCAGGACGTGGTGCAGATGGCCACGCTCGGTTCGACCGAGATCACCAGCGAGTTCGTGCATATCCGCATCGGCGGCGACCTGGCCCTGATCAAGGGCATGATGAAGGTGATGTTCGAGCGTGAAGCACAGGGCGAGCGCGTGCTCGACCATGATTTCCTGTCGGAACACACGGTGGGCCTGGAGGCGCTGCGCGAAGACGTGATGGCGCAGGACTGGGACCAGATCGTGCAGGTGTCCGGCATTTCGCAGGCGCAGATCCGTCGCTGTGCGGAGATCTACATCCGCTCCAATGCCACCGTGATCTGCTACGGCATGGGGCTGACCCAGCACCAGTATGGCTCGCGCCTGCTGCAGCAGGTGGCCAACCTGCTGTTGCTGCGCGGCAACTTCGGCAAGCCCGGTGCCGGCATCGGTCCGATCCGCGGCCACTCCAACGTGCAGGGCGACCGCACCGTCGGCATCGACGAGAAGCCCAAGCCGGGCTATCTCGACCGCGTGCAGCAGGTATTCGGTTTCGACCCTCCGCGCGAGCATGGCCACCATGTGGTCGAATCCATCGAGGCGATGCTGGCGGGCAGTGCCAAGGTGTTCATCGGCCTGGGTGGCAACTTCATCCATGCGGTGCCCGATACGCCGCGCGCGTACGAGGCAATGCGTGGGCTGGACCTGACCGTGGGCATCGCCACCAAGCTCAACCGTGGGCACCTGGTTCACGGCCGCGATGCGCTGATCCTGCCGGTGGTGGCGCGCTCGGAGCGCATCGTCACGCCGGCCGGCGAGCAGTTCGTCACCATCGAAGACGCGATGTCCAATGTGACCGCCTCGCGCGGCGTGCTCGAACCGGTCAGCGCCGATGTGTTGCCCGAGGTCGAGATCGTCTGCCGGATGGCGCTGGCCACGCTGCCCGACAGCAGGGTCGACTGGGCAGGCTGCATGCACGACTACGCACTCATCCGTGAGCTGATCGCTGCGGTGTACCCGGAGATCTACACCGGTTTCAACGAGCGCATCCAGCAGCCGCATGGTTTTCATCTGGACATCCCGCCGCGCCGCCGGGTGTGGCCCACGCCCAACGGCAAGGCCAACATCCTGGTGATGCCCGGCCTGGACGTGGACGATCCGGTGCACGATCCGGACATGTTGCGGTTGGCCACCGTGCGCTCGCACGATCAGTACAACACCACCATCTACAGCTACAACGATCGCTATCGCGGCGTGTACAACGATCGCATGGTGCTGTTCATGAACATCGAGGACCGGCTGGCGCGCGGGCTGGAGAAGGAAGCGCGGGTCATCCTGGAGACGATCAGCGGCGATGGCGTGCAGCGGCGCGTCGAGGGCCTGACGGTGCTGGACTACCCGATGCCGCGCGGCGCGCTGGCCGGCTACTACCCCGAACTGAACCCCTTGCTGCCGCTGGACTACTACGACCGCATCAGCGGCACGCCGGCGGCCAAGTCGATCCCGGTGCGGATGCGGGCGATGGCGGCGGTCGCCTAGCAGTGGATGAGTCCAATCCTATGGGCTTCCGGCATGTGGATTGGGTTCATCCAGAGCAAAGGAGCAACGGAAATAGTTGGCCGTATCCCGCCAAGCGCCAACGATCGGTTCCTGGATCTGCGCCAGCAGTTCACGGGCTTTGAGGGGATCATTGGCCTGGCAGGCGAAGTATGCGAATGATTGCAGGTTCCATGGCGAGGGATAACGTGACAGCACGTCTTCGAAGCCGCGTTTCATGGTCGGCCAGTTCACTTTCGACTCGGTGAACAAACGGTCCTCGTACTCCCGCTGCGAGGCAACCCAGTAGATACGGGCGTACAGCATGTATTGGTCCTGCGGTGGGGCCGCGGCCATGACCCTGCGTGCATAGGCTTCCAGGCCGGCCGGATCGCCGCCCCACTTCGGAGCGAAATAGCGCACGGCAGCAAAGTAGAGCGGGAAGTAACCCGGATAGCGCGCGATGCCTTCGTCATGCAATGCGAAGAAGCGGTCTGCATCCCAACTCTGTTCGATCGCCCGGTGTTCCATCGACTCGTACCAATACGGGTCCGTGCTGGCGATGTCCTTGTATTTCAGCAGGTAGTCAACGGCCTGCTGCTGCAGCGCGTTGAACGGCGCCCAGTCCTCTGCCTTCACCGTATTTGCATAGCCGGGGCCGCGGATGCTCCAGCCTTGGCGGCTGAGCATCTCAGCCATGGCCAGGCGCGCCGACGGCGACCTGGGGTAGCGCGAGATCCACGCCTGCACGAGCTTCTCGCGACCCTGCCAGTAGGCCGGGTCACGGTTCCTCATGCTGAAGACATAGCCGATGCCTACGTAGTACGCCGAAAGCTTCCAGACACCACTGCTGAAGTAGCGATCCGTATCCCGGTAACGACTGGCGAGTTGCTCCAGTCTGGCGAAATCCTGCTTCTCCAGCAGTTGCTGTGCCTGCCGGGAGACTTCAGCGCGTTCGCTTGCTTCATCTTCGCTTGGTTCTTCGGCGCCGGTGATGGTCGCGCACGACAACAGCAGCACCACAAGCAGTGTTCGCATGAATCCATTCATGAGGGGAACTCCGTGTCGGGGACAGGGGCAGGGGCGTGGCAAGGCAGGGTGGCACGATTGCCATCTCGCCATAGCAAGGGGCGTCGCGCAAGTCGGCCGCGTGGTTGTCAAGCTGTCAGGGTCGTTGCCAGCCCACTGAGGGTGCCTGCATCGGCTATCATCGGCGTGTGAACCTGCCTGGCCTGCTGCTGCGTTGGATGTTGCTTGTCGCCGTGGTGCTGAATGCACCGGCGCCGGCGCTCGCTGCGTCTTCGTACAGCGGCCCGTCCAGCCAGGAGCATTGCGCTGCACCGCACTCGGCCGCGATGGCTGCGGCCGGCTGTTGCGATGATGCGGCCCCGGCGGCCTGCCAGAGTGGTGAGTGCGAATGCCCGCCGGCCTGTCTTGGCATGCTGGCGACATTGAACGGAACACCGGCCTCGCCGTGGCGCGAGGCGCCGGTTCCGGCCAATACCCAGCAACGCGCGCCGCCGCCGATACCCGACCCGTTGCGTCCCCCCATCGCGTGATTTCCTGCAGGCCTCACGCGCCTGCCGTAGCTGCTCGACTTCTTCTCGACTCTGCCCGCGCCTTCGATGCGCGGGCGGCGGGCCGCGTTGCCCGCATCTGCAAAGGAATCACTCAATGAACCGTACTCTCTCCCTCGGTCTGCTGCTGGGCACCGTGTTGGCCACGACCGCCTGCGCTCGTGCCGCCGAAGAATCCTCCGCGGCACCGGTCGCCAGCGAAGCACCGGCACCGGCCCAGGCCAGCCCGGCCAAGGTCGATCCGGCCTTGCCGGTCGCCATCGTGCACAAGACCGCCAGCTGCGGTTGCTGCGGCATCTGGGTCGACCACCTGAAGGCCGCCGGCTTCGAGGTCGATGTGCGCGACACCGATGACATGAACCCGATCAAGGTCCGCCTGGGCGTGCCGGTCGGCAAGGCCTCCTGCCATACCGCCGAGATCGGCGGTTACGTGGTCGAGGGTCACATCCCGGCGGAGGACATCAAGCGCCTGCTGGCCGAACGCCCGGCCGCGCGCGGGCTGGTGCTGCCCGGCATGCCAGCCGGTTCGCCGGGCATGGAAATGCCGGACGGCTACGTGCAGCCGTACACCGTCGAGCTGGTGCGCACCGACGGCAGCACCGAGCCGTTTGTCCAGCACGGCCAGGGCGGCTGATGGACGGCGGGTGCCGGTCATCCTGACCGGCACTCTCCGACGCGTCCTGTGTAGAGCCGAGCCTACGCTCGGCTGTGTTCGGCCAGCAAGCCGAGCACGGGCTCGGCTCTACAGGATCTGCAGGATCAGCGTGCCGTGGCCGTTTCCTTGGCCAATTGCACGTCGAACTTCTTCTCGGCCGCATCCGCGTAGGCGTTGCAGGTCAGTGCCTTGGCGCTGGCCTTGCTGCCGGCGGCATAGTTCCAGTTGCTGGCGCCCGGATGCGGGGTGAGCAGCAGATCGCAGGGCAGCGCCCGCACCGTTGCGAAGCTGCGCTTGTAGTCCTCGATCAGGCGCGGATAACGGGGATTGCCCTTCAGCTGGTAACCCGGTGCACTCAGGCTGTCGGCGTAGGCGATGCGCACCGGCTTGCCATCGCGGGTGTCGGTCCAGGTCCAGGCGGTGCTGCCCGGGGTGTGCCCTGGCATGAAGTGCGCGGTGAATGCGATGCCGCCCACCGTGACCACTTCGCCATCCATGATGATGCGGTCGGCGCTGGCTGGCGGATAGGTGATGCCGTCGCCAAAGTGCAGGTCGTTGCTGCCGCCGCGCGCCAGCAGCATCGCCGTTTCTGCATTGGCCGCCACATGCGCGCCGGTGCGACGCTTGAGCTCGGCGACCGGGCCGGCGTGGTCGGCGTGCGCATGGCTGAGCAGGATCAATCGCAGGTCCTGCGGGGCCACGCCGCGCAGCTTCATGTTGTCCAGCAGGTGACCGGCCATCTGTGGCATGCCGCCATCCAGCAGTACTGCGCCCTCGGCGGTCTGCACCAGCAGCGCGGTCAGGTCCTCGGTGCCGATCTGCCAGGTGTGGTCGGCAACCTGCAGCGGCGCCATCGGCTGCAGCCAGGACGCATCCACGGTATAGGCCCGCAGTTGTGGCAGCGGTGCCTCGGCGGCAGTGACATCCAAGGCAAGCGTAGTCAGGGCAAGGGTCGTCAGGCAAAGGCGCATGGCGGAGAGGTGTCTGGGCAGGGTCGGATGAAGCTAGCACGTACCCTGGGCGGGCCGTTTCGCGAATAATTCATGGCTGCCATAAGCTCCGCCGCAGCCGATGCAGGGATTGTTCGCTTGCTGTGGATTGTGAATCCATCTCCACAGGCTGGAGCGCACAATCGGCCGGGGCTAGCCTGCTCTCAGGCTCAAGGAGGTGGACCATGCATGTGCTCATGGTGATGCTGGGTGGCGTGCTCCTGCTAGGGGTGTTCCTGCTGTTTGGCCGCCTCTGGAGCGTGGGCACCTCACAGCTGCCCACGGCCCTGCTCGCGTTCATCGCCACCTGGCTGCTGGTGACGCTGGCCAACATGTGGGTGGGCGTGAGCAAGGCCGGTTACGCCGTCCGGGAGGAACTACCGATCCTGCTGCTGGTGTTCGCGGTGCCGGCCTTGCTGGCTGGACTGCTGTACTGGCGCCTGGCGCGCTGAAGGACGGCCATGAGCACACGACCGAGACTGCCTGCCCTGCGCCAGCGCGATGGCCACCACGCCCGCGTGACCTACGAAGAGCTGTTCTTTGATCTGGTCTACGTCTTTGCGGTTACCCAGCTCAGCCACCATCTGCTGCATCACCTGGACCTGGTCGGGGTGATGCAGACGCTGGTGCTGTGGTTCGCGGTCTGGTTGGGCTGGCAGTACGCCTGCTGGGTCAGCAACTGGTTCGATCCGGAGGCGCCACGCATCCGCGGCCTGCTGTTCGTCACCATGTTGCCGGCGCTGCTGATGTCCTCGTCCATTCCCGAGGCCTTCGCCGAACGCGCCTGGGTCTTCGCGGGGGCGTACGCCACGATGCAGGTCGGACGCACCGTGTTCGTGCTGCTGGAGGTCGGCCGCAACCATCCGTTGGCGCCGAACTTCCGCCGTATGCTGGCGTGGGTGAGCGTGTCGGCCTGCTTCTGGCTGGCGGGCGCCGCCGCCGAGGGCAATCTGCGCCTGGCGTTGTGGGCGGTGGCGGTGGCCTGCGAATACATCTCGCCGATGTTCGGTTTCGCGTTTCCGGGCCTGGGCCGGTCGCACACCCGCGAGTGGACCATCGAAGGCGGGCACCTGGCCGAGCGTTGCCAGCTGTTCGTCATCGTCGCACTCGGCGAGACGCTGCTGGCTACCGGTGGCGTGCTCAGCGAGGTCGAGCAGTGGAGTGCTGCGGTGGTCTCTGCGGTGCTCGCCACCTTCGCCGGCACCATCGCCATGTGGTGGCTGTATTTCGGCATCTCCAGCCGCGACGCCACCGCGGCGATCACCCATTCCGAGGACCCCGGGCGGATGGGCGCCAATTTCCACTACGTGCATGCGTTGCTGATCGCCGGCATCATCGCCACCGCGGTGGGCAACGACCTGGTGATGGATCACCCGGGCGCAGCCGTCAGCGGGGTGTACGCCACCGTGATGGTGGCGGGCCCGCTGATCTATCTGCTGGGCAGTGCCCTGTACAAGCGCGTGGTCTATGGGCACGCGCCGCGCTCGCACCTGCTGGGCGCCGCCGTGCTGCTGGTGCTGTACCTGGTGTTGCCATGGATACACCTGCTGGCCGCCGGATGGTTGACCAGCCTGGTGCTGCTGGCCGTGGGGTTGATGGATACGCGGTTGAAGCGTCGCCTGCAGCGGGCGTGATCCGTTGCGTCAGCAAAGCGCTCCAGCCGCCATCGAGCGCAAGCGCTGAGCAGTCGATTGACACTCGACTTCGGCACCGCTGCACAAGAAATGCTGGCAGGCTAGGCCAGCGCGGCGGCCATCGCTGCAAGCTTGCCGATTGTGTTCATATTGCGGGCGGTGCCGTGCTGGGCACAGGGCACCCGCAGGCGCGAATCGGCCATGCCGTCTCCGTAATGGATGAAGATCTCGCGCGTGCCGAGTGCAAGCTGTTCGTCGCGCAGGCCGGTTACGCCGTCCAGTGGATCGGCGGGCAGGCTGCCGTCGAGGAACAGGGCGACCACACGGTTGCCGGCCGCCTGCGGAAACGGATTGCGCGCCACCACGCCGGCGATCTCGTTGGCCGAGCGCACCAGCACGCCTACCGGCTTGCCGGCGTACGCCTGCAGCCGTTGGGCGAGGGCCTCCCGCACGGCGGCTTCATCAAGCCCGCTGCGGAATACCGCGTTGCCACTGGCGATGTAGGTGCGGGTGTCGGAAAAGCCGGCGTCCTTGCACATCGCCACCAGTTCGCGCATCGGCAGCTTGCCGGTGCCGCCGACGTTGACCGCGCGCAGCAAGGCCACGTAGGCGTTCATGGCGTCCCCGCCTGCAGGCGGTCGTACATGCGTACCAGGTCAACCAGGGTGCGTGCGCCCATCTTGCGCATCACCTGTGCGCGACGCACCTTCACGGTGATCTCGCTGACGCCGAGGTCAGCGGCGATCTGCTTGTTGAGGCGGCCACGCACCACGCCATCGACCACCTCCCGCTCGCCGGCATTGAGGGTGTTCCAACGCAGCTGCAGCGCGCCGAGTGCCTCGCCCTCGCGGCGGCGCTGGCGGTCGATCTCGATGCCCTTGTGGATGGCATCGAGCAGTTCCTGGTCACGGAAGGGCTTGGTGAGGAATTCGATGGCACCGTCCTTGATCGCGTTGACGCCCATCGCGATGTCGCCGTGGCCGGTGATGAACACCACCGGCAACTGCAGGCCGTGGCTGCCCATGGTGCGATGGAATTCGAGCCCGCTCTGGCCGGGCATGCGCACGTCCAGCACCAGGCAGGCCGGCGCGTCTTCCAGCTCGTGTTCGAGGAACGCCTGGGTGGAGGCGAAGGCCCGCACCTGCAGGCCCATCGAGGCCAGCAGGTCTTCCAGCGCCGCGCGCACAGAGGCATCGTCGTCGACCACATAGACGATGGGTGCCGGATCGGGCGCGGCGGCAGTGGGCTTACGCATGGTGGGCGTCCGTGGCAACGGGCAGGTGGAACACGAAGCAGGCACCGCCGCCTGCCGGGCGTTCGGCACGGATCTGGCCGTCGTTGGCCTCGATCATCGAGCGGCTCAGGCTGAGGCCCAGCCCCAACCCGTGTGACTTGGTGGTCCAGAACGCGTCGAACACGCGCTCGGGATGCTCGGCGGGCAGGCCGACACCGCGGTCGCGTACGCTGAGGCTGACCCGTTGGCCGTCGCGCCGGGTCAGCAGGGACAGGCGTCGGTCGGCGGTGGGCACGGTCTCCATCGCGTCCACCGCATTGAGGATCAGGTTGCCGATCACCTGCTGTACCTGCACACGGTCGGCCTGCACCGGTGGCAGCTCGGCGTCCAGCAGCAGCGCCACGGCCACGCCATGCCGGTCCAGCTCGCTGCGCGACAGCGCCAGCATTTCCTCCACGGCCTGGTTCAGGTCAAAGGCGCGCCGCTGCGGTGCCGCGCCCTGGGTCAGGCCACGGATGCGGGCGATCACGTCGCCGGCGCGGTGTGCATCGGCCAGGATGCGGGCCACGGTCTGCCGCGCCTTGTCCACGTTTGGTGGATCCTGCGCGAGCCAACGCTGGCAGGCCTCGGCGCTGCTGGCGATGGCCGCCAGCGGCTGGTTCACTTCATGGGCGATGGAGGTGGTCAGCTCGCCCACGGTGGAGGCGCGCGCTACCCGCAGCAGGCGGCCCTGTGCTTCCTGCACGGCGGCCTTGGCCGCTTCCATGTTCAGCGCGAGATAGGTGGTGATGCCGATCACCAGCATGCCGATGACCGAGTTGACCAGGCCGATGCGATAGGTGCCGAAGCGGGTCAGGAAGAAGCTCAGCCCGGTCAGCGCGATGCAGGCGATGGCCAGGGTGATCAGTCCGCGCGCGCCCAGCACGCGCGACGCCGCAAGAATGACCGCCGCGTAGAAGCAGGCGGCAGCAACCGCGTAATCGGTGACGGTGTCGATCAGGAAGATCGCCGCCATCACGACGATCAGGACCAGCAGCACCAGTCGGCGGCGGGGCGACAGCGATGGCATCGGGACGGCTCCCTGGCGTGGGGTGAAAGGATAGCAAAGCCGCCAACGCTAGATGCCGACCGGTAGTGCCGGCCCCTGGCCGGCAGCTGCACGGTGTTGCTGGAGCTCATGAGGTTGCCGGCCAGCGGCCGGCACTACCGCCAACGGTCGGCACCCACCAAAGCGATGCACGGTGCGTCCAGGGATCATGAAGTTGCCGGCCAGCGGCCGGCACTACTCCTCCAGGCTGGCGTTCCAGAATCCCTGCAGGACGCCGGGCGTCGCCGCCAGCGTGGCCAGCACCGCATCCAGTTCACCGGCATCCACCGTGGTGGCATACAACACCGCTTCAATCTCCACATCGCGCTCGCCGAACGGGCGCTGGTCCACCGCGCGCACCGGGTACTGCGCCTGCTCAAGCAGCAGCAACAGCCGGTCCAGCACCTCGGCCTGCTGTTCGCGCTGGCAGACCACGTTGATCGCGTAGGTCGCCTCGCTGAGCGCTTCCGGCAGCGGCTGCCGCTGGATGCGGTTCACCACCGGCCGCAGCAGGGTGTTGGCGGCCAGCACGAACACCGCAGCCATCACCGCTTCCGGCAGCAGCTTGATGCCCGCGCACGCACCCACCGCCGCCGATCCCCACAGGGTGGCCGCAGTGTTCAGGCCGGACACCTGGGCGCCGTCCTTCATGATCGCGCCGGCACCGAGGAAGCCAACGCCGGAGATCACATAGGCCACCACATGCAGCGGTGACGGCGGGCCGCCGTACAGGTCATGGAAGCGCACCGCCAGATCGACGAACACCGCCGCCCCCACCGCCACCAGCGTATTGGTACGCAGGCCGGCGGTGCGTTGCCGCAGCTGCCGTTCCAGGCCGATGACCGTGCCCAGCACGAACGCCACCGACAGGCTGATCAGCGAGCTGAGCGTGGCGCCGGCGTTGAACGCCGGCAGGTTGGGATTGATGTCCATTGTGTTTCTCCCTGGACAAAGCGGCGGGCGCTTACTGCCAGCCGTAACGACGGATGTAGAACCGCTTCAGCGCAGTGGTCAGCACCGCATAGCCGAACAGGATTGCCACCAGGAACGGCCAGTAGCCAGCCGGCAGTGCCTGCAGCTTGAAGTAGCCGGCCAGCGGGCTCATCGGCAGGAACACGCCAACGGTCATGATCAGGCCGGTCATCAGCAGCAGCGGCGGCGCGGCGATGCTCTGCAGGAACGGCAGCTTCGGCGTGCGGATCATGTGCACGATCAGCGTCTGGGTCAGCAGGCCGACCACGAACCAGCCGGACTGGAACAGGCCCTGGTCGGCCGGCGTGCGCGCATCGAACACGTACCACATCAGCGCGAAGCAGGTCAGGTCGAAAATCGAGCTGATCGGCCCGAAGAACACCATGAAGCGGCCGATGTCCGCCGGGTTCCACTTCAGCGGCTTTCGCACCAGCTCCTCGTCCACGTTGTCGAACGGAATGGCGATCTGCGAGATGTCGTACAGCAGGTTCTGCACCAGCAGCTGCAGCGGCAGCATGGGCAGGAACGGCAGGAAGGCCGAGGCCACCAGCACCGAGAACACATTGCCGAAGTTGGAGCTGGCGGTCATGCGGATGTACTTCAGCATGTTGTTGAACGTGCGCCGGCCCTGGATGACGCCTTCCTCCAGCACCATCAGGTTCTTTTCCAGCAGGATGATGTCGGCCGCCTCCTTGGCGATGTCCACCGCACTGTCCACGCTGATGCCGATATCGGCCGCGCGCAGCGCCGGTGCATCGTTGATGCCGTCGCCCAGGAAGCCGACCACCTTGCCCTGTGCGCGCAACTCGCGCACCAGGCGCTCCTTGTGCAGCGGTGTCAGCCGGGCGAACACGCGATGGTGGTGCAGCGCCCGCGCCAGCGCGCCGTCATCCATGCGCTCGATCTGCGGGCCGGTCAGGATGGTGTCGGCGTCCAGCCCCACCTGTGCGCAGACACGGGCGGTCACCAGCTCGTTGTCACCGGTGAAGACCTTGACCTCCACGCCATGCGCGGCCAGCGCCTGCAGTGCCTGCGCAGCCGATTCCTTCGGCGGGTCCAGGAAGGCCACGTAGCCGACCAGGGTCAGCCCGCACTCGTCGGCCTGCGAATAGGTGGTCTGGCTGGCAGCGGTTTCCTTCATCGCCACCGCCACTACGCGCAGGCCCTGTTCGTTCAGTTCCTCGGTGGTCTGCCGCACGCGGGCCAGGCGGTGCTCGTCCAGCGGCATGTCCTGGCCGTTCTCACGCACGGTGCTGCACACCGCCAGCATCTCTTCCACGGCACCCTTGCAGATCAGCTCGTGGTGATCCTCGCGCTCGGAGACCACCACCGACATGCGGCGGCGCTCGAAGTCGAACGGGATCTCGTCCACCTTGTGGTAGTCCTGCGACAGCCGCAGCGAACTCTGCAGCTCCACGTGCTCCAGCACCGCGCGGTCCAGCAGATTGATCAGGCCGGTCTGGAAGTGGCTGTTGAGGTAGGCGAACTTCAGCACGTCTTCCGAATCGTGACCGAACACATCGGTGTGGCGCTCCAGCGCGATCCTGTCCTGGGTGAGCGTGCCAGTTTTGTCGGTGCACAGCACTTCCATCGCGCCGAAGTTCTGGATCGCATCCAGGCGCTTGACGATCACCTTGCGCCGCGACAGCAGCACCGCACCCTTGGCCAGGGTGGAGGTGACGATCATCGGCAGCATTTCCGGCGTCAGGCCCACCGCCACTGACAGCGCGAACAGGAACGCCTCGGTCCAGTCACCCTTGGTCCAGCCGTTGATCAGCAGCACGAACGGCACCATCACCAGCGCGAAGCGGATCAGCAGCCAGCTGACACTGTTGACGCCGGCCTGGAACGCGGTCGGCGCACGGTCGGTTGCAGTGCTGCGCTGGGCCAGCGTGCCGAAGTAGGTGCGGTTGCCGGTGGCCAGCACAATGGCGGTGGCGGTACCGGACACCACGTTGGTACCCATGAACAGCAGGTTGTGCTGTTCCAGCAGGCCGGCCAGGCCATCGCCCGGGTGCGCGAACTTCTCCACCGGCAGCGACTCGCCGGTCATCGCCGCCTGCGCCACGAACAGGTCCTTGGCGGTCAGCACGCGGCAGTCGGCCGGAATCATGTCGCCGGCCGACAGCACAATGTGGTCGCCGGGTACCAGTTCACGGATCGGCAGGTCCAGCAGGCGTGCCGGGCGACGGCTGTGCAGGTGCGCGCCGAAGTACTGGTCGGCCACGTCGGCCGCCTCGGTGCCGGGATTACGGCGCAGCACGCGTGCGGTGTTGCCGACCAGGGCCTTCAGCCGCTCGGCCGCCCGGTTCGAACGACCCTCCTGCGCGAAGCGGATCAGCGTGGACAGCAGCACCATCGCACCGATGACGATCGTCGCCTTGATGTCCTCGGTCAGCCAGGACACCGCCGCCAGTATGGTCAGCAGCAGGTTGAACGGGTTGCGGTAGCACTGCCACAGGTGCCGCCACCACGGCAGCGGCTTTTCGTGATCCACCTCGTTGGGGCCGAGCGTGGCCAGCCGCTCCCCGGCCTCGTGCGGGCTGAGGCCATCGGCATGCGACCCCAGCGTGGCCAGCAGCTGGGTCTCATCCTGCTGGGCAAGGGTGACCAGGCCGGTGGTGAGCGCGAACGGCGCGGCCTCGGCGTTGCCTGGGCCGAGCCCGGCTTCGGGCATCGCACGGCGGCGGAACAGGTTGCCTGCGCGGCGGCTGCGCAGGAAGGCGTTGAACCAGGCGTTGAGCAGGCTCATGGGACGCTCCTCGAATGTCAGAGCCGGCCGCAGCCGGAACACGAACGGGATGGGTGAGACAGATCAGGCGTGGCGCATCGCCAGAACCGCCGGCGACCACGGCTGCATGCGCAGGCGCTGGCTGCCACCGATGCACAGTGGCTTCATCGCGTCGCGCAGGGGATAGGGCAGGTGGCGCAGCACATTGATGCGCTCGCTGATCGGCAGCAGCGACAGTGCATCGGCTACCACACGCGGCGAACCGAGCGACAGCGAACGGGCGAACATCACGGGGCCGTGCTGCAGCAGCTGGCTGCGCAGGGCGGCGACATCGCGCTCGCCGATCATGCGGCGCACGGTGATGTAGAGGATCTTGTAGGACATGGGGGCGATCTCCAGGCAGGCGGCGCCTGGCGGTCCCCGTCACTCAGGCAGGCAGGGACCGGCGGGCAGGCGCCAGGAACAGGCAACAAGCGGTCATCCGGGGCGCGGTGCGCCCGGCAGGGTCGGGGTCCATCTGCGTCTCCATGAGGGGGGGTTCCAGCCAGGGTTGCCCTGGCCAGTGGCGCTATTGTCCGCCCCTGAATGGGGCAGGCCTAGAGGCCCGTGGGTTAGCCCGGCTATACCTTGGTATAGCCGGGCATGCGCAGCGCCAATTGAGGTTCAGTGCTGGGTCAATGCGCGCCGCTGGTCTGCCTGCACACGTCATACTCGCCGCGGCTCAGCGCCTTGTTGCGGTCGGTATCGCAGGCGTGCAGTCGCTCGGCCCAGTCCGGCGCCACTGCATCGACTTCCGCCAGGGTGACAATGCCATCCTTGTCCTTGTCCAGCGACTCATAAGACGGTATCAGCTTCACTTCGGTGACGTCCTCGGCGGCGGTGGCCTTGCTTGCCTCCTGGGTCCTGGAACAGGCGCCCAGCAGCAGGCCGATGGTGATGACGAGGACAGCAGGAACGTAGCGAATACCGGTCATGACAGGCTCCAGAAGTGGGGACGCGGGCCACGGGTGTGGATGGCCACGGCCGGATATTCGGCCCGGATCTGTAAGCGAGCTGCGAAGAACCGACCGGGTCGCCAGATGGCGGTGGGCCACCGTTCACCCGCACGCCCCATGCGTGTACCGGCCGCACCTGACGAAATTGTCAGGCAGGCGACAGCGAGGCGCCGGAGGCCAGCCGGGAGGATGGCATCAGGCCCGCGCAGCCCCCGCGCCGGCACCGGTATGGATCCCTGTCATGCGAATTCCCTTCCTGTCCGCACGAATGCGTCGCCGCCACCTTGCCCTGGGCGTGTTGCTGCTGGTGGTGTTGTCGCTGGTGATGCTGTTCCAGGGTATGTCGCGCAGCGACGCGCAACCGGCCAACGCGCCGCCGCCGGTACCGGTGGTGACCGGCCGTGTCGAGCAGCGCGACGTAGCCCATTGGCGCAGCGGCGTAGGCACGGTGCAGTCGTTGCAGAGCGCCGTGCTGCGGCCGCAGGTCGATGGCGTTCTGACCGAGGTGCTGTTCGAGGAGGGCCAGAAGGTGCGCAAGGGCCAGTTGCTGGCCCGTATCGATGATCGCGCGATCCGTGCCGACCTGGGTGGCGCACAGGCTGCGGTGGTTCGCGACCGTGCCACGCTGGATGCCGCGCGCTCGGACCTGGCGCGGCTGCAGCACCTGTCTACCGACCAGCTGGTTTCGCGGCAGATGCTGGAGCAGCAGGTGGCCACGGTGCAGCAGCTGCAGGCCACCGGGCGTGGCAATCAGTCGGCGGTGGATGCCGCACGGGTGCAGCTGTCGTACACCCGTATCCTGGCGCCGATGGATGGCCGCATCGGCCTGCGCCAGGTGGACCCCGGCAACCTGGTGCGTGCCACCGATACGCAGGGACTGGTGACGGTGCAGCAGACAGATCCGATCTCGGTGGTGTTCGCGCTGCCGCAGGACGCGTTGCCGCAGCTGCGGCAGGCACTGGCTGCCGGCGACGTGGCGGTGCAGGCGCTGGACCGCGATGGTGGCCAGCGCCTCGCCGAAGGCACCCTGCAGGTGATCGACAATCAGATCGACGAGACCTCCGGCACGGTGCGGTTGCGTGCCCGCTTTGCCAATGCCGACGACCGGCTGTGGCCCGGGCAGCTGGTCAGCGTGCGGGTACGCATCGGCCAGACCACGGACGCACTGGTGGTGGACGCTGCCGCAATCCAGCGCGGTGTCGAGGGCAGCTTCGTCTACCGCGTAGTGGGAGATGGGAGCGTCGAGGTGCTACCGGTCACCGTCGGTGAAGCCGAGAACGGGCAGGTGGCCATACAGGGCGAGCTGCGGGTGGGTGATGTAATCGTGCGCGATGGCCAGTCGCGCCTGCGCCCGGGTGTGGTCGTCACTGAAGCCGGCGCACCGGTTGCCAGGGCCGGGGCCGCACCATGAGCACCCGCGTTTCGCTGTCCAGCTGGTTCGTCCGGCATCCGGTGGCCACCACGCTGCTGACGCTGGCGGTGATACTGCTCGGCGTGGCCGCGTTGCCACGGTTGCCGGTGGCACCTCTGCCTGAAGCGGAATTCCCGACCATCCGCGTCAATGCCAGCCTGCCCGGCGCCAGCGCCGAGACCATGGCGTCGGCGGTGGCTACGCCACTGGAAACGCAGCTGACCGGCGTGCCCGGCATCATCGAGATGACCTCCACCAGCGCGCTCGGTAGCACCTCGATCACGCTGCAGTTCGATCTGGAAAAGAACATCGATACCGCCGCACAGGAAGTACAGGCGGCAATCAATGCGGCGGCCGGGCGCCTGCCCAGCGACCTGCCGAACCTGCCGACCTGGCGCAAGGTCAACCCGGCCGACAGCCCGATCCTGGTGCTCAGCGTGGTCTCGGCACAGATGTCGATGACCGAGCTGAGCGACCTGGCCGAGAGCCGCCTGGCGCGTTCGATCAGCCAGATCAGTGGCGTGTCCGAGGTCAATATCGTCGGCCAGCAGCGCCCGGCCATCCGCATCCAGGCCCAGCCGGAGCGCCTGGCAGCGATGGGCATGACCCTGTCCGACCTGCGCGGCGTGGCCCAGAACGCCAGCCTCAACCAGGCCAAGGGCGCGCTGATGGGCGAACAGCGCACGTCCACCTTCGAGGCCAACGACCAGCTGTTCGATGCCCAGGACTACCGCCAGCTGGTGGTCGCCTACCGGCAGGGTTCGCCGGTTACGCTGGGCGATGTCGCGCAAGTGGTCGACGGTGCCGAGAACGCCTATGTGCAGGCGTGGCCGAACGGGCAGCCGGGCGTGGGCCTGATCATCAGCCGGCAGCCGGGCGCGAATATCGTTCGCACCACCGATGCGGTACTGGCCGCCTTGCCGGAGCTGCGCGCCAACCTGCCGGCCAGCGTCGATGTGGAAGTGCTCAACGACCGCACGCGCACCATCCGCGCGTCGCTGCACGAGGTGGAGGTCACCCTGGTGCTGACCATCGTCCTGGTGGTGCTGGTGATGGGGCTGTTCCTGCGCCAGCTCTCGGCCACGCTCATCGTCGGTGCGGTGCTGGTCGTAGCGCTGGTCGCCACGTTCGCAGCAATGTATGTGGCCGGCTTCAGCCTCAACAACCTCACCCTGGTCGCACTGGTGGTAGCGGTCGGCTTCGTGGTGGACGACGCCATCGTGGTGGTGGAGAACATCCACCGCCATCGCGAGGCCGGTTTGGGGCCCGTGGACGCGGCACTGAAGGGTGCCGAGGAAATCGGCTTCACCGTGGTGTCGATCAGCCTGTCGCTGATCGCGGCGTTCATCCCGCTGTTGTTCATGGGCGGCGTGGTCGGGCGCCTGTTCGCGGAGTTCGCGATGACCATCACGGTCGCGATCCTGATCTCCATCGTGGCCTCGCTGACGCTGGCGCCGATGATGGCTGCGCACCTGATGAAGCGCATGCCGGCCCATCGCGACGGCCAGGACACGCTGGCCGGGCGCCTGTTGGCCGGCTACGACCGCAGCCTGCAGTGGGCGTTGGGCCACCAGCGGCTGGTCCTGCTCGGCTTCGGCGCGACGGTGGCGGTAGCGGTAGCCTCGTACGTGGTGATCCCGAAGGGCTTCTTTCCGCTGCAGGACACCGCCTTCGTGTTCGCCACCACCGAAGCGGCACAGGACATCGGCTTCGAGGAGATGGCGGCCAAGCACCAGCAGCTGGCGAAGATCGCCGCCGAGGATACAGCGCTGCAGGCCTACAACCATGCGGTGGGTGCTACCGGTGGCAGCCAGACCCTGTCCAATGGCCGCTTCTGGTTCATCCTGAAGGACCGCGGCGACCGCGACGTGGACGTGCACGGCTTCATCGACCGGCTGCGCGCGAAGATGGCCAGCGTGCCGGGCATCACCGTGTACATGCGGGCCGCGCAGGATATCAACCTGGGCGCGGGGCCGGCGCGTACGCAGTACCAGTACGCACTGCGCGGCCAGGACAGCAGGGAGCTGTCACGCTGGGCCGAGCAGCTGACCGAACGCCTGCGCGGGCTGCCGCAGCTGCGTGACGTGTCCAACGATCAGCAGGTCGGCGCCAGCGTTACCCGGCTGCAGATCGATCGCACTGCTGCGGCACGCTTCGGACTTACTGCCAACGATATCGACCAGGTGCTCTACGATGCGTTCGGCCAGCGCCAGATCAACGAGTTCCAGACCGAGACCAACCAGTACCGGGTGATTCTGGAGATCGCGCCCGGCCTGCTTGGCCAGGTCGATGCGCTGTCCTACTTCCACCTGCGTTCGCCGCTGACCGGGCAGATGGTACCGCTGTCGGCGGTGGCCCAGGTGCAGCCACCGGGCAACGGGCCGCTGTCGATCAGCCACAACGGCATGCTGCCGGCGGTGAACCTGTCGTTCAACCTGGCGCCGGGCGTCTCGCTGGGTGAGGCGGTTACCCTGGTCGAGCAGGCACAGGCGCAGATCGGCATGCCCGACAGCATCAACGGGCGCTTCCAGGGCACCGCACAGGCGTTCCAGGAATCGCTGGCCAGCCAGCCGTTGCTCATTCTGGCCGCGCTGCTGGCCGTCTACATCATCCTCGGTGTGCTGTACGAGAGCTTCGTGCACCCGCTCACCATCCTGTCCACGCTGCCGTCGGCCGGTATCGGTGCCGTGCTGATGCTGTGGCTGTGGGGGCTGGATTTCTCGATCATGGCGCTGATCGGCATCGTGCTGCTGATCGGCATCGTCAAGAAGAACGGCATCCTGATGGTCGACTTCGCGCTGGATGCCCAGCGCAACCGCGGGTTGACCCCGCTGCAGGCCATCCACGAGGCCTGCCTGACCCGCTTCCGCCCGATCATGATGACGACGTTGGCGGCGCTGCTGGGTGCCATTCCGCTGATGATCGGCTTCGGCACCGGCTCGGAGCTGCGCCAGCCGCTGGGTGTGGCGGTGGTGGGTGGCCTGCTGATCAGCCAGTTGCTGACCCTGTACAGTACCCCGGTGATCTACCTGGCCCTGGACCGGCTGTTCCTGCAGCGCCGACGCGAACGCAGGGCGGCCGCCGGTGCCGCGCTGACGGAGCCCGGATGAAACTGCTGATCGTCGAGGATGAGAGCAAGACCGCCCACTACCTGCGCACCGGCCTGGGCGAGCAGGGCTGGGCGGTCGACCTGGCCGCCGACGGCGTGACCGGCCTGCACCTTGCCCGCGAGTTCGACTACGACGTGATCGTGCTGGACGTGATGCTGCCCGGCATGGACGGCTTCAACGTGCTGCGCGAACTGCGCCGCAGCAAGCAGACCCCGGTGATCATGCTGACCGCGCGCGACCGCGTGGATGACCGCGTGCACGGGCTGGGGCAGGGTGCCGATGACTACCTGGTCAAGCCGTTCTCGTTCATCGAACTGCTGGCGCGCCTGCAGGCGCTGGTCCGGCGCGGCCGCCAGCAGGAGCCGACCGAACTTCAGGTGGGCGACCTGCAGGTCAACCTGCTGGCGCGCCGCGCCTATCGTGACGGTGCGCGACTGGACCTGACCGGCAAGGAATTCGCGCTGCTGGCCCTGCTTGCGCAGCGGCGCGGGCAGATCCTGTCCAAGACAGTGATCGCTGCGCAGGTCTGGGACATCAATTTCGACAGCAACACCAACGTGGTGGAAGTGGCGATCAAGCGCCTGCGCAGCAAGCTTGACGGCCCGTACCCCAGCAAGCTGCTGCATACGGTGCGCGGCATGGGCTACGTGCTGGAGGTGCGCGATGATGAGGGTGATGGTCGATGAGGTGGTCGATCGCCCAGCGCCTGTCGGCGATGTTCGCGCTGGCCGCGCTGCTGGTATTCGCCCTGCTGGGCATCGGCGTGTATGGCGTGCTGGAACGGCAGGTGGTGCGTTACCAGCACGCCGAGCTGCAGACCAAGCTGCACGCGGTCAGCGGCAGTGTGGCGATGTGCGATACCCGCGAACGCTGGAGCAAGGTGCGCGACAAGGTCGGCAACCTGATTTCCGGCGACCGCGACACGCTGGTCTGGGCCTGGAGTGACGACCCGACCTTCCGCATCGGTAGTGAGCGCCCACAGGTGCAGCCACCCAATGGCCACGACAGCGGCATGGGCACGTTGCAGCGCGAGGGCCAGCATCCGCTGCGTACGCTGTATGAGCGCGTGCCCGGCAAGGGCGTGCGGCCGGCGGTGGACCTGTGGATCGGTATCGACTCCGAACCGTACACGCATGCCTTGCAGCGCTTCGCCGTGGCGCTGTGGGTTGCCGGCGGGCTGGGCGTGCTGCTGGTGGCCGGCCTCGGCTACTGGATCGCGCGCCTGGGACTGGCCCCGTTGCGCGCGCTTTCGGACGAGGCGCGCTCGCTCAGCCCGCAGCGGTTGTCACAGCGGCTCGGCACACAGGCGCTGCCGGCAGAGCTGGGGCACCTGACGCATGCCTTCAACGGTGCACTGGATCGCCTCGAGGCCGCCTACACGCGGCTGGATGCGTTCAACGCAGACGTGGCGCATGAGCTGCGCACGCCGCTGGCCAACCTGATGGGGCAGACCCAGGTGGCCCTGTCACGGCCGCGCGACAACGCGCAGCTGCAGGACGTGATGCAGTCCAACCTGGAAGAGCTGGAGCGGCTGCGTGCCATCGTCAACGACATGCTGTTCCTGTCGCGGGCCGGGCAGGGCGACATCGCGATGGAGACCCGGCCGGTCGCGCTGGCCGACGAAGTGGCCGCCGCCGGGGACTTCCTTGAATTCCTGTTCGAGGAAGCCGGGCTGACCCTCCGCATCGAAGGTGATGCGACCGCCAGCATCGATCCATCGCTGTTCCGGCGTGCCCTGACCAACCTGCTGCACAACGCCGTGCAGCATGCGCGGGCCGGTACCGCGGTGCGGGTACAGCTGCAGGCCGAAGGCAAGGGCGCGCGCATTGCGGTGTTGAACGAAGGCGATGGCATCGCCGCCGAGCACCTGCCGCTGTTGTTCGAGCGTTTCTACCGGGTTGACCAGGCCCGCGAGTACCGGGGCGAACGCCACCACGGCCTGGGCCTGTCGATCGTCAAGGCCATCGCCGTGCTGCATGGTGGCGATGTGTTCGTGGCCAGCCGCGACGGGCTGACCACGGTGGGGTTCACGGTGGCGTGTTGACGCTGCGGGTCAGGTGCCGTTGCCGAACCGGTCGGCAAACGCATCCGTGGCCCGCACCAGCGCATCGACCGTGGCCGGCTCGTTGGCGCTGTGGCCGGAGGTCACCATCTCCAGCCGCGCTTCCGGCCAGGCCTTGGCCAGGTCCCACGCGCTGCGCGGCGGGCAGATGATGTCGTAGCGCCCCTGGACGATCACGCCGGGCAGGTGGCGGATGCGATCGATATCGCGCAGCAGCTGGTCGGGTTCCAGGAAGATGCCGTTGCGGAAGTAGTGCGCTTCAATACGAGCCTTGGCCAGCGTATCCAGCGGATCATCGGTGGATTGCGCATCCACGTCGTGCTGCAGGGTGGCGGCGTTGTCTTCCCAGCCCAGCCAGGCCTGCGCGGCTTCGATGCGGGTCGTCTCGTCCGCGCTGTCCAGCCGCGACCAGTAGGCTGCGATCATGTCACCACGCTCGGCCTCTGGTATGTAGGCCTCATAGCGGTCCCAGCGCTCCGGGAAGATCCAGCGCGCACCACCGTTGGCCTCGGCGAACCAGCGGTTCTCCATTTCGCGGCCGAGGAATACGCCGCGCACGATCAGGCCGGTGGCGCGCTCGGGATGTGCCTGCGCGTAGGCCAGCGACAGGGTCGACCCCCAAGAGCCGCCATAGACCAGCCAGCGCTCGATGCCCAGGTGCTCACGCACCTTTTCGATGTCCGCCACCAGGTCCTGCGTGGTGTTGTCGCGCAGCTCGCCGAACGGCGTGGAACGGCCGCTGCCGCGCTGGTCGATCAACACGATGCGGTAGCGCGCCGGGTTGAAGAAGCGGCGATGGGTCGGCGAGATACCAGCGCCCGGGCCGCCATGCAGGTACACCACCGGGATGCCCTCCGGCGTGCCGCACTCTTCGATGTGCAGCGTGTGCAGATCGCTCACCGGCAGGGTGAACTGGCGGTAGGGCTCGATGGCCGGGTACAGGGTGCGCATGGCGGGTGTCTCACAAGCAAGGGCGGCCAGCATAGCGCCGCCACCTGCGGCTTGCAGCGGCGGGCTCCTGCGCGGCGCTGGAAATGCGCTGGCCGATGCGCATAAGCTTCCGCGATGCAAGCGACCACGGCCGGGACGTCCACCTTCAACCTCACCCTCGGCAGCGGCGCGCGCGAGCTGCTGAAGTGGATCGCGCTGCTGGCCATGACCGGCGACCACGTGGCCAAGGTGGTGTTCGGGGGCTACGTGCCGGTGGTCAGCGAACTGGGGCGTATCGCGTTCCCGCTGTTCGCGCTGGTGATGGCCTGCAACCTGGCCCAGCCCGGCGCCGACCTGCGCAAATCGATGCGCCGGCTCGCGCTATGGGGGTTGATCGCCCAGCCGTTGCACGCTTTCGCGTTCGGTTCCTGGCTGCCGCTCAACATCCTGCTTACCTTCACTTTGGCTGCGGTGGCCGTGCATGCGCTGGCGAACCATCGGCCTGTGCTGCTGTTGATGGCTGCCGGCGTGCTGCCGATGTTCGTGGACTACCAGTGGGCCGGCGTTGGCGCCGTGCTGCTGGCCTGGATCGCGTTCCGGCATCGCGCGTGGTGGCCGCTGTTGGTCGCGCTTGCGGCGGTGTGCTGGGCGAACCACAACGGCTGGGCGCTGCTGGCCGTTCCGGTGGTGCTGCTGGCCGCGCGGGTGAATTGGCCACTGCCGCGCTGGCGGTGGGTGTTCTACGGGTACTACGTGGGACATCTGGCGGTGCTGGCGTTGACTGCCCATCTGCTTGCGTAATGTCGGAACTGGCGCGTCGCCTGTCTTGAATGCCGGATGCGGTCAAGGAATGCGCGGTGCCGATGGGGGTGAAGCATGCCGCCATCGGCATGGTGCAAGTTGTTGAATCTTCGGCTCGATTGTCGATATGCGACAATGCTGCCACTGCGTGAACGTTGCTGTCTCTGCACGTGGGTTGTTGGCGCCTGCCACCCCGTCGTGCACATGATGGATTGCCGCCGGAAAAGGGTGGCCGGGTGTGGAAACCCGTTTAGCTATGCGTTGTTTACGCTTGCCAGCCGGCGTCGCCTTGCGCGGCGCCGGCTGGCATTCCGTTCGCGTTCCATGGCGGGCGGTACGTGGGGTGCGCGCAAGCGAACCCACCGGGTAATGACGCTTAGCTACCGGTTTCCACACACGTACCGTCCGCCGCCTTTGTTAAGGGCGGTGGTCCCGCATGCCTTGCACGGAGACCTGCCATGAACGCATCGGAGTTTCCCCATCAGCGCGCCCCGGCCAATGCCGATGAAGCGCACGACATCGCGTCTAATCCCAACAGCCTGACGGCCCTGCTGCATCGCATCGGGTTGGGCGCGGCTGCCGACGGCCAGCCCTGGCCCGAGCGCCATCAGCTGCCCGGCCGGTGCCTGGCGTTGGCCGACGCCGACGGTGCACTGGCCGGGCTGCGCATCGTGCAGGAGATCCTGCTGGCGGCCGAACGCGCCCGCCAGAATGGCGGCCCGGACCAGTACGTCGGCGATCGCGTGATGGAAGGTCTGACGCTGGCGGCATTGGCGTTGACCAGCCACGCCATCTATCGTCTGCAGCCGGAATGAAACGCAGATCCACACCTTGTTCGCGGATTGCCCGACGACCTGTAGAGCCGAGCCCACGCTCGGCTCAGCAGACGAAACGGAGCCGGGCATGGCTCGGCTCTACAGGGGTTCCACGCCAGCTTAGAAATCCATCGTTGCCGACAGCAGCACCGTCCTCGGTGCACCCAGTGCCAGGCTCGACAACAACGGCATGCCCCAATACGACTTGTTGGTCACGTTGTTCACGCTGGCCCGCAACGCAAGCGGCCGACCCGCCACGGTGGTGCTGTAGCGCGCGCCTACGTCGAACAACGTGCGCCCCGGCACCGACAGGCGGTTGTCGGCACTGATGTACTGCTTCGACATCGCCGTGGCATTACCGGTCAGGGTCAGGCCTTCCAGCGCGGGCACATCCCACTCCACGCCCAGCTTGGCCTGCCGCTGCGCCACGGCGGTGGCCATGCGGCCTTCATTCACGCCGCCAGCCGTGCGGGTCAGCTTCGGCTGTACATAGGCCACGCCACCGAGCAGGCGCACGCCGTCCATCGGTGCGCCGAAGAAGCCCCATTCCACACCGCGGTTACGTTGCTCGCCGCCAAACGAGAAGATATTCGTGACCGGGTCGGTGTAACTGCTCGGCCGCCTGATCTCGTACACGCTGAAGGTGTGCGCGAAGCTGCCCAGATCAAGCTTCAGGCCCAGCTCCTTCTGCTTGGTGCGGAACGGTGCGAACACATCGCCGGCATTGGCGGCGGTCATCGGCGCGGTCGCGCCCTGGCTGAGCCCTTCGATGTAGTTGGTGTAGAGGGAGACCGTGTCGGTCGCCTTCACCAGCAGGGCCGCTGCCGGGGTGGTGGCGCTCTCGTCGTAGCGCGAGGTGCGTGCACCGCTGGCGACGTTGAAGGTCTCGCTGACCACCTGCTGGCGGCGCACACCCAGCGTCAACTGCACGCGGTCATCGGCGAAGGACAGGGTATCGGCAACGCCGATGCTGTCCAGCCGCAGTTCGCTATGCGAGATGTGCGGCGCTACGAACGGCGCGGCCGGGCCCCACACCGGGTTGTACAGGTTGGTGGTCCAGTCCCAGCCCGGCACGCTGCGGCGGCCGTAGTCGTTCTGGGTATGCTGATAGTGGGTCACATTGGCAGCCCACTGGTGGTCGACGCTGCCGGTGTGGAACGAACCGCGCAGGCCGGCATCTGCGGACTGCTTCCTGATATCGAAGGCGAGCTGGCCGATCACCGTGGTGAAGTCGCCGGCCGGATTGAGGATCTGCGCGCTGATCGAACCGTTGTAGCGGTAATCGGTCCTGCTGGTGCCGTAGGCCAGGTAGGCCGTCAGGGTATCGCTGATATCCAGTTCGCCGCGCAGCATCGCGCCCTTGTCCTGGCTGTCCACGTAGGCCCAGTCCGGATTGATCAGCGTATCGCCACGCGGCGGCCGCGGAATGGCCACGCCCGGCGCGAGGCCGACACCACGCGCGGGGCCATCAACACGGTCGTCGGCGCTGTACAGATCGGCCGACAGCCGGGCACGTTCGCCGCGCCAGTCCAATGCCAGCGAACCGAGCTGGACCTTCTTGCGCTGCTTGCCCACGGCGCCATCGCCATCACGGTAGGCGCCGTTGAAGCGGATGCCGAACTGCTTGTCGGTGCCCAAGCGGCGGCCGATGTCCACATGGGTGCCGAACTGCGCATCGGAGGCGAAGTTGGCGCTGACCCGCTGCAGCGGCTGCTCGCCTGCACGCTTGGGCACCAGGTTGACGCTGCCACCGACCGAACCACCCGGTGGCATGCCGTTGAGCAGTGCGGACGGGCCCTTCAGCACTTCGATGCGTTCGAACATCTCCGGTGAGGTGCGGTAGTACGGCGCCATGCCGATCAGGCCATTGAAGGTGGTGTCGCTGGTGCTGGAGGCGAAGCCGCGGATCGCGTAGTTCTCGCTCCACGCACCGGTAACACCGTTGCTGAAAACGGTGGGGTCGGTGGCGGCGATGACGTCGGTCAGGTCCTTGGCCTGGCGGTCGCGGATGAAAGATTCGGTGTAGCTGACCGTATTGAACGGCGTATCCATGAAGTCCTTGTCGCCAAGCAGGCCGACGCGGCCGCCAGCGGCCACCTGGCCGCCGGCATAGTCCCCCGTCACGCGGCGCTGTTCCTGCACCTGCACCGAGGGCAGGGTGGATGGCGCGGTTTCGGCCAGCGCGGCACATGATGCCAGCAGGCCAAGCGCGAGCGCCGATGCGCGGTGGCGCCGGGCCAGGCCGTGCAGATGCGCGTGGCCGCATGACGCGGCGGCAGCGCCGTTCTGCGGGGAAGAGGAGGGGTACGTGGTCATGCCAGGGTCCTGTGAATCTTGGGCGCGAGCGCGCCTGGCGCGCTGCCATCGGCAAGCACGGGAAGAGCGCGCAGCGCAGGGTTGTCGGCTGGGTGGGGACCTGGCGGGAAGTGAGCCTGGGGCTCGGTTCGGGCTGCGCCGTGGTTGCGAGCCGGACGCATTCCGAATTAGTTGAGTAAAATAAACTAAATCGACCAAAGCGGACAAGAGGGTCCCTTTGCTGGCACCCTCGGCAGGGTATGAACACGCAACGCGAAACCACGGTGCCGCCGCGCGGCCGCCCGCCGACCATCACCCCCAAGCGCCTGGCCGACATCGGCATCCGCCTGGGCCTTCCCAACCTGACCATGGCCAACGTGGCCGCCGAACTGGCGGTAACCCAGGCGGCGCTGTACAAGCGCGTGGCGAACCTGGAGGCGTTGAAGCGCCTGGTGGCGGAGGCGGTGTTCCAGCGCTGGCAGATCCCGCGCGCGTCGGCAGATGCGCCGGGCGGCTTGCAGGGTTATCTGATGGTCTTCGTCGAATCGTTGTGCGAGGTGGTGAAGGCGCACCCCGGGCTGCCGCCGTACCTGCTGCGGCGCACGGTGGCGACCGCGCCGATGCTGGAAAAGATCGCCGCGCACCAGGCCCACGTGGCCGAGGTATTCGGCCTGCCGATGGACAAGGCGCGCTGGCTGCTGGCCACGATCGCCTTCTACTGCATCGCCGGCGCCGACACCATCTACGCGATTGCGGACGACGAAGAGGGGCAGGTGATCACCGAGTTCAAGCAGGGCATGCAGGCGCTGGTGATCGGGTCATTGCAGCTGCTGGACGCGGAGAGCGCGGACTGAGCACCGTGATGCCATCCACGCACGGCGTGGATCTACAATGCGGCCATGCCTGTCACGCCCACTCTTGAAAACCTGCGCCGCTACGCGGTGGCGCGCACCCTGTTCAAGCCGACCACGCTGCTGACCGCGATCCGGAAGCTGGGCTTCGTGCAGGCCGACCCGATCCGGGCACCTGCACGCGCGCAGGACCTGACCCTGCGGCACCGGGTGAAGCACTACCGCGCAGGCGATCTTGAGCGGCGCTACAGCCGCTTGCCGGTGGAAGAGGACTGCCTGGTGAACTACGGCTTCCTGCCCCGCGAGCATCTGGCACTGATGCACCCGCGCGTGGCCAAGCGCAATTGGGACGCCGAGACCCATCGCCGCGCCGCCGAGGTGCTGGCGTTCGTGCGCGAGCGCGGCAGTGTGCATCCGCGCGAGGTCGACCAGGCCTTCGCGCATGGGCGCGTAACCAACTACTGGGGTGGCACCAGCAATGCCAGCACGCATCTGCTGGATGGCATGCACTACCGTGGCCTGCTGCGCGTGGCGCGGCGCGACAACGGCACCCGTATCTACGCCGTGGCCGAGCATGCCGAGGCGGATGCCAGCGAGCAGTCGCAGGTCGAACGCGCGGCCGCCCTGATTGATCTGGTGGTGCGCAAGTACGCGCCGCTGCCATCGGCCAGCCTGACCTATCTGGTGCGGCTGCTGGGCTATGGTGCCCCCCATCTGGCCGAGCAGACCCGCAAGGCATTGGCACTGGCAAAGCAGCAGCTGGCCAGTTGCACGCTGGAGGGCACTACCTGGTACTGGCCGGCGGACGAGAATCCGCGTTCGCGCCGCCATGCATCGGACGAGCAGGTGCGCCTGCTGGCGCCGTTCGACCCGGTAGTGTGGGACCGCCGCCGCTTCGAGTTGCTGTGGGGCTGGGTGTACAAGTTCGAGGCCTACACGCCTGCGCCAAAGCGCCAGTATGGGTACTACGCACTGCCGGTGCTGTGGCATGACCAGGTGGTGGGCTGGGCCAACCTGAGCGTGTGCGGCGGTGAGCTGGTGCCGAACGTGGGTTATGCCGGCAAGTCGCTGGCCCGCGACAAGGCATTTCGTGGCGCGCTGGACGACGAGTTGCAGCGCATGGCGGAGTTCCTGTAGCGCCAAGCGGCGCATGGGTACCTATCTGGGTGCTGGCCGCGTTGGTGTGTTCGTCTGTGATCGGGCTGGGCTTCGGCTGCTTCCCGGCACGCAGTGCTGCACAGCTGGACCCTATCCAGGCACTGGCGGCGGAATAGGGCCGCCCGCTATGGCACCTGTAGAGCCGAGCCCGCGCTCGGCTGCACTCCGTTCAGGTCGCGCTGCACCGAGCGCTGCGCGCAGCAAGCCGAACATAGGATCTCGGCTCTACAGCTGCTCAGCGCACCTTGCCTTTGATTGGCACGCTTCCCGGCAGCTGGGAATACCCGCCGTCACCCCAGTGCCGGGTGATGCGCTGGAAGAACAAGGAGTTGGGCACGCGCAGCAGGCAACCGCGCGCGCCTTCGCCACGATCACTCAGCGTGGTGTAGATCAGGTTGATGTCAACCACCTGACCGCACAAGCCCGGCTTGTCCACGCTTTCCAGCACTTCAATGGTGTCATTGATGCGGAACGGGCGCGTAGCGACGATCAGGAACGAACAGAACAGGTTGGACAACACGCTCCATGCGGCGAAGAACGCCACCGCACCGACCGCCATGAACCCGGTCAGCGCGGTCCACAGCACCGAGCGCGACACGCCCAGGCGCTCCAGTATCAGCAGCGCAGCCGCCAGATACAGCAGCAAGGCACCGCCGCGGCGCAGGCCCACATGAAGCTCGGGAGCCAGCCTGCCGCGCTGCCGGGCCTGCACCAGCAGCCACGCCAGGGCACGCACCATCACCCATGCGACGCCCAGGATGGCCAGCACCTCGGCCACCGGCACCACCACAGTCAGCCAGTCTTCGATCCAGGCGGGCAATCCGGCCATGAGGAGTCACAGTGTTGCCGCGCCGCCGGAGATAGTCAGCAGTGCACCGGAGGTGTAGCTGGCGCTGTCCGAAGCCAGCATCACATAGGCCGAGGCCAGCTCGGCCGGCTGTCCGGGGCGGCCGAATGGCGTCTGCGCGCCGAACTGTTCGACCTCTTCGGCGGCCATGCCTGCGGGAATGAACGGCGTCCAGATCGGGCCGGGCAGCACGGCATTGACGCGGATCTGCTGCTCGGCGAGCAGGCCGGCCAGCCCCAGCGTCAGGTTGGCGACGGCACCTTTGGTTGCAGAATAGGGAAGGATGTTCGGCGTCGGTCGCTTGGAATTGACCGATGCGGTGTTGATGATCGCACCGCCACCGCGCAGGTGCGGGACGCACAGCCGGGTCAGATTGAACACGGCATGGACGTTGGTATCGAACGTCCGCTTCCAGTCATCCAGGGTGATGTCGTCGAAGTGCTCGTAGTAGCGCTGGTAGGCAGCGTTGTTCACCAGGATGTCGAGACCGTCCAGCTCGCTGGCCACGCGGTCTACGAGCGAGCGCGCCTGTGCCGGGTCACTGATGTCACACGGTACCAGCACGGCTTTGCGCCCGGCCTGTTCGATCTGCTGCTGCACATGGCGGGCGTCGTCCTGCTCGCCATCGAGGAATGCGATGGCAACGTCGGCGCCTTCGCGCGCGAAAGCGATCGCCACCGCCGCGCCGATACCGCTGTCACCGCCGGTGATCAGTGCCTTCTTGCCCTGCAGCAGGCCATGCCCGCGATAACTGTCCTCGCCATGGTCCGGCCGGGGCTGCATCTGCGCAGTCTTGCCGGGGAAGGGTTGCTGCTGGGCCGGGAAGGGCGGGCGTGGGTAATCGGGCAGGGCCATCGTCACTCTCCGAAAGGAAACCGGCGCCAGTCTCCCTCCAAGCGGGTAAACGGCTGGAGGGCGCGGTGTCGTTGCAGCGTGGACGCCTGCGCGCGCGGCTTCACAATGGATGCGCGATGGTGGTCATGATGCTGTTGGCCGGTTGCCGTGAATCCAGCCGCGTATGCTGCACGATGATCGGCTGGTCGGATTCGACGAGGGTGGCGAAGCCCGTGCCGCGCGGCACAGGTGCCGGATCCTGCAGATCGTTGAAGCGCAGATGGCAGGTGCGCCGCGCCGGCACCGTTATCCGGTAGGGGCCCACCGGATCGCGGTCCTCGAAGTAGAGGGTCAGGGTGACATGTGCGTCCTCGTTGCCGGCATTGAGGACGCAGCATGTTTCGTGACTCTGCATCTCCGGTGACGGGCCGTTGCTCCAGGCTGGAATGTAGCCTTCGGCGATAGCCCAGCGTCGATGCCCGATGCAGGAAGCGTTCGTTTCCATGACGCCGTTTTAGCTGGAGGGGTGTTGCCATCGTGTCCAGTCCCCGCACGGAATCCGTGATGACCATCGGCTACCACGCATCGCATGAGCAGTTCCCGCCCACCACCTTGCTGGGCCTGGCGCTGCGCGCCGAACAGGCGGGATTCGAGGCCCTGATGTGCTCCGACCATTTCCACCCGTGGACGACCGCACAAGGGCAGTCGGGCCACAGCTGGGTGTGGGCCGGCGCGCTGGCGGTGCAGAGCGCGTTGACCCTGGGCATGGTGACGTGCCCGATGCTGCGCCAGCACCCGGCCTTGGTGGCACAGGCAGCGGCGACGCTGGAGCAGCTGGCGCCGGGCCGGATCTGGTTGGCGCTGGGTACCGGCGAGGCGCTGAACGAGCGCATCACCGGCCAGCCGTGGCCAGCCAAGCGGGAGCGGCAGAGGGCACTGCGCGATGCGGCCGAGGTGATGCGGCGGCTGTGGGGCGGCGAGCAGGTCGACCACGACGGTGGCTTCCAGGTGCGCCAGGCGCGACTGTACAGCCGGCCGGCACTTCCCCTGCCGCTGCTGGGTGCAGCCGTCACGGAGGACACCGCACGCTGGATGGGGGGCTGGGCCGACGGCCTGATCACGATCAGCCAGCCATTGGCGCAGTTGCAGCGCGTGGTGGCGGCGTTCGAACAGGGCGGTGGCAGGGGCAAGCCGATGTACCTGCAGGCCAAGCTCTCCTACGCGCGTGCCGAACAGGCGGCACTGGAAGGCGCGATGGAGCAGTGGAGCGCCAATGTCCTGCCACCGGAACTGGCCGAAGGCCTGGACCAGCCCGAGCAGTTCGAGGCACAGGCCCGGTCGGTCAGTGCCGACGAGCTGCGCCAGCACGTGCATGTCTCGGCGGATCTTGGCCAGCACCGGGCCTGGCTGCAGGAACTGCAGTCACTGGGCTTCGATCGCATCTACCTGCACAACGTGAACCGCGAGCAGGACCGCTTCATCGATGATTTCGCCGAACACGTGCTGCCCGCGCTGCGCACTCAGGCGCCCTCGGCGGCCAGCCACGTATAGCCATGGCCCTGCAGGCAACAGCGGCGATCCTGCAGCCTGGCGCCGTGGCCCACCAGCGTACGCAGCGGGCCGTGCAGGGGCACCTCTACCTCAACCGGGTCGTCGCCGAAGTTGATCAGTGCCAGTGCCTGGTGGGGGGCCTCGCCGTAGCGGAGCATCAGCAGCGCAGGTGAAGGTGGGTCGAGCGTGTGAGGACCCTGCTGCAGCACGGGATGTGCATTGCGTTGCTGCAGCAGCTCGCGCACGCGCTGCAGCAGCGAGCCGGGCGTCGCGCGTTGCGCCTCGACATTCACCGTCCGGTAACCGTAAGCGCCGTCTGCCGGAGGCACGCGCCAGGCATGCCGCGGTTGATCGGTAAACCCCGCCGCTGGTCCACCGTGCCAGTGCATCGGCACCCGCACGGCATTGCGTTCTGGTAGCTCCAGGCAGTCACCGAGGCCGATCTCTTCCCCATAGCGGATCACCGGCACCTGACCCAGCGACAGCAGTGCGGCCCAGGCCATGGCCTGCCACGCGGTGTCGCCGTCCAGCATGGGCGCCAGCCGGCGGCGGATGCCGCGGCGATAGATGCGCATGCCAGGTTCGGGCGCGAAGCGCTCCATCACCGCCTCGCGTTCGTCCGGCTCAAGCTGCTCCAGGTCAAGCTCATCATTGTTGCGCAGCCAGGCGATGCGCGTGCGCGGCGGCGCCTGCGGTCCGTATTCGGCCATGACCCGGGCCACTTCACTGGCGTCGCCGCGCGCCAGGGCCAGGAAGAAATGATTGTTCAGATGGAAGTCGAGCAGGTGCGAAAGCCGCCGGCCCTGGCACAGGAAGTCACCGTAGCGGGGCGCGCTGACATCCGCTTCGCCGATCAGCGGCAGGCCTGGCTGTTGCGCATCTGCCGTGGCGCGCATTTCCTCCAGCAGCCACAACCCGTCGTCGCGCGGGTCGGCGTGGCGGGCGCGCTCGACCATGTACGGGACCGCATCCACGCGGAAGCCGGCCACGCCGCGCTCCATCCAGAACGTCATCACCCGCAGCAGTTCGTCGCGTACCGGCGCATGGGCCAACTCCAGGTCTGGCTCGTGCCGGTAGAACATGTGACGGTTGAACGCGCCGGCCTCGGCGTCCCATGTCCAGGCAGACGCCTCGATCGGTGGGAACATCGGCTGCAGGCCGTCGTCGGGCACGTGGTCGCTCCACAGGTACCAGCGGCGCCATGCCGGGTCGCCCCGCTGCGCGGCGACGAACCACGGGTGGGTGCTGGCAGTGTGCTGCATCACCAGCTCGACGATGATGCCGATACCGCGTGCGTCGGCAGCATCGACCAGGTGCTGGAACGCGGCCTGGTCGCCCAGGCGTGGATCGATGCGGTAGTGATCGGTGACATCGTAGCCACCGTCACGGCCGGCGTTGCAGTAGAACGGCAGCAGCCACAGGTGGCTGACACCGAGCCACTGCAGGTAGTCCAGCTTTTCGGTGATGCCATCCAGCGTGCCCCAGCCGCGGCCGTCGCTGTCGCGGAACAGGTAGGGGTCGACCTGGTAGATCGCGCGAAGCGGGCGCACCGCCATGGGGCTTCTCCGTCACTGTCCACGGATGACCAGCCTGCTGTCGCGCGTGGCAGCGGTTCGTGAAACGGATGGCACCCTGTCGTGACATGGCATCCACGGACTCTGCATGCGCGGGCGCGCACAGTGAACGCTCATTCCCTGCGCCGAGGAGGCTTCCTGCATGGCCCGACGCAAGTCGCTTCGTATTGCCACGTTCAACGTCAACGGCATCGGCACGCGCCTGCCACAGCTGCTGGACTGGCTGCACAGGGAATCGCCGGACGTGGTTGCCCTGCAGGAACTGAAGGCGACCGACGCCGCGTTTCCGGCTGCGTCATTGGAGGAGGCTGGGTACGGTGCACTCTGGCAAGGCGAGGCGCGCTGGAACGGCGTGGCACTGCTGGCACGGGGGGCCACGCCGGTCGAGAGCCGCCGTCGATTGCCCGGCGAGCCCAGCGACACGCAGAGCCGCTACCTGGAGGCGGCGGTGCACGGGGTCATCGTGGGTGCCCTCTACCTGCCCAACGGCAACCCGCAGCCCGGGCCCAGGTTCGACTACAAGCTGCGCTGGATGGCGCGCCTGATCCGGCATGCGCGCAGCCTGGTCGAGCTGCCGCACCCGGCGCTGCTGCTGGGTGATTTCAACGTGATTCCCACCGAAGCCGACGTCTACGACCCCAAGGCCTGGCGCCGCGATGCGCTGTTCCAGCCCGAGGTGCGCGAGGCCTTTGAACGGCTGCTGGCGCAGGGCTGGACCGATGCGTTGCGGAAGGTGCACGGCAACGCCACGATCTACACCTTCTGGGATTATTTCCGCCAGCATGCCGAGCGCGACCGTGGGTTGCGCATCGATCATCTGCTGTTGAACCCCGTACTGGCGGAGCGACTGAAGGACGCTGGCGTCGACCGCTGGGTACGCCTGCAGGCAAAGGCCAGCGACCACGCGCCGGCGTGGGTGACGGTAAGCGCGTGATCAACGCGCGGTTGGGTCTTCGCGTCGCTCGCGGCGTACCCGTGCGCGGGTGCGGTACAGGCGGCTGTCCGCTTTCTGGATGGTGTCGGCCACCGGCTCGCCGGGCGTGTTGATGGCCGCACCCATCGAGAACGCGCTGGGCGAGAGCGCGGCGTGGTCCTGGTACCAATGCTCCAGTTCGCTCAACCGGCCGTCCGCAGGCGCGACCAGTACCACCATGAATTCGTCGCCGCCCAGTCGCACCACCGTCTCCTCCTTGCCCAGCGGTGAGCGCAGGAACGTGGCGAACTCGACCAGGACGGCGTCGCCACGCCTGTGGCCCTGGGTGTCGTTGATGTGCTTGAAATGGTCCAGATCGAACATCACGCAGGCCCAGCGCTCGTCAATCAGTTCATCCAGCCGGTGCAGGTAACGCCGGTTGTAGCACTGCGTGAGCGGATCCTTGAAGGACATCTCGCGCAGCTGCTGCTCCTGCATCCGCAGCGCGGTGACGTCCTGAGCATGTCCCAGCACGTAGGGCGGGCTGGCTTCGTTGTCGAGCACGTTGTGATACGCCCAGTAGTGGCGCGTTCCGTCCGCGGCGATCAGCTCGATCACGCCAGCGTCGGTGTGGTTTGCCTGGATCCGAGCGAGGTAGGCCTTGAAGCCCTCGCGTTTTTCCGGCGGCATCAGGTCACACAGGCTGCGCCCGACCATCTGGCTTTCCTCGAAACCCAGCGATTGCACGGCCGCCGGATTCACCGAGGTCAATGTGCCGTCCAGGGTGTGGGTGCAGATCAGGCCCAGGCTGTAGTGGAACAGTCGCCGGTAGCGGGTTTCGCTCGCTTCCAGCGCGTCGAGCGCGGCTCGCTCGTCCGTGATGTCCTGGATCGCCCCGACCAGGCGCGGATGCCCGTCGACCTGTTGCCGGCTGCCGACCACCCGGGTCCAGATCGCGCGCCCGTCGGCGGTGGTCATTGGCAGCTGCACCTCCCAGGACGTGCCTTCGTCGATGCAACGCTGCACTGCTGCCCGGATGATGTTGCGGCTGTCTTCGCGATAGAACGACAGCGCGGTGTCGAGCGTCGGTTCAAAGTTGCTGCGCACGCCGTGCAACTGCTTGGTCTCGCGGGTCCAGCGCACTTCGTTGGTGACCAGGTCCATCTCCCAGCCGCCCACCCGGGCGGCGCGGTTGGTGCGCTCCAGGAAGTCTTCGCTGCGTTTGAGCTCGCGATGCAGCGCCTTGGCCTGGCCCACCTGCGCCATCAGCGTGCTGCGCTGCTCCAGCACCTGGGTGGTGACCCGGGCAAGGTGCACCATCAGTTCGCGCTGGGACGGAGACAGCACGCCGGGCATCGGATCGAGCAGGCACAGCGTGCCGATACGTGCGCCGTGCGCCGAGCCCAGGGGGATGCCAGCGTAGTGGCGGATGCGCGGCCCACCTGTCACCAGCGGATTGGTGGAGAAACGTGGGTCCTGGCGCGCATCGGGTATCTCGAACAGCTCGTCCTGGCGTATGGCATGGGTGCAGAAGGAAATTTCGCGGGCCGTTTCGCTGACGCCCTCAAGGCCGATGTTGGCCTTGAACCACTGGCGGTCTTCGGCCACCACGCTGATCAGGCCCATGGTCATGCCGGTTGCGGCGCGGGCGGCGGCGACGATGGCATCGAACACCGGCTCCGGTGGCGTATCCAACAGGTGCAGTCGTTCGATTTCGAGCAGTCGTTCGGCTTCGTCCATGGCGCTTTTCAGGGCTGGGTGGCGAGGGCGCTTGCGGCAGCTGTCTGGGACTACGCTAGTGCGCACGGCGTTATGTATCGCCATGGCGGGGTGATGCCGATGTGAGGCGGGCGCGCCGGTTCAGTGCTCGCGCAGCGATGCCTGCAATGCGGTTGCCAGCGCCGCGTCTCCGGACACCAGATCCTGCCAGCGCAACGCAATGCCCTTGCGTCGCCCCTTCTCCACCAGCTTCAGGCCGTCAGGGTCCACAGTCAGGGTGTAGGGCTGGCCATCGATCTCCAGTTCGCGTCGCAACGGCTTGTCGAGATGTGTCATCAGGGTTTCCTTGCGGGGGCGGAGATGCGGCGTCGCCGCACCGACACGTGACGGTGGTCACGGACGTGCCATCGCCAGGGGAAATCGACGGCGCGCGTGATTCCGATCCGTGGACCAACTTCCGGGTCGGACGGAGGCGGGGTGCCATCGCTGGCGATCACGATGCCATGGCTGCCTGTCACCAGATCGGCGCCGTCGAAGCTGCGGTCCAGACCGAATGCCTGCGAGAGCTTGCCGGGGCCGCTGGCCAGATCGTGGTCGCGGCGCGCGGCGGGACGCAGCTCGTGCATGCGCTCCAGGCCCGCCAGCGGTTCGACGGCCCGCAGCAGCACCGCCACGCCTTCACCGACCTCTCCGCAGACCACGTTGCTGCCCCAGTGCATGCCGTACGTGAAGTAGACGTAGAGGTGGCCGGCCTCACCGAACATGCTGGCCGTGCGCGGCGTTGGCCCGCGATAGGAGTGCGCGGCGGGATCGTCGCTGCCGGCATAGGCTTCAACCTCGACGATGCGGCCAGTGCGACCATCGTCGCGCACCAGCAGCTTGTTGAGCAGCTCCGGCGCAACGTCGGTCGATGGACGCCGGTAGAAGCGGCGCGGCAGGATCTGCAGGGAGGCGGGCAACCAGTCCGGCACGGTGGTGGCAGGCTCGGGTGAAATACCGTGGCACTGTGGCATCGATCAGGTGAAACGGGCGCAGACGCCGCGTCATTCCGGCGCAGGCGGTGCGGCCAATGCAGCGCGCCGGGCGGCATACACCTCCGGCGTCTGCGGCTTGATGAACAGTGCCACCAGTTCCGGATACTCGCGCTTCACCGCCGTTTCGATGCGGGTGATGCAGGCTTCGATCTGCGGGGTCCGGCGGTCATCCTCGAACTCGGCGCTGAGCATGGCCACGACCTGTTCCGGGCCCATCTGCATGGTGGTCACGCCATTGGCGCGGCGCAGATCCGGATCGGTTTCGGCCACCGCCATGATCCGCTCGGCCACTGCGGGATGGGCAGGTTCTCCGACCAGCAGGCCCTTGGTCTCACGGGCCAGGAGGAAGGCGGTGGCGGCCAGCACGCCGGCGATGCACAGCGACGCAACGCCATCAAGCACCGGCATGTCCAGCACCTGCGCGGCCACCAGGCCGATCAGTGCGAAGCCCAGCCCGAGCAACGCAGCGCTGTCTTCCAGCAGTACGGTGAAGGTGGAAGGATCCTTGCTGCGGCGGAAGGCTTCGAAGTAGCCAAGTTTGCCTTTGGTACGCCGGAACTCGCGCAGCGCCACCCACCAGGAGGCACCCTCGAACAGGATGGAAATGCCCAGCACGCTGTAGCTCAACGCATGGTTGGTGGCCGGCTCCGGCCTGCGGATGTGCTGGATGCCCTCGTAGGCCGAAACGCCGGCACCGGCCGCGAACACCAGCAGGGCGACGATGAAGCTCCAGAAGTACAGCTCGCGGCCATAGCCGAACGGATGCAGGGAATCCGGCGCCTTGCCGGCACGGCGCAGCCCGTACAGCAGCAGAAGTTCATTCAATGTGTCGACCAGCGAATGCACGCCCTCGCTGAGCATGGCCGAGCTGCCGGAGATGCCGGCGGCGATGAATTTGGCGATCGCAATGGCGAGGTTGCCCGCGAGCGCGGCATAGATGACAAGGCGGGAACCAGTGGGAGCGGACATTTCGGTGAGCGGGCGGGGCGGACGCCTGATCTTCGCGGTCGCCGCGTGCCCGCTGCGTGCACGCTACGCTCAACGCCCCTTCGGATTGAGATACAACCGCGCACCGTCGGATTCACGGAACCCGGACCAGCGGCCACCGCCTGACGCGCGGAAGCGCCCGAACACCGTGTTGCTGGTATCGGTGAGCAGCAGCTGGTTGCCCGACAGCACCCAGCGGTTGGCCGAGAAGAAGCCGTCCGGGCAGCCGGTGGGAACGTAGGCGCTGTAGCCACCGAACCACTCGATGCTCTTCAGTTCGATGGTGCACGTGCTGCCGTTCTCCTGGCCCAGCGTCCAGCTGCCGAACAGATCGCCTTCGCGCACGCCGCGGCCGCCGCGCTGGCGGTCGTGGTCCCAGTCATCGTTGTTGTCGTGGAAGCCGAAGTCCACGTCCAGCCCCTTGCTTTCACTGCGCGACTCGGACTGCGAGCTGCCGCTGGTGGTGGTCTGCGTGGTCACTGCGCCACTGCTCTGGGTCTGGGTACTGCTGGATTGCGTGGTCTGCTCGGTACGGGTGGTCTGTTCACCGAAGCCGAACGACGCGTCCTGGGCAAGGGCGGGCAGGGTCAGGAAGCACAGGACGGACAGGCAGGCACGGGCAGGAACGGCGGCCATCGCAGGATCCTCGGCAGGGTGGACCGCGCGAGTATCGAACCGGTGGAGCGGGAGACGGCGTGAGGACGCGCCCAGGGGCGGGCGTGCCAAGAGTCGGCGCTGTTCGCTGACGGGTCGTGCCGGCCGCTGGCCGGCTCCTCTTTGGCGCCCAGAGGCCGAAGGCATGCCGGCCAGCGGCCGGCACGACCCGCAGCCAGGCATGGCCTCGCTCTATTCTTCGGGTTTCACCCGAGCGACCCGTTTCCGGTACTCGTACACATTGTCGCCGCGGATACGCTTTTCCTCGGTGCCGGTAACCCGGCCGACCTGCTGGTCAGAGCCGGTGACCGGCTTGGCTTCGATGGCGGTCTCGTGCTCGAAGGAGTGCGATTTGTCGGTGTTGCGGTAATAGCGGTACAGCGCCCAGTACAGCGCGGTTGCGCCGGCTGGACCTGCCGCCAACAGCCAGAGGCCACTGTCGTCGCTCATGTCGATGCCACCAGGAAGGCTATTGCGAGGGCTTCAATGACGGTGCCGGTGGCCAGGGCCGCCAGCAGCATCTTCCATTGCTGCACGGGCACGCTGCCCATGGTTTCGCCGGTACGGCCGTTCACCGCGATGTAGTGCAGCATGCCGCCGTTCTTGCCGGGCTGGTGGTAGGAGTACAACCACACCGGCAGGTACATCGAAACCCAGCGGGTGCCATGCACCTCCAGCTGTTCCTGTTCCCAGCGCACGCCACGGTTGTAGCGCCTCACCGACCCTTCCACCTGCGCACGCGCGATCGACAGCAGCTGGTCTTCCAGCCGCGGCCGCAGCTTTTCCACATCCAGGTTGCGTTTTTCAGAGGTGAAGCCGGCCAGGTACGAGGCGTTCCACTTCACCGCGTTCTTGGTGTCGAACGGCAGGATGGTGTTGATGATGTTGTTGGTGTTGGCGCGGGTATCCAGATTGCCGCGCTCGGCCGAGGATTCCAGGGGCAGGTCATCAACCGTGAAATCCACCTGGCGTTCGACCTGGTAGACATCGGCGTCGTACAGGGTGCGCTTGTTCTTCTCGGTGCCGACCGTGTATTGCCGGGTCTGGATCTCGCCCTTGCCGGCCACGGCCGCGCTGACGTTGCTGTCCACGATCATGTAGGGCAGGAACACGCCCACCACGTTTTCCGGGGTGAACTGTTCCTTGAACGCCTTCAGCGCGAACATGCGGCGCTTGTCGACGAACTGGCGGATGCGCGCGACCGCATCGTCCTTCTTGATGTGGAAGGGCAGCACCGCGTCTGGCACCGCACCATTGCTGATCTGTTCGTTGACGCCGAAGACGTGGCGGCACCAGTGGCAGCGCGCCGTCATCGTGCTTTCGGTATTGACCGTGACTTCGGCACCGCAGCCCGTGCACTTGAACGTCATCAACGCCGAGGTGTCGGCATCGATGTTGCGTGCACCGGAGGCGATGACCGTGCCACGCAGCTGGTCGATGGCGTCGCCCAGCCCGAATTCCTCCTCGACCCGCGCGCCATGCCATTCGTGACGGCAGTACAGGCAGACGAGGATATCGGTGCCGGCCTTGGGCCGGATGTCGGTGGCGCCGCACTTCGGGCAGCGGTTGAGGCCGTCCTTCAGCTCGCTGGCCGAGGTATCGATGGCCACGGGATCGGGCGCTTCCACTTCATCGCGGATGGCCTGAGGCAGTTTCGAGGTGTCCAGCGGGAAGCTGCCGGGCAGGGGAGGGACGTCCTGCGGCGAACCGGGCCCATCCAACGACGCCGCCGGCAAGGGCGGCGGCGTTGCGGGCGCGGATCCGGGCAGCGGCGGTGGGCCGTTTCTGGGATCGGACATGTGGGTTGTGCGTCCTGCTGTTACAGGCCCAGTGCCTTGGCTTTCAGGGCGTCATAGTCGCCCTGGGTGATCAGGCCCAGGTCCAGCATTTCCTTGGCCTTCTTCAGCTTGGCCACCGGATCGTCGGCAGCCGGCGTGACCGGCTGCTGCATGCCGCCGACACCGAACATGCCCGAGGCCATGCCGACACCGACCAGGCCAGCCGCACCGCCGTTCTCGCCGGCCGACTGGATGCCCTGGGCGACGCTGGCCTGCAGGTTGGAATTACCGCGCGAGCCAGACAGTGCATCTGCGCGCTGCACGGTCTTCAGCAGTTCGCGGGTGTTGGCGTCGTACTCGATCGAGACAATGGCGGTCTTGACGATGGCCAGGCCGCGATCCGACTTCCACTGGTAGCCCTGCTCGACGGCGGCCGACAGGCTCTGTGCAAATCCCAGCGAGTCCTGCTGCAGCCTGGTGATGCGGTTGCCCTTGCCCGTATCGTTCGTGTACAGGCTGAAAGCCGGCGCCAGCGAACCGACCACTTCATTGAACAGCTGGCTGGCGGCGGCGTTGTCCAGGTCGGTGAAGTCGAACACCTGGCCCGGCTGCAGGTAGCTGGCCGGCACGAAGTTCTTCACGAACAGGATCGGGTCCACGATCTTCAGCGTGTACGAGCCGCGGGTGATCGCACCGACCTGGGTATTGAGGAAACCGTCGTCCCAGTAGATTTCCGACTGGGTGCCGAAGCGGTTGTCCGGCAGCTCCTTCAGCGAGACGAAATAAGCCGCCTGCTGCGAACCGGGCTGGCCGCCGAACTTGAAGCGTTCCCAGCTCTGCTTGATGAAGGTGCTGACCAGACCGTCGCCGGCGAAGATCGATTGCGAGTTAAGATCGTCCGAACGCCACTCGTAGCCGCCCGGTTCGGCGACGAACGCGGTGATCGCGCCGTCCTGGAACAGCAGCAGGCCGTAGCCCTCCGGCACGATGATCTTCGAGCCGTTGGTGATGATGTTGGACGAGCCGCTGGTGTTGGAGCCGCGGCCGGCGTTGGTGCCGCGCGGCACCGCCGCGAACAGGGCCGCCGTCGAGGGCAGGCCTGTGGGCACGGTGTAGAAGTCCTTCCACTGGTCGGCCAGCACGCCACCGACCGCACCCTTCACCGCCTGTACCAGACCCATGTCCAACTCCCTGTGATTCGAGGGCAGGCACCATGCCTGCCGAGCTGGGCTGAATATAGCAGCGGGCAGGGACCGCTGTGGTGCCGGAAGATGAATCCAGGCCCTGCCGGGGCGCAGGATCGCGCCTGGCGCTGTCTCTACAACATGTACGGGATCTTGAACGCCAGCGTGAAGTCCGGTGCATCCGGGGTCAGCCCGATGCCGAGCAGGGTGACCAGTGTGGTGTGCTGGTTCAGCGCGTACGTCACGCCCAGATTCAGTGATGCCGCGTTGGCGTCGCTGCCGATCACTTTCATCCACTTCCCGCCTTGGAAACGGGTGGATGCGCGGGCGCTGATACGGTCGCTGAAGGACAGGCTGAGGCTGGTGCGCTCGTTGAACGCAAAGGCCACGCCAGCGCCGAAGTAGACCGCGCCGCCGAGCTTCACGTCACCCGGGTTGACCGTATCGGGGTTGCTGTCGATATCACCGAAACCACGCGGGAACGAATGCACATAGCCGACGTTGGCGAACAGGATCGCCGGATCGGCGGTCTTGACCATCGACAGGCCCACATTGGCCTGCCACACGCCATTGCCGGTGGGCTGTTCCCTGGGTACGGCGAAGCGGATGTAGTCATCGTCGTCGCGCTCGATCACCTTCCAGTCCAGACCGTAGGGTGCGCGCCCGGTAGGGGCGGTGACTCCGGCGGTGAGCACCGTTTCCGGGCGCCAGCCGCGTTCGCCGAACAAACGGTAGTTCGCACTCAAGCCGATATCGCCCAGCCCGTTGCCATTGGTTTCTTCCTGCGCGATCGCGGCCGCCGCACCGCCGGCGCCGCCCTTCTGGTAGACGGTGCGCCGCGCCAGGTAAGGCACGTCCAGGTTGAGCGTCAGGTTCGGGCTGACACCCCAGCGCGCGGCCAGGTTGTAGGTGAGCGAATCGGATTCAACGTTCTCGATGGCGATGTTGCCGAGGAAGATCGCGTCCAGCGCCAGGAAACCATTGAGAGTGAGCTGCTTGCGGTCGTAGCGGGCGTAGGTGAGGCTGTTCTCGACGGTGAAGCGGCGCGAGAACAGCGCCGACTGCTGTTGTTTCACATCATCCACGCTGCGCCGCGATTCCTGCTTCGCCTGCTGTGCCTCGGCCGCCGTGCTGGCGTAGCCCTCGCTACCCTGCGATGCCTGCAGCGTCGAGCCATGCTCGACTGCCGCGCCCGTTGCCGCCGCCGTTGCCGGCCCGGTGGACCCCGTGCGTCCACTCAATCGCGCCTGCATCGCCTGTACCTGCATGTCCAGTTCGCGCAGCCGCCGCACCTCCTGTGCGTAGTTGGATTTGAGCTGCTCCAGCTGGTTGGCCAGTGCCTGCACGTCGGCGCCATCGTCCGCCGCCGGTGGTGCGGCAAAGACGGTGCCCGCCAGCGCCGCCAGCGCCAACGGGGTGATCCTCTTCAAGGTGTGCATGTTCGTGTCCTGCGTTGTGGAGCGCTTCCCCCAACGCCGTGCCGTGGTGCTAGCGGCCCGGCCCCATGCCGCGGTTCATCGCAATCGCCTGGGCCACGTTCTGGCTCAACGGCAGGTTGCCGCCCGCGGTATCCCGCACCAGTTCCAGCCGCAGCTGGTTGCTGGCGATCTGGCCGTCACCGGCCAGGGCGATGCCCTGGCCGACGCTGCCATTGCGTATCCATTGCTGGACCAGCCCCTGGCCATCTACCTGCAACAGCAGGCGTGCCTGGTTGCCGTCGAGCACCGCGGAGGCCGAGAGGCCTGCGGCCTGCGCACTGATCGAATGGGCACCGTCACCCGGCAGGGCCGGCACCGCGCCATTGCGTACCACCAGCGTGGTCGCATTGCGGGCGACGTTGCCATCGCCGGCCACCTGCACGCTCTGCACCAGGCCGCTGGCGTTGGCCAGGCCGCTGCTGTCGATAAGGCGACCCTGCGTGTCCGGCAGCGGCGCGTCTGCGGCAGTCACGTGCACGCTGGGCTGGAAGCTCAGTTTCGGGCTGCCGCCGCCGCGGAAGTCCATGCCCAGGGTCAACGCACCCTGCAATACATTTCCGTTGCCGGCCTGCCACTGCGAGACCATCGTCACCCCGAACCACGCGACGGTATTGCCGCCCACGGTGTAGCGGCCGCGCAGCAGGTTGAGTTCGGAATCCGGAATTTCCTTCAGGCCGCGTCCCGGCGCAGCATCCGCCGCCTGCAGGGGCAGGGCGGGGCTCGCCAGCAGCAGGAGCATCAACAGACGGTGGCGGAACATGGCGGAACCTCCTTCAGAACAGGTCGGCGTGGCTGAAGCCGAAATCGACCAGTTCGGCATCGGTGATCGGCCCCTGTCGCGCGTAGAGCGCGCGGGCGCTGGGCCGTTCGCTGGGTTGCAGCAGGACCGTGTTGCGATCGAAATCACTGCCGATCACCACGAATACGGCACGCGATGGCCACGCAGCGAGGAATTCAGGCAGCGCCAGGCTGCGGTTGCCAAGGATGGGATCAGCCACCTCGACCACGCCGCCGCGCACCTGCTTGAGCACCACGAAGTGGCGGAAGCCGCGCACGTCCATCAGGACAAGACCAGGAACGCGAAGCGTGCGCAGGCGTGCCTCATCGATGCGATAGCCGCGCCCGCGCATGCCCAGCGATTCCACGTAGCGCTTGATGTCGAGCAGCGAAAAGCCACGCTCGGCCACCAGCGCCGGGTCGGACACCCCCATCATCCCTTCGATCACCGTCGCCTCGTCGGTGTCCAGGTGGTAGGCATGGCGCAGGAGGGTCGCCAGTGCGGCCGCTCCGCAGCTGTAATCGGTGTGCTGGCGTACCACGTTGCGGTAGCGCCGTTCCTGCATGCTCTCTACCTTCTGCTGCAGCAGCGCGCCATTGGGCAGTACGCCGGCGAAGCCGACGTCGCCCGCCCGCGCGGACGCGCCGCCCAGCGACAGCAGGCAGGCCAGCAGGCGTATCGAGAGACGGTGGCCGAACATCGCATTCTCCGGCAGCAAGGGGGAGCCCCTGTCCCAAGGGGGAGGAGGAACAGGGGCTCCCGGGGACCCGGCCATTGGCGGACGGCCGGGGTGTTGCGCTTACTCGCCGCTGCCACCACCGCCGCCGGTGCTGGGCTGGGCGACTGCCAGGGCCAGGCTGTTGGCCTGCAGGTTGCCGGTGCCCGCGGCCACGTTCACGCCGATGTTGCCGGAGGCGCCGGAGAAGGCACTGCCGGACAACGCCGAGGTGTTGGTCGCATCCACATTCACCCATCGCGTGGTGCTGACGGTGCCGCTGAGGCTGGCATACAGGTCGGCCACGCCCAGTTCGACGAACTGGCTGGTGCCACTCTCACGCGTATCGAAGCCCAGGCCACCCACCCCCGGCCGGTTGGGGTTCATCGTGGCGTTCTGGATTTCGTCGTCCAGATCGATATGGCCGGTGCTGCTGCCACCCGGGTGTGGCAGCTCCCCACTCCAGGTATCCAGATAGTAGTTGGCCATCTGGTAGGCGTTGCCGGTGCCGCGGTAGGTGCCGGCGCCATAGGCCAGGGTCAGGCCGCTGACGCCGCCACGCATGCCGACCTGCACGGTATCGGTGTAGGACTGCACGAAGCCGGCGTTGCTGACCGTGTTGCCGGTGGAGACCTGGTTGGAGCTGATGCTCGACTGCGCCACCGCGGTGGTCGCGACCGACGCCGCCAGCGCGTTCTTCTGCTCGTTGTTGTTGCCCGACGCAATGTTGACGCCGATGTTGCCGGATGCACCGCCGAAGGCATTGCCACCCAGACCTGCGGCATTGGTGACGCCGGAGTTCATGGTCGCGTTGCCGAAGCCGGCCTGGTTGACGAACACCTCGGCGTCGGCCATGCCGAAGCTGAAGGACGCGTCGGCGGCGGACAATGACGCGGCATTGTCCTGGGCGTTGTTGTCGCCCGATACCACGTTGAAGCCGAGGTTGCCGGAGGCACCTGCGCCCACGCTGTCACCGATGGAGGCACTGTTGGTGACCAGGCTGTTGCTGGTGGCGTTGTTGCTGATCGACTGGCGGTTGTCGATCACGGCGATGGCCGCCGAGTCGAGGTCGATGTCGCCGGTGATGTTCGGGTCGCCGGAGAAATTGATGTCGGTGCTCAGTCGCAGGTCCTTCTCCAGGTTCACGTCGACGCCGTGGTTGTTCTTTTCCTTGCGTTCGTCGGCCTGGATGTTGCTGTGCTTCTGCACATTGACGTTGACGGTGCGGTTGCGCACGTCGTTGTCGGTGTGATTGTGGGTGTCGTTGCGGGTTTCGCTGACGGTGTGGGTGTGGTTGATGTTCGCGTTGGCGTTCTGGTTGTCCCAGCCATTGGCCGCAGCGGCGGTCGAGGCAGTGGCAATCGCCATGGCGAGCATGGTCCGTTTGACGGTCGCTTTCATGGTGCCCTCTCTCTCATCAGGTGGTGCATCGGTTGGGTGGTTGTCACGGGCGGTCCTGCACGACCAGGCCCAGCACATTGGCCGTGTCATTGCCGCTGCCCGCGATCTGATTGAGTTGCAGGACCCCGTCGAATCCCCGCAGCGCGGTGCTGGTGACACCGGCGCTGCGGGTGCCCGTCGCGACGCCGCGACCGGCGTCGTCCCGCCCCCCTGCCAACGCGGAACCCTCGGCGGCCAAGGCCGTATCGTCGGTTTCGCGTATGCCCTGTCGGGCCAGTGTCGCGCTGACGACGTTGAGCGTCGTGTTGGCGATGCCGCTGGCCTGGTTGATGGATGCGATACCGCTGGCACCGGCCAGCGCCTTGCCATCGATGACGGCGGTGGCGTGAACCGGTGCACCCAGCACGCGGTCGCCACCGCGCAGTTGTCGGTTGCCGATCGAGACGTCGGCATGTTCGCCAGTGGCGATGCCGCGCAGGTTGGCCTGCAGATTGAGGTCGCCGGCCGCCTGGTTGACCGCGATGGCGCCGTTCGCGCCGGCCAGTGCATGGCCGTCGATGCGGGCAACGTCGAGGTAGGCGAGCATGCCGCTGTAGTCATCGGCCTGCGCGATCAACGGCGTGGCAGGCAGGATCAGCAGCAGCCAGTGCGCCCGCCTCACTTGCCACCTGCCGGGGCCATGCCCTGCAGCGGGAACTGGCCGAGAGCGCCGCGCACGGTATCGCCGATGCCGCGGGTACTGTTGCCGACCGCGCCGAGCGGGCCGTTCATGGCGCCACCGAGGCTGCTGCCGACCATGCCGTCACCGCTGCGGCCGAGCGTGCCGCCCAATGCCTGCTGCGTCACACGTTCGACCGTGGTGCCTGCGGGTGTGGTGGCTGTGGCGGCGTGACCTGCCCCCATGCCTGCGTAGTCCTCATCGCTCAGCTCGTCCATCCCGTTTGCCGGGGCACCCGCACCGAGGGCCGCCGCGATCTCGCGCTGGGGTTTCGGGTCGGCGATCAGCGCCATGCCGGGCGGTGCCATGCGATAGGCCGGGCGTGCGGACACATCACGCAACAGGACGATTTCGCCCGGTTGAGCCTTCACGCCCTGGCGTGCACCGGAGGCAGAGGCGCTCGCGCCAACCGACAGCAGGGCCACGGCCAGCGTTGCCAGCAGGCCGCGAATGGGGGTGATGCCGTCCATGCCGATCTCCCGTGGTGGGTGCGGCGGAACCACGCATCAACCGTGCCAACCCTGCAAGGCTTGGCTGCCATGGCGCCAGGTGGTGGCAGACGCAGGGGGTCTGCTGCCGCGCTGTTACAGCGGCGTCGGAAAAATGTTGGGATTGCGCTGTACCAAGCGCCGCAGGGCAAGGCGGGCGCCCGACTGTCACACGGGTGTTACAGGTGCCGTCGCGGACTGTAACGATGCCGCTTCAGCCGGTGCTCTCTTGACGCGGCGCTCATTGCGCCGCCGTTTAGCGCAGCGCTAGGATCCGCCCATCAAAGGCCGCTGCGGCGGCTGTAGAGGTCCCGGCGGAGGGCGGCACGCCGGTGATTGCCTGACAGTCCGCCGACGATGTCCGGATGCTGGGGGAAGCATGGCGGCGGTCCCGGAGGCTTCTACATCGCGTTGCGTGCTCTGGTTCGGCGAGCCGCTGGCGAACGAGCGCAGCGCGCTGGCGGCCGCAGGCTGGTACGTGCGCCGCATCCATCCCGACCCGGCGATGGCGATCGGGCTGCGCGGGCGTGATCGGCTGCTCGCTGTGCTGGATCTTCGCCATCTGGATACGCCCGCGCTGCAGTTGCTGGCGCCATGGATCGAACAGCACGCGCATCTGCCCTGGCTTGCGGTGCTGCCACCCGGCGCGGGGCCCACGCCTGCGGCGTGGCAGCCCTTGCTGCAGCGTTGCATCTCGCGGTTCACGCTGCCTTTCGGCCTGCAGGACCTGGTGGCTGCGATGCGCCAGCAGTTCGACGCAGATGATCCTTCTGCCAGCGAGGTGTGCGGCGGCCAGGGGCCGCGCACACTGATCGGCGAGAGTCCTGCGTTGCATGCGGTGCGCATCGTGCTGCACAAGTTTGCGCCGGTCGAACTGCCAGTGCTGGTCACCGGCGAAACCGGCACCGGCAAGGAGCTGGCGGCTCACGCGCTGCATGCGTTGTCCGGCCGTGCGGGCAAGCCGTTCATCGCGGTCAACTGCGGTGCCATTCCGGCCAACCTGGTGCAGTCGGAGCTGTTCGGCCACGAGCGCGGCTCGTTCACCGGCGCCGACAAGCGGCAGATAGGCGTATTCGAAGCCGCACACGGCGGAACCGTGTTCCTCGACGAAGTGGGCGACCTGCCAGCGGAGGCGCAGACCAGCCTGCTGCGCGTGCTGCAGGAAGGCACCTTCGAGCGCGTCGGCAGCAGCCAGCCGCTGCGGGCGGATGTGCGGGTACTCGCCGCCACCCACGTGGAACTGGAACACGCGGTGGCGCAGGGTCGGTTCCGCAGTGATCTCTACTATCGGCTCAATGTGCTGCGCCTGCTGATGCCGCCCTTGCGCGAGCGTGGCGCCGATGTGCAACTGCTGGCCGAGCACTTCCTGCGCTGCTTCCGACTGCGCCACAGCGTGCGTGCACGTGGCTTCGCACCCGCTGCGCTGCAGGCGATGCGACGCTTCGGTTGGCCCGGCAACGTGCGTGAACTGCTCAACCGGGTGCAGCGGGCGGCGATCATGGCCGAAGGCGAGCTGATCAGCGAGCGTGACCTCGAACTGGGTGGGCCCGGGCATGCGCCGCCGGGGGCGATGCTGCACGATGCCCGCGGCCAGGCCGAGCGCGATGTGCTGCTGCAGACCCTGCGCCAGACCGGCTACAACGTCTCCGAGTGCGCACGGCAGATGCAGATCTCGCGGGTGACCGTGTACCGGCTGTGCCGCAAGCATCGGCTGGAGCTGCCGGCGCAGCGCTGAGTGCGGATCATGGTTCGCCCGAACGGTAGCGGATGCGGTACAGGTCCAACCCCGCACCGTCTGCGCGCCGCGCCGAATAGGTCAAAGTGTCAGGTTGCGAGCCATCCAGCATCGCACCGTAGCTGTCGCCGGAGGCTTCGTTCACCGGGGAGGGCAATGCATGGCCCGCGTCATAACGACCTCCACGGTCGTAGGAAATGAACTGGCGCACCGGTGCAGTGGCGAAGTCCAGGGCGCGGGCAAACACCACCGTTCGGCCGTCGCCCAGGAAGGTGGCATCGAACTCCTGCGCTGCGGTATTGAGGTCACCCGCCAGCGGCCGTGCCGGCTGCGCGACGCCGCCGATCATCGCCGCGCTGTAGAGGTCATGGCCGCCGGCACCGCCCGCACGATCGCTGGAGAACAACAGCGTACGACCGTCCGGCGAGAGCATCGGCGCGAACTCGTCGGCCGCACTGTTTACCGCAGGCCCGAGATTTTCCGGTTCGCCGAATCGACCGTCGCGTCCAATCCTGACCCGGTACAGATCGTCGCCGCCCTGGCCGCCTGCGCGGTCCGAGCAGAAATACACCACACGGCCATCGGTGGAAAAGGCGGGATCGAAGTCACGTCCCGGCGTGTTGAACGAGACCGGCGTCGCCGGCCGCCAGCGCTGTCCATCGTGGCGGGAGACCCAGATGTCATACCCGCCCGGACCGCCGGGCCGGTTGCGGCTGAACCACAGTGCGGTCTTTCCATCTGGGCTCAGGGTCAGTCGAATTTCGTCGTACTGCGTGGATGCAACGCCCGGCGCAAAGCGTTCAGCGGAGCCGACGATCTGCAGCACGCTTGAGGGAGTCGCAGGGGGCGACGCAGCAACCAGCAGCATCACGGCCAGCCGCGCTTTCATGCCTGCCGCTCGAAGTCGCTGACCCAGTTGGTTTCCCAACTGCGTCCCCCATCGGTCGAAGCCGCCTGTTCCCAGCGCGCCGAACGCGGGGTGTTACGTGACCAGATCACCCGCGTCTGGATCGCGCGACCGTCGTGCTGGTCCTCGCCAAAGAAGCGACCGACGCCGGCCTCGAAACCACCGCGCAAGGGCGCGCCGATCCGGGTCGGCTCCCGGCCATCCAGCCACCAGCTCAGCCAGTGCCGCTCAGCGGCGCTCCAGGCGCGGATGCCCATGCCGCGCAGCGGTGCTCCCGGCACGTCCATCAGGTTGTCGCCCACGTTGCCGAATCCTCCCAGTACCGGCCAGTTGTGCAGGGTGCCGTTGAACGCGTCCCACGCATCACTGCCCGCCAGCCGAGCGCGCAGGCGACGATGGCGCACGTTCCAATGGCCCACCAGGAAATCAAAATCGCGCGGTGCATCCGGCAGCTTCGGAAGCGGAGAAGGGGCTGCCGCAGTGCGCCGGAACCAGTTGCGCCAGTTCACTTCCCAGTGCGCGCCGGCATCGTCGGAGAATGCCTGTTCCCACCAAGGCTCCTCGCCATGGATGTCATGCCAGCGGAACCAGACGTCGATGGGGCGTCCCTTGAAATCATCACGACCACGGAAGCTGCCGCCGTCGCCCTCGAAGACGCCGCGCACGGGCGCTTCGATATGAGCAGGGGTGCGTCCATCGATCCACCAGATCGACCACGTGGAAGACACCGGATCAAAGGCACGCACGCCCAGGCCCCTGTAGGGACCCGAAGGCAGCGCCATGACGTTGTCATCGATGGTGCCGAGCCCGCCCAGGGAGAGCCAGACCGCGCTGGCGCCGGTGAAGGCTTCCCAGCGGGTATCACCCACCAGGCGCTCCTTCAGGCGTTGGTGCCGGACCCGCCAGTTGCCCTGCAACCATTTCCAGTCTTCGCTGTGGCTGGCCAGGGGCCGCCCCGAGGGCAAGGCGCTTGAGGCTGCCACTGCGGCCAAGGTGGCCAGGAACTGCCGTCGATCCATGTGCGTGATCCCTTGCCGGAAGTGCCTCCATCGTTGCGGGTGCGAGGGGGATTGACCACGCAGATATCCGGGCTCAGGCTAAGCCACACTTATGGTGACCCAACGCCAGCTTCCATCGCTTGTCGCCATCCGCGCCTTCGAAGCGGCGGCGCGGCTGGGCAGTTTTGCCCGTGCCGCCGAGGAGCTCGACACCAGCGCGGCATCGGTGAGTTACCACGTGCGCCGGCTGGAGGCCCAGACCGGCACCTGCCTGTTCCTGCGCCATGCACAGCATGTGGAATTGACCGCCGCCGGTGCGAGCGTCGCAGTGGAGGCCACCCGGGCCTTCGACGCGCTGCGCGCCAGTTTCATGCGTGCCGCTGACATGGATGCGGCGCGATTGCGCCTGTCCGTCTTGCCCACGCTGGGCACCAGCTGGTTGACGCCGCGGCTGGGCAGCTTCCGCGCCCGCCATCGGAACATCGTGCTGGAACTGGACCTGTCGGCAGAGCCGCAGGACCTGGCCGCCGGGCGTTTCGATGCCGCCATCCGCAACGGGCATGGTGCGTGGCCCGGGCTGCAGGCCACGCCCCTGTTCCCCAGCATTTTCACCCCGTTGTGCGCACCGGCGCTGCTGCCGGCGGCGGCCGGGCTCGGTCGCCGGGCGCTGGACATTCCGCTGCTCGGCAGGCCCGACTGGTGGGCACTGTGGTTCTCCGCACATGGTGCCGTTCCGCCGCCGGCCGAGGAGAGCCTGGTCAGCCCCTTTGCGTTGGAGCATCTGGACGTCGGCGCGGCCATTGCCGGGCAGGGCATCGCCATTGCTTCGCCAATCCTGTTCCAGGCCGAACTGGACAGCGGGCGCCTGGTGCAGGCGCATCCCGGTGTGGCCAGCGACGGGCGTGGTTTCTGGTTCGTGGCACCGACGGCGCGCAGCCGGAGCGCCAAGGTCATTGCATTCGGTGACTGGCTGGTCGAGCAGGCCGCGCAGGCCAGGCATGCGGCGCGACATCATCTGGCGCGCACGGTGACGGCATGAAGCAGAGCCCTGAACTGCTGCGACGCCTGCTGCGTGCCAAGGACCGGATGGACCATGCCAGCCACGAGGACTGGACGGTGGCCCGCCTGGCCGAAGTGAGTGCCGTATCCGCGGCGCATTTCGCGCGTTCGTTCAAGCAGGCATTCGGGCTGCCGCCGCACCGCTACCTGCTGAGCCGCCGCATTGAACGGGCCGTGGCGCTGTTGCGTGACACCGACCTGCCGGTCACCGAGATCGCCGCGCAGACCGGCTGGAGCAGCCTGGGCACCTTCGGCCGCATCTTCCGTGACATCACCGGCGACAGCCCCGGCAACGTGCGCGCACGCGAACGCCGGCACCCACCGCTGCGCGGCGCCGTGCCCGAATGCCACGCGCGCGCCGCGCAGCGGCCCTGCCTCGACACGTCCGTGCTGGAACAACGCCGCCGTGGCGCGCCGCCGGTGGTGCCCGCCGCGGAGCGTCAGGCCGGTACGACAGGGGCGGCACGGAGACGGCCGGCATCGACCGCGGGATCGCTTCCGGCGAGCGCACCTTCAAGACCTGAAACATCGGTGTCCAGCAGGCACGTCGCAAACATGAGGAAGCGGTAGGCGTCGGCAAAGTTCGACCCGAGCCCGAATGAAATCCTGACCGCGCCGCAATCTCCCTTGTCCAGGATCTTCTCATCGAAGGCGGTGCAGTCGAGGATCTTCCCGGTCTTGTCCAGTTCGCAGTGCTCGGCACCTGCGGTGGCATAGGTTGCCTGCTGGACGGCCCCGAGGTTGCAGAAACATCCATTGCGCAGGGTGATGCCGAAGCGGTCGGCCAGGCGCTTGATGCGGGCATGCGGCATGATCGAGCCATAGCAGTCGAAGAAGTTGAGCATCACCGTCGCTCCTTTGTGCTGTGCCGGCGGGCCGTACACGCGGCACAGCGGTGTGTCGCCGCGCACGGTATGGCGAAGCGCGGCAAGGCGCGCCTCGAGCCACCGGGCCAGTGCACCGGAACGCAGCGCCAGGGCCTCGACGCCGCCCATCCGCGCCACGAAGGCAAAGCCCCGGGCGATCGCCGGGAACGCGGCGTAATTGGGTGTTCCGATCTCAAAGCGTTGCCCGGCATCGCGATACAGCAACCGCTCGGTGGGCGACCACGGGCCCGAGTAGTAGCAGACGCCGCCACCGGCAAAGGACGGTGGCCTGAGCAGTTGCAGTGACGAGCGGCGGGCAAGCAGGCATCCTGCGCCGGTGGGGTAGCCGAAGATCTTGTAGAACGAGGCCACCACAAAGTCCGGTTGAAGGGCGCCGCAATCCAGCCGCGCCTGCGGAACCAGTGCGGCAGCGTCGCACAGCACCATCGCACCATGCGCCTGCGCGCGAGCGATCCAGGCCAGGTCATGTCGCGCACCGGTCGCGTTGGACTGGGCGGGAAAGGCGAGCAGATGCGGGGCGCCATCGCCCAGCCGCTGCAGCGCACGCTGCATCAGGTCCCCGTGCAGCAGCAGGTCGTCGTCCAAGGGGATGTACTTCACCGAGGCGCCCTTGGCCCTGGCGTATTCGCGCAGGCCATGCACCGATGTGTGATTGTCCTTGGTCAGCAGCAGCTGCGTGCCCGGCTGGAAGGGAAACGATTCCGCCACCAGCCGGATCGCGCTGCTGGCGTTGGCAGTGAATATCACCTCGTACTCGTCCGGCGAACAGCCGAAAAAGGCGTAGATCGCGTCCCGTGCCTGCTGGTAGGCGGCCTGCGAGGCCTTCGATCCGCTGTGCGGATTGCCCAGGATCGCGTGTTTCAATGCCTGCAGGTCCTGATCGAGCAGGCTTTCGGGTGGCAGGGTTCCGCCCACATGATCCAGGTACGTCACGTGCTGCTCATCCAGTCGTGCGTACTCCTCGTTGCGCATTTTCTCTACCGATGCGTCAGGGAAGCCCGGATGCTCGGTCAGGAACTGCGCCCTGGCCGCGGTGAATGCATCGAGCGCCTGCGCCTCGTGCGCAGGGACGGCGCGCTCGGTGCCCACGCAGGACGCGCGATGGGTCAGCTGCTGGCACCGCAGCAGCGGCGAGAAATCGGGGGGCGTGATATCCAGCGTCGTGCCCGCATGGGCCGGATCAGCCTGGCCGCGCAGCAGCCATGCCTCCACCCGATAGCGCTGGTCAGGCACGTCCTTGCGGAACTGCGCGAGCATCAGGTCCAGGTAGTGCTCGCGGGTGCCGGTGTCGCACTGGTTGAACTCCTCGAGCAGGATGCAGGCGTTGAACAGGAACTCGCGCGCGCCGGCCGCATCCAGCGAGAACGACAGGGGATGCAGCCCCGCAGGCAGATCGTTGGCCCTGGACAGGCCTTCGATCGCGAAAGCCCGGGTGATTGGCGACGGGTCGGTCAGGCTCAGCGCAGCGTCCATCAGCCGCGAGGGCATGCCGAAATGCAGCTGCGATTGCTGGCGGGTGAGTTCGAAGAGCTGGTTGTAGTGGAACATCGTGGCATAGACACGCCCGCCCGGCCGCAGCACGCGGCGGAACTCCCTGGCCACGCGCGCCTTGTCCGGCGGGAACATCAGGCCGAAGCCACAGACAATCACATCGAAGCTGTTGTCCTCGAACGGAAGCTCTGCCATGTCCACGTCGGCCAACAGCGGAACGTGCTGCTGGATCTCCGGGCTCAGGACGCGCCGGGCCATGTTCACCGCGGTCTGCGACAGATCGCTGGCCACCAGCCGCAGGCCCCGTGGCCGCGCAAGATCCTCATACAGGCTTGCGGTGATCACCCCGGTGCCGCAGGCGACTTCCAGCACGTCCCTGACCACGAATCCGCCATCGATGTCGCTGGCGACTTCGCTGGCCAGCAGCTTCCCGTAAGGGTGGAAAATGCGAGGACTCAATACCCGCTCATAGAATTCCATGAAGGTACTGAGTGACCAGCGGCTGTCGGACACAACTTTGCATTGGCCTTGCGCTACGTCCTGCATGGTGCGCTCCCTGGCAGCGTGATGGTGCCGATGGACCGGGCTGGCGCGGTTATCCCATGCGTTCCTGTGTGCGTGCGTGATTGGCATCACATTAAGTGGACTTAATCATCCGGTGGATTATCCGCTGTTGCCGATCTGCGTATTCATGCGCCCCGGAGGCGCCATTGACCCCCGGTTTCTCCACGCTGGGCGTCGCGGCCACTGGCGCAGTTTTGGAGAAGCGGCGCCGGGCCGGGGGGCGTAACGTAGCCGCACTTGTGAGGAGGTGTTGCATGTCAAATACGGTGGATACGATCGGCCTGTATGTGCGTGACCAGGATGAAGCGCTCGATTTCTATGTCGGCACGCTCGGCTTCGAGGTGCACACCGATGTGCGCAATGGCGGCTATCGCTGGCTGACAGTGCGCAACCGCGGCCAGCAGGGTTTCCAGCTGGGCCTGTTCGTGCCCGGCCCACCCACCCACGACGCCGCCACGGCGCAGGCGTTGCGGCAGTTGGTGGCCAAGGGCGCGATGCCGCCGCTGGTGCTGGCGGTGGACGATTGCAGGGCGCGCTATGTGGAATGGCAGGCCAAGGGCGTGGAATTCATCCAGGAACCCATCGAGCGTTATGGCGCGGTCGATGCCGGATTCCGTGACCCATCCGGCAACGGCTGGAAGATGATCGAAGCACGATCTGACGCGAGGCGCCGGCAATGAGCCGTGGCGGCTGGGCGCGGCCCGTGCATCGCTGGACGTCCATCGTGTTCACGCTGGCAGTGGTCGCCAATTTCGTGGCGCGCGGGCTGGGGCAGGGCGAGCCTTCGGCCTGGATCACCTATTCGCCGTTGCCGCCGTTGTTCCTGCAGCTTTTCACCGGCTTGTATCTGTTCGTCCTGCACTATGCAGGCAAGCGCGGCAGCGCCACGGCGGGCGCTGCGCGCTGAGGGCCATGCCGTCAGGCGACGGCGTCGGCCGCGAAGGCGGCGAGCAGGCCCGGCAGGTCTTCCATGCGCTGGAAGATCACGCGGGCGCCGACTGCACGCAGGGCCTCCGGCGTGCTGTGGTGCGGGCCGCCTTCGCTGAAGCCGAACACCGTGGCGCCGGCGGCCACGCCCGCAGTCGCGCCGGTGACGGTGTCCTCGATCACCGCGCAGCGCGTGGGGTCCACGCCCAGCGCCGCAGCGGCCGCCAGATACACATCCGGATGCGGCTTGGTGCGGGGCAGGTCCTGGCCACTGAACACATTGGCCCCGAACACATCGAGCAGCCCGACCTTGTCCAACTGCAGTTTCACCTTGTGCAGGTCTGCTCCGGAGGCGCAGGCAATGCGGCCACCGGTCGCCGCGGCGATCGCACGCACGGCCTCGGGCGCCCCCCGGATCGCCTCAAGGTCCTGTTCCAGCGCACGGTTGCGCTGCTGGCGGAATTCCTCCAGCCATTCCTCCGTGAACGGCTTGCCGGTGCGCTCTGCGATCAGCCCGGCCAGATGGGCCACGGATTGGCCGAGGAAGACCTCGCCGGCCTGAGCCGGGGTCAGCGGCCAGCCGCGTGCGGTCAGCATTTCCGAAAGCACACGGGCCACCAGCGGCTCGGAATCGACCAGTACGCCGTCGCAGTCGAAGAGCACGGCATCGAAGGGAAAACGGGACATCTACAACTCCAGGGCGCAATGCAGTGATTCAATTGCAGGCCATTTTCCCACAGCCATCCCCGCGTGGCACCCGGGCCGGGTGCCACCCGATCCCAGTGGACCGGTCAGCCCAGATCACACCCGGCCGGCTGCGGCCACGTGCTGGCCGGCAGCATGTTCTTCAGCGAGGCCGGCGCGTTGATCGCCACGTAGCTCGCACCCAGCAGTTCCTCCAGATCGGCAATCGTCACCAGGTAGTTGTCCAGGCTGCCCAGGTTGGCCTCGTTGGGGATGATCCAGCTGATCGCCTTGGCGGTTCCCGTATTCGGGTCGCGGGTGATGATCGTCTTCCAGAAGAACTCCGGCGTCGGGATGCCGTGGCTGGCCAGGAAATAGTCGTTGGCGGCATCGCCGTAGACCACGCCACCGTAGACGTCCACCGGCGCAATGTCGCGGTAGCACTCGGCCACGTTCTCGGCCTTCACCCAGATGCCCTGGTTGAAGCTGGACACCTGCGGAACGATGTTGGTCATGTAGTTGGCGCGGCGGATGTAGGTCGCGTCGTAATCCATGTGGTTGGACGTGACCAGATGGCCACGGTCATAACCGGACTTGATGCTGGCATACGAGGCCGTGCTGGTCTGGCCCAGGCAGCCGGCCGGCAGGTCCGGGTCCTTGTAGAAGCTGGACGGCCGCGCCGCGGAACCGGTATCGGCGGTAAGCGTGTACTCGTAGCGGGTGGCACTGTGGATGCTGCAGTCGTAGGTGAGCACGAAGCCGCCCTTGTTGAGGGTGACTACCTGGGCCTGGGCTGCGCCGGCAAAGGCGCTGAGGACGAAGGCAAAGACAAAGCTTGCAAGGCGCATTGCGATTCTCCAGCAAAGAGTTCGGGACGCAGCTGCCCGCCACGACGAGGCCAGGCCTGTGTCATGTGAAGGCATTGCGGATACGGGTGATGCGGAGTGCGGTGGGACTGACCGCGATGACGGGGCCACAGAGGCCGTGCGGTGTCGCAAGCGTCACAAGCTGTCGTCTTTTGGTCAACGACGAGAACGCGAAGCTGTGACCGGGTGCAAGCACTGGTGATGTGTCAGATCACCTGGTCCGTGGCTGACACGCGCGCGTGATAGGGCGTCGTGGCACAGTGGCTGCGCGACTCGGTACCATACCCGGCATCTGGGAAAGCCCTGGCATTGCACGTGGGGAATGATGAGCAGTGACGTCTTTGCGGGGGCTGCTGTTGTTGCCGTCGTCGGAATAGCGATCGTGGCTGCGCTGCGTCGACAGAAGCGTCCGCCACATCGCAGTTTCAAGTGTGGGCGCTGCGGCAGCGCGGCGCTGCACGACGCACGTACCATCGGCGCCTGGCGAGACGGGAAGCAGCGCTTCTACTGCAGCACTTGTCATGCAGACTGGTTGCGATCACACCCGCAGGATTCCAGGTCGCGCCGTGGGCAATCCGGGTGCCTGGGCGTGGTTGGCATGCTGGCATTGATACCGCTGGCGGGCCTGCTGGTGTGGGTCGTCCACCGCGCCTGAATCTGGTTTCGCATCGATGCGCCTGGGCTGTCGGCTCCGAAAGCGGCATGCTGCGTCGCAAGGTGCGAGCCACCATTCGCACTGGTACGGTCCGACCCGTTGCACCACCACCGACGGGGAGAGACAACGATGCGCAAGGTTCTGCTGCTGTTGATCCTGCTGACCGGGCTGGCGCCCACGGCCCTGGCGGCCACGGTCAAGACCACCCATCGCACCATCCCCAGCTGGGATGGCACGCCCCTCGGGGCCTTTGTCATCGAACCGCAGGATGCCGGCAGTGGCCGCTATCCGCTGCTGGTGATGCCCAGCAGCTGGGCAGTGCCCAGCGTGGAGTACGTGGGCGTGGCACAGTCGCTGGCGCAGCGCGGCTATGTGGTCATCAGCTACAGCTCGCGCGGCTTCTGGGAGTCCGGCGGCAGCATCGACATCGCCGGGCCCGCCACGGTCGAAGATGTCAGTGCGCTGATCGACTGGGCGCTGGACAACACCCGCGCCGATCCGGCCAGGATCGGTGTCTCTGGCATCTCCTACGGTGCCGGCACCAGCCTGCTGGCGGCGGCACGCGACCCGCGCATCAAGGCCGTTGCCGCGCTCAGCGGCTGGGCCGACCTGCAGGCGTCGCTCTACAGCCATGACACGCCCAGCGCGCAGGGCATCGCCCTGCTGGTGGCAGCGGGCCTGGCCACTGGCCGCCCCGGCGCGGAACTGGCCACCATCAACGGCAATGTGCTGGTCGGCAACTACCAGGGGGCGGTGGACTCGCTGCTGCCGGTGGCGGCACAGCGCAGCCCGGCCAGCAGCCTTGATGAGATCAATGCCAACCAACCCGCGGTATTCCTCGCCAACGCCTTCAACGACAGCCTGTTTCCGCCGGGCCAACTGGTCGACTTCTTCACCCGCCTGAAGGGACCCAAGCAGTTGCAGCTGCGCCATGGCGACCACGCCCTCAACGAAGCCTTCGGTGCGCTCGGCATTCCCAATGAGGTCTATGCCACGGTGGGCGACTGGTTCGACCACTACCTCAAGGGCGTGGCCAATGGCATCGATCGCCAGCCGGCGGTGCAGCTGAAGTCGCAGAAGGGCAGCTGGAGCCGCTATCCGGACTGGCAGGCCACCTCTACCGGCGCCGTAAGCTACGGGCTGACCGCGCCGACCGGGCTGCTGCTGCCCACCGGAGGGCTGGCCGAGAGCGGTGGTGGCACCGGTTGGAACTACCGGATCGGCAGCGGCCTGCTGACGGCCGCCAACTCCGGCGTGGTGATGGCGTCCGGCGCGCTGCAGATGTTCAACCTGCCGCCCGGCGCCTATGTACCGTTCGTTGGCCGCAACGCCGCAGGCGTCTGGCAGGGCCCGGTCTACTGGAGCGCACGCCGCCTGGATGGCGCACCGGAAGTGCGGTTGACGGTGACGCCCACCCGCGCCAACACCACGCTGTATGCCTACCTGTATGCCGAAGATGTGCTGGGCAACGGCCAGCTGATCAGCCACAAGCCGTACACCCTGCGCGGTGCCACGCCCGGCCAGCCGAGAACCATCGATCTTCGCCTGGAAGCCAGCAGCTGGAACCTCCCGGCCGGCAGCCGGCTGACCCTGGTGGTCGATACCGTGGACCTGCGCTATGCGGGCATCAGCCAGCTGGGCGGTGCGGTCACCTTCAGCTCGCCGGCCAGCGCGCCTTCGGTGCTGAAGGTGCCTTTGCGTTGATGGGTCAGCGCAGGTCCGGTGGATTCATCGAAGCGTCGCGTACACAGGGATCACCGGCGTCCGGTGTCAGGTGCGCCTCGATGTCCGGTGGAAACCGCGGAATCCTGCTGGTCTGCATCACCACCCAGCGCATGATCGTGTGCAGGTAGTTGAGTGGCAGCATCGTGAGCCACATGAAACCCGGGAGCTGCGCGTCTTCGGCGAAGATGCGCTCCTTGCAGGACGCGAAGCTCCCGCGCTTGCCGTCCAGCGGCATGCAGTAGTGCACCGCATCCACGACGGCTGCCGGTCCTTCTTCCATGTAGCGCCGCAGGAACTCCCAGTGGGCATACGCGTTCTCGATGCGGGAGGTCGCGATGCAGAACGCGAACGTCTCCCGTACTGTCACGCCATCCGCGTCCAGGATCAGTCCGCGGACATCCCAGTTGTACCATCCGAAGGTTCCGGTTCCGCGGCCAAGCGTGAAATACACCCGGTCCCAGGGCGCGCTGAGGGTGGTGCCATCCAGCCGGAACACGTGTATCTGCCGATGCTTGCGATCAAGCGCGATCGGATAGTAGGTCCAACGGAACAGCTCGAGGCAAGCCACCCATATGCTCGCTGCAGTGAAGACGGCCAGCATCGCCATGCCTATGAATATCGCCTCCCACAGGCCGTTTTCGTTCGGTAGCCTGTTCACGACCAGCAACCAGAGCAGCATCAGCATGCCGCCCAGCCCGAAGGCAATGCCGATCGCGCCTAGCAGGGCTGCAAAGCCACGTGCGGCGAACCAGCGATCCACCGAAACCAGGCAGTTCGAATTCATCTTCACCACGCACAGCTGCGCCAGCGGCGCGACATCCAGTCGCTTCTTCCGCAGCAGGCGGTGCTCACGATCAAACGCATTCAGCGGGCGGTTGTTGGGAAATTTGCGCGTGTATCCGGTGTAATCCATGGGCGATCCCTGCGCGATTCCAGCGCCCGTTGGATTCTAGCGGGATTATCCTGGGGGAGATCAGCGACGAACGTCGAACTGGTCGCTCTCCATCAGCGCCCGGACTTCAGCTTCGCGGGCAGGGCTGAAGTCGCCGGGAATGGCGTGCTTCAACGCGCCCGCGGCCAGTCCGAAGCGCACGGTGCTTTCTGCGTCCAGCCCGGACAGCAATCCGTGCACGATGCCGGCGGCAAAGGCATCGCCACCGCCGATGCGATCAACGATGCCGGGCAGCGGCCTCGGAGGAGCCTGCGCGCGGGTTCCATCGCGTCCCAGCAGCAGCGCACCGAGCACGTGATGGTCGGTGCTGATTACCTGGCTGTTTCTGAAGAACTACCAGCGCTAAGCTTGATCTGGCGCGACGCACACCTGCGTTGAAGCGCGCAATGCATCGCGAAACGGTGAATGGCCCTCCTGCCCCGCCGAGCGCAAAGAGGTTTCCTGCTACCTTCGGCCGTGGAGCCGGCACTGGCTCCTGAACTCATTCCATGGAGGAAACCTAGATGTCGCTAGCATCAGTTCTGCTTGTTCTCGCGTCAGCTCAGAGTCTCGCGGTCATGCCGGCAGGCCAGGCATTTTCGGAGAAGGAATCGGATATCGCTGCCAAGGCCTACATGAGTGCGAACGGCGTGTCACTCGACACCGCCAAGCGCAGGCTGGAAGTTGAATCCGAGCTACCTTCGGTCATCGCCGAACTGAAACGGCGATACAGTGATCGGCTCGCATTTGTTTCGATTGAAAACATGCCCGATCAACACCTCGTTGTTGGACTGAAGGGAAACATGATGGAGGCGGTCCGGCACTTCAGAGTGAGCGACTCATCGATCAGGGTCGAGTTCGAGGAGGGGTATCCGTACACGGAGAAGGAGTTCTCCGAAACCATGCATAGAGTCGTTCCACTCGTGGTCGAACTCATACCTGATGCAGTGAGTGTGGACGGCCGCCCCGAGCTGGGCATGATTGACGTTTCGGTTCGTGGAGCCGATGTAAAATCGTATGAAGCGGCCAAGCGCAAGATTGAAGAGGCTGCGAAGCTGAAGGTCAACATCATCCTTGGGAGGGATCCCTTCCGCAATTCGGCGTACACCGCCGGTGGGGCGATCCTGACTGCCAATGGCAGGATGTGCACAAGCGGCCTTGCGGTTCGGCACAAGCTGACCAAGGTGAAAGGGCTCCTTACGGCAGCGCACTGCGATGATCAGTTGCTTTACAGCAATTACGGTCATGAGGTTGGTGGCCCGCAGGTCATGATGCCACTGACATTCCAGGACGCGCTCTTCGACGGTAGTCACGATGTTCAATGGCATTCGCTTCCTGCTGGAAATACACCGCTCCAGGAAGTGTTCGCAGAATTGAAGGGTGAGTACCAGACGAAGGCATTGATACTGATCCATGCGGACCTTCCACTGCATGGCCTCCTTTGCTTCCGAGGGGCTCGCACCGGATTCAGTTGCGGAACCGCCACATCGGTGCAGCACGCCCCGTTGGGCGTATGTGGTGCTGCAGTCTGTGCACCCACTTGGGGAAGAGTGGAGGGCTCCGAACTTGCATGCGCGTCCGGTGACAGCGGCGCCGCCGTCTTCAACAAGAGCGGCTCAGGCTACGGGATCGTAAAATCCGCTGAGAATCCCAGTGATTCAATCGAGAAGGGAAGCTGCAAGGCGTTGACCGTCATGCCCTTCGGCAAGGTTGCCGATCTGAATCTCGACCCGGTATGAGGCACCGGGACCGAGGAAGCCTTCAGTAGGCGCCGCAGGGAATTGCTGCGGACAGGAGAGGTGGCGCGCTCTGCCGTGGGCGAGAGCAGGGCACCACGGCGGCGGACGATGCCGATCGTGCGCGACACTACCGGGTTGCCGATCGCGCGTGTCACCAGGGTGGGGTGATCCCCGTACGGCGTGGCCATCTTCGGCAGCGCTGACACGCCGATGCCGGCCTCGACCATGCCCAATGAGTCGACAGGTGGGGCACTTCGTAGTGCCAGCTGAGCTTCAGGCTCTCACGCGCCAACGCACCATTCAGCAGCGTGCGGTTGCCGCTTGTGCGGTGCACGGTGATCAACTGGCGCTTGGCCAGATCCGCCCATTCCACCTTGCGCTTGCGTGCCAGGGAATGATTGTGCCGGGTCGAACAGGCCTTCGCGCCGGGCCAGCCCGGCCAGCCCGGCCAGCCCGGCCAGCCCGGCCAGCCCGGCCAGCATCATCATGCCGATCAGGAACAGATAGACATCGCGGCCCTCGGCCACCGCGTGCAAGGTCGTGCCGAACGGCACCGTTCCCAGCAGTGGAAGCAGAAGAGCAGCCCCCAGTGCCCACACGTACTCCGGAATGCGGAATGGCCGGAACAGCAGGCCGAGGGTCGCCACGGTCACGGCCGCCCAGATGAGGAAAGAGGAACAGGAAGCGAGCATCGGGCGGGGTGTCGCACCTCCCCGCATAAGGTGGGAGCCATTCAGGGCGTTGCGGTGGACTCAACGATGTTCGACTACCAGGGCTGGACCTTCAACGCCAATGGCCGAACCCGGGTGGCCCGGGTGGAACTGGATGGCGACGGCGGCGGCACCATCAACCGTTACCGGTTGACCCTCGGGCCCGCCCAGTCCGGGCTGTGCATCAAGGTGGCCTCGAAGGAGGAAGCCGCCAAGAGGCCCGAAACCGAGGTGGAGAAACTGCTCGGCCCAGAGTGGTAAAGAGGGGAGTGGTAAAGAGGGCTTCACTGCGGCAGAAGCGTTGTGAGGTTGCCAGCGCCACTCCGCAATCTCAGTCCATGCGACGGCCGACCGTATTCTTACGGCCATGCATTCGCCCTCCAGCGCTCCCGATTTCATGATAGCCCGCCGGCCCTCGGGCTGGGTGCAGAGCGGCGAGCGCTGGGACCTGTGGTGGAACGGCCGTTCAGTGGCCAGAATCGTGCCGCATGCCGTGCTCGGGTTCCGCATGTGCCTGGACGCGCGCAGGATGTCCCAGAGCAAGGTCGTGTCCGCCGCCAGCGTACGTCAGGCAAAGCGATACGCCGAACGCTGGTGCGCGGCACGGCTCTGCCCGCAGTTGCCCCTGCGCGATGCGGTGGCGCGGCTGGTGGACGCTGCGCACGACGCGGGCGCCGTGCCCCGGCGGGCAATGACGCGGGAGCAGCGGCAGCAGGCCCGGCGCCTGGCTGAGGCCGGATCGGGGGAAATGGGGAGGATCAAGGAAGCGCTGGCGCTGCGGCCACGTGCGATGACGGCCCGGCCCGAGGTGCAGGGGCGAGGTGGAACCTGGTCTGTGCCCGGCCAGATTCCATCCTCGCTGCGCCGGAATGGCGGCACTTCCCCGGTTGGGGCTACGCCGAAAGCTCTTCGCGCACGATCCTGGCCCCCGCGCTGAGCGCGCGCAGCTTGCCCCTGGCCACGTCGCGCGCCAGCGGCGCCATGCCGCAGTTGGTGCTCGGGTAGAGCTTGTCGGCGTCCACGAACTGCAGCGCCCTGCGCAGGGTGTTGGCCACATCCTCCGCCGTTTCCACCGTATTGGAGGCCACGTCGATGGCACCGACCATCACCTTCTTGCCGCGCACCAGCTCGATCAGGTCGATCGGCACGTGCGAGTTGTGGCATTCCAGCGAGATGATGTCGAGGTTGGAGGCCTGCAGTTTCGGGAACGACTCCTCGTACTGGCGCCATTCCGACCCCAGGGTCTGCTTCCAGTCGGTGTTGGCCTTGATGCCGTAGCCGTAGCAGATGTGTACCGCCGTCTCGCACTTCAGCCCTTCGATCGCGCGCTCCAGGGCGGCCACGCCCCAGTCGTTCACTTCGTCGAAGAACACATTGAAGGCCGGCTCATCGAACTGGATGATGTCAACGCCGGCGGCCTCCAGCTCCTTCGCTTCCTCGTTGAGGATCTTCGCGAACTCCCAGGCCAGCTTTTCGCGGCTCCTGTAGTGCGCGTCGTACAGCGTGTCGATCATCGTCATCGGGCCGGGCAGCGCCCACTTGATCGGCTGCGTGGTCTGGCGGCGCAGGAACTTCGCATCCTCGACGAATACCGGCCTGGGGCGGCTCACGGCGCCAACCACGGTCGGCACGCTGGCATCGTAGCGGTTGCGGATGCGCACGGTTTCGCGCTTCTCGAAGTCGACGCCGCTGAGATGCTCGATGAAGGTGGTGACGAAGTGCTGGCGGGTCTGCTCGCCGTCACTGACGATATCGATGCCGGCATGCTGCTGTTCCTGCAGCGACAGGCGCAGCGCATCCTGCTTGCCTTCAACCAGGGCTTCGTCCCGCAGCTTCCACGGTGACCAGAGCTTCTCCGGCTCGGCCAGCCAGGAAGGCTTGGGCAGGCTGCCTGCGGTGGAGGTGGGGAGCAGCGTCTTCGTCGGCATTGTGTCGTGTGTCCTGGGGGAGAATGGAAAGTCGATGGATCAGCGGGCGGCCCACTGCTCAAGCACGGCGCGGTATGGCTTGATGAAGTGCTCTTCGGTGAACCGGCCCTGCTTGACGGCCAACTGGCTGCGCTCTTCGCGGTCGTAGACGATGCGGGTGGAGGAGTAATCCTGGTGCTTCAGGCTGGGCTGGTAGACCTTGCCGGCCACGGAATTGGCGTTGTAGATCTCCGGGCGGTAAATCTTCTGGAAGGCCTCCATCGTGCTGATGGTGCCGATCAGCTCCAGGTTCGAGTAATCGCCCAGCAGGTCGCCCTGGAAGTAGAACGCCAGCGGTGCGACGCTGCCCGGCGGCATGAAATAGCGCACCCGCAGGCCCATCTTGTCGAAGTACTGGTCGGTGGGGGAGCGCTCACCCTGGCGGTACTCCACGCCCAGGATCGGGTGATGGTTCTCGGTGCGGTGGTAGGTCCTGCTGCTGGACACACTGATGCAGATGACCGGACCCTTGCTGAAGTTGGCGCGGTAGGCGTCCGACTCCAGGAAGTGCTTGAACAGCTTGCCGTGCAGGTCGCCAAAGCCCTCCGGAATGCCGAAGGTGTCCTTGCCTTCGTTGCTGGCCGGAAGCACGACGCTGAAGTCGTAGTCGCGCACATAGGACGAGAAGTTGTTGCCGACGATGCCTTCGGTGCGCGCGCCGGTGTGCGTGTCGACGATGGTCGGGCGCAGCACTTCTATCAAGGGAAAGGGGGCGCTGCCCGCGTTGCCATCGATGTGCATCTCCACCGAGATGATGTCCAGCTCGACCGCGTAGCGATCGGCGCTTGGGTTGTCCCAATGCGCCAGATCATTGAAGCGGTTGTTGATCATGCGAATGGTGTTGCGCAGGTTTTCCTGCCGGCACGCGCCGCGCGCCAGGTTGGCGAAGTTGGTAGTGATGCGCGTGCCTTCGGCCGGCTGGTAATCCTCGTTGAAGGGGATGCGCGTGATGCTGAAGGTGAAGGCGTCGTTCGTCATGGGCGGCGTTCCGTTTGCAGGGTGACATCCAGATGCAGGTCGGCGGCATCTGGCATTCAAAGGGCCTCGATGGCCTCGGCGGCGGCGAGTGGCGCGCCGCGATGGGACAGCGCAAGCAGCGGCATGGCGCGCTGCACCGCCAGTCGTGCGCGCTGGATCAGCGCTTCGTTGTGCACGTGCCCCTCGGCGAAATCGCGGTCGGTGGCATACACGCCCAGGGGCAGGGTGCGGGCCTGGAAGAAGCTGAACAGTGGCCGCAGCTGGTGATCGATCACCAGCGCATGGCGTTCGCTGCCGCCGGTGGCGGCCAGCAGGATGGGGGTGTCGACCAGCGCGTCCTGGTGGATGAAGTCGAAGAAATGCTTGAACAGCCCGGTGTACGAGCCGCGATAGACCGGCGTGCTCACCACGAGGACATCGGCCTGCTCGACGGCCACCAGCTGGCGCTCGACAGCCTCGGGGAGCTGCGAGCGCCAAAGCGCACCGGCCAGTTGCGGCGCCAGTTCGCCGAGTTCGATCAGCTGCTGTTCGCTGCGCATGTTCTCGCCGATCAGGCCCAGCAGGTGCTCGGCGAGGGTGGCGGCCCGGGAGGGGCGCTGCAAGCCGCCGGAAACGGCGACGATACGGAGAGGACGGTGGGATGGAGGCATGACCCGATCCTAGTCATGCCTTTCCATGACGTAAAATGGTATTACTTCACCTATCCATGAGTGAGATTCATCTTAATGTTGGAGCGGATCCACCTCAGCATCGTGCAGCAGGTCGAGCAGCAGGGCTCGCTCACCGCAGCCGCCGGCGTGCTCAACCTGACCCAGTCGGCGCTCAGCCACAGCATGAAGAAGCTCGAGCAGCAGCTGGGTACCGAGGTCTGGTTGCGCGAAGGCCGCAGCCTGCGGTTGACCCAGGCCGGGCAGTACCTGCTGGCGGTCGCCAACCGGGTGCTGCCGCAGCTGGACCTGGCCGAGGAGCGCCTGCGCCAGTTCGCCCAGGGCGAGCGTGGCGCGCTGCGCATCGGCATGGAATGCCACCCCTGCTACCAGTGGCTGTTGAAGATCGTCTCGCCGTACCTGGCCGCGTGGCCGGATGTGGATGTGGACGTCAAGCAGAAGTTCCAGTTCGGCGGCATCGGCGCCTTGTTCGGCTACGAGATCGACCTGCTGGTCACGCCCGATCCACTGCTGAAGCCGGGCCTGAAGTTCATCCCCGTGTTCGACTACGAGCAGGTGCTGGTGGTGGCCCGCAGCCACGCCCTGGCCAAGGTGGACCACGTAAAGCCACGCCAGCTCAGCCAGGAAGTGCTGATCAGCTACCCGGTGCCGTTCGAACGCCTGGACATCTACAACCAGTTCCTGCTGCCGGCCGGCATCACGCCGCGGCGCCACAAGGCCATCGAAACCACCGACATCATGATGCAGATGGTGGCCAGCGGCCGCGGCGTGGCTGCCATGCCGCGCTGGCTGGTGGAAGAGTACGCGGCGCGCATGGACGTGGTGCCCGTACGCCTGGGCGCCAAGGGCATCCCCAAGCAGATCTATCTTGGCGCGCGCGAGGCCGATACCGGCATCGACTACCTGCAGGCCTTCATCGAACTGGCCCGCAACAGCTCGCCGCTTGCCGGCAATGTGGGCGGAGCACGTTGATGCCGGCAGGCCTTTCACTGCGGGCGGACCCCTTCATCAGCGCCTTTTCACTGGAAGTCAGTGCGAAGGCCATGCCCGCGCTGCGCGCCGAGGCGGATCGGATCCCGCGCGGTACCGTCATCTCCATTCCGTACCTGGCCAGCGAGGATGACGACGCCCGCCTGACCGCCGCGCGCACGGTGCGTGCGCTCGGATTGGAGCCGATGCCGCATCTCTCTGCGCGGCGCGTCGGGTCACGCGCAGCACTTGAACGTTTCCTGGAGCGTGCCGCCGGCGAAGCCGGGGTCGAGCGTTGCCTGCTGATCGCAGGCGACCTGGCCACGCCCGCCGGACCGTTTGCCGACAGTGCTTCGATCATCCAGACCGGTCTTCTGGAGCAATACGGCATCAAGGTCGTGGGTATCGGCGGCCACCCGGAAGGGCATCCGGCAATGAGCAGTGACGAACGCTGGCAGGTGCTTGAGCGTAAATGCCAGGGCATCGAAGCGCGCGGCATGGCCCCCTTGATCGTCACCCAGTTCGCCTTCGATGCCGATGCCGTGCTGGCCTGGCTGGATGCACTGCGCGCGCGTGGCATCAGCGTCCCGGTGCTGGTCGGCGTGCCGGGCCCGGCCAGCATCTCTCGCCTGCTGCGCTACGCCGCGATGTGCGGCGTGGGCGCCAGTGCATCGATGTTGGCCAGGTATGGCATCTCGATTGGCCGGCTGCTGGGGACGGCGGGGCCGGAGGTGTTCGTTGATCGCCTGGTGAAGGGGCTGACCAGCGCCCATGGCCCGGTCAGCCCGCATTTCTACCCGTTCGGCGGTGTTGCACCATCGCTGGACTGGATGGCGCAGTACCGGCAGCGCATTTCCAGTGCCCGCAGCGTAATCCCCGAAGGCTGACAGCTGTCACTGGCTGCAACCGGGGCGGAAGCGAATAGTGAGCACCAAGGCGGGCGCACCTCGCCGCCACTCACCAAAGGGTTCGCTCATGAACATGCTCCAGCACCTCGCCTCGCAGACGCCGATCTGGGTCTGGCTGCTACTGGCCTTCCTGGTCACCCGTGGCATCGCCGCCATGAAGCCGGCCGAGACTTCGCTGCAGAAGCTGGCGATCGTGCCCGGCCTGTTTGCCGTCTGGGGTGCGTGGTCGATCAGCCATCGCTTCGGCGCGTCGCTGAGCGTCTGGAGCGAATGGCTGGCCGGCATCGCCACGGGCGCGACGCTTGCCTGGCTGCTGTTGAATCGCTTGAAGCTGACGCTGGACCGCAGCACCGGCAAGCTCTGGCGCAGTGCGGACTTCAGCCTGCTGCCGCTGCTGTTGGCCACCTTCCTGGTGAAGTACGGCTTCGAAGTTGCATTTGCAGTGTCGCCGTCGTTGGCCGCCCATGCCGGTTTCAGTGCCGCCTACCTGCTGCTGACAGGCGGGTTCACTGGCATCTTCGTCGGCAAGTACGCCCGCTACCTGGCCTCGCTGCGGGTGGATGCGGCGGGCAAGGGACTGGAAACCGCAGGTTGATTGACCTGGTAGTGCCGGCCGCTGGCCGGCTTCCCAAGGCAGGGTTGTGCGGAGCTGGCGCAGACGTCACGATGAACCATGCGGTGGGCGGATTGTACTTCGCAGCTTGGCACGTCAGCGTAGTGGGTACCGCCAAGGTTCAGACAGGTCAAATGAAGGCTCCAGAATGAAGATTCTGATCTCTTCCCTCATGTTCCTGGGCTTGGTGGTTGCGGCAGGAATCGTTTGGATAACGTATCCAACCTCTCTCGAATCTGAGCTCAGAACCTTCCGCTCACTTCCACCAGAAACATTCAAGATGCTTCGCGACGATGCGATCGCCTTCGCTCGGGCGAACGCATCGAAAGGCATTACCATCGAAGCAGGCCCCCCACAATCGAGCGTGTTCGAACTGCGGTGCAGACAGGTTCCATTACTCCTGGTAGAGAACGGGCATGACCTGCTCACCCTCGACATCTTCGGGTACGCAGACCGACGTGCGCCAGGCATTGCCAAGCTTCAAGATCAGATGACATCGAGACTGATCCCGGAGGGTCAGCCCGGCAAGCCCGGCCCGAGTTCTGGAGAGCCCTCGGGACTGGAGGCGCTCATCATGAAGCATAGAGACGGCATCGATGTCGCGCAGCAGTGCCATTGAATCCAGGGGCGATTGAAGTGCGCCAAACGCATTGGTCTCCTGACTTCGAATCCGTCGCACCTCATGCACGCCGCCTGATTGACCAGGTGGGCGTGGCCGACGTCGATGCCACCGGTGGGCCGCCACCGGCGGTGGCTCTGCAGCAACAGCGCGGTGCCAGCAATGCGCGATCATCGGTGGGTAGCGTGAACACGCTGTCCAGTCTGGTGCGCATGATGTACTCGCGGGCAGGCGCTTACCCGGCCAACCCGCGCATGCTGTATGCCGAGGACTTTTCGCCCAATACGCGGCGGGGGGCGTGCGTGCTGCGCAAAATCGAGGCGAGCCTTTTGTGCGGATCCAGACCATGACATGTCGGTCAGACGTCCAGCGCCTTGGACGTTTTAGACGTTCCCGCGCCACTGGCTCATCAGCATCTGAAGAAACCGCTCGGCGGTGGGCGAGAGCAGGGCGCCCCGCCGGCGGACGATGCCGATCGTGCGCGACACTACCGGGTTGCCGATCGCACGTGTCACCAGGGTGGGGTGATCCCCGTCCGGCGTGGCCATCTTCGGTAGCACCGACACGCCGATGCCGGCCTCGACCATGCCCAATGAGGTCGACAGGTGCGTCACTTCGTAGTGCCAGCTCAGCTTGAGGTTCTCGCGCGCCAACGCGCCGTCCAGCAGCGTGCGGTTGCCGCTGGTGCGATGCACGGTGATCAGCTGGTGCTCGGCCAGATCAGCCCATTCCACCTTGCGCTTGCGGGCCAGCGGATGATCGCGTCGGCAGGCGAGGACGAAGGGGTCCTCGGCCAGTACGTCGAAGTCGAGATTCGGATCGTTGGCGCCCATGAAGTTGATCCCGAACTCGACTTCGCCACGTTCCACTGCCTGCAGACCCTCCGTGGCCGGGATATCCAGGATGCGGAAGCGCACGTTCGGGTGCGCTTCGTGGAAACGCGCCATCACGCTGGGCAGGAAGTAGAACGCCGCCGTCGGCAGGCACGCGATGGTCACGGTGGCGCCGCGGGTGTCCTCCCGGCCGCGCAGTGAGAACAGCGAGCCATCGAATTCCTCCAGCATGCGGCGTACCAGCGGCAGCAGGTTCTCGCCGACTGCGGTGGTACTGACGCTGCGCGTGGTGCGCTCCAGCAGTGGCGAACCCACGGCCTGCTCCAGTTTCTGGATGCGGCGGCTGAGTGCCGGCTGCGATACGTGCAGGATTTCCGCGGCGCGATGGAAGCTGCGTGTCTCCGATACCAGCAGGAACGCGCGTAGATCCAGGATTTCGCAATTGATGCTCATTGGGTATCAATCATCCAAAAATCAGCAATTCACAGATCAATTAGGGTCATGCCAGTATCGAATCACAGAGGGGTCATTCATCCCCTATATGCATCAATCTAGCACACGTATGTCCAACGATCTGCTCAGCATTCCCTGCGTGCTCATGCGCGGCGGCACCTCCAAGGGCCCGTTCTTCCTGGCCAGCGACCTGCCGGCGGACACCGCCGAACGGGATCGCCTGCTGCTGGAAGTGATGGGCTCGGGCCATCCGTTGCAGATCGATGGCATCGGCGGTGGCAATGCGCTGACCAGCAAGGTGGCGATCATCGACCGCTCGAGCCGGGCGGACGCCGACGTGGACTACCTGTTCGCCCAGGTCCGGGTGGAGCAGCAGGTGGTGGATACCTCGCCCAACTGCGGCAACATGCTGGCGGCCGTGGGCCCGTATGCCATCGAGCGTGGGCTGGTACAGGCGCAGGATCCGCAGACCGAGGTGCGCATCCACAACGTCAACACCGGCAAGCTGATCATCGCGACGGTGGAAACGCCGGGCGGCAATGTGGCCTACCGCGGTGATACGCGCATTGCCGGCGCGCCGGGCTCAGCCGCGCCGGTCAGGCTCTCCTTCCTTGATGCGGCAGGCGCCCGCACCGGCAAGCTGCTGCCCAGCGGGCATGCGCAGGAAACCATCAATGGCGTGCCGGCCAGCCTGGTGGACTGCGCCATGCCGATGATGCTGGTGCGTGCCGAAGACCTGGGCGTGCGCGGTGATGCCTCGCCCGCCGAACTGAACGCGGACGCGGCGTTCATGCGCCGGCTGGAAGCGCTGCGCATCGAGGCGGGCGCCCGCATGGGCATCGCCGACGCCGGCAACAAGGTCATTCCCAAGCCGGTGCTGCTGTCGGCGCCGCAACAGGGCGGCGATCTGCAGGTGCGCTATTTCATGCCGCACCAATGCCACACCGCACTGGCCATTACCGGTGCGGTCGGCCTGGCCACCGCCGCCGTCACGCCGGGCACGCTGGCCCACACTTTGGTCGGATGCCGGTCCGTTCCCGGCAGCATTACCCTCGAACATCCGAGTGGGGCCCTGGAGGTGGGCCTCAGTCGCAGCTCGGGCGATTCGCCGGTGATTGCCAGCGTGGTCCGCACCGCACGCCGCTTGTTCGAGGGGCGCGTGTACGCGACTTCGCCCGCGCCCGCCACGGCCACTGCCACCCAAGCCCGCCAATGGACGTCAGCGGCATGATCTGAACCCGGACGGGCCTGCGTAGGCGCGCATGCCCTCCATTACAACGTAGATGCTTCACTCCTGGGAGGGATGATGTACAAGCAGTTCTTCTTGGCCGCGCTGTGCGCGGCCGGTCTGGCCGCGGCCGGATGCAGCAACAGCGGGCGCACCGAAGGCGCATCCGCCGGCGGTGGCGACAATGCCCCGGTACGCATCAGCGTCGGCTCCTACAACCTCAACAACCTGCCGTTCTTCATCGCCGACGCCAAGGGGTACTTCAAGGACGTCGGCCTGCAGGTGAAGACCGAGAACTTCGCCCAGGGCGGCTCCAAGGTGCTGCAGGCGCTGGTGGCCAATTCCACCGACGTGGCCGTCGGCTTCTACGACCACACCATCCAGATGCAGGCCAAGGGCAAGGACGTGGTGGCCTTCGTACTGCTCTCGCGCAACTCCGGCCTGGTGATGGCCGGCCGCGAGGATGCCACCTTCGATCCGGCGCGCCCGGAGACCATCAAGGGCCAGAAGGTCGGGATCACCGCGCCGGGCTCCTCGTCCGACTTCTTCGTCCGTCACTTCCTCGCCCAGCACGATATTCCGGCCGACAGCATCTCGTTGATCGGCGTCGGCTCGGGCGCCGCAGCGGTGGCCGCGCTGGAGCAGGGCAAGATCGACCTGCTGGTCAACTATGATCCTGCCGCCACCCTGATCACCGAGCGCAAGGTCGGCAGGATCATCCTCGACGCGCGCAGCGACGACGGCGCCCGCCAGGTCTATGGCGGCCTGTACCCGACCTCGGTGATGTACGCCAACCAGAGCTTCCTTGACAAGCGACCCGAAGCGGCCGAGAAGATCGCCCGCGCCGAGCAGATGGCCTTGAAGTTCATCGCCGACAACAGTGCTGAAGACATCGTGGCGGCGCTGCCGGACAGCTACGTGTCTGGCGACCGCGCCACCTATGCACGCGCAGTGGAGAACGCCCGCGCGATCTTCACCCGGGATGGTCACTTCACGCCTGCCGATCTGGAAACACCGCTGAAGGTGCTGCGTGAGTTCAACACGGATGTCGCCAAGGCCGATATCGATCTGTCCCGGACCTATACCAATGCCTTCGTCGAGCGTGCCAACGCTGCGGCGCCGGCTGCCCAACCGTAAGCGGAGGTAAACCATGGCCCTCAATGCCACCGTGCGCCAGTTCAATGGCGCACCGCAGCTGGAGCCTGCACAGACCATGGTCGCCATCAACAAGGTGACCATGTCCTTCGGCGAATTCACCGCCGTACGCGATGTCGACATCCAGGTGGGTGACGGCGAGTTCCTTGCCATCGTCGGACCCACCGGCTGCGGCAAGAGCACCATCCTCAATTCCGTGGCGGGCCTGCTGAAGCCGTCGTCGGGCCAGGTCAGCATCGACGGCCGCGCCGTCAGCGGCGTGCAGGAGTCGGTCGGCTACCTGTTCCAGCAGGACGCGCTGCTGCCGTGGAAGACCGCGTACCAGAATGTTGAACTCGGCCTGCGCTTCCGCGGTGTGCCCGAGGCCGAACGCAAGGCCAAGGCCAACGCGTGGCTGGCCAAGGTCGGTCTGGCCGGCTTCGAGCATCGCTACCCGCACCAGCTGTCCGGTGGCCAGCGCAAGCGCGTGCAGATGGCCCAGGCATTGATCGTCGAGCCGAAGGTGATCCTGATGGATGAGCCGTTCTCGGCGCTGGACATCCATACCCGCCACCTGATGCAGAACGAGCTGCTGCGGTTGTGGCAGGAAGACCGGCGCTCGGTGATCCTGATCACCCACGATCTGGAAGAAGCGATCGCCCTGGGCGACCGCGTGGTGGTGCTGTCCTCCGGCCCGGCCAGCCGCGTGGTGCGCAGCTTCGACGTGGATCTGGAACGGCCGAGGAACGTGGCCGAGATCAAGCTGGATGACCGTTTCACCGACCTGTACCGCGACATCTGGGCCTGCCTGCGCGGCGAAGTGGAGAAGAGCTATGCACGCCAAGACTGACAAGTTCATCCAACTGGCCCTGGTCGTGGCCGTGTTCGGCGGCTGGGAAGGCGGTATCGCGCTGGGCGTGATCGATCCGTTCTTCTTTCCCTCGCCAACGGCGATCGTGCAGCAGGCCTGGACCTGGCTGTCCGATACGTCGTTCTACCAGCACGTCTACATCACGCTGACCGAAACCGCGCTGGGCTACATCATCGGCACCGGCCTGGGTGTGGCCGGCGGCGTCTGGCTCGGCCTGAGCCGCCGCTCGGCACGCATCCTCGATCCCTTCATCAAGGGCTTCAACGCGATCCCGCGCGTGGTGCTGGCGCCGATTTTCGTGTTGTGGCTGGGGCTGGGCCTGTGGTCGAAGGTGGCGCTGGCGGTCACCCTGGTGTTCTTCACCACGTTCTTCAATGCCATGCAGGGCGTACGCGAGGTGAATCCGGTGGTGCTGGCCAATGCCCGCATCCTGGGCGCAAGCCGCAGTGACCTGCTGCGCCATGTCTACTTCCCGGCAGCGGCGAGCTGGATCCTGTCTTCGCTGCGTACTTCGGTCGGCTTTGCCGTGGTCGGTGCGATCATCGGCGAATACCTCGGCGCCTCGGCGGGCCTGGGCTACCTGATCGCGCAGGCAGAAGGCAACTTCAACGCTGTGGGTGTGTTCGCCGGCATCATCATCCTGGCCGCCTTCGTGCTGGTCATCGACGCGCTGCTGGACGTGGTCGAGAACAAGCTGATCACCTGGCGTCCCAACGCCCAGGCCCAGGCCACCAGCTGACCGGGCCGGGCTGAGCCCGCCTGCCGCGCCGCCGGGCCGATCCGGCGGCGCGCGCTTCCTCCCCCGATCTTCCCCCGCACCACCGCAACAGGCCAGCGCCGGGCCAGGGGGCCGGCTGGCCGGAGAGAGAGTCCATGAACCATTCCACCGTGCTGCCACCGGCAGCGCTGTCGGTCGCGCTCGGCCTGCTGTTGGCCAGTGGCCATGCTGGCGCCCAGGCTGTTTCGTCCCCTCCCGCACCACTGAGCCAGGCCGAACTCTCACGCCTGGTGCAGGAGCAGGCGCTGCAGATCCAGCAGTTGGAGGCGCGCCTGCGTGCCGTGGAGGGCGGGCACAGCACCGCCGGTGCGGCGGCCGCAACGCAGCCCCCCGCGCTGGACACCCGCGTCGCCGCACTGGAATCCAGCCAGGCCAAGGCGCCCAAGGTCACCTGGTCCAAGGGCGCACCGGAGTTCAGCAGTGCCGACGGCGCCGTGGCGTTCCGTCCGCGCGGACGTCTGTTCGTCGACGCATCCAGCACCGATGGATCCTCAGTGAGTGACCGCAACATCTCCGGTACCGAGATCCGCTCGGTGCGGCTGGGCGCCGAAGGCCGCTACGGCATCCTCGGCTGGGCAGTGGAAGGTGACTTCGCGGACAACGCGGTGGCGTGGAAGTCGGTCTACGCCACCGTGGACCACCGCCTGTTCGGGCTGCCGGCCGACCTGACCGTGGGCAACCGCCTCAACGACCGGGGTATCGACGGCTCCAGCAGCACTTCCAACACGCCTTTCCAGGACCGAAACGTGGTCGGCACGCTGATGCTGCCGCAGCGCGGCCTGTTCGGTGTCGGCCTGACCGAGCGCGTGTACGGCAAGGACTGGCATGCCAGCCTGTCGGTGGCCGGCAACGATCTCAACAACGCCGGCACCGACAACGACAGCCAGACCTGGGCCACGCGCGTGCACTGGAACCCGGTGGCCAACGACGCGGTCACGGTGCACCTGGGGGGCTGGGCCTTCCACGAGGAGATCGCCGCAGGCGCCAGCGGCGTCGTCCGCAGTTCGGCCATCGCCGGGCACTTCAATGACCTGGTAAAGATCGCGCCGGGCACACTGCCGGGCGCCGAGCGCAGCACGGCCTATGGCGCGGAGCTGGCAGGCATCTTCGGGCCGGCCTGGGCGACCGGCGAATGGGGTACGCGCAACCTGCGCGGGGCCGACGCCGGCGGGCGCTACGATCTGGACCACGAGGCCTGGGCGATTTCGGCTGGCTGGTTCCTGGCCGGTGCAAGGCCGGCCTATTCGGGCAAGGCCGGCACCTGGGGCCGGGTCAAGGTGGCCGATCCTGTCACCCGCGGCGGCGCCGGGGCATGGGAACTGAAAGGGCGCTACGAGGACGTGGACTATGCCGAGCTGCCCAGTGGCGGTACCGGCCACGCGTGGACGCTGGGTGCGAACTGGTATCTCAACGACTTCAGCCGCGTGATGTTCGAGGCGATCCGTTGGCAGACCCGCAACCGCAGCGGCACCGGCCAGGGCAGGGATGAAGGCACCACCTTCAACACCCGCCTGCAGGTGGCCTTCTAGCAGCGCATGCCGCTCGCGCGCCGATCAGAGCAGCAGCAGTGCTCCGATCAACGCCGGCGGCATCACCAGCGCGCCGACACGCAGGAAGTCGAGCGCGCTGACATGCTCGCCCTCGCGGCGCAGCGCTACCAGCCACAGCATCGTGGCCAGCGAACCGGTGACCGACAGGTTGGGCCCCAGATCCACGCCGACCAGCAATGCGGCACGGGTCTGCGCCGGCAGGTCGGCCATCTGCCCCAGCGAACCGGCGGCCAGGCCGACCGGCAGATTGTTGGCCACATTGCTCAGCAGCGCAGCCGCGCCACCGGCCAGCCAGCTGGCCTGGCGGGGAGATGCCTGCGCCACGGCCTGCAGCGCGCTGGCCGCGGTCTGGATGACACCGGTCTGCGCCACCGCTTCCACCAGCACGAACAGTCCCGCCACCAGCGGCAGCACACCCCAGGACACGTGGCGCAGCAGTGGCAGCGGGCTGCGCCGCTGGCGGATCGCCACCACCGCCACACTCAGCGTGCCCGCGCAGAACGTGGTCAGGCCCAATGGCCCGTTCAAGGCGGACGTGACCAGCAATACGGTGCCGGTGAACAGCACGCCCAGTGCGCTCAGTCGGCCGCCGTCGGTCAACGGGCGATGCGCCGGCGCGGCCACCAGCGGCTGGGCGATCTCGCGCCGGTGCACCCAGCGCAGGACCAGATAGGTGGCGCCGATCGCCGCCGCCGACGGCAGCGCGAACTGCGCCAGCCACTGCAGCAGCGGCGGCATGTGCTGGCCGTACACCACCAGGTTGGCCGGATTGGAAATGGGCAGCACGAAGCTGGCCGCATTGGCGATGAAGGCACAGACGAACAGGTAGGGCAGGGGATTGGCGCGCGCCGCCTTGCAGGCGGCGTAGACCGCCGGCGTCAGTACTACGGCCGTTGCATCGTTGGACAGGAACACCGTCACCAGCGTGCCGACCAGGAACACCAGGTCGAACAGGCGTCGCCCCGATCCGCCCGCATGCCGCACCGCGTACAACGCCAGCCAATCGAACAGGCCTTCGCGCCGCGCCAGTTCGGCCAGCACCATCATGCCGACCAGGAACAGGTAGACGTCGCGGCCTTCGGCCACTGCGCCCCATGCGGTATGCAGCGACACCGCGCCCAGCAACGGCAACAGGGCGGCAGCGCCCAACGCCCACACATATTCGGGGATGCGCAAAGGACGGAACAGCAGGCCGATGGTGGCAACGGCGACCGCTGCCCAGATCACGAGGGGGGCTTGGGGGGCGAGCATGGAGTGGGGCTTCAGCGGCACCTGCAGCGACCCCGGCGCAGGAGGGCCTGGCGCGCGCGATCAGCGGATGGGCGGCCGCTGCAATCATCGCAGGTTCCGGGTCGCCGCATCATACCGTGCGGCGCGGCATGGCGACCGCGTTGCAGGTGGGCCGGGGGCGGCGCCCAGCCCACGTTCAGCACTCAAGCGCGCCATGACTTCAGGCACTGCAGTGTGACTACACATGTAGTCACACTGCACGCACACTCATTGGACGAGATTGCGATGCCAAGATCCTGCTGGTTGTCCTGCGCCCTGGCCCTGGTGTTCGGCACCGCCGGGCCCAGCCAAGCGGCGACGCGCGCCGAAGCCCTCGCCGCGATCGAGCGCAACGCGCGCGCCGCGCATTCCGATGCGGTCCTGGTGATGCACGACCGGGAGACGCTGCTTGAGCTGAAGCCCGCCGTCGGGCAGGAATCCGTTCACCTGATGTCGGCCACCAAGTCGGTCGTCGCGCTGGCCATTGCATTGCTGCTGGACGAAGGAAAGCTGGCTTCGATCGATACGCCGGTCAGCCGGATCTATCCCGAATGGAAGCAGGGCAGGAAGAGCGCCATTACCGTGCGCATGCTGCTGGACCATACCTCGGGCCTGCAGAACGTGGCGAACGCGGGCGAAGAGCTGGAAGGGGCCCCGGACCTGATCAAGCTGGCACTGGCTGCCGAGCTGAGCGATGAGCCGGGTAACGTGTTCTCCTACAACAACAAGGCTACCAACCTGCTGCCCGGCATTGTCGAGCGCCTGGCAGGCGAGCCTGTGGATGCGTACCTGGACGCGCGGCTGTTCAAGCCACTGGGCATCGCCCACTACACCTGGATGAAGGATGAAGCAGGCACTCCGCTGGGCATGGCCGGGCTGTCCCTGCGCGCGACCGATCTTGCCGCCATCGGGCAACTGTTGCTGGACGGTGGCGTGGCGCCGGATGGCAAACGTCTCCTGAGTGAGCAGTCGGTCGCGTTGATGACGACCGAAAGCGCCCGTGCGCCAGAGGTTGGGCTGCTGTGGTGGCGGATACCGGCCTGGGAACGGTACCAGCTCAAGCCCCGGCTACGGGATCTGCTGGTGGAAAGGGGCGTGGACGACGACGTACAGCGCGCACTGCAGGCCAGCGCAGGGCGTGCATTCGAGAGCCGCAGCGCACTGGTCGCCTTCCTCGCCAATCAGCTGGGCGCGGATTGGTCCCAGCGCTACGCCAGCCAGATCTCCGCGCGCGGCCTGAAGCTCGCCGATCTCTACGACATCACACGGGGACCGGTCGTCGGCTTTGCCGCCAACGGCTACCTGGGCCAATACCTGATGATCGTCCCGGAACAGCGGGTGGTCGCCGTGCGTCTGGTCCACCGGCGCGACACCCACAGCGCTCCACAGGACGACTATCCCTCCTTCTTCGCCGATGTCCTGCAGTTGGCGCGGACACTGCCATAGGCCCTGTTGTCATCATGTCCACGCGCTCTGAACATCCTCCTGGAGCGTTCTTCACTGTCGTGGCGCCTAAAGTGGGATGACATCTTGGCCGCACACTTACTGAAGCATGTTTGATTATCAGGACTGGACCTTCCACGCCAATGGCCGAACGGTAGTGGCGCGGGTAGCGCTGGACGGCGACGGTGGCGGCACCATCAACCGCTACCAGCTGGTGCCCGGGCCGGCGCAGTCGGGGCTGTGCATCAAGGTTGCCTCCCAGGACGAGGCTGCGCAGAAACTGGAGGCCGAAGTGACCAAGCTGCTGGGACCGGTGTGGTAGCCACTACGCCATGCCGGCCGCGCATCCGCATGTTGACGGCGGCATGACCGGCCCGGGCAACGGGCATCGCGCCGGATGCCCGTTGCATGAGGCCGCCTACTTGGGCATCAGCACGGTGTCGACCACGTGGATGACGCCGTTGGACTGGCTGACATCTGCAACGCTGATACCTGCCTTTCCACCCTTTGCGTCGATGACCCAGAGCTTGCCATCGCGAAGCGCCACGGTAAGAGGCTCACCCTGCACGGTCTTCAGGGTGGCCTTGCCGCTGTGCTTGCGGGCATCGGCCAGAAGCTGGGCGGAACTGTAGTTGCCCGGGACGACGTGGTAGGTCAGGATCCGGGTCAGCTGCGCCTTGTTCTCAGGCTTCACCAGTGTATCGACAGTGCCTGCAGGCAGCTTTTCGAAGGCCGCATTGGTGGGCGCGAAAACAGTAAAGGGCCCGGCGCCGTTGAGGGTGTCGACCAGGCCGGCGGCTTTGACCGCTGCGACCAGAGTGGTGTGGTCCTTGGAATTGACTGCGTTCTCGACGATGGTCCTGGTGGGATACATTTCTGCCCCGCCCACGATGACGGTGTTGGCGGCGAGGACAGTGGGCACGGACGAAACGAGTACGGCGAAGCCGACTGCGGCGGCGATGCGCTGAAGAGCGTTCACGGTGCGTTCCTTTCTGGATGACCCGCAAGCGCGGGCATCTTTCCTACGGCGGGCGAGCGTGACCGGATGCAGCAATGGCCGAGTCAGCAGCTGTTTCGCGCGCTGCCGATTTTGCTGCGCTGCATGGTGACAACGGCGAACCTCGGTGATTACTCTCCGCTGCAACGCGATGGTAGCGCTACCAGTTGGACGGGGATCCAAGGTCCAGGGGCTGCCTTCTTTGCCGCGTGTTTGTCCTGGCAGGCTTGAAAAGCAAGTGTAAGTCGCGGCGTGCCCGAGCACCCGTGCTGTTCGGTTTGGAATGCGGGCCACGCCCGTGCGTGCCCCTGGGAGGGGGCGGTACATCCATTCGATCGTATGTCAGAGGGGACTTTCATGAGCACTTGCAGTTTCCGCGGCACCCTGGCCCCGAGGGCCGGTTCATGAGCCGCGCGTTGGCGAAGTTCCGGTCCCGGGCCATGTTCACCTTCGTCGGTGGTGCCCTGGTCATCAATCCCGCCTTTGCGCAGGACGCCGCACCGGCGACCGGGCAGCAGCCGCAGAGCCAGTCGCAACCCACCCAGCTTGATGCAGTGCAGGTCACGGGCATACGCAACAGCCTGAGCCAGGCCATGGACATCAAGCGCGACTCGGCGGGCGTGGTCGACGCGATCAGTGCCGAGGACATCGGCAAGTTCCCCGATACCAATCTTGCCGAGTCGTTGCAGCGCATCACCGGCATTTCCATCGAGCGCCGTGACGGCGAGGGTGCGCAGGTGACCGCGCGTGGCTTCGGCCCCCAGTTCAACATGGTCACGCTCAACGGTCGGCAGATGCCGGGCGCCGACGCGTTCGGTGCCTCTGGACAGGTCGCCATCGGCGGTGTCGACGGCGGCACCCGCGCCTTCAATTTCGCGCAGCTGGCCGCCGAGGCCATCAATGGTATCGAGGTCTACAAGACCAGCCAGGCACAGGTGCCCAGCGGCGGGATCGGCGCGACGATCAACATCCTGACCTCGCGTCCGCTCGATCACGCCGGCATCGTGGCCAACGCCGGCGCGAAGCTGGTGTCCGACCAGAGCCAGCCGTTCGACAATGACCTGACCCCGGAGCTGTCAGGCATCTTCAGTTACAGCAATCCGGAGAAGACCTTCGGCGTCAGCCTCAGTGCGAGCCAGCAGAAGCGCAAGGGTGGCTCGGTGCAGGCCACGGAGAACTACTGGAACGTGCAGCCGTGGACAGGGTCGATGCCGGGCAATCCGACCGTGGTCAATGCCCCGGCCGTCGGCCAGCTTTACGCGCGGCCCAACGACCTGCGCTACGCGTTCTCCGAATTCGAGCGCGAGCGCGTCAACGGCCAGGCCGTGCTGCAGTTCGCACCGACGGACAGCCTGACCCTGACCGTGGATTACACCTACTCGACCAATGAGATCACCGAGAATCGCGGCGAGCAGGGCATGTGGTTGCAGAACAGCAACTACACCAACGTCGAGTTCGACACCAGTGGCGCCGTCGCGACGCCGGTATACATCCGTGAAATCGCCGGCACCAAGGATTTCGGCCTGGAACAGCAGCGCAGCATGCAGGAATACAAGCTGGGTTCGCTGGGCTTCAATGCCGTCTGGAATGTCAGCGACCGCTTCAAGCTCAGCTTCGATGCGCACAACTCGAAGAACGAGAGCCGCCCGAACGACCCGCTCACCGGCGGTGGTTCGATCTTCATGAGCATCGCCGGCACCAACAACTGTACCCGTGGCCCGCATTGTGGCGGCTCCTGGGTGCAGGAGCTGAACTTCAACAATGGCCTGCCGGTCGGCACCCAGGTCTGGTATCCCAGCACGGCCGATGCGATCGCCGGGACCAATGGCGTGGTCAACCCGGGCTTCCAGGAGGGCGAGGTCGGCACGCAGGTGCTGCGCGTCAACGCGCAGACCCAGATCAGCGAGATCAAGCAGGCGCGCGTCGATGGCGAATGGAACTTCGACCACGGCCGCTTCCAGTTCGGCGTGGACACCAACAAGTCCACCACCCACCGCATCCAGGCCGCCGAGGCCTACTCGACCCTGGGCGACTGGGGCGTGGCCAACGTGGACCGGGATACCGCCGCAGGCCTGATGGACCTGCTGCAGCCGGTCAGCATCGTCGGCCTGTTCGACGACTACAGCGCCAACAGCTGGCCGGCCTGGCGCGGCAATGCCGGGCAGCTCGCGCAATGGGCATCGGGTGAGTACGGCGTCGGCCTGGGTGTGAACCCGCAACGCGCGGCCGACAACTTCGTGGAAGAGAAGACCAAGTCGGCGTACTTCCAGGTGGAGCTGGACGGGGAGCTGGGCGGCATGCGCACCAACACCCGCCTGGGGGTGCGCTATGAGACCACCGATGTGGTGTCGACCTCGGTCATTGCCGTGCCCGAATCGATCGAGTGGCAGGCCAACAATGATTTCCGCATCGTGCTGTCCGATGAGCAGCAGCCCTTCACGGAGAAGGCGCGGTACAGCTACATCCTGCCCAACCTTGATTTCAGCATCGATCTCACCGAGGAGCTGAAGGGCCGCGTTTCGTTCGGCAAGAGCATCGCCCGCGCGCCGTACGGCAATCTCTATGCAGGACCCGGGGCCCAGCAGCCGTTCGGCTCGGTGCTGATCGATCCCTCGTCGCGCGCCAGCGGCAACTCGCAGAACCCGAGCCTGAAGCCGCTGGAATCGGACAACCTCGACCTGGGGCTGGAGTGGTACTTCGCCGACGCCAGCTATGTGTCATTGACCTACTGGAACAAGTCGGTCAGCAACTTCATCGGCAATACCGTCGTCCAGGAAAGCCTGTACGGCCTCACCGACCCGACCTCCGGGCCGGATGCGCGGGCGGCGTTGGACTTCCTGACCAGCGGCGCCTGCGTCGCCCAGGTCGGGCCGGCCAATGCCGCTGCCTGCTCGGCCAACGACACCTCGCTGTTCACCGCACTGGCGTTGCTGCGCAACAATCCCGCCGGGCTGGGCGCCTACAACGGCACCGATGCGCAGGTGCTGGCCACCGAAGCGGCCTACGATCTGTATGGGCAGCCCAACGACCCGTTGTACCAGTTCAACGTCAATCGCCCGATCAACCAGAACAAATCCAAGCTGCATGGCTGGGAGCTGGGCGGCCAGTACTTCTTCGGTGACACCGGCTTCGGCGTGCTGGCCAACTACACCGTGGTCAAAGGCGATGTCGGCTACAACAATGGCGGCGATCCGGGCGTCGACCAGTTCTCGCTCACCGGCCTGAGCGACACTGCCAACGCTATGCTGATGTACGAGAAGTACGGGTGGTCGGTGCGCCTGGCATGGAACTGGCGCGACCAGTACCTGATCCTGGCCAACCAGGGCTCCAGCCGCAATCCGTACTATGTGGAGCCGTACGAGCAGTGGGATCTCAGCGTCAACTACGCGCTGGATGACCACTGGTCCTTCAGCCTGGAGGCGATCAACCTGACCGGCGAGGATGTGCGGTGGCGCTCGCGCACCTCGCAGATGATCGTCAAGCTCGCAGACCAGAGCCCGCGCTACATGCTGGGCGTACGCTACAAGTTCTGAGCCTGGTTGCCGATGCGTCCGGCACGGCACCGCTGCCCGCCAGCGGTGCCGCGCCGGGACGGTGTCGCCGCACCTGTCGCGCCTGCGCTACTCTGCCGGCCAGCCACCCCGCACTGGACTGGATACCCTGATGGCCCGCTATGAAATGCTCAACAACATCGCGCATCGGGACCTGAAGGTCGCCACCGGATTCGGGCCGCAGTTCGGCGATGCGGTGGGCATGGTGCCGGCCTATCCCAGCGAGTTCGCCGAACTGCAGCGTGAGTATCCGATCTTCCTGCGCAGGGAAACCGGGACGGGAGCGTGGCAGTCCGTGGCCCTGCTGGGTTTCGAACAACACGAGAACCTGTTCCTGTTGGACGGGCGCTGGAATGCCTCCTACCTGCCTGGCGCGGCCGCCAAAGGGCCGTTCCTGATCGGCTTCCAGGAGCACTACGTGGACGGCCTGCTCACCCAGGACGCGGTGATGCACGTCGACCTGGACCATCCGCGTGTCACCTCCGGCGGCGGGGAGCCGGTGTTCCTGCCGCAGGGTGGAAACACGCCTTACCTGGACCACATCGCAGGGGTACTGCGCGGCATCCACGAGGGCAGCGCGTACGCGGTCGCAATGTTCGCGATGCTCGACGACAGCGGCCTGATCCAGCCGGTCACGCTCGACGTGCAGGTCGCGCCGCATCACCGGGTGAGTGTGAGCGGACTGCATGGCATCGACCGGGAGCGCCTGGCGACGCTGGACAGCGCACGCCTGGCTGAACTGAACCGCGCCGGCTACCTGGAAGGCGCGTACCTGATGCTTGCGTCGTTGCACAACATGCGCCGCCTGATTGCCGAGAAGCAGCGCCGCCTTCGCGTGCAGGACGGCACCGCGCAGGCGGTCAGGAACTGACCGGTGCACGCTCGCCTGCCGATGCGGATCCTGGAAGGCATCGATCCTGCCGCCTTGCCATTGGCTGACCTGGTGGAGGCCGGTGAGCCGGTTGTACTGCGCGGCATCGCCAGCGGTTGGCCGCTGGTCCAGGCCGGACTGGGCGGGGTGCAGGACGCAATGGCGTACCTGTGCAGCGTCGATGCGGGTGCGCCCATCCAGTACTCGTTCGGCGGCCCCGAGATCGGGGGGCGCCCGTTCTACAGCGCGGACTTCACCCGGTTGAATTTCGAAGTGCGGCGCGGCGTGCTGGCCCAGGTGCTGGAAGAGATCGCCATGACGCTGCATGTACCGCAACCGCCAACTTACTACGTGGCCTCGCTGCCGATCGCGCGGGCACTGCTGCCGGCATTCGCGCAGGCCAACGACGCCGGTCTGGCGAAGCAGGGCATCGACGCCACCGCCAGCATCTGGATCGGCAACCGGGTGACGGCCTCGTGCCATTTCGACACACCCGACAATCTCGCCTGCTGCGCGGTGGGGCGGCGTGAGTTCACCCTGTTCCCGCCCGCCCAGATCGACAACCTCTATCCGGGCCCGCTCGATCCCACGCCGGGCGGACAGGTGGTCAGCGTGGTGGACTTCGAGCGCCCCGACTTCGATCGGCATCCACGTTTCCGCGAGGCGCTGGCGCATGCACGCAGCGCGGTACTTGGACCCGGCGATGCGATCTTCATTCCCAGCATGTGGTGGCACCATGTACGCAGCCTGGAGCCGTTCAACGTGCTGGTGAACTACTGGTGGCGAAACTCGCCGGCATGGCTGGGATCCGCGCTGGCGGCGCTGCACCACGCGATGTGGGCCGTGCGTGACCTGCCGGCGCGCGAAAAGCAGGCCTGGGAAGGACTCTTCCGCTACTACGCATTCGGCCCTGGCGAGCGCGCGGGGCAGCACCTGCCTGACCCCGCGCGCGGGGACCTGGCACCGTTCGACGAGCAGCGCGCCCGCCGCATGCGCGCGATGCTGCTGGGCAGGCTCAACCGTTGAGAGAGGGCACCGCGTTGGATACCCAGAGCGCGCCTGCAGGGCGCATCCGCAAGGTGGTCATTGCCGGTGGCGGTACAGCGGGATGGCTGGCCGGCTGCGCGCTGGCGCACCAGTTCCGTGACCAGCTGCAGATCACGCTGGTCGAGTCCGAGCAGATCGGCACGGTCGGCGTCGGTGAGTCCACCGTGCCGCCGATCCGCACCTTCCATCGCTTCCTGCAGATCGATGAGCAGGAGTTCCTGCGCGCGGTGGCCGGCACCTTCAAGCTGTCGATCTCGTTCGAGAACTGGCGCCTGCCGGGCGATCGCTTCTTCCATCCGTTCGGCACCATCGGCCATGGCACCTGGGCGGCCCCCTTCCATCACTTCTGGCTGGACAGCCTGCGCCGCGGCATGCCCTCCGACCTGGGCGACTTCTGCCTGGAGAGCATCGCCTCGCGTGGCGACCGCTTCTCGCTGCACACCCAGCCGCAAGCCAGCTATGCGTATCACTTCGATGCCGGGCTGTATGCGCGGTTCCTGCGCCGCAGGGCCGAGGCCCACGGCCTGCGGCGGATCGAAGGCCGGATCGCCCAGGTCAGGCAGCACGCGCACGACGGCTCGGTGCAGGCGCTGGTGCTGGACGACGGCCAGGTGATCGAGGGCGATCTGTTCATCGACTGCACCGGCTTCCGCGGCCTGCTGATCGAGCAGGCGCTGGGCACCGGCTACGAGGACTGGCACGAATGGCTGCCGTGCGACCGTGCCGTGGCGGTGCAGACCGAGGCGGTGGCACCGCCGGTGCCCTATACCCGGGCGATCGCCCACGAGGCGGGGTGGCGCTGGCACATCGCGCTGCAGCACCGTGTCGGCTGCGGGCTGGTGTATGACAGCCGCCATCTGTCCGATGACGAGGCCGCCGCGAAACTGCTGCGCGATGCCGGGGCTCCACCCCTGCGCGATCCATGGAAGGTGCCGTTCCGCAGTGGACGCCGGCTGAAGGCGTGGAACAGGAACGTGGTGTCGCTCGGGCTGGCCAGCGGTTTCATCGAACCGCTGGAGTCGACCAGCATCCATCTGACGATCAGCGCAGTGGTGCGCCTGATCCAGTTGTTCCCGTTCGACGGCATCAGTGCGTCGCTGGTGCAGCTGTACAACGATGTCAGCCGGCAGGAAATGGAGCACGTGCGCGACTTCATCATCCTGCACTACCACGCCACGCAGCGCAGCGAACCGATGTGGAAGGCCTGTCGCGAGATGCGCGTGCCGGAATCGCTGCAGCAGCGGCTGCAGGCGTGGCGCGAGCGTGCACATGCGTGGCAGGACCCCGGCGAGCTGTTCCGTGTCGAATCCTGGACCACCGTGCTGCTCGGGCAGGGCATCGCGCCCGGTCCTGCCCACCCGCTGGCGCGGGCCGTGAGTGATGTCGATCTGCGTACCTTGTTGAAGGGCATCCAAGGGCCTGTGCAGCAGGCCGCCGCGCAGATGCCGGCGCAGGCGGAGTTCATCGCGCAGTACTGCAGGTCCGGCGTGGACGTATGGCGTTCGACGACGGCGAGCACGTAGCAGGGTTTTGCGTTGCAGCACGCTTTTTCCGCTGCAGCTGGTTACAGTGCGGCAACACCGCGGGCGATGACGCGCGCGGTGGCAACGAGGGGGCCGGACACCACGCCCCCTTTTTGAGTCCACGGAATGTTAGCGCTACCTTTTTGTTGATCGGAGGCGGTTTCGATGGGTCTGGTTGCAGGGATCGATGCAGGGACGCAGAGCCTGAAGGTGCTGGTCTATGACCCGCGGAAGCAGGCGGTGGTGGCCTCGGCCAGCGCGCCGCTCGCGCTGGACAGCGGTGCCGATGGCAGCCGTGAACAGACGCCGGCCGACTGGGTGTCGGCCCTGCGCGACTGCTTTGCCCGGATCGATCCCTCGCTGCGCGCACGCATCGTCGCGCTGGCGGTATCGGGGCAGCAGCATGGGTTCGTGCCGGTCGATGATGCTGGCGAGGTACTGGCGCCGGCCAAGCTGTGGTGCGACACCAGCACCTCGGCCGAATGCAACCAGATCATGGACGCCGTGGGTGGGTTCCAACGGACCATCGCGCTGGCGGGCAACCCGATCCTGGCCGGCTACACGGCCTCCAAGCTGCCCTGGACCCGGACCCACCGTGCCGACGCCTATGCGCGCCTGGCGACCATCCTGCTGCCACACGACTACCTGAATTTCGTGTTGACCGGGCAGCGGTTCTGCGAGCTTGGCGATGCGTCCGGCACCGGCTGGCTGGACGTGCGCACACGCACATGGTCGCAGGAACTGCTGCGCGCAACCGATCCTGATCGTGATCTTGCTGCCTGCCTGCCGCCGATCGCTGCGCCCGATGCCCTGTTCGATATCGCGCCGAAGGCAGCCGCCGAGTTCGGGCTGCCGGCGGCCGTGAAGATTGCCGTGGGTGGCGGCGACAACATGATGGCGGCAATCGGCACCGGCTGCGTCACGGAAGGGCGGCTGGCGATGAGCCTGGGAACCTCCGGAACGCTGTTTGCCTATTCCGGCTCGCCAGTGATCGATCCGGACGGCGCGTGGGCGGCGTTCTGCTCGTCCACGGGGGGCTGGCTGCCGCTGATCTGCACCATGAACTGCACCGTGGCCACCGAACGCGTGGCCACCGCCTTCGGTTTCAGCAGCCGCGACGGTGACGCGCATCTTCGCGCAACGCCGCCGGGGGCAGGGGGCCTGGTGATGCTGCCGTTCCTCAATGGCGAACGTACCCCTGACCTGCCGCTGGGCAAGGGCGTGCTGGCTGGCCTGGACATTGCCAATTTCACCCCGGCGCATGTGTACCGCGCCGCCATGGAGGGCGCGACCTACAGCCTGAAGTACGGCTACGACGCCTTCGTCCGCGCGGGCATGCAGTTCGATCGCATCGTGCTCACCGGCGGTGGCAGCAACAGCGCTGCCTGGCGTCAGCTGTTGGCTGATGTGTTCGGCCTGCCGGTGGACGTCCCGGTGCAGGCCGAAGGTGCGGCGTTTGGTGCGGCACTGCAGGCGCTGTGGGCGCTCGCCCGGGCGCAGGGAGACGCCACCTCGATCAGCGACATCACCGCGCGCCACGTCACCGTCGATCCCGCGCTGTCCGCACGGCCGGATCCGGCCCGCAGCGATGCCTATGCACGGGCCTACGCACGCTTCCTCAGTCATCTCGATGCCATCACGCCGCTTCAGCGCGGCTGATGACTCCTCCACGACACCCCGTACCACGACAGGAGCACGCACCATGAGCACGCAGCCCTTCATCGGCGCCAAGGAATACTTCCCCGGCGTCGGCCGCATTCCGTTCGAGGGCAAGGGCTCGGACAATCCGCTTGCCTTCAAGGTCTACGATGCCAACCGGGTCATCGGTGGCAAGACCATGCAGGAGCATCTGCGCTTCGCCGTGTGCTACTGGCACACCTTCTGCAATGCCGGGCACGATCCGTTCGGCCCGGGCACCCGCCAGTTCCCGTGGGAGGCCGCCTCGCCACTGGCCACGGCCGAAGCAAAGGTGGACGCGGCGTTCGAGTTCTTCACCAAGCTGGGCGTGCCGTACTGGTGCTTCCACGATATCGACCTGGCGCCGGATGCCGACGACATCGGCCAGTACCAGAAGAACCTCTCGCATATGGTGGGCCTGGCCAAGGCGCGCCAGGAGGCCACCGGCGTCAAGCTGCTGTGGGGCACGGCCAACCTGTTCTCGCACCCGCGCTACATGAACGGCGCATCGACCAATCCCGACTTCGCGGTGGTCGCGCGTGCAGCCGTGCAGGTCAAGGCCGCCCTCGAGGCCACGGTCGAACTCGGTGGCGAGCACTACGTGTTCTGGGGCGGGCGCGAAGGCTATGCGTCGCTGGCCAATACCCAGATGAAGCGGGAGATCGAGCATTTCGCGCGCTTCCTGACCATGGCACGCGACTATGGCCGCAGCATCGGGCTGAAGGGCAACTTCCTGATCGAGCCCAAGCCGATGGAGCCGATGAAGCACCAGTACGACTTCGACAGTGCCACGGTGGTGGGCTTCCTGAAGGAACACGGGCTGGACAAGGACTTCAAGCTCAACATCGAGGCCAACCACGCCACGCTGTCCGGCCATACCTTCGAGCACGACCTGCAGGTCGCGTCCGATCATGGCCTGCTCGGTAGCATCGATGCCAACCGCGGCAACGCGCAGAACGGCTGGGACACCGACCAGTTCCCCAGCGATCTGTACGACACCGTGGGCGCAATGCTGGTCGTGCTGCGCCAGGGCGGGCTGGAGGGCGGGTTGAACTTTGATGCGAAGGTGCGCCGTGAGTCGACCGACCTGGAGGATCTGTTCATTGCCCATATCGGCGGCATGGATGCGTTCGCACGCGGGCTGGAGGTTGCCCATGCACTGCTGACCGAGTCGCCGTGGGAGCAATGGCGTGCGCAACGCTACGCAAGCTTCGATTCCGGCGCCGGACAGGATTTCGAGCGCGGCACGCTCAGCCTGCCGGACCTGGCGGGCCTGGCCGCCCGCCTCGGCGAACCGCGCCAAGCCAGCGGCAAGCAGGAGCGTTACGAAAACCTGCTCAACCAGTACCTGCTGCGCTGAGCGCAGCAGGCAGGCCAACGGCGGCAACGGTGCACTCAAGGGGAAGGGGATGAACCAGGCAGCAGGCAGCGGCGAGAACACCCGGCTGATCGTACTGATCAGCGTGGTAGCGACGATTGGCGGTTTTCTGTTCGGCTTCGACAGCGGCGTGATCAATGGCACCCAGGACGGCCTGCACCAGGCGTTCCGGTCCGGCGAATGGATGCAGGGGTTCGAGATCGCGTCGATGCTGCTGGGCTGTGCGGTGGGCGCGTTCAGTGCCGGCCGCCTGGCCGACCGCCTCGGCCGCCGCAACGTGCTGATCCTGTCGGCGGTGATGTTCCTGCTGTCGGCACTCGGTGCGGGGGCGGCGGTCTCGTCGGGCTGGTTCATTGCGGCGCGGGTGGTGGGCGGATTCGCGGTCGGCGCGGCGAGCGTGATCTCGCCGGCCTACATCGCCGAGGTCGCTCCGGCCCGCTATCGCGGCCGCCTGGCCACGGTGCAGCAGATCGCCATCATCACCGGGCTCACCGCTGCCTTCCTGTCCAACTACCTGCTGGCGGCCGCAGCGGGGGCGTCGACCGAGCCGCTGTGGGCCGGGCAGGCCGCCTGGCGCTGGATGTTCTGGATGCAGGCCGCGCCATCGCTGCTGTTCCTGCTGCTGTTGCTGACCATTCCGGAGAGCCCGCGCTACCTGGTGGTGAAACGGCGCAAGGACGACGCCCTGCAGGTGCTGACCCGGCTGCTGGGCAGCGACAAGGCCAGGGCCACGCTCGAGGAGATCGATGCCTCGCTGTCCAACGACCACCATCGCCCGCGCCTGTCCGACCTGAGGAGCAGGGGGACCGGGCGGATCCGCCCGATTGTCTGGGTCGGCGTCGGGCTGGCCTGCTTCCAGCAGCTGGTCGGCATCAACGTGGTGTTCTATTACGGCGCCGTGTTGTGGCAGGCGGTCGGCTTTTCCGAAAACGACGCGCTGCTGATCAACGTGCTGTCCGGCGCGCTGAGCATCGGTGCCTGCGTGGTCACCGTGCTGCTGATTGACCGGATCGGCCGCAAACCCCTGCTGTGGTTCGGCTCGGCCGGGATGTCGCTGTCGCTTGCACTGGTGGTGGTGGCCTTTGCCAGTGGTTCGCTGGCCGACGGACATCTGCAGCTGCCCGGCCGCATGGGCACGCTGGCGCTGGTGGCGGCCAACGCCTACGTCGTGTTCTTCAATCTGTCCTGGGGGCCGGTGATGTGGGTGATGCTGGGCGAGATGTTCCCGAACCAGATCCGCGGTTCGGCATTGGCGGTCGCTGGCGCAGCGCAATGGACCTCCAACTTCGTGGTCACGGTAACGTTCCCGATGCTGCTGGCCGCGGCAGGGCTGGCGGCCACCTACGGCATCTACCTGGTTGCTGCCGTGATCTCGGTGATCTTCGTCGTCCGGCATGTGCACGAGACCAAGGGCAAGGAACTGGAGCAGATGGAAGGATGAGCGCCATGACATCGCAGACCTTCGTAAACCGCAGCGGCGCGCTGGTCGCCGCACTGATGCTGGGATTGCTTGGCTGCCGCGGCCAGGACCGGGCTGCCGCCGCCGCAACCACCGACAAGGATCCCTGGCCGGAGGTCACCTGGCCGCTGGCTGCGGATCCGGCACTGGAGAAGCGCATCACCGACCTGATGGCGGGCATGACGGTGGAAGAGAAGGTCGGCCAGCTGGTGCAGGGCGACATCGCCAGCGTCACCCCCGATGATGTGCGCCGCTACCGGCTCGGCTCGATCCTGGCCGGAGGCAACTCCGATCCCGGCGGCCGCTATGACGCCTCGCCGGCCGAATGGCTGGCGCTGGCCGACGCCTTCTACGACGCCTCCATGGACACCTCGAAAGGCGGCAAGGCCATTCCGCTGCTGTTCGGCATCGATGCCGTGCACGGGCAGAGCAACATCATAGGCGCCACGTTGTTCCCGCACAATATCGGGCTGGGCGCCACGCGCAATCCGGAGCTGCTGCGGCAGATCGGTGGCATCACCGCGCTGGAGACCCGCGTTACCGGCATGGAATGGACGTTCGCGCCGACCGTTGCCGTACCCCAGGATGATCGCTGGGGACGCACCTACGAAGGCTACTCCGAATCGCCGGACGTGGTGGCCAGCTATGCCGCCGCCATGGTGGAGGGGTTGCAGGGCAGGGTGGGAACACCCGAGTTCCTCGATGGCCGCCATGTGATCGCCTCGGTGAAGCACTTCCTGGGCGATGGGGGCACCACCGACGGCAAGGACCAGGGTGACACCCGCATCAGCGAGTCAGACCTGGTGCGCATCCACGCCGCCGGATATCCGCCGGCAATCGCCGCCGGCGCGCAGACCGCGATGGCGTCGTTCAACAGCGTCAATGGCGAGAAGATGCATGGACACCGGCATTACCTCACCGATGTGCTCAAGGGCCGCATGAACTTCGGTGGCTTCGTGGTAGGTGACTGGAATGGTCATGGACAGGTCAAGGGCTGCACCACCACAGATTGCCCGGCCACCATCATCGCGGGCCTGGACATGGCGATGGCCTCGGACAGCTGGAAGGGTTTCTACGAGACGACGCTGGCTGCGGTGAAGGATGGGCGGATCACGCCGCAACGCCTGGACGATGCGGTGCGCCGGATCCTGCGGGTCAAGTTCCGCCTTGGGCTGTTCGAGGCCGGCAGGCCATCCACGCGGGCCGTCGGCGGGCAGTTCGCACTGATCGGCGCGCCGGCGCATCGCGCGGTCGCCCGGCAGGCCGTGCGCGAATCGCTGGTCCTGCTGAAGAACCAGAACGGCCTCCTGCCGCTGTCGCCGAAGCAGCGGATCCTCGTGGCCGGCGACGGAGCCGACGATGTCGGCAAGCAGGCCGGCGGCTGGACGCTCAACTGGCAGGGCACCGGCACCACCCGCAAGGACTTCCCCAATGCGGACACGATCTACGAGGGCATCGCGCGCCAGGCCAGGGCGGCCGGTGGTGAAGCCGTGCTTGCCGTCGACGGTCGCTATGCAGTGAAGCCCGACGTGGCGGTGGTGGTGTTTGGCGAGGACCCCTATGCCGAGTTCCAGGGAGACCGGCCGACGCTGGCCTACAAGCCCGGCAACGAAACGGACCTGGCGCTGCTCAAGCGGCTCAAGGCCGAAGGCATACCGGTCGTTGCGGTTTTCCTGAGCGGACGGCCGCTCTGGGTGAACCGGGAAATCAATGCCGCCGATGCTTTCGTGGCTGCATGGCTGCCGGGCTCGGAAGGCGCCGGCATTGCCGATGTACTGCTGCGCGGAAGCGATGGCCGCGTGCAGCACGATTTCAAGGGCAAGCTCAGTTTCAGCTGGCCGCGCACCGCCACCCAGTACGCCAACAACGTCGGCCAGAAGGACTACGATCCGTTGTTTGCGTTCGGCTTCGGCCTGACCTACGCCGACAACGGCGACCTGGCCGCGCTGCCGGAGGCATCGGGCGTGACCGGCAACGAGGGCGCGACGGGCGTGTTCTTTGCGCGCGGTGATGCAGGCCCCGGCATGGCGCTGCGCCTTGAGCAGGCCGCAGGCCAGGGCCTGACCGTGACCCGCGTGCCGGACGCATTGCCCGGTGACCGGCTGAAGATCACCGGCGTGGATCATCTGGCGCAGGAGGATGGGCGACGCCTGGCCTGGTCGGGCAATGGCGAAGCCGCCGCGGCACTGCAGTCGCACACGGCGCTGGACCTGCGGCGTGAATCGAACGGCGACCTGATGCTGCTGACCACGCTGCGGGTGGACGCAGCCCCGAAGGGCGAGGCGTGGCTGTCGGTCGGTTGCGGCGTGGGCTGCTCGGCGCGCATCGCCATCGGGCCGGCGCTGGCGGCGCTACCACAGGGCCAGTGGAAGCGTGTCGGCGTGCCGCTGAAGTGCCTGGCCAAGGCGGGTGCAACGCTGGACGCGATCGACCGACCGTGGTCGGTGGTGACGGCCGACGCGATGACGATCTCCGTGTCACGCGTCGCCCTGGGTGCGCTGAACGAAGCCGAGGTCACCCTCGGATGCGGAGCATGAGGCCTGCGCTACCGCCCCCGGGGCGGCGCGGCGACCGAACCGCGTGCGATCAGCCGATGCGGCATCACATGATCGCGCAGCACCGTTGCGTCCCCCGCCGGACGGCGGATGGTGCGCAGCAGGATGTCGACGGCCGCGTTGGCCATCGAGGCGATGGGCTGGTGGATCGTGGTCAGTTCCGGCCACACGGTGGTGGCGGCCGAGGTGTCATCGAAACCCACCACCGACAGGTCGCGTGGCACTTCCAGCCCGCGCCGATGCGCGACGGAGATGGCCGCGGCGCCCATGTCGTCGTTGCTGGCGAAAATCGCGGTCGGTGGGCGGCGTTGGGACAACAGCTTTTCGGCGGCAGCCAGGCCGGACCGGTAGGTGTAGTCACCGTGTTGGACCAGGCCAGGCTCCACCGCAAGCCCGGCCTCGCGCAGGGCGGTGACGAAGCCGTCGTAACGGAGCGCACTTGCGCTCAGGTCATCGCGCCCACGGATGAAACCGATGCGGGTGTGTCCCTGCCGGAGCAGGTGATCGGTCATTTCCCTGCCCGCACTGAAATCGTCGATGCGGACGCAGGACAGGGCCTCGCTCAGGCGACCCGATGCGATGGCCACCACTGGAATGCCAGCCTTGACCAGTTCGCTTACGGCGGCCTGCGATTCGCAAAGGGGCGGCGGCAGGATCACCCCGTCGACGCGTCCGGCGAGCGCGCGCGCCGCCCTGCGTTCGGAGTCGGCATCCAGGTTGTCCCAGTAGTCGATGACCAGCTGGATGGCGGAACTGGAGGCGACGCGCAGCAGGCCCACCAGCAGTTCGCGCAGATAGGCGCCGCTGGGGTTGGTGTAGATCAGCGCAATGCGCGTGTGCTGTGCGGCGGCCAGCGAACTGGCAGCAAGATTGGGCGTATAGCCCAGCTCACGCACGGCGCGCAGCACGCGCTCGCGGGTGACGTCGCGCACCTTGCCCTGGTTGATCACCCGCGACACGGTCATCGGCGAAACGCCGGCAAGGGCCGCAACCTCGTCGATCGTCACGCCTGCGGTTCTGCGGCGAACCGACTTCTTCGGCTTGTCCAATGCACGATCCCTTTGTTCTTGGTGGCGCTGCCGCGCGGGTGCGAAGGACGATGATGCGCTGCCCCGGGCCCGGACGTAGTCTACAAAGGCGCATGTTAACGCCGTTGTTGCGTGCTGTCGGCACGCGCCTGTGCGCCGTGCTCGCACTGCTGGCCTGTGCTGGCGGTGCACGGGCGGAGGATGGCTACAGGCTGTGGATGCGCTACCAGCCGGTTGCCACAACGGTCGCTGCCGACTACCGGCGGCAGCTGGCCGAAGTGGTGGCCCCGGATGGCACGCCGATGCAGCGCGCCACCCGCGACGAGCTTGCGCGCAGCCTTCCTGGATTGCTGGGAACGGCCCCGCCAATGCGAACGGCAATCAGTACTGACCATGCCCTGGTGCTGGGTACGCCGCAGTCTTCGGCGCTGGTCGCCGCGTTCGGCAACGAGGTTGCCACGCTGGGCGACGAGGGCTTCCTGATCCGGCAGGTCCGGACCGAGGGGCGCGATGTGCTGCTGGTGGCGGCACGCCGGGATGTCGGCGTGCTGTATGGCACGTTCCACCTGCTGCGCCTGTTGCAGCGTGGCATGCCGCTGCGGGGGCTGGACGTGCGGGAGTCGCCGCGGGTCGCACTGCGTGTGCTCGACCATTGGGACAACCTGGACCGCTACGTCGAGCGTGGCTATGCGGGCAGCTCGCTGTGGGACTGGCAGACGTTGCCGCAATGGCGTGACCCGCGCTACACCGACTACGCCCGTGCCAACGCTTCGCTCGGCATCAACGGCACCGTCCTCAACAACGTCAACGCCAGTGCGCTGAGCCTGTCGCCGGCCTATCTGGCCAAAGCCGCCGCGCTGGCCGACCTGTTCCGCCCCTATGGCATCCGGGTCTACCTGAGCGCACGCTTCAGTGCGCCCATCGAGCTCGGCGGCCTGGCGACGGCTGACCCGTTGGATCCCGGCGTGCGGCGCTGGTGGCGCGACAAGGTCGATGAGATCCATGCGCGCATTCCGGATTTCGGCGGCTTCCTGGTCAAGGCGAACTCGGAGGGGCAACCCGGCCCGCAGGATTACGGTCGTTCCCATGCCGACGGCGCCAACCTGCTGGCCGACGCGCTGGCACCCTACAACGGCGTGGTGATGTGGCGGGCCTTCGTGTATTCGCACGAGGTTCCCGAAGATCGCGCCAAGCAGGCGTACAGCGAGTTTGTCCGGCTGGACGGTGCCTTCCGCCCCAACGTGATCGTGCAGGTGAAGAACGGCCCCATCGACTTCCAGCCGCGCGAGCCGTTCCATCCGCTGTTCGGCGCGATGCCACGCACGCCGCTGATGATGGAACTGCAGATCACCAAGGAATACCTGGGTTTTGCGACGCACCTGGTCTACCTGGGAACGCTCTACGAGGAAGTGCTGCAGGCCGACACCCATGCCCGCGGCGAGGGCTCCACGGTGGCCCGCGTGATCGATGGCTCGCTGGAGGGCCACGCACTGACCGGTATTGCCGGCGTCGCCAACATCGGCGTGGACCGCACCTGGAGTGGCTCGCACTTCGACCAGGCCAACTGGTACGCCTTCGGCCGGCTGGCCTGGAACCCGCAGCAATCCGCGCGCGCGATTGCCGAAGACTGGGCAGCGTTGACGTTCTCGCCCGACCCGCAGGTGACCGGCCCGATCGTGCGGATGATGATGGACTCGCGCGAGGCGGCAGTGGATTACATGACGCCGCTGGGCCTGCACCACCTGATGGCACGCGGCCATCACTACGGCCCCGGCCCCTGGGTGGACGGAGGCCCACGTGCGGACTGGACGTCGGTGTACTACCACCGCGCAGACAGCCAGGGCATCGGTTTTGATCGCAGCGCCAGCGGAAGCAACGCAGTGGGCCAGTACGCCCCGCAGGTCGCCGAGATCTACGGCGATTCCGCACGCGTGCCCGAGTCGCTGCTGCTGTGGTTCCATCATGTGCCGTGGGACCGCCGCATGCGCTCGGGCAGGACGCTCTGGGATGAGCTGGTCGGGCGCTATTCGCGCGGTGTGCGCCAGGTGCGGTCGATGCAGGACACCTGGGCAGCCCTGCGCGACCGGATCGATCCGCAGCGGCATCGGCACGTTGCTGCGTTCCTGCAGATCCAGCACGACGAAGCGCAATGGTGGCGTGACGCCAGCGTGGCGTACTTCCAGTCACTCAGCGGACGGCCGCTGCCCGCCGGCGAACGGCCACCGCCGCAGCCATTGTCGTACTACCAGGCGTTGCAGTTTCCGTTCGCACCGGGGGATGGGCGATGAGCAGGTTCGGAGCGGTCGGGTATGCGCTGTTGATGATGGTTGCGGCAGTGGTGGCGATGCCGGCCGCGGCGCGGGAAACGACGGGGCTGCTGCATCCGCTGTTCAGGGATCACGCCGTCCTGCAGCGTGACCGGCCCATTGCGGTCTGGGGGCACGCAGGCCCTGGGCAGCCGGTTTCCGTGACGTTTGCCGGGCAGGCGGTAAGCACCCGGGCGGACGCCGCAGGCGGCTGGCAGGCGACGCTGTCCCCGATGGCCGCGGGCGGTCCGCATACGCTGGAGGTAATTGCCGGGACACGTCGGGAGAGGGTGCGCGACGTGCTGGTCGGCGACGTGTGGCTGTGCTCGGGACAGTCGAACATGGAACTGCCGGTGTGGCGCTCGCTCAACGCAGCCAGCGAGATTGCCGCAGCCACGATGCCACGGATCCGGCTGTTCACCGTGCCGCAGCACGCCGCCGCGCAGGCACAGGAGAGCTTCAACGACAGCACTGCCTGGACATCGGCAACGCCTGATGCGGTGCGCGATTTCTCCGCCACCTGCTTCTACTTCGCGCGCGAACTGCAGCGCACGGTCGACGTGCCGATGGGGCTGATCGAGGCGGCGTGGGGTGGCTCGCGGATCGAGGCCTGGACCAGCGTTGGTGCACTGCGCGGGCAGGGCGGCCTGGATGAGGCCCTCGATATCCTCGCGCGGTCTGCGCGTGATCCGCTGGAGGCACGCGCAGCCTGGGGCCGCTACTGGCAGCACTGGTGGGCCACACGCGAGGGCACGCTGCCCGGCGACGCCCCATGGCGCGCGGATGCCGATGACCGAGGATGGTCGCGCGCACCGGCCACACTGGGCGCATGGGAGCGTTGGAACGAGCCCGCGCTTGCCGACTACAACGGCATGGTCTGGTATCGCACGCAGGTGGTGCTGAGCGCTGAACAGGCTGCACGCGGCGCGACCCTGGAGCTGGCATCGGCCGACGAGGTGGACGTGACCTGGGTGAACGGGGTCGCGGTCGGCAGCCAGTACGGCGCCGGCAAGAGGCGCTACCCGTTGCCACGTGGCCTGCTGAAGGCAGGATCCAACGTCATTGCGGTCAACGTGCTGGACACCTACGGCGAAGGCGGCCTGGCCGGCCCCGCCACGGCATACGGCCTGCAGTTCGACGACGGTGAGCGGGTGGCACTGCAGCGTCCGTGGAAGTACCGGGTGGCGCCGGGCCAGCAGGCGCCGCCATTTGCCCCTTGGCAGGCCGCCACCGGGCTGTCGACGCTGTACAACGGAATGATCGCGCCGCTCGGGGGCGTCGGGCTGCGCGGCATGCTCTGGTATCAAGGGGAATCGAACACCGGCGAGGGCGCGACGTATGCGCTGCGCCTGCGTGCGCTGCGCGACGACTGGCGGCGGCAGTTCGGCGCACGCCTGCCCCTGTTGCTGGTGCAGCTGGCCGGTTATGGCCAGCCACCGGTTGCGCCGGCCGACAGCGGCTGGGCACAGGTGCGCGAGGCGCAGCGGCGGGTCGCAGCCGAAGATGCGCAGAGCGGGCTCGCCATCGCCATCGACATCGGCGATGCCTACGACATCCATCCACCGAACAAGCAGGAGCTCGGGCGCCGCCTCGCGCGCGTGGCCCGCCACGTCGTGTACGGCGAGCAGGACGTGGCCCCTTCAGGTCCTCGAGCGGTCACCGCGGTGCGGACGCCCGCGGGCGTGGCCATTGCGTTCGAGGACGTCGACGGCACACTCACCGCTACCGGCGCAGTGGGTCCGATCGGCTTTGAATTCTGCGGGTCGGAGCGCGATACCCGCCACTGCGACTACGGCGACGCCGAACTGGATGGGCGCCGGATCCTGCTGCGCGGCCCGCGCTCGACGCACGCAACGCACGTCCGCTACTGCTGGGCCGATGGCCCGGTGTGCACGCTGCGCGATCGCAGCGGGGCACCGGCCGGCCCGTTCGAACTTCCCATTGCCGAAGCCGAGGCCCGACGATGATGACGCTGTCCACGAAGTCCCCTCTGGCCCGCGACAGGGCCGGCCTGAGGTCGATGGCGCGCCGCCTGCTGGGGGCGTTGTTCCTGCTGTCGGCCGCTGCCACCCGGGCCAGCGCGCCGCCGGACGCTCCGCCGGTGTACTTCGACTGGTTCGAGTACCGCGGCGATGACCAGGCGTTTGAAGTGCCGCTGCCGGCCGGCCATTACCGCAATCCCGTCCTGGCCGGCTTCCATGCCGATCCCAGCATCGTGCGCGCGAACGGCCGGTTCTATCTGGTCAATTCCAGCTTCACCTACTTCCCGGGCATTCCGGTGTTTGAAAGTGCCGACCTGGTGCACTGGAAGCAGATCGGCAATGTGATTGACCGCCCCACGCAGCTGGATTTCGACGGGCTGAGCGTCTCGCGCGGCATCTTCGCGCCCACCATCGAATACCATGACGGCACCTTCTACGTCGTCACCACCGCCACCGACAGCGGTGGCAACTTCATCGCCACCGCGCGCGACCCGGCCGGGCCGTGGTCCGATCCGCACTGGCTGCCCGGCATCGATGGCATCGATCCATCACTGTTTTTTGACGACGACGGCAAGGTGTACCTGATCAACAACGACGCACCGCCCGGTCCGCCGCGCTACGACGGGCACCGCGCCATCTGGATGCAGCAGATCGACCTGGCGGCATTCAAGCCGGTCGGGCCCCGCCGGGTGCTGGTTGATGGAGGCGTGGAGCCGGCGAAGAATCCGATCTGGATCGAGGGACCGCACATCTACAAGCGGGAGGGCTGGTATTACCTGTCCGACGCTGAAGGAGGTACCGGGCCGCAGCACTCGCAGGTGGTGCTGCGCAGCCGCGCGGTGTGGGGGCCCTACGTTCCCTATGCGGGCAATCCGATCCTGACCCAGCGCGAACTGCCGGACGACCGTCCGCTTCCGATCACCAATGCCGGCCACGCCGACCTGGTCGAAGGCCCGGACGGCTCGTGGTGGGCGGTATTCCTGGCCAGCCGCAACTATCAGAAGCGCCACTACAACACCGGGCGCGAGACCTACCTGTTGCCGGTGCGCTGGCAGGATGGCTGGCCGCAGATCCTGCCGACCGACCAGGCCATTCCCTACGTGGCCAAGGCGCCGTCATGGATGCAGGGCGAGGCATCGCAGGCCCCGTCGACCGGTAATTTCGTAGCGCGCGACAATTTTGATGGCCCGACGCTCGATCGCCAGTGGCTGCGCGTGCGCGTGCCCAGGCATGCCTGGGCAGACCTGCACAAGCGCCCCGGCATGCTGGCCGTGCACCCGCTTGCCGAGAATCTGGACACGTTGCGCAATCCGGCATTTCTCGGCCGGCGCCAGCAGCATCTGCGCTTCGAGGCGAGCACCGCGATGACCCCGCCCGCCCCCGGTGTCGCCGCCGGTCTGGCGGCGTTCCAGAGCGAGGCGTACTGGTACTTCCTCGGCGTTCGTGACCTTGGCGGGGGGCGCCTCTCGCTCTTCCTCGAAGCGCGTGACGGTGGTGGCAGTACGCGGACGCTGGCCAGCCATGCCGTGCCGACGTCTGCAGCAGTGCGCCTGAAGATTGCCGGCAACGAGGGCGACTACGCGTTCTCGTTCGACACCGGCGACGGGCGGGGCTGGCAACTGCTCGCGGGCGACGTGGACGGCACCGTTCTGAGTACGGACCGGGCAGGCGGCTTCGTGGGCGCACTGCTGGGTCCCTTCGCGCGCGACGAGCGCACCGGGAGAAGCAAATGAGACTGTCGATTTCATCCAGTGCCCGCCGCCGTACGTGGTGTGGCCGGGCCATCCTGTTCGTCCTGACCTGCGTGGCGGCCGCCGCATCCGCGGCCGCGCCACGGCCCTGGCTGGATCTCTCGGCAAGCTTCGAGCAACGGGCCGCCGCACTCGTCGCGCAGATGACCCTGGAAGAAAAGGCCGCGCAGATGCAGAATGCCGCGCCGGCAATCGAACGGCTGGGTGTGCCCGCCTACGACTGGTGGAATGAGGGGTTGCATGGCGTCGCACGGGCAGGGCAGGCCACGGTGTTTCCGCAGGCAATCGGCCTGGCCGCCACCTTCGATGTTCCGTTGATGGGGCAGGTGGCCACGACCATCAGCGACGAGGCCCGCGCGAAGCACCACCAGTTCCTCCGCGAAGGCGCGCATGGCCGTTACCAGGGCCTGACCTTCTGGTCGCCGAACGTCAACATCTTCCGCGACCCGCGCTGGGGCCGCGGGCAGGAAACCTACGGCGAGGATCCCTACCTCACCGCCCGCATGGGCGTTGCCTTCGTGCGCGGCCTGCAGGGCGACGACCCCGTCTACCGGAAGCTGGACGCCACCGCCAAGCATCTGGCCGTGCACAGCGGACCGGAGGCCGATCGCCATCACTTCGATGCACGGCCCAGCCGGCGCGACCTGTATGACACCTACCTGCCGGCGTTCGAGGCGCTGGTGAAGGAGGGCGAAGTGGATGCGGTCATGGGCGCCTACAACCGCGTGTACGGCGAGTCCGCCAGCGCCAGCCGTTTCCTGCTGCGCGATGTGCTGCGACGCGACTGGGGCTTCAAGGGCTACGTGGTCTCGGACTGCTGGGCCATCGTCGATATCTGGAAGCACCACCATATCGTCGCCACGCGCGAAGCCGCCGCGGCGCTGGCGGTCAGGAACGGCACCGAGCTGGAATGCGGCCAGGAGTACGCCACGCTGCCCGAGGCCGTGCGTCAGGGCCTGATCAGCGAAGCGGAGATCGATGATGCGGTGACCCGCCTGTTTACCGCACGGATGCGCCTGGGCATGTTCGATCCGCCGGAGCGGGTGCGCTGGGCGCGCATTCCGGCCTCGGTGAACCAGGCCCCGGCCCATGATGCGCTGGCCCTCAAGGCCGCGCAGGCGTCGCTGGTGCTGCTGAAGAACGACGGCATCCTGCCGCTGTCGCGCGACACCAAGCGCATTGCCGTGGTCGGACCTACCGCCGACGACACCATGGCTCTGCTCGGCAACTACTTCGGCACACCGGCGGCGCCGGTCACCATCCTGCAGGGCATACGCGAGGCGGCCAAGGGCGTTGAAGTGCGTTATGCCCGCGGCGTGGACCTGGTGGAAGGGCGCGACGATCCCGGTGCCACGCCGCTGGTCGAGCCGACCTTCCTGCGGCCCTCGGCGGACTCGCCCGAGCGTGGCCTGCGTGGCGAGTACTTCCGCACGCCCGACCTGTCCGGTGCGCCGGCCCTGGTGCGCACCGACGCGCAGATCGGCTTCCGCTGGGACCGCGGCTCGCCGACCGACAACCTGCTGGCACGCGGCGAAGCAGCACCGGGGCAGGGGATTCCCAACGACCGCTTCAGCATCCGCTGGAGCGGCCAACTGCTGCCCCCCGTGTCCGGTCGCTACCGGCTGGAGGTGGCCGGCGATGATGGCTACCGCCTGTACCTGGACGGCAAGCGTGTGATCGATCACTGGGTGAACACAGATCGCCTGCATGCCGAGGGTGTCGAACTCGACCTGCAGGCGGGGCGTGCCTATGACCTGAAGCTGGAGTACTACGACGACCAGCGCGATGCCGGCGTGCGCCTGGGCTGGCGCATGCCCGGCGCCAAGGCGCCGTTCGATGAAGCGCTCGATGCCGCACGCGAGGCCGACGTGGTGGTGTTCGTCGGTGGCCTTACCGGTGATGTCGAAGGCGAGGAGATGACGGTCAACTATCCGGGCTTTGCCGGTGGCGACCGCACCGACCTGCGGTTGCCCGCGCCGCAGCGCACCCTGCTGGAGGCCCTGCACGCTACCGGCAAGCCGGTGGTGATGGTACTCACCGGCGGCTCGGCCATCGCCGTGGACTGGGCGCAGGCGCATCTGCCGGCGATCCTGATGAGCTGGTATCCCGGGCAGCGCGGCGGTACCGCCGTCGGCCAGGCGCTGTTCGGCGACGTCAATCCCGCCGGCCGTTTGCCGGTCACCTTCTACAAGGCCGGCGAAGCGATGCCGGCATTCGACGACTACGCCATGGAGGGCCGTACCTACCGCTACTTCCGTGGCACGCCGCTGTACCCGTTTGGTCACGGGCTGTCGTACACGCGTTTCGATTATGGAACGCTCCGCCTCGATGCGGACACCATCGGCACCGATGGCCGCGTGGCCGCGTCGGTGGACGTGACCAACGCGGGCACGCGCAGCGGTGACGAAGTGGTGCAGCTGTACGTGCGGCGCGAACACGCCGGCAGCGGCGATGCCGTGCAGGAACTGCGGGGCTTCCAGCGGGTCCAGCTGGCCCCGGGCGAACGCCGCACGGTGACGTTCACCCTGGAGGCGGCGCAGGCCCTGCGCCACTATGACGAAGCGCGTGCGGTGTACGCGGTGCAGCCCGGTGCCTACGAGGTCAGGGTGGGGGCGTCCAGTGCCGATACACGTGCGCGGAGCAGGTTCACCGTAGTGCCCGCGCATGACTGATCGCCCCGGGCGACATCGATTCCCCTTCGACCAGATTCCTTTTCCAGGACGTCCGCTGCATGGCAAGCACTGAACACGCGCTATCGGTACGCGAGAAGCTCGGCTACAGCCTGGGCGATCTCGCTGCCAACCTGATCTTCCAGACCCTGATCACCTACCTGGCATTCTTCTACACCGACGTCTACCGCCTGCCAGCTGCGACCGCGGCCACGATCATCTTTGTGGTCGGCCTGCTGGGTGCGTTCGTGTTCACGCCGCTGATCGGCATCGCGGCTGACCGGACGTCCACCCGCTGGGGCCGCTTCCGCCCGTGGATCCTGTGGACGGCCATTCCCTTTGGCGTACTGTCGCTGCTGGCGTTCAGCACCCCGGACCTGGGCGAGCGCGGAAAGGTGATCTATGCACTGGGCACCTACGCCCTGCTGGTCTGCGTTTACGCCGCGAACAACCTGCCGTACTCGGCGCTGAGCGGCGTGCTGACCGGCAGCATGGCCCAGCGCAACAGCCTTTCGGCCTACCGCTTCGTGGCCGTGATGATCGCGCAGTTCATCATCCAGGTGCTGCTGATGCCGCTGGTGCTGATCCTGGGCGACGGCGACCGGGTGCGCGGCTTCGAACGGGTCATGACCGCCTTCGCACTGATCGGAACGGTGTTCTTCCTGATCACCTTCGCCACCACCCGCGAACGCATCGTGCCGACGCGCGAGCAGACCGGCGGCATAGTGCAGGACCTGTCGGACCTGCTGCACAACCGCCCGTGGCAGGTGATGCTGGCGCTGACCGTGCTGGTGTTCATCAACCTGGCCTTGAAAGGCGGCACCTACATCTATTACTTCCAGTACTACATGAGCGAAGCGGCGCTGGCCGGCTTCCTGGAAAACTCTGGCTTCAACGGCCTGATCCGTGCATTGAATGGCGCCCTCGCCAGCGCCGGTTTCGCGGCGTTCACCTGGCCGAAGGATGCGGCCACCTCGGCGTTCAGCCTGTTCAACGCGTGCGGCATCCTCTGCATGATCCTGGGTATTGGCGCATCACGGCGGCTGGCGGACCGCTTCGGCAAGCGCGACGTCTTCGGTGGCGCCCTGTTTGTCTCGACCCTGTTCCTGCTGGCCTTCTACCTGTTCCCTCCCACGGCGGTGGCGGTGGCGTTCGCAGCGTTCATGCTGCATGGCTTCTGCTATGGCATCACCATCCCGTTGCTGTGGGCGATGATTGCCGACGTCGCGGACTACTCGGAGTGGAAGAACCATCGAAGGGCAACGGCGATCATCTTCTCGGCGATGCTGTGCGGGCTGAAGATCGGCCTCAGTGTCGGCGGCGCGCTGGTCGCCGCGATCCTTGCCCACTACGGCTACCAGGCAGGCCTGGTGCAGCAGCCTGAGGCCGTGGTGCAGGGCATCCGCCTGACCGTAAGCGTCTATTGCTCCCTTCCCTTCCTGCTCGCCGTCGCGCTGCTGTTCTTCTACCGGATCGACAAGCGCACGGAAACACGCATCGAACAGGATCTCCTCCTGCGTCGCCGTTCCGCCGACGCCTCCGCGTAACTCCAAGACGACAACCATGATCGACCTCTCTGCCGGTGAAGACGGCCAGGCCAGCGAAGCCCGCCTTGCGCAGCTCACCGCGCACGCCATTTCGCAACCGCTGGTGACCCACATCTACACGGCCGACCCTTCGGCGCACGTATTCGAGGGTCGCCTGTACATCTATCCGTCGCACGACATCGACGGCGGCCAGCCATTCGACGATGAAGGCGGCCACTTCGGCATGCAGGATTACCACGTGCTGAGGATGGATACGCCCGACGGCACCGCCGTCGATTGCGGCATGGCGTTGCACGTGCGCGACGTGCCCTGGGCGCGGAAACAGATGTGGGCCCCCGATGCCGCCTGCCGTGATGGCCGCTACTACCTCTACTTCCCGGCCAAGGATGCCGGGGGCCGGTTCCGCATCGGCGTGGCGATCGGTGCGCGACCGGAGGGCCCGTTCGTGCCCCAGCCGGAGCCGATCAAGGGCGCGTACTCGATCGACCCGGCCGTGTTCGAAGACGACGATGGCAGCCACTACCTGTACTTCGGCGGCATCTGGGGCGGGCAGCTGCAGAAGTATCGTGACAACCAGTACGACGTGGCACACGAGGAACCCGAGGGCAGCGCACCGGCCCTGGGCCCGCGCGTGGGCCGCCTGGATGCCGGCATGACCGAGCTGGCCGAGCCCACCCGCGAAGTGCAGATCCTGGATGAGCATGGCCAGCCGCTGCGTGCCGACGACCATGCGCGCCGCTTCTTCGAAGGTCCGTGGCTGCACAGGTACCAGGGTCGCTACTACCTGTCGTACTCCACTGGCAACACCCACCAGCTGTGCTACGCCATCGGCGACAGCCCGTATGGACCGTTCACCTATGCCGGCGTGATCCTCACCCCCGTGGTCGGTTGGACCACCCACCACTCCATCTGCCAGTTCGACGGACAGTGGTACCTGTTCTATCACGATGCACTGATGTCCGGCGGCATCACCCACCTGCGCTCGGCCAAGTGCACGCCGCTGCACATGGAGCCGGACGGAAGCATCCGCACGATCAATCCCTATGGGGCCTGAGCGCATGCTGCCGATGGATGATGCGCTGGCCCCGCTGCCGGCCGGTGAGCTGCACTGGCTCAGATGCGGCGAACTGGAGGTTGCGCTCGCCGCAGGGGCGGGCGGGCGCGTGGCGCACCTGCGTTACCGGGGCGTGGATTGGCTGGTGGATGCGCAGCAGGCGGGCACGGCGGCGATCGCGTGGGGCTGCTACCCGATGGTGCCGTGGGCCGGGCGTATCCGCCAGGGACAGTTCTGCTTCGACGGCGCGCCGCATGCGCTGCCGCTCAATTTCGGCGGGCATGCCATCCATGGCGTGGGCTTCACGCGGCCCTGGCAGGTCGAGCGCATGGAGACAGCCACGGCCACGCTGTCGCTGGCGCTGCCACGCGACAGGTACTGGCCCTTCGGTGGCGTCGCCCTCCAGGAAGTGAGCCTGCACCCTCACAGCCTGCAGCTGCGCCTCTCGGTCCAGGCGGGCGGGCAGGCGATGCCGGCGGTGCTGGGCTGGCACCCCTGGTTCCGGAAGCCGGAACGACTGCTGTTCAGTCCTCGCTCGATGTATCCGCGGGACAGGGAAGGCATTGCCACGCTGCCCTGTGTATCTCCTGCCCACGGCCCATGGGACGACTGCTTCATCGCCGAAAGTGACATCACCCTGGTACGCGAAGGCCAGCGCCTGCGGCTGAGGTCGGACCACGACCACTGGGTGGTCTACGACGCTGCGCCGCACGCCACCTGTGTCGAGCCGCAGAGCGGCCCGCCGGACGGCTTCACGCTGGCACCGCATCGGCTGGAGCCGGGGCAGCGGCTGGCGTTGACGTTCGAACTGGCGTGGGCAGCGAACAGTCCTTGAAGCCCGCCGGGGGCATGCACCGGAGGGCGACGCCGCAGCGGGCCGGCACTCCGCGATGATCTGCGGGCGGAGGGAGTGCGCGTCGGTGCGTCACGCTGGCGGCGCTTCGCTGCCACTGACCATTCCCTTACAGGCTCCAGTCAATCCGCATGCCCGCGATCAGCGCATTCGGCAGGTCCCGCTGGCGTGCGGGCTCATTGAACTGGTCGGGATGCACGATGTAATGCAGGTTCGGCGCGACCCGAAGCTGCGGGGTGACCTGGATGCCATAGCTCAGCTCCATCATCACCTGGCTTCCGTGCGGGGTGCCGCTGCCACCCGCTGCGGCACGGGCAAGGCGCAGGTTTTCCAGTGCGATGCTGCTGTACTTCTGCTGGGTCACGACGAAGGCGATGCTGTCCTGCGGCCGGCTGGCGAACGTGCCTTTCTGCACAAGCCCGGCCTGCAGGAAGTGATCCTCGATCAACTGCCCGGAGGTACCCTTGAGCGCGGCGCCGAAAAGGGTCAGGCCACGACCCTTGCCATCGCCGGTAAGCTGCTGTTCGAAGCGGGCGAACGCACCGGAACGACCGTGGCGTGTCGCGTACTCCTGGCCACTGAGCAGCGCGGGAATGCCGTTGGCATCGCGCAGCGGGTCGCGATAGGTCGAGTTGTCCTGCCAGCCACCGAGTTCGTAGCGGGCTTTCAGTCGTGCCGAAGCAGGGCTGCGCCAGCCGATCGTGTAGGGCACGATCCAGCCGGTGGCCTGGTTCGTATTCCACTTCAGGCCATGCTGGCCATCCTCGGCCTGGCTGGGATCGACCTGGTAGGCGCCGACGCGGACATAGACATCGGGCGTCACCCAGGCCGTGGCATCGGCCATCCAGCTCGACACCGGCCACCAGGTGAAACTGCTGGTGCGGAACACGTAGGTCGGGTTGCCACAGGCCGAGTTGCCCTGGAAGTACTGGCACAGCTCCGAACCGAGGTGGTGGATGTTGGCGACGCTGCGCCCTGCCTCCAGCACCAATCGGTCGTTGAAAAGCTTCTGTTCGAGGGTCAGGTTGGCCAGGCGGGTCCCCTGGCCGCCGTAGATTTCCTGCACCGAAGTGCTGTTGCCGGTGCTGCTGTTGGCGAGGTTGGTGCCGTGGCGATTGATGCCATAGGCCTTGATCGTTGCCCCCCGCCAGCCGAACGCAGCGTCGAGGTCAACATCGGCGCCGAACATCAGCTGGCCGGCGTAGCCGGTGCCGCTGCGCTTGCCACCGTCGAGCGTGGCGGCCGCCTCGCCGGTGTAGGAGAGCCTGGGAATGAGGGTGTCGCTGGCGCCGGCGGCTGCGGCCAGTGACGGCAGGGCCAGCAGGATCGCTACCGGCACCAGGCGACAGGAAGAGCAGGACATTGGCTGGGGTTCCATTTACAGGGTGGGGGCCGTGACCGGCTTCTTGAGGATGCGCAGAGCAACTGCGGTGACCGCCACGCCCGCCAACAGCGCCAGCAGGTAGATGCCAAGGTGGGTGACCGCATTCGGGATCGGCAGCACGAACACGCCGCCGTGCGGCACCTTCAGTTCGACGCCTGCGGCCATCGAGATCGCACCGGCCACGGCAGAACCAAGGATCAGCGCCGGAATGGTGCGCAATGGATCGCGCGCCGCGTAGGGGATCGCGCCCTCGGTCACGAAACTCAGGCCGAGCACGCCAGCGGCACCGGCCGTGCCGCGCTCCTCGGCGGTGAAGCGGTTGCTGAACAGCCACGTTGCCAGCGCAATACCCAGTGGCGGCGTCATGCCGCCGATCATGGTCGCCGCCATCGGCGTGTACACCTGGCTGGAGATCAACGCGGTGGAGAAGGCGTAGGACGCCTTGTTGACCGGTCCACCCATGTCAACGGCCATCATGCCGCCCAGCAGCAGGCCAAGCAGGATCGCGCTGCTGCCCTGCATGCCGCGCAGCCAGTCGGTCAGCCAGGCCAGCAGTCCGGCCACCGGCGTACCGATTACATACATCATCAACAGGCCGACCAGCAGCGTGCCCAGCACCGGCAGGATCAGCACCGGCTTGAGGCCTTCCAGGCTGCGCGGCAGGCGCAGCGCACGGTTGATCCAATGCACGCCATAGCCGGCGATGAAGCCCGCGAGGATGCCGCCGATGAAACCTGCGTCCATGTTGACCGCAACCAGCCCGCCGATCATGCCGGGCGCGATGCCGGGGCGGTCGGCGATGGAGTAGGCGATGTAGCCGGCCAGCGCCGGCACCATCAGCATGAAACCAGACTTGGCGCCGATCTGGAACAGCGACCAGGCCAGCGTTCCCTTGTGTGCGTCGTCGAAGGCATAGATGCCGCCGAGCGCGAACGCCAGTGCGATCAACAGGCCGCCGGCTGTCACGAACGGCAGCATGAACGACACGCCGGTCATCAGGTGCTTGTAAGGGCCGGTGCTCTTGTTCTTTTCTGCGGTACGGCCCGAAGCCGCTGTCCCCGCGTGCACGCCGGCCTCGGCCAGCGCCTTGCGGATCAGGTTCTGGCCATCGTTGATCGCCGGTTTGGTACCACTCTTGAACAGGCGCTTGCCGGCGAAGCGTGACAGATCGACTTCGCGGTCGGCGGCGATCAGCACCAGGTCGGCGGCGGCGATTTCTTCATCGCTCAACGCGTCCTGCGCGCCGACCGAGCCCTGGGTTTCCACCCGGATCGCATGGCCCAGCACCTTGGCAGCCTGTTGCAGGCCTTCCGCCGCCATGAAGGTGTGGGCGATGCCGGTGGGGCAGGAGGTGACGGCGACGATGCGCTTGCCCGCATCAGTGGCGTGGTCACTGGCCGGCGCGACAGCCAGCGGTGCGAGCGCGGCCGCCGGATCGTCCAGCACCTCGCCCAGGCTGGCATGCACGATGCGGGCATTGCCGAAGCGTGCGATGTCTGCCTCGCCATCGCCCACCAGCAGCAGGTGGGCGATCGCGGCGGCGTTGGCGGCGGGCAGTGCGCCGGTAACGCCCTGGTCGCTGCGGATTTCAATCATCAGCTCGAGCCCGCGCTGGCGGGCCGCGCGACGCAGGGCCTCGGCGGCAAGTACCGCCTCGATGCTGCGTTCGCCAGCGGCGATGACTACGGTGGAAGCGTGCATGGGAACTCCTGGAATGCTTCGGGTTCGTCCTTGCCAGAGAGGCATCGCCGGTGGCCCGAAGCCAGCCGCCGCTCCTCCGGCAGGTGTTTCAATCCAACCGCTCGATCAGTACATCGCTGGTCCCGGTGCGCACCTGCGCCGGATCGAGCCGCCGCGCGTCTCCGCTGTCCAGCCGGCTCATCGAGAACGCCGTGGCCAGTCGTGCACAACCGGCGAGGTCGAGGGAGGGCTCCAGCAAGGCGGCGGCGATGCCGGCGACCATGGCATCGCCTGCGCCGACCGTGCTGCCCAAGGCCAGACGCGGCGGTCGCGCGACCAGGGCGCCGGCGTGATCAATGAACAGCGCGCCGTCGGTCCCCATGGAGATGGCGACGAGTGCGATGCCGCGTTCGACCAGGGCCTGGCCTGCGGCGCGCAGCGCGCTGCGATCCGGCAGCGACGTGCCGGTCCAGGCCTCCAGTTCGTGGCGGTTGGGCTTGATCGCGTAGGGCGGCGCGTCCTTCGCACCGTCCAGCGCAGCTGCAAGCGCATCGCCGCTGGTATCCAGCAGCACGCGCGCACCGGCCGTTCCGGCCTGCGCCTGCAACCGCGCCCACGCATCGGCCGGTAGTCCGTACGGCAGGCTGCCGGACAGCACGACCGGCAGGCCGGGCGAGAGCAGGGCGCCGAGCTGGCGCGACACCGCGTCCAGATCGGCAGCATCCACGGCAAGGCCGGGCAGGTTGATGTCGGTCGTCTCGCCGTTGGCCTCTTCGACCAGCTTGATGTTGGTGCGGGTACGGCCCGGAACGCGCAGGCAGCCGTCAATGATGCCCCGCTCACGGAACAGCGTGCGGAACACGCCGTCGTTGCCGTCGCCCAGCACGCCCAGCGCGATGGTCGGCACGCCCCAGTCGGCCAGGCAGGCTGCCACGTTGATGCCCTTGCCGCCTGCGTCGTCGCGGGAGCTGCCGGCGCGATGCACGCGGCCGGGCTGCAGGTGGGCCAGGCGCACGGTCTGGTCGATCGCCGGGTTCAGGGTCACGGTGACGGCGCGGGCAGTCATGCGCGCGCTCCATCGAGGGCGCGCACCTGCTCGGCGGTTTCGCACCCCAGTGCGGTCCTGGCCAGCGCCTGCAGTCCGGTCATCGCGTTGCCACGCAGGCGCGCCTTCACCGCCGGGATGTCGTTCGGGGTCATCGACAGTTCGTCCACGCCCAGGCCAGCCAGCAGCATGGCGCCGAAGGGATCGCCGGCCAGGCCGCCACAGACGCCGACCCAGCGCCCATGCAGCCGTGCGCCTTCGACCGTGGCGCGGACCGCGCGCAGCACCGCCGGATGCAGGCTGTCGGCCTCGGCGGCGAGCTCCGGGTTCTGGCGGTCGATCGCCAGCACGTACTGGGTCAGATCGTTGGTTCCGATCGAGAAGAAGTCGGCGTGGCGCGCCAGCACATCGCTCTGCGCGGCCGCAGCAGGCACCTCGATCATGATGCCGATCGGCACCTCCGGCGCCTCCAGCTCGGCGCGCAAGCGCTCGCAGAGGGTGCGCAGCGCGACCAGCTCGGAAACCGAGGTGATCATCGGGAACATGATGGACAGCCGTGCACCGTCCTTCGCCGCGCGATACAGCGCACGCAATTGCGGGTCCAGCAGGTCAGGGCGGCGCAGCAGCAGGCGCGCGCCGCGCACGCCGAGGAATGGATTCTCCTCGCGTGGCAGCTCCAGGTGCGCCACCTGCTTGTCGCCGCCGATGTCGAGCGCGCGCACGATCAGCGGGCGGCCGTCGAGTGCCTTGGCCATGGCCAGATAGGTGGTGTACTGCTCATCCTCGCTGGGCGTACTGCCACGTTCGAGGAACAGGAACTCGGTGCGCATCAGGCCGACGCCTTCGGCCCCCTGTTCCAGTGCCAGCGGTACCTGGTCGGGAAGGTTGACGTTGGCGCCGATGTCGATGCGGTGGCCATCGGGGGTCTGGGCCGGTTGCGCGCGCTGCGCGGCTTCGCGCTCGCGGATCTGCTGCTGTTCGGCCATCCATGCGCGCGCCGAGGCGAGAGCGGCATCGGAGGGAGACAGGTAGAGCCGTCCGCTGCTGCCGTCCATGATCGCTTCGCGGCCTGGCTGGATCGCCAACAGCTCGGCGCCGCCGGCCACCAGCGCCGGCAGGCCCAGCGTGCGCGAGAGGATGGCGGTGTGCGAGGTCGGCCCGCCCTGCGCGGTCGCCACGCCGAGCACGCGACCGGTGTCGAGATTGGCGGTATCCGAAGGTGACAGATCGGCGGCGATCAGGATGCACGGCTGCGCCGGCAGATCCGCCAGGCCACCGCCCGCGGCAGAAGGGTCAAGCTGCGCCAGCACGCGCCGGCCGACATCACGCAGGTCGGCCGCGCGCCCGGCCAGCACCGGATTGCCCAGCGCAGCCAGGCCGGAGGCGATCTGCTCGATGGCCTGGTGCCATGACCACGCCACACCATGGCCCTCGACCATCAGCTGGCAGGTGCGGGTAATCAGATCGGTGTCGTCGAGCAGCGCGGCCTGCGCCTTGAAGATCGCCGCATCCGAAGCGCCCAGGCGGCGCTGGGTGTCGTCCTGCAGCGCAGCCAACTGCTGGCGGGTACGGCCGAGTGCATCCTGCAGGCGTGCGCCGCCTTCGCCGAGCGGGGTGGGGTGATCGGCGACCTCGGCCTGCGTGCTGGCCAGCACATGCACCGGGCCGATCGCCAATCCTGGGCTCGCGCCGATGCCGACGACGGCAGCCTGGGCTTCGGGCGGATTCCAGCCCGCGACAGGGGCTGCTTTTCGCTGTGCCGCGCGTTCCGCATCGGCCTGCTCCTGCGCCACCAGGCCCTCGATGACCCTGCGCAGCGCGGCCAGCAGGGCCGAGGCGTCGGCGCCCTCGGCAGACACGCTCACCACATCGCCGTGGCGCAGCCCCAGCTGCAACAGTGCAACCAGGCTCTTGGCATCGGCCGCATGATCGCCTGCTCGGACCTGCGCACGGGCCGCGAAGCCGCGCGCCGTCTCTGCCCAACGCGTGGCAGGACGTGCGTGCAGTCCGTTGGGGTACGCGACGGTCCATTCGAAGCGCTCGGCCAGATCCGTCGCCGGCACGGCGGTGGCCGTGATCGCAACGTCGCCGGCCAGCGCGTTGACGATCTCGCTCGCATCGGTGGTCGCAAACAGGCGCTGCAGCGTGGCGTCATCCTGGATCAGCCGGGTCAAGCGGCGCAGCAGGGTGATGTGGGTATCCGACTGGGCAGCGATGCCGACCACCAGCCGGGTGACCTGCCCCGGATTCCATTCCACGCCTTCCGGCAACTGCAGCACGGCAATGCCATCGCGGCGCACCAGATGGCGGTCCTCGCCAAGGCCGTGCGGGATCGCCACGCCATGGCCGAGGAAGGTATTGGCCAGCGCTTCGCGCCGTCCCATGCTGGCCTCGTACCCCGGCGCCACGCAGCCGGCCGCGGCCAGCATCTGCGCGACCTGGGCGATGGCATCGGTCTTGTCCTGCGCCCGCGCGTCCAGGCGGATCAGTTCCCGGCTGACGGGGGAGGGGGAGGTCTGGGGCGACAAAGGGGGGCTCCGGCAAAGGGGGGCTGGGGCGTATTGGGAACGTTCCCACTCGTCATTTCAATGTGCACTGCACAAAATGCCAATAGTCCTTTGGCGTTAACATGGGCCTGAACGGCCATCCGGCCCTGAACAGCGCTCAATTGCGGGAACGTTACCAGTGAGCATCAGCATCAACGACGTCGCACGCGTGGCGGGGGTATCCAAGTCCACGGTGTCGCGCGTGCTCGGCGGAGGCCCGGTCAGCGAGGCCGTGCGCGGCCGGGTGGAGGCGGCGATCCGCCAGACCGGGTACCACCCCAACCTGCAGGCCAGACGCCTGCGCGCCCGGCACACCGGCATCATCGGCCTGATCGTGGCGGATATCCGCAACCCGTTCTTCACCGCGCTGATCCGCGCCGTGGAGGAAGTCGCGTACCGGGAAGGCCTTCGCGTCACCCTCTGCAACACCGATGAGGACCCCGAGCGCGAAGCACTGTACCTGCAGTTGATGCATGAGGAGCGCATCAGTGGGTTGATCTTTGCGCCCACCCGGACCACGGTGGGGCGGTTGAACCGGTTGAGGCTGGATTATCCGACGGTGCTGGTCGACCGTGCCGCACCGGGTGGCACGATCGACAGCGTGGTCCTCGACAACGCAGCGGCGATGTCAGGCCTGGTCGAGCACCTGGCCGAGCGCGGCTATCGCCGCATCGGTGGCCTGTTCGGCAGCACCAGTACCACGGCGTCCGAGCGCCGCGATGGCTATCGCGCTGCGATGCGCAGGCACGGCTGGGAGCCCGACTTCCGCGAGGTCGAGCCCACCGCCGAGGCCGCCATCGCAACGGTCGAGCAGTGGTTGACCAGCCCTTCGCGTCCCGAAGCGCTGGTCACCAGCAACAGCCTGCTGCTCATGGGCGCATTGAAAGCGGCCCGCAGCGCTGGGCTTGCGATTCCAGGAGAGCTGGCGCTGGCAGGGTTCGACAATGAGCGATGGACCGAACTGGTCGAACCCGGGATTACCGTGGTCGAGCAGCCGGTTGAAGATATGGGGCGAGCTGCGATGTCGCTGTTGCTGGAGCGCCTGCGCATGCCGGAGCTGCCGGTACGCAGACTGGTGATGACGGGAAGGTGCGTGGTCAGAGGGTCAACGGCTGCGCGATAGTCTGGCGCCGCGCCTGCGGCAGTAGCAGTCGCAGTCGCAGTCCATGAGGCTGGCACTGGGGTGTTGGCGGGTCGCGCGTTGTCTGCTAAAAGCCATCTGGACACGCAGACCCGATGGATCATCGCCTTGTCAGAGCCTTATTCAGCGCTGTTGCGCCTGCAGTTGCGCCACGAAGATCTCTCCAGATGGCTGGCGGCGCCCCTGCCTTCGCCATCCCGATGGTCCGACTGGCGATGCATCGCCGGGCCGTGGCGCTTGGGCAACGGTGAATGCCTGGCGTCTTCAAACGACGAAGCGTTGGATGAGCTGCTCGTAGACTGCCAGGCCCTGCTGGCCCGCTACCCCGACAATCGCGCCGCATTGAAGGCCTTCCTTGCATCCGCGCAGGCCGAGAATATCCAGGTTGCCGCCTATGACCGCACTGGTACGCACTTTGTTGCGGGATCGCTGACGTATTCGGAAAGCCTCTACGATCTCATCGCGTTTCTGACTGTGGCACGGGGCGCGGCCGATTTCCTGAAGGCGGGCGACCACGGGGTGGCACTGGTCCACGACTATCTCTGGGCAGAGGAAGGTGAGCGCGAGACCGTTGCCGCGATTGCCCTGGCCGGCCAGGGGCAATCCGGATTCCTTTCTTCCACGGACCTGGATACCGCTGCCGCGCCCTTCGACACCTTGGTGGATGCCATGCTGGACGCTGAGGACGACCCGGCGTTCCAACCACGCAACCAGCTTGATCAACTCTGACCGGCGCCGCGTGGAATCCGGAAAAACGACAGCCAGGACCCCGATATGAAAGGACATCACGCCCGCCGCGCGCACCGCCGCATGCCCTGGCTCCTGACACTGGGCCTCGGCGCCCCGGTGGGACCCGCCGTGGCAGGCACAACGCAACCGGAACGCACCTGGCTTGTCAGTGGGGCGGAGCTCATCACGCTGCTGCAGGGCAAAGGCGCTGACGGGTTCTGCGATGGCGAACACTGCCGGGGGCTGTCCAGCGCCCGGGCCAGCAGCTACATACTGGGCGTTGCCGATGCCAGCCGCGGGCAGTGGTGTGGGCAGGGCCGGATCCTTCCGCATGAACTGGTCGATCAGGTGTCTTCCCATCTCCGGCAGCTGCCCCGCGGGCGACTGCAGCAGGATGCGTCTGCCCTGGTTGTCGAAGCGCTGCGTACGTCGTTCCCCTGTAATCGCGCCGCCTCGCCTGGTGGCCGTGCCGAGCCCGGCAAAGCAGGATGAAACACCAGTCCAGCCCGGCATTCCGCACCACGCAGCCCACCCCGCGCGGGCGTTCTGCACGCCTGCGACACGGTGCATTCACGGCTGCCGACATCCGCGCACGCCACACTGCGCGTTCCTTACACGGCACGGGGTGCAGCATGGCCACCTGTGATGTCTGCGGCAACGATTATGACAAGAGCTTCACCCTCCAGCAGGGCGGACGCAGCGGTACGTTCGATTCGTTTGAGTGCGCTATCCACGCATTCGCACCGCGTTGCGCGCACTGCGACTGCGCCATCATCGGACACGGTGTCGAGGGAAACGGCCGGATCTTCTGCTGCGCACATTGCGCCGGTCATGCCGGTGTAAAGGGTATCGCAGACCGGGCCTGAACCGGATGCAACGCCATCCGGCGGTCATGCCGGCACAAGAGAGGCAAGCCGTGCGACGCGGGCGGCGCCGGAATCGGCGAGCAGCGCCATTGCGCGCTGTTTCTGCGCCGGCATCCCCGCCACGGCCTCCCGTGCCAACACTACGTCGAATTCCCTGGCGTTGGCATCCAACGCGGTTGCCAGAACACAGGAATCGGCCGTCATCCCGGTGAGCCAAAGACGCCGCACGCCCAGCTTGGCCAGCAGAACCGGCAGCGGGGTGGCGAGGAACGCCGAGTGCTTGGGCTTGAGCACGAAGTAGTGATCGGGCAAGGGGGAGAGCAGCTCGGCTATCCGCCCGGCTGGCCCCCCGTCCCGGCGGCACTGTTCGACCTGTTGGCGGAAGTCACGCTTCCAGTCCGAGAAATTGTCATTGGCATAGATGACCGGCCATCCGTGGTCATCGAAGTGGTCTCTCAAGCGCCGGATCTGTCTGGCCGCCCGCTCCGCGGCCGGTACCAGCGCCTGCGCCCCCGGGAAGTCGAAGCGACTGAACATGTCGATGATCAGCAAGGCCGGTGATGGGTCATCCGCCATCGTTCAATCTCCTGTCTGCGCGTGCGGGGCCTCGACCGGCTTGGATTGCGGTGAGTCCTTCTGCCGCAGGAAGATCGTAAGCACGACCAGCGACAGCACGGCAAGGAATTCGCTCTGCCAGTTCTGCATCGATTCGAACCAGAACGTGCTGCTGCCCAGATGCTCCAGGAAACCCGGCGCCGGCAGCCCCTGCAACTGCTGCTCGGCCTGCTCGGCGCGCCAGCTGCCCATTGCATGCAGCGTAAAGCTGAGCAGGAACAACAGGCCGAAGGCGATCGCAAGCGAGTGGCTGTATACCGCCTTCCATGCGCCACCGCGGCGAACCGGCCACGGCGCAGGTCCCGGCTCGACGCGATTCTGTTCCTGTGCGGGATCCAAGGGCCGGGATTCGGCCGAGCCGCGTTGACGCAGGCTCACCGTCAGGAGGACGTACATCCCCATCTGCAGGAATTCGCTTTCCCAGTTCTCGAACGTTGCACTGACAAAGTGGCCGGTCGCCAGGTAGTGCCAAAGGTCGATCGGGGCGCGCCCGTGCTGCATCAACTCCTGATTGTGCACGTGATGTCCCGCGACCGCCTGCCCGACAATGAACACGACAGTGAGTGCAAGCAGTACCAGCGAGAGACCGTTGCGTCTCCACATGCAACACCTCGTTCAGGCTGACCAGGAACCATGCGCGCAGCTTGCGCCGGCAGCGGCCCATGGCTTGTGAATCCGGCGCATCCAGAATGTGAGGCGGACTCAACGCTTGCCCGTGGGATCGGGATCAGGTCGTTCGTAGTCCTCGGGGACGGCCTTGGGGCCATCGCCGTCGTCAGGCATGTCGTGCTCCTTCCACTTCGCTCCATCATTGCGCCGCTTGTCCGGCGTGTGCGCCTTCGACTGATCATCCACGTCTGTTGTTGGATTGAAAGGCAGCTTGTCGTTCATGGTGGGCTCCTGTGGCGGGTATTCGCAGCGTGGCCCGGGCCGGGTTAACGCAATGGCGCCGCGGAATGAACGCTGCGCACACCCGGATGTCACCGAAGCAGGAGGGAGGCCCTGCGATGCTGGCGTTCCGATCTTCTGGAGAAGCACGATGCAGGCATTGACCTATCACGGCCGCAAGGATGTGCGCGTCGAGACCGTGCCGGACCCGGTGCTGGCAGCTGAGGACGACCTGATCCTGAGGGTGACCGCCACCGCCATCTGTGGGTCGGACCTGCACCTGTACAGGGGCAAGATTCCCGATCTGCACGACGGCGATGTGCTGGGCCACGAATTCATGGGCGTGGTGGAAGAGGTCGGCAGCGGCGTAACCCAGGTGAGGCCGGGCGATCGCGTGGTGATTCCTTTCGTGATCGCTTGTGGCGAGTGCTTCCACTGCCGGCTGGCCGAGTATGCCGCCTGCGAGACCACCAACCCGGGCAAGGGCGCTGCGCTGAACCAGAAGGGCCTTCTGCCTCCGGCGGCGTTGTTCGGATACAGCCATCTGTATGGCGGCGTGGCAGGCGGACAGGCCGAATTCGTGCGCGTGCCCAAGGCGAATGTGGGGCCGCTGCGCATTCCGGAAGGCGTGGCTGACGAACAGGTTCTGTTCCTGTCGGACATCCTGCCCACCGGCTATCAGGCCGCGCTGAACGCAGGGGTCAAGCCGGGCTCGACAGTGGCGATCTTCGGTGCCGGCCCGGTTGGGCTGATGAGCGCGGCCTGCTGCCGGCTGCTGGGAGCGGAGACCATCTTCATGGTCGACCATCTTCGCTACCGCCTGGACTACGCGCGTCGTGCCTACGGTGTGACAACGATCGACTTCAAGGAGATCGAAGACCCGGCCGACTACATCCTGACCCAGACCGGTGGGCGCGGCGTGGATGCCTGCATCGAGGCCGTCGGTTTCGAGGCCGAGGGCAGTGCGCTGGAGTCAGCGCTGACCGCCGTTAAACTGGAAGGCAGCAGCGGCGTGGCCATCCGTCAGTGCATCGCAGCGGCCCGCCGCGGCGGCGTGGTCAGCATTCCCGGTGTCTATGCCGGTTTCATCCACGGGTTCCTGCTGGGCGATGCGTTCGACAAGGGCCTGACATTCAAGATGGGGCAGACCCACGTGCAGGGACTGATGCCGGAACTGCTCGACGCGATCATGGAAGGAAAGCTGGATCCTGGGGACATCATCTCGCACCGGATGCGCCTGGCCGACGCAGCGCAAGGTTATGCGATGTTCGATGCCAAGGACGACGACTGCCGCAAGATCGTATTGACGCCCTGAGCAGGCCGTCATGAGCGGGATTGTCATGGCCTGTGTCTACGCAGTCTGGCTGTCCGCCGGTGCGCTGGACTTCCACTTCCACCGGCGTACCGACCTGCCGCACACGTCCGCGATGCGCGAGAGCCTGCTGCATGGGCTGCAGCTGCTGCTCATCGGCAGCGGCGTGCTGGCATGGCTCGTGCTGGAAAGCACCTGGTCGCTCATCACGCTGCTGGCGGTCCTGGTCATCGCCCACGCAATCGCCGGCTACTTCGACACCGTCAGCGCGGACGGGCGGCGACGCATCAGCCCGGCCGAGCAGCACGTGCACAGTGTGCTCGACGCCGCTCCTTGGGTCCTGCTGGGCTGGGTGGCGTGGCAGGCCGAACCTCGATGGGCAGTCAGTGTGGCCCCGGCAGCACCGGCGCTCTGGTGGTTCGTATTGCTGCCGGCGCTTGGCCTGGTGGTGTTGCCATGGCTGTGGGAGCTGCGCCAGTGCGTGCTTGCCAGGGAACATCGCCAGCGGTGACCGCGTGAGGAACACTGCGCCGGGTATTCATGTGGCCGCCACATCGCCAAGACAGTGATGTGACCGCAGGGCGCCTACGTCCATGACCCATCTTCATTGCAGGCCGGGCATTCCGTCGCACCGCAGCAGGCGAGGGGGCGTCAGCACTCCCGGATCCAGCCCGAGCCCATGAAATCAAGGTTCATCGAGCACTGTGTGACCTGTTCACTGTGCGCGTTTACGGCGCGTGAACGCTGCCGACCTTAGATTCATCGGCTGGGAGAGTAGGAGGGGCCGATGCCGAACGTCGCGATTGTCTATGTCAGCCAGGCTGTCCCCGGGTTCACCCCGGAATGCCTGGCTGCGCTTATGGAAGATGCGGCCCGCTTCAACCGATCGGCGGGCGTGACCGGCGTCCTGTTGTTTGACGGACAGCGCTTCCTGCAATACATGGAAGGCCCCGCCGACGGGCTGGATGTTGCCTTCTCCCGCGTGAGCGGCGCCCGCAGCCACACCGAACTGACCGAGCTCGGGCGTGGCCGCGTCGGGCAGCGGCGATTGCCGTTCTGGCCGATGCGCTGCCTGTCGGTCAGCGTGGGCGAGCTGCAGAGGATCGCCCTTGCTGACTGGAGCCGTTTCATCCAGCGGGCGGTAACGAGCCAGAACGAAGCCGAAGCGATGGAGAAGCTGCTCGCAATCGTTGAGCCCTACGCGAACGCCGCTTGAAGTCCGGGACCGGTGTTAGCGCAGTGTGCAGCCGAGGGGACGGGGCGGTGCCTCAGCGCCTGAAGGCCCTCATCCCCGCCTACAACGGGGCAGCGATCATTGCCATGCAGGAAACCTCCTGCGCCAGAAGGAACGAATGTGCCCCTCCGCGCGATCGCCTACGCAAGTGAGGCGATACCGGGGCTTTCCATGGACCATGTGGACGACCTCGCCAGGGCCGCCACCCGCTTCAACTTCGAAGCCGGCGTGACGGGTGTACTTCTTTATGACGGGCTCCGCTTCCTCCAGTACATCGAGGGACCGGAAGACAGCATCAACGTGGTGTACAGCCGCATTCTCAGTGCCCGCAGCCATTGCGAGCTGATCGAACTGAGCCGCGGCAGGGTTTCCGGCCGGTTCTTCCCCTACTGGTCAATGCGGCTGCTGTGGGTACAGGGCTCTGATATCCGCGATGTGGCGCATGGCAACTGGGATGGGCTGTCCCGTGGTGGTGCGCTGCGCCAGCTGAGCCTGGTCGTGGCCCCGCACCTGGGTTGACCGCTGTGGCTGGGGTCAGTGTGCGGAAGAGGGTGCGCAGGCGTCGCCCACCACGCGCCGCACAGTCTCCTGCAACTGACCGACGTGGAATGGTTTGGCCACGAAGGCGGCGCGGCGGTGGCGCTGCGGCACCAGCTGGTCATAGACCGCGGAGACGAACAGGTAGGGGATGCCGAGTTCCGCCAGGCGATCTGCGACTGGGAACACCACGCCGTCGCGAAGCTCGACATCCAGCACGGCGCCGTCGAATCGCTGGGTGTCCAGCAGCCCCAGCGCGTCGAACACGCTGTACGCGTGCGTCACCTGGTCGCCGGCGTCCTCAAGTGCATGTTCCATCAGTGCTGCCAGGTCGAGCTGGTCTTCCACCAGCAGCAGGTTGCATCTGCGCTGGCTCATTCCGGATTGCATGTGTGCAGCCTGTATTGCTTCGGGAGTGCCAGTCTGTGCTGTGCAGCATCAATATGGTGCGTGCGGGTTGTCAGCCCGGCGCGAAGCCCGTGAAGCGCGCCTCCAGCACCGTCGAGGCAGCGTGCAGGGCCGGATGGAACTCGTTGACGGCGCCTTGGCACGTGCCATGGATACTGCCGCCGTCCCCCGCATCGGAGCTTCTCTCATGCCGCTATCCGGAACCGATTCTGCTTCTCCACGCGTGCTGCGTGTGGAGTGCATGCCGCTGGACTGCGGTGGCACTGCCATCGTAGTGGAACTGGACCGCATGCCTGAACGCACGTGGATGAAGTCGCTCAAGCGGGCGCTGCAGGCCGACGATCTCCTGGAGGGCGCGCACGCCAAATTCGATGGGCGCTTCGTGTATGTCGTGGGCGTGGAGGGCGGCGCTCATCGCATGCAACATCGTGTGGTACAGGCGCTGGTGGCAACGGACGCTCCGCGCGCGTCGGGTGGCAGCCTGCAAGGTCGAGCCGGCGGCGCGGCACTGTTTAGCCCGGTGCCCTGATCGCGTACCGGAGCCAGCCCGCGGTCCGTGCATGTTATCGCTGCATCAGGGCGGCGTGCAGCGGCCACCTCCAGCGGTTCACACCGCCCGACAAGGCGGTGATTGCCAGCGCTCCACCATGTTCTCCGGAGGCATGTCGCCCCAGACCGGAGATCGAGATGGCAGACCACAACGACACCCGACGCGAACGCCTGCTGAAATGGCTGCAGGATGCCTACGCCATGGAGCAGGAAGCGGAGACCATGATGAAGGCCATGGCTTCGCGGATCGAGAACTACCCCCAGCTTGCTGCCCGGATCGGCCAGCACGTCCAGGAGACACAGGGGCAGGCCGCTTCCCTGCGGCAGTGCATCGAGGCGCTGGGAGGAAGTGTGCCCACTGCAAAGGGATTGTTCGCCAGCATGACCGCCGCCATCCACGCCGCTGGCAACACCCTGATGGAAGATGAGGTGGTCAAGAGCGTGGGCCTTTCGTTCGGCTTCGAGAACACCGAGATCGCCACGTACCGGGCGCTGGTGATCGCTGCCGAGCGCGCTGGCGCGCCCGACATTGCGGCGGTGTGTGGCCAGATCCTGCAGGAAGAGGTTGCCATGGCGCGCTGGCTGGAGGACCACCAGGACGGCCTGGTCGGCGCGTTCCTCAACCGTGACGAAACGCCTGGCGCCCAGGCCAAGCGTTGACCGCGAAGCCAGCCCACGCCAGCCACTGGAGAAATCCTCATGTTCTTTCATCACAAGAAACTCATGTACACCGTGCGTGTTCGCGAATCCAATCCGCAGCTCGCCAGCCTCATGCTTGAGCAGTTCGGCGGGCCGCAGGGCGAGTTGGCCGCTGCGATGCGCTACTTCACCCAGGGACTTGGCGAATGCGATCCCGGGCGCAAGGACCTGTTGATGGACATCGCCACCGAGGAGATCAGCCACCTGGAGATCATCGGCACCATCATCGCCATGCTCAACCGCGGGCCCAAGGCGATCCAGTCCGAAGGGCTTGCCGAGGCCGAGGACATGCGGCTGCTGGGCCAGAACAGCACCAGCCACACCGAACAGATCCTGTACGGCGGCGGCCCGGCGCTGGTCAATTCCAGCGGGGTGCCGTGGACAGCCGCCTACATCGACTCGATTGGTGACCCCAGCGCCGACCTGCGCTCGAACATTGCGGCCGAAGCGCGCGCCAAGCTGGTGTATGAGCGCCTGATCAACGTCACCGACGACCCGGGCATCAAGGATGCGCTGCGCTTCCTGATGACCCGCGAGATCGCGCACATGAAGTCGTTCGAGAAGGCGCTGCACAGCATCCAGCCCAACTTCCCACCGGGCAAGCTGCCGGGGGATCCCGCGTTCACCGATCTGTACATGGACATGTCGCAGGGCGACGGCGCCGACGACCTGCAGGGCAGCTGGAACAGCGGCGAGCTCTGGGAGCGGGTCAGCGACCGCGAGGCACAGGCTGCGGTGGACGGTGGCGACGGCAGCGGCACGGTGGACCTGGATCCACGCGAACAGGCCGCGGTGCAGGCCATGACCCTGCGCACGCTCTCCGACCCGGAAGCGCGGCCGACCACCGGGGCAGAGCTGGGGGCTGGCCCGGGTGCAGGCGCACTGGACCTGCCACCACGCGAGCCATGAAAAACCTGGGGCGCCCGCCTGCGGCACCCCAGTTGAAACGCCCGTGAGCAAACCCAGGGCGCAGGAAAGTGGGCGGACATCACGTCCGCCCACGAAGGGGTACATCGGGTTTCAACGCCGATCAGCGCTGCTGGCCACCGCGGTTGTTGCCACCGCGCTGCTGCTGTTGCTGCCCGCCTCCCTGGTTGCCGCCCTGGTTGCCACCACCGCGGCTGTTCTGGCCGCCTTCGCGGCCGATGTCGGCCATGTGCTGGCGGTCCTGGCTCACTGCTTCGCCGCCCTTGCGGCCGGCTTCGCGTGCTTCTTCCGAGCTGAATTCATGGGCGTTGCCTGACTCGTGCGCGGCACGTCCACCCTTGGCGGCGATCTCGCGCTGCTTGTCCTCGTCCATCGAAGCGAAACCGCGGTTGCTGTTGCCCTGGTTCTGGTTCTGGTTGGCCATGGAAAGTCTCCTTGGGTTCAGCCGCCCGATTGGCGGCAGCGACCATCTTCCAGATCCGACGCTAGACGGCGGTGGCATGCCTGCCAACGTGGCGTCATCCGGAAGCCCGCGATTCCTCATCCTGCCTCCACGAACCATCGTGAACGCGTGTGCGCATCGGCAGGCACGTCTTCCACAACCCAACCGCGCGTCAACGCGATGCGGAAGGGCTACGCCACAGTTCGACGCAGCCTCCACACCGATCTCACCGCGCGTACGATTCGTGTGGCTAAGGTAGAGCGGTCTGCAACAACCGGTGGTGCCATGCCTTTTCGAGCAATTGCCTACGTAAGTGAAGCCTCCCGCAACCTGACGGAACAACGGCTGCAGCAGCTTGTGGCGGAGGCGGTGCAGTTCAACGAATCCGTCGATGTCACCGGCACACTGCTGTTCGATGGCTCGCGCTTCCTGCAGTACCTGGAAGGCCCGGAGGCAGGAATCAAGGCCGCTTACACGCGCGTTCTGGCCGCCAGCAGCCACAGTGGAATCGTCGAACTGAACCGGGGCAGGGTGGGGCGTCGACAGTTTCCGCACTGGCGGATGCGCAGCGTGCGGGTGGACGAGCTGGCGCTCGGAAAGATCGCCATCTCCGACTGGACCGGCTTCGTGCGCAGCGCGTCGGCGCTGCAGTCGGGCACCAGTGCCCTGGATCGACTGCTATCGGTCTCGCAGTCGCACACGGAGGCAGCTGCGGCCAGCATCACGGAACTGGACGGGCAGCTGGCACGATGAAGGCCACAGCCGCCCCGGTTGCGCCCGTCCCACCACGCGTCGGTTGTGCGGGATGGTCGCTGCCGCGGGCGGATCAGGAAGCGTTCGGCGCGGGCGACAGCCTGCTGCAGCGCTATGCCACACGCCTGTCGATGGTGGAGATCAACTCGGCCTTCTATCGACCGCACCAGCCGAGGACTTACGCGCGATGGGCCGCGAGCGTTCCGGAGGGCTTCCGGTTCGCGGTGAAACTCCCGCGCGAGATCAGCCATGAGCGTCGGCTGCGCGATGCAATGCAACCGCTCGAACAGTTCCTTGAAGGCGTGCTGGCGCTGGGCGGAAAGCTCGGTCCGTTGCTGCTGCAGTTGCCGCCCAGCCTGGTGTACGACACGATCACGACCGAAACCTTCCTGCGGGGCCTGCGCGCACGCACGCGAGCCGACCTGGCGTGCGAGCCGCGCAACCCGAGTTGGTTCACGCCGGAGGTCGATGCGCTGTTGAGCGCGCATGGCGTTGCACGGGTCGCCGCGGATCCGGCACGTGTGCCGGCGGCAGCGATCCCCGGCGGTGACCGCACGTGGAGCTACTGGCGCTGGCACGGCCAACCGCAGATCTATCGCAGTGCGTACAGTGAACAGGCCCTGGCCGGGCTCGCGGAACGGCTGCGGCGCGAATCCGACGCGCAACGACCCGCCTGGTTCGTACTGGACAATACCGCACTGGGCCATGCCACCCGCAACGCCCTGCGCCTGCAGGCGCTGCTGTCGGAGAACGCACATGCCTGAAGGTCCTTCCATCGTGCTGTTGCGCGAAGCCGCAAGCCATTTCAAGGGGCACGTGGTCCGCACCGTGTCCGGTAACAGCCGCATCGACCTGTCACCGCTGCAGGGCCGCAGGGTCAAGGCGGTCCGCAGTTGGGGCAAGCACTTCCTGCTGGAGTTCAGCCGCCACACGCTGCGCATCCATCTGATGATGTTCGGCAGCTGGCGCATCGATGAAAGGAAGCCAACCCCGCCGCGTGTATCCCTGATGTTCGACAATGGCGAGCTGAACTTCTATGCGTGCTCCGTGCGGCTGATCGATGAGCCGTTGGACGATGTCTACGATTGGCGCGCGGACGTGATGAACGATGCCTGGGATCCGAAGCTGGCCCGGCGCAAGCTGAAGGCCCTGCCGGACGTCATGGTCTGTGATGCGCTCCTGGACCAGACCGTCTTCGCCGGCGTGGGCAACATCATCAAGAACGAGGTGCTGTTCCGGATAGGCGTGCATCCCGCCTCCCGGCTGGGCGACCTGCCGCCACGCAGGCTTACCGCCTTGACCGAGCAGGCTCGCGCCTACAGCTTCGATTTCCTGGAGTGGAAGCGCCGCTTCGAGCTGAAGAAGCATTGGCAGGTGCACACGAAAAAGGTCTGTCCCCTGTGTGGTGGCCCGATCAGCAAGCTCTATCTGGGGACGACGCGGCGACGCACGTTCTTCTGTCCCAATGATCAGGTACTGTACGGGACCTGAGGCTGCCGTCCGTGGCAGCCGTATTCCGCGGCGCGCCGATCACGCGGCCTGTGCAGCCTTGGCGTTGCCGCCGCCCTGGGCCAGCAGGGTCAGCTTCTCGTCGGTGGCCTTCTCTTCCTCCAGCGTCTCCAGCAGCAGCGGCAGGGCGTCCTTGTAGCCCAGCTGCTTGGCCAGCGCGGCGATGGTGCCGTAGGACGCAATCTCGTAGTGCTCGACCTTCTGCGCGCCGCCGATCAGGGCCGCATCCCGCACCGGTCCCTTGTCGATGCTGTCGATCACTTCCTTGCCTTCTTCCACCAGGCCCTCCATCGCCGCACATTTGATGCGCTTCAGGCGAATGCCCAGGATCTCCACCACCTGGTCGATGCGCTCGATCTGGCCCTGGGTTTCTTCCAGGTGCGTCTCAAACGCCATGGCCAGGTCCGGGTTCTCGGCCGCACGGGCCAGGCGTGGGAGGGCCTTGGTCAGCTGCTTCTCGGCGCTGTGGATGTCCGAGAGTTCGTGGATGAACAGGTCTTCCGCCGTCTTGATAGCCATACTGGGCTCCGCAGTGAGTGGAGTGCGCAGCGTAGGTCCTGCCCGGTTGCGATCGGGCAGGGGCCAGGTGAAGGCGGCATGGGAACGTCCACCCGAACTCTGCGCGCTGTCTTCACGATGCGGAATCTGTCGGCATCTGTTGCCGCCGATGCATCCAGGTCTTCGCCATGGCTTCACAATGGCATCGCTTCGTACCCATGCACCGGCCGGTACGGTCACTTCACGCCCGATCACCCGTGGAGACTCCCATGAGCGATGACAAGAAGAACACCGGCAGCCCGGACCGGGATCGTATCAACGTCAATGAAGATTACGAGCTGCAGTACTGGACCGCGACGCTGGGCGTGTCCGCCGCAGAACTTCGTGCCGCTGTCGCGGCGGTCGGCCCCACCGCCGTTGCGGTCCGCAAGCATCTGGGAAAATAGCGCGGAGTTGCCCATGTCCCTGGTCGAGTACCGCCGCAAGCGTCGTTTTGACCAGACCCAGGAGCCCGAGCCGGGCAAGGCGCTACCAAAAGGCCAACGCGCCATCTTCGTGGTGCAGTTGCACCATGCCAGCCGCAGGCACTACGACTTCCGCCTGCAGGTCGGGGACGCGCTGAAGAGCTGGGCCGTGCCCAAAGGGCCCAGTTACGACCCGAAGGTCAAGCGCATGGCGGTGGAGGTGGAGGATCATCCTGTCGACTACGCGACCTTCGAAGGCGAGATCCCCAAGGGCCAGTACGGCGGTGGCCATGTTGCCCAGTTCGACCACGGTGTATGGGCCACGCAGGGCGACCCGGAAGCACAGCTTGCCAAGGGACATCTGCGCTTCGAGCTGTTCGGCGCCAAACTGAAGGGCGGATGGCATCTGGTCCGCTCCGGGAAGCCGGCGCGCCAGCCGCAGTGGCTGCTGTTCAAGGACGACGACGAATTTGCCGGCGATATCGAGGCGGACGATCTGCTGGCGGATGTCGCTGAACCCCCTCCGGAGGATCTGAAGCGGTCGGGTGCCGGCAAGACTGCAAAGAAGAGGCTCGCCACAGTACCTGCCAGGCGCACCCGGCCAAAGAACTGGGCGAAGAAGGCCTTGGCGCTCAGCAGGGCAAGAAAGGGCGCCGCGCCGTCCGGTCCATTCGAACCGCAGTTGGCCAAGCTGGGAGACGCGCCGCCCCAGGGCGAGCAGTGGGTCCATGAGATCAAATGGGACGGGTACCGCATCCTTGCCACGGTCGCCGAGGGCAATGTGCAGCTCTGGTCCAGGAATGCACTGGAGTGGACCGGCAAGATCCCCGAGATACGTGACGCGGTGGCGGCGCTGGGCCTGACTTCAGCCGCACTGGACGGCGAGCTCATCGCCGGCGCCGGCACCAAGGAGGACTTCAACCTGCTGCAGGCCACGCTCTCCGGCGAGCGCCAAGGCGTGCTGACGTATGCACTGTTCGATCTGCTGCATCTTGATGGTGTGGATGTCGCTGATGCGCCCTTGCTGGAGCGCAAGGCCCTGTTGCAGTCCGTGCTGGAAGGGCAGGGCAGCCCATTGGCGTTCAGTTCGCATGTGCAAGGCGATGGCGATGAAGCCTATCGCGTGGCCGGCGAGCAGCATTTCGAGGGCATCATCTCCAAGCGCGCCGACCGCAGCTACCACAGCGGCCGCAGCGAGGATTGGCGCAAGACCAAGCAACTGGCCAGCGACGAGTTCGCGGTGGTCGGATATACCGCACCCAAAGGCAGCCGCACGGGCTTCGGCTCGCTGCTGCTGGCCCGGCCGGATGCGAAGCATGGCTGGCTCTACGCCGGCCGCGTCGGCTCTGGGTTCTCGGACGAGCTGATCGGCGACATCAGCAAGCGCATCAAGGGCGGTGGCGGCCGCAAGCCGACCGCCTACGTGCCCACACAGGACACCGACCTGCGCGCTGCGACCTGGTTCGAACCGCGTTTCGTGGTCGAGGTCTTCTATCGCGGGATCGGCGGGCAGAAGCTGTTGCGCCAGGCGTCGCTGAAAGCGGTGCGGGCCGACAAGGATATCGCCGACCTTGCCGATTCCGATCGCGCTGGAACGTCCCGGGCGGCGGCGCGCGCACCGGCACCCTCGCGACCTGCGCGCAGGACCAGGAAGGCACCGGCGGCGGATCGCGTGCCGCCGTCGCTGTCGTCTCCGGGCAAGATCCTGTTTCCCGGCGACGGTTACACCAAGCAGGACGTGTGGGATTACTACACGGCAGTGATGGATCATCTCCTGCCCGAGGTGATTGATCGCCCGCTGTCGATCATCCGATGCCCCAGTGGCACCGCAAAACCCTGCTTCTTCCAGAAACACCATACGGCCGGACTGGAACTGGTCGACGCGGCAAGGCTGAAGGAAGAAAGCGGCATCAATGCCCATTACCTGGTCGTGCGCGACCCGGCCAGCCTGCTCGAACTGGTGCAGTTCAACGCATTGGAATTCCATCCGTGGGGCAGCCACGCCGAAGCGCCCGAGCAGGCCGACCGGGTGGTGTTCGATCTGGATCCAGGACCGGACGTGCCCTTTGCCGAGGTCAAGAAAGCGGCCACCGACATCCGCAAACTGCTGGCGCAGCTGGAGCTGGAGTCATTCCTGCGTGTATCCGGCGGCAAGGGCCTGCACGTGGTCGTGCCGCTCAATCCGGGATGTGATTGGGATCTGACCAAGCGCTTTGCGAAGGGTTTCGCCGAAGCCCTGGCGCAATCCGAGCCGCAGCGGTTCCTGGCAACAGCCACCAAAAGCCTGCGCAACAAGCGGATCTTCGTTGACTATCTGCGAAACGGGCGCGGAGCAACGGCGGTCGCATCCTACTCGTTGCGGGCCAGGCCGGGGGCACCGGTGGCGCTGCCGATTGCATGGGGGGATCTGTCCAAACTCAAGCGCGCCGACGCGTTCACGATCAGGGATGTGCCAGCAAAGCTCAAACGGCGCCGCAGGGACCCGTGGGCCGGCATCGACAAAGTGAAACAGAATCTTGCGCGATGGGCGCAGGCAGACGGGTAGCCCGGGCGCGCTCTGCGTACCGTCTGTCTGTCCGAACCCAACTGATCCACAAAATACACAGCGTCGGAACATACCGGCGGCGCGGTTGGCCTATGCTCTCGACACGGGATCTGGGGGGATTCGCTACAGGAGCAGCCAATGCCGATCAGGGCAGTCGCATACGTGAGTGAAGCGGCCCCAGCCGTTGCGGGTGACCCGCTGGGTCTGGGCAGCGTGAAGCTGGACGAACTGGTGGACGACGCCGCCCGCTTCAACCGGAATGCCGGCGTCACCGGTGTCCTACTGTTCGACGGCGCCCGCTTCCTGCAGTACCTGGAGGGGCCCGAGGACGGCTTGAGCGTGGCGTACTCACGGGTGCTCGGTGCTACCAGCCACACGGGACTGATCGAGTTGCAGCGCGGCAGGGTAGGCAACCGGCGTCTCCCGTTCTGGCCGATGCGCTGGCTCCCGACGCAGCCGGCGGCGTTGAGACGCCTGGCCTGCGCAGACTGGCTGGGGTTTGTGCAGCACAGCGACGGCCAGGCCGACGCTGAGACGGCGATGGATATCCTGGCCAGGCTGGTCGAACCCTATGCCATCGCGGCCTGACGTACTGGCTTAACCACCTCCATGGCGCGCCGCCCACGGGATCTCTCCGCTGCACACGTTGAGGTGCCCGGTGCGCATCACGCAATACATCCGGGCATCGGAGTCGGCACTGGCAGCAATGAAGTCCAGCGCCTCGGCGAGCATTTGGATGAACTGCGGCTCGGGGTAGAACGCCGCCCATTCCGGCAGCATTTCCTCCAGCTGCGCGATCATCAGGTCGATCTCCAGGGGCGTGCTCACAGCGGGTTCCTCCTTCCAGGCACGCTAGCGACCGCACTGCAAGGGAGGCGTCGTCGCCCGCACAGCGGGCGCAGGCGTATCGCCCACGCGATGTTCACCCGCCCTTGATCGGCATCGCTGCGGCTACGCGTGTGAGCATTTTCTGCACGGACGCACCACTGCTGTTTCACCCCCAACGGCGTATCAGGGAAGGCTTCCAGCTGACTCTGCAAGGGTGTATTCATGGCCGACCCGTTACCGCGCGCCAGCCTCTGGTCCCGTGATGCCGAATCGAACAGCTTCCGCCCACTTGCCGGAACCACGCAGGCGGACGTGCTGGTGGTTGGTGCTGGCATGACCGGCCTGCTGACAGCGGCCCGCCTGGCCGATAGCGGCCTGGATGTGCTGGTGGTCGATGCGGGGCCCATCGGCGGGCGCAATACGGTGATGTCCACGGGCAATCTTTACGCGCCGGTTTCCCGGCTGGCAGACCTGATCGCGCGTTGGGGCGGTGACACGGCCCGTCGCATCGTGCAGTGGCGGCAGCAGGCGCTGCGGTCCATCGAAACACTGGTTCACCGCTACGATCTGCGCTGTGGCTTCGAACGCGTGGCGATGCAGTACGGCATGCAGGAGCGCACCCGTGAGGTCACTGCGCGATTCGAGCGTGAGCTGCAGGCCTATCAGCGCGTCGGCCTGCAATGCGAACACCACCAGTCCGGGCTGCCGTTCGCATTGGGCCACGCCTTCCGCGTTGCCGATCAGGCGCAATTGGATCCGGCGGCGTTCTGCATTGAGCTGGCGCGACATCTGGCGGGCCGGGTGCGCATCCACGACTGGACCCGGATCAACAGCATCGAGGCATCCGCCGGGGTTGCGACGGCCGACGGAGCCCGCATCCACGCCAGGCACTTCGTGCTGGCCACCCATTCGCCAGCCGGTTTCAACCTGGTGCAGGCCGAGATGGAGGTCTACCGCGAATACGGCGTGGCGGTACCGGTTGCCACGCCGCCCGCGGCAGGCATTCATTGGATCGCCGATCGGCACCGCTCGCTGCGCGGGGTGCGCGGCACTGACGGCCGTGACTGGCTGGTGCTGGTCGGCGAGACCCACCGCACCGGCGAAACGCCGCCCATGGATCCAGCCCAGCATCTGGTCGCCGACGCGCATCGCAATTTCACCGTGCAGGGCGAGCCGCTGTGCTGGTCCGCGCAGCAGTTCCGTGCAGCCGACCAGCTGCCCTACATCGGCAGCAGCGCGCACGACAATGTGTGGCTGGCTACCGGCTATGGGCCGGACGGCTTGACCTGGGCGGGCGTGGCCGCGCGTGCGATCACCGAGGGAATCATCGGCACGACCAGCGAGATCGAGCAGCTGCTCAGCCCCATGCGCTTCACACCGGTGCGCTCGGCGGCCGGCTGGGCCCGTACCAATGGCACGGTTGCGCGGCACATGGTGGGAGATCGCCTTGCTGCTGCGCCGTCGCACTCACCCACCGAGCTGGCCCGTGGCTGCGGCGCATTGCTGGACGTCGATGGAAAGCGGACTGCGGTCTACCGCGACGAGGGAGGACGCCTGCACACGATGTCGGCGCTCTGCCCGCACCTGAAGTGCGTTGTTCAATGGAATGGCCATGAGCGCACATGGGATTGCCCTTGCCACGGCAGCCGCTTTTCCGCCACCGGAGCGCTGCTGGAAGGCCCTGCCAGGCAGGGCCTCAGCCCAGAACAGTTATAGGCGCAGGCAGCCGCCGGAACAGCGACCTCAGGCTTCGGCGGCCGCGTCCGCATCGCAGGGCATGCAGCGCTCCTTCTTGGACTTGATGTCTGCAGCGGTCTTCGCCAGTGCCTCGTAACGCTGGCGTATCTCTTCAAGGTGGGCCGGCTCCATCGACTCCAGGTTCAACAGCTCCTGGTTTGCGTCCTTGCTGACACGGATCAGTTCATCCAGTTTGATGTGCAGCGCTGCGGTATCGGCGTTCTGCGTATGCTGGATCAGGAACACCATCAGGAAGGTCACGATGGTCGTCCCCGTATTCACCACCAGCTGCCACGTGTCATTGAAGTGGAAAGCCGGCCCGCTGGCAGCCCAGGTGATGATCACCCCCAGCGCTGCGACGAATGCCCCCAGGCTGCCGGACCATCGCGCCGTCGCGGCCGCGACACGGGCGAAACCGCGCCGGATCACTGGTCACCTCCGCCGGCCTCCTCATCCGTTCGGCGGTCTGGCAGCCTGACCCGCTCCCCAAGGCGCTTGGCCTGCTCGTCCGGCGTGGGTGCAGCGACGAAGGGAGAGATCGGGTCGCTGGCGGGGAAGGTTTCCTGCAGCGCTTCGTCATGATTGCGGTGGTTGTGCAGCTTTGCCTGCAGCGGACTGACAGGCTCGGGGCGCTGCGCCTCCGTGTCCGGATGGGGAAGGTCTTTCTGGTCGCGTTGCATGGTACATCTCCAGGTTGATCACCACCTCGCAGGTGGCGGGCCCAGCATAGGAATGCGCGGTGAGCGGCCCCATCAAGGGCGGGGCAACGTGGCGTCAATCCTTCAGGCAACGCGCGTTAACAATCAGCAGGGTGGGGGCCTCCGGGGGCGGCCACGGCGGCGCCACGCCAGCACCTGGCCCACGACCGCCGTCAACAGCAGCATTGCATTGGTCACCACGAAGACCACGCTGCCGAGCATCGCGCTGTAGACCGTGAACAGCGCAGATGCGGTCATCTGGCCTGCGAACAGCCACCTGGACACGGCTTCCGGGTTGGACGACCGCCACTGCTTCACCATCTGACGGATCAAGGTTGCCATCAGTACCGCCGTGGCGGCCCAGCCGAGTACGTCGGGGTGCATGGCAGCCTCCGGTGTGTGGGCTCTCCACGCTAGCCCGTGGCTGGGCAACGCCGTACGAAGGGGAGGTGAAGACAGCATCCCGCCTCCGGCGCCCTCGCGCCATTCACTCCGCACCGGCGACAATGGCTGCTCGGGCGCACCATGCGCGATCCGCCCACCGAATGCAGGAATGCTGAGATGTCCAACACCCCCTTTGGCGAGTCGTCATGTGCTGCCGCAGCCAGCGGCTGCATCGAGGTCCGCGGTGCGCGCGAGCACAACCTGAAGAATGTCGATGTCTCCATTCCACGCAATGCGCTGGTGGTGTTCTCTGGCGTATCGGGGTCCGGCAAGTCCTCGTTGGCCTTCGGCACGGTCTTCGCCGAGGCGCAGCGGCGCTACTTCGAATCCGTCGCACCGTATGCGCGCCGGCTGATCGACCAGGCGGGCGTGCCGGACGTGGACGCCATCGACGGCCTGCCGCCGGCGGTCGCCCTGCAGCAGCAGCGCGGTGCCAGCAATGCACGTTCATCGGTGGGCAGCGTGACCACGCTGTCCAGCCTGGTGCGCATGATGTATTCGCGTGCAGGCGCGTACCCGGCCCACCAGCCCATGCTGTACGCCGAAGACTTCTCGCCCAACACTCCGCAGGGTGCCTGCAGCACCTGCCACGGTCTGGGGCACGTCTATGAAGTGACCGAAGCGCTGATGGTGCCGGACCCATCGCTGAGCATCCGCGAGCGCGCCATCGCCTCCTGGCCACCGGCCTGGCATGGCCAGAACCTGCGCGACATCCTGGTCACGCTGGGCTATGACATCGATGTGCCATGGAAGAAGCTGCCGAAGAAGGACCGGGACTGGATCCTGTTCACCGAGGAAACCCCGACCGTGCCGGTCTATGCCGGCTTCACGCCCGCCGAGACCCGCGCCGCGCTCAAGCGCAAGCTGGAGCCCAGCTACATGGGCACGTACACCGGGGCACGCCGCTACGTGCTGCACACCTTTGCCAACACCCAGAGCGCGCTGATGCGCAAGCGTGTTTCCCGCTACATGGAGGGCCGGCTGTGCCCCGCCTGCCACGGAAAGCGCCTGAAGCCGGAAGCGCTTTCGGTCACCTTCGCCGGCGTGGACATTGGCGAGTTCATGCGGCTGCCGCTGGATCAGCTGGCAGCGTTGCTCGAGCCCATCGCGCAGGGCAACTTCAGTGCACACAGCCACGGCGCGCGTACCAGCAGGCGTGCAACGCCCCGTGATCGCGCCAAGCGGGCAGCAAGTGGCCGCGCGACCCACGAGGGCGCCCCCGACGTGCGCCTGACCTCGGCCCTGTCAGAGGAAAAGCGCCTGGCGGCACAGCGGTTGGCCGGCGGCGTCATGGCGCGTGTGCGGCAGCTGCGCGACCTGGGCCTGGGCTACCTGTCGCTGGATCGCGCCACGCCCACGCTGTCGGCCGGCGAGCTGCAGCGACTGCGGCTGGCCACGCAGCTCAGTTCCCTGCTGTTCGGCGTGCTGTACGTGCTCGATGAGCCCTCAGCCGGCCTGCATCCTGCCGACAGCCAGGCGCTGTACGACGCGCTGGACCGCCTGCGCGATGGAGGCAACTCGGTGTTCGTCGTTGAACACGATCTGGAACTGATGCGGCGTGCACAGTGGCTGGTGGACGTGGGGCCGCAGGCGGGCGAGCACGGCGGGCGGGTTCTCTACAGTGGCAAGCCCGACGGCCTGCGCGGCATCGAGGCATCGCGCACCGCGCGCTACCTGTTCGACCAGGTGCCTGCGCCTGCCAGCCGGCAACGCAGCGCCGGCAGCTGGCTGGAGCTGAAAGGCATCCACCGCCACAACCTGCAGGGCGTGGACGCGCAGGTGCCGCTGGGAGTGCTGACCGCGGTGACCGGCATTTCCGGCTCGGGCAAGTCCAGCCTGATGGCGCAGGCCCTGCCTGAGCTGATGCTGCTGCACCTGGGGCACGAGACGGTAGATGACAGCGCCGACGATGGACCCACCGTGATCGAAGCCACGCGCGGCCAGCTGGCCGGCGACGTGGACGCCATCCAGCGCGTGGTACAGGTAGACCAGAGGCCCATCGGCCGCACGCCACGCTCCAACCTGGCTACCTACACGGGCCTGTTCGACCACGTGCGCAAGCTGTTTGCCGCGACACCCGACGCGCGCCGCCGCCGTTTCGACGCGGGCCGCTTTTCATTCAACGTGGCCAAGGGGCGATGCGAGACCTGCGAAGGCGAGGGCTTCGTCAGCGTCGAACTGCTGTTCATGCCCAGCGTCTATGCGCCATGCCCGACCTGCCATGGCGCCCGCTACAACCAAGCCACGCTGAAGGTGCTGTGGAACGGCCGCAACATCGCCGAGGTCCTGCAGATGACGGTGGACCAGGCCCATGCGTTCTTCGCCGAAGAAGCGGCCATCGCCCGCCCGCTGCAGATGCTGCAGGAGATCGGCCTGGGCTACCTGCGGCTGGGCCAGCCAGCCACGGAACTTTCAGGTGGCGAGGCGCAACGCATCAAACTGGCCACAGAGCTGCAGCGCAGCCAGCGCGGGCGCTCGCTGTACGTGCTGGATGAACCCACCACCGGCCTGCATGCAGCAGACGCGGACAGGTTGCTGGTGCAGCTTCAGCGGCTGGTGGACGCAGGCAACACAGTGGTAATGATCGAGCACGACATGCGGTCTGTCGCACAGGCGGACTGGGTGATTGATGTAGGGCCTGGTGCAGGCAGCGCGGGCGGCACCATCGTGGCGGCCGGGGCGCCGCATCAGGTGGCCCGCGCCAAGGGCAGCAGGACGGCACCGTTCCTGGTCAGGGAGTTGGCGCTTGTGTAGAGCCGAGTCATGCTCGGCTATCGATTTCCTGTGCTCGACTTGCGGCGTCCAGGCCGCGCCTTTCAACAGAAAGCGGGCTCCGGCGCATCGCCGGAGCCCCCGGCGGTTCACTTTTCCTGCAGGAACGTCAGCATGTCCTGGTTGACCCTGTCCTTGTGGGTATCGGTCAGGCCGTGCGGCGCACCCGGGTAGACAATCAGCTTTGCGCCCTTGATGAGCTTTGCCGACTGGCGGCCTGAGATATCGATCGGCACGATCTGGTCGTCGTCACCGTGGATGACCAGGGTGGGCACATCGAACTTCTTCAGGTCCGCGCGGAAATCGGTGGCCGAGAACGCGGCGATCGAATCGTAGGTGTTCTTGTGGCCGCCCTGCATGCCCTGCGCCCACCACGCATCGATCAGCCCCTGCGACACTTTCGCGCCGGGGCGGTTGAAGCCATAGAACGGGCCCGACGGAATGTCGCGGTACAGCTGCGCGCGGTTCTCCATCTGTGCCTTGCGGATGCCGTCGAACACTTCGATCGGCAGGCCGTTCGGGTTGTCGGCGGTCTTCAGCATGAACGGCGGCACCGAGCTGATCAGCACGGCCTTCTTCACCCGCCCGGTGCCGTGCCGGCCGATGTAGCGCGCCACTTCGCCGCCACCGGTGGAGAAGCCCACCATCGTCACATCGTGCAGGTCCAGCGTATTGATCACCGTGGCCAGGTCATCAGCGTAGTGATCCATGTCGTTGCCGTCCCACGGCTGGCTGGAGCGCCCGTGACCGCGACGGTCATGCGCGATGACGCGGTAGCCGTGGTTGGCCAGGAAGATCATCTGCGATTCCCAGCTGTCCGAGTTCAACGGCCAGCCGTGGCTGAAGGTCACGACCGGACCGTCCTTCGGGCCCCAGTCCTTGTAGTACAGCTGCACGCCATCGGCGGTGGTGATGTAGCTGGCGGTGCGCGCGATGGCGGTGACCGGAGCCGGCTTGGCCGGTTCGGCGGCCTGCGCGGACAGGCCGGCCTGGACCGAGAGGGCGAGGGTGGCAATAGCCAGGGAGCGGGCGAAGGTGTTCATGCGGGAACTCTCATGGGTGGGTGGTGAGACGTACTTTGCGCCTGTGATCAGGCATCCGGGTGATGAACTGTCCGGATTTCTTGATAGATCGTCTTGCACGGATGTGCGCGTACGAATCGCTGGCGATCGCCTGTTGACAAGGTAGAACGTCCGTTCTACCTTGCAGCCATGAGCAAGGTCACCACCGATACCCATCAGAAGATCCTGGCCACGGCCGAGGCGCTGATCTACCAGAACGGGATCCACGCCACGGGCATGGACCTGCTGGTGAAGACCTCGGGCGTGGCGCGGAAGAGCATTTACCGCCACTTCGAGAACAAGGACGACGTGGCCGCTGCTGCGCTGAGGGCGCGCGATGCGCGCTGGCTGGCCTGGTTCCGGCAGGAGTGCGACAAGGCCGACACCCCGGAAGCACGCATCCTCGGCATGTTCACCGTGCTCAATAACTGGTTCCAGTCCGAGGGCTATCGCGGGTGTGCGTTCATCAACACCGCAGGCGAGGTCGGCGACCCGGCCGATCCGATCCGGCAGATCGCGCGTGATCACAAGCAGAAGCTGCTCGATTACACATTGGAACTTACCGGACAACTGGATGTGGAGCAGCCGGCGATACTGGCCCGTCAGCTGCTGGTCCTGATGGAAGGCGCCATCACCCTGTCGCGCGTGATGGGTGATTACGGCGCCGCAGACGCCGCGAAGGATGTCGCGAAGCTGTTGTTGGAACAGGCCAAGCGTTAGCGCCTGAGTACGCCAGATCCTTTGAAGCAACCCGTATATCCATTTCGATTGGAGGTCTCCCCGTGTCCGCTGAACAGCCCCGTCCGCCGCTTCCTCCGTTCACCCTTGAATCGGCCACGCAGAAGGTGCGCCTTGCCGAGGATGGCTGGAATTCCCGCGATGCCGACAAGGTGTCGCTTGCGTATTCGCTCGACACCCAGTGGCGTAACCGTGCCGAGTTCATCAACGGCCGGGAGGAAGCCACGCAGTTCCTGGCACGCAAATGGAACAAGGAACTCGAGTACCGCCTGATCAAGGAGCTCTGGGCCTTTACCGAGAACCGCATTGCCGTCCGCTACGCGTATGAATGGCGCGACGACTCCGGCAACTGGTTCCGTTCCTATGGCAACGAAAACTGGGAATTCGGCGCCGATGGCCTGATGCAGCGCCGCTTCTCGTGCATCAACGACATGCCGATCAAGGAAAGCGACCGCAAGTTCCATTGGCCGCTGGGGCGTCGGCCGGACGATCATCCGGGGTTGTCGGAGCTGGGTATGTGATTCCCGCCGAGGCGCCTTCCGAAGCGCGCTCAGGTACGATGGGGCGGCCGGCATCTGCGCCGGCCGGGGCAGGGGTGCAATGGACATGCAGGCAGGGGGCGGAGTCGATCCGCCGGCGAAGACCGATTCTCAGGAACTGGGATTGATGATCCTATTTAAGAGAGCCGGTCTTCTCTTGTGCCTGGCGGGCGCAGGGTTGGTTAATGCGCAGGTGCCGCCTCAACCGGACAGGCCGAAAGTTGAGCTTGACGGGTCGATCGCAACGGATGGTGGCGCGGAGCTTGATGACAAGCAGCTACGCACGCTGGTCGGGCGCGCAGATGCAGGCGATGCTGATGCGGCGTTTCGACTTTCGCGCCACTTTGAGGGCAAAGGCGTGGCCGGCAACTCCCATATGTGGCTTGCCTATGCCGCAGCGCTGGGGCACCCGATTGCACAGTACAACGTGTTCTTCATGTTGAGGGACAAACAGGACTGTGAGTCATCCAGTGAGGCATACGCATGGCTCAAGAGTGCCGCGCTGAAGGGAGTGAAGGCCGCGCATTCCGAACTTGAGCAGGCGGCTCGCATGGCGTCTCTGCGATGTGCCAGCAAGCGAGAGGAAGAGAGAAGCCATCTACCTGCGAGTGAAGCGAGCGTGGCAACTCAGTCAAGCCCGCCGTAGTTGGCCTGCAGGCTGGGAATGAGTCCGGGTGTCCTTGAAAGAGCTCGATGCAGTCGATTTCTTCGGACCTACTACAACACGTTCTTCTAGGCGCAGGCTGACTGCCTTGGTCGGGCCGTACATTTCGCCGACTTCACAGATCTGTACCCCGCAGAGGGGCATAGTAGCCCTTCGGTAGTGTGAGCGCGTCCATCCAGCCACGGGGTTTGCCCGAACGCCAGGAGGTCACTGTGCCAAGTTGTGATGAAGGAATGAAGCTGACGCGTCGCCAGGTGATCGCCGGCGGCGTCACGACCGTGGCAATGTCCGCCGCACCTGGGGCGTCATCGCTCGCCGCCGAACTGGCGACGCCCCCGCCGCCCCCGCCGCCCAGGCCGCCGGTCATCAGCACGGTGGCCTTCACCGTCAACGGCAAGCGGCGGGAGCTTGAACTCGACACCCGGACCACGCTGCTCGATGCCCTGCGCGAACATCTGAAGCTGACCGGGACCAAGAAGGGCTGCGACCACGGTCAATGCGGTGCCTGTACCGTGCTGGTCAACGGTGAGCGCATCAATGCCTGCCTCAGCCTGGCGGTGCAGCACCAGGGCGATGCCATCACCACCATCGAAGGCCTCGGAACCCCCGATGACCTGCATCCGATGCAGGCCGCCTTCATCAAGCATGACGGCTACCAGTGCGGGTACTGCACGCCGGGGCAGATCTGCTCGGCGGTGGCGGTACTGGACGAGATCAAGCGGGGTGTCCCCAGTCATGTACAGGCGGACGTCAGCGCACGGCCCCGAGCCACCAACATGGAAATGCGCGAACGCATGAGCGGCAACCTCTGCCGCTGCGGGGCCTATTCCAACATTGCCGAGGCGATGGAAGAGGTCGCTGGCGTAACTTCTGGAGGGAGGCGCGCATGAGGGCCTTCAGTTACGAACGCGCCAAATCCCCGGCCGAGGCCGCCAAGGCCGTCGCCGGAACCGAAGGCGCGAAGTTCCTGGCCGGAGGGACCAATCTGCTCGACCTGATGAAGCTGGAGGTCGAGACGCCAGCGCACCTGGTCGATGTGCAGGACATCGGCCTGGACAGGATCGAACCCACCGACGAGGGCGGCCTGCGCATCGGCACGCTGGTCACCAATACCGCGCTGGCCTCGCATGAGCGCGTGCGCCGCGACTACGCGGTGCTGACCCGCGCGATCGTGGCAGGCGCCTCCGGGCAGCTGCGCAACAAAGCCACCACCGGCGGCAACCTGCTGCAGCGCACGCGCTGCCCGTATTTCTACGATCCCCATCTGCCCTGCAACAAGCGCCTGCCCGGATCCGGCTGCGGCGCACTCGAGGGGTTCTCCCGGCAGATGGGCGTGATCGGCACCTCGGACAGCTGCATCGCGACCTACCCGGGCGACATGGCGGTGGCCCTGCGGGTGCTGGACGCCTCGATCCAGACCGTCAGCGGTGACGGCAGTACGCGCAGCATCCCGATTGCCGATTTCCACCGTTCCCCCGGCGACAGGCCGCAGCAGGACAACGTGCTGCAGCGCGGTGAGCTGATCACCCACGTCACGCTGCCGGCGCCCCTGGGCGGTCGGCACGTGTACCACAAGGTACGTGACCGCGCGTCCTATGCGTTCGCACTGGTGTCGGTCGCCGCGGTCGTGCAGCGAGACGGCTCGACGCGGTTCGCCTTCGGTGGGGTCGCGCCGAAGCCGTGGCGCGTCGAGGCAGCCGAACCCCTGCTGCGCGACGGCGTAAAGGCCGCGACCCGGCAGGTGTTCGCCGGTGCCCGCCCGACGCGGGAGAATGCGTTCAAGATCGCGCTCGCCGAGCGCACCCTCGCAGCGGTGCTGGTGGAAGGAGAGCGCTGATGCCCCTTGAATTCAACGCCCCCGCCGGCGACAACCTGTTCGACAAGGCCAAGGTCGTCGGCAAGTCGACGCCGCGCATCGACGGTCCACGCAAGACCACCGGTACCGCCCCCTATGCCTACGAGCGCCATGACGTGGCGCCGAACCAGGCCTACGGCTACATCGTTGGTGCGGGCATCGGCAAGGGGCGCATCATTTCGATGGATGCCTCCCGCGCACGTGCTGCGCCCGGCGTACTGGCGGTCATCACCGCACCGGAAACCAAGCCCGTCGGCAAATCGAACTGGAACAATGCACCGCTGTTCGGCGGAACCGAAGTCGCCCACTACCACCAGGCCATCGCCTGCGTGGTGGCAGAGACCTTCGAGCAGGCCCGCGCCGCCGCGGCGCTGATCCGCACCCGCTACGAGCGCAGCAAGGGCCGCTTCGATTTCCCGGCCCTGGCACCGTCCGCACCGCTGGCAAAGGGCCGTGACGGCAAGCCCGACCGGCAGGCGCTGGGCGATTTCGACACCGCCTACGCGAGCGCCGCGGTCAAGCTCGACCAGACTTATCACACCTCCGACGAAAGTCATTCGATGATGGAGCCGCACGCCACCATCGCCGCCTGGGAGGGTGACACGCTCACGCTGTGGACGGCGAACCAGATGATCGACTGGGCCAGGCAGGGCATGGCGGCGATCCTCGGCATCGATCCTGCCAAGGTGCGCGTGGACTCGCCCTATATCGGCGGCGGCTTCGGCGGCAAGCTGTTCATCCGTGCCGACGCGGTGCTGGCCGCGTTGGCGGCCAAGCAGGTCGGGCGACCGGTGAAGATCGCGCTGCAACGCCCGTTGATGCCCAACAACACCACGCACCGGCACGCCACCCTCCAGCGCGTGCGGATCGGTTGCGGAAAGGATGGCCGGATCTCCGCCATCGCCCATGAGAACTGGTCGGGCAACATCAACGGCGAGGACGGCGAAAACGGCACCCTGCAGACGCCCAAGCTCTATGCAGGCGCCAACCGCCTGGTGGCCAACTACATCGCCACGCTCGACATGCCCGAAGGCAATGCGATGCGCGCACCGGGCGAAGCACCGGGCCACATGGCGCTGGAAGTGGCGATGGACGAAATGGCCCAGAAGCTGGGTCTGGACCCGATCGCGTTCCGCATCCTCAACGAGCCCGAGGTCGTGCCCGGCGATCCGTCCAAGAAGTTCTCCGACCGCAACCTGGTGCGCTGCCTGCGCGAAGGCGCGGAGCGCTTCAACTGGAACAAGCGCAACCCCAGGCCGGCGCAGGTCAGGGAAGGGCACTGGCTGGTCGGCATGGGCGTGTCCGCAGGCTATCGCGGCGCACCGACGATGAAGTCGGCGGCGCGGGTCCGGCTTGACGGCCAGGGCGGGGTGATTGTCGAGACCGACATGACCGACATCGGCACCGGCTCCTACACGATCATCGCGCAGACGGCAGCCGAGACCATGGGCGTGCCGCTGGACCGGGTCCAGGTGACCCTCGGCGACTCCCGTCATCCCGCCTCCGCCGGTTCCGGCGGCCAGTGGGGCGCGGCAAGCTCCACCGCGGGCGTGTACGCGGCGTGCGTCAGCCTGCGCCGCAAGGTGGGCGAGAAACTGGGCTTCGACGGCGACACCGCAGACTTCGCCAATGGCCGCATCCAGGCGGGCGGGCGGACGATCAAGCTGGCGGAGGCGGGCACACTGTCGGCGGAGGACGGCATTGCCTTCGGCGACTTCAAGCAAGGCTACGACGTCGGCACCTATGCAGGGCATTTCTGCGAGGTCGCCGTGCATGCCTACACTGGAGAGACGCGCATTCGCCGCATGCTTGCCGTATGCGATGGCGGCCGGATCCTCAATCCGCTGTCCGCACGCAGCCAGGTCATCGGCGGGATGGTGATGGGTGCGGGCGCGACCCTGATGGAGGAACTGGTGGTCGACAAACGGCTTGGCTTGTTCATCAACCACGACCTGGCCGGCTACGAGGTTCCCGTGCATGCCGACATCCCGTATCAGGAGGTGGTCTTCCTCGACACGCTGGATCCGGTAATCTCGCCGATGAAGGCCAAGGGTGTGGGCGAACTGGGCATCTGCGGGGTTGGCGCCGCGATCGCCAATGCGATCTACAACGCGACCGGCGTGCGCGTGCGCAACTATCCCATTACCCTGGACAAGCTCTTGCCGGGCTTGCCCGACGTGGGCTGACCCTTGCGCATGGACCGACCCGCAGCCTCGCCCACTCTGGAGGCCTCCGCCGCAGGCGGAGGGGAGCCCGGCGATCTTGCCGAGGACCTGTCCGCAGCGCCAGGTTTCCTCGCCGAAGGCAGCCCGCGCGGCGTACTCGAGACGGCCTTGACGCGCGTGCGCGCGGGTGAGCACGCCGTGCTCGCGCTGGTGCTGGAAGCCGATGGCTCCACCTACGCCGGTGCCGGCGACATGGTGCTGTTCTGCAACGGCAGCCAGGTCGGCTGGCTGAGCGGCGGATGCCTGGAGCCCGAGCTCGCGCGACGCGCGGAGCAGGTGAGCGCGGCAGGGCGGGTCGACTGGATCGAGATCGACACCCGCAGTGACGACGACCTGTTGAGTGGGTCTGCGCTCGGCTGCCGCGGCCGGCTGCGGATTGCGCTCCTGCCATTGCGTGCCATGGCCGGCATCGACGCCGTCATCGAGGCTTGGTTGCGCGAGGGCGTGTCACTCCAGCGCGACCTTCGCACGTCGGGGCAGGTCATTTTCCGTGCCGGCCATCACGAGCAGGCGTGGCAGCTGCATCCGATGGAGGGTACGCAGCCCTTTGGCGAGGGTGCGTGGCGTCTGCCGTTGCCCCGGCTTCCGCGGGCCCTGGTGTTGGGGGGCGGTCCCGAAACGCCCTTCCTGGTTCCGTTGCTGCGCGGCCTGGGGTGGCGGGTCAGCGTGGCCGAACGGCGAGCGCGCTGGGCCTCAGCCGGGCAGTACGCCGATGTGCATCTTCAGACCAACCCTGCAGAGGCCCTTCATGGCGACCCGTGCGACGCGGTACTGGTGATGCATCACGATTTCGAACTGGACCGGGAGGCGCTGGTGGCCCTGGCTGACACCAACGTCGCGTTCATTGGGCTGCTGGGTCCGCGGCGAAGGCGCGAGGACCTGTTCAAGCTGCTGACACCGGATCAGCGCCACCGCCTTTCCCCTAGACTTCGGTCACCGGTCGGCCTGAACATCGGCGGCCGAGGGCCAGAGGCGATTTCGCTCAGCATCGCCGCGCAGCTGCAGCAATGGCGAAGCGCGCACGGCAGGTGACTGACGCGCATGCGGTCGTCGTGCTGGCTGCCGGCGGGAGCACCCGGCTCGGCCAGCCCAAGCAGCTTCTGACCCGGCAGGGCGAAACCCTGGTACATCGCGTGGTGCGGTTGGCGCGCGAGGTCGCGCCAGCGCAGGTGCTGGTCGTGGTGGGCGCGAACGCACAGGCGGTGACATCCAGCATTGCCGGGCTGGATGCCACTCCGGTAACCAACCCCCACTGGGAACGCGGCCTGGCGAGCAGCCTGCAGGTTGCCGGCGCACACCTGCTGCCCACGGTGACCGCGGTGATGATCCTGGCATGCGACCAGCCCGCAATCGAGCGCTCCCATCTGCAGGCGCTGCTTTCCGGTGCCCGCGCCGCAGCATCAACGTGCGCGGGCACCCGCCACGGACATGCGCTTGGTGTTCCCGCAGTCGTGCCGCGCGCCTGGTTCACCGCTGTCGGTGCAGCCGGTGACCGCGGCTTCGGAGCGCGCCTGCGGCAACTTCCTGTCGATACTGTGCATGTCCTGCAGGCACCGGAACTGGCCCTGGATATCGATACGCCAGAAGATCTTGCGCGTGCGCGCGATGCGGGCTGGATCGATGCCGGGAGGTGACTCGCATGATCACTGGGCCGATGCCTGTCGCGCAGGTGACTAGCGGCAGGGCCGGAGCTCGAACCCTCGCTTCCCGCAGCCGTGTAGATTCGAGCCACGCTCGACTACGGCACGCCACATCGCGCCCCATCAGGCACATCACCAGCAAGAATCTGCAGCACCCGATCCAACAGAACAGGCTCCGGCACGTCAGCCAGTACCTGCTCCAGGTAATCCAACGGCTCCAACTGCCATTGGAGGAGCGCCCGCAACCGAACAACGGCGGGCGCCCGCTGCTCCGCGTCCAGTGAGACCTGCAACAGCAGATGTTTCGAGCGCCTCTCCAGCCACAGCACGGGTATGCCTCGGCAAAGAACCTGGAACTCGGCATCTCGGTGCCGCTCAACGAACTGGAAGCCCTGTCGTGGCCGATCCTCCACGAACTGCATGGCTTGGCGGCGCAACTGCAGAAAGCGATCGCCGGGGATGCTGTGGAATCCGATAGGCGAGGGCTTGGGCGGTGCCAGCCACTGCGTCTGTGCCGCAACCACCACCACAAGACAGAGCGCGGTGGCCGCCCAGCGGCACCACGCCACTCAACCCTCCGGATACAGTCGGGTACTGGCGTGTGCGGTAAGGCCGATTCCGGCCATGATCAGGCCCTCCATCACGCGCGGGCCGACGTATTGCTCCAGTTCGCCGTTCTCGCGGGCGCGCTGCGCGGCCAGCAGGATCTCCAGCACCACGCGAAGGCCGGCCAAGGAGCAGTCGGTGTCCGCCAGGGCGATGCGTCGACCGGGCATCTGATGGCTTTCCGGCCACGGCTGACCATCGGAGGCGGCGCCCGAGCCGATGCTGTGCAGCAGGGCGATGAGCGTGTTCGGATCCAGCCCGGGGCCGTTGGCGGGCGCGTCGTGGATCGGGTGCGGGGTAGGGGAGTGGGGCTGGTTCATGGCAGGGCTCCTTGCGCGCATGCAGAAGCCGCCACCGATAAAGGTGGCGGACGGTGCGTGGTTCGAAACCCCGTGTGTGGATGACCGGGCAGGCGCAAGGCCTCCACGCACCGCCCGCCATAGCCGACTGACGGATTGCCAGCCGGCACCGCGCGAAGCAGTGCCGGCTGGCAAGTGCGAGCAACATCCACACAACCGGGGTTTCGAATCCCGACCACCGATGCACGGTGGCAGGGCAAGGAATACGCGGACCTATGCGTGATGCCAATGCAGTAGGGCTGATGACGTCACTACTTTCAACATTTTCAGAATCGTTGCATACGACGCAACCAAGCTGGAGCCTTGCGCTGCAACGCTATCGGCGATGTCGGTGGTGCAAGCCTAGCGAGTGTCGGCATCCGCCCGGCGAGGCTGTGAGCGAGGCGAATGCGACAGAATTGGCAACGGCTGCCAGGTCGTCACCAGCTCTTCAACGCGACCTTGGTCCGCTCCAACCAGGTGGCATTGTGGCTGCGCGCGTGGCGCGACCAGTGCCGGGCATCATCGATGATGCTGGCGAACAGACTGCGGGCCTGCTCGCGATCGTCGGGTTGCGGCTGCGCCATCAGCCATTCGGCGTAGAGGCAGCGAGCGGCCGCATCGTTTCCGCATTCCACGGCGCGCTCGAATGCGGCGCGGGCTCCGGGTGCTTGGGCGGCAGCCAGTGCCTGCGCGTAAAGCAGCGTCTGTTCCGGCTTGCGGCGCGCATCCGGATGGCGGGCGAACAGGCCGTCCAGCGTCTCCACCGCAAGCGCAGCGTGCCCGGACTCGAGGCGGGCACGGGCAAGGCCGGTCAGGATGTAGGGATCGTCGCCCAGCGGCGAGCTGGCTGCGTGCTCAAGCAGGGTTCTGGCTTCCTCGGCCTGGCCGGCATCCAGCAGCGCCATGCCCAGGCGAACCCGGTTCTGCACGGTGGGCGTTCGCGCCAGTTCGGCACGGGCGTTGCGCAAGTCCTGGCCCGGGTCCATGAGCTGCTTGGCGGAGCGGATGGCCTGACGGGCGCCGCGCGAGTTGCGGGCTTCCGGGAAGTAGATCGCCAGGAAGTAGACGACGCTGCCGAGCAGCGGGAACGAGAAGAGCAGGATGAGCCAGTAGAGGCTCTGGCCCGAGCGGATGGCGTGCACCGCGAAGTAGATGGCCGCCAATACGTGGAGTCCGATTCCGATATAGGGCATGTGTGCCGCCTCGTCCTTGTGAGGGGTGGAACTATAGTTGGGGAGGGGTGGGGCGCCAATGGGCGGGTGATTGTACGTGACGCGTCACGTTAATTGGATTGCAATCTGCGAGGCAGAACGCTGCATGCAACAATGTGGCGGGGCTGTCTTGATGGAAGGGGATACATGGATACCTATCAGCTACGGGGCGCGCATATTGGGCCCCAGACGATCCTGGAGATCAGCCAAGATCGCCACGTAGCCTTGGCAAACGCGCGGCATTGCCTCATTGACGCGGGATCCTTTGAGCGGCGCTACGAGCTACTTATGGGCAACTTCTTGGCGTTCGAGGAGTTTTGCGCCGTAGCACATCTGCGAAGTGAGCTGCGCAAGGACTGGAGCTATGAGACTGGCGATGCCCTTCTAATGGAGGCCAATCGACACGTCATCAATCTATTCACCAGTGGCAAGACGTACATGGATCAAGTGGCACGTGACTTCAAATCATTCGGTGAAGAAGGCGAATTTGCCCGACAAGCCAAGTATCTAGCCGCTACCGCCTATGACAACTGCCTTGCCTACCGCCTGACCTGCCAACTGCGTGATCGATCCCAGCATCGCGCTCTCCCCGTGGACGGGCAAGAGGGCGGGAGAGGCGAGCACGGGCTGTATGCATCTAAGGACAGGATCGTGGCTGACCGAGGGAAGTTCAAAAAGTCCATCCTCGATGAAACTCCCGACAGGATCTATCTCAGAAGAATCCTGCGCGAGTACATGCGGGAGGTGAATGGAATTCACCTTTCGCTGCGCTCGCTGGTCAATGACCATGTTGAATCTAGTCGTCAGACCGTTGAGGCGGCTATCGCCGACTACGGACAGGCACAGCAGTTCAAGGGTCATGCATCGGCGACAGGCATAGGCCTCGAATCATGCCATTACCATGACCACTCGGTAGTGGAGGCAGTTCCCCTCCTGCTGAACTGGGATGATCTGCGATTAGCGCTGGCGAGGAAGAACAGCTTCAAGCTCAGATTCGATGATTAGTGCACTAATGCGGCGCTTACGCAGAGCCAAGGCGGCGTAGGCTCTTTCTGCCGGGCTGGTCGGCTTCGCCTGCGCGAAACTGCAGGCCATGCAGATCAGAGGCACTAAAGGCTGGTTCGCGTCGTTCGCGGTCCATTACGTACCCCAAGGCGTCCTTAGCGCATTCTAGTCGGGTCGAGCCAGCGCGGGGAGTGGACTGCCGTTTATTATGCGAACAACTTGAGCGGGTAGGGGGAAGGACGGATGTCGATTCTTGACTACAGCAAGGAAATTGCTTCGATACTGGCCGGCCTTTTCGGCTTGATTGGAAAGCTTGCGGCGAAGCCTAAGACTTCGATGGGGTGGGGGCCAAGGGCTTCGATTAGTCACATTCTGCCGCCCTTCACAGATGCAGACGGAAATGTGACGGACCAAAGGCCGCACTTAACAGTTGGATCGTTCTTCATCAGCAATACGGGCAAGGTGCCCCTGAGCGAAATCGAGATCGTTCTGAACTACTCTCCCCAATCACTTAATCTTTGGCCGCCGCGACCGTTCTCCATCACTGAAATTGCACACGGCCGAATTGCGATATCTCTCCCCACGCTATCCCCAAAGGATGAGCTATGGTTTGAGATGGTCGCCGTGAATAATACTCTGCCGAATGTCCTTTCCGTCAGGAGTAAGGAAACCGTAGCCCGGCCAATCACGGTCGACTTGTTGCCTGTTGCACCACGGTGGCAGATTCGTGCCATCCAAATCCTGTCGCTCTTCGGCCTCGTAGCTGCTGTGTACGTGATACTTTGGCTCTTGAGCGGCCTGCTAACAGACAATTGGTCATGGCTCAGTGGCGGCTGCAGAGGGGTGTAGGGGGGCGGCGCCCCTACGAAAGCGCCTCACACGCGCTGGCGAGGCTGAGGCCCTTGTTCATGAAGAGCTGCACGCGGTGGCTCGGCGTCAGGGCCAGCCATCGCCACCGCCGCACGCTCTTTGCGACTGCTCACTACATCCCGGAGATTGACCGCAGTGGCGGGATGATGACGAATGCCGGCGACAGCCAGGCCAGATCCTCGGGAAGCAACTCGCGGCCTTGGAGAAAAAACCGGCCCAAGGGCCGGTCAAATCGTTACGGTGGTGCGGGTCGAACTCAATCATGCCGCGATCTCATCCTTGGCCGGGGACTGAGGACGCAGGCAAGAGCCGAGCCAGAGGCCCAGCCATTGCCACGCGGAGCCGACGAATCGCGCCAAGGCCGACACTGCATTTCGCATAATGTATACAACGTGGGCGTTATCGAAGCCCGTGACCGCCGCCTGAGCCTTGTGGGGCAGGGCAAAGCCGACTGCCAGGCACAACGCCATAGCGGTCGCTGCGAGCTTCCGCCACACCGCCTTTTCTTCTCGGCTGATGGCGCGCGCCTCGCCGACGATCCCGAGCACCCGAGCCAGCGGAATTCCGCTCAAGCCTGCGATGGTTGCGCACACCACCGGGTCGGGTAGCGCCCTTGCATGCCTGTAGTTGCTGATTGCTGAGCGGCCTACTCCAAGGGCGGCAGCGAGCTGATTGTCGCTGCTTACCCCTGCCGCGACCTTGCATGCGTCGAGCAACGAATTGATGTCCTGCATGTTCATGACCCTTGACAGGCTGTGTTTAAGGGGAATATACATGCACCCGATGTTCATTGACCTTGAGCATCCCCGCCACCGGCACCCCAAGGCCGCTGGTGGGCTCCCTTGGGACAGGGCTTGGGGGCAGGGCGCGCAAACGACCAATCTAGTTCAAGTTCTGCCCGTCAACTTGAAGCTCAAGATTCAGCTGCTTGGAGAAGGTCTCAGCATGCATGGCCAGTAGTACGGCGGCGTCCTCCACCCACCTGGTCTCGTTGCATGTTTTTACATCAAACGCCTGAGCATCGTCCGTGTACCTCTTCAAGAACATGGAGACGACGCCAATCAATTCGGCCAGGTGGCGCTCAACCTCGTAAAGGCTACGAACAGTTTGCTCGCCCATGACAACTCCATCGTGCTCGAACCTGACACGGGAGTAGCGTATTTCCGCGGCCTCGAATTTCAACCGGAAGTATCGAAGGTTCATAGCTTCCTCCGGGCCTCGCCGCTTGATTTTGAGGCAGTTCCTGAGCCAAAGGCACTCATTGGCGAGGCTGTCCATGAGCAGCAAGCTCTTCCTTCTGCTGGCTGACTGCACCTTGGCTCTATGTTCGGCATCTTGGCGCTGTCGCTTGTTGCTCTCATAAGCAAGAACCGAAGCTGCCAAACCGATTACCCACGTGCCGGCCGCCGCAATCCAATCAGCCCTGCTTCCATGCTCTGCGACATAGAGCACCAAGAATGCAATTCCACCAGCCACAAAGCTGATAGGGATAGACCAAACAACAAAGGCTCGCGGAACCTCGAAATCCAGAATCTTCATTGTGCCCCCTGTGGCTCATCTTCTGTAAAGGGGATTCTGACATGACCGACCCCCTTCTTGCCTTTGCCCTGCCGGGGCAATTGTGGCCATCCCCTCACTCGCGAAGATTACGTGGCGAAGCACAAGCCGCGCATCGAATTTCAGCCATGGTCAGCGCCTGCCTTCGATGAGCGCACCGTGCAATCTCAGCCTGAGCTGTACTGCATGGCCTCCGGCACTACCGAGCAAGACACCACATGCACATGCGTAACGGAGCAGGGCACCAAGGCCGAGATATCGATTCCGGTATGCGTGGCGTTCGCGCGCGATGGCCCGGCCTACAATCCCTATCGCGCACCACGCCAGGAATCGGAGTCGAGTCAGGATCACCCAGCTCGCGGCATCGCTCAGTCCGCGCCATCTGGCAGTGCAGAGTCATCTCCGCATGCGCTGATTGAGGTTGGGAAACGCCCCATGGGGACGTTCCCGGAGACCCCGCCGTATCCGGCTAGCCTCTAATTATCGTGACGCATCACGCAGAGCCTTGCTGGAATAGGCCCCCACTTGCGGTTAATCTCCGCGCCTACAGGCCAGGGGATCAAGGGAAGGAACGCGCAGTGTTCGAAGACTTCATCAAGGGAATCAGGGAGTACATTAGCGACAGATTCATGAGCCCACTAGGCGCTTCGCTCGCCGCTTCTTGGTGTGCCTGGAACTATAAATCGCTTCTCATTATCTTCTCTGGTGAGTCGGCAATACGGAAGATTCACCTCCTGCAGATGGTGTACCAGAACGCATGGTACTCATGGATACACCTTGCTATCGGCCCCTTGATGACCGCCGCGTTCTATATCCTAGTATTCCCGTATCCATCGAACTGGGTGTATAGCTATTCGCTGAAGCGCCGAAAGGAAGCGCTCAATCTCAAGCGCCAAATTGACGATCAGACCGCACTAACTCAGGAAGAGTCACGCGCCCTTCGAAACCGATTCATGGAGCTTGAGACGCAGCACATGACGGAATCCGCACGTCTCGGCAATACGATCGATAGCTTGAAGAATCAGCTTAAGCAGCTAGTCGAGGAAAGAGATGCACTGGCGGAGGAGCTCACTACTGCTCGCCATGTGGAAGTGACTCGAACAATGCAGCCGGAGGCTCCGCCTTCCTCTTCATCATCAGTGGATCCCGATGCAGTCAATGTCAAGCCCATTTCTCTCGACAAGTCGCAGTGGCAGATGCTGGATGCGCTCGGCAGAAATGGCAGCAACACCAGCGTTACGACCCTCTCTGGCCGGCTGAGCCTGGGTGATGCTGCAATCTGGTATATCGCAGGACAGCTCGAAGATATGGGGCTAGCCTTACGGGGCTCCATCACAGACCAACTATCCGGGGAAGGATATCGGGTCGTTTCCTTAACGGATGTTGGACTTCGGCTGTTTATGCAGTCAATCCAGTAGGAGGGGTGTAGGGGCAGCGCCCCTACGCAAGCGCCTTACACGCGCTGACGTGGCCTCGGCCCACGACTTATGTAGACGACATTGGACGTCTCGGCGCTGGAGCCGGGATCACTCACGCAGAACCGTCGTTCTCGACGAATTCTGAGCGCCTCGGCTAGGTAGATGACGCTGGATTTCGCCGTGGTCGAAGCTCTCCGCGCAGCTGAGGCTCCTGGAGTCGCCTCAGCCATCATCAGTCGCCATTCCCGCGCGATGTTGCAGGTCAGGGACCACCAGGTCATGTCGCAAGGCTCCAACTGATGACCTTCGGGGGTGAACATGTGCCCAGCTTGGAATCCGAAACCGGCCCAAGGGCCGGTCAAGTCGATACGTTGGTGCGGGTCAAACTCAATCATGCCGCGATCTCATCCTTGGCCGGGGACTGAGGACGCAGGCAAGAGCCGAGCCAGAGGCCCAGCCATTGCCATGCAGAGCCAACAAAGGCCCAGATTCGACGGATGCGCAATTTCGCATAATGTATATTATGTTCAGAGCGATCCGGGGTTGGCTGGCACGCATCTTGCCTCGATCCCCAGCCCTGCTGTGGCATGGAGCCTGATTGTGCGTGATCGGAACCTGACCGGCCCTTGGGCCGGTTTTTCGTTTAGGGGTGGCCGACTGGTCACACCCGAAGGCCGCGAGCTGGAACCGCAAGATCTAGCGTGGCTGTCGCTCACTGCTGCCCAAGCGCAGGAATGGCGCCGGATGATGGGCGAACTTCGCGGTGATGCTCGATCGGGGCACCCTCGAAACCGTTGCAGCACTAAGGCTGCCAGAAACACCTTTCCTGCAGTGCCGGCTGAGGTGATCGAGGTGGCCACCCTCATGGCGCGGCGGCAAGAGCGGTTGTCCAGGGTGATGGCCGGTCCCGACGCCGAGCCACCGACAGCAGTCCTGCCGGGACCGGGGCCGAGACCTCGCCAGCGCGTGTGAGGCGCTTCCGTAGGGGCGCTGCCCCTACACCCCGTAGAATGGCCGCCGGATCACTTGGGGGTGCCATAGATGGCGAATTCGACGGGACTGGTGTGGAAAGTGGCCCTAGGAGTGTTCTTGGGCGGAAGTGCATTGCTATTGGCGACATGCGGTGTCCTGGGTGTAGCGGGACACGCCGCCGTGAAGGAGCAGGAGCGCGCCGGGGAGGCCCTCGCCCGCCAGCTCTATCCCAAGTCCATGCCAATCGAAGAAGCGCGGTCGAAACGGGAAAGCCTGCTGCGCGAAGAGGCCGCCAAGAAGATTCCACCGGGGTACCGGTGTATCAATGGACAGGCATTCCGCAGGATCGACAACGGCTGGGTGCAGGCATCGATAGCCTGCCCCCGTGATGCATCACGTTAATCAGAAGCTCGCGGGATAAGGCGGCGATTCGGGGAACGTGCCCATAGGACGCTTACCAACCTCAACGAGCGCGTGCGGAGACGGTTCACGCGTGCTGGATGGTTCAGACTGAACGACGCTCCGGGGCGGATCATCCCGACGAGGATCAGCCTCCTGCCGGGGCGCCCGATAGGGGTTATAGGCTGGGCCATCGCGCGCGATCGCTACACACACCGGGATCGAAATTTTGGCTTTGGTGCCCTGCTCCGTTACGCACGTACATGTAGTGTCCTGCTCGGTTGTGCCGGATGCCATGCAATAGAGCTCAGGCTGCGATTGAACGCTGCGATCATCGAAGGCGGGTGCCGACCACGGCTGGAACTCAATCCGCGGCTTGTGACGTTCGATGTACTCCTCACGGGTGAGGGGCCGTGCCGCCGGCCCGCCCGCGCCCAAGGGCGCCAGGGCTCCAGCCGCCGGCAAAGCACCGGCCCCCTGATCCGCCTTCTTTGGTGCCGACGGCGGCTTGATGATGAAGGCATAGATCATCCAGACACCAAGGACTAGCGCGATAGTTACGGAAAGCGCCTGCCAAACCTTCTTAGGCACCTTGAACTTGTGGCTCGCCGTGTGCAGCGTCGCACTGCGGTAACGGGCATACAGCGCCTTGGGGTAAGCCCAGATTTCTTCTTCGGCCTTGTCGCGCACCTTCTCATCGTACGGATCACTTTGGACGCGCGACCACGTAAGGACGCCAGCCCGCTGCATGCCGAACGAGCGATTCATGTGCGTGTGCGAGCCGATGAGCGTGCGTACCTGATGGTGAATCTTGTTCGGCCATTGCGTGACGAAAACAAGATCGAAACCGCGATGCCGGTGCGTGGACATGGCACGAATTCGGGGATCATCGGATTCCCCCGGCTTTCCCGTCGACGGGAACAGTTTGCCGTAACGTTCTAGCCCCTGCGTGTTGCCATCGGAATGCGCTTCGTCGTAGATCACGAAAGAGCCATCCGGAAGCTGTGTCCAATCGTTGTGCTCGGGCAACTTCTCCATCCACGGGAAGGCGTCTGCGCCCTCCTCTACTGTGGCGCCCGCGATATTGGTGAAGAATCGGCGCGGCTGCGCCTTGCCCTCCTTCACCTGGTGCTGGTTCTGCTCATAGAACTCAAGCGCCATCGACATTGCACGCAGGGTCTTGCCATTGCCGGGCTGCCCGGAGATTAGATACATCATTTCGAAGCTGCCTTCTGTACGGCGACCTTGCCCGCATCAATGACCACCTTGGTCACGATGGCAGAGCCGATCATGGTGATGGCCTCCCCTGCTCCAGCCATGAGCATCACATTGGCGAGATCGGCCGCAATGCCTGACCACTTCTGGGTAATGAGGTTCAGTGCGCCCTTGACAAGCGGCAACAGGGCTGCACCTGTCGCGAGACCGAGGCCAGCGCCAGTGAGAACGCGAGCAAGGGAGTTGCCCAGAAGCTGGACAAGGAAGGCTGCTAACCACGGCATTATTTGCGCACTCCTGCAACGATATATACAGCTGCGATCGCGGAACAGGCGATGACCAAGCCCTTGATCATCAGCGCGAAATCGCAGAGCGGTTGGAATTCAAAACTGACGGTCGTGGAGACAGGTCCAACGCCAACAGTGATGACCTTCGCAGCGGGACAGGAACCACCACCGAGGCCACTAGACCATTGCCCCAGATAACTGCTTGGGATGGGCGGGTCCATGTACGGCATCGGCACGTCGCCGGGATATGTGGGATTTTCGGGAAGGCTGGGGTTCTCTCCGCCGTCGCCGTCACCGTCACCATCACCATCACCGTCGCCGTCACCATCACCGTCCCCGTCCCCGTCCCCTCCCCCGTCACCGCCGCCGTCACCACCACCAGAACCACCGTCGCCGCCACCGTCGCCCCCGCCATCACTACCGCCATCGCCATCACCGCCGCCAGTCTCGCCCCCAGTGCCACCACCATCATCCCCACCGCCGTCCCCTACAGGTTTCGGCTCTGGAGCATCCGACTCGGTGCAGGTCCCACCTGTCGGCGAATATCCGATTCCGGATGTGGCCTCAGCATCGAGCGAACTGGAATACATACAGCCCTTGTGGCAGACGTTCACAGTGGCAGCAGTGCCACCACCTTGCCACCCAAGCTCGTAAGGTCGGGCGCTACAGCGCTCACCGAAGTAGTACTTGCCGCACTCAGTGTCGCCAATGCCAGGAATGCGGGCATAGCAGCGAAAGTAGGTTGGATTCTGACCCACAGCCGGACAACCGAGCTTTTCCGCCTTACCGGGCATGCCGTAGCGCTGCTCAAGCGATGAAGCCGCTTCGTCTTCCTTGGCCTTGCACTCTGAGAAGGCAATGCCCTGATCGCAACCAGCTGGAATCTGCCCCGTCTCCCATGTGGCATTGGTACCGCACATGCCGTACCCCGACGACTGTGCGTAAGCCACTGGAGCAATGCCCATGGACGAAGCCCATGCAAGGATGATGACGAGCCAGCGCACCTCAATCACCAAACGCGATGTAGAGCGCGGCACTGCCGACGCAGAGAACGAATAAGCCGAGCATCACGTTTCCCCATAGAAAGGGGCCGGATTGCCCGGCCCCGTGTTACAGCGATCAACCGAAGATCGCGCCCTTGATCCACTTGAAGCCGACCGAGATTGCAGCCGGCGCGAGCTTGGCCGCGCCGATGGTGCCCAGGACAGCAGCCAGTGAGGCCAGAACGGTCAATGCGGTGCTTGCGTCGAGTTCCATGGTGTTCCCCTTCGTTAGTTTCGGATTGTTCTGCCTATCTGCTTGTATGCCCACGCCACGGCGAAACACACCGCAACCATGGACAGAATTCCCGACACCTCGGCAGTGGTAAGTGCGGGAATATCGGTGCGCGGCACGAATCCAGCCTGCTCACAGGTGCCGGTCTGCTGATTGAATTGCAGGCATTCGTAGACGTACCGCGCCATGACTTAGGCCTGCGCTGCCGGGCGCGGTGCAGCCTTCTGCAGCGGGCGCAGAACCGTGAACTTGCTCAGGGTTGCAACGCCCTTGTTGACCTGCAGCATGGCCGGGACGTCGAGCTCGTACTCGCCCGCCTGATAGCCCGGCTGCCCCTTGTCCAGGCGCACATCGAACGGATAGGCGAAACCGTCCGCCTCCAGCTTGGCGCGCTGCTTGCGGGTGGTGAACTCAACGTTCTCGTTGCGGTCGTTGGTGAAGCTTCCACCACGCTCGTTGATCTGCGAATCCAGTACGGTGACCTTGATCATTTCGTTACCCCTTTGAGGTTGGTTGTACGGCCGCGATTTCGGGCCAGTGCGCTGCTGTGTCACCTGTGACCCACTTCGGCAGCGATGGCGAAGTGCAGGATTCGATTACCGACCGCAGGGACTGATCGTCCGGGCAGTTCTTGGCGATGAAATTGAGGGCCGCGCCGTACTGGCGGCGGATGTGGCGCCGAACGCTCTTCCAAGTCGCTTCAACGGCGGCTTTCGTGATTTCGATGCGCGTGGCGACACAGCGCAGAAAGGACAGGACCGGATAAGCCCCGAGCAGGTAGGAGGCCGGATCGCGCAGAATGTCGAGCGGCAGTTCCTTGCGATTGGAGTTGCGGAACTGCGCCTCATAGCGCACCCACGGCGAACTCTTATCGCCCTGCTCCCTGCCCTTCTCGTAGACCCGCAGCTGCTTTTCCGACTTCTTGCCGCCCACATAGAACGTCTTGCCGTCGCCGCTGTCGTAGTCGTCCACCAGCTGCGCCTTGGGGCGCTGACCACGGTTGTCGAAGTCGCCATTGGCGTACCACTTCTGTGCAATGCGCAATGGGTAATCGCCCACCAGGTCATCGGCGCACACATCGACACGGGTGATCCTCCCGGCGCAGCTTTCGAGCTTCGCTCGAAGCTCCAGCCACCGCTGCGCATGGCCGCAGCGCGCTGCGCTAATCGCCTTGCATCCATCGCCGGTAAGTTCGATGCGGGCGGTATACGTACCATCTGCGCGGCGGCACTCTTCGCCACCGAGTTCGATCATCCCGACGAACTTCTTGGCCGCGTCGATGATCTTGACTCGCCACGTGTAGAAGCGGCCGCCGCCGGCCGTTTCATCCAGTTCAAGACCCAGACCGGCGAAGAACCAGCAGAACACCTGCAAGGCCGCAATGCGGGCGTTGTCCGGGGAGAACTCAATCCACTGGCGGACCTCTTCGAAGCTGTCGCCATCACGGAACGCAACCTCGTCCAGCGCTGCGCGCAGATCGATGGAAGCGGAGAACCAGTCAATGCCGACCGTCAGGGTTCCCTCGGGGTTCCTGAATTCACTGACTCCCCTGTTAGACGAGGGGAGTCCCGACCCGGCCAGCACCGCGCGATCACCGGCCATTGGAGCGGTCCTTGCCGAGCTTCCACAGGCGACGAAGGCCCAGCCATGCCTGCTCGATCACGATGGAGAGCAATGCCACTCCCAGCCAAACGGCGATGAGCGCGGCGCACGCCGCAAGACCCATATCGAACTCCGCCAGTTCGGCGAATGAGGGAAACCTGCTCATGCGGCGCGCTCCTGCTCTTCGGCGAACGCGGCTGCTGCCAGCAGATCGCCGCGCTTGGTGGCGGCAATCTCAGCCTGTGCGAGTGCGATGACCTGGGCTTCGCGGGACCGCTGCGAGGCGGTGTAGTCACGCCTGTCGAGCAGCCACGAAACGATGCGAGCGCCGCCAATCGACACGGCCACGATGGCCGCTAGCAGCACGAAGGTAATCAACGGATCGATCATCCCTGTCCCCTACCCCAAGCCCCAAGAGGACCCGCCAGCGGTCTTGGGGAGCGACTGGCGGGGTGTATAGGAATCCCGATACACGGAGGCATGTATAGTGGTGGCCATACACCACTGTCAAGGGATTTCTAGACATGTCAGCCACGTCTGATCTGCTGGACCGAGTGCGGGATGCCGCGAACATCCCGTCCGACAACGTTTTGAGCCAACGGCTCGGCATCACGCGCGCCGTCATCAGCGGCTGGCGGAACGGGAACTACCCTGTCCCGGACGAGCGAATTGCGCAGCTGTGCGACATGGCAAAGCTGGATGGGCCGCTCTGGATGGCACTCATCCACGCCGAGCGCGCAACGTCGGCAGTCGAGCGGAAGATCTGGCGTCTCATGCTGGACAGGATCAGCGCGGCGGCTGCGGTCGTCGCGCTGGTAGCGCTGTCAATGCCGGGCCTCGCAAACGCAAAAACCGCCCAAATTCAGGCAGTTAGCGGTGCCGACAACGGCGGTATGTATATTATGTTCCAAGCATCCCCGGGGACGCTGGCGTACCGTTCGCCTCAATCACCGGCCTTGCTATGCCAAGCCAAGAAGCCAGCCTCCCAGCCTGCCCCTCGCGGCTTGGCAGCTACGGCTTCCTCCTTCGTCCGATCAGGGTCTGCGGCAACTTGTAGCAATTGATGCGCTGAGCTACGTGCAGTCCCAATGACTCGCTGTGATCTTGGTGCATCACCAATGGGGCGTCGCGAATCTGTTGCATCTCCAATGATGTTGCCAAGGCGCTGCAGCCACGCGCTTTCGAGAGCATCTAATTTGGGAGACGGCTATGACCGTTAGCTTCATTTCTGAGCACGCTATCGAGCGATTCACCCCAACTACTTGAGCTTCGTAGATGATCTCTTGAACAAACTCAGCCATTCCAGCCCGCGACTGGTGAGCAACGCGGAACTGGATCTACTGGTGAGACTGGCGGTGCTCGCCCAGGGCTACGCGGAAGGCATCCTCCTCTCGGAGCATGAGTGCAACTTGAGTGCGCTTCCAGAGCGCTATAGATCGCCCGCCCCCATTGCAATTTTGCACACGAGCCATCGGCCTGAGTTGCGCGTGACGTTCGGATAGCACAGCCCTAAGCAAAGGCATCGACCACCACCCCACCCTAAACTTCTGAGGTGCCGCGGGCCGGCGCAATGCCGGCTCGATCTCAGGTGGCACCCTCCCCACGCCGAACCCACCTCTTCCACGAAGCTGGGCCAACCTAAAGGAAGAGGTTCGCCCCTCTCCTGATCGTCACCTCGACTCTTGCGAAATTTGCTTGATCACCGGTGATCCGCGCCGTACTCAGCCGGGCGGCGTGGGCGGCGAAACGCGTCGAGCGCCCCGACAGAACCGACTCAACCTCTGCCAGGGCGGTAATGGCTCAAGGAAAGACATGCTACGCAACTACGACCCCTCACCTGGATCGTAGCCCCACGCACCCGATGTCTCTCCGTCATATCGGCTTTCGATGTCCCTCAGCCAAATATCCAAGTCGCCAATAAAGCGAGCCTTATCGAAATCTCTGAACTTCACTTTGTTAAGCTGTTCTGAAAGCTGCTCAAGTAGCTCCCGGGAAACGTATCGCATCTTTTCCTTCATCGAAAGCGGGACTATTGTCGGCAAATCCAGCATGACATCAGTGTAAAACTCCGCCTTCTTCCTGCGGAACTGCACCCTGCGACTGAAGCCAAGTTCAGGGTCTCGACACATGAACAACAAGGCCACACTTACCACTTCTTCGCCATACTTTTTGTCGGCAAACTCCGTAGCATGCTCAACGTAATGGCTTTTAATTCGACCCACCTTGGCTTCCCAATTGCAGTCTGCAGTAAAGCTCAACTTCATCGCAATCCCTACCTTCTGATCTTATTTCCTGGCGGAAGCTGACCTGTCTGATGACGGGAGTTATCAATTTTCATTTGCTCAAGCATGAGTGACTCCGCCTTTGTCCCTCCAAACTCAGAGTAATAGTCCACGCCGCCGGTCCCAATTCCGTCCAAATAGTTCTGCGAATACCGTGTTCTAGGGCTCTGGGTGGTGCCAAACTTCCACACGTCGCCCTCTGACAGCCAAGCCTGGGCAGTGGGAGCTTTGCTGCCTCTGGTCATCACAGGATACCAGCCGTCGGCCCTGGCCCGGAGGGCGTACTGATAGACCTTCTTTGATCCCGCGCCATATCCACCTCCAGGAGCGGCGAGCCCGATACCGAATCCTACGGCGGCGATCACCTTTGCCTCGGTGGTCTCGCAGGGGTCGAGCAGGGTCCTTCCGGTGTCACAGGCGTCGTATATGGATAGGGCAATCTCTATCCCAGCCCATATCAGCGGCAGTACGACAAACCAGGCGATGTCTCCTGAAGGATCGCTGTAACTGATCGGCTTACCTAGAGCGTAGGCGTAGAAGTTCACATCGCCTGAGGCGAAGCCATAGGAATCTTCGCTGATGAACCGGCCCATGTCTGGGCTGTAGTAGTGCGCCCGATAATAGCTGCAAACCCATGGTGCAGATCGAAGTTCGCCATCCTGATCACTTATGTTCGATCAGAGTGTCAGTCGGCACCTAAATCTCCTTCACCACAACTGCGCTGCCTGTCTTGTTCGCAATGGAAATTCGTCGACCCTCAATCACAATGTTTGAGATGTGGTAACTGACCTTGAACGGATCGGGAATCAGCTCCATCAGCGTGTACTCGGCTGCCAAACCATCGGCTTCCCCATCCGCTTCCACTGCAACCAGTTGGTACCTATCCGTGGCGTATCGGTGGAACAGCCTCAGCTTCCCGTCCCTTGCGCCACGCCCAGCTATGGCCGTCTCATAGGTATAGCCATTCGAGAAATGCACCATGATTGCCTCAGCAAGAGGTTTCGATAGCGAAATCCCGAAGTAGTCATCGATTCGATTAAATCCTTCCAGGTACTTGTCAACAAAGTAGCTGTGAACGTCCGCATCGGAAGTGGTCGCTTCACCGGGAGCGAACGGTGATCCACTGGCACTTGCTGTTTCTGAGATCCTCACCGCAAACGCCCTTTCCCCCATGACTTGCATGTCAACCTTTGAGCCCTCAACGAAAACCAACCTGTTGAATGACCCCAGGTCCAGATCGCGGCGATTTATCCATTCGGAGATGAACAGCGAAAGGTAGTTGGACGCGAGCTGGCAGCGAACACGCAGCGGGTTGGGGTTACTGTAGTATTCAAGATCGATGTAGACTGCGGTTACCTTCACGCTATGGCCTTTGATGGTAGAAGGGATTGGTCAGGTTCTCAGGACGCAGCCCATTGGCATTGTCCGCTTCAATCTGACCCTAGGCACAGGATCCCCGAGCGTTACCGGTCACCCACACCAATTGCGATCTTGAACTTGCGCCATCTTGACGCATTTCGAGGCCCCCGTCCTTATAAATCAACAAGATGGAATTCTTCAAGCTCCGAGCGTGCAACATGGCCGCCCCAACACCGGCAGAACCGCGCCCCACAGGCCGAGCCTTTCTCACCCCGTATCCAAACGCCCTCGTGTAGGCTCGGCGCACCACTTAAGGACGGGTTTGGCGATGCGCCTGGCTGATTTTATCGAACGGAATGCGCGGGAAATCCTCGAAGACGCGGTGGCATTCGCCGAAACGCAGGCGCCCGATACCGTCGAGTTCAGCGCAAAGCAACTTCGGAATCATCTCCCCCAGATTCTTCAGGCGGTCGTAGACGATCTCAGATCGCCGCAGACAGACTCCCAGCAGCTCGCAAAGTCCCACGGGCTTGCACCGTTGAAACCCGGCCCCGAGTCCGCCGCGTCCTATCATGGCCGAACCCGCGCCATCGCTGGCTTTGGCCTCAACCAGATGGTGGCTGAGTATCGAGCACTCCGGGCTTCGGTACTTCGGCGATGGGCATCCGACCAGCAGCTGGCCACTTCATCGATCGATGACATCCTTCGTTTCAATGAGGCCATCGACCAGGCGGTGGCCGAATCCCTTGCTCAGTTCTCTGCCGAGGTCGAATCCTGGCGGCAGATCTTCCTGGCAGCGCTCGGGCATGATCTCCGAGGTCCTTTGGCAGCGGTCATGTTCTCGGCGGACACTCTGGCCAGTGGGCTGCAGGACCCAGCTTTGGCCAAGCAGGCCGAGCGGATCATCAACGGCAGCATGCGCATGAACAAGCTGCTGGACGACCTGCTGGCTTACAGTCGCAGCAAGCTGGGCGATGGCATGGCCATTCATCCGGTGGACTGCGATCTTGCCCAATCGCTTGGCGAGGAAGTCGAATTGCTTCGCGCTGCCCTGCCCCACGTCCCCATCACGTATGAGTTTGAAGGCGATGCCCGCGGTTGCTTCGATGCCTCTTCGTTGCGCGAGGCGGTTCACAACCTCACGACCAACGCTGCAAAATACGGCGAACACGGCACCGATGTGCGGATCAGCCTCGAGGGCCTCGTTGACCAGATCATGATCACGGTGAGCAACACCGGGGCCGAACTGCCGGACGAAGCGTTCAACAGTCTGTTCGATCCCTTGCGCCGAGGCTCGCACAACGCGTCACAGGGGGAACACGCGAGCCTTGGCCTCGGCCTGTTCCTGGTGCGGGAAATCTGCCACGCGCACCGCGGCACTGTCCATGGACGATGGCGGGATGGCCGCACCTCATTCGTCATTACGCTCCCGAAGAGTGCTGATTGAGGCGACCGACCCGGCGACGGCACTACAGGAACCTGTGCATCACGAAGACATCGACCAACCCGCGCTGGCCATGCCGGAAGGCCTCTGGCAGCCTTCCAACCACCGCAAACCCCAGCTTCCGGTACAGCGCCACCGCCGGGCCGTTGGTGCTGACCACGTAATTGAATTGCATGGCCAGGAACCCTTCCGCCCTCGCCCGCTCCAGGCTGTGTTCCACCAGAGCCCGGCCCACACCTTGCCCTTGTGCCGGCGCATCCACCACATACGTGGCGCTGGCCACATGCGCCCCGAGGTCAGGGAAATTCGGGCCCATCTTGTACATGCCCACGACCCGGCCCTCCAGCACAGCTACATGAGGTGCCTGGGCCTGGAACCAATGCGCGCGAAACGTCTCGACAGCGAAAGAGCCAGCAAAGGGCAGCGCATCCTGCGTCGCAATGGCTTGCTTGAACATGCCCCACATCGCGTCGAAATCGCCTGCACGGGCGGGCCGGATCTCCATGCGTCTCCTGCAGATCTGTGGTCGTGACCAGGCTGGACACTACCAGAATCCGGCACCTGCCCCGTAGCTGCTTCACGCGCCCCCGCCATCGGCTCCGCAATAGTTGTGGGAATTCCGGCCCTCAGAGCAGTAGATGCCTCCTGTTTCCGTGCACATCCCGCACCGGCTTCGACGGTGGCGCGTCCCTGCCTGCGTCCTGCTGGGCATCTACCTGCTGTACCTGCTGGCCGGCAACATCTTCCTCAATACCCCACTGTTCGATCAGGTCACCAACCGCAAGCCGCACAAGTTCGTGATGACCACCGGCCCGGCCATCACGCTGCTGCCCGGCCATGTCATCGCCTGGAACGTGCACATGCGCGGCCACGTGAATCACACGGTCTACGTGCTGCATGCTGAGCGCGCCAGCGCCCGGTTGGCGGTGCTGCCCCTGTTCCAGCGCGAGGTGCGGGTTCCGCGCTTGCAGGCGACGGGGGTTTCGGCCGAGATCAGCCGCGTCGACGAAGCCATCCCGCCACCGCCGCGCAGCGATCGCGGCTGGACGCTCCGTTTCGACGCCATCCACAGCGACAGCATCCGCAGCGCACGCTTTGGCAAGCTGCTGATCATTGGCAAGGGCCACGGCACGGTAGGCTTCCTCAAGCAGCTGCGCGGCGGACCGTCGGAGCTCTTCGAATCCGAGGTGGCGTTCAGCGATGCCGACACCAGTTTTGACGGCGTGCAGCTGTTGGGCGACATGGATCTCACCGCGCGCTTCAGCTATCCGCGCCACTATCGCGACCAGGCGCCCGGTCTGGCCAGGTTGAAGCTGCTGCATGCCCAGCTCGAGGTCGATGCCCGCAGCCAGGGCCTGCGCATGGACACCAATGCCACAACGCCGAAGATTTCCAGCGCGCCCGTGCCCGGACGCCTGCAACTGGCGCTGCACCTGATCGACGGCCAGCTGCAGCCCGGGGACCGCGCGATCTGGCAGGTGCCGCTCTACCTGGGTGACGGTGCACCCGATCGCGGCGTGCTGGCCCTGCAGCTCAATGTATCCAACGACCTGCGCCTGCAGGCCCGCTTGCCGCCAAAGTCCGGTACAGGCAGCGAGGTGGATGCCGATCTGCATATCAGTGGCCGGGACATTCCCTTCCAACAGCCCGCACAGCTGCTGGAACGCAGCTCTGGCACAGTACGCGGCGAATGGACGTTCACTTCGCTCAACTGGATCCCTGCCCTGTTCGTTCGCAAGCCGTGGCTGCAGCTGGACGGCGGCGGCACGCTGAAAGCGGATCTGCGCGTGCGCAACGGCGAACTGATCGAAGGCAGCACCGTGGACATTCCTGCGGCCGAAGCCGTGGCCGAGGTGGCGGGTGTGCGCCTGGCAGGCACGGCCAGTGCGCACGGCGAACTGAAGGCCGGCACGCCCAGCCAGGCGCGGCTGGCCGTGCGCTTGCCCCGCTTCACTGCGCGACCAACCGATGCCAAGGACGTGCGCCTGTTCGACGGCCGGGATCTGGCCCTCGACCTGACCGGCGACGGCCGCCTGCAGGAACTACGCAAAGGCGTCCGCGCGCAGCTGCGTTTCAGCCAGGCCACCATCCCGGATCTGACCGCCTACAACCGCTACCTGGGCTCGCCCCAGGTGCGACTGCTCCGTGGCACCGGCACCGTCAGCGGTGACGCGACCCTCGATACCGACGGGCGTGTCGGCCATGGCACGGCCCGGCTGTTGGGGCGCAACGCCAGCGCCAGGGTTGCGGGGCTGGACATGGGCGGCGATATCGACGTCAACGCAACCCTGCGCCGCGGTGACTTCAGCCAGCGTCATTTCGATCTGTCCGGAACCACGGTCGAGCTGCGCAACGTGCAGGTGGCGGGCACGCAGGGCTCGACGGCATGGAAAGGCCGCGTGGACTTCAAGCGTGGGCGCATCGATGCGCAGTCGCCGTTCCAGGTGGATGCGACCACGGACCTGGATCTCAGCGATGCACGACCGTTGCTGGCGCTGTTCGCAGAGCGCACCGACTACCCGCGCTGGACGCTGTCGCTACTGGATTCCGGCCAGGTGCAGGCACAGGCGACGCTGCGCTGGCGCCCTGGCCACCTGGTCATCGATGGACTGCAGGCCGAGAACGATCGCCTTTCGGTACGCGCGCGGCTGGATCTGCTCGACCAGCGCAAGCGCGGTGATCTCTACCTGCGCTGGGGGCTGCTGGGTGCGGGCATCGAGCTGGACGGTGACCAGCGCCAATGGCACCTGGCGAAGGCAAGGGAGTGGTTTGACCAGCGACCTTCCCTGTTGCCAGCGAGCCAGGGAGCCGGTGCCGTCGGCTCTTCAGACTGAAGGCCGGTAGCCTGCATCCATTCGCTGCCCCTGTGCGTAGACAGGCAGCACAGGTATCAAGGAGCTGCACGGTATGAAGCGGAGTTCACAGGTTTCCGGGCTTCTGGGATGGGTGGCAATCACCTTCGTTGCGGCCACCCTGGGGGCGTGGGCGTCCACGTCCGCGGCAAGCTTCTACGCCACCCTCACGCTTCCGGCATGGGCGCCACCGGCCAGCGTCTTTGGTCCGGTGTGGACGCTGCTCTACGCGATGATGGCGGTTGCCGCGTGGCTGGTCTGGCGCGAACGCGGTTGGCGCGACGCTCGGCCCGCGCTGCTGCTCTATCTGGTGCAGCTGGCCGTCAACGCGCTGTGGAGCTGGCTGTTCTTCGGCTGGAAGCTGGGCGCGCTTGCCTTCGCCGACATTCTTGTATTGATCGTGTTGGTGTGCGCGACGATCGTCAGGTTCGCGCGCATCCGCCGGGTTGCGGCGGTCCTGCTGCTTCCTTACCTTGCCTGGATTTCATTCGCCTCGGCGCTCAACTTCGCCGTCTGGCGGGCCAATCCCGGGCTGCTGTGACAAGGCTCCCTGCCGCTCAGGCCTGGGCCACGGCCTGCGGGCGCCAGGTTCGCAGCAGGGCCGGCTTGAACGCCTGCTGCCCGCAACCGGTGGGGCATCGCACCACCCGCGCCGCAGTATGGCTGACCAGGCCCTGCCCTTCTTCTGCCTTGAAGATCGTCTCGCAGGAAAGGCAGCGCGCTACCAGCGAGTACAGGTGCAGCAACCGGCCACTGGCAGGATCCTGCAGTGCATCCACATCCAGCAGTTCAAACTGGCAGCTGTCAGGGAGCATGCGGTACTGGGGCGAGGATGCGGTCTGCAGGTTCACGGGCGTGGCATCGGTTGGAGGTGCAGTCACCGTAGGGCAGTCGCTGTCTAGCCGGCGTGCAGCGCAGATGTGCTGGCCGCGAAACCTGCACCGGCCTCCGCATCGGAATCTGCTAGGGTGCGCGCCGATGCCTACATCCACATTGCCAGCTCAGCCCGATCAGCCCATTGCCCTCAGCGCTGCCCTGAAAGCGCACACCCGGACGGCCCACGATCGCCTCGACCAGCACCTGTTGCAGCAACACATCTTCGCGTCGCGCCAGCGTTACCTCTGCTTCCTGCGCGTGCAATGGCACTTCCATAGCGCCGTTGCGCCGCTGTACCGGATGCAGGATCCGGGCGCGACCCGCTTGCCGCTGATCGAGGAGGATCTTCGCGACCTGGGCGCGACCATGCCGGTGCCCCATGCCTGGCAACCGCAGCCGCAAGTATTCTCGAAAGCGACCGTTCTGGGCTGGCGCTACGTGGCGGAGGGCTCGACGCTCGGGGCGGCCGTGCTGTTGAAGATGGCCGCTGCGTTGCAGCTTCATGCCGGGTACGGAGCGCGCCACCTGCGCCCTTCCGAGCTCGGTGTGGCCGAATACTGGAGACGCGAGCGGGAGGAGCTGGATGTCCTCGTTCTAAGTGCCGAGGAGCGCGCACAGGCATGCATCGGCGCGACAGACGCCTTCCAGTTCATCCGTCGCTGCGTAGATGAAGAATTCAGGTTTGAATGAAAGGTTCTTCACATTCACATGGTGGTATGCGGCGGCACGCTTTTGCTTCACCATTCATGCACACCGGGTGCTGGGCCTTTCCAGCCATCCACGAATCCTGAGTCCCGCCCTTGATGCCTTCTGCCGAATCCGCGCCCGGCGCTGCCCTGTCCAGTTGCGCGCGCGAACCGATCCACACCCCCGGCGCGATCCAGCCCTACGGTGTGCTTCTGGTCGTTGAACCGCAGTCGCTGCGGGTACGCGAGCGCGCCATCAGCCATCCAGGGCTGCTGAGGCAGTTCGGCGAACCGTTGATGCAGCACGTCAGTGAGGTGCTGGGCGGCGTGCTGGCGCCGTTCCAGGGCGTGTTGCAACAGGCGACGGTGGGCAGCAGCGCGCATGTCGGTGCCGTGCACCTGGATGGGCACGGCCGCCATCAGCTGCTGGTGCACCGCTCCGCCACGGACCTTCTGGTTGAGCTGGAAGCACCGGTTCCCGGGCAGCCCGGCTCGCTGGAAGAACTGTATCCAGCCATCCGCGAGCTGATGACCGGCATTGAATCGGCAGCGACGGTGGAAGACCTGTGCAGGCTTGCGGCCGCGCACATGCGGCGGCTCACCGGCTTTGACCGCACCCTGGTCTATCAATTCGATGCCGGCTGGAATGGCATCGTGGTGGCCGAAGATGGCAATGGCCTGTTGCCATCCTACCTTGACCTGCGCTTCCCCGAGTCGGACATTCCCGCACAGGCCCGCGAACTCTACCGCCGGAACCGGGTGCGCCTGATCGCGGACAACAACTACACCCCTGCCCCGCTGATGCGGGCCGAAGACCACCGCGAGGCGCCACCGACCGACCTGAGCCTGGCTGTGCTGCGCAGCGTGTCCCCCGTGCATCTTCAGTACATGCGCAACATGGGGACCGGGGCGTCGATGTCGGTGTCACTGGTACATGAGGGGCGGTTGTGGGGCCTGATGTCCTGCCACACCGTGCAGCCCCGCCGCCTGCCCTATCACGTGCGTACCGCCTGCGAGTTCATGGGCCAGATCCTGTCGCTGCAGATCGCTCTGAAGGAGCGCGCGCGTGCGATCGAAGAGCGCGTGGCCCGGCGTTCGGTGCTGGTCAAGCTCTTGGCACGCATGGCCGGTGATGAGGACTTCATGGCCGCACTGCGCCACGACGAGGCCAGCCTGCTGTCGCTGACCGGCGCGGCCGGTGCGGCCGTCGTGCACAAGGGCGACTGCATGCGCGTGGGTGAGTGCCCACCGGCCAGCGACGTGCTGGCCCTGGCCGATTGGCTGGCTACCCGGCAGGCCGGGCAGGAAACCTACTGCACCGACCACCTTGCCGCCGACTGGTCGCCTGCCGCGCACCTGGCCGATGTAGCCAGCGGGCTGCTGGCAGTGTCCATCTCGCAGCTGCATGACAGCTACCTGATGTGGTTCCGGCCGGAGGTGGTGCGAACCGTGCGCTGGGGGGGAGACCCCCGCAAGACCGCAGCGCCCGGCGTGGCACTGTCCCCGCGGAGCTCCTTCGATGCCTGGAAAGAGACCGTGCGGCAGCGCAGCCTGCCGTGGAATGACGCTGATTGCGATGCGGCGCACGAGATGCGCACGGCCATCGTCGATATCGTGCTGCGCAAGGCCGAGGAGATGGCGGAACTGAACGAACAGCTCCTGCGCAGCAACAAGGAACTGGAGGCCTTTTCCTATTCGGTCAGCCACGACCTGCGCGCCCCCTTCCGCCACATCGTGGGCTATTCGGAGCTGCTTGGAAGTTCGGCGGGCGAACGCCTCAACGAGACCGAGCGCCGCTTCCTGGATACGATCGTCGATTCGGCAAAGTCCGCCGGCACACTGGTGGACGACCTGCTCAGCTTCTCGCAGATGGGACGCTCCACGCTGGGGCGGGTGCGGCTGGACATGGCTGCGCTGGCCGAGGACGTGCGCCGCAGCCTGGCGCTGGATTACGCTGGCCGCGACGTGCAGTGGACGCTCGCGCCGCTACCGGAGGTGGAAGCCGACCCGACGATGCTTCGACTGGTCTGGCAGAACCTGCTGGCCAATGCGATCAAGTTCACCCGTGAGCGCGAGCACGCGATGATCGAGATTGGGCATGACCGCAGCGGCGACGAAGATCACTTCTTCGTGCGCGACAACGGCTGCGGCTTCGACATGCGTTACGTCGACAAGCTGTTCGGTGTGTTCCAGCGCCTGCACCACGTCGAAGAATTCGAAGGCACCGGCATCGGCCTGGCCAACGTGCGCCGCATCATCGGCCGCCATGGCGGCCGTACCTGGGCCGAGGGCGAGCCCGGCAAGGGCGCCACCATTCACTTCACCCTACCCCGCTTCACAGGAGAACACCCATGAGGGACCTGCGGCCGATCCTCCTGGTGGAGGACAGCCCCAAGGATGCAGAGCTGACGATGGCCGCGCTTGCGCGCTGCCAGCTGCTCAACGATGTCATCCATGTACGCGACGGCGCCGAAGCGCTGGACTACCTGCGCTGCGAAGGCAAATTTGCCGGCGCCATGCACGGCGGTCCGGTGGTGGTGCTGCTGGACCTCAAGCTGCCCAAGGTCAACGGCCTTGAAGTACTGGAACAGGTGCGTGGTGATGCGAATCTGAGCAGCACGCCGGTGGTGATGCTGACCTCCTCGCGCGAAGAGCAGGACCTGGTGCGCAGTTACGAGCTGGGCGTCAACGCATTCGTGGTCAAGCCGGTCGACTTCAAGGAATTCTTCGACGCAATCCAGGGCCTGGGCATGTTCTGGGGCATCACCAACCAGCCACCACCCCACCGGCCCAACGGTTCGGGGCAGCGCAATGCGTGATGGATCGCGCCGCAGCGAGCGCCTGCGCATCCTCATGCTGGAGGACAGCGCGCTTGATGCGGAGCTGATCAGCGCCCAGCTGCAGCGTGCCGGCCTCGATTTCGAGGCTGAGCGCGTGTGGACCCGCAACGCGTTCATCGAAGCCATCGACAACCGCCCGTTCGACGTGATCCTCGCCGATCATGTCCTGCCAGGCTTCGATGGTGACGCAGCACTGGCCCTGGCGCGCGAGCGCGTTCCGCAGACGCCTTTCATCTTTGTTTCCGGCACCCTGACCGAGGAATTGGCGGTACAGGCACTCACGCGCGGTGCCCGCGACTACGTGGTGAAGCAACGCCTGCAACGCTTGCCCGATGCGATCCGGCGCGCCCGCCAGGAGGCGCACGAGCGTACCCAGCTGGCCAATGCGCAGGCCGCGCTGAACGAAAGCCAGGCCCAGCTGCAGAGGGTCACCGATGCCGTCCCGGCGCTGATCGCCCAGTTGGACAAGGACCATCGCTACCGGTTTGCCAACAAGGCGTTCCTGGACTGGCATGGATTCAGCCTTGCAGAACTGCTGGGTCGACCGGCATGGGATGTCAGCGGCATTTCCGCCTTCGAGCACGCCCTGCCCAGCCTGGAACGGGTACTGCAGGGCGAGCGCACCCGCTTCCAGGTCGAACTGATCCATCGCAGCGGCGAATCACGATTCGTGCAGATGGACTGCGTGCCTGAGCATGCCGCCGATGGCAGCGTGGCCGGGTATATCTGCCTGGGCAGTGACGTCTCGCTGCTGAAACAGGCCGAGCTGGCCCTGCGCGAAGACAACCAGCTGCTCGAGCAGCAGGTACAGGCACGCACGGCCGAGTTGCGCGCCAGCAAGCGGCGGCTGCAGGCGATCTTCGAATCCAGTTTCCAGCACCAGGTGCTGCTGGATCTGTCCGGACGCGTGGTCGATGCCAATGATGCGTCACTGGCCGCGGTCCTGGCAGACAAGAAGGACGTCGTTGGCCAACGCTTCGCCGAATCGGTCTGGTTCGGCACCACCGAGGGCATCGGCGCGCTGATCGATCGGGCCGTGGCCGCAGCCGTACAGGGCCGCAGTTCACTGCATGCACTGGAGCTGGAACTCCCGACCGGGCGGCGCAGCTTTGATTTCTCGTTCCGTCCACTGCTCGATACGGAAGGCGTGGTCACCGCGGTGGTCTCCGAGGCCGTGGAAACCACCGCGCGCGTGCAGGCTGAGCATGCCCTGCGCCAGTCACAGAAAATCGAGGCCGTCGGCCAGCTCACCGGCGGCATCGCACATGATTTCAACAACATCCTGACGGTCATCTCCGGCAACGTCGAGCACGCCATGCTGCTCAGCGAGCGCGCGGGCGAACCCGGAGCGATGGTGAGCCGTGCGCTGGACAATGCACTGAAGGGTGTCGGCCGTGCTGCCAGCCTGACCCAGCGCCTGCTGGCGTTTGCCCGCCGCCAGCCGCTGCACAGCCAGGCCGCCAACCTCCATGAGCGCCTGCTGGACATGCACGACATGCTGCAGCGTGCACTGGGTGAGCTGGTGCAGCTGGAGATCCGCAGCGCCAAGGACATCTGGTGTGTCGAGATCGACGTCAGCCAGCTGGAGGCCTCCGTACTGAACCTGGCGGTGAATGCCCGCGATGCGATGCCGCACGGCGGCCGGCTGGTGATCGAGGTCGACAACAGCCACCTCGACCACGACTACGCCGCACTGTTCCCGGATGCGACGCCGGGCGAGTACGTGATGCTGCGGGTGCGTGACAACGGCCACGGCATGGATGCGGCCACGCTTGCCCGGGTCTTCGAACCCTTCTTCACTACCAAGCAGGTTGGCCGTGGCACCGGCCTGGGCCTGTCGATGGTGCATGGCTTCGTCAAGCAGTCCGGGGGCCACGTGCTGATCGATTCAGTGGAAGGCGGCGGCACCAGTATCACCATGATGTTCCCGCGCTCACCGCTGGCCCTGCCCTCCGAAGCGCGCACCCCGCAGACCGGCCTGGCCGGCTACTCGCCGCGCGAGGAAACCATCCTGGTGACCGAGGACAACGACGATGTCCGCGCCCACACGGTGGATGCACTGCGGCTGCTGGGCTACCGGGTATTGGAAGCCCACGACGGCCCCTCCGCACTGCGGCTGCTGGAACGCCCTGATACCAAGGTGGACCTGCTGTTCTCTGACGTGGTGATGCCCGGCATGTCGGGCTGGGAGCTGGTGCGTGAAGTCCGTGAACGCTGGCCGGAAGTCGCCGTCCTGTTCACGTCGGGCTATCCTCGCGACCACGACCAGGTGGGCAGCCAGGGACGGGCCGTTGCGCTGCTGCCGAAGCCGTTTACCCGCAATGACCTGGCGACTGCGGTGCGCACCGCGCTGGAGACGGGGCCACACTGAGATCAGGACGCCGGATCGCGCGCACCAGCAGCGATCCGGTTGATGTCCGCACACTCCACCGTGCCCGGCGGATGCTCCTCTCCAGCCAGTGCGATCAACGCCTGACCCAGGGCCAGATTGCTGGTCATCAACGACGGAGCAACGGCACCGGCCAGCTTCATCAACGGCGCGCCACCCCAATACAGGGGCTTGAGCAAGCCGTGACGCGTGCCGGTTCCCGACACCGGTCGGACGCCCCCCGGGCGCAGCATCACCGAGCGCATCGGCAGGGCCTGCAATGCCACCTCGGTCTCGCCCTTGATCCTCAACGGCATCAACCTGCTCTGTGGATCCGCGCCGGCACCGGATACATACAGGAAGCCCCCTTCGGGATTCGCAGTTGCCCAGGCGCGGGCCACCGCCAGCGTGATGTCCCGGGTCACGCGTCGATATTCGGCCTCTGCCGTGCCGACCGGTGGCGCACCGGCACAGTAAAAGCATGCGTCGAACCCGGCCAGTTCATCCGAACGCCCCTGGACATGCAGGAAGTCCGCAACAACCAGCTCCCTGCCCGCTCCGCTGAGGCTGCCCGGGCGCCGCACCAGCGCGGCCAGATGGCCGACCTGCGGCGAGCGCTGGCAGGCCAACGCCACGCCCTGCCCGACCAGGCCTGAGGCACCGGTCAACAGAATCCTCAACGCACCTTTCCCGGCCATGGTCGCACCCACGCTAGAGTTTCACGAAACGCTGGATCTTCCGCGCCACCCAACCGCTGAACACCAACGGCGCGTCCAGCGCTGACACGCAGATGCAGGGAACACCGGGGGCAGTTACCGGTTGATGCTCCACCTCCTCGTCCAGGTCCGCCACGTCGCCCGGCGCGAACAGCCCAAGCGCGTCGTTGTACGAGCCCCGCAGGATCTGGGTCAGTTCGCTGCGGCCATGGCTGTGCATCGGCAGGCACTTGCCCGGGGCGATCTTCAGCATGATCAGCGAGGGCATGTGCTCAGCCCTGATGCAGTGCACGCCTGGCGCCATCCAGCGCCAGCGCAGGGCACTGAGCGAATCGCCGAAGTAAGGATGCAACGAGGCAGGCAGATGATCCGGATCGGCCTCGGGCTGCTCCCTCGGCACAGGGCGCCTGGTTCCGGCGATAGCGCTCGGCGCGTCCGAGACCAGCTGCATCAGCATGGCCTCGCGCAACTGCTCGCGACGCGCGTCGGCCGCGGGCGGTTGGGTCTGCTCCAGCAGCACCGAGCCGATCGCCTCGGCATCACGCAGGCGCTGGCGGCAGTGGGGGCACTGCTCAAGGTGGGCACCGGCCACGATGCTCAACGGCGCCGGCAGCGCGCCGGCGGCATAGCTCATCAGCGTGGATTCGTGCAGGTGGTGGTGCGGATTCACAGCGCACCTCCCACTTTGGCCTGCAGTTGCAGGAACGCACGTCGCAGGTGTGACTTTACCGTTCCCAGCGGCATGCCCAGCGCCTGGGCAATCTCGCTGTGGCTCTTCGCCTCGAAATAGGACATCCGCACCAGCCTCGCCTGCACGGCGGGCAGCTCGTTGATGCGCTGGCGAAGGCGCGCCTGGTCGGCGAACTGCTCGGCGCTGCTGCGCTCGATCATGTCCACGGCCGCGGCGTCTTCCACCGCTGCCTGCACCTGCATCCAGCTGCGCTCGCGACGGATGCGGTCGATATGCAGGTTGCGCGCGATCCGGTACAGCCAGGTACTCAGCGCGCCTTGGGCCGCATCATACTCGGCCGCCCGCAACCACAGGCGCAGCAGGCACTCCTGCGCCATTTCCTCGGCCACGGCGTCGGGTGCGCCCAGGCCACGCAGATACACGCACAGCCGCGGCATGAAGTAGTCATAGATCCGCATGAAACAGTCGCGGTCGCGCAGCCGCGCCACACTGTCCATGTCATCGGCCCAGTTCGTCGGCTCGCTGCTCGGCTGCTGGGAACTGGACACGGTGCGTGCGGTATCGAAGTTGAGGAGGGTGCTGGCGGCGTCAGGGTACATCTGCGTGAGCGGCGGGCAGGTGAAGGTCTGTCCTCTCTACGCGCAGGGGCGGACATTGGATGCAGCAGGCGCTGCGCATCCAAGCAGCCGCGCCCGCCGTATGACCTGAGCCTCCCTACCGGATGAACACCATGCGCACTGCCTGGCTGCTGCTGTGCCTGCCCCATGCCGCGCTGGCGGCGCCCTGGCTGCGCAACGAGGGCGTGGCCACCTCGGCGCAGGGCGACCTGCTCTATCGTGAAGTGCACTGGCGGCGCGGCCCATCGGAGGGTGCCGAGCGCTGGGTGCTCTACCAGTGCCCGGATGGCCGCCCCTTCGCCCGCAAGCATCTGCCGGCCAGTGCCCGCCCACAGGCCCGGGGCTATTCACTGCAGGACAGCCGGAGCGGGCAAACCGCTGAAGTCGACGCCAGTGGCGAGTCGGTGTCGATCGCCTGGAGAGAAGATGCCGCCAGTGAGCTGCGTCAGCGTCGGCTTGAGCTGGCACCGGATGCGGTGATCGACACGGGCTTCGACGCTGCGGTGCGCCAGCATTGGCCAGCGCTGCTGCGGGGTGAACGCATCAGCCTGCCCTTCCTGGTTCCGGGGCGGCAGCGCTTCTTCCCGGTGCAGGTGCGGCGCACCGGCGCTGTTCGCTGGCAGGGCATCGACGCCCAGGCCATCGAGGTCAGTCTGGACACCTGGTACGGCGGCATCGCACCGCGCCTGTCGCTGGTCTATGCCAGCGCCGACCGCCGCCTGCTGGAATTCCGCGGAACCAGTAACCTGCGCGATACCCGCGGCAGCTACCCACAGGTCACGGTGCGCTTCAGCTCGCCGGTTGCCGAGCGGTCGGCCAGCGAATGGCAACAGGCCTGGGCGCAACCGCTGGTCGAACGCTGCGGCGTGATGCCCAAGTGAGGCCGGAATTTTCCACAGTCGGCCGCATCCATTGCGCGCACTGCTGCGTAGAGGAAGACACGACACCCGCCGAGATCCGCCATGGCCTCTGTAGCGCCCCTCCCCCGCCGACGCTGGCGCCTGCTGCGCACCCTGAAGCGCTGGGTCGACACCGGCAGCGCTGCGGACCACGCCGCTGGCGAGCCCGGACGCATCGACTGGCTGCGCGCCGTACCGTTCGCGTTGATGCACCTGGCCTGCATCGCGGTGATCTGGGTAGGTATCTCGTGGACGGCAGTGATCGTCGCCGCAGCCCTCTACGCAGTGCGCATGTTTGCGATCACCGCCTTTTACCACCGCTACTTCTCGCACCGGACGTTCCAGGCATCGCGAACGGTGCAGTTCGTGTTCGCGGTGATCGGCGCGTCCAGCGTGCAACGTGGGCCGCTGTGGTGGGCGGCCCACCATCGCCATCACCATCGGCATGCCGACCAACCGCTGGACCCGCACTCGCCGCGCGAAGGCGGCTTCTGGCGCAGCCACATGGGCTGGTTCCTCACCCGCGAGGCATTCGCCACGGATCTATCGCGCGTGCCTGACCTGGCGCGCTTCCCCGAACTGCGCTGGCTGGACCGTTTTGATACGGCGGTGCCGGTGCTGCTGGCTGCCGCGCTGTACGCACTCGGCGCCGGCCTGGAGCGCTGGGCGCCCGGACTGCACACCTCTGGCCCGCAGTTGCTGGTGTGGGGCTTCTTCATTTCCACCGTGGTGCTGTTCCACGCCACCGTCACCATCAACTCGCTGGCCCATCGTTTTGGCCGGCGGCGCTTCGAGACCCGTGACGACAGCCGCAACAACCTCTGGCTGGCGCTGCTTACCTTCGGTGAAGGCTGGCACAACAACCACCATTTCTTCCCTGGGACCGTCCGCCAGGGGTTCCGCTGGTGGGAGATCGACCTGACCTGGTACGGCCTGCGCGCAATGGCGGCCATGGGCCTGGTGAGAGGGCTAAAGCCCATCCCCGAGTGGGTCCTGGCCAAAGCGAGGTACTGACATGCGCATCGCGATCATCGGCTCCGGCATTGCCGGCCTGGCCAGCGCCTGGTGGCTGGACGGCGAACACGAAGTGACGCTGTTCGAGGCCAACGATTACCTGGGCGGACATACCCACACCCATGACGTGCAGGTGGGCGGCATGCGCATGGCGGTGGATACCGGTTTCATCGTCTTCAATCCCCTGCACTACCCGCTGCTGACGGCACTGTTCGAAGAGCTGGGTGTGGCCTCGCAGCCGACCACCATGAGCTTCTCGATGCACAGCGAGCGCAGTGGCGTCGAGTACAACGCCACTTCGCTGGATGGCCTGTTCTGCCAACGTCGCAACCTGGTTTCGCCTCGCTTCTGGGGAATGCTGGCCGACCTGCGCCGGTTCTACCGGCATGCGCCGCTGCTGCTGGCGGAAGACGAAGGCCCGACACTGGGCCAGTACCTGCGCCGCCAGCGCTACGGCACCGCTTTCATCGAAGAGCACCTGCTGCCGATGGCTTCGGCACTATGGTCGTCGCCGACCGCCACGGTCATGCAGTTCCCGGCCCGCTACCTGGCCCAGTTCATGGCCAACCACCAGATGCTGCAGATGACCGGGCGCGCACCCTGGCGGGTAGTCAGCGGTGGCTCGGCACGCTATATCGATGCCCTTCGCGCCCGCTGGCGGGTGCGTGAGCGGCTGGAATGCCCGGTTCACTCGGTCGAACGCATGCCGTGGGGCGCGCGCGTGCACAGCGCGGCCGGCGTGGAGGGTTTTGACGAGGTCATCCTGGCGTGCCACAGCGACCAGGCACTGGCCCTGCTGCGTGACGCCGATCCGGTCGAACGCGAGGTGCTCGGCGCCATCCGCTACCAGCCCAACGAAGCAGTACTGCATACCGATGCATCGCTGCTGCCGCGCAGCCGCAAGGCATGGGCTGCATGGAATGCACACGTGCCCAGGGATCCAGGCGCGCCCTGTACGGTCAGCTATTGCATGAACCTCCTGCAGGGCCTGCCCGGTGACACCCCGCTGGTCGTGACCCTCAACCGCAGCGAGGTGATCGATCCGGCCAAGGTGCTGCGCAGGCTGCACTATGCCCACCCGGTGCACGATCATGCCGCCATCCGCGCCCAGCAGCGCTGGGCGGAGCTGCAAGGCCGCCGCCACACCTGGTTCGCGGGCGCATACTGGGGCTGGGGCTTCCACGAAGACGGCATCCGCAGCGCCCGCCGCGTGGTGGACGCGATGCGCGAGTGCACCGCGCACCGTGACAGCGTTGCACCCGGCGAGGTGGCAGCGTGAGTGCCAGCGCACTCTACTTCGGGCAGGTGATGCACCGACGGCATCATCCGCAGCCCCACGCATTCCGCTATCCGATCGCGCAACTGCTGCTCGACCTGGACGAGCTGGAGACCGTGTTCGCCGGGCGCTGGCTGTGGTCGGTCAATCGCCGCAACCTGGCCGAGTTCCGCCGCAGCGACTACTTCGGCGATCCCGCACAACCGCTGGCCGATGCGGTGCGCGACCATGCCGCGGCTACCCTGGGCTATCGGCCTTCCGGCCCGGTACGCCTGCTCACCCATCTTCGCTTCGCCGGGCACGTATTCAACCCGGTCAGCTTCTACTACTGCTACCAGTCCGATGGCAGCACCCTGGACTGCATCGTCGCCGAGATCACCAATACGCCCTGGAAGGAACGGCACGCCTATGTGCTGCCAGTCGCCACGGCCACGCACGAAGGCACCTCGCTGCGCTGGCGGTTCGACAAGCGCTTCCATGTCTCGCCGTTCATGCCGATGGATTGCCACTACGACTGGCGGTTCAACCGCCCAGATGATGATCTGCGTGTGCACATGCAGGTCTGGCGCCAAGGCGTTCGCCAGTTTGATGCCACCCAGGCCATGCGGCGACACGCCCTGGATGGCCGCGGGCTGGCCCGGGTCCTGGCCTGCTATCCCTTGATGACCATGCAGGTGATGGCCGCCATCCACTGGCACGCGCTGCGGCTGTGGCTGAAACGCAACCCCGTGCATGACCACCCTGCCCTTGCCGAGAAACCGCGATGAACTCGATGACTCCCCTGGTCGCCCTGCCGCGTCCCGGCGCCTTGGATGCCTTCCTGCGCCGCCGCCTGCTGCAACAGCTTGCCCCCATGCGCGACGGCCGCCTGTGCGTGCGTGATGCACTCGGCGAGGTCTGGCTGGGCGAAGCCCATGGCGAACTGCATGTGACCGTCACCATCGATGACCCGGCCTTCTACCGCAAGGTTGCAGCGCAGGGCAGCGTGGGCGCAGGTGAAAGCTACATACAGGGCGAATGGCACTGCGATGATCTGGTGGCACTGATCCGGCTGCTGGTGCGCAATCGCGACCTGCTCGACGGCATGGAACGTGGCCCGGCCCGCGTGGGCGGCTGGCTGTTGAGGGGCTGGAACCGCCTGCGCCGCAACAGCCGCGAGGGCAGTCGCCGCAACATTGCCGCGCACTACGACCTTGGCAACGATTTCTTTGCCCTGTTCCTGTCGCCGGACCTGATGTATTCCTCAGCCCTGTTCGACACAGAAGACGAGTCGCTGGAATCCGCCTCCCGGCGCAAGCTGGACCACATCTGCCAGCAGCTCCAGCTCAAGCCGGGCGATCGCGTGGTGGAGATCGGCACCGGCTGGGGTGGTTTTGCGCTGCACGCCGCGCAGCACTACGGCTGCCACGTCACCACCACCACCATCTCCGCCGAGCAGCACGCGCTGGCTGCCCAGCGCGTGCAGGCAGCCGGCCTGCAGGACCAGGTCACGCTGCTGATGCAGGACTACCGCGACCTGCAGGGCCGGTTCGACAAGCTGGTGTCGATCGAGATGATCGAAGCCATCGGCGCGGAATACCTGGACACCTACATGGCCACGCTGCAGCGCCTGCTCAAGCCTGATGGCGTTGCCCTGCTGCAGGCCATCACCATCGAGGACCATCGCTACGAGCAGGCCCGGCGCAGCGTCGACTACATCAAGCGCTATGTGTTCCCCGGCAGCTTCATTCCGTCGATCAACGCGATCATGGCCGCAAAGACGCGGTCCAGCGACCTGCAGCTGATCGCCCAGCAGGACTTCGGCCACTCCTACGCGCTGACCCTGCGCGCCTGGCGCCAGCGCTTCCTCGCCCGGTTGCCCGACGTGCAGGCGCAGGGCTTCGATACGCGCTTCTGCCGCCTGTGGGAGTTCTACCTGGCCTACTGCGAGGGCGGCTTCCTGGAGCGCTCGATCGGGGTCTCCCATCTGCTGATGGCGCGCCCGGGGCATCGCCCGCGCGCCTCATCGGGCCAAGGCAGCTGAGATGCGCAGGTTCTGGTCCAATCTGCTTGGCAACCAGCTCGTCTGGCTGTGCGCCGTGGCCGGTGCCGGGCGCGGCTGGCAGTGGCCGGCGTTGCTGGCTGCCTCCCTCTACATCGGCAGCCAGCTGCTGACGTCGCCGCAACCACGGCTGGACCTTCGGTTGATGGTGTTGGCACTGGCCTGCGCATGGCTGGTCGATGCCAGTGCCGCCGCCAGCGGCACCGTGCGCTACGCCGCCGCCCCGCTGGGCTGGGTGCCGCCACCCTGGATCATGGCGCTGTGGGCCGCGTTCGCGATGACGCTGACCACCTCGATGCGCTTCCTGCTGCGCCACCCTGCCTTGCCGGCCCTGTTCGGCCTGCTGTTGGCACCGCTGGCTTATCTCTCCGCAGCGCGCGGTTTCGATGCGGTCGGTTTCGCCGCACCCACGTGGCAGGGCCTGCTGGTGCTGGGCGCAGGCTGGAGCATCGCGCTTTCGCTGCTGTGCGTCACCGCGCGTCGCGGCTCTCGCACCGCCCCGCCCTCCCTGGCCGGAGCATCGTCATGATCAATCTGCTGTGGGTACTGCTGTATGCCGTGCTGGTGATGAGCTGGGGCTGGGCCTGGCAGCGCCGCCACCAGAACATCGGCGTTGTCGACGTGCTCTGGGCCAAGAGCGTGGGTGCCTCGGCCCTGCTGCTGGCGCTGCTTGGCGATGGCGCGATGTTGCCCCGGGTTGCGCTGGGCCTGCTCGGCGGCCTGTGGGGCAGCCGGTTGGCGCTGCACCTGTGGCGCCGGGTCCGTAGCGAACCCGAAGACGGGCGCTACCGTTATCTGCGCGAACACTGGCAGAGCCACCAGGGCAAGATCTTCGGCTTCTTCATGGCGCAGGCGCTGCTGGTCGTGCTGTTCGCCCTGCCCTTCGCTGCGGTGGCAGCCAATTCCCACGCTGGCCTGACACCGTGGACAGTCGCCGCAGCACTGGCCTGGCTGCTGAGCGTCGGCGGCGAGAGCCTGGCCGACCGCCAACTCGCACGTTTCCGCGCCGACCCGGCGAACAAGGGCCGCACTTGCCGCGAGGGACTCTGGCGTTATTCACGCCACCCCAACTACTTCTTCGAGTGGCTGCACTGGTTCACTTATGTGCTGCTTGCCGTCGGTTCCCCCCTGTGGTGGCTGGCGTGGGCCGGGCCGCTGCTGATGTATCTGTTCCTGCGCTATCTCAGCGGCATCCCCTTCACCGAGAAGCAGGCGTTGCGCAGCCGCGGCGACGACTACCGTGCCTACCAGCGCAGCACGCCGATGTTCTTTCCCTGGTTCCCCCGTTCTTCCAAGGAGCATTCCGCATGAGCGCGATCCCGTCACTGAATATGGCCGAAGATGCGGAAACCGGGCTGATCGCCTGGGCTGAGCGCGGGCTGGTTCCCGATGCGGCGCTGCGTGCCGGCATCCGGCGCCTGTGCGCGCAACGCCTGCACGAGGAATCGGCGGGAGGTATTGAGGCACATTCCGCACGCTTCAGCCGTCGCATCGCAGAACTGACCGACAGTCCGCTCGCATTGCATACCGACGCAGCCAACCGCCAGCACTACGAAGTTCCCGCGGCATTCTTCCAGGCCTGCCTGGGCAAGCGGCTGAAGTACAGCAGCTGCTACTACCCCACCGGGCGCGAAACGCTGGACCAGGCCGAGGAGGCGATGCTGGAACTGTATGGCCAGCGCGCCGGACTTGCCGACGGCCAGCAGATTCTTGAACTGGGCTGTGGCTGGGGTTCGCTGACGCTGTGGATGGCCGAACGCTATCGGCAGGCCAACATCACTGCGGTGTCCAACTCGCACAGCCAGCGCCAGCACATCATGGCGCAATGCCAGGCCAGGGGCCTGCACAACGTCGAGGTGCTGACCCGCGACGTCAACCAGCTTGAGCTGCCCACGGCACGCTTCGATCGCTGTGTCTCGGTGGAAATGTTCGAACATGTGCGCAACTACCAGCGACTGCTGGCAAACATCGCGCAGTGGCTGAAGCCCGACGGTGCGCTGTTCGTGCACATCTTCGCCCATCGCACGTTGATGTACCCGTTCGAGACCGAGGGCGGCGACAACTGGATGGGGCGCCACTTCTTCACCGGCGGGCTGATGCCGGCAGCTGACACCCTGCTGCATTTCCAGCGCGACCTGCGACTCGATCAGCGCTGGCTGCTGGACGGCACCCACTACCAGCGCACCGCCGACCATTGGCTGGCCAACCAGGATGCGGCCCGCGAGGCGGTGATGCCGGTATTGGTCGCAACCTACGGTCAGGCGGCGGCGAAGATCTGGTGGCAGCGCTGGCGCATGTTCTGGATGGCCTGTGCCGAGCTGTTCGGCTACGACGACGGCCAGCAATGGCTGGTTGCCCACTATCTGTTCCGTCCCCGTTGAGGTGTGACATGCGCATGCGCTCCCTGCTTCCCCTGCTGGCCTTGAGCCTGTTCGGTTCCGGCTGCAGCTCCAGCGATACCCGCCCCCTGCCCCGCCCGCCCTCGGTGGACGTGCCGCGCTTCATGGGCGACTGGTATGTGATCGCCCACATCCCCTCGTGGCCGGAGCGCGAGGCCTTCGACGCGGTGGAGAGCTATGCACTGCGGCCGGACGGGCGCATCCAGACGACCTTCACTTATCGCAAGGGCAGTTTCGACGCCCCGCAGAAGTCGATGCACCCGGTTGGACGGGTCGAGAAGAACGGCAATGGCGCGATCTGGGGCATGCAGTTCATCTGGCCGATCCAGGCCGAGTATGTGATTGCCTGGCTGGACGACGACTATGGCCAGACCATCGTCGCACGCAGCAAGCGCGACTATGTCTGGTACATGGCGCGTACCCCGCACGTATCGGACAGCGACTACCAGGGCGCCGTGCAGCGCATCGCGGCCATGGGCTACGACACCGCAAAGCTGAGGCGCGTACCGCAGTCGGTGCGATAGATCGCGCAACCGCCCGCTGCTCGGCTCGCGGGTGACCGGGCACTTCGGCGTGACGCGTTACATTACTCCCCTCTCGAAGGGTGCCGGCAGCCCTGCAACCCAGGCCACCTGTACCCAGCGAGAGCGCGCCAGGACACTGCGTCCCGGCGGCTTTCAACCCGACAATACGTCCAGCCCATGGATCAGCTCTTATCGATGGAGCTCATCCATCGATCTTTAGGAATAGTCGTAAAAACGCAACAAATTCGATGTTCGACGCGACAGCGGCGCCAGAATGGCGGCCACGCCCATGGGCGCTGATCACCTCCCGCGCATGAATGGATTTCCTGCACCGCGCCGGCTTCGCCTGGCGCTCCTGGACGATCATGAAGTCGTCCGTCGCGGCACCGCCCTGCACCTGTCAGGCGATCTCCGGTTCGACATCGTCGCCAGCCATGGTTGCAGCGGTGCGCTGATCGACAGCCTGCACCGCATACCCGTGGATGTGGCCATCATCGATCTCACGCTCGCCCGTGGCGACCTGGGCGGTATTGAGCTGGTTACGCTGCTCTGCCGCGAATTCCCTCGCACGCCAATGCTGGCCTTCGCGACACTCTCTCCCACCACGAATCTCAACAGCCTGATCGATGCCGGACTCAGTGGATTCGTCAATAAGGCCGAACCCCTTGCGGAATTGTCCGACGCCATCGTGCGCGTCTTCCAGGGCCTGATCCGGGTTCCGCCGGACGTCAGGCTGGCCGGTGATCGCGGCGAGCTCAGCCGCAACGAGCGGGAGGTGCTGGAGCTGCTGCTGGAAGGCCTGACCGTATCGGAGATCGCGCTGCGCCGGCACCGCAGCATCAAGACCGTCAGCACACAGAAGGGCGCGGTGCTGCGCAAGCTGGGATTGCGCAGCGATGTGGAGATCTATGCGCTGCGTGAACGGCTGGAGTCGCCGTGAGGCGCCACGCGCCATTGCGCCCGTGCTTGCTGCTCCTGGGGTTGCTGGTACTGCTTCTCCTTCCCGCCGCGTCGGCGGAAGATATCCGGTCACCACGCTGGCCGCCGGGCAGCAGCGTGCGGGTCTCCACCGCCCCGTCCCTACGCCCCGTGCCCGCGGCGATGGCCGATCCGTCATCACCGCCGACGCTCGCCCATGGCTACGCCAACCTGGTGGCGCGTCACGCCCAACTCAGCTTCCTGGAACAGCCCTACCCGACGACCGTCGCATCGATCCTCGCTGTGTGCCATCACGAGGCCGACCTGGTCATGGTGTTTGGCGGCGCGAGACACCAGAAGCTGCCCTGCCCCGACCTTGCCGCGTCCAGCCGCTTCCGGGGTGGCGCCACCCTGCTGGCAGGGCGCGCCGGCGAATGGCTGCCACGGGAGATACGCGAGCTCGACGGCCGGGTCGTGGCCGTCGTTGAAGGCGGGCCCTACGCCGGATGGCTGCGCGCGCATCACCCTCAGATCCAGCTGCAGCAGCTGCCTGATCGGTACGCCGCATTGGCGGCAGTCCAATCCGGCGTGGCCGACGTGGCGATTGGCCTGGAATCCACGCTGCGCCCGCTGGTTCGACGCCATTTCAACGGCAGCCTGCGCCTGCAGCCATTCGACAGTGACTTCTCCACCGACCTCTACCTGCTCGTCCGCCGGGAAGACCAGCAGCTGCTTGAACGCATCGGACAGGCGTTGCGGGAGATCACGCTGGAGGAGCATGCGAGCCTGCTCCATCTGTGGGCAGGCCAGACCCTGCCGGCGGCGGCGGGAAACGCACTGGACTGGATGCAGGCCTCGCCCCCGCGCGGCTGGCTGCTACTGGCCCCTCTGCTGGTCGCCCTGCTGCTGTGGCCCATGACCCGTCACCTGCGGGTACGGGGCGACCGTCGCAGCGCGCAGGCCATCGGGATGATCAGTCACGAGATGCGCAATTCGGCACAGGCCGTACTGGCCTCGATCGAGCTGCTTGGACAATCGACACTGCCGAAAGGCGAGCGCGATCTGCTCGCCGCTGCCAGCAGCGCCAGCCAATCCCTGCGCGGCCTGTTGAATCGTGCACTGGACTTTTCGCGCCTCGCCAGCGGCGCTTTCAGGCCGCATGCACAAGCCTGTGATGCGACCCGGCTTTGCCGGCAGGCACTGGAGGCCATTCGGCCACAGGCGCAACAGAAAGGCCTGCAGCTGCATCTTGACGCCCCGACCGAACCTTCTCCGATCATTCTGGTGGACATTGATGCGCTACGCCAGATTGCCAGCAATCTGCTGGCCAATGCGGTGAAGTTCAGTGATATCGGCGGCATCGAGCTGCGCCTGCGGCTGCTTCCAGCAGCGCGGCCGCAAGAGCTGCTGCTGGAGGTGATCGACAGCGGGATCGGGATCGCGCCAGCGCAGGTAGCCGAACTGTTCCAGCCTTTCCGTCAAGGCAACGGTGGGCATCAGCGTGGCGGTAGTGGCCTCGGGCTTTCCATCGCACGCGAGCTGGCACGTGCGATGGGGGGCGATCTGACCGTGCACAGCGTCCTCGGTCGCGGCAGCCGCTTCATCCTGCGCCTGCCGGTGTGCGCAGCTGACTCTGCCGAGAGTGTCCGGGACATGCCCGTGGAGGGCACGCCGCTGGCCGGGCTGCAACTGCTGCTGGTGGAGGACCACGCACTCAGTCGCCACGTCATTGCCGAACAGTTGCGGCGCTGGGGCGCCGAGGTATGTGCCCTGGAAGACGCGGCCAGCGCGCTGGCCGAACAGATACGCCACCCCCGCCCTGCCGTGCTGATCGACATTGGGCTGCGTGGCATCGATGGCTACGCACTGGCACGCGAACTGCGCGCCCGTGGCGGGCATCCGGCCCGCCTGATCGCCTTGTCTGCCCGCACCGGGCGACGTCACCACGCGCGTTGCCGCCGCTCGGGTTTCGACGCGGTGCTGGCCAAGCCGCTGCGCGCCGCCGAACTGCTCGCCGCGCTGGGCATTCCGGCGCCGCAGAGCCCGGACGCGCTTGAGCAGGCGACTGAAATGGACGCGGCCTACAGCGCCGACATCTGCGATGAACTCAGCAGGATCGAGCGGATCGTCGATCACGCAGACGCATCGGCGCTCGGTCATCACGCGCACCGATTGCAGGGCGCGCTACAGATGCTGGGTCAACGCGAGCACGCCGCCATCGCGGCCGAGCTGGTCGATCTGGCGCAGGACGCCACGCCGGACTGGGCCGACGCACGTCGCCTGCTGGGTGTACTGCAGGCCGGACAGGGCGCCCGCGCTGCGGGAACCCTGCCCAACCCCTTGATCACGCGGCCAGACGCTCGACCTGGCGACGGGTCAGGTCATTGAAGCGACCCAGCGACATCAGGTGCTGGTGGATCAGTGCCAGCCAGCCACTGCGGTGCCACTCGACCACGGTTGCTTCCGGCAGCGCGACGAACTTCTCGACGTCCACGACCAGGAAGCCGTTGAGGTTGAACTCCCGGCCATCCGGGGTGCGCACGGTGGCATTGCGCTCGACCAGCAGGCCGTTGTCGACCAGGGCCTTGGAGAAGGCCTGGGTCTGTTCGTGTTCGCGGGTGTACTGGCCGCAGAATTCCAGGGCCTGCTGCACCATCTCGGTGGCCTTGCCGTCAACGAACAGCGGCTGGCCTTCCTCGCCCCCCTTGACCACGCGCGGGCTCTCTTCGTCGATGCCCAGCAGGAAATCATTCTCCGCGCCGGTGTCGATGAAGATGAAGGGGTGGCGGCGCAGGTAGGCGGGAATGTAGGCCTCGTCTTCCCACAGGCCATCCTTGATGAACAGGTTCTGGTCGGACACGCCCACGGCAGCCATCGGAACCGCGCTCGGGCCGGCAAACAGGATCGGGAAGTGGTGCAGGGCCAGCGAGAACTCGCCCAGCACCAGCGGAATGGCATTGTTGCCGGCGGCGAACTCCAGCCTGCCCGGCAGGATGCGCAGATCGGCATGCACATCGGCCTGCAGCGGCACCGGGCGGGTATAGAACAGGGGGGCGCCGCTCGGCGCCGCTTCGGTGGTGGTGTCGCTGGTGGTGGTCATGTTGGGAACCGTTCGATCATGCGCGCCTGCCATCCCGGGCACGCCAGCGGGAACAACCTGAATCCCGCATTATCAACAAGCTCGATGACAACGGCCACCCCACCGGCGAACTATTTCAGCTGCAGGGGGTAGCGCTGCCAGAGTACGTGGACCAGGAAACCGGCCAGCTCGGTATCGCGGGCACTGACCGCCGCACGGATCTTGTCCAGCAGCACCATGTCGCTGCAGGAACGCACGTCGGCATGGTTGGCCTGCCCCGCCCTGCGCGCACGATAGCGCGCGGCCCGCTGCGCATCGCTCATCGCGTACCCGAACTTGGGCGGACGACCGCGCTTGCGCGGCAGGGTCAGCTCCAGGGTTCCGGGGTCTTTGTCATCACGCATGAGAGGGGTGCGGGCGGCGGCGAGCAACGGGGGGTGCGCAATTTATCGTGAGGCATCACTTTAATCCAGCTTTTTCTACAGATTTGTTGCGGCGCAATGCAAACGTTCGCGCACGAATGCGGTTTCATCCACGCATGGCGGGGATACGGGACCCACGGCAATGCGAAAAAAGGGAGCCCGCGAACGGGCTCCCCTCACCTTGCCTATGCCGCACGTACTGGCTCATAGCCGTGCAGGTGCGCCTCACTGCTGGCCCGCCCCTGGCTGAGCGAACGCAGCGAGGTGGTGTAACCCACCAGCTGCGCCAGTGGCGCGAAGCCACTGACCTCGGCACGACCGTCCTGGTCCTCGATGCGGGCGATGCGGCCATGGCGCCGGTTGAGGTCGCCGACTACATCACCCACCGACGCCGAAGGCGAATGCACCGTCACCGCCATCACCGGCTCCAGCAGCTGCGTGCCACCCTCGGCCAGCGCCGCCTTGATCGCCTCGGCGCCTGCGCGATGGAACGCCATCTCCGACGAGTCCTTGGCATGGGTCTGGCCATCGACAAGACTGACCTCGATGCCGACCACCGGATGACCCTGCGGACCTTCCGACAGTGCAGCACGCACGCCCTTTTCCACCGCCGCGATGAAGCTGCGCGGCACCACGCCACCGACGATGCGGTCGTTGAACACGACAAGGTCGTCGTCGCGCGGCGCCACATCCAGCACCACGTGCGCGAACTGGCCCTGGCCGCCGGTCTGCTTGACCAGCCGCCCGACGACGCCCGTCATCGCACGCATCGGCGTCTCCTGGTAGGCCACGCGCGGCGCACCTACGGCCACGTCGACCTTCCATTCGCTGCGCAGGCGCTCCACCATCACCTCCAGGTGCAGCTCGCCCATGCCCCAGACCAGGGTTTCGGCCGTATCGCGATCGGTCTCGACGCGGAACGACGGATCCTCCTGGGCCAGGCTGGCCAAACCCTGTGCCATCCGGATCAGGTCGGCCGCACGCGCCGGTTCCAACCGCCACGCCAGCACCGGTGCCTGTGCCTGGATGTTCTCCAGGCGCAGCGGCTGCTCACGACCGCTCAGCGTTTCACCACTGACCGCATCCTTCCAGCCCAGCACTGCAACGATGTCACCGGCCACGGCCTGTTCGATGTCGTGGGTCTGGTCGGCCTGCACCCGCACCAGCCGACTGACACGCCGACCCTGCGGATGCTGCGAACTGGCCACCGCGTCGCCCACCTTCAAGGTGCCCGAATACAGCCGCACGAAGCTGAGCGCGCCGTGCTGCTGGTGGGTGATCTTGAACAGCAGGCCGGCCAGCGGACCGTCCGGATTCGGCGGCAGCACCACCTCGCCCTCATCGCTTTCGGCGCTGACAGCCGGGCGATCCAGCGGCGACGGCAGGTAATCGACCACCGCGTCGAGCAGCGTTTCGATGCCCTTGTCCTTGAACGCAGCACCGGCCAGCACGGGCACGCCCGCACCCGCCAGCGTCGCCCGGCGGATCGCCGCGCGCAGCTGCCCGGCATCGATCACGCGACCTTCCAGCCAGGCATCGGCCAGTTGCTCATCGTGATCGGCCACGGCCTCGACCAGCGCATCGCGCTGGGCTTGCCACTGGGCCCGTGCCGCTTCGTCCCAAGGGATCACCGTGGTTGCGGCGCCCTCCTGCCACTGCAGCACGCGCTCATCGACCAGATCGACCCAGCCGTGGAAGCCGCTTTCGCTGCCCAACGGCACGCCCAGCGCCCACGGCCGCGCGCGCAGCTTGTCCTGCAGCTGCTCCAGCACGCGCTCGAATGAAGCGCCGACGCGGTCCATCTTGTTGACGAAAGCGATCAACGGCACGCGGTGGCGACGCGCCTGGCGCCACACGGTTTCGGACTGCGGCTGCACGCCATCCACGGCCGAGAACACGGCCACAGCACCGTCAAGCACGCGCAGTGAACGCTCGACTTCGATCGCGAAGTCGATGTGGCCGGGGGTGTCGATCAGGGTCAGCCGATGCGGCGGCAGGTCGCGCGGCGCCCACTGCGCCTGCACGGCAGCCGCGCCAATGGTGATGCCACGTTCGCGCTCGATCGCCGAGAAGTCGGTCGTCGCATTGCCATCGTGCACTTCGCCGACGCGATGGATTTCGCCGCTTTTCCACAGCAGTCGTTCGGTCAGCGTGGTCTTGCCGGCGTCGATGTGGGCAATGATGCCAAGGTTGCGACGGCGCGAAAGGACTTGGGTGTTCATGAGAAAGGTTCCTGCAAAGCCAACTTCGGGGGCCGCGCACCCCGGTTGGCGACAGGGTGCGCGGCTAGCGTTCGGTCTCGGCGATCTGGTGCATGGCATGTTCTCCTTGCGGTACGTCGGGTCAGGGGAAATGGAACTGCAGAAACGAAAAGAGCGCCCCGAAGGGCGCTCTGTGGATCATCCAGCGACAGCCGCTTCAGCGGCCCCGTGGGGCTCCAGGCAGACACGCCCGTTCCGCGCTTGCGCGGGTCAGGGTGAAAAACTTCAGGAGCGGCATCCGGTTCATGGGGCGCATTCTAGACCTGCCACTCTGGCGCGCAAGTGAACATTGCAAACATAAATGGAACGATGAGGCCGACAATGATCGGGGTCAGATCCCTTTGCCCCTGGGCAAAGGGATCTGACCCCTGGCAGCCCTCACTTGCAGCCGTGCAGCCTGCGCGCCTCGGCCACCGTTGCGGCCCGGTCATCCCCCATCGACATCCACCCCTGCAACGACATCGCCGGATCCACCTGTGCCTGTCGGGGGCCGCCATGGATCACAACCTCGATCCAGCTCCCCACCGGCGCCAACTCAGACAGGCGCGCCGCCTGATCATCCTCGGTGCTGAATGTGTCGTCCCGACCCGCCGGCGGTGTGGTGTTCACGGTTTCCGTCTTGCGGGTTCGGACCCGAAGTGCACCATCCGGCAGCCGCTGACTGATCACGTCGTAGCGCTCGATACCGTATGCCCAGCTGTTCTCGCCAACCCTGCGGGTCTCGCTGCCGTCATCCGCCACGGTCACCACCTCGCCTGCCGGCCCGACAACACCCGCGACAGCCCCCAAGCCGGACATCAGTGCCTGATAGACGATCATCTGCCGCTGCTCGGTGACCAGCGCTCCGGCCTTGAGCTTGGCGGCAGGAATCTGCAGGTATGCGGCCTCCTTGCAAAGCACCAGCACCTGCTGGTCATCCCAACTCACGGACATTTCCTCGTTGGCGAAGTACTGCGTTTTCATCGAGGCCACAGCGGCCCCCTCGCCACTGGAATGCCGGGTTTCGATCAGCGAGGCATTCTCGGCCGCGTTGGTCAGCGAAACCTGGGAGGTCGAGGCTGCATTGGCAGCGCACACCGAAGCAATCATCGCGGCAAGCAGCACGCTGCGGGTAACGGTGCGGAACATGGCATCAGTCCATTGAAGAAAACGAAGCCGCCATGATACCCGGAGCAACCTGGCGGACCTTCGCTCAGGTCACCACCACCAGCGGAACCCCGCGCCGCGGATGCTCCAGCACCACCACATCCTGCTGGTAGACCCGCCGCAGGTTGTCTTCGGTGAGCACCTGCAGCGGCGTGCCATCGGCCGCCACCCTGCCCTGCTCCAGCAGCACGATGCGGTCGGCATAGCCCGCGGCCAGATTGAGGTCGTGCAGGACCACGATCACGCACGCACCGGCTTCGGCACACGCACGCACACTGCGCAGCGTGCGCTCCTGATGGCGCAGATCCAGCGCCGCGGTCGGTTCATCAAGCAACAGAAGCGGCGTGTCCTGCGCCAGCACGCGCGCGAACGTGGTCCGGGCGGCCTCACCACCAGACAGCTGCTGCACCTCGCGCAGGCGCAACGCCTGCAGTTCAGCGCCATCGATGGCCGCCTCCACCCGGGCATCGTCCGTGACCGGGTCCGTCGGATGCGGCAATCGCCCCATCGCCACCACCTCTTCGACGCTGAAGGCAAAACGCACGCCGTGCTCCTGCGGCATCACCGCGCGCTCGCGCGCCAGCGGCCCCGCCTTGTAGCTGGCCAGCGGCCTGCCCAACAGGCTCACCTCGCCCGCATCGGCGCGCAGGTCGCCGGCCGCGACCGCCAACAGCGTGGACTTGCCCGCACCGTTCGGGCCCACCAGTGCGGTCACCGTACCCGGTTCGAACGCCAGCGAAATGCCGTGCAGGATCTCGCGTTGCTGGCGGCGCACCACCACATCGTGCAGCTTCAACAGCACACTCATGGCACCGCCTTGCGGCGCTGCTGCAGCACCAGCCAGAGGAAGAACGGCGCACCCAGCGCGGCCGAGAACAGGCCCAGCGGAATCTCCGCCGGCGGATCCAGCGTGCGTGCGGCGGTATCCGCCACCACGATCAGCAGTGCACCCAGCAGGCCGGACAACGGCAGCAACCAGCGATGGCCGGGGCCCACCAGCAGGCGCGCCACGTGCGGCACCACCAGGCCGACGAAGCTGATCGAGCCCGCAAACGCCACCGCCGCCCCGACCAGCAGCGCGCTGAACGCCACCAGTCGACGGCGCGTGCGGGTCACATCCAGTCCCAGATGCTGGGCCTGGCGCTCGCCCAGCGCCAGCATGTCCAGCGGCGTTGCCAACCGTTGCAGTGCCAGCACACCGATGGCAAACAGCGGTGCCACGGCGGCCACGTCGGCCCAGTTGGCACGGGCCAGCGAGCCCATCTGCCAGAACACCAGCGACTGCAGCTCGCTTTCGCTGGCAATGTAAGTGAGGAAACCAATCAGCGCCGAGCAGAACGCGGCCATCGCGATGCCGACCAGCAGCAGCGTCGCATTGCCACTGCCCTTGCCCGGCCGCGCCAGCGCATAGGTCAGGCCGATGGCCAGGGCGCCACCGACGAAGGCGGCAACCGGCACCAGCCAACCGGCGGCACCTGCAGCGCCGAGAACAATGGCAGCCACTGCACCCAGCGCAGCACCCTGGCTGACACCGACGATGCCGGGGTCGGCCAGCGGATTGCCGAACAGGCCCTGCAGACTGGCACCGGCCATCGCCAGCGACGCACCGACCATCGCGCCCAACAGGGCACGCGGAATGCGCAGCTGCCAGACCACCGCCAGATCGCGGTTGCTGACCGCCTGCGGATCAAGCAGGCCCAGCTTCACCGCCAGCGCCTGCATCACCTCCAGCGGCGGCAACCGCAACGGACCTACGGCGAACGACGCCAGCACGGCCCCCAGCAGGGCCAGCAACGCCACCATCAACATCATCCGCCCACGACGGCGGCGCCGATCCGCTGGACTCATGCCTTCGGCATCGCCGCGAAAGCCTCGGCAAGGGCCAGTGCACCCGCACCGGAGCCCACGCTGGTGTACTTCAGCTGCACATCCGGCATCACCCAGACCCGATTGGCCTGCCCGGCCGGGGTCTGCTTCAGCGTCGGGTACGCCTTCCACAGGCCTTCGGCACCGCCGAACAGCTGCAGGTCGTGCTCAGTCACCAGGATCACTTCCGGTGCCGCGGCGACCACGCCTTCATTGCTCAGCTGCGAGTAGTTCTTCACCCCCGCCTCGGTGCCGATGTTGATGCCGCCCGCCAGTGCGATCAGCTGCGCCGACGCACTGTCGGCACCGGCGACGGTCGGAGAGCCACCGGCACCGGTGGCCGAGACGTGGATCACTCGTGGTGCATGGCCCAGGCCCTTGCCAATCGCTGCAGCCTCGTCGAGCTGACGCTGCACCTGCGTGGCAAGTACCTGCCCTGCTTCGGCCAGCCCTAGTGAAGCAGCGACCTTGCGCACCTTGTCAGGTGCCGGCTGCAGGTCATCAATGACCACCGCCGGCTCACCGACTTCGCGCAGCTTCTTTGCCAGTTCGGTGTGGCGACGCAGGCTGTTGCCGAGGAACAGCGAGCCCTGCAGGCTCAGCACACCCTCCACGCCCGTGGTCCGGTTGAACAGGAACTGGTGCGGCGCGGCCCGGCCGGTCTGGGTGGTGGTGTTGGTCGGCGCGGCAAAGACCTGCTTGCCCAGCCCCAGTGCTTCGATCACCGCGATGACGTCGTCGCCACCGGCAATGATCCGGCTGGTATCGGTCACCTCGATATCGGCGCCGTCATCGGAATGCACCTTGGCCGGCAGCACCGCCTTCTGGTCATGCACGGTCGGCATCTCGGCACCGGCCACGCGCTGCCAGCCTGCCGGCAACGCGGTTTCGGCAGCGGCTGTTGCGGCGGGCGGCTCGGTAGTCTTGCCGGCATCAGGCGGCGTTGACGAGCCACTGCAGGCGGACAGCGCCAGCGAAACAGCCAACGGAAGCGCACACAGGCGCAGACGGGACGCGATGTTCATGCTCGTTCTCCTTGCTGGCAGGGCGACGCGCACGCCGCCCCACCGTGTGACTTACTGCTTCGGGGTGATGCGGGTGATGCGGTCACCCTTCGGATCCTCGGCGCCGCGCGACTTGTTCACCGCGAACACGTTGCCCTTGCCATCGGCGCGGACGTGGTTCGGCAGCGTGCCGCCATCAAGATTGGCGACCACCTTGCCGTCACCATTCACCACGGTGACCGTGCCAGCGCCACGGTTGCTGACATAGGCCAGGCCGGAGGCATCATCGAAGGCGACGTTCAGCGCACCGGCGCCAACCGGCACGTCGTGCAGCACCTTGCCGGCGGCCACATCGACGATCAGCAGGTTGTCGGTGCCCTGCGAGGCCACGTACAGGCGGTTGCGCGCCGCGTCGAAGGCCACGCCCGAGGCACTGATCGCGTTGCCCAGGTCGATGACCTTCTCGACCTTGCCGCTGGCCACATCGATCACCGCCGCTTCCGGCGTGCCGATGCTGACGGTGAACAGCTTGCCGCCCTTCTCGTCCAGCACCAGGCTCATCGGCGTGAACTTGCCGTCATCCACGCCGGACTCCAGCGTCACCGGCGGCAGTTCCTTGAAGGTCCGGGCGTCAAACACCGACAGGTGGTCCTCGCCAGTGGCCGACGCGAACACCTTGCCGCGGGCGCCGTCGACCACCACGTCGCGCGCATGTGGCACGGTGTCGACGGGGAACTGGTGGACCAGCGAGAGGTCCTTCTGGCGGTAGACCGCGATCGAGTTCTGCCGGGTATTGGTGACCCAGACATTACCGTTGGTGTCATCCACGCCGACGCCGTAGACCGCGTACACCGCGCCGTTGGTGCTGCCCGGCACCTGCGCCGGGGTGATCGCCCTGGTCACCTTCAGCGACGTCGGGTCCAGCTTCAGCAGCTGCGACTGGGTCACCGGCGGGCGACCCACCGCCGAGGTCACGAATACTGCATTGCTGGCGGCACTGTAGGCGGACTGGTACAGGCCCGGCACCAGCTTGTTGGACTGGGTGGCGAACTGCGCCTGGCCGGACAGCGGCAGCTGCGGCGACACGCGCAGCTTCAGCACCGTGGCTGCAGCCGGCTGGCTGGCGCGCACCACCACCGGGTGGGTGCCCGGCACCGCATCGGCCGGAATGCTCAGCTGGGTCTTGAAGTTGCCGTCGGCATCGACCACCAGCGGCTGCGTGTTGAGCACGCTGTCGCCACGCAGCAGGCTGACCTTCTGGCCCGGCACGAAGCCACGACCAACCACGTCGGCAGTGCTGCCGGGAACCACGTTCTCACCGCGCGAGACAACCTCACCCTTGAAGGTGGCGTTGGCCGGCTGATCGAACACCGGCTGGGCGGTGGCGGTCACCGCCAGCAGCAGGCCGGCGGCGAGAGAGGTAAGGCGGAAAGACGGACGGAACGACATGGCAGGCTCCTTGCACACGTAGGCCGCGCCACGTGGCGCGGGAGTCATCGGTTGCCTGGGCCGCTGCACGCCGGCAGCCTCGCCTGGGTAGTGGGGTCGCACGGCATCGCGTGCGAAGGCATTCATTCGCCGGCGTTGTCCCCGCCACTGGGCGCACCATCGCCGGCGCTGCGGTCGGACACGCCATACAGTTCATGCAGCGCAGCGTGGAACGATGCCGGCAGCATCGGGCCGTGGCCGAGGCCATCGAACTCGCGGTACTGCACGCTCAGGCCCGGCACCTTGCCCAGCCGCTCGGACAACTGCATCGCCGCATCCGGGGCGGCGCCACCGATCCGGCGCAGATGCGCAACCACGCGCGGGTTGCTCATATCGCGCTTGCCGCGATCACCGACGCGCTCGGCGCCGCCCAGCATCAGCCAGAGCTTTGCCGGCTGGCCGTGCACGTTCTGCACGAACTGCTGCTCCGGATCACCCAGCGCCGCGCCCTGGCTCCACCACAGCGACGGGCTGGCGGCCAGATAGGACTGGAACGCGGCAGGTCGCGTGTACAGCGCATTGAGCACGAACAACCCGCCCAGCGAATGGCCCCACAGCGCCTGCTGCCGCGTATCGATGCGTGCGCGACGCTCGACTTCCGGCTTGATGCGGCGCTCGATCACGTCAAGGAAAGCCGCAGCGCCGCCGCCGACTGCCTGGGTCGTGCCGCTCTCGTCGTCGGCACGGTCGATCCACGCGGTGTAGTCGCGGGTACGCGCCTTGGAATCGATGCGCAGGTCGTTGTCATAGCCGATCAGCACCAGTACCGGCGGCGCCTTGCGCGCGGCCAGCTCGGCCAGCAGCGGCTGGTCCAGCACCATGGCCACGGCGTTGCCATCCAGCGCGTACAGCACCGGGGATGGGGTCTTGCCGGCCCTGGCTGGAATCGCCAGGTTCACCCGCCAACGGCGCTGCTGGTCCGGGCTGTCCACCACGAAACGTTCAAAGCGATAGCTGGCCGCCGGCTCGTCCAGCACGGTGTGGCCGATCTTCTGCAGCGGATTGCGCTGCTGCGCATTGGCGTACGGAGTGGCCAGGAGCAGACCCATCATCAAGGCAGCCAGGCCGCGGGCCAATGGACCACGGCGCGAAGGCAGGACGAAATGCTTCATCAGTGGCGGCAGGAGCGGCCGATGGCCGCCGGTTCTCAGGGGACCGCAGTCTACCTTAAACGCGAATGATTATCACATCGATCAAACGTCACGCTGTGTATCACGCGCGCGATGCGTTCATTTTCCCGGTTGCGCCGGAAACACCTAATCCACTATTTTGCCGGTCAGCGGGGCGCAGGAGCGCCCTTCCCTCGCAGGGCTGCGGATGGATGGGCAATCGAGCCGCCGGCCGCGCCCTGTCCTTTACCAAACCCATCCATGCATGGCATGGATCTACTGACCACCATCCACGGGAATGAATCCCGTGACTGCGAGAACACCTTGAAGCGCACCGCCCTGATCGCCCTTTCCCTCGGCCTGATTGCACCCCTGGCCGCCCATGCCGCACAGGACCTGCCAACGCTCTACCAGGCCTTTGAAGAGGCCGGCAATTCGTCACTGGGCATGGAAGAACTCAACCAGACGGTGACATTCACCGCCGTGGCCCTGGGCGTCTCCAGCAACCTGGCGGGCGAGCCGCTGATCGAGGCAGGCGACGATCAGGGCAATGTCCTGGCCCGGCTGACCAGCGGCGACGAACAGCAGGCGGCCAAGCTGGGCGCACTGGAAGAAGGCGCGACTTTCACCGCAAGCTGCACGCTGCAGTTCAGCTCGGGAACGGATTACCTGTCCTTCGGCGACTGCAGCATCAAGTAAGAAAGAAGCCGGCGAAACGCCGGCTTCGTTGTCCCGCCCTGTAGAAGTCGAGCCATGCTCGACTCACGCAATCTCACGGCCCCGCAGGCACCGGGCCGTAGACGTTCTCCTGCGGTGTACCCGGCAACAGCGCGAACACGAAGACCACCAGGCCACCGAACGGAACGAAGGCCAGCAGGTACATCCAGCCCGAATGGTTGCAGTCGTGCAGGCGGCGCACGGTGACGGCCATGACCGCAGCAGCGTGGCCAGCCAGAACACGACGAACAGGATGATCGAAGCGATGCACGGCACGTCGGACTGCATCACCAACCCGGCGATGAGCGGCACCATCAGGACGGCCGAGACGATCAACAGCAACAGCTGGAACATCCAGTACTCGCGACGGTTGGCACGACCCTCGAACGGGGCATAACGCCTCAACGGCAGAATCATTTCCTGCACGGCATCAATCCATTACCCCTGTAAAGCCGAGCCATGCTCGGCTGCTGTTCCAGGAGGTACCTGCAAGCCCGTGCAAGAGCGGAGTCGAGCATGGCTCGACGCTGCATAAGCCGGCTCAGCGACCCTTAGCGGCCCTTGCCGCCTCACGCTCGGCGCGCAGCCGATCCAGCTTTTCCTTCAACTTGATTTCCAGCCCGCGCGGCACCGGGTTGTAGTACACCCGTTCGCCCATCGCATCGGGGAAACCCGTCTGGTCCAGCGCGATGCCACCCTCGGCGTCGTGGTCGTACTGGTACTCGGCGCCATAGCCCAGCTCCTTCATCAGCTTCGTCGGCGCATTGCGCAGGTGCAGCGGCACCTCTTCGGTACCGCTCTGGCGCACGTCGGCCTTGGCCTGGTTGAAGGCCGCATAGCCGGCGTTCGACTTGGCGGTGCTGGCCAGGTAAAGCACCAGCTGCGCGAACGCCAGCTCGCCTTCCGGGCTGCCCAGCCGCTCGTAGATGTCCCAGGCTTCCAGCGCCATGCTTTGTGCGCGCGGATCGGCCAGGCCGATGTCCTCGATGGCCATGCGGGTCAGCCGGCGCGCGAGATAGGACGGATCGCAACCGCCGTCCAGCATGCGGGTCAGCCAGTACAGCGCAGCATCGGGGTTGGAGCTGCGTACCGACTTGTGCAGCGCCGAGATCTGGTCGTAGAACTGCTCGCCGCCCTTGTCGAAGCGACGGGTACGGTCGGCCAGCACCTGGGTCAGGGTCTGCGGGGTGATGCGACCACCCTCCCCGCCCGCCAGTTCTGCGGCGATTTCCAACAGGGTCAGAGCACGGCGCACGTCACCATCGGCAGCGGTGGCGATTTCCAGCAGCAGCTCGGGAGCGACCTCGATACCCTCCTCGCCCAGGCCGCGCTCGCGATCCCCCAGCGCACGTTCCAGCGCTTCGACGATATCGGTTGGTGATACCGCTTCCAGCACATGCACGCGGCAACGCGACAGCAGCGCCGAGTTCAGCTCGAACGACGGATTCTCGGTGGTGGCACCGACGAACAGGATCGTGCCGCGCTCGATGTGCGGCAGGAACGCATCCTGCTGCGCCTTGTTGAAGCGATGCACCTCGTCCACGAACAGCACGGTGCGCCGGCCCTCCGCGAAGCGTTGCGCGGCTTCGGCCAGCACCTGGCGCACCTCCGGCAGCCCGGACAGCACGGCAGAGATGGCACGGAACTCGGCATCGGCGTACTCGGCCAGCAGCAGCGCCAGCGTAGTCTTGCCGCAGCCTGGCGGCCCCCACAGGATCATCGAATGCACGCGACCGGATTCGACCGCGCGGCGCAGCGCGCTGTCCGGCGCCAGCAGGCGCTTCTGCCCGACCATTTCGTCGAGGGTGCGCGGGCGCATGCGCTCGGCCAGCGGGCGCAGATGTTCCCGATCAACACTCAGCAGATCGGGGCCGGGGAAGGAAGTTGAACGATGTCTTGCCACCCGCTCATTGTACCGCGACAGGGTGACGACGATTCCGGTAGTGCCGGCCGCTGGCCGGCAGATCAAAAGCGCGTCAACCAGGGTTGACACCCACCTGGGCGGTGCCGATTGACACCCACCAGAGCAGGTAGCCGGGCCACGCCCGGCATCCCCGATCAATTGCCGATGACGTCGGCGCCCTTCGGCGGGTTGAAGCTGAAGGTGCCGGCGGCGAAGCCCGGGTTGCGCTTCCAGCCGCTGAAGCTGATCACGGTCCGCTGGCCGACAGCGTCGGTGATCTCCATCTTGGCCAGGCCCTGGGCATTGAAGCCCAGCGCGGCGTACTGGAAGCTGGCTTCGGTCTCACGCTTCGGCGACAGCGACAGCCACTGCAGGCCATCGCGCTGCGCAGCCTCTTCACTGACGTCGTACTGCTGTTCCAGCAGCGCCGGGTTGATCAGCGCGGTCAGCGGGCTGTTCTGCTCTTCCTTGCCCTGCTCGCGCACGGTGGCCTGCTCCAGGTCCGGCTCGTACATCCAGACCTTCTTGCCGTCAGCCACGATCAACTGCTCGTGCGGGCGCACGTATTCCCAGCGGAACAGGCGCGGCGCCGACAGGGCCACGCGGCCGCTGGTCGATTCCTTCACCTTGCCGCGGCTGTCGAACACCTGCTGGCTGAACTGTCCGTCCAGGCCCTTCAGGCCACTGGTGAAGGTCTTCAGGTCATCGCGGGCACCGGCCCAGGCACTGCCGGCAGCGGCACAGGCGACAGCCAGGGTAGTAGTGGCAAGGAAATGGCGGAAGTGGAAGTTCATGCGGGAATCCTGTGGGCGCGGGCGCCAGGAAAGGTGGTTGCCAGTGTGCCCGGGGAAAGATGAATGGGCGATCAGGGCGACATTATGCCGCCCTGAACGTCCATCGGCGATTCAGCCGCCAGATGCCGGCAGCTTGCCGTACAGCACCTGGCCACGGAAGCCGCGCCGCACTTCGCGATACAGCGCGCGGAACGCGGGGTAGTCCTGCGGCTGGCACAGCGCCTCCGGCCCACGCACCGCGTTCTGCCGCAAGCGGTGGTGCACGATCACGTCCTGGCCCTCGCGGCTCCAGTCCACCCGGTATTCGCCAGCGGCATTGGTAAAGCGCTGGCTGGCCGGAATGGCGATGATCGGCGCATTGGCCGGGAACTGCAGGCGATAAGTTTCCTCGCGCAGGCTGGCATTGCAGTAGAACGGCGTTTCGTTGGCCGGCGCCGAGGCGGTGGCATACAACCCCCGCACCGACTCGCCACCCGGCGGGTCCGGCACGGCCATGCCGCCGGCCACGCTGAAATCGGCGTAGTCCTCGGCCTGGAACGCCATGCGGTAGCCGAACGGCCGGGTCAGGTCGACCGGCACGCCCTGGATCTGCAGCTGCCCTCGCCCATCGAAACCGGACGCGGCCATGATCTGCTCTTCAGCGCGCGCACGATTCTGCGCGTTGAGCTGGGAGAACTGCGCGCGCATGCCGATCTCGGCGTTCTCACCCAACTTGGGAATGGTCTCGCCGCGCAGGTTGCCGTTGGCATCAAACGTGAACCGCACCTCCATCGACGTCGCATTGCGCTCCGGCGTATTGGCCGGGGTACGCGCCAGCGTAGCTTCCCGGGTACGCATCACCGGCGCACCCAGGTCACCTTCCGGCAGCTGCCCGAAGCGCGCCCACGCGGTGGTCGAATCCAGGTAAAGATCAAACTCGGGGATATAGGTGATGGCGTGGTTGAAGCGGCCCAGCACCGGAATCTTCGGCAGCGTCGGGCCGCCCCCCGCACCGATCAGCACCGGCGAGCTGGCGATACCCTTGGCCGCCAGCAGCGCCTCGAGGATCGTCACATGGTCCTTGCAGTCACCGTAGTGGTTGTCGAGGATGCTCTGCGCGCTGTTCGGCTCCAGGCCGCCATTGCCCAGGTACACCGCCACATAGCGGATGTTCTGCGCCACCCAGCGGTACAGCGCGTCAGCCTGCTCGCGACGGTCGCTGATGCCGGCGGTGATCTCATCAGCGAGCGCCTGCAGCGCCGGGGTCACCTTGGCCGCCGGGCCCGCCTTGAGCTGATAGGCGCGCCCCATCTGCGACCAGTCACGATACGTGCTGGCCATGATGTTCGGGCCGAACTCCCAGCCCGCCGCCGACCAGTTCTGCGCCGGCATCGCCTCGCGGCGCTGGTAGCGCCAGCGCCATTGCGCCTGGCCATTCTTCACTGTCGGCCGGTCACTGCCCTGCACGCCGCGGCTGTCGACGAACATCGGCAGGTTGGCCGGCGCACTCAGGGTGACCTCGGCGTCCTCGTACTCGGTAAAGACGTTGAAGGTCTCCCACAGGCCGAAATAGCCCGGGAAGTACGGCGTAGCCTGGGTGCGGCGCACCTGGTAGTACAGGCGCGTGCCCGGGGCCAGGTTCGGGAACACGATCACCCGCACCTTGCGGTCGGCATACATCGCCGCCGAAGCACTGGAGTAGCTCTCTTGCGTGTAGATACGGTCGGCCGGCACGTCGCGGCGCTGGCCGTCGGCAGTGATGGTGTAGGCACCGAGCACTTCCAGCGTTTCCATCTTCTCGCTGTAGCTCAGCCGCACCTGGCTGAACTGCTCGACGGAGGCCTTGGTCTTGAGCAGGACTTCATAGGTTTCGGTCTGCACATTGCCCGCATCGGGCCGCACCTGGTAGTCGGCGCGGTAACGGACAATGCTGAAATTATTGCTGGCTTCGGTATCGCCGCTGGTGGATGGCGGCGCCGTGGCGGGCGCGGAGGTGGCGGTTTCTGCCAGTGCCGGGCCGGCAGCCATCAGGGCTGCCAGCGCCAGCGCCAGCGCGCTTGGTACGGGGTGAAGCATGCGTCGGTTCCTTGGACGTCGTGGGGGATACGTCGGGTCTTACTTCGGCGGTGGCGGTGCGAGCACCGTGCGGTCGCCGTTGTGCTCGGGCGGACTGACCACGCCGGCCGCTTCCATGGCCTCGATCAGTCGCGCTGCACGGTTGTAGCCAATCTTCAGCCGGCGCTGCACGCCGGAAATCGATGCACGACGGGTCTCGGTGACCACCCGCAGCGCTTCGTCATACAACGGGTCGGACTCGTCGCCAGCAGCGCTGTTCTCGGGCAGGCCGGTGGCGCCGACGACCACGCCGTCGCCCATCGTCTGCACTTCGTCCAGCACGCCGTCGACATAGTCGGCCGGGCCCATCGCCTTGAGGTGCTCGACCACGCGATGCACTTCATCGTCGGACACGAACGCACCGTGCACACGCTCGGGCAGCGCGGTGCCCGGCGGCAGGTACAGCATGTCGCCGTGGCCGAGAAGGGTTTCCGCGCCGGACTGGTCGAGGATGGTGCGCGAGTCGATCTTGGAGCTGACCTGGAAGGCGATACGGGTCGGGATGTTGGCCTTGATCAGGCCGGTGATCACGTCCACCGACGGGCGCTGCGTGGCCAGGATCAGGTGGATGCCGGCCGCACGCGCCTTCTGCGCCAGGCGCGCGATCAGCTCTTCCACCTTCTTGCCGACGATCATCATCATGTCGGCGAATTCGTCGATGAAGATGACGATGAACGGCAGCGTTTCCAGCGGACGCGGCGCCTCGCCCAGCTCCGGGTTCGGCTTGAACAGCGGGTCCATCAGCGGCTGGCCTGCGTCCTGGGCTTCCTTCACCTTCTTGTTGAAGCCAGCCAGGTTGCGCACGCCCACCGCGCTCATCAGCTTGTAGCGGCGCTCCATCTCGGCCACGCACCAGCGCAGGCCGTTGGCGGCCTCCTTCATGTCGGTGACCACCGGCGCCAGCAGGTGCGGAATGCCCTGATAGACGCTCAGCTCGAGCATCTTCGGGTCGATCATCAGCATCCGCAGGTCTTTCGGCGAGGCCTTGAACAGCAGGCTCAGCACCATCGCGTTGACCGCCACCGACTTGCCCGAACCGGTCGTACCGGCCACCAGCAGGTGCGGCATGCGCGCCAGATCGGCCACGGTCGGGCGGCCGGCGATGTCCTTGCCCAGCGCCAGGGTCAGCACGCTGGCCGACTTGTCATATTCCTTCGAGCGCAGCAGCTCGGACAGGAAGATCATCTCGCGGGTGACGTTGGGAATTTCCAGGCCGATCACCGACTTGCCCGGAATGACGTCGACCACGCGCACCGACTTCACCGACAGGCCACGCGCGATGTCCTTGTCCAGCGAACTGATCTGGCTGACCTTGATGCCCGGTGCCGGCTCGATCTCGAAGCGGGTGATGACCGGGCCAGGGTTGGCGCCGACCACCTGCGCATCGATGCGGAAGTCCTTCAGCTTGAACTCGATCTGCCGCGACAGGGTCTCCAGCGTCTCTTCGTCGTAGCCCTTCGGCTGCGGCTTGGGATCATCCAGCAGCGCCAGCGGCGGCAGGTCGGAACCATCGCCATTGACGCCACGGAACATCGGAATCTGGGTATCGCGCTTGGCCCGATCACTCTTCTCGATCACCGGCTCCGGGCGCGGCTCGATCTTCACCGGCTCGCGCTTGGCGCGCACCTCGGCGTCGGCCTTGCGCACTTCCTGGCGTTCCTCGCGCATCACCCGGGTCTGCTTCCACTCGGTGACTTCTTCCTTCTTGCGCTCCAGCAACGGCGCCAGCGACATCACGCCGCGACCGATCTTCTCCATCACCGTGAACCAGGACAGCCCGGTGGCCAGGGTGATCGATGCAAGCAGCAGCACCAGCACGAACAGGTTCGCCCCCAGCGCGCCGAAGCCCACCGTGAGCGAGTTGCCGACCAGCTTGCCGAGGATGCCGCCGGCACTGGCGACGTCGCCACTGAACAGGCGCACGTGCAGGAAGCCGGTGCCGGCGATCAGGAAACCGACCAGACCGACCAGGCGCAGTGCCGGATCCAGGTCGTTCTCGCCCTTGCTCTCGCGCTTGAGGCCGAACATGGCGATCCAGGCCAGCGCGCCGAGCACCACCGGCAGCAGGAAGGCGATGTAGCCGAACAGCTGCAGCAGCACGTCGGCGATCCAGGCGCCGGCGCGGCCACCCAGGTTGTGCACCGGCGCGACCACGCTGCCGGTGTGCGACCAGCCCGGATCGGTTGCCGAATAGGTGAACAGACTGGCCGCCAGATAGAGCAGGGCCGGCGCGATGGCGATCAGGCCCAGATCGCGCCAGAGGCGCTGGCGGCGTGGATTGTCGGTCGCCGCCGCCGCGGCCGTGCGACGTGACGCCTTGCTGTCGTCGGACTTGGAGCGTTCGGGGACCTGCTTCGCCACCTTAGACCATACCTTTGGAATGCGCTGTTAGTGATTGATAATAAATGAGACGGCGTCAGTTTTCAGTTATGCGACGCGCGACAGGGCAATCCGAGGCCCGGAACCACCGCTGGATGACGGCGTTCTGTTCATCGGCTTGAATCGCCCTGCCCCAGCCGCCACTCTATGACCTGCCGAGGATGCTGCGCAAACATCGCCAGCGCCTTGTCCCATCTACCTTTTCGCGAGTTTACATGAGCACCAGCCTGCCCTCCCGCCACCAGCGCCTCGTCATCCTCGGTTCCGGACCGGCCGGCTGGACCGCCGCCGTCTACGCCGCCCGTGCCAACCTGAAGCCGGTCGTCATCACCGGCCTGCAGCAGGGTGGCCAGCTGATGACCACCACCGAGGTCGACAACTGGCCGGGTGACGCCCACGGCCTGATGGGCCCGGACCTGATGGCGCGCATGCAGGCCCACGCCGAGCGCTTCGAGACCGAGGTCATCTTCGACCATATCCACACCGCCGACCTGTCGCAGCGCCCATTCAAGCTGATCGGCGACAGCCACGAGTACACCTGCGACGCGCTGATCATCGCCACTGGCGCCACCGCCAAATACCTGGGCATCCCGACCGAAGAGACCTTCAAGGGCCGCGGCGTCTCCGCCTGCGCCACCTGTGACGGCTTCTTCTACCGCGACCAGGACGTGGTCGTGGTCGGTGGCGGCAACACCGCCGTGGAAGAGGCGCTGTACCTGTCCAACATCGCCCGCAAGGTCTACCTGGTCCACCGACGCGACACCCTGAAGGCGGAGAAGATCATGCAGGACAAGCTGTTCAGGAAGGTCGCCGAAGGCAAGATCGAGACCGTCTGGCACCACCAGGTGGAGGAAGTGCTGGGCAACGATGCCGGCGTGACCGGCGTGCGCGTGAAGTCCACCCTGGACGGCAGCACCCGCGACATCGACGCCCACGGCTTCTTCGTGGCCATCGGCCATCATCCGAACACCACCCTGTTCGACGGCCAGCTGGCGATGAACAACGGCTATCTGGAAATCCGTTCGGGCCTGGGCGGCAACGCTACCCAGACCTCGGTGGAAGGCGTGTTCGCCGCCGGCGACGTGGCCGACCAGCACTACCGCCAGGCGATCACCTCGGCCGGCTTCGGCTGCATGGCTGCCTTGGACGCCGAGCGCTACCTGGACGCGCAGGGCAAGGCGAGCTGAGAAGCGAACCTGCTTCTGTAGAATCGAGCGATGCTCGACTCAGGCAAAAGGCCGACGCGAAAGCGTCGGCCTTTCTCGTTACATCCCTGCGGCAGCCGTATTCTCAGGCAAGCCATTTCGATCAGGGCCGCCCGCATCGGCAACACAACGAACGGTGTGAGGCACGGGCTGCGACTTGACCCCGTCCGCATCCAACACGTGCGTCTCCCAGCCGAGCGTCCCCACGCTGTCGCGACCGCAGCTGAGTTGCATCCTGCTGGGCTGGTCAGGCGAATCGATGACCACCGTCCGTCCGCTGCAGCTCCACCCTGATGGGCACAGCGTATTGCGGGTGATCAGGCTGATCGGGAATTGCGGATGGCCCGCAAACGCCACGTCCACCTCGCGCGAGTCGCCGGATGGAACGTCGACATCTGCGATCGGCTGCCCGGACAGCGGCTCAAACGACTTTCCCGTTGCCCACAGGCGATAGCCCTTCTCCACCCCTTTCATCGACGCCGAGCGGAAGACGGGGTCCTGCAGCGCCTTGGCATCATCCGGATTCGTGTGGAACGCCGTCTCTACGATGATCGATGGCATGTGCGCCTCTCGGTTCTCCCCCTTGTTCAGCGCGTGCGGAGCGGGAGCGACGGTGAATGCCGCATATTCAGGTAGCGAGTGAATCAGCTCCTTCATAGAGCACAGGACGCTCTGTGCAAGGGCAGCATCCATCGGCCTACCAGGTTGCACGATCACACGAGTACCGCGCGCGGCCCCCGTGGGTTCTCCATTGCTGTGCAGATGAATCGCCACCTCAGCGCCGTGGTGGTTTGCAAGAAGCGGCCGACTGTTGATGTCTTCACGCTCCTCCCGATCCCAAAGCGTACTGCCGGCGTACGTATTCCATATCTTCGTCTCGGCCGGATACTGCTCCGCAATTGCGTAGCGCGCAGCAATGGTCCACCACTCCTCACCACTCGGCGGATGAGTCGTCCCCGTGATCTGAACGCGCGGCCGGACGACAGGCATTTGGCTCCTTTGCTCGATCATTGCCTTCAGGTTCGCGGCGTACGACGGAGTCAACAGCCCCTCGGAGACGCCATTCCATTCATCCCTTGAGGTCACCCACCGGTTGTCCTTGTAGCTGTAGAAATACCCATGCCCGGCTGCGACAAATGCCATCCCGGACCCAAGCGTTCCACGCATCCGCCGCAGCGCCTCCCCCGCTTCCCGCGCCGCATCGTCCGCAGCCTTTATCTCAGGAAAGTAGTATTCGATCTCTTTCCCGTCATACAGAAAAACGACACGACTGAACGGCGCCATCTGCTCGGCCCAATGCAGTAGTCCAAAGCTGATCTCACTTCGCTGATCCTCGAACGACGGCCCGTAATCGGCAGGAAGGAAGTCCCGATCCAGCGCCACGGTCAGTACACCGTTGGCGATATCTGCTGATACCTCAACCCGGCGACTGCGCGCCTGGCCATCCACAAGACGAACGCGCTCCAGAATGTCGCGCGCCTTCTGGGTCAAGAGGATGTCGAGCCCAGTGTCCTGCTCCACCGCACGAGGAGCGTCAACGGCCTGCGCGGGGCTGATCAACAGTCCGCCGCCAACAAGAGACAGCAGAACAGAAAGGGATCCAAGGCTAAGCTTCTGGTTCATTTTGGCTACTCCATGCAGAGAGTGAATGCACCGCTCCAGCGGCGTAGCTCACTCTGTCCTTTCGCATTCAGGCATTCCGCAACACAGCGCACACGGATGGAGAATTCAGATTTTCCTCACCTCCAACCGAAACAAACCAACCCAGCCCCGCCAGCACCGTTCGCGATCCACCTGTCCTATCCTTGCCAACCATGCCCTCCACCCGCTTCCTCGACTCCCTGCAGTCCATTCCCGCCACCGACTGGGATGCCCTGCACGACGGCCAGAATCCGTTTATCAGCCACGCCTTCCTTTCAGGCCTGGAACAGCACGGCTGCCTGCGCGAGGACTGGGGCTGGCAACCCCGGCACTTCACGCTGTGGGAGGGCGAGCGCCTGATCGGCGCAATTCCGGGCTACCTGAAGACCAACTCCCACGGCGAATTCGTGTTCGATCACGCCTGGGCCAATGCCTATGCCCGCCATGGCCGCGACTACTACCCGAAGTGGCTGGGCGCGGTGCCGTACTCGCCGGTCACCGGGCCGCGCCTGCTGGCCCGTCACGATTCAGAGCGCACTACGCTGCTGTCGGCGTTGCGCGATGCACTGCCGGCACTGGAGGTGTCATCGGCCCATATCAACTTCCACACCGCAGCGGACGAAGCGCTGTTCGGCGATGACTGGCTGCTGCGCGAGGACGTGCAGTTCCAGTGGCAGAACCCGGGTGACTGGGCGACATTCGACCAGTTCCTCGGCGCGATGAACCACAAGCACCGCAAGAACATCCGCCAGGAACGGGCCAAGGTCGCCCGCCAGAGCATCAGCTTCCGCGTGGTGCACGGCGACGACGCCAGCCGCGCCGACCTGCAGGCGATGTACCGCTTCTACCTGCAGACCTTCCTCGAATACGGCAATGCCCCGGCGCTGACCGAGGCCTTCCTGCGCCATCTGGCCATTTCATTGGGACGCGGGCTGGTGCTGTTCCTGGCCGAACAGGACGGCGAGCCGATTGCCGGCGCGCTGTGCCTGCGCGGTGGCGACACGCTGTACGGCCGCTACTGGGGCGGGGCCACCCTGCCCGGCCTGCATTTCGAAGCCTGTTACTACCAGGGCATCGAGTACTGCCTGCGCGAAGGCCTGAGCCGTTTCGAGCCCGGCGCTCAGGGCGAGCACAAGCTGGCGCGCGGCTTCCTGCCGACCCTGGTGCGCAGCCGGCACTGGGTGGCCGACGCGGACTTCGCCGAGGCGTTGCAGGAGTGGTGCCGGCAGGAGCGGCGCGATGTGCGCCGGTACCGGCAGGAGCTGCTGGGGCACAGCCCATTTCGCGCGGACGGGTGAGCTGCCAACCAAGGTTGGCATCTACCGCGGCATTCACGCGGGGCCGCGACGAATACAATGCCGGCATGACCCGCCAGCTGCCCTGGCGCCTGGCCGATGCGCCGGACGCGCCCTTTCCCCCGGCCGAGACCGCCCTGCGCCAGCCCGACGGCCTGCTCGCGGTGGGTGGCGACCTGCACCCAGCGCGCCTGCTCAACGCGTATGCGGGCGGCATCTTTCCGTGGTTCAGCGAGGGCGAGCCGATCCTGTGGTGGTCGCCTGACCCGCGCATGGTGTTCCGCACCGATGGCGTGCACCTGTCCAGCCGCTTCCGCCGCCAGTTGCGCGGCAGCACGTGGGAGGTCACCGCCGACACCGCCTTCAGCCGGGTGATGCGCGCCTGCGCGGCGGCACCTCGGCCCGGCCAGGACGGCACCTGGATCAGCCCGGCCATGATCGAGGCCTACAGCCAGCTGCACGACCTCGGCTTTGCCCACTCGTTCGAGGTCTGGGACCGGCAGACGCTGGTCGGCGGCATCTACGGTGTGGCGATCGGTACCGTATTTTTCGGCGAGAGCATGTTCAGTGGCGCCAGCGGTGGTTCCAAGATCGCGCTGGCGGCACTGGCGTCCACGCTTCACGGCTGGGGCTGGGAGCTGATCGACGCCCAGGTGGAAAATCCGCACCTGCTGCGGATGGGCGCCGGACACCTGCCGCGCGCGGAGTTCCTGCAGCACGTGCGCCAGGCCGTGCGCCGTGACTGCCGTGAAGGCCCGTGGACACAGGCCGTCGGACGCTTGCCAGCCCAGCGTTTGGCCGGCGGTTAACGCAAACTTTGCAAGCTGGGCCGGTCACGCGTAAAATACCGCGCCTTAGGCCCAGCGTGGCCGTTTTCTGAACCGCACAGGACTACATGTCGAAAGACGATTCCATCGAGTTCGAGGGCACCGTCAGCGAGACGCTGCCGAACACCACTTTCCGCGTTCGCCTGGAAAATGGGCACGAAATCATCGCCCACATCTCCGGCCGCATGCGCAAGAACTACATCCGCATCCTCACCGGTGACCGGGTCAAGGTTGAAATGACCCCGTACGACCTGACCAAGGGTCGTATCACCTACCGCATGAAGTAAGCGGTCGGCGCGCAGCGCCACGTCGACAAGGCCAGCCCTGGTTGCTGGCCTTTTGTCATGCCTGCCATCCGGCCCTGCCGGAGGTCATCGTGACCGAACTCACCGTGACGTCGGTCAGCCCTGCTTGCGGCAGATTCGCATCTGCATCCGTGGCGGCATCGTGGGACCCGATCCAGTCCGGATCGCCATCCCCTGCCCCGCCATGAACATGCCCTCGCTGACCGCCCTGCTCATCGCCCTCGTCGCGTCCGCCAGCGCGCTGCCTGCACGCGCCGCCGATACCCCCACTGCGGCGAACGCCGCTGACTGCATCCAACTGGGCGGCGACCAGCAACTGGTGCGCGCCGGCGCCTCGCGCAACATCCTGCTGCGCAATGGCCAGGACCATTACGTCGTGCATTTCCAGGACGACTGCTCGGCGGCAGGCTACTCGCGGAAACTGAGCTTCGCCACGGACGGCCAGCAGGGCCTGCTGTGCGCTGCCGGCCGCAGCCAGCTGCTCACCGATTCCAGTCGCTGCATCGTGTCGCAGATCGAGCCAGTCGACGAGGCAACCTTCAAGAAGAAGGCCCGCCAGCGCAGCCGCTGACGTCGCGTACGACAAGGGCGGCCGAAGCCGCCCTTGTCAGGAGGGAGTGTCACCGCACAGGCGCAACCAGTGGCAGCACCCGCGGCTGCTCGTGCTGCCGCGCCAGCCAAAGGTCGTAATTGGATTGCAGTCCCATCCAGAAAGCCGCCGTACTGACCCCGGCCATTTCCAGGCGGATGGCCAGATCAGGACTGATGCCCGCCTTGCCGTTCAACACCCGCGACAATGCCACCCGCGACATAGCCAAGCGCTCGGCCGCTTCGGTCACCGAGAGATCCATCGGATCGAAGACCATCGCCTTGATCGTCTGCCCTGGATGTGGGTGGTGATGAATCATGCGCAACCTCAGTGATAGTCCAGGTAGTCCAGCAGCTCCACATCGCCACCGGTGAAACGAAAGGTGATCCGCCAGTTGCCATTGACCCACACAGACCAATGCCCCCGCAGGTCGCCCCGCAGCTTGTGTGGGCGCAATCCAGGCATGGCGAGATCCTCGGGACCCGATGCCACATCCAGGATCGACAGGATCATCAATACCCTGCTGGTGTGACTGTGTCGGATCCCGCTGCTGCTACCGGAGCGGTAGAGCCGCTCGAGGCCTTTGTGGCGAAAGCCGATGATCATCACTGTATCCCGTATCGTTGCGCGATACAAATGAAGTAATCCCGTCGCGCTCACGAAACAGCATTGATGCGTTCGCACCCCTCCAGCAAGGCCGCAGGCGACAGGCCCAGCACAACAAGGGCGGCCGAAGCCGCCCTTGTCATGTCAGGTCCGCCGAAACCGGACGGAGGTCAGCTCATTCCACCGTGACCGGCAGCAAGCGCTCCGGTTCGGCCTGGGTCTCGACCACCAGTTCGTCGTCGCGCACATCGATGCTCACCTTGCCGCCGTTGACCAGCTTGCCGAACAGCAGCTCGTCGGCCAGCGGACGCTTGATCCTGTCCTGGATCACGCGGGCCATCGGGCGCGCACCCATCAGCGGGTCGAAGCCGTGGTGGGCCAGCCAGTCGCGCGCGGTCGGCGTGGCCGACAGGCTGACATGCTTGTCCTGCAGCAGCATCTCCAGCTCGATCAGGAACTTGTCGACCACGCGCAGGATGTGCTCGAAGCCCAGCGCCTGGAACTGCACCACCGCATCGAGGCGGTTGCGGAATTCCGGGGTGAAGCTGCGACGGATGGTCTCCATCGCGTCGGTGGCATGGTCCTGCTTGGTGAAACCGATCGAACGCCGCGAGGCTTGCGCCGCGCCGGCATTGGTGGTCATCACCAGCACCACGTTCTTGAAGTTGGCCTCGCGACCGTTGGTATCGGTCAGCACGCCGCGGTCCATCACCTGCAACAGGATGTTGAAGATGTCCGGGTGCGCCTTCTCGATCTCGTCCAGCAGCAGCACGCAGTGCGGCGTCTTGACGATCTTCTCGGTCAGCAGGCCGCCCTGGTCGAAGCCCACATAGCCCGGAGGCGCACCGATCAGGCGGCTGATCGAATGCGGCTCCATGTACTCGGACATGTCGAAGCGGACCAGCTCGATGCCCAGCTGCAGCGCCAACTGCTTGGTCACCTCGGTCTTGCCGACACCGGTCGGGCCGGCGAACAGGAAGTTGCCTATCGGCTTCTCCGGGTTGCCCAGGCCCGAGCGGGCCAGCTTGATTGCCGAGGACAGCGTCTCGATGGCCGGATCCTGCCCGAAGATCACCATCTTCAGGTTGCGCTCCAGGTGCTGCAGCACATCCTTGTCGGTGGCACTGACCTGCTTGGTCGGGATGCGCGCCATCTTGGCCACGATCGCCTCCACTTCCTCGACGTCGATCAGCTCCTTGCGCTGCCCTTCCGGCAGCAGGCGCTGGCGGGCACCGGCCTCGTCGATCACGTCGATGGCCTTGTCCGGCAGCAGGCGGTCGCCGATGTGCTTCACCGACAGGTCCACCGCCGCCTGCAGCGCTTCATCCGAATAGGTCACGCTGTGGTGCAGCTCGTACTTGGACTTCAGGCCCTGCAGGATCTCGTAGGTCTCGCCCACTGTGGGCTCGACGATATCGATCTTCTGGAAGCGGCGGGCCAGCGCCCGGTCCTTCTCGAAGATGCCGCGGTATTCCTGGAAGGTGGTCGAGCCGATGCAGCGCAGCTCGCCGGAGGCCAGCGCCGGCTTGATCAGGTTGGACGCATCCATGGTGCCACCCGACGCCGAGCCGGCGCCGATGATGGTGTGGATCTCGTCGATGAACAGCACTGCGTTGGGCACCTTCTTCAGCGCGGTCAACACACCCTTCAGCCGCTTCTCGAAGTCGCCGCGGTACTTGGTGCCGGCCACCAGCGCGCCCAGGTCGAGCGAGTAGATCACCGCGTCGGCCAGCACGTCGGGTACCGAGCCCTCGACGATGCGGCGGGCCAGGCCCTCGGCGATGGCGGTCTTGCCCACGCCAGCCTCGCCCACGTACAGCGGGTTGTTCTTGCGGCGGCGGCACAGGACCTGGATGGTGCGCTCGATCTCATCGCCACGACCGACCAGCGGATCGATGCGGCCGGAGCGGGCCTGTTCGTTGAGGTTGCTGGCGAACTCGGTCAGGGCATCGCCCTTCGGCTCGCCCTCCCCGCCTTCCATGCGGCCCTCACCCTCGGAGGAAGAGGACGGCTGCTCGCCTTCCTCGCCCAGCTTGGCGATGCCGTGGGACAGGTAATTGACCACATCCAGCCGGGTGACATCCTGCTGGTTGAGGTAGTAGACGGCGTGGGAGTCCTTTTCGCCGAAGATGGCGACCAGCACGTTGGCGCCGGTGACCTCCTTCTTGCCCGAGGACTGCACGTGGTACACGGCCCGCTGCAGCACCCGCTGGAAGCCCAGGGTCGGCTGGGTGTCACGGCCGTCGTCTTCGGCCAGGCGGGACACCGAGGCCTCGATGGCCTGCTCCAGCTCCTGGCGCAGGCGTTCGGCGTCGGCACCACAGGCCTTCAGTACGGCCTGGGCGGACGGGTTGTCGAGCAGTGCCAACAGCAGGTGTTCGACCGTCATGAACTCATGCCGGGCCTCACGGGCGCGCTTGTAGCACTGGCCGATGGTGTGTTCGAGGTCTTTGCTGAACATGGATTACTCCGGCGGCAGATGGGGACAATATGCGGCCTGACTACGCGATTTCCATCACCCTAGCGGATTGCTGCGTTCAGATGGCGTTAGCAGTGCAGATCGCTTGATCTTCATTCACTCCAGGACAGCCCGCCCAGCATGAGCGAACCCTACCTGAGCCGCTGCCGATTGCGGCGTGATGGCCCGGCCATCGAAACACCCCACGCCCGGCTCTGGCCGGTGCTGACCGCCACCGGCGCGCCGGCGATGCTGAAGATCGCCGACGAAACCGAGGAGCAGAACAGCCATCGCCTGCTGCGCTGGTGGGACGGCGATGGCGCTGCCCGGCTGCTGGCCCACGAGGGGCCGGCGATCCTGATCGAGCGCGCCAGCGGTCAGTCGCTGCGGCAACGCTCGATCGATGGCGCCGATGACGCCTGCACCACGATCCTGTGCCAGGTCCTGCAGCGGCTGCACCGGCCACGGAGCGCGCCGCCAGCAGACCTGGTCTGCCTGCGTAGATGGTTCGCCGACCTGCTGCAGCCAAGGGCCGCGCTGCCGCCACTGCTGGAACAGTGCAGATCACTGGCAGAAGGGGTGTTGCAGGAAGAACAGGAGATCCGGCCGCTGCACGGCGACCTGCACCATGACAACGTGCTGGATTTTGGTGCGCGCGGCTGGCTGGCGATCGATCCGAAGCGGCTGCTGGGTGACCGCGCGTTCGACTACACGACGTTGTTCAGCAATCCGGACCTGTGCGGCCCCGGCATCCACGTGGCCACGCGGCCGGAGCGGTTTGCCGCGCGCGTAGAACAGGTGACCGCGCTGGCCGGCCTCGAGCGCACCCGCCTGCTGCGTTGGGTCGCTGCCAGCGCAGGGCTGTCGGCGGTGTGGTTCCGCGATGATGGCGACCCAGCGGATGTGGACGAATCGGTCGCGAGGATGGCGTTGCAGGCGCTGGCGGAAGCGTGATCCGGCTGTAGAGCCGAGCCTGCGCTCGGCTGCTCTGCCAGCGATCTGGATACCCGCGCGAACAGCAGCCGAGCATGGGCTCGGCTCTACAAAAGGCCGGTCAGGCCTTTTCCATCGTGCACAGCAGCGGGTGCTGGTTCATCCGCGAGTACTCGTTGACCTGGGCAACCTTGGTCTCGGCCACTTCGCGGGTGAAGACACCGCAGACGCCGCGGCCGCGGGTATGAACGTGCAGCATCACCTGGGTGGCCTTGTCCAGGTCCATGCTGAAGAACTGCTGCAGCACATCCACCACGAAATCCATCGGGGTGTAGTCGTCGTTGAGCAGCATCACCTGGTAGAACGGCGGCGGCGCCACTTCCGGGCGCGCGGGCTCCACGGCAACGCCGTGCTCGTGCTGGGAATCGGGGGAGGACTCATGGGGCATCCATCCATTATAAGGGCTAGGGCAGGCCTGCGTCGGCCCGCCGCAGATTGGACGGCACGCACGCCCGCCGTCACAATTGCACCCTCTCCCAACACTGTTTCACAGGATCTTCATGAAAAGGACCCTTCTTCCCGCCCTGCTGATCGCGCTGGCCGCTGCCGGCTCTGCCACTGCCGCAACCAGCGCCGACAAGTCCGTGGCCCGCCACCTGGACAAGCTGGGCTATACCTACGAGGTCGACGAGGATGGCGACTACCGCATGGTCTTCGACGTCGAGGGTGACCGCACCCAGATGGTCTACGTGCGCTCGGCGGTGGAGGATTTCGGCAGCCACAACATCCGCGAGATCTGGTCGCCGGCCTACAACGCCAAGACCAAGCAGTTCCCGGTGGCCGTGGCCAACCGGCTGCTGGAGGATTCGCAGGACGCCAAGATGGGGGGCTGGGTAAAGCAGGACACCACCGCCATGTTCGTGGTCAAGATCGACGCCGATGCCACCCCGGACCAGCTCAGCGACGCCATCGATGCGGCCATCCGCACCGCCGACGCGATGGAGCTGGAGCTGACCAAGAAGGACGAGTTCTGAGTTGAACGCCACGCCGGACCCGCGCTGGGCACCGCACGCCACCGTCGCCACGGTGGTGGTCGACGGCGGCCGCGTGCTGCTGGTCGAAGAGACCATTGAAGGCCGCCAGGTGCTGAACCAGCCGGCCGGCCACCTCGAGCCAGGCGAAAGCCTGGCCGAGGCAGCCCTGCGCGAGACCCGGGAGGAAACCGGCTGGACCGTGCAGCTGACCCATTTCATCGGCTGCTACCAGTGGACTGCCGGCGACGGCACCGCCTTCCTGCGCTTCTGCTACGCAGCGCGCCCGCTCTCGCACGACCCGGCCCAACCGCTGGATGCCGGCATCGACCGCGCGTTGTGGCTGACCCCTGCCGAGCTGCAGGCCGCCGGCGAGCGCCAGCGCAGCCCGCTGGTCTGGCAGGTGGTGGCGGATTACCTGGGTGGCCAGCGCCATCCGCTTTCGCTGGTCCGGGAGGTCACATGAGCACGCCGCGCGTGATGGTGGGCGTCTCTGGTGGTGTCGACTCTTCGGTCGCCGCGTGGCGCCTGGTCCAGCAGGGCGAGGCCGTGGCCGGCCTGTTCATGCAGAATTGGGCCGACGACGGCAGCGGTGACTGCCGCGCCGAGGATGACCGCCGCGATGCGGTCGCCGTATGCGGCCTGCTCGGTATCCCGTTCCACTTCCGGGACTTTTCCAGCGAGTACTGGCAGGGCGTGTTCGAGCACTTCCTGGCCGAATACGCCGCTGGCCGCACGCCGAACCCGGACGTGCTGTGCAACCGCGAGGTGAAGTTCAAGCATTTCCTGGATGCCGCCCGCGAGCTGGGCGCCGAGCGCATCGCCACCGGCCACTACGCGCGGGTGACCCAGCGTGGCCACCAGTGGCTGCTGCTGCGCGGCGCCGACCGCTCCAAGGACCAGAGCTACTTCCTGCACCAGCTGGGCCAGGAGCAACTGGGGGCCACCCTGTTCCCGATCGGCGACCTCGAGAAGACCGACCTGCGACGGATTGCGCGCGACGTCGGACTGCCGACCCACGCCAAGAAGGACTCCACCGGCATCTGCTTCATCGGCGAGCGCGACTTCCGCGAGTTCCTCGGCCGCTACCTGCCGGCCAGGCCCGGCCAGATCCTCGACCCGACCGACGGCAGCGTGATCGCCGAACATCCGGGCGTGTTCTATTTCACCCTGGGCCAGCGCGAGGGCCTGAACATCGGCGGCGTACGCGGCCGCCCGGCCGCCCCGTGGTACGTGGTCGGCAAGGATGTGGCCAGCAACGTGCTGTACGTCGACCAGGACCGCGACAGCCCATGGATGCTGTCCGAGCGCCTGCGATCGGAGGCGGCGCATTGGATCGCGGGCTCGCCACCCGCGCGACGCTTCGAATGCAGCGCCCAGACCCGCTACCGCCAGCCCGATGAGCCGTGTACGGTCGACGTGCTGGACGATGGCAGCGTGCTGGTCACCTTCGCGCGCCCGCAGCGTGCCGTTACCCCCGGTCAATCGCTGGTGCTGTATGACGGCGATGTGTGCCTGGGTGGCGCGGTGATCGCCGCCACCGATGCGCCGCTGGAACAGCGCCTGCGCACCACCCCCTCCCCTTTTGAGGTAATCGCTGCATGAGTTTCACTGTCGACGACCGCGTCCTGGCCTTGGCCGGCATTGCCCAGGCCCTGCAGCAGGTACGCCGCATCGCCGATACCGGCCATTCCGACGCCGCCGCCGTGCGCACCGCCGTGGACAGCGTGTTCCGCGTCGATGCGTCCTCGCCGCAGGCGGTGTTCGGTGACCGCCATGCACTGAAGGCCGGGCTGCGCCTGTTGCACAACTACTTCCGCAACCAGGGCCAGGATCCGATCCTGCCGAAGCTGGCGCTGTCGGTGCTGCAGCTGGAGCGCCGCTTTGTTCAGGATGGCGCCACCGTGAACAAGGTTGCTTCGGGCATCGAGCGTGCCCAGCGCCAGGCCACCGAACTGGGCGACAGCGGCCACCCGGATGTGCTGGCCAGCCTGGGCAGCCTGTATGCGGACACCATCAGCCACCTCAAGCCGCGGGTGATGGTGCAGGGCAACCCGCACTACCTGGGCCAGGCCGGCGTGGTGGCCGAGATCCGTGCCCTGCTGTTGGCCGCGGTGCGCTCGGCAGTGCTGTGGCGCCAGCTGGGCGGCAGCTACTGGGACTTCCTGTTCGGGCGAAAGGCGATGATCGAGGCCGTGGACCGCCTGCTGGCCTGAGGGTGTGGGGTCAGAGCCCTTTTCCATGGAAAAGGGATCCGACCCCGTTGCTGCCTGCCCAAGGGGTCGGATCCTTTCCGGCACGGAAAGGGCTCTGACCCCGAGGCCGCCAGGGCGCCGGAAAACCGGCGCATTCAGAATGCACTTCGAGGCACATCGACGTTAAAGAGAAAGGGGGTACGGCCGATACATCCTCCGTGCACCTCCCGAGAACGTCCATGTACTCACGCATTTTCATCCGTCTGGCCGCCCCCCTGGCTCTGACCCTGCTGCTCCCCTTCGCCATCGGTTTCGAATGGCCGACCGCCCTGCGCTGGGCGATCCTGACCACGATGACGCTGAGCTGGCTCGGCTTCGCGTGGTGGACCACCCGCGCCCAGGCGCATCGTTCCCCGGAACATGCCCGTGTCCTGCGTGAGCAGGACCAGCTGCTGACCGAACTGCGCAACTTCGTCGGCAACGAAATCGACGGTTCGCGTGGTGAAGTGGAACGCGCCCGCGACCTGATCCGCCAGGCGGTCTCCAGCCTCGGTGGCAGCTTCGATGCGATGAACCGCAAGTCGCGCCAGCAGAGCCAGGCGCTGTCGCGCATCGTCGACCGCGCCGGCGATGAAGGCAATGCCGGCCTCGACGTTGCCCGTTTCGCCCAGCACGCCAGCCACCGCATGGAACAGCTGGTGGAAGCGCTGGAACAGGTGAGCGGCCAGAGCAGCACCACCGTGCAGCACATCGACCAGATGGCGCAGCACCTGGATGGCATCTTCGCGCTGCTGGAAGACGTCAAGTCGATCGCCGACCAGACCAACCTGCTGGCGCTGAATGCCGCCATCGAAGCGGCGCGTGCCGGTGAAGCCGGTCGTGGCTTCGCCGTGGTCGCCGACGAGGTCCGCAACCTGTCCGAGCGCTCGACCACCTTCAACGAGCAGATCCGCAAGCTGGCGCACAGCTCCAAGGACGCCATTGCCAAGGTGCGCGAGACGGTCTCGCACATGGCCTCGCGTGACATGGACCGCTCCCGCGAAGCGCGCCAGGAAGCGGCGGCAATGCTCGACAACGTCGCGCAGATCAATGCCTCGCTGGGCGACGGCATGCGCGAAGTGTCCGAGTGCGCCCGTGCGATCGATGGCAGCGTGGCCGAAGCCGTGCGCGCCCTGCAGTTCGAAGACATCGCCACCCAGGCCTTGGGCGGCGTGCACACCCATCTGGACCGCCTGACCGCCATCAACCGCGAAGCGGTGGCCCTGCAGGAGCTGCTGCACCGCAATGGCGGCGTGTTCGACGAAGAGATCGCCAGCGCCCTGCAGCGCACCGGCAATCGCCTGCGCGAGCTGCGCAGCGAATGGGAACGCCCGCCGCACAAGCCCGTCGCCCAGCAGAGCATGGGCGCCGGCACCGTCGAGCTGTTCTGATCCTGATGTCCGCTGCCCTCGCCGGCAGCCCGCAAGGCCCCGGCTCGTCCGGGGCCTTTGCCTGTGACCCACCGCTGGATGCATCCTGTACGCGCACCATGACCCTGATCCGCGCCCTGCCCTCCCTCCTCCACACCGAGCGCCCGCGCAACGCGAGCGTGCGTGAGCAGCTGCAACAGCTGGAAGAGGTCGCCCGCGAGGAAATCCGCGAGCTGCAGCAGCTGGCCGATGCGCGCCCTGCCCCGACGCCGGCGGACGAGGCGCTGCTGGGACTGGCGTGGGACCTGGGGTTGGATGGCGAAGCCCTGAAGTAGATCCACGCCCTGCGTGGATGGCCGCCGCGATATCTGCACCTCTGCTTTGCCTGTCGCCTTTTAGGATTTGTTGCATAGCCTGAGGAAGGGGACGAGGACACACTGCCCACTCCCCCTGTCTCTCTGGCCTCCGCATGACGTTCAATCTGGAAGAAGCCCGCGAGGCTTTTGAGCAATTCCTTATGCTGATGGACGGCCAGATAGAATGGCTGGTCGCGCAGGCTCAAACGCATGGCATTGAACTGGATGGCAGCCCCGAAAGCCTCGACAGGCTGGAACGCCTCCATGACTTGATGGCAGCCACGCTATCTGAGGACGAGCGGGACTCTCTGAGGGTCGTGTTCGCCCGATATCTAGGGGAGACCGTCAGGCTGGCACACGGTGGGAAGTGGGCCCTGCCACTTGATGACCATAAGGACATCCACTTCAACAGGCCCGTCATCATTGGGCACTCACGCTACCCCCTGTGTGAGTTCAGTCCCATCCATGCGATTCGCGCCTACTCGCTTCGCCGCCGCCCGGGGCTGATCAGAAACATCGTAGCCAGCAGCGTTGATCCGCGGATCCTGGACCTAAGCGATCTCGCCGAAGAAGATTGACCCAAGTCGATCCCGAGAAGCGCATGACCTGCTGCACGGACTCGCCCCCCGCGGGGCCGGCCACGGCTGCCCATGGCATGATTGCCCGGTCCCGTCCATGGAAGACCGATGGCCCTCGCCCTGATCGCAGTACTCCTGATCGAAACGGTCCTTCTGATGGCCTGGGTGGCCGGCTATTTCAGCTGGGGCATCACCCTGTTCAACGAACGCATTGCGGCGTCACCGGCCATGCAGGCCCGCCTCTCGCTGGGCAGCCTGGAACGTGACCTGCCGCAGGACAAGTGGCTGCGACTGGCCTTCCATGCGCTGCCCGATGGCAGCATGGCGTTCCGCGAGAGCTTCGCGCCGAGCTTCGGCCTGCGCTACTTCCCGGTGATGCGTGGACGCATCGTGCTCAACGCACGGCGGCACGAGGTGCGGGTGATCGGCCTGTGCAGCTGGTTCGTGGCGATCCTGTCGGTGCTGCTGTTGCCACTGGTGGCGATGCGCCCGATGGTGGCGCCGATGCTGCTGATACTGCCGCTGTTCCTGGCCAGCTATCTGGTCCAGAAGCGCCGCTATGCGGCCATCGTCGAGGCGCTGCGCACGCAGTTGAAGGCGGAGTTTCCCAGGTAGATCCACGCCACGCGTGGAGGGTCGCATGCAGGCATTGGTGCCGATCAAGGTCGGCACCCATCAGGGCGGGGTTACGCCGAGCGCAAGCATTCGTGCCGACCAAGGTCGGCACCTACCAGAGCACGTGCCTGCCAGCGCAGACTGTCAGCGCACCAGCACCGCTTCGCTGCTGGCGTCGGTGCGCATCGGCAACGGGCGCTGCTGGCGCAGCCACTGCGCCAGGTCGCGCGGGCTGAGCGGGCGCGAGTACAGGTAACCCTGGATCTCGTCGCAGCCCTGGCGGCGCAGCATGTCTTCTTCCTGGTGCGTTTCCACGCCCTCCGCCACGACCTTCATGCCCAGCGCATGGCCCAGGTGCACGATGGCCTGGGTCACTTCGGCCGTGCCGGAGTCGTGCAGCATGCCCTGCACGAAACTGCGGTCGATCTTCAGGCGCCCCACCGGGAAGCGGTTGAGGTAGTTGAGGTTGGAGAAGCCGGTACCGAAGTCGTCCACCGCCAGCGGCACGCCGTGCCGTTCGAGCACGTCGAAACAGTGGCGCAGGATGTCGGTGTCACGGATCAGCGCCGATTCGGTCAGCTCCAGCTCCAGCCGCTGCGGCGGCCAGCCGTGGGCATGGCAGATGTCGATCACGCGCTCGGCGAAGCCACGATCACGCAGCTGCACCGCCGACACGTTGACCGCGATGCGGTCGAAATGCAGTCCAGCCCGGTCCCAGGCGGTTGCCTGGCGGCAGGCTTCGTTCAGTACCCAGTCGCCGATGCGCACGATCTCGCCGCATTTCTCGGCGATGGGAATGAACTCGGCCGGGCTGCAATAGCCGATGCCGGGTCGATGCCAGCGCAGCAGTGCTTCGATGGCCGGCGGCTCGCCCTGGTGGGCATGCAGCAGCGGCTGATAGGCCAGGCTGAACTCCTCGCGCTCGATCGCACCGTGCAGCGCGTGCTCAAGCTCCAGCCTGCGCTGGATCCGGGCCAGGGCATCCTGGCTGTAGTACTGGTAGGTGTTGCGTCCGGCTTCCTTGGCCGCGTACATGGCGGCGTCGGCAGCGCGCAGCAGTGAATCGAAGTCGGTCTGCGCATCGCCCAGCATCGCGATGCCGACGCTGGCGCCGACCTTCAGCGTGGTCTCGCCACGGCGCAGCGGCTCAGCCAGCGAGGCGATCAGCTTGCGCGCCACGTGGCCGGCGTCTTCCGGCTCGGCCAGGTCGCGCAGCACCACAATGAACTCGTCGCCACTGAAGCGGCCGAACAGATCGTTGTTGCGCAGGTTCTGGTGCAGGCGGGTGGCGGCAGCCTTCAGCAGCGCATCACCAGTGGCGTGGCCGAAGCTGTCGTTGATGGTCTTGAAGCCGTCCAGGTCGATGAACAGCATCGCCAGCGAGGTACCGCGATCGCGTGCTTCCTCGATGGCCTCGGCGGTCTGCTCGCCGAGCAGCACGCGATTGGGCAGGCCGGTCAGCAGATCGTAGTGGGCCAGCAGTTCAATGCGCTCGTTGGCCTCGCGCTCGCGGGTGATGTCACGGAACAGCACCACGAAGCGCGGCGGCAGTCCGTCACGGCGATCCAGCTCGATCAGCACCTGCACCCAGACACGCAGGCCGGACTGGCGGTAGAAGCACAGGTCCAGCTGCTCGGGCAGGCCGCCGTTGGCGATGCGGGCCAGCGCTGCCTCGAACGCATCGCGCGAGTCTTCGGTGTACAGCGCCATCGCCTGGTCGAGGGTGATCGGTTCCTTGCGCAGGCCGTGGATGCGATAGCACTCCTCGGTCCATTGCATGCTCCGTGTCTGCACCTCGATCTCGCAGCCACCGATGCGGCCCAGCGCGGAAACCCGGTTCAGCAGTTCGGTGCGCCAACGAATCAATGCGTCGGTCTGATGCTGTTCGGTGATGTTCTGCACCTGGCCGAGCAGGCGCTTGGGCTGCCCGTCCAAGTCCAGCAGCGGCTGCATCCACAGCCGCAGGTGCTGTGATGGCTCATGGCCGCGGGTCAGCTCCAGCTCGAGATTGGCGGCACGACCATCGCGCCACAGCCGCCGCCATGCCGCACGCAGCGCGCCACGCGAGCGCGGGTGCAGCTGCTTCAGCCAGCGCCGCTGGCCGGGCACGGCGCCGTGCTCCAGTGCCAGCAGCGAGCGCAGTTCCGGCGACCACCAGAAGTGCCCGCTGTTGGGGTCGAACGACCAGCTGCCCATGCTGGCGATGCGTTGGGCTTCGCTCAGGTGCAGCTGCTGCTCCTGCAGCAGCGATTCGAGCTGCTTCTGCTGTTCGATATCGGTATGCGTGCCGACCATGCGCAGCGGCTGGCCATCGGCGGTGCGCGCGACCACGCGGCCGCGATCCAGCACCCAACGCCACTGGCCATCGGCCTGGCGGAAGCGGAACTGTGCACTGTACTGCTCGCTGCGCCCGCGCAGGTGCTCGTCGAGCGCGGCGCGCACCTGGTCGATGTCCTCGCCGTGGACGCGCGACAGCATTTCAGTCGCCGTCTCGTCGACCAGCGCCGGCGTGCGCGCCACCCGGTCACTGGGGATGTCCCAGTCCCACAGGCTATGGCCGGCGCTGTCCAGTGCCAGTTCCCAGCGCCCGCCCCCGTCGACCGGCACCGGCTCGGGAATGCTCAGGGTGAACGCCAGCAGGTTGCCCGCACCGTCATGCACGGCGCGCAGGTGACCGTCGTAGTGGCCGCGCGGGCCGCCCGGCAGCGTGCAGGGCACGATGCCGCCATCGGCGGCCATCAGGCGCAGATCTTCCAGCATCGGCGCATAGGCCGCCACGGTGGCCGGCAGGCCATGCTCGCGCGCGGCCGGATTGGCCGCCAGCGGGCGCCCGGTACGGTCGACGATGACCAGCGCCGACGCAAGCGGGTGCTGCAGCAGGCTGGCGATGATCCCTTGGTCCACGCGATCTTGCTCCGGATGACACGCCCGTCAGCGGGGCACGCAGTGGTTAACGGCGCCTGCGGCGGATAATTGAGTGGTGACGGCACGCTGCGGGGTAAGATGACCGGCGCCCCTTTCACCCGCCCCGTCCATGCCCGCAGAACCGACCGGCAACGCCCCAGTTCCCGACCCACGGATGGCGCAGGCGCTGAGCCGTGACCGGCGGCGGGTGGTGTTGAGCTACCTGGTGATGGCGCTGGCCTGGATGATCTCCACCGACAGCGTGGTACAGGCGCTGGTGCCCGATCCGCAGCAGGCGGCCCTGTGGCAGGGCCTGAAGGGCTCGTTCTTCGCCCTGGCCAGCGCGGGCCTGCTGTACCTGCTGCTGCGCCCATTGGCCGAGCACGTGCTGCATACCCACGCCCGCCAGCAGGCCTCTGAGCTGCGCCTGCGGCAGATGTTCGAGGGCAACCCCGGCCCGATCCTCGTCTATGACCTGGACACATTGGCGATCCTCGATGCCAACCCGGCCGCCTGCACCGCTTTCGGCTGGGAGCGCGATGAGCTGCTGGAACAGACCATCGACGCCTTGTGGCCACCCGGCCAGGGCCAGGCGCTGCAGACCAAGCTGGAGGCGATCCGCGAGGCGCCCGAAGAGCTGTGCATCCTGCGCGCACAGCTGCAGCTGCGCGATGGCGCGCTGCGGCAGATGGAACTGCGCTCCAACGCGATCAGCTACGACGGTCACAACGCGCGCCTGCTGATCGCCATCGATCGCACTGCCGAGGACCTGGCCCAGCTGCGTCGTGACCAGGCGCTGGCACGGGTGGAAGAGGCCCACGAACTGGCCCGCATCGGTGCCTGGGAGCTGGACCCGTCCACCGGGCTGGGCCGCTATTCCAACCAGGTCTATCGCCTGCTCGGCCGCCGCCCGCCCGAAGCCCGCCGCTGGCACCGCTTCGACGAGCTGCTGGTGCCGGCCGACCCGGCCACCGCCACCCAGACCGAGCAGCTGCTGGCCGAGCTGTGTTCCGGCGAGCCGGTGCAGGTGGACGTGCTGCTGCCGCTGCTGTCGATGGACGGGCGCGCGCTGATGGTGCACCTGCGCGCCGCCAGTGGTCTTGATGAAGCTGGCCGCAACCGCGTGCTGGGCACGCTGCAGGACGTGACCGAACGCGAGCAGTCGCGGCGCCTGCTGCGCGAGCGCGAGGAGCAGTTCCGCGAGCTGGTGCGGGTACTGCCCGACGGCGTGGTGATCCTCTCCGACGAACATGTGCTGTACGCCAACGCCTGGGCCGCCGGCCTGTTCGGCTACGGCAGCCATACCCTGCTGGGCGAGCCCTTGTCGGCGCTGGTCGCTGCCGCAGACCTGCCGCGGGTGCGCGGCCAGCTGCGTGCCGGCCAGCCACACCTGGGACCGGGCCACAGCAGCGTGGTGGCCATGCAGCGCGGCGACGGCCGCAGCTTCCATGCCGGCCTGGCGGTGGGCGACGTGCGCTACGGTGGCCGCGACTGCAAGCTGCTGATCGTGCGCGACCTCAGTGATTCCGAACGCATCCGCAGCGCGCTGGAAACCAGCAACCGCGAACTGCAGGCGATGGCCGGGCGGCTGTTCTCGCTGCAGGAGGACGAGCGTCGTGCGATTTCGCGCGACCTGCACGATGACATCGGCCAGGCCATCACCGCGATCAAGCTGTCGGCGCACGCCGCGCTGGAAGAGGACGATCCGCAGCGGCGTGGGCAGGATCTGGCGCAGATCGTCAGCCTGGCCGACACCACCGTGGCCAAACTGCGCGACATCTCTACCCTGCTGCGCCCCCCGCAGCTGGATGCACTGGGCCTGGAGGCAGCCCTCAGCTGGCAGGCGCGGGTTCTGTTCCGCTCCTCGCCGGTGGAGCTGCTGGCCGAGATCGAGTCGTTGCCCCATCGCCCCGACAACAGTATCGAGCAGGCCTGCTTCCGCATCGCGCAGGAAAGCCTGACCAATGCGCTGCGCCATGCGCGCGCCAGCCAGGTCCTGCTGCAGCTGCGCGACGTCGGCCAGCGCGGCCTGCACCTGCAGATCCGCGATGACGGCGAGGGCTTCGATCCGGACGGCCCGCGCGGCCTGGGCCTGATCGTGATGCGCGAGCGCGCACAGAGCGTCGGTGGCCACGTGCGGATTGAATCCGCGCATGGCGAAGGCACCCTGGTCGATGTCCACCTCCCCTACCAGGCGGCCAGCAGGGCTGCCGTCGATTCACCGGAATACTGAGCCATGTGGAATCCCAACCTGCCCCCGGTCAGCATTGATGACGCTCCCGACCGCCTTGGCGCCGGCAACCCCGAGCTGCAGGCAATGGTTGCCGAGGCAGCCTCAGGCGGCATCGCGCTGATGCTGATGCACGTGGACATCGACCATTTCGCATCGGTCAACGAAAACATGAGTGCCGAAGTGGGCGACCAGGCGCTGGTGCTGGTGGCACAGCGCCTTCAGTCTTACCTGCGCGGGCGCGGCAAGCTGTGGCGGCATGGCAGCGACGAGTTCCTGATCGCGGTGCCGCGCACCGCCGATCTGCCGTTGCCGGAGGATTTCGCCGAGGAGATCCGCCAGCAGATGGAGCTGCCGCTGTCGGTGCTGCCGTACACGTTGTTCATGACCGGCAAGCTGGGCGTGAGCCTGTGCCCGGAACATGCCAGCAGCACCTCGCGCCTGCTCGACCATGCCGAGGATGCGCTGTACCAGGCCGCCCGCGAAGGCGGCAATGCCGTGCGCATCCATGCGGTGGACACCCCGCCGAGTGCGCACAGCGAGAGCATCATCGCGCGCCAGATCGTCGATGCCATTCCCAATGGCGAGCTGAAGCTGCGCTACCAGCCGCTGGTAAGCGCGCGCGACGGCCACGTGGTGGGCATGGAAGCGCTGCTGCGCTGGCAGTCGCCGACCCTGGGCATGCTGGTGCCGGAGCGCTTCATGCGCACCGCCGAACGCTTGGGCATCATCGTGCAGATCGGCACCTGGGTGCTGGAAGGCGCCTTGAAGCAGGCGCGGCTGTGGCGCGACCAGGGCTTCGATGACTTCACCATCGCAGTGAACGTGTCCACCCTGCAGCTGCTGCGGCCGAACTTCTTCGCCGAAGTGATGTCACTGCTGCAGGCGGCGGGCGTACCGGCGCACATGCTGACGCTGGAAATCAACGAGAGTGCGCTGACCAACAACGTCAATTTCGTCCACGAAACACTGGCCAACCTGCGCAACGAAGGCATCAGCCTGAGCCTGGACAACTTCGGTACCGGCGACTCCAGCCTCAGCGCGCTGGTGCGCTACCCGGTGGACAAGCTGAAGATCGACCGCAGTTTCATCAAGAGCGCGCCGGCCGGCAATCGTGAAGCGGCCATCGCGCGCGCGATCATCGCCATGGGCCACCAGCTGGGCATGACCGTGATCGCCAACGGCGTGGAATCGCAGGCCCAGCTGGGCTTCCTGCGCCGCAACGACTGCGACGTGTTCCAGGGCTACCTGTTCGGCGAACCGATGTCGGCCGATGCCGCCGGCATGACCCTGCGCCGCCGCTACCTGCGTCCGGAAGCCTTCGCCGAGACGCGCCCGGACCGGACGCTGCTGCTGCTGGATGACGAGGAGAACGTGCTGCGCTCGCTGGTGCGCCTGTTCCGCCGCGACGGCTACCGCATCCTTGCTGCCGGCAACGTGCGTGATGCGTTCGACCTGCTGGCGATCAATGACGTGCAGGTGATCCTGTCTGACCAGCGCATGAGCGACATGAGCGGCACCGAGTTCCTGGGCCGGGTGAAGATGCTGTACCCGGATACGATCCGCCTGGTGCTGTCGGGCTATACCGATCTGAACACGGTGACCGATGCGATCAACCGCGGCGCGATCTACCGCTTCCTGACCAAGCCGTGGAACGACGACGAGCTGCGCAAGCACATCCACCAGGCGTTCCGCACGTACGAGGAACAGCGCCGCAGCAATGCCGGCCCGGCGCCGGTGGAAACCGGGGATGGTGGCGAGGATCGGCCGTTGCGATGACAATTCCGCCGGGTAGAGCCGGCCGCTGGCCGGCTGCTCCGGGTGTCCGGTTCAACGAGGTTGCCGGCCAGCGGCCGGCACTACCGATTGACCCCGGTAGAGCCGGCCGCTGGCCGGCTGCTCTGGGTGTCCGGTTCCAATCCGGAAGCGGTCAGCGCGGCTGCTTGACCGGCAGCACCACGCGGAAGCGCGAGCCCACGCCGGGTGTGCTGTCCAGGTCGATGCGGCCGTGGTGCTTGTTGATGATGCTGTAGGAGATCGACAGGCCCAGGCCGGTGCCACTGCCCACCGGCTTGGTGGTGAAGAACGGATCGAAGATGCGCTGGCGCAGTTCCGGCGAGATGCCACCGCCGGTGTCTTCGAACTCAACCCAGACGTGATCGCCATCAACGCCGGTACGCACCGTGATCGTGCCGCGCTCGGCGATGGCATGGCCGGCGTTGAGCAGCAGGTTCATGTAGACCTGGTTCAACTCCGATGGCAGGCACTCCACCAGGGGCAACTGGCCGAACTCGCGCACCAGGGTGACCTTGTACTTGAGTTCGTTCCAGATGATGTTGATGGTCGATTCCAGGCCCGCGTGCAGGTCGACCAGCTTCCACGACTCGTCGCGGCCGGAATACGAGAAATCCTTCAGGTCGCGCACGATGCGGGTGACCCGCTCGATGCCTTCGCGCGATTCCGCCATCAGCTGCGGCAGGTCGCGGCTGATGAAATCGATATCCAGGCGGTCACGGATATCATCGATTTCCGGGATCAGCGCTTTCGGGTCCGGCGCGCGCAGGGCGCGCTCGTAGGCTTCGATCACGGTGAACAGGCTGCGCAGGTATTCCTGCAGGCTGCCCAGGTTGGAGTGCACGTAACCGATCGGGTTGTTGATCTCGTGCGCGACGCCGGCGGCCAGCTGGCCGATCGACGCCATCTTCTCCGACTGGAGCAGCTTTTCCTGGGTGCCATTGAGGCGCAGGTAGGCCTGGCGCAATTCGGCATGGCGCTGCTGCAGTTCGCGTTCGTAGTCTTCCTGCCCTTCGATGTGGCGGAACAGGGCGAGGAAATGCCCTTGGCCGACCAGACCATGGTGGTACAGATGGGCGATGACCACGCCCTCGCCCAGCGGCAGGCTGCCATTCCAGTGACCATGCTGGCGAGCCTGTTCCAGCGCATCGGGCGGCAGCAGTTCGCGCAGGCGCTGCGGCGGCGGCAACCCGCCGTCCTCGCCACTGGCCAGCAGGTTCTGTGCGGCCGGATTGGCCAGGGCCACCTGCCCGTCATCGGTGAACAGCAGCAGGCCTTCGCGCAGGCGCTCAAGCAGGGCCTGCAGCACCGGCTGTGGCGGAAGGGGGGCGGTAACCAGGGCGTTGGCAGCGGACACGGCGACTCGGGACGTTCGAACAGGCGCCCAATATACGCGGTCATGCAGCGGGCTTCAGCCCGCCGGGAGGGGTTATGCGACCGCCGTCGCCTCAGGCGACGGCGAGGGGCCGGCCGATGCTGACCGTGTGCGACTGGCCCTTGGCATCGTAGGCCGAGGCGTCTTCGGTGCGGCCGAGCTGGCGCAGCGCCCAGTTCACCTCGCGGCGGCGGCGCGACAGCAGCACGCCATTGGCCCGGTTGCGCTCGGCCAGTTCCTGCAGCTGTTCGCCCTCGCCCACCGGCGGCGCGCCTTCGAGCGCACGCAACGCTTCCAGCTTGGCGCCGGTAGCCCGGATCAGCGCGTGCACGTCGTGCTCGACCAAGGCCTGGCGTTCAACGTCCAGGGCCTGGGCGAGACGCTGCAGCGGCTCGCTCATCGCCGCAGTCATCCGTGCAGCTGCTGGTCCAGATCGAGCATGCGCGATGCAATCGCGTCCGGATTGATCTTGTAGGTGCCGTTCTGCAGCGACTCGCGCACGGCGGCCACGCGCTGGGCGTCGATCGCCGGGGCGGTGGTCAGCTCGCGCTCGATCGCCTGCAGGTTGGTGGCCTCGCCGGTCAGGCGCAGGCTGTCGGCCGCCTCGACCGGGCGCGCCGCCGCATCGGTGCTGACACCGGGCTTGTTGGCCGGGGTCGTCACGCTGCGCAGTGCCTGGGGGACCTGCAGGTTGCCGTCGATTTTCTGGCTCATGGGGTGTCCTGGAGTTGCCGTTCACAAGGGATAACGGCCACAGGGCCGTGATCTTTAGGGATATTTTGCGGTAATTCAACGCGCCACGATTACGTCACCTGCGGCATCGACCGTGCCTTGCACGATCCGCCGCGAGGACAGGTTCTCGACCGAGACCCGTTCGTTCTCACCGGCATCACCCATCGCACGGCCGGCAATGCGGACCTCGACCGAGCCGCGACGCGACACCAGGGCCACATTGTCTCCTCGCTTGATGAGACGCTGCACCACCAGATCGTTGCTCGACAGCAGGGCCCCGGCCTGCAACGGACGACGGGCGATGCGGCCGATCGCCGCATTGGGATCGGCCAGCACCGCGCCGGCGATCCGGGCGGCATCACGCTGGGCAGTGGTGATATCGGCGGCGGTGAGGGTTTCTCCAGTGCCGATTCCACGGTTGAGCACCAGTACGGTCTGGTTGCGGCGCACCTTCACCGGCACGAACAGGCGCCAGCCGCCCGCATCTGGACAGCTGACTTCCACCGTGGTGTTGGCGGTGGGCTGCACCTGCAACGCCCCTCCGCACTTCGGCAGGCGCAGCGCATCGGCCACCTGGGCTTCGCCCTCGCTGCCCGCCGGCAGCGTCGACAAGGCCGCCGCGCGGATGCTCGCCACCGGCTGCCAGTCGGCGGCAGCCGCCCACGGCGAGGCCAGGGCCAGCGCGATGGCGAATAGAGATGTGACCCGGCGCATGGCGCCTCCTTCAATCGGCAAGACCTGGCCCAGGTGCGTGCAAGGGGTGTGCCAGAGCGCCGGGGCCCGTTGATCGGATCCGGAATGGGGATGCGACCGGATGGGTAGAGTCGACTGCCAGTCTACTTTCGCGCGAAGCGCGGGGTTTCCCGTGATCGGATCGAAGAGCAGTCGACTGACAGTCGACTCTACAAACGCAGTGTGGAGGGCACAGGTGGCAGAGCGCCCTCAAGTTTGGCGCCCAACACGCCGATACAGCAGCCATGTCCCATGACCTGCTCAACCGGATCGACCAGCGGACCCGTCTGGCCGGCCACAACCGCCTGGCGCTGCTGCTGTTCCGTCTCGGCGGACGTCAGCTTTTTGGCGTCAATGTCTTCAAGGTGCAGGAAGTCCTGCGGCGCCCGGAGCTGTTCCAGGTACCCGGCCTGCCCAGCCAGTTCGCCGGCGTGGCCGACGTGCGCGGCCGCTCGGTGCCGGTGCTGGACCTGGGCCTGGCGATCGGCCACCCCGAACGTGAGCCCGATGCCGATACCTCGCCGGGTTACCTGGTCGTCACCGAATTCAACCGCTCGATCCAGGGGTTCCTGGTCAGCGGCGTCGAACGCATCGTCAACATCGCGGTGGAAGACATCCACCCGCCGCCGGAGCTTGGCGCCGAGTCGAGCTACCTGACCGCGGTAACCCGCTTCCAGGGTGAGCTGATCCAGGTGATCGACGTTGAAAGCGTGCTGGCCGATATCGCCCAGGTCCGCGGTGACGCCGTACTCGATCCGGCGATGGCAATGCCCGCCGATGGCCCCCAGCTGCAGGTGCTGGTGGTGGACGACTCGCGCGTGGCCCGCCAGCAGATCCGCAGCGTGCTGGATCAGCTGGGCGTGGGTGCCACCCTGCTTTCCGACGGCAGGCAGGCTCTCGACCACCTGTTGCAGATCCACGCCTCGGGCGAAAACCCGGCCGAACGCTATGCCATGGTCATCTCCGACATCGAGATGCCGGCCATGGATGGGTACACGCTGACGACGGAAATCCGGCGCCACCCGGGCCTGGCCGGCCTCTACGTGCTGCTGCACACCTCGCTGTCGGGCGTCTTCAACAACGCCATGGTCGAGCGCGTCGGCGCCAACGCGTTCGTCGCCAAGTACTCGCCGCACGAGCTGGCCGATTTCGTGCTGGACCGCCTGCGCAAGGTGGCGATGGCGGCCTGACGGCCACTGATCCGGTAGTGCCGGCCGCTGGCCGGCAACCGCAGATCCATCGGGGAGCCGGCCAGCGGCCGGCACTACCCTCTCGAATTTGGCACACCCCTTGCAGCTTCCCGGGCAACGTTCCCGTGGGAGTGCACCGTGCGCAACCTGATTACCGACTACCTGGGCGTCCACGCCCAGGCCATGCCGTTGCGCGAACAGCGGATGAAGCTGATCGCCAGCAACCTCGGCAATGCCGACACCCCCGGCTACAAGGCCCAGGACCTGGACTTCGATGCCGCCCTGCGCCATGCCCAGGGGCAGGATGCCAACGGCCTGATGGCCACCACCCATGAGCAGCACTACGAAATCAGTAGTGGCCTGAACCCGTTCCAGATCGCGCGCGAGGGCGTGCAGCCCAGCCTGGACGGCAACACCGTCGATCCCGATGCCGAGCGTGCCGCCTATGGCCGTGCCGCGCTCGAGTACCGCGCCTCGCTCAGCTTCGTCGAGAGCAAGGTGCGTTCCATGCTGACCGCGATCACGGGGCAATAAGCCATGAGCAACCTGCCGATCTTCGATATCGCCGGCTCCGCGCTGCAGGCGCAGTCGGTGCGCATGAGCACCATCGCCTCCAATCTCTCCAACGCCGACACCGTGGCCGGGTCTGCCGACGCCGTGTACAAGCCGCTGGAGCCGATCTTCCAGGCCGTCACCAGCAAGAACGATCCCAACATCACCTCGGTGAAGGTGAAGGAGATCACCCAGAGCGAGGCGGCGCCGATCAAGCGCTACGAGCCGGGCCACCCGCTGGCAGACGCCGATGGCTACATCTACCAGCCCGACGTCGATCCGGTGGCGCAGATGGTCAACCTGATCTCGACCTCGCGCAATTACCAGGCCGGCGTGGAGATGTTGACCACCGCCAAGGAACTGGCCCTGGCCACCTTGACCATGGGCCGCTGAGGCCCGCAGCACCGGATACCGCCATGACCACCGCCGTCAACAACCAGACCAGCCAGGACGTCTATTCCGCGCTGGGCCTGAACGCCCCCAACAGCAACGCCACGAAAAAGAAGAACACGCTCGATCAGGCCGACTTCCTGCGCCTGATGACCGAGCAGCTGCAGCACCAGGATCCGCTGAAGCCGATGGACAACACGCAGATGGTCGCGCAGATGGCGCAGATGTCCACCGTGCAGGGCATCACCGATCTGAACAAGACGGTGAAGGGCTTCCAGGAGTCGATGGCCAGCGACCAGGTGCTGCGTGGCGCGGCGCTGGTCGGCCACCAGGTGCTGGTGCCGTCGGAAAAGCTGGTGCTGGAGAAGGAAGGCAGCGTCGAGGGCACGGTGGCCGCGCCGTCGGCCGGCATCATCACCGTGGATATCACCGATGCCACCGGCGCCAAGGTCACCTCGCTGAGCGTGGAAGCCAAGGCGGCAGGCGAAACCGCCTTCCAGTGGGACGGCAAGGACGCCAACGGCAAGCGCATGGAACCGGGCAAGTATTCCATCGTTGCCAACCATGTCGATACCGCCGGCAAAAGCACCAAGCTGTCCACCTATGTGCAGGCGCCGGTGGAAAGCGTGACCGTCGGGTCCGACGGCCTGTACCTGAACCTGAAGGGCCTGGGCACGGCCCCGATCGACTACGTGCTCCGCGTCAGCTGAGCCGCACATCCCGCATCAACCAGGAGCATCCCATGGGCTTCAATGTCTCGCTGTCCGGCATCAATGCCGCCAACACCGACCTGAGCGTCACCGCCAACAACGTCGCCAACGTCAACACCACCGGCTTCAAGCAGTCGCGCGCCGAGTTCGCCGATCTGTTCGCCTCCACCAGCTATGGCCTGTCGAAGAACCAGACCGGCTCGGGCGTGCGCGTCTCCAACGTCGCCCAGCAGTTCATCCAGGGCCACAACGAGCAGACCGGGCGCAGCCTGGACATGGCCATTTCCGGTGAGGGCTTCTTCACCATGAACATGAACGGTTCGCGCGTGTACTCGCGTGCCGGCAACTTCCAGACCGATTCGGCCGGCTACGTGGTCAATCCGCAGGGCGCGCGCCTGCAGGTGTTCGCGCCGAATGCCGATGGCACCAACTTCGATGCCGGCCGCCTGGTCGACCTGCAGCTGTTGACCACCGACAGCCCGCCGAAGCAGACCAGCGAAGTGAAGGTGGGCTTCACCCTGCCGGCCAACGCCAAGCAGCCCACTGTGGCCACGTTCGACCCGACCGACTCCAACAGCTACAACCACTCCAGCGGCGGCATCACCGTGTACGACTCGCTGGGCGTGAGCCATATCCAGGTCTCGTACTTCGTGAAGGGCGCCAACCCCAACGAATGGACCGTGCACAACTATGTCGATGGCCAGCCCGCTGGCACCCCGACCGCGGTCACCTTCGACAACAGCGGCAAGCTGACCGCCCCGGCCAACGGCAAGGTTGGCCTCGGCACCTTCACCCCGACCACGGGCGCTGGCCAGCTGAACATGACGCTGGACATCAGCGGTTCGACCCAGTACGGCGAGAAGTTCGCGCTGCGCAACACCCAGCAGGACGGCTACGCGGCCGGCAAGCTCAACGAAATCACTGTGTCCGAGTCGGGCGTGGTGTATGCGCGCTACTCCAACGGCGACGACAAGCCGCTGGGCCAGGTCGCGCTGACCACATTCAACAACACCCAGGGACTGGAATCGAAGGGCAACAACCTGTGGGTGGAGACCTTCGAGTCGGGCACGCCGCGCACCGGCATGCCGGACACCTCCAACCTCGGCAAGATCCAGGCCGGTTCGCTGGAAGCGTCCACCGTCGACCTCACCGAGCAGCTGGTCAACATGATCACCGCGCAGCGCAACTTCCAGGCCAACGCGCAGATGATCACCACGCAGGACCAGATCACCCAGACCGTCATCAATATCCGTTGATGAGCTGCTGACCCTGTCACGGAACTCCCCGCATGGATAAAGCCCTTTACGTGGCGCTGACCGGTGCCCGCGCCTCCCTGCAGGCGCAGGGAACGCTCAGCCACAACCTCGCCAACTCGGACACTCCTGGCTTCAAGGAAGCGCTGGCCAACACCGAAGCCTTCCCGATCAAGGGTCCGGGCTTTGCCTCGCGGGTGGATGCGCTGCACGTCGACGCCGGCTTCAACCGCCGGCCCGGCGCGCAGCACATCACCGGCAAACCGCTGGACCTTGCACTGCAGAGCGGCACCTGGCTGGCGGTGCAGGCGAGCGATGGCAGCGAAGCGTATACGCGTGGCGCAGCCCTGTCGGTGACGCCGAACGGCCAGCTGGTGACCTCTGGCGGGCGCACGGTGCTGGATGACAACAACAACCCGATCGCCATTCCGCCCTACCAGGCGATGGAGATCGGCGCCGACGGCACGATCTCGATCATCCCGCAGGGCGAAGGCCCGCAGACGATGGCGCAGATCGGCCGGATCAAGGTGGTGCAGGCGCCGGACGAGCGCCTCGAGCGCGGGCTGGATGGCCTGTTCCGCAACACCGACCCGCGCCAGCCGTTCGCACCGGCACAGGGCACTGCCGTGCACAGCGGGCAACTGGAGGGCAGCAACGTCGATGCTGCCGGTGCGCTGGTGCAGATGATCCAGCTGCAGCGCCAGTACGAAATGCAGGTGCAGGTGATCAAGCACGGCGACGACAACGCGCGCAGCGCCAACAGCCTGCTCCGCCTGGGCAGCTGACGGATTTCCGGCGCCGCCCGGGCGCGGCGCTGGCACACCGCTTGCACACCCGCTACCAAGGGCCGCATTGCGCGGCCGGCTTCACCCAGACAGGACTCCGAAGATGAACCAGGCATTGTGGATCGCGAAAACCGGACTGGATGCGCAGCAGATGCGCATGTCGGTGGTTTCCAACAACCTCGCCAACACCAACACCACCGGCTTCAAGCAGGACCGCGCCAGCTTCGAGGACCTGCTGTACCAGCAGGTGCGGCAGCCGGGCGGCTCTTCGTCGGCGCAGACGCAGCTGCCGACCGGCCTGCAGCTGGGTACCGGCGTGCGCGTGGTCGCCACCGCCAAGAACTTCGAGCAGGGTGGCCAGCAGCAGACCGGCCGCGCATTGGACGTGATGGTCAACGGCCGCGGCTTCTTCGAAGTGCAGATGCCCGATGGCAGCTCGGCCTACACCCGTGATGGCTCGTTCAAGATCAACCAGGACAGCGAACTGGTCACCAACAGCGGCTACCCGGTGCAGCCGGGCATCCAGATTCCCGAGGGCGCGCAGTCGGTCACCATCGGCAGCGACGGCACCATCAGCGTAAAGATGGCCGACAACGCCGCGTCGGTGGAAGTCGGTGCGCTGACCCTGACCGACTTCGTCAATCCGGCCGGCCTGCAGGCGCGCGGCGAGAACCTGTTCCTGGAAACCACGGCCTCGGGCCCGGCCCAGAACGGCAATCCCGGCCTGAACGGTCTCGGCACCGTGGTGCAGGGTGCGCTGGAAGGCAGCAACGTCAATGTGGTGGAAGAGCTGGTGTCGATGATCGAAACCCAGCGCGCCTACGAAATGAATGCCAAGGCGATCTCCACCACCGACTCGATGCTCGGCTATCTCAACAACAAGATCTGACCGGCCCAACCGGGAAACCGCCATGTCGCCCATTTCCAACCTCGCCCGTACTGCCCTCGCCTGCACCGTGGTCGCCCTGCTCGGTGGCTGCGTGATCGCGGGCGACGTGCGCCCCTATCCGGCGATGGCACCGATCCAGCCGATCATGCCGCCGCAGGCCGCGCCCACCGCCGGTGCGATCTACGCCGCTGGCCCGACCCTGCAGCTGTATTCGGACCGCCGCGCGCGCGATGTCGGCGACCTGCTGACGATCACCCTGCTGGAAAACACCACCGCGCAGACCAGCGCCAACACGGCCACCAACAAGGAATCCAACCTGAGCCTGGGCACGCCGTCCATCCTCGGTGCGCCGGTCACCCTGGGCGGCAAGGACATCCTCAGTGCCACCGCCAAGGGCGCGCGTGACTTCACCGGCAAGGGCAACAGCGCGCAGAGCAACCGCCTGCAGGGCAGCGTCACGGTCACGGTGATCCAGCGCCTGCCCAACGGCAACCTGGTGGTACAGGGGCAGAAGAACCTGCGGCTGAACCAGGGCGATGAACTGGTGCAGGTGCAGGGCATCGTGCGCCCGGGCGACATCAGCCAGGACAACACCATTCCTTCCAGCCGCGTGGCTGAGGCCCGCATCGTCTACGGCGGCCGCGGCCCGGTCGCGCAGTCCAACGCAATGGGCTGGCTGAGCCGCTTCTTCAATTCCGGCCTGACGCCGTTCTGAGTATGGCCATGAACTTCTCCTTCTCTACTTCCTGGCAGCGACGCGTGGCGTTGATCGCGTCGCTGATGCTGCTGATCGTGGCCGCCCCGGCCAGCGCCGAGCGCATCAAGGACCTCGCCCAGGTCGGCGGCGTGCGCGGCAATGCGCTGGTGGGCTATGGCCTGGTGGTCGGCCTGGATGGCAGCGGCGACCGTACCAGCCAGGCGCCCTTTACCGTGCAGAGCCTGAAGAACCTGCTTGGCGAGCTGGGCGTGAACGTGCCGCCGAACGTCAACCCGCAGCTGAAGAACGTGGCCGCCGTGGCGATCCACGCCGAACTGCCGCCGTTCGCCAAGCCAGGCCAGCCGATCGACATCACGGTGTCTTCGATCGGCAACGCGGTGTCGCTGCGCGGCGGCTCGCTGCTGATGGCCCCGCTGCGCGGCGCCGATGGCCAGATCTATGCCATCGCCCAGGGCAATCTGATCGTGGGTGGCTTTGGCGCGCAGGGCAAGGACGGTTCCCGTGTCTCGGTGAACGTGCCCAGCGTCGGCCGTATTCCCAACGGCGCCACCGTGGAGCGTGCCCTGCCCGATCCGCTGGCCAACGGCGGCGACATCACCCTGAACCTGCACAACAATGATTTCACCACGGTCTCGCGCATGGTCGCCGCGCTCAACAACGCGTTCGGCGAAGGTGCGGCACGCGCGATCGATGGCGTGACCGTCGCCGTCACCGCACCGACCGATCCGGGCGCACGCATCGGCCTGCTGGCGCGCATCGAGAACCTGGAACTGACCCCGGGCAGCGCCCCGGCCAAGGTGGTGGTCAATTCGCGCACCGGCACCGTGGTCATCGGCCAGCAGGTGCGGGTCGGCCCTGCGGCGATTTCGCATGGTTCGCTGACGGTGACGATCCAGGAGAACACCAACGTCAGCCAGCCCAATGCGCTGTCGGGCGGCCGTACCGTGGCCAGCCCTCAATCCACCATCACCGCCACCAACGACGGCAGCCGCATGTTCAAGTTCAGCGGCGGCACCACCCTGGACGAGATCGTGCATGCGGTGAACGCCGTGGGTGCGGCACCGGGCGACCTGATCGCGATCCTGGAAGCCCTGAAGCAGGCCGGCGCACTGAGTGCCGAGCTCGAGGTGATCTGACATGCGCATCAATCCCGCATTCGACCTGCACCCGGCGCAGCAGAACGATCCGGCGAAGATCGACAAGGTCGCACGCCAGCTGGAAGGCCAGTTCGCACAGATGCTGGTCAAGAGCATGCGCGATGCCAGCTTCGGCGACTCGCTGTTTCCCGGCGAGAACAAGATGTTCCGCGACATGTACGACCAGAAGATTGCCGAGGCGATGACCCGCGGCAAGGGCCTGGGCCTGTCCGGCATGATCACCCGCCAGCTGTCCGGCCAGGCCGCCGAAGGCCCGGCACTGGATACCCGCGTGGATCCGGCCAAGGCCAGCCGCGCTTACCAGCTCAACGCGCCGGCCAGGCCGGCACCGTCGCTGCCCCTGGAAGATGGCAGCCAGGCCGTGCGCATGCTGCAGCAGATGGCCGCAGGCGCACAGCACGGTGCGCAGGCGGCGCTGGCACCGATGGAGCAGGCACTGGACCTGATCGCCGGCCGTGAGAGCAGCGGCCTGCACCGCTCGCTGGGCACCGAGGATCCGTACATCGGCAGCCTGCAGGGCGAGGACTGGGCCGCCAACAGCGACCAGTGGACGGCGACGGCCAGCAATCGCGGCACGGCCGTGAGCCCGGCCGATGCCCTGGCCACGCGCACCGCCGTCGCCCAGCTCGGCGAGCACACCCCGGAGGGGTTCGTCGCCAGTATCTGGCAGCACGCACAGAGCGCGGCCAGGGAACTGGGCGTGGATGCCCGCGCCCTGGTCGCCCAGGCCGCGCTGGAGACCGGCTGGGGCAAGCGCCACATCAAGCACGCCGACGGCAGCACCTCGCACAACCTGTTCGGCATCAAGGCCACTGGCTGGAACGGCCAGCGCGCCACGGCAGGCACCCATGAATATGTCGATGGCGTGCGCCGCAACGAAACCGCCAGCTTCCGCGCCTACAGTTCACCGGCCGAGAGCTTTGCCGACTACGTGCGCCTGCTGAAGACCAGCCCGCGCTACCAGCAGGCCCTGCAGGCCGGCACCGACGTGCAGGGCTTCGCCCGTGGCCTCCAGCGCGCCGGTTACGCCACCGATCCGCGCTACGCCGCCAAGATCGCTGCGATCGCCGGCGGCCCGACCATCGAGCGCGCCGTAGCCGCCGTGGCCGACGCCGGCTCGCGCCTTGGCCAGACCTTCGCCAGCACCGCGACCGCGGCGCTGGGTATCACTCGTCGTTGAGGAACACCATGTCCAGCGTACTTTCCACCGGTACCGGTGCCCTGCTCGCCTTCCAGCGTGCGTTGGCGACCACCAGCCACAACGTGGCCAACCTCAATACACCCGGCTACAGCCGGCAGAAGGTGAACTTCGCCACCGCCGATCCACAGAACTATGGCTATGGCACGGTCGGCAACGGCACCCGCATCACCGACATCCGTCGCACGGCCGACCAGCTGGCGATTTCGCGCCTGCTCGACAGCAGCGGTGAGCTGGCGCGCCTGAAGCAGCTTTCGGGCATGGCCGACCGGGTCAACGCCCTGTTCTCCGATGCCGCCACCAACGTGGCCGGCGTCTGGTCGAACTTCTTCGACTCGGTCAGTGGCCTGTCGTCCAACGCGGCCGGCACCGCCGACCGCCAGAACATGCTCGACGGTGGCAAGGCGCTGGCCAACCGCTTCGTGCAGCTCAACACGCACCTGAACAATCTCAACAGCGAGGTCAACAACGGCCTGCTGGCCGGTGCGACCGAGGTCAACCGCCTTGCGCAGGAGATCGCGCAGATCAACGGTGCCATCGGCACCAACATTGCCTCGGCAGCACCGGACCTGCTCGACCGCCGCGACCAGCTGATCACCCAGCTGATCGGCTACACCGGTGGCACCGCAGTGATCCAGGACGGCGGCATCATGAATGTCTACACTGCCGGCGGCAACGCGCTGGTGGTGGGCACCACGGCGACCAAGGTCACCACCGTGGCCGATCCGTACCAGCCCGAGCGCCTGCAGCTGGCACTGGAGACCCAGGGCAACACCATCCGCCTCGACCCGAAAGCGGTCGGTGGCCAGATCGGTGGCCTGCTGGAATTCCGCGACACCGTGCTGACCCCTGCGCAGGCCGAACTGGGCAAGCTGGCGGTGGGCCTGGCCGAGAGCTTCAACCAGGTCCACCACCAGGGTGTGGATCTGTATGGCCAGATGGGCGGGGACTTCTTCAACATCGGCAGCCCGCGCGTGACCGGCAACAACAGCAATACCGGAACCGCCAGCCTCAGCGCCACCTATGGCGACCTGGGCAAACTGGACGCACAGAACGTGGTGCTGCAGTTCGATGGCACCACCTGGAAGGCCAGCCGCGCCGACACCGGCGCCAGCATTCCCCTGACCGGCACCGGCACCGCCGCCGATCCGCTGGTTATCAACGGCGTGAACCTGGTCGTCGGCGGCACCCCGGCGGCCAATGACCGCTTCCTGCTGCAGCCCACCGCCGGCGTGGCCGGCAGCCTGGAGATGGCCATCACCGATCCGTCGCGCATTGCCGCGGCCGCAGCAGTCAAGGGCGCAGCCGCCACCGCCAACACCGGTACCGGCAAGCTGAGCGGCGTCACCGTCACCGATTCGGCCAACGCGAACCTGCGCAACCCGTCGGCGATCGTGTTCACTTCGGCGACCACCTACACCATCGACGGTGGCCCGCCGCAGACCTATACGCCTGGCCAGACCATCAGTGCCAACGGCTGGAGTTTCGTGCTCGATGGCGCGCCCAAGGTAGGCGATACCTTCAATATCACCCCGACCCCGGCCGGTTCGTCGGACAACAGCAACGCCTCCAGGCTGGCCAAGGTGGAAAGCACGAAGGCCTTCAACGCCGGAACGGTGACACTGAACGGTGCACTGGGTGGCCTGACCACCCAGGTCGGCGCAGCCGCCCGCTCAGCCGAGTACTCGCTCGATGCGCAGCTGGTGATCAATGACAAGGCACAGGAAGCCCGCGACGAGGTCTCCGGGGTGAACCTGGACGAAGAGGCCGCCGACATGCTGCGCCTGCAGCAGGCCTACCAGGCCGCCTCGCAGCTGATCTCCACCGCCGACAGCATGTTCCAGACCATCCTGGGAGCCGTCCGCCGATGAGCAGCCGCATCTCCACCAGCATGATGTTCAACCAGTCGGTGTCGCTGATGATGGCCAAGCAGGCCAAGCTCAGCCACCTGGAGCAGCAGATTGCCACCGGCAGCAAGATCGTCAGCGCCAAGGACGATCCGGTTGCCGCCGGCACTGCGGTCGGCCTTGATCGCAGCCTGGCCGCACTGGACCGCATGAAGCTCAACGCCGGCAATGTGCAGAACCGCCTGGGCGTGCAGGAAAACACCCTGGCGCAGGTCAACGACCTGATGGCGCGCGTCAACGATCTGACCATCCAGGCCAGCAATCCGGCGCTGAGCGCGGCGGACAAGAAGACGCTGATCACCGAGCTCAACCAGATCCGCGATGGCCTGCTGTCGCTGGCCAACGCCGACGATGGTACCGGCCGCTATGTGTTCGGTGGCACCAACGACGGTGACCCGCCGTTTGCCAAGATCGACGGCAAGGTCGTCTATCGCGGCGACCAGACCCAGCGCCAGGTTGAAGTCGGCCCCGATACCTATGTGCGCGACGCCCTGCCGGGCAGCGAGATCTTCATGCGCATCCCCACCGGCGATGGCTTCGTTGACGGCAGCGCCGCGGCCGGCAACACCGGCAACGGCGTGCTGACCAACATCACCCGCGACGGCAGCGACAGCTGGAACGGCCAGGGCTTCAGCGTGCGCTTCACCACCGGCACCCAGTACGAGGTGGTGGATGGTGCGGGCAACGTGACCGGCACCGGCACCTACAAGGCTGGCGACGACCTGGAAGTGAACGGTGTGCGCCTGCGCATCACCGGCGCACCGGCAGCGGGCGACAGCTTCAGCGTACAGGCCGCCAGCAGCCGCGACATCTTCTCCACCATGGACAACCTGGTCGCCGCGCTGGGTGCCGACACCGGTACCACCGCGCAGATGACTGCGCAGCAGAATCAGCTGCAGAGCGCACTGCGCGACGTGGCGCGCGCCTCGGAGCGGATGATCGATTCGCGCGCTGCCGGTGGTGCGCAGTTGAAGGCGCTGGACAACGCGGCGGAGATGCGCGAGGCCAATGGCGTGACCCTGAAGACCACGCTGTCGCAGATGCGCGACCTGGACTACGCCGATGCACTGAGCCAGTACCAGCTGCAGAGCACCGCACTGCAGGCGGCGCAGACGATCTTCTCGCAGATGCAGTCGATGTCGCTGTTCAACAAGCTGCGCTGACGCCTCTCCTGCGTCCCCCCTGAAAGGCCGCGATGCCCTGCATCGCGGCCTTTTTTCGTTTGCGCGCTCCCGTGTTGTTGCCCTCGACGGACATGGCCTGGTGCTGCCTGGCGCAGGTTCCAGCCAATTTTCCGTGATTTTCCATCAAGCCCGACCCCGCCCCGCCGATACCTTCATCAGCGCTGGTCAGGCCCTGCCCGACCGCCCCTCCCGGGGTCGCTTCCACCCTGGCAACAGGGCTGAAAACCCCGGGAAAACAGCTTCAGGCAACGAATTCTGGCTTCAGCGGAATTCACGGCTAAAGGTTGTTGACAAAGCGCCGTTATTCATTTGGCAACGGCGAAGCACACAGCCACACAAAAAAACAGGCGGCGCTTCGTTTCATTCACCAACGGGTTCCATATAAGAGGAGACGACCCCATGGCACAGGTAATCAACACCAATACGATGTCGCTCAACGCTCAGCGCAACCTGAGCACCAGCGGCAGCTCGCTCGCCACCACCATCCAGCGCCTCTCGTCCGGCCTGCGCATCAACAGCGCGAAGGACGACGCGGCCGGCCTGGCCATCAGCGAGCGCTTCACCACCCAGATCCGTGGTCTGGACGTGGCCATCCGCAACGCCAACGACGGCATCTCGCTGGCCCAGGTCGCCGAGGGTTCGCTGAACGAAGTCGGCAACAACCTGCAGCGCATCCGTGAACTGGGCGTGCAGGCCTCCAACGCCACCAACTCGGCCAGCGACCGCAAGGCCCTGCAGGCCGAAGTGACCCAGCTGGTTTCGGAAATCGATCGTGTGGCCAAGCAGGCCGACTTCAACGGCACCAAGCTGCTGGACGGCAGCTTCACCAGCCAGCTGTTCCAGGTCGGTGCCAACGCCGGCCAGGCCATCGCCATCAACAGCGTGGTCAACGCCAAGGCCGATTCGCTGGGGGCGGCCACCTTCGCCAACGGATACACCGGCACTGCGCTGGCGGTGGACAAGGCCACGGCCGACACCACCTACTCCGGCCTGCAGGTCTCGGTCACCCCGCCGGGCGGCACCGCCACCACGGTCACCATCAGCGACTTCACCGTGAAGGCCGGCGAGTCGATCACCTCGGCCACCGCTGCGGCGATCAACAACAAGCTGGGTGAAACCGGCGTGGTGGCCTCGGTCAATGCCGGCGTCATCAGCCTGGCTTCGGTCAAGGATGGCCAGACCTTCGCCCTGGGCGTCAGCGCGGCAACCCCGCCGGCCGGCGTCACCGCCGCGACCATTGCCGGCCTGGGCCTGACCGAGACCAGCACCAACGGCGGCACCCTGACCGGTGCGGCGGCCAGCTTCGTCAAGGACCTCAACGTCACCACCGCCGAAGGCGCACAGAAGGCGATGTCGATCGTCGACAAGGCCCTGGAATCGGTCAACAGCGTCCGCGCCGACCTCGGCGCGATCCAGAACCGCTTCACCTCGGTGGTCGCCAACCTGCAGACCTCCTCGGAGAACCTGTCCGCATCGCGCAGCCGCATCCGCGATACCGACTTCGCCAAGGAAACCGCCGAACTGACCCGCACCCAGATCCTGCAGCAGGCCGGTACGGCCATGCTGGCCCAGGCCAACCAGGTACCGCAGAACGTGCTCAGCCTGTTGCAGCGCTGACATGAGCCGCCCCCGGGGCACGTCGGGGGCGTCTGACCCAACTCACGTGCAACCGCTCAAGGACCTCTCCTCATGGCACAAGTCATCAACACCAATACGATGTCGTTGAATGCTCAGCGTAACCTGAGCACCAGCGGCAGCTCGCTGGCCACCACCATCCAGCGCCTGTCCTCCGGTTCGCGCATCAACAGCGCCAAGGACGACGCCGCCGGCCTGGCGATCTCCGAGCGCTTCGGCACGCAGATCCGCGGTACCGACGTCGCCATCCGCAACGCCAACGACGGCATCTCGCTGGCCCAGGTCGCCGAAGGTTCGCTGACCGAAATCGGCAACAACCTGCAGCGCGTCCGCGAGCTGTCGGTGCAGGCCTCCAACGCCACCAACTCGGCCAGCGACCGCAAGGCCCTGCAGGCCGAAGTGACCCAGCTGGTCTCGGAAATCGACCGCGTCGCCAAGCAGTCGGACTTCAACGGCACCAAGCTGCTGGACGGTTCGTTCTCCAGCCAGCTGTTCCAGGTCGGTGCCAACGCCGGCCAGGCCATCGCCATCGACAAGACCATCGATGCCAAGGCCAATGCCCTGGGCGGCGCCAAGTTCGACACCAACTCGCTGGCCCTGGCCGACCCGGGCACCAACGCTGATTTCAGCACCACCGGCCTGTCCATCAATGGCGTCGCCATCGCTGACGTCTCGGTCAAGCAGGGCGCGGACGCCGCTGCCACCGGCAAGGCCTCGCGCGAAGCATTGGTCACCGCGATCAACGCCAAGATCGGCGAGACCGGCGTCTATGCGGAAGTGAACGGCACCACCGGCGTGACCCTGACCTCGGTCAAGGACAGCACCAACGCCGATGGCTCGTTCAAGGCCATTACCGCGACCCCGGGCACCTGGACCGGCGCCACTGCGCCGACCTTCACCGCGACCACCGACGCTGCGGCGCCGGCCGCCAAGTACGCCAGCAACCTGGACGTCAGCACCGTGAAGGGCGCCCAGCAGGCGATGGAAATCGTCGACAAGGCCCTGGGTGCGATCAACAGCACCCGCGCCGACCTCGGTGCCGTGCAGAACCGCTTCACCTCGGTCGTGGCCAACCTGCAGACCTCGTCGGAAAACCTGTCGGCTTCGCGTAGCCGCATCAAGGACACCGACTTTGCCAAGGAAACCGCCGAACTGACCCGCACCCAGATCCTGCAGCAGGCCGGTACGGCCATGCTGGCCCAGGCCAACCAGGTGCCGCAGGGCGTGCTCAGCCTGCTGCGCTGATCCACTCGCTGATCGACCTCCGGGCGCTGCATGACGCCGCGCCCGGATCCTGAAACACGTTCCACCTTCGCCAAAGGAAAAGCACCATGGCACAAGTCATCAACACCAACACCATGTCCCTGAATGCTCAGCGCAACCTGAGCACCAGTGGCAGCTCGCTGGCCACCACCATCCAGCGCCTGTCCTCCGGTTCGCGCATCAACAGCGCCAAGGACGACGCCGCCGGCCTGGCGATCTCCGAGCGCTTCGGCACGCAGATCCGCGGTACCGACGTCGCCATCCGCAATGCCAACGACGGTATCTCGCTGGCCCAGGTCGCCGAAGGTTCGCTGACCGAAATCGGCAACAACCTGCAGCGCGTCCGCGAGCTGTCGGTGCAGGCCTCCAACGCCACCAACTCGGCCAGCGACCGCAAGGCCCTGCAGGCCGAAGTGACCCAGCTGGTCTCGGAAATCGACCGCGTTGCCAAGCAGTCGGACTTCAACGGCACCAAGCTGCTGGACGGCACCTTCTCCAGCCAGCTGTTCCAGGTCGGCGCCAATGCCGGCCAGGCCATCGCCATCGACAAGACCATCGATGCCAAGGCCGGCTCGCTGGGCACCTCGACCTTCGCCACCGGTGCGACCGCTGCCCTGGCCGCCAGCACCGACGGTGCCCGCTTCTCCGGCACCGTGATGGGCGTGGACATCGGCACGGTTGAAGTGAAGGCCGGCGCCACCACGGCGGATGCATCCAAGGCCGTCGCCACCGCCATCAACGCCAAGATCGGCGAGGCCGGCATCTACGCCGAAGCCAATGCCGACGGCTCCCTGAAGCTGAGCTCGGTGAAGGAAGGCAAGGCCGTTGCCACTGCCGATATCGCCCTGATGCGCAGCGACTACGATGCCACCGCCAAGACCTGGGGCACCGCAGCGGCTGCCGGCGCCTACACTGCTGGCACCGACACCTCGGCCAACGTGCAGAAGCTGGACGTGAGCACCGTGCTCGGTGCCCAGCAGGCCCTGGAAGTGGTCGACAAGGCCCTGGGTGCGATCAACAGCACCCGCGCCGACCTCGGTGCGATCCAGAACCGCTTCACCTCGGTCGTGGCCAACCTGCAGACCTCGTCGGAAAACCTGTCGGCATCGCGCAGCCGCATCAAGGACACCGACTTCGCCAAGGAAACCGCCGAACTGACCCGCACCCAGATCCTGCAGCAGGCCGGTACGGCCATGCTGGCCCAGGCCAACCAGGTGCCGCAGGGCGTGCTCAGCCTGCTGCGCTGATCCACGGCAAGAAGGCGCCGCTACCGTCGGGTCGAACCGACGGTAGCGGCAACCGGGAAGCCACGATGCACGAAGGCGCGGGCCATGCCCGGCCCGGGATGAGTCCCGATCCGGCTTGGCATCGCCCGCTCCTGCGGACCTCTCTTTCAGCGCTGTACCTTTGACTGTACGTACCGGGCGGCTTCGTCTCCCCCCGATTGTCAGTAGCCTGATCCCTCCCCTGCATTGGGGGAGGGCTTTTTGCAGCTTCCCGGCAGCCCGCGGTGAACCCACCCGCACCCTGCCCCAGCCCTCCTGCAACCTGCGTGCCAGAACCTGCGCCAGGCGATTGGCACGGCACATGCATCAACGAAGTCCTCAAGACCCAGCGGCGCAGGCCGCTATTTTCGTTGACGACGGGCCAGCGCACGACGGCCGGGCCCGGATACCAGGAGAAACGACGTGGCAGACTTTGGATACGGTGGCATTGGCTCGGGACTGGATATTTCCAGCATCGTCAACCAGCTGGTCGCAGCTGACCGCAAGCCCGCCGACAATGCGCTGAACCTGCAGCAGTCCAAGGCCAAGATGCAGCTGTCGTCGATCGGCACCATCACCTCGGCCTTCGACAAGCTGAAGACGGCGCTGACCGCACTGAAGGCCACCACGGCGTTCGACACGCGCACGGTGACCGCCAGCAAAGGCGGCGACAAGGGCACCGACGAGATCCTGACGGCGTCGGTCGCGCTGTATGACGTTGGCACCACCAAGGCGGCGGCCTCCAACGGCACGCACGTGGTCAATGTCACCTCGCTGGCCACCGCGCACAAACTGATCGCCGATACCTCGGTACCGAAGACCGACACGTTTGCTGCCGGAACCTTGACGCTGACCGTTGGCGTGGGCGACAAGGCCAAGACCATGAACGTGGAGGTGGAGGACGGCGACACGCTGACCACCATCCGCAACAAGATCGATGCGGCCGGCCGCAAGGAAGGCGTGCAGGCCACCCTGATCAGCTCCGGCGACGACCAGTACCTGTCGATCGCCCAGGAGAAGACCGGTGCCGCCAACGCGATCAAGCTCGAGTACGCAGGCAGCGACGCCAAGCTGGGGGGTCTGGTCAACAGCCTCAAGCAGAACACCGCCGCCGCCGACGCCGAGCTGACCATCGATGGTGTGAAGGTCGTCAGCGCCAGCAATACCGTGGCCGATGCGGTTCCGGGCCTGACCCTGAACCTGAAGATGCCGGGCACCAGCACGGTGACCATCAGCACGGATACTGCGGCAGCCACCAAGGTGATGCAGGAGTTCGTCACCGCCTACAACGCTGCACTGGCGGCGATCAACACCGAAACCAAGTACGACGCCAAGACCAAGGAAGCCTCCACGCTGACCGGCGATGCGCAGATGCGCGGCGCCACCAGCCAGCTGCGCTCGGTGATGTCGAGCGTGCTCAAGGACCTGGCCGGTGACAAGCTCGATGCCAAGGCGATCGGCCTGGATACCCGCGGCTATCCCAACGCCGACGGCACGCTGATCCTGGACACCACCAAGTTCGCCGCCGCCCTGGCCAGCCAGCCGGAGAAGATGCGCCAGGCGATCACCGGTGATACCGGCGGCGCCGGCAAGCTGTACACGCTGGTCGACGGTTATGTGAGCACCACGGTCGGCAAGGAAGGCGCGTTCGTCGCGCGCACCAAGGGCCTGAACACCACGCTGGACAACATCGACAAGCGCCGCAAGGATCTCGACACGCGGATGAAGAGCGTGGAAGAGCGCTACAAGAAGCAGTTCATCGCGCTGGACAGCCTGATGGGCAAGTTGCAGCAGAGCAACACGGCGCTGCAGCAGCAGCTGGCACAGTTGAACCGCTGACGATGCGTGCGTGGCACTCAAGTTTGCCGCGCAATGCACCGATAACGGACGCAACAGCAATCATCGCCGCGCCGCCGGCACCGATCCCCACGATCACCCGACGGCACCCCGCGCAAGGAGAATCACGAATGTACGGTTCCAGCCGTCAATATGCCGAGCAGTACCGCCAGGTGGGAGTGACCAGTGCGGTCGCCGATGCCGATCCGCACAAGCTGGTGGCGATGCTGCTGGCCGGCGCGCTGGAGCGCGTGCGTCGCGCCCTGGCCAGCCTCGAGCGCGGCGACCAGGCCGGCAAGGGCAAGGCGATCGGCGAAGTCTGCGCGATCGTCGGCCACCTCAACGGCTCGCTGGACCATGAGGCCGGTGGCGAGATCGCCGGCAACCTGTCGGCCCTGTACGATTACGTGCTGCAGCGCCTGACCGAAGCCAACCTGCACAACGACCGCGCCGCGCTGGATGAATCGCTGCAGCTGCTGGGCGAGATCGACAGCGCCTGGAACGCGATCCCGCACGAACAGCGGCGCCCGGCCGCGGTGGCGCCATGAGCCTGCCGGAACTGCACGCGCAGCTGGATGCCTTCGAGAAGGCACTGGGCGATGATGCCCTGGACCAGGCCGACAGCCTGCTCGACGGGCACGACAGCACCCTGCATGCCCTGCTCAGCCAGCCGCTGACCGCGGCGGACCACGCGCCGCTGAGCGCCCTGTTCGAGCGCCAGCAGAGCCTTCTGGGCCTGCTGCGCCAGCGCCGCGATGCAGCGGCCGCACTGATGAATGACGGCCAGCGCTCTCTTCGCGCCGCCCATGCCTACCTGCAGGCAGAATCGCTGGCATGACCCAGCTGCCGACCACGTCGCTGCACCATCCCGCCGAAAGCGAGCTGTTCGACGAAACGCTCAGCTGCGAGCTGGCCCTGCCGGCCGAGTTCCAGGCGGGAAGCGCGGCCGGACGCACCAGCGGTGCCGAAGGCCTGCTGCGCAGCCTGGCACTGGTCGAAGACAGCCGTGTTGACGAGCACGACGAACGCAACGAGGCCACCCTGCAGCTGCAACGCCTTGAAGCCAAGCTGGACCTGGCGATGGTGCTGCTCGGCCGCTTGGTGCGCCAGCAGGGCCTGGAACTGCCCCTGCGGCCGGTGCGCTGGTCGCGCCGTGGCATCCGCCTGCAGCTGGGCCCGCGCAGTGGCGCCAGCCCCGGCCAGGCCGGCGTGGTGCGCCTGCAGCCCAGCGACTGGCTGCCCGACCACATCGACCTGCCGGTGGAAGTGGTTGCCGAAGCGGCCGATGGCGGCGGCGGCCACTATCTGTGGCTGCGCTTCCAGCGCCTTGGCGATGGCCTGGAAATGGCCATGGAGCGCCACCTGTTCCGCCTGCACCGACGCCAGGTGGCCGAGGCACGCCGGGCGCGCTGAAAGCTGCCACCATCACGCTTGGCGGGCAAGCCTTGGCGCGCCCGTTCAGCTAAGTTAAGGTGGACTCCCCTACACGGACCTGCTGCGTGCCTGTGCGAGTTCTCATCGTCGACGATCACACCCTGGTCCGCGCCGGCCTGGCGCGGCTGCTGCAGGGGTTTGCCGACGTGCAGCTCGTCGCCGAGGCCAGCAACGCTGAACAGGCGCTGCAGCTGGCCCTGCAGCACGCGCCGGATGTGGTGCTGATGGATCTCTCGCTGCCGGGCCGCACCGGCCTGGAAGCGCTCAGCGACATCCGCCTGCGCGCCCCCGGTACCCGGGTGGTGATGATGACCATGCACGACGATGCCGCCCATGTGCGCGATGCCCTGGATCGTGGCGCGGTCGGGTTCGTGGTGAAGGATGCAGCACCGCAGGAGCTGGAACTGGCGCTGCGCGCCGCGCATGCCGGCCAGGTGTTCCTGAGTCCGCAGATCTCGGCCAAGATGCTGGCACCCATGCTGGGCCGCGAGAAGCCTACCGGCATCGCCGCGCTGTCGCCGCGCCAGCGCGAGATCCTGCGCCGCATCGGCAAGGGCGAAAGCAACAAGGAAATCGCCGCCGACCTCGGCATCAGCGTGAAGACGGTGGAAACCCACCGCGCACGCATGATGGAGTCGTTGGGCTGCCGCCGCGCCAATGACCTGTTGCTGCTGGCCGCGCGCCACCAGCACGAGCTGGAATAAGCACCAGTAGCGGAGTCGGATCCCGTTGCAGCGGAAAGGTGTCTGCCCGCGAGGCCCTGCACTGACGACGAATTCCCGTCACCCCGGCATTCCCTGACAGGAATCCGTACACGGGCCGCTGCGAACCCCGCCGCTTCTGCACGACGAATCAATGACTTGGCGGCCCGTTTCGTCAATATCCCGAGGCAATGTAGGGATAACCCCTACATCCTGTCGGGACAACCACGAACCCCCTCAGGAACCCCCCGATTCCGCCCACGCCGGATCAAAAGCAAGATGCGTTCCACAAGGCGCCGGGGAGCGGCGCCGGGGAACTACGATGAAGGCTGCACTCTCGACCCAGCTGGGCCAACAACTTCACCTCACCCCGCAGCTGCTGCAGTCGATCCGGCTGCTGCAGCTCGATGGCCTGCACCTGGAGCAGGAAATCCAGCGCCTGCTGGACTCCAACCCGCTGCTGGAGATCGAAGAGGCCGAAGCGCCTGCCGCTGATGCCACCGAGGCCGCCGCCACCACGCTGGAAACCGCTGCGTTCGACGAGTTGCCGGAGTCTTCGATGTGGGACGTGGCCGGCGCCAGCTGGCAGGACGGCGACGACGACCGCATGGCGCGCATTGCCGCCGGTGAATCGACCGACCCGCAGCTGCGCGTGCTGCAGCGCCTGGCGCTGGACATGGGCGACCGCGGACTGGCGGTGGCCGCGTTCTGGCTCGACCACTGCGATGAGGCTGGCTACCTGCAGGCGCCGCTGGCACAGCTGCAGCTGCTGGCCAGCGCCCAGTTCGACATCGCCGCCGAGGGCGTCGAGGCCATCCGCCAGCAGCTGCTGCACGGTGAACCCGCTGGCATGGCTGCGCAGGACCTGCGCGAAGGCCTGCAGGCACAACTGCGCAGCCTGCACGGCGTGGTCCCCGCTCGCCACCTGGCCGCCCGCATCCTCGATGGCGCGCTCGAGGCACTGGCTGCGCACGACTACCCCGCCCTCGCCCGGCAGCATGACGCCGAGATCGACGACGTGCGCGAGGCGGTGCGCCTGATCCTCTCGCTGCAGCCGCGCCCCGGCGACAGCCTGCTGCCCGAACGCAACGCGGTGGTGGTGCCGGACGTCGTCGCCTGGCACGCCGATGGGCAATGGAAGGTGGCACTGAACCCGGCCACCAGCCGCCGCGTCTCGATCAACAGCCAGTACGAACAGGCGCTGGCCGAAACCAGCGAAGCCGCGCCGGCACTGCGCGAGATGCTGCAGGAGGCGCGCTGGTTCAGCCGCGGCCTGTCGATGCGCTACGACACCCTGCTGCGCACCGCGCGGGTGATCGTCGAGCGCCAGGCCGCCTTCCTGGTGCGAGGCGAAGAGGCGATGGCGCCGCTGACCCTGAAGGAAGTGGCCGAGGAAATCGGCATGCACGAGTCCACCGTCTCGCGCATCACCACCGGCAAGTTCCTGCAGACCCCGCGCGGCACCTTCGAACTGAAGCACTTCTTCGCCGTGCGCCTGGAAGGCGCCAGCGTCTCCGGACAGGCGGTGAAAGCCATGGTCCGCCGCCTGATCGACGCCGAGCCGGCCGGCCGTCCGCTGGCCGACGAGGCCATTGCCGGCCTGCTGTCACGCCAGGGGGTGAACATTGCCCGCCGAACCGTCGCAAAATACCGAGAACAACTGGATATCGCCCCGGCCCGCGAACGGCGCCGGCTCAGCGCCAGGCAACCGCAGCTGGCCCGGGTGGGCTGAAAAGGATGTTGGACATGAACAAGCTCACGGTCCTGCTGGTCGATGACCACGAGGGCTTCATCAACGCGGCGATGCGCCACTTCCGCAAGATCGACTGGCTGCAGATCGTCGGCAGCGCCGGCAACGGCCTGGAAGCGATCGAGCGCTCGGAAACGCTGCGCCCGCAGGTGGTGCTGATGGACCTGGCCATGCCGGAAATGGGCGGCCTGCAGGCCACCCGCCTGATCAAGTCGCAGGACGATGCGCCGTACATCGTGATCGCCAGCCACTTCGACGACGCCGAGCACCGCGAACACGCGCTGCGCGCCGGCGCTGACAACTTCGTCAGCAAGCTGTCCTACATCCAGGAAGTCATGCCGATCCTGGAAGGCCTCAGGGAGGAACAGTCGTGAGTGAATCGCGCATCCTGGTGCTGGACAACGACGCCGTGCGCGCAGAGCGCACCGTTGCCCTGCTGGAATTCATGGACTTCAACCCGCGCTGGGTCTCCGACGCGGCCGACTTCGATCTGGGCCGGCAGCGCCAGCACGACTGGATGGCGGTGATCGTCGGCAGCCTGGACGACAGCCCCGCCAGCACCGCGCTGTACAACTGGCTGGGCGGCAGCAGCCTGCCGCCGCCGGTGCTGCTGGCCGATGGTGATGCCGCAGCGTTTGCCCAGCAGCACGGGCTGCATGAAGCGAATATCTGGCCGCTGGAAACGCCGCTGCGCCACGCACAGATGGAAGCCCTGCTGCGCCGCGCCAGCCTCAAGCGCCTGGACGCCGAGCATCAGGCCGGCGCCGCGCAGGATCAAGGCCCGACCGGCAACGGCCCGGCGGTGACTGCACTGCGTACCATGATCGAGCAGGTTGCCGCATTCGATACCACCGTACTGGTGCTGGGCGAATCCGGTACCGGCAAGGAAGTCGTATCGCGTGCGATCCACCAGCGCTCGCCGCGCCGTGATGGTCCGTTCGTGGCGATCAACTGCGGCGCCATTCCGGCCGACCTGCTGGAAAGCGAACTGTTCGGCCACGAGAAGGGTGCCTTTACTGGCGCACTGACCGCGCGCAAGGGCCGTTTCGAAATGGCCGAGGGCGGCACCCTGCTGCTCGACGAAATCGGCGACATGAGCCTGCCCATGCAGGTGAAGCTGCTGCGCGTGCTGCAGGAACGCAGCTTCGAGCGCGTCGGTGGCAACCAGACCATCCGCTGCAACGTGCGCGTCGTGGCCGCGACCCACCGTGATCTGGAAACGCGCATCGCCGAAGGCAAGTTCCGCGAGGACCTGTTCTATCGCCTCAACGTGTTCCCGATCGACGTGCCCGCCCTGCGCGAGCGTCGCGAAGACCTGCCGGCGCTGGTGGAAACCATCGCCGCACAGCTGGCCCGCACCGGCCGTGGCGAAGTGCGCTTCACCCCGGAAGCCCTGCAGGCCCTGGCCGGCTACGAGTGGCCGGGCAATGTGCGCGAGCTGACCAACCTGGTCGAGCGCCTGGCGGTGCTGCATCCGGGTGGTTCGGTGCGCGTGCAGGACCTGCCGGCCCGCTATCGTGGCGACGCCGCGTTGGCAGCAGCGGTGGCCGCACCGGCACCGGCAGCTCCGGTTGCCAGCGAAGAACGCCTGGACCTGCGCAGTTTCTCGTTCCACACGCCGGGCAGCGGCAACCAGCCGGCGCTGGAGCACGGCATCGCCGTCAATCGCCCGGCGGCACCGGCCGCCCTGCCCGACGATGGCCTGGACCTGCGCAATCACATGGCCAACATCGAACTGGGCCTGATCAACGAAGCGCTGGAGCGCACCCAGGGCGTGGTCGCCCACGCCGCCCAGCTGCTCGGCCTGCGCCGCACCACCCTGGTGGAAAAGCTGCGCAAGTACGGCATCGAGCGCGAGCAGGCCGAACTGGCCGGCTGAAGCTCGTCATCAGCATGAAGGGGGCACGAACGCCCGGGCTTCCCCGGGCGTTGGTGTTTTTGGCCCCCGGGGTCAGATCGCTTTCCGGCGGAACGGGATCAGAGCCCATTGCTTTTGCAGGTTTTCCTAGAGACAACACGGTCGCAGTGCGGAGCATGGCGAGGACATCCCCAAGGAGGTTCCACCATGCATCGCCTTGCCTGCTCGCCACCCTGCTCTGCCCGTCCCTGGCCACCGCGGCCAACTGCACCCTGCCCGCCACGCTCGACCAGCGCCAGTTCATCAACCTCAGCGACCCGCTGTACGCATCCGACAACCCCAACGCCGGGCGCATGGTCCAGGTCAGCTTCGCCGGCAGCCAATACGTGCTGGATATCCTCGGCACCGCGCTCCGCATCGGCGGCAGCTACCGCTACCAGCGCCTGGCTCCGCATATCGCGGAAATCCAGATGACCGAGGCCTACCCGGCCGGTTCCGCCCACTACACCCTCCTGCTGACCTGCCTGAGCGACCGCCAGGGCCGTTTCATCTACACCCAGCACGACGGCCCCATTGCCCCACGCCAGCGTCAGAATTCCGGCCGCTGGACCCTGCAGCCGTAGGCCAGAAAACCGACGCCGGTTAGACGCCGGTTAAATGACGCCGCCAATGGAGTCAGAGCCCGTTGCGTTGCAACGGGATCCGACCCCGTGCCGCCCAGAGTGCGTCGACCAAGGTCGACACCCACCAGAGCAGGATGCCGTCCTGACAGATCGCCGAGGTCTATCGAAGGCGGGGTGGGTCCGGTTGCGGGGGCGTGAGCGCCATGGATGGCGCGACCGAGCCTCCATGGACGGATTTACGGCGCCCCCCGTAACCGGACCCACCCCGCCATCCCTCAGTAGACCCGCTTCTGCTGTTGCTCCCGCTCCGGCTTTGGCCGTTGGCGTTGCCGTTGAGGTTGCCGGCCAGCGGCCGGCACTACCGCGGGGCGCGGGGTGCAACCCCGCACGCACATCCAACCTCCTCACTTCACTGAATCGAAAACCGGTTTCGGCACGGCACTTGCACCTGCTCCAGCAGACAACCCCATCCCTGTTTCTGGAACCGTTGCAGATGTCCCACTCCGTCACTTCGATCCTTTCGCAGATCCGCTCCTATCAGACCCAGATGGGACAGCCGGCGCTCAACCCGCTGGGCGAAACGCCGCGCAGCAACGCCCTGCCGGGCACGGTGCTGGACGCGCCGCAGGTGCAGCCGGCCAGCTTCACCGAAACCCTGCGTGGTGCGATTGCCGGCGTCAACGATGCGCAGCAGAAGTCCGGCGCCCTCGCCAAGGCCTTCGAGATGGGCGACCCCAGCGCCGACCTGGCCAAGGTGATGGTCGCCTCGCAGCAGTCCCAGATCGCCTTCCGCGCCACCGTGGAAGTCCGCAACCGTCTCGTCCAGGCTTACCAGGACGTGATGAACATGCCGCTGTAAGGAATAGAGACGCATGGCACTGACGCTCTCCAAGGACAGCCTGAACGCCGAGAAGGCCGGGCAATGGTTCGACCGCCTGCAGAGTCTGCAGATCACCCGTCGGCTGGGCCTGATGGCGATGATCGCGGTGGCGGTGGCGGCAGGCCTGTCCGTGTTCTTCTGGTCACAGAAGCCGGGCATGGTCCCGCTGTACACCGGCCTGGACCAGAAGGCCACCGCTGAAGCGACCGACCTGCTGCGCGCCGCGCAGATTCCGTTCGCGCTCGACCCGGCCACCGGTGGCATCACCGTGCCGGAAAAGAACCTGCACGACGCCCGCCTGAAGCTGGCCGGTTCCGGCCTGACCGACAGTGGCAAGCTCGGCTTCGAGCTGATGGAACGCGACCCGGGCTTCGGCGTCAGCCAGTTCGTCGAAAGCGCGCGCTACCAGCACGCGCTGGAAACCGAACTGTCGCGCACCATCAACACGTTGCGCCCGGTGCGCGATTCGCGCGTGCACCTGGCCATTCCCAAGCCCAGCGCCTTCACCCGCCAGCGTGACGTGGCCAGCGCCTCGGTCACCCTGGAACTGCGGGGCGGCCAGCAGCTGGAACGCAGCCAGGTCGATGCCATCGTGCACATGGTCGCGGCCAGCATTCCGGACCTCGCGCCGGAACGGGTGACCGTGGTCGACCAGAGCGGGCGCATGCTCAGCATCACCGACCCGAACAGCGAAGCGGCGGTCAACGCCGCGCAGTTCGAGCAGGTGCGCCGCCAGGAAACTTCGTTCAACCAGCGCATCCGCGAGCTGCTGGAACCGATGACGGGCCCCGGCCGCGTCAATCCGGAAGTGAGCGTGGACATGGATTTCTCGGTGACCGAGGAAGCCCGTGAGCTCTACAACGGTGAACCGCAGAAGCTGCGCAGCGAGCAGATGAGCGAGAACACCACCAGCACGCCGGGTCCGCAGGGCGTGCCGGGCGCGACCAGCAACAGTCCGCCGGGCCAGCAGGCCGCGCCGGCCACCGCGCAGACCCCGACCGAAAGCAGCAAGAACGCCACCCGCAACTACGAGCTGGACCGCACCCTGCAGCACACCCGCCAGCCGGCCGGCCGCATCAAGCGCGTGTCGGTGGCGGTGCTGGTGGACAACGTGCCGCGCGCCGGCGCCAACGGCAAGATGAGTCCGCAGCCGCTGTCGGCCGCCGAACTGACCCGCGTCGAGGCCCTGGTCAAGCAGGCCGTCGGCTTCAACGCCGAGCGTGGCGACACCGTGTCGGTGATGAATGCCCCGTTCGTGCGAGAGACCACGCCTGAACAAGGCCCGGCCTGGTGGGAGCTGCCGTGGGTGCACGACGCCGGCCGCATGCTGCTTGGCGCGGTGGTGGTGCTCGCGCTGCTGTTCGGCGTGCTGCGCCCGGCGCTGCGCGCGATCACCGGCCAGAGCAGGAAGGCGGACGAGCAGGCGCTGGAGCCGCATACCGCGGACGTCCAGTTGGTCGATGACGATGGCATTGCGCTGCCGGCGCTGGGCACCGACCGGGCAAGCCTGGGCGGACCGGATGCGCTCGCACTGCCGGTGGATTCATATGAGGAACGACTGCGGATGGCGCGTGAAGCCGTGAAGACCGACTCCAAGCGCGTGGCCCAGGTGGTCAAGGGCTGGGTGGCCAATGACTGAGGCACAACTGACCGGTGTACAGCGCGCGGCCGTGCTGCTGCTTTCGCTGGGTGAGCTGGATGCGGCCGAAGTGCTGCGCCACATGGAACCCAAGGAGGTGCAGAAGATCGGCATCGCCATGGCCACCATGACCGACATCACCCGCGAGCAGGTGGAACGGGTGATGGACCAGTTCGGCCAGGAGCTGGGCTCGAAGACCTCGCTGGGCGTGGGCTCGGACGACTACATCCGCAACATGCTGGTGCAGGCGCTGGGCAGCGAGAAGGCCGGCAACCTGATCGACCGCATCCTGCTCGGCCGCAACACCACCGGCCTGGACGCGCTGAAGTGGATGGACCCGCGTGCGGTGGCCGACCTGGTGCGCAACGAGCACCCGCAGATCATCGCCATCGTGATGGCGCACCTGGAAACCGACCAGGCCGCCGACGCGCTGAAGCTGCTGCCGGACCGCACCCGTGTGGATGTGCTGCTGCGCATCGCCACCCTCGACGGTATTCCTCCGAACGCGCTCAATGAACTCAACGAGATCATGGAGCGCCAGTTCGCCGGCAACCAGAACCTGAAGTCGTCGAACATCGGCGGCGTGCAGTGCGCGGCCAACATCCTGAACTTCATGGACAGCGGCCAGGACCAGGCGATCCTGGGCGAGATCGCGCGCATCGATGCGCCGTTGAGCAACCGCATCCAGGACCTGATGTTCGTGTTCGACGACCTGGTCGACCTGGACGATCGCGAGATGCAGCTGGTGCTGCGCGAGGTGAGCGGCGAGCGCCTGGGCCTGGCCCTGCGCGGCGCCGACATCAAGGTGCGCGACAAGATCACCCGCAACATGTCGCAGCGCGCGGCCGAAATCCTGCTCGAAGACATGGAGGCCCGCGGTCCGGTGCGCCTGTCCGACGTGGAAGGCGCGCAACGTGAGATCCTGGCCATCGTCAAGCGCATGGCCGATGAAGGCACCGTCACCATCGGTGGCAGCGCGGAGGCCATGCTGTGAGCAACGTCGTGCGCTGGCTTGCCCCGGACCTGCTGGCCCAGCCCGAACCGGTGCCGGATCAGGAGGATGCGTTCGAACTCACCGAGCCGGATCCGGAACACGAACCGGAGCCGCCGCTGCAGCTGCCGACCCTTGAAGAGATCCAGGCGATCCAGGACAGCGCCGAGAAGGAAGGGTTCGAACAGGGCCATGCCGACGGCTACGGCCAGGGCCAGGCCGAAGTACGTCGCCTCGCCGCGCAGATCGAAGGGATCCTGGACAACTTCAGCCGGCCGCTGGTGCGGCTGGAGAACGAAGTGGTCGGCGCCCTCGGCGAGCTGGCGGTACGCATCGCCGGCGCGCTGGTCGGCCGTGCCTACGAAGCCGAGCCGGCACTGCTGGCACAGCTGGTCGGCGAAGCGATCGACGCCGTGGGCGGCAGCACCCGCGAGGTGGAAGTGCGGCTGCATCCGGATGACATCGCCGCGCTTGCCCCGCTGCTGAACCTGTCACCGGCGCAGCGCCTGGTACCGGATACCAGCCTCAGCCGTGGCGACCTGCGCGTGCACGCCGAAGCCGTGCGCATCGACGGCACCCTGGAAGCCCGCCTGCGCGGTGCGCTGGATGCGGTGATCCGCCAGACCGGAGCGACGGCATGAGCGTTGGACCGCAAACCACTCCGCCGCCGGCCGACTGGGCCGTGGCCCGCAACCTGCGCCTGGCCCGGCGCCTGGATGGCCTGCGCGTGGACACCGCGCATGGTCGTGGCCTGATCCGCGAGGGCGTGCTGCGCCGTGCGGTCGGGCTGACCCTGGAAGCGGTCGGCTGCGAGGCGCCGCTGGGGGCCAGCTGCAAGGTGGAAGTGGTCGACGGCGGCTGGGTCGACGCCGAAGTGGTCGGCTTCGCCGGCGAACGCACCTACCTGATGCCCAGCGCCGAACTGCATGGCCTGCTGCCCAACGCCCGGGTGGTGCCATCGGCGCGCCGGGGCGGCGTGGAAGTGGGCGAAGGCCTGCTCGGCCGCGTCATCGACAGCGACGGCGTGCCGCTGGACGGCAAGGGCCCGATCCGCGCCGAAGGCCATGTCGGCATGGCCGGCGTGTCGATCAATCCGCTGGCGCGTGAACCGATCACCCAGCCGCTGGACGTGGGCGTGCGCGCGATCAACGCGCTGCTGCCGATCGGCCGCGGCCAGCGCGTCGGCCTGTTCGCCGGCTCCGGCGTCGGCAAGTCGACGCTGCTGGGCATGATGACCCGCTACACCGCCGCCGACGTGATCGTGGTCGGCCTGATCGGTGAACGCGGCCGCGAAGTGCGCGATTTCGTCGAGACCACGCTGGGCGAGGAAGGCCTGCGCCGCGCCGTGGTGGTCGCCAGCCCCGCCGACCGGCCGCCGCTGGCGCGACTGCATGGTGCCTACCGCGCCACCGCCATTGCCGAGTGGTTCCGCGACCAGGGCCTGAACGTGCTGCTGCTGATGGACTCGCTGACCCGCTTCGCCCAGGCGCAGCGCGAGATCGGCCTGTCGGTCGGCGAACCGCCGACCACCCGCGGCTACCCGCCGTCGGTGTTCGCCAAGCTGCCGGCACTGGTCGAACGCGCCGGCAATGGCGCCAAGGGCCGTGGCTCGATCACCGCGTTCTACACCGTGCTGACCGAAGGCGATGATCCGCAGGATCCGATCGCCGACGCCGCGCGCGCGATCCTCGATGGCCACATCCTGCTCTCGCGCCGCGTGGCCGACAGCGGGCTGTACCCGGCCATCGACGTCGAATCGTCGGTCAGCCGCGTGGTCACGGAAATCGCGGACGAACCGTGGCGCCTGCGCATCCGCAAGTTGAAGCGACTGGTCTCGGCCTACTCGGCCAACCGGGACCTGATCGCGATCGGTGCTTACCAGCGCGGCAACGACGCGGCCACCGACGAAGCCCTGGAACGCTGGCCGGAAATCATGGAGTTCCTCGGCCAGGACGTTGCCAAGGCCGCAGATCTCCCGCACAGCCAGGCGGCGCTGCAGCGCCTGGTGGAACAAGAGAGTTAAGCCATGAACCAGTCCAAGCGCATCGATCCCCTGCTCAAGCGGGCCCAGGAACACGAGGACGCGGTCGCCCGCGACCTGGCCGAACGCCAGCGCGTGCTCGACACCCATCTCTCGCGACTGGACGAACTGCGCCGCTATGCCGAGGAATACGCCAATGCCCAGATGGCGGCGACCAGCCCGGCACAGTTGCTCAACCGCCGCGCCTTCCTCGATCGACTGGACAGCGCGGTCGAGCAGCAGCAGGCCACGGTGAATGGCAACCGCGAAAAAGTGGAGGCCGAGCGCGCACGCCTGATCCTGGCCAGCCGTGACAAGGCGGTGCTGGAGCAGCTGGCCGCCAGCTACCGGGCGCAGGAAAAGGTGGTGACCGACCGCCGCGACCAGCGCGAGATGGACGACATTGGCGCACGGCGTGCACGCCTGGTGCAGGCCGAAGACCAGGACGGCGCCGAGCAGGGAGGCCGCTCGTGATGCCCGCCCCGCTGGCCAGCAGCGCCAACACGGCCACGCCCGCCACCAGCAACAGTGCCGCACGCGCCTCGCGCAGCGAAGGCGGAAAGGACTTCAGCCAGCTGCTGCAGAGCGGCGCCCCGTCTGCACCCACGCCAGCCGGCAGCGCCACGACACCGATGCCATCCACGCCGAGCCAACCATCGACCGCCGACAGCAATGGCCAGGCACCGGATGAACGCAACGCGGACGCCGAAGCGGCAACCGCTGAAACGCCGTCGCTGCCGCCCGTTGCCGTGACCCCGGCTGGACCCGGCACCGAAAAGGACAAGCCCGCCACGACCGAGGACGCCCCGTGGCCACCGCCGGGCCTGGCCGGCCTGGTGCTGGCGATGCCGATGCCTGCCGATCCGGCCGCTGCGCTGCCGACCACCGCTGCACCGGCGCTGGCCAGTGACGACAGCGCGCTGCCTGCTGCTGCCCCCGCCACGAACCCGACACTGCCTGCAGCCGCGCCGGCAGCGGCAACCGCAGCCCCAGTGGCGGCCGACGGCAAACCGGCTGCGACCAGCCCGGAGGATGCCACCGCGCTGCCACTGCCGGAGATGATCCTGCCCGGCAAGCGCAGCGAGCGCGGCGAAGGCAGTGACGTGGCCGTCGTTGGCGACCGCGCAGGTACACCGTTGCTGCACGCACCGGCAGCGGCCGCCGTGCAGGACCTCAAGGCCGCACTCGCCACCGGCAACGCGATCTTCAATGGCGAACCGACGCCGAAACCCGTGCTGGGTGACGATGGCTTCGACCAGGCCATCGGCGCACGGCTGGGCTGGCTGGCCGACCAGAAGATCGGCCACGCCCACATCCGCCTGAGCCCGGACGACATGGGCCCGGTCGACGTACGTCTGCAGTTGAACGGCGACAAGGTGCATGCCAGTTTCAGCAGCCCGCACGTGGACGTTCGGCAAGCGCTGGAAAGCAGCCTGCCGCGCCTGCGCGAGCTGCTGGGCGAACAGGGCTTCCAGCTGGCCCACGCCGATGTCGGCCACCAGGCACCGGGCGGTGACGGCAATGCGCCGGGCCAGCCCGGTGGCAGCGGCATCATCGGCGACGGAGAACCGACGCCGGGCGAGGCCAGTGTGTCGTCGGCGCAGTTGATCCGCCAGCGCGGACTGCTGGACGCCTACGCCTGACAGCCGTGCCGACCAAGGTCGGCACCTACCGGCACAGGTACCCGACGGAATTCCGTCGCATCCCGCTGCCCGGCCTTCGGCACACCGCTTGCATATCCCGGTGAAGCAACCCTCAGGAGCTTCACCCCGTGGCCGCAGCCGCTGACAAAACCAAGAAGACCGCCGAGAAGGACAAGGCCGCCAAGCCGCGTAGTCCGATCCTGATCACCGCGCTGGTGGCCGTACTGGCCGCCGCTGCTGCCGGTGGCGGTGTGTGGTTCTTCACCCAGTCCAAGCACGAAGAGAAGACCGCACAGGCGCCGAAGAAGAGCGCGACCCCAGCCCCGGCACAGTACTTCGCGCTGGATCCGGCCTTCGTGGTCAACCTCAATGGCCCGGTCGACGGCCCGCGTTACCTGCAGCTGGAGGTTCAGCTGATGACCCGCGACCCGGCCGCGCTGGAAGCGATCAAGACCCACGCCCCGGCCATCCGTGCGCGCCTGCTGATGCTGTTCTCGCAGGTCAGCCCGGACCAGATCGCCGATGTCGCCGGCAAGCAGAAGCTGCAGGCCGCCTCGTTGGCCGAAGTGCAGAAGGTGCTCAAGGCCGAGACCGGCAGCAACGGCGCCGACGATCTGCTGTTCACCAGTTTCGTGACCCAGTAAGGGCCCACCGATGAATGATCTGCTGTCCCAGGACGAGATCGATGCCCTGCTCCACGGCGTGGACAGTGGCGCGGTCGAGACCGATGCGGAACCCCCGTCAGGCGAAGCGCGCTCGTACGACTTCGCCAGCCAGGACCGCATCATCCGAGGTCGCATGCCGACCCTGGAAATGGTCCACGAGCGCTTCGCGCGCCTGTGGCGGATCGGCCTGTTCAACCTGATCCGCCGCTCGGCCGAACTGTCGGTGCGCGGCATCGAGCTGATCAAGTTCAACGACTACATGCACTCGCTGTATGTACCGACCAACCTGAACCTGATCCGCTTCAAGCCGCTGCGCGGTACCGGCCTGATCGTGTTCGAGCCGACCCTGGTGTTCGCCATCGTCGACAATTTCTTCGGCGGCGACGGTCGCTACCCCACCCGCATCGAGGGCCGCGAGTTCACGGCTACTGAAATGCGGGTGATCCACCTGCTGTTGAAGCAGACCTTCGCCGATCTGCGCGAAGCGTGGGCACCGGTGATGGATGTCGACTTCGAGTACATCAACTCGGAGATCAACCCGCATTTCGCCAACATCGTGACCCCGCGCGAGTACGTGGTGGTGTGCCGCCTGCACGTCGAGCTCGACGGTGGCGGCGGCGACATCCACGTCACCCTGCCCTACTCGATGCTGGAACCGATCCGCGAACTGCTCGACGCCGGCATCCAGAGCGACCGCAACGACCGCGACGAGAGCTGGGGCAAGACCCTGCGCGAGCAGCTCAACATCGCCGAAGTCACCCTGTCCAGCGTACTGGCCAGCAAGCGCATGACCCTGCGCGACCTGACCCGGCTGAGGGTCGGCGACATCCTGCCGATCGAGCTGAGCCCGCAGGTGCCGCTGTGCGTGGAGAACATCCCCGTGTTCACCGGCGAGTTCGGCATCGCCAACGGCATGAACGCCGTGAAGATCACCGCTACCCATCCGCCGGGCACCCGCCCGCGCGTACCCGTCATCCAGGAAGACCCGCAATGAACGATATCGACGCCCTCGAACCGACCCCGGCCCAGTTCAGCAGCCTGCAGGCCGATGAGGCGGATGGTCCGGACCTGAACCTGGACGTGATCCTCGATGTGCCGGTGACCCTGTCGCTGGAAGTCGGTCGTGCCCGCCTGCCGATCCGCAACCTGCTGCAGCTCAACCAGGGGTCGGTGGTGGAACTGGAGCGCGGTGCAGGCGAATCGCTGGACGTGTTCGTCAATGGCACCCTGATCGCCCACGGCGAAGTGGTGGTGATCAATGACCGCTTCGGCGTGCGCCTGACCGACGTGGTCAGCCCCAGCGAGCGTATCCGGAGACTGCGTTGAGCCTGCTGGCCTCCACCCTGCTGGCGGTCGGCAAGGCCGCCGCGCCGATCGGCCCGCAGGTCGGCCAGCATGCGGCCGCCGCACCCAGCCTGTTCGGTGCGGTGCTGGCGCTGCTGGCGGTGCTGGCACTGGTGATCGGCCTGGGCTGGCTGCTCAAGCGCATGCCTGGCAGCGGCTTCCGCCCGGCCGAAGGCATGAAGGTGGTGGCCAGCCTGAATGTCGGTGCCAAGGAACGCGTGGTGGTGGTGGAGGTCAACGGCCAGCAGCTGCTGCTGGGCGTCACCGCCGGCGGCATCAACACCCTGCACACCCTGCCCGAACCGCTTCCGCCACCGGCGCCGGTGCGCGTGCCGGACTTCAAGAATCTCCCGAATTTCGCCCAGCTGCTGCAGCAGCGGCTGCGCAAGGACCCCTGACATGCGTGTCACCCGTACCCGTCTCGCCACCCTGATGCCGTGGCTGCTGTTGCTTGCCCTGTGCCTGTTGCCGGCGCTGGCGTTCGCCGCACCCGGTGCTCCGGCCACCCCTCTGCCGGACGTCAACGTCGGCAAGATCGGCGGTGCGCCGGTCAGCCTGCCGCTGCAGACCCTGCTGCTGATGACCGCGATCACCCTGATCCCGTCGATGCTGCTGGTGCTGACCTCGTTCACCCGCATCATCATCGTGCTGGGCCTGCTGCGCCAGGCGCTGGGCACCGGTCAGACGCCGTCCAACCAGGTGCTGCTGGGCCTGGCCCTGTTCCTGACCGCGATGGTGATGATGCCGACCTGGGACAAGGCGTGGAGCGCGGGCATGGCGCCCTACCTCAACGGCGACATCGACTTCCAGACCGCATGGACGCTGACCACGCAGCCACTGCGCGGGTTCATGCTGGCGCAGATCCGCGAGACCGACCTGATGACCTTTGCGGGCATCGCCGGGCATGGCACCTACGCCAGCCCCGACGCGATCCCGTTCCCGGTGCTGGTCGCTTCGTTCGTCACCAGTGAACTGAAGACCGCCTTCGAGATCGGATTCCTGATCTTCATCCCGTTCGTGATCATCGACCTGGTCGTTGCCAGCGTGCTGATGTCGATGGGCATGATGATGCTGTCGCCGATGCTGGTCTCGGCACCGTTCAAGATCCTGCTGTTCGTGCTGGTCGATGGCTGGGTGCTGACCGTGGGTACGTTGGCGGCCAGCTTCAATCCCGCGTGACGCGATCCGGCGCGATTGAAAGACAGTCGAGCATGGCTCGACTCTATATAAGAAGGTGGAACCCGAATGTCTCCCGAACTTGCCTTGACCGAACTGCGTGGCGGCCTGATCACCGTGCTGTGGGTGGCCGGCCCGCTGCTGCTCACCGTACTGGTGGTGGGCGTGGTGGTTGGTGTCGTGCAGGCCGCGACCCAGCTCAATGAACCGACGATCGCCTTCGTCGCCAAGGCGGCAGCGCTGACAGCAGTGCTGTTCGCGCTGGGCAGCCTGCTGATCGGCCAGCTGGTTGAATTCACCACGCTGCTGTTCCAGCGCATTCCGCACCTGATCGGCTAGGACACGCGCTTCGATGGATGCCGCGACACAGATGGCGGCCGACGGCCTGCAGGCCTTCGGCATGATCGGTACCGTGCTGTGGACCATGCTGCGCATCGGCGCGGTAGCCATGGCCATGCCCATGGTCGGGACCCGCGCGGTGCCGTCGCGGGTGCGCGTGGTACTGGCCGGCACCCTGGCCATTGCACTGGCGCCGCTGCTGCCCCCGGTACCGGACTGGACCGGCTTCGACGCGGCTACGGTGCTGACCATCGCGCGCGAACTGGCCATCGGCGTGTCCATCGGTTTCATGCTGCGGCTGGTATTCGAAGCCGGTGCGATGGCCGGCGAACTGATCGCGCAAGGCACCGGCCTGGCCTTCGCGCAGATGAGCGATCCGCTGCGCGGTGGCACCTCCGGTGTGATCGGACAGTGGTTCTACCTGCTGTTCGGGCTGCTCTTCTTCACCGCCAACGGCCACCTGGCGTTGATCTCGCTGCTGGTGGACAGCTATCGCGCGCTGCCGATCGGCGCCCCGCTGCCAGATCCACATGCCTTCTTCAGCATCGCCCCGACCTTCCTGCTGACTGTGCTGCGCGGCGCGCTGAGCCTGGCCATTCCGCTGACCGTGGCGATGTTGGCGGTGAATCTGGCCTTCGGTGTACTGGCGCGTGCCGCCCCTGCGCTGAACCCGATTCAGCTGGGCCTGCCGGTTTCGCTGCTGCTGGGCCTGTTTCTGCTGGCGCTGCTGGCCGGGGAAATGGGGCCGCCGGTACAGCGCCTGTTCGACGCCGCCTTCCAGGCCGCGGACGCGGTCACACGCTGACCCGGTCATCACGTTCTACTACTTGCCATGCATTTGTTTCTGTAGATCCGAGCCCATGCTCGGCTGCCTTCGGCAGGAGTGGCAGCCGAACATAGGATCTCGGCTCTACAGGGGCGCAATTTCACGGATTGCCGCTTGAAGTCCCCCCCGGTCTGCGCGTTAGAGTGAATGCGCGGCAACCGGGGGGATGCCGCACCTGGCGGACGCCCGTTCGCGTCGGCCTGCCTCATGCATGCCCCACCGTGGTTTCCGTCGACAGGCAGGTCCGGGAGACTGACGAATGCTGGTAGGCACGTACAACCCGTGGCTGGTGGCGATCTCGCTGGTGGTTGCCGTGATGGCGTCGTACACGGCGCTGGCCATGGCCGGGCGCACGGTCACCGCCCCGGGCAGGGCAGCCGCCTGGTGGTGGCGCCTGGGGGGCGGATTCGCCATGGGCCTGGGCATCTGGTCGATGCACTTCATCGGCATGCTGGCCTTCGATCTGCCCATTGCACTGGGCTACGACCTTCCCATCACCCTGCTCTCGCTGGCCCTGGCGATCGCCTCGTCGGTGTTCGCACTGTGGCTGGTCTCGCTGCGCACCCTGCCCCATCCGCGATTGGCCGGCGGTGCCCTGCTGATGGGCACCGGCATTGCCGGCATGCACTACGTCGGCATGGCGGCGATGCGCATGCAGCCCGGGATCGACTACGACCCGGGCTGGCTGCTGCTCTCCCTGGTGGTGGCGGTGGCCGCGTCGTGGACCGCGCTGTACGTGGCCTTCCGCCTGCGCGCGCAGCGCACCCGCGTCGGTGACCGGTTGGCGGCCGCCGGCCTGCTTGGCCTGGCCATCGTCGGCATGCACTACACCGGCATGGCGGCCGCGCGTTTCCCGGAAGGCAGCATCTGCGGCGCGGCGGTGGGTGATGGCCTGCAGAGCGGGTGGCTGGCGATGCTGGTGGTGGTGCTGACGGTTGCGATCCTGGCGGTAGTGCTGGTGGTCTCGTGGCTGGACCAGCGGGTGGAGGCGCAGCTGCTGCGGCTGCGCAACTCGATGCTGAGCACCTCGTTGACCGATGCCCAGCAGGAACTGACTCAGGCCGCGCTGCACGATCCGCTGACCCGCCTGCCCAACCGCCTGCTGCTGCAGCGGCGTATCGTGCAGGCGCTGGCCGAAGCCGAACAGGGCGGCAGCCGCTTCGCGGTGATGTTCATGGACCTGGACGGCTTCAAGCAGGTCAACGATGCCTACGGCCATCAGGCCGGCGACGCACTGCTGGTGGCGGTGGCCGAGCGTACCCGCCAGCTGCTCCGGCCCAACGATATGCTGGCCCGTCTGGGCGGCGACGAATTCGTGCTGGTGGTGCGCATCGAGCACGACGAGGACCTGCCCACCCTCGCCCGGCGCATCCTGCAGGCGGTGGGCAGCGGCCCGCTGCTGCCGGACAACGAACTGCAGGTGACTGCCAGCATCGGCGTGGCCATCTGCCCCGACCACGCTGCCAGCGAGCGCCAGCTGATGGCCTTCGCCGACGCGGCGATGTACCAGGCCAAGGAATCCGGACGCAACGCCTTCGTGCTGTTCGCCGACTGGATGAACGACAGTGCCGAGCAGCAGTTCCGGCTGCTGGCCGACCTGCGCCGTGCGATCGGCAGCGAGCAGCTGTTCCTGCACTATCAGCCGAAGATCCGCGTGGCCACCCAGAAGGTGGCCGGTGCCGAAGCGCTGATCCGCTGGAAGCACCCGGAGCACGGGCTGATCCCACCGGACCGCTTCATCCGCCTGGCCGAACGCAGCGGCGCGATCAACGAGATCGGTCGCTGGGCACTGGACCAGGCCTGCCAGCAGCTGCGGCGCTGGCGCGACGCCGGGCATGAAGGCTGGTCGATGTCGGTGAACCTGTCGCCGGTGCAGTTCAGTTCGCCGCACCTGCTGCAGGATGTGCGTGAAGTGATCGAACGCTACGACATTGCCCCGCGCCACCTGGTGCTGGAGATCACCGAAAGCACGGTCATGCGCGATACCGATGCCAGCCTTCGCCTGCTGCAGGCCCTGTCGGCGCTGGGCGTGGGCATCTCCATCGATGATTTCGGAACCGGCTATTCCAGCCTGCTGTACCTGAAGCGGCTGCCGGCCACGGAGATCAAGATCGACCACGCGTTCGTGCGTGACCTGGAACACAGTGCGGAGGACGTGGTGATCGTCTCGGCGATCGTGGCGCTGGGCCATGCACTGGACATGGACATCGTCGCCGAGGGCGTGGAAACCGCCGCGCAGCGCGCCTACCTGGAGCGCCTGGGCTGCGACTTCCTGCAGGGGTACCTGCTCGGCCGCCCGGTCGACGCGGCGCGCTTCATGCAGCTGCATGACCTGCCCCGGCCGCGGATCGAGCTGAGCACCGGCTTCAAAGCGCCCGAAGGTGGGGGACGCTGAATCCACCTGGCGATGCAACAGGTGATGGCCTGCTGAGAAGCGCTCGGCGCACCGACCTGATGGTCGGAGGGTGCGTTGGTTGTCTGCAAGAGTTCTGGACTCTTCTGCAGAAATACGCAATTCACGGTAACGTCGACGTTGCCATTTGCGTCATCCCTGGAGCGGCCAGGTCGAACGCTGACGCGCCGGCAAGCCATCCAGCTTCATCTTGGGGATGCTTCCTCCTGCCGGTCACCCGATGCTCAACGAGCCTTGGCCTCCCATGCCGTTGTCGCAAGCAAGATCGTCCGCTTCAGCAGGGAGGGGTAATCCTCGAGTTGTCGGAGACGGCAAACGCGACTGACTGCAACCGCTGGCAAAGTGTTGAAAGCAGGGCCATGAACTCAGAATTGGCCGCCTCAGACCATGCTCGACCGAATCGAAGAGTAAGGTGTATGGAGCTCACCGGGTCTCCATTCAGAGCGGACTCGAGCGAGTAGCGCTCACCATCCGAGAATGCACCTTGGACACATCCGGGGAACACCAACTCCAATGATGCGATTATGGCCTGGGGACATCCGATGTCCTGCACAGCCTCAACATTGGAGAGGTCTTTTTCACCGAGGTCTTCCAGCTTCAAAACGACTATGTCAAAGCTCATTGCTGCGATATCCCATCCTGCAACCCATTCAGCACCGCCCTTCTCTCTGCGTCTTGGCATCATGCCTCATGTAGCTGCTAGCTGCTCCCTGTACAGCAGCAGTTGAACGATCTTCCTCGCCCTCTGGATGCGATAGCGCGGCAGCGCATACAGCACTGCGAACGCCAGAATGAGCAGGAGCAGACACACAGTGCTGCCGTTCGCGGCTGACGGATAACGGCACGGTTCTTGCACGCCCTCCGGCAACCCCTGCCGCAGTGCACGTGATGTCCGAGAACGAATCCGCCGGCGAAAAGACCGAACAACCCACCGAAAAACGCCTGCGCGATGCCCGCGAGCAGGGCAACCTGCCGCGCTCGCGCGAACTCGGCACCGCCGCCGTGTTCGGCGCCGGCGTGCTGGCGGTGATGGCCATGAGCGGCTCGATCGGACGCGGCGCCAGCGCCTGGATGAAGCAGGCGCTCAGCCCCGAGCAGACCCTGCGGCAGAACCCGAAGGAACTGTTCGGCCACTTCGGCGACCTGCTGCTGCAGTTCCTGCTGGTGATCGCACCGCTGGTGCTGGTCTGCCTGCTGGCCAGCTTCGTCGCCCCGCTGGTGATGGGCGGCCTGCGCTGGTCGCAGAAGGCGTTGCTGCCCGACATCAACCGCATGAACCCGATGAGCGGGCTCAAGCGCCTGTACGGCCCGGAGGCCATTGCCGAGTTCACCAAATCGCTGCTGCGCGTGGCCTTCGTCGGCGTCGCCGCCGGGCTGGTGGTCTGGACCGGCTTTGACACCCTGCGCGGGCTGATCCACCACCCGCTGGAGGCGGCCATCACCGACGGCCTCGGCTTCACCCTGCGGCTGCTGCTGGCCACCGCCGGCGCGATGCTGGTGCTGGCCGCCATCGACGCGCCGTACCAGCGCTGGAACTGGATGCGCAAGCTGAAGATGACCCGTGAAGAGCTGCGCCGGGAAATGAAGGAAAGCGAAGGCAGCCCCGAGGTGAAGGGCCGCATCCGCCAGCTGCAGCAGCAGATGGCCAACCGCCGGATGATGGAAGCGGTGCCCACGGCGGACGTGGTGGTGGTCAACCCCACCCACTACGCGGTGGCCCTGAAGTACGAGGGCGGCGCCATGAACGCCCCTACCGTGGTCGCGCTGGGCGTGGACGAGACCGCCCTGCGCATCCGTGAAGTGGCCGACGGCAACAAGGTCGCGATCGTCTCCGCCCCGCCTTTGGCACGCGCCTTGTATCGGGAAGGCCAACTCGGAAAGGAAATCCCCGTGAGACTGTATTCGGCCGTCGCCCAGGTCCTGTCCTACGTCTACCAGTTGCGCGCCTGGCGCACTGGCCCGATGCCGGACGCCCCGCACATCCAGGTGGATGAATTCGGCAAGGGAGGCCGCCCGTGAGCGCCCAGCCCGCCACCGGCTTCAACACCCGCCGCGCCCTGGAAATGATCCGCCAGGGCCTTGGCGCGCCGCTGATCGTGCTGGCCCTGCTGGCCATGGTCGTGGTGCCGCTGGCCGCGCCGGTGCTCGATGCGCTGTTCACCTTCAACATCGCCATCTCGCTGATGGTGCTGCTGGCGGTGGTCTACGTGAAGCGCCCGCTGGACTTCACCATCTTCCCGATCGTGCTGCTGATCACCACCATGCTGCGGCTGGCGCTGAACGTGGCCTCCACCCGCGTGATCCTGCTGAACGGCCAGAACGGCCACGATGCCGCGGGCAAGGTCATCGCCGCCTTCGGTGAATTCGTGATCGGCGGCAACTACGCGGTCGGCATCGTGGTATTCGCGATCCTGACCATCATCAACTTCGTGGTGATCACCAAGGGCGCCGGCCGCGTCTCGGAAGTGACCGCGCGCTTCATCCTGGACGCGATGCCCGGCAAGCAGATGGCGATCGACGCCGACCTCAACGCCGGTTTGCTGACGCGCGAGGAAGCCAAGCTGCGCCGCGAGGAAGTGCGTGAGGAAGCCGACTTCTACGGTGCGATGGACGGCGCCAGCAAGTTCATCCGCGGCGATGCCATCGCCGGCATCCTGATCCTGTTCATCAACATGCTCGGCGGCCTGGCCGTGGGCGTGCTGCAGCATGGCATGCCGTTCGGCGACGCCGCCGCCACCTACACCCTGCTGTCGATCGGTGACGGCCTGGTGGCGCAGCTGCCGGCCCTGCTGGTCTCCAGCGCCGTGGCCATGCTGGTCACCCGCGCCTCGCGTTCGCAGGACATGGCCCAGGCCATGACCGGCCAGGTGTTCGGCCAGTACCGCGCGCTGGCGATCACCGCCGGCATCATCGGCGTGGTCGGCCTGGTGCCGGGCATGCCCAACGTCGCTTTCCTGACGCTGGCCGCGATCCTCGGCTTCATCGCCTGGAAGCTGTACCGCAAGGGCAAGGCGCCGGCTGCCGATGCGGCAGGCGGTGGCACCGATGCCGCCGCGCTCACTGCGCTCGGGCGCCCAGCCGCCGCAGCCCCCACTGCCGAGCTGAGCTGGGACGAACTGCGCCCGGTCGATCCGCTGGGCCTGGAGGTCGGCTATCGGCTGATTCCGCTGGTGGACAGCAACCAGGGCGGCGAACTGATGGCGCGCATCAAGGGCGTGCGCCGCAAGCTGACCCAGGATGTCGGCTTCCTGATTCCCTCGGTGCACATCCGCGACAACCTGGAACTGCCGGCCAACGGCTACCGCGTGCTGGTGCATGGCGTGCCGGTGGCCACCGCCGAAATCCATCCGGATCGCGAGCTGGCACTGGACCCGGGCAGCGCGCTGGGCACCCTAGAGGGCATCGCCGGCAAGGACCCCGCGTTCGGCCTGGATGCCACCTGGATCCAGCCGCACCAGCGCGCCCAGGCCGAAACGCTGGGCTACACGGTGGTCGACCCGGCCACCGTGGTCGCCACCCATCTGTCGCACCTGATCCGCGAACATGCTCCCGAGCTGCTCGGCCATGAGGAAGTGCAGCACCTGCTGGCCAACCTGGCCAAGAGCGCGCCCAAGCTCGTCGAAGATCTGACGCCGAAGGCGCTGCCGCTGTCGGCGGTGGTGCGCGTGCTGCAGAACCTGCTGGTCGAGCGCATTCCGATCCGCCAGCTGCGCAAGATCGCCGAGGCACTGGTCGAACATGCGCCCAGCAGCCAGGACCCGGCGGTGCTGACCGCCGCGGTGCGCACCGCGCTGGGCCGCTTCATCGTGCAGGAGATCGCCGGAATGTCGGCGGAGCTGCCGGTGTTCACCCTCAACCCGCAATTGGAACGTGTCTTGCAGGAGTCCACGCAGGGCAACGGCGCCGCGCTGGAACCCGGACTCGCTGAGCGACTGCACCAGAGCCTGGCCGAATGTGTCAGCAAGCAGGAAGCCCGCAACGAGCCCGCGGTCGTGCTGGTACCTGGCCCGGTGCGCGCCGCGCTGGCCCGCCTGGTCCGCCACAGCGTTCCGTCGCTGTCGGTCCTGGCCTACAGCGAGGTGCCGGAGGACAAGCGCCTGAAGCTGGTCGGAACGATCAGCTGACGCCGCCCGCCGATGCGCCAGAAAACAGACACCACTTTCGAACCAACGCAACAGACAGACACCAAGGGGAACCCGCACCGTGCAGACCACCGACCACCCGAGTTCCCCGACCGCCACCCCGCCGTCTTCGCCTCGTGACCACAGCATGAAAATCAAACGATTCGTCGCCGCCGACATGCGCTCGGCCATGAACCTGGTGCGCAAGGAGCATGGTCCTGACGCCGTGATCCTGTCCAACCGCCGGATCGAGGAAGGCATCGAGATCGTCGCCGCCGCCAACTACGACGAGAGCGCCGTGCAGCGCGCACTGGAAGCCTCGCGCCGTGACGTTGCACCGCCGCCGGCACCCAAGCCGCGCACCGCCGCCGACGCGGTGATCGCCGCCGTCACCCGCCGCCGCAGCAGCACCCCGGCACCGGAACCGGTTGCCGCCACCACCTCGGCGGTGGCCGCCCTCGCCCGTGCGGCAGTGGGCGCTACCGGCCGCACCCTGGACAGCGCCGACGAGATCGTGCCGACCCGCGGCAGCACCGGCTTCGCCGCCACGCTGGCACGCGCCGCCGTCAATGAACCGGCACTGCCGGACCCGATCTTCGCCCCGTTCGCCGAGGCCATCGTTGCACCGGCACCGGCCGTCGCCGCGCCGGCCAACCGCGCCCGTTTCCAGATCGATCCGCCGCACCAGGCACATCACGAAAGCGTGGCGCCGGCGGTGCAGCCGCCGCCGCTGCCGACCGCAGCCCTGTCCGAAACGCAGCCGGAGGTCGCCGCCAGCGAACCGGCGTTGACCGATGCCATTGCCGAATCCGCGCCGACGCCCATGCTCGCCCCAGCCCCGGTGCTGACCGTGGTCGCCCAGGACGACGCCGAGATCCGCCAGCTGCGCCAGGAAGTGGCCGGCATGCGCCAGGTCATCGAGCGCGAAATGAACCGCTTCACCGACGAGCGCCTGCGCGGCTGCCCGGTGCGCGCCACCGCGCTGGACCTGATGGACGAGTACGGATTCGATGCTGGCCTGGCCCGCGACGTCGCCATGCAGATTCCGCTGGAGACCGAGGCGCACCGAGGCCGCGGTCTGATGCTGGGGCTGATCTCGCGCAAGCTGCCGATCGCCCCGGTCGACCCGCTGGAGGAAGGCGGCGTTATCGCACTGGTGGGCCCGACCGGCGCCGGCAAGACGACCACCATCGCCAAGCTGGCCTCGCGGTTCGCCGAGAAGCACGCGCCGCGTGACGTCGCCCTGGTCACCACCGACACCACCCGCATCGGCGCCCGCGAGCAGCTGTATGGCTACGGCCGGCAGCTCGGCATCGCCGTGCACGAGGCCAACAGCGGCACCGACCTGGACCAGCTGCTGGAACGTCTGAAGGACTACAAGCTGGTGCTGATCGACACCGCCGGCCTGGGCCCGCGCGACCGCGCCCTGGCCGCCCAGCTGCAGTGGCTGCGCGCCGCGCGCCAGGTCCGCACCCTGCTGGTGCTGCCGGCCAACACCAGCTTCGGCGACATGGACGAGGTGGTCCGCCGCTTCGGTGCCGCCAACCTGCAGGGCCTGGTGCTGAGCAAGCTGGACGAAACCGGCCGCTTCGGCAACGCGCTGTCGGTGGCCGTCGACCACGCCCTGCCGATCACCTGGGTGACCGACGGCCAGGACGTTCCGGACGACCTGCACCGGGCCAGTGCGGCCAATCTCGTACTTCGCCTTGAAGATTTGCGCCGAGCGGCCGATATGCCCTGCAACCCGGAGTTGAACCATGCCGTCGCGTGAGTACGCCAAGCTGACCAAGACCTTCCCGCTGTCGGCCACCCGCAGCGAGCCGCTCGGCCCTGTGCGCACCATCGCCGTGACCGGCGGCAAGGGCGGCGTGGGCAAGACCAACGTGTCGGCCAACCTGGCCGTGGCGCTGGCCGGCATGGGCAAGCGCACGCTGCTGCTGGACGCCGACCTCGGCCTGGCCAACATCGACGTGATCCTGGGCTTGAACCCCACCTTCACGCTGGCCGACCTGGTTGCCGGCCGCTGCTCGCTGGACGACGTCATCGTCGAAGGCCCGAACGGCGTGCTGGTGGTCCCGGCCGCGTCCGGCCGCCGGCACATGGCCGAGCTGGCCCCGGCCGAGCACGTCGGCCTGGTCAACGTGTTCTCCGAGCTGGAACGCGAGCTGGACATCATGGTGGTGGACACCGCCGCGGGCATCACCGACGGCGTGCTGACCTTCTGCCAGGCCGCGCAGGACACCGTGGTGGTGGTCTGTGACGAGCCGGCGTCGATCACCGACGCCTACGCGCTGATCAAGGTGCTGTCGCGCGAACGGGGCGTGGACCGCATCCAGGTGGTGGCCAACATGGTGCGCGACCCCAACGAGGGCCGCGTGCTGTACGAGAAGCTGACCCGCGTCTGCGAGAAGTTCCTCGCCGATGTCTCGCTGAACTACCTGGGCTGCGTGCCGCAGGATGACTGGCTGCGCCTGTCGGTGCAGCGCCAGCAGCCGGTGGTAAAGGCCTACCCGTCCAGCCCGTCCGCACTGGCGATCACCGAGATCGCGCGCCGCACGGCCCGCTGGCAGGCGCCGACCGAACCACGTGGCGGCGTCGAGTTCTTCCTCGAACGCATCCTCAAGCAGCGCGGGGTGGCAGCATGAAAGGCGCGGCCCAATACAGGGAGGTCCAGCGCTCGGCGGCCAACGAGGTCATCGCCCAGCACTCGGACCTGGTGCGGCGCATCGCCCACCATCTGGCCGCGCGCCTGCCGGCCAGCGTCGAAGTCGACGACCTGATCCAGGCTGGCATGATGGGCCTGATCGAAGCGTCGCGCAGCTACGACGCCGACCAGGGCGCCTCGTTCGAGACCTACGCCTCGATCCGTATCCGTGGCTCGATGATCGACGAGATCCGCCGTGGCGACTGGGTGCCGCGCTCGGTGCACCGCCGCGCACGCGATGCTGCGGCCACCATCCGCCGCCTGGAACAGAGCAGCGGCCGCGCCGCCAGCGCCACCGAAGTGGCCGCCGCGATGGAGATGCCACTGCCCGAATACCTGCGCCTGATGGAAGACGCTGCGCGTGGCCAGGTGCTGAGCCTGGAGTCGCGCATCGAAGACCAGGGCGAGCTGGACACCGTCGCCCAGGGCGGCCCGACCCCGCAACAGGTGCTGGAGCGTGGCGAGTTCGGTCGCGAGCTGGGCAAGGCCATCGGCCACCTGCCCGAGCGCGAACAGCTGGTGCTCTCGCTCTATTACGAGCAGGAACTGAACCTGAAGGAGATCGGCGCGGTGCTCGGCGTGAGCGAGTCGCGGGTCTGCCAGATCCACGGCCAGGCCGTGCTGCGCCTGCGCGGCCGGCTGAAGGTATTCGAGGCCGTCGACGCCGGCCTCGAAGAATGAACATCCCCGAGGCAGCTGCCCCCGGCCGCCCGGAATGAACAACAAAGGAACTCTGCTTTGAACAAGAACATGCGCATCCTGATCGTCGACGACTTCTCGACCATGCGTCGCATCGTCAAGAACCTGCTGGGCGATCTGGGCTTCACCAACACCGCCGAAGCCGAGGACGGGCATGCCGCGCTGTCGCTGCTGCAGAGCCAGCCGTTCGATTTCGTGGTCACCGACTGGAACATGCCGGTGATGACCGGCATCGAGCTGCTCAAGGCGATCCGTGCCGATGCCAAGCTGAAGACCTTGCCGGTGCTGATGGTCACCGCCGAAGCCAAGCGCGAACAGATCATCGAAGCCGCCCAGAACGGCGTAAACGGCTACATCATCAAGCCGTTCACCGCGCAGACGCTGGAAGAGAAGCTCGGCAAGATCTTCGAACGCCTGGCGGCCAGCGCCTGATGGATACCACGGTCGACAAGAACGCCCTCGACCTGCGCCTGCAGGAAGCACTGGATGCACTGGAGTCCGGTGACGAAACCGCCTGGCGGCAACGCATCGACGGACTGGTCGCGCTGCGCACGCAGCCGATGATGAGCGGCCTCTCGCGGCTGGCCCGCGAGCTCGGGCAGGCCCTGGGTGAACTGCCGACCGTGCCCAGCGAGGCCGGCGAACTGGACGATGCCTGCGCACGCCTGGACCACGTGGTGGCGATGACCGAACAGGCGACGCACCGCACTCTGGACCTGGCCGAGGAATGCCGCAGCCTGACCGAACAGCTGCGCGCCGAAGGCCTGCAGCCGGGCCAGGATGCGCAGCTCGAGCGCATCCGCCACAACCTCACCGAGATCGCCCTGACCCAGAGCTACCAGGACCTGACCGGGCAGATCATCCGTCGCGTGGTCGGCATCGTCCGCCGCGTGCATGAGGGCTTCGGCGCGCTCGGCCTGCCGCCGGAACAGCATCGCACCGATCCGGATCTGGCCGGGCCGGCACTGAAGGGACTGGACCGCCACGCGGTCTCGCAGAACGACGCCGACGACCTGCTGTCGGACCTGGGGCTGTAAGCATGAGCGCGGTATCCGACGACATCACTGCCGATTTCATCATCGAGGCGCAGGAAATCCTGGATCGCCTGGGCGAACAGCTGGTGTCGCTGGAGCAGGCACCGCAGGACACCGAACAGCTCAACGCGGTGTTCCGGGGCTACCACACGCTCAAGGGCGGCGCCGGCTTCCTCGGCGTCACCGCCATGGTCGAGCTGTGCCACGCCGCCGAAGAAGCACTGGGCATCGCGCGCGCGGGCCAGGCCGTGCTGCAGGCCCATCACTTCGATGCCGCCCAGCAATCGCTGGACTACCTGCAGTCGATGCTGGACGCCGTGTCCTCCGGCACCGAGCCGGGTTATGCGCCGCCGGACCTGATCGCCCAGTTCGACATGCACGGAGGCGCCGCCGCGCCGGCCGCCCCGGCCACGGTAGCGGCGGCCGGTAGCGGCGACCTGATCACCGACGACGAATTCGAGGCCCTGCTCGACCAGCTGCACGGGGGTAACGCGCCGACCGCGGTGGCGCCGGCAAAGAAGGCTGATGACGGGCTGATCAGCGAAGACGAGTTCGAGGCCCTGCTCGACCAGCTGCACGGTGGCGCCGCACCCGGCGCCAGGCCCATCGCTGCGGTAGCGCCCGCACCGATCACGGCACCACGCCCACCGGCCGCGCCGACCGCACCGGCACCGGCGGCCAAGCCGGCCGCCAAGCCGTTGGCCGAAGCCGAACACACCGTGCGCGTGGACACCAAGCGCCTGGACGCGATCGTCAACCTGATCGGCGAACTGGTGCTGTCGCGCAACCGGCTCAAGACCCTGCGTGCCCGCCTGCGCGACGAGGAGCTGGACCGCGCCGTGTCCACCCTGGACATCGCCACCGCGCGCCTGCAGTCGGCGGTGATGCGCACCCGCATGCAGCCGGTGGGCAAGGTGTTCTCGCGCTTCCCCAAGGTCGCCCGCGACGTCGCCCGTTCGCTGAAGAAGGAAGTGGACCTGGAGCTGATCGGCGCCGAGACCGAGCTCGACCGCAACCTGGTCGAAGCGCTGGCCGACCCGCTGGTGCACCTGGTCCGCAACGCCATCGACCATGGCGTGGAAATGCCCGACCTGCGCGAAGCACAGGGCAAGCCGCGGATGGGCCACGTACGCCTGTCGGCACAGCAGGAAGGAGACTACGTCAGCATCGAAGTGCAGGACGATGGCGCCGGCATCGATCCGGAGAAGCTGCGCGCGAAGGCGCGTGAGAAGGGCCTGATCGATCCGGAAGCTGCCGCCCGCCTGAGCAGCGAGGAGTGCCTGCACCTGGTGTTCCTGCCCGGCTTCTCGACCAAGCAGCAGGTCACGGATATCTCCGGCCGCGGCGTTGGCATGGACGTGGTGCAGTCGCGCATCCGCGAACTCAGCGGGCAGATCCAGATCCAGTCGGAACTGGGCCGTGGCAGCCGCTTCCTGATCCGCGTGCCGCTCACCCTGGCGATCCTGCCGACCCTGCTGGTGCAGGCCGGCGAAGACGTCTATGCGCTGCCGCTGGCGCGCGTGATGGAAGTGCTGCACGCGCCTGGCACGTCACTGGGCTGGTTCGATGGCCGCGCCGTGCTCGACCGCCGTTCGCACACCCTGCCGCTGGTCGATCTCCGCCAATGGCTGGATGTGACGCCCGCCACGTCGACCCTGCTGACCATCGTCGTGCTGCAGGCCGGTGAAGCGCGCTTCGGCCTGGTCGTGGACCAGGTCCGCGGGCGTGAAGAAGTGGTCATCAAGCCATTGCCGAAGGCCCTGCGCGGCCTGCGCGGTTACGCCGGTGCAACCCTGATCGGCGATGGTCGCATGGCGCTGATCCTGGATGTGGACGGCCTGCGCTGACGCTCGCCGGGCCAGTCCCGGCGCCCCGAAAACTGTGACTACCGTCGTTACGCGATCTACCGGTGTCTCAAGTCCCATTCATACAAGCCGATACCGGATCCATGGATAGACTCAGCCTCATTGGACTCTTTCTCGCCCTGGCCTCGCTGGTCGGCGGCAGCATCCTCAAGGGCGCCGGCCTGGCGTCCCTGTGGTCGCCTGCGGCGTTCGTGATCGTCATCGTCGGCACCGTTGCCGCGATCCTGCTGCACACCTCGCCGGCGGTGTTCAAGCATGCGTTCAAGATCGTGCGCTGGGTCGTGCGCCCGCCGCACAGCGACCGCCGCGAGCTGATCCAGCAGATCGTCGAGTGGAGCAACATCGCCCGCCGCCAGGGCCTGCTGGGCCTGGAATCGCAGGTGGAAGCGCAGCAGGACCCGTTCCTGCGCAAGGGCCTGCAGCTGCTGGTGGACGGCGTCGAGCCCGAATCGATGCGGCACATGCTGGAGATCGAACTGGGCAGCCAGGAACACCAGGACCAGGCTGGCGCCAAGGTGTTCGAGGCGATGGGCATCTACGCCCCCACCCTTGGCATCATCGGCGCCGTGCTCGGCCTGATCGCGGTGATGAAGAACCTGGCTGACCCGAGCAAGCTCGGCCACGGCATCGCCGCCGCGTTCACCGCAACGATCTACGGCATCGCCTCGGCCAACCTGCTGTTCCTGCCGATCGCTGCCAAGCTCAAGAGCGTGATCTCGCACAACACGCGCGACCGCGAGATGGTCATCGAAGGCCTGATCTCGATCGCCCAGGGCGAAAACCCGCGCAACATCGAAACCAACCTCTCCGGCTTCCTGCACTGACATGGCCCGCCGCAAGCACCACGAAGAGCACGCCAACCACGAAGCATGGGCGATCCCCTATGCCGACCTGATGACGCTGCTGCTCGCCTTTTTCGTGGTCATGTACGCGATCTCCTCGGTGAACGAGGGCAAGTACCGGATCATGGCCGACGCGCTCACCGATGCCTTCGGTGGCGCACCGCGCACCATCAACCCGGTGCAGGTGGGCAACAAGCAGGTGCAGGGCGGCGGCTGGGACAGCCCCTCGGTGATCAAGTCCGGCACCAAGATCGGCCCGTCCGCGCCGGCACCTTCGCACGACCCGACGCTGCTGCCGTCGATGGCCTCGCAGATGCGCATGCCGGTGTCGGTGCACAACCAGGAGCAGATCGCGCGCGCCGAGCGCCAGCTCAACAGCATCGCCGACCGCCTCACCGCTGCATTGGCGCCGCTGATCGACCGCGGCATGATCAGCGTGCGCCGCACTGAACTGTGGATCGAAGTCGAGATCAACAGCGACATCCTGTTCCCCACCGGCTCGGCCGCGCTGGACGTGCATGCGCGGCAGACCCTGGCCAGCCTGGCCGAGGTGCTGCGCGACGTGCCCAACAGCGTGCGCGTGGAAGGCCACACCGACAACGTGCCGATCGCCACCGCCACTTTCCCGTCGAACTGGGAACTGTCGGCCGGGCGCGCCGCCAGCGTGGTGCACCTGTTCGCCGACCAGGGCGTGCAGCCGTCGCGGCTGGCGATGGTCGGCTATGGCCAGTTCCGCCCGCGCGAAGAGAACGACAGCGCGCAGGGCCGCAACCGCAACCGCCGGGTGATGGTCATCATCCTGGCCGACACGTCGCACTCGGTGGATCCGCTCGGCCAGCGCCTGAACGCAGCCACCGGCGCCACCGACAGCACCGTCACCGAACAGGCCGCCGCAACTCCGGCCAGCGCCCCCACCTCCCCCATCGCACCGGCGAAGTTGCCGCCGGTGCCGGCTGGCAGCCGCGTCGGCGCCGCCGTTCCCCCGGCAATGAAGGAGTAATCCGATGCGCATCTGGGCAGTCGCCAACCAGAAGGGCGGAGTCGGCAAGACCACCACCACCCTCGCCCTCGGCCGCGGCCTGGCCGCGCTCGGCCATCGCGTGCTGCTGATCGACCTCGATCCGCATGCCTCGCTCAGCCGCGCCTTCGGCGTGCCGGTGGACCCGCCGCCGGCCGGCGTGCTGGAGCTGTTCGGCACACCGCCGGCGGACCTGTCCAGCCTGTGCCATGCCAGCAACATCCAGGGCCTGGACTACGTCTGCGCACAGTCGGCGCTGGCCACGCTGGAACGCCGCAGCGCCAACCAGCCCGGCCTCGGCCTGGCCCTGCAGAACGCGCTGGCGCGCCATCAGGGCCAGCACGACTACATCCTGCTGGACTGTGCACCGACCCTCGGCCTGCTGATGATCAATGCGCTGGCCGCAGCCGACCGTCTCATCATTCCGACCCAGGCCGAGCCACTGGCCCTGCACGGCCTGGATGGCATGGTCCGCACCGGCGAGATGGTCGAGCGCTCGCGCCGCCGCCCGCTGCCGATCTCGATCCTGCCGACCCTGTTCGACCGCCGCACACGCGCCGGCAACGAATCGCTGCGCACCATGCAGGACCGTCATGGCAGCCGCGTGTGGGAAGACGCCATTCCGATCGACACCCGCATCAGCAACGCCGCCGGCCTGACCCTGCCAAGCGTTGGTGAGGACTACCCGGGCCGCGGCCTGGCCGCCTATCGTCGCGCCCTGAACTGGATCCTCGGCGAGGATGCCCGCGCCCTGGAGCAGGCCGCATGAACAGCACCGGCATCCTCGACGATTACCTGGACGAACTGCTGGGCGAAGCGATCGCTCCGGCGGCCGTCGTGCTGCCAACGCCGGACAGCGCCGCCCCGACCAAGGCCACCGAAGCCGCCGCCGAACGCGAACCCACCTGGGATGACCTGCCGGCCGAGGTGATCTACGAAACCGAAACCGAGACCGTTGCCGCTGCCCCTGCCGTGGACAATGCTGCACTGGAAGCCGCTTTCGATGCCGCGTCCGCGCCCGTCAGCGTGATCGATGCCGAACGCGAACCCACGTGGGACGACCTGCCCGCTGAAGTGGTCTACGAAACGGATGCCGTCGTCGCGGCCCCGGCCGAGGATGAGGCTGCACTGGAGGCCGCCTTCGAGGCCGCCGCGGCGCCGGCCAGCGCCGGGTCCACCGAACGCGAGCCGACCTGGGATGACCTGCCCGACGAGGTCATCCACGAAACCGCGCCGACACCCGCTGCGGCCGCTGCGAACACCGGCCCGGAACCCACCTGGGACGATCTGCCGGACGAAGTGATCTACGAGACCGACCCTGCGGACAGCCATCGTCTCGCCCACACCGACAGCCCCGGCCTGCAGGCCGCCTTCGAGGCGGCCGCTGGTGGCGAAGACGTGCCTGCGCCGCCGCCCGCCGTGGTCGCAGCGCCGGTGGCACCCCCGGCGGCACATCCTGCAACGGCCCCGGCCGCACGCGCAGCCACACCGCCGCCGCGCGTCGCGGTCGATGTACCCGCAGGCAACCGCCCCGGCACCTGGCAGGAGCTGCAGGCGCAGGCCCACCAACCGGCCCGCAGCCCGCATCCGCAGAACCGGCGCGCCGGCGAGCGCACCTCGCGCTGGCTGCGCCTGCGTTGCGGCACCCAGGCCTATGCGCTGGAACTGCTGAAGGTGCAGGAAGTGGTGCTGCCGGTGCCCCTGCTGCCGCTGCGTGGCACTGCAGCGGCCATGCTCGGCATCATGAACCTGCGCGGCCAGGTGGTACCGGTGATGGATCTCGGCCTGCACCTGGGCGCCGCAGCCGCCGAAGACGACTCACAGACCCGCATCGTGGTCCTGGAGGAGGACGGCGAGACCATCGGCCTGCGCGTGTCGGCGGTGGAAGATGTCGCCAACCTCACCGATTCGCAGATCGAACCCCCCGACACCGCGCGCATCTGCCAGATCTCAAACGACCTGTTCCGTGGCGTGGCCCGGGTCAGCCAGCGCCCGATGATCCTGCTGGACGCCACCCGGCTGTTGAGCTGAACCCCAAAAAAAGGGGACGGAGGGGATTAAGTCGCAAGTGGCTCGGCGCTTTGCGCCGAAGCGGTGCCTGTCGGGGACGCAATGAGCTCCGTTGGATCAACACCCTACGTCCCCACTGCGCGGTCGCCGTTGCCGAGGGGACTGCAGTAGAGCCAGGTCGCTTGCGACTTAATCCCCTCCGTCCCCTTTTAGACAGCGACCGCCTCGACGTACCGCGTCGATTCTTCTAAAGAACCCCACCGGGGTGCCGTTATGGATCACGGAACCGTTTGTCCGGAGCAACGATGAGCACTGTCGAACTGGGTGGGGATCTCGGCATCGAGAGCACTACCGAGCTCAAGAACCGCCTCGCCCCCCTCGTGGAGCAGGCCGGCGAGCTGACCCTGGATGCCAGCCAGGTCGCCCGCATCCACACGGCCGCCGTGCAGGTGCTGTGTGCGTTCGTGCAGGCCCGCCGCGAGGCAGGCCTGGGCACCGGCTTCCACGGTTGCACTGCAACCTTCCGTGACGCCGCGCGCCTGCTGGGCGTCACCCAGGCCCTGGGCCTGGACGTAACCCATGACAACCTGAAATCTGTGGAGAACGCTGCATGAGCGCACGTATCTTGGTGGTGGACGATTCGGCGTCGATGCGCCAGATGGTGTCCTTCGCCCTCACCTCGGCCGGTTTTGCCGTCGAAGAAGCTGAAGACGGCGCGGTCGCGCTCGGTCGTGCCAAGGGCCAGCGCTTCAATGCGGTGGTGACCGATGTCAACATGCCGAACATGGACGGCATCGCGCTGATCCGCGAACTGCGCCAGCTGCCGGACTACAAGTTCACCCCGCTGCTGATGCTGACCACCGAATCGGCCGCCGACAAGAAGTCCGAAGGCAAGGCCGCCGGTGCCACCGGCTGGCTGGTCAAGCCGTTCAATCCCGAACAGCTGGTCGCCACCGTGCAGAAAGTGCTGGGCTGATCGCCCGGCGCCGCTCCCCCTCTTCGCTTCCGGATCACCACTGCCATGAGCATGGACCTGCAACGCTTCCACGCCACCTTCTTCGAGGAGAGCCGCGAAGGCCTCGATGCGATGGAGGCTGGCCTGCTGGCCCTGGAATCGGGGCAGCAGGACGCGGAGATCATCAATTCGGTGTTCCGCGCCGCCCACTCGATCAAGGGCGGCGCCGGCACTTTCGGCTTCGACGCGATCGCCGGCCTGACCCACGTGCTGGAGACGCTGCTTGATGAGCTGCGCGCCGGCAAGCGGGCCCTGGAAGGCCACGCCGTCGACGCCATGCTGTCCTCGGTGGATGTGCTACGCGCCCTGCTGCGCGAAGCCGAACACGGCCAAGCCGCAGATCCCGCCGCAGTCGCTGCGGTGAAGGCCCGCCTGGAAGCGGTTCTTTCCGGCCAGGCCGCAGCGAGCGCCCCGGCGGCCGCCGCAGCCAAGGTGGACGATACGCCGGAAGCCTGGCAGATCGGCTTCACTCCGGCGCCGTCGCTGTTCATGAGCGGCAACGACCCGCTGCGCATCATCCGTGAACTGGAGCATCTCGGTTCGCTGCAGGTCGCCGCGCGCATGGAGCGCCTGCCGGGCTTCGCCCAGCTTGATCCGCTCGAAGCCCATCTTGCGTGGGACCTGGGCCTGGTCGGCAAGGTGCCGCGCAGCAAGATCGAAGACACCTTCGCCTGGGTGCTGGACGATTGTGAGCTGGACATCCGTCCCGCCGCGCCGCCGAGCCTGGCCACCCAGGCGCCGGCCGCAGCGGCCCCCGCTCCGGTCGCAGCGGCACCTGCCGCGCCTGCCGCGCCTGCCGCCAGCGGTGGTGCCAGCCAGGAAGCGGAAACCTCGATCCGCGTCAGCGTCGACAAGGTCGATGCGCTGATCAACCTGGTCGGCGAACTGGTCATCACCCAGGCCATGCTCAAGCAGGTCTCGCACGCACTGGACCCGGTCCACGCCGAGAGCCTGTTCGCCGGGCTGGACCAGCTTGAACGCAACACCCGCGACCTGCAGGAAGCGGTGATCGGCGTGCGCATGCTGCCCGTCGATGCGGTGTTCCGCCGCTTCCCGCGCCTGGTTCGTGACCTGTCCAGCCGCCTCGGCAAGCAGGTGCGCCTGCGCACCGTCGGCGAAGGCACCGAACTGGACAAGGGCCTGATCGAGAAGATCGCCGATCCGCTGGTGCATCTGGTGCGCAACTCGATCGACCACGGCCTGGAAATGCCCGACGTGCGTCGCGGTGCAGGCAAGGACGAAACCGGCACGATCACCCTGGCGGCCTCACACCAAGGCGGGCACATCGTCATCGAAGTCAGCGACGACGGTCGCGGCCTGGACCGCGCCAAGATTCTGGCCAAGGCCACCGAGCGCGGCCTGGCGGTGCCGGACAACCCGACCGATTCGCAGGTCTGGGACCTGATCTTCCAGCCTGGCTTCTCCACGGCCGATGCGGTCACCGACCTGTCCGGGCGTGGCGTCGGCATGGACGTGGTCCGCCGCAACATCCAGGCGCTGGGGGGCGAGGTGCAGATCGAAAGCAGCCTCGGTACCGGCACCCGCACGCTGATCCGCCTGCCGCTGACCCTGGCCATCCTCGATGGCATGACTGTGGCCGTGGCCGGCGAAACCCTGATCCTGCCGCTGGCCTACGTGCTTGAGGCATTGCAGCCGCAGCCCGAGGATATCCGCAGCATGGCCGGCGAAGGCCGCGTACTGCGCGTGCGTGGCGAGTACCTGCCAATCCTGTCGCTGAGCGAGTACTACGGCTACGGCAACCGCGCACCCGGCAGCGAATCGCTGGTGGTGGTGGTGGAAGGCGATGGCCAGAAAATCGCGCTGGAAGTGGACGAACTGGTCGGCCAGCAGCAGGTGGTGGTGAAGAACATCGAGAACAACTACCGCCGCATCGGCGGGGTGTCCGGTGCCACCATCCTTGGCGACGGCCGCGTCGCGTTGATCGTTGACATCGGCGGACTGGTGCGCTCGCTGCGGATGCCGCAGGCCGCCTGATCCACGCCGCATGCGGGTCATGGACCGCCGCCCTTCGGGGCGGCGGTTTTTGTTTGCGTGCGCCTGCCAGTGGGGTCAGATCCCTTTCCGCAGGAACGGCATCTGGCCGCGGGACGGCACCCCGAAACCAGATCGTGAACTCCGTCGGCACGATGGTTGCGGGCGCAACCACTTCATCCAAGCGAAACCGCGTCGCTGCAACGCTTTTGCGCTGTCATCCCTACGCAACCGAATGTGATCTGCGTCCATAAAGTCCGCGCGGACGGCGCCGTTATTTCGCTTTGACGGTCGTCACCGAACCCCACCGGGCACCCCCGTTCGCTCTGCAACCACCCCCAAACCGGCGCACAGACGCCGGCACTCTGCCCACCTGGAGCACCCTGCATGAAGTGGTTCCAAGATCTGCCCATCGCCCGCAAGCTGGCCGTGGGGTTCACCCTCACCACCCTGATGACCGTCGTACTGGGTGCCTTTGCCCTGATCCGCCTGTCCGAGGCCAACGCGCAGCTGCGCGACATGGCCGGCAACGATATCCCCTCGGTCCAGCACCTGGGCGAGGCACGTTCGCAGCTGGGCGAGTTCCGCACCTACGAACTGGCCCAGCTGAGCATGCTCGACCAGCCGGAGAAGGTCGCCGACTACAACAAGCGCATGGACGATACCGCCAAGGCCGTGCATGACGAGCTGGCGGCGTACGCGGCGCTGCCGGCGCTGGACAAGGAGCGTGAACTGTATCGCGCGGCCAGCGCACAGCTGGACCGCTACTTCGCCGCAAACAAGGCGATGCGCGACGCCGTGGCCGCCGGTGATGGCGCACAGGCCCAGCAGATCTCCGACGAGCAGTCGCGCCCGGCGCGTCGCGACCTGTTCGCTGCGATGAAGGCACTGGGCACCCACATCGCCGGCCAGATGGACGGCAAGATCGCCGACGCCAACGCCACCCACCGCACCAGCATGATTGCCATCATCGGCTGCATCGTGCTGCTGTCGCTGGTCGCTGCCGCGCTGGCCATCGTCATCTCGCGCGCAGTGACCGGCCCACTCGGCAAGGCCGTGCATGCCATCCAGGCCGTTGCACGCGGTGATCTCAGCGTCAGCACCCAGGCCACCAGCAAGGATGAAGCCGGCAGGATGCTCGCTGCCACCGCCGAGATGACGGCGATGCTGCGACGCTTCAGCGAGCAGACACAGTTGATGGCACAGATGCACGCTGGCCCGGACATCAGCCATCGCATCCCGGAAGATTTCCCGGGCGTCTACGGCCAGCTGGCCAACGGCATCAACACGGTGATCTTCGAACACCTCGATGCGATCGTCGATGCCATTGAAGTACTCAACCAGTACGCCATCGGCAATCTGAGCCCGGATGCGCGCCGCCTGCCCGGCAGCCGCGCGATCCTGCACGAATCCATGGACGCGGCCAAGGCCAGCCTGCTGGCGATCAATTCGCAGATCCAGCACCTGGCTGCGGCGGCCGCCGCCGGTGACTTCAGCCAGCGCGGCGACGCACAGCGGTTCCAGCACGACTTCAAGCTGATGATCGAGCACCTCAACACCATGATGCAGGTGGCTGACGGCAACCTCGGCCAGCTCTCGCAGCTGCTGCAGTCGATCGCCACCGGCGACCTGACCGCACGCATGGAAGGCCAGTTCAATGGCGTGTTCGCCCGCATGCGGGATGATGCCAACACCACGGTCGCGCAGCTGACCCAGATCGTCGGCCAGATCCAGGCCAGCGCTTCCAGCATCACCCTGGCCGCCGGCGAGATCGCCTCGGGCAACAGCGACCTGTCGCGCCGTACCGAGCAGCAGGCCGCCAACCTGGAAGAAACCGCGGCCTCGATGGAGGAACTGACCTCCACCGTGCGCCAGAACGCCGAGCATGCCCGCCAGGCCAACCAGCTCGCCATCGGCGCGCATGGTGTCGCCTCGCAAGGTGGCGAGGTCGTCGGCCAGGTGGTCACCACCATGTCCGCCATCGAAGCCTCGTCGAAGAAGATCGCCGAGATCATCAGCGTCATCGACGGCATTGCGTTCCAGACCAACATCCTGGCACTGAATGCCGCCGTGGAAGCCGCGCGTGCCGGTGAACAGGGCCGCGGCTTCGCCGTGGTCGCCAGCGAAGTGCGCACCCTCGCCCAGCGCTCGGCCGCCGCCGCGAAGGAAATCAAGGGCCTGATCGACGACTCCGTCGGCAAGGTCGCCGAGGGCTCCAGCCTGGTCCACCAGGCCGGCAGCACCATGGGCGAGATCGTCGCCTCGGTGCAGCGCGTCACCGACATCATGGCCGAGATTTCCGCCGCTTCGCAGGAACAGAGCGCGGGCATCGAGCAGGTCAACCAGACCGTGGTGCAGATGGACGAGACCACCCAGCAGAACGCCGCACTGGTGGAGGAAGCCACCGCCGCCGCACGTGCGATGGAAGACCAGGCCGTGCAGCTGGGTGAAGCAGTGGCCCGCTTCCGGCTGGCATCGCACGGCACGACGGCCATTCCGGCACGCCCGCTGGCAGCACCGGTACCGCGCCAGGTCGCAGCCGCCGCACCGGCGGCAAAAACGGTCCCGGCACGTGCGCTGCGCACCGCGACAGCACAGCCGGCACTGGCTGCGGACGGCGACTGGCAGGAGTTCTGACAGAACCACGGGGTCAGATCCCTTTCCCTCGGGAAAGGGATCTGGGTCCTCACGCGCCGAAAGTGATGCAAATCCCACTTCATAATCCGGTGCAGAGGCCGATACCTCCATCGAGCCTCGCACCAACGCGTGCTGGCGCCCGCCCCTGACCGTAGATTCCATGTCCGACGGCAACGACACTGCAGTGCATGATGTCCACGCGGCCGACGCCGCTGACGAGCGCTTCCTGGTCCGCAACCCGCGCCAGCTGCGGCAGCTGCTGCGCTCGCTGATCGACCAGCGATCATTGATCAACGCGCACATCGACGGCCGCGACCGTTCGTTCCCCACTGCGCTGCTCGACCTCGACGAGGACGAGGACACCCTGCTGCTCGATGGCAGCCCGCAGGAAGCTTCCAACCGCGCCGCCGAGCAGGCCGATCACCTGCTGTGCTTCGCCCAGCTCGAACGGGTGCTGGTGCGCTTCCGCCTGCACGAACTGCAGCGCGTGGACAACGACGGCCACGTGGCCTTCCGCGCCCCGCTTCCGGAAGAACTGGTGCACCTGCAGCGCCGCGAACTGTATCGGCTGGAGACGCCGGTCACTGATTCACCGCAGCTGCTGCTGCCACCCGGCGAAGCGCGGGCCGAAGCGCTGTCGATGCGGGTGGTGGACATCAGCGGTGGCGGCCTGGCCGTGGTGGTGCCCAATGACTGCGCGGTGTTTGGTCTGCAGAAGCGCTATCCGGCGCAGCTGTCGCTGCCGGACGGCCCCGACCTGGATATCGAACTGGTGGTCTGCAACCTGCTGCCGCAGCGCCAGCCCAACGGCATCGAGGTCAAGCGCGTGGGAATGCGCTTTGAATGCCTGCCACGCGGCGCCGACAGCGCCATCCAGCGCTACATCTTCCGCATCGACCGCCAGCGCAAGGCCCGCCGCAACGGTGAGCTCTAAGGCCAGGCCAACAGGAAGTGCCGGCCGCTGGCCGGCAACTTCGCGACAATGCGGGTACGGCCATTGCCGGCCAGTGGCCGGCACTACCGATCTCCGGTAGATCCACGCCATGCGTGGATGCCCTTCCCCCGGCACCTAAAGTCCCCCCCGGCGGGGCCGATATCGAGCCTGACACCGGGACTTCCGGCAGAACCAGGACCCCTCGATGAACGACAAGACCAGCTCCGCCGCCAGCGCCGGTGGCGAATTCCTCAGCTTCACCCTTGGTGACGAGCACTACGGCGTGGACATCCTCAAGGTGCAGGAAATCCGCGGCTACGACGCCGTCACCCGCGTGCCGGACGCCCCGGACTACATCAAGGGCGTGATCAACCTGCGCGGCACCATCGTCCCGGTGATCGACCTGCGCCTGAAGCTGCGCCTGGACAACGCCCGCTACGATGCCTTCACCGTGATGATCGTGCTGAACGTGGAAGACCGCGTGGTCGGCATCGTCGTCGACAGCGTCTCCGACGTGATCCCGCTGTCGGCCGAGCAGATCCGCCCGACCCCGGAATTCGGCGCCGCCGTCGATACCCGCTTCATCTCCGGCATCGGTACCCACGACGATCGCATGCTGATCCTGCTGGACATCGAGACCCTGCTCGACAGCGCCGACATGGGCCAGGCCAACCTTGCCGAAGACGTCGCTGCCTGAGCAAACGGAACTGCTTCACGTTCCAGTCACAACACCCTTCAGTTCCCTTCGGCGGTGCCGATAGGGGGACAGAAGCCGGTCGCGCAGGAGCGCGCAGGACCGGCCCGATCGTTACCATCCCCGGAGATACCCTCGATGAAGTCCCTGTTTGCGTTCGTCTCGGCCGCTGTCCTGGCCACCACCGCCGCCTCCGCTTTCGCCCAGTCGGCCGACATGATCCCGCCTGAAATGGCGCCGCGTTCGGTCGGCAAGGACGGCATGGTCTGTGGCAAGGTCGAAAAGGCCCGTTACGCAGAAGGCTCCGAAGGCCAGCCGACCTTCCTGTACATGGGCGGCGCCTTCCCGCGCCACACCTTCTCGGCGCGTATCGCCGGCGAGAACCGCGGCAAGTTCTCCTTCCCGCTGGAAACCCTGGAAGGCAAGACCGTCTGCGTGATCGGCAAGATCCAGCGCGACGCCTCGCGCGCGGAAATCGAAGTCAGCTCGCCGGCTGGGCTGAAGCTGGCCAACATCAAGTAATCCGCTGTCCGTCGAACCACGCCGGACCTGGTGCCGGCGTGGTTTCTGCTGCAACCGGGCCCGATGCCCGGGCGCGTCTGCCTTAGGAGCTCGCAACGCCCATGCCGTGGATCAACAACCTGAAACTGATGCCGAAGCTGCTGCTGACTTTCGGCGTCCTCCTGCTGGTGATGCTGCTGCAGGGCATCGTCGCCTATCGCGGCCTGCATTCGCTGAACAACGTCACCACCGAGCTGGCCGGTTCGCGCATGGAGAGCATCCGCATGGCCGGCGAGATGCGCGGCATGCTGGGCGAGTACCGCAATGCCGCCTACCAGCAGCTGATCCGCGCCAGCGATGACGTCAAGTCCGATGCGCGCAAGCAGGGTGTCGACCTGCGCGCCAGCATGGACAAGTCGATCAAGGAGTATCCGAAGCTGGTCGACAACCCGCAGCAGAAGAAGCTGTTCGACGCCTTCGCCAAGGAATGGAAGGACGCCCTGGCATCCTATGACAGCGTCACCGAGATGCTGGAACTGGACCTGCCGGACGACGCCATCGATACCTTCGTCGGCGAAACCCGCACCAAGCACCGCAAGGCTGCCTCCGCGCTGGAGGCGCTGATCGCCGAAGACAACCGCCTCGCCCGCGCCTCGCGCGACGAGGCCGCTTCCACCTATTCCGCCTCGGCCGTGCTGACCGTGATCGCCCTGCTGGGTGGCGCCGCGCTCGGCCTGGTGCTGGTGTGGCTGTTTGCCCGCGCCCTGGTCGGCAGCGTGCGTGGCGCCGTCTCGGTCGCCAACGACGTGGCCGGCGGCAAGCTCGATGGCCACATCGACGTCAGCCGCCAGGATGAAGTGGGCGAACTGATGCAAGCCATGCAGCGCATGCAGCGCGACCTGCGCGAGCGCATCGAGACCGACCAGGCGATCGCCCGCGAGAACCTGCGCATTCGTACCGCGCTGGACTACAGCTCGACCGGCGTGTACCTGACCGACACCAGCAACACCATCGTCTACAGCAACCGCGCCCTGCAGCAGACCCTGAGCCAGTACCAGGACGAACTGCGCCGCGACCTGCCGGACTTCGATGCCCAGGCCTCGCTGATCGGCAAGCCGGTTACCGTGCTTGAGCACCGTGGTGAGATGGACCAGACCCTGCTGAACAACCTGAAGGCACACGGTGTCGCGCGTCGCCCGATGCAGTACGGCGATGCCCAGTTCGCCCAGGTGGTGTCGACCATCCGCAATGAAGGCGGCGACACCGTCGGCTACGTGGTGGAATGGCGCGACCGTACCCAGGAAGCGCAGGTTGAAGCGGAAGTGGCCCGCGTGATCGCCCAGGCCGCCGCCGGCGACCTGTCCGGCCGCATTGACGCCACCGACAAGGAAGGCTTCTTCCTGCAGCTGGCGCAGCAGATCAACGGCCTGCTGGACGCCAACGCCGGCAGCATCGAACAGGTCTCCGGCCTGCTTGCGGCACTGTCGCAGGGTGACCTGACCGTGCGCATGCACGGCGACTACCAGGGCGTGTTCGCCCGCATGCGTGACGATGCCAACGCCACCGCCGCGCAGCTGAGCGAGATCGTCACCCGCATCAAGCAGTCCAGCCGCGCGATCAGTTCGGCCGCTGGCGAGATCGCCTCCGGCAACAGCGACCTGTCGCGCCGGACCGAGCAGCAGGCCGCCAACCTGGAAGAAACCGCGGCCTCGATGGAGGAACTGACCTCCACCGTGCGCCAGAACGCCGAGCATGCCCGCCAGGCCAACCAGCTCGCCATTGGCGCGCATGGCGTCGCCTCGCAGGGCGGCGAGGTCGTCGGCCAGGTGGTCACCACCATGTCCGCCATCGAAGCCTCGTCGAAGAAGATCGCCGAGATCATCAGCGTCATCGACGGCATTGCGTTCCAGACCAATATCCTGGCACTGAATGCCGCCGTGGAAGCCGCGCGTGCCGGTGAACAGGGCCGCGGCTTCGCCGTGGTTGCCAGCGAAGTGCGCACTCTCGCCCAGCGCTCGGCGGCTGCCGCCAAGGAGATCAAGGGCCTGATCGACGACTCGGTCGGCAAGGTCAACGATGGCTCGGCGCTGGTGCACAAGGCCGGCGCGACCATGGGCGAGATCGTCGCCTCGGTGCAGCGCGTGACCGACATCATGGCCGAGATTTCCGCCGCCTCGCAGGAACAGAGCGCGGGCATCGAGCAGGTCAACCAGACCGTGGTGCAGATGGACGAAACCACCCAGCAGAATGCCGCGCTGGTGGAGGAAGCCACCGCCGCCGCCCGCGCGATGGAAGAACAGGCCGGCCACCTCAGCGAGGCTGTGTCGATCTTCGTGGTGGACGAAGCCGAAGTCGTGGCCGCCCCGCGCGTCACCGCCTCGGCGCCGCGCGCCGCTGCACCGGCTGCCCCGGCCCCGGCTGCCCCGCCGGCCCGCCGCACGGCAGGTGGTCGCCCGATGGCAACCGAACTGGCCGACGGGGACTGGCAGGAATTCTGATGCCTGCCTGACCTGATCCACGAACACGCCCTGGCCCTGTGCTGGGGCGTTTTTGTTTAGGGGGTATCTGATTATCCAGCCAACGGCGAAGCCCCTCGGGGTGGTCGGTCGAAGTGCTGGGCTGCAGAGGGCAGGCCGGGAGGGTGGGTTGCGCAGGGGACGCCGTGAACCCGTCCCTGGGGGCTTGGCCGCGGCTTGCTCGTGTGCGCTGTCCTGCGCACACGAGCAAGGCGCCATCGAGCCCCCAAGGACGGGTTTACGGCGTGTCCTGCCTGCCCACCCCGGCCCAGCTACTTACTGACAATCCAGCGCCGACCAACCGCTGTTGCTGTTGCTGTTGCTGTTGCCGTTGCCGCTGCTTCAAAAGCCTGCCGCAGGCAGCGCCGCAGCCGCCGCTGCAGGAAAAACCTGAATACGTTCCGACACCGCACCTCAATCCCCCGCCCCCGCGGCCGATAACGGGGTTGTCACGGCGCATCCCGCCGCTGGCCGGCTCGGCGCCGCCCGCCCGCTTCGACCTGGTCCTGCTCGATGAATCTCCTGCATCGCTGGCAACACTACTTCAGCAATCTTTCCGTCCGGCGCAAGCTCAACCTGCTGACGCTGCTCATCGCGCTCGGCGTGATCGCGCTGTCGGTGATCGCCGCCCGCATGCAGTACCTTGACCTGACCGAGACCCGCAAGGCTGCGCTGAAGACCCAGGTCGAACTGAGCTACGGCATCCTCCAGCACTACCACCGCCTGGCCGGTACCGGCGAGCTCAGCGAAGAGGCCGCCAAGCGCGCCGCGCTGCAGGCGCTGGAGGTCATGCGCGCCGGGAACGATACCTACTACTTCAACATTTACGACACCGGCTACCGCCTGCTGATGCACCCGTTCCGCAAGGACCTGGTCGGCAAGGACATGAAGGACTTCCACACCGACGACGGCGTACGGATCTACTACGACCAGGTCGAAGCGGCTCGCGCCGGCGGCGGCTTCGTCAACTACCGCTGGGCCAAGCCGGGCAGCAAGGGCGAGGTCGAGAAGGTCGCGTACGCCGGCCTGTTCGCGCCGTGGAACTGGGTGGTCAGCAGTGGCGTCTACATGGACGACGTGCAGAAGCAGGCGCTGGTGTTCACTGCCATCATGACCGTCTCCGGTGGCGTGCTGGTGCTGATCGTGCTGGCCCTGAGCTGGGTCATCGGCAACCGTATCGCGGTACCGCTGAAGCAGGCCACGGCCGTCGCCGAAGGCATCGCCGCCGGCAAGCTCGACAGCCACATCGGACCGCAGCCGCACGATGAAACCGGTCGCCTGCTGGAGGCCATGGCCGGCATGCAGCAGCAGTTGCATGCGGTCATCACCGGCCAGCGCGAAATGGCCCGCCGCCACGACGGTGGCGAACTCAGCTACCGCATCGACGCCAGCGCCTTCCCCGGCGAATACGGGCTGATGGTGCAGGAAACCAACGCCCTGGTTGGTAGCCACGTGCAGACCCTGCACGATGTGCTGGACGTGGTGCAGCAGTACGCGGTCGGTGACCTGAGCCGCGACATCGCCCGCTATCCGGGCGAGAAGGCGGCGATGACCACCACCGTCGACACCGTCAAGGCCAACCTCGGCCGCATCAACGCCGAGATCAAGCAGTTGGCCAGCGCCGCTGCTGCCGGCGACTTCAGCCGCCGAGGCGATGCGCAGGGCTTCGACCACGATTTCCGCCTGATGCTGGAAAACCTCAACGCGATGATGGCGGTCAGCGATGACAACCTCGGCAAGCTGTCGCAGCTGCTGTCGGCCATCGCCGAGGGCGACCTGACCGCGCGCATGCACGGCGACCATCAGGGTGTGTTCGCCCGCATGCGCGACGATGCCAACGCCACGGTCGCGCAGCTGACCCAGATCGTCGGCCAGATCCAGGCCAGCGCTTCCAGCATCACCCTGGCCGCCGGCGAGATCGCCTCGGGCAACAGCGACCTGTCGCGCCGGACCGAGCAGCAGGCCGCCAACCTGGAAGAAACCGCGGCCTCGATGGAGGAACTGACCTCCACCGTGCGCCAGAACGCCGAGCATGCCCGCCAGGCCAACCAGCTCGCCATCGGCGCGCATGGTGTCGCCTCGCAAGGTGGCGAAGTGGTGGGCCAGGTGGTCACCACCATGTCGGCCATCGAAGCCTCGTCCAAGAAGATCGCCGAGATCATCAGCGTCATCGACGGCATTGCGTTCCAGACCAACATCCTGGCGCTGAATGCCGCCGTGGAAGCCGCGCGTGCCGGTGAACAGGGCCGCGGCTTCGCCGTGGTTGCCAGCGAAGTGCGCACCCTCGCCCAGCGCTCGGCCGCCGCCGCCAAGGAGATCAAGGGCCTGATCGACGACTCCGTCGGCAAGGTCGCCGAGGGCTCCAGCCTGGTCCACCAGGCCGGCAGCACCATGGGCGAGATCGTCGCCTCGGTGCAGCGCGTCACCGACATCATGGCCGAGATTTCCGCTGCTTCGCAGGAACAGAGCGCGGGCATCGAGCAGGTCAACCAGACCGTGGTGCAGATGGACGAGACCACCCAGCAGAACGCCGCACTGGTGGAGGAAGCCACCGCCGCCGCACGTGCGATGGAAGACCAGGCCGCACAGCTTGCAGATGCCGTGGCGATCTTCCGGCTCGACAACCAGGTCTCGGCCGCGATGCAGGCCGTTGCCGCGCGGGTCGAGCCGGCGAGAGTCACCACCGTGGCACCTCCGCAGCCAAGCCGTGCGGCAGCACCTGCACCGATACCGCCACGTCGCAGTAGCAACGCCAGCACCTTCGCCGCCAGCGACAGCGACTGGCAGGAATTCTGAGACCCACCCGCGGCGGCTTCGGCCGCCGCCCCCGCCGATGGACACGTCCCCCGTGCAAAGTCCTACCCCCATCGTCACCGGCCCGCGCGAATTCGAGTTCGCCGACCGCGATTTCCGCCGCGTCTGCGACCTGATCTACCAGCGCGTGGGCATCGCCCTCGCCCCGGCAAAGCGCGACATGGTCTATGGCCGCCTGTCGCGCCGCCTGCGCACGCTGGGCATGCGCAGCTTCCAGCAGTACCTGGACCATCTGGAACAGGAAGATGGTGACGAGTGGCAGGCGTTCACCAACGCGCTGACCACCAACCTGACCTCGTTCTTCCGCGAACCGCACCACTTCGACAAGCTGCGCGAAGAACTGCAGCAGCGCTCCAGCCGCACGCCGTTGCTGCTGTGGTCGTGCGCGGCGTCCACGGGTGAAGAGCCCTACTCGATGGCGATCACCGCGTGCGAGGCCTTTGGCACCCTGAAGCCGCCGGTGCGCATCCTTGCCACCGACGTCGATACCCAGGTGCTGGCCACCGCCGGCCGCGGCGTCTACAACATCGATCGCGTCGCCAGCCTCGATCCGGACCTGCGCCGCCGCTACTTCCAGCGTGGCAGCGGCCCCAACGAGGGCCAGTGCCGCGTGCTGCCTGCGCTGCGCGAGCTGATCGAGTTCCGCCCATTGAACCTGCTCGCCCCGCGCTACGACGTCGGTGGCCCGTTCGACGCACTGTTCTGCCGCAACGTGATGATCTACTTCGACAAGCCGACCCAGCGCGCGATCCTCGGCCGGCTGGTACAGCACCTGGCCGATGACGGCCTGCTTTACACCGGACACTCGGAGAACTACCTGCACGCCGCCGACCTGATCCAGCCCTGCGGCCGCACCCTGTACCGCCGTGCGGCGAAGGCCGGTGCATGAACGCCTCACTGCGTACCGACGATGTGATGCGCTACCAGGATGCGCGCTTCCAGACCCTTGCCGCCAAGCTGCTGCCGACCCAGTACCTGGTGGTCGATGACACCACCGCGCTGACCACCACCCTGGGTTCGTGCGTGGCCGCCTGCCTGCGCGACCCGGTACTGAAGATCGGCGGCATGAACCACTTCCTGCTGCCGGAAGGCAACGCCGGCGACGGCGCGCCTGCGCGTTACGGCAGCTATGCGATGGAACTGCTGATCAACGACATGCTCAAGCGCGGCGCACACCGCAAGCGCATCGAGGCCAAGGTGTTCGGTGGCGCCAACGTGCTCAAGGGCTTCACCAGCAACCCGGTTGGCACCCGCAACGCCGAGTTCGTGCGCCAGTACCTTCAGGCCGAGCACATTCCGATCATTGCCGAGGATCTGTGCGGCATCCATCCGCGCAAGATCTGGTTCTTCGCCGATTCCGGCCGCGTGGTGGTGCAGCGCCTGCCGCATGCGCATGAGGCAGAAGTGGCCGCCACCGAATCGGCGGTGCGTGCGCGCCTGTCCAGGGCGCCGGTCACCGGTGGCGTGGAGCTGTTCGAATGACCTTCACCGGCAACGCCCCCTGCCGGGTCCTGATCGTCGACGACTCCGCCGTCGTGCGGCAGATGCTCACGGAAATCCTGTCCAGCGACCCGGCCATCGACGTGGTCGGCACCGCGGCTGACCCGCTGTTGGCGCGCGAGAAGATCAAGCGCCTACTCCCGGACGTGATCACCCTGGACGTGGAAATGCCGCGCATGGACGGGCTGGCGTTCCTGGAAAACCTGATGCGCCTGCATCCGCTGCCGGTGGTGATGATTTCCTCGCTGACCGAGCGAGGCGCCGACACCACCCTGCAGGCACTGGCGCTGGGCGCCGTGGATTTCGTTTCCAAGCCCAAGCTGGACGTGGCACGCGGCCTGCAGGGCTATGCCGAGGAGATCATCGCCAAGGTCAAGATGGCGGCGCGCTCGCGCGTGCGTCCGCTGGTGCGTGCCAGCGCCCCCAAGCTCACACTGGACGCAGCGCCGACGATGCGTGCTGCCTCGCCGCAGTTCCGCACCACCGACCGGCTGATCGCCATCGGCTCCTCTGCCGGGGGGACCGAAGCGCTGCGCGTGGTGCTGGAAGGCATGCCTGCCGATGCACCCGCCGTGGTGATGACCCAACACCTGCCGGCCAGCTTCAGCAGTGCCTTCGCCGAGCGACTGGACCGCCATTCGGCGATGGCAGTGCGCGAGGCCAGCGACGGCGAAGCAGTACTGCCCGGCCACGCCTACCTGCCACCCGGCGGCAAGCACCTGCGCATCATCCGCGACGGTGCCCGTTGGCGCTGCCGCGTCGACGACGGCCCAGCGGTGAACCGGCACAAGCCGGCGGTGGACGTGCTGTTCCGCTCGGTCGCGCAGAGCGCGGGTGGCAATGCCATCGGGGCCATCCTCACCGGCATGGGTGACGACGGCGCACGCGGCCTGCTGGAAATGCGCCAGGCCGGCGCACCCACGCTGGTGCAGGACGAGGCCACCAGCGTGGTCTGGGGCATGCCGGGTGCCGCGTTCAAGCTGGGCGCGGCCGAGGAACAGGTGCCGCTGGAGCGGATTGCGGAACGCCTGCTCACCCTCGCCCGCAGCTGACAGGCCCCTGTAGAGCCGAGCCCACGCTCGGCTCCGCTCCAGGCGCCTGCTCCCGCCCCGCCTCACCCTTCACGAAACTGGCACCCGCCGTCCCGCGATTTTCGGGCTTCACCACCGCGACCGGGCCCTTGCGGTGTCGAGCGTGGGCGCCGGGGAACGGAAATCCCGATGCGGCTGCCAACGCGGAGCGGAACCTTGATTGTACCGCGCGCCATTCGCGCCCACTGGGAGGTTCGCAGGTCAGACTTGGAGTGCTGCTGAGGCGGGTCGTATAGTCGGGGCAACGCAGAGCAATGGAACGCTGATGAACGATACGCCGCAAAGTCTCGTGCCACCGGTACGCAGGGATGGAGTTCCCGGGTGCGGCCGGCATGAATTGCGCAATCTGTCGCATCTGCCCCAAGATGCCCTTCATGGGACCGTCCTCTGCAGTGTAATCCCCTATTCCTCTGTTCAATGAACAGGGCAATCCAGTCCACATTCTCACCCGTAGAGAACCCTGCTCAGTAGTACCGCTGTACAGACGCACGCGCGTAGTACATCCGTCAGCGACATGGATTACTCATGCTGAAATCCCCCCCGACCCTCGCTCATGTTGCGTTGATCGCTTTGGTCACACTGGCCGCTGCGGGCTGCAGCGAGGAACGCTCCTACCCGGTCTATCGCGAGAATCCTGCACCCAAAGATGCGGTACCGATCGTGATCCGGGTCAGTGATGCACCCGTGGAAGTTCCAACGCCCCAGGTCTTCGTCACCTACGAGGTAGAGCCACTCTGTCTCCCTCCGATCAACAATTACGAGGGGGTGCAGTACGAGCCGAACCAGCACAAGGTTGAGCTTCAGGCACAGCGCCTCAGTGCAACTGAATTCAGCAGTGTTGTTTTCAACGACGGTATGGAAGTTGCCGACTATTACGGTCGTGGCCCGTGCACTTGGACACCCGTGCTCGTGGAAGCTTCATTCGCCTTCGTCATCGATGATCGCCCTATCCAGGCAACCGCATGGACTTCATTCACAAAGCTTGAAACCGAGAAACTCGCTACTACCTACGTACATCGCGCCTTACGCCCCATGACTTCAGGGGGATCGCCAGAGTGGACGCCTACCGAGCCTTCGGCTTGGTACGAGAAGATGTCTCAAGATAAGCGAAAGGATTACTTCCCAATCGAAATCTCCACACGGACTGAAGGAACAGCCCAATGAATCCTGGAGCAAATGCAGCCCTCTCAGATCATGTCTACAAGGATCCGCTCCCTGAGCCCAAGGCCATTGTTACCATTGCCGGGACGGAATATCGTGTATTGGCCAGCCTAAACTCCGCCACCGGCTACCAAGGCGTCATTTACCATAATCTCGAATCCAAAGAAGTAATCGTCACCCATCGCGGTACCGAGTTTGATCGCCAGCCTCTGATTGACGGCGGCATCGATGCGGCGATGGTCACCGCCAGAATCAACGCGCAGATTGATGATGCCCGCGCTGACCAAGCAGGCAATCGAGCTGGCTGACGCAAATGGATATGGCCAGGTATCCGTTACTGGCCACTCGCTGGGCGGCGCGCTCGCGCAGATCACGGCGCATCACTACAACCTCCCCGGCGACGCATTCAATCCTTACGGTGCTGCCGGGCTGGCGTATCGCCTTCCTGAGGGCCAGCCGGCCAACGCGGCGCCTTTCACCAACCATGTGATGGCAGGCGACCTGGTCAGCGCGGGCGGTCCTCATTACGGCAAGGTAGAGATGTATGCGCTGCCCAGGGAACTGGAGGTTCTGCGCAACGCCGAGCACGGCCAGCGCATCGCCTCGCTTGGAGCACCCGGGATGAAGAGCGGCCATGTCATGTCCGCCGCCGTGGCGGTCCAGTTGGGCGACTCCCATCGATTGGTTCATTTCCTTGATCGCGTGACCGACAAGGGCCCGGTGCCGTCTGTACTGGACAATCCCCAGGCCCGGATCACGGATCCTGAAGACCTGCGCCGGATTGCCGACTACCGCAGTGATGTTCATCAGCTGCGCGCAGGCGCGACCGTGCTGGTCGGCGGCGGACCTGGCCTGCTGCGCGACGGGGTCAATTACCTGCGCGGTATTGAGGAAGCCGGTGCATATGCCCGCCGCGAGGCTGAAGCGGAGCAGCGGGCCCGGAATGCGCTCAGGCCGGGGGAGCAGCTGATCCAGGAGGCAACCGACAAGGGCTCGCCCTCTCTCGGCAATCCCAGCTTCTCTCCCAGGAGTCCATTGCAGGAGAGCATTGAGTCAACCTTGGACAAGGCAGGCTTGGATCCCAGGAAGGAAGGCCATCCAGACCATGCGCTCTACCAGCAGATCCGCGATGGTGTATCCGCCGTGGATGCCAGGCACGGGCGCAGCTTCGATGAAACCAGTGAGCGCATGACGGCCAGCCTGCTTGCGACGGCCAAGAACAGCGGGCTCGAACGCGTTGATCATGTGGTCCTGGGCAGTCCACCCAGCGATGGCTCGGGCCCTCTCATGTTCATTGTGCAGGGAGCACCGGACAATCCAGCACACCTGCGGGCGTCGGTTCCGATCAGCGAGGCAATCAATACGCCGGTGGAGCAGTCGCTCGCCAAGGCCGAACAGATTGCGCAGGCACAGCAGGTCGGTCAGCAAGACCACGCCCAGGAGCAGACCCGAACCGCGATGCGCATGGGCTAGGCCACCTGGCCGGGCACAATAAAAACCCGGTTTTCACCGGAGGTTCTTCGTTTTCATCGGGGTGCCGGCCAGCGGCCGGCACTACCATGCGTCGTCCGCTCACAAAAAACCCCCGGCGCGAGCCGGGGGTTTTCCGTTACCGCATCAGGCAGCGACCGTGCTGGCCACGTCCTGGTATTCCTCGATCTGGTCAAAGTTCATGTAGCGGTAGATCTCCGCACCATTGGCGTTGATCACGCCGATGTCCGCCATGTACTCCTCCTTGGTCGGGATGCGGCCCAGGCGCGAGCAGATCGCCGCCAGTTCCGCCGAACCCAGGTACACGTTGGTGTTGCGGCCCAGGCGGTTCGGGAAGTTGCGGGTCGAGGTCGACATCGCCGTGGAACCCTCGCGGATCTGCGCCTGGTTGCCCATGCACAGCGAGCAGCCCGGCATTTCCATGCGTGCGCCGGTAGCGCCGAAGGTGCCGTACACGCCCTCCTTGGTCAGCTCCGAGGCGTCCATCTTGGTCGGCGGGGCCACCCACAGGCGGGTCGGCAGGTCACGCTTGCCTTCCAGCAGCTTGGCAGCGGCGCGGAAGTGACCGATGTTGGTCATGCACGAACCGATGAACACTTCGTCGATCTTGGCACCGGCCACTTCGGACAGGGTCTTCACGTCGTCCGGGTCGTTCGGGCAGGCCACGATCGGCTCGTGGATGTCGGCCAGGTCGATCTCGATGACGGCGGCGTACTCGGCGTCCGCATCCGGCTCCAGCAGCTGCGGGTTGGCCAGCCACGCTTCCATCTTCTCGATGCGACGCTGCAGCGAGCGCGGATCCTGGTAACCCTCGGCAATCATCCACTTCAGCAGGGTGATGTTGCTGGTCAGGTACTCGATGATCGGTTCCTTGTTCAGGCGCACCGAGCAACCGGCCGCCGAACGCTCGGCCGAGGCGTCGGACAGTTCGAACGCCTGTTCGACCTTCAGCTCCGGCAGGCCTTCGATTTCCAGGATGCGGCCGGAGAAGATGTTCTTCTTGCCCGCCTTGGCCACGGTCAGCAGGCCCGACTTGATGGCGTACAGCGGGATCGCGTTGACCAGGTCACGCAGGGTCACGCCCGGCTGCATCTTGCCCTTGAAGCGCACCAGCACCGACTCCGGCATGTCCAGCGGCATCACGCCGGTGGCCGCGGCGAAGGCGACCAGGCCCGAGCCGGCCGGGAACGAAATACCCACCGGGAAACGGGTGTGCGAGTCACCGCCGGTGCCGACGGTGTCCGGCAGCAGCATGCGGTTGAGCCAGCTGTGGATCACGCCGTCGCCCGGACGCAGCGAAACACCGCCACGGGTGGAGATGAACTCCGGCAGAGTGTGGTGGGTCTTCACGTCCACCGGCTTCGGGTACGCGGCGGTGTGGCAGAACGACTGCATCACCAGGTCGGCCGAGAAGCCCAGGCACGCCAGGTCCTTCAGCTCATCGCGGGTCATCGGGCCGGTGGTGTCCTGCGAGCCGACCGAGGTCATCTTCGGTTCGCAGTAGGTGCCCGGGCGCATGCCCTGGCCTTCCGGCAGGCCACAGGCACGGCCGACCATCTTCTGCGCCAGCGAGAAGCCCTTGCCGGTATCGGCCGGCTGCACCGGCAGGCGGAACAGGTCGGTCGGGGCCAGGCCCAGCGCTTCGCGCGCCTTGCCGGTCAGGCCACGGCCGATGATCAGCGGAATGCGGCCGCCGGCACGCACTTCATCGAACAGCACGTCGGACTTGACCTGGAACTCGGCGATCACTTCGCCGTTCTTCAGCGCCTTGCCTTCGTACGGGCGCAGCTCGATGACGTCGCCGTGCTCCATCTTCGACACGTCCAGCTCGATCGGCAGCGCACCAGCATCTTCCATGGTGTTGTAGAAGATCGGCGCGATCTTGCCGCCCAGGCACACGCCACCGGCGCGCTTGTTCGGGATGTACGGAATGTCATCGCCGGTCCACCACAGCACGCTGTTGGTGGCCGACTTGCGCGAGGAGCCGGTGCCGACCACGTCGCCGACGTAGGCCACCAGGTGACCCTTTTCCTTCAGCGACAGGATCTGCTGGATCGGGCCGCGCTTGCCGTCTTCTTCCGGGGTGAACGGCGCATCGTCGCGCTTGTTCTTCAGCATCGCCAGAGCGTGCATCGGAATGTCCGGGCGGGTGGTCGCGTCCGGTGCCGGCGACAGGTCATCGGTGTTGGTTTCGCCCGGCACCTTGAACACGGTGACGGTCAGGCTCTGCGGCACTTCCGGGTTGCTGGTGAACCACTCGGCATCGGCCCAGCTCTGCAGCACGGCCTGGGCGTTGGCGTTGCCGGCCTTGGCCTTTTCCTGCACGTCATGGAACGCATCGAACACCAGCAGGGTCTTCTTGAGGCCATTGGCGGCAATGGTGCCGACGCTGGTGTCGTCCAGCAGCTGCACCAGCGGCGCAACGTTGTAACCGCCGAGCATGGTGCCCAGCAGTTCGGTGGCGCGCTCGCGGCTGATCAGCGGGTTCTGCTCGCTGCCCAAGGCGATCGCCGCCAGGTACGACGCCTTGACCTTGGCCGCGTCATCGACGCCGGCCGGCACGCGGTGGGTCAGCAGGTCGAGCAGGAACTCGGCCTCGCCCTGCGGCGGGTTCTTCAGCAGTTCGATGACATCGGCCGTCTGCTGCGCGCTCAGCGGCAGCGGCGGGATGCCAAGCGCAGCGCGCTCGGCGACGTGGTGGCGGTAGGCTTCCAACATGACAACTCCCGGGTAATGCGTAGGTTGAAAAATCAAAAGTGGGCTCAGGCGTGCGGCACGATCAGCTTCAGGCCCTTGAAGTAGTCGCGGTAAAACGTATCGTTCCAGGTGATCAGGCCATCGCACTGCAGCAGTGCGTGGGCGCCGACCATGAATTCGTCCAGGCTGCGGCGGCTGCCGCCACGCTGGCGATGACGACGGTGCATCTCGCCGGCGCGCAGCGCCGACTTGGCCTCCATCGGGTTGAAGTGCACGCCCATCTCTTCCAGTGCTTCGAGCACTTCGGCACCGCCGCGCAGCGATGCGCACACTTCGGCGAGGGTTGCGCCACAGACCACCACGCGGCCACCGACCAGGCTCTGCCGGAGGATGGCTTCCACGGCATCGGCCTGCGGACCATTGCTGAGCAGCTCGACCAGCACCGGTGAATCGACGGCGATCATCACGGCTTACTCCTCGTCACGCACCGCGCGCACCGCCGCGTCGGATGACTCGAAGCCGTCCAGCGCGAACTTGCCGCGCGCCCGCGAAATGGCATCGTCAACACTCTTGCGCAGGATGATGCGGCTGCCGTCCAGCTCGACCTTCAGCAGCGTGCCCTTGGTCAGGCCGAGAGCATCACGCACCGCCTTGGGCAGGGTGATCTGTCCGCGTTCTGCAACAGTGGCTTCCATGGGTAGGCCTCAAAAAGTATGCATGAATTATACATACCTGACGTGACCACCTCAAATCGGGCGAACTGTGACCTTGAACCGGAATCAGTCGCATTCGACCGCTAGACTGGCCGAGCAGCCCTCGCTGTACCGGGCCGGGACGCTCCGGCACCGCACGACCCCTCCGTCATAAAAGGACGTTCAATGCGCGCATTCATCCTGACCCTGGCCCTGGCCACCCCCCTGACCCTCGCCGCAGGCCCGGCCCACGCCAATCCGTTCGCGGCCCACACCACCGGCACCGAGATCACCCAGAAGCAACTGGACGAGCTGGAGGTCGGCAAGGCGACTCAGGACCAGGTCCGCGAGAAGTTTGGAGCGCCGACGCGTCGTGAGCAGCTGGGCGACACCCAGGTCTGGTACTACGACTACGCCAAGATCAAGCACTTCGGAAAGAACGTGCAGGAATCGACCGTCTTTGAGTTCGGCAAGGACAACGTACTCAAGGTGAAGTCCAAGGGCGCGGCTCCAGCCAAGACCGGCAATCCGTTCCTGGGTGGCTGATCACCACTGACTGGCGCGCTGCCCGTCGGCGGCGCGCCCCCCCCGTGCCCGGTCAAGAACGACTCGACCGCCACGATGGCGATCGCTCAGCACGGCTCCGCTCCCAGCGCCTGCAGCACCACGTGCTGCCATCCACCTATCCCGGCGCCACCCGGCACTGCCTCAAGCCTGTCAGCCCGCACTGAATCCGGCGGCGCCATGACACGAAAACTACATACGAATATATAACCTTGCGTTCTGAGCCCGCACTTCTGCGGCCCCGACGGCATCGGCGATACTGGCCTTCTGCCCGGCGGCACGGACTGCCGGCCAACGCAAGCAGGCCCGCCCATGCGCGGGCCACTGCAAGCCATCCGCAAGAAGGAGTCATCCCGCATGAGCGATTCGTTCTCCACCCGCAGCCAGCTGAACGTCGGCGGCAAGACCTACGACTACTTCAGCCTGCCCACGCTGGGCCAGCGCTTCGATATCTCCCACCTGCCCTACTCGATGAAGATCCTCCTGGAGAACCTGCTCCGGCACGAGGACGGCGGCATCACCGTCGGCAAGGACCACATCGAGGCCGTGGCCCGCTGGAACCCGGCGGCCGAGCCGGACACCGAAATCGCGTTCATGCCCGCGCGCGTGGTGCTGCAGGACTTCACCGGCGTGCCCTGCGTGGTCGACCTGGCCGCGATGCGCGACGCCGTCGTCAAGCTCGGCGGCAAGCCGGAGCAGATCAATCCGCAGATTCCCTCCGAACTGGTCATCGACCACTCGGTGCAGGTCGATGTGTTCGGCAAGCCCGACGCGCTGGACCTCAACGGCAAGATCGAATTCCAGCGCAACCAGGAACGCTATGGATTCCTGCGCTGGGGCCAGAAGGCCTTCGACAACTTCAAGGTGGTGCCGCCCAACACCGGCATCGTCCACCAGGTGAACCTGGAAAACCTCGCCCGCGTGGTGATGACCGCGGACAAGGACGGCAAGGCGGTGGCCTATCCGGATACGGTGTTTGGCACCGACAGCCACACCACCATGATCAATGGCATCGGCGTGCTGGGCTGGGGCGTGGGCGGCATCGAAGCGGAGGCCGCCATGCTCGGCCAGCCGTCGTCGATGCTGATCCCGCAGGTGGTCGGCTTCAAGCTGACCGGCAAGCTGCCCGAGGGGGCCACCGCCACCGACCTGGTGCTGACCGTCACCCAGATGCTGCGCAAGCTGGGCGTGGTAGGCAAGTTCGTCGAGTTCTACGGTGACGGCCTGCAGCACCTGCCACTGGCCGACCGCGCCACCATCGGCAACATGGCCCCGGAATACGGCGCCACCTGCGGCATCTTCCCGATCGACGCCGAATCGCTGAACTACCTGCGCCTGTCGGGCCGCAGCGAAGAGCAGATCGATCTGGTCGAGGCCTATGCGAAGGCGCAGGGCCTGTGGCACGAGCCGGGCAGCCCGCACGCCCAGTACAGCACCACGCTGGAACTGGACATGGGCACGGTGAAGCCGTCGCTGGCCGGCCCTAAGCGTCCGCAGGACCGCGTGCTGCTGGAAGACGTGCAGAAGAACTACCGCGAAGCGCTGGTCGGCATGACCGCCAACCGTGACAAGCGCAGCGAGGACGTTGCCACCTTCGTCAACGAAGGCGGCGGCGCCGCAGTCGGCAACGAGCAGCTGGCCAAGGGCTTCGCCGACATCGAGATCGAAGGCCGCAAGGTGCGGCTGAAGGATGGCGCAGTGGTCATCGCCGCCATCACCTCGTGCACCAACACCTCCAACCCGGCGGTGATGATCGGTGCCGGCCTGCTGGCCCGCAACGCGGCCGCCAAGGGCCTGAACCGCCAGCCGTGGGTCAAGACCTCGCTCGGCCCAGGCTCGCGTGTGGTCACCGACTACCTGGAAAAGGCCGGCGTGCTGAAGGAGCTGGAGAAGATCGGCTTCTACGTGGTCGGCTACGGCTGCACCACCTGCATCGGCAACTCCGGCCCGCTGCCGACCGAAGTCAGCGCCGGCATCGCCACCGGCGACCTGGTGGTGACCTCGGTGCTGTCGGGCAACCGCAACTTCGAGGGCCGCGTGCACCCCGAAGTAAAGATGAACTACCTGGCCAGCCCGCCGCTGGTGGTGGCCTACGCCATCGCCGGCACCACCGACATCGACCTGACCACCCAGCCGCTCGGCACCGGCAGCGACGGCCAGCCGGTGTTCCTGCGTGACATCTGGCCGAGCAACAAGGAAATCGGCGACGTCATCGCCGCCACCATCGGCCCGGAGATGTTCAAGCAGAACTACGCCGATGTGTTCAAGGGCGATACCCGCTGGAACACCATCGCCTCGCCGGACGGCAACCTGTACGAGTGGAGCGACGCCTCCACCTACATCAAGAACCCGCCCTACTTCGATGGCATGACCATGCAGACCGGCAGCATCGACGACGTGCACGGCGCACGCGTGATGGGCCTGTTCGGCGACTCGATCACCACCGACCACATCTCCCCGGCCGGCAACATCAAGAAGGACTCGCCGGCGGGCCGCTTCCTGCAGGAACGCGGCGTGCAGCCGGCCGACTTCAACAGCTACGGCAGCCGCCGCGGCAACGACGACGTCATGGTCCGCGGCACCTTCGCCAACATCCGCATCAAGAACCTGATGTTCGGTGGCGAGGAAGGCGGCAACACCCTGTACTACCCCGCCGGTGGTGGCCAGCCGGAGAAGCTGGCGATCTACGATGCGGCCATGAAGTACAAGGCCGACAAGGTGCCGCTGGTGGTGCTGGCCGGCAAGGAATACGGCACCGGTTCGTCGCGCGACTGGGCGGCCAAGGGCACCCTGCTGCTGGGGGTGAAGGCGGTCATCGCCGAAAGCTTCGAACGCATCCACCGCTCCAACCTGGTCGGCATGGGCGTGCTGCCGCTGCAGTTCCGCAACGGCGAGAATGCGCAGAGCCTGGGCCTGGACGGCTCGGAAGTGATCGACATCACCGGCCTGCAGGACGGTGCAAGCAAGCGCGCCACGGTCACCGCGACCAAGGCCGACGGCACCAGGAATACCTTCGAGGTGTCGGTGATGCTGCTGACCCCGAAGGAAGTCGAGTACTTCCGTCATGGCGGCCTGCTGCAGTACGTGCTGCGCCAGCTGGCCAGCAAGTAACGAAAAAGGGCCGGATCCTTGCGGGTCCGGCCCTTTGCGTTTGCGATGCCCCCTTGTAGAGCCGAGCCTGCGCTCGGCTGCTTCTGCGCCAACAGCAGCCGAGCATGGGCTCGGCTCTACAGAAGCACTCAGCGGCGTGGCGCATCCGGGTCGGTGCGCAGCGCCTTCAACAGGCCCCACATGTAGAACGCCAGGGTGAACGAGAACGGCAGGCCGCACAGCACGACCGCCGTCTGCATCGCGCTGAAGTTGCCGGCCAGCAGCAGGCCGACGCTGGCCACGGTGATGCCGGCGGCCCAGAACACGCGCAGCCAGATCGGCGCGTCATGGCCATCTTCGACGCCATCGTCAACACGACGGGTGCACAGGTTGGCGATCATCAGCGTGCCCGAGTCGACCGGGGTCAGGAACAGCACGAAGCCGATCACCACCGCGGCACCGGCCACGTATGGCGCGCCGGGCAGGTATTCCAGCAGCTTGAACAGCGTCATCGCTGCATCGTGCTGGGCCACCTCACCCAGGATCGCCTGGCCATGGTTGAGCACCAGGTCGATGGCGGTGTTGCCGAAGATCGACAGCCAGGCCAGGGTGAAGCCGAGCGGGATCAGCAGCACGCCCATGATCACTTCGCGGATGGTGCGGCCGCGCGAGATGCGCGCCACGAAAAGGCCGACGAACGGCGCCCAGGCGATCCACCACGCCCAGTAGAACAGCGTCCACGACCCCATCCATTCACGGCCCTTGGGATCGTTGAGGTACATGTCGAAGCTCTTGCGCACGAACGCGCCGAGGTAGTCACCGGTGTTCTGGATCAGGCCGTCGAACAGGTGCAGGGTCGGGCCGGTGACCAGCACGAACAGCAGCAGGCCGCACAGCAGGCGCACGTTGAGGCTGGACAGCCAGGCAATGCCCTTTTCCACGCCAGCGACCACGCCGATGGTGGCCACCACCATCATCACCAGCACGATGGCCACCAGCACCTGCGGCGTATCCGGGATGTGGAACAGGTAGACCAGGCCGGACTGCACCACCAGCGCGCCGATGCCGAGGTTGGTCACCATCGAGATCAGCGTGGCCAGGATGCCGAAGCCATCGACCATGTCGCCGATGCGGCCATGGATGCGCTCACCGAAGATCGGGTACAGCGCCGAGCGCAGCGCCAGCGGCAGGTCCCGGCGGTAGGCGAAGTAGCCCAGTGCCACACCGACCAGCGCGTACAGCGCCCAGCCGTGCAGGCCCCAGTGCAGGAAGGTCAGCACCATCGCTTCGCGGCCGGCGGCCACGGTGCCGCCGGGTTGCCCGGGCGGATGCAGGAAATGGTCCAGCGGCTCGTAGGCGCCGTAGTACAGCAGCGCGATGCCGATGCCGGCCGAGAACAGCATCGAGACCCAGGCAACGTAGCCAAACGCCGGTGACTCCTCGTTGTGGCCCAGGCGGATGCGGCCATACGGCGAGAACGCCAGCCACAGCACGAAGCCCAGGCACAGCACGATCAGCAGCATGTACCACCAGCCGAACGCGGCCGACACTTCGGCCTGCGCCCATTGCAGCCAGTGCTCGCTGGCTTCGGGATAGAGAACGGTGAGCAGCCCGAGGATGCCGATCGACACCGAGGAGCTGAGGAAGACAAAACGGTTCAAGCGCAGGGGCGAACGCTTGGGATGAGCCAGGGAAGACATGGGGTCGTCTCATCAAGTCCGAGGGAGCACATGGGCGGGGCCGGACCGGTAAACCGGGCCCATGGCGTGGGGCGCGAGCGCATCCTAGGGTTTATTGATTGAACGTTCAATCAATAAAAAGCATAATGGCGGGCAGCCCGATCCTTCGGGTCGCAAACCGTGGAGAGACAATGCCGAAGAAAGGCGTGGAACCGGTACGGCGCGAACAGCTGATCCGGGCCACTTTCCAGACCATCGACGAGATCGGCATGGCCGATGCGACCGTTGCCACCATCGCGAAGAAGGCAGGGTTGTCCAGCGGCATCGTCGCCCACTACTTCGGCGACAAGGACGGCCTGCTCAATGCGGCAATGCGGCAGATCCTGCGCGAACTGAAGGACGCCGTCGCCCGCTACCGCGCCGAGGCCAGCGATGACCCGCGCGAGCAGCTGCGTGCCATCGTCGATGGCAACTTCGACGACAGCCAGATCAACGGTACCGCGATGCGCGTCTGGCTCACCTTCTGGGCCGCCAGCATGCATCAGCCGGAACTGGCCCGGTTGCAGCGCGCCAACGACCAGCGCCTGTTCTCCAACCTGTGCCACCAGTTCAACCGCCTGCTGCCCCATCCGCAGGCCCGCCTGGCCGCCCGTGGCCTGGCCGCGATGATCGACGGCCTGTGGCTGCGCGGCAGCCTGGTCGGCGGCCAGTTCAACGCCGAGAAGTCCCGGCGCATCGCTTACGGCTACATCGACTTCCAGTTGCAGGCTGCCGCGCTATAAGCGCTTCAGCACCCGCCCCCTTCCAAGGAGTACGCCCCATGACCACCCTGCCCGTCCAACAGCTCTACATCCACGGCCAGCGCGTCGATGCCACCAGCGGCAAGACCTTCAAGACCGTCAACCCGGCCACCGGTGAGGTGATTGCCGAAGTGCAGGTTGCCAGCCAGGCCGACGTCGAGCGCGCCGTGCAGAGCGCGGCCGAGGGCCAGAAGGTCTGGGCCGCGATGACCGCGATGGAGCGCTCGCGCATCCTGCGCCGCGCCGTCGAGATCCTGCGCGAGCGCAACGACGAACTGGCCCACCTGGAAACCCTGGACACCGGCAAGGCACTGGCCGAGACCACCACCGTGGACATCGTCACCGGCGCCGACGTGGTCGAGTACTACGCGGGACTGGCCACCGCCATCGAAGGCATCCAGCTGCCGCTGCGCGAATCGAGCTTCTTCTACACCCGCCGCGAACCGCTGGGCGTGGTGGCCGGCATCGGCGCCTGGAACTATCCGATCCAGATCGCCATGTGGAAGTCGGCGCCGGCGCTGGCTGCCGGCAACGCGATGGTGTTCAAGCCCTCCGAAGTCACCCCGCTGACCGCGATCAAGCTGGCCGAGATCTATACCGAAGCCGGCGTGCCGGCCGGCGTGTTCAACGTCGTGCAGGGCCCGGGCCGCGAGATCGGCCAGTGGCTGACCGAGCACCCGGTGATCGAGAAGATCTCCTTCACCGGCGGCGTCGCCACCGGCAAGAAGGTCATGGCCAGCGCCGCGTCCTCGTCGCTGAAGGAAGTGACCATGGAGCTGGGCGGCAAGTCGCCGCTGGTGATCTGCGATGACGCCGATCTGGACCGCGCCGCGGACATCGCGGTGATGGCCAACTTCTTCAGCTCCGGCCAGGTCTGCACCAACGGCACCCGCGTGTTCGTGCCGCGCAGCATGCTGGCCGCATTCGAGGCGGCCGTGGTCGAGCGCGTCAAGCGCATCCGCATCGGCGACCCGATGGCCGCCGAGATCAACTTCGGCCCGCTGACCAGCTTCCCGCACATGGAAAACGTGCTGCGCTACATCGAGAGCGGCAAGGCCGAAGGCGCCCGCCTGCTGACCGGCGGCGGCCGTGCCACCGAAGGCGCGCTGGCCAACGGTGCCTACGTGCTGCCGACCGTGTTCTCCGACTGCCGCGACGACATGACGATTGTCCGGGAAGAGATCTTCGGGCCGGTGATGAGCATCCTCGCCTACGACGACGAAGACGAAGTGGTGCGTCGTGCCAACGACACCACCTTCGGCCTCGCCGCCGGCGTGGTCAGCAAGGACATCAGCCGCGCCCACCGCATCATCCATCGCCTGGAAGCCGGCATCTGCTGGATCAACACCTGGGGTGAATCGCCGGCCGAAATGCCGGTCGGTGGCTACAAGGAATCCGGCGTCGGCCGTGAGAACGGCATCTCCACCCTCGGCCACTACACCCGCATCAAGTCGGTGCAGGTCGAGCTGGGCGACTACGCCAGCGTGTTCTGACCGGCGCGCCGCCAGCGCGCTCCCTCGTCCGGCCACCGCGCCGATCCGACATTCCGCCGCGACGCCTGCATGCAGCGCGCCGCGGCCTGCAGGAGACACCCATGAGCACCCATAACGAGTACGACTACATCATCATCGGCGCAGGCTCGGCCGGCAACGTGCTGGCCACCCGCCTCACTGAAGATGCCGATGTCAGCGTGCTGCTGCTGGAAGCCGGTGGCCCGGACTACCGGTTCGACTTCCGTACCCAGATGCCGGCCGCACTGGCCTTCCCGCTGCAGGGGAAGCGCTACAACTGGGCGTACAAGACCGATCCGGAGCCCTTCATGAACAACCGCCGCATGGACTGCGGACGCGGCAAGGGCCTGGGCGGCTCGTCGCTGATCAACGGCATGTGCTACATCCGCGGCAACGCGATGGACTATGACAACTGGGCCAGCATGCCGGGCCTGGAGGATTGGACCTATCTGGACTGCCTGCCGTATTTCCGCAAGGCCGAAACCCGCGACATCGGACCCAATGACTACCACGGTGGCGACGGCCCGCTGCGCGTGACCACGCCCAAGGCCGGCAACAACGAACTGTTCGCTGCGATGGTCGAGGCCGGCGTGCAGGCCGGCTACCCGCGCACCGACGATCTCAACGGTTACCAGCAGGAAGGCTTCGGCCCGATGGACCGCACGGTGACCCCGAAGGGCCGTCGCTCCAGCACCGCCCGTGGTTACCTGGACCTGGCCAAGCCGCGCCCGAACCTGACCATCGTCACCCACGCGCTGACCGACCGCATCCTGTTCTCGGGCAAGCGTGCGGTAGGCGTGCAGTGGCTGCACAACGACCAGCCGCAGCGTGCCACCGCCCGCCGCGAGGTGCTGCTGTGCGGCGGCGCCATCGCCTCGCCGCAGATCCTGCAGCGCTCGGGCGTCGGCCCGGCCGACCTGCTGCGCAGTCTGGACATCGACCTGGTGCACCACCTGCCGGGCGTCGGCGCCAACCTGCAGGACCACCTTGAGATGTACCTGCAGTACGAGTGCAAGAAGCCGGTCTCGCTGGCTCCGGCGCTGAAGCTGTACAACCAGCCGGCGATCGGTGCCGAGTGGCTGTTCCTGGGCACCGGCATCGGCGCCAGCAACCAGTTCGAGGCCGGTGGCTTCATCCGCAGCGACGCCGAATTCGACTGGCCGAACCTGCAGTACCACTTCCTGCCGGTGGCGATCAACTACAACGGCTCCAACCCGATCAAGGCGCACAGCTTCCAGATGCACGTCGGTTCGATGCGCTCGCCCAGCCGTGGCCGCATCCACGTGCGCTCGAAGGATCCGCGCGAACATCCGAGCATCCTGTTCAACTACATGTCGCACGAGCAGGACTGGCGCGAATTCCGCGCGGCGATCCGCATCACCCGCGAAATCTTCGCGCAGCCGGCGCTGGCCCCGTACAGCGGCCGCGAGATCTCGCCGGGCAGTGCACTGCAGACCGACGCGCAGATCGATGCATTCGTGCGCGAGCATGCCGAGACCGCCTATCACCCGTCCTGCTCGAACAAGATGGGCCATGCCGACGACCCGATGGCGGTGGTCGATGGCCAGGGTCGCGTTCACGGGCTGGAAGGCCTGCGCATCGTCGATGCCTCGATCATGCCGCAGGTGGTGACCGGCAACCTCAACGCGCCGACCATCATGATGGCCGAGAAGCTGGCCGATGTGATCCGTGGCCGCACCCCGCTGGCCCGCAGCACCGCGCCGTACTACAAGGCCAACGGCGCACCGGTGCGCAAGCAGGGTTGACGCAGGCAGCCCGCTTGGGGCCACGGTAGTGCCGGCCGCTGGCCGGCATCCGCCGGATCGCCTGTCCAGCGCAGATGCCGGCCAGCGGCCGGCACGACCCAGCAAAGAGGCCCTTCGGGGCCTCTTCGCGTTTTCCCTACGGCGGGGTATGCTGCAATGACCGGCCGTTGTCGATACGCTCAGGGTCGGAACCTAATACATCACGATTCCTGGAGGGGGAATATGAGTCTGGATCGTCCCTGGCTGCAGAGCTATCCGAAAGGCGTTCCCGCCGAAATCGACGTCAACGAGTTCCATTCGGTAGCTTCGGTCTTCGACGCTTCCGTCGCGAAGTTCCGCGACCGTCCCGCCTACTCCAGCTTCGGCAAGGTCCTCACCTATGGCGAGACCGACGCGCTGGTCAATCAGTTCGCGGCCTACCTGCTGGGAGAGCTCAAGCTCAAGAAGGGTGACCGCGTCGCCCTGATGATGCCCAACTGCCTGCAGTACCCGGTGGCCACCTTCGGCGTGCTGCGCGCCGGCCTGACCGTGGTCAACGTCAACCCGCTTTACACCCCGCGCGAGCTCAAGCACCAGCTGGTCGATGCCGGCGTGACCGCACTGGTGGTGGTCGACAACTTCGGTGACACCGTCGAGCAGGTCATCGCCGATACGCCGGTCAAGCACGTGGTCACCACCGGCCTGGGCGACCTGCTTGGCGCCAAGGGCGTGATCGTCAACTTCGTGCTGAAGTACATCAAGAAGATGGTGCCCAACTACCATCTCAAGGGCGCGGTGCGCTTCCGCCAGGCGCTCAAGATCGGCAGCCGCCACAGCCTGCCCAAGGTCGAGATCGACCACGACGACATTGCGTTCCTGCAGTACACCGGCGGCACCACCGGCGTGGCCAAGGGCGCGATGCTGACCAACCGCAACCTGATCGCCAACATGCAGCAGGCCTCGGCCTGGATCAGTGCGTCGGGCATCGAGATGGGCAAGGAGTGGATCATCACCGCCCTGCCGCTGTACCACATCTTCGCACTGACCGCGAACGGGCTGGTCTTCATGAAGTTCGGTGGCTGCAACCACCTGATCACCAACCCGCGGGACATGAAGGGCTTCGTCAAGGAGCTCAAGTCGGTGCGTTTCACCGCCATCACCGGCGTCAACACGCTGTTCAATGGCCTGCTCAACACCCCCGGCTTCGACACGGTCGACTTTTCCTCGCTGAAGGTCACCCTGGGCGGCGGCATGGCGGTGCAGCGTGCCGTGGCCGAGCGCTGGAAGAAGGTCACCGGGGTGACCCTGGTCGAGGCCTATGGCCTGACCGAGACCTCACCGGCGGCCTGCATCAATCCGCTCACCCTGACCGAATACAACGGCTCGATCGGCTTGCCGATCCCGTCCACCGATGCCTGCATCAAGGACGACAACAGCGCCATCCTGCCGCTGGGCGAGGTCGGCGAGCTCTGCATCAAGGGCCCGCAGGTGATGAAGGGCTACTGGCAGCGCCCGGAGGAAACCGCTAAGGCGATCGATGCCGACGGCTGGCTGCATACCGGCGACATGGCGAAGATGGACGAACACGGCTTCTTCTACATCGTCGACCGCAAGAAGGACATGATCCTGGTGTCCGGCTTCAACGTGTACCCGAATGAAGTCGAGGACGTGATCGCGATGATGCCGGGCGTGCTGGAAGTGGCCGCGGTCGGTGTCCCGGACGACAAGTCCGGCGAGGTGGTGAAGGTGGTCATCGTGAAGAAGGACCCGAACCTGACCGCCGAAATGGTCAAGGAGCATGCCCGGGCCAACCTGACCGGCTACAAGCACCCCAAAATCGTTGAATTCCGAAAGGAGCTGCCGAAGACCAATGTCGGCAAGATCCTCCGTCGCGAACTCCGCGATACGCCCGCCCAGTAAGGGTTTTCGGCAATTTGAACGGCACCGGGCCCGGGGCGGAAACGTCCCGGGCCCTTTCGCATGCGACGCCCCTGGGGCGGTGTAGCATCGCCGCGTGTGTGGACCGTTCGGCCCGCCGGCCACCCACCTGACACTGCGGGCCGCATGCCGAGGACCCTTCCATGAGTACCATCGAAAAGCTGCCTTCAAGCGGCTCACCGTTCGCCACCATCCGTACCGAAGACAGCGCCGACGGCGCTGCCCACTGGCTGTTCATGCACGCCGATGCCGCCACCGGGATCCGTCCCTGCTGCCGCAAGGACATGCTCGACGAAATGTGGAGCTACATGGCGGCCATCACCCGCAGCCCTGCCGAACGCCACAACGGAACCTTGCGGCATTTCGTGCTGGCCTCCGATGCCGTCGCCTACAACCTGGGCGGCGACCTGGACCTGTTCACCCGCCTGATCCGCGAAGGCAACCGCGACCTCCTGCTGAACTACGCCCAGCGCTGCGTGGAGGGCGTGCACCACCTGCATACCGGGTTCGGCGGTGATGTCCGTTCGATCGCGCTGATCCAAGGCGACGCCCTCGGCGGTGGCCTGGAAATGGCCCTGGCCTGCCACACCATCGTCGCCGAGGAAGGCAGCGGACTGGGCCTGCCGGAGGTGCTGTTCGGCCTGTTCCCGGGCATGGGCGCCTATTCCTTCCTGTGCCGCCGGGTGTCGCCGCATCTGGCCGAGAAGATCATCCTCGACGGCCGGGTCTACAGCGCCGAGGAAATGCATGCGATGGGCGTGGTCGACGTACTGGTGAAGAAGGGCGAAGGCCGGGCCGCGGTGGAAGAACTGATCCGCCAGCAGCAGCGCACGCCGCAGTCCTATCTGGCGATGAACGCCGCACGCGCCATCGCCCAGCCGGTCAGCTACGACGAACTGCTGGAGATCACCAAGGTATGGGTCGATTCCGCCCTCGCACTCGGCGACCGCTCGCTGCGCACCATGGATCGCCTGATCAAGGCCCAGACCCGTCGCGCCAGCCTCGACGCAGCCTGATTCATCCCTCCCCCAGGATGGGTTCAAGCCCGGTTGGCCACCGGGCTTTTTTTATGGACCATGCCGTGGTTCAGCGCGCCTCGCCATCGTCGGCAGCGCCGCGCAGCCGGCGTTCGGCCCGTGCCTCCAGTGCACGCCGGCCTTCCTTGATCGCCTCCTGCAGGATGCCCAGGCGCGTGCGCCATTCGGTCTTCAGCTGCCAGTCGGCCATCCGCATCAGCTCGCCGGCACGGTTGGACGCGCGCATCAGGCCGAGGTTGCTGGCCACGCCCTTGATCGCGTGGGATTGTTCGCGGAACACATCCCACTGCGTGGCCTCGCCGGCCTGCTCTGCCTTGCCCATGCAGCCCGCCACGTCCTCCAGGCATTGGCGGATGAACTCACGTTCGAAGCCCTCGCCCATGCCCAGCGAGGCCAGCTCGTCCAGCACGCTGCTGTCGAGCACCCCATCCTGCAGCGCCATCGGTCGCACCACCGGTGCGGCCATGGTCTTCAGCTGGGCGTTGCTGGCGATCTCGGCCAGCGTATCGAGCAGGCGCACCGCCACCACGGGCTTGGCCAGGAACGCATGCGCCCCAGCCTGGGTACAGCGCTGGATCGCCTCGGGCGTGACATCGGCGCTGAGCACCAGCACCGGCGTGCGCGGTCCGCCGCCGGCCTGCATCACCCGCAACTCCTTCAGCATGTCCAGCCCGCTCATGCCCGGCATGTGCAGGTCGACAATGACCGCGTCGAACTCACTGTCGGCCAGCGCATCCAGCACCGCCTCACCGCCATCCACGCACAGCACGCGATGCCCGGCCTTCTGCAGCAGGCGCTGCAGGACCATGCGGTTGGCCTCGTGGTCGTCGGCCACCAGGATCTGCATGCTGCGCACGCGGGCGCGATGGCGCAGGAACGGGTCGGCAAATGCGATCACGTTGCCGCCCGGCCCCACGTCGTCGTCGCCGGTCAGGCTCGGCACCGCTCCCGGCACCTGCGGCTGCGGCGGCGCGAACGGCAGCTCGACCCAGAAGTGGCTGCCGCGAGGCGGGTTTTCCAGATAGCCGATATCGCCGTCCATTGCTTCGACCAGGCCCTTGGCGATGGTTGTGCCCAGCCCGGTGCCCTCGTGGCGACGCGCCATGCTGACGTCAGCCTGCTCGAAGGCATCGAACAGCCGCGCACGCATGGCCGGGGCCACGCCGATGCCGGTGTCGAGGATGTCGAAGCGCAGCCGCACCGCGCCACTGGTATCGGCCTGCACCACGCTGACACGGATTTCGACCCGGCCGTGATCGGTGAACTTGACCGCGTTGCCGGCCAGGTTCAGCAGGATCTGCCGCAGGTGCCCGACGTCTCCGCGCACGCGTGGCGGCACGCCATCGGCGACCTTCACCCGGTAATCCAGGCGCTTGGCCTTGGCCTGCGGCAACAGGATCAGCCCGATCGCCTGGATCACGTCGGCCACGGCGAAGTCTTCGGCCACCACGCGCAGCTTGCCGGCCTCGATGGCCGAGATGTCCAGAACTTCCTCCACCAGCGCCAGCAGGCTGCGCGACGACGCCTGGATGGTGTTGAGGCACTCGCGCTGCTCATCGTCCAGGCGCGTGGTCGCCAGCACTTCGGTCATGCCGTTGAGGCCGTTCAACGGCGTGCGGAACTCGTGGCTCATGTTGGCCAGGAAACGGCTCTTGGCCTCGCTGGCACGGCGCGCCTCGGCCATCGCTTCGGTCAGCTGCCGCAGCAGTGTCGAGAAGTACAGCGGCACCGCCGCCAGGCCGAGCCAGAGGCCGATGGCCAGACGGAAATTCTGTTGCCAGTAAGGCGTCAGCAGCACCGTGCAACCGAAGCTCACCATCGCCATCGCCACCGCCACGTACAGGTAGTGGTTGCCGAAGCGCATGCCGTTGCCGACCGTCACCCACATCACCACGATGTAGACCCAGGCCAGGGGCTCGCCCATCTGCACCATGCCGGCAGCGATCAGGCCATAGTCGGCGAGCATGCCCAGCACGCGGCGGGGATCGGAACGCGCCGGCCGCCACAGCAGCCAGCCGAACAGCAGCAGCGACAGGCTCAGGCCGGTCAATACGATCGCCAGCACGCCCACGTACTGCGTGTGCGGCAGGTCGTGGCGCGGCGCCGGCAACAGCACATAGGCCAGGATCAGGCTGATCAGGACAATACGGACGATCTGCTGGCCGTGTTCGCTGTCCTGGCGCTGGGACAGGCGCAGCCGCAGCCGCGACAACAGCCGTTTCACGCGCCCAGCCCCGGGCGCGCGGACGCCATCGAATGCTCGGCGCAGATCTGGTCCAGCTGTTCGCGGCCGCGCAGCAGCGCGTCCACGCATCGGGGATCGAACAGCCGGCCACGCTGGGCGTAGAGATAAGCCAGGGTGGCTTCCATGGTCCATGCTTCCTTGTACGGACGGGGCGAAATCAGGGCGTCGAAGACATCGGCGACAGCCACGATGCGCGCTTCCAGCGGAATCGCATCGCCGACCAGCCCATCGGGATAGCCGCTGCCGTCGTAGCGCTCATGATGACGCAGTGCGATCAACGCGCCAACCTGGATGAAACGATTCTGGCTGCCGCTCAGCAGTTCATGGCCAATCCGCGGGTGCCGGCGCATGATCGCCAGCTCCTCCTCGTTGAGCTTGCCCTGCTTGAGCAGCACCGCATCGGGAATGGCAATCTTGCCCATGTCATGCAGCGGCGCAGCCATTTCGATCAGGCGCACCTCCTCCTCGGGCAGCCCGAGCTGTTCGGCAATCAGGCCGGCCACACGTGCCATGCGCTCCAGGTAGGCGCTGGTGCCGGCATCACGGAACTCGATCGCGCGCGCCAGCCGCGACAGCGTTTCGCGCTCCCGCTCTTCGACCTCATGCATGCTGGCCAGCAGGCGCTGCTCCAGCGACAGCGCCCGTTGCTTCACGTTCTCGGTCTGCTGGCGCAGCTGCAGCAGGTTGTAGCAGCGCGCACGCAGTTCGCGCGGGCGGATCGGCTTGACCAGGAAGTCGATGACCCCTGCTTCCAGTGCCGCCTGCCGGATCGGCTCGTCACCGACCACGGTGATCAGGATCACCGGAATGTCGCGGTGCTTGGGCAGCCGACGGAAACGACGAGCGAATTCCAGCCCGTCCATCTCCGGCATGCGGTAATCGAGCAGCAGCAGGTCGACCGGATGGGCTTCGCACCAGGCCAATGCGGTCAGCGGATCGCCGAAGTCATACACGCTCAGTTCCGGCGCGATGTCTTCGATGACGTGACGCAGCATCGTCCGGGCGGAAGTCTGGTCATCAACGATGACGATATTCAACGCGTACTCTGCCTGGTTTTTCGACCACGCTGGATCATCAGCAGGCGAGGATACTCTGCCGCTGCGAACGCTCGCACCCTGCATCGGCCTGACTCCCGTGTCGTGCATCCCGATTCATGATCGTCATCACAATGTGAAGCGGACTCCCCACACCGTGCCTTCCCCTGACGCCGATCAAGCCATAACAGGCGTCAAGGTAGTGCAATTACGATACGCCGAGTGCGGGACGCGTCAATCGCGCCGTCTCGTTTCGGGACGGCGCGCACAAACGGGAGTCAAAAAGGTGACTTACTGCTCCGGACGCATGTACGGGAACAGCAGCACATCGCGGATCGAGCTGCTGCCGGTCAGCAGCATCACCAGACGATCGACGCCGATGCCCAGGCCGCCGGTCGGGGCCATGCCGTACTCCAGCGCACGGATGTAGTCGGCGTCGTAGTGCATGGCCTCGTCGTCGCCACCTTCCTTCGCGGCCACCTGGGCCTGGAAGCGCTGGGCCTGGTCTTCCGGGTCGTTCAACTCGGAGAAGCCATTGGCCAGCTCCTTGCCGTTGACGAACAGCTCGAAGCGGTCGGTGTAGCCCGGATCATTGTCGTTGGCACGGGCCAGCGGCGAGACTTCCACCGGATGGTCGGTGATGAAGGTCGGCTGGATCAGGGTGTGCTCGACGGTGGCCTCGAAGATCTCAAGCAGCAGCTTGCCCCAGCCGTAGGACGGCTTGACGCGGATGTTCAAGCGCTCGCAATGGCGCAGCAGCGCGTCACGGTCGGTGCAGTCGGCAACCGAGATTTCCGGGTTGTGGTGGCGCACGGCTTCGTCCATGCGCCAGCGGCGGAACGCCGGGCCCAGGTCGATCTTCGCACCGTCCCACTCGACCTCGGTGCTGCCGTTGACCGTCTTGGCCACGTCACGGATCACGCCTTCGGTCAGGTCCATGATCTCGTTGTACGTGGCATAGGCCTCGTACAGCTCCATCATGGTGAATTCCGGATTGTGGCGGGTGCTGACGCCTTCGTTGCGGAAGTTGCGGTTGATCTCGTACACGCGCTCCAGGCCGCCCACGGTCAGTCGCTTGAGGTACAGCTCCGGCGCCACGCGCAGGTACAGGTCCAGGTCCAGCGCGTTGTGGTGGGTGGTGAACGGCTTGGCCGCCGCGCCGCCGGGGATGTAATGCATCATCGGCGTCTCGACTTCCAGGAAGTCGCGGTTGTCCAGCCACGCACGCATGGCGCGGATGATCTTCGAGCGCTTGATGAAGACCGCGCGCGACTCCGGGGTGACGATCAGGTCGACGTAACGCTGGCGGTAACGCTGCTCGACGTCGGCCAGGCCATGCCACTTGTCCGGCAGCGGGCGCAGCGACTTGGTCAGCAGGCGGATCGACTCGGCCTTGACCGACAGCTCGCCGGTCTTGGTGCGGGTCAGGCCGCCTTCGACGGCGATGATGTCGCCCACGTCCCAGCCCTTGAACGCGGTGTAGGCATCGCCCAGCACGGCCCCCTGCAGGAACAGCTGGATGCGGCCGGACTCGTCCTGGATCTGCGCGAAGCTCGCCTTGCCCATGATGCGCTTGGCCATCAGGCGGCCGGCCATCTTCACCTGGCGGCCGTTGCCTTCCAGCGCCTCGGCGGTCCACTGTCCGGCATCGGCGAATTCTTCCTGCAGGCGGCCGGCGAAGTCCTCACGACGGAAATCGTTCGGGTACGCGATGCCCTGCCCACGCAGCGCTTTGAGTTTCTCACGGCGCTCGGCGATCAACTTGTTCTCGTCGACGGGGGGGGTATCGGTAGCTTCGCTCATGGATCTGCGGGAATCGTATAGTGAGGGGGGATGCAGCGCCCGGCACAGCCGGTTGCCCAGCATACCAAAACCGCCCAGCCCCAGCCGGGAGAGGGGTCAGATCCCTCTGCTGCGCAAAGGGATCTGACCCCGCCCGGGCCCTCACCTGGACTCTGGATGTCTACCCGTTGCCGGGGAACGCCTGCCGCAGCTCGTCCACCAGCACCCGCTGGTTCTCCGAGTAATCGACCGGTACCGACACCAGGTGCACCCCGCCCTCGTTGAAGGCCGCCTGCAGGGTCGGGATGAACTGCTCGATGGCGGTCACCTCGTGGCCCTTGCAGCCGTAGGCCTCCGCGTACTTCACGAAATCCGGGTTGCTGAAGGTCATGCCGTAGTCGGTGAAGCCATCCACCGCCTGCTTCCAGCGGATCATGCCGTAGGCGCCGTCGTTGAGGATCAGCACCACCAGGTTCAGGCCCAGCCGGCGCGCTGTCTCCAGCTCCTGGCTGTTCATCATGAATCCACCGTCGCCACACACCGCCAGCACTCGTCGTTGCGGGTACAGGATCGAGGCCATGATCGCCGACGGCAGGCCCGCGCCCATGGTCGCCAGCGCGTTGTCCAGCAACAGCGTGTTGGCCACCTGGGTGCGGTAGTTGCGCGCAAACCAGATCTTGTACATGCCGTTGTCCAGCGCCACGATGCCGTCCGGCGGCATCACCTGGCGCACGTCGTGCACCAGCCGCTGCGGGGTGAACCGGGCCTCTTCGGCACGGTCGGCCAGGTGCTCGAGGATGGTCGCGCGCAGCGGCAGCAGCGCAGCGGCATTCGGCACCGCGCCTTCGATGCGGTCGGCCAGTTGGGTCAGCGAACGGCCGATGTCGCCGATCACCTCCACCTGCGGGAAGTACACCTGTTCCACCGCCGCCTGCGAGTAGCCGATATGGATCACGGTCGGCCCACCCGGGCGCATCACGAACGGCGGCTTCTCGGTGACCTCGTGGCCGATGGTCACGATCACGTCGGCCTGGTCGATCGCCATGTGCACGTAATCACGCTCGGTGAGCGCTGCGGTACCCATGTACAGGCCCGAGCCCCCGGCGACCGCGCCCTTGCCCATCTGCGTGGTGAAGAACGGAATGCCGGCGCGCAGCACGAACGCCGACAGCGCCTCGCTGGACTGCGGCCGCGACGCCGCCGAAGCGATCATCAGCAGCGGACGCCGGGCGTTGCGGATGGTCTCTGCCGCCCGATCCAGCGCTTCCGGGCTGGCGATGGGACGATCCACCGCGTGCGGCGGAACCAGCGCCACGCCTTCGACCTCATCGGCGGCGATGTCTTCGGGGAGTTCCAGCAGCACTGGGCCCGGGCGCTCTTCCTGGGCGACACGGAACGCCTCGCGGACGATGGTCGGGATGGTGCGTGCCGAGACGATCTGCCGCGCCTGCTTGGTCAGCGGCTTCATCGTGCCGACGATGTCGACGATCTGGAAGCGCGCCTGCTTGCTGGCGACGATGCCCTTCTGGCCAGTGATCATGATCACCGGCCACGCACCGAGCAGCGCATAGGCGGCGCCGGTGGTGAAGTTGAGCGCGCCCGGACCGAGCGTGGCCAGGCACACGCCCGGCTTGCCGGTCAGGCGGCCATAGGTGGCCGCCATGAACACCGCTGCCTGTTCGTGGCGGGTGATGACCAGCTCGATGCTGGAATGGCGGAGCGACTCGACCACGTCGAGGTTTTCTTCGCCGGGAATACCGAAAATGCGCTCGACGCCTTCGTTCTCAAGTGCGGCGACGAGCAGATCTGAACCCTTGGACATCGGATGCCGTCCTTTGTGCTGGACTGATGGTGGATCGTTGCAGGAGGAATGAGAGCCGCGCGTCAATGCTTGTCGAACCACACTGTCTGCGCGTTGACGAATTCACGGATGCCGAAGTGCGAGAGCTCGCGGCCGAAGCCGCTCTTCTTCACGCCGCCGATCGGCACGCGCGGGTCTGAAGCGGAGAAGCCGTTGACGAACACGCCGCCGGTCTGCAGCCGGCGTGCCAGCTGCATCGCTCGGGCGCGGTCGCCGGTCCAGAGGTTGCCGCTGAGGCCGAATTCGCTCTGGTTGGCCAGTTCCACCGCATGGTCGGCATCGCGGGCGCGGCTGATCGAGGCCACCGGCCCGAACGTTTCCGTATCAAAGGCCTGCATGCCCGGCTCCACGTCCGCCAGCACCGTGGGCGCATAGAACGCGCCCGGGCGATCGAGCTGATGGCCACCGACAAGCAGCTGCGCGCCTGCGTCGACCGAGGCGCGCACCTGCGCGTCCAACTGTTCCAGCAGGTCCTGGCGTGCCATCGGCCCGATGCGGTTGGCCGGGTCGCGGCCATCGCCGATGGTCAGTGCCTGCACCTTCTGGCAGAACTGCGCCACGAAACGATCGTAGACCGCGTCTTCGACGATGATGCGCTTTCCGGCGATGCAGACCTGCCCGGTGTTCTGGAAGCGCGAGGCCACCGCCGCATCAACGGCGGCGTCCAGATCGGCGTCGGCCAGCACGATGAACGGATCCGAGCCACCCAGCTCCAGCACCACCTTCTTCAGCGCCTGCCCGGCCTGGGCCGCGATGCTGCGGCCTGCGGCCACGCTGCCGGTCAGGGTCACTGCGGCGATGCGGTCATCGGCGATCGCGCGGCTGGTGCCCTCGCGGCTGATGTTGGCGGCGATGAAGGTGCCTTCCGGCAGCCCGGCATCGCGCCAGGCCGCGTCGAGCAGCTGCGCGGTACCGACGATGTTCTCGGCCGGCTTCAGCAGGAAGCCGTTGCCGCCCATCAGGATCGGCACCGCCGCACGCATCACCTGCCAGTACGGGAAGTTCCACGGCATGATGCCCAGCACCACGCCCAGCGGCAGGTAGGACACGTAAGCCTTGTCGTCGGGCACCTGGGTCGGTTCGTCGCGCAGGAACTGCGCGCCGTGGTCCGCGTACCAGTCGCACAGCACGGCACATTTCTCGATTTCGGCCAGCGCTTCAGCCTGGACCTTGCCCATTTCGGCAGTGGCCAGCGCGGCCAGCTTCTCGCGGTCACGCCGCAGTACGGCGGCCATCGCTCGCAGTACGTCTGCGCGCTGTTCGAGGCTCTTGACGCTCCAGGCCGCAAAGCCGACCTGGCCGCGGTCGAGGATCGTTTCCAGCTCGGCATCGGTGGCGAAGGGATGGCTGGCGATCTGCTGGCCGGTGGCCGGATCGCGGGAAATGGCGGTGGTGGGGGCAGCGGACATGCAGGGCTCCTGTTGTCTCGGCAACGGGCAGCGGCCCGTCTTCTGCACAGGAATGTGGACCCGATTGGCGGAGGCAACAAGGCGTCTGCTTATCCTGTGACTTGCACTTACCTGCCTGAATGGGGCTCTTGGCAGGGCTGCGCCCTGCACCCGCAGAGGCTTCAAGCCAAGCCAAGGCAACGGCAACGGCAGCAGCTGGCATTCCGTGGGTTGGCGGGGTGGGTCCGGTTGAGGGGGACGCTGCAAGTACATCCATGTAAGCTCGGTCGCCGCATCCATGCGGCTCACTGATCTGGCCCCCCGCAACCGGACCCACCCCGCCTTCGACAGAGTTCTGCGATCTGTCGGGAATACTCTTGGGATCTGACCCCGGAATTTCTTTCGATATCTGACAGATGTGTCGACCAAGGTCGACACCTACCAACGGCCGCGCGAAATTTGTCTGAGGCGGGGCGGTGTGGGTTGGCAGGACCGTTGGCGCCATGGATGGCGCCATCGAGCCCCCATGGACGGGTTTACGGCGTGTCCTGCCAACCCACACCGCCCCGCCATCCCACCGAATGCCCGCCTTTGCTGTTGCCGTTGCTTCGGCCTCTGCGGGTGCAGGGCGCAGCCCTGCCGAACACCCCCTACTTCCGCGGCAGGTAGGTCACCAGTGACAGGTCATGCCGGCTCTCCGGCACCAGCGCCACGTACTGCAGGTCCAGCAACCCGCGCGTGGGGTGGTTCAGCTTCTTCGCCCCTTCATCGAACCGGCGCACATCGTGCTCCGGCCACCACTGGCGGAACTCCTCGCTGTGCGCTGCGATGTCCTCCACCAGCGCCAGGAACGGCGCCTTGTCCGGCGCCTGCGCCATCGCCGCACGGAAGCCCGCCAGCAGGCCACGGGTCATTTCTTCCCAGTTGAGGATCAATGTGCGGTATGGCGGGTACAGGAACATCAGCCGCAGCGTGTTGCGCTCATGCGGCGCCAACTGGCTGTAGTCCACGAACAGCTCGGCGATGGCCGGGTTCCAGGCCAGGATATCGAAGCGGGTGTTGCGCACATAGGCCGGGATCGGCTGCATCGCCTCCACCAGCTGGCGCAGGCCGTCGGTCACGCTCTCGTCCGGTGATTCCAGCGGCACGCCGTAGCCGGACAGCGCGAACGCGTAGGCGCGTTCGTCGTCGCTCATGCGCAGCACCTGCGCCAGGCGCTCCAGCACCTCGGGCGAGGCGCGCACTTCACGGCCCTGCTCGATCCAGGTGTACCAGCTGACGCTCACCCCGATCGCCAGCGCGACTTCCTCGCGCTTCAGGCCCGGGGTACGCCGGCGCCCGGCCGGCAGGCCGAGCGTGGCGGGGTCGACACGGGCGCGGCAGGCCTTGAGGAAGCCGCCGAGTTCCTTGCGTTCACTTTCGCTGCGCATCATCGGCCCGTCCTACCCTTTGTAGCGTCGAGCCATGCTCGACGCGTCCGCCAGCTCGCGAAAAGCAGCCGAGCGTGGCTCGGCTCTACAAAAAACCAGTTCAGCCACCCTCGGCGTTGCGCGCGAGGGTGATGATCTCCACGCAGGCGCGTCGATCAGGCATCGACGCGCTTGGAGCCCACGGCCAGGCCGGCCTTCAGGCTGGCCTCGACGAACTCGTCCAGGTCGCCGTCCAGCACCTTCTGCGTATCCGAACGCTCGATGCCGGTACGCAGGTCCTTGATACGGCTCTGGTCCAGCACGTAATTGCGGATCTGGCTGCCCCAACCGATGTCGGACTTGGTGGCTTCCACCGCATCCTTCTCGGCGTTGCGCTTCTGGATCTCCAGCTCGTACAGCTTGGCCGCCAGCATCTTCATCGCGTTGTCGCGGTTCTGGTGCTGGCTGCGGCCGGTCTGGCAGGCCACGACGATGTTGGTCGGGATGTGGGTGATACGCACCGCCGACTCGGTCTTGTTGACGTGCTGGCCACCGGCACCGGACGAACGGTACACGTCGGTACGCAGGTCGGCCGGGTTGATGGTGATGTCGATGTTGTCATCGATCTCCGGCGACACGAACACCGAGGTGAAGCTGGTATGGCGGCGGTTGTCCGAGTCGAACGGCGACTTGCGGACCAGGCGGTGCACGCCGGTCTCGGTCTTCAGCCAGCCGTAGGCATAGTCGCCTTCCACGCGCAGCGTGGCGGACTTGATGCCGGCGACGTCGCCACCGGAGACTTCCATCAGCTCGGTCTTCCAGCCGCGCGACTCGCACCAGCGCAGGTACATGCGCAGCAGGATCTCGGCCCAGTCCTGGGCTTCGGTGCCACCGGCACCGGCCTGGATGTCGACGAACGCGGCCGCATTGTCCATCTCGCCGGAGAACATGCGCTGGAACTCCAGCTTCTCCACGTGCGCCTGGTGCTTGTCCAGATCGGCAACCACGGCCAGTGCGGTCTCCTCGTCCTGCTCGGACTCGGCCAGCTCCAGCAGTTCGGTGGCGTCGTTCAGGCCATCGAGCACCGAGGCGATGCCGCCCACGGTCTTTTCCAGGCTGGAACGCTCGCGGCCCAGGTTCTGGGCGTACTCGGCGTTGTTCCAGACATCGGGGCTTTCCAGTTCCCGCGTTACTTCTTCAAGACGCTCTTTCTTGGCGTCGTAGTCAAAGATACCCCCGAAGCGACAGCACGCGATCAGTCAGATCGGTGATGCGCTGGCGGACAGGATTCAGTTCGATCATGTCGGCGGTTATGCATTCAAAAGATGACTGGTAATGATACCGCAGGCCGGGGATGCCCGGAATGAGGCCTCACCCTGCCCCCAGCGCCTGCCGCAGCAGCGGCAACTGGCGCCGGCTGCAGGGCACTTTCGCCCCGTCGGCCATGTGCAGCAGGGCCTCGCCACCGTCCAGCGGCTCGATCGAGCGCAGCTGGCCGCGGTGGATCAGCCAGCTGCGGTGCGGGCGCAGGAACTCGCCCGGGTCCAGCCGCTGCTCCAGCGCCGCCATGGTGATCCGCAGCGGATAATCGTGGCCGCGCACCCGCAGGTTCACGTAATTCCCCGCCGCCTGGGCGTACTCCACGTCGGCGGTGGCCACCAGGAATTCCTTGCCCAGCTTGCGCACCAGGAAGTGCTGGGGGCGCTCGACCGGCTCCACCGGCGGCCCGACGTCGGGCTCGGCCAGCAGGCTCGCCTCGCCCTGCCTGCGCCTGCCGAACCAGCTGGCAAAGTGCTCAAGCGCCACGAACATCGCGAACGTGCGCACATCCTTCAGGTACTCGTAGGCAAAACGCTCCAACAAACCGGCATCGTCCTGGTAGCGGTAGCCCAGCCACGCGTAGGCCACATGCCGCAGCAGGATCATCCCCGCCACATGCAGCAACGACCAGCCGACACTGGCCACCAGATACAGCGGCAGCCGCCGCGTCCAGGTGTCGGCGTGCAGCGGCCAGCGCTCGCAGCCCCACCACAGCAGCGGCAGGGTCAACAGGACCAGGCCGAGGCTGCTGAACTCCCAGACCATTGGCTCCCACAGCCCGAGATCGGCGCCGCGGCGACTGGCGTCCATCACTTCCACCAGCGCATTGGTCACTGCCGAGGCCGACAGGACCGCCGCCCAGACCAGCAGGCGGGTTGACGTGCGCCAGCGCGGTGGTCGGCCCTGGGTCATTGCTGCATCCATGTCGTTGCGGTGCTCCAGCCTGCCTCAAGGGACCAAGGGTAGCGGCTCCATTGGTCCCACCACCCCCGCCATTGGTCACTGCGCGGGTTCCGGCGGCCCCTCGGCAGTGGCTGCACGGGCCGAGCGGCGTCACCTTGGCTCGACCTTCCGGCACACCACCACCATGACCCGACGCCACGACATCGACGCCCTGCGCGTGTTCGCCTTCGCCCTGCTGATCCTCTACCACACCGCCATGGCCTACGTGGACGACTGGGGCTTTCACCTCAAGAGCGTGCATACCGCCGAATGGCTGCAGTGGCCGATGCTGTTCGTCAACCGCTGGCGGATGTCGCTGCTGTTCCTGATCTCGGGTATCGCCATCGCCCTGATGCGGCCGGAAGGCAGGTTGCTGCGCTTCGCCGCCCTGCGCACCTGGCGGCTGCTGCTGCCGCTGCTGTTCGGCATGTTCGTGATCGTGCCGATCCAGCCCTATTGCGAAGGCGTGGCCAACGGCCACGTGGCGCCCGGCTTCGGCCACTTCCTGCTGCGCTACTGGCAGGTGCGGCCGTGGCCGGAAGGCAGCTTCGCCGGCTGGCAGTACGGCATCACCTGGAACCATCTGTGGTACCTGGCCTATCTTTGGAACTACACGCTGGCCTTGGCCCTGTTGATGCCATTGCTGGGAACGGCGGTGGTTCGCCGCGCGATGGCGCTCTGCGCAGCATCGCCTGTGCTGCTGATCGGCCTTCCGTCCGCCCTGCTGCTGGCCTGGGTGATCTGGCTGGAGCCGATCTACCCGTCCACCAACGCCCTGCTCAGCGACTGGTACCAGCACGCGAAGTACGCAACGGTATTCCTGGCGGGCTACCTGCTGGGTCGTGAGCCGGTGTTCTGGGAGCGCGTGGTCGCCCTGCGCCGCACCACGCTATGGCTGGCACTGGCTGCCGTTGGCTGGTATCTGGGGTTGCGCATCCTCGGCCAGGTGCTGCCCGCCGATTCCCCGCTGCGGCAATGGCCCGAACCGTTCTGGGACCTGCAGGGCCGGGCCAGCCAGTCGCTGTACGTCTGGACCGCGCTGCTGAGCATCCTCGGCTGGGGCAAAGTCTTCCTCGACCGCCCGTTCCACTGGCTGCCGTACTGCACCGAGGCGATCTATCCCTGGTACATGCTGCACCAGAGCCTGATCATCGCCCTGCTGTTCTGGCTCAAGCCACTTCAGTTGGGACCGTGGATGGAACCGGCCCTGCTGCTGGCCGGTACTGTCGGCGGCTGCCTGCTGATCCATGAACTGCTGATCCGTCGTTCGCGCTGGCTGCGGCCGCTGTTCGGCCTGCGTGCGAATCCGCCAGCGTCGCCGGTTGCACACGCTGCTCGGTTGTGGAGCCGAGCCCGCGCTCGGCTGCCTCTGTCATGAGCCGAGCATGGGCTCGGCTCCATACCGAAGCGGTCGAGCAGGCCCGACTCCACATACGTCCGGGATCGATCAACGCACCTCGAACTCGCCCACAAGCACGGTTTCCGCGCGGTCCTTCAGCCGCATCGTCACCATCTGGTCCTTCTGCTTGGCCGTGCCCCAATGGGTGGTCAGGCGCAGCATCAGGGTCGTAGCGCCGGTCACCAGCTGCTGGCGGTTGCCGAAATAGTTTGCCTCCACCTTGTACTTGCCGGGCTTGGCATTGCGCAGCGAGAACTGCTCGGGGCCGTAGCCGCCGGTGAAGTCCTGCGACATCTGCCCGCCCTGGTAGGTCAGCCGGTTGCCGTAGTACGCGCGCTCGCCGTTCGGGTCGGTCACCCACATGTCCATGTCGCTGTTGTCGGCGTCCCACGACAGCACCACGCGCAGGTCCAGCGGCATCGGCTGCAGCAGGCGCGGGTCGATGCCGGTGGTATCCAGCCGGGGCGTGCTGCCGTTCACCAGGTTGGTCAGCTCATCCAGTGCAATCAGGGCGATGCCATCGAAGCGGCTGTCCCACGGCCGCACCACCACCTGGTACAGCGGCGCCAGCGCCTGCTGCGGCTTGCCTGCCGCTGCCAGCGCCAGGCCCAGGTCGCGGAAGCTCTGCGGTTCTTCCTGGCCCATCGCCAGCACCTGCTCGAATACCGGCACCGCCAGTGCGGGCGCGTCGGCCTGCATCAGCCGGTAACCGAGCACGCGCAGCAGGTGGCGGTTGTCCAGATCCATCTCGGCCAGGTTCGACAGCACGCGCAGTGCCAGCTCGCGCTGGCCCTGCTCCAGCAGCAGGTCGGCAACATCGAGGAAGAACGCGCTGCTGTCGGCATGGGCATCGCGCTCGGCCAGATAGCGGCCATAGAGCTGCGACGGCGGCCCCTGGCGCAGGCGCCGGGCGATGGCCGAGTCCGGCTGCCAGGCCGCCAGCTGGATGCCGAGCTGGCCGTCGTTGGCGGCCGCAGCGGCATCGACTGTGCCGCCGGTGACCACAATCGCATCCAGTGCGTTCTCCGACGCGGGCGCCGGACGACGCGCGCGTGCGCTGCTGGCCTGCATGCGCTGTTCTGCCGCTGCGGCCATCGGTGCAGGCGCGGGCGGTGCCGCGGGCGCAGGGGCTGCCAGCATCGCCACGGGGGCGGACTCGGCTGCAGAGTCTGCGGATGCAACCTCCAGCACCATTTCCTTGGCCTGCGGCGGCGCATCCTTCGGCCAGCTACGGCTCCACCACTGCTGGCGCTCCTTCCAGCGGGCGGCCACTTCATCCAGGCGCTGGCGATCGACTGCGGCGCGATCCCTTACCTGCACTGCAAACCTGGCGTCGTACTCGGCGCGCAGCCTGCCGGACGGACGGATCGCATAGCGCAGGTAGTCCTCCAGCGTCTCCAGCACGATCAGCGAGGTATCCGGCCCCACCAGGCCAAACTGCTGGGACAGGCGCTGCATGGCCTCGCGGTTGCCGCGACGGTCGGCGGCCAGCTGCTGCAGGCGCGCCTGCGCCCACAAGCCCGCCAGCAGTTCTCCGTCGTTGCTCTTCTGCGTGGCGGGCAGCGCCTGCCATTCGCCACCACCCACGCGCACCCGCATCGGCACGCCGTCGGCGGCCAGTCGTGCGTGCAGCCACAGCCAGCCCTGGGCCTCACTGCGACGATCGATCACCACGTCCTGAACGCCACGACCCGCATCAACCTGCACGTCCAGCGGCGACGACAGCAGCTCGCGCGCCGCCGAATCGACATCCTCGCCCAGCGCAACGAAGCGGCCGCCACGCGCTTCGCTCCAACCACGCAGTCGCACGGCATCGGTGCGCGCACCGGCGCTGCTGACCGCAAACAAGCGTTGATCCGGCGCCATCGCCGGCAGCTGTTCCGGCCCGTAGGTCAACAGTCCATCGCTGACCAGCAGGTATTCCTTCACGCCCGGCTGCGGCTGCCACTGCGCCAGCGCGCTGGCACCGTCAGGGCGCACCGCCTGCAACGCTGCGCGCAGCTCGTTCCAGTTGCCGGCGCGGATACGGAATCGACGCACCGGCTCGGCGCGATCGCGCAGTACGGTCAAGGCCACGGTGCCGTCACCCAGCGCGGCGAAATAGCGATCCAGCAGGGCGAACTCACGTGTGCGATCGCGCTGCCCCGCCGAACCGGAGCCGTCCCACAGCAGGCCGATCTCGCTGGGCAACGTGCGGGGTGTACTGCTGGCCGCCACCGGCAGCTGTGCCAACAGGTAGTGCCCATCCTGCCAGGGCGCCACCTGCACCTGTGCCTGGCGGGCTGCCGGCAGGTTCCACTGGAGTTGCTTCGGCAGCTGCGCACCCTTGCCCTGCCACTGCAGCTGGCCCGCGCTGATGCGGAATGGCGCAGTACCTGCGGTGGCCGCGTCGGGAGCATGCACCTTCAGTTCAACCGAGGCTGCACCGGCGGCGAACTGCAGCGGCAGCGTCCACTGCCAGCTTTGGCCGGCGAAGGCCAGCGGTTCGCGGATCACCAGCTGCACACGCCGACTGCCACCGGGCGGCAGCGGGTAGACGCGCAGGCGGAACTGGTTGCCGGCGGTCTGTTCCAGCAGGCCCGGATCGACACCCCGGCGGGCGATTTCCTCGAACACCTGGCGGCCGCGGTCCTTGGCCACCGGCACCGCGTCACGCATCTCGCCGTTGATATCCAGCGCGAAGCCGGTGATCTGCTGGCCATCAGCCAGCGGGAACTGCAGCTCACCCTCCAGCACACGACGGTTCGGGTTGTGGAATTCCAAGGTGATCCGGGTCTGGGCAACGCCGGCCTGGACCTCGCCTTCGATGCGGGCGTGTCGCAGTTGGACCGCCTGCTCGGCAGCCGGGGCAATCAGTAACGGGGTAGAGCCAGTCGGCACGGGCGGACGCCGCGCCGACTGCGCCGACGCGGGCATGGCCATCAGGCCAAGCAGGAACAGGGTGCAGCAACGGGCGAAGACCATGACAGGACTCCAGTGGGATCGTAAATGCTTGAACGCATCAGTTCGACGATCGGGGTTGACGTCGTACGACGCTGGCCCTCAATTCCTCCATTGCCCACCATGAGGAACAAGTCCGCCCTGCCAAGGATGCCCATGAGACACGCTCCGCTCGCCTTCCTGCTCGCCCTGTCAGGATCGATAGCCACAGCCGCCCCAGAATCCCACGAAGGGTTGTTCTATCAGCACCTGGACTGGGTTGTCGCCTGCGACAATACCCGTACCTGTCGAGCTGCCGGCCACTCCGGCAGCAGTGACAGCCCTTTGAGTGTCCTGCTCACCCGTAAGGGTGGGCCAGATCAAGTGATCGAGGGCCGCCTGGCACTGCAACCGGACAAGGGCCAGGCCCAGCCCAAGGGCCTTCTGAACCTGCGAATTCAAAAGCAGGACCTGGGCGCTTTGACGCCGGACGCCGTGGCCGGCATGTACTCAATGAGTGCCACCCAGACCCGCGCACTGCTGTCCGCATTGGTTCGTGATGGAGGAATCAAGGTAACCGATACCACCGGCCAGCGCTGGACGCTCTCGGACAAGGGGGCGGCAGCTGTGCTGCTGAAGATTGACGAGTACCAGGGTCGTTTGGGCACTCCGGGTGCGATGCTGCGCACAGGCAGCTCACCTGAAGCCGGAGTGTTGGTCGCGCAACCAGCAACGGTGATCCGTCAGGCATCCACGCTGGACTCTACGCGCGATGACGCGGCACTCACCAGGATTGCGGCCTCTGTGGAACTCAGAGCTGCATTGCTCGCCACCCCCAAAGGACCACATTGCGAAGGATTACTCGAAGCCAATCTGGATCCTTCGATCAGCAACTCACCACTGAAGGTCCGCCGCCTGGACGCAGTGCATCTCTTGGTCAGCGTTCCGTGCTGGCATGCGGCCCACAACGACGGTGTCGGCTACTGGGTCATTCGCGAGCAGCCCCCATTCCAACCGAGCTGGGTAACCAATGACGCCTACCACTATGAGAATGGCCAGATCGTTGCCTACAGAAGGGAGCTTGGTCCAGTCGAATGCACATTCGAGTACACGTGGACCTGGAATGGCGCACGCTTCATTGGAACCTCCGCCGTGAGGGGTGTCATGTGCGGTCCTCACGCGCTCGATGGCGTCTGGAAGCTGCCGACTCTCGTTTCAGAAATACGCTGATTCCGGAACTTTCGCTCCACCAATGACGGATGACCAACCTCAACGCGACTCTCTTCCCCACGTGTAAGGATGCCGATGCGAACCTCCCTGCCCGCCGCCCTGCTGGCCCTGGCCTGCCCAGTGAGCGCCATTGCCGCTGTCCCCGCCAAGAGTCTTTACTTCCAGCATCACGACTGGATGCTGGCCTGCGACAACACCCGTACCTGCCGCGCCGCCGGCTACCAGGACGATGTCGGCGGCAACTTGCCGGCGTCGGTGCTGCTGACTCGCAAGGGCGGACCCGGCCAGCCGGTCAGCGCCGAACTGATGCTGGGCCAGTACAACGAGGTCAAGCTGCCGACACAGCTGTCGCTGCAGATCAACGGCAAGGATCTGGGCGCGCTGTCGTTGACCGCAGACACGGCGACACTGTCTACAGCGCAGACCAAGGCACTCCTGGCCTCGCTGGCGCGCAGCAGCCGCATCGTGGCGGTCGGCAACGATGGCCAGCGCTGGACGCTGTCCGATCGTGGCGCCTCGGCGGTGCTTCTGAAGATGGACGAATTTCAGGGCCGGCTGGAGACTCCCGGCGCGCTGATGCGCAAGGGGTCGCGCGCCGAAGCCTCAGTTCCTCCCGCACTTCCGGTGCCTACGCTGGTTCTGGCGCCATTGGTGGCGGCACGAGCCACCGATGCCGCACTGGAACACTCACCCGCACTGCGCGCGGCGCTGGCCGCGGCCAACCCGGGCGGCGACTGCGTCGCACTGACACCCGAAGGCCTGCCGATGGTGGACGGCCCGCAGGAGCTGCGCGTGTCCCGGCTGGGGAGGACTTCCCTGCTGGTGTCTACGCTCTGCTGGCGTGGCGCCTACAACGAAGGCATCGGCTACTGGGTAGTGAACGATGCACCGCCCTTCAAGGCCACGCTGGTGACCGCATCGGGCGGCGATGACGATGGTCGGGTAATCAGTTCGGCGCACAAAGGCCGCGGCTTGGGCGATTGCTGGTCCACCGCGAGTTGGGGCTGGGACGGGCGCCGCTTTGTGCAGACCGATGAATCCACCTCCGGCCTGTGCCGGCTGGTCGCGGCTGGGGGTGCATGGCACATGCCGACGCTGGTGACCGAGGTGAAGCCCTGAGCTTGGCCAGTTGACTGGATCCACGCGTGGCGCGCCGCCCACGGCCCCCCGCACGCGACGCGGCGCTCAAACCGGCAGGCAGTGCTCGACGATCAGCTGGATGGTGCTGCCGCCGCGATAGTCGTCGCAGGCCAGGCGATAGGCGAGGTGCACGTGGCGGCCAGGCGCATTGCCGTGCCAGCCACCGAAGTGGATCGCGTTGATGGTGCCGGGTACACCCGGCAGGCGCAGTTCCAGCTTGAGGTGGCGTTCCTTCAGCACGCGCCAGTTGGCCACTTCGAAGTGGCCATCGAACAGTGGCTCGGGGAAACCCTGGCCCCACGGCCCGGCCAGGCGCAACGCATCGGCGTGGCGATGGTCCAGCTCGTCCGCGGCCAGTTCGCCGTCGCTGAGCACCTGCTGCTGCAGTGCCGCCGGATCGAGCATCTCCAGCACCACCGCGACGAAGGCGGCCTTGAAGTCATCGACGTGGTCACGCCGAAGGCTGAGCCCGGCCGCCATGGCGTGGCCACCGAAGCGTTCGACCAGGCCCGGATGGCGCGCATCGACCAGCGCCAGGGCGTCACGGATGTGCAGGCCGGGAATGGAGCGCGCCGAGCCTCGCAGGGTGTCGGCGCCGGGTTCGGCCGGAGCGAAGGCGATCACCGGGCGATGCAGGCGATCCTTCATCTTCGACGCGACCAGGCCGACCACGCCCGGATGCCAGTCCGCATCGAACAGGCAGGCCGCCACCGGTCGCTGACCGGCCATGTCGAGCACCACCCGGGTCAACGCCTGCTCGGCGTCATCGGTCATCGACTGCTGCACGGCGCGCCGTTCCGAATTGATCTGCTCCAGCGTCTGCGCGATCTCGCGTGCCTGGCGCGGGTCTTCGGTCAGCAGCAGCGCGATGCCCAGCGCCATGTCTTCCAGCCGGCCCGCGGCATTCAGGCGCGGGCCGAGCGCGAAGCCGATGTCCGTGGCTGTGAGGCGCTCGGCATCACGGCCGCTGGCTTCGATCAGCGCACGCAGGCCGACACAGCCCTGCCCCGCGCGCAGGCGGCGCAGGCCCGCGCTGACCAGTGCGCGGTTGTTCGGATCCAGCGCCACCAGATCGGCGACGGTGCCGACCGCCACCAGGTCCAGCAGCGTGGTCAGGTCCGGCCCCTTCCCATCGGCGAAGACGCCGGCCTCGCGCATCTGCCGGCGCAGCGCCATCAGCACGTAGAAGATCACGCCGACGCCGGCCAGCGACTTGCTGGGGAAGGCATCACCGTCGAGATTGGGATCGACGATGACATCGGCCGGCGGCAGCTGCGGCCCGGGTAGGTGATGGTCGGTGACCAGCACCTGCCAGCCGCGCGCCTTGGCCGCGGTGACACCGGCATGGCAGGCAATACCGTGGTCGACCGTGACCAGCAGGTCCGGCTGCAGCGTGGCCAGCTCTTCCACCAGCGACGGTGACAGGCCATAGCCATGCACCATGCGGTTCGGCACCGCGTGGAAGACGTGTTGCGCGCCGAGCATGCGCAGGCCACGCACGCCGACTGCACAGGCGGTGGCGCCATCGCAATCGAAATCGCCGACCACCAGGATGCGCTTGTCGTTGGCGATGGCCTCGATCAGCAGACCCACCGCATCATCGATGCCGGTCAGCAGCTCAGGCGCGTGCAGATTGCCCAGCTTCGGCTGCGCCAACTCCGGTGTACCTGCGCCACGGCTGGCATAGAGCCGCGCCAGCAACGGCAGCGTGCCGTCCGGCCAATTGCCGGGTATTACCGCATCGCGGCGGCGGATCGTCGGCGCATCAGAGGCGGGCTGCGCAGCATCGGCGGCAAGGGACATCGGCATCGCCGGTTACGAAAGACCCGCACATCATAACGTGCACCGCTCCCCCGGTCGGCTGCCGCTGCTGACGAGGCACCTTGGCTCTCCGGCCAGCAGCATTTGGATTTCACGACCGCATCTTCCATGCTTGCCTGCCCTGGAACGGACTTCCATCCATGACCCGCACGCTGCTGACCGCGCTGATGGCACTCACCGTGGCCCCGGCCGCCCACTCCGCCACGCCTGAGCCCAGGCCCGGGGTCGAATTCGAACACAACGACTGGTCGCTGGCCTGTGACAACACCCGCACCTGTCGCGCCGCCGGCTACAGTCCGGAACAACCCGGCAACCTGCTCAGCCTGATGCTGGAACGCACGGGCGGCCCGGGTACGAAGGTGCTCGCGCGGCTGCGCAATGGCGAGGATGGCGAAAGCGCGACGCCGGCCGGGGCGCTGCGCCTGCGCCTGAACGGCAAGGACCTGGGCCCGGTGCGCGACACCGGCGACGGGGACAGAGTGTTGTTGCAGCAGGCACAAACCGATGCACTGGTCGCCGCACTGCCGCGCCAGGCACGCATCGAGATCATCGACGGCAAGGGCAAGGCGTGGCCGATCTCCGACCGCGGTGCAGCGGCCGTACTGCTGAAGATGGACGAGGCCCAGGGCCGGCTGGGCACGCCCGGTGCGCTGGTGCGGCGTGGCGACAAGCCCGAAGCGAGCGTGCCTGCGGCATTGCCGGTGCCGGTGATCATGCGCGGCACGCTGGTGGCACCGCGCGCCTCGGACGCGGCGCTGGCGAAGGCACCGGGCCTGCGCAAGGCGCTGATTGCCAGCCTGCCGAAGCCGGATGAGTGCGGTCGCCTGAGCGATGGCGAGGAAGATGAGATCGAGATCCAGCGGCTGGACGCCCAGCATGTGCTGGCAAGCACCCGCTGCTTCGTGGGTGCCTACAACTTCAGCAGCGGCTACTGGGTAGTGCAGGACAAGGCGCCGTACGAAGCACGCTTCGTCACGTCCGATGCGGAAGACTTCGATCGCGACGACGCTACGTTGAGCGGTCGTTTTCGCGGGCGCGGCGTCGGCGACTGCTTCTCCGGCCACGATTGGGTCTGGGATGGAACGCGTTTCGTGAAGGCCAGAGCGTTCACTACCGGGCAGTGCCGCGGCGTGGCGGGGGCATTGGCAGCTGCCGACGGTGGTCAGCGAGGTTCGTTGACGCGCCGCTACCTGCGGTAGGGCCGGCCGCTGGCCGGCGACCCCGGCATACCCTTGGGAGGCAGCGCCGTTTTCCGATGGAAAACGGATCCGACCCCGCTCGGCCGAGGCGCCGCTCAGTCGTGCAGCTGGCGCGGCTTCTTCCAGAACTGCCAGCGCTGGCCTCGATCCAGCTGGAACTGCAGGCCGTCCTCGAAATCCAGCACCAGCCGCTGCAGCTCACCACGCTTCAGCGCGGCCAGCAGCGGACGGATCGCATCATTGCCGAGCTGCTGCAGGGAACGCAGCTGGCGCAGATCGACCAGTGCATCCACCGCCTGCTCGCCATCCACGGCTACGCCAGCCGCCAGGGCCAGGCCCTGCAACAGCGCGTCGCGGCTGCGCACCTGCGCGTGTGGGGTGCTGACCGACACCGGCATCACGCCGCCGCCCCAGAACCACAGCGAATTGATCGGCTGTTGTCCCTGCGCGGCGCGCTGCTGGTTCCAGGAATGGTTGTGCAGCAGCACCTGCGCCTCGGTCATCAGCGCCCGCCAACGGCGGCCGCCCTCGCCTTCCGGCAGGTGCGAGAACAGGTCATCGCCGAGGACCTCGTCCGGACTGTCGAAGTCTGGCAGCACCAGGTCGATCGGAAGCCGCAGGTACCAGCGCGACGGGTCCGGTGCGTCAAGCACGAACCCGGCATCGGCAAACAAGGGCTGCAGCACCGGCAGCAGGGCCAGGCTGTCGGCCAGCGTCGGCCGCAGCGTTTCGCCGTAGGCCATCATCCGCGCGCCATGCATGTCCGGCACCATGCAGGCCGGATCGGCACGCAGCCAGCTGGCGCCGGCGGCATCGCCGACGTCGCGCTGGCGGGTCAGCGCGGCCACCGGCCAGTGCGGCGCGGCAACCGAGAAATGGCGTGCCAGCTGCGCGCGTTCGCCTGGCGCGACCTGCACCGTGGTGGCACGGCCGAGCGCACGTGCCACATCGTCCGGCAACGCAGCCGCGGCAAAGCGGCTGCGGGCCGGCAACAGCAGGGTCGCCGTTGCCACCGTGTCAGTCCACGTAGCTGACGCTGACGATCTCGTACTCGCGCTGGCCGGCCGGGGCGTCGATCACGATCGAATCGCCTTCCAGCTTGCCGATCATCGCGCGCGCCACCGGCGAGGAAATCGCGATCAGACCCTGCTTGATGTCCGCCTCCAGGTCACCGACGATCTGGTACTTCTTCTCTTCGTCGGTTTCCACGTCGGCCAGGGTCACGCTGGCGCCGAACACCACCTTGGAGCCGGCATTGAGCTTGCTCACGTCGATGATCTCGGCATGCGACAGCTCGCCTTCCAGCTGCTTGATGCGGCCCTCGATGAAGCCCTGTTCCTCGCGCGCGGCGTGGTACTCGGCGTTCTCCTTCAGGTCGCCATGCTCGCGCGCTTCGGCGATCGCGGCGATCACCTTCGGGCGCTTGACCGACTTCAGGTGATCCAGTTCGTCGCGCAGCTTCTGCGCGCCCTTCATGGTGATGGGGGCTCTCATGCATTCAACTCCTTGTGCAGCTCCTGCAGCGACCAGACAGGGCCGGTGCCGCGGAATTCCAGTGAATCCACCAGCGCCTTGGCGCCGGCAATGGTGGTCGAGTAGGTGACGCGATGCTGCAGCGCCTCGCGACGGATCGAGAACGAGTCGTTGATCGCCGAGCGACCTTCGGTCGTGTTGACGATGTAGACGATCTCGCCGTTCTTGATCGAGTCGACGATGTGCGGACGGCCTTCGACCACCTTGTTGATGATCTCGCAATCCATGCCGTGCTGCTGCAGCCACGCAGCGGTGCCACGGGTGGCAATCAGGCTGTAGCCACGCGCCAGCAGCGCCTTGGCCACCGGCAGCACGCGCTTCTTGTCCGGGTCGCGCACCGACACGAAGGCCTTGCCGACCGGCGGCGCCTTGATGCCGCCGGCTTCCTGCGCACGCGCGAAGGCGGCGTTGAAGGTGCGACCCACGCCCATCACCTCACCGGTGGAGCGCATCTCCGGCCCGAGGATCGGATCGACGCCCTGGAACTTGGCGAACGGGAAGATCGCTTCCTTCACCGAGTAGTAGTCCGGCACGATTTCCTTGGTCGCACCCTGCTCGGCCAAGGTTTTGCCGGCCATGCAGCGGGCGGCGATCTTGGCCAGCGCCATGCCGGTGGCCTTGGACACGAACGGCACGGTGCGCGAGGCACGCGGGTTCACTTCCAGCAGGTAGACGGTGTCGGCACCTTCGTCGCTGGTCTGGATCGCGAACTGGGTGTTCATCAGGCCCACCACGTTCAGGGCCTTGGCCAGCTCCACCACCTGGCGGCGCAGTTCGGCCTGGGTTTCAGCCGACAGCGAGTACGGCGGCAGCGAGCACGAGGAATCGCCCGAGTGCACGCCGGCTTCTTCGATGTGCTCCATCACGCCACCGATCAGGACGTTGCCGTCCTTGTCGGCGATGATGTCGACGTCGCACTCGACGGCGTTGTCGAGGAAGCGGTCCAGCAGCACCGGCGAATCGTTGGACACCTTCACCGCGTCGCGCACGTAGCGGGCCAGGTCGGCTTCACCGTAGACGATTTCCATCGCACGGCCGCCCAGCACGTAGCTCGGGCGCACCACCAGCGGGTAGCCGATCTCGCGGGCCAGCAGCAGGGCTTCCTGGTCGTTGCGGGCGATGCGGTTCGGCGGCTGCTTCAGGCCCAGCGTGTCGACCAGCTGCTGGAAGCGCTCGCGGTCTTCGGCCAGATCGATCGAGTCCGGGCTGGTGCCGATCACCGGCACGCCGTTGGCTTCCAGCGCGCGCGCCAGCTTCAGCGGGGTCTGGCCGCCGTACTGCACGATCACGCCCTTCGGCTGTTCCAGTTCGACGATTTCCAGCACGTCTTCCAGGGTCAGCGGTTCGAAGTACAGGCGGTCGGAGGTGTCATAGTCGGTCGACACGGTCTCCGGGTTGCAGTTGACCATGATGGTTTCATAGCCATCCTCGCGCAGCGCCAGCGCCGCGTGCACGCAGCAGTAGTCGAACTCGATGCCCTGGCCGATGCGGTTCGGGCCACCGCCGAGGATCATGATCTTGTCGCGGTTGCTCGGCGCGGCCTCGCACTCGTCCTCATAGGTCGAGTACAGGTAGGCGGTACCGGTGGAGAATTCACCGGCACAGGAGTCCACGCGCTTGTAGACCGGGCGCACCTTGTGCGCACGCCGCAGCGCGCGGATGGCGGCTTCGTTGGTGCCGGTCAGCTGCGCCAGGCGCGCGTCGGAGAAGCCGGCGCGCTTCAGCTTGCGCAGGCGTGCGGCGTCCAGCGCGTCGATGCCACCGGCAGCGACTTCGCCTTCCGCCGCGATGATTTCCTCGATCTGGTCCAGGAACCAGTGATCGATGAACGACAGTGCGTAGATCTCTTCCACGCTCATGCCGGCGCGGAACGCATCGGCCACATAGAACAGGCGCTCCGGGCCTGGGGCCTTCAGCTCGCGGCGCAGGGTCTGCAGGTCGTCTTCGCTGCCCAGGTCCAGGCCGGTCGGGTCGAAGCCGACCTTGCCGGTCTCCAGGCCACGCAGGGCCTTCTGCACCGACTCTTGGAAGGTGCGGCCCATCGCCATCACCTCGCCCACCGACTTCATCTGGGTGGTCAGGCGCGCATCGGCCGCCGGGAACTTCTCGAAGGCGAAGCGCGGGATCTTGGTGACGACGTAGTCGATGGACGGCTCGAACGAGGCCGGGGTCAGGCCGCCGGTGATTTCGTTCTTCAGTTCGTCCAGGGTGTAGCCCACGGCCAGCTTGGCGGCGACCTTGGCGATCGGGAAGCCGGTGGCCTTGGAAGCCAGCGCCGAGGAACGCGACACGCGCGGGTTCATCTCGATGACGACCACGCGGCCGGTCTTCGGGTTGATGCCGAACTGCACGTTCGAGCCACCGGTATCGACGCCGATCTTGCGCAGCACGGCGATGGAGGCATCGCGCAGGCGCTGGTATTCCTTGTCGGTCAGGGTCTGTGCCGGCGCCACGGTGATCGAGTCACCGGTGTGCACGCCCATCGGGTCCAGGTTCTCGATCGAGCAGACGATGATGCAGTTGTCCGCGGTATCGCGGACCACTTCCATCTCGAATTCCTTCCAGCCCAGCACCGACTCTTCCACCAGCACTTCGGTGGTCGGCGACAGCTCCAGGCCGCGGCTGACGATCTCGACCAGCTCTTCGCGGTTGTAGGCGATGCCGCCACCGCTGCCGCCCAGGGTGAAGCTGGGGCGGATGATGGTCGGATAGCCGACGCGGGTCTGGATTTCCAGCGCTTCGTCCAGGGTGTGGGCGACGGCGGCGGTCGGGCACTCCAGGCCGATCTCACCCATGGCCACGCGGAACAGCTCGCGGTCTTCGGCCATGCGGATCGCTTCGCGCTTGGCGCCGATCAGTTCGACGTTGTACTTCTCCAGCACGCCGTTGTCGGCCAGATCCAGCGCGCAGTTCAGCGCGGTCTGGCCACCCATGGTCGGCAGCAGCGCATCGGGCTTTTCCTTGGCGATGATCTTCTCGACCGTCTGCCAGTTGATCGGCTCGATGTAGACGGCGTCGGCCATCTCCGGGTCGGTCATGATCGTGGCCGGGTTGCTGTTGACCAGCACCACGCGGTAGCCCTCGTCGCGCAGGGCCTTGCAGGCCTGGGCGCCGGAGTAGTCGAACTCGCAGGCCTGGCCGATGACGATCGGGCCAGCACCGATGATGAGGATGGTCTTGAGGTCAGTGCGCTTGGGCATTTTCTTCTCTAAGTCAGTACAGCGTGACAAGGGGGAGTGATCGCACGCTGTCGATCAGGAATCTTGATCCGCAGCGCCGCGCCAGTGGCAGCAGCGATGCGGGGTTTACGGTCCATCGCGACGCCACCGGGGCCGGCGGCGTACTGATCACGCCTTGGCCTGCTCCATCAGCGCCACGAAACGGTCGAACAACGGACCGACGTCGTGCGGGCCCGGGGATGCTTCCGGGTGGCCCTGGAACGAGAACGCCGGCACGTCGGTGCGGGCGACGCCCTGGTTGGTGCCGTCGAACAGCGAACGGTGGGTCACGCGCAGGGTCGGCGGCAGGGTTGCTTCATCGATCGCGAAACCGTGGTTCTGCGAGGTGATCATCACCCGCCCGCTGTCCAGGTCCTGCACCGGGTGGTTGGCACCGTGGTGGCCGTGGCCCATCTTCATGGTCTGCGCGCCCGAGGCCAGGCCCAGCAGCTGGTGGCCCAGGCAGATGCCGAAGGTCGGGATCTTCACGTCGATGAAGGTCTTGATCGCGTCGATGGCGTAGTCGCACGGTTCCGGGTCACCCGGGCCGTTGGACAGGAACACGCCGTCCGGCTTCAGTGCCAGTACTTCGGCGGCCGGGGTCTGCGCCGGCACCACGGTCACTTCGCAGCCGCGCTCGGCCAGCATGCGCAGGATGTTGGTCTTCACGCCGAAGTCGTAGGCCACGACCTTGAACCGGGCCGGCACGCTGACGAAGGCATTGGCATCCAGGTCCAACTGGCCCTCGGTCCAGGTGTAGGTCTTCTCGGTAGTGACGACCTTGGCCAGATCCATGCCCTTCAGCCCCGGGAACTTGCGGGCGGCTTCCAGTGCCTTTTCCACGTCGATGTCGCCGGCCATCAGCGCACCGTTCTGCGCGCCCTTCTCGCGCAGGATGCGTGTCAGCTTGCGGGTGTCGATGCCGGCGATGGCGACCACGCCACGCTGGATCAGCCAGTCCTGCAGCGACACCTGGCTGCGCCAGTTGCTGGGACGGCGCGGAACGTCGCGCACGATCAGGCCGGCCGACCACACCTTGGACGCTTCATCGTCCTGGTCGGTCATGCCGGTGTTGCCGATATGCGGATAGGTCAGCGTGACCATCTGCCGGGCGTAGGACGGGTCGGTCAACACTTCCTGATAGCCGGTCATGGCGGTGTTGAACACCACTTCACCGACGGACAGGCCGGGCGCGCCTACGGATTCGCCCTCGAATACGGTGCCGTCTTCGAGGACGAGGATTGCGGCTTGGGTCACGGGAATCTCACTTTGGCTACCGAGGGGGCTGCCGAAGTCACGCCTGCGCTTCACGGAAATCCGGTTGCAAAAAAGCGCGGACGTACGGTCTGGGACCGGTCCGGCTTTCGTGATTCGGCGAGTGCGAATTGTAGCGCTGCCGGGGCGCTCGCGCCAGCGGTTATCGCGCTTCATGAACAGGCGATTGCGCATTCATTTCAATCCGGCCGCGTATGCGGCACCCGCTACCGGGTAGTGCCGGCCGCTGGCCGGCAATCCCATTGGCGTCCCGTAACCCAAGGTTGCCGGCCAGCGGCCGGCACTACCGCCTCACGCCAGCAGGTCCCGCACCCGGTAGCTGCCGGGGGCCCGGCCCTGCAGCTGGCGGGCGGCGAACAGGGCGCCGCGGGCGAAGATGTCGCGGTTGGTGGCCCGGTGTACCAGCTCGATGCGCTCGCCCAGCCCGGTGAACTGCACCAGATGCTCGCCAACGATGTCGCCAGCACGCAGGCTGGCGTAGTGCGGCTCCGCCCCGCCCCGCTGCGCGGCCGCGCCCAGGGTCAGCGCGGTGCCCGAAGGTGCGTCCTTCTTCTGCGTGTGGTGCGATTCGACGATATCGCAGTCCCAGCCGGCCAGCGCCTGTGCCGCACGCTCGACCAGCTCGTCCAGTACCGCCACGCCCAGGCTGAAGTTCGAGGCCCAGACCAGCGGAATCTTCGCCGCTGCCGCATCCAGCGCCTGGCGCTGCGTGCTGGAAATGCCGGTGGTACCCGACACCAGCCCTGCCCCGCGATCCACGCACAGCGCCAGCAGCGGGTCGAAGCCCTCCGGCAGGCTGAAGTCGATCGCCACGTCGAACACCGGCGCACCGGGCAGTTCGCTGGCCGCGAAGAACGGCACGCCGTCGACCACGCGCTGCGCCGGCGCACGGCCGGTCACCGCAGCCACGATCTGCAGGGTATCGGGATGTTCGGCGGCCAGCCGCAGCAGGGCCTGGCCCATGCGCCCGGAGGCGCCGTGAATGAGCAATCGCAGGGGAGTCTGGTTCATGCCTGAAGGCTAGCGGCAGCACGCCCGCTCCGGCAAGCGCCATCGCTGCGATGCTGGATGCCCCTCGCGCGATGGCGCGCATTCCTCGCGACGTGCGGCGTCATCTGCACGCCTCTGTCAGCCCGCGCGACACCGGCGGTGACGGGTTTGCCACTGGACGCGGCAACGCTCCCCTTCAAGTCTGTGGCCCTTCCCTCAGCCCGGGCAAAACCCATGAAATCCTCGACCGTCTTCAGCAAATGCGCCAGGAAGACCGGTTATGCCGGGACGTCGACCACGCGCTACCGCTTGCTGGATGCCGCCCTGCTTGTCGTGAATCACCAGCGCGCCAGCGAAAGCCGGGGCTTTTATGTGAATGCTGGACTCTACTTTCCAGAGCTGCTCGCGTATCCCCTCGCGCCTGACGATCTTGAAACGGCTTTCCGGTACCGCTCCAGCATTCCCACGCCGCATGTCGACTGGCGGATCGAAGAAACGCCGGGCCTGCGCCGGACCTTCATCCAGCAGGATCTTGATGACCTGCTGGAGGCCGGTAACCGCGACGCGTTGAAGGCCCTGCTGCTCGATGCCCTGGCCGACGTGGCCGGTTTCGCAGCAGCCCATGGAAACCGCGAATCGGTGCGGCGATTGAATCAGGACGGGAACTTCCGCGCGATCATCCGCAGAGAGGTCTGAACCCCGGCGCGTGCGAACCAGGGTTCGCACCCACAGGTGGAAAGTTCGCACCCTCCGGACAGCCGCCGTCGAGCATGGCTCGACGCTACTTCTTGGTCGGCCCGCAGCTGTCGCAACCGCCACAGGCGCCACCACCTCCACTGGCCGGCGGCGCGACCCTGCGCCCCAGCGCCTGCAGCCAGGCCGCGCGCCCCGGTTTCAGCAGGGCCAGCGCCAGCGTCCCGCGCAGCGTGCGCACGGTGCCCGGGAACTGCTTCTTCAGCACCACCCAGGCACTGACCAGCACGGCCACCGCGATGATCAGGTACTGGATCAGCAGCCCGGTATCCATCAGCCGCCTCCCAGCGCCCTGGTCACCTGGTAGGTGATCAGCGCGGCCACGTAGGCCGCAGCAAACAGGTAGAACGCGGCAAAGCCCATCTGCTTCCACGAGTTGGTCTCGCGCTTGATGGTAGCCAGCGTCGAGATGCACATCGGGGCGTAGATGTACCAGACCAGCAGCGACAGGGCCGTGGCCAGCGACCAGCCATCGCTGATCAACGGGGTCAGCGCCTGGCTGGCGGCATCGTCATCGGCGGCCGACAGCGCATACACGGTGGCCAGCGACGACACCGCCACCTCACGCGCGGCCAGGCCCGGAATCAGCGCGATGCAGATCTGCCAGTTGAAGCCCAGCGGTGCGAAGAACACCGCCATCGCATGGCCGATCCGGCCGGCGTAGCTGTAGTCGATGGCCGGCATCGTGGCATCGGCCGGGGCCGCCGGGAACGACAGCAACACCCACAGCAGGATGGTCAGCGCCAGGATGATGCCGCCGACACGCTTGAGGAAGATCATGCCGCGCTCATACAGGCCGACCGCCAGGTCACGCACGTGTGGCAGGCGGTACGACGGCAGCTCCAGCATCAGCGGATGCTCGCTTTTGTCGCGGCGCCACTTCTTCATGATCCAGGACATCGCCAGCGCACTGAGGATGCCGGCCGCGTACAGGCCGAACAGGACCAGGCCCTGCTGGTTGAACACGCCCCACACCGTCTTCTGCGGAATGAAGGCACCGATCAGCAGCGCGTACACCGGCAGGCGCGCCGAGCAGGTCATCAGCGGTGCGACCAGGATGGTGGCCAGGCGGTCGCGCGGGTCCTGGATGCTGCGCGTGGACATGATGCCAGGCACCGCGCAGGCGAAGCTGGACAGCAGCGGGATGAACGAGCGGCCGGACAGGCCGGCGGCGGCCATCATGCGATCGAGCAGGAACGCCGCACGTGGCAGGTAGCCGGATTCCTCCAGCACCAGGATGAAGAAGAACAGGATCAGGATCTGCGGCAGGAACACCACCACGCCACCGACGCCGGCGATGATGCCGTCGGTCAGCAGGCTGGCCAGCGGACCCTCCGGCAACACGCTGCCAACGAGAGCACCGAGCCAGGCGAAGCCAGCCTCGATGCCATCCATCAACGGCGTCGCCCACGCGTACACCGCCTGGAAGATCAGGAACATCACCACCGCCAGGCTGATCAGCCCGAACACCGGGTGCAGCAGCCAACGGTCCAGCGCGTCGTCGATCTTCGCGGTCCGCGCCGGCATCCGCACGGCGACCGACAGGATCTCGCGCACCTTGGCGTGGTAGTCGATGCCACCTTCCGGGCCCGGCACCGGCGCATCCAGGTGCGGCACCATCGCATCGAGGCGCTCGACCAGGGCCCTGGCACCCTGCTTGCGCACCGCCACGGTCTCCACCACCGGTACGCCCAGCTCGCGCTCCAGCGCGGCCACGTCCACCTGGATGCCACGGCGCTGGGCCGCATCGACCATGTTCAGGGCGACCACCATCGGCTTGCCCAGCTCGCGCAGTTCCAGCGCGAAGCGCAGGTGCAGGCGCAGGTTGGTGGCGTCGATCACGCACAGCAGCACGTCCGGCGCAGCTTCACCCGGGTAGAAGCCCCGGCACAGGTCACGGGTGATCGCCTCGTCCAGGCTGGCCGGATGCAGGCTGTAGGCCCCCGGCAGGTCGAGCACGGCGAATTCGCGGCCGGACGGCGCACGCAGGCGGCCTTCCTTGCGCTCTACGGTGACGCCGGTGTAGTTGGCGACCTTCTGCCGGCTGCCGGTCAGCTGGTTGAACAGCGCGGTCTTGCCGCTGTTGGGGTTCCCGACCAGCGCGATGCGCAGCGGTGCGGCGGAGACAGTAGCGGTCATGCACGTCGTTCCTGGCTGGCGGCGTCGACCACGACGCGCTTGGCTTCACTGATCCGCAGCGCGAACCGGGTGAACCCGACCTGCACCAGCAGCGGTTCGCCTCCCACCGGGCCCTTGGCCACCAGGCGTACTTCCTCGCCATTCACGAAACCCAGCTCGCGCAGGCGACGGGCAATGGCATCGTTGGCATGCAGGTCCTGCACGGACTCGACCACGGCCGAGGTGTGCAGCGGCAGTTCGGACAGCGTCATCTAGCGTGTTCTCTGCTGGATGTAAATGGTTCTCGATTCTAACATTCCCGCGTCGCGTCATGGCCCATGACCAATGGCCCGCTATGATCCATACAGGTATGGAGTGACCCTGGAATCCCATGAACGATGCTTTGCAGATCGAGCGCCGCGGCGCCGTCCTCACCCTCTGGCTCAACCGGCCGGAGCTGCACAACGCCTTCGACGCCAGCCTGATCGCCCGGCTGACCGCCGCGCTGGAGGCCGCCGGACGCGACGAATCGATCCGGGCCGTGGTGGTGGCCGGCCACGGCGCCTCCTTCTCGGCCGGTGCCGACATGCAGTGGATGCGCGGCATGGCCGCCGCCAGCGAGGCCGACAACCGCGAGGACTCGCTGGCCCTGGCGCGACTGATGCGCACCCTGGACGAGCTGCCCAAGCCGACCCTGGCCCGGGTCCATGGCGCGGCCTTCGGTGGCGGCGTCGGCCTGGTCGCCTGCTGCGACATTGCCATCGCAAGCAGCTCGGCGCGCTTCGGCCTGACCGAAAGCCGCCTGGGCCTGCTGCCCGCGGTGATCTCGCCCTATGTGATCGAGGCCATCGGTCCGCGCCAGGCCCGTCGCTGGTTCGCCACCGGCGAGCACTTCGATGCCGAGACTGCGCTGCGCATCGGCCTGGTCCACCAGCTGGTCGAGCCCGAGCGCCTGGACGAGGCGCTGGAGCGCCAGCTGGCCCTGCTCGACAAGGCCGGCCCGATCGCCTCGTCCACCGCCAAGCAGCTGGTCCGGCAGGTCCGCGACAGCCATGACCGCGACACCCTGGATCGCGATAATGCGGCCCTGATCGCGCGCCTGCGGGTGTCCGCCGAGGGCCAGGAAGGCCTGGGCGCCTTCCTCGACAAGCGCGCCCCTCACTGGGTCACGGAAGCCTGAACATGCTCGATCATCTTGGTTTGACCAGCGCCGACCTGGCGCGCAGCAGGACCTTCTTCCTGCAGGCACTGGCGCCGCTGCAGATCGGCGTGGTGATGGAAGTGAGCGCCGAACAGACCGGCGACCACGACCACATCGGCTTCGGCAGCGACGGCAAGCCGTTCTTCTGGCTCGGCAATGGCGGCACCGCCAGTCACGGCGTGCACGTGGCCTTCGCCTGCGCCAGCCGCGCGCAGGTGGACGCCTTCCACGCCGCCGCCCTCGCCGCCGGTGGCCGCGACAACGGCGCCCCGGGCCTGCGCCCGTGGTACCACCCGGATTACTACGCCGCCTTCGTGCTCGACCCGGACGGCAACAACATCGAGGCGGTCTGCCACCGCCCCGCCGATGGGGCAGCCGCATGAGCGATTACGTCCGCATTGTCGAGGTCGGCCCGCGTGATGGCCTGCAGAACGAAAAGCAGTTGGTGTCCACCGCCGACAAGATCGAACTGATCAACCGCCTGTCGGCCACCGGCCTGCGCAGCATCGAGGCGACCAGCTTCGTCAGCCCGAAGTGGATTCCGCAGCTGGCCGATGCCGCCGAGGTCTACGCCGGCATCCAGCGCCGCCCCGGCATCCACTACCCGGTACTGGTGCCGAACGAACAGGGCTACGACCGCGCCCGAGCGGTCGGCGTCGAGGAGGTGGCGGTGTTCACTGCCGCGTCCGAGGCGTTCAACCGCACCAATACCAATGCCAGCATCGACGAGTCGCTGGCCCGGTTCGAGCCGATCCTGCGCCGCGCAGCCGCCGATGGCGTGCGCGTGCGCGGCTACGTCTCCACCGTGCTCGGTTGCCCCTACCAGGGCGAGGTGCCGCTGGCCGACGTGGTGCGCGTGGCGCGCGCGCTGCACCAGATGGGCTGTTACGAAATCTCGCTGGGCGACACCATCGGCGTCGGCACCCCGCGCAAGGCACGGGCGATGCTGCAGGCGGTGGCGGCCGAGATTCCGATGGAAGCCTTGGCCGTGCACTTCCACGACACCTACGGCCAGGCCATCGCCAACATCGCCACCTGCCTGGAAGAAGGCGTGCGCGTGGTCGACAGCGCCGTGTCCGGCGCCGGTGGCTGCCCGTATGCCAAGGGTGCCAGCGGCAACGTCGCCAGCGAAGACGTGGTCTACCTGCTGCAGGGCCTGGGCCTGGACAGCGGCGTGGACCTGCCGGCACTGGCCGAGACCGGCCGCTGGCTGGCTGGCCTGCTCGGTCGCGCCACCGCCAGCCGCACCGGGCAGGCGCTGGCCGCCGCAGGTTGACCGTCGCGCTGCGCCGCCCTGCTGCGGCGGCGCAGTGCACAACAGCGACGGTCGCCGCTTCCGTTAGAATCGGCGGTTCTCGAACCAGCAGGACCGTGCAATGCAGCTGTCTTCCGTACGTGCCGTGATCACTGGCGGCGTCTCCGGCCTCGGCCTGGCCGTGGCCCAGCACCTCGTCGCCCAGGGCGGCAAGGTGGCCCTGTTCGACCTCAACGACGACAAGGGTGCAGCTGCCGTTGCCGGGCTGGGTGCCGACAAGGCCCGCTATTTCAATGTCAACGTCAGCGATGAGGCGGCCGTGGCTGCAGCCATCGACCAGGCCCACGATTTCCTCGGCGGCCTGAACGTGGCGATGAACTGCGCCGGCATCCTCGGCGCCGGTCGCGTGCTCGGCAAGGAAGGCCCGATGCCGCTGGCCGGCTTCCAGGGCACGGTGATGGTCAACCTGGTCGGCAGCTTCAACGTCGCCAAGGCCGCGGCCAACCGCATGCAGCACAATGAAGCCGGCACCGACGGCGAGCGCGGCGTGATCATCAACACCGCCAGCATCGCCGCCTATGAAGGCCAGATCGGCCAGGCCGCGTATGCCGCCAGCAAGGGCGGCGTGGTGTCGATGACGCTGCCGATGGCACGCGAACTGTCGCGCTTCGGCATCCGCGTCAACACCATCGCCCCAGGCGTATTCTGGACGCCGATGGTCGATGGCATGCCCGAAGCCGTGCAGCAGTCGCTGGCCGCCTCGATCCCGTTCCCGCCGCGCCTGGGCAAGCCGGAAGACTTCGCCAGCCTGGTCGGCTTCATCCTTGGCAACACCTACCTCAATGGCGAGACCATCCGCCTGGACGGCGCTACCCGCCTCGCTCCGAAGTGATTCCCCCGGGCGCCGGGACGGCGCCCTCCCCCAACGACCTAGATCACCATGAAAGCCAACGACATCAAGAAGGGCAACGTCGTCGAGTACAACAACGGCGTGTACCAGATCCGCGACATCGAGCGCAGCTCGCCGCAGGGTCGCGGCGGCAACGTCCGCTTCCGCTTCATCATGTACAGCGTGCCGGGCGGCAACAAGCTCGACGCCAGCTTCGATGCCGACGACAACCTGGTCGAGGTCGAACTGCTGCGCCGCCAGTCCACCTATTCGTACAAGGACGGCGATGCCTTCGTGTTCCTCGATGACGAGGACTACACCCCCTACACCCTGGACGCGGACGTGATCGGCGACGACGCCGGCTACATCACCGACGGCCTGACCGGCATCTACGTGCAGGTGATCGACGAGCAGCCGGTGGCGATCCAGCTGCCGGCCTCCGTGGTGCTGGAAGTGATCGAGACGCCGCCGGAACTGAAGGGTGGCACCGCCACCAAGCGCCCGAAGCCGGCCAAGCTCAACACCGGCATCGAGATCATGGTGCCGGAGTACATCGTCAACGGCGAGCGCGTGCTGGTGAACACCGCCACCGGTGAATTCGCCGGCCGTGCCGACTGAGCACCCTGCGCCGATCGCCTGCCGCTCCCTGCCTGCGGCGTGTTCGCCGCAGGCAGCGGACGGATCATCGGTGGCAGCGGTTGTGTAGAGCCGAGCCCACGCTCGGCTGCTGTGGGCTGGACAGCTACTGCAGCCGAGCGTGGGCTCGGCTCTACAGGTAACTTACGGCTGTTTCGCACCGAAGTTGCCGCAGCCATGGTACTGGCGGGTACCGACAGTCAGCATCGCCTTGGCCTCGAATGCCTCGCCGCTCATGTCATCCTGGCAGGTGGTGCGCTGGAAGCTGAGCTTGACGTCGGTGCCGTCGGACGCCTTCCCGCTCCATCCATCAGCGCCCTGGGTGGGTTTGGCCACGTCGAAGCGGCGCTCGCCATAGTCAACTTCCACCTGCAGGCCCGGCATATCGCCATCGACGACTGCAAGCCATCCAGGTTCATTGCCGGTGGCACGGAACGCGGCATTGCCGGCGCTGCCATCGCCTTCGGTAGCTTCCACCGCATGGCACTCGCGATCCGGTTCGCCCTTCAGGCTCAGCAGGCCATCATTGCTGCCCCTGGTCCAGAAGCTGTTGCCAAGGCCATCGCTGTACTTGGCGCCGGATGCCGCGCGCTCGGAGGTCATGGCGAAGCTACGCTCGCCGATCACCAGCGTGGCAGCATCCTCGCCATTGAATGTCGCGCCCACACTCAGATCACCACACTGGTAGGCGGTCTCGCTGCCACCTTCCGTGTTGGCGCTCGGCTGCGGCGTGGCAGGCGGGGCGTCATTGCTGCCCGCCGCGGGTGCCTGGGCCGGCTGGCACGCGGCCAGGACCAACCCCAGGGAGGCTGCCAACAGACTGGGAACTACACGCATGGCTCGACTCCTTGTCGACACTACAGGAATGCTCGACCCTACCACCTCGCGGTGAGCGGGGCCTGAAAACGGCCTGACCGCACTCATGCGGCCAGCACCGCCATCGACAGCAGCTGCGCACCACTGCCGCCGGAACTGCAGGTCCAGACCCGCAACAGGCGCAGCTTCACTTCGCGCTCGCCGCCCTGCTGCCAGACCGACATCCGTACGTCGCTGGACAGCAGTGCCAGGCGACCACACAGCAGCGTTTCAACTGCGTGCAATTGCAGGCCTCGCACCTGCAGGCTACCCGCCAGCCAATCGCCCAGCCACGGCAGCTCGAGCATGCGGCCGCCGTGGCCGTCCATCATGAACAAGGCCGGCGATACCAGCGCGGTCAGCGCATCGTGATTGTTCTCCAGCAGCGCTGCGCACAGGCGCTGCTCCAGCGCCAGCAACTGCTGCTCATGCAGATCTTCAACGATGTTCCGTTCCATCCACGGTTCCTCCCGGCATCGGCCGGCGCCTGCGCAGGCGTTGCGCGATCCACTGCCGCGCGCCCTGCACCACTACATAGAAGACCGGCACGAAGAACACGGCCAGCACGGTCGCACTGACCATGCCGCCGAACACACCGGTTCCAATCGCCTGCTGGGTTTCCTTCGACGCGCCCTGCGCCAGCATCAGCGGCACCACGCCCAGCGCGAATGCCAGCGAGGTCATCACGATCGGCCGCAGTCGCAGCCGCGCTGCCTCCAGCGCTGCTTCAACCAGGCCGCGACCCTGCTGCTGCAGCTGGCGCGCGAATTCGACGATGAGGATCGCGTTCTTCGCCGACAGCCCGATCACGGTGATCATCCCGACCTTGAAGAACACGTCGTTGGGCATGCCCCGCAACAGCACCGCGGCGACCGCGCCAAGCAGGCCCAGTGGCACCACCAGCAGCACCGCCAACGGAATCGACCAGCTCTCGTACAGTGCCGCCAGCACCAGGAACACCACCAGCATCGACAGCAGCAACAGCCACGGCGCCTGCGCCCCCGACTCACGCTCCTGCAGCGACTGGCTGGTCCACTGCAGGGCGAAGCCGGACGGCAGCTTCTCCGCCAACCGCTCCATCTCCGCCATGGCCTGGCCGGTCGATACGCCGGAGGCCGGTGCGCCGGACAGGTTCAATGCCGGGAAGCCGAGATAGCGCTGAAGCTGCAGCGGCGCCTCGGTCCAGTACGGCGTCACCAGTTCCGACAACGCCACCATGCCGCCCTCGCTGTTGCGCACGTACAGCTTCAGCACGTCTTCCAGCTCCATCCGGTGCGGCGCATCGGCCTGCAGGATCACCTGCTGCAGCCGCCCCTTGCTGGGGAAATCGTTGACGTACTGCGAGCCCATCGCCGCAGACAGCGTACTGCTGATCTGCTCGAACCCCACGCCCATCGCCTCGGCCTTGGCGCGGTCGATGTCCAGCCGCACGCTGGTACCTGCCGGCAGGCCATCGGCATGCACCTCCGACAGCAGCGGACTGGCCTCGGCCAGCTTCAGCAGCTGCTGCAGGGCCGCGCGCAGCTCGGCCTGGCCCTGCCCGGTACGCGCCTGCAGGGCCAGCGAGAACCCGGACGAACGGCCCAGGCTGTCGATCGCCGGGGGCATCACACTCATCACCTCGCCCTCGGCAACCGTGGCCATCGCCTTCTGCGCGGCCTCCACCTCGCCGGCCGCGGTGGCGCCAGCACGCTCGCCCCAGTCCTTCAGCATGGTGTAGGTCAGCGCCGCACTCGGGCCGGAACCGGAAAAACTGTAGCCGAGGATCGACTGGTTGGAGCCGATGCCCGGGCGCGAGGCCACGTGCCGTTCGTAGGCTTCGACCACCGCCAGCGTGCGTTCGGTGGTGGCTTCGGCCGGCAGCTGGATCGAGGTCATGAAATAGCCCTGGTCCTCTTCCGGCAGGAACGCGCCCGGCAGCCAGTGCAGGCCCAGCAGCAACGCCGCCACCAGCGCGGCGAACACGCCCATCACCCGCCCGCTCCGCCGCAACACCAACGCCACACCACGCTGGTAACGCCCGGTCATCCGCTCGAAGCCCCGGTTGAAGGCGCCGAACAGCCCGCCGCGACCATGATGGCCGTGGGTGGCCTGGCGTAGCAGGGTCGCGCACAGCGCCGGCGTCAGGCTCAGGGCCAGCAGCGCCGAGAACAGGATCGACACCGCCATCGCCACGGTGAACTGGCGGTAGATCGCGCCCACCGAACCGCTGGCGAACGCCATCGGGATGAACACCGCAGTCAGCACCAGGGTAATGCCGATCACTGCGCCGGTCAGTTCACGCATCGCCTTGATGGTGGCCTCGCGCGGTGGCAGGCCCTCCTCGGCCATGATCCGTTCCACGCCCTCAACCACCACGATCGCGTCGTCGACGATGATGCCGATCGCCAGCACCATGCCGAACATGGTCAACACGTTGATCGAAAAGCCCAGGGCCAGCATCACCGCGAAGGTGCCCAGCAGTGCGATCGGTGCGACCAGCGCTGGAATCAGCGTGTAGCGCCAGTTCTGCAGGAACAGGTACATCACCGCGAACACCAGCAGCATCGCCTCCAGCAGCGTCTGCACCACCTTCTGGATCGAGATCTTCACGAACGGCGCGGTGTCGAACGGGATGCTCGCTTCCACCCCGCGCGGCAGCAGCGGTGCCAGCTCAGCCATGCGTTCACGCACTGCCGCAGCGGTACGCACCGCGTTCGCGCCCGGGCGCAGCTGCACGCCGGCGGCGGTGGCAGGATGACCATCCTCGCGGGTGCCCCAGGCATAGCTCTGCGCGCCCAGCTCGACGCGGGCGACATCACCCAGCACCACCCGTGAACCGTCGGCGCCGGCACGCAGTACGATCGCCGCGAACTGTTCCGGCGTAGACAACTGACCGTCGGCGCTGAGCGGCACGGTGATGCGCTGGCCTGGAACACCCGGCGAATCACCAATGCGTCCTGGCGAAATCTCCAGGTTCTGCTGCTCGATGGCGGTTGCCACATCGCCCATGGTCAGGCCGTAGCCGGTCAACCGGGTCGGGTCCAGCCACACGCGCATCGCCTGCTCGGCACCGAACAACTGCACGCGGCCGACGCCATCGATACGGCGCAGCTCTTCGATGATGTTGCGCGCCATGAAGTCGCCCAGCGCGGCCTCGCTGACGCTGGCATCGGGCGAACGCAGGCCGACCAGCATCAGGAAGCCGGAATCAGCGGCCTCCACGAACAGGCCGTTCTGGCGCACGCTGCGCGGCAGCCGTGGTTCGATCGCCTTGATCCGGTTCTGCACGTCCACCTGCGCCAGCTCCGGATTGGTGCCGGGCTTGAAGGTGGCAGTGATCGACGCTTCGCCGGACGTGTCCACCGACGACTCGAAGTACAGCAGGTGCTTGACACTGGACAGCTCGCGCTCGATCAGGCCAACCACTGCATCATTCAGCGTCTGCGGGCTGGCACCCGGGTAGCTGGCATAGATGCTGACGCTGGGCGGGGCGACTGCTGGATAGCGCTCCACCGCCAGCCGTGGGATCGCCAGCGCGCCGGCCAGGATGATGAAGATCGCCAGCACCCAGGCGAACACCGGGCGATCGATGAAGAAACGTGCCATGTTGGATTTTCCTGGAGGGACCGGCCCGGAACAGGCTCAGCCCTTGCTGCCGGCCTGCACTGCACCGGCGCTGGCAACCGGCATCTGCCAGTCGCGCGCATCGACCACCACGCCTTCCTGCAGGCGTTCCTGGCCCTCGACCACCACCTTCTCGCCCGCCTTGAGGCCAGAACGCACCAGCCACTGGCGATCAACACTGCCCTCCACTTCCAGCGTGCGGATCACCGCCTTGCCGTCGGCGCCGATCACCCAGGCATAGGCCTGGCCACCGGCGCTGCGCAGCAGCGCCTGCTGTGGCACGGTCAATGCACTGGCCGGGGCACCGCGTGGCACTCTTGCACGCACATACATGCCGGGCAGCAGCTTCCGCTGCGGGTTGTCGACCAGGATGCGCAGGATGACATCACCGGTTCGCGCATCGACATTGATGCCGGAGAACAGCAGCTGGCCGCGTTCGGGCAGTGGCTTGCCGCTGGCGCCGATGATCGTCACCGGCCGCTCGCCGCCACCGGCGGCAGTCCGCTGCAGAGACTCCAGCTGCGCCGCCGGTTGGCGCACATCGACGTAGACCTGGTCGATCTGCTGCACCACTGCCATCGGCTCGGCATCGGCCACGCCGACCAGCGCACCTTCGGTCACCAGCGCCTGGTCGATACGGCCGGCAATCGGCGCACTGACCGTCGCATAGCGCAGGTCGAGCTGGCGACGCGACAGGATCGCGCGCGCTTCGTTGACTGCGGCGCGGGCCTGTTCGTATTCGGCGTGGGCGTCGTCGCGATGCTGCTGGCTGACGGCCTGCGCGGCGGCCAGCGCATGCAGGCGCTGCGACTGCACGCGGCTGCGGCCAAGCGCGGCCTCACTGCGCTGCAGGGCAGCCAGTGCCGAATCGACGTCGGCCCGGAACGCGGCCGGGTCGATCTGGAACAGGGCCTGGCCGGCGCTCACCTCGGCCCCCTGGTCGAACAGCCGGCGCTGCACGATGCCGCCCACCTGCGCACGGATCTGCGCGGTGCGCACGGCGGCCACGCGGCCGGGCAGTTCGTCGTCACGCTGCACCACCTGCGGGCCGACGGTGACCACGCTGACACGCGGTGCGGCTTCGGGAGTGGCTTCGGGAGTGGAGCAGGCCGTCATGGCCACGGCGAGGGCCGCGATCAACGCGACCGGAGTCCTGAAGGTTCTCATTGCTGTGCACAATGCCGCGCGGGCGGCGGATAGGTTCTGAAGCGCGCAGTGTGCGTGGCGATGATGGGGTTTCGATGGAGGAACTGTGGAGATACGATGGAGACAAGCACCTTACGGCCCCGCCCCTGCATGCATGCCTCCCCCGCCCTCGCCGCTCTCGTCCTGATCGTCGAGGATGAGGCCGAGATCGCCGATATTCTCAGCGCCTACCTGCAACGCGAAGGACTGCGCACGCTGCGCGCGGCCGATGGCCATAGCGCACTGGACCTGCATCGCAGCGCCCGCCCCGACCTGGTCCTGCTCGATGTACAGCTGCCACGCCTGGATGGCTGGAGCGTGCTGACCCAGCTGCGCCAGCGTGGTGAGACGCCGGTGATCATGCTGACTGCGCTGGACCAGGACCTGGACAAGCTGACCGCGCTGCGCATGGGTGCCGACGACTACGTGGTCAAGCCGTTCAACCCGGCCGAGGTGGCGGCGCGCGTGCGCGCGGTGCTGCGGCGTACGCTGCGCGCCTCGCGCGTGGACGCGCCCACTGCGCTGCGCGTCGGCCCGCTGCTGATCGACTCGGCCACCCACGCCGTGCACGTGGAGGGCGAAGGCTACAGTCACGAAGTGCTGCTCACGCTCACCGAGTTCAAGCTGCTGCACTGCATGGCGCTGGCACCGACCCGCATCTTCAGCCGCAGCGAGCTGATGCACGAATGCCTGCCGGAAAGCGAAGCGCTGGAGCGTACCGTCGACAGCCATGTCAGCAAGCTGCGCCGCAAGCTGGACGAAGTGGGCATGGTCAATGTTCCGGCCAGTGTGCGCGGCGTCGGCTACCGGTTGATGGCTGACCGCTGATGGCCCGACTGCGCCGTTCCGGGCTCAGCCGCCACATCATCGTCTCGATGTCACTGATGGTGATCGGCGTCATCGTGATGATGATCCTCTCGTCGTGGCTGCTGTATGCGGTGCTGGTCGAGTTCTTCCCCGGAAGTACCGAAGAGCCGGAAAGCTGGCTGCCGACCGGGCCGGAGCTGGCATGGATGGTGGGCGTGATCCTGACTGGTCTGGCGCTGGCCATCGCCGCCTCGTTCCGCCTCGCCCACCGCATCCTGTCGCCGTTGAATTCGCTGGTGGACAGCGTGCGTGCGCTCGCCAGCGGTGACCTTGGGGCGCGCGCCAGCGTCGAGGAGAATTCGCCGGGCGAAGTGGCGACCCTGGTTGAAGACTTCAATGCGATGGCGCGCCGCCTGCAGCACATGGAGAGCGAGCGCGCGATGTGGCATGCGGCCATCGCACATGAGCTGCGTACTCCGGTGACGATCCTGCGCGGCCGCCTGCAGGGACTGGCCGAGGGCGTGTTCCAGCCGGACGAGTCGCAGTTCCGCAGCCTGCTCGCCCAGGTCGAAGGGCTGTCCCGCCTGATTGAAGATCTGCGCGTACTGAGCCTGTCCGACAACGCACGGCTGGACGTGCGTCGCGCACGCACCGACGTGGTGGCCGAGGTGCATTCGGTGATGACGCTGGTCGACCCGCAGTTCCGCGCTGCGGGCTTCGTGCTGGAACTGGAAACCAGCCGCGAGGAACACAACGCGCACTGTGATCCCACGCGCCTGCGCCAGGCCCTGCTGGCGCTGCTGGAGAACGCGCGTCGCTATGCCAGCCCAGGCAAGGTACGGATCGCCGTGCATGACACGCCGGGCCATGTGCAGGTGGCCATCGAGGATGAAGGCCCGGGCATTGATCCCGGACTGCACGCCGACATCTTCACTCCGTTCATGCGCGCCGACGGCTCACGTTCGCGCCAGGGCGGTGGCAGCGGGCTCGGCCTGGCGGTGGTCAAGGCCATCGCCGATGCACATGGTGGCCGTGCCTACTGCACGCCCGGCAGCTGCGGCGGCAGCCGTTTCGTCATCGAACTGCCGCGCCAGTAGCCGGACCAGCGGCCTGCGTGCGCAGGTGTGCTCCCAGCGCGGCCAGATTGGCGTCGATCGCATCCATTTCCTCACGCTGCCGCGCCGGCAACTGCTGGCGAAGCTGCACACGCAATGCCTGCCATGCCGGTACCGCCTGCGCACTGGCAGTGGCCACGGCCGCAGACAGCAGCACCTGCTCGTCGCCCAGCGGCAACCCATAGCCGCCGTCCTGCAGCAGCGTCCCCGGGCGCAACCACTGCCCACTCTGCGCCAGCAGGCCGCGCAGGCTACGGGTTTCGGCGCTGTCCGCAGCAGCCAGCAACTGCCGCTTGAGCACATCGCGTGCTCGCAGCTCGGCACGCCGCTGTGCGGCCTGTTCCAGCAACAGCAGGCCGGCACTGGCGCGCAGGTCGCCCTTCAGCAGCCAGGGTGCCCGTTGTTCTGCCGGCAGCTTCAACCAGCCGCGCACATCGCGGGCGGGCAAGCTCAGCTGGGTCGCCGCCACTGTGAACAACTGCTGGTAGTGGTCGCGCGCGGAAGCGAAGTAATAGCCCTGTGACTGCGCTGCGTTGCGGTCCGTGAGTACCCGCTCGTCGAGCATGCCCAGCCGCGCCAGCCGGCGCTTGAGACCGCGCGGACTCAGCTGGGCCAGCCCGGCCTCGCCCAGCCGCGGCACTCCGGCCTGCAGCAGCTTGGCGGTCTCCACCGCACAGTTGTTGCTGACGAAGTAATAGCGCCCGTCATAGCTCCAGTGCACCTGGGCGGTGCGCTCGAGCAGGCTGGCGATCTCATCACGCTGCAGCCGCAATGGCAGCGACTGCAGGCCGCGCAGTTCGACCTTGGTGTACTCGTCCACCACCTGCTGCAGCGGCAGCACGAACAGCCGCGACGGGTAGCCGCCGGTCAAGCCGCGCCAGTTGGATATCTGTACGTCGCCCACGAACGCGCGGAAGGACAGCACGCGGTGGTATTCAAGATCCAGCCGGCAGTCCGGCCCCGGTGCACGCCCGGGCCTGCAGATCACCAATCGCAGCATGCTGTGGCCCCAGCGGCTCATCGGCTGTGCGCTGCCTTCGGCGAACAGGTAATCCACGGCGTAGACCCGCGCGGGGTCGAGCTGCAGCAGCGATGCCGCCCCCTCTTCCGATTCGGCCTGCAGCAATGGCAACGCGTTCGCGCAATGCGACTGCGGCAGCGATGGCGGCGTTCCGAAATGGGCCTGGTACCACTGCGCCAGTGCCGGGCGCCGGCAGGCAAACTCGCTGTCGAGCACGAAATGCTCGGCGTTCACTGCCAGGTACTCGGCCGGGCCCTTCAGTTCATACGCATCGGGACTGCGGTCACGGAAGTCGTTGTCACCACGGCCGAGATGCCAGGGCTTGCGCTGCCAACCCGCGAGGTCACGCCATCGCATGCTCTGCGACCAGTTCGCACCGCCACGGTCGGCGACGTGGGTCAGTTCATGCACCAATGCGCTGCGGCGCGCACGGCGGCTGCCGGGCATGCTGTCATCCAGCAGGTTACGGCGCAATGTGATGCGGCCGGCGAAAGCGCGGCCATGCACCTCGGCGGGAAGGTCATCACGCCAGCGCACCTGCACCTGAGGCGGCAAAGCGCGCCGCAGGCCCTCCGGCAGCAGTGACTGCACGTCGGCCAGGGTCTGGCTGGCGAGCTGCTGCTCTGCAGGGCTCAGCCCCGCCGGGTCGAGCTGCAGGCGATCGGCTGCGGGCGCGACGTGGGCGATCAGCAGTAGAGCCACGCCAAGCGTGGCGCCGTTCCGTGCAGATGTCATGGAGTTGCCGGCCAGCGGCCGGCACTACCCGAAGGCCGGATCAACGGGCCAGCAGCGCGCGGGCCAGTTCGAGGTCGCTCTGCTGCTGTGCGGTAGCGCTCTGCTCACGCAGGTGGACCAGCGCGGCCTGCAGGCGGGCGCCACGGATCTGGCCGTCGCTGGCGACGAACGCAGCGGCATCGTCGCGCGCAGCCAGCACCACCTTGTCATCACCCGAGCTGCTGCCCGAGGAGCCGGAGGAAGCACCGGTGGCCGAACCGGCCGAGGTGCCGGCGAAGCTGGAAGCAAAGCCGGCCAGCGGCAGGGACAACAGGGCGAGCAGCAGAAGCGGACGGGTCATCGTTCGAAGCCGGTTGTGAGGATGCGTGGAGCGTAACGGGTGCGTGAAGGATTTGCCCGGCTCAGGCGTCGAACAGCTTGCCGGGATTCAGCCGCGCTTGGGGATCGAACGCGCGTTTGACCGCCTTCATGAGCGCGATCTCGGCTGGGCCGCGGGTGCTGTCCAGGTAGCCCTTCTTGACCAGTCCGATGCCGTGCTCGGCCGAGATGCTGCCATCGAAGCGGGCCAGCACCTGCGCCAGCAGCTTGGTCACCTGCTCGCACTGCGCCACGAAGTCGGCGTCGCTGGTGTCGTCGGGCTTGAGCACGTTGATGTGCAGGTTGCCGTCGCCGATGTGGCCGAACCAGACCACGTCGAAGTGCGGGTAGGCCTGCCCGATCAGTGCCTGGGTCTCGGCCAGGAACGCCGGCATCGCCGAGATCCGCACCGAGACATCATTCTTGTAAGGTTTGTAGCGCGCCAGCGACTCGGTGATGCCTTCGCGCAGGCGCCACAGCTGGGCCGCCTGGGCGTCGCTGGCACTGATCACACCGTCGCTGACCCAACCGTTGCCCATGCAGTCCTCGAAGGCCGCCATCGCTGCCGCTTCCTGCGCCTCGTCGTTGGCGGCGAACTCGGTAACCACATAGTACGGATGCACTTCGTCGAACGGCGCCTGCGCGCCGTGCGCCAGCACATGCTCCAGCGCCCGGTCGGTGAAGAACTCGAAGGCCTGCAGCTGCAGGCGCGCGCGGAACGCGGCGAACACCTGCATCAGCACTTCGAAGCTGGGTACTGCCAGCAGCATCACGTTGCTGGCCGGCGGCGGATCGGTCAGCTTCACCGTCGCCTCGACGATCACCCCCAACGTACCTTCCGAACCAATCAGCAGCTGGCGGAAGTCATAGCCGCTGGAGTTCTTGATCAGGCCCTTGTTGAGCTCGAGCAGTTCGCCGCTGGCGGTGACCACCTTCAGCCCGGCAATCCACTCGCGGGTGTTGCCGTAACGGATCACGCGGATGCCACCGGCATTGGTGGCGATGTTGCCGCCGATCGTGCAGGAACCACGCGCGGCGAAATCCACCGGGTAGATCAGGCCGTGGTCCAGCGCGGCGTTGTGCACGGCTTCCAACGGCATGCCGGCCTGCACCACCAGGGTGCGATCGACCGCGTCGTAGGCCAGCGCCTTGTTCATCCGTTCCAGGCTGAGCACCAGCTCGCCGTTGGCCGCCACCGCGCCACCCGAGAGACCGGTGCGGCCGCCCGACGGCACCACCGCCACGCCCTCGGCGGCACTCCAGCGCATCACCGCCTGCACTTCCTCGACCGTGGCCGGCAGTGCGACCGCCAACGGCGCAGGCGTCCAGCGCCGGGTCCAGTCGCGCCCGTAATGCTCCAGGTCGGCCGGGTCGGTCTTCAGCTTCAGGCCGGGACAGGCCTGCTGCAGCGAGGCAATGCGGGAATCGGTCATGACGGTCCAGCGCGGGGCGTGAAGAACGGGCAAGCGTGCCAGCGGCACGCGCCAGCGTCCAGCCCCGCAGCCGGGCAGATAGCTACGGATGCAACCAATTGCGCACTGCACCATGGGCGTTGCGATCTGGCATAGTGGTCAGCCCCTGTCCCACTGGCCGTGTTGCCCCATGTCGCCGAAGAAGACCTCGTTCCCGAAGCAGGATATCCGCGTGCTGTTGCTGGAGGGGGTCAGCCAGACCGCCGTGGAGGTGTTCAGCGCCGCCGGCTACAGCCAGATCGAGGCGCACACCAAGGCACTGCCCGAGGACGAACTGAAGGCGCGCATCGCCGAGGCGCACATCGTCGGCATCCGCTCGCGCACCCAGCTCAGCGCCGAGGTGCTGGCCGAGGCCAAGCGCCTGATCGCGGTGGGCTGCTTCTGCATCGGCACCAACCAGGTCGACCTGGATGCGGCCGAACTGGCCGGCATCCCGGTGTTCAATGCGCCCTATTCCAACACCCGCAGCGTGGCCGAGCTGGTGATCGCCGAGGCGATCATGCTGACCCGCGGCATCCCGCAGAAGAACGCCGAATGCCATCGCGGCGGCTGGTCGAAGTCGGCCAGCGGCAGCCATGAAGTGCGCGGCAAGACGCTGGGCATCATCGGTTATGGCCACATCGGCACCCAGGTCGGCGTGCTCGCCGAATCGCTGGGCATGCAGGTGATCTTCCACGACGTGGAAACCAAGCTGGCACTGGGTAACGCCCGTGCAGCGGCCAGCCTGGACGACCTGCTGGCACGCGCCGACATCGTCACCCTGCACGTGCCGGAGACGCCGTCCACGCAGTGGATGATCGGCAGCACCGAGCTGGCGAAGATGCGCAAGGGCGTGCACCTGATCAACGCCGCGCGCGGCACCGTGGTCGACATCGATGCGCTGGACGCGGCCCTGGCCAGCGGCCACGTCGGTGGCGCCGCGCTGGACGTGTTCCCGGTCGAGCCGAAGGGCAACGGCGATATCTTCGAATCACCGCTGACCCGCCACGACAACGTGATCCTCACCCCGCACGTCGGCGGCAGCACACTGGAGGCGCAGGACAACATCGGCGTGGAAGTGGCGGCCAAGCTGGTGCGCTACAGCGACAACGGCAGCACGCTGTCGGCGGTCAACTTCCCGGAAGTGACCCTGCCCGAACACGAAGACAGCCTGCGCCTGCTGCACATCCACCAGAACGTGCCGGGCGTGCTGTCCAGGGTCAACGAGATTTTCTCGCGCCACAACGTCAACATCGACGGCCAGTTCCTGCGCACCGACCCGAAGGTGGGCTACGTGGTGATCGACATCACCGCCAGCGAAGCGCAGGCCGCCGCCGTGCGCGACGAGCTGGCCGCGATTCCAGGCACGCTGCGGACTCGCATTCTGTATTGAGCAAGGCGTCGCCGGGCATGACCCGGCGGATTGCTTCCGGCATCGCGCCATCCACGCCATGCGTGGATGGGACACCTCAGAACCTTACGGCGTGGAGGTTCTTGTAAAAGTCCCAATGGATCAGAACCCTGTCTTCCATAGACAGGAACAGCGTATCGACGAAATCCAGCTCGTCGGCATGAACCAGCCAGTCCTGCAGGCGGCTGCCCAGCGAAGGTACCGCCCCATCCACCTGGACAACCGTCAACGCTGCCTCGCTTGGCAAGCCAACAGCATCTGCGATGGCGCTCAACTCCTGCGCCAGCCGCTCCCGCCCCACCGCGGGGACCTCCAGGCGCGATGGCACGCGCTCCCAGTCGATGGATGTGATGACTGGCAATGCAGCCTTGATCATCGCGAGTGCCGCATTCTGCTTCGCCTCACCACAGGCATGAGCCGCAACAAACGCTGCACAGCCGTCCGAGAGCATCAACGTGCCAACCAGCGGCGCGCCATGCGCTGCATGGACTCATCCGACTCCGGGTCAGCCGCGACCTCGGTCACCGGCCGCCAGGCCAGGTCCAGTGATTCCTCGCTGGGCACGAAGGCCTCGCCACCCAGCGCCCGGATCACGAAGCGCACGTCGTAGTGCCAGTGTCCCGGCACGTCCTTGCGCTCCGGAATCCAATGCTTGTCCAGATCGAAGATGGCCGGGTCTTCCAGCACCAGGCCGCTCAGGCCGGACTCTTCCTCGGCTTCCTTCAGCGCCACCCGGGCCAGGTCGCGGTCGCCGTCGGCGTGGCCGCCCAGCTGCAGCCAGCGCTGCAGCTTGCGATGGTGGGTCAGCAGCAGGCGCTGCTCATCGGCGCTGACCAGCCAGCAGCTGGCGGTGAAGTGGCCGGCCAGCCGCTCACGCCGGAACGGATCTTCCGGATCATCCAGCAATGTGCCGAATTCGGCAGCCAGGGCGTCGTGGGCGGGTTCGCGGTGCGCGTAGTCCCGGAGCAGGCCGCGCAGGCGATCGTCAAGCGCGGCAAGGGTTTCGGCGGTCTGGCTCATGAATGGGGGCGGTTCGGAAAAATACTGCTCATTATCGCCGTTCATTGTTGCGATTGCGCTTGTGCGTTGGCTTCAGCTTTGGCTAAGGTACAGCGGGCCGTTCGCACGGCCTTCACCATTCAAGGCAGCCGGCAACGTATCGGCCGCCCACCCCATCCGATCACTAGGAAGTACTGCATGCTTAAAGCTCTGTTGAGGGTCAAGCCGGTCGAGCCGGCCGGGCACGTCGATGCCGGCGAACCCATCGAAGGCAGCCTGGACGGCGAAGCCACGTTGAAACGGACCCTCACGGCTAAACACCTCATCCTGCTTGGCGTGGGTGCGGTGATCGGCGCTGGTATCTTCGTGCTGACCGGGCAGGCCGCAGCCAACCACGCGGGCCCGGCGGTCATGCTGTCGTTCGTGCTGGCCGGTTTCGCCTGTGCGCTGGCAGGCCTGTGCTATGCCGAGTTCGCGGCGATGATGCCGGTCTCCGGCAGTGCCTACTCCTATTCCTATGCCACCCTCGGCGAAGGCATGGCCTGGTTCATCGGCTGGTGCCTGGTGCTGGAGTACCTGTTCGCCTCGGCGTCGGTCGCGGTGGGCTGGTCGGCCTACCTGATCAGCTTCATCACCACCACGCTGCACATGCCCTTCCCGGACATGCTCAGCGCCGCGCCCATCGCCTGGACCGGCAGCGAGTTCGTCTCCTCCGGCAAGCTGTTCAACCTGCCGGCAGTGCTGATCGTGGCGGCGGTATCCGGCCTGCTGTACGTGGGCGTAACCCAGTCGGCGTTCGTCAACGCCATCATCGTGGCGATCAAGGTCACCGTCATCTGCCTGTTCATCGGCATCGGCGCGGCCCACATCGACCCGGCCAACTGGCAGCCGTTCATCCCGGAAAACACCGGCGTGCCGGGTGAGTTCGGCTGGAGCGGCATCTTCCGCGCCGCCACCATCGTGTTCTTCGCCTACATCGGTTTCGATGCGGTCTCTACCGCCGCCGGTGAGACCAAGGATCCGCAGCGCAACATGCCGATCGGCCTGCTCGGCTCGCTGGCCGTATGCACCATCGTCTACATCATCGTCTGTGCGGTGCTGACCGGCATGATGCCGTACCACCTGCTGGGCACCGACAAGCCGGTGGCGACCGCGCTGGAGCCCTACCCGACCCTGTCCTGGCTCAAGACGTTCGTGGAAGTCGGCGCCATTGCCGGCCTGTCCTCGGTGGTGCTGGTGATGATGATGGGCCAGACCCGCATCGCCTACACCATCTCCCGCGACGGCCTGCTGCCGAAGTTCTTCGGCAAGGTCCACGCCCGCTTCCGCACCCCGTACTGGGCCACGATCGTCGTCGGCGTGATCGCCGCCGCACTGGCGGGCCTGGTGCCGCTGAACGTGCTGGGCGAACTGGTGTCGATGGGCACCCTGCTGGCCTTCGCCACCGTCTGCATCGGCGTGCTGGTGCTGCGCTATAGCAAGCCTGAACTCCATCGCCCGTTCCGCGTGCCGGCGGTGTGGATCATCTGCCCGCTTGGCGCCGCGGCCTGCCTGTTCCTGTTCTGGCAGGCGTTCGTGGTGCACTGGCACCTGTTCGTCGGCTGGACCGTGCTGGGCATGCTGATCTACCTCGGCTATGGCATGCGCAACAGCAAGCTCGCCAAGTCGCCTTGATCCGCCTCCGGGCCGGCCTCGCGCCGGCCCGTCCGTTTTCCCGTGCGCCGCTCATGGCGCACTTCGACAAGACCACCACACATGTTCAAGCAACTGTGGGCCACCAAGCACCCGCATGCCGCCCATGAAGACGCCAACGGCCTGAGCCTGCGCCGCCACCTCGGTCCCTGGGGCCTGACCGCCCTCGGCATCGGCGCGGTGATCGGCGGCGGCATCTTCGTCATCACCGGCCAGGCCGCCGCCAACCACGCCGGCCCGGCGATCATGCTGTCGTTCGTGCTGGCCGCCATCTGCTGCGCCTTCTGCGCGCTGGCCTACGCCGAGTTCGCCTCGATGGTGCCGGTTTCCGGCAGCGCCTACACCTATACCTACGCCACCTTCGGCGAGCTCTCGGCCTGGTTCATCGGCTGGATGCTGGTGCTCGAGTACGGCGTGTCCGCCTCGGCGGTCGCGGTCAGCTGGACCGGCTATTTCCTCAGCCTGCTCAGCCAGTTCGACATCCACCTACCGGCGGCCCTGGTCAGCGCCCCGCTCGACGCCCAGCTGCGTCCGACCGGCGCGATCGCCAACCTGCCGGCCGCCGCACTGGTGCTGCTGCTGACCTGGTTGTGCTACGTCGGCATCAGCAAGTCCTCGGCGATGAACATGGCGATGGTCGTGCTCAAGACCGGCCTGATCGTGCTGGTCATCGTGGTCGGCTGGAAGTACGTGGACACCAGCAACTGGACCCCGTTCATTCCGGCCAATGAAGGCCCGGGCAAGTACGGCATGGAAGGCGTGCTGCGTGGCGCGGCGATGGTGTTCTTCGCCTACATCGGTTTCGAGGCGGTATCGGTGGCGGCGCAGGAATCGAAGAACCCGCAGCGCGACATGCCGATCGGCATGATGCTGTCGCTGGTGATCTGCACCGTGTTGTATATCGCAATGGCCGCAGTGATGACCGGCCTGGTGCCATTCCAGCTGCTGGGCACCGACGAGCCGGTGGTGACCGCAGTCGCGGCGCATCCGCAGCTGGGCTGGCTGCGCTGGGTGGTCGAGGTCGGCGCGCTGGTCGGCCTGTCCTCGGTGGTACTGGTGATGATCATCGGCCAGCCGCGCATCTTCATGATCATGGGCCGCGACGGCCTGCTGCCGCCGGTGTTCACCAGGATCCACCCGAAGTACCGCACCCCGCACATCAACACGGTGATCACCGGCATCGGCATCGCGCTGCTGGCGGCGCTGTTCCCGCTGGACATCCTCGGCGAGCTGACCTCGATGGGCACGCTGATCGCGTTCGCGGCGGTGTGTGCCGGCGTGCTGATCCTGCGCCGCACCCAGCCGGACCTGCCACGCCCGTTCCGCATGCCGATGGCCTGGCTGATCTGCAGCCTGGGCGTACTGAGCTGCCTGGCGCTGCTGTCGGCGATGACGATGCACAACTGGATGCTGATGGGCGTCTGGACCTTCGTCGGCTTCGTGATCTATTTCTGCTACGGCTTCAGGCACAGCCGCCTGCGGGGGAAGTAAGGGGTTTTGCATTGCAGGGCCTGCCGCCCTGCACCCGCCTTTGGTGCCGGAGCAACGGCAACAGCAACGGCAACAGCTGGGCTGAGGGCTTGGCGGGGAGGCATGGGTTCGCGGGGGACGCCGTGAATCCATCCCTGGAGGCTTGGCCGCGGCATCCATGCCGCGGACACCCCCGCGAACCCATGCCTCCCCGCCCCTGACAGTATCCCGGTGCGTCCGGTGGATCCACGCCATGCGTGGATGAAGCGTTCTCATGAACGAATGTTCCGGAATGAATGTTTCTGTCGAGCGGAGCCATGCTCCGCTCCGAGCAAGCGCAGCGCCGCGACCCGCCTTTCGCTTTTCCTTCTTCACTGCGTGGCCGGCCGTACACCGGAACCTGTCAGAGGCGGGGCGGGTGGGCCGTGCAGGGGCGTTGGCGCCATGGATGGCGCCATCGAGCTTACAGGGACGTACTTGCAGCGTCCCCTGCACGGCCCACCTGCCCCGCCCCGCCCATGAACCGCTCTATACGACCAGCCCCGAGGGGCTCAGCCGTTGGCCGAATCCAGTAAAATCGCCGGCATGAACGCCCCCACCTTCCCGTACGACACCGCGCGCCTGAGCGAACTGGCCCAGCTGCTGATCGACAACGTCCGCGAACTGGCCCGCGCCGGCTGGACCCCGGCCACCAGCAGCAACTTCTCCCACCGCCTGGACGACCGCCACGCGGCGATCACCGTCTCGGGCAAGGACAAGGGCCGCCTGATCGAGGACGACATCATGGTGGTGGACTTCGACGGCCAGGCCGTCGGCCGTCCGCTGCGCCCGTCCGCCGAGACCCTGCTGCACACCCAGCTGTACCGCCGCTTCCCGGACGTCGGCTGCGTGCTGCATACGCACTCGCCGGTGCAGACCATCGCCTCGCGCCTGTACGCGCCGCAGGGTCATATCCGCCTGGAAGGCTACGAGCTGCTGAAGGCCTTTGCCGGCAACAGCACCCACGAGATGGCCATCGAGGTGCCGGTGTTCGCCAATACCCAGGACATGAACGTGCTGTCGAAGCAGGTCGATGACCTGCTCGACCGGCAGAACCTGTGGGGCTATCTGATCGATGGCCACGGCCTGTACGCCTGGGGCCGCGACATGGCCGAGGCACGTCGCCATCTGGAAGCGTTCGAGTTCCTGTTCCACTGCGAACTGGAGCTGCGCAAGCTGCGCGGCTGAACCGGCGCGCAGGTGCAGATGCCGATCCGGAATCTGCACCTCGCCCCCACCCTGCTACCCTGTCCTCCCCCCGAGACGTTCAAGCTGCCGCCATGAGCCGACTGCGCATCTACGACGACACCCGCCCCGAATCGCCGCTGCTGGACACCCAGGACGGCGCGGTCATCGCTGCCGAGCTGCGGAAGATCGGCGTCACCTTCGAGCGCTGGCAGGCCACCGCACCGGTCGCACCGGGCGCCAGCCAGGAGGAAGTGTTCGCCGCCTACCGCGCCGACATCGACCGCCTGGTTGCCGAGCGCGGTTTCAAGAGCGTGGACGTGGCCTCGATCGCCCCGGACAACCCGAACCGCGCCGAGCTGCGCAAGAAGTTCCTCGACGAGCACTTCCACAAGGAAGACGAGGTGCGCTTCTTCGTCGCCGGCTCCGGCCTGTTCACCCTGCACGTGGGTGACAAGGTCTATGAGATCGAGTGCGTGAAGGACGACCTGATCGCCGTGCCCGATGGCACCACCCACTGGTTCGACATGGGCGAGGAACCCAGCTTCGTGGCGATCCGCTTCTTCACCGAGCCGGACGGCTGGGTCGGCCATTTCACCGGCACCGACATCGCGCAGAAGTTCCCTCGTTACGTACCCACCCAGGCGTCCTGATCCATGCAAGCCCGCGTCATCCTGACCGACATCGAAGGCACCACCAGCAGCATCTCGTTCGTCAAGAACGTGCTGTTCCCCTATGCGCGCAAGGCGTTGCCCGCGTTTGTCGCCGAGCATGGCCAGCAGCCGGACGTCCGCCGCTGGCTGGATGCGGTGGCTACCGAGATCGGCGGTGCCTGCCAGGACAGCCTGGTGGCCGAGACGCTGCAGGGCTGGATCGACCAGGACCGCAAGCACACCGCACTGAAGGCGCTGCAGGGACTGATCTGGGACGAAGGCTACCGCCGTGGCGACTACACCGCGCACTTCTACCCGGAAGTAGCGCCGGTGCTGAAGGGCTGGCACGCTTCCGGCCTGCCGCTGTACGTGTACTCCTCCGGTTCGGTGCCGGCGCAGAAGCTGTTCTTCGGTTTCAGCGATGCCGGTGACCTCAGCCCACTGGTGTCGGGCTGGTTCGATACCGAGATCGGCGGCAAGCGCGAGGCCGACAGCTACCGCCGCATCGTGCAGGCCATCGGCGTACCGGCCGGCGAGATCCTGTTCCTGTCCGATGTGGTGGAAGAACTGGATGCCGCCCGCGAAGCCGGGTTGCAGACCCGCCTGATCGATCGCCTGGATGATTACCCGATGCCGCGTACCGGCCAGGCCGCCAACGGCCACGAACGGGTCGAGAATTTCCAGCAGATCCAGCTGTAAAGCGCCGGGTAGATGCCAACCTTGGTTGGCACCTACCAAAGCGCGATACCCCTCAACGATCGTTGAGGGTCTTCACCTTCAGCGCTTCGCGCAGGGCAACCAGATCCACCGGGCCGCGCACTGCGATATCGCGGGTTTCGCCCGGCAACAGGTCCAGCAGATTGTCTTCGACCTGCACATCCAGCGCGCCGAAGTCGATCCACGCCGCGCGCACGTACGCCGCGCTTTCCAGCCGCAGACGATAGTGGTCCCCTTCGATGGACAACGTGGCCTTGAGTTTCTGCCGCGGCAACACCTGGTCCTTGGCCTCAACGAAACCGACCACCTGCCGCGCACTCACGTTGCCGTCCTGCAGCAACTCGAACACCGCCACCGTACGCGTGGGGTCGGCACCGGCCAGCAGCTCTGCATCGCTGAAATCGCCCATCGAGGTGACACCCGCCGCCGCCAACGTCACCGTTTCCTCGCGACGACGCAGCACCTTGCCCTCCACGTCCATCACCCGCAGACGCCAGCGTACATCAAGTGCGGCACCGTCGTTGATCAGGCGCACCCGCGTGCTGCCCTCGTCGCGCAGCGCTGCCACCGTCACTGGCGCGAAGAAACGCCGCGCGGCGAAGTGCAGCGCCTTCCAGCGGCCGAAATAGTCCACGCTGGACCAGGAGGCGCCGGGCCAGACATCGTTGAGCTGCCAGTACAGCGAGCCCATCGTGTACGGGCGCGAGGCGCGATGGTGCAGTGCCGCCAGAGCGATGCCATCGGCCTGCATGACCTGGCTGAGGTAGACGAAGTCCTCGAAGTCCTTCGGCGTACCGTAGCCCAGCTCGATGTAGTGCAGCAGGCGGCTGTTGCCCTCGCCAGCCATGAACTTCTGGTGCGCACGGATCACTGGACTGTCGATGCGCTGCTCGGCGCGGGTGGCGATCTGGTCCACCGTCGCCACCGACGGCCACGCCTGCAGCCCGTACTCGGACATGAAGCGCGGCGTCTCACGCAGGTAGGCCTGCACCGGCAGCGCCGGATTGCCCCAGACCTGCCAGTAGTGCTTGTCGCCGCGGGTCGAGTCGTTGGCCTTTTCGTCAAGATCGTTGCTTGGTGAACTGGACCAGTACGGCACGCCCAGCCCTTCCTCGCCCACCACCGCGCGCAGATCGTTGCCGAACAGGTCGACATAGCCCTGCCAGACCTCCGCTGCAAACGCCGGGTCGGCCGCCTTCAGGTCGCGACCATGGCCCCAGTCCTTCCAGGCGGTTTCTTCCTCGTTGTTGCCACACCACAGCACGATGCTGGGGTGGTGGCGCAGGCGGCGCACGTTGTCACGTGCTTCGGCCACCACGCTGGCACGAAACGCCGGATCGTAGCCCGGCTGCATGCCGCCGCCGAACATGAAGTCCTGCCAGACCAGCAGGCCCAGTTCGTCGGCGATGTCGAAGAACGCGTCCTCCTCGTAGTAGCCGCCGCCCCAGTTGCGCAGCATGTTCATGTTGGCGTCGCGCGCGGCCGTCAGCACCTGGCGCAGGCGTGCGGCATCGACGCGCGCGGGGAAGGCGTCGAACGGAATGACGTTGGCGCCCTTGGCGAAGATCTCCACGCCGTTGATGACGAAGGCAAAGCCCTGCCCGCCCTTGCGGTCTTCCTCGCGGCGCAGTTCGACCGTGCGCAGCCCGATGCGCTGCTCGCGCGCCAGCTCCGGCGCGCCACCTTGGTCCAGGCGGGCCTGCACCGTGTAGCGGTCCTGCGCGCCGTGGCCGACTGGCCACCAGCGCCGCGGATCGGCCAGTTCAACCGGAACCTCGATGCTGTTCTGGCCGGGCTTCAGCAGCACCGTGCGCTGCACCTGGGCCACGTTGCGGCCCTGCGGATCCTGCACATCCACATTCACCACGGCCGAGCCCGCCGCCGCGCCCTGCTCCACTTGCAGCAGCACGGCCAGCTTCGCCTGCTCCGCGCTCAATGCATCCGTGCGCACCGCAAGATCGGTCAGGCGGTGCGCGTCCCAAGCCTGCAGATCGATTCCGCGCCAGACGCCGGCGGTGACATAGCGCGGACCCCAGTCCCAGCCGAAGTGGTAGGCCGGCTTGCGCGCGAAGTTGCCGACCATCGCGTCCTTCGGCTCATCGCCATACGGCGACGGGTAGTTGCCAGCGATCTTGTGCGGCATTGCCTGCACGCCCGGCAGCAGGGTGCGGATCGGCGAACGGAACACGATCTGCAGTTCATTGTTGCTCGCACGGAGGCGGCCTTCGACCCGGGCACGCCACGTGCGGTGTGCGTTGTCCGCGCGCAGCAGCGGCTTTCCGTTGAGGCTGACTTCGGCGTAGGTATCCAGCCCATCGAAGCGCAGTTCGGCATTGGGCCTGGACAGCGTCGCGGCATCGACGTCGAAGCGCGCGCGGTACTCCCAGGCAGCCAGGCCGATCCACTGCAGTTCGGCCTCGGGCGCACCGACATACGGATCACGGATCAATTCGTGAGCCAGCAGGTCGGTGTGCACGCTGCCCGGCACCGTCGCCGCCCGCCATTGCTGCAGACCTGGGTGGGCGGCGCCCTGCGCGTCGCCGGGCAGCATGCGGAACTCCCACTGTGCCTGCAGCGGCGCGGCAGCGACCGGGAAGGCGGACGCCGCGATCAGCAGCAGGAGCAGGCGGACAACGAGGGGAAAGCGATGCACGGGATGCTCCTGTTATTCCGCCGGGCTTGGCCCGGCGCTACCTGCAAGTCCAGCTCACGGCAGCACCGGGCCATGCCCGGCGCACCAACCTCAACGCACCACGTTCAACACTTCGTAACACGCACCCATGGTGTGGTAATCCACCTTGCCGGCCGGGCTCTTCTCGTCGCTGTACTTGCGATTGTCGGCATCGAGGATGCGGAACCAGGCGCCGTACCGGTGATCGACGAAGTGTTCCCACGAATACGCCCAGATACGCTGGTACCACTGCCAATAGCGGTCATCGCCGGTACGCTTGGCCATCAGTGCGGCGGTCGCCAGCGTCTCCGCCTGCACCCAGAAATACTTGTCGTCGTCGCAGACGAAACTGTCGCCACCGATCGGGGCGCCATCCATGCCCGGCTGCCGGCGCGATTCCGGCGCGAAACCGTAGTACAGGCCACCCCGCGCCTCGTCCCAGCTGCGCGCCACGGCCACGTCGAACAGGTGCTGCGCGGTCGGCACCAGCCAATCGGCCTGCACATGGCGGTCCAGGATCAACAGCAGCTTGGCCCATTCGGTCTGGTGGCCCGGCTGGAAGCCCCACGGGCGGAACAGGTGCTTGGGGTCGTCCAGGTTGTAATCCCAGTCGATCTCCCAGTTGGAATCGTAGTGCTCCCACACCAGGCCACCGGCCTTGGCGGCCTGGCGGCGGGTCATGTTGTCGGCCAGCTGCAGCGCGCGCTCCACATAGCGCTGTTCGCCGCTGGCCTCGAAGGCGGCGAGCATCGCCTCGCACATGTGCATGTTGGCGTTCTGGCCACGGTAGCCGGTGAAATTCCACTGCCCATCGGCTTCGTCCTTGTAGAGGCCGTGCTGCGGCTCCCAGAAGCGCGCTTCCAGCAGCTGCCAGGTCTCGTCCATCCATGCGCGGGCCTGTTCGAGACCGGCCTTCAGTGCGCAGCTGTAGGCCAACAGCACGAACGCCACGCCGTAGCAGTGGTTCATGTCATCCTCGACCTTGCCATCGCGCAGGGTCCAGGCGTAACCGCCGGTGGCCGGGTTGCGGTGCACCTCGCGCAGGTAGCGCACGCCGTGCTCGACCGCCTCACGGTACTCGGCGTTGCCGAATTCGCGGTAGGCCATCGCGTAGTTGAAGACGAAACGCGTGCTGCTCACCAGATGGCGATGGTTGGCGTCGTAGATGCTGCCGTCGTCCCGGAAGTAGTGGAAGAAGCCACCGTTCGGATCGATGCAGCGCGGATGGTAGAAGGCCATCGTATCGGCGATGTGCCCGCGCAGGAACGCGGGCGAACGGAAGTCGGGGGAGGTGCTCATGCGGTAATGTCCTGGGCCTGCAGCAGCTGCTGCACTTCATCGAACGAGGGCATCGCGGCGAACGCGCCCTTGCGGGTAACAGCCAGCGCGCCGACGGCGGCGCCGAAGCGCAACGTGGCGGTGATCGCCTCCGGGTCCTGGCAGAAGGCGGCAAAACCGGCACCGGCGCCGCCGCGCTCCAGCAGCCCAACCAGCACGCCACCGACGAAAGCATCGCCAGCCGCCGTGGTGTCGACGGTAGCCACGCGGAAGCTGGTGACCGTGCCGTGGTTGTCGCGCGTGTACCAGTGCAGCGTGGCCGCACCGTCGGTGACGATCACCCAGCGCGCGCGAGCAGCGAGCAGGCGCCGCAGTACCGCTGCCTCGCCATCGGCACCCAGCGGCGCGGCCAGGTAGTCCAGCTCCTCGCGCGACAGCTTGACCAGGTCGGCGCGTTCCAGCGCCTGCCACAGGCGCGGTGTCGGGTCTTCGTTCGCCGGCCACAGCGCCGGACGCAGATTGAGGTCGAGGCTGACCACCGCACCAGCCGCACGCGCGCGATCCATGCCGGCGAGGGTCGCCTCGGCGATCGCCGCTTCGGTCAGGCTGTTGGAACAGACATGGAAGCACTGTGCGCCGTCGAAGCACGCAGCCTGGAAGTCGCTGTCACGGAACAGCAGGTCGGCTGCCGGCGGACGATAGAAGCTGAAGCTGCGCTCGCCGCTGGCATCCAGTGCGACGAAGGCCAGTGCGGTCTTGGCCGCATCGGTACGCACGATGTAGTCCGTGCCAACGCCGTGCGAGACCAGGCTGTCGGCCAGGAAGTCGCCGAACATGTCGCGGCCCAGCGTGCCGACGAACTGGGTCTTCGCACCCAGCCGTGCGGCGGCCACCGCGACATTGGCCGGCGCTCCGCCGGCGTACTGCAGGAACGCGCGCGGTGTATCGGCCGAGGCCGGCGGCTGCGCTAGTAGATCGATCAAAATCTCGCCGAAGCAAACGATGGCACCCATTCCGGACTCAGCCTCCCTGCGTTGCGGAAGCCGGCGTACGTGCGCCGACCAGTCCGTAGAAAATGATGTAGCCGTAGCACAGCAGCGGCAGGATGAAGCTGGCCTGGACACCGATGTGGTCGGCCAGGACGCCCTGCAGGTACGGCACCACGGCACCGCCGACGATGGCCATGATCAGCAGGCTGGAGCCCTTGTTGGTCAGCGGCCCCAGGCGCTCGATGCTCAGCGCGAAGATGGTCGGGAACATGATCGAGTTGAACAGGCCGATCGCCACCACCGAGTACAGCGCGATGCTGCCGGAGCTCAGCATGGTCGTGACCAGCAGCGCCACGTTGACCAGCGCGAAGATCGCCAGCAGGCGGCTGGGCGAGAAGCGCGCCAGCAGCGCGGAGCCCGCGAAGCGGCCGATCATCGCCATCGTCCAGTAGGCCGACACGTAGTGCGTGGCTTCCTGTTCGCTGAAGCCACCGATGTTGGGCATCGACAGGTAGTTGACCAGGAAGCTGCCGATCGACACCTCAGCGCCGACGTAGAAGAAGATGCCCAGCACGCCCAGCAGCAGGTGGCGCTTGCGCAGCGCATCCAGGTAGCTGTGGTGGTGGCCCTGGTCGGCCTGCTCGGTGGCGTCGCTCAGCGCCGGCAGGCGGAACAGGAACACGAACAGCGCCAGCAGCACCAGCGCCACCGCCAGACCCACGTACGGTCCCTGCACGGCCTGCGCCTCGGCGGCACGGTAGGCCAGCTGCTCGGCGGCCGGCAGCGCCGCGATGTCGTCAGCGCTCTTGACCGTGTTGGACAGGATCAGCATGCCGCCGAAGATCGGCGCGATGGCCGTGCCCAGCGAGTTCAGCGCCTGCGCCAGGGTCAGGCGACTGGAACTGGTCTGTTCCGGGCCCAGCAGCGCGACGTACGGGTTGGCGGCGACCTGCAGCACGGTAATGCCCGTGGCCAGTACGAACAACGCACCGAGGAAGGCGCCGTACACGCGCAGCTCGGCCGCCGGCCAGAAGCCCAGCGCGCCAATGCCAGCGATCACCAGGCCAGCCACGATGCCCTTCTTGTAGCCCAGCGCCGCCACCAGGCGGCCCGCCGGCAGCGACATCAGGAAGTAAGTACCGAAGAAGGTGAACTGCACCAGCATCGCCTTGGCGTAGTTCAGTTCGAACACCGCCTTCAGGTGCGGGATCAGGATGTCATTGAGGCAGGTCAGGAAGCCCCACATGAAGAAGATCGTGGTGACGACAGCCAACGCCTTGCCGTTGGTGACGGCGGGTGCGTTGCCCGAAGAACCCGATGGACGGGGCGTTGCGGAGATCGGCATGCGGTACGCGCCTCGATGCGCGGAAGGTCGTTGTTGCGTGGAAGGGGTATGCGGAAGGAATCAGTTCGGTCGTGCGGCACTGCTTTCGCGGATGCGCAACTGCACCGGCGCGACCGTGCGCCGAGGCGGCGCGTCGGGTTCGTCCAGCCGCTGCAGCAGCAGCGCGGCAGCCTGGCGGCCACGCTCGCGCGGGTCGGCGGTGAGCGTGGTCAACGGCGGCACCGCGACCGACGCCTCGGAAATATCATCGAAGCCGGTCACGGCGAAGTCGCCGCCCGGGCGGATGCCGCGCGAGTTCAAGCCCAGCATCAGGCCGAGCGCGACGGTGTCGTTGTAGCAGACCGCTGCACTCGGGCGGTGGCCATCGGCAAACAGCTCATCGGTGCGCGCAGCGGCCTCCAGCCGGTTCGGCGCCGACTCGATCATCCAGCCCGGCGGCAGCGACAGGCCCGCTTCGGCCAGCGCCTGCTGGAAACCGGCACGGCGCTGGTGGCACGAGCTCGATGCAGCGTGGCCGCCGAAGAAGGCGATCTGGCGGTGGCCGCGCTCGATCAGGTGGCGCGTGGCCAGATAGGCGCCGTGCTGGTTGTCCAGGGTCAGGAAGTCCCAGTCAGCCCCGGCCAGTTCGCGGTTGAACAGCAGCACGTTGGCATTGGCACCCAGCGCCTGCCGCAGCTGTGCGGTGTCGCTGCCCTCGGCCGGCGACAGGATCAGGCCGGCCGGGGTGTGCTCCATCAGCGTGGACAGCACGGCCTGCTGGCGCTCCGGCGATTCTCCGGTGCTGCCCAGCAGGGTCACGTAGCCACGCCCGCCCAACGCCTCGTCCACGCCCGATGCGAACTCGGCGAAGAACGGGTTGGAGAGATCGTTGATCACCAGCGCGATGCTCGACGAGGTGCGCCGGCGCAGGTTGGCCGCCGCACGGTTGTAGACATAGCGCTGGCGGCGCAGCTCGGCCTCGACCTTGGCCCGGGTATCGACGTTGACCAGCGGGCTGCCACGCAGCACCAGCGACACGGTTGCCCGTGACACGCCGATCGCACGCGCGATGTCGGTCACCGTCACCGCCTTGCCGGCGCGCTTGCTGGGACTGCTGCCGTTGTCGTTCATCGTCTTCCCGGACTCCGCTGGAGGCTCAAGCCTAATGGATCAGGGCCGTGTCGTGCCGTGCCGTTCGCTGGGTCACCGCGAACGGCACAGTCCGGCTCAGCGCAGCTGGCTGCCCGGTGCCGCGCACCAGGACACCGGCAGGTCCTTCACCGCGGTGCCCCAGCCCTGCTCCGGCGCCTTCGCGTCGAGTGCGAACTGCAGGCGCGGGCCCTGCTGCAGGCGGTCCCAGTCCAGCCACACCGGTGCATGCGCCTGGCCGTCGACCCGCACACCCTGCACGTATTGCAGGCGGCGGCCATCGGCACCCGGCGCGTCGATGCGCAGGGTGCGGCCATTGCCCATGTCCACTTCGACCTTGCTGAAGCGCGGCGTGTGCAGCAGGAACTGGCCGCTGCCCGGCACCGCCGGGTACACGCCGATGGCGCTGAACAGGTACCAGGCCGACATCGTGCCGAGGTCATCGTTGCCGGTCACGCCATTGGGGGCATTGGTGAACAGCTGCTGCGCGGCACGCACCACGGCGGCAGTCTTCCACGGCTGGCCGATCAGCGTGTACAGCCACGGCGAGTGCAGGTCCGGCTCGTTGTTCGGGTTGTAGCGGAACTGGTTGTAGTAGCTGTACGGCCCGACCACCCACGCCTTGCGGGCGGCATTGAGCGGATCGGCCTGCAGCGCGTCCATCGCGAAGAACGCATCCAGGCGGCGACCGGCCTGTTCGCGGCCATCCATCGCTTCGACCAGGCCCGGCACGTCCTGCTGCGCCAGCCACTGGTACTGCCACGCCGTGCCCTCATGGAAACCGTGGTGCGAACGCGGACTGTAGTGGCCATCGGCCGGCGTGTACCACTGGCCATCCTCGGTGCGCGGGCGCGGGAAGCCGGTGAAACCAGTCTCGGCATCGCGCACCTGCGGGTCCCACACCTTGCGCCAGTTGCGGCCACGCTCACGCAGTGTCGCCGCATCCTGCGCATGGCCCAGGCCATCGGCCATCTGCGAGAGCGCGCAGTCGGCCAGCGCATATTCCAGCGTGGCCGAACCACCATGGTGCGGATCGACATCCATGCCCTTGGACGGGAACGCGCGGTCGTAGGCCACATAGCCCTTGGTCAGGTAGGTCGGGTTGCCGGAGCGTCCGGCCATGCGCGAGTTCAGTGGCGGCGTGCCGAAGGCATTGCGGCGCAGTGCATCCCAGGCCTGCGATTCACGGCCCTGGAGCGCGCCGAAGCGCCACAGGTCGACCATGAACGGGGTGACCGGATCGCCGGTCATGATGTTGGTCTCGAAGTTGGCATAACCCCAGCGCGGCAGCCAACCGACCTGTTCGTCGATCGCCAGCAGGGTACGGCCGATGTCGCGCGCCACGTCCGGGCGGGTCAGCGTCAGCCACTGGTTCTGGGCGCGATAGGTATCCCACAGCGAGAAGTACTCGTAATAGGTCCAGCCATCGGCGCGGTGGATACCGTCGTCATAACCACGGTAGCGGCCGTCGGCGTCGTTGCCGGTCATCGGCTGCAGCAGCGCGTGGTAGACCGCGCTGTAGAACACCGCGCGGTCGTCGGCAGTGCCGCCCTGCACACGCACCCGGCCCAGCTGCTCGCGCCAGGACTGCTGGGACAGCGCACGCATGCGGTCGAAGCCGAGCAGCACCCCATTCTGCATGCCTTCTGCGCGCAGGTTGGTGCGCGCGCCTTCGGCGTCCACATGCGAGATGGCGCTGACCGCCGTCACCGACTGGCCCTTGGTCAGGTCGAAACTGAGCCAGGCGCCGTTCGGCTTCTGCTCGCCTTCCATGCTGTGGCGCGCGCCCGGCAGGCCACCGCCCTCACCCCAGGTGCCATGCGCCTTGAACGGACGGTCGAACTCGATGCGGAACCAGGTGGTGTACTGGTGGCCGCCACAAAAGCTCTTGGTGACCAGTTTGCCTTCCACCACACGGTCGCCGACCACATCGACCACGCTGCCGATCACCGAATGGCGCTCGTTGGCCTGGCCGACATTGACGAGGACGTGGCCATCGCCGCTGCGCTGGCTGAAGGTGTAGCGCTCGGCCGCGGCACGGGTGCGCGCGGTGGCTTCCGCATCGATGCCGCCGTAGCTGGTCAGGCGTACCTTGTAGTAGCCGGCCTGTCCGATCTCGCCGTCATGGGTGTAGGTCGATGCGTAGGCCTTGTGGTCGAACTGCTTGGCATTGCCGGTATCGAAATCACCGCCCGGACCGATCGAGCCGGTCACCGGCAGCACCGACACCTGGCCGCCCTGTTCCCAGCAACCCGCGCCGGAGATGAAGGAGTGGCCGAACCCGCGGATCTTCTCATCGTCATAGCGCCAGCCCGAGTAGTGGCTGCCGATCGGGCTGACCTGGATCAGGCCGAACGGTGCCGACGCACCCGGGAACGTGTTGCCGTCGTCCTTGCTGCCGATGAAGGTGTTGACCTCGCGCTCCAGCGCTACCGGGGCAGCCTGCAACAGCATCGGCGTGGCCGACAGCGCAAGCAGGCAGGCCAGGCGCACCAGCGGGCGCGAGGATGATGGGACGGCGGGAGCGGACGGCACTGGACGCATGTCGGGTTCCTGTAGTCGATGGCGCGGAGGCAGACGGCCGGGGCCGTCCGGCAGCGTTCCGCTGAGCCCTGCCCTGACCTGCAGAGAGCTCCCCCTGGAATGACGCCCGACCCACCAGACCGTGAATTTAGATCGATTCAAGTAGAGCACGCAGGTTCAGCCGAATGCATTCTGCGGCGCAGCATGAGGGGGTTCGGCAGGGCTGCGCCCTGCCCCGGGTAGTGCCGGCCGCTGGCCGGCAACCTCAGAAGCAACAGCCGAAGCAACAGCAAAAGCCGGCGATCCGTGGGATGGCGGGGTAGGTCCGGTTGCGGGGGACGCCGTAAATCCCGCTCCGCGGTCCGGCCCAGCCGCTGGCGGCTATGCGTTCGGGCGCTTGCGAAGCAGTGCTTCGCAAGCAAAGCGCCCTCACCCATGTAGCAACTGTGTTGATGGAGGGAGTGGCCCCTCCAGGAGACGGGCACGGTAGTGCCGGCCGCTGGCCGGCAGCCTTTGGTCTGCGCCCTGGCTGGCCTTAGGCAGGGACCAGCCCGTTTTCAGCGTCGCGCACCCGGGCGTTGAGAATCACCAGCATTTTCCGCATCACCGCCACGATGGCTACTTTTCCTTCTTTGCCCCGGGCTCGCAGCGACTGGTAGAAATCGCGCAGTCGAGGTTCATGCCGCATGGCCGACATGCTGGCCATGTAAAGCACCTGGCGGATCTCGGCCCTGCCGCCATGGATGCTTCGTTTGCCGCGCATGGTTCCGCTGTCGTGGGACATGGGGGCCACACCGACCAGGCTGGCGATGGCCTTACCACTGATCCTCCCCAGTTCGGGAAGATAGCTTGCCAATACCGCCTGCAGGCCAGGGCCAACGCCCTTCATCGACTTCAGGACAGCCAGTTGAGGCTGCTGGGCAACCTGCTCGGCAATTTGCTTTCCCAGACGTTCAACCAGCGTCTGCAAGCGGGTGATGTTGGCCTGCAGTAGCCGGCGCAATTCACGATCACCGACCATTTCCTGCTGCTGCCGCGCGATGGTCAGCGCGTGCATCGCCTGTCGACGTGCCCGGACGAATTCCCGCATTTTCTGCTGCCAAGGCTCCAGCGGCTGGTAGGCGGGAAGTTTCACCAAGGCCGCCATCTGCGCCAATGCATAGGCATCCAACCGGTCGGTCTTGGCCATCTGGCCCATCCCCTGGGCCAGCCTGCGGGCCCGCAGGGCATTGGCGCGGACCACCGGATGGCCCGCTGCGTGCAGAAAATCCAGCACTGGCCGCTCGTAACCGCCGGTGGCTTCCAGCACGATCTGGCTGACCGGACGCTTCTTCAGCCAAACATCCAATTCAGAAAAGCCGGAGCGGTTGTTCCAGACCTGTAGGGTCTCTCCATCCGTCGTACCGACATCCAGTTGGCGCTTGCTGACATCAATCCCGATCCCGTTCATCACCGGACTCCGTATAGTCTGGAAGGGTCGAGAGCTCCCCCGCTTGCCCAGTCTTATCACTGCGAGTGTCAGCTCCAGCAACTGTTCGGGCGGATCAAGGGAGATTCCGGCGTGTGCGCCAAGCTACATGGCGATCGTCGAGATCCAGGCTTACACGGCGGCCCACGCCGGCTCTCGACACCTACGCTGCCAGATTCCGATCAGATAAGGCTCGGTCGCCGCTTGCTCGTGTGCGCAGTCCTGCGCACACGGCAAGACCAGGGTTGGGCGTCCTGCCCAACCCGCCCGAGGCATGCCTCGGGCCCATGCGGCTCACGCCCCCGCAACCGGACCCACCCCGCCTTCGACAGATCTCCGCGATCTGCGGTAGATCCACGCCAGGCGTGGATGAATCTCTGTCAGATAACGAAATCGATTGGGGTCAGATCCGTTTTCCAAAGGAAAACGGATCTGACCCCACGATCCCATGTCGTTCCAGGATCAGTCCAACCGTCACCGGGAAACTGTCGAAGGCGGGGCGGTGTCGGATTGCGGGGTGTCCGCGGCATGGATGCCGCGGCCAAGCCCCCATGGACGGGTTTACGGCGTCCCCGCAATCCGACACCGCCCCGCCCAACCCACAGGAAACCAGAGCCGTTTTTGGCTTTGGTTTTCGCTGTTGCCGGCCAGCGGCCGGCACTACCCCACAGATGCAGGGCGCAGCCCTGCCGACCCACCCTCCCCTCTGCGCACGAAAACGATTTCACTGTTTTCAGCAAACCGTCATCCCTTCGCCACGCCAGTACCATATTGCGGAGCAGCATGCGCCCACGGACGACCCGTGCTAAAAATCGCCCGCCCATCGCTTAGATCGATCCAAGAACGACACTGCGATGGCCGGGAGTTGGGGGAGCAGCAACAGGACGTACCAGGCCACACGCGCGGCGCTACTGCCATTGCACGGCGACAGCCGCAAAGTCACTTCAAATTAGATCGATTCAAGTTGTCCGTGCCACGTCACCGGATCAATCCAGGAGAGAGGGAGAGATGGGAATGAAGCATTCAACACGTACGCACGGCCAGGACGCATTGTCGCTGGCCATCGCGCTGGCCCTGGCCGCCGCCGTCGTTCCGGCTGGCGCCGCCGCGCAACAGGCCACGTCCACCGGCGGGCAGGATGCCACCACCCTGGACAGCGTCCAGGTCACCGGCTACCGCTACGCCATTGAAAAGAGCCTCGAGCAGAAGCGCGACGCCAACGCCGTGGTCGAGGTGATCACCGCCGAAGACGTTGGCAAGTTCCCCGACAAGAACGTGGCCGACGCACTGCAGCGCGTGCCCGGCGTGGTCATCACCCGCAGCGGTGGCGAAGGCAAGAGTGTCAGCGTGCGCGGCCTCGCGCCGGACCTGACCCTGACCCAGTTGAACGGCAACTTCGTCGCCTCCTCGGAAACCAACAACGAAGCGACCCGCTCCTTCAACTACACCCTGCTGCCGTCGAACATGCTGTCCAGCGCCGAGCTGTTCAAGTCGCCGGAAGCGCGCATCGACGAAGGCGGCATCGGCGGCACGGTCATCCTGCATACCCGGCGTCCGCTGGACATGGAATCCAACTCCGGCTACGTGAACCTGGAGGGCACCACCTCCGACACCAGCCACGATGTCGATCCGCAGGTGTCGGCGCTGTACTCCTGGCACAGCAAGGACGAACGCTTCGGCGTACTGGTCGGCGTCACCCAGCAGAACCGCACCACCCGCACCATGGAAGCCAGCACCGAGGACTACCAGTGGTACGGCAACGGCACCACCGCCCGCGATGCCAACGGCAATCTGCTGGAACAGGACGGCATCCACTACTGGTGGGGCCAGTCCGGCTTCAACAACCAGGCCGGCAAGAACTACAGCGAATTCTTCATGCCGACCTCGGTGAACTTCGCAGTGAAGGAAGAAAAGCGCGAGCGCAAGGGCGGCCAGCTGACCTTCCAGTTCAAGCCGGTCGACAACGTCACGATGACGGCCAACTACTTCCGCTTCGAACTGCAGGGTGACTACACCCAGAACATGCTGAAGGTGCCGGAGTGGAACCTGGCCCGCTACAACCAGGACGGCAACTGGGCCGGCGGCCGCCTGCTCAACGGCCTAGACTTCGACCCGAGTGGCAGCATCGTCACCGGCGCGCAGTACCAGAAGCTGGCCGGAAAGACCTACTACTGCAGCGAAGAAGAAGCGGCGGCCGCCGGCCTCAAGCCCGGCGGCTGGGGCCCGGACGACTGCACCATCCCCACTCCGCAGCTCACCGGCGGCTACAGCAAGGAAAAGGCGCTGTCGCAAACCGCCGACCTGACCATCGACTGGGACATCAGCCCGCTCTGGAAGGCCTCGTTCACCGGCGGCCGCACCTGGTCCGAAGGCGGTCCGTCGATGAATTTCCGCATGTCGGCCAAGCCGCGCCGCAAGGTCGGCAACCAGTGGCAGTCCGGCAACCAGTACACCGCCTGGGACCTGACCGGCACGCCGTCGGTGCAGTTCTCGCCCGACCTGCAGCAGCAGTTGATGGCGGGCGTGGCCGAAGTCGATACCGGCTCGACCGATTCGTCGTGGATGCAGACCGAGGTCAAGCAGAACTACTTCCAGGCCGACGTCACCAAGCTGTTCGAGGCCGGCTGGCTGGATTCGATCCAGTTCGGCGCCAAGTACCGCGATGGCAAGGTCCACCGCAACACCGGCAACACCTATTGGGTGTGCCCGGGCCTGGATCCGTCCGACTATGACAACAATCGCTACCAGGCCGGTTGCGATCCGACCGCAGGCGATGCGCAGCCGGGCTTCTTCCTGTCCAACCCGATCAGCAACATCACCGGCGCGTTCAACGCCAACGTGTTCCCGGGCATCAACTACCCGGCCTACATCGACTACCTGAACAAGACCTACGGTGGCTCGCACAACCGCACCGAAGAAGACTTCGTCTACGACGTCAACGAGAAGATCCATTCCGGCTACTTCCAGGCCAACTTCCGCACTGAGCGGGTACGCGGCAACATCGGCGTGCGCGTGGTGCGGACCAAGCAGTTCGCCCAGTCCAGCGATTCGGTCGAGCGCTTCAACGACTACTTCGTCGACAACGCCAGCGGCGCACCGATGAGCTGCGATGATCCGGCCGCCGACCCGAACCTGCGCTGCCAGGGTGGCTTCGTCCGCCTGCCCGACCCGCAGGTGCGCGACAAGGTGTATGCCCTGTCGTCGCTGGAGAAGACCTATACCGACGTGCTGCCCAGCTTCAACATTGCCTGGGACATCACCGACAACCTGGTGCTGCGTGGCGCGGCATCGAAGGTGGTCGCGCGCCCGAGCTACACCAGCATCGCCTATCCCGGTGGCCTGCGCTACATCAGCGAAGAGTACGCCAACGACCGCCGCGTCACCGGCGGCACCGACACGCCCGGCTGGTACGGCTCGGGCAGCAACAAGGCGCTGGAACCGTTCAAGGCGGTCCAGTTCGACCTGGGCCTGGAGTGGTACTTCAAGCCGGGCGCGGTCGCAGGTGTTTCGCTGTTCCGCAAGAACGTGGACAACTTCACCGTGCCGGTGGTGCGCGACCAGCAGATGAACGTGGGCGGGCAGTCGGTCACCGTGCAGAAGTACGAGACCCAGGCCAACGGCCGCGATGGCGTGTCGCAGGGCGTGGAACTGTATGGCCAGTACACGTTCGACTTCGGACTGGGCGTGCAGGCCAACTACACCTACAACGACACCAACCTGGCCTCGATCGTGCTGGATGGCGAGGAAATCGGCTCCTCGCCGCTGGTCGGCAGTGCCAAGAACCAGGCCAACGTTACGGTGTTCTACGAGAACGACAAGTTCCTGGCGCGCGCCTCGTACAACCGTCGCGGTGAAGTGGTCGGCGGCCTGAACAATGGCATGACCACCTACACCAAGCCTTACAGCCAGCTTGACCTGAACGTGGCCTACAACCTCACCCCGGACTGGACGGTGACCGCCGCCGTACTGAACGCCACCAAGTCCGAGCTGCGCAGCTACATCGGCAACGACAGCCAGGCCCGCCTGCTGTCCAACCTGTACGCCGGCCGCCAGCTGTACTTCGGCGTGAACTGGAAGTTCTGAGGCAGCGCCGGGCCTGGCCCGGCGCAGTCTTGCCCGCCCCGGCGGGAAGGGTCCTCCACGGCAGCCGCGCTGGTACAGGCGGCTGCCGTTTTCATTGGTGCCTGCGCCGCCGTTCAGCCACCTGCTTGACCCTGCCATCGTTGGAAGGTGCACACTGGTTCCACCTCACGAGCACCGAAGGAGCTACAGATGGAATTCCACGTTGACGGCATGACCTGCGGCGGCTGCGCGCGCAGCGTGACCCGCGCGATCCAGCAGATCGATCCGAACGCCAGTGTGGTGGCCGATCCGCCGACCGGCCTGGTCAAGGTGCAGACCACCGCATCACAGGAGCAGGTGTTCGCCGCGCTGAACGATGCGGGTTTCCCGCCGCGCACTGCCTGATCCCCTGTCTTCTGCCACAGCGAAGCCCGCCCCGTGCACTGTCACCGGGCGGTTTTTTTTGCACGCGACATGGAAACTCAGCGCTTGCGCGCGCGCCGCCGCACCGCGCCGGTCTTCGCCACATCGACCGGCAGCGGGGCCTCATCGTCTTCACCCAACCGCTCCAGGATCGGGCACTCCGGGCGCTCGTCGCCCGCACAGCAACGGATCAGCGATTTCAACGTGTCGACCATCTGCCGCATGCTCTCGATGCGTTGTTCCAGGTCGGCGATGTGCTGCTCGGCCAGGTGCTTGACGTCGGCACTGTGCCGCGCGGTGTCGTTCCACAGGCCCAGCAGTTCACTGATTTCGGCCACCTGGAAGCCGAGATCGCGCGCGCGGCGGATGAAACGCAGGCGATGGATGTCCGCCTGCGAGTACGCCCGGTAGCCCGACTCGGTGCGATCGGCCGCAGGAATCAGGCCAATCTGTTCGTAGTAGCGGATCATTTTCGCCGACACACTGGAGGCGTTGGCGGCTTCACCGATGTTCATGCGGTTCTCCTTCAATGGGTCGCGGCGTGGGCATCCGTCATCGGCGGCTGGAAGCGGCGCAGGCGCAGCGCGTTGCCCAGCACGAACACGCTGGACAGCGCCATCGCACCGGCAGCGAACACCGGCGACAGCAGCACGCCCCAGACCGGGTACAGCACGCCAGCCGCCACCGGAATCAACGCCGTGTTGTAGGCGAACGCCCAGAACAGGTTCTGCCGGATGTTGCCCAGTGTTGCCTTGGATAGTGCAATGGCATTGGGCACGCCCTGCAGGCTACCCGACATCAGCACCACATCGGCCGACTCGACCGCGATATCGGTGCCGGTGCCGATGGCCAGGCCGACATCGGCCTCGGCCAGCGCCGGCGCATCGTTGATGCCGTCGCCGACGAAGGCGACGTGGCCGTGCGTGGCCTTGAGGCGGCGCACGGCCTCGACCTTGCCTTCCGGCAGCACCTCGGCCACCACTTCATCGATGCCGAGCTGGCGCGCGATCGCCTGCGCGGTCCCGGCGTTGTCGCCGGTGATCATCGCCACCTTCAGGCCCAACCGATGCAGTGCCGCGATCGCTGCCGGGGTGCTCGGCTTGATCGGATCGGATACCGCGATGATCGCGGCCAGGCTTCCATCGATGGCCACGTACATCGGTGACTTGCCCTGCGTGCCAAGTTCCGCCGCCAATGCTGCGAATGCAGTGATGTCCACACCCAGGTCGCGCATGAAGCGATCGGCACCGACCTCCACGCGTGCACCCTCGACACTGGCCCGCACGCCCATGCCGGTGACCGATTCGAAGTCGACCATGCCCGGCAACGCGATGCCCTGCCCGGTCGCAGCATCAACAATCGCGCGGGCAATGGGATGCTCCGAGCGCGACTCCACCGCGGCCACTGCCGCGAGCACTGCGCTGCGATCGTAACCGTCCGTGATCTCGAAGTCGGTCAGGCGCGGGCGGCCTTCGGTCAGCGTGCCGGTCTTGTCCACCGCCACCACCTGTGCATCCTTCAACAGCTGCAGCGCTTCACCCTTGCGGAACAGCACGCCCATTTCGGCGCCACGACCGGTTCCGACCATGATCGAGGTCGGCGTGGCCAGGCCCATCGCGCACGGGCAGGCAATGATCAGCACCGCCACCGCATTGACCAGCGCGAAGCTCAGTGCCGGCGAGGGCCCGAAGATCAACCAGACCGCGAAGGTCGCCACTGCGGCCAGCATCACCGCGGGCACAAACCACAACGTGACCTTGTCGACCACCGCCTGGATCGGCAGCTTCGAGCCCTGCGCCTGTTCGACCATTCGGATGATCTGCGCCAGCAGGGTCTGCGCGCCCACGGCCGTGGCTCGCACCGTCAGTGCGCCCTTCTGGTTGACCGTGCCACCCACCACGCTGCTGCCCGGCAGCTTCTCGACCGGAATCGGCTCGCCGCTGATCATCGATTCATCGATATAGCTGCGGCCTTCAACCACCTCGCCGTCGACCGGGACGCGCTCGCCCGGGCGCACTTCCACCACGTCGCCGCTCTGCACTTCATTGACCGGGATGTCGACCGCGCGGCCGTCACGGATCACATGGGCCACCTTGGCCTGCAGGTTGACCAGGCGCTTGATCGCTTCGGAGGTGCGGCCCTTGGCCCGGGCCTCCAGGAAGCGGCCGAGCAGGATCAGCGCGACGATCACCGCCGCCGCTTCGTAGTAGACGTTCACCGTACCGGCCGGCAGCAGCCTTGGCAGGAACGTCGCCACCACCGAATAGCCGAACGCCGCAGCGGTGCCCACCGCCACCAGTGAATTCATGTCCGGCGCACGGCGCAGCAATGCGGGGACGCCCTTCTGGTAGAAGCGACGCCCGGGGATGGCCAGCACCAGGAGCGTCAGTGCGAACTGCAGGTACCAGCTGGCCTGCATGCCGATCGTGGACATCACCCATGCGTGCATGCCGGGAATCAGGTGCGAGCCCATTTCCAGTACGAACACCGGCAGTGCCAGCGCGGTGGCCACGATCAGGTCGCGCTTCAGTTCGGCGCGCTCGACATCCTTCTTTTCCGCAGCCTGATCATCGGACTGCACACCCGCCTCGATCACACGTGCGTCATAGCCGGCCTTGTCGATCGCTGCGACCAGCGCAGCCACGTCCGCCATGCCACGCACCATGGCCCGCTCGGTGGCCAGGTTGACGCTGGCCTGGCTGACGCCCGGCACGGCCAGCAGCGCGCGTTCGACACGGCCCACGCAGGAAGCGCAGGTCATCCCCTCGACCGCCAGTTCGGTGGTAGCCGCAGGCACGTCATAGCCCACCCGCTCCACCGCCTGGATAAGCGCCGCGCGATCCACCGGGCCCGACGGGCGAATGTCCGCCCGCTCGGTGGCCAGATTCACCGAGACACTGCCCACGCCCTCGACCCTGGACAGTGCTGCCTCGACCCGGCCCACGCAGCTGGCGCAGGTCATGCCCTCGATGGGCAGGCTGATGGTGGAGGGGCTGGCAGGGGCGGCAGCGGCGCGCGGCGTGCTCATGATCGGATTCCCGGGTTTCCTTCTGGATGCGGACAGGCTAAACCTTGCCATCGTGGGAAGGTCAAATCCAGCCTGTCCGCATGCCTGAAGGGGGCGCCGCCCCGGTGGTCCGCTTCCGCATCCACGCATGGCGTGGATCCAGCGGCGGAGGTCGGTCTCCTCAGAAGGTGAACACATACTCCAATGCGAACTCGCGGCCGACCGCGCTCAGCAACCGGGTCGGGGCGAAGTCATAATCCAGCTTGTACGGGTCCTTGTGGTTCCAGCTGGCCGAGTTGAACACGTTGTTGACGTAGACATTGACCTTGGCGTGCTCGGTCACCTGGTAGCCCACGTTGACGTTCCAGGTGATGAACGGCCCAACCCGGCCGAAGTAGCGCGAGGTCGTCTGGCCCGCGTTGGGGTTCGGATTCACCGAACCATCCGGCAGCCGCGCCGGTTCCAGGCAGTTCAGCGCGGGACTGTCACTGGGCACGTAGCCATCGGCGAACGGCAGGCAGCCGCCGGGATTATCCAGGCGATCGGTGCCCCAGTGATAGCGCACGCCCGGCACCGAGCCCACGCGGTCGGCATAGACGTTGGCGTTCCAGTTGCCGCGCTGCCAGGCCAGGCTCGCGCGCAGCTTGCTGCGCAGGTCACGATCGCGGCGTTCCGGATTCGGGTCGTTGGCGTAGCGCTGCTCCTTGGTCGAGATCTGGTTGGTGTAGTTCAGGCCCAGCTGGAAGCTGCCCCACTGCGCGGTTTCCAGGCGATAGCGAGCAGTCAGGTCGATGCCGCGCACTTCCCGGCTGGCCAGGTTGAACGGGCCGCGCTCGATCGATACCAGGCGGCCGTTGCTGTCACGGTTCACGCGGGCCAGGATGCCGGCGCAATAATCGCCACCGGCCGGATTGGCCCACGGCGTGCCATCGATGTTCTTGCCGGTCAGGCAGCCGGCCTCGCTGGCCAGCACCTCGTCGGCGCCGACGTCGACGATCATGTCCTCCAGCTTGATCGCCCAGTAGTCGGCGCTGACCGACAGGTTGGGCATCACGTCCCAGACGAAGCCGACCGTCCACGAATCGCCGGTCTCCGAGCGCAGCAGCGGCGTGCCACGACGGTTCACGTCGAAGGTGTACCAGACATCGGTGTTGCCCACGCCACAGTTGTTGACCAGGTAGGCACCGCTCTGGATGCAGCGCAGGCGGTCATAGGTCTGCACTTCGGAACTGCTCGGCTGGCCCAGCAGGTAGTGCATGTCCGGCGCGTGGAAGCTGGTGGCGTACGAGCCACGCACCAGCAGCGATTCGACCGGGCGCCATTCCAGGCCGACGTTCCAGGTGGTCTCCTTCTGGCTGCCGATATCCAGCGCTTCACTGCTGTCATCGGCCTTGTAGTTGCCATAGCGGTCGTAGCGGGCGGCGGCGGTGGCCGTCACGCTCTCCAGCAGCGGGATCTTGAACTCGACGCCGGCCGAGTAACGGGTGCGCTCGCCGCCACCGCGATCGACGTTCTGCAGATCGAAGTCGACGCCGGCGCGCGGGTCCGGGCTGAGGTGATAGCCCTGCTGCGCGACTTCGGCCACGGCGGCGAACGAGATCGGGCCGGCCCAGCCCTGGAACAGCTCGCCGGTGATGTCCGCCGAGGCCTGGTTGACCCACGATGACGCGCGGTTCCTGGCCACTGTGCCCATCTGCCAGTACTGGTCAGGCGTCAGCGGGTTCCACCAGCGCGATTCGTTCAACGCGTAGATCGCCTCGCCATCGGCGGTGGTGCCCAGGCGCGGGCCGAGGAAGTAGTCATACGACTTCTGCTCGTCCACCACGTTCTGCCGTTCTTCCACGCGATAGTAGGAACGGCCCACCGTGGCGCTCCAGTCGAAGCGATCGGCAAGGCGGCCACGCAGGCCCGCGCTCCAGTCCCAGGACAGCTCACGGTTGGTGTTGCGCAGGGTGTCCAGGCCACCGACTTCGTTCGGAGTGAACTGGCGCACGCCCAGGATCGGGCGGTTGCGATTGGCATCCCAGTAATAGCCGTTGTCGTCGTCGATCAGCGAGACGCTGGGCGGGTTGGTGCCCCAGATTGCTTCGGAGCGGTACACCGCCAGGTTGGTCCAGGCCTGCAGGTCGCTGCTGAAATCGAAGGTGGCATAGAGGTTGCCGGACACGTTCTCGGCGCCACCGGTGAGCAGCCAGTTGGCGTAGTCGGCGCTCATGCCGCACAGGCGGCCGGTGTTGGTGATGCGGTTGGCGGCGTAGTTGTATACCAGTCGATCGGCCGTGTAGTACTCACCGTCGAACTTCTCGCAGGTACCGGTGGGCGGCGCCAGGCGCTGGCCCGTCGTCGGATCGATCAGCGCCAGCCCGGCCGTGGGACGGAAGCCGACCTTGCGCTGCTCCATGTTCCAGGACGCATACGGTGCATCATCGGCATCGTCCATCTGCGGGCGATCGCGGCCGAACAACGGATCGCGCTTGGTGTACTGCAACGCATAGGTCACGCTCCAGTTGTCCCCTGTCCTGCCGCCGGCCCAGGACAGGTCCCAGGTATCGCGTCCCCCTTCGGTGGAGGTGCCGCCGCGCACGCGCACTTCGTCACCGTCGTAGTTGGTTTTGAGGATGACGTTGACCACGCCGGCGATCGCATCCGAGCCGTAGATGGCCGAGGCGCCACCGGTCAGCACTTCGATCCGCTCCACCGCCGCGGCCGGAATGTTGCCGTAGTTGGAGAAGTTGGTTTCACCGCCGTATGGCAGCGGGTAATCGGCCACGCGGCGGCCATTGACCAGCAGCAGCGAGCGGTTCGGCCCCATCCCGCGCAGGTTCAGGCCACTGGCATTGGGCGTATGCGAGCCCCACTGCGAGGCGGCTTCAACAGTTCCGGTCGCTTCGGTGAGCGTCTTCAGCGCGTCATACACGCTGACAAAGCCCTCTTTCTGGATCTGCTGCGCGGTGATCACGTTGACCGGGGCCGGGCCTTCGACCGCGGCGCGCTTGATGCGCGAACCGGTAACGGTGACCGCGTCGAGGTCCTTGGTAGACGAGCTTGAGGCTTGCTGCGCATTGGCAGCCAGGGGAAGCAGGGCCAGGATCAGGGCCTGGGACAGCAGGTGGCGACGCTTGTGGACGATCTGAGCCATGGGTGGTTGCTCTTCGAAGATGTGGACGCACGGGCGGACGGTGGCGCGGCACTACGACGGATCCAGGCGCCTGGACCGGTTCATGACCGATCTGGGCACCTCCCCTGTGGATCGATCCAAACTAAAGCACAGCTGAACCACGCCCGGCATGCGGCGGCGCAACAAGAGCCGGCGGTATGCCGCTAACGACCGTCGGTATCCAAAACAATCAAAGAGTTGCGACACATCGCTGAGAGAACGGCGCACGAAGTAGTGACACGATCACGACAACCGCGCGCGGAACGGTTTTGTCCGCCCTCAGCGATTCCCCTCACCCGATCGAGTCGGGACGAAGCGGTCATTTCGGAGCGCGTAGTGGCTCGACGTATCGCCTCCGGGTCCGATACCCCACCACTCGATGGTGAACCCGGCCCTCTGCCAGATGACCGAGGAAAAGTCGGATTCACTGTTGGATCGCCCTGAGTTCTGGCTCGCCAGAGACAGGGCTTCAAGGCAGCTGCTGATCAACACCCTGCCGCGCTCAATGGGCTTCGGTAGGGTCAATTCGTAGACGAACAGATGGATCTCGCGCCCAGCGCCGCAAAGGCCCATCGGGTTATCCGCGTTGGAATCGAATACCTGATACAGCGCGCGCAAACGCCTCGCCCCGATTCGATGTGTACGCGTGTCGAGGAACGCGCCCCGCGCGGTTGGCTCCAGCCTCACGCCAACCATTTCGGGGTCAACCTGCAGGTCCTTGTCGGCAGCCACCTCCCGCACCCACTCCGGTGCATGCCCTTCACGTGCGCAGACTGCAATGGCTGGCACCGCGCAGACAAGCAGCAGGAACAGTCGAAACATGCGGGAATTCGTTGGCGAACGACGGTATGAACCACTATCGGCAATCACCGACTGCGCCGCCATGCGACGGCGCACCAGCGTATCCATTTCAACGACTTGGCCTGCCGCCCTAGCCGTTCGAACGTGCTGTAAGCGTCACTTCTTCGGCCGCAACGATGGGCAGGCCCGGGGTCGGAGCCATTCTGCGAAGGGATCCAACCCCGGTCCAAAGAGCAGCCGAGCGTGGGCTCGGCTCTACAGGACAAGCGGGCTACCTTGCGCCGTCCAGCGCCTGCCGCAGCGCGGCCACGGTGGCGGTGGCGGTCTGGCTCCAGTCCGGGTCCAGCCCGCGCAAAGCCGGGTTCTGGAACTGCATGGCCGAGCGCCGCAGGCCCTTGGCCGAGGCGTGCAGTTCGGTGCAGCCGGTCCGTCGCGCAACGGCGGCGATATTGGCCGGGCCCAGCCCGGCGCCGGCCATCACACTGATGCGTCCCTTCGCCTCGGTCACCAGGCCGGCCAGTACTTCGGCGCCGGCCTCGGCGCTGGCCTGGCCGCCCGAGGTCAGCACGCGCTGGCAACCCAGTCCGATCACCTGTTCCAGTGCCGCAGGCAGATCGCGGGCCGCATCGAACGCGCGGTGGAAGGTCACCTGCAGTGGCCCGGCGGCCTGCACAAGTTCGCGGCACAACGCCACGTCGATGCCGCCCTGCACGTCCAGCGCACCGATCACCACGCCATCGCAGCCCAGCGCGCGGCACTGCGCGATGTCACGCAGCATCAGTTCGGTTTCCACTGCGTCGTAGTGGAAGTCGCCCGGGCGCGGGCGCACCAGTACGAACAGCGGAATCGACAGGCGTTCGCGGGCCATCGCGATGCTGGCGAACGACGGCGTGGTGCCACCTTCGGCCAGGTTGTCGAACAGCTCGATGCGGTCGGCGCCGCCGGCCTGCGCGGCCAGCGCCGAGGCCAGCGAGTTGCTGGCGATTTCCAGAGTGAGCCGCGTGCTCACGCCTGGGCGCTCGTGTAGATCGACGGCGAGTCACGCAGGTCATCCTGGCGCTGCGCATCGCACACCGCATAGACGAAGCCACGATGCAGCGCGTAGGCGCCGACCTCGCCCTGCTTGTTCATGGCCAGGAAGCACACCTGCAATGTCCTGCTCGCCTCCGGGCGCTTGCGCACCACACGGTCGATGGCCTCGCGGCAGGCCTGCGCCGGCGAGCGCCCCTGGCGCATCAGCTCGACCACCAGGAACGAGGCGGCGTTGCGGATCATCTCCTCGCCCACGCCCGAAGCAGTGGCCGCACCCACTTCGTTGTCGACGTACAGGCCGGCACCGATGATCGGGCTGTCGCCGACCCGGCCGTGCAGTTTCCAGGCCATGCCGCTGGTGGTGCAGGCGCCGGCCAGGTTACCGCGGGCATCCAGCGCCAGCATGCCGATGGTGTCGTGGTTGTCGCTGTTGCCAGGAATACCACGGCGCTCGGCATTGATCTGCGGCTGGTACTTCTCGGTCTTCAGCCACTCGCGCCAGGCCGCTTCGGCCTGCGGCGTCAGCAGGTGTCTGCGCTCGAAACCCTGCTGCACCGCGAACTGCTGCGCGCCCTCGCCCACCAGCAGCACGTGCGGGCTGTTTTCCATCACTTTGCGGGCCACCGACACCGGATGCAGGATGTCGACCAGCGCGGCCACTGCGCCACAACGGCCATCGCCATCCATGATGCTCGCATCCAGGCTCAGCACGCCGTCGCGATCCGGGTTGCCGCAATGGCCGACGGTGGGGTTGCACAGTTCGCTCTCGGCCCAGCGTGCACCGGCTTCAACTGCATCCAGTGCGCTGCCACCCTGCGCCAGCACCTTCCACGCGGCCTGGTTGGCCGGCACGCCGAAGTCCCAGGTCGAAACCACCCTGGCCCCACCCTGCGTGCGCGCCTGCACGCCCGGCAAAGCCGCCATACCTGCGGCCAGTGCGCCGGCCTGCAGGAACTGCCTGCGATCCACCATCTTCCCCTCCCAGTCTGCAATGCACGGCCGGCCCGATGCCGGTCGCGACGATCAGTCGTGCGTGGGCTGCCGCGCGGCATGCCAGACCGCTGCGCCGAGAACGCCCAGCTGGCCATGCTCCACGCGCCATACCGGCACCTGGCGCAGCACCTCGGTCAGCACGCCCTTGTTGAGGAAGCGCTCACGGAAGCGACCATCGGCCAGGAAATCCTGCACATGCGCGGAAATGCCACCGGCCAGGTACACCGAACGGGCGCCGACGGCGATCGCTGCGTCGCCGGCCAGGCTGCCCAGCCAGGCACAGAACACCTGCAGCGTTTCCACGGCCAGCGCATCCTCACCGCTGCGCGCGGCACCGATCAGTGCTTCGGTACTGCTCCACACTGGAGTGACGCCACGCAGTTCGCACAGGCACGGATACAGGTTCATCAGGCCACTGCCGGACAGCACGCGCTCATTGTCCACATGCGACCAGCGCTGCAGCAGCTTGCCCAGCACCTGCAGCTCCAGCGCATTGCCGGCGCCGAGCGCGGCATGGCCGATTTCACTGGCCAGCACCGGGCGCTCGCCATCGGCAAAGCGCAGCGCGGCGCCGAGGCCGGTACCCGCACCCAGCACCAGCGCCGGGAACGCCTGCGCCGGGTCGGCATCGCCGTTCAACGGCACCAGCGTATCCGGCTGCAGGTAGGGAATGGCCAACGCCACCGCCTCAAAATCATTGATCAGCTGCAGTTCATGCAGCCCGGACTGCGCTCGGGTGGTCGACAGCGAGACCGTCCACGGCAGATTGGAATTGATCAGCACGTCGCCATCTAGCAGGCCGGCGATGGCGACCACCGCGGTCTGCACCGGCTGGCCGAGGCCAGCGGTGAAATCGGCCAGGATCGCGGCCAGGCTCGGATGCTCGGCGCAGGCATAGGTGCGATGGCTGCCCAGCAGGGGTGCCTGGCCGGGCTGCGTTTCAGCCAGCGCCAAACGGGCGAAAGTGCCGCCGACATCGGCGACAACGAGACTGCGCGGAAGACCGCCGCGGGCGGAGTCGGTGGAAACCGGGGACGCTGCTGCGATGGTCACGCTGGCCTGCTTGGATCGATTGAATCGCCCCGATTCTCAGGCATCGGGGCGGCTTTGCCTAGCGCGCCGGCGGTTCAGGTTGGCCTACATGCCTTCCTGTTCGGCTACCTGCACGCCATCCACCAGCACGCGCAGGCGCTGCGGGCGGAAGCCGGCGAACAACAGCGGCCGGGTGCGCTCGACCAGCACCTCATGGCCGGCGATGTGGCGCAGCCACGACTGTACCAGCGAGAACGAGAAGTGGGTGCCCGGATGCAGCGGGTGCTGCACCCAGACCTTCTCGGAGGCGCTCTGCAGCAGCATCGCGCCGGTGAACCAGTGGCGGCTGAGAGTGACCGGCGTGGTGCCGGCCATGAAACGGATATCCATGCGGGGTCCTTTCGCTGGAACGGTGGTGCGGGATCAGGGCTGGGCGGCCTGCAGGCTGTAGCGGGTGGTCGCGGTGAACACCGCGCCATCGGGCTGGGTGGAGCGTACCTCAACCTTGTGGCTGCCCACCGCCAGGTCGGTCGGCAGCGCACCGCGCCAGAGGTGCGGCGATGCGGTGGCCTCCGGTGAGCGGTCGTAGCCGCGCAGGGTGTCGGCCAGGTCGTCGGCCACGTTCTCCACCATCAGGCGCGGATCGGGCTGGCTGACCTGCTTCATCGGCTGCCAGGCGCCACCATCGACGCGGTACTCGACCATGCTGGCATCCTCACCCATATAGACGTTGGCATAGATGCCCCACGCCGGGTAGGCCCCCTGGCGCAGCACCTTGGGGGCATGCAGGCCGATCTGCTCGCTGGCCGGCTTGCCGGCCACGCGGTACTGCAGGCGATAGCTGCCGTTGCCGGCCACGTCGAGCAGTGCATAGCCCTTCGGCGTGCCGTCGCTCATGGTGCTGTCCGGCACACCAGCGGCATTCTTCACCCCCGACCAGAACGCACCGCAGTTGGCACCGACGTTGTATTCGTGCAGCGGCTTGTCACCGTTCCAGCCCTCGGCCTTGCCGTGGTAGACGTGCTGCTGGGTGTGGCTGTGGCCGCTGAGCACCAGCACGTTGCGGAAGTCCTTCAGCAGGTCGAACAGGCGCTGGCGGTCAGCATGACGGAAGGTCTCGCGCCCCGGCGCGGCGTCGAACAGCGGGATGTGCATGCCCAGCACCAGCAGACGGTCCTTGTGCAGGCCCTTCAGGTAGCCGGCAAGGAAGGCGAACTGGTCTTCGCGCAGGCCACCGACATACTTCGGCCTTGCGTTGGGGTCGTACACCACGTCGTCGAGGAACACGAAACTGGCACCGCCCTCTTCCACCGCGTAGGTGTCCGGGCCGTAGATGTTGCGCCAGCTGTCCAGCGAATGCTCGTCGCTGGCTGCATCGAAATCGAGGTCGTGATTGCCCGGCACATGGAACCACGGCACGCCCAGCGACGTGGTGACCCTGTTGATTGCCGGATACAGGGTCAGATCGTCGCTGACGATGTCACCCAGGGTGGTGCCCATGCGCGCCTTGGTCTGGCCGACCAGCGGCGCCACGATCGACTGCTGGTAGTAGCCGATGTCCTTCAGGCTGGCGGTCTGGGAGTCGGTGAAGACCAGCATCTGGAAGCCGCGACGGCTGTCATGGCGATCCGACTGCAGCGCGAATTCCCAGTTGCGGGTGACATCGCTGGTGGCGGCGATGCCGCCGTACTTCAGCGCCGGCGAGCCGTTCGGGCGGAAGTGGCGCCAGAACGAAGGCAGGCCGTCTGCCGCCTTCGGGAACGAATACGCATCGGGCTTGATCACGAACACGGTCTGGCCATCGCGCACCGGCAGGCTGTAGCTGCCGTCGGCGGCGGTCTTGACGATGACCTCGCCGTTGGAGACCTGCACCCCGGCCAGGCCCGGATCGGTCGCACCGCGGCCCGGCTTGCCGTCACGCTCCAGATAGACCTTGCCGGTGACCACGGTGTCCGCAGCCCAGGCCGGCGAGGTCAGCAACAGGCAGCACAGCCAGGCGGCAGGCAGTTTCATGGGAGACATCCGGCAGAAAGAGACGCGGTATTGTAGAGCCCAGTTACGCTCGGCTGCATTGCCGGCGGGCATGCCGGCCGCTGGCCGGCACCCCCTCGATGCCCGAAGATGATGATGTTGCCGGCCAGCGGCCGGCACTACCACGCTTCAACGATGGCGTTTTTCCAGCACCGCCCGCGCATCGTCCAGCGACAGACCGCGCGCGCGCAGCAGTACCAGCAGGTGGTACAGCAGGTCCGAAGCCTCGCCGAGCAGCGCCTCGTCATCCTGCGCCACCGCCGCCAGCGCGGTCTCCACCCCCTCCTCACCCACCTTCTGTGCGATGCGGCGGATGCCGCCCTCGAACAGGCTGGTCGTATAGCTGCCCGGCGGGCGCTGCGCCTCACGCATCGCCACCAACTGGCCCAGCCCGCCCAGGAAGTCCTTCGGCGCCTGGTCGAAACAGCTCTCCGCACCCGTGTGGCAGGTTGGTCCCGCCGGGCGTGCCATCACCAGCAGCGTGTCGGCATCGCAGTCGACGCTGATCGACTGCACCACCAGCACGTTGCCGGACTGCTCGCCCTTGGTCCACAACCGCTGCTTGCTGCGGCTGAAGAAGGTCATGTGGCCGATGGCCAGCGTGGCCGCCAGCGACTCTGCGCTGACATAGCCCAGCATCAGCACCTGCAGGGTATCGGCATCCTGCACCACGGCCGGCAGCAGGCCGTCGCCCTTGCCCCAGTCCAGCGCCTGCAATGCGTCCAACGACGGCCTGACTTCAATAGACATCCCGCACCTCGATCTGCTGTCCGCGCAGGTAGCGCTTCAATTCTGGAATGGCGATGGCGCCGCTGTGGAACACGCTCGCCGCCAGTGCACCATCGACGTCGGCCTGGTCGAAGGCTTCTGCGAAATGTTCCATCGCACCGGCGCCACCGGAGGCGATCAGCGGCACCTGGCACAGTGCCCGCGCCTGCTGCAACTGTGCGACATCGTAGCCGCGGCGCACGCCATCGCTGTCCATGCAGTTCAGCACGATCTCACCGGCGCCCCGACGTTGCGCCTCGACAATCCAGTCCAGGGTGCGCAGTGGCACCGCCTGGGTCTTGGCCGGGTCTCCGCTGAAACGGCGCACCCGCCATTGGCCATCCGCTTCGCGCACCGAATCGACACCGACCACCACGCATTGCACGCCGAACTCGTCGGCCAGTTCAGTGATCAGTTCGGGACGGCCCAGCGCGGGCGAGTTGATCGACACCTTGTCGGCACCGGCGAACAACACGCGGCGCGCGGTTTCCACGCTGTCGATGCCACCGGCCACGCAGAACGGAATGTCGATCAGCCGCGCGATGCGCTCGATCCAGGCAACGTCGACCGAACGCGCCTCGGGGCTGGCGCCGATGTCATAGAACACCAGCTCGTCGGCGCCCTCGTCGCGATAGCGCTGCGCCAACTCGGCGATGTCACCCATGTCGACGTGGTCGCGGAAGCGCACACCCTTGACCACCCGGCCATCGCGCACGTCAAGGCAGGGAATGATGCGGCGGCTCAACATGCCAGCGCCTCCGCCAGGTCCATGCGCTGTTCCAGCAGCGCCTTGCCGAGGATCGCACCGCCGCAACCCGCACTTCGCGCTTCAGCAACGTCGGCCACGTCACGGATGCCGCCGGACGCCTGCACCGCCACTCCCGGCAGCAATGCCGACAGGTGCTGGTAGAGGCCGATATTGGGCCCGGCCAGCATGCCGTCGCGGGCGATGTCGGTGCACAACAGGTGGCGCATGCCGGCGCGCGCGTAGCGCTGGGCCAGGTCATCCAGGGTCACCCCGGCGTTCTCGGTCCAGCCGTGCACCGGCAGCTGCCACTGCCCCTGTGCGTCCTGGCGGGCATCCAGCGCAATCGTGATGCGCTCGGCGCCGAATTCCTCCAGCCAGCCGACCACCTCATCGGGGCGACGCACCGCCAGCGAACCCACCACCACGCGGCCGGCGCCGGCATCGAGGATGCGCGCCACGTCGTCGCGGCCGCGCACGCCACCGCCGGTCTGCACCTGCAGCGGCGTGTGCGCGCGGATCGCCGCCAGCAGCGGCGCCAGCGTATAGCCACCGGCGCGTGCGGCATCCAGATCCACAAGGTGCATCCACTGCGCGCCCTGCGCGGCGAACGCCTGCGCGCGCGGCAGCGGATCGTCGCCGTAGGAGGTTTCCTGCGCGTAGTCGCCCTGGCGCAGCCGCACCACGCGGCCGTCGCGGATATCCAGCGCGGGGTAGACGATGAAACTCATGCAGCAGTGCCCTCGAGGAAATTGCGCAGCATCAGCGAGCCGGTCTCGCCGGAGCGCTCGGGATGGAACTGTGCGCCGTAGTAACGCCCCTGCTCCACCACGGCAGTGAACAGCCCGCCGTGGTCGCAGGCAGCGACGGTATGGGTATTGAGCGGCGCCGCATAGCTGTGCACGAAGTAGGCGCTGGCGCGTTCCGGCACACCCTGCAACAGCACCGACTCACGTAGCGGCAGCAGGCGGTTCCAGCCCATGTGCGGCACGCGGATGCCACAGGCCGGCACCAGCTTGCGCACCACGCCCGGAATCAGTCCCAGTGTCTCCACACCCGCTTCCTCGGAGCGTTCGAACAGCAGCTGCATGCCAAGGCAGATGCCCATCAGCGGCACCTCCAGCCGCTGCAACGGCTCGACCAGGCCCTGCGCGTGCAGGCGCTGCATGCCGGGACCGGCGGCGCCGACGCCGGGCAGGATCACCCGCTGCGCACCCACCAGGCCGTCCGCATCGCGCACCAGCCGCACCGTCGCGCCCAGCCGCTCCAGTGCGTAGCGCACCGAGCCCAGGTTGGCACCACCGGCATCGATCAGCGCAACATCGCTCACAGCGCCCCCTTGGTACTGGGCAACGCGGTGCCCTGCCTCGCCAGCGCCGGGCGCAGTGCGCGCGCCAGCGCCTTGAAGCAGGCCTCCACCTTGTGGTGATCGTTGTCGCCGCGCACCTGCAGGTTGAGGTTCAGGCCGCTGGCATCGCACAGCGAGCGGAAGAAATGCGGCACCAGCTCGGTCGGCATGTCCCCCACCCGCTCGCGCTTGAACTCGCCCTCGAACACGAAGTACGGGCGGCCGCTGAAGTCCAGCGCAGCACTGGCCAGCGTCTCGTCCATCGGCAGGGTGAAACCGTAGCGGCCGATGCCGCGCTTGTCGCCCAGCGCCTCGCGCAGGGCCTGGCCCAAGGCCAGCCCGGTGTCCTCGATGGTGTGGTGCTCATCGATGTGCAGGTCACCCTCGGCCTGGATATCGAGGGCGAAGCCGCCGTGCTTGCCGATCTGTTCCAGCATGTGGTCGAAGAACGGCAGGCCGGTGGAGATGCGTGCATCACCGGCGCGATCCAGGTCCAGTTCGACGCGGATCTTGGTCTCCTTCGTGTTGCGCTGGACCACGGCGGTGCGCGGCGCGTCGGCCAGCGCGTGGGCAATGCCCGGCCAGTCCCACTCGCCCCCGAACTGCGCGGTGCGCAGCTGGAAGCCACGGATGTTGAGGTTGTCGGCGAACTGCAGGTCGGTGATGCGGTCGCCAACCATGGCCGAGCGTGCCCAGTCGATGCTGCGGTCCTGCAGGTAGGCGGTCATCAGGCCGATGCCCGGCTTGCGGGTCGTGGCGTTGTCCTGCGGCCAGCTGCAGTCGATCAGCACGTCGCGGAAGGTGATGCCCTGGCTTTCGAAGATCTGCAGCATCAGCTCGTTGGGGCCATCGAAGCTGGCGCGCGGGTAGCTGTCGCTGCCCAGGCCGTCCTGGTTGGTGACGATCACGAACTGGTAGCCGGCGTCACGCAGCTTCAGCAGCGCCGGGATCACCTGTGGCACGAAGCGCAGCTTTTCGTAGGCGTCGATCTGGAAGTCGGACGGCTCCTCGATGAGGGTGCCGTCGCGGTCAATGAACAGGATCGGGGTCATGCTGCGGCCCTCCGCGCCGACAGGGCCGCAAGCACGCGGTCATTCTCTTCGGGGCTGCCGATGCTGATGCGCAGCGCATCACCCAGCTGCGGCGCGGCGCGCTGGTCGCGCACCACCACGCCCGCAGCCAGCAGCGTATCGAACGCGGCCTGGGCATCGGCGAAGCGAACCAGCAGGTAGTTGCCGGCCGAGCGGTAGACGCGACGCACGCCGGGCAGGCCCGGCAGCGCCACGCGCAGGCGTTCGCGCTCGGCAATCACCGTGGCTACGCGCTCGGCGGTCCGGGCCAGCGCGGCGGGTTGCAACGCCTGCACCGCCAGTTCCGCGCACGGCGTCGGCACCGGGTACGGCGCCTGGCAGCGGCGCAGCACGGCAATCAGCTCCGGGGCGGCCATCAGGGTGCCGATACGGGCAGCAGCCAGCGCGTGCGCCTTGGACAAGGTGCGCAGTACCGCCAGGTTGGCGTGTGCGGCCAGAAGCGTGGTGGCCGATGCGCGCCCCGCGTACTCCACATAGGCCTCGTCCACCACCACCAGCGCCTGCCCGCGCAGCGCAACCGCCACACGCTCGACCTCCTCCAGAGCGATGTCACTGCCGGCCGGGTTCGACGGTGCGCACAGGAACACCAGCTTGGCTCCCTGCGCCTTGGCCGCGTCGATCACCGCATCCAGATCGGCGCGCAGGCCATCCTCACCGTCCACCAGCGGCACTTCAATCAATGCGGCACCCTGCAGGCGTGCGCAGACGGCGTACATGCCGAACACCGGCGGCGTGACCAGCACGCCATCGCGACCGGGCACACACAGCGCGCGCACCAGCAGGTCGATGGCCTCGTCACTGCCGCGGCCGACCAGCAGCTGCTGTGGCGTCACTCCGTACAGCGCCGCCAGTTCCTCACGCAGCGCCAGCGGTTGCGGTTCGGGATAGCGCCGGCTGCTGCCAGCCGCATCGGCCGGATTGGCCCAGGCCGACTCGTTGGCATTCAACCAGACCTCGCCCTGCACCACCGCACTGCGCGCCGAGCTGTAGCCGGCGAAGGCCTGCAGATCCGGGCGCACCAGTGCCAGCACGTCATCAATGGCGGCGCTCATGCGGCGGCCTCCATGCGCAGGGCCACCGCACGTTCGTGCGCGTCGAGGCCCTCGGCAGTGGCGATGGTGCGCGCGCAGCCGCCGATCGCGGCCAAGCCGGCGGCGCTCGCGCTCTGCACGCTGATCAGGTTCTGGAAGCTGGCAACGCTGACGCCACTATAGGCACGCGCGGCACCGGCGGTCGGCAGCACGTGGTTGGTCCCGCTGCAGTAGTCGCCCAGTGCTTCGGGGGTGTAATCCCCCAGGAACACCGAGCCGGCGGCCTGCACCTTGTCCAGCCACGCGCGCGGATCACGCAGGGCCAGGATCAGGTGCTCGGGTGCATAGCGGTTGCTGATCGCGAAGGCCTCGTCCAGCGAATCGACCTGGATCAGGCGCGAGGCCGACAAGGCCTGGCGCGCGATCTGCTGGCGCGGCAACACGGCCACCTGGCGCTCGACCTCGGCTTCGACCGCGGCCAGCATCGCGGCATCGTCGGTCAGCAGCAGTACCTGCGAATCCGGACCATGCTCGGCCTGCGACAGCAGGTCGGCGGCGACGAATGCCGGATTGGCGCCGGCATCGGCAATCACCAGCACTTCCGAAGGACCGGCCGGCATGTCGATGGCGGCGGCGCCGTCCTGTGCGACCTGCTGCTTGGCTTCGGTAACGAAGCTGTTGCCCGGCCCGAACAGCTTGTCGCAGGCGGGAATGCTTGCGGTGCCATAGGCCATGGCAGCGATCGCCTGCGCGCCGCCCAGCTTGAACACGCGCTGCACGCCGGTCAGCCGCGCCGCCACCAGTACGGCCGGGTCTGCGCTGCCATCGGCTCGCGGCGGCGTGCACAGCACCACCTGCGGGCAGCCGGCCAGCTGTGCCGGAACCCCCAGCATCAGCGCGGTGGACGGCAGCGGCGCGCTGCCGGCTGGCACGTACAGGCCCACCCGCCCGATCGGACGCAGCATGCGTTCGCAGACTACGCCCGGCGCGGTTTCAACTGCGTATCCCTTGCCCATGCCGGCGGCGTGGAAGCGGGCGATGCGCTCGGCCGCGTCCACCATGGCCTGGCGCAGTTCGCCGGGTACGGCGGCTTCGGCCGCAGCGTACTCGGCTTCGCTCACTGCAAAGGACGACAGTTCGACACCATCGAAGCGTGCGGTGATCGCACGCAGCGCGTCGTCGCCCTGCGCGCGCACCTGTGCAATCAGCGTCGCCACCGCGTCGCGGGTCTGCTGCGCCACGGTCTGCACCGGGCGGGTCAATGCCGCGCTGCGCGCGGCCTCATCAAGTCGGGACCAGATCAGACGGTTCATGCCAGCGACCGCTCCACGCTCAGTACCATCAGGCCCTGCGCACCCGCGCGCTCGAGTTCCTCCATGCGCTGCCAGCTCAGCGGGCCGGGGCACATGGTCTGCAGGCGCAGCGCACCGCCATCGGCCGGCAGCCGCACCAGCGGCTCGGCATCGGCCAGCAACTGCGCCAGCGCGTCGACGCGATCCTCGCTGGCGCGGAACATCAGCAGCTTGCGGTCCTGGCGCTGCACCACGCCGTCGAGGCGGCGCAGCAGCATCGCGCGCAGCGATGCACGTGCATCATCCGGCACGCGCACCGCACCAGCCAGCACCGCCTCGCTGTCGAGCAGGTTGTGTACCGGGGTCAACTGGTTGGCACGCAGCGTGGCGCCGCTGGACACCAGATCGCAGATCAGGTCGGCGGTACCCAGGCGCGGGGCGATTTCCACCGACCCGGACAGCTCGACCACCTGCGCGTCCACGCCCTGCTCGGCCAGCCACTGCGTGAGGATGGCCGGGTAGCTGGTGGCGATGCGGGTGCCGGCCAGCTGCGCCGGGCCCTGCCACTGCCATTCCTCGGGCACCGCCAGCATCAGCCGGCACTGGCCGAAGCCCAGCCCGCGCAGCGCCTGGTAGGCGTCGGGCAGGCCGATCTGGCGACGTGCCGCGGCCTGCTCGTCCAGCTCGTTGCGGCCGACGATGCCGAGGTCGCAGACGCCGTCGGCGATCAGGCCGGGGATGTCGTCGTCGCGCACCAGCAGCAGGTCTACCGGCAGCGATTCGCCGTAGCAGAACAACTTGTCACGGCTTTCGCGCCAGCTCAGGCCACAGGCGCTGAGCAGGTTGCGGGCGGGCTCGGCCAGCCGGCCACTCTTCTGGATGGCGATACGCAGCCGGTCTCGTGCCGGCGCTGCCTGGGTTGCACTCATGGGGGAGGTCTCGAAGTTCGGAACGGGGCGCGGATCAGCGCGAAGCAAGGCGGTCGATGGCGGCGGCATAGCCCCGATGGCCATGCTCGAGCGTGCGCGCCACCCGTCCGGTGGTGGTCACACTGACGCCGGTGCGCTCGTGGATCTCGCGGTACGGCACGCCCTGCTGCAGCAGCGGCACCACCTTCCAGCGGTCGGCCATGGCTTCCAGCTCGGCCGGAGTGCACAGGTCGCGCAGGAAGGCTTCCACCTGCTCCGGCTCGCGCAGGGCGGCAAAGGCCCGGGCCAGGGCTTCCAGGTCGGCCTTGGGGTCTTTGGCGGCAATATCGGGGCGGGCTTTCACGGGGCTGTTTCCATGCATCAATGTAATAGCGCGTTAGTACATTAGCGCATTCTTGCGCAGCGCGTCAAATCTGGGGGAGGCTGGGCGGCGCTGCCCCTGCGCCTGCTGCATGCGAAGCAAGGTCAAATGCCAGGTTGCTGAGGGTTGGCGGGGGCGGATCCGTTTCTGGAGGAAAACCGCCCTGACCCCAGGCAATGGCAAAAAAAAACGCCCACCGGGTGGCGGGCGTTTTCGTGGCGTGGTGGCGCGCGGCCAACCGGCCGTTACATCACCTTCGACTGCTCCAGCTCGACCTGCAGGGTGCTGGCCAGCTCGTCGCGGGAGACTTCGAACTGCTGCTCGCGCACCAGGTCCTTCACCGCCACCACGCCGCGCGCCAGCTCATCCTCACCGGCCAGCACCACGAAGCGGATGCCGGCCTTGGCCGCGTACTGGAACTGCTTGCCGATCTTCTTCGGCTCCATCTGCACTTCGGTGTTGATGCCACCGGCGCGCAGGCGGCGGGCGATGTCCAGCGACTGCGCCATGCCCTGCTCGTCCATCAGCGCCACCAGCGCCTGCACGCTGCTGGCCTCGATGCCATCGATCAGGCCGGCTTCGCGCAGCTGCCAGAACAGGCGCGACAGGCCGATGGAGATGCCCACGCCCGGCAGCTTCGACTTGCTGTAGTGGCTGGCCAGGTCCTCGTAACGGCCGCCCGAACAGATCGAGCCGATCTGCGGGTGGTCGGTCAGCGTGGTCTCGTAGACGGTGCCGGTGTAATAGTCCAGGCCGCGCGCGATGGAGAAATTCAGGCAGTACGCGCTCTCCGGCACACCCAGTGCCTGCACCAGCTGCAGCACTTCGCGCAGCTCGGCGACGCCGGTGCGCAGGATTTCCGAAGAGCCGGCGTCGGCTTCAAGTGTGGCCAGCTGCGCCAGCGCATCGGCATGGCCCTGCGAACGCACGGCCACGAAGGCCAGGATCTTCTCGACCTGCTCGCCCGGGATGTTGAAGCCCTCGCCCACCAGCGTCTCGCGCACGTAATCGGCGCCGCGCTTGTCCAGCTTGTCCACTTCGCGCAGCACCGCCAGCTGGCGCTCGCCTTCGGCCACGCCCAGGCTTTCGAAGAAGCCGCGCATGAGCTTGCGGTTGTTCAGCTGGATGCTGAAGTCGCCGATGCGCAGCTCCGAGAACACGGCGTGGATGACCGCCAGCACTTCGGCATCATAGCGAACGCTGAGGCTGTCCTTGCCGATCACGTCGATGTCGCACTGGTAGAACTCACGGAAACGGCCGCGCTGGGCACGCTCGCCGCGGTACACGCGCTGCATCTGGTAGCGACGGAACGGGAAGGTGAGTTCGTGTTCGTGCTCGGCCACGTAGCGTGCCAGCGGCACGGTCAGGTCGAAGCGCAGCGCCATCTCCGGCAGCGAACGGTCGCCCGATTCGGCCGCGTTGGCCAGCGCGCCGGTGGACTGCACGAAGTACACCTGGCGCTCGGTCTCGCCGCCGGACTTGGTCAGCAGCACGTCGGACAGCTCGAACACCGGCGTCTCCACCGGCAGGAACCCGAAGCGCTCGTAGTTGCGGCGGATGACGTCCAGCATGCGCTGGAACGCAATCTGCTCGCGCGGCAGCAGTTCAAGGGTGCCGGGCGGGGTACGGGGCTTGATCACGGGCGGAACTCCTGCTGGAACGGGACGTGGGAGGGGGCGACATTCTAGCGCCCCCGCCTCGGGCAGGGTCGAACGGCCGCTTGAAGTATCATAAGGCCCTCCCCGCCCGCGATACGCCCCCGCACCATGTCACGGCCTTCCGGCGCTCCGCCGGCCACCAACGATCCCGCCTCGCCGTCCTGCACCACGCTGGACTGCCTGCACTGCTCGGTTCGCCATCTTGCGGTGTGCTCGGCGCTGTCGCCCGATGAAGTGCAGGCGCTGGAACAGGTCACCGTTTCGCAGCAGGTGAGCATGGGCAGCACGCTGGCCCGCACGGGTGAAGAGCGAGACCATGTCTATACACTGACTGCCGGCGCACTGCGCCTGGTACGCACCCTGGCCGACGGCCGCCGCCAGATCAACGGCTTCGTGCTGCCCGGCGACTACCTGGGCCTGAGCGGCAGCGACCACCATCGCTGCGACATCGAAGCCATCGCCGACAGCCGCGTGTGCCGCGTCGCGCTGCCACAGATGAAGCTGCTGCGCAGCCGCTTCCCTCATCTGGAGCGCAAGCTGCTGCAGCGTGCCTGCCAGGAACTGGATGCCGCGCAGGACGCCGCACTGGCCCTGGCACGCCTGCAGCCGGCCGAGAAGCTGGCCGATTTCCTGCTGCGCCTGGCCGCGCGTGAAGCCAGGCTGGGCGGCGACGGCCTGCGCGTGTCGCTGCCGATGGGCCGAGGCGACATTGCCGACCATCTGGGCCTGACCATGGAAACGGTCAGCCGCACCTTCACCAAGCTGCGCCAGCAGGGACTGATTGCCCTGCCCCACCTGAACGTAGTGGAGATCCTCGACGAGGACGGGCTGCGCGCGCTGGCCGGTGAAGGGTTGATCTGACCGTATCGCGGTTGGTTGGGTTGCCGGCCAGCGGCCGGCACTACCGGACGGATGCAACACGGGTAGTGCCGGCCGCTGGCCGGCACCCGCATCCCTCTCCGATCAACGCAACAACACCTCGCGCAACGCCGCGTAATCTGCCGCCAATGGTTCGGCGTGCGCCGGTCGCTGCAGCAACGCATCCAGCGCAGGCGGCACCGTCACCGTTTCACCGATCAACGGCTCGACCACGGCCTCGAACTTGGCCGGATGTGCGGTGGCCACCACCGCCCAGTCGCCCTTGGCACCGCGCGCGCGCAGATCCTGCAGCACCTTCACCGCCGTAGCCGTATGCGGGCAGAACAGCTCGCCACTGCTGGCATGGGCCGCCGCAATCGTCGCGCGGATGGTCACGTCATCCACCGCGAACGCGCGGAAAGCTGCACGCAGTTCCGCGTCGTCGCCGTGGTAGAGCCAGCGCAGTCGCTCGAAGTTGCTCGGCGCACCCACGTCCATTGCATTGGCCACGGTGGCCACACTGGCCTGCGGCTGGTAGTCGCCGCCACCGAAGTACGCGGGCAGCACGGCATTGGCATTGGTGGCCAGCACGATCTGCCCGATCGGCACCCCCAGTGCGCGCGCCAGCACCGCGGCCATCGCGTTGCCCAGGTTGCCGGTCGGCACCACCAGGTTGAGCCGGCGACGATGCAACGCGTAGTGGCTCAGTGCCGTATGTGCGTAATAACTCATCTGCGGCAGCAGGCGACCGAGGCTGATGCTGTTGGCCGAGCTCAGCGGCACCTGTGCCTGCAGTTCGCGGTCGGCCAGCGCCTGCTTGACCATGGCCTGGCAGTCGTCGAAGGCACCGGCCACGCGCAGCGCCTGGATGTTGTCACCGAAGCAGCCGAGCTGGTGCGCCTGGCGCGGTGACACGCGGCCATCCGGATACAGCACCACCACGCGTACGCCTGGCTGGCGATGGAAGGCTGCGGCAACGGCGGCGCCGGTATCGCCGGAGGTGGCGACGACGATGGTCAGATCACGGTCCTTGCCGGCCTGCAGCCGCGACAGCGTACCGGCCAGGAAACGCGCACCAATGTCCTTGAACGCCGCCGTCGGTCCATGGAACAGTTCCAGCACGTGGTCACCGTCGCCGAGCGCACGCAGCGGCACCGGGAAGTCGAACGCCTCGCGGCAGATCGACGGCAATGCGGCCTCCAGCGCATCCCCGGCGAAGAACGGTGCCAGTAGATCTGCAGCGGTATCGGCCAGGGCCGCACCGGCTTCCAGCTCACGTGGCGCCGGCAGTACCTGGGGCACGTACAGGCCACCATCGGGCGCCAAGCCTGCAGCGATGGCCGCACTGAGGCCACCGGCCGGGGACCGGCCGCGGGTCGAAACGAAGTGCATGGGTTCAGTATCCAAAGAAGGAGAAGGATTCAGCACAGCCGGGCTCCCGGCGCATCCAGCGGCGACACCCAGGCATCGCTGTCGAAGCCGGCAGCAGCGAATGCGGCCTGCACCGGCGCCGCGGCAGCGTGGGCCCGGTCGGCATCTTCGAACCAGGCGAACACGCTGGGGCCGGCACCGGAGATGCCTGCGCCCATTGCACGGGCTGACAACGCCGCATCGCGAGCCGCCTCGAAGCCGCCGATCAGTCCCGCCCGTCGCGGCTCCACCAGCACATCGCGCAGGCCAGCGCGCACCAGCGCCGCGTCGCTGCGATGGCAGCCGCTGAGCACCAACGCAAGATTCGCACTCTGCGCCACGAATTCACCCAGCGCATAGCTGCCTTGCAGCGCCTGGCGTGCCAGACGGGTTTCCAGCACCGCGTGCGGGTGCACCAGCAGGCTGTGCCAACTGGCTGGCACAGGGATCGGCAGCAGGCCGTCGGCCGTGCACAACGCCAGCCCGCCGAGCAGCAGCGGGCCCACGTTGTCGCCGTGGCGGCCCCCACTGGCCACGGCCTCGCCGTCCAGCGCGAACGGATACAGCGCCTCGCGCGGGAGTGGCGCATCCAGCAATGCATTGGCAGCAACCAGCGCGGCGACGCACGACGCTGCCGAGCCGCCCATGCCCGAGCCGAATGGAATGCCCTTGTCGATCTCCACCGCGAAGCCGAAGTCCAGGTCCAGCCCTGCGCGCAGCGACATCAACGCCGCACCTGCGGTGTTTCCGGCCGCCTCCAGCGGCAGTTCGACCGCACTGCCACGGATCGCCTCGATGCGCACCACCGGCTCATCGATACGCCGCACGCTCACCGTATCGCCGACGCCTGCAATGGCATGCCCCAGAATGTCGAAGCCCACCGCCACGTTGGCCACCGAGGCGGGCGCAAATGCACGTGCGATCACAGGCGTGCCCCCTCGCCAGCGGCTACCCGCAGCAGGTCGGCGAACACGCCCGCCGCCGTCACTTCCGGTCCAGCGCCCGGTCCCTGCACCACCAGCGGGTTGTCGCAGTAGCGGCGGGTACGGAACTGCACCACGTTGTCGGTCAGCCGCAGGTTGGCGAAGGCGTGGTCGGCCGGCAGCTCCTGCAGGCCCACCGAGGCGCCGTCGGCGCCCAGCCGTGCCACGTAGCGCAGCACCGCGCCACGCGCCCGCGCGTCCTGCAGGCGCTGCAGCAGGCTGGCATCGGACTCGCCCAGCCGCGCCATGAAGTCATCCACGCTGCCGTCGCGCAGCAGTGCCGGCACCAGGCTTTCCACCTGTACCTGCTCCAGGCTGAGCGCGTGACCGGCCTCTCGGGCAAGGATCACCAGCTTGCGTGCTACGTCCACCCCCGAAAGATCATCGCGCGGGTCCGGCTCGGTATATCCCATCGACCGCGCCTGCGCGACCAGCTGCGAGAACGGCTGACTGCCATCGAAGCGGTTGAACAGCCAGGCCAGCGTGCCGGAGAAGATGCCTTCAATCGCCAGCACTTCATCACCGGTATCGACCAGGTCGCGTAGCGTGGTGATCACCGGCAGGCCCGCGCCCACGGTGGCCTCGTAGCGGAAGCGCGCGCCACTGGCCGCTGCGGCGGCGCGGATGCGCTGGTAGCGCGGCAGCGGCCCGGCACCCGCCTGTTTGTTCGGGGTGACCACATGGATGCCCGCCGCCAGCCAGCCCTCGTAGCGCTCGGCCACCTCGGCACTGCCGCTGCAGTCGATCACCACCGCATGCGGCAGGTGCGCAGCCAGCAGGTGTTCGGTGAAACGATCAAGATCGCTGGATTCACCCGCGTCCCGCAGGGCCTCGCGCCAGTCCGCATGCAGGCCGTCCACTTCCAGGCGCATGCGCGAACGCGAGGCCAGCGCGCGCAGGCGAAGATCCACATTGGCCTTGGCCAGCAGCTGCGGGCGCGCGGCCAGCAACTGGTCCAGCAGTGCGGCGCCAACGTTGCCGGGCCCGATCACACCGACCGCGAAGGTCTGCGGCGACAGCCAGAAGCCTGCATGCGCCGCGCGCAGCGCACGGGTGGCATCGGCACTGTCCACTGCGACCGAGATGTTGCGCTCGGACGAGCCCTGCGCAATCGCCAGGATGTTCACCTGCGCACGCCCCAGTGCCTCGAACAGGCGCGCCGCCACGCCTGGCTGCCCGGCCATGCCATCACCGACCGCGGCCAGTACGCTGACGCCTTCACTGACCTGCACGCGCTGCACCTGTCCCGCTGACAACTCGTGCGCAAATGCGTGCAGCAGTGCATCGCGGCCACGGCCGGCTTCGGCAGCACGCACCACGCAGCAGATTGAATGTTCCGACGAACCCTGCGAGATCATCACCACCGACACCTGCGCCTGGCGCAGGGCGGCGAATACGCGCTCTGCAGTGCCGGGCACGCCGATCAGGCCGGTGCCTTCCAGGTTCAAAAGGGCCAGGCCCGGGCTCAGGGTCAGGCCCTTTACCGGCCCACGCGGCGAGCGCTCGGCACTGATGCGCGTACCCGGATGCGCCGGCTGGAACGTATTGCGGATGAAGATCGGCAGACCGAGGCGGATCGCCGGCGACATCGTCTGCGGGTGCACCACCTTGGCGCCGAAGTACGCCAGTTCGCAGGCCTCGTCGTAGCTCAGCGCTTCCAGCTGCACTGCCTCGGGCACCAGCCGTGGGTCCGCCGACAGCACGCCATCGACATCGGTCCAGATGTGCAGCTCGTCAGCGTTGAACAGCGCGGCAAAGATCGCACCGGAATAGTCGCTGCCGTTGCGGCCGAGGGTGGTGATGCGGTCATCGCGATCGCGTGCGACGAATCCGGTGGCGACCAGGCGCGACTGCGGATGCTGCAGGCGCCACTTGGCCAGGCGGTCGGCACTGGCTTCCCAGTCGACATCCACGCCGAGTTCGCCATGCCCGACCACCAGCACATCGCGCGCGTCGAGTACCGCGCAGTCTTCGCCCAGCGCGCGCAGATGCGTGCCAAGCAGCTGTGCGGAAAACACTTCGCCCAAGCCCTGCACACGGTCCAGCACCTCGCGCGGCAGCTCGCCGATCACCGCCAGCGCGGCCAGCACCTCGGCCAACTGATCGAAGCGGGCGTCGATCCACTCGACCGTCTCGCCCACCTGCTCGCCCAGCAGCGCCACGGCAGCGCCGCGATGGCGTGCGCGCAGGGCATGCCAGGCCTCACGCCAGCCTTCGTCGCCCTTGGCCGCCAGCTGGGCCAGTTCGATCAGCGCGTCGGTGACGCCCTTCATAGCCGAGACGACAGTGACCTGCAACGATTCGGGACGGGCCAGCAGCAGGCCGCCCACATGGCGATAGCGTTCGGCATCGGCCACCGAGGTGCCGCCGAACTTGTGCACGACAGTGGACGGTGCAGCCAGGTCGGCCGGGGCAACGGAATGAGCGGGGGCGTGGGAAGACATGCAGACCTCGGTAGGAGGCCCCGTCGCATGCAGGTGTCGAGTTTCCCCGCCACCTGGATGGTGCGGGGCCGTGGTTTTCGGGAGTTACACGAAGACGACGGGCCGCACCAGGGCAGTGGTGACGGTGGTGGTGGTAATGGTGGTGATGGTCGCGACCGGCGCAGTCGAACGGCCCGCAGTGGCGGGGGCGATCAGGCTGGCGTGGGCGGCATCAAGGACCATGGCGCACAGAAAACACCGTGCGCCCGGCCGCTGTCAAGTGCTGCGATGCAGAAAACCGCTGCCGCGATCATCGGCCAACGTGCCGCCATTTGGTTGCAATTGAGACAAAGCCGGCATCAGCACGCTTGACGACTGCATTCAGCCGGCATGTTCGGCGATCGCCCGTGGTGTGCGATGCGCGTGCGCGCACAGCATCACGCCAGCCACCAGGAACACGATTGCCAACGCTTCCAGCAACGAGGGCCAACGCCGCTGCCAGGCAAACGCGTACAGCAGCGCGAACAGGGTTTCGAACACGATCATCTGGCCAGTCAGGGTCAGTGGCAGCAGGCGGCTGGCGCGGTTCCAGAATGCATTGCCGAGGATCGAGGCCACCACTGCCACGCCGGCGCTGATCGCCCAGAACCCGCCCCATTGCGCCGCCGTATGGCTGCCGGTGTGCCCGGTGAAGGCCATCGGCACCAGCAGCAGGGCCAGGCCGCCGGTGGTGACGCCGTTCAGCAGCGACCAGTCATGGCTGGACAGGTCCGGCCTGCGCGCCAGCCAGCGGCTGTTGCCGATCGAATACAGCGCCCACGAGAACAGCGCACCGAACGCGCACAGCAGCCCGATCAGGCGCTGCCGCCACGGGGTCGCCAGGTGCTCGGACATCAGCGCTTCCCAACCCACCAGGGCGACCCCCAGCACGCACAGCCCCAGTGCCGGCAACAGCTGCTTCAGTGGTACAGCGCCCTGCTCGCGCACGCCAACGAGGGTGACCACCACCGGAATCAGGCCAACGATCAGCGATGCCGCAGCGCCACCGGCCCACTGCACGGCGGTCGCCAGCAGCAGGAAGTACACCAGGTTGCCTGCCAGGCTCAGCCACAGCAGGCCGATCCATTCGGCACGGCCCAGCCGCGGCGCCAGCCGTTTCCATCGCGGCAGCAGCAGGGCGACGGCAATCAGGCCATAGACCAGGTAGCGGCCGGCAGACAGTTGCAGCGCATTGAACGACTGAAGCACGGCAGGCGCGAGAAAGACCACGCCCCAGAGTGCGCCAGCGGCAACGCCATTGGCGATGCCCACGGCCATCGGGTTGTTGCGCATTCGGTTGTCCGGGGGGGATGGAACGGGCCGCGCAGTGTAAGCGCTGGCCCGCGCGGCATGCTTGACCGAGGCTACTGCGCTGCGCTGCCGCTGACCTGTGAACCGAGCATCGGCTCGGCTCTACACGTCAGCCGGCACCCCTGCGCCACGCAGCGGGGGTCTGGCCACATTCGCGGCGCAGCGCACGGGTCAGTGCGCTCTGCTCGGAATAGCCTGCAGCCAGTGCGATATCGCTGATCGGCGCGGCAGTGGTGCGCAGCTGATGCTTGGCCCAACGCAAGCGGCACGCGCTTAGCCAGGCCTGCGGGCTCAGCCCGAACTCGCGCTGGAACAGCGCGTGCAAGCGGCTCTCGCTGACACCGACAAAGCCGGCCATCCGGGCAACCGGCCAGGCCCGGCCGGGATCGGCCTGCACCGCCGCGCACAGGCCCTGCATGCGCGCGCCACTGCCCGCCGGTGCAAATACCTGCAGCAACTGCGGCAGCAGCGCCGGCATCGGCTGCCCTGCCTGCACGTCGGCCAGGCGCTGCCGCAACGCCAGCGGCAGATGCAGCCAGCGCTGGCGGCACAGATGCTCCTGCGTGCCGTCATCAAGCACGCCTGCAGGACAATCAACGATCACGAAACCATTGGGGCCGTCCGCCATCTGGTCATGTGCTTCGCCGGCGGCGACAAATGCCCCCTGCAGCAGGTCCAGCCGGCCGCCGCGCCCTTCGATCTCGAACTGCAGTTCGCCCTGCAGCGGCAGCACCCACTGCGCGTAGTCATGGCGGTCCAGGCCGGTGGCCTGCCCGTAGTGCCGCAGATGGAAGATGGCGCCCATCCGGGCAGTGTGCGCGCGTAACAACGGCCGTGCAAACCGCTGCTATAGTCGATCCGTCATCCAACGCAGGGAGTGCAGGTCATGACCCATCGGCAGCTGTCCCTGGTGCTTGCCACCAGCCTCGGCCTGGCGCTCACCGCCTCGGCCTCCGCGCAGGAACGTACCCCACCGGCCCCGCACTGCATGGACGCGGTCGGCGTCCAGGAAGTGGAGCAGGCGTCACCGCGTTCAATCGCCCTGCGGGCCGCTTCCGGCCAAGCTTATCGGATCGACTTCAGCGGGGAGTGTCCCGGCGTCCGCGGTGCCACCACGCTGAAGCTTGAGGCGCCCGCCGGCTGGGCCTGCGGTCGCCCCAGCGAGCGTGTGGTGGTCGATGGCCGCAGCTGCGCGATCAGCGCGGTGACCCCCGTGCAGGATCGCGACTACGCCAGCATGGCCCGCGACAGCGACCGCCTGCGCATGGCCACCCTGCCCGCCCTGACCATCCGCGAGCGCAGGGACATCCGCCGCAGTTTCGGTGGTTCGCCGTCGTACTGCTTTGCCACGCGCAACGTGCGCGCGTGGTCGTCCGACCCGCAGGGCATGCTGGTGGAGACCAATCCGCATCGCAATGGTGGCCACCGCTACTATCGCGTGGAGCTTGGCAGCCACTGCCGCCAGCTCGACCGTGCGCCACAGCTGAGCTTCCACTCCGGCATGCAGAACGGGCTGATCTGTGGCAATCCGGGCGATCGCATCCTCACCGCCGGATTCGAGAACGGTGACCTGCGCAACGACGCGCTGGCGCCGCTGCCGCAGTACACCCGCGGCGGCTGCACGATCCAGGCGGTCTATCCGGCTTCCAGCCAGGCGTCGAACTAACCGTCGACGCCGAGGAACGCGAACGGTGCGCTGGGCACGAAGTGGCCCAGCGCGTCGCCGGAAAAGGTATTGCGCTGGTCCGGACCGAGATCGAGCTTGAGCACCTTGCCGCCGAAATCGACCTTGTTCAGGTCGACCCAGAAGGTGTTCGGTGTCAGTGCCGATTCGAAGAAGTACAACCGCCGCTTGTGGTCGGCCACGGTGCGCCAGCGCGTGGATGAGATATTCGGTTCGCCGGGGGTGGTGATGCCATACGGTACCGAGGCGTTGCGGATCACGCTGAACACACTGGCCAGCGCCACTACCGGGTCTTCCGCCTTGGGAATGGCGTTGATGTAGAACGAGGCACGCGCGAAACGGTCGGCTGAGCGGTTGGTACCCGGCAGCATCACCGTGCCGCCGATCTGCTGCCAGTAGCTGTTGAGTGCCAGCTGCTGCTCGAAGATCGGTGAGTTGGTCATCACCTGGTAGCGCCGGTCATGGTGGATCACCTGGCGACCGCCGATGTATTCGACGATGGCGCTGTCGCCACTGGCATCTGACAGCGACAGGTGCAGCGTGGCCTGGCGGTCTTCGCCCGGCACCTTGTCGGTGACGATCGAGTAGGGCTCGCGCTGCAGCGCCGCGACCGCCTCGTCTACGGTGGCGAAGTTGTCCAGCACATACTGCGCCCATAGTGAGATGGCCAGGCCCGGCTTGTTGCCACGCTGCTTCGGATACTCCGATTCGACCAGCCACAGCAGGTTGGCCACCAGGCCCTTCTCGTTCATGCCATCGGTGGTCGATACGTCGTAACCGGTGGCCACCACCGAGCCGTAGCGCGCCGTCCAGGCCAGTGACTTCGGCCCGGCCTGGCCGGTGCGCGCGATGCCGCGCGGCAGCACGTAGAGGTTGGTCGCCACATCGACCTTCCAGTCCATCGAGCGCGCGGTGATCACATCACCGTTGTCGCCCAGGTAGACCGCGCGCGTGCAGGCCAGCGCCGGTGCCACTGCGGCGGCCAGCGCGACCGCCAGCAGCGCCCTTTCCTTCCACTTCATCCGTGCCATGTCGTTGCGCTCCTTTCCCCGTGATCCGTGGATATGACCCGATTCAGGGTGACACAGCGGTGAAGCCCCGGCGAGCCAGGCGATCGTGCAGCCAGAAACCTGCAAGCATCGCCGGCACGAACCAAAGCGCTTCGCGCGATCCCACCGCCAGCCCGGCGATGGCAGGGCCCGGGCAATAGCCTGCCCAGCCCCAACCCATTCCGAACAATGCCGCGCCCAGCACCAGGCGCACATCGACAGCGCGCGCGGCGGGCAATTGGAAGCGCGTTGCGCATGACGGCCGCGGGCGCCGCACCGCCCAGTGCTGGCCGACCGCGCTGACCAGCAGTGCCGAGGCCAGCACCCAGGCCAAGGTGGGATCGAAATCGCCGGCGATGTCGAGGAAACCGAGGATGCGGCGCGGATCGGTCATGCCGGCCAGCGCCAGGCCCGCGCCGAACAGCGCCCCTGCCGCGCCGGCGGCCACCATCACGCGGCTCATGCGAAGCCCCCGCCATGGCGGATCAGGAATGTGGTCAGCATTGCGCAGGCCATGAACACCAGCGTCGCCAGCAGTGACCGCATTGAGCCGCGGGCCACGCCGCACACCCCATGACCACTGGTGCAGCCGTTACCCAACCGCGTACCGAATCCGACCAGCAAGCCGGCGCCAACCAGCTGCCACGCCGGCAAGGCGTCACGCAACAGGTTGCGGGGCGCTTGACCTGGCCCGGTCTGCCAGTACAGCACACCCCCGGCAGCGGCAAGCAGGCCGAGCAGGAATGCCCAGCGCCAGCCGCGCTCGCCCGGTGTCGCGCGCACGCTGCCAGCGGCAATACCGCTGATGCCGGCCACCCGGCCCGTGGTCGCCAGCAATACCACCGCCGCCGCACCGATCAACGCGCCCCCCGCGACGGCGGCCCACGGCACGGTCATGACCTGCCTCCACTTGTTCCGTTCATTCGCTTGCCTTTTGAATTAGCTTTTTCTAAATTAGCTTCTTCTAAAACAAAAGGTCAACCATGACCCGCATCGAGCTCGACAGTGCCGCGGTGGCCGGGCATGCCGCCCAGGCCGCGGCGCTGCTCAAAAGCCTGGCCCATCCTGCGCGGCTGCGCGTGCTGTGCCGGCTGGTCGAAGGCGAGGCGCCAGTACCGGAACTGCAGGCACTGACCGGGCTCAGCGCATCAGCGCTGTCCCAGCATCTGGCGGTGCTGCGCGGACTTGGCATCGTCGCGACCCGGCGCGAAGCGCAGGCGATCCACTACCGGGTAGTGGAAGGGCCGGCGCTGGGCGTATTGCAGGCATTGCACGCGGCGTACTGCGGAAGTACAGCGCGCTGAACCTTCCACGCAGGTTCAACCTGCGTGCAGCACCGGTTGCACGACCTGATCGAGCAGATCCACCGGGGTCGGCGCCGACAGGTCACCATGCAACGCGCGGGTAAAACCTGACCAGTCGCTGGAAGACAGTTGCCGCAGCAGCGCCTCCTCCACCGGCAACGCGCGCATCGACCAGTACGGAAACTGGCGCTGGCCGAGGCGGCCACGCGCCAGTTCGATGATGTCGATATGGCTACCGGCCTGCAGGATGCGTTCGTACACCGAATCGATACCATCCGGCGGCCCTTCGATGTACTGCAGGAATCGCGCGCCGTCATGCAGCAGCACACCGGTCACGCCCGCCAGCTTGTTGAAGCGGGCTGCATCATCGACCAGCGCCTGCAGCCGTTCAGCGGAAAGATCCGGCAGCGCCTGGCTGACGTAGGCGATGGCACGCAGTGGCATGGCGCTTCCTTGACAAGATGTACACCCACGGTAGCAGCTGCGGACGAGTCCGTCTCAGTGCCCGCGGGTATTTCCTGAAGAGTTCAGGTAGCGGCCGCCGGCAGCCCCTCTGCGCGTCTCGGCAACCGGGCTTCGAACACCACCTGGCCGGCTTCATTTCGCGCTGCGATGTGCCCGCCGTGCGCGCGCACGAACTGATCGACGATATACAGGCCCAACCCCAGGCCATTGCTGGGGTGGAAGCTGGCCTTGAACGGCTCGAACAGACGCGGCAGCAGCGCGTCGTCGATCCGTCCCGCGTTGCTCACCCGCAGCAGCACGCTGCGCGGATCACGGCCGTCCACCTCCACCCTCGCCTCGCTGCCATGGGTGAGCGCATTGCCGATCAGGTTGGCGGCAACCTGACCCAGCCGATCCAGATCACCCTGCAGGCGGGTATCGCCCTGCATATCCAGATGCACCCGTGCGTGGCCGTGGGCGCTGCCCGCTTCGGCCACCACCGCACGCGTGACCTCGGCAAGATCACAGGCGCTGGCCTGCAGGCGCAGGCCGCCGCTGCGGATCCGCGAAAAGTCCAGCAGCTGCTCGACCATGCGCGCCATGCGCAGCGTGCTGGCCTCCAGGTGCTTCAGGGTCTGCTGCGCGCCGTCATTGCCCGCAGGAAGCTCCAGCGCCAACTTGTCGGCACACAGCAGGATCGCCGACAGCGGCGTGCGCAGATCGTGGGTGAGCACCGCCGCCATCGTCTCGTTGAGCTTGAGCGAACGCTCCAGCGCCTCGTTGCGCGCCTTCAGCAGCTGACGCTGCTGGTACAGCTCGATGAAGACATTGACCTTGCTCAGGATCACCTGCGGCGCCACCGGCTTGTGCAGGAAGTCGACCGCGCCGGTTTCGTAGCCCTTGAACGCGCGCAGCGGGTCGTCCGGCGAGGCGGTCAGGAAGATGATCGGCACATCCCGGCTGCGGTGTGAACCGCGCATCAGCTCGGCCAGGGTGAAGCCATCGATCTCCGGCATGTGCACGTCCAGCAGGGCCAGCGCCACCTCATGCTCCAGCAGCAGTTCCAGCGCCTGTGCGCCCGAGCCGGCCAGCAGCAGGTTCACGCCCTCGCGCTGCAGCAGCGCCTGCATGGCCACCAGGTTCTGCGGCACGTCATCGACGATGAGCAGGTTGACCGGGGTCTGCGACTGCGCAGGGTCCGGTGGCAGCAGGTTCATGCAAACAACTCCTTCAGGCGACGGCACATCAGTTCGAGGGGCAGCACGGCATCGGCGCCGGCGTGCTGCAGGGCGGAGGCCGGCATCATCGATGCCTCGGCCTCCTCGGGACATTGCAGCCAGGCGCGGCCACCGGCAGCGCGCACCGCGGCCACCCCTTCACTACCATCGCTGCTGGCACCGGTCAGCAGCAGGGCCAGCACCTGCGCGCCGAACACGGCCGCAGCCGACTCGAACAAGGGATCGATCGCCGGGCGCGAAAACAGCACCGGTGCGTCCACCGACAATGCCAGCGAACCGGCGTCTTCCACCAGCAGGTGATAGTCCGGTGGCGCAAAGGTCACCGTGCCAGGCTGCAGCGGCTGCTTGTCTTCGGCCTCGCGCACCGGCAGCGCACAGTACGGCGCCAGCACTTCGGCGATGCGGCTGCTGCGATCGCGCGGAAGGTGCAGCACTGCCAGCACCGGCGCCGGCAGAGCCGCGGGCAGCGCGCCGAGCACCGCCTGCAGCGCCGCGACCCCACCCGCAGAGGCCCCGATCACCAGCACGGCCGGTCGTGTCGGCAGTGCCATCAGGCAACTTTCCGGTACAGGCGATGCTCCCGCGAGCAGGTCTCGAACGCGCCGTGGTGGCGCCCGAACTGCAGCGACTCCTTGCTGCCCAGGCCAAGGAAGCCGCGATGCACCAGCGCTTCACGGAACAGGCCTACGGCGCGGTCCTGCAGATCGCGGTTGAAATAGATCAGCACATTGCGGCACGACACCAGGTGCACCTCGGAGAACACGGTGTCGGTGGCCAGGCTGTGGTCGGCGAACACCACGTTGCGGCGCAGCTGGCGATCGAATACCGCGCCATCGTAGGCCGTGGCGTAGTAGTCGGACAGCGAGGCGGTGCCACCGGCCGCCAGGTAGTTCCGGCTGAACTGGGCCATCCGGTCGATGCCATAGGCGCCGGCCTCGGCGGTGGCCAGGGCTGCCGGATTGATGTCGGTGGCGTAGACGATGCTGCGCTCCAGCAGGCCTTCCTCGTGCAACAGGATCGCCAGCGACCACACTTCCTCGCCGGTACTGCACCCGGCCACCCACAGCTTCACCGACGGGTAGGTGCGCAGCACCGGCACCACCTGCTCGCGCAGCTCACGGAAATAGGCCGGGTCACGGAACATCTCCGAGACCTGCACGGTGAAGAACTGCATCGCCTGCGCAAACAGGTCCGGCTCGTGCAGCAGGCGGTGCTGCAGGTCGGCCAGCCGCTCGCACTCATAGCGCTGCATGGCCTGGCGGATCCGCCGGCGCAGCGACGACACCGCATAACTGCGGAAATCGTAGTGATAGCGCTGGTAAAGCGCTTCCAGCAGCACCTTCAGCTCCAGGTCGAACAGGGCCTGCTCGTTCATTGCCGCGAGCACCAGACCCGGCACAGCGATACCAGCTTGTCGACGTCGATGGGTTTGGCGATGTAGTCGTTGGCGCCGGCCTGCAGGCAGCGCTCACGGTCGTCCGGCATGGCCTTGGCGGTCAGCGCGATGATCGGCAGGTCCTGCAGGTGGCGCTGCGCGCGGATTTCGCGCATCGCAGCAAGGCCATCCTTCTCCGGCATCATGATGTCCATCAGCACCAGGTCGACCTCGCGCTCAGCCAGCCGATCCACCGCTTCCTGGCCATTGCGCGCGATCTCCAGCGTGACGCCGAGGGGTTCGAGCACGCTGGACAGTGCGAAGATGTTGCGCACGTCGTCCTCGGCCAGCAGCACCGTCCGACCGTCGAGCACGGTGTCGCGACGGCGGGCCTCGCGCAGCAGGCGCTGCTGGTCGGTTGGCAGGCTGGCCTCCACGCTGTGCAGGAACAGGGTCACCTCGTCCAGCAGGCGCTCGGGCGAACGTGCGCCCTTGATGATGATGCTCTTGGAATAGCGGCGCAGGCGCTGCTCTTCCTCGCGACTGAGTGCGCGACCGGTATAGACGATCACCGGCGGGAAACCGACATCGTCGTTGCCGGCCATGTGCTCGAGCAGGTCGTAGCCGCTGCCGTCGGGCAGCGACAGGTCCATCACCATGCAGTCGAACGTGACCGTACTGAGCTGTTCCAGTGCGCTGGCCAGGGTGCCTACAGCGACGATCTGCAGCTGGTCACGGCCCAGCAACAGTTCCAGGTTGTGGCGCAGCTCGTTGTCGTCTTCCACGATCAGCAGCCGCCGCATGTCGCGCTGGCTGGTCTGTTCCAGCTGTTCGATGGCCGTCACCAGCCGCTCGCGCGTGGTCGGCTTGATCGCAAAACCGATCGCGCCCAGCTCGCGCGCTACCTGGCTGCGGTCCGTGGCCGAGACCACATGCACCGGGATGTGGCGGGTGTCCGGATTGCGCTTCAGGCGTTCCAGCACGCTCAGGCCCGACACGTCCGGCAGGCCGATATCGAGCAGGATGCCGTTCGGGCGCAGTTCGCTGGCCAGGGCCAGCGCCTCTTCCGCCGTGCCCGCTACCACGCAGTCGAAGTCCAGTTCATGGGCCAGCGCCACCAGCGCTTCGGCGAACGTGGCATCGTCCTCGACCGCCAGGATCAGGCGCCCGGCGCGCTGGCGGCGACCGCGGTCGTCGGCTACGCCGGCCATCGCAGTGACCGGCGCTGCTGCGGTCGCAGCGCGTACGGGCGCGGCCGGCAGCACGGCCGGCGCCGTCGGCGGCGCTGCCACGGGGACCTCGGCAGCGACGGCTGCGCTCGCCGCGGGCGCTCCCTGCAGCGGCAGCTCCAGGATGAAGCAGCTGCCGCGCCCGGGCTCACTGTCGACCTGGATGCCGCCGCCCATGCGCTCGGCCAGATCGCGCGAGATCGACAGGCCCAGGCCGGTGCCGCCGTAGCGACGGCGGGTGCTGCCATCGGCCTGGCGGAACGCTTCGAAGATGACATCCAGCTGCTCGCGGGCAATGCCGATGCCGGTGTCACAGACCTCGAACCGGATGCGGCCGTTGCCGCCGGCACGCACGTGCAGGCTGACCTTGCCATGCTCGGTGAACTTCACCGCGTTGGCCAGCAGGTTCTTCAGGATCTGCTGCAGCCGCTGGCTGTCAACCACCATCTGGGTCGGTGCCAGGGCGTCGGCTTCGATCTGCAGGGCCAGGCCCTTCTGCCGCGCCATCGGCTCGAACGTCTCGCGCAGGCGCTGCAGCGCGCTCTCGACCACGACCACTTCATCGGACAGTTCGACATGGCCGGCCTCGATGCGCGACAGGTCGAGGATGTCGTTGATCAGCGCCAGCAGGTCGTTGTTGGACGACAGGATCGCACGCGCGTACTTCACCTGTTCCTCGGTCAGGGTGCCGTCCTTGTTGTCGGCCAGCAGCTTGGCCAGGATCAGCGAGCTGTTCAGCGGCGTGCGCAGCTCATGCGACATGTTGGCCAGGAATTCGGACTTGTAGCGCGAGGTCGCCGCCAGCTCGTTGCTGTTGCGCACCAGCTGGCTCTGCGCGACCAGCAGTGCCTGCTTCTGCGCCTCCAGCTCGTGGGTGCGCTCTTCCAGCTGCACGTTGCTCTGTTCCAGCTCGGCCTGCTGTTCTTCCAGGTGGCTCTGCGACTGCAACAGGCTGCGGCTCTGCTCTTCCAGTTCCTCGTTGGCCACGCGCAGCTCTTCCTGCTGGGCCTGCAGCTCCTCGCCCTGGCGCTGCGACTCCTCCAGCAGCACCACCAGCTGCGCACGCAGCAGCGATGCGCGCAGTGCCATGCCGATGGTGTCGGCGCAGCGCTCAAGCAGCTCGCGATCCAGGTCACGCTGTTCACCCGCCCGCGCGCGGCCCAGCTCGATCACACCGACCACCGCACCATCGCTGCTGATCGGCGCCAGGATGCGCTCGCGCACCGGCAGCCGGCCCAGGCTGGTCTGCAGTTCGAGCACGGCAGCGTCTTCGCCGTGCAGGTGGCGGATGCGTTCGTCCCGGGCAACCTGCCCGGCCAGTCCTTCGTGCAGGGCCAGGGAGGCCGGCGTCCCAGCGGGCAGCGCCACGCCACCGGTCAGCTGCAGCCGGCCGCCGTCCAGGCGATAGACCGCACCGACCTCTGCATCCAGCTGCCCGGCCAGGCTTACTGCTGCCGCCTCGGCGATCTGCTCCGGCCCGAGGTCACCGCGCAGGCTCATCGCCACGGCGTTCTCGGCCTCCTGCAGCCAGAGAGCGCGCATCGCCTGGCGTCGGGCCTGGATCGCGCGCGAGACGATCAGTGCGATCATCAGGAAGGCGCAGCCACCGACGGTACGGTTGACAAGCGAGAACGACGAGTTGTTGCTGGCTGGCGCAACGTTGAAGCCGATCACCAGCAGGACACAGGCGATCACCGCGACCACGAACGGCGCGCGTGCACTGCGCTGGAACACCGTCACGCCGACCGCGAGGAAGTAGGCCAGCCATACCGCGTAGCCGAGCGGGACGACCAGTTCCAACGCGATGGTCGCGGCCAGCAGCACGGCGGACGTCATCCAGATCCAGCGGTCACGCGTAGTCGCACCAGGACGCATGCAGGTCGGTTCCAGAAGGCAAAGGGTGGAAGATGGTACTCCGTGTCGCATTCAGCCGCACAGGACCAATGGCACGTGTCAGGCGTGCACGCATCCTTCACACTTGAGTGCCTAGCTTCACGTCCCTCACAGGGGTAACACTTATTTACACGTGGACGCAGCCGCCTCTACGACGTCCGTGCTGACGGACCCTTCCCGACAACTGCGACTGCTGATCGACAGCGTGCGCGACCATGCGCTGTACCTGCTTGATCCTGAAGGCATCGTGTGCAGCTGGAACCCGGGCGCCGAACGTATCAAAGGCTATTCAGCCGATGAAGTGGTGGGAACGCACTTCAGCCGCTTCTACCTGGCCGCCGACCGCGAGGCCGGCGAACCGCAGCGCCTGCTTCGCGCCGCAGCGCAGCAGGGGCATGTCGCCAGTGAGGGCTGGCGCGTTCGCCGCGATGGCTCGTCGTTCCGCGCAAGCGTGGTCATTGAGCCGGTCGTGGAGGCCGGCGAACTGCTGGGCTTCGTCAAGATCACCCGTGACATCACCGAGCAGTGGCAGGCGCAGCGGCTGCTGCGCGATGCCCAGCGTGCGCTGCGCAATACCCAGCAGTTCGAGACGGTCGGTCGGCTCAGCCGCGGCCTGTCACACGAGTTCAACAACCTGCTGACCACCATCGGCAACGCACTGGACCTGCTGTCGCTGCGTGTCAGCGGTGACGATGCACGCGCGGCCGAGCTGCTGGATGCCGCGCAGGCAGCCACTGACCGCGGCGCGCTGTTGACCCGCCAGCTGCTGGCCTTCAGCACCGGCCAGACCCTGATCCGGGAATCGGTGGACATCAATGCGCTGGTACGGCAGTGGCTGCCGGACCTGCAACGCGCCTGCCCGCCCACGGTGGCACTGGATGCCCATCTCACCCCTGGCCTGCCGGAGGTGAGCACCGATGCGATGCAGCTCCAGACCGCCCTGGCGAACCTGGTGGCCAATGCCGTGGAGGCCACCGCCGATGGCGGTCGCATCCTGATCGGCACCGCGTTGGAACATCGCCTCGACCCGGATGCGGACACCACGCTGCAACGCGGCTATGTCACCCTCAGCGTCTGCGACGAAGGCCACGGCATGGCCGCCGACATCGCCGAACGGGCCAGCGAGCCCTTCTTCACCACCAAGGACATCGGCAAGGGCAGCGGCCTGGGCCTGAGCCAGGTGTTCGGATTCACTACCCAGAGCGGCGGCTTCGTCGATGTGTCCACCACGCCCGGTGTCGGCACCACGGTCAGCCTGCTGCTCCCCGCAACCGAGGATGCAACCCATGACCGATGACCCGATCCGCGTACTGATGGTGGAGGACCAGAACGATCTGCGCGAGATGATCGGCATGGCCCTGCGCGATTTCGGCATCGAGGTGTCCACCACCGCCGACGGGCATGAAGCCGCTGCGTTGCTGAAGGGCGACGCACGCTTCGACGTGGTGTTCAGCGATGTCAGCATGCCCAATGGCATGTCCGGAATCGAACTCAGCGAGCACGTCGCGCGTGAGCAGCCGCATGCACGCATGATCCTGTCTTCCGGCTATGCGCGTTCGCAGCTGCCGCCGCTTCCGGAGCAGGTGGAGTTCCTGCCCAAGCCCTATCGCCTGCGCCAGCTGGTCGAACTGCTCAAGCAGGACTAAAGGCGTACCGGCCTGCATGGCCATGCTCAGCGCCGGGCCTGCTGCATGAACAGCAGCGCCGGCGTAGATGCAGCGTCCACTGGCTCGAAGCCGAGGGTCCGGTACAACGCAAGCGCGGCGGCATTGTCCCGATAGACGCGCAGGGTCAGCCGTTGGACAGCATCAGACTGGAACGCCTGCTCGATCAGCGCGTGTACCAGCGTCCGCCCGAGACCGCAGCCCCGCGCCTGAGGGGCAACCAGCAGACGGCCCAGATGCATCGTACCCGGCTGGGTGCACCAGGCCTGGCCGAAACCCACGCGCATGCCGTTTTCTGCCAGCAGCAGCCACCCCGGGCGTTCGCGCAGCTGCAATACGTTCTCGAACTGATCGGGCGGCAGTGGATAGGGCACGCCCGGCCCGGCCCAGCGCAGCGTGGCTGCGGCCGAATCCAGCCACCCGGCGATGCGCGCGTAGTCGTGGGGTTGCACGGGCTGCAGGCGGTGGTCCATGGCGGCCGGTTCGCGAGGCGAAGCGCCAGCATATCCGAGTGACCTCGCAGGCAGTGCACGCGGACGTGGCGCCGCGTACATGGTGACCCCGGCCCGATTCGAAGGGGCGACCTTCGCCGTAGGAGGGCTTCCATTGCGACCTAAGATCAGTGATTTGCAGGTTTAATGGGGTCGCTGCTGGCGTTCGACCTGCGAAAGGACCCTGACCCTCTACTGCCCGGGGACAACGTGGGCGATTTGCACATTTTCACCATCATCGTCCGTCCGCGACGCCAGAAAATCGGGGCAGAGTTCACTACGCAGCTGACCCAACAGACATTCATGTACTGCGGTTCACTACCAGCAGGATCGCCATAGCCTCTTCGGCGTTCGCTTGAAGAATCACCGCCGCGATCTCTTGGAGGCAGTCGCGTAGCGACTGCCTCCTTATCTGGCAGTGGCGCAGATCATCGATAAATCAGAGCCAGATGTAGCCCATGATTCCTTCGTTTACCGGATACTTCACGCCTTCGCAGTTGGCATCCAATGTATCGAAGTGATCTGCCCAGTTGTTCGGTTTCAGACCACCGCGCATGCAGCGGTACAAGGGGACAGTGCCCGGGAGCTGCGTAGCCGCGATGTAACCCGTAATCGGCATGCCGTTCGTGGTCTTCATATGGCCTTCGCAATTCGGATCCATCGAAGAGAAGCTATCCAGCCAGTTGTTGTTGAGGCATGCGTACATTGTCACACTGCCTTCGAATGGATAGTAGGAAATGAAGCCCAAAGTGCCTTCCTTCCTGCCTGGATGCTGCATTCCACCCGGAGTGTTCAGCGGCCGCGCCGAGAAGGTGTCATCCCTACTGCGCCAACGCTCAAGTTCAACCAGCTGAACGCCCGCCGGCAAGTCCGCCGCCTGCGCATTGGCCTCTGCCAAGAGCTTGGGCGAGGCTCCCAGGTAATCCACCTCTTGGGCGGACGCGTTCACGGCCAAAGCTCCGGCCAATACGGCTGCTACAACGATCATCTTCTTCACATCTACTCCTTAGAGAATGGACATACAGATTTCCAGCGGGCGTCTTGCCCGCTCCTCGATTTTAGGACATGGAAATTTGCGTTACCGAGACCCGTATCGAATTTGACGTGCAAAAGAGCCGAGTTCTAGCGGTCGCTCGGCAATACCTCTAAGTGCACCAGCCACATCGGCAACTGCGGCAGGAACAGCAGTAGCGAGCAACACGCTTCGGCCAGGGCCACGATAAAGATCGCAGTGTTCTTGCGCGATCTCCTTCCCGGGACGGTCATCTACGGTATGTAGTGCGAGAGCAGGCGCCCCATCATCCGCCATAAGAGGTGCCGACCATGACTGAGCGCCTGCGCACCGTTCAGCTGGTACCCCAACCGACACGGGAGAGGTCATTTTCGCGCTCGGCATCCTGCCATCCCGCTTCCCGGAAGTTCCTGGCCGCCTGCAACGATCGCAGCATCGAGTCCACCGTGTTCGCGGAGTCAGGCACGTGGCGCGAGGTGTTGCCGAACCGGTATGCGCGCTGGGCGCTGCGCCACCTTCCCGATCCGCTGGTGGCCGTGCACAAGGACACCGTGTCTGACTGGTTCGCATCCGATGCCAAGCGGGCGGGGATCGGCGGCAGCCTCCACCGGCTACGGCACACCTTCTGCGCCCACGTGGTGATGGCCGGCGTTCCATTGCGAAGGGTGCAGATTCTGGCCGGGCACGCTGATTACGCCGCGACCGAGAAGTTCTATGCACACCTGACGCATGAGCGCGACGATGGCGCCGTTGCAAAGCTCAGGTACTAGGCGGACCGCTGGGACCACTGGGACCAAATCCTGTGGATATGCGGGAAACAGTGGGAAATGATCACCACTGAGTCTGCCTAAGTCATTGATTCTGGTGACCCCGGCCCGATTCGAACGGGCGACCTTCCCCTTAGGAGGGGGACGCTCTATCCAGCTGAGCTACGGGGCCATGCAGCCGGGAAGTTTACAGGCAACACACCCTGCCCTCCAAGCATTCGTGCTCCACACGGCGGCGCTGGCGCGTTGCACCATGGCCGGACAGGCCGCTCTGCTACCATCGGCGATTCAGTTCATCGCGTCCCCCACCTGCCCGCGATGGCACCAAACAACGTAACGAAATACAGGAGTCTGCATGTCTTCCGAGCTGCTCAAGTCCCTTGGCCTGGACGCGATCAACGCTGGCACGTACCTGGGCAACGGGGAGTGGTCGAGCGCGACCAGCGGTGAGCTGATCACCCCGGTCAACCCGACCACCGGCGAGCCGATCGCGCAGGTCCGCGCTACCACCGAGGCCGAGTACGAGACCGTCGTCGCCCGCGCCCAGGAAGCCTTCAAGGTCTGGCGTACCACGCCGGCGCCGCGCCGCGGTGAAGCCGTGCGCCTGTGCGGTGAAGCACTGCGCAGGCACAAGGACGCCCTGGGTTCGCTGGTTGCCCTGGAAATGGGCAAGAGCAAGCCGGAAGGCGATGGCGAAGTGCAGGAGATGATCGACATCGCCGATTTCGCCGTGGGCCAGAGCCGCATGCTGTACGGCTACACCATGCACTCCGAGCGCCCCGGCCACCGCATGTACGAGCAGTACCACCCGCTGGGCCTGGTCGGCATCATCTCGGCCTTCAACTTCCCGGTCGCGGTGTGGAGCTGGAATTCGTTCCTGGCCGCCATCTGTGGCGACGTGTGCATCTGGAAGCCGTCCAACAAGACGCCGCTGACCGCCATCGCCTCGCTGAAGATCTGCAACGACGCCCTGCGCGAAGCCGGCTTCCCGGACATCTTCTTCCTGATCAACGATGCCGGCACCGCGCTGTCGGAGAAGATGGTCGACGACCGCCGCGTACCGCTGATCAGCTTCACCGGCTCGACCCAGGTCGGCCGCACCGTCAACGAGAAGGTCGCACGCCGCCTCGGCCGCTGCCTGCTGGAGCTCGGCGGCAACAACGCGATCATCCTGGACGAAACCGCCGACCTGAAGCTGGCCGTGCCGGGCATCGTGTTCGGCGCCGTGGGCACCGCCGGCCAGCGCTGCACCACCACCCGCCGCCTGATCGTGCACCGCTCGATCTACGCTGACGTGCTGTCCACCCTGGTCAAGGCCTACAAGCAGGTGGAAGGCAAGATCGGCGACCCGACCGATGCCGCCAACCTGATGGGCCCGCTGAACAGCGAAGGCGCCGTGCAGCAGTTCCTCGATGCCATCGCCCAGGCCAAGGCGGCCGGCGGCACCATCGAGACCGGCGGCACCCGCATCGACCGCGCCGGCAACTTCGTGCTGCCCGCAATCGTCACGGGCCTGAAGAACAGCGACGCCGTGGTCCAGCACGAGACCTTCGCACCGATCCTGTACGTGATGCCGTACGACAGCATCGACGAAGCCATCGACATGCAGAACGGCGTGCCGCAGGGCCTGTCCTCCTCGATCTTCACCCAGAACCTGAAGACAGCCGAGAAGTTCCTGTCGGCGGCCGGCAGCGACTGCGGTATCGCCAACATCAACATCGGCACGTCCGGTGCGGAGATCGGTGGCGCCTTCGGTGGCGAGAAGGACACCGGCGGTGGCCGCGAGTCCGGCTCGGATGCCTGGAAGGTCTACATGCGCCGCCAGACCAACACCATCAACTATTCGGATTCGCTGCCGCTGGCGCAGGGCATCAAGTTCGACCTGTAACGCTGTTTTGTAGTGCCGAGCCATGCTCGGCAGGACGGGCCATGAACACCGCAGGAAGTGCAGCCGAGCCTGGCTCGGCGCTACAGGCTGGCAAGCCGGTGATTGATTTCACCGGCCGCCGCGTGCTCATCGCCGGCGGCAGCAAGGGCATTGGTCGTGAAATGGCACTGGCCTTTGCCGGTGCCGGTGCGCAGGTCTCGGTCTGTGCGCGCGGCCAGGCCGGCCTGGAGGCCCTGTGCGCCGATGCCCAGGCACAGGGCGCGCCAGTGCACGCGTTTTCCGCTGATCTGGCCGACCCCGGCCAGATCCAGGCCTGGCTGCAGGCCGCCGCCGATGCCTTCGACGGCATCGATGTGCTGGTCAACAATGCCACCGGCTACGGCATGGCCGACGACGAGGATGGCTGGGCCGCGAGCCTGCAGATCGACCTGATGGCAGCCGTGCGTGCCTCGCGCCTGGCACTGCCATGGCTGCGTGCGTCCGGCGACGCCTGCATCCTCAATCTGTCGTCGATTGCCGCGCAGCAGCCGCGTCCCGGCGGCGCGCCCTACGCCGCTGCCAAGGCCGCGCTTTCGCACTACACCACCTCGCAGGCGCTGGCGCTGGCCAAGGACCGGATCCGGGTCAACGCCATCGCACCGGGCTCGATCGAGTTCGATGACGGGCTCTGGGACCGTCGCCGCATCGAGGATCCCGCGCTGTACCACGGCACCCTGGCGAAGATCCCGTTCGGCCGCTTCGGCCACCCGCGCGAGATCGCCGACGCCGCCTTGTTCCTGTGCTCGCCGCTGGCGCGCTGGGTTACCGGCAGCGTGCTCAACGTGGATGGCGGCCAGGTGTTGATGGGCTGACACCGGCCCGCCGGTCGCGGCCAACCCTGGTTGGCGCGTCCGCAACCGCTGGGCATGGGATTGCCCGGGCAGAGGCACTATCATGTGCACACTGCCAAGGAGGACCCGATGAGCGTGGCACCCCGACAGACAAGCGCCCTGGCCGTGGTCAGCCTGGTCATGGGCATCGCCAGCTGGACCGTCCTGCCCTTCGTAGCCAGCATCGTCGCCATCATCACCGGCCACATGGCCCGCGCCGAGATCCGCCGCCGCCCGCATGAACTGGAAGGCGATGGCATGGCACTCACCGGCCTGGTGCTGGGCTGGGTCATGGTCGGCGCCGTGCTTGCCGCCGTCCTGGTCTTCATCCTGTTCTTCGGCGGCCTGGCATGGCTGGCGGCGGTGTCGAACTGACGCCATGACCGCCTCCGACAGCACTGAACGCTTCAGCAGCCGCGTCGCCGACTACGTCCGCTACCGGCCCGACTACCCGCCCGCACTGCTGGACTGGCTGCACGGCCCGATGGGCGTCAGCCACCAGGCCCGTGTCGCCGACATCGGCGCCGGCACCGGCATCTCCAGCCGCCCGTTTCTCGCCAGCGGTCATCCGCTGGTGGCGGTCGAGCCCAACGCTGCCATGCGCGCCGCCGCCGAACAGTGGCTGGCGCCGCAGTATCCGGACTTTTCCGCTGTCGATGGCCGTGCCGAGGCCACCGGCCTGGAGGACACCAGCATCGATCTGGTCAGCGTCGCGCAGGCGTTCCATTGGTTCGACACCGTGGCGGTGCGCGCCGAGTGGCAGCGCATCCTGCGCCCCGGTGGCCAGGCACTGATCTACTGGAACTCGCGCCTGCTCGATGCCAGCCCGTTCCTGATCGGCTACGAACAGTTGCTGCTGGACTACGGCACCGACTACACCGCTGTGGCCGAGCGCTACCAGGACGATGCCACCATGCAGGCCTGGTTCGGCCCCGGCCTGCGCGGCAGGGTAGAGCTGCCGAACGTGCAGCATCTGGACTTCGACGCCCTGCGCGGGCGCCTGCTGTCCTCCTCCTACGCACCCCAATCCGGTCATCCTCGCCACGCGCCGATGATCGACGCTCTGCAGGACCTGTTCGCCGCCCATGCGGTGGACGGCCAGGTCGCTTTTGAATATCGAACCCGAGCCTTCCTCGGCACGCTGGACTGAACCGACGCATGTATTCGCTTGCCCGCCCCTTCCTGTTCTCGCTCGACGCCGAGCGCGCCCACGGCCTCGGCCTGTCCGCACTGGACCTGGCCTATCGCACCGGCACCACGCCGCTGCTGGCCGCACGCATCGCGCCGATGCCCAGCACGGTGTTCGGGCTGACCTTCCCCAATCCGGTCGGCCTGGCCGCCGGCCTGGACAAGAATGGCGAGCACATCGATGCACTGTTCGCGCTCGGCTTCGGCTTCGTCGAAATCGGCACCATCACCCCGCGCCCGCAGGCCGGCAATCCGCAACCGCGCCTGTTCCGGCTGCCGGAACACAATGCGATCATCAACCGCATGGGCTTCAACAACGCGGGCGTGGACACGCTGGTGCGCAACGTCGAGCGCGCGCGCAACCGCCGCGGCCTGCTCGGCATCAACATCGGCAAGAACAAGGACACCCCCAACGAACAGGCCGTGGACGATTACATCGCCTGCCTGGACAAGGTGTACCCGCTGGCCGATTACATCACCGTCAACATCTCCTCGCCCAACACCGCCGGCCTGCGTGAGCTGCAGGAAGAGACCGCGCTGCGCCAGCTGGTCAGCCAGCTGCGCGACCGCCAGGAAGACCTTGCTGCCCGCCACGGCCGACGCGTGCCGATGCTGGTGAAGGTGGCGCCGGACCTCAGCGAACGCGATATCGACGCCGCCGCCCGCGTGCTGGGCGAACTGCAGGTGGACGGCGTGATCGCCACCAACACCACCATCGACCACAGCAAGGTGGCCGGCGATCCGCTGGCCAATGAGGCTGGCGGCCTGTCCGGTGCACCGGTGCTGGAGCAGTCCACGCTGGTGCTGCGCCGCCTGCGCGCGCGCCTGCCCGAATCGGTGCCGCTGGTCGGCGTCGGCGGCATCCTGTCCGGCGCCGATGCGGTCGCCAAGATGGCGGCCGGTGCCGCACTGGTGCAGTGTTACAGCGGCCTGATCTTCCGTGGACCGGCGCTGGTTTCCGAATGCGTCGAGGCGATCCGTCGCCGCCGCGAAGCGCCGAGCCGCGGCGCGGTGGCCCCGCTGTGAGCGCGCCTATGGATACCATCGACGGCAACGCCCCGCTGCGCTGGACGCTCACCCGCAATGCGCCGCTGCAGGCGCTGAATACCTTCCACGTGCAGGCCAGCGCCGCGCAGCTGCTGGAACTGCACGATGCCGCGCTGCTGCCGGAGGTGCTGGCATTGCCCGAGGTGGCCAGCGACCCACTGCTGGTGCTGGGCAGCGGCAGCAACGTTCTGATCGCCGAGGACCTGCCGGGCACCGTACTGGTGTTCGGCAACCGTGACATCAGTTTCCTTGAACACCGCGCCGACCATGCCGTGATCCGTGCCGGCGCCGGCGTGCCGTGGCATGGCCTGGTGATGTGGTCGCTGCAGGAAGGCCTGTCCGGGCTGGAGAACCTGGCGCTGATTCCCGGCACCGCCGGTGCCGCGCCGATCCAGAACATCGGCGCCTATGGCGCGCAGGTCGGCGAGTTCATCCAGGCCGTCGAGGCCTGGGACTGCCAGCAACAGGCCTGGGTACGGCTGGACAACGAACAGTGTGGCTTCGCCTACCGCGACAGCGTGTTCAAGCAGCAACCCGATCGCTACCTGATCACCGCCATCGAACTGAAGCTGCCACTGCTGCACGATCTGCGCATGGACTACGCCGGCATCCGCGAGGAACTGCAGGCACAGGGCGTGGAGCTGCCGAGCGCAGTGGACGTGGCCAATGCCGTGATCGCGATCCGCCGCCGCAAGCTGCCCGACCCGGACGTGCTGGGCAATGCCGGCAGCTTCTTCAAGAATCCGGTGCTGCCGCTGGAACAGGTCGACGTGCTGCTGCAGCACTTCCCCGAGCTGCCGGTGTTCCCGGCCGAGCAGGACGGCAAGCGCAAGGTCTCGGCGGCCTGGATGATCGAATCCTGCGGCTGGAAGGGCTTCCGCGAAGGTGATGCCGGTGTGGCGCCAAGCCACGCGCTGGTGCTGGTCAACCACGGCAATGCCAGCGGTGCTGAGCTGCTGGCGCTGGCGCGCCGCATCTCGGCCTCGGTGCTGGAGAAGTTCGGCGTGCCGATCGAACCGGAGCCCCGCCTGCTCGGCGCACAGTGGTGAACACTCCCGCCCTCTCCCCCGGCGCCGCCCCGATGCGGGCGGCGCTGTTGATGCTCGGCAGTACGATGGCGTTCGGCCTGATGGCGGTAGCGATCCGCTATGCCACCCGGTACGTGCCGACCCAGGAGGTGGCGTTCTTCCGCAATGCCTTCGGCCTGCTGGCGTTGCTGCCGATGCTGCTGCGGCCCGGCCGTGCGCCGCTGAAGACGCGGCAGCTGCCGCGCTATTTCGTGCGTAGTGCGATTGGCCTGGGCTCGATGCTGTGCGCGTTCTGGGCACTGGGCCACCTGCCGTTGGCGCAGGCGGTGTCGCTGTCGTACTCCACGCCGCTGTTCGTCACGATTGCCGCCGTGCTGTGGCTGGGTGAAACCGTGCGCGTGCGCCGCTGGGCCGCGGTCGTGGTCGGCTTCATCGGTGTGCTGGTGATCGTGCGACCCGGTACCGCCGGCTTCACCGCGGGCAGCCTGGTCGCCGTGGCCGCCGCGGTGCTCAGTTCGCTGGTGGCGATCCAGATCAAGCAGCTCACCCGCGTCGACAGCGCCGATACCGTGGTGCTCTACACCTACGTGTTCTGGGTGCCGCTGTCGCTGCTTCCGGCGCTGTTCGTCTGGGTCTGGCCGAGCGGCGTGGCCTGGCTGTGGCTGCTGGCCACCGGCGTGCTCGGCACCATCGGCCAGCTGTTGTGGACGCGGGCGCTGCGCCTGGGTGAAGTCTCGGCGCTGACCCCGATCAGCTTCCTGCAGCTGCCGCTGGTAACGCTGTTCGGCTGGCTGCTGTTCAACGAAAGCGTGGACCGCTGGACGATCATCGGCGCCGGCATCATCCTCGCCGCCAACGCCTACATTGCCCACCGCGAGGCCGTACTGTCGCGCCGCGCCGCCAGCGCAGCGGCCTCTGCAGCGGCCAAGCCCGCAGAGTAGATCCACACCCCGCGCAGACACCGCGCGCCCCTGTAGATTTGGGCCATGCCCGACCCGCCGCGCAGCGTGAGGGTTCATCGTAGGAACTGCCATCCACGCATGGCGTGGGATCTACAGCGCGCGATACACCCGCTCGGCCGCGTCGAATACATTGCCCGGTGCGAACTGCTCGCTCAGATAGTGCAGCGACTGCCGGCGCAGCTGCGGCGAACGATCCTCTCCATCGCTGCCCAGCAGGACCTGCTGGAACTCGATCAGGTCCTGCAGGATGCGCCAGTGACGGTACCAGGCAATCCAGCGAGGGTCGCCGCGGTCGCTGCCATAGCCCTCCTCGAATCCCAACGGATTCTCGCGGCCCCAGCGCCCGCCGACAGCGCCACCGATGAACATCAGGTCGCGCTCGCGCGGTGCCAGCGACAAGCCATCCCAGTCGATCAGGTGCAGGCCGCCGTCATTGGCCATCAGCAGGTTGCCGGCATGAAGGTCGGTGTGGCACAGGTGCAGCCGCACCGGCACATCCTGCAACGCCGCGTGCAGCTGCAGTGCCTGCGCGTGCAGTGCCGCGATGCGCGCGTGCTGCTGGTCCCAGACCGAGACGAAGGCACGGCCCAGCCCATCCTTGGCAGCCGCCAGGCCTTCGCCGGCCAGCCACTGCCCGACGGTCTCCAGCGCCGCGGTTTCCGTCCGGATGCTCGGCAGCGCTTCCTGCAGCGCCGGTGGCGGGCACGCCTCGTGCAGGCGCCGCAGCACCTCGCCCAACCGTTGCCACTGCGTGCGACTCAATGCCGCCTCGAAACCGGACTGGCCTTCCACATACGGGAACAGGGTGAACTGCAGGCCCCAGCGCTGCACCGATGCCCCGCCGGTCAGCGCCGGCCAGGGCGCAACGATTTCCTCGATACCCAGCGTGCCGCGCAGCCAATGCAGGGTGTCCCAGACGGCAGGGGCCACCTGGTAGCTGCGGCATTTCAACCACCACTGCCCGCGCCGTGCATCGATGCGATACACGCTGGCGTTGGCATCGGCGCCAACCGGGCGTGGCACCACGGCGGTCGCGGTGATGCCATAGGACTGCTGGAGGACTTCGCCGAGATGCTGCGCCGAAGCGAATGACATGGATGCAAGCGGAAAGTGTTATCTGCGACAACTATCGCAGATGTGCCCGCCACGACACAGACATGTCCGTCACAACATCGTGCCTGCGCGACCGACGTGCTAGCCGGCGACGCGCCGCATCACCGCTTCCAATGGCCCCCGCGTGAACCGCCACGACCACAGCCACGCTGCGCCCGTGGCCAGCATCAGGAACAACAGCGCCCACAGCAGCACGGTCGGTAGCGACGCGCTGCCATCGAGCAGGCCCAACCATTCCAGCGTACCCATGCCCAGCAGGATGTGGCCGACGTACAGGGTCAGGGTCATTCGCCCTGCTGCAGTCAGCGGTTCCAGCCAATCCCCCGGATGCCGGCGGCTGATCCAGAGGCACGCGGCAATCGCGCTGCAGGCTGCGCCCGCACCGGTCAACACGTAGGCCGGTCCCGGCGGCATCGGCTGCGTTGACAGCCACGGCTGCCAGGGCGTTCCCTGCGCAAGCTGCTGCACGGCCTGGCCTGCGCCGATCAGCAGCAGGCCCGCCAGCAGCAACGCACGCTGCACCCGCGCTTGTGACAACGGCAGGCGCGCCAGCAGCATGCCCAGCAGGAAGAAGCACATCCAGGGCAGCAAGGGATGGAAGCCGTTGAACAGCAGGTTGCGCGCGGCACCCGGCCATTGCCAGAGACCGGCATACTCCAGCGTCTGCCAGTTCCAGCCTTGGCTGTAATTCCAGTGCAGCAGTGCCCAGAACGACCCGGCCGCGAGGCCGGCGATGCTGGCCAGCAGCACCCGTGGCGACGTACGCAGCCACAGCACCGCCAGCGCGAAATACACCGCGTAGTAGTGCAGAATGTCGGCCGGGAACAGGGTCAGGTTGAGCAGGCCCAGCACCAGCAGGAACAGCGCGCGCTGCCAGGTCTGCGCGCTGGCCGGCATCCAGCCAAGGCGCTGCGTGGCCAGTACCAGGCCAAGTCCGGCCAGGGTGACGAAGGTCGCAGAGGCCTTGCCTTCCAGAAAGTGGAAGACGCCTGCCAACCATCCGGCGCCCTCTGCTGGCACGGCCATTGCCAGGCGGAAATTGACCAGCACCATGCCAGCCAGCGCCAGATACCGCGCCAGATCAAGGCCGTGTAATCGCCGGTCAACCGCGCTCATGCGCGTGCACCGAGCAGCAGCGCGAGCAGGCCAGGGTCCAGCGGAGCCTCATCGGTGCCACCGGCTTCGCCCAGCCCTCGACGCAGGGCATCGCTTTCGATGGCATCCAGCAACACCTGCGCCTGCAGCGCCGGGGCCAGCACGGGACGCCGACGTTCACGCTTTGCCACCTGCTGCAGGGCTTCGGCCAGCACAGCCTGCAGTTGCCTGCGATTGGCCGCAAATGCCTCGGCCACGGCCCGATTGCGTGCGCTCTCGGCCAGCACTTCGACGGCGAGCGTCGCCCATTCCGGCTGGCTGCACAGCGCGTGGAAATCCTGCAGGAACGCCAGCACCTGCGTGCGATCACCGTCGGCCACGGCCAGTCGCTGCAGCAACGGCGCCAATTCTTCGCTCTCGGCCACTGCCACTGCAAGGATGATCGCCTCCTTGCCGGGGAAGTGGTTGTAGAGATTGCCCAGGCTGACGTCGGCCGCCCGCGCGATGTCACGCATGCTGGTCTGGTGGAATCCCTTGGCGAGGAAGCACTGCAGGGCGGCCTGCAGGATCTGCGCGTTGCGTTGCGCGTTGCGGTCGGCTCGGTTCATGACGCCAATAGTGAACGAACGTTCGTCCAACTGGAAGCTGGCAACCCGGCCACCAGCGAGCTCCGTTCAGCCGGCCCTTGACCTCAACTGCGGTTGAGGCCCGATGCTGCGCGGCCCGTTCCAAGCCCAACCTGGAGTGACTTCATGCCACGGATGATCACCGCCCTGCTCGACAGCCGCGTGCTGTGGTTCCTGGCCCGACTGCTGCTGGCCGTGGTGTTCCTGTCATCGGGTCTGGCCAAGCTGCTGGCGTGGGACAACAGCGTGGCCGAAATGCAGGCGGCCGGGCTGCAACCGCCTGTGCTGTTCAACCTCGCCAGTGCCGGGGTGCTGCTGGGCGGCTCGATGTGCCTGCTGCTCGACCGCCTGCTCTGGCTGGGGAGCGGCGCGCTGGCGGTGTTCATGCTGCTGACCATCGTCATCGTGCATACCTTCTGGACCAAGCACGGCGCGGAACAGCAGCTGGCGATGTTCTTCGCACTGGAGCACCTGAGCGTGGTCGGTGGCCTGATCTGCGCGGCCATCGCCAGCCGCGCGCGGGCTCAGAAGAACTCGTCGAGCAGCCGGTAGAACGCCAACCGGCACTCGTCGGCCACAGCGCCGTAGCGCTGGAACAACGGTGTGACCCAACGCGTATCACCGAAGTTGTGGACCAGGCTGCGCGCGGCCAGCGCCAGGTCCTGGTAGCGGTCGGCCACGCCCAGTCGCCCACAGTCGATGAACCCGCTGAAACGCCCCTCGGCCACCATCAGATTCGGAAGGCAGGCATCGCCATGGCTGACCACCAGATCTTCATGATCGGGCCGTGTGCTGCACAGTTGGGCGAAGACCTGCTGCGGACTCTGGCCCAGGCGTTCGTCATCGAAGTCATCGGCGTCCACCAACCCGGCCTCGACCCGCGCCTGCGCGACCGGCAGGCGCGAGGCCAGCCGCTGATCGAACGGACAGGCTGCCACCGGCAACGCATGCAGCCCGCGCAGCGCGTCGGCCAGTATCTGCACCCGTTGCTGCGGTGCGAGTTCCGGCGACGAGGCCAGATCGCGGCCAGGCAGCGCGCTCATCAGCAACCAGCGCCGGCCCGCTTCTTCAGCCGTGGCAATCACCGTTGGCGCCGGCAGCCCCCGTGCCTGCAACCAGCGCAGGCGCGCGATCTCATCGCCCAGCTCACTGAAGGCGTCGATCAGTTCCGACTTGACGAAGGCATCGGGGCGGCCCGGCCGCTGCACGCGGGCAACGTCGGCCCGCGAAACACCCATCGACTGCCGCTCGATGCGCGCATCGGCCAACGCTTTCTGCCACGCCAACGGCAGCGGTATGCCATCAGGGGTGGCGTTGTGCTCGTCCATGCCAGGAGATTCCTGTTGCCGGTGACCCTGCGCATTCTCGCTCATCCTGGAGCACGTCGACCCGCGTGCGGCAGGCAGCCTGAGCGAGCTGACCGGACGGTCGGAGGCCATTACGTCCCAGCGCCTGCGTCAGCGACGGCAGTGGCCGCCCGGAAGTGGCGTTCGGCGCCTCGACGTTCGCCCTCAACGCATCGCCGATGCGCTGCGCGAGGACTTCGGCGATCGCCGGCTGGCGGTGACCAGCCTGCAGTTGGGCTACCTCAACACCGGCGACGCCTTGTCGGTGCCGGTGGCCGAGGCCGCAGCGCGCGGCGACGGTGGGCAGGTGCCGGTCCACGATGTCGTGGCCATGGCAAGCGCCCTGTTGCAGCAGTCATCCTCCGGCTTCGTGCGCGAACGGGTGCTGCCCGCCATCGCCGACCCGCGCTACTGGCCTTGCCGGCCGCCGCAGGGCACCCTCGGTGGCCGCGCGCGCGGCCGTGGTTTACCCTGCTCGTCACTGGCCGTCGGTCACAGGCGGGAACCTGCTATGGATGCGCTTTCACGGGTCTCGGCCCAGGTCCTGGACAGCGCCCTGCCCAGCCTGCCGCTGTACCTGCTGCAGGCCACGGCAGTGATCGGCATGATCGGCGTACTGCTGATCGCCACCCGCCGCGCCGGGCACGCCATTGAAGGTCGTCGCCTGTATGTCGGCGTAGCGCTGGGCCTGATCTACCTGTTCAATTCCTGGTTCGTGGCCCGTTATTCCCAGGGTGTCGTCAAACTGCACCTGGGCTTCGACATCCTGCTGGTCAGTGGCCTGCTGGGCGGCTGGCGCGGCGGCCTGGGCTGCCTGGCTGCCGCCCTGCTGGCCCGCTACCAGTTCGTCGGTATCCCGTTCTTCCTGCCTGCCAGCCTTGAGGCCGTGTTGCAGACGGTGGCGGGCGTCTGGCTGCGCAGGCACCTGTACCCGCGCATGCTCAACGAGCTCTCGCCGCGCATGATCCTGCAGGCATGGTCCGTGCGTATCGGAGTAACCGCTCTGGGTTTGGCGCTGGGTGTGGCGATCATTGGCGCCGATCAACTGCCGGTGGCCGAGCTGGCGATCCAGCGCGTGCTGGCACTGCCGGTCTCACTGCTCGTGCTCGGCGCCGTGTTCGCGCTGGTCTACAACGATGCCCAGATCGATGCGCAACGCCAGCGCGAACAGGCCTGGCTGCGCATCGATCCGATCAGCGGGCTGCCCAACATGCGTGCGCTCGGTGAACGCCTGCAGCAGTACTGGCGGGACAACGACGGCACCGGCAGGGCCTGCCTGATCGTGGCCGAGATGGGCAACCTGCGCGATCTGCGCCTGCGCTACGGGCCGTTGCAGGACAACGGCCTGTGGCAGCGCGACAGCACCGAAGAAGTGCATCGGCTGCTGCCCTCGCTGTCGGCCGCGCAGCTGGAGATCTACCAGTTCGGTGATGCCGCGCTGGCGATCCTGGTGCGGGGCCTGACCTTGTCCACACTGCGCACGCAACCGCAGATCACCGAGCTGGCCAGCAACCTGGCCGATCGGGTCGGCCGCGATTGGCCGGGCTTCCGGCCGCTGTTCCGCTGTGCAGTGGTTGAATTGAAGCCCCCTGCTGAAGCCGACGAAGGACATCTTCCGTTCCGCGCCATCACCGTGGCACTGAGCGCGATCGAGTCGGGCGTGGTGTTTTTCGATGACCCGATCCAGCGCGACAGCGAGATCGACGCCCTGATCGAGGTGGCCCTTGAGCACTGGCTGCAGCAGGGCAATGCGCCGCTGTGCTACCAGCCCAAGCATCGCCTGCAGGACCGCCAACTGGTCGGCGCTGAAGCACTGCTGCGCATGCGCGACGGCGAAGGCCGGCCGATTGCCCCGATGCGGGTGATCTCGCTGCTGCGCCGGCAGGGGCGGCTGGCAGACCTGGAATGGGCCACGCTGCGGTCGGCGGTGCACTTCCTGCAGCACTGCCGGCGGGACGGCGCGGCGCTGACCATTGCAGTCAATGTTTCAGCAGAATCGCTGCGCCTGCCCGACTTCGGCCTGCGCCTGCAGGAGCTGCTGCAGCTGCATGACATCCCCGGTGCGATGCTGCGGCTGGAGATCGTCGAATGGACCGAAATCGTCGAGCGCGACGTGGTCGATGCCAACATCGCACAGCTGCTGGCAGCCGGGATCACCCTGTCGCTGGATGATTTCGGCGCCGGCTATTCAACCCTGATCCTGCTCTCGCAGCTGGCCATCGCCGAGGTCAAGATCGAGCAGGCACTGATCGCCACGCTGTCCGACGCCAAGTCGCAGTCGATCGTGCGCTTCATCGTCGAAGTCGCGCACCGCTGCGGCGCGATCGTGGTGGCCGAGGGTACCGAGACCCTGGCCCAGGAACAGAAGCTGCGCGCACTCGGGGTGGATGTCGGCCAGGGCTACCTGTACTCGGCGGCGCTGCCGGCCGACGAGTTCCGTCGCTTCGCAGCCAGCTAGACCGCGTAGAACCCCAGGAACATCGCCACCGCCGATTCGGCCACGCGCGCACGTTCCTGCGCGGTCAACGGTGGCTGCCCCATCGTGACCTGCGGCCAGAACGCGAAGCTCTTCACCAGCCCATGCAACTGGTGGCCGGCAAAGTCCGGATCCACCTCGCGCAGGCGGCCATCGGCAATTGCTGCGCGGATCCAGGCACTCTCGCCACTTTCCTTCTCGCCCATGCGGCAGACGATGGCCTGCGCACGCTCCGGTGAATGGATGATCTCGGCCATCGCCACCCGCGCCAGATCGATGAAATTCCCATCGCTGAGCAGGTCCAGCTTCTGGCCCAGCAACTGCAGCAACTGCGTCTGCAGCGGCTGGTCAGCGCGGTATGGCAGTGCGTCGCTGGCCACGCTGCGCTCCCACAGCTCCTCCAGGATCATCGAGAACAGCGCTTCCTTGCTCGGGAAGTGGTTGTAGACGGTGCGCTTGGAGACCCCCGCCACCTCGGCGATGCGGTCCATGCTGGTCGCCTCGTAGCCCGAGGCACGGAACTCCTCCACCGCCGCGCGCACGATGGCGTCGCGTTTGCGGTCGGTCAGGCGTTGCGGGGCACGGGACATGGCGGGAACCGGATAACTGAACGGATGCCTCCATTTTACACTCGGCGGTGTACTTTTGAAAAACACAAAACTACACTGTGCAGTGTACTCAGCGGACGTCACCCATGAAGCGCCTGCTCCTTGTCCTCCTGCTCGGAATCCTCGCCGTGACCGCCTACACCTTCTGCAAGTCCTGGTCCCTCCCCGACTTCCCCGATTCGCCGCAGTACCGTGATGGCAAGTTCCACAATGCCCTGCCCCGTCCGGCGATGGGCCTGCGGGACGGCGCGGAGATCTGGTGGACGTTCCTGTTCAACAAGCCCAAGGGGACCGTGCCCGCACACCCGGTTCCGGTGAAGCCGCTGGACCGCGCCACGCTGGACGCCGCACCGGATCGCAGCCTGTTCCGGCTGGGGCACTCCACGATCCTGCTGAAGCTGCGTGGCCAGTACTGGCTGACCGATCCGGTGTTCTCCGAGCGGGCCTCGCCGGTGCAGTGGATGGGGCCGGCACGCTTCCATGCACCGCCGATCAGCATCGACGCGCTGCCGCCGATCGCCGGTGTGATCCTCTCGCACAACCACTATGACCACCTGGACCATGCCGCGGTCATGCAGCTGGCCGGCAAGACCGCGCGCTTCATTGCACCGCTTGGCGTCGGCGACCAGCTGATCGCGTGGGGAGTGGATGCGCGCAAGGTCGAACAGCTGGACTGGTGGCAACCCACCGAGGCCAATGGCCTGCGCCTGACAGCCACCCCGGGCCAGCATTTTTCCGGCCGCGGCCTGGGCGACAGCGACCGCAGCCTGTGGGCCTCGTGGGTGATCCAGGACGGTGACTTCCGCATCTTCTTCAGCGGCGACACCGGCTACTTCGACGGCTTCAAGGCCATCGGCGAGAAATACGGTCCGTTCGACCTGACCATGATCGAGACCGGCGCCTATGATCCGCGCTGGGCATTCGTGCACATGCAGCCGGAACAGACGCTGCAGGCGCACCTGGACCTGCGCGGCAAGTGGCTGCTGCCGATCCACAACGGCACCTTCGATCTGGCCCTGCACGCATGGCAGCAGCCGTTCGAGCGCATCACCGCATTGGCGGCCGCAAAAAATGTACCGGTGGCCACGCCGATGATGGGCGAAGCGCTGGACATGCAGGCGCCGCAGGCGGGTACGCGCTGGTGGGAGACGGTGGAGCTGTAACAGGCGGGCGCTTGACCTGCCGGGAACCATGTAGAGCCGAGCCCTGCTCGGCTGCATCGACCACAGAAACGGTCTGCGCCGCTGCAGTGCGTCATGTAACCGATTACATCCCTTGCTAGCGTAGCGCTCGCCCGATTCCGGCCGAACCTGCGAGGCAGTCCGTAATGACGTTGCGCGCCAAACGCTCCAAGGTCTCCACCCTGCTTTTCCCGTTGCGCCCTGCCGCCGCCCTGCTGCTCGTCGCCCTGGCGTCCTCCGCGCAGGCCCAGACGCTCCCGCCGCGCAGCCAATGGCAGGCCAGCAGTTCCTCGCAGCAGGTACCGGCGATGGCGATCAGCCACCTGATCGACGGCGACCCGAAGACCGTCACCGGCGGTGCATTCAGTCCGGGCCACTGGTTCCAGATCGATCTGGGCGCGCCGGCGATGCTGGCGGGCGCACGGCTCACCTGGGATGTCTCCAACCCGGAGGGCTATTCACTGCAGACCTCGCTGGACGGCAGGCAGTGGCAGACCGCGTACACCATGGCCGATTCGCTGGGCGATGTGGAAACGCTGTACTTCGCGCCGCGGCAGGCGCGCTACCTGCGGCTGGCCAGCCCGCAGCGCACGTCCGACTGGGGCGTGTCGATCTTCGAGATGGAGCCTCTGGACAGCACGCTCAGCGCACGCCTCAGCGGTATCGATGCAGCGCAGGCGGCGGCGCTCTGGCAGGGCGGCGGCACCGTCGCGATTCCGGCCGGAAAAGGTGGATCCCATACGCTCGAGATCCTGCTGCCTCGCGCCCAGTCCACGGCCGGTCTGGCGGTCGACTGGGCCGATGGCGAGCGCGGCGCCGCCCGCTTGCAGGTGCAGGACGCACAAGGCCGCTGGCAGGACCTCGCACACGATGCACAGGCGGCCAATCATCGGCAGAGTTGGCTGGCTGCTGACACGGCACAACCTCTACGTGCTTTCCGCCTGAGCGTGGACGGCGCTGCGCCGCAGATCGCACGCCTGCGCCTGCTCGGTCCGAAAGCCGTGATGACGCCGATGAAGCGGTATCAGATCGTTGCCAGCGGCGCCCAGCGCGCGTTGTTCCCGGCCTCGCTGCAGATGCAGCAGACCTACTGGACGGCCGTGGGTGTGCATGCAGGACGACAGAAATCGATCTTCGACGAGTACGGCAACCTGGAAGCCTTCAAGGGCGCACCGCTGGTGCAGCCCGTCTGGCGCAGTGCTGATGGCCTGCCCGCCGGCGCCGCCGGGCAGACCATGCAGCATGCCCTGCGCGACGGCTGGAAGCCGATGCCCTCCGCCACCTGGTCACCGCAACCCGGCCTGCAGCTGCGCAGTGAAGTATTCGCCATCGAGCGCGATGGCCAGCCGGTGACCTTCCTGCGGCATCGCCTGCAGAACACGGGAAGCACGAAGATCGAGGGCACGCTCAGCCTCGTGGTGCGCCCGATGCAGATGAATCCGCCGTGGCAGAACGGCGGGTTGTCCCCGATCCGCGAGGTGACCATCGATGGGCAGGCCCTGCGTATCAATGGCCGCACGCTGCTGCAGTCGCTCACGCCGGTGGCTGCGTCGGGCGCGGCGCCATTCGGCAAGGATGGCGCAACGGAGATCACCGCGACCCTCGCTGCCGGCCAGCTGCCTTCCACGCAACAGGCGCGCGACGACCAGGGGCTTGCCTCGGCTGCATTGAACTACCGCGTCTCGTTGGCGCCGGGAACCAGTGATGCCATCGTGGTCGCGTTCCCGTTGGGAACCGCCGCCGCCGATGCCAATGGCGTGCTGCCCGAAGCGCCTGCGCTGGATCTGACCACGCTGCCCCGCGATGCCAATGCGGCGTTTGATTCACTGGCCACGCAGGCGTCTGCGGACTGGCAGGCACGGCTGGGTCAGGTCGGCCTGCGCCTGCCCGATCCGTCGCTGGTGGACATGCTGCGCGCGCAGGCCGCCTACATGCTGATCAACCAGACCGGTCCAGCCATGCAGCCCGGCCCGCGCAACTACAACCGGTCCTTCATCCGCGACGGCATGGCCACCTCGGCGGTGCTGCTGCGGATGGGCGAAGCCCGCGTGGCGCGCGACTACCTGGCCTGGTACAGCGAACACGGCGTGCATGCCAACGGCCTGGTCTCACCGATCCTCAACGACGATGGCAGCGTCAACACCGGCTTTGGATCGGACATCGAGTACGACAGTCAGGGCCAGTACGTCGCGCTGGTGGCCGATGTCGCGCGCCTGGACGGCGGCCCCGAGTCTGTGCGTGGCTATCTGCCGAAAGTGAAAGCGGCGCTGCGCTTCCTGCAGGAACTGCGCGAGCGCACGCTGGTGCCCGGTTACAAGGCTGACCAGCCTTCGCCGGAACGGTTCGCGGGCATTCTTGCGCCGTCGATCAGCCATGAGGGCTACCCCTCGCCCACCCACAGCTATTGGGATGACTATTGGGGCCTGAAGGGCTGGCACGACGGCGCCTGGCTGGCCGAATCGCTGGGCGACCACCAGACCGCAGCCTGGGCGCGCGAACAATACACGCTGCTCTACGACGCACTGCATGCCTCGATCCGGGCGACGATGGCGTGGAAGGGCATCGACTTCATTCCCTCCTCGGCCGACCTGGGCGATGGCGATCCCACCGGCGTTTCGATCGCACTGGACCCGACCGGCGCACAGAGCGTGTTGCCCGCCGAGGCGCTGCGGACAACCTTCGCGCGTTATCTGGAGGACGTGCGCAAGCGCAGCCAGCCCGGTGCGCTGTACGCGTACACACCTTACGAGATCCGCAACGTGCTGAGTTACGTACACCTGGGCCAGCCGCAGGTCGCCGATGAGCTGCTGCAAGGGCTGCTGCATGACCGGCGCCCGCTTCAGTGGCAGGTGCTGGCCGAGGTCGTGCACTCGCGCCTGCGCTTCCCGCGCTACCTGGGCGACATGCCGCACACCTGGATCGGCGCCGAATACGGCCGCACGCTGTTCGGCATGCTGATGCGCGAAGACGATGATGCGCTCTCGCTGCTGCCGGGCACGCCCCCCTCGTGGGTGGCGGGCGATGGATTGGCGGTGGAACGCCTGCCAACCGCGTATGGCACGTTGCAGATGCAGGCGCGGCAGCAGGACGGCACGCTATCGATCACGCTGGGCAAGGGCCTGCGCAGTGGGACGGCGGTGAAGGTCTGGTGGCCGGCGCGCACGATGCCGAAGACGGTGCGTGTGGATGGGCGCGACGTTACCGCGTTCGATGCGGAGGGCGTGCGGTGGTCGAAGCCGTTCAAGACGCTGGAAGCGCGTTGGTAGAGCAGCCGAGCATGGCGCGGCTTTACAGAAGGCAGACTCCGCCTGTAGATCCATGCCATGCGTGGATGCTCCTGTAGCATCAGAGCGTCGGCAGCCCCGGCGGATTGGTCTGCGACTGCGGCACCGCCTCCTCGGCCACGTTCCAGCGCTTCAGCGCCTGCGCGTAGGTGCCGCTGCCGATCTGGGTGTTCAACGCCTGCGTCACCGCATCGGCCAGGCCGCTGCCCTTGCGCGTGGTCACCGAGATCGCCGCAGCATTCGGCCAGCCACCGGGGAACAGGCCGACGCGCCGCACCTTGCCATCGCGTGCCGAGTAGGCGCCGGTGGCATTGGGCTCGAACGAGACATCGGCGCGGCCAGTGATCACCGCCAAGCGGCCGACCACGGCGTCATCGAAGTACTGGTACTCCACCGGTTTCAGGCCGGCCGCAATGTTCTGCCGATCCCACTGCCGCAGGATCTGATCCTGGTTGGTGCTGGCGCCCACCACCACCTTCAGCCCGGCCACATCAGCGGGTTTTTCGATCTTCTGGATGGGCCCATCGCTGCGCGTGTAGATGCCCAGAAGATCGTAGCGGTAGCTGGAGAAGTCGAACTTCTTCTTGCGCTCTTCGGTCACCGTCACGTTCGACAGCACCGCATCGTACTTGCCCGATTCCAGCCCCAGCGGCCAGTCCGCCCACGCGACCGGCACGATCACCAGGTTCAGGCCCAACGCATCGGCGATCAGCCGCGCGATGTCCGGCTCGATGCCGACCACGTCCTTGCTGTCGGTGCCGTAGTCGGCAAGCGGCAGCTGCCCCGGATGGGTGGCTACGGTAAACGCACCAGGGGTGACGAACTGATAACCGGCGGGGATCAACGCCTGCGCCTTCGGGTCGAACGTGCCCTTCAGGACGGCCGTGTTCGCGCTGGCCAGGCTGGTCGCGGCCACGGTGCCTGCATCCGGTGCCTGGCGCAGGCGCGAGTAGACGATACCGGCAATGCCGATGACCAGCACCGCCACGATCAACAGGGTGCTGCGCGAGGGACGACGCGATGCTGCACGACTCATGGTGCTCCTTCCGGGGTTACAGGGTCCTGGCCAGGAAATCGGCCGTGCGTTGCTGGCGCGGCCGCTCGAATACGGCGTCGGGCGTGCCCTGCTCGATCACCCGCCCCTGGTCCATCATCACGACGTGGTCGGCCACGCGGCGGGCGAAGCTCAACTCATGGGTGACAATTACCAGCGTGGTGCCGGAGCGGGCCAGCTCCTCGATCACACTGAGCACTTCAGCCACCAGTTCCGGGTCCAGCGCAGAGGTGGGTTCGTCGAACAGCAGCACCTTCGGCTGCAGCGCCAGCGCGCGGGCAATCGCGATGCGCTGCTGCTGGCCACCGGACAGCTGGCGCGGGAAGGCATCGGCCTTGTCGGCCAGGCCGACCCGCTCCAGCAGTGTGCGCGCCTGCTGCTCGGCCTGCGCGCGCGATACACCACGTACCGCGATCGGTGCCTCGATGATGTTCTCCAGCGCGGTCAGATGCGGGAACAGGTTGAAGCCCTGGAACACCATGCCCACCTCGGCACGCCGACGGCGGATCTCGCGCTCGGGCAGTTCGTACAGGGTGTCACCGTCACGGCGGTAGCCGATCAGCTGGCCGCCGACGGTCACGTAGCCGCTGTCGGCACGCTCCAGGTGGTTGATCAGCCGCAGCAGCGTGGACTTGCCGGCGCCCGATGGGCCGATCAGCACCGTCACGCTGCCGGCGCGCAGGTCCAAATCCACATCCTCCAGCACCGGCTGCTCGCCGAACGCCTTGCTCACGCCATGCAGCGATAGCGCCGCGCCCTCGCCCGATTCGACCTGGGTGGCGATGCGCGGTCGGTGGATCAAGCGCGGCGCAGCATCGCTGTGCACGCGCAGCGGCGATGACACGCGCGACGCCGAGCGCTCGCGCTGCAGCTGGCCGCGCGCGAAGCGCTGCTCCACGCGCCGCTGCAGCAGTGAAAGTACGGTCAGGATCACCAGGTACCAGACCGTGGCCACCATCAGCAGCGGCACCACCTCCAGGTTGCGGCGGTAGATCACCTGCACGGTGTAGAACAGCTCCGGCAACGCAAGTACGTAGACCACCGAAGTGCTCTTGGCCAGGCCGATCACATCGTTGAACGCGGCCGGCAGGATCGAGCGCATCGCCTGCGGCAGGATGATGCGGCGCACCTGGCGGCCACGTGGCAGGCCCAGCGCGGCGGCGGCCTCGTACTGGCCGTGGTCAACCGACAGAATGCCGCCCCGGATCACTTCGGCCGAGAACGCGGCCTGGTTCAGGGTCAGGCCCAGCACCGCGGCAGTAAACACACCGATCAGCTGCGTGGTCGGGTACGAGAACAGGTTGATGCCGGTGAACGGCACGCCCAGCTCGATGGTGCTGTACAGGTAGCCCAGATTGTTCAGCAGCAGCAACAGCACCAGCAGCGGGATCGAGCGGAACAGCCACACGTAGCCCCACGACACCGCCGACAGCAGCGGCGAACCGGAGACGCGGGCCAGCGCCAGCAAGGTGCCCAGCGCAAAACCGAGGCCGGTGCCGAGTGCGGTCAGCAGCAGCGTCCGGCCCAGGCCTTCCAGCACCGGGCGTGCGAAGAACCACTCGGCAAAAGTGCCCCAGCCCCAGCGTGGATTGCCAAGGACTGATTGAAGGCCGATCAGGATCAGCGCGAGCGCCAGCACCGTACCAACCCCCTGCAGTGGATGCCGGGCCGGCACGATCTTCAATTCGGGCGCTGGCGCAGGACGCGCAGTGATTCCTTCAAGCGCAGACGACGGTGTACTCATGCATGGGCCCCGTGCAGCACGGCCTGCGATGGCGAAAGCACTGGCGCCGGTTGCCCAAGGTGCTTCTCGAAGGGCAGATGCGCGACGGCTTCCGGATCGGCATCCAGATCGAACAGCGCGGTGTAGCCATGGCTGAGGTAAAGGCCGACCGCCTCGGGCTGGCGGAAGCCGGTGGTCAGGAACACGCGCCGATAGCCCTGGCGTGCCGCCTGCTCTTCCAGTTCCTGAAGCACACGCCGCGCGATGCCCTGGCGGCGCACCCCCGGCAGCGTCCAGATGCGCTTGAATTCGGCGGTGTCGGGATCGCGGTGCGGCATGAAGGCACCGCCAGAGATCGCCACACCTTCGCGCAGCAGCAGCACAAACGCCCCTACCGGCGCGGCAAATGCCTGCGCCGGGTAGCGCTGCAGTTCCTCGCGGGCGCTGCCGCCGATGCGTCGACGCACATCAGCGTAGCGACTGTCGTATTCCTGCTCCAGGCCGTCGAACAACGGCCGCGCCAGCGGGTCATCGACCGAGGTATAGAGGAAGCGTTCGTCGTGGCTCATGTCGCGTCCTTCACCAGGTAGTCTTCGGCCAGTCGCGCCCACAGGCTGGCGGCGGGGGCAATGGCGGCGTCGTTGAACACATAGCGCGGGCTGTGCAGCGGTGCACTGTCACCGTTGCCGACGAACACGAAACTGCCCGGCCGCGCCTGCAGCAGGAACGCGAAATCCTCGCTGGCCGTGCGCGGCGCAAACTCGGGAACGATCTGTTCGGCACCGAAGCCCTGCACCGCTACTTCGCGGATGTAGGCGGTCTGCTGCGGGTGATTGATCACACTGGGAAAACCGCGCGGGAACTCGATCTCGGCGCGCGCGCCGAACGCGGCGGCGGTCTGCTCGGCAAGTTCAGTGACCCGCCGCCGCAGCGTGTCGCGCACTTCCGGCAGATAGGCGCGCACGGTCAGCTTCAGCTCGACCACGTCCGGAATCACGTTGGCGGCCTGCCCGCCGTGAATCGAGCCAACCGTAACCACGCCCATCTGCCGCGGGTCGACATTGCGCGACACCACACTCTGCAATGCGGTGACGATATGCGCCGCCGCCAGGATCGGGTCCACGCTGCCCTGCGGCTCGGCACCGTGGCCGCCCTTGCCGATCACCTTCAGCCGCGCCCAGTCGACCGACGCCATCGCCGGGCCGTCGACGAAGCCGAAGTGGCCGACCGGTACGCCGGGCCAGTTGTGCAGCCCATAGATCGCATCCACCGGGAAGCGCTCGAACAGGCCGTCGGCAATCATCTTCGATGCGCCCGAACCCGTCTCCTCTGCAGGCTGGAATACCAGCTGCAGGGTGCCGTCGATATTGCCGTGATGGGCCAGGTAATGCGCGGCGGACAGCAGGATGGCGGTATGGCCATCGTGACCGCAGGCATGCATCAGGCCCTCGGTCTGGCTGGCGTAGGCCAGGCCCGAGTCCTCGTGAATCGGCAGCGCATCGATGTCCGCACGCAGGCCAAGGCAACGACTGCCCTGCCCGCGCTGCAACGTGCCGACCACGCCGGTGCCGCCGAGACCGGTGGTCACCTCATAGCCCCACTGCTGCAGCAACTCGGCCACACGGGCGCTGGTGCGGTGCTCCTCGAAGGCCAGCTCCGGGTGGCGGTGCAGGTCATGGCGGATCGCGATGGTGGCCTCGGCGCGTGCCGCGATCTCCGGCAATATGCCGCTGGTTGGGGAAGTCCGCCCGGCGTGGCCCGGCGCTACCGCGGTTTCTCCGCTCATCGCCTTATCCTGCCTTCCGTGCCGGTTCGGCATCGGTCGCATAGCGGCTGGCCTTGTACGGCAGGCCCAGATGGTCGCGCAGGGTCTGCCCTTCCAACTCGCGCTGGTGGTAGCCGCGCGCCTGCAGGATCGGCAGTACCTGGGTCACGAAATCGTCCAGGCCCTCGCGCTGCGCGGCAAAGCCCAGGATGAAGCCGTCGCTGGCACCAGCATCGAACCAGCGGATCAACTCATCGGCCACGTGCTCCGGCGTACCGATGAAGTCCGGTCGCGGGCTCACCGCCTCCAATGCCACCTGGCGCAGGCTCAGCCCCTTTTCTCGCGCATCCTGCTTGATGCGATTGGTGGTGGAACGGAACGAGTTGCTGCCGATTCCACCCAGCTCCGGGAAGGCAGCATCCGGGTCGTACTGGCTGAAATCATGATGGTCGAAGAAGCGGCCGAGATAGGCCAGCGCATCCTCCAGCGTGGCCAGCGCGGCAATCGCCTGGTACTTGGCTTCAGCCTCCTCGACGGTACGGCCGACGATGGGGCCGATGCCCGGGAAGATCTTCACGTCGTTGCCGCTGCGACCATGCGCGATCGCCGAGTTCTTCACCTTCTGGGTGAACGCGCGGGTTTCTTCCAGCGACGGCGAATGGGTAAACACCGCGTCGGCATACTTGCCGGCCAGCGCGATGCCATCGTCGGACGAACCGGCCTGGAAGATCACCGGTTGGCCCTGTGGCGAACGCTGGATGTTGAGCGGCCCTTCCACCTGGAAGAAGCGGCCTTTGTGGTCGAGCCGGCGGAATTTTTCCGGTGCGAAGAACGTGCCGCTGTCGCGCTCGCGCACGAACGCGTCGTCATCCCACGAATCCCACAACCCCTGCACCACCTCCAGGTATTCGTCGGCGATCTGGTAGCGCAGCGCATGCTCCGGATGGGGGCGGCCGTAGTTGCGGCCGGAACCTTCCAGTGGCGAGGTCACCACGTTCCAGCCGGCGCGGCCGCCGCTGAGCAGGTCCAGCGAGGCGAACTGGCGGGCCACGGTGAACGGATCGCTGTAGGAGGTCGACAGCGTACCGGCCAGGCCGATCTTCTTCGTCGCCGTGGCCAACGCCGACAGCAGCGAGATCGGCTCGAAGCGGTTGAGGAAGTGTGGGATCGACTTCTCGTTGATGTACAGGCCGTCGGCCACGAAGCCGAAGGCGATGCCGTTGTCCTCGGCGGTGCGCGCGATGTCGATGTAGAACTGCAGGTTGACGCTGGCATCAGCCGGATTGGACGGATGCTTCCAGGCATGCATGTGGCTGCCGGGACCCTGCAGCATGATGCCGAACGGAATGTGGCGCGGGGTCGTGCTCATTGGGGATCGCTCCTGCAGGTCAGGCCACCGCCGCGCGCGGCGCGGGCGACAGCAGTTCGAGGGATGTCAGGCGTGCGTCGAGGTCGGCCACCGGCGCGTCGAGAATGAACTCGCCTACGCCGAAACGCCGGTGCAGCGCGTCCAGTTCGCCGCGTACGTGCTGCGCATCACCGGACAGCACGCTGGGGCGCGTTTCCTCGATGCGGAAGTCGGCCACGCCCACCTGGCGCGCATACTCGGCAGCCGCATCGGGGCTGGGCAGGTTCACCGCCTGCCCGGGACCAAGGTGCAGCTTGTAGACGCGCAGCGCACCGATATGCCGCGCAGCCGCTTCGGCCGTAGGTGCGGCGAAGGCCACCGTGGCCAGCAGCGGGGGCTGCGTAGCGGCACTGCGATAGGCATCGAACGCGGCCTCGATGTGCTTCGGCTCGCCATCGAAGTGCGCGGCATACACGAAGCGCCAGCCCAGTTCGGCTGCTTGCTTCGCGCTCTGTGGGCTGGCACCGAGCAGGAAGCGCTCCGGCGCCTGCTGTGGAATCGGGCGCGCCAGCGCCTCGGATGCGGCATCGGACAGATAGCCCTCCAGGTCGCGCAGCTGCTGGTCGAAATCGGCGAACGCCGGGCGCCCCGCCGCCAGCGCGGCGGTCGATGCCGGCAGGCCACCGGGCGCCTTGCCCACGCCCAGATCCACGCGCCCCGGCGCCAACGCCGCCAGCAGGTTGAAGTTCTCTGCAACCTTGTACGGCGCATAGTGGCGCAGCATCACCCCGCCACTGCCGATGCGGATGCGCCGGGTCTGCGCCAGCACCCAGGCCGCCAGCACTTCCGGCGCCGGGCTGGCAAGCGCCGGAGCGGCATGATGCTCGGCGAACCAGTACCGGTGATAGCCCAGCTGCTCGGCGCGCTGCGCCAACTGCAGGCTGTTGCGCAGCGCCTGCTCTGGCGAGGCGCCTTCGGCCACCGGGCTCTTGTCCAGGACGCTGATCAGATAGCTCATGGTCGTGTCCTCGCTCAGGGATGGGCCACGGGGATGCCAAGCAATCCGTTCAGCGCCGCCAGGATCGGCTCGGCACCGGAAACGTACTGGCGATCCTGGTGGGCACCACTGGCCAGCGCGCTGTGCACGCCCTGCGGCAGCACCAGCTTCGGCAGCGACTGGTCCTGCTCGCCAATCTCCGCGATCACCTCGCGACGTGGTCGTGCGAAGCCGATGCGACGTACGTCCAGCTGCGCGTCGAGGCCGTCGATGCTCGACAGCGCCCCTTCCAGCAGCAGGCTGTGCCGGCAGAAGAAGCGCTGGCCAGGAATCTGGCCATCCTCGAACTCGCGGTCGAGCAGGAACAGGATGGGTTTGCTTGCTGCGTCGAGCGTCATTGGGGGGTCCTCATCTGGGCCGGCAATGCGGTGCCGCTTCGATTTCGATGCTAGGGATGCCGGTGCTTGCGGTGGCGGTGCCAGGCGACAATCGGCGGTCAGATCCGGCCACGCAGATGCGCCTTGGCCATAAGCAAAGCGCCGCCGGTTATGGCATCAGGCGATGCGTCGCAGCGGCGCAGGTGCTGCCAGCGCCTGCGCAGCCAGATGCCCGGCCGCCCGCTCGGTCGCCAGCGCGATGCGGGCCTGCAACGCTGCACTGTTGATGTGCTCGCCATCGAAGTCAGCCGGTGTGGCATACACCCCGATCGGCAGCGTGTGGGCCTGCAGGAAACTGAACAATGGCCGCAACTGGTGGTCGATCACCAGTGCATGACGCTCGCTGCCACCGGTCGCCGCCAGCAGCACCGGTGTATCCACCAGCGCCTCCAGCTCGATGAAGTCGACCAGGTGCTTGAACAGCCCTGGGTACGAACCGCGATGCACCGGCGCGGCGACCACCAGCAGTTCGGCGGTCTCGATGGTCTGCAGCGCCTGTTCCACCGCCGGCTCCACTTCACTGCGCGACAGCGACTGCCCCACTGAGCGCGCGATCGGCGCCAGCTCCAGCAGCTCCACGCTGGCGTGCACCCGCTGCTGCAGCGACGCCAACAGATGCCGCACCAGCAGCAACGTGCGCGACGTCGCCGAGCTGGTCGGTGACCCCACCACTGCAACCACCCTCAATGCAGAAGACATGAACTGCTCCTCGATGATGCCGGACCCTGTCCGGCCGCCTTTCGCGTTTTGTAGAGCCGCGCCATGCTCGGCTCCTCCACATCAGAACCGGTAATTGATCCGCCCGTACCAGAACGTCCCGATCCGGCTCAGCACGTCGCCCGAATCCCACGTCGTCTCGATGCTGGCCACATCGGTAGCACTGCGCGCGTACTCCGGCACCCTGCGGGTGCGCTTGTCGAACACGTTGTTGATGCCCAGCGCCGCGCTCCAGCCCGCACCCAGCTCCACGGCACCGGACAGGTTGGTCACCAGCACCGGCGGCTGCTTGTACTCCACGCCGTTGTTCAGGCGCTTGATCGGGCCGTAGTAGGTAACGTCGACATTCGAGCGCCAGCGCCCGTTCTGCCAGCCCAGCCCGGCCACCTGCGTATAGCGGGGCGTGCGGAAGCGCAGCGCGTATTCGCTGCTCTTGGTCAGCAGGTTGATGTTGGGCAGCCCCTGCAGCGCCGCCGGAATATCACTGACCTTCCGGATCGTGGTGCGGCCGACGTTGGCCGCATAGCTCCAGCGCAGCTTGCCCCACGCCGTTTGCTGGTTCGCTTCCAGGGTCAGCTCGACACCGCGTGTGCGGGTATTGCCCACATTGGTGAAGTAGCTGGCGTAGAACGCATCACCCGGCAGGATGCTGATGCCGGCCGAACCCAGCAGCGCATCGATGGTGTTCTTCTGCGCCGCAGTCAGCACCGTGCCGCTGTTGTCGGTGATGCGCGCTGGATCCTGCGCGTTGTAGCCGACCTGGCTGGACTGGCCGAGCTGGCCACGGATGTCGATCTGGTACGCATCCACTGCCAAGTGGAACGCCGGGCTCGGATCCCAGGTCACGCCCAGGCTGTAGTTGGTGGCCTTTTCCGGCTTCAGCGGTGTGGCACCCAACGCAATCGCCGCCGGCGAAGACACCTGCGCCACCAGCGTGGTCCCGCACGGGCAGCTGCCGGTGGCCTGGTAGAACTGCGCGCCCAGGCTGGGGGCATGGAAGCCGTTGCTGGCCGTGGCGCGCACGCCCAGCGCGTCAGTGAAGTCGAAGCGCGTGGTCAGGCGACCGGTGGAAACGCTGCCGAAGTCGGAATGGTCTTCCCAGCGCGCGGCGGCATCCAGGTACCAGCGCGAGGTGATGTTGGTGGCCGCACCCACGTACACTGCCTTGCTGTTGCGAGTAGCCTTCACCGCATCGGCAGTCGAATAGCCGACGAAGGCGGCGGCACCGAAGCCGGTGTACGACTCCCACTGCCCTGCCCCGCGCTCGTACTGTTCATGCTGGTACTCGGCGCCGGCGCTCACTTCCAGCGGCGAAGCGAATGCCGCCACCTCGAAGCCACGTCGCAGGTCCAGGTTGGCGATGCCCTGCTGGTAGTCCAGCTTGCCATCATAGAAATCGGTGGGCGAACCGGGGTACGGCAGCGAGTAGTTCACCGAATTGCGGGTATACGTGCGCACCGTGCTGCGGTTGCCGGTCAGGCTGGCGTCGTAGTCCCAACCTACGATCTGGCCTTTCACACCTGCAGTACCTGTGTACTGCTTCTCCTTGGTTTCCAGCACCGGCAGGAAGCCATCGGGAAATACGCTCAGCACGCCCGGCGCCTTGTAGGTGGTGAAGATGGTCGCCGGCAGGCGGAAGTTCTGGATCGCCTGCGCGGTGCGATCACTGGCGGTGGCATTGGCGTAGAACTGCGCGCTGTCGCCCAGGCCATGGCCCACGTTCACCGCAAACGCCTTCAACGCATACGATGGCGAACTGAGGATGGTGTTGGCCTCGGCATCGCGGCTGGCCTCGGCCGGGTTCGGCGATGCGCCGGCCGGCAACCGGTTGTTCGGACGCAGTGCGACCAGGTTACCGTTGGCATCCACCGCCGGATAGCTCAGATAGCCATCGATGTAACGGCGGGTACGGATCGCGTGGTGCTGCCGCGTGGTCTCGCCAGACAGGTTGACGAAGCCATCGGCGCCCCACGGCAGACCCACGTTGGCACGCACGCTGGTGCGCGAGCCATCGCCATCAATGCTCTGCCCGCTTTCCACGGCGAGCTCGCCACCGTGCGCCTGCGACTTCAGGATCACGTTGACCACGCCGGTGATCGCGTCCGAACCATAGATGGCCGACGCGCCATCGCGCAGCACTTCCACATGGTCGATGGCCGAGACAGGAATCAGCGCCAGGTCGGCCCAGGCATGGCCCGGGAAGCCGCCGCCGTTGGCACCGCTCACATAGGCACTGGCATTGCGGCGCTTGCCGTTCACCAGCACCAGCGTGTAACCCGGCGACAGATTGCGCAGCTGGTAGCCACGGATCAGGCTCTCCTGGTCGCTCTGGTAGCCACCGATCTGGCTCAGCGACGGCAGGCTGCGCTGCAATGCTTCCAGCAGGTTGCCCTGGCCGGTTGCAGCAAGATCCTCTGCGGAAATCACATCGATCGGTGTGGAGCTGTTCTTCACCGTGCGCGTGCTGGTGCGCGACCCGGTAACGACCACCGCATCCAGCGTGGACGCAGCCACGTTGGCTGTCGCGGCGGTCGCAGCGGGATCGGCATCGGCTTCAGCCGCGTGGCCAGGCGATGCGGCCAGAACGGAGGCGATCACGACGGCGAGAGTGTTCAGCACAGGGGCATGGGCAGCAGGCATGGGGGCTCGTGGGAGTGGGCCGGAAACACGCTTCCATTCAAGGGCCTGTTCACCCGCGGCAACAGGCGGGATCGCGTCACCCTGCCGTAACATCCGGCCACCCACATGACAGCTGGTAATGACGTTAGACGGCCGCACCGGTGCGCTGCTGCCTGCAGGGCCGAGCCCACGCTCGGCTGCTCTTCGCGACGGCGTCAGATGCATCCCCCCGCCGGCACTGAGCCGAGCGTGGGCGCGGGTCTACAGGAAGGGAGCGACCGCTCCATATGCCTGCCCGGCATCACCTCATGCCCGCGCAGCACTCAGCGCCACGCACCGCCACCCGTAGCATCAAGCCATGCCCAGCCCACCCGCCGATCCCAGCGCACCGCTCGTCGCCATCGTTGCCTGCCACGGCCAGGGGCTGTTCGAGTTCGGCTGCGCGGTTGGCCTGTTCGCACCGGTGCGGCCGGAACTGGGCGTGGCCTGGTACCGCACCCAGCTGTGCGCAGGCGAGCCCGGCGCGCTGCGCATGCTCGGTAATGCGCAGGTGCAGCTGCCCTACGATCTCAGCACGGTCGATGACGCCGACATCATCGTCATCCCCGGCTGGCGCGAGCCCAGCGAACGCCCGCCACAGGCGCTGCTCGATGCACTCGTCCGTGCGCATGCCCGTGGCGCGCGCATCACCTCGATCTGCTCCGGCGCCTTCGTGCTGGCCTGGGCCGGGCTGCTCGATGGCCGCCAGGCCACCACGCACTGGCGCCTCACCGAAGCACTCGCACGCGACTTCCCGCGCATCGACGTCCGCGAGGATGTGCTGTACGTGGATACCGGCAGCATCATCACTTCGGCCGGCTCGGCCACCGGCATGGACATGATGCTGCACATGGTGCGCAAGGATTACGGCGCGCGCGTGGCCAACCTGGTTGCCGAACGGCTGGTGCTGGCGCCGTGGCGCGACGCCGGGCGCAGCCAGCGCGTCAGCCGTGCCATTCCCAACGGCGAGCCCACGCGGCTGGCGAAACTGATGGAATGGATGCGCCACAACCTGCGCGAGCCGCACTCGCTCGGCAGCCTCGCCGAGCAGGCGGCCCTGAGCCAGCGCACCCTGCAGCGGCAGTTCCTGGAGGCCACCGGCCTTTCGCCGATCGACTGGCTGATCCGCGAGCGCGTTGCGTTCGCCCGCGAGCTGCTGGAAACCACTGATCGGCCGCTGCAGTGGATTGCCGAGCAGGCCGGCTTTGGTTCGCAGGAGTCGTTCCGCCGGCACTTCCGCGGCCAGGTCGACGCCAGTCCTGCCGAGTACCGCAACCAGCACCGCAGCGGTCTCGGTGCCGACCGCCTGGTGGGCTGTTGACCCGGTGCGCTGTGCCAGGCGTGGCGTGAGCAAAGCCTCACGACGGTGCGGGCTTGCGTGCGTATAGTGACATGCGTCACAAGAAGCCCCTTCCATGCTCCATGCATTTGCTTACTCCAGCCGCATGTCGGCTGGGCTGTCCAATCAAGCCCTCCGCCAGATCATCTCGCAATCTGCCGCGTTCAATCGCCGGGTGGACATTACCGGTGCGCTGATCGTCGACGGGCAGCGGTTTTTCCAATACATCGAAGGCCCGCCCGACGGCCTGGCGGCGGTCAGGCGCCGTATCCAGGACAGCCGTTCGCACGCCGCCATCGCCCCCGTGCTGGACATGGCAATCGGCGCACGCGCCGTACCCTACTGGGCGATGACCTGCATCGAGACCGGACAGATCGTGGTATCCGGCCTGGTGAATGCGCGCTGGGACGAGTTCGGCCACGCCATCCCGGGCATGGACCAGCTCGTCGGCCTGCTGCGTCCGCATTTTCCACGCGTCGGCACCGTCGGCGCGACACGCGCAAACGCCTGATACACACTGAACCGTCGCCTTGCACGCGCACGCCGACGCGGCCGCACGTTGCGTTCAGGCGTCATCATCCAGATCCCCCTTCCCATCGTCTGCGCCACGCCCATCGCATGCCCGTACCCGCCCACCCTGCAACGGAAACACGCGCATCGCCTGCCGACCTGTTCGAGATCATCGTCGTGCGTGCAGGCACCGTCCTGTTCGCCATCGACGTCCAGGCTGCGGTCGAGATTCGCGGTCCGGAGAGATTCGGCCCTGCAGACCACCATGGCAGACCGACCCTGGAGGTCCGTGGGCAACCGTTACCCGTCGTCGACCTGCGCCGCATGACCGGCCAACCGGCATTCGAGGGTGGCAGCCCGGCCATGCTGTTGATCAACGCCGGCACCGCAACACTGGCGCTGGCCGTGGACGAAGTGCTGGAGATCGAGGCGCCCGACGCGACCGCACGCGTCCCCGAGCGTGCCGCAGGCCGATCGTTCGGCTTCTGCGGCGGGCACATTCGACTTGACCCGGCGCGCTCGGCTGCACTGATCGAACCGGTGGCACTGCTGGGCGCACTTGCGACGCAGGGGTGACCGGCGGCGTCTCAGGATCGTCCTGCCAAGCCACGGTTTCGCAGCCTCCAGCACTGCGCGGCGAAGCCGATCACAAACACCACCGCCAATCCCAGCAGCGTGTGCAGCACCACCGGGGCCATCGGCGCCGCCGCAATCGGGTGCGCGGCCGGCAGGCGGGTCAGCGTTTCATTGACGCCCGGCACCAGCGACAGCAGGAAGCTGAACGACAGTGCGAAGGTCGACAGGTAGCGCGCGGCGCGCCCCAGCCAGCGCAGCCGAGCGGCCAGCACGCCGCCAAATGCCACCAGCAGCACGACCACCCCGAACGCGTGGCCGGGGTTGATCCCACCCGTGCTGGACACGGTGAACGACGTGGCCACCGACAGCACCAGTCCGAGCAGGTAAAACTTGCCGGAACGTGTGGCAGGGTCGATCGCGCGATGGCGAATGAAGGCATACAGGCCGCTCAACACCGGGATCAGGCTGACAGCGGTATGGATCACGCCAAGCGTGGACAGAGGGTGCGACATGGGGATATCTCCGGAACAGTATGAACCTACTAGTAGGTAGGCATTGGACTCAAAAAGAAGGCCCGCGTCGCCGCAGGCTCACCACACATCGCTCAGGTCGCCGCGCTCACCCGCGCGATGGCCAGCCGTGCCAGCGCAGCGAAGGTCGCCGCGTCACCGAAACCGCGCGCGGCCAGCATCGCGCCGTGCACCGATGACATGAAGGCCTTGGCCTCGTCCGCCGCTGAACCCTGCAGGCGCAGTTGCCCAAGCGCCGCACCCTTTTCCAGGGTGAGGGCCAGCCAGCCGCTCAGGTCCTCGAAATGTCCACGCACTTCCTCGGCAATTTCCGGCGGAATCATCGGCGCCTCGGCTGCCAGCATCGCGCAGATGCAGAACGAAGACGTCCCCCCGGCAATACAGCTGGACCAGTACTCCACATACGCGTTGAGTTCCTGCAGCGGGTCGTCGAGCTGGCGATCCAGCAGCGCCAGGCCCTCGCGCGCCTCGGCCCGGTACAGCTCAACCACCGTGCGCACCAGGTCCGCCTTGCTGGGGAAGTGGTGATGGATGCTGGCCTTGCTGATGTTCACCCGCGCCGACACGTCGGCGTAGCTGAAGCCGTTGTAGCCACCCGCTTCCAGCAGCGCACGGGCGTGGGCCAGGATCTCCTGGGCCTTGGGCGAGAGCGACTCTTTCATGCCGCCAACCTACTAGTAGGTTGGCCCACTGTCAACTCCCCGCTGCGAGGTCGGCAGCATCTGGTAGTGCCGGCCGCTGGCCGGCAACTGCACGCCCCTGACTCCACCGGGATGCCGGCCAGCGGCCGGCACTACCAAACCCGGGCGTTCGTGGCGGGATTTGCCATGCAGGCATTTACCTGCATATAGTCCATCCAAGGGCGGCGCCTGCCGGCCCGTGGCGAGGAACCTGCAATGGTGGATATCGCACACAGGGTCGGCATCAAGGCCCCCGTAAGCCAGGTGTACCAGGCCCTGGCCACCCCCGAAGGCGTGGCGGCCTGGTGGGCTGAAGACACCCACGGCGACCGCAACGTCGGCGGCACCGTCAAGGTGCGTTTCACCAACAACGGCCAGGAAATCGGCGCCATGGAAATGAAGCTGGAACAGCTCATTCCCGGCGAGCGCGTGCTCTGGCAGTTCCTCGCCGGTCCTGCCGAATGGATCGATACCCACGTGCGCTTCGCGCTGAAGCAGGAAGGCGACTACTGCATCGTGCTGTTCACCCACGAAGGTTGGAAGGAACGCGTCGAGTTCACCTCCCACTGCAGCACCAAGTGGGCGGTGTTCCTGATGAGCCTGAAGGCACTGCTGGAGACGGGCAAGGGCCAACCCAACCCGCACGACGTCAGGATCGACAACTGGAACTGAAGACGTCCCGCATGAATGCAGACAAGGTGTTCAAGGCCCTGGCCGACCCCACGCGCAGAACCCTGCTGGATCTGCTCTGCGCAGACAACGGCCAGACCCTGGGCCAGCTGTGCGAACACCTGGACATGGCCCGGCAATCGGTCACCCAGCACCTGGGCCTGTTGGAAGACGCCAACCTGATCAGCACCGTGCGCCGTGGTCGCGAAAAGCTGCACTTCATCAACCCGGTGCCACTGCATGAAGTCTATGAGCGCTGGGTACGCAAGTTCGAGCAGCAGCGCCTGAGCCTGCTGCATGACCTGAAACGCGAACTGGAAGGAGAATGACGATGTCCGCAGAGACTACCCGCTTCATCCACGTGATCTATATCGCCTCCACGCCGCAGAAGGTGTTCGAGGCCATCACCCGCCCCGAGATCGCCCGCCGCTACTGGGGCCATGAGAACGTCTCAGACTGGAAACCCGGCTCGCGCTGGCAGCACGTGCGCGCAAACGAAACGCGCTCGGTCGAACTGGTCGGCGAAGTGGTGGAAAGCACCCCGCCCTCGCGGCTGGTCATCACCTGGGCCGCCGCCTCGCAGGCCGACCACCCGGATGCCTACAGCCGCGTCACCTTCGAGATCGTGCCCTACCAGGACATGGTGCGGCTGACGGTTACCCACGACGAGCTTGAACCCGGCAGTGGCATGGACACCGGCATCCGCCAGGGCTGGCCGATCGTGCTGTCCAGCCTGAAGTCGTTGTTGGAGACAGGCAAGGGGTTGGATGTGTTTGCGAAGCCGAGCTGAGTCGTGCCGCAATCGGCGGCGGAGCGCCATCCGCCGCCAGCGCTCCCTGGCCGCTCAATCGCTCACTCTGCGCGCGCGCCCGTATTGCCCGTGCACATCCTGCTTGACCCAATCAGCCAGCAGGCGCAGATAGCCGTCGGTGATCCGCGTCGACACGCGGTTGCCCTCGGCATCGGTGCGGAACTCGACCATGCCGTGATCGGTATCCGGGAACAGGTAGGTCTCGATCGGCTGCCCCGACGCGCGCAGGCGCGACAGGATGCTGCGGGTGGCCGCAATCGGTGCCGCCCGGTCCTGTTCGGCCAGCACCCACAGCAACGGCACCTTCAGTCGCCGCAGCGCGGCCTCGGCGTCGTAGTCCCAGATCAGCTCCAGGTTGTCGAAGCGCGCGCGACCGATCCGGCGCAGGTCGGCGTCGCTCATGCGCAGCATGTCACCGCTGTATTCGCCGTTGATCGTCTTCGCCCATGGCGCGGCACCGATCTGGCTACGCACCCTGGCCAGCGCTTCGAACCCTTCACTGAAATGCGTGCGCATCAGCTGCGCCGTGGCGTCCGACAGCTGGCCGACCTGCTTCATGGCCGTCGCATCCAGTTGCAGGCGCTGCGCCTCGTCGAACAACTGCTCGCGGTCCTCCTCGATGGGCGACACCACCAGCCCGAACCCGATCGCCACGAAATCCGCCTGCGAGCGCGTCGCCGCCAGCGGGGCGATCCAGCCGCCCTGGCTGCCACCAAAGTAGCCGGCGCGGCCGAACCGGCCTCTCGCCAGTTCGCGCGCCTTGGCAAGCGCCGCCGCCGCATCGTCGGCCAGCAGCTCGAAGTTCTGCGTGTACTCCCCTTCCGAATCGCCGGTGCCACGCTTCTGGTAGGCGAACACCGAAATCCCCTGCGCCACCAGCATCCGCTGGTAGATGGCCGCCACCGCCGTCGTGCGTTCCGAGCCATGCACCAGCACCACCAGCGGACGTTTGGGGTCGGCCGGGCCGGCCGGTTCAATCAACTGCCCGACCAGCTTGGTCCCCGCACTGATGAAAGTTGCATCGGTATCACGGGTCGGCAGGCGCTGCCAGCGCTGCGTGGCCCCCGCAGGCGAGCTGACGCTGACCACGTCGCCGCTGCAGCTCACCGGCGCGTTGGCATCGCCGGTGGCGCCACGTCGCCCGTCCAGCATCAGATAGCGCTGGCCCGTGGCCGGCGCCGTAGCGGGTGCGCCCAGCACCACGACGCTGCCCTGGCCGTCACCGTAGGCGCTGGCCGTGCATAACTCGCCGGCTGCAGCCGGAAGAACCGAACACACCAGCACCGCGCTCAACAACGAACGACTCTTCCACCCTTCCATGCCCGTCCCCATTGCAGTGAACCCGCGTCGCGCAGGCGCCGGGCGCAGCCTAGCGCGTTCGTTCGCCAGATTCATGCTGCAACCGCTCGCCGTCGCCCTCTTCCATGGACATACTGGGAGGACGACACGGACTTCAGAGCGCCATGCACCCACACTTGGAACACATCGGCACCACCCGCATCCTGCGCGTCGACCCGCAGGGCCCGATGCTCGATGCCAGCGCCCTGCGCGATCTGGTCGGCGATGCCCTCGGGCACCAGGCCGAGTGGATCGCCGTGCCGGTGCAACGCCTTTTGGCGGACTTCTTCGAGCTGCGCTCCGGCATGGCCGGGCAGTGGCTGCAGATGCTGGTGAACTACCGCCTGCGCTTCGCCGTACTGGGCGACGTCAGCGCCTACCGCGCACAAAGCGCGTCGCTGGATGCATGGATCACCGAGTGCAACCGCGGCCGCAACGGCTGCTTTGTCGCCGATTGGGACGCCCTGTTGGCAGGTCTTCCCGTGTCGGCCAGCTAGCGCGCCGTCCAGCCTCCATCCACCGGCAGCGCCGTGCCGGTGATCTGTGCCGCCGCGCCCGAAGCCAGGAACACCACCATCTCGCCCAGTTGCTCGGGCGTCACGAACTGCAGCGAAGGCTGCTTCTCGGCAAGCAGCGCGCGGGCGGCGGACTCCTGATCCGTGCCTTCCTTCTCCGCCAACGCGGTGATCTGCTGCTCGACCAGCGCCGTTCGCACCCAGCCCGGGCAGATCGCGTTTGCGGTGATGCCGGTGCCCGCATTCTCAAGCGCGGTCACCTTGGTGAAGCCGACCACGCCATGCTTGGCCGCCACATAGGCCGACTTGTTCACCGAGCCCACCAGGCCGTGTACCGACGCAATGTTGATGATGCGGCCGGCGCCCTGCTGCTTCATGTGCGGCAACGCCGCCGCCGTTGCATGGAACACCGCCGACAGGTTCAGCGCCAGGATTGCATCCCACTTCTCGACGGGGAATTCCTCGATCGACGCGGTGTGCTGGATGCCGGCATTGTTCACCAGGATATCGATGCGCCCCATCGTCGCAACCGCGCGGTCGATCATCTCGCGCACCGCGTCGCCCCGCGACAGATCGGCACCGTCATGCGCCACCCGCACGCCGAACTCGGTTTCCAGGCCGGTACGGATGCGTTCGATCTCCGCCGCATCGCCGAAGCCGTTCAGCACGATGTCGGCGCCCTGCCGCGCCAGCGCCGTGGCAATGCCTAGACCGATACCACTGGTGGAGCCGGTGACCACCGCAACCTTTCCAGAGAACATGGGCGCGCTTCCATTGGGTATTGGCCGCCAGTGTACCTACACGGGCCAACTCCCTTTAACTGGCGCCCCATGTCGGCCCACCGTTAGAAGCGGATGCCCGCCCGATCAACGGTCGCCAGCGGATTGGCCTTCCGCACGGCCTCAAGGAACAGCAGGAAATCCCGATTGAACAGCGTCAGGTTGTTGGTGAACGTCACGCACTTTCTGCCCGATGCTTTGCTGAAGCACACCTGCCAGACATAGCGCCCGTAGATCCTGTCAGACGTTCGTGTGACTGAGGTGATCTGCGAGAGCGGAACCGCCGTGGGCACCGGGCCCCGCCGCAGGTAAAAGGATTCTGTATCAAAGAAGTAGTGCTCGCGATCCTCTTTGCCATCCACCATCACCAAGGTCATGGACGTGCGGGAAATCCGGCGAGGGGCATGCAAACGCAACCCCGATTTCACAGACGAGCGAGCAGCTGCTGACATTCGCCGAAGGGTGAACCAGAGGATCACCAAAGGAAGTGCCGCGAGGACAATGAAACCTACAGTCTTCAAAACAGTTTCCAGCGTGCTGGGCACACAGATCTCCAGGATGAACTTTCAGGCGATACCCAAGTAGATCCACGCCACGCGTGGATGACTCTCCCTCAACGCCTTTTCACTTCCAATGATCCGGCCCCAGGAACGGCAGGCTCAACACAAACACCGGAACCGCCACAGGAACCAGCGCCGCGCCCAGCACCTTGCCCGCCGCCGAACCCACACCCGGCTTGTCCTCCCTCTCCGGCAGGATCCGCTGCGCCCGCGCATTGATCGGCTGTGCCAGCTTCCCCTTCTCCGCCAGTGCCGCAGCATCCGGCAACTGCACCTGCTCGCCGTCGCCCTCGAACAGCGCGCTGTAATAGCTGCCGCCCTTCCTTGAAAGATTGCAGGCCCGGTCAAACGCCAGCGCGTAGCGGGTCCGGTCCATCGGCAGGTAGTAGCGCGCCCGCTCCTCCACGGCCTTGGCCTCACGCGGGGCGACCTCAATCCGCTCCAGCTTGAACTGCGCGGCCTGTTCCGCCGTCACCTGCTCCGGCCGCAGCAGCAGCGCATAGCTGCCATGCACCTTGGCCTTGTTGGCCGGGTCGCGCCAGTCTTCATGGAAGTACATCTGCGCGCAGGCCACCGCCTCGCGCAGCGGGCTGTCCATCAGCGCCCGGTACTCGCGGAACGGCGCGGCATTGAAGCGCATCGGCTCGTCATAGCGCGGCAGCAGGTACAGCTGGCCGTCGTCGGCCACGAACGCACTGGTGATCTCGCGGCTTGAGGCGTGCTCCTCCGGGCCACTGGCACAGCCGGACAGCAGGCCAAGGCACAGGGCGGAGAGAATGAAGAAGGACGTTCGCATGTCGTGTTCGAGGGCTTCCCTTGGAAAACGGCCCCGCCCGGAAGGACGAGGCCAGCCCACCATGGTGCCACGGCACCGCATGCGATGCAGAAACCGCCTTACTTCAACCGCTCCACCAACCGCTGCCCCACCTCCAGCGCCGAAGCCGGGTTCTGCCCGGTAATCAGCTCGCGGTCCACCACCACATGCCCGGTCCACGGTGTGGTGTTACTGCTGAACGTCGCACCCGCCCGCTGCAGCGCGGTCTGCGGGTAGAACTTCATCTCACCGCCGCCCAGCATCGGCTTGGCCTGCGCTTCTTCCTGGTTGCTGATCACCGTCATCTGGTAGCCGCTGTAGATCCACTTCGGCGTGGCCGGCGTCGCACCCGCCTCCAGCTTCGCCACGAACCCCGCCGCATCCGGCAACGTGGACAGCAGCGCGATCGGACCGTGACAGACCAGCGCGGTGGTCTTGTTGCGCTGGTGGAAGTCGGCCAGCAGCCGGCCCAGCGCCGGGCTCTTCAGCAGGTCCTGCATCGGTGCGTGGCCACCGGGAATGTAGACCGCATCGAAGCGCGCGTAGCCCTGTTGCTCCACACGCGCCAGGCTGACCACCGGCGAGGCCGTTGGCGAGGTCAGCGCCAGCTTCTCCAGCAGCTCCTTGTGCAGCGTCAGCTGCGCCGCATCGTTGCCGAAGTACGCCGGCGTCACCGAGGACGCATCCACCGTCGGCGCCCGCCCCTGCGGCGTGGCGAAGGTCACCTCGTGGCCGGCGTCCAGCAGCAGCTTGACCGGCTGCATCAGCTCATTGAGATAGAAGCCGGTGGACAGCACCTTGCCGTCCTTCAGGTCCAGGTGGTTTTCGTCGGACAACACCACCAGCACGTTGGCGGCCTGCACGCCGCTGGCGGCCAAGGTCAGGGCCAGCGCTGCGGCCAGCCGGGTCATCAGGTTCATGGGGAGCTCCTATCGGGGAATGGCGGCCACTTTATTCATCGCCCCAGCGGCGATAAATTGACCCCATCGCAAAACATCTGTTCCCCGGAGAGCCAAATGAGCCGCAAGTTCGACTACCTGGGCGATGTGGAGGTGTTCCTGGCGGTGGTCGAGCACGGCTCGTTCACGGCCGGCGCGGTGGCGCTGTCCACCACGCCTTCGGTGCTGAGCCGCGCGGTCACTCGCCTGGAAGCGCGGCTGGGCCGGCAGCTGCTGCAGCGGACCACCCGCCGCGTGGGCCTGACCGACGCCGGGCGGCTCTATCGGGAACAGGTGCGCACCGCCTTCGGCCTGCTGGACGACGCCGAGCGCGACGTACTGGCCCAGGACGGTGCGCTGGCCGGCCGCGTGCGCCTGAGCGTGCCCACCACCTATGGCCACTATCGGCTGCCGCCCGTGCTGGCGCGCTTTGCGCAGCAGTACCCGCAGGTGCAGGTGGAACTGAACATCACCAACCGCAACGTGGACCTAGTGGCCGAAGGCTTCGACCTGGCCATCCGCCTGGGCCAGCTGCCGGACAGCGGGCTGGTGGCGCGCAAGCTGGAAGATGCCCCACTTCTACTGGTGGCCGCGCCGGACTACCTGCAGCGCCGCGGCACGCCGCAGACGCTGGACGACCTGCAGCAGCACCTGTGCCTGCCCTTCGTGATGCCGCGCACCGGGCGGCTCGCGCCGTGGATCTTCCGCGACGACGGGCGCGACGTGGACTGGCTGCCGCGTTCGTCCATCGAGACTTCCGACGATGTGCTGGGCGTGGTGTCGCTGGCCGAACAGGGCATCGGCATCTGCCAGAGCTATGAGTTCATCGTGCGCGAGCGGTTGCAGCGTGGGCAGTTGGTGGAAGTGCTGCCGGAGCTGCGCGGGCGGTCGCGGCCGTTCTCGGTGATCTATGCGCCGCATCGGCGGCAGTCGGCGGCGGCGCGGGCGATGATTGAGTTGCTGGTGGGGAATGCGGGTGAGGATGGCGTTGGTTGAAGCTGCGAGCTTGTTGACAGTGTCGGGTTTGAACCGATTTTCGGGGTGTGCGGCTGATCGGGCGCCGTTGCCACTCGGTGCGGATTAAGAACTGTTGTAAAGATGGCTGTCGCGCTATTCGCTTGTGGCGTGGGCGATTGCGCCACTTTGATTCGTCATCAACAGAATAACTGCACGAATGCGTCTGCTGGCGTCGCGTGTTGCACGATTGGTGCGTGCAACAATAGTTCTTCGCTCTCGGATTCAGCGATTCCTTCGCGAATTTCTATTGGCATTCGAAGCGACTGCGTAACCAACATGACGTGCCACCGACAACGGGTGGCTCCGGGTCTGCAAACCCGCGACGATTGTTGTGCCTGTTGTTTACGCTTGCCCGTCGGCACCGTCCTTAACCGGTGCCGGCGGGCAATCCGTCGGCCTGTATGGCGGGCGGTGCGTGGGGGTCTTCGGACCCACCGGTCATGGCACTACTTCGTCCCGGTTTGCAGCCACGCATCGTCCGCCACCCTCTTCTCGGTGGCGCTGTTAAGCACAGCCACGGAAGCCGACGCCATGAACGAATCCGACACCTTCTCCTACACCGTTGTTGAGCCCATCAACGACGACACTCCCCTGCCCGACCTGAACTCCCTGCTCGGCATCCTCAAGCGCATGCGCGGCTGCGAGGGGGCGGATGGGCATCCTTGGCCAGAAACCGATGTGTCACCCGGCCGCCGCGTGAGCCTCGCCAGGAGCGAGCGTGCGATGGTCGGGGCACTCACGGTCCTGGAACTGCTGCACGCTGCAGACCGCTGCCGCGTGGCAGCGGATCCGGAGCGGCATTTGGATGAAGGGGTAGTGGATGGGTTGTTTCTGGCTTGCCGGGGGTTGGTTGAGTGGGCGTGCCACGAGGTTAGGCCGGCATGACTGCGCTCACATTTGGCAAGGTCAACGCCATTCGTTGCATCAACTTCCGTTTCCGTCAGAAGCGGACTTCCAGGAAGGATCTCTTGCCGTCGCCGAATGCCAGTTGCATGCATCCTCAACGCGTGCCGTCACTTTCTCCCAGGCCTCCGGCCAGCGGCGGGCGCTACCTACGGAGTTGATCAGAGCATCCCTAGGTCAGGCGGTATGAGACACTTGCCATACACACACAGCCTCCCACCCGCTCACTCTGCAGGCCCAACAAACGTATTCAGCGCCATTGCAATCCTCTTGCGTCGCTCAAGCAAGAAAGCCTTGTAGCTTTCCACTTCCAGCAGCGATGCCTCAACCGGGATGCACTGTGCTGCGAACGCTAGCTCGCCAAGCTGGTCCACCAGCGGGGGCAGGTAAACCGCCGGGGCCTTGTCGCTGATCGCGCGATTCGTCTTACCGCCGATGAATGCCAGATTGGCGATGTCATCCGCCTCGCGGGCAGTGAAGCTGGTCTTCAATACGGCTTTGGGAAAAATGTGATGGAACTGCAAGCGATGCTGGGCGCCCGAATGATCCAGAGCAATGGTCAATTGGCTGCACCAATCTTTCGCACCGGCAGCGCGGAAAGCCAGGAACATGGTCTTGAACAGCGCGCTACGCTGGTTGCGCCCTTCCAGCTCCTCTGCAGTAATGTCCAGACGGCCGAACTGCAGGCGCAGCCGGTCGATCAGCTCGCCCACCGCTCCGCCCTGACGAATATTTGCCAAATCCTGATCCAGAATGGTTTCGCTGGAGCCTCGGGAGAAGCGGCCTTTGGCATTGGCCATCAGCGCCCAGTAGCGCAGTTGGCGGGCCTCATCGTTGCTCAGCGCATAGTTGCGGCTATGCCCGAAATACGCCAGCACCACCAGCAGGAAAGGCGACGACAACAGTGCCGGGCTATCAATGCCAAGATTACTGCGCAGGAAGTTGAGCGCGAATTCCATGCCATCGCAGGCTTCTTTCCATGCCTTCTGCAGCTTCTCCACATTCAGGCTACCCACGATCTGGAAACGTGATTGACCGGTGGCAAACGCCATCAGATTCTTCAAGTGCAAACCCAGATCAAGGTCAAAGCCCGTCTTGGCGCATGCCTTCTGGAAATCCTGGAACGTCTGCAGCGAGTGCCGCCACTTGGCGGTGATCTGAGCCAGAGCCAAGTCGGAACTGCGCAGCTTGGCGCCCAGTGAATTGACCCGGACGAAGATTTCCGTGACCTCATCGTAGGAAAGCGTGCGTTCCAACACGTCCATGCGATAAACGTACTTGCGGATGCCACGTAGCCGGGCCAGGCGCTGGCTGTACTTCTCGTACCGCGGATCGTCAAAACCACTGATACCGGCACGTTTGAGGAAAGGCGCATCGTTGTCCGTCTTGAACACTTCCGACACTTTCACCCAATGCGGCAACTGCTCCAGCTTCCTCGTGACCACCACGAAAGTCATCTTGTTGAAGCGCTTGAGCAGTTCGTCCTCGGTCGAGTCCGTCTCATCGCCAATCAGTTCGCTATCGTCGTCGGCATCGTCCTCGTCGTCGCCGTTCTCTTCCACTTCGGTCACGACCGCCAACTGGTCGGGATGCTCCAAGTTGAACAGCAAGTCGATAGGCCGACGACGGCCACGCACCGATACTGGCTCGCCGCGAATGACGGCAGAGAGCGATGTCAGACGCTGCTGACCATCCAGCAGAAGCCGCGTGCTCTGGTAAGGATTCGTGCTCTGGCTGACCGCGAAATCCTGCAGCGGCACAGCTTCATCCGTTTCCCAAAGCAGGATTGCGCCCGATGGGTAGCCGCGATACAGCGAATCCAGCAGATCGCGCACTCGCGTGGAGCGCCACACATACTGGCGCTGCATCTCTGGCAAGCGCAGTTCGCCCCGCTCGATCATTGATACCAGTTCTTCGACGCTTGCTTCGGCCTTGGCCATGTATTTCCTTCGATCAGGCACCGAGCAGGAAGCGCTCGCGGTGCCACTTTAAATAATGCCGGTGCTCGCTGGCCAGCCAGCGCAACGTCATTCCCGAGTGAATGCCAAGCCCAGGTAGATCGCTTTGGGACAGCCGGGTGCTGGTCAGCAGATGCCCGGCATCGTCGAAGCTGATCAAAAAGCGATCGAACAGCGCATCGAGATTGGCCACCAGCAGAAAGCCGTTGAAGGCATCCAACCGCTCGGCATCGTCGGCACATTCAGCCCAGGGTTTGGCATGGCTGGCACGCAGCGCTTCAGTCACAGCGACGCCGGTCACTGCGCAGGCACCACCCCAGTAGGTCAGCAAGGCATCGCGGTAACGCGCCTGCCCCACGCGCTGACGCACCAGGCGTTCGACTTCCGTGCCCCTGACTTCGGCAGATATCGTCTCGACAGCTTGCGCCACGGCCGCTTGATAGTCACGCACTGCCTGATTCGGCAACGCCTGCGACAGGCTGGCCGTGCGGCGCAGGAGAGCTGCCAAATCGGGCAGAGTCGGCACACAAAAAACGTCATCGGCCCCGGCCCAAGGTTGGAAGCTACGCTGCAACTCCGGCAGCAGTGCGGGCGTTGCCGGTCGAAAGCGCACTTCGAAGCCTCCGACCAACGCTGTTACCACCGCTTGACTTCGATGACGGGCCGAAGCCAGTATCACCGTATCGCTAGCAGATGACAGCACGTGCTCGAAGCCGCTATCGTGGCCGGCTTTTTCTGCCAACGCCCGCTGTAGTGGGTTCACCGCGGCATTCATGTCAAAGACGCCTGCTCTGTACCCACCCGCCGACGAAACAAAAGACCATCCTCGCTATCGGATGATAGCCTGAGCCTCTCAAAAGACTTGAAAGCATCCGGGGGCTCAGTCGATGTGGTGACGACGTATTGGAAAGAACCACCTCCACTCGCTGCGACATGCCCGAGCAGTGACCACAGTATGGTCTCACTCATTTCTGCCTCGCGAGGTGAGTCGTGCAGCAGGAATCCCGGATGGAAGCTATCCGCAGATATGCTGTCGAGCAAGCAGGCGATATCCCCGGCCAGAATTTCCAGAACCTTGAAGGTTGTTGAGTGCATTGGCCCCATCTGAAATGGATGATTGCGGTGCTTATCCTCATCGTTGAAAACGCCCCACCGGAAAGAGGGCAACGACTTGGCAATAGCCTGCATAGATTCGCTGATCGCCCGGCGACGCCCCTTCACTGCCTCACGCTCCTTCTCATGCCGCATTTGAAGTTGCTCGTGACGGTGCCGAGTCAACTCTAGCTTTCGCTCTACTGTCGCGATATCGGTTGACTGTGATTTTCCAGATGCAATGCTCTCGTAGTGTTCGTAGTCCTCAATGGCATCACTGAGAAGCTGGTCGGCTGACAAGCATTGTGCGTGCCTCGTCATAAGCTCGACTTCCCGACGATCGATGGCTGCAACTTGTGCATTCATGGGCGCTGTCTCGGCCTCCAGCTCGTCCCGTCGACGACGTTGGGGCTCCAGTTCGCTTTCAAGCTCTCCTTTGGAGCGCTGATGCAGAATGATCCGCTGCTTCCGATCGATCTGCGCCTGCTCGATCCGTTCCATCACATGACTGCAATCCCTGAGCAATCGGCTTCCTGCGTCGCAGCGGCTGGGTAGCTGTTGTTGCAAAGACGATGCTTCTTCCTGAAGCTCGGCTACCCGCTGCATGTCACCGGCCAGCATGGCTTCGTTCTGCTTGATCTCATTGTTCAGACGCTCAATGCCAGCTTTCAGCGGTGCACGCTTTTCTACCCACGCCTGACGCTGTTCCGCGAGTTCTCGCCGCTCAGCATCGATGGCCGACAGCTCCTGTTGATAAGCCTCATGACGCTGCTTGGCGATTCCAATCAAGTTTGAGTGCTCAAGCAAGCCGTCCTGCCGGAACGGAGTAGCGGCAGAGACATCGAGGCGGCGAGTCAGTTGACGGCGCACGTATTTCAACAAGCGCGCGGGCTCCTTGCGCAGTGCTTGCAGCTCCGATTTCTGATCTTCGATCTCCCTGGCGGCGCTGTCCAGGTCGCGCAGTGTTGTGGCGTCATTCAACAGACCCAGCACGATTTGCACGAGCGCTGCAGGCGACCTCGCTGGTGGACTGAATCCAACGCCATCGGCGCGCCACTGGTAATAGTTTTGGTAGCGCGCATTCTGGTCGCGGGAACACCAGGCCAAAATCTGGTGCCACTCGATGGATTGCTTCGAGGTTGGCAACTCGCGAACGGGCAAAATCTCGACCAGATGGTGGCGCAGCGCAGCCTGGTAGGCGCTGAACTCGTTATCGGCTTCATTGGCTGCAAGTTGACGCCAATCAGCAAATCGTGACGCTCGATAGTGTTTTTGATGCAGCCACGGCTTCAGGACCGTCCACACTTCGCCCCCCATATGCACACGGGCGGCGACTGCCCCCTCTTTCAGCTCGCGACTGCTCAGCAGTTCGTCGCGCAAGGTTGAACCGCTGGACCAAAGCGGATCATCCAGCACGAAGCGCAACAACTGGCAGAAGGCTGTTTTTCCGACGCCATGACCGGAGCTGCCCGCTCCAGGTGGCGACACGATCAGATTGAGCCCGCGCCGCAAGGGGATCTCGCGAATGAGGCACTGGGATGTCAGCGAGTCCAGCAACCACATTGTTTCGACCCAGAGGCGTGGCTTGGCATGGTCTGGCGTCGAAAGGGTGACACCATTCATAGGCACTTATCTCCTTTTGCGCAGTTCGTCTGTCTGCGCGTCCGATGCCGAATCTGCCATCACTTCTGCCAGAGCGGTCTCATGGCGGCGACGAGCCTCGATCAAGTAGCGAGCCAGCGATCCGGTGCGACTATCGCCAATAATGTCGGCCAGCGCTTCCGGGTTATGGATGGACAGCGGTGCCGTTGCAGCGACGCCCAACAGATCACGAAGCCAATCACAAATGGGCGTCCAACGCCCTGTATTCACCGGCCCCAGCCAATCATGCAGTCTCTCGGCATATGGCGTGTCTTCCGGCAATCGCGCCCCAAGAATGCGTCGCAGGCGATTATCGTCACACGGTCCGGCTTGCAGGAGTACGTCACAGACCAACCCTGCCAGCCAATCCTCGGCCTCGCTAGCGGGTGTGCCGCCTTCTGTATAAGTTGGAAGAGGTGCCGTACGACGCGCGGGCTTTGGTGAGGGAGTCGCTAGCGGTTGTTGGGTTTCCAATGCATCCCAAGCTGCCAAGATCAGCCGCTGAGTACGGTACTCGCCGAACTCCTTCTGTTCCTTGTTCTTGAGCACACGGAAGGTCTCGCTGGGGTAGTCCTCGCCCATGATGTCGGCGGGGTCGAGGATGTAGCGGAGTTCATCGCGGGTGAGGCCGTAGAGTTTGGCGTAGTAGGCGTCGAGTTCGGCGCGCAGGATAGAGCGGCGGTCGGGAACGTAGGGGAACGGTTTGCCGCCGTAGCCTAAGTCTTGTGCCCAGCCTGAGAGGTCGTGGGCCGTGTAGGTCAGTTCCAGCACGCGCGGGACGATGAAGGCGAGGTCGGCTTCGGCATAGTGATCGGGAGCAATAATGGGAAGTTGCTTGACATGAAAATAGTTGGTGTTAACACCTCCTATTTTTTGCCTCGCCACATAGTCCAGAACCAATGCTGCCAGGTTAGCCACAAAAGCAGCAATCTTCGTGTTATCGAAGCCAGCTCCTGGAAGGATCAAATTCATCGAGTCTCCAACTCCACAAAACGGAAGAAGAGACGTCAGGAATGTCCTCTCATTTGTTGGAGATGTGACTTTCTTAAACACTGGCAACCAGCGCCTATCCCAATCGGCAGGCAGGCGATCTCTAATTTCCAGCTCAGAAACCCAATAGAAGGGGGCTATTTGATAGTGCGGGTTCTGATGATCCACAAGGACTGTCGGCGGAAGAACTCGATATCCTCTTTCGCCACCACGGCTTTCGTATGAAGCGGCTCGATGGTCAAAATAGTCACACATTTTCCCTTCGTAGAGAGGGATTAGCTCAGCTCCTTCAGAAGTCGCAAATAAGTGACTGTCATTCGACATATGGAACATCATACCCAAGCGAGCTTCCCAAGGATTACCAGCTGTGCGACTGTCATCCATCAGCACCGGGGCGGTACGGTATAGCTTCTTGGTAAGTTCCGCATCGCGTTCGCTGCGGAAGACCGGGCAGGTGAGCGTGTTGGGGTTTATCAGGCGGAATTCGTCAGGCGTAAGGGTGAAGCGACGCCGCGGATCGGCCAGTTGGTTGACCTGGGTGGCGAAGCAGACAAATTCCGCCCGTTCCGACGCGCCCAGAGTCAGCAGGCAGAACTTGTAGCTGCGGTGTACCGAGGGGAATACCGCTTCACGGTTCTCGATGTCGTACAGGCTGACCAGCCGCCGGTTCTGGGTAATGTGGCCGAAGTACGCCTTGGTGCTGTCGTCGGTAGCGATGCCGGTCGGCACGATGAAGCCGGCGCGGCCGCTGTCGGCATGGATTTGCAGGATGGTTTCGGCAAACAGCGCGTAGGTGTTCACGTCGCCCACGCCGGTCAGCGGGTAGCGGCCGCCGTCCACGCCTTTCACATGGGCAAACACGCTGGCCGCCTCCGCCGTGCGGCGGGCGGTAACGAATTCACGGTAGAGGCGTTTTTCGGCTTCGTCCTCATGCACCTCATGGGCCAGGTCGGGGTACAAGTGGCGTGCCAGCATGCCTTCACTGAGCCACTGGATGCGCTGGGCGCGTTCGGCCTTGTTGCGAGCTTGCGCCACTTCGCGGTGGCGGGTGGCGAAGAATTCTTCTTCTTGCAGCTTGATGCGCTCCCACGGCGGATTGCCCAGCACGCAGTCAAAGCCGCCTTGCGCGAACACCTGCGGAAAGGCCAGCGGCCAGTGGAACACGCGGGCCTGCTCGCAGGCCGTGCGTGCAGTGGCGATGGCGTCGGCGTGCTCGGCCTGGGCGCGCTCGGGCGCAGTCAGCAGCGCGTGCAGGGTGATGCTGGTGGGTACGGCTTCAGCCGTGTCTTCCGTCTTGGGCAGCAGGTAGGCGCCGACCAGCGCATCGGCGGCGTAGGCCAGCGGGCGGTGGGCGGAGTCCTCCAGAAAGTGGCGCCAGGCTTGCTCCTTGGCGGCCACCTGTTCGGGCGTGTCGGCGGGCAGGGTTTCGATGGCACGCAGGGCTTCCAGGCCGCTGCGGTTGTCCACGCCCAGCAGCATCTGCTTGCCTTGCAGGTCTTTAGCGATCTGCTTGAGGCCGGCGGCATTGGCTTTGGCCAATTCCTTGCAGACGTCCTTGTCGTCGCCGCTCAAAGGCTTGAAGGCATCCTTGGCGATGCCTTGTTCCAGCACGGTCAGGTCGGTCAGGCCCAGCAGGGCGTCGCCCACTTGCAGGTGATGGTCGAGAAAGCCCAGCGGGCGGCCTTCCTCGTAGCCCTCCAGCCACAAGGCCATGCGCGCCAATTCGATGGCCATGGGGTTGCGGTCCACGCCGTAGATGCAGTGGCCCACCACTTCGCGCAGGGCGTGGCGGTAGTCCTGCGGCTGGATGGCGCCTTCCTGTCCGCCTTCGAGGCTGCGCAACTGGGCCAGTCTTTCCGCCAGGCGGCGGGCAGCGGCCAGCAGGAAGTGGCCGCTACCGCAGGCCGGGTCGATGACGCGGATGGCCAGCAGCGCCGCGGTTGGGCTGGCCGGGTGGGCGGCAAGGCGCTGTTCGATGACGGGATCGAGCGCGCTCTTGATCAGCTCCTGCACCAAGCTGTCGGGGGTGTAGTAGCTGCCGGTGAGCTTGCGAGCGTTGCCGGCGGTGCTGCCTTCCTCGGTGCGGCCGACAAAACCGAAGGTGCGTGCGGGCAGGTCGATGGCGGGCACCAGTTCCAGCAGGCTTTCGTAGACGCTGCCCAGTTCCTCCGGCCCCATGTTGCGGTAGTCCACCGGGGTGAGGCTGCTGCCCCTGCCCTGCGCAACCACCGCCCAGCGCAGGTGTTGCAAGCCAGTGAGCAGGTGGGCGTTGTCCAGATTGGCGTTATCCAGATCGGTGCATTGCTGGGGAGCGAACAGGCCGCCCAGCGCGGGCAGCGCCAGGCGCGGCTCGCCTTGCGCCAGGCCGCGAAACACGATGCGGATGGCTTGCCACTGGTCGTCATGACGGGTGCGGGCGCGACGCTTGAGGCAGAGTTCGCGCAGGCGGGCCAGGGCGTAGCCTTCGGCATAGGCACGGCGGGCAACCTGTGCTTCAGCGCTATCTTCCTGCGGGTGCAGCACGCCGCGCTCTTCCACGGTGAACACGAAGATGAGCCGGTAGATCAGGCGCAGCAGTTGTTGGAAATATTCATCCTTGCTGAGCGTGCCGTCGTTCAGAGCGGCACGCAGGGCATGGTTGGCGGGGTGTTGCAGGAAGCCTGCACCTAGGGTCAGCAGGGCCTGCTCGACGCCGTTGCGCAGACCATCGCGCACGCGAGTGCCTTCCTGTTGGCCTTCGCTACGCCATTGTTCCCAGATGCACGCCGTAGCGCCTTGGCCGGGGCGGAATGCGCGACTGGCATGCAGTAGACGCCAAACGTTGGCGAATTCGGCATAACGCTGGCCGCCCAGAAGGTCGGCCAGATCGACTTCGAGAAAGCTGGGACGGGTGAGCGAGGCAGCGTCGCGTAGCAAACGCAGTTGCTTGCCGTTGCTGACGATGCCCCATTGCAGCGCTTCGCTGGCGTTGAGCAATTCCTGCATCGCCTGGAACGGGGCTTTCTTGCGGTTGCCACCGCCCTGCACGGCAAATCGCGCGTCGGCCTCATCCAGGCCCACAGGGTGCGGGGCCACCAGCACGGGTAAAGTGCCTGCCATGAGGCTGACCGGGTAACGCAGTTCACCCACTTGCTGTGCTGACGTGGCTTGCAAGGCGGCGTAGCCAAAGGCGTCGCGCAGCAGTTCGTGGACGAAGGCGGTGGTGAGCTGCGCAGCATCGACGTCGGCGCGCTCCAACTGCGCGGCAAAGTGCTGCCATTGGGCGCAGGCGATCTGGAAAGCGCGGCTGTATTCGTCCTTGAGCTTGACGCCCTTGGGGGTGCCGTAGTCAGCCTCGCTCTGGGCACTGGCGCGACCCTGTGCGGCTTTTTCCAGTTGATCGGGCAGGAACAGGCCGCCTTCGAGCTTGAGGGTGGGCAGGTTGAGCGTGGCCTGGGCCTTGCGGATGCGCTTCATGGTTGTTCTTCTCCAGGCCGAGGCTTATAGCGAGTCAGGCAGCAGTACGTACACGCCCATCACATCGACCGGCAGGCAGGGGCTGACGCTGTACTGGCCGACGTCACGGGTGGCTTCGCGCACGCGCTGGTGGTCGGCCAGCAGAGCATCGGCCCGCTGTTGGGCTACCGCTTGCAGTTGCTGCGGGTGCGCGGCGAGGAAGTCGAGCGCGGTGCGGATTTCGCGCTGCGCCGCCTCTGGCGGCAGGTTACCGCTGGGCGTGCATTCGAGCAGGCGACTCACGCCGTCGTCAGCCAGCCATTGAGGAGCGTTGCGGCCCTGCACAGCCAGAGCAACGGTTTCCTCCGCCATCATCTGAAAGGGTTGGCGGCGGCGCACGTAGCTGAGCTGGTGGCGAAGACGCAGAAGGTAAAGGGTGGTGACAACCTCCACGTCATTGGTAAGAGTGGCAGCGCAACGGGCGGCCAGCGGACGTTCGCCACCGAGTGCGTCTTCCAGCAAATGCTGGGCCAGCAGGCCAACCAACGGATGGCTGCGATGCAGTTCGCTAAAGTCGATGAGTTGGGGTGTGTTGATACCCTCATCAGCCAAGCGCTGGCGCAGGGCTTCGGGCAGGTGCTGCGGCAGGAAACGTGCGATCTGTTTGCGGCCGATTTCCAGCGGCGCCCCCAGCCGCACACAAGCGCTTTGCAGGAAACGCTGCACGTCAGCCTGGGTGCCCAGAGCCTGTTGTTGTTTGTGCCATTCGGGCAGCACCTCGTCTGGCTTGATGCGACGCTGGGCGAACACAGTGCGATTGGCCTTAGCCTTTTCCAGCGCGTCACGCCATTGGGCTTGCAGTGGGGCGAGCAATTGCTCCGGCTCACCAAAGTCGAATACGGCCTGCGACGATGCGGTGCGACTGTCGCTGCGTTTCATCAATGCCGCCTTGACCAAGGCCTGATTGATGCGGGCTTCATCCTCGGGCATGGGAACGAGCACGCCGAGCTCCTTCTGAATGGCCTCGCCCTTCTTAAGGATGACGTTGAGCACGAAGCCATCCACCGGGTTATCTTGCCCGTAGAGCATGGTGCAGCGCACTTCATCGGCCTGCTGACCGAAACGATCAACGCGGCCTTCGCGCTGTTCGTGGCGGGTGGGGTTCCAAGCCAGGTCGTAGTGGACGACAGCGGTGAACAAATGTTGCAGGTTGATGCCTTCGGAGAGGCAGTCGGTGGCGACCAAGATGCGTTGCTCAGCATTCTCTAGGTCGTCCACGCGCTCGCGGCGTTCTTCGGGGGTGAGTTCGCCGGTGACGGCATCGACGGTGGCTTTGGGGAAAGCGTCCTTGAGGTGTTCGGCCACGTAATGGGCGGTGGCGATGTAGCGGCAGAACACCACCGGGTGGTAGCCATCCTTCACCAGGAGGTCAATATGCCGGATGAGCGCAGCCAGCTTTGGATCACCGGCCTTGCCGGAAAGACGTTGCGCGTCGGCGATCAAGGCTTGCAGGCGCGGCGCAGCGACCTGCACCTGGGCAGGCGGCTCCAGATCACTGCCGGAGAGGTCATCGGCCTCGCCATCGTGCAGGCGCTCATCGCCGAGAAGCGCCTCCTCCGGCACAGTGCCTTCCAGCCGTGTGGTCAACGCCTTGACGGCGGCTGCGGGCGACGATGCCACGCAGCGCAACAATGCCAGGGTGGCGTACCAAATGAGGCGCGCGCCGCCTTGCTGTTCTTGCTGCTCAACGGTTTCAGCCAGTTCGCGGCAGTAATCCTGCACGGCGTCAAAGAACGCGCCCCATTCGCCGCTGAGTTGATAGGTAAGCTCGGTTTTCATGCGGCGGGGAAAACCTCGTCCGTCATGAGTCTCGGCCTGCCATTCAACGATGTCCTTGCGGCGGCGCTGGACGAAGTGGCGGGCCAATTCCTGACGCAGCGGGTCGGAGGCCGTCATTCGGCCTTGCAAGGCCGCAAAGCGCGGATCGAGCAGCGACAGCAAGTTGTAGAAGGCGGTTTCGTCACCAGAGTGAGGGGTGGCGGTCAGCAGAATCAGGTGTCGCTGCCCGTCATGGGCAAGGCGTTGCAGCAACTCGAAGCGCAATTGCTTGCCTGCGCCGCCGCTGGCGCAGGTGTGGGCCTCGTCAACGATGATGCATTCGGGGGCGGTAGCGAGAAACTGTTCGCGGTGGCGTTCGCTCTTGATGTAGTCCAGGCTGACGACCACCACGGGATGATGGTCGAACAGGCGCACTCCATGCGGAAGATCACGTTCGATGCGGGAGGCCGAAGCCGAAGTCAACGCCACGGCCTGAAGGTTGAAGCGGGTTTCCAACTCACTTTGCCACTGCTCGACAAGGTGTGGCGGGCAGAGAATGGCCAGGTGGGCGATTTCGCCACGGTCCAAGAGCTCTCGTGCGATCAGGCCGGCTTCGATGGTCTTGCCGATGCCAACGTCATCAGCGATCAGCAGGCGCACAGTGGACAGGCGCAGTGCCATCAGCAACGGCACAAGTTGGTAGCCGCGAGGCTCCACCGCGATATTGCCAAAGGAGCGGAACGGGCCGGCGCCTGCGCGCAGGGTCAGGCGCAAGGCATCGCGTAGCAACAGCGCGGCGGCATGGTTGCCGGCGCGTGCAGGATCGGGCCAGTCGAAGGTGGCAGGTTCGACGGGGTGCAGTTCCAACTCGGGGATCAGGGCGATGCTGTCGTCATCGGCGCCGCTCAATGGGCGCAGGCGCAGCCAGTCGCGGCGGGAGTCGCTCTGCACCACCCATTCGCGGCCTCGGGCGCGCACCAGGTTGCCGGGTAGAAAGTCGTGTTCGAGGATCGTCATGCGCCTTTATTCCTTGAAACCGAACACATCGGCGTGCGCGGCGAATTGTTGTGGCCAGCGTGAAGCGTCCGAGAAGTCGAGCACCTGCCAGCCTTTGTCCTGCAGCACGCTGGTGGTCTGATAATCCACAGCGGACAGAAACACCAAAGCACGAGATGCCTTGTACTGGGCCGCCGCAGTGGCTACGCCATTGTTGACGGACACGTTGACCGCATCAGGTTGCACGGCCCCTGCCTGGCTGAGCGCGGACAGCCAGGCGTCGAGTGGCTCGTCTGCCAAGATCGTCGCTGCAACGGGGGCCGCGCTGCATTCCACAGGCTGTACCTGAGCATTGGCCAGCGCGACCAGCAGCTTGAGCGCATCCGCATTGCGGCGGTTGATGTGTTCGTGATCCGGCTGGTTGAAGTAGGACAGCAGGCACTGATAGCAGCCGGCTTCGCACTGATGATTGCCAAGTGCATCGGTCTGTTCCAGCGACGGCAAATCGTCTAGCGTCCAAATGCCGCTCTGCGGTTTGCAATAGTGAGTCAGTTGCAGGGCATTGCTGGCTACGAGTGCAAGGTCGTCGCGATTGTTTGCTAGGCGAGTGAGCACACCCGCACCGCCTTCCGCCGCTTCGTAGAACAGCAAGGCGCGGCGCTCGTCGGACTTCGGCAGTGGCTCGACCACCAGTTCGGATTCCTCGATCTGGAAAGTCATTTCGATGCCGCGCTTGAGCGCGGCCTGCAAAGTGGCCATGGCCTCCAGCGACAGGGCATGTACGGGAGCGAAGATCAGCAGATTGCGATGATCTTCCACAAAAGGAACGATGCGCTGGTTGGGCACCTTCTCCAGCAAAGCATCGTCGCCTCCCTGGTCGTCTTCCGCATCCGGTGCGTCCTGCTTGCTCCAGGTGCCCGTGATGGGGTTGATGTAGAAGCCCAGTTGCTCCTTGTCTTTACGCCTGCGCCAGCCGCGATTGATGCGCCAGATTTGCGCAGCGGGCGCGTAGGTGAGCTCGCCTAGCACGTCCTCACCTTGTTGGATCGTGGCCTTCTGCCGCTGGATACGGCCATCGGGGCCGGGTAGAAAGCGGTAGGTGGTTTGCAGCTCGAACCCCTGACGCTGGCGTTCCTCGTCGTTGATGGAGATGCGCGCGGTGGCCAGGGTCTCCACGGTTTCGATGCGGTAGAGCTCGCGCACCCAATCGTGCTCGGTGAGCAAGGCGTCGCAGTTCTCGCAGCGATTGACCAGCGGCTGTTCGCCGCCCGGCTCGCCGAGATGGCCGTAGCCGCATTGGCTGCACACCAACGAGGCAATGGTGGCCAACTGGCTGTTGCCGGAAATGTGGTCTGTATTGCCTACGTTGAGTTTGGCACGCACCACTCGGTACATGCGGCCCTGGTGATAAATGAGGCTGCGGGGGCCAAATTCGGACAGGGCCAGGAAGCGCGGCCGGCTGACCATGCTGCCTTCGTCATCCTTGCCATTGACGGGCTGGCCGCCACGGGCGGGAATCCAGGCCATCAGCGGTAGGCGCGGGAAGTTGTAGCCTGGCAGGAAGCCTTGGCTGGCCAAGTAGCGATAGGTATAGAAATCATTGTTCTGGCCGTTGCCGGACTTGAGCAATACGGCGTACTGGCGTGCGGCGTCGCCGTAGCGGCGCTGGGCATTTTGGCGTTCCGTGTGCGAGGCGGTATGGCTCTTGACGATGCGATCAGCCATATCCATCTGTTGGCGGGTGGCATCGAACAGCACGCGCCAGCGCTCCAGCGCCCCAGAGAACGCTTGCACCGCGTTGTCGATGACCTGGCGCACATAGTCAGGAGTGAACCAGGCGCTGCCTTCAAGCTCGCCCTCAAGCTGGTCTATGACCCGTCCGGCACTAGCCAAGGCACGCTGCTGGACAGCCTGCGCCCGCAGTGCTTCGTGCAAGGGCTGTTTCAGTGGTTTTCCGGGTTGGTCGAGATCCAGCATGGGCGCAATGCTGTCGTCCAGCGGCACCTGGGTGCTGGCGAGCCAGACCGCTTGCAGATGGCTGTCGATGAGATCGCGATTGCTCAGATCGAGGGTTGGTGCGCGCACGACGCCATGCACCATTTGCTCGGCATTGCGGAAGAACCACTGGTCATGCGGGCTGAGTGCCGCACAGTAGGTGATGACCAGAGCCTGCTGTCCCGAACGGCCCGCGCGACCGCTGCGCTGGGCATAGTTGGCGGGGGTCGGCGGCACATTGCGCAGGTACACGGTGTTGAGCGCAGAGATATCCACGCCAAGCTCCATCGTGGGGGAGCAGAACATCACCGGTAGACGTTCCAACGGCGCTTCGTGGGCCGGGTTCTGCGCCCAATCCTGCCTGTCTTTCTCCGTGTAGCGAAAACGCTGCTCCAGCAGTTGCCGGCGCGGCGCATCCACCTGGGCGGTGTGTTCCTGGGCCTCGAAGTCGAACAGCGGATGCGAGGGCTGACGCAGCAGGTCGGCAATGCCGAGATACAGGGTGCGGAAATACTGGTTGATTCGATTGCTATCAGTTTGCGGCTGTTCGGCAATCAAGCACCAGTCCAGGGCAGCCGCGTTCAGGCGCCAGCCTGCGAGCTGGGCGTCGATAGGTTGGCGCTGCACATAACCATAGTCCTTGGCGGATTCCAGCAGCGCTTCGATCAGCTTAGCCCACTCGACATCTTTCCACTGCGCGACCTCGCTGGCGCAGGCGCTGTCGCGCCAGAAGGCGGCCGTCTTTATTTGCCGTAGCAGACGGGAGCGTGGACCACCTGTCACCAAGTCGGTACGCGGCCTGCCCTTGTATTCCGGGCGCTTGCCGAGGATGAGATAGCGGCCGGTATCGAGTTTCTCGTCGGGAGCGAAGGCCCAACGCTCATTCAAGTAGGTGTGGGCACTGGTGCGTGCCTTATCCTGCTCGACCGGGTCGAGGTAACGACTTTCCAAGCACAGATGGCGGCGCAAGGCGTCGAACAGCAGTTCGAACAGAACTGTCCGCTGCACTGCCGTCAATTTGGTCAAGGTACTGTTTGCAGCAAAGATGCTGGCGTCAGCGCAAAAGGCATCTAGGTCTCGATACCGAATCTGCAATAGGCCGAGTTGATCCAGATTCGGATTATTGAAGCGCCAGCCACGCCGCAGATCACGCAGTAGCCGGTAAGCGATGATGAAGCGCAATGTGCGTTGCGCTTCTTGTCGGGCCAGTCCCATAAGCTTGGGGGTGCGCAGATACTCCACCAAGGTCGCTTCATCGACACCTTGAAAGCCGAGGGCCTTGAATACGCTTTCGGACAAGTGTTCTTCATCGAGTTGGCCGCCGCAGCCTTGAAGTGCGCCGATTAAGCCGGCACGCAGCGTCAGCAGAAAAATGAAGTCGTTGAAATGTCCCGCCTGCAGAGCAGCATCCTGGCGGTTGTCGGTAAACCCAAGCAACTTGCGTGGGTCAGCCTGCCCTGGCGCAGGTTCGGAAACTGCAAACAATTGCTGCAAGGCCGCCAGGGCAATCATGGTCGTGGCCGAAGAGCGGCCTTCGCCGGACAGGCTGGAGAGGCGGTTAACATCCTTGCCGTGGGCTTCGTGTGTCGTGCCGCAGTTCAGGCAGAAGCGGAACTTTCCCGGAATGAACCAGAACTCCGTCCCCGAGCCCGGTTGCCCTTTGGCATCGACCGTGACCATATAGGGAACGGCATTCTTGTAGGTTGGCTTGATTTTGGGTTCGTTACGGCTGAGGTCGATCCAGGTTTCCGGCAGGTCTTCGAGCAGGCCGCCGTATTGCTGCCCGGGCACTAGAGGACACAGGAAGCCATAGCTGGCGTCGTCTTCTGCCGCGATATCGTCGATTTCACGTGAGCTGAAGCTGACCGGTTGCTGTGCGTGCCAGACAGGTAGGTATTCCTGGCCGCAATCGCGGCAGAAGTGAGCCGGGTAAAGCAGCACATTCTCTTGCTGTCGCCCCGGCGCAAAACGCTGAGCATCGAGCGTGACATGGCGCTTACCTCGCGCCTCCAGCGTGGTGAGTACCTTGCCGGGACCGCTGATGAACTGGTGCAGCTTAAACGCGAAAGGCGGCCTGCCTTGGGGCGTGCGCACATCATGGGCAGCCACTAGAAAGCGCTGCAGGGCGGTGCGAGCGGCTTCAGGCAAGCAACGCGCGTCTTCGGCGAGACGGCGGCTCGCCTCTTCCAACATCATGGGTCTCGCCCGCCTGGGAGGCTCGTCGGCAGGTAGTTCGATACCCAGGTTCAACTCCACCCAGATGGACAACGGATCATTGCGAAAGGCGTCGAAGTCAGCCCAGATATCCTGCTTCCGCGTAATGGCCACCGGTAGTTCTGTGCGGATGGCGTTGACGTCCTTGAGCGGGTTGGTGACGCGCTCCAAGGTCTCGCCGATGACGTCATGCTCGCTGATCTGGGTGCCAAAAAGTTTGCTAGCCACATCGGCCACCACGCGGTTGCGGTCGGCTTGGCTACCTGTGCTGGACATGGTGGCCGACGTGCCGATGCAGACCAGTTGCTCGGCTTTCAAGCGCTCTCGCAGGCGCCGCACTAGCAAGGCAACGTCCGCCCCTTGACGGCCACGATAGGTATGCAACTCATCCAGCACCAGGAACTCAAGTCCCTCGCAGTGTTCCACCACACGCCGATCCACTTCGTCGAAGCGCGTGAGGATGTACTCCAGCATCATGAAGTTAGTGAGCAGGATATCGGGCGGGTCATCCGCGATGGCGCTGCGTTCCGCCTTGCTTTCCTGGCCGGTGTAGCGCTTGACGGTGAAGGGACGAAGCTCTGGCGCATAGCCATGCAGAAACTTGTCGAGTTCTTCCAACTGGCTGTTGGCCAGAGCATTCATCGGATAGATGACAATGGCCCTGGTACGTGCTTTGCCATCGGATTGCTTGGCCTTGAGTATGCGGTCGATGATCGGGATGAAAAAGGACAGGGACTTCCCCGACCCCGTTCCGGTCGTGACCACATAGCTTTGGCGTTCCTGGCCTTTGGCCAAGGCTTCCATCTGGTGCTTGTAAAGATGCAGGGGTTCTGGCGAACCTTCAGACTTCCCGACCTGGAAGATCTCTGCGCAGGCAGCATGCAAGACCCCCTGTGCCGCCAGGTTCTGCACCGTGCCCTGGCGTTGGTAATTCGGGTTGATCTGCACCAGCGGCTCAGGCCAATAGCGACCTTGCGCATATTGATGTTCGACCTCGGCTTGGATATCAGGCGCAGCGATGCGAACGAAACTGCGGGAAAAGCTGCCGTATCGTTCGATGAGCTGGTCGCGGAATTGGAAAACGTTATCCATGGAGAGTCCTCACTGATCCATCTTGTGGCCAATCGCCAGAACCGCTGCACTGACGGAAGTGCCTGCTGCGATGCGCTTCCGCTTCGTACGCCGCACCCCGTCCCTACCCTTCAACCGGCCAGATGACTCTATGCATACCAATGCCGCGCGATGGCACGGACCTATGAGGGCTTTGGCTGACCGCGCAGCGTAAATGCGGTAATCATAGCCATTAAATGCGGCATTTCCCACGCAATTGCCCCATTAGCGGCGTCTGGCCACCCTACTCTGAACCTTGGCCCGTTCGCAGATGGTCAGCATGACTGACCGGGGATGATCAGCGGCAATCGGCTAACAAGCGCGCGCCATTTGCAGGAGCACTTGACATACAACAAGGGCGCCTCTCGGCGCCCTCGTTTTTCCAACTCATTCCCACTCAATAGTCGCCGGGGGCTTCCCCGAGATGTCATAGACAACCCGCGACACCCCCCGCAACTCATTGATGATCCGGTTGCTCACCGTACCCAGGAACTCATACGGCAGATGCGCCCAATGCGCCGTCATGAAGTCGATCGTCTCCACGGCCCGCAGCGCAATCACCCACTCATAAGCGCGCGCATCGCCCACCACGCCCACCGACTTCACCGGCAGGAACACGGCAAACGCCTGGCTGGTCTTGTCGTACAGATCGGCCTTGCGCAACTCATCAATGAAGATGGCATCGGCCTTGGCCAGCAGCTCGGCGTATTCGCGCTTCACTTCGCCCAGGATACGCACGCCCAGGCCCGGGCCCGGGAACGGATGGCGGTAGACCATGGTACGCGGCAGGCCGAGCTCGACGCCCAGGCGGCGCACTTCGTCCTTGAACAGCTCGCGCAGCGGCTCCACCAGGCCCAGCTTCATGTGCTCCGGCAGGCCGCCCACGTTGTGGTGGCTCTTGATCACGTGCGCCTTGCCGGTCTTGCTGCCGGCCGACTCGATCACGTCCGGGTAGATGGTGCCCTGCGCCAGCCACTTGGCGTTCTTCAGCTTGTTCGACTCTTCATCGAAGATCTCAACGAACAGGTTGCCGATGATCTTGCGCTTGGCTTCCGGGTCGCTCACGCCTTCCAGCGCCTTGAAGTAACGGTCGGCGGCATTCACGCGCACCACCTTCACGCCCATGTGCTCGGCAAACATCGCCATCACCTGGTCGCCTTCCTGCCAGCGCAGCAGGCCGGTATCCACGAACACGCAGGTCAGCTTCTCGCCGATGGCTTTGTGCAGGAGCGCGGCCACCACGGACGAATCGACGCCGCCGGACAGGCCCAGGATCACTTCGTCATCGCCCACCTGTTCGCGCACGCGGGCGATCTGGTCGTCGATGATGTTGGCGGCGGTCCACAGGGTCTGGCAGCCGCACACATCCACCACGAAGCGGCGCAGCAGCGCTTGGCCCTGCAGGGTGTGGGTCACTTCCGGATGGAACTGCACGCCGTACCAGCGCTTTTCTTCGTTGGCCATGGCGGCCACCGGAATACGGTCGGTGGTGGCGGTGATGGTGAAACCCGGCGGTGCCACGGAGACGTGGTCGCCGTGACTCATCCAGACATTCAGCTTCGGCTCGCCACCGTGGTCGCTCAGGCCCTTGAACAGTGCATCCGGGTTGATCACGTTCACTTCGGCGTGGCCGAACTCGCGCTGGTCAGCCGCTTCGGTGGCACCACCCAGCTGCGCGGCCAGGGTCTGCATGCCGTAGCAGATGCCGAAGATCGGCAGGCCGCTGTCGAACACTTCCTGCGGCGCGGCCGGGGCGCCCGGCAGCGTGGTCGATTCCGGGCCACCGGACAGGATGATGCCCTTGGCGCCAAACGCGGCGATCTCGGCCGGGTTGTGGTCCCACGCCCAGATTTCGCAGTAGACGCCCAGCTCGCGGATGCGGCGGGCGATCAGCTGCGTGTACTGCGCGCCGAAATCGAGGATGAGGATCTTGTCGTTATGGATGTTGGTCATGGTGCCGTTCCAGTGGTGTTTTTCGCAGAGCCCGGCGCTTCAAGGCTCTGCGTCAGCGTGGCGATGAACGCCTCGCGTTGTTGAATATGTGAGGGGTCTTCCTCGTCCCAGCGCAGCATCAGCAGGCCGTGCGGTGCGTTGGGGTTGGCGCGGTCGGCGCGCGGCAGTTCGGCGATTTCCTGCACTTCGGTGCCGGGCACGATGCGCCGTTGAAAGGCGTGCATCGGGTAACCGGAATCCACGGCGTTGCCCCAGAACGCGGACTGCGCGCTCATCCGTTTCGGCTCCAGCGGCCCCAGCTCGGCGGTGACCACAGGATCTTCAAGCCTGTCACCCAGATCGGTAACGCACCGCAGGATGACCTGCAGCGGGCGCTCGCCGGTGCCTTTCAACAGCCAGCGCTGCTCGCCGGCGGCCTGCACCTGCCAGCCCTTCGGCAGCGAGAACGCGTTCTGGCAGGCCTGTACGTCCTGCAATTGCGAAACCGCCGCGCCCGGAGACCCGGAGCGCGGCGGCGGTTCGGACAACGAACAGCCTGCCATCAGCAGGCTGCCCGTAATCGCAAGAGCAGTTCGCAAGCGCATCAGGCGCGGTAGTTCGGCGGCTCTTTGGTGATGGTCACGTCGTGGACGTGGCTCTCACGCTGGCCGGCGCCGCTGATCTTCACGAACTTGGGCTTGCTGCGCATCTCGTCGATGGTGGCGCAGCCCACGTAGCCCATGGTGGCGCGCAGGCCGCCCATCAGCTGGTGGATGATACCGCCCACCGGGCCGCGGTACGGCACGCGGCCTTCGATGCCTTCCGGCACCAGCTTGTCGGCGGTGGCGGCGTCCTGGAAGTAGCGGTCCTTCGAACCCTTCTCCATGGCAGCCAGCGAACCCATGCCGCGGTAGCTCTTGTACGAACGGCCCTGGTACAGCTCGGTCTCGCCCGGCGATTCCTCGGTACCGGCCAGCAGGCCGCCGACCATGATGGTCGAGGCACCGGCGGCCAGCGCCTTGCCGATGTCGCCCGAGTAGCGGATGCCACCGTCGGCGATCAGCGGGATGCGGTCCTGCAGCGCTTCGGCCACCAGATCAATGGCGGTGACCTGCGGCACGCCGACGCCGGCGACGACGCGGGTGGTGCAGATCGAGCCCGGGCCGATGCCGACCTTCACTGCGTCCGCGCCGCTGTCCAGCAGCGCCAGTGCGGCTTCGCCGGTGCAGATGTTGCCACCGATGACCTGCACGTTCGGGAAGTTCTTCTTGACCCAGCTGACGCGGTCCAGCACGCCCTGCGAGTGGCCGTGCGCGGTATCGACCACGATCACGTCCACGCCGGCGGCGACCAGTGCTTCCACGCGGCGATCGGTATCGCCACCCACGCCGACGGCAGCGCCGACCAGCAGGCGGGTCGACAGATCCTTGGCAGCGTTCGGGAAGTCGGTGTTCTTCTGGATGTCCTTGACGGTGATCAGGCCACGCAGTTCGAACGAATCATTGACCACCAGCACCTTTTCGATGCGGTTGCGGTGCAGCAGCTGCAGCACTTCGTCAGACGCGGCGCCTTCCTTGACCGTGATCAGGCGATCCTTCTTGGTCATGATGTGGCGGACCGGATCGTCCAGCTCGGTCTCGAAGCGCATGTCGCGGTGGGTCACGATGCCGGCCAGCTGGCCGTCGCTGCCCACCACCGGCACGCCGGAGATGTTGTGCGCCTGGGTCAGGGCCAGCACGTCGCGGATGGTGGTTTCCGGGCCGACGGTGATCGGGTCGCGGATGACACCGGCCTCGAACTTCTTGACCTTGGCCACTTCCGCGGCCTGCTGTTCCAGGCTGAGATTCTTGTGGATGATGCCCATGCCGCCGAGCTGGGCCATGGCGATGGCCAGGCGGGCTTCGGTGACGGTATCCATGGCGGCGGACAGGATCGGAAGCTTCAGCTTCAGGTCTCGGGTCAACCGCGTTTCGAGGTTGACGTCCTTGGGCAGGATGGTCGAGTGGGCGGGGACGAGCGAGACGTCGTCGTAAGTGAGTGCTTCAGCCTGGATGCGCAGCATCGGCATACCCGAGATGTGGGGAAGCGCGACATTTTACCCCTTTTCAGGAGCCAAGAACAGCAGTTTTGCTGACCAGAACTGGAACTTCGCGCGACACAGTGTCGCACCCGCTCACCTGTAGAGCCGAGCCCACGCTCGGCTGCTTTCCGCCAGACCGCGATGAGCCGAGCATAGGCTCGGCTCTACAGCAGGCCCAAGGCCCGGCGCCGCCCTTGGAGGGTGCCAACAGCAGGTCAGCTCAGCGCTTCCGCCGCTTCCAGGGTGTTCTGCATCAGCGTAGCCACGGTCATCGGGCCCACGCCGCCCGGCACCGGGGTGATCCAGCTGGCCCGCTGGGCAGCCGCCTCAAACCCGACGTCGCCCACCAGGCGGCCGTCGTCCAACCGGTTGATACCCACGTCGATCACCACCGCACCCGGCTTCACCCACTCGCCCGGCACGATGCCCGGCCGGCCCACCGCCACCACCAGGATGTCGGCATTGCGCACGGCCTGTTCCAGCACGTCCTTGGGGGTGAACTTGTGGCAGCTGGTCACGGTGCAGCCGGCAATCAGCAGCTCCAGGCCCATCGGGCGGCCGACGTGGTTGCTCACGCCCACGATGGTGGCGTTGCGGCCGCGCACCGGCTGGTCGGTGTGGCCCAGCAGCGTGGTGATGCCGCGCGGGGTGCACGGGCGCAGGCCGAACTCGCGCAGGGCCAGGTGGCCAACGTTTTCCGGGTGGAAGCCGTCCACGTCCTTGCGCGGGTCGATGCGCTGGATCAGCCGGCGCGCGTCCGGGATGCCCGGCAGCGGCAGCTGGATCAGGATGCCGTTGATCTTCGGATCGGCGTTGAGCTGGTCGATCAGGTCGAGCAGCTCGGCCTCGGTGGTGCCAGCCGGCAGATCGTAATCGTGTGCCTCGATGCCGACCTTCTCGGCGGCACGGCGCTTGTTGCGCACGTACACGGTCGAGGCCGGGTCGCCACCGACCAGCACCACAGCCAGGCCCGGGCGGCTGCCACCGGCGGCCACGCGGGCGTCGACGCGCACCTTCAGGCTGTCGAGCAGGTCCTCGGCGATGCGGCGGCCATCAAGGATGCGGGCAGGTTGCGGGGCGGCGGAATCGGTCATCGGGGCAGGCGTGGGGCGGCGGGGACGCTATTGTCCCTGATTCAGGCCCCCTCGCCCACCGCCGGCTTCGGCGATCCCCTACCTGCCTGGTAGTGCCGGCCGCTGGCCGGCACCCTCATTACGTCGGGACGTTTCCGTATCTGCCGGCCAGCGGCCGGCACGACCAACCACCGGCTTCGGCAATTCCCCACACGGTCGTGCCGGCCGCTGGCCGGCACCCCCATGACGTCGGAACGCTTGCGCATCTGCCGCCCAGCGGCCGGCACGACCAACCGCCGGCTTCGGCAATTCCCCGCACGGTAGTGCCGGCCGCTGGCCGGCAACCTCATGACGTCGGAACGTTTCCGTATCTGCCGGCTTCGGCAATTCCCCACACGGTAGTGCCGGCCGCTGGCCGGCAACCCCATGACGTCGGAACGTTTCCGTATTTGCCGGCCAGCGGCCGGCACTACCGGGCTCTACTCTTCCTCTTCCGGCACATCCTGCGGGTTCAGCGTCTTGCTCGCCCGCTTCGGCGCGGTGAACGGCGTCGGCGTCGGCACGCCCTGGCCGGAGTTGCCAAACACCATCTTGGCGCCGGCATTCAAGCCACCACCGGCAATCTCCAGCTCGAAACGCTCGGCATCGCGGCGACGGATCTGCTCGGCAATCTCCACCGCGTCATCCTCATCCGCACCCAGCTCCACCAGCGCGGCCTGGCCGAACAACACCGCCGACTCAAACGTCTCGCGGATCTGGAAATCGACACCGGCATGGATCAGCCGCAGCGAATGCTCGCGGTCGAACGAACGCACCATCAGCTTGGCCTGCGGGAACTCGTGCGACACCAGCTCAACAATGCGATCAGCCGCCTCGGCCTTGTCCACGCACACCGCAATCGCACGCGCGGTGGCCGCGCCCGAGGCATGCAGCACGTCCAGTCGCGTCCCGTCACCGTAGTAGATCTTGAAACCGAAGCGCGCCGCGCTCTGGATCATCTCCACATCGTTGTCGATGATGGTCACGTCCACGTCGCGCGCCAGCAGCGACTGGCTGGCGACCTGGCCGAAGCGGCCGAAGCCGATCAGCAGCACGCTGCCGGACAGGCCCTCGGCCTCGTCCACGCCGTCCATGTTCACCGTCGGCTTCGGCGCGATGCGTTTGTAGAGCAGCACCACCAGCGGGGTCAGCGCCATCGACAGCACCACCACGGCGGTGAAGTTGGCATTGATCTCCAGGTTGATCACGCCGGCCGATGCGGCAGCGGAGAACAGCACGAAGGCGAACTCGCCGCCTTGCGCCATCAGCACGCCGCGATCCAGCGCCTGCGCGTGGTCGCTGCCCATGATGCGCGCGACCACGTAGATGCACAGCGCCTTGGCCACCATCAACGCCAGCACCAGGCCGAGGATCAGCTGCCAGTTGCCGGCCACCACACCCAGGTCCAGCGCCATGCCGACGCTGAGGAAGAACAGGCCCAGCAGGATGCCGCGGAACGGCTCGATGTCCGCCTCGATCTGGTGGCGGAAGGTCGATTCGCTCAGCAGCACGCCGGCCAGGAACGCGCCCATCGCCATCGACAGGCCGGACAACTGCATCAGCAGCGCCGCACCCAGCACCACCAGCAGCGCGGCGGCAGTCATCACCTCGCGCGCCTTCGATTCGGCCAGCACGCGGAACAGCGGGTTGAGCAGGAAGCGGCCAACCAGCACCAGACCGACGATGGCGCCGACGCCGATCGCCACCGACAGCCAGCGCGAGCCCTCGCCGTCGGCACTGCCCGCGCTCGGGCCCATCCAGGCCACCAGCGCCAGCAACGGCACGATCAGCAGGTCTTCGAACAGCAGGATCGAAACGATCTTCTGCCCCGACGGCAGCGCGATGTCACCGCGCTCGGCCAGCAGCTGCATCACCACTGCGGTGGAGGTGAGCACGAAACCGGTGGCGCCGATGAAGGCCACCTGCCACGGCAGGCCGAACAGCTTGGCGATGCTGGTCAGCACCAGCGCACAGGTGACGATCTGCAGCGTGCCCAGCCCGAAGATTTCCTTGCGCAGGCTCCACAGGTGCGAAGGCCGCATTTCCAGGCCGATCACGAACAGGAACATCACCACGCCGAGCTCGGCGGTATGCAGGATCGCCTGCGGGTCGGAGAACCAGCCCAGGCCGAACGGTCCGATCGCCAGGCCGGCAGCGAAGTAGCCCAGCACCGAGCCCAGGCCGGCCCGGCGGAACAAGGGCACCATCACCACCGCCGCGCCCAGCAGGGCGACGACCTTGACCAGCTCGCTGGTCGCTGCTTCTACCGCCATGCGGTGTGTTCCCCAAGATCCAGAATCGGGTTCAACAATAGAGCAATGCCGATGACGGCAATAGCACGCATGTTGCGCCGGATTGTCTTGAAGGTGGAACGATGGTGGGGGCCCGCCCCAGCATCATCCCGAAACCATTGCGCGTCGCTGTAGAGCCGAGCCCACGCTCGGCTGCTTCTGCTGTGTGCGGGAAGCAGCCGAGCACGGGCTCGGCTCTACAGAGAGCCACCCCGGCAAAACGCGGCGTAATCGATATACCCCGGGAACGGCACGCCCGGCGCGCACACCGGGCACTGCGGGTCCGGCCGGATGCCGGTCTCGCGGAAGCGCATGCCCAGCGCATCGAAGCGCAGCAGGCGGCCGACCAGCGGCTCGCCGATGCCCAGCAGCAGCTTCAGCACCTCGGTGGCCTGCAGCACCCCGGCCAGGCCGGGCAGCACGCCCAGCACGCCGGCCTCCGAGCAGTTCGGCGCAAACTCCGGCGGCGGCGGCTCGGGGAACAGGCAGCGGTAGCACGGCGCCACGCCACGCTGGCGGCCAGCGTCAAACACGCTGACCTGGCCGTCGAAGCGCTCGATGGCGGCATACACCAGCGGCTTGGCGTGCTTGATGCAGGCGTCGTTGAGCAGGTAGCGCAGCGGGAAGTTGTCCGAGCCGTCCAGCACCACGTCCACGCCCTCAAGCAGCGCGTCCACGTTCTCGGACGTGACCCGCTCCGGCACCGCCTCAACCTCGATCGACGGATTCAACGCCAGCAGCCGCTCGCGCGCCGAGTCGACCTTGAGCTGGCCGACGCTGGCTTCGGTATGCACGATCTGGCGGTGCAGGTTGCTGCGCTCCACGCGGTCGTGGTCGGCGAAACGCAGGCGCCCTACGCCGGCTGCCGCCAGGTAAAAACCAGCCGGCGCGCCCAAACCGCCCGCGCCCAGCACCAGCACGCGTGATTGCTGCAGCCGGCGCTGGCCGGCCTCGCCCACCTGCGGCAGCAGCAGGTGGCGCGAATAGCGATCATAGAAATCGCGGTCGGCGGCACTGGCCAGCGGCTGCACCAGTGGCAGCGACTGCTCGCGCCAGGCCACGGTGCCGCCCGTCACGGAAGCGACGTGGGTGTAGCCGGCCTCCAGCAGGCACTGCGCGGCATCGGCCGAGCGCTTGCCGCTCTGGCAGATCAGCAGGATCTCCTGGTCGTGCCGCGGCAGATGCGCGGCCGGGTCGGCCTGCAGCTCGCCCTTGGCCACGCCGCGCGCGCCCTCGGCCATGCCCCCGGCCCGTTCATGCGCCTCGCGCACATCGATCAGCACCGCGCCGTGGGCCAGGCGTTCGCGCGCCTGCGCGGGGGAAAGCTCTTGGATGCTCATGGCCGCATTATCGCGCACGTGGCGGCAGGCCGCCTTGACCGATACCTGCAAACACGGGGTAGTGCCGGCCGCTGGCCGGCATGGCCATGAACGCGCGGGATGACGCGAGGTTGCCGGCCAGCGGCCGGCACTACCACAAACAAGAAAGGCGGCCCTGCGGCCGCCTTCCCGTGAATCACTTGCCCTTGACGTGCTTCATCAAGCGCCGCTTGGACTTGATCTGCCGCTCGGTGAGGACGTTCTTCTTGCCCTCGTACGGGTTGGTACCCTCGCGGAAGATGAAGCTCACCGGCGTGCCGATCAGCTTGAAGCGCTTGCGGAAGAAGTTCTCCAGGTAGCGCTTGTACGACTCCTGCAACTCCTTCAGGCGGGTGCCGTGCACGATGAAGGTCGGCGGGTTGGAACCGGCCGGGTGCACGTAGCGCAGCTTGGAGACATGGCCGCGGATGGTCGGCGGCGGGTTGGTCTCGTAGGCCACTTCCAGCGCCTTGTTCACTTCGCTGGTGGTGAAGGTCTTGTTCGCCGATTCGTGCGCGCGGTGCACCGCGCGGAACAGCTCGCGCAGCCCCGAACCATGCTTGGCCGAGATGCGCACGGACTCGGCCCACGGCACGAAGCCCAGCTTCAGCGACAGCATGGTTTCGGCCTGCTCACGCTGGTACTCGGTCAGGCCATCCCACTTGTTGATGGCGATCACCAGCGCGCGGCCGGCGTCGAGCACCGCACCGAGCACGGTGGCGTCCTGGTCGGTCACGCCTTCGGTGGCGTCCAGCATCAGCACGGCCACCTGGCACTGCTCGATCGACTGCATGGTCTTGACCACCGAGAACTTCTCGACGACCTCGTCCACGCGCGAACGGCGGCGCAGGCCGGCGGTATCGATCAGGCGGTACTCGCGGCCGTCACGCTCCAGGTCCACCGCGATCGAGTCGCGGGTGGTGCCCGGCACGTCGGAGGCGATCATGCGCTCCTCGCCGAGGATGCGGTTGACCAGGGTCGACTTGCCCACGTTCGGGCGGCCGACGAAGGCGATGCGGATGCGGTTCGGATCGTTGTCCAGCTCTTCGCCGCTGCCTTCTTCCGGCAGGCGCTGGATCACCTCGTCCAGCAGGTCGTCCAGGCCCTGGCGATGCGCGGCCGACACGGTCAGCATCTCGCCGAAGCCGTAACGGGCGAACTCGGAACGCACGCTGTCCTCGTCGGTGCCGTCGATCTTGTTGATCAGCAGCAGCGTCGGTCGCGACAGCTTGCGCAGCCAGGACAGGATCTCGTCGTCCAGCGCCGAGGTGCCCTCGCGGGCATCGACGACGAACAGGATCAGGTCCGCTTCGGCAGCCGCCGCACGCGCCTGGCGGGTGGTGGCACCGGCCAGGCCTTCGTCCTCACCGGCGATACCGCCGGTATCCACGACCAGGAAATGATTGTCCTCGTCGAGGCGGCAGACGCCGTAGTTGCGATCGCGGGTGACGCCGGGCTGGTCATGGACCAGGGCGTCACGCGTGCGGGTCAACGCATTGAAAATGGTCGACTTGCCGACATTCGGCCGTCCAACCAGGGCGACCAAAGGCAGCATCGCGATTACTCCGTATTAATTTGCCAACCGGAAGGCGGTCAGCTTGCCATCCACGTTCTGCACCAGCAGCACCCCGTCTGCGACGACCGGCTGGGCCAGCAGGGCATCACCACCGCTCTTTGCCCGTGCCGCCATCGCACCATCGGAGGTCTGCAACCAGTGCACGTATCCCTTGTAGTCGCCGACCACCACGTAGTCGCCCTGCAGCGCCGGGCCGGTCAGCGAACGACGGGCCAAGGCGGTCTGCGACCACATCGCTGCGCCGCTGGCCTTGTCCAGGCCGAACACGCCGCCCTTGTTGTCGGTGACGAACACATTGCCCGACGACACCGCCACGCCACCCGCACCACCATGGTCGCGCGCCCACAGCGGGCGACCGGTCGGGCCTTCGATGGCCATGGTCTGGTTCTTGAAGCTGCTCACGTAGAGGGTGTTGCCCTCCAGCACCGGCGCGCCGTCGACGTCAGCCATGCGCTCCAGCTCGGTACGGCCTTCGCCGTTGCCCAGGTTCTGCTCCCACAGGGTGCGGCCATCCTGCTGGGCCAGGGCCGCAACCGCGCCCTCGTCCTTGCCGATGAACAGCACGCCCGGGCCGGTCACCACCGGCGCATTGCCGCGCACGGTCAGCGCCGGCAGCTCGCTCGGGTTGAACCACTTCTGAGTGCCGTTGCCGACATCGAAGGCGGTCACGCGGCCGTCGTTGCTGCGCACGTAGACCATGCCCTGGGCAACGGCCGGCGCGGCGATCACTTCACCCGGAACACGGGCGCGCCACTTCTCGCTGCCGTCGTTGATGTCCAGCGCGATGACCTGGCCATCCAGCGTGCCGATCACGACCAGGTTCTCACCGACACCCGGGCCGCCGGACAGGCGCAGCTTGGCCTTCTTCTTTTCCTTCTTCGGCTCCCAGGTCCAGACCTTCTTGCCGGTCTGCAGGTCGATGGCGTGCACGCCACCGGTGATCGCCGCAGCGAACACGTGGCCGTTGGCCACCGCCGGGCCCTGGCGCACACCGATGCGACGCTCGCCCTTGCCGAGGTTGACCGACCAGATCTTGCTGACCTTCACGGTCGGCTCGAACTTGACCAGCTCAGCCGGTTCCTGTGCCTTCTTCGCCGCCGCGTCCTTGCCGGCGAACCAGCCCTTCATGGTGCCGCAGCCGGTCAGGGCCATGCCCATCAGGAGCACGGTGGCGACGCGGGTGATCATGACCTTCTGACTCATCAAACCGACTCCGCAGGGGCGGCAACGGTGCCGCCGGCGTCCATAACCTTGGTTTCCAGCAGGCGCCGCTGCGGCGCCGCCACGTCCAGCGTCTTCAGCGCCTTCTCGTACTGTACGCGGGCCTCATCACGCTTGCCCTGCGCCATCAGCGCATCGCCATGGATTTCCAGGCTGCTGCTGTCGGTGGCGCTGCCCAGCAGCTTGATGGCCTCGTCGCTCTTGCCGGTGGCCACCAGCAGGCGGGCCACACGCTGGTCGACCACGCGCTGCAGGTCGCCTTCGACCTTCACGTTGCGCAGGGTGGCCAGTGCCTCTTCGTTCTTGCCGGCGTCGACCTGGGCCTTGGCCAGCTGCAGCGCCGCGAGGTCGCCGTAGATGCTGGACGGGCCGGCTTCGAGCGCCTTGACCGCCTTGGCGGCGTCGTCGAGCTTGTTCTGCTGCAGGCCCTGCAGGGCCTTCTGGTACTCGACGTTGGCCGAGGCCAGCTTGCTGCCCTGCTCCTTCTGGTACCACTGCCAGCCGGCAATGGCACCGATGGCGATGACTACGCCACCGAGGATGCTGGCGCCATTCTTCCGCAGCCAGCTGCGGACGCGTTCACTTTGTTCGTGCTCGTCGAGCAGATCGTCGATCGCCATGCGTACTCTCGCCCCGCCCGTCGGGAGGGACCATTGGGTTTAATCGAAGGTGGTGAAACCGCGCCTCAGTGCGAAACCGGGACTACGGAGCCTTCAGAGGATACCTGAAAGCGTGCCACGTTGGCTCGCTGGTAGGGGGTCAGATCGACGATAGCGCCGTTCTGCTGAACCTGGACCGCCGAGGCGTTGCCCAGGGTCACCCGGGTCACCTGGCCCGGCGTGAAGCTGCGGGTCTCGCCGGACTTGATCAGCGCCTTCTCGACGGTGCTGCCGTCCGGGCCGCCGATGTCGACCCAGCTGTCGCCGCTGAACTGCATTTCCAGCGCATTGCCGGCAGCCGGGGCCGGCGCCGGGCGCGGCACCGGGGCCAGCGAGGCGACGTAAGGGGTGGCCGCCGGCTTGCTGGCCGGGGCCGTGGCCGCTTCGGCCGGGGCGGCCGTCTCGCTACCGGCTGCGGACGGCGTGACCGGCACGGCGGCCGGGATCACGTCCAGCGAGGCGGTGCTCGGCGACGGGTTCGCGCTGCCGTCGAAGTGGCCACGGGTGGCGAACCACACCGGCACCGCCAGCACGGCGGTGATGCCGACATACAGCACGCGCCGGCCGAGGTTCTCGGCAATGCGGCGCGCACGGGGGGTATGGGTATGGCTGACCAGGGTGGGCGGAACCACCGGGCCGACCTGGGCCTGTTCCAGCAGCTCGCCCACGTCCACGTCGAGCAGGCGCGCATAGCTGCGCAGCTGGCCGCGCACGAACACCGGCGCCCCCAGCTTCTGCCATTGTTCTTCTTCCAGGGACTTGACCACCTGGACCGGCATGCGCAGGCGCGAGCCGACATCTTCGAGGGTCAGTCCGGCCGCTTCACGGGCCTGGCGCAGGCGGGTGCCGCAGCCGGCCGCAGTCTCGAGAGCGCTCACAGTCTGGTCATCAATCACAATGCATCAACCCTGGAGTTAGGAGCCCGCTTCCTGCGGAAATTCCTGTCGAATCCGCTGCAGATAGCGATCAGATGCCGCCCGATCGCCCAGCCTCGCTTCGATTTGAGACGCAAGTTGTAACACGGAACGCGTTGCGGGTGCAGCCGCAATCCTACGTTCGGCGAAGGCCCGGGCCTCCATATAGCGGCCCTGGCGGAAGCTCAGCTGGGCCATCGACTCCAGCGCAACCGGGTTGGCCGGCGCCGCGACGAGTGCCGCGCGCAGGTCGCGCTCGGCACGTTCGAGCTGCCCAGCGTCCAGCGCGCAGCTGCCGGCATTGGCCTGCGCTTCGCCCGGGGTGGCATAGCCTGGCGCCTGCAGCGCCCGGTCGAACCAGACCAGCGATTCGGCCGGCTGGCCCTGCTGGCACAACCAGGCACCGTAGTTGTTGAGCACGTCTCCGCGCTGCGGCGCCAGCTCGGCGGCCTTGCGGAAATGGTCGCCCGCCTGGCGGGTGCGGCCACGACGGCCATCGATGCCGGCCTGCAGCACCAGCGCATCGGGCGCCTCGGGCGCCAGCTTCAGCGCTTCGCGCACCTTGCGCTCGGCGGCGTCGAGATTGCCGACCTGCATGTCACGGGTCGCCAGGGTCAACAGGTCGCGCCAGCGCACTTCGCGCCGCACGCTTTCCGGGTCACCCACCGAATAGACCGGCGCCTGACTCGGCCCGAGCTTGGCCTTGGGATGGGATTTGCAGCCGCCGACCGCAACGGCCAGCACGCCTGCGAACAGAACCAGCCAGAGGCGGTCAGGCCGCGGCATCGCTCCCCTTCCCCGCCTGCAGCGTTTTGTTGAACTCCGCCTGGCGGCGGGTGCGGTCCATCACCTGGCCCTTGAGCTGGCCACAGGCGGCATCGATGTCGTCGCCACGGGTGCGGCGGACCATGGTCAGCACGTTGCTGTCGAGCAGGATCTTCTGGAAGGCACGGATGTGCGCCTCTTCCGAACGCTCGTAGCGGGTGCCCGGGAATGGGTTGAACGGGATCAGGTTGACCTTGCCCGAATCCTTGGCCTGCACCGCGTTGTCGAACTGGCGCATCAGGCGGGCCAGCTCGCGGGCATGCTCGGGCTTGTCGTTGATGCCCTTCATCAGGGTGTATTCGAAGGTGACCGACTCGCGGCGCTTGTTGGCGCGCAGGTAGCGTGCGCACGAGGCCATCAGCTCGGCGATCGGGTACTTCTTGTTGAGCGGCACCAGCGTCTCGCGCAGCGCGTCGTTCGGCGCATGCAGCGACACCGCCAGCGACACGTCGCTTTCGGCAGACAGGCGGTCGATCTGCGGCACCAGGCCGGAGGTCGACAGGGTCACGCGCTTGTTGGCCAGGCCGTAGCCCAGGTCGTCGCGCATCACGCTCATGGCGCGCACGACGTTGTCGAAATTCATCAGCGGCTCGCCCATGCCCATCATCACCACGTTGGTGAGGCGGCGCATCTGGTGCGGCACGTTGCCCAGGTGGCGTGCAGCAACCCACACCTGGCCGATGATCTCGGCGGTGGTCAGGTTGCGGTTGAAGCCCTGGGTGGCGGTGGAGCAGAACGTGCAGTTCAGGCCGCAACCGACCTGCGAGGACACGCACAGCGTGCCGCGGGTCTTGTCCGGGATGTACACGGTCTCGATGGCGTTCTTGCCATCCACGCCCATCGCCAGCAGCCACTTGTGGGTGCCGTCGGCGGAAGGCTTGTCGAACACGATGTTCGGAACCAGCACCTCGGCATGGGCCTGCAGCTTGGCGCGCAGGACCTTGCCGAGGTCGGTCATTTCATCGAAATCGGTGACGTAGCGATGGTGGATCCACTTCATCACTTGGTGGGCGCGGAACTTCTTCTCGCCGAGAACCTCGACGAAGAACTTCTCCAGGCCCGCGCGATCGAGGTCGAGCAGGTTCTGCTTGCCAGCCGTGGGTGCCGACTTCGGCAGCGGCTGGATGGCGGGGGACTGTACGACCTCGTTCACGGCATTACTCTCAGCGCGAGACGACTTCGGTGGCGGCGAAGAAGTAGGCGATTTCAATCGCGGCATTCTCGACCGAGTCCGAGCCGTGGGCGGCGTTGGCATCGATGGATTCGGCGAAGTCGGCGCGGATGGTGCCCGGCGCGGCTTCCTTCGGGTTGGTGGCGCCCAGCAGATCGCGGTGGGCCAGGACGGCGTTCTCGCCTTCCAGGGCCTGGATCATCACCGGGCCGGAGATCATGAACTCGACCAGCGCGTTGAAGAACGGACGCTCGCGGTGCACGGCGTAGAAGCCTTCGGCTTCACGGCGCGACAGCTGCTTGTACTTGGCGGCCACGACCTTCAGGCCGGCCTTCTCGAAGCGGGCGTAGATTTCGCCGATGACGTTCTTGGCAACGGCGTCCGGCTTGATGATCGAAAGGGTGCGCTCCAGCGCCATGGGATGTCTCCAATGGAATCGGGCCGCTGATGGCCCGAAGGGTAACATGAAAAAAACCCGCGTCGGGACGCGGGCTTAGCCTGATAAACGTAGGCGAATTGTAAAAGATAAAGCGGCGCCATGGTAGTGCCGGCCGCTGGCCGGCATCGGCCACCATTCAACCTCGGGCTGCCGGCCAGCGGCCGGCAGCACCCCATTCACCCAGCTGAGCGGATTCTGACCGTCCGAGCCATTTTTGCTGCACTGCAAAATGCCATACGCTACCGTCTGGTCCTAGTATCAAACAATCGTTTGATTAAGGTCTGCCCGCCGATGGCCAAACCCGCCCACTTCTCGACCAAGGACCGGATCCTCGGCGCGGCCGAGGAGCTGTTCGCACAGCACGGCTTCGCCGGTACCTCGCTGCGCCAGGTGACCAGCCAGGCCGACGTCAACATCGCAGCGGTCAACTACCACTTCGGCTCCAAGGAAAACCTGGTCAACGAGGTGTTCCGCCGCCGCATGGACGAAATGACCGGCGCCCGCCTGTCGCAGCTCGAACGCGCACGCGCCGAGCACCCTGGCGAACTGCGTCCGGTGCTGGCCGCCTTCGTCGAGCCGGCCCTGGCGCTGGCCCAGGACCGCCAGAACGGCGGCGCCTTCGTGCGCGTGATCGCCCGCGCCTACGCCGAGAAGAACGACAACCTGCGCAAGTTCCTGTCCGACCACTACGGCCACGTGCTGCGTGCGTTCGGCAAGGCCATCGGCGAATGCGTGCCGGACCTGAGCAAGGAGGAGCTGTACTGGCGCCTCGACTTCCTGGCCGGCTCGCTCACCTATGCGATGGCCGACTTCGGGCTGATCAAGCGTCCCGCCGGTGTCACCGAAGCGGCGCATCGTGCCCATGCCGCCCACGAACTGATCCATTTCGCCGAAGCCGGGTTCCGCGCCGCCGCACGCGCCAGCGCCCTGCCCGCTTCCGTTTGATTCCACCCAGTAACTGCTGACCAACAAAGGCCCTACACCATGTCCAATTCCCTGCTAGTCCGCCGCGCCGCCGTGCTGGGTGCCGGCGTCATGGGTGCCCAGATCGCCGCCCACCTCACCAACGCCGGCGTCGACACCGTGCTGTTCGACCTGCCTGCGAAGGAAGGTCCGGCCGACGGCATCGTGCTGAAGGCGATCGCCAATCTGGGCAAGCTGAGCCCCGCGCCGCTGGCCAGCAAGTCGCTGGCCGAAGCCATCACCCCGGCCAACTACGAGTCCGGCCTGGAGCAGCTGAAGGACTGCGACCTGATCATCGAGGCCATCGCCGAGCGCATGGACTGGAAGCAGGACCTGTACAAGAAGATCGCCCCGTTCGTGGCCGACCACGCGGTGCTGGCCTCCAACACCTCGGGCCTGGGCATCAACAAGCTGGCCGACGTGCTGCCCGAGCAGCTGCGCCACCGCTTCTGCGGCGTGCACTTCTTCAACCCGCCGCGCTACATGCACCTGGCCGAGCTGATCCCGGCCACCACCACCGACGCCGCCGTGCTGGAAGGCCTGGAAGCATTCCTGGTCACCACCCTGGGCAAGGGCGTGGTGTATGCCAAGGACACCCCGAACTTCATCGGCAACCGCATCGGCGTGTTCTCGATCCTGTCCACCATCCACCACACCCAGCAGTTCGGCCTGGGCTTCGATGAAGTGGACGGCCTGACCGGCCCGCTGGTCGGCCGCCCGAAGTCGGCCACCTACCGCACCTCCGACGTGGTCGGCCTGGACACCATGGCCCACGTCATCAAGACCATGGGCGATACCCTGCCGAATGACCCGTGGCATGAATTCTTCAAGTCGCCGAAGTGGCTGGACGCGCTGATTGCCAAGGGCGCGCTGGGCCAGAAGACCGGCGCCGGCATCTTCCGCAAGGTCGGCAAGGACATCGTCGTCCTGGACCTGGAGAAGCAGGACTACCGCCCGGCCGACCGCACCGCCGCCCCGGAAGTGGTCGAGATCCTGAAGATCAAGAACCCGGCCGAGAAGTTCGCCAAGCTGCGCGAGAGCCAGCACCCGCAGGCACAGTTCCTGTGGGCGACCTTCCGCGACCTGTTCCACTACAGCGCCTACCACCTGGCCGATATCGCCGAGACCGCACGCGACGTCGACCTGGCGATCCGCTGGGGTTACGGCTGGTCGCTGGGCCCGTTCGAGACCTGGCAGGCTGCCGGCTGGAAGCAGGTGGCGCAGTGGATCGCCGATGACATCGTGGCCGGCAAGAGCATGAGCAGCGCCCCGCTGCCGGATTGGGTGTTCGATGGCCGCGACGGTGTGCACGCCGCCGAAGGCAGCTACAGCCCGTCGCGCAACGCCAAGCTGCCGCGTTCGTCGCTGCCGGTGTACCAGCGCCAGCGCTTCCCGGATCCGCTGCTGGGCGAGACGTTCGCGCCGGGCGAGACCGTGTTCGAGAACGACGGCCTGCGCATGTGGCACGACGGTGATGGCATCGCCGTGGTCAGCTTCAAGACCAAGATGAACACCGTGTCCGACCAGGTGCTGGATGGCCTGCAGGAATGCGTCAGCCGCGCCGAGAAGGACTTCCAGGGCCTGGTGATCTGGCAGCAGAAGGAACCCTTCTCCGCCGGTGCCGACCTGGCCGGCGCGCTGGGCCTGCTGCAGGCCGGCAAGGTCGACCAGTTCGAGGAAATGGTGGCCAACTTCCAGCGCACCAGCCAGCGCATCAAGTACTCGCTGGTGCCGGTGGTGGCCGCCGTGCGTGGCCTGGCGCTGGGTGGCGGCTGCGAATTCCAGATGCACAGCGCCAAGACCGTGGCGTTCCTGGAAAGCTACATCGGCCTGGTCGAGGCCGGCGTCGGCCTGCTGCCGGCCGGTGGCGGCCTGAAGGAGCTGGCCGTGCGCGCCTCGCAGGCCGCCGGTCCGGGCGGTGATGTGTTCGCCGAACTGAAGAAGACCTTCGAGACCGTGGCGATGGCCAAGGTGTCCAACTCGGCGGTCAATGCCAAGGAGCTGGGCCTGCTGCGCAGCACCGACAAGGTGGTGTTCAACAGCTACGAGGCGCTGCACATCGCCAAGGCCGAAGCACGCGCCCTGGCCGAAGCGGGCTACCGTCCGCCGCTGCCGGCACGCCGCATCCAGGTCGCCGGTGACGTGGGCATCGCCACCTTCAAGATGATGCTGGTCAACATGCTGGAAGGCCGCTTCATCAGCCCGTACGACTACGAGATCGCCGAGCGCATTGCCACCGTGCTGTGCGGTGGCAAGGTCGACCGCGGCACCCTGGTCGACGAAGAGTGGCTGCTGACCCTGGAGCGCAAGCACTTCGTCGAACTGGCCCAGCAGGAAAAGACCCAGGCCCGCATCGCGCACATGCTCAAGACCGGCAAGCCGCTGCGGAACTGACGGAAGACATCGGTAGTGCCGGCCGCTGGCCGGCAACCTCTTCCAACCCCTATTCAAGAGATCATTGCAATGACCAAGCAAATCCAGGACGCCTACATCGTCGCCGCCACCCGTACCCCGGTTGGCAAGGCGCCCAAGGGCATGTTCCGCAACACCCGCCCCGACGACATGCTTGCGCACGTGCTGCGCAGCGTCGTCGCCCAGGCCCCGGGTGTGGACGTCAACCGCATCGATGACGCCATCATCGGCTGCGCCATGCCGGAAGCCGAGCAGGGCATGAACGTGGCGCGCATCGGCGTGCTGCTGGCCGGCCTGCCGAACACCATCGCCGCGCAGACCGTGAACCGCTTCTGCTCCTCCGGCCTGCAGGCCGTAGCGCAGGCCGCCGATGCGATCCGCCTGGGCAACGCCGACCTGATGCTGGCCGGCGGTACCGAGTCGATGTCGATGGTGCCGATGATGGGCAACAAGATCGCGATGGCACCGAGCGTGTTCGACAACGACCACGTCGCCATCGCCTACGGCATGGGCATCACCGCCGAAAAGGTCGCCGAAGAGTGGAAGGTCTCGCGCGAAGACCAGGATGCCTTCGCCCTGGCCTCGCACCAGAAGGCCATGGCCGCGATCCAGAACGGCGAGTTCAAGGACGAGATCAGCCCGTACGAGATCGTCTCGCACCTGCCGGACCTGGCCGATGGCCAGCGCATCATCACCCGCAACAAGATCGCCGACACCGACGAAGGCCCGCGCCCGGACTCCTCCGCTGAAGGCCTGGCCAAGCTGCGCCCGGTGTTCCGCAACGGCCAGTTCGGCGGCACCGTCACCGCTGGCAACTCCTCGCAGATGAGCGACGGCGCCGGTGCCGTTCTGCTGGCCTCGGAGCAGGCGATCAAGGACTACGGCCTGACCCCGCTGGCCCGTTTCGTCAGCTTCTCGGTGGCCGGCGTGCGCCCGGAAGTGATGGGCATCGGCCCGATCGCCGCGATCCCGAAGGCACTGAAGCAGGCCGGCCTGACCCAGGACCAGCTGGACTGGATCGAGCTCAACGAAGCCTTCGCCGCGCAGTCGCTGGCGGTGATCCGCGACTGCGGCCTGGACCCGGCCAAGGTCAACCCGCTGGGCGGCGCGATCGCCCTGGGCCACCCGCTGGGCGCGACCGGCGCGATCCGCACCGCGACCCTGCTGCACGGCCTGCGTCGTCGCCAGCAGAAGTACGGCATGGTGACGATGTGCATCGGCACCGGCATGGGCGCAGCGGGTATTTTCGAGGCGCTGTAAGGTTCAAAGCGTTGCCTCGTTGGGCTTCATGGCGTGGGCCGGGTTGGCACGGCTGCCTGGGACACGCCGTGAACCCATCCATGGGGGCTCGATGGCGCCATCCATGGCGCCAACGGTCCCGGGCAGCCCCGCCAACCCGGCCCTTCCAGCCCCCCCCGCGGCGGAAGGTTGAGCAAAGGCAGGGTCAAAGGCCGGGGTCAGAGCCCTTTGCTGCGCAAAGGGATCTGCCCCCAACCCACGAAAAAAGGCAGCCATTGGCTGCCTTTTTTGCTTTTGCTTCTGCCCTTGATTCCGCCCTTCCCGTCCGCGCCCGCAGGAAACCTAACAGGCGGGACGGGTGGGCCGTCGCAGGACCGTTGGCGCCATGGATGGCGCCATCGAGCCCCCATGGACGGGTTTACGGCGTGTCCTGCAACGGCCCACCCGTCCCGCCCATCACGTATCAATCAAAGCGCTGACGGAGCGCTTGATAAACCCCTTATTCCGCCAGCATCGCCGCCAGCTTCTCCCGCGCCGGGCCGGCCAGCTTCGGGTTGTCCAGCGCGAAGCGGATCGTCGCCTCCACCAGCCCCAGGTGCGTACCGCAGTCGAAGCGGGTGCCCTCGAAACGATAGGCATCGACTTCTTCGGTCTTCAACAGCTCGGCAATCGCATCGGTCAGCTGGATCTCGCCGCCGGCACCGGTCTGGGTCTGTTCCAGCAGTTCGAATATCTTCGGGCTCAGCACGTAGCGACCGACCACCGCCAGGTCGCTCGGCGCGTCCTCCGGCTTCGGCTTCTCGACGATCTGCGAAATGCGGCCCTTGCGGCCATCGAACGCCTCAGTGGCGACGATGCCGTAGCTGGCGGTCTTTTCGTGCGGCACGTCTTCGACCGCGATCACGCTGGCACCGCTGGCCTCATTGAGGTTGGCCATCTGCTTCAGCGCACCGGCACCGCGGTTCCAGATCAGATCGTCGGGCAGCAGCACCGCGAACGGCTCGTCACCGATCACAGCCTTGGCACACAGCACTGCGTGCCCCAGGCCCAGCGCCTCGGCCTGGGTCACGAAGATCGCGCGCACGCCATTGGGCAGCACATGCCGGATCAGCTCCAGCTGCTCCTGCTTGCCGGCGCGCTCGAGCTTCTGCTCCAGCTCGTAGGCCTTGTCGAAATAATCGGCGACGGCGTGCTTGTAGCGGTTGGTGATGAACACCAGCGTGTCGCAGCCGGCTTCGATGGCTTCATCCACGGCGTACTGGATCAGCGGCCGATCAATGATCGGCAGCATCTCCTTCGGCACAGTCTTGGTTGCTGGCAAAAAACGCGTTCCCAGTCCTGCCACCGGGAAAACTGCCTTGCGAATTCGCTTGCTCATTGGTGCCTGTTCGCCTCACGTGCCGGAAAGGGCACGACTTTAGCGGATGAAATGTAAGCATCCTGTTCGATTGGCGAGAATTCCGGCATCGTCGCAAACAGGATTTCCTGGATGCTGGCAGTGTCGTAGCTGGCAATCGCCTCACGCAGGCGCGGAACATTGCCCAGCACCAGGTCGCGCGAGAACGTACGCACGCCGGCCTCGAGAATCTTCGGGTGCGCGGTCGAACGGTAGTCTTCGTCCGAATAGAACAGGGTCTCGTGCAGCTTCTCGCCCGGGCGCAGGCCGGTATAGATGATCTGGATGTCCTTGTACGGCTGCTTGCCGGTCAGGCGGATCATCTGTTCGGCCAGCACGCGGATCGGCACCGGCTCGCCCATGTCCAGAGTGTAGATCGCACCATGCGACGCCGACGCGGCCGCCTGCAGGATCAGCTGGCAGGCCTCGGGGATGGTCATGAAGTAACGGCTGACTTCCGGGTCCGTGACCGTGACCGGACCACCGCGCAGGATCTGCTCGCGGAACAGCGGCACCACGCTGCCGGCCGACGCCAGCACGTTGCCGAAGCGCACCGTGACGAAACGGGTGTGCGTGGACTTCTGGTCCAGGCTCTGGCAGATCATCTCGGCGTAGCGCTTGCTCGCACCCAGCGCATTGACCGGATCGACCGCCTTGTCCGTGGAAATGAACACGAAATGCTCCACGCGGGCTTCCAGGCACGCGCGGGCGACGTTCTCGGTCGCCAGGATGTTGTTGCGCACCGCTTCGCGCAGCTGGCGCTCCAGCACCGGCACATGCTTGTAGGCGGCGGCATGGAAGGCGGTATCGACCGGGTGCAGCGACAGCGCGTGGCGGATCACGGCCGGGTCGCCACAGTCGCCCAACACCGCCTCGATCTCGACATCGGGGAAGCTGCGCCGCAGCTCGCCTTCGATGGTCAGCAACAGCAGTTCACTGATCTCCAGCAGGATGATGCGACCGGCACCGTGCCGCGCGCACTGGCGGCACAGCTCCGAGCCGATCGAACCACCGGCGCCGGTAACCATCACGGTGCGCCCACCCAACCAGCCACGGATCAGGTTCCAGTCCGGCATGATCGGCTTGCGGCCCAGCAGGTCTTCGATCGCCACTTCCTTCAGCTGGCCTGGCAGCGACTGGCCCTGCAAGATGTCGCTGAGCTTGGGCACGGTACGGAACGGAACGCCGGTGCTTTCGCAGATCGCGACAACGCGCTGCATGCCTGCGGCATCCAGCGACGGCATGGCAATGACCAGCAGCTTGGCAGCGGTCTCGCGGACCACCGTCGGGGCGTCATCCAGGGTGCCGAGGATCGGCAGGCCCTGCAGCTTGGCACCCCGCAGGTGCGGTGCATCGTCGAGCAGGCCGACCGGCTCGAAGTTGCCGGAACGACGCAGGTCGCGCACCAGTGTTTCCGCCGCCTGGCCGGCGCCGAGGATCAGCACGCGGCGGGCGCTGGAATCGGACTGCAGTGCCTGGTAGTCCTTCCAGGCCCGGTACAGCAGGCGCGGTGCGCCCAACAGGGCCGACAGCGCGAACGGGTAGATCACCAGCACCGACATCGGCACGCCGTCGAAGCGCTTCCACATCAGCACCAGGACGATGGCGACCATGCCGATGAAGCTGGCCTTGAAGATGTTCAGCAGGTCGCTGACGCTGGCGAACCGCCACAGCCCGCGATACAGGCCCACGCGCCAGAACACCAGGCCCTGCAGCAGCAGGACCAGGGTGGTATCGACGTTCCACAGGGGCAACGCCGGAGCGTTGGGCAGGATCGAGTAACGCCCTGCATGGAGCAACTGCCAGCATGCCCAGACCATGAAGAGGTCGTGGCAGACGATGGCCGAACGCGGCATCAGGCCGAGGATTCTGTCCCGCCAGGGTGAAGCCATAAGTCAGGTATTTCCTTGTCGGTAGCGCATTCCATTGCGCAGGAGGAGCCAGAGGACGCTCAGCGCGGTGAACCACGCGATCGCCACGGCAGCCTCCCACCTCGGCTGCAGATTGGAGCAGACATTGAACACTGTAATACTGAACAGGCCCAAAGCAAAGTACATCCCTGTCACCTGGGGGTGACTGGCTCCTGCCTGCACCGCGCGCTGGTAGACGTGCTGGGTATGGGGTTCCATCCAGCGTTGTCCCGAAATGATGCGCGCCAGCAGTGTGAAGCCTGCGTCCACGAGGAACGGCGAAACCGGGACCAGCAGCAGGATCCAGTTGATATCGGTACGCACGCTGGCGAGCGCCAGCACCGCTGCGACCGCATACCCCAACGCGCCGCTTCCGACATCGCCCATGAAGATCCGGGCCCGCGGGAAGTTGAACGGCAGGAATCCCAGGCAGGCCAGGCCCAGCGCCACGGCAGCCAGCGAGTACGGCCACGGCAGCACCGGCGCCAGCCCCAGCATCGCTACGACGGCCTGGCTGGCGGCAATGCCGTTGATGCCGTCCATGAAATTCCAGATGTTGATCAGTGAGGCGGTGAACAGCAGCACCAGCGCCGCCAACAGCCAGCTTCCGCCGTTCACCTTGACCAGGCCGGCCAGCAGCGCCGCAGCGACGAAGTGCACCAGCAGGCGACGCATCGCCGGCAGGGGCTTGTGGTCGTCCCACCAGCCGATGCCGGCCACCAGCACCAGCCCAAGGCTGGCCACCAGCAAGCTGGGAGTCGCTTCGGGCCAGGCCCACATGGCCACGCCAGCAGTCACCAGCAGGCTGATGACGATGGCGATGCCGCCACCGCGCGGGGTGGCAACGCTATGGCTGCGGCGTTCGCCGGGCTGGTCCATCAACTGCCGGCGCAATGCATAGCCGCGTGCCGCCCAGGTCAGCAGCGCGCTCAGCAGGGCGAGCGCCAGCAGCGCGCCCATCACAAGCCAGGGCATGGATCAGAGCACCGCGTAGTTCAGCAGCGGCTTGACCGTTCCCCACTCCTTGCAGCTCGGGCACTGCCAGTGGTGGGTACGTGCCCCGAAGCCGCAGCGGGTGCAGCGATAGGCCGGGTTGCGCACCAGCAGCTGGTCGGTGATGTGCTTGAGGTCATGCAGGGTGGCGGTGGAATCGGCGCCCTCGGCGAGGGTGAGGTCGATCAGCGCGGACTCGCCACGCACCGACGGGCGATCCTTCAGCTGGCGGCCGAGGTAGGCACGCGCCGGGGCCACGCCCTCCTGTTCTTCCATCAGCCGGGTCAGCGCCAGCACCGGGGCAATGCCACGGTAATGCTCGGTCATCTCCGACAGGAACGCGCGCGCACCTGCCAGATCGCCCACCTTGCGATAGTTCTGCATCAACGCCGGCAGCAGTTCCGGCAGGTATTCGGGATCGTTGCGCGCGGCGCGCTCGAAGGCGCGCACGGCGGCCTCAGGATTGCCCGCGTCGGTTTCCAACCGGCCCTCGATGATGCCGGCGCGCACCGACATCGCATCGGCCTGGTAGGCGCGGGCGATCGCTGCCCTCGCCTCTTCCAGCTTGCCGGCGCCACGGAATCGCTCGGCCAGTTCGCACTCGAACTGCCCGATCAGCTTGCCCATCGGCTCGCCGGTGACATCCTCGAACCGGGTGGCGTTGTCGATGGCCTTTTCCCAATCGCGCTCGGCCTGGTAGATGCCGATCAGGTGCTTGAGCGCCTGCGGTGCGCGCTGATCCAGCTGGGCCAGCTCGGTGAACACGGTCTCGGCACGGTCCAGCAGGCCGGACTTCATGTAGTCCTCGCCCAGGGCCAGCAGGGCCTGCACGCGTTGTGCGTCACTCAGGTCATGGCGATTGACCAGGCCCTGGTGCAGGCGGATGGCGCGGTCGACTTCGCCACGACGGCGGAACAGATGGCCCAGCGCGACCTGGGTCTCGAAGGTTTCCTTGTCCAGCTCGGCGATGTGCAGGAACAGCTCGATGGCCTTGTCCGGCTGCTCGTTGAGCAGGTAGTTCAGGCCACGGAAATAGGTACTGGACAGGCGGCTGACCTGGTTGTCACCGTGGCGTTGGCCACCACGCCGCCCGATCACCCACCCGGCCAGTGCGGCCAGCGGAACGAACAGGAAGAACCAGAACCACTCGGTGACGAAATCCATCTTCGATCAACGTCCATCAAAAGATTGGGGGGAAGCAACCGGTGCCGGCGAAGCGACAGCAGACTTGTTGGCGCGACGCAGCTGGCCGTAGAGCGGAATGACCACGCTCACCAGCACCAGGCCAGCACCGACGATGACACCGATCAGCAATGCGGCAATGATTGCCACGCCGACCGAGGTCTTCAGTTGGGTGAAAACAAGGTTGATGGTCATCTCGTCCATGTTCATGGCACCGATGATCAACCCGAGAATGAGTACCGCCAGCAGGACCAGCAGACGAAAAACCTTCATGCGACAGCTCCAGTGGCAGGAGTCCGTAGCTTATCCGACTCGCGGCTGGATTCGCACGCGGTGGCGCGACGGCAGGCTCAGGCCGGATCGGCGTCCAGCGGCAGCACACTGCTGACCCGCTCGCGCAGTTCCTTGCCCGGCTTGAAATGGGGGACATGCTTGCCCGGCAGGGCAACCGATTCGCCGGTCTTCGGGTTGCGACCCAGGCGCGGCGGACGATAGTGCAGCGAGAAGCTGCCAAATCCACGGATTTCGATGCGATCCCCGGCGGACAGCGATCCGCCCATCATTTCCAGCAACGACTTCACCGCCAGATCGACATCATCGGCCTTCAGGTGCGCCTGGCGGCGCGCAAGGATTTCGATCAGTTCGGATTTGGTCATTACCGGCTCACATCAGGGGCATCTCAGCCTGAAACGGCCCGGGCAATGCCCGGGCCGTCCAGGAAACAACGAACAGCCTAAGGCCGATTACTCGGACTTGTTGCCGTTCAGCTGTGCACGCAGCAGCGCGCCCAGCTGGGTGGTGCCGCTGGAAGCCGAAGAGGACTGGTATTCCTCCAGCACTTCGCGCATTTCAGCGTCGTCCTTGGCCTTGATCGACAGCTGCAGGGTACGGCCCTTGCGGTCCATGCCCACGAACTTGGCTTCGACCTTGTCGCCGACCTTCAGGTGCTGGGTGGCGTCGTCAACGCGCTCGTTGGCGATGTCGCGGGCCGAGACGTAACCTTCGATGCCGTCAGCCAGTTCGATGATCGCGCCCTTGGCGTCGACTTCCTTCACCACGCCTTCGACCTTGGAGCCCTTCGGATTGGCAGCCATGTACTGGCCGAACGGATCCTGCTCCAGCTGCTTCACGCCCAGGGAGATGCGCTCGCGCTCCGGATCGACGGCCAGGACGACGGCGTCCAGGGTATCGCCCTTCTTGAAGTTGCGAACGACGTCTTCGCCGGTGGTGTTCCAGCTGATGTCGGACAGGTGGACCAGGCCGTCGATGCCGCCGTCCAGGCCGATGAAGATGCCGAAGTCGGTGATCGACTTGATCTGGCCCGACACCTTGTCACCCTTCTTGTGGGTGGCAGCGAAGGTTTCCCACGGATTGGCGGCAACCTGCTTCATGCCCAGCGAGATGCGGCGACGCTCTTCATCGACGTCCAGCACCATCACTTCGACTTCATCACCCACCTGGACAACCTTGGACGGGTTGACGTTCTTGTTGGTCCAATCCATCTCGGAGACGTGCACCAGGCCTTCGACGCCCGGCTCGATCTCAACGAACGCACCGTAATCGGTGACGTTGGAGACCTTGCCGAAGACGCGGCTGTTGGCCGGGTAACGACGGCCGATGTTGTCCCACGGATCCTCGCCCAGCTGCTTCAGGCCCAGCGAAACGCGGTTGCGCTCGCGGTCGAACTTCAGCACGCGGACGTCCAGCTCGTCGCCGACGTTCACGACTTCGGACGGGTGACGCACGCGCTTCCACGCCATGTCGGTGATGTGCAGCAGGCCGTCGATACCACCCAGGTCCACGAACGCGCCGTAATCGGTCAGGTTCTTGACGACACCCTTCAGGATCGCGCCTTCCTGCAGCTTGTCCATCAGCTGCTCGCGCTCTTCCGAGTGCTCGCTTTCGACGACAGCGCGGCGCGAGACCACGACGTTGTTACGCTTGCGGTCCAGCTTGATGAGCTTGAACTCGAGTTCCTTGCCTTCCAGGTAGGCCGGATCGCGCACCGGGCGCACATCGACCAGGGAACCCGGCAGGAAGGCGCGGACATCCTTGATGTCCACGGTGAAACCACCCTTGACCTTGCCGCTGATGCGGCCGGTGATGGTTTCGTTCTTTTCCAACGCTTCTTCCAGCTCGTCCCACACCATCGCGCGCTTGGCCTTCTCGCGCGACAGGACGGTTTCGCCGAAGCCGTTCTCGATCGAGTCGAGGGCGACCTTGACGATGTCGCCTTCGGCGACGTCGATTTCGCCAGCGTCGTTACGGAACTGTTCGATCGGCACGATGCCTTCGGACTTCAGGCCAGCGTTGATCACCACGACGTCGCCGCGGACTTCAACAACGGTACCGCTGACGATGGCGCCCGGCTTCAGCTTGGCCAGGTTGGCCTGGCTGGCTTCAAACAGTTCGGCAAATGATTCGGTCATTAGATTTACTCTGTTGGACACATGGGTCGGTGGCGTCCCCTTCAGGGGAATGGCGACCGCCCGCCTGTTGGTCGACCCCGGAAACGCAGGTCGTGTGTAGTAGGAAAACCGCCACGCATCATTGCGCGACGGAGCTGGTACAGCACTGCTTTGCGCGACCACTGCCGATGCGGCTGGCAGTGCTCCCGCGCGAACGGATCAGGCAGCCGGAACCGGAAGCAGATCCATCACTCGGGCAACGACATCATCGATGCCGATGCCTGTGGTGTCGATGAGGACAGCATCGTCTGCCGGCTTCAGGGGCGCCACGGTACGCTGAGCATCACGGGCGTCGCGGGCCATGATCTCGCGCAGGAGGTCATCAAAGTTAACAGAAACCCCCTTGTCTTTCAACTGCTTATGCCGGCGCTCGGCGCGCTCCTCGGCACTGGCGGTCAGGAAGACCTTGTAGGGGGCGTCCGGAAAGATCACCGTGCCCATGTCGCGGCCGTCGGCGACCAGGCCCGGCAGCTCCCTGAATGCGCGCTGGCGCTCCTTCAGGGCGGCCCGGACCTCCGGGATGGCGGCAATGGCCGAGGCCAGCGCCCCGGTGGTCTCCAGGCGCAGCTCGTCGGTGGCATCGGTGCCGTTGACCATGACCCGCATGGCATCGCCCTGCTCGACAAACTGAACGCGGGTGTCAAAGGTGCAGCGCACCAGCGCCGAGGCGTCGGAGGTATCGATGTCGGCCCAGCTTGCGGCCACGCCCACCGCCCGGTACAGCGCGCCCGAATCCAGGTAATGCCAGCCCATCCTGCGCGCGATGATGCGGCTGATGGTACCCTTGCCGGCCCCGGATGGGCCGTCGATGGTCAGGACGGGAGCGAGTGGATTCATGGGGGTCCCAGAGCGTGTGAAGAGGCCATTCTAGCCCCTGCCAGACGCCCCCAGCGGGATCTTTTGTGCAACCACTTGAAACCACGAGGAAAAGCCCGGTAGAATGGCGGGCTTGAACGAGCGTCAACTGCCGATTGTCTTTCGCATATCGCGGCCACGCTCCACCCGAACAACTACTGTTTACGCCGAGGTATGCCATGAAAGTCCTGTCCTCCCTGAAGTCGGCGAAGGCCCGTCACCGTGACTGCAAGGTCGTGCGTCGTCGTGGCAAGATCTTCGTCATCTGCAAGTCGAACCCGCGTTTCAAGGCGCGTCAGCGCTAAGCCTCACAGCCTTCCGGCTGCGGCTGGCCCTACGCGGGGCCGACCCGATGCAAGAAACCGCCTTCGGGCGGTTTTTTGTTTATGCGGCTTTTTCCTGCCGTTTTTGCTGTAATCGCCTTTCTTGACCACTGGGGAGTAGATCGAGATGAAGCGTTACCTGTCCGCCCTGGCCGTAATGGCCGCCCTGGCCGCCGCCACACCGGCACTGGCCGACACCCTGCTTGTCGACCGTGCCCGCGAGAAGCCGGCCGGTGCCCTGCCCGTGCGCGGCCAGAGCATGCAGCAGGTGCAGGCGCAGTTCGGCGCGCCCAGCGAGCAGCTGCAGCCGCGCGGCGGGCAGAAGCGGCAGTGGCCGACCATCAACCGCTGGGTGTACCCGCAGTTCACCGTCTACTTCGAGAAGCAGAAGGTGATCGACGTGGTGGCCAACCAGGCGGACCCGAACGAAATCGGCCCGAAACCGCCGATCCGTTGATCCCCTTACCCGCCCTGGGCGGGCCTGTGTAGCGAGACCATGAACCAGACCCTTCGTTTTCCTGCCGAGTGGGAAGCCCAGAGCGGCGTCCTGATTGCCTGGCCTACCGCCGACACCGACTGGGCCGACCGCCTGGGTCAGGTGGAAGAGACCTACATCGCCCTGGTCGCGGCCATCACCCGCTTCCAGCCGGTGCTGATCTGCGTGGCCGACGACGATGTGGAGACCTATGCCGAAATGCGGCTGCGCTCCAACCGCATCGACATGGACAAGGTCCACTTCACCACGGCCGCCTACGACGATACCTGGCTGCGCGACTCCGGCCCGATCACCCTGCGCCGCGCCGACGGCGGTTTCCAGCTGCTGGACTTCCGCTTCACTGGCTGGGGCGGCAAGTTCGACGCGACCCTGGATGACCAGCTGGTGGGCGTGCTCGACCAGGCTGGCGTGTTCAACGACGCCCCGGTGCGCAGCATTCCGTTCGCGCTGGAAGGCGGTGGCATCGAGACCGACGGCGAAGGCACCCTGCTGACCACCTGGAAGTGCCTGCACGAACGCCACCCGGACCGCGACCGCGCCAGCCTGAGCGCCGACCTGGCCGACTGGCTGCAGCAGGACCGCGTGCTGTGGCTGGACCACGGCTACCTGGAAGGCGACGACACCGACGCCCACATCGACACCCTGGCCCGCTTCGCTTCGCCTGACAGCATCGTCTACCAGGCCTGCGACGACGAGAGCGACTCGCACTACGCCGAACTGCAGGCGATGGGCAACGAGCTGGCCGCGCTGCGCACCAAGGACGGGAAGCCGTACCGCCTGTTCCCGCTGCCGTGGGCACAGCCGGTGATCGACGAAGGCCGCCGTCTTGCTGCGTCGTACGCCAACTACCTGATCGTCAACGGCGCGGTGCTGATGCCCGCTTATGGCGATCCGGCCGACGACCTGGCCCGTGATGTGCTGGCCCAGGCGCACCCGGGTCGCGAGATCGTGCAGGTGCCGTGCCGCTCGCTGATCTGGCAGAACGGTAGCCTGCACTGCATCACCATGCAGCTGCCGGAAGGGCTGTTGAAGGCATGACGGTAGTGCCGGCCGCTGGCCGGCAACCCTGCACTGCCTGATGGATCCACGGGATTGCCGGCCAGCGGCCGGCACTACCGATCGCACCCATTCAGCGCGCGACACGCCGCCGCCGCCCATCCGCGCTAACATGCAGGTTTTCCCCCGCAGGAACGCCCCGCATGAACTCGCGCAGCCCCCTTACCGTCGCCCTGATCCAGGAGCGCAACCACGGTGATGCCGCCGCCAACCTGGCGGTGATCGAAGCACGCGTGGCCGAGGCGGCTGCGCAGGGTGCCAAGCTGGTGCTGCTGCAGGAACTGCACAACGGCCCGTACTTCTGCCAGCACGAATCGGTGGACGAGTTCGACCTGGCCGAACCCATTCCGGGCCCGAGCACCGAGCGCCTGGGCGCATTGGCCAAGAAGCATGGCGTGGTGCTGGTCGGCTCGCTGTTCGAGCGCCGCGCTGCCGGCCTGTACCACAACACCGCGGTGGTGTTTGAAAAGGACGGCACCCTGCTCGGCAAGTACCGCAAGATGCACATCCCGGACGACCCGGGCTTCTACGAGAAGTTCTACTTCACCCCGGGCGACATCGGCTTCACGCCGATCGACACTTCGGTGGGCCGCCTGGGCGTGCTGGTGTGCTGGGACCAGTGGTACCCGGAAGCGGCGCGGCTGATGGCGCTGGCCGGTGCCGAGCTGCTGCTGTACCCGACCGCGATCGGCTGGGACCCGGACGACGTGCAGGACGAGAAGACCCGCCAGCGCGACGCCTGGGTGCTGAGCCACCGCGGCCACGCCGTGGCCAACGGCCTGCCGGTGCTGAGCTGCAACCGCGTCGGCCACGAAGCCTCGCCGCTGGGCGCGTCGGGCATCCAGTTCTGGGGCAACAGCCACGTGCTCGGCCCGCAGGGCGAGTTCCTGGCCGAGGCCGGCACCGATGCCACCGTGCTGCTGTGCGATGTCGATCTGCAGCGCAGCGAGCATGTGCGCCGCATCTGGCCGTTCCTGCGTGATCGCCGCATCGATGCCTACGGCGACCTGCTCAAGCGCTACATCGACTGAGCCGGAGCCCGCGCATGGCCGTCCTCATCCGAGATGCCGGTCCGGCCGACATCGCCGCGATCACTGCGATCTACGCGGTGGAAGTGACCGACTTCGTCAATACCTACGAGTACGACATCCCGGACGCGAACGAGATGCTGCGCCGCATGCGCGACATCATCGACCGTGGCTTCCCCTACCTGGTCGCCGAGATCGACGGCCAGGTGGCCGGCTATGCCTATGCCAACACCTATCGCACCCGCATCGCCTACCAGTGGACCGTGGAGAACTCGGTCTACGTCGATGCCGCGTTCCAGGGCAAGGGTGTCGGCACCGGCCTGCTACAGGCCTTGATCGATGCCTGCATCGCGCGTGGCTACCGGCAGATGGTGGCGGTGATCGGCGAACCGACCAACACCGCCTCGATCAAGCTGCACGAACGCTTCGGCTTCGAGCGGGTGGGCGTGTTCCGTGGCCTCGGCCGCAAGCATGGCCGCTGGCTCGACACCGTGCAGATGCAGCGCGCGCTCGGCGATGGCGCCGACACCGCACCCTCCAATGAATGAACCCATGACCGAAACCCTTCCCGAGACCGGCGACGACCTGTTCGCCGGCCAGCCGGTGCGCGTCGTCGAACGCGACGGCGTGCGCTACACCCTGCTGGGCACTGCCCACGTCTCTCGCGCCAGCGTCGAGGCCGTTGAAAAAGCCATCGACAGCGGCCGCTTCGATGCCGTTGCCGTCGAGCTGGACCCGCAGCGCCTGCAGGCGCTGAGCGACCCCGACACGCTGGCCAAGCTCGACCTGGTCGAGGTGATCCGCAAGGGCCGCGTCGCCCTGTTCGCCGCCAACCTGGCCCTGTCCGCCTACCAGCGCCGCCTGGCCGAGCAACTCGACATCGAGCCCGGTGCCGAGCTGAAGCGTGCGGTGGAACTCGCCCGCGAACGCAACCTGCCGGTGCACCTGATCGACCGCGAGGTCGGCCTGACCTTCCGCCGAGCGTCGCAACGGCTGGGGTTCTTCGGCAAGCTGAAGCTGGTCGCCGGCCTCGGCGCCGGCCTGTTCTCGTCCGAGGAAGTGGGCGAGAACGAGATCGAGAAGCTCAAGCAGGGCGACATGCTGGAGTCGAGCTTCGGTGAGTTCGCCAGCGAGAGCCCGGCGCTGTACGAGACCATCATCGGCGAGCGTGACCGCTACATGGCCACCCGCCTGCGCGAAGAACACGACCCACACCAGCGCGAAGTGCTGGCAGTGGTCGGAGCCGGCCACCTGGCGGGTCTGGCACGCCACCTGGAAACCGACACCGAGGCACCGGCGCCGCTGCGCGCCGAGCTGGAGGCAGTGCCGAAGAAGCGCAACATCCCGTGGTTCACGCTGGGCATCCTGGCGATCGTGGCGACCGGCATCGGCGTAGGCTTCTACCGCGGCGGCCTGGGCGTAGGCACCGAGCTGCTGGCAACCTGGGCAATGTATACCGGCGGCCTGGCCGGCCTGGGCTGCCTGCTGGCCGGCGGTCACCCGCTGAGCATCCTCACCGCGATCGCGGTGGCCCCGTTCAAGCCGTTCCGCCTGAGCATCCCGACCGGCGCCTTCTCGGCACTGGTGGAAGCGCGTGTGCGCAAGCCAGCCTACGAGGACTTCCTGAAGCTGCGCGACGACGCGCAGAGCCTGAAGGGCTGGTACCGCAATCGCGTTACCCGCGTGGTGCTGACCTTCATGCTGACCAACATCGGCAGCATGCTCGGCCTGTGGCTGACCACGTTCAAGGTGTGGGGCAAGGTGGCGGGGTAAACCCCTCAACCGGCCACAGAATCTGTAGCGCCCGAGCCCATGCCCGGGCGACGCCGCAACGCGGTGAACAGCAGCCGAGCATGGCTATGCCGGCCGTCCTGGCCGACACCCTCCGGGCCGCCGCAAGCGACGTTGGCAGCGGCTCCTGCCGCTGCCTTCGGCTCTACAGAGGCAAGCAGACGCGGCGAGCAAAAAAGGGGGAGGCCGCCCCACTACGACCGGCCTCCCCCACACCACAACACGTTGGCGTGCCTTACAGCCGGGCAGCGCCCGGCTCTACCATCTCTACCCCACGCGCACGGCGGATCAGCCGCGTCACGGCATTGCGCAGGTCATCGAGCACCGCGTAGATCGTCGGCAGGAACAACAGGCTGACCACGGTCGAGAACGCCAGGCCGCCGGCAATCGCGCGCGCCATCGGCGAGTACTCCGGGCCATTGCCGAACATCTGCGTGTCGGTCAGCGAGATCGGCACCATCGCCAGGATCGCCGTGCCCATGGTCATCATGATCGGGCGCAGGCGTTCACGTGAGCCTTCCACCAGCGCCTGGGTACGGCCCATGCCGCTGCGCCGCAGGTTGTTGATGTGCTCGATCATCACGATGCCGTTGTTCACCACCACGCCCATCAGCACCAGGATGCCGATGAAGGACATGATCCCGAACGAGGTGCCGGTGATCCAGAACAGCCAGAACACGCCGAAGATCGAGAACAGCACGCCGCTCATGATCGCCGCCGGGAACAACAGCGACTCGAATACCGCCGCCATCACCACGTAGATCATCACCAGCGCGATCAGCAGGTTGAACACCATCTGCTGCATGGCTTCGTCGTCGTTGCCGTAATCGCCGCCGTCGAAGGTGAAGCCATAGCCGGCCGGGAAGTTCATCGGCTTGAGCACGGCTTCGATCGCCTTGCGCCCGTCCGGCGCGGTGACCTTCTCGGCCAGGTTGGCCTTGATGGTCAGCGTCGTCTGACGGTTGGTGCGGCCGATCTGGGTGGCTGACGAACCAACGTCCACGGTGACCAGGCTCAGCAGCGGCACGCTGCGGCCATCGCCGGTACGCACGCTGAAACCGGCCAGGTCTTCCGGGCTGCTCTGCTCGGCGCCGGCAAAGCGCACCCACACCGGCACTTCATTGTCACCGCGGCGGAACTCGCGCATCGGTGCGCCGCGCAGCGCCAGGCCGACGAAGCTGGCCACCTGTTCGGCGTTGAAGCCGAACGCTGCGGCACGCTCACGGTCGACGCGCACCTTCAGCTCGCCGCCCTTCTCGCCGTTGTCGATGCGCACGTCCCGCAGTTCGGCACGCTGCGCCAGCAACGGCACCACTTCCTGGCCGATCTCCTGCAGCATGGAGCTGGAGTCGCCCACCAGCTGCACCTGCACGCCCTGGTTGCCGCCACCACCGCCATCGCCGCCCTGGTTGCCGACGAAATAGTCGGTGCGGGCGGACTTCGGCAGGCCCTTGCGCAACTGCTCCTGCAGCGCCTTGATGTCCTTGGCGTACTTCTCGTCCAGGGTGACCACCGTGGAGCTGCCTTCCTGTTCGCTGTACCAGGAGTACACCTGCTTGACGTGCAGGCGTTCGCGGTTCTGGTCGATCCAGTTCTCCACCCGCGCCACTTCCTCGGACATCTGCCGGTAGGTGTAGGCGCCCTTCCACATGTAACCGATGAAGATGTCCTTGCCGCCCTCGCCACCGAACATGTCGACCTTGGTCAGCTTCATCGGCACCAGGCTGACCAGCACCACCAGCAGGATGCCGAGCAGGCTCCAGCCGCGGTGGTGCAGCGACCAGTCCAGCAGCTGCGCGTAGCGGCGCTGCAGGCGCGCGATCAGGCCGGTCTGCGAGTGCACCAGCTTGGGGGTGGCCATGCGTGCGGACAGCATTGGGATCAGGCTGACCGCGACCAGCCACGAGGCCAGCAGCGAAACCGAGATGGTGATCGCGATCTGCGCCATGAAGATGCTGATGTTGTTGGTTTCGCCGAACAGGTTCGGCACGAACACGATGCAGTGGCAGAGCGTGCCGGCGCTGAGCGCGATGGCCACGTTGCGGGTGCCGATGATCGAGGCCAGCCGTGGCTGTCCCGGCATGCGCTCGCGCTCCTGGTAGATGCTCTCCACCACCACCACGGCGTTGTCGACCAGCATGCCCACCGCGAGCAGCAGGCCCATCATGGTCAGGATGTTCAGCGTCACCCCGACGAAGTACATGAAGCCCAGCGTGATGGTGAAGCAGATCGGAATGGCCAGGGTCACCATCAGCGTCGACGGCCAATGGCGCAGGAAGAAGAACAGCACCGTCACCGACAGGATCAGGCCGACCGCACCGGCCTCGGCCAGTTCCAGCAGCGACGAGGTCACCGCCTTGCCCTGGTTGTCGATCACCTTGATCTGCACGTCACGCATCGACGGCTGCGCGCGGATCGCCTCGACTTCGGCCAGCGCCGCACGCGAAACGTCCACCAGGTTGGCACTGCGCTCCTTGAAGATGTCCAGGCCGACGGCCGGGTTGCCGTCCAGGCGGCGCCCGTAGTTCATCCGCGCCGGCTTCAGGCGCACGTCGGCGATATCGCCCAGGCGCAGGCCCTTGGCGTTGATCACCAGGTCGCGCATTTCCTGCAGGTCGGTGATCTCGCCCACCGGCTGCACGCGCACGCGCTGGCCGTTGTCGTCGATCTGACCGGCCGAGATCGAGAAGTTCAGCGTGCGCAGGCGCTCGCTCAGCTCGTTGATGCTCAACCCATGCGCGTTGAGCCGGTTCGGATCGATGGCGATCTCCACCTCGTTCGGCGGTGCGCCGGTGATGTCGACCCGGGCCACACCCGGGATGCGCTCGATGCGCCGTTTGAACTCACGGTCGAGCATGTCATAGGCAGTGGTCAGGTCGGTGGTGCTGGCCAGGCGCACCTTCAGTACCGGCTGGTCACTGCTGGACCACTTGAACACGTTGTAGCGCTGCAGGTCGTCGGGCAGGTCGCTGCGGATCGCATCGATACGCTCGCGCGCGTCGGACGCGGCAATGGCGATGTCGCGGTCCCAGTCGCTGAACTCGATATAGATCAGCGCCGCCTCGGAGGTGGCCGATGAGCGCATGCGCTTGATGCCGGTCATCGTCGCCAGCGACTCCTCGACCGGGCGGATGATGGTCCGCTCCACTTCCTCGGGCGTCGAACCGGTGTATGGGATCTGCACGAACAGGAATGGCGCGGAGATGTCCGGCAGCGCCTCCAACGGCAGCCGGAACGAAGCGATCAGGCCGATCACCACCAGCGACACGAAGCACATGATGGTGGTGACCGGGCGGCGGATGGAGAACTCGGCAACGCTCATGCCGGCTCCTCCACGCCTGCCGTGCCGCCCTCGTCGCCGTGCAGGCCTTCACCGGCATGCTTGCGGCCGCGCTCACGGTAGTAGGCGTCGCCGCGACGATCCATCAGGTCGTACACCACCGGGATCACCAGCAGCGTCAGCAGCGTCGACACCAGCAGGCCACCGATCACGGTGATCGCCATCGGTGCACGCACTTCGGCGCCCTCGCCCATCGCCACCGCCAGCGGCAGGAAGCCGAACAGCGTGCACAGCGTGGTCATGATGATCGGGCGCAGGCGCGAACGCGCACCTTCCACCAGCGCCTCATGCTTGGCCACACCGGCTTCGCGCAGCTGGTTGACCTTGTCGATCAGGATGATCGCGTTCTTGGTGACCAGGCCGACCAGCAGGATCAGGCCGATGAACACCACCACCGAGATGGGCTTGCCGGTCAGCATCAGCGCCAGGATCGCGCCGACCAGCGCCAGCGGGATGGTGAACAGGATCACGAACGGGTGCAGCAGCGACTCGAACTGCGAGGCCATCACCAGATAGACCAGGAAGATCGCCAGTCCAAAGGCGAAGATCAGCGACTTCGCCGCCTGCGCCAGCTCCTCGCCCTGCCCACCGATGTGCAGGCCAACGCCCGCGCCCAGCGGCTGCTCGGCCACCATCTGCTGCACTTCGCGCATGGCTGCGCCGAGGTCGATGTCGCGCAGGTTGGCCGATACCACCGCCACCCGGGTCTGGTCGGCACGATGGATCTCGCTGGGGCCGGTGGTGGCGACCACGTCGGCCACCGCGTCCAGGGTGACCGGGCGGGTGCTGCCCGGATTGACGATCAGACGGCGGATGCTCTCGACGCTGGCGCGGTCACCTTCCTGGGCACGCACCAGCACGTCGATCTTGCGATCACGGAAGCTGTAGCGGGTGGCGACGTCGCCGCGCACCTTCTTCACCACCACGTCGGCGATCTGGCGGGTGGTCAGGCCCAGCGCACCCGCGCGCTCCTGGTCGAAGCGGATCTGGATTTCCGGGAAGCCCTCTTCCACCGTCGATTTCACGTCGGCGTAGTGCGCATTGCCGCGCAGCATCGCCGCCAAGCGCTGGCCAGCCACTTCCAGAGTCGCCATGTCCTGCCCGCGCAGTTCGATTTCCAACGGCGTGGAGAAGCTGAACAACGCCGGCCGCGCGAAGTCGACCTGGGCGCCCGGGTGCTGGCTCATGGTGCCGCGCAGGCGCTCGGTGATTGCCGCTTCAGTGCGCGCGTTGCCACCGCCTTCCATCACCACGGTCAGCTTGCCGATGTTCTCGCCGCTCTCGGTGGGGCTGGCGTCCAGGCGGGTGCCGCTGCCGCTGACACCGTACAGCGAAGCCACGCCCTCCCCCTTGCCATGCGCCAGTTGCAGCTCACGCACCAGCGCATCGGTCTGCTTCAGCGGCGTGCCGGCGGGCAGCTTCACCGTCATTTCGAACCGGTCCTGCGCCAGCTGCGGGATCAGGTCCGCGCCAAGCATCGGCACCAGCGCCATGGTCGCCACGAAAATGATGGCTGCCACGCCCAGCACCTTGCCCGGATGTGCCAATGCGCTCGGCAACAGGCGCAGATAGCCGCGCTCGGCGCCTGCATAGGGCTTCATCGCCAGATCACTGGCCTTGCGCATCACCGGGCCGACCACTGCGACCACGCCGCGCCACACGCGCACGACAAGCCAGGCCAGTGCATAGAAGCTCCAGCGCACGCTGGCAACCACGCCACGGCGGCCCAGCGCGACCGGCTTCTGCCAGCGCTTCTGCGGCTGCCATGCGGCGTTCGGCGCCTCTTCCGGGAACGCCAGCGGTGGCCGCCCCTTCAGCGAGCTCAGCATCGGGATCAGGGTCATCGACACCAGCAGCGAGATCGCGATGGCGATCGCCACGGTCAGCGCCTGGTCGCGGAACAGCTGTCCGGCAATCCCGTCGACGAACACCAGCGGCAGGAACACGGCGATGGTGGTCAGGGTCGAGGCAACCACCGCCATGCTCACTTCGCGGGTGCCGGCAATGGCCGCCTGCAGGATGCCCAGGCCACGCTCGCGGGCCTTGGCGATGCTCTCCAGCACCACGATCGAGTCATCGACCACCAGGCCGGTGGCCAAGGCCAGGCCGCCCAGCGACATCACGTTCAGACTCAGGCCGAGCTGGCCCATGAAGAAGAACGTGGCGATGATCGATACCGGCAACGACAGGCTGATCACGAACGTGCTCCAGCCATCGCGCAGGAACAGGAAGATGATCAGGATCGCCAGCAGGCCACCGATCACCGCGTCCTTCTTGACGTCGGCAATGGCGTGCTCGATGAAGCGCGACTGGTCCTCGATGGTGGTCAGCTCGACATCGGACGGGAACGTGCCCTTGATCTGTTCCAGCCGCTTGCGCAGCGCTTCGGCGGTGGACACGGTGTTGGCGTCGCCTTCCTTGTAGATGGCCAGCTCGACCGATTCCTTGCCGCCCAGGCGGATGATCGCTTCGCGCTCCTTGTAGCCCTGGCGCACCGTGGCCACGTCCTTCAGGCGTACCGGCACGCCGTTGGCGACCACGCTGGAGCCACCACCGGACGATGCGCTCTGTGCCGCCGACGCCGCCGCGATGGCTGCAGCGGAACCTGTCGACGCGGCGATGTTGAACATCTGCTGCAGCGCCGAATCCGCTGCGCTGCCGTTGGCGGCCTGGGTGGTGACCAGCAGGTTGCGGATTTCCTCGAGGTCGGCGAACTGGTTGACGGTACGCACCAGGAAGCGCTGCGAGCCTTCCTCCAGGCGGCCGCCGGAGATGTTGATGTTCTCGTCCTTCAGGCGCTTGATGACGGTGTCGATCGGCAGGTTCAGCTGCGCCAGCTTCTGCTGGTCGATGTCGACCTGGATCTCGTCTTCCAGGCCGCCGCCCACCTTCACTGCTGCCACGCCGGTGACCGGCTCCAGCTTCTTCTTCAGGTCTTCATCGGCATAGCGGCGCAGGCCGGTCAGCTCGCGGACCGCATCGGCATCGCTGGTCGGCGCCGTCCTGTTCGACAGCACCAGGCGCATGATCGGCTCGGTGGACGGATTGAAGCGCAGCAGCACCGGGGCCTTGGCCTCCAGCGGCAGGTTCAGCGCTTCCATCTTGTCACGCACCTCCAGGCTGGCCTGGTCCATGTTGGTGCCCCAGGCGAACTCCAGCACCACATCGCTCTGGCCGGTGCGCGAGACCGACTTCAGCTTGCGCAGGTTCTTGACCACGCCCACCGCTTCTTCAACCGGCTGGGTGATCAGGGTTTCGATTTCGGTCGGCGCCGCACCGGTGTATTCGGTGCGCACGGTCAGCGTCGGGTAGCTCAGGTCGGGCAGCAGGTTGACCTTGAGGTTGCCGAGCGCGATCAGGCCGAACAGCAGCAGCGTGACCGTGCACATGGCGATGGTCACACGGCGACGCGTGGCGAATTCCACCAGGCCGCCGCGCATGCCGGCGGCGGCGCCGTCGCGCGCCGGCGAGGCACCGTGGTCGTGACCCGGGGCAGTCATTGCTTGCTCCCGGCCTTGTCTGCGGGCTTGGCGGCCGCCGCGACCGCCTTCGCCTTCGGATCGGCAATCACCTGCACCGTGGTGCCGTCGCGCAAGGCGACCTTGCCGGCGGTGACCACCTGATCACCGGCCGCCAGGCCATCACGGATCTCCACCCACGGGCCCTCGGCGTAACCCAGCTTGACCGGAACGCGTGCGACCTTGCCTTCGCGCACGCGGAACACCGCAGGTTCACCGTCATCGAGCAACGCCAGGCGCGGCACCACCAGCGCATCGGCACGCTGGTCGTAATCGATGCGGATGCGGCCGAACATGCCGGGCTGCAGCGCGTGGGCGGCGCCATCGAAGGCACTGACCACGCGAAACGTGCCGCTGCCCGAGTCCACGACCGGCGCGATGCGGTCGACGGTGCCGGTGAAGCTCTGGCCCGGCAGGGCGTCGGCCGCCAGCGTCACCGGCTGGCCGGCACGCAGGGTGGCCAGCTCACGTTCGGGTACGTTGAGGGTGGCCTCCAGCCGCGAGTTGTCGACGATGCGGAAGATCGGTGTATTGATCTGCACGAAGTTGCCGGTCTTGATCGAGCGTGAGGCGATCACACCGGAGATTGGTGCCACTACCGTGGTGTAGGACAGCTCCAGCGTGGCCAGGCGGTACTGCGCACGGACGTTCTCCAGGTCATAGCGCAGCTGGTCGACATCGGCGGCGCTGACCATCTGCTGGCCGACCAGCTTCTGTGCGCGTTGGTAGTTGTTTTCCAGCTTGCGCATCTGCGCTTCGCTCTGAGCCACGGCCAGGCGCGCGCGGTCCGGGTCCAGCCGCACCAGCGGCTGGCCGGCGGTGACCCGCTGCCCTTCCTCAACCAGCACTGCCAAGGCCACGCCGGAGGTTTTGGCGACCACCTGCGACTCTGCACGTGGCTCCAGCGCCGCGGTGCCTGTGTAGCTGGCTGCGACGGCACGATGGCTGGCCACCGCCACTTCGACCGGGACCGCGTCGACCTTCTTCTCCTCCTTGGTCTCGGCAGCCTTGGCTTCGGAATTGGGCCCTGCGGCGCAACCGCCCAGCAGCAGGGAGGTGGAGATCAGCAGTGCGGCAGCGCAGATTCCGCTGCGACGGCCGGACAGGAAGGTTGGGTGCGACATCGTCAGGTCCCTGGAGGATGCGTGGACAGGTGTGGTAGCAAAGTAATGCACCACTTCACGGCAACACCATATCCCAAAGGTCATGGTGTCTTCACGCCGCTGGTCGGCCCGCCCCCATTTCAGCTAGATGAAACCTGAGGCTATACTCGGGTCGTTCCGTACCCCACGCCGGAACGACCAGACCCGAATCCCCGGAAACGACACCATGCGCCCGCAGCCGCTCGCCGCTTGTCTCGCTCTGGCCGTCCTCCTGCCCCTTGGGGCCGCCGCACAGCCCGCTCCCGCTCCTGCCACACCCGCCCCGGCGCCTGCCGCCGCGCCGGCGCCTGCCACGCCCACCGGCAACTTCGACAATGGCCGTGTCCTGGCCTACACCTGCCAGGGGTGCCACGGCATCACCGGCTACAAGAACGCCTACCCCAGTTACCGGGTGCCGAAGATCGGCGGCCAGACCCAGCAGTACCTGGCCCAGGCCCTGACCGAGTACCGCCAGGGCAAGCGCCGGCATCCGACGATGCAGGCGCAGTCGATGAGTTTCAGCGAACAGGAGATCGCCGATCTCTCTGTTTACCTGTCCACCGTCAAGTAAGGCCCGCCCATGTCGAAAGCCGCGCATCCGATGCGTCACGCCATCGCCCTGTCCGTTGCCCTGCTGCTGGCGGCCTGTTCGCAGTCGCAGGTGGAAAACAGCGAGAAATCCGCCGCCGACCCGGGCCATGCCAGCGGCGAACACGGTTCTTCGTCCTCCGCCGGCCTGCCGGCTGGCCGCGAGGCTGCCGGCGCAGCCCGCGCCAAGGTGAAGGGCAAGGCCACCAACCAGAGCTGCATCGACTGCCACGGGGCCGACGGCAATGCGCCGATCGATCCGACCTACCCGAAGCTGGGTGGCCAGTACGGCGACTATCTGGCACATGCGCTGCAGGCCTACCGCGCCGGCGACCGCCAGCATGCGCTGATGACGCCGCAGGCGAAGGACCTGAGTGATCAGGACATTGCCGATCTGGCGGCGTATTTCGGCAGCCGGCCGAGCCAGCTGCGGGATCTGCACGGGGTCAAATGACCGCTCTGCGCGGATGACTGCTGCAATCTGATGCGTTCATAGGCGTTACTTTTCTTGATGACGCACATCCTTGTGCGTCACCCTGCGGGCCGGCTATGCCGTTCCGCCCTGCTCCTGCAGTGCGGTGCGCGCAAAGAAAAGTAACCAAAAGAAACGCTCCGCCGTCCGCGAGCCGATGCTACGCACCGGTTCCCTGCGCTTCTCGGCCCACCGAGGGACGGCGCGGGAACTCGCTGCACTCAGACACCCGCGCCTCTTCGCCCTCGCCGGACCTGCGGTGCTCGGCTCGCTTCAAGGCGGAATCAGATCAAAAGCCACAGCCGCCCGCAGGGTGAGACGGCCGTGGTAGCCGCTCAGCCTTCCAGCTCTTCCCAGCGCGCGTACGCGGCATCCAGCTCGGCCTGCACCTTGGCCAGCTGCTGGGTGTGCGCGGTCACTTCGGCACTGCTGCGGGTGTAGAACGCCGGGTCGTTCATCGCCGAGGTCAGGCCTTCGACATCGCCTTCCAGCTTCTCGATGGTCTTCGGCAACTGCTCCAGTTCGCGCGCTTCCTTGTAGGCCAGCTTGCGCTTGGGCGCAGCCGGGGTGGCAGCAGCCGCCGCGGCCGGGGCGGCGGCCGGCGGCTTGGCTGCGGGGACCGAGGCAGGCGCTGCGATGCTGGCCGCATAACGCTGCCAGTCGCTGTAGCCACCGACGTACTCGCCGATCACGCCGTCGCCTTCCATCACCAGCGTGGAGGTCACCACGTTGTCGATGAAGTCACGGTCGTGGCTGACCAGCAGCAGCGTACCGGTGTACTCGCCCAGCAGCTCTTCCAGCAGCTCCAGGGTTTCCACGTCCAGGTCGTTGGTCGGTTCGTCCATCACCAGCAGGTTGGACGGCTGCGCGAACAGCTTGGCCAGCAGCAGGCGGTTGCGCTCGCCACCGGACAGGCGGGTGATCGGCGCACGCGCGCGTTCCGGGGTGAACATGAAGTCCTGCAGGTAGGCATGCACGTGCTTGCGCTTGCCGTTGAACTCGAGGAAATCGCGGCCTTCGGCCACGTTCTCGATCGCGCTCCAGTCTTCGCGCAGCACCGCGCGGTACTGGTCGAAATAGGCGATCTGCAGGTTGGTGCCGGCGTTGACTTCGCCCTTGGTCGGCTGCAGCTCTCCCAGCAGCAGCTTCAGCAGCGTCGTCTTGCCGCTGCCGTTGGGGCCGATCAGGCCGATGCGGTCGCCGCGCATGATGGTGGTGGTGAAGTCGCGGACCATGGTGCGCTCACCGAAGGCGAACGAAATATCCTTGACGTCGATGACCTTCTTGCCAGAGCTGATGCCCTGTGCGGCTTCCATCTTGACGTTGCCGCTGAGATCACGGCGCTGCGAACGCTCCACGCGCATCGCCTTCAGGCGGCGCACGCGGCCCTCGTCGCGGGTGCGGCGCGCCTTGATGCCTTGGCGGATCCAGACCTCTTCCTGCGCCAGCAACTTGTCGAAGCGCGCGTTTTCCTGCGCCTGCGCGTTGAGGCGTTCCTCTCGGCGACGCTCGTAATTGGCCCAGTCGCCCGGCCAGCTGGTGACCTGGCCGCGGTCGATCTCGACGATGCGGGTGGCCAGTGCACGCAGGAAGCGGCGGTCATGGGTAACAAACACCACGCTGCCGCTCCAACCCTTCAGGAACGCTTCGAGCCAGTCGATGGCTTCGATATCGAGGTGGTTGGTCGGTTCGTCCAGCAACAGCACGTCAGGGCTGGACACCAGCGCGCGGGCGAGCAGCACGCGGCGCTTCATGCCGCCGGACAGGCGGCCGAACTCGGCCTCGCCGTCCAGGTCGAGCTTGGTCAGGGTTTCGCTGACGCGCTGGTCCAGGCCCCAGCCGTTGGCGGCGTCGATCTTGGCCTGCACGTTGCCGAGGGCTTCACCATCAAACACTTCGGCGTGGCTGAGGTGGTGGAACTCGGCCAGCCACTGGCCCAGTTCACCGAGGCCATCGGCGACGACGTCAAACACCGAGCCGGCGGCGCCATGTGGCACTTCCTGCTCCAGGCGGGTGACGCGCACGCCCTGCTGCACGCGGACTTCGCCGTCATCGGGCTTGTGGTCGCCGGACAGCAGCTTGAGCAGGGTGGATTTGCCGGCGCCGTTGCGGCCGATCAGGGCGATGCGTTCGCCCGGCTCGATCGACAGTTCGGCCTTTTCCAGCAACAACGGGCCGCCGACGCTGAAGTCGACGTTCTGCAGAGTAATCAGAGGCATCCGGATATTGTACGGGTTGGGGGCGTCGGCCGGGTTGCACCCGGCACCCGCGGTAGTGCCGGCCGCTGGCCGGCAACCTCAACGACAACGTCAAAAGCTGGTTTCCTGTGGGATGGCGGGATGGGTCCGGTCGCGGGGGACGCCGTAAACCCGTCCCTGGGGGCTTGGCCGCGGCATCCATGCCGCGGACACCCCCGCAACCGGACCCATCCCGCCTTCGACAGATTCCTGCGATCTGTCGGAACGGCATTCTGCTCTGGTGGGTGGCGACCTTGGTCGACACGGTCGATCCACGCCATGCGTGGATGAGCGCTACAAAAAGTATCGATGGATGGACTCGACTGGGGGTCTGATGGATTACTCCACCTGCCCCAGCAACGCCTGCAACCCCGGCAGCCATTGCTTGCCCGGGTGGCGCACCAGCCACAGCGTGCGCTGCAGGGGAGGCAGCGGGGTGTCCAGCACGCGCAGGCGGCCCAGCGCCAGCGGCTCTTCCAGCGCGTGGCGCGAGAGGCAGGCCAGGCCGAGGCCGGCGATCGCGGCCTGCTTGATCGCTTCGGTATTGCCCAGCTGCAGGGTCTGGGCGAAGCCACGCAGATGCGGCAGCAGGGCCTGCTCCACCGCTTCGCGGGTACCGGAACCCGGTTCGCGCAGCAGCCAGCGGGCGCGGCGCAGTTCGTCCAGCGTCCAGCGCGGCGGAGCGTCGGCGGCGGCGACGATCACCAGAGGATCCTGCTGCCAGGCCGTGACCTGCAAACCGCGTTCATGGCACGGGCCTTCGATCAGGCCGGCGTCCACGTCCAGGCGCTGCACAGCAGCGACTACGCCGGCACTGTTGTCGATGCGCAGGTCGACCTCGGCCTGTGGCGCTTGACGCAGCAGTTCCGCAATGCGCGGCGGCAGCAGGTAGTTGCCGATGGTGGTACTGGCGGCCAGCACCAACCGCAGCGGTGCCCCTTGCGACGGGTCTCCGCCGGCGGCCAGCTGCCGCTCCAGATCGGCGGCATTGACCAGCAGGGTGCGCGCCGGTTCCAGCAGTGCGCGGCCGTGCCCGTTCAGCGCCAGGCGACGGCCGATGCGGTCGAACAGCGGCGTACCGAAGTGCGCCTCCAGCTCCTGCAGGGCGGCGCTGCTGGCCGACTGCGAGAGGGCGATGGCCTGGCCGGCGGCGGTGGTGCTGCCGTGGTCGGCGATGGCAACGAAAACCTGAAGCTGGCGCAGGGTCAGGCGCATGGGCATTACCCATCTTATAGGTAGATTTCACCCATATTATTCGTTTTACAGGTCATGGACGAAGGCGCACGCTTGTCCCGTCACCACAGCCCTGCCCTGCCATGAACGCCCCCGCTCTCTCCTCCTGGTCCCTGCCCGCCCTGCGCCAACGCTGGCAGCCGCGCCTGCCCGGCCTGCTGCTGGTGGGCCTGATCGCGGCGGCGTCGCTGTACCTGGCCGAGCTTCCCTGGTTGCAGGCGCACGGCCTGAGTGCACTGACCGTCGCCATCGTGGCCGGCATCGTGGTCGGCAACACCCTCTACCCGCGGCTGGCGCCGAGCAGCGCGGCCGGTGTCGGCTTCTCCAAACACTGGCTGCTGCGTGCCGGCATTGTGCTGTACGGCCTGCGCCTGACCTTCCAGGACATCGGCCATGTCGGCGTCAGCGGCGTGCTGATGGACGTGCTTGTGGTCGCCAGTACCTTCGGCCTGGCCTGCTGGCTGGGCGTGCGTGTGTTCAGGATGGAACGCGAGGCGGCAATGCTGATCGGCGCCGGCAGCGCGATCTGCGGTGCGGCAGCGGTGATGGCCGCCGAACCGGTGGTGCGCGGCCGCGCTGCGCAGGTCACTGTCGCGGTTTCTACCGTCGTGGTGTTCGGCACGCTGGCGATGTTCCTGTACCCGGTGCTGTATGCGCTGGTGCAGTCGCACGGCTGGCTGGCGATGGACGCGCGGCAGTACGGCCTGTTCACTGGTGCGACGGTGCACGAAGTGGCGCAGGTGGTGGCCGCCGGCCGCGCGGTCAGCGAAGCCGCCGCCGATACCGCGGTGATCACCAAGATGGTGCGGGTGATGCTGCTGGCGCCGTTCCTGGTCGTGTTGTCGTTGTGGCTGGCGCGTGGCGGCAAGGCCAGCGCCGACGGCAGCAAGGCGCGCATCGTAGTGCCGTGGTTCGCGTTCGGTTTCGTGGCAGTGGCCGGTTTCAATTCACTGCACCTGCTGCCGGCCGGCCTGCAGGCGGGGCTGGTGCAGTTGGATACCGTGCTGCTGGCGATGGCGATGGCCGCGCTGGGCCTGACCACCCATGTCTCGGCGCTGCGCCAGGCCGGCCTGAAACCACTGCTGCTGGCGCTGATCCTGTTCGCCTGGCTGCTGTTCGGTGGCCTGGCGATCCACCAGGGTGTGTTGGCGGTGCTGGGCTGAGCAGGCGCGTACCGACCTGGGTCGGCGCCCACCAGAAGATCCACGCCATGCGGGGATGACGGCACCAATTGGGGTCAGAGCCCTTTCCTGCGGAAAGGGATCCGACCCCACCCTATTAGACGGGACCGGCCACGCGGGCGGGTACAATGCGCCATGACTGACTTCTCGACCCTGCCGCTGAACCCGGCCCTGCAGCCCGGCCTGGACGCCCTCGGCTACACCACCCTCACCCCCGTGCAGGCGCAGAGCCTGCCGGCCATCCTCGATGGCCACGATGTGATCGCACAGGCGCCGACCGGCAGCGGCAAGACCGCCGCCTTCGGGCTGGGCCTGCTGCAGTCCATCGACCCCAGCCTGATCCGCGTGCAGGCGCTGGTCCTGTGCCCGACCCGCGAACTCGCTGACCAGGTCGGCAAGCAGATCCGCAAGCTGGCCACCGGCATTCCCAACCTGAAGCTGTTGCTGCTGGTGGGTGGCGTGCCGCTGGGCCCGCAGCTGGCCTCGCTGGAAGGCCACGACCCGCACGTGGTGGTGGGTACGCCCGGCCGCGTGCAGGAGCTGGCACGCAAGCGCGCGCTGAATCTTGGTGCGGTGCGCACGCTGGTGCTGGACGAGGCCGACCGCATGCTCGACATGGGCTTCGAGGAGCCCATCCGCGAGATCGCCGGCCGCACCCACAGGGATCGCCAGAGCCTGCTGTTCTCCGCCACCTTCCCCGACAGCATTCGCGCCATGGCGCGTGACCTGCTGCGCGACGCGGTGGAGGTGACCGTGGAAGGCGCCGACCAGGCACCGGCCATCCGCCACCTGTTCTGTGAGGTGGAACCGGCGCATCGCCAGAAGGCGCTGGCCGGCCTGCTGCTGAAGTACACGCCGGAATCGGCGGTGGTGTTCTGCAACACCCGCAAGGACGTGGACGAAGTGGCCAACTCGCTGCAGCAGTTCGGCTTCTCCGCACTCGCCCTGCACGGCGACATGGAGCAGCGCGACCGTGAGGAAGTGCTGTTGCTGCTGGCCAACCGCAGCTGCAACGTGCTGGTCGCCAGCGACGTCGCCGCGCGCGGCCTGGACGTGGAAGAGCTGGCGGCGGTGATCAACTACGAACTGCCGACCGACGTGGAGAGCTACCAGCACCGCGTGGGCCGTACCGGGCGCGCCGGTGCCAGCGGCCTGGCGATCAGCCTGGTGGCCGGCCGCGAGAAGACCCGCGCCGAAGCCATCGAAGCGCAGATGGGTCAGCCACTGGACTGGCAGAAGACGCCACTGGCGACCTCGCGCCCGGCCGAGTTGCCGCAGGCGGCGATGCGCACCCTGCGCATCGACGGCGGCAAGACCGACAAGCTGCGCCCGGGCGACATCCTCGGCGCACTGACCGGCGATGCCGGCCTGTCGAGCAAGTTCATCGGCAAGATCGCGATCTTCCCGACCCGCTCCTATGTGGCGATCGCGCGTGAGCAGGCCAACAAGGCCGTGGCCAAGCTGGAAGCCGGCAAGATCAAGGGCCGTCGTTTCCGCGTGCGGATGATGTGATTGACGCCGCGTTGCCAACCACGGTTGGCAACGACCGGCTCCCGGCCCTTCGCTCTGGTAGATGCCAACCCTGGTTGGCATTCACCCTTCGATCAGAACACCAGTTCGGTGTGCAGTGGCAAGCCCGCCCCCCAGCGGGCCCGGCCGCCGAGGCCGTCGAGCTCGACCAGCACGCCTGCACCGACCACCTCAACGCCCAGGCGGCGCACCAGCGACAATGCAGCGACCAGCGTGCCGCCGGTGGCCAGCACGTCATCGATGATCGCGACGCGGGCACCGGCCGGCAGCGCGTCGGCGTGCACTTCGATGCAGTCGCTGCGGTACTCCAGCGTGTATTCCTCGCGCAGCACCTGCCCCGGCAGCTTGCCTGGCTTGCGCACCGGCACGAAGCCGACGCCCAGCTCCAGTGCCATCGCGGCACCGAGGATGAAACCACGCGATTCGATGCCGACCACCGCGTCCAGCTTCTGGTCGCGCCAACGGTCGGCCATCGCCGTGATGGCACCGCGGAAGTCCTCGCTGTGGGCGAGCAGCGGCATGATGTCCTTGAAGAGGATGCCGGGCTTGGGGAAGTCGGCGATGTCGCGCAGGCGGGAGGCCCACTGCGGAGCGACGATGGCGTCGGTCATGTCACATTGGCTATCTGATGGCGGCATAGGGTACCTGTTCCGGGCGCCGCCTGCCTGTTGAGGGGGTCGGCCGGGCTGCGCCCGGCACCTGCAGTAGTGCCGGCCGCTGGCCGGCAACCTCAACAGCAACAGCAACGGCAACAGCGGGTTTCCTGTGGGATGGCGGGGTGGGCCCGATTGCGGGAGACGCCGTAAACCCATCCATGGGGGCTTGGCCGCGGCATCCATGCCGCGGACACTCCCGCAACCGGACCCACCCCGCCTTCGACAGATTTCTGCGATCTGTCGGGCAGCTCGTGGGGTCAGATCCGTTTTCCGAAGGGAAACGGATCTGACCCCTTTTTTGTGTATCGATATCTGACAGATTTCATCCACGCATGGCGTGGATCTACCGTGTCGACCAAGGTCGACACCTACCCACAGCCGCGGGAGTCTTTCGGAGGTGGGGCGGTGTGGGGCTGCAGGACCGTTGGCGCCATGGATGGCGCCATCGAGCCCCCAGGGACGGGTTCACGGCGTGTCCTGCAGCCCCACACCGCCCCGCCATACCATCAACAATCCAAAGCCGCTTTGGCTTTGGCTTTGGCTTTGGCTTTGGCCTCTGCTTGCGCGGTGGCCTCTGCGGGTGCAGGGCGCAGCCCTGCCGAAACCCACCCTCAGGAACTGCAGGACAGCATCGAGCAGCCGGCGCGGTTGTCGGCCCAGGCCGGGCGCTTGCCAGCGAAGTGCTCGAGCCCCGGGCGTTCGGTGTATGGGTCGCGCAGCACGACCTGCAGCGCATGCACACCGCCGAGGTCGCCCTGCTCGGCACGGTCGATCGCCTCCTGGGCCAGCCAGTTGCGCAGCACGTACAGCGGGTTGGCCGCTGCCATTTTCGCCAGGCGTTCGCGGGCCGACAGCGGATCGCTGCGCAGGCGCGCTGCGTAGTCCTGCAGCCATTGCTGCAACGGCGCCTGCACCGCCTGCTTGCGCGCCTCGTCGTAGTACACCGCGTCCAGGACCGTCGCGTCCGCTGCCGACGGGTCGATGCGCATCAGTGCACGCCAGGCCAGGGTCATGTCCATGGCGCCCTCCTGCATCAGCTGCTGCCAGCGCTGGTAGAGCTGCAGGTCGTCATCGTTGGCAGCAGCCAGCCCCAGCTTCGATGCAGCATCGCGACGCGTGCAGGCCACGAAGGTGGACTGGTAGGCCGCCAGGCCCGCCTGCAGCGGTGCGACATCGGCGAACAGCGGCGACAGCGCCTGCGCCAATCGGCTCAGGTTCCAGTACGCCACCTGCGGCTGGGTGCCGAAGCGGTAGCGGCGCCCCTGAGCATCGGTGGTGTTCGGCGTCCAGTCCGGATCGAAGTCCTCGACCCAGCCATAGGGGCCGTAATCCAGCGTCAGGCCGAGCACGGACAGGTTGTCGGTGTTCATCACGCCGTGCACGAAGCCGACACGCATCCAGTGCGCGATCATCTCGGCGGTGCGCACCGCGATCTGCGCGAACCAGTCGCCGTACAGGGCCTCGCCCTGCCCTTCAAGCTCGGGGAAGTCGCGCGCGATGCAGGCATCGACCAGCTGCTGCAGCAGGGCGGTTTCACCCCGCGACGCCGGCAGTTCGAAGGAACCAAAGCGCAGGAACGACGGCGACACCCGGCACACGATGGCGCCAGGCTCTGCACGCGGGTGGCCGTCATAGAACATGTCACGCACCACCTCTTCGCCGGTGCCGACCAGCGACAACGCGCGCGTGGTCGGCACGCCCAGGTGGTGCATCGCTTCGCTGCACAGGAACTCGCGGATCGACGAGCGCAGCACTGCCCGTCCATCGGCACCGCGCGAGTACGGCGTCGGCCCGGCCCCCTTCAGCTGCAGTTCCCAGTGTCGGCCATCGGGTGCCACCAGCTCGCCCAGCGAGATCGCACGCCCGTCGCCGAGCTGGCCGGCCCAGTGACCGAACTGATGGCCACCGTAATTGGCGGCCCATGGCTGCATGCCGGCGTACAGCGCATTGCCGCCGAACACCTGCGCGAAACCTTCGCTCTCGACGTCAGCGGCATGGAAACCCAGCAGCGTGGCCACCTCCGGCGACCAGGCCAGCAGCGTGGGCGCCACCACCGGGGTCGGCATCACCGGCGACCAGGCCGCGCCCAGCACTTCGCGCCTGCGTGGGCCGGATTCGGCGTCACCCGGCAGGGTGCGCAGCAGGCGGTTGTCGAAACGGGGGCTGTCGGTATCCATGCTGTTGAAGATGGGGGCGCCCGCCGCCGTCCTCAATTGCCGCTCAACGCCTGCAGATGGCCGCCGTGAGCCTCGGCACGTTGGTAGGCCGGGCGCTCACCAATACGCTTGAGGAAGCCGCGCAGCGCCGGCTTGTCGTCGAGCCCACCACCGCGCGCGGCAGCAGCCTGGATCGGGAAGCTCATCTGGATGTCGGCCGCACTGAAGCGCTCGCCGGCAAACCATGGGCTTTCGGCCAGGCGGCGCTCCATCCAGTCCAGGTGCAGGCGCCGCTGCGGTCCAACGAAGCCCCGCTCGGCCTTGTCGGCAATGCTGCGTGCGATCGGGCGTGCGAAGAATGGCATGGGCGCATTACGGATGCGGCCCATCACCAGGGTCAGCAGCAGCGGCGGCATCGCCGAGCCTTCGGCGTAGTGCAGCCAGTAGCGGTACGCGATGCGTTCGGTGCCGTCGGCCGGCATCGGTGACGGCGACAGCTGGCGCTGCGTGTCGTAACGGTCAGCGAGGTAGTCGAGGATCGCACCGGACTCGGCCAGTACCAGCTCGCCATCCTGCAGCACAGGTGACTTGCCGAGCGGATGCACGTTACGCAGTTCCGGCGGCGCCAGCAGCGTCTTCGGATCACGCGGATAGCGGCGCAGTTCGTAGTCCAGCCCCAGCTCCTCCAGCATCCACAGCACGCGCAGGGAACGGGAGTTTTCCAGGTGATGAACGATGCGCATGAGGGTGATCCTTGGGAAGGCCCCCATCGTACCGCGCGCAGTGCATGCCCTTTGTAGAGTCGAGCCATGCTCCACTGTCTTTGAGAACAGTCGAGCGTGGCTCGACTCTACAAAAAACAGCGGGCAATAAAAAACGCCGGAAGCTCTCGCTTCCGGCGTTCTGGCTACCCAACGGTAGCAGACGGATTAGACCGCCTGCACCTGGTCAGCCTGCATACCCTTCTGACCCTGGACGGCGATGAAGGTAACCTTCTGGCCTTCCTGCAGGGTCTTGAAGCCGGTGCCCTGGATCGCGCGGAAGTGCACGAACAGGTCCGGGCCGCTTTCCGGGGTGATGAAGCCGAAGCCCTTGGCGTCGTTGAACCACTTGACGGTGCCGGTCTGACGTTCAGACATTTTACTAACTCCTGAAACACATGTTGAAAAAAATCGCAGCCACCGGGTATCGGGGCCGAGACTGAGTTGCAGGCGTTGGTAAAGCGGATCGATGAGCGGATCGTGAGATCAACTGCACCAGGCCACGATTCACGGTGACCCTAGCAAACACAGTGGGTCGCACGATACGCGTGTTTTCTGCAAAAAGCGATAGCCCCGGCGTTCATCGGAACACGTCACCCGCTAGGCGTGACAAGGGCTGGCAGCCATTCGCGGCTAACCCCGAGCCCCCATTCAGGTTTTTCCTACCCTACACTGGGGAAATGACTGAAGCTGAAACCCCCGCTGAATACGCGCCCCCTCACATTTGGGTGGACGCGGACGCCTGTCCCACCGTCATTCGCGACATCCTGTTCCGCGCGGCTGAACGGGTGGGGATCGAACTGACCCTGGTCGCCAACCAGTGGATCCGCACCCCGCCCTCACGCTGGCTGCGCTCGATCCAGGTGCCGCAGGGGCTGGACGTGGCCGACAGCGCCATCGTGGAGCGGGTCGCCGCAGGTGACCTGGTGGTCACCCAGGACATACCGCTGGCCGCGCTGGTGCTGGAGAAGAAGGCCGTGGCGCTGAACCCGCGCGGCCAGCTGTACACCCCGAACAACATGGCCGAGCGGCTGTCGATGCGCAATTTCATGGAGGAACTGCGCGGCGCCGGGGTCCAGACCGGCGGACCGCCGCCCCTGGGACCCCGCGATCGGCAGTTGTTCGCCGCCGAGCTGGACCGCTGGCTGGCGCGACGCCCGGCCCGCTGAGCACCTGGCCGGCCTAAGCCGGAAGGCTCAGACTGCGGCCGCTGCTGAACGTCCGTCGTGCGCCACTCAACGGGTCGTCGAAGGCCAGGGCCCGCGCCAGCAGCTGCAGCGGTGACTCGGCCACGTCCAGTGGCCGCTGCCGAAGCTGCGGGTACAGGTCGTCACCCACGATCGGCGCCCCCAGCATGGCCATGTGCACGCGCAACTGATGCTTGCGGCCGGTTTCCGGCAGCAGCCGGTAGCGCCAGATCGGCCCTTCGGCCTCGATCAGCTCGATCCGGCTGCGCGCATTGGGTTCACCGGGCACTTCGGCCATGCGGAAGAACGGCTCGCCCGGCACCAGGCGGCTGTCCCGCTGCAGCGGAAACGCCCGCCCCGGCAGCGCCGGTGCCAGGGCCTCATAGGTCTTTTCGATGCGCCGCTCACGGAACAGTCGCTGGTAAGCATCGCGCGACGCACGCTGGGTCGAGAACAGCACCAACCCGGCCGTGAGCCGATCCAGCCGGTGCAGCGGCACCAGATCGGCATTGCCGGTGCGGGCGACCAGCCGCGCCAGCAGCGTCTCGCGCACATGCCCACCCGCCGGTGTCACCGGCAGGAAATGCGGCTTGTCGGCCACCAGCAGGTGCGCATCCAGATGGACGATGGTCTCGACAAAGGGAATCACCGGTTCGTCGGCCACCTCGCGGAAGTACTGGATGTCCAGCCCGACCTGCCAGGGCATGTCCGCAGCGAGCGCCCTGCCCTGCGCATCCAGCACACGGCCGCGCGCGAAGCGATCCTGCCATTGCGCGCGCGCGATGCGCGGGAATCGCGCACACAGGCCATCCAGCAGGCTGATCCAGGGGCCGGGCGGCAGCTGCAGCCGGCTGGGCAAGGTCATGGCGTCCACTCCGGCCACGGGAAAGAGCGCAAGAGTGCCACCGTTGACGGTGTGCAGACAGCCCGGCCACGGACACCCCCGGAGCAAACCTCTATCATTGTCCTCTTTAGTCCACGGACCCCCCATGGCTCTTACCGCCACCATCCGCAAGGCCGAACTGCAGATCAGCGACATGGATCGCGGCTACTACGCGACCCACAACCTGACCCTGGCCCAGCATCCGTCCGAGACCGACGAGCGCCTGATGGTGCGCCTGCTCGCCTTCGCGCTGAACGCCGGCGACCGCCTGGAGTTCGGCCGCGGCCTGAGCACCGATGACGAACCCGATCTTTGGGAACACGACTACACCGGCGACATCCTGCAGTGGATCGACCTGGGCCATCCGGACGAATCGCGCATCCGCAAGGCCAGCAACCGCAGCCGCCAGGTGCAGGTGGTCAACTATGGCGGCAACGCCTCGGAGATCTGGTGGGGCAAGCAGGGCAAGGGCCTGGCGCGCTTCGACAATCTTTCGGTGGTCGATCTGGACGGCGAATTCGTCGAGCGCTGGGGCCAGCAGATCCAGCGTGCCATGCGCTGGAGCGTGCTGATCCAGGACGGTGAAGTGCAGCTGCTCAACGACCAGATCCAGCTCGACGTGATCCCGAACTGGCGCAAGCGCGCCAAGGCATGAGCACCATCCGTTGCGATGTGGTGGTCATTGGGGCCGGCGCAGCCGGGCTGATGACCGCGATCACTGCCGGCCAGCGGGGCCGCCAGGTGCAGGTGATCGACCATGCCAACAAGGTCGGCAAGAAGATCCTGATGTCCGGTGGTGGCCGCTGCAACTTCACCAACACCGGCACCACCCCGGCCAACTTCCTGTCGGCCAACCCGCATTTCTGCAAGTCGGCGCTGGCCCGCTACACGCCCTGGCATTTCATCGAGCTGGTGCACAAGCACGGCATCGCCTATCACGAAAAGGAACTGGGGCAGCTGTTCTGCGATATCTCGTCCAAGCAGATCGTGAAGATGCTGGTGGACGAGTGCCAGGCGGCCGGCGTACAGATCCGTACCGACTGCAGCGTGCAGCGCATCGAGCACGGCAGCGATGGTTTTCGCGTGCACACCACCCACGGCCTGTTCCATTGCGCCTCGCTGGTGGTTGCCACCGGCGGCCTGTCGATTCCCAGCATGGGCGCCAGCGGCTTCGGCTACGAGGTGGCCCGCCAGTTCGGCCACCAGGTACTGCCGACCCGGGCCGGGCTGGTGCCGCTGACGCTCAGCGGCAGGCACCAGGAACGGCTGGCCGATCTCAGCGGCGTCGCTCTCCCCATCGAGGCGCGCTGCAACGGCAAGAGCTTCCAGAACTTCATGCTGCTGACCCATCGCGGCGTGAGCGGCCCGGCCATCCTGCAGATCTCTTCGTTCTGGCAGCCCGGCGATGCGCTGGAGCTGGACCTGTTGCCGGGCCAGGATGCCGGCGAGTGGCTGCGCCAGATGAAGCGCGACCGCCCCGCCGCCGAGCTGCGCACGGTACTGGGCGAGGTACTGCCGAAGCGGCTGGCACAGCGGCTGTGCGAGCACTGGCTGCCCGACCGCCCCGTGCGCCAGCTGGACGAGCCGGTGCTGCGCCAGGCTGCGCAGCTGCTGGGCGCATTCCCGCTGGTGGCCAGCGGCACCGAAGGCTACCGCACCGCCGAGGTCACCCTGGGCGGCGTGGACACCGCCGAAGTGTCATCCTCGACGATGGAATCCAAGCGCGTCCCCGGCCTGCACTTCGTTGGCGAGGTGCTGGACGTGACCGGCTGGCTGGGCGGCTACAACTTCCAATGGGCCTGGGCCAGCGGCCACGCAGCGGGCGGCGTGGTGTGAACCACTTCGCCGTTCCATGCGCGCAAGGGGGACGCGCATGGACGGTTCGCCGCGCATCGTGTATCTAGATTCGCAGATTGGGGAGCAGTGCATGCAGAACGCGAACGACATCACCATCCGCCTGCTGATCGTCGATGACAGCGGCGAGAATGCCGAAGCCATCGTCAGCACCCTGCGCAACAGCGGCATCGCGGTGCGCCCGTGGCGCCCACAGGATGCGGCCGAGCTGGCCCAGGTGCTGACCAGCCAGGCCATCGACCTGGTGCTGGCCTCGCCGTCGCAGGGCATTCCGCTGCAGCTGGCAGCCCAGCACATCGCCGCCAGCGGCAAGGACATCCCGCTGGTGCTGCTGGCCGAGCGCATCGACGAGGACGAACTGGTGCAGGCCAGCAGCCATGGCATCCGTGCCCTCGCCCTGCGCCAGCGCCCGGAGCACCTGCTCGCCGTGGTCCGCGACCAGTGGGTGGACCTGCAGGCACGCCGCGGCCTGCGCCGCATCGAGGCGCAGATGCGGGAGACCGAGCGCCGCTGCGACGCGCTGATCGCCTCATCGCGCGACCCGATCGCCTATGTGCATGAAGGCATGCACATCCGCGCCAACGACGCCTACCTGGAGATGTTCGGCTACGAGCATTTTGACGACATTGAAGGCATCTCGCTGCTGGACATGGTCGCCGCCCAGCACGTGGAGGGCTTCAAGCAGCTGCTGAAGGGCCTCAGCCGTGGCGAGGCGCCGCCGCCTCAGTACCAGCTCGACGCGCGCCACCAGGACGGCAGTGCGTTCCCGGCGACGATGGAATTTGCGGCGGCCACCTACGAGGGCGAGTCCTGCCTGCAGGTGGTGCTCCGCCGCCGCATGGAGTTCGACCCCGAACTGGCGCGCGAGGTCGAGGACCTGCGCCAGCGCGACCAGGTCACCGGCCTGCTCAATCGCCCGACCTTCATGCTGCAGCTGGAAAGCGCGGTGGCCCAGGCCGGGCGCAGCGAGGGCCAGTTCGGCCTGCTGCTGATCGAGCCGGACCACTACGCGCGCCTGCTGCCGGATATCGGCCTGGCCTCGGCCGACACCCTGATCGGCGCCCTCGCCGCCCTGCTGGCCGAAGTGGTTGGCGAGGACGCGCAACTGGCCCGTTTCGGCGAACACAATTTCGCCGTGCTGCAGGCCGGACCCTACGCACAGACCGTGGCGCTGGCCGAGCGCATCCGAGAAGCCTACGCCGCGCACGTCTTCAGCATCGGCGCACGCTCGGCCACGGTGACGGTCAGCATTGGTGGCGTGCAGGTCGGTGAGAAGATCGCCAGCATCGGCCAGGTGCTGGCGCGCGCCAGTGAATGCACCCAGGCTGCAGCCGAGCTGGGTAACACCTGCCGCATCTTCGACCCGGCTGCCGCCGACCGTGTCGAGGAAGAGCGTGTGCAGCGCTGGGTGGCGCGCATCCGCGAGGCGTTGGCCGGCGACGGTTTCCAGCTTCACTACCAGCCGGTGCTGAACCTGCAGGGCGAACCACTGGAACTGTACGAAGCCTATCTGCGCCTGGAAAACAACGGCGAGCTGCTGAGCCCGACGGCGTTCCTGGGCATCGCCGAGGAACACGGCCTGCTGGCCGACATCAACCGCTGGGTGGTCTCGCAGGCCATCGCGGTGCTGGGTGAACGCGCACGTGCGGGTCATGCCACCCAGGTGCTGGTGAAGGTCACGCCGGAATCGTTCGATGACCCACAGATGATCGCCAGCCTGCGCCGCGAGCTGCAGGCACAGGGCGTGCCCGGCGAACGGCTGTGGCTGCATGCACCCGAAGCGAAGGTGTTCACCCACCTGCGCAGCGCACAGCAGTTCCTTGCCGAAGTGGCCCCCTTGGGCTGCCGCATCGGCCTGGAGCAGTTCGGTTCCGGGCTGGACTCGTTCCAGCTGCTGGCCCACTTCCAGCCGCAGTTCCTCAAGCTGGACCGGGGCTTCACCAGCGACCTGGCCGCCACCCGCGAGAACATCGACCGCATCAGCCAGATCACCGCGCGTGCCCAGGAAGTGGGCATCCGCACCATTGCCGAATTCGTCAGCGATGCCAACTCGATGACGCTGCTGTTCAGTGCCGGCGTGGATTACGTGCAGGGCGACTTCGTGGGCCCGGCGTTGCCGGAGATGGGGTTCGAATTCGGGTAACCGAGGTAGTGCCGGTCGCTGGCCGGCAGCCTTTGGTACCCAGGGTTGCCGGCCAGCGGCCGGCACTACGCAAAGAGAAGGCCGGCTTTCGCCGGCCTTTTGCTTGATCAGGTCATGTCGACCAGGTTGCCGATCTTCACGTCCGGGTTGACGTCGGCCTCGTAGTCGACGCCCTCCACGCCAAAACCGAACAGACGCAGGAAGTCGGCCTTGTAACCGGCCAGGTCGCTGATCTCGTACAGGTTCTCGTTGGTCACCTGCGGCCACAGCGCGACCACTTTGCCCTGCACGTCCGCGGCCATTTCCTTGTAATCGGCGCGCAGGCGGCCTTCCTCATCGACCAGCGCAACGGTGTGGCCCTCGCCATCGACCAGATCGTGGCGCAGGCGATCGACCGCCGTGCCATCGGCCTTGCCGCCGTAAAGGATGTCGTACAGCACGTCGAGCTGTTCGATGCAGCCTTCGTGGGTACCCTTTTCCTTCATCACCTTGAACAGCAGCGACAGGTACAGCGGCATGGTCGGAATGGCCGAGCTGGCCTGGGTCACCACCGCCTTCAGCACCGACACGCGCGCGTCGCCGCCGATTTTCGCCAGCTTTTCGCGCAGGCCCAGCACCCTGGTGTCCAGGTCCTTCTTGGCCGCGCCGATCGAGCCATTCCAGTAGATCGCCTGGGTGATCTCTTCGCCCACGTAGGTGAAGGCCGTGGTGGTACAGCCATTGGCCAGCACGCCGGCATCGGCCAGCGCATCGATCCACATCTGCCAGTCCTCGCCGCCCATCACCGCGACGGTGCCGGCGATTTCTTCCGCAGTCGCCGGCTGCAGGGTGGTCTCGGTAATCACTTCCTTGTCGGTATCCAGCCCGCGCAGGGTGATCGGCTCGCCGATCGGCTTCAGCGTGGAGCTGATGATCTCGCCGGTCTTCGGGTGCTTGCGGCGCGGCGCGGCCAGGCTGTAGACAACCTGGTCGACCTGGCCCAGATCGGCCTTGATCATTTCGATGGTCTTCGCCTTCACTTCATCGGAGAAGGCATCGCCATTGATGCTCTTGGCGTACAGGCCGGCTTCGTCGGCGTACTTGTGGAACGCAGCCGAGTTGTACCAGCCCGCGGTACCCGGCTTGGTCTCGCTGCCCGGGCGTTCGAAGAAGATGCCGAGGGTGGCAGCACCACTGCCAAAGGCAGCGGTGATGCGTGCGGCCAGGCCGTAGCCGGTGGAGGCGCCGATCACCAGCACGCGCTTGGGACCGTTCTGGATCGGCGGGCGCGCACGGATGTAGTCGATCTGCTGCTTGACCGCGGCCTCGCAGCCGGTCGGGTGGGTGGTGACGCAGATGAAGCCGCGGACGCGCGGTTTGATGACCATGGATACCTCGGGTTGGCAGATGCGGCGCACGGGGCGCTCAGCAGGAGTACGGGCGCGCACGCGCGCGAACCGCAGGATCGTAGTGCGCGGGGGAGGATTGCACAACCGACGCTGGCGTAGGGTGGGGTTTCTCTTTGCAGGGCTGCGCCCTGTACCCGCTAAAAGCCAATGCCGAAGCAACAGCAAAAGCTGGTTTCCTGCGGGTCGGCGGGGTGGATCCGGCTGAGGGGGACGCTGCAAGTACGTCCATGTAAGCTCGGTCGCCGCATCCATGCGGCTCACGCCCCCTCAACCGGACCCACCCCGCCTTCGACAGGTTTCCGCGATCCGTTGGAAATGCTCTTGGGGTCAGGTCGATTTCGATATCTGACAGATGTGTCGACCAAGGTCGACACCTACCAACAGCCGCCGGAATCTGTCAGAGGTGGGGCGCTGTCGGAGTGCGGGGTGTCAGCCGCATGGATGCGGCTGCCAAGCCCACACGGACGTACTTGCGGCGTCCCCGCACTCCGACACCGCCCCGCCCAACCACGGAATGCACGCTGTTGCTGTTGCTGTTGCTGTTGCTGTTGCCGGCCAGCGGCCGGCACTACCGTGGGGTGCAGGGCTGCAAGCCCTGCACACAAAAAACCCCGCTTGCGCGGGGTTCTCTGTGTGTTGCATGCAGCGCGAACGCTTACGGGCGACGGGCCAGGGCCTCGACGTCCTTCGCCTTCGGCAGCAGGTCCTGCTTGCTCACGCGCAGGACACCAATCGTCAGCATCGGCACCGCCACCAGGATCGAGGACAGCACCACGATCACCGCGCCGATCATGTGCGTCTCGGCCAGCCCTTCCATCGAGCTGCCGCCGTACAGGTACAGGGCAAGCGCCGACAGGAAGAACATCACGGCAGTGATTACCGTACGCGACAGCGTCTGGTTGATCGAACGGTTCAGCACTTCCATCGAGTCCACGCGCAGGCTGCGGAAGTTCTCACGGACGCGGTCGAAGACCACGATGATGTCGTTGATCGCAAAGCCCATCACCGACAGCAGGCCGGCCAGCACGGTCAGGTCGAACTCACGGCCCAGCAGGGACACGTAAGCGACCGTCACGATCAGGTCGAACATCGCCACGATGCTGGCGGTGACCGCGAACTTCCACTCGAAGCGCACCGCGATGTAGATGAGGAAGCCGGCCAGCATGAAGATGGTGGCATACAGGCCATTCATCGCCAGGTCCTTGCCGATCTGCGGGCCCACGAACTCGTTGCGGAGCACGGTGGCCTGATTGTCGGCAGTGGACAATGCCTTCACCACGGCAGCGGCCGTGGCCTTGTCCTCGTGGGCGGCGTCGCCGGTACCCGGAGCATGCTCGCCGTGCGGGGCCAACCGGATCAGCAGGTCGGTGTTGCCGCCGACGCTCTGCACCTGGGCGCCTTCGAAGCCACTCTGCTCGAGCTTGGTGCGGACCTGCTCAACATCCACCGCCTTGTCGAAGCGGGCTTCGATCAGGGTGCCGCCGGTGAAGTCCAGTGCGTAGTTGAAGCCCTTGATGCCGATGATGGCGACCGAGGCCAGGAACACCACGATGGTGACTGCCATGGCGACATGGCGCCAACGCATGAAGTCGATCTTGGTGTCGTTCGGGAGGATGTGCAGCGGAAACAGTTTCATTGTGCGTGTCGTCCCGTCAGATGGCCACGTTCTGGAGCTTCTTGCGACGGCCGTAGATCAGCGTCGCCAGCGCACGCGACACGGTGATCGCGGTGAACATGGAGGCGAAAATACCGATGATCATGGTCAGCGCGAAGCCCTTCAGCGGACCGGTACCGAATGCAAACAGCGCCACACCGACGATCAGGCCGGTCAGGTTGGCGTCGAGGATGGTGCCCGAAGCACGCTCGTAACCGGTCACGATCGCCGTCTTGCCCGGCACGCCGGCTCGCAGCTCTTCACGGATACGCTCGTTGATCAGCACGTTGGCGTCCACCGACAGGCCGACCGACAACGCCAGGCCGGCAAAGCCCGGCAGGGTCATGGTGGCGCCGAACAGCGACATCACCGCCACTACGATCAGCAGGTTGAACAGCATCGCTGCCGAGGTGATCACACCGAACATGCGGTAGTACACGCTGAAGAACACCAGGGTGAACAGGAACGCGAACACCACCGCGCGCATGCCATTCTTGACGTTCTCGGCGCCGAGGCTCGGGCCGACCACGCGCTCCTCGACGAAGTCCATCGGCGCAGCCAGCGAACCCGACTTCAGCAGCTTGGCCAGGTCTTCGGCTTCCTTCTTCTGCAGGCCGGTGGTCTGGAAGTTCTTGCCGAACACGCCGTTGATGTTGGCCACCGAGATCACTTCCTCGTTGACCTTGAAGCCACGCACTTCCTGGCCGTCGACGACGGTCACGGTCGGCACGCGCTCGGTGTAGACCACCGCCATCGGCTTGTTCACGTTGGCGCTGGTGAAGTCGAACATGCGCTGGCCACCGACGTTGTTCAGCGTCACGCTGACCGCCGGCGAGCCACTGTTCGAATCGGTCACCGCCTGCGCGCCGACCATCTGGTCGCCGGTGACGATCACACGCTTGTTCAGCAGGATCGGGCCGCGGCCGTCACGCTGCTGGTACACCTTCGCTTCCGGCGGAATGCGGCCGGAGTTGATCGCGTCCTGCGCATTGCCTTCCACCACCGCACGGTACTCCAGGGTGGCGGTGGCACCGATCATGCGCTTGGCTTCGGCGGTGTCCTGCACGCCCGGCAGCTGCACGACCACGCGGTCGGCACCCTGGCGCTGGATGATCGGCTCGGCCACGCCGAGCTGGTTCACGCGGTTGCGCAGGGTGTTGATGTTCTGCTCGATGGCGCCATTGGAGATCTGCGCGATCTCGGTATCGGGCACGGTCACCGTGATGCGGTTGCCGCTGACGTCGTAGCCGAGGGTCGGCTGCGCCTTGACCAGGGCGGCGCGGGCACGCTGCGCGGCGTCATCGCCGGCGGATGGGCTCAGGTTGGCCACGATGCTGTTGTCGGCGCGGCGTTCCACCGACTGGTAGGCGATGCGCGCGTCACGCAGGGTGCTGCGCACGTCTTCGGTATAGGCATCCAGGCGCTTGTCGAGGGCAGCCTTCTGGTCCACCTGCAGCACGAAGTGCACGCCGCCCTGCAGGTCCAGGCCCAGCACCATCGGGCGACCGCCGAGGTTGGCCAGCCAGTCCGGCACGGTCGAAGCCAGGTTCAGCGCCACGGTGTACTTCTCGCCGACGGTGTCACGCAGGGCGTCGCTGGCAGCGGACTGCGACTTCAGGTCCGACAGGCGGACGATCAGGCTTTCCCCTTCCTTTTCGGCTCCGATGGTGGCGATGCCGGCCTTTTTCAGGTCGGCCAGCACACGGTCGCGCAGCGCATCGTCGATCTGCCCGCCACGGTTGGCGGTGATCTGGATGGCCGGGTCCTTCTGGTAGATGTTGGGCAGCGCGTACAGCGCGCTGAGCGCCAGTACGATCAGGATGACGACGTACTTCCAGCGTGGAAATTCGAGCATTGCTTGGGTCCCGCGCGGCGCCATCCCCGGCGCCGCGGTTGTGCTTCGGAAAGGGAGTGGCTTACTTGGCCGAATCCAGGGTGCCGGTCGGCAGCACGCTGCCGACAGCGCCCTTCTGCACGCGGATGCGCACGTTGTCGGCCACTTCGACGGTGATGAAGTGGTCGCCGATGTCGGTGACCTTGCCGGCGATGCCGCCGTTGGTCAGCACTTCATCGCCGCGCTTGATCTTCTCCAGCATGGCCTTGTGCTCCTTCTGCCGCTTCATCTGCGGGCGGATCATCAGGAAGTACATGATGGCGATCAGGATGATCGGGAACAGAAGCGTGGTCAGGCCCATGCCCTGCGGTTGGCCGCCGGCGGCCTGGGCGTGGGCGGCGGGAATCAGGAAAGCAAGCAGGTTCATCGTTGGTCCTTTGGTTGGGCGGCGCTCCCGTCCCTTGAGGGGCGGGGGTGTCGACCGCGGATCTGGGTCAGCCTTGAAGTATGCCACGGCCCCGGGCGTTCGTCCTTGGGCCGTTCGGCAGGGGGCGTCGGGGTTACAGCGGCGGGGCCACCGCCCCGCGTGCCGCGTAGAAGGACTCGCGGAAGGCCAGGAAGGTTCCCGCCTCGATCGCGGCCCGGATGTCGGCCATGAGCTTTTCGTAATAGAACAGGTTGTGCAGGGTGCCCAGCATCGGCGCCAGCATCTCGTTGCAGCGGTCCAGGTGGCGCAGGTAGGACCGGGTGTAACCGCCGGTGCAGGCCACGCAGCCGCAGCCCGGCTCGATCGGGTCCATGTCCCGCGCGTACTGGGAATTGCGGATGCGGACGGTGCCGAACGAGGTGAAATAGTGGCCGTTGCGCGCATTACGGGTCGGCATCACGCAGTCGAACATGTCCACGCCGCGCGCCACGCCCTCGACCAGGTCCTCCGGCCGGCCCACGCCCATCAGGTAACGCGGGCGGTCGCCCGGCAGCTCCGGGTCCAAGTGGTCGAGCATGGCGTTGCGTTCGTGCTCCGGCTCGCCCACGGCCAGGCCGCCGATGGCATAGCCGTCGAAGCCGATCGCCTGCAGGGCCTCGGCCGAGCGGCTGCGCAGGTCGGTGTGCACGCCGCCCTGGACGATGCCGAACAGCGCCGCGTCGTTGCCCAGTTCGTCATGCGCGTTGCGGCTGCGCTGGGCCCAGCGCAGGCTCAGCTCCATCGAACGGCGGGCGACATCCTCGGTGGCCGGGTACGGGGTGCACTCGTCGAAGATCATCACCACGTCCGAATCGAGCACCTTCTGGATCTTCATGCTCTCTTCCGGGCCCAGGAACACGCGGGCGCCGTCGGTGGGCGAGGCGAAGGTCACGCCCTGCTCGGTGATCTTGCGTCGATGGGCCAGCGAGAACACCTGGAAACCACCGGAGTCGGTCAGGATCGGGCCATCCCAGCGGCAGAAGCCGTGCAGCCCGCCGTGGTCGGCGATGATGTCCAGGCCCGGGCGCAGGTACAGGTGGAAGGTGTTGCCGAGGATGATCTCGGCGCCCAGCGCCCGCACCTGGTCCGGCAGGATGCCCTTGACCGAGCCATAGGTCCCCACCGGCATGAACGCCGGCGTTTCCACCGTGCCACGCGGGAAGGTCAGGCGGCCACGGCGGGCACGGCCGTCGCGGGTCTGGAGCTGGAACTGCAGTCGGGACATGGAGCGGTCGTTCAGGCAAATAGTTGCCTATTGTCTCCCAAGAAGGCGTGCGCACCAAGGTGCGCATCCACAGGCGCCCTGCCTTCCCAGGGGATCTACCCTCCCAGGTGCCCTGCGTGCTCAGCCCGCCTGCGGGAACAGCAGCATCGCGTCGCCGTAGCTGAAGAAACGGTAGCGCTGCTCGATCGCGTGCCGGTAGGCCTCGAACACCCGCTCTTTGCCGGCAAACGCGGAGATCATCATCAGCAGGGTGCTTTCCGGCAGATGGAAGTTGGTCACCATGGCGTCGACACTGCGGATGCGGTAGCCAGGGGTGATGAAGATCTGCGTTTCCCCCGCGAACGGCAGCAGTTCGCCATCGCGCATCGCGCTTTCCAGCGCGCGCACCACGGTGGTGCCGACGCCGATCACCCGGCCGCCGGCCGCGCGCGTGCGCCGCACCTGCTGCACCAGTTCGGCGCCGACGTTCAGCCACTCGCGGTGCATCACGTGGTCCTTCAGGTCTTCGGCACGCACCGGCTGGAAGGTGCCCGCGCCCACGTGCAGGGTGACGTGGCCGAACTCCACGCCCTTTTCCTTCAGTGCGGCCAGCAACGGTTCGTCGAAATGCAGGCCCGCGGTCGGTGCCGCCACCGCGCCCACTTCACGCGCGAACACGGTCTGGTAGCGCTCGCGGTCGTCCACGCCCGGCTCGCGCTGGATGTACGGCGGCAGCGGCAGGCGGCCGGCATGCAGCAGCCACTGCTCCAGCGACTCGGGTACGTGGAACTGCAGCACGTAGAACTCGCCATCGCGGCCCAGCACCTCGGCTTCGCCACCGGCATCCAGCGCGATGCGGCTGCCGGCCTTCGGCGACTTGCTGGCGCCGACCTGCGCACGGGCCTGCTGGCCGCCGAGCAGACGCTCGATCAGGATCTCCACGCGGCCGCCGCTGGCCTTCTGCCCGAACAGGCGCGCGGGGATCACCCGGGTGTCGTTGAACACCAGCAGGTCGCCCGGCTGCAGCAGCGACGGCAGGTCACGCACCTGCAGATCGGTGAAGGCAGCCGGCGCGGGCGGCACCAGCAGCAGGCGGCTGGCGGAGCGTTCGGCCAGGGGAGCCTGCGCGATCAGTTCAGCCGGCAGGTCGTAATGGAAATCGGACTTCTTCAAGGCGGTGGGCGGCAACAGGTCGACAATGGCGCGCATTGTACGTCCAGCGTCTGCGAGCCGGCGCGCTTCGCGGCGAACGTCGCGCAAAATGCTGCTATGCAGCAGGTTTCTGCGGGGTTATCGCGCAAAAAAACAAGTGCTAGCATCGAACCGGAAGTCCGCTGCACGAGCCTGCCCCAAGCGCGCGTGATGACGCGCGTTTTGCTTTTGATGGCCCGTGCGACCCATTGTTTCAGGAGATCTGCAATGAGCTTCATCGAACGCCTCGCCCCCCTGCGCACCCAGCCCGGCACCCGCCTCACCACCGGGCTGGACGATGCCACCCTGACCGCCCTGTCCGCCAACCACCCGCAGCTGATCGCCGCGGTGGACGCCGCTGCCGAGGAATTCGCGCGGGTGCAGGCCGACCTGGGGCCGCTGCTGGCGCAGGACGAACAGGCGCAGATCGACGCGATGCAGGACGGTTTCGTCAATTTCTACGCCGATGACGCGGTGACCCCGTACGTGGCGCTGGCCGCGCGCGGCCCGTGGGTGGTCACCCTGAAGGGCGCCGTGCTGTACGACGCCGGCGGCTACGGCATGCTCGGCTTCGGGCACACCCCGGACGCCGTGCTGGAGGCCATGGCGCGCCCGCAGGTGATGGCCAACATCATGACCCCCAGCCTGTCGCAGCAGCGCTTCATCACTGCCCTGCGCGCCGAGATCGGCCATCGCCGTGGCGGCTGCCCGTTCGCCCGTTTCATGTGCCTGAACTCCGGCTCCGAAGCCGTCGGCCTGGCCGCGCGCATCGCCGACGTCAACGCCAAGCTGCAGACCGATCCTGGCGCACGCCACGCCGGCGCTGCGATCAAGCGCGTGGTGGTCAAGGGCAGCTTCCATGGCCGTACCGACCGCCCTGCCCTCTATTCGGATTCCAGCCGCAAGAGCTACCTGCAGCACCTGGCCAGCTACCGTGGCGAGGACTCGGTGATCACCGTGGCGCCTTACGACGAGGCCGCCCTGCGCAAGGTGTTCGAGGATGCTGCACGCAACCAGTGGTTCATCGAAGCGGTGTTCCTGGAACCGGTGATGGGCGAAGGTGACCCGGGCCGTTCGGTGCCGCCGGCGTTCTATGCCGTTGCCCGTGAGCTGACCCGAGCGCACGGCAGCCTGCTGCTGCTCGACTCGATCCAGGCCGGCCTGCGCGCGCATGGCGTGCTGTCAGTGGTCGACTACCCGGGCTTCGAAGGCCTTGACCCGCCGGACATGGAGACCTACTCCAAGGCACTCAACGCCGCGCAGTACCCGCTGTCGGTGCTGGCGGTGACCGAGCACGCCGCGCAGCTGTACCGCAAGGGCATCTACGGCAACACCATGACCAGCAACCCGCGTGCGCTGGACGTCGCCTGCGCCACCCTGGCGCAGCTGACCCCGCAGGTGCGCGCCAACATCGCTGAGCGCGGTGCCGAGGCCGTGCGCAAGCTGGAACAGCTGAAGGCCGAGCTGGGTGGCCTGATCACCAAGGTGCAGGGCACCGGGCTGCTGTTCTCGTGCGAGCTGGCGCCGCAGTTCAAGTGCTATGGCGCCAACTCCACCGAGGAATGGCTGCGCCAGCACGGCATCAACGTGATCCACGGTGGCGAGAATTCGCTGCGCTTCACCCCGCACTTCGGCATGGACAGCGAGGAGCTGGACCTGCTGGTGGGCATGGTCGGCCGCGCCCTGCGTGAAGGCCCGCGCCGCGAGCAGGCTGCGGCGGCCTAAGCGCCCGCTTGCGTAGAGCCGAAGGCAGCGGCAGCAGCCGCTGCCAACGCCGCTGGCGACGGCCCGAAGGGTGCCGGTCAGGACGACCGGCATAGCCCATGCTCGGCCGGCCTGTGCCGCTATCTGAACGAAGAGCAGCGGTGCATGGTTCGGATCTACAGAAGGGGCGATAATCCACCAGCACCCCGCCCGCAACCGCTGACCCGGTTGCCGGCGGGGCGTTTTCGTTTCCGCACCAAGAGACAAGCCCACCCATGAAGTCGATCTGCGTCTACTGTGGTTCCAACGCTGGCAGCAAGCCGGCCTACACCGAACGCGCCATTGCCCTGGGTGATCGCATCGCCCGCGATGGCCTGCGCCTGGTGTATGGCGGCGGCAACGTTGGCCTGATGGGCACCGTGGCCAACGCCGTGCTCGCCGCTGGCGGCGAGGTGACCGGCGTGATCCCGCGCCAGCTGGCCGACTGGGAAGTGGCCCACCGCGGCCTGACCGAACTGGAGATCGTCGGCTCGATGCATGAGCGCAAGTCGCGCATGTTCGACCTCGCCGATGGCTTCGTCGCCCTGCCCGGTGGCTTCGGCACCATGGAAGAGATCTTCGAGATGCTGACCTGGCGCCAGCTGGGCATCGGCAACAAGCCGTGCGCGTTCCTCGATGTGGAAGGTTTCTACGCGCCGCTGATCGGCATGATCGACCGCATGGTGGAAGAGCGTTTCCTGCATCCGGACCAGCGCCAGGACCTCTGGTACGGCTCGGACATCGAGGACATGCTGGTGTGGATGCAGAACTATCAGCCGGCGCAGGCCTCGAAGTGGATCGACGAGAAACGTCGCTCGGCTCTGCGCTGAAGTGAACGGTCGCGGCGGCTCACGCCATCGCCCGCGCCCACGGTGCGGGACGGCCCAGCAGGTAGCCCTGGCCATAGTCGCAACCGAGTTCGCGCAGTGTCTGCCGCTGCGCCTCGGTCTCGATGCCTTCGCCAATGGTTTCGATGCCCAGGGTGCGGGCCAGTGACAGCACGCCTTCGACCAGCGCGCGCGTGCTCTGCACTTCCGGCCCGTGCAGGCCGGCGATGAAGCTCTGGTCGATCTTCAATGTACTGATCGGGAATCGGTGCAGGTAGGACAGCGCAGAGAAGCCGGTACCAAAGTCGTCCAGCTGCACCTGGATGCCACGCTCGCGCAGGCCCTGCAGGATGCGCAGCGTGTGCGGCGCATCGTCCAGCAGCGCGACCTCGGTAATCTCCAGCCGCAGCCGGCGCGGATCGGCGCCACACGCGTCGAGCAGGCCGAACAGGCGGTCGCTGAACTCGGCCGAGCGGAAATGGCGCGGCGAAACGTTCACCGAGACATAGCTCTGGCCACCTTCGGCCAGGCGCGCGATGACCTGCTCGTAGATCAGCCAGTCGACCTGTTCGATCAGGCCGCTTTCCTCTCCCAGCTCCAGGAACGCGCCGGGCAACAGCAGGCCACGACGCTCGTGCTGCCAGCGCAGCAATGCCTCATGTCCCACCACTTCGCCATCGGACAGGCGCACGATCGGCTGGAAGAACGGAACGAAATCACGGTTGTTGATCGCGCGGCGCAGATCGGCTTCCAGGTCGAGGCTGCGCATGGCCTGTTCTCGCATGTCCTCGTCGAAGATCGCGCAGCGGTCATGGCCCTGTGCCTTGGCCCGGTACATCGCCGCATCCGCATCACGCAGCAGCTCCTCGCCGGTACGGTAGCGCGGATTCCACAGCGCGATGCCCAGGCTGCCGGACGGGAACAGCTCGCGCCCGGCGATCCATATCGATTCCTGCAATGCCAGCAACAAGCGCTGGCCGAAATCCAGCGCCTGTGCCAGGCCCTGCGGGCATTGCAGCAGCACCGCGAATTCATCACCGCCCAGCCGTGCCACCACGTCATCGGCGCCGGCCATCGATACGATCCGCTTGGCTACCTCCACCAGCATGCGGTCACCGGCGGCGTGGCCGATGCTGTCGTTGACCAGCTTGAAGCGATCCAGGTCGAGGAACAGCACGGCGAACACCGGCCCTCCCTTGCGCTTGGCCAGCGCCAGCGCATCCTGCAGGCGATCGAGCAGGTGCAGCCGGTTGGGCAGGCCGGTCAGCGCATCGTGCATGGCCTGATGGGTCAGGCGTTGCTCGGCCCGCAGGCGCTCGCCGATCTGGCCGAGCAACTTCTCGTTGACCTCGGCCAGCTCACGCGTGCGCTCCTCCACGCGCTTTTCAAGTTCGGCATGCGCCAAACGCAGCCGTTGCTGGTCGCGCTGGCGCGCCAACCCGGTTCCAATGTTCTGGGCAACGAACGTCAGCAGCCGCTGATCGTGCACGCTGAACGTACTGTTCTCGCTGTAACTCTGCACCACGATCGCACCGACCACCTCGTCATCGCGCAGCAGCGGCACGCCCAGCCAGCAATGCGAGCGCGCACCGGATTCACGCACCTCGCCACTGGCCAGCAGCGCATCGATCTGGGCGCGTGACGCCAGTAGCGGCCGCCGGTTGCGCACGACGTATTCGGTCAGGCCGCGACTGAACGGACGAGGTGCACGGCTGGCATTGTGCTCGTCCACCGAATAGACGAAGTCCAGGCCGTCTCCGCTTCCGTTCACCAGCGCGATATAGAAGTTGCGCGCGTCGAGCAGGCGCCCGACCACGCCATGCACCTGCCCGTAGAACTGGGCCAGGCTGTCGGCCGACATCGCCATTTCGGCAATGTTGTACAGCGCGGTCTGCAGTTGCTCGGCGCGCCGGCGCTCTGCCACTTCATCCTGCAGGCTGTGGTTGGCACGCTGCAGTTCCAGCGTGCGCCGCTCCACCTGTTGCTCCAGCCGGACCTGCGCCTGGCGCCGATCCATCGCAGTCTGCACGTGCTGGGCGACAAAGCCCAGCAACGCGCGCTCGGCCTCGCCGTAGCGGGCCGCCAGCTCATAGCTCTGCACCACGATGGCGCCGCATACCCGGCCATCGCGCAGCATCGGCACACCCAGCCAGTCCAGGCTTTCGGGGCCACGCTGCGGGTCGTGCTCCTGCTCCACCACGCGCGCCAGCAGTTCGCGTGAGGGTCCGCTGAGCGGCTTGCCGTGGCGCAGCAGCGCGACAGTCAGGCTGCGCGGCATCTCGGCGGCGTCATGGCTCTGCGACGGGTCCGCGACGAAATCGTCGACCTGGTCGGCGAAGTACAGGAAGCGGATCTGGTCACGCACATCATCGTATTCAACGATGTAGCAGTTCTCCGCATACATCAGCGTGCCGAGCACGCCGTGCACGTGACGCAGCATCTCCGACATCTCCAGATCGGCGCCGGCCAGATCGGCGATCTGGAACAGCGCCTGCTGCAACCGTTCAGCTTCTTCCAGCGCCTTGATCTGCCCAGCCTGGCGGCCACGCTGCAGTGCCAGTTCCATGGCCTGACGGGCCAGCCCCCACCACGCCGCGGAAGGCACGGCGCCTTCCACCGACAGCTGCAGGCGTGCACCGTCATGTTCCCAGCCATGGCAGCCGTCGCCGATGCCCGGCGCAGTGAACGCGCCTGCCGCCCCGTCGGCCGGCCACCCGCCCTGACCGCGCCCGAGCTGCGGGTCGTCCCAGCCGACGCGGACCACGGCCGTTTCCGGCAAAAGCGCATGCAAGGCGCGCACCAGCGCTGTGCTCAGCACGGCCTCGTGTGGTGGCTCTTCCGCCGGTTCAGCATGCGTGGACAAATGACAATCTCTTGGCGCCGTCTATGCGTCGCCTCCCCTGAGCCGACGAGCATAGCGCGCCACCCGGGGGGCAATGGAAGCCCGTAAACCCCGAATCGTGCGCCCGTACGTTTTTCCTGCTGTCCGCAGCCCCTTCCGAGCCATGACCCTCGCTGTGCCCGCCCCTGCCACCGGCTATGCGCCATCGCCTGCAGGCCTTACCCTGTACGCTGTGGAAGCCAGCGCACTGCCAACCGATGAAGCCTTGATGCTGGCCTGGGCCGGTGGCGACCTGCGCGCGTTCGAAAGCCTGTATGCGCGCCATCGCAAGCGACTGTTCGGCTTCCTGCTGCGCCAACTGCGCGACAACGCGCTGGCTGAAGAGATCTTCCAGGACGTCTGGCAGCGGGTGATCAGCGCCCGAGCCGGGTGGCAGCCCGAAGCGGCGTTCAGCACCTGGCTGTTCCGCATCGCCCACAACCGCCTGAATGACCATTGGCGTGCCGCCCGCCATCGCCCTGCCGCGCCGGCCGACGCCGACCTGCGCCTGGCCGCGATCGAGGACGGGCAGACCCCGGAAGCCGAACTTTCCGAATTCGAACAACGTCGCCGCATCCAGCTGGCGATGGAGCAATTGCCGCCGGAGCAGCGCGAAGTGCTGCAACTGCGGCTGGATCAGGAACTGAGCCTGGAGGAGATCGGCCAGATCACCGGCGTAGGCCGGGAAACCGTGAAATCGCGGCTGCGCTATGCGATGGACAAGCTGCGTGCGGGATTGAACGCATGAACCGAGACGAACCGCTGACGCCGGAAGAACGCGAGCTGGCCCGGCTGCTCGGCCGTCGCGCCGAGCAGGCACCGCCCGCCGCACTGGACGCCGCCATCCTGGCCGCGGCGCGTGCCGCCGTAGACGCTCCGGGTACCGATGTCGCCGCCGCTCCCGAGGCGCCGCGCAAGCAGCGCACGGGACCGCGTTGGCCAGCGGTATTCGGCATCGCCGCTTCGATGGTGTTCGCCATCGGCATCGCCTGGCAGCTGCGTCCTGAACCGCCGCTGGTTCCGGCGGGCGAGACTGCTGCTGCGGCACCGGCTGCGGCAGAAGACGTCGCGGTCGCCGATCAGGCCGCTGGAAGTGGTTCAGCCGACAGCGCAGTGGTGGTTGCGGAACCAGCCGCTGCGTCGGCAGCACCCGAGTCCGCCCCCGTTTCCGCTGCCCCGGCACCGGCCATCGCGCGTGCGCACAAGCCTGCGCCGGCCAAGACCGCTGAAGTGCCAGCCCAGGCTGCACGATCCATGGCTGCGGATGCGGCCGCCGACACCTCCTTTGCGGCGCTCCCGCCCGCTCCGGCTGCAGCACCGCCAGCGCCACCTGCACCGGCCGCCTACTCGGCACCCGCACCGGCATCCGCGCCAGCAGCGTCCGGGGCAATGAAAGCACGCACGGCAGCGGCACCGGCAGCCGATGCCGCCGAGGCCGAGCGGGCGCAGGCGCTGGATCGGGTGGAGATCACCTCGATGAAGCGTGAGGCTCCCAGCCGTTCCGCACCGGGCATCATGCGCCGCGGCAGCGATGCGGGCCTGAGCGCGGATGCCGTGCAGGCCGAGGTGGACGCCGACGCGCGACTGCCGCGCCGGCAGTGGCTGCAGAAGATCCGCGCGCGACGCGACGACGGCCAGCGCGATCTGGCCCGCGCCAGCCTGGAGCGCTACGTGCAGCAGTATCCGGAGGCACGCCTGCCGCGCGACCTGCGCCCGTTGCTGGACGACTGAAGCAGAACGTGACCTCCGGCGACCCCGTAGAATGACGGGAATGCTCGATACCCTCGCCCAGCCTGTCAGCCACACGCTGGAAGTCAAACACAGTCGTTTCATCGCCCATGCTGCGCCGATCGACAGCGCCGCAGCGGCCATGGCGGTCCTGCAGCAGGTTGCAGCAGCCGACGCGACCCACAACTGCTGGGCCTACCGGTACGGCCAGGACTACCGCTCCAGCGACGATGGCGAGCCCGCCGGAACGGCCGGACGACCGATCCTGGCGGCAATCGATGGCCAGGGTTTCGACCGCGTGATGGTGGTGGTGACGCGCTGGTTCGGCGGCATCAAGCTGGGCGCCGGTGGACTGGTGCGCGCCTACGGTGGCGCTGCCGCCGAGTGCCTGCGCACCGCCCCCCGCCTGCCCCTGGTGGCGATGGCCCGGCTGCAGCTGCTGGCCGGCTTCGAGGACCTGGGCACCCTGCACGCCACCCTGCCCGCCTTCGGCGCCGGGAAGCTCGATGAACAGTTCGATGCCAACGGCGTGTGCCTGCGGGCCGAGTTGCCGGCCGATCAGGTCGATGCATTGAAAATCCGCCTGCGCGACGCCACCCGTGACCGTATCCGCATACAAGACGACAACCAGGATGACTGACAAGGACGACGCCCCTGCCTCGACCCCGCCGCTGCGCCGCCTCGGCAGCCTGCGGACGTTGTGGCCGTTCGTGCGCCGCCATAGCGGGCTGTTCACCGCCTGGCTGCTGGCCCTGGCGGTCTCGTCGGCCGCCACGCTGAGCCTGCCCCCCGCCGTGAAGCAGATGATCGACCATGGCTTCACCAGCGGTGGCCAGATCAACCGTGCCTTCGCCCTGCTGATGCTGGTGGCGGTGGTGCTGGCGCTGGCGACGGCCGCACGGTTCTTCTTCGTGTCGCTGCTGGGCGAGAAGGTCGTCGCCGACCTGCGCAGTCGTCTGTACGCACACCTGATCCAGCTCGGCGCCGGGTTCCACGACCGCAGCCGCAGCGGCGAACTGGTCTCGCGCCTGACCGCCGACAGCGAACTGCTGCGCAGCGTGGTCGGCTCGACCATGTCGGTCGCCCTGCGCAGCAGCGTCACCGTGGTCGGCAGCCTGGCCATGCTGTTCGTCACCAGCCCGAGGCTGGCGGCATGGTCGCTGCTCGGCATCCCACTGGCGGTACTGCCGATCATCATCGGCGCGCGCAAGCTGCGCACGGTTGCACGCAGCAGCCAGGACCGCATCGCCGATGCCAACAGCCTGGCCAGCGAGACGCTGGGCGCCGTGCGCACGGTGCAGGCGCACGCACGCGAGCCCTATGAGCGCGGACGCTTTGACAAGGCGCTGGGCGATGCCATCGGTGCCGCACGCCGGCGCATCGGTGCGCAATCGCTGGTTACCGCCAGCGCCATCCTGCTGGTGTTTGGCGCCATCGTTGGCGTGCTGTGGCTGGGCGCGCACGATGTCATCGACGGACGCCTCAGTGCCGGCACGCTGGGCCAGTTCGTGTTGTACGCGCTGATCGGCGGCGGCTCGGTGGGCGCCTTGGCCGAAGTGTGGAACGAGCTGCAGCGTGCGGCCGGTGGGATGGGCCGTATCGGCGAGCTGCTGCAGGAAGACATCGAGATCCGTGCGCCGGCGCAGCCGCACGCACTGCCCCAACCGCTACGCGGCGAAATCCAGTTCGACGACGTGGTGTTCCACTACCCGCAGCGCCCGGACCAGGCCGCGCTGGACCACTTCAGTCTGCATGTCCGCCCGGGTGAGACCGTGGCCCTGGTCGGCCCATCCGGCGCAGGCAAGAGCACGGTGCTGTCGATGCTGCTGCGCTTCCACGATCCGGCCAGCGGCCGCATCTGCGTGGATGGCATCGACGTGCGCCAGGTCGATCCGGCCGAGCTGCGAGCGCAGCTGGCGCTGGTGCCGCAACAGCCGACGCTGTTCGCGGCCAGTGCGCGCGACAACATCCGCTACGGCCGGCTGCAGGCCAGCGACGCCGAAGTCGAGGACGCCGCACGTGCAGCAGAGGCCGATGGCTTCCTGCGGGCATTGCCGCAAGGCTACGACAGTGAGCTGGGCGAACGCGGTGCGCGCCTGTCCGGTGGTCAGCAGCAGCGCGTGGCGATCGCCCGCGCACTGCTGAAGGATGCGCCGATCCTGCTGCTGGACGAAGCCACCAGCGCACTGGATGCACAGAGCGAGCATGGCGTGCAGCAGGCACTTGAGCGGCTGATGGCCGGTCGCACCACGCTGGTCATCGCCCACCGCCTGGCCACCGTGCTCAAGGCCGACCGCATCGTGGTGATGGACCAGGGCCGTATTGTCGCCGAAGGTACCCATGCCCAGCTTTTGGCCGAAGGCGGACTGTACGCTGAACTGGCACGACTGCAGTTCATCGATTGATGACGGCCGGCTAACATCGGCAAGACCAAGCTGGCCGCGCATCCCCAGCATCCGCTGAAGGAGGTACGCGATGTCGTTCCGTCAGTTCCCCGCCATCGACAGTAATGGCGAAAGCCACGTCATCATCGAATTCAAGCCCGAGGCGAACGGCAGCGGGCACCACTCCGAAGCCACGCCGCGCTATGAGCTGGATGACGGGCGCCAGCTGGTGCGCAATGGGCGCGAGTTCACCACCAGTGGTGGTGAACTGCGGTTGACGATTTGAGGTCCGCCGGGCATGGCCCGGCGCTGCCGCATTGGTGCTGCCCCGCGCTCGCGCTACCGGATTTCCATCCTCCGCTCTGGTAGGTGTCGACCTTGCGCGACACGCTTTTCGCCAGAAGCAGTCGAGCATGGCTCGACCCTACAAAAAAGCGTGACCAATTTTTCGCCAGGCATCTTGACAGCCTTTGCCAGCAAGGGCTGAGCGAGGTTATCCACACGTTTGCTCAGGATCCATCCACACCGCCTGTGGATGAATGTGGTCAGCCGAGCACCCGGCCGATGCCGCTGGCGTCCACTTCCGCAGCCGCCCGGGTGATCGCTGCCGGATCACTGCCGGCGATGAACCCGATGCGGAAGTGCACTTCGCCGCCGGGCGTACGTGAGGAATGGATCGAGGCCAGGCTGATGCGATGCTGCTCGAACACGTTCAGCAGCTCGCGCAGCGAGCCGGGCCGGTCTTCCGGCAGGTGCACCGACAGCGCATTGCGCTCGGTCAGGTCAGCCAGCAGATAGCCCACGCGTTCGAACGTGTAGTTGCCTTCAGCCAGCGCCTGATCACCGAAAGCACTGCGATTGGCTGACAGCAGCTGCTCGCGGAAGGCACCACGTGCACGGTCGTCGCCCTGCCCGACCTGCACCTGCAGGGCCTGCAACTGGCCAACCAGCCGCTCCAGCATCGGCGCTACGTACGGGTTGCCGAACTGGATGTCTTCGTAAATCGCCGGGTTGAGCGACAGGATGCGCGAGATGATCGCCGTATCCAGCTCGAACGATGCCGAACGGTACGGCATCATCGCAGCCAGGTCGCCCAGCTGCGGCTGGTACTGGCGCAACACGCCGGCCTGGGCCAGGTGGGTGGCATGCACCATCGCCTGCACCAGCGCCATCATCTGGTCGTGGTGCTGGGGCGTGGCCCGCACGCACTCGGCCTGCAGCGCGGTGCACAGCGTATCGACCCACGCCTGCCAGAGCTGCAGCCGCGCTTCGCAGACCACCATCACCCGGCCCTTCAGGGTCGGCGCCTTCGGCGGCGCCGTCATCGGGTGCAGGCCGACCACTTCGGCCTGCGAGGCCAGCATCGCCTGCACTGGCGCCTCCTTCACCGAGGTCACATCCAGCCACAGCCTGCCGCGCTCGCGACCCGCCGATTGCCGCACGTACTCGGCGATCAACGCCGGGGTGTGCCGGATCGGTGCCGAGAACACCAGCACATCGGCCTGCGCCAGCAGGTGTTCCGGCGTGTGCGAACCCGGGTCGGCCGGATCGTGGCCGATCACCTGCAGCTGCATGTGCTGCTGGAAGAAGCGGGTCAGCCAGCGCCCGTAGGCACCAGCGCTGCCGATGATGCCGACCGTGCGCGGCGTGCGCGGGTCCAGGCCGCTCATGCCACGCGTTCGGCGCGGAAGCGCGTGCCTTCGGCCAGCGCCGCCGGCGCGGCGGCGACCACGTCGAATTCCTCGAAGCCGTTGTCCAGCGTCGCCTCCAGCGCCGCATGGGTGCCGGCAATCGCACGCGAAATCGCCTGCTGCATCGATTCGCCGCGCAGCAGGAACGACACCACCAGCGACATCAGCACATCGCCGGTACCCGCCACGTCCACCGGCAGCAGCGGCGAGGTCCACCGCCAGGTTTCCTCGCGGCCGACGGCCAGGGTCACCAGTTCACCCGGGGTGCCGCCCACGCTGTGCGCGATCACCCAATGCGGGCCGCGATCCAGCAGCGTGCGCGCGGCGGCGATGGCATCGGCCTCGGCCAGCGCCGGCATGCCGGTCAGGCGATTCAGTTCGAAAGCGTTCGGCGTCACCAGCCAGGCATGCGGCAACAGGCGCTCGGCGAAGATCGCTTCCAGCCCGGGTTCCACGTAGGGGCCGGTGTGCGTGTCGCCAATCACCGGGTCCAGGCAATAGCGCAGCTGCGGGCAGGCCGGCAGGATGTCGTCCAGCCAGTCTGCGAAGGCGGCCCCGTTGGCGGTGCTGCCGAAATAGCCGGAGACGAGCATTTTCGCCCGCTGCGGCAGGCCGCGCTCGTGGGTGCCCAGCAGCAGGTCGGCGAACCAGTCAGCGGGCAGCACGCGGCCACGCGTGGTGTCGTAGAAAGGCGCATTGCTCAGCAGCACGGTCGGGATTTCCGCCACGCGCACGCCCAGCGCACGCATCGGCGGTACGGCGGCGCTGTTGCCGGCATGGCCGTAGACGAGTTGCGACTGGACCGAGATGACATCGATCGGCGACGGGCCATCCGGCCGCTGGCGGCGGCCGTGGACCAGGTGGTTATCAAGGGATTCGCTCATGGCCGCATTCTACGCCCAAGGAGGTTTTCGGCAGGGCTTGCAGCCCTGCACCTGCCGAAGCTGCAAGCAACGGCAACGGCAAAAGCGAGCTATCCGTGGGGTTGCGGGGCGGTGTCGGAATGCGGGGACGCCGCAAGTACGTCCGTGTAGCAACTGTGTTGATGGAGGGGCTTGGCCCCTCCAGGAGACGGGCACGGTAGTGCCGGCCGCTGGCCGGCAGCCTTTGGTCTGCGCCCTGGCTGGCTTTAGGCAGGGACCAGCCCGTTTTCAGCGTCGCGCACCCGGGCGTTGAGAATCACCAGCATTTTCCGCATCACCGCCACGATGGCTACTTTTCCTTCTTTGCCCCGGGCTCGCAGCGACTGGTAGAAATCGCGCAGTCGAGGTTCATGCCGCATGGCCGACATGCTGGCCATGTAAAGCACCTGGCGGATCTCGGCCCTGCCGCCATGGATGCTTCGTTTGCCGCGCATGGTTCCGCTGTCGTGGGACATGGGGGCCACACCGACCAGGCTGGCGATGGCCTTACCACTGATCCTCCCCAGTTCGGGAAGATAGCTTGCCAATACCGCCTGCAGGCCAGGGCCAACGCCCTTCATCGACTTCAGGACAGCCAGTTGAGGCTGCTGGGCAACCTGCTCGGCAATTTGCTTTCCCAGACGTTCAACCAGCGTCTGCAAGCGGGTGATGTTGGCCTGCAGTAGCCGGCGCAATTCACGATCACCGACCATTTCCTGCTGCTGTCGCGCGATGGTCAGCGCGTGCATCGCCTGTCGACGTGCCCGCACGAATTCCCGCATTTTCTGCTGCCAAGGCTCCAGCGGCTGGTAGGCGGGAAGTTTCACCAAGGCCGCCATCTGCGCCAATGCATAGGCATCCAACCGGTCGGTCTTGGCCATCTGGCCCATCCCCTGGGCCAGCCTGCGGGCCCGCAGGGCATTGGCGCGGACCACCGGATGGCCCGCTGCGTGCAGAAAATCCAGCACCGGCCGCTCGTAACCGCCGGTGGCTTCCAGCACGATCTGGCTGACCGGACGCTTCTTCAGCCAAACATCCAATTCAGAAAAGCCGGAGCGGTTGTTCCAGACCTGCAGGGTCTCTCCATCCGTCGTACCGACATCCAGTTGGCGCTTGCTGACATCAATCCCGATCCCGTTCATCACCGGACTCCGTATAGTCTGGAAGGGTCGAGAGCTCCCCCGCTTGCCCAGTCTTATCACTGCGAGTGTCAGCTCCAGCAACTGTTCGGGCGGATCAAGGGAGATTCCGGCGTGGGCGCCAAGCTACATGGCGATCGTCGAGATCCAGGCTTACACGGCGGCCCACGCCGGCTCTCGACACCTACGCTGCCAGATTCCGATCAGATAAGGCTTGGTCGCCGCATCCATGCGGCTCACACCCCGCACTCCGACACCGCCCCGCCTTCGACAGGTTCACGCGGCTGTTGGTAACTGCGGCTGTTGGTGGGTGTCGACCTTGGTCGACACATCTGTCAGATATCGAATGAATTCATCCACGCATGGCATGGGTCTACCGTGTCGACCAAGCTCGACACCTACCAGAGCAGTACACCGTTCCGACAAATCGCAGGAAACTGTCGAAGGCGGGGTGGGTCCGGTTGCGGGGGGCGTGAGCGCCATGGATGGCGCGACCGAGCCTACAGGGACGTATTTACGGCGTCCCCCGCAACCGGACCCACCCCGCCAATCCACGGATAGCGCGCTTCGGCTGTTGCCGTTGCCTCTGCGGGTGCAGGGCTGCAAGCCCTGCAAACCAAACCCCCTCAGCGAGCAGCAGGCCGCGACGGCGGCAGCCATGCCGCCACGATGCCCAGCAGCGGCAGGAACGCGGTCAGCTGGTAGACGTACTCGATGCTGGTCCTGTCCGCCAGCAGGCCGAGCACGGCGGCACCCAGCCCGCCCATACCGAACGCGAAACCGAAGAACAGGCCGGACACCATGCCGATGCGGTGCGGCATCATCTCCTGCGCGTAGACCACGATCGCCGAGAACGCCGAAGACAGCACGAAGCCGATCAGCACCGCCAACACCGTCGTCCACAACAGGTCGGCATGCGGCAGCATCAACGCGAACGGCGCCACGCCCAGGATCGAGGTCCAGATGATCGGCTTGCGGCCGATCCGGTCACCCAACGGGCCACCCAGGAAACCACCGGCTGCGGACGCCACCAGGAACGCGAACAGGTGCAGCTGCGCCTGCGCCACCGGAATGCCGAAGTGGTGGATCAGGTAGAAGGTGAAGTAGCTGCCGATGCTGGCCATGTAGAAGTACTTGCTGAAGATCAGCACCAGCAGGATCGCCAGCACCTTGGCCACGGTGCGCGGCGGATGCCTCGGCGCCATCGACGCGGTGCTGGCCGGACGCGGCGTGCCCAGATGCAACGCGTACCAGCGGCCAACATAGGTCAGCAATGCGATGCCGATCAGGGCCGCGCCTGCGAACCACGACGCGGCATGCTGGCCGTACGGCACGATCACTGCCGCTGCAATCAGCGGGCCCAACGCGGTACCGAAATTGCCCCCCACCTGGAACACCGACTGCGCGAAGCCATGACGGCCGCCCGAGGCGAGCCGCGCGATGCGCGAGGCCTCCGGATGGAAGATCGCCGAGCCGATGCCGACCATTGCCGCTGCCAGCAGCACCATCGCGTAGTTCGGTGCGAAGCCGAGCAGCAGCATGCCGCACAGGGTCGAGGCCATGCCGATCGGCAGCGAGTACGGTGCCGGGCGGCGGTCGGTGGCGACACCGATCAATGGCTGGAAGATCGACGCAGTGAGCTGGTAGGTCAACGTGATCAGGCCGATCTGGGTGAAGCTGAGATTGAAGCCGCCCTTGATCACCGGATAGATGGCCAGGATCAGCGACTGCATCATGTCGTTGACGACGTGCGAGGTAGAAATGGCGGCCAGCACGCCGGGGGCCGCCGGGCGTGAGGTCGTTGCGGGAGAAGCCAGGGTCGACATGGACGCAGTCAGGTTGGGGGCGAGCCACGCATGCTACGGTTGCCCCTCTCTCCCTTCTGCCGCGTTCAGGTCATGCCCTATCGCAAAAAGGACATCGCCAGTGACGTCGATCCGGCCGCGCCCTGGCGGGAGGTTCCACTGCATCACCCGGTCACCTATCGGGTCACCCAGTACCCGGTAGGTACCCACATCCCTGGTCACAAGCACCAGCGCCACCAGCTGGTCTACGCCATCTCCGGCCTGATGGTGGTGCGGTCGGAAGTCGGGCGCTGGGTCGTCCCATCGAACCGCGCGATCTGGATGCCGGCCGGCATGGTGCACGCGGTGGACTGCATCGCCGCCGTGCACATGCGCAGCCTGTACATCGATCCGTCGTTCGCCTTGCACCTGCCGGCCGAGCCGTTCGCGGTGCAGGTCTCGCCCCTGCTGCGCGAGCTGCTGCAGGCCGCCACGCTGGTCAAGGGCGAGCACATCGAGGACAGCCGCGATGGCCGCGTGGTCCGCCTGCTGCTGGACGAGCTGCACCGCATGGACGTGCTGCCGTTGCACCTGCCTGCGCCAAGCGACCCGCGCCTGCAGCGGATCTGCCAACACCTGCAGAAGCACCCCGGCGATGACGCCACGCTGCAGGACTGGGCGCAGGCGCTGGAGGTGGACGTGAAAACCATCCAGCGGCGCTTCGCCACCGAGCTGGGCATGACCTTCGGGCAGTGGCGGCAACAGGCACGGCTGCTGGCCGCGATGGAGCGGCTGGCGATCGGCGACAAGGTCATCGATGTCGCGCTGGCGACGGGCTACGACAGCCCCAGCGCGTTCACCAGCATGTTCAAGCGCCAGCTGGGGCAGACGCCAGCGGCGTTTTTCCGCTGAGCGCAAACGGAAACGCCGGGCATGGCCCGGCGCTAACGTTCACCGTTTGCGTTGAGACCTCAGGACGTCATCCGGTCCCAGAAGCCCTTCACGCCGTCGATGAAGGTGGCCGACTTCGGCGAATGCTTGCGCGCTTCCTCGCCGACGAAGGTGGCCTCGAACTGCTCCAGCAGCTTGCGCTGCTCGTTGGTGAGGTTGACCGGCGTCTCCACCACCACGCGGCAGTACAGGTCGCCTTCGCTGCGGCTGCGCACCGAACGCACGCCCTTGCCGCGCAGGCGGAACAGCTTGCCGGTCTGGGTCTCGGCCGGAATGCGGATTTCCGCTTCGCCGCCGAGCGTGGCCACGCGCACGGTGTCACCCAGTGCCGCCTGCGAGATGCGGATCGGCACTTCGCAGTGCAGGTCGTCGCCATCGCGCTGGAAGATCGCATGCTCGCGCACGCGCACTTCCACGTACAGGTCGCCCGGCGGCGTACCGGCCGGCCCGGCTTCACCCTCGCCCTGCAGGCGGATGCGGTCACCGGTATCGACGCCCGCCGGCACCTTCACCGACAGCACCTTGTCTTCCTCGACGCGGCCGTTGCCGTGGCAGGTCTTGCAGGGCTTGGCGATGATCTGGCCACGGCCGCCGCAGTTGTGGCAGGCCTGCTGCATGGCGAAGATGCCGCGCTGGATGCGCACCTGGCCGCGGCCATGGCACACATTGCAGGTCTCGACCTTGCCATCTTCGGAGCCACTGCCATCGCAGTCGCCGCACTCGGCCAGGGTCGGGATCTCGATCCGGCGCTCGACGCCGCGCACGGCTTCTTCCAGGTCCAGTTCCATCACGTAGCCGATGTCGGCACCGCGACGGGCCTGGCGCGGACCGCCGCCGCCCCCGCCAAAGATGTTGCCGAAGATATCGCCGAAGATATCGTTCATGTCCGGACCACCCGGACCGCCACCGCCCATGCCGTGCTCGAACGCGGCGTGGCCGTGGCTGTCGTACATGCGGCGCTTGTTGCCGTCGGACAGCACTTCGTAGGCTTCCTTGCACTCCTTGAAGGAGGCCTCGGCCGCCGCATCACCCGGGTTGCGGTCCGGGTGGAACTTCATCGCGCAGCGACGGTAGGCCTTCTTCAGCTCGTCGTCGGTGGCGGTGCGGGCAACGCCCAGCACTTCGTAGTAATCGCGCTTGCTCATATCGTGAATCGGGTTCCGGAAAGTCGGGATTCGTCAAAGCGGAAGAGCGGAACCAGGTCCGCTCTTGCGTCGGGCGCCCCGACACGCCGGTCGGCGGTCAGGACCCTGATGCGACAACGGGACGCTGGTGGCCAGCGTCCCGCGTCGGTCCGGATCAGGACTTCTTGTCGTCCTTGACTTCGGTGAACTCAGCGTCGACCACGTCGTCCTGCGCCTTGCCGGCATTGCCGGCGTCGGCACCCGGGGCACCGCCCTGGTCGGCCGAAGCAGCGGCGAACAGCGACTGGCCAGCTTCTTCCAGTGCCTTCGACTTGGCTTCGATCTGTGCCTTGTCGTCGCCCTTCATCGCGGTTTCCAGGTCAGCCAGCGCTGCCTCGACCTTGCCGATGACATCGCCGCCGACCTTGCTGCCGTGCTCGGTGATGGCGCTGCGGGTGCCGTGGATCAGGGCGTCGGCCTGGTTGCGGGCCTGCACCAGTTCCTGGAACTTCTTGTCTTCCTCGCGGTTGGCTTCCGCGTCGGCGACCATGCGTGCGATCTCTTCCTCGGACAGGCCCGAACCGGCCTTGATCTCGACCTTCTGTTCCTTGTTGGTCTTCTTGTCCTTGGCCGACACGTGCAGGATGCCGTTGGCATCGATGTCGAAGGACACTTCCACCTGCGGCAGGCCACGCGGGGCCGGCTCGATGCCGGACAGGTCGAACTTGGCCAGCGACTTGTTGAAGCGGGCCTGTTCGCGCTCACCCTGCAGCACGTGCACGGTCACGGCCGACTGGTTGTCCTCGGCGGTGGAGAACACCTGCGAGGCCTTGGTCGGGATGGTGGTGTTCTTCTCGATGATCTTGGTGAACACGCCACCCATGGTTTCGATACCCAGCGACAGCGGGGTCACGTCCAGCAGCAGCACGTCCTTGACGTCGCCGCCCAGCACGCCGCCCTGGATCGCCGCACCCAGTGCCACGGCTTCGTCCGGGTTGACGTCCTTGCGCGGTTCCTTGCCGAAGAACTCGGTCACCGCCTGCTGCACCTTGGGCATGCGGGTCTGGCCGCCGACCAGGATCACTTCGCTGATGTCGCTCGAACGCAGGCCGGCATCGTTCAGGGCGACGCGGCACGGCTCGATCGACTTCTTGATCAGGTCGTCCACCAGTGCTTCCAGCTTGGCGCGGGTCAGCTTGATGTTCAGGTGCTTCGGACCCGACGCGTCAGCGGTCACGTACGGCAGGTTCACTTCGGTCTGCTGGGCGCTGGACAGCTCGATCTTGGCGCGCTCGGCAGCATCCTTCAGGCGCTGCAGGGCCAGCGGATCCTTGCGCAGGTCGATGCCCTGGTCCTTGTTGAACTCTTCAACCAGGTACTCGATGACGCGGTTGTCGAAGTCTTCGCCACCCAGGAAGGTGTCACCGTTGGTGGCCAGCACTTCGAACTGCTTCTCGCCGTCGACGTTGGCGATCTCGATCACCGAAACGTCGAAGGTGCCGCCGCCCAGGTCGTACACCACGATCTTGCGATCCTTGTTGTCGCCCTTGTCCAGGCCGTAGGCCAGCGCAGCCGCGGTCGGCTCGTTGATGATGCGCTTGACGTCCAGACCGGCGATGCGACCGGCGTCCTTGGTCGCCTGGCGCTGGCTGTCGTTGAAGTAGGCCGGCACGGTGATGACCGCTTCGGTGACCTTCTCACCGAGGAAGTCCTCGGCGGTCTTCTTCATCTTCTCCAGCACCTTGGCCGAGATTTCCTGCGGGGCCATCTTCTTGCCGTCGCTGGTGGCGACCCAGGCGTCGCCATTGTCATGGGCCAGGATGCTGTACGGGACATGGGCAATGTCCTTCTGCACCTCACCGTCGGTGAACTTGCGGCCGATCAGGCGCTTCACCGCGTAGAAGGTGTTCTTCGGGTTGGTCACGGCCTGGCGCTTGGCCGAGGCACCGACCAGGACTTCGCCGTCCTTGGTGTAGGCGACGATCGACGGGGTGGTGCGATCGCCTTCCGAATTCTCGATGACGCGGGCCTTGCCGCCGTCCATGATCGCCACGCACGAGTTGGTGGTGCCGAGGTCGATACCAATGATCTTGCCCATGGGGGAGACTCCTGAGGATGCTTGTTGGGGTCAGTCCGGCCGTTCGGCCGGTGGATGAATACGATGTGGGGGAGGCCCGTGGAACATTCAAGCCACCTCCCGAACGCTGTGTTTCCGATGATCCGCCGCGTTCAGCGTCGGGTCGGGTGGCGGGTCTGTCCGCCGCCCCGGCCCCGCGGGATCAATCGGCGGCCACTACCACCAGCGCCGGCCGCAGCAGGCGCTCGTTGAGCAGGTAGCCCTTCTGGAACACGGTCACCACGCTGCCCGGGGCGGCGCCCGGGGTCGGCGCCTGGCTGATGGCCTGGTGGTGCTCCGGGTTGAACGGCTGGCCGATCGGGTCGAGCAGGACCAGGCCGTTGTCGGCAGCGACCTTGAGCAGCTGCTTGTAGGTCAGCTCCAGGCCTTCGCGCAGCGGGTGCGGGTCGTCGCCGGCGGCCTTCAGGCCGGCATCCAGGCTGTCGAACACCGGCAGCAGCTCGCCCAGCAGCTTCTCGTTGGCGAACTTGCGGGCCTGCTCGATGTCACGGGCAACACGCTTGCGCTGGTTTTCCAGGTCGGCGCGCTCACGCAGCGCATCGGCCTTGACCTGCTCGACTTCGGCGCGCAGGCGCTCGACTTCGTCGTTGACGCCGGCGGTGGCAGCCGCATCGGCGGCACTCTGCTGGGATTCGATATCTGGCTGTTCGTGGTTCATGTCTGGGTCCCTGGCGGTCACTCTCCGCCTCCACCCACCCTAGTGTGGGCGGGATGCTGCGTTTCAAGCGTCGGATGTTCCCGGCGTGCGCCCGGCCGGCGAAAAGGCCGCGCCAAGCACATCGGCGGTGGCCTGGACCAGCGGGATCACCCGGTCGTAGGCCATCCGCTTGGGGCCAATCACGCCCAGCACGCCCAGCACCTGGCCATTGGCGGTGTACGGGGCAGTGACCAGCGAGACGCCCTGCAGCGGCATCATTCCGGTCTCTTCGCCGATGAAGATGCGCACCCCCGGCGCCTGGATGGTCCGCTCCAGCAGCTGCAGGATCTCGCGCTTGCTGGAGAACAGTTCGAACAGTTCGCGCAGGCGCTCCAGGTCGGACAGGTCCTGCACCCCCATCAAGCGGGTCTGGCCGGCCACCAGCATGTCGTCGGCCGCCGGCTGCAGGGCCTGCTCGGCCAGTTCGATGCTGTGGGCCAGCAACTGCTCCAGTTCGGACCGGGCGTCGCGCAGCTCCAGCAGCAGGCGGGTACGGATCTCGGCCATCGGCAGGCCGGCGAAATGCGCGTTGAGGTAGTTGGCGACCTGCTCCAGCTGGCCTGGCGCAAACTCCTGCCGGGTCTCGATCACCCGGTTCTGTACCTCGTTGTCGGCAAATACCAGGATCGCCAGCACCCGGCGCCCGTCCAGCGCCACGAAATCGATCTGGCGGAAGGCGAACTGCTCGCGCCGCGGTGCGCTGACCACGCCGACGAAGTGGCTCATCGCCGAAAGCAGCTCCGAGGCGCTGCCGAGCAGGGCCTGAGTACTGCCGCCGCCGGCCAGTTCCTGGCGCAACCGGGCCAGCTCGCCCTCGCCCGGCGGCTGCATCTGCAGCAGGCTGTCGACGAACACCCGGTAGCCATGCGCGGTTGGGATGCGCCCGGCCGAGGTATGTGGCGAGGCCAGCAGGCCCAGATCCTCCAGGTCGCCCAGGATGTTGCGGATGGTGGCCGGGCTGACTTCCAGGCCGGCCACGCGCGCCAGCGTCTGCGAGCCGACCGGCTCGCCGTCCTGGATGTAGCGCGCGATCAGCGTGCGCAGCAGATGGCGCGCGCGTGGAGCAAGCTGGTCGGGAGAACCGTGCATGGAATCAACCTGTGAGACACGGACACTAGATAATGGCGACGCATCACCTTGGCAAGTCATTGGACCTCCCGCGCGCGCGTGCTAGCGTTGCGCGGCTGCTGATACCCCCTTACCCATGCTCAGACATCTTTCGATCAAGGATTTCGCCGTCGTCCGCGCCACCGAACTGGAGTTCGGGCCAGGCATGACCGTGGTTTCAGGCGAGACTGGCGCCGGCAAGTCGCTGATGGTCGACGCACTGGGCTTCCTGTCCGGCCTGCGCGCCGACAGCGGCGTGGTCCGCCATGGCGCCGCACGCGCCGAGCTTTCCGCCGAATTCGCGCTGGAGCAGCTGCAGGCCGCCCGCCAGTGGCTGGCCGACAACGAGCTGGACGACGAGGACCAATGCCAGCTGCGCCGCGTGATCCGCGCCGACGGCGGCTCGCGGGCCTGGATCAATGGCCGCCCGGTGACGCTGGCACAGCTGGGCGACCTGGCCTCGCTGCTGGTGGAGATCCACGGCCAGCATGAACAGCAGGCGCTGCTGGCGCGCCCGTCGCAGCTGGCCCTGCTGGATGCCTATGCCGGCAACGAGAACGAGCGCCGCCAGGTGCGCCACGCCGCCGCGGCCTGGCAGGCGCTGGTCGATGAATCGCTGGCGTTGTCGCAACAGGGCGACGTCAGTGACCGGATCGGCTTCCTGGAGCACCAGCTGCGCGAACTGGACCGCGAGGATCTTGAACCGGAATCGATTGCCGCGCTTGGCGCCAGCCACCGTCGCCAGGCCCACGCCAGCGCCCTGCTGAGCGCCTGCCAGGCCGCCAGCAACCAGCTCAACGGCGATGACGGCAGCTCTGCGCTGGACCTGCTGCAGCAGGTGCGCCACGAGCTGTCGCGCCTGATCGAGCACGACCCGCGCCTGGGCGAAGTGGACAGCCTGATCGAGAACGCCTCGATCCAGCTGCACGAAGCCCTGTCGCTGCTTGACCGCGTGCACGACGATCTGGATGCCGACCCGGAACAGTTCGAGGAGAACGAGCGCCGCCTCGGTCGCCTGCACGACCTGGCCCGCAAGCACCGCGTGCCGATGGACGAACTGGGCGCGCAGCGCGAGCGCATGCATGCCGAAGTGGAGCAGCTGCGTGGCGCCGACGAGCGCCTGCAGCGCCTGGCCGGCGAGATCGACAAGGCCGCCGCCGCCTGGCGCGTACAGGCTGAAGTGCTGACCGCCAGCCGCCGCAGCGCCGCTGCCGAACTGTCGGCCACCACCACCGGCATCATCGCCGAGCTCGGCATGGGCGGCGGCCAGTTCCTGATCGAACTGGAGCCACAGGACAGCGGCAAGCCCGACCCGCAGGGTGCCGAGCGCGTCGAGTTCCTGGTGGCGGCCAACGCCGGCCAGCCGCCGCGCGCCCTGCGCAAGGTGGCCTCGGGCGGTGAACTGTCACGTATCTCGCTGGCCATCGAAGTGGCCGCGCTGGACCTGGATGCAGTGCCGACCATGGTGTTTGACGAGGTCGACTCCGGCATCGGTGGCGCGGTGGCCGACATCGTCGGCCAGAAGCTGCGCGCGCTCGGCGAGAAGCGCCAGGTGCTGTGCGTGACCCACCTGCCGCAGGTCGCCTCCAAGGGCCACGCCCATTACCGGGTCAGCAAGGCCCCGGTGGAAGGCATGACCCAGAGCGCAGTGGAAAAGCTGGACAACAAGGCGCGCGAGGAAGAGCTGGCGCGCATGCTCGGCGGCGTGGAAGTGAGCAAGGAAGCGCGCGCCGCCGCCCGCAAGCTGCTGCAGGTGTAACGCCGGCCGAGCCGGGCATTGGCTCGGCTTCCGCACGGTAGTGCCGGCCGCTGGCCGGCACCCCGATGCGGGTGGATGAAGGTCATGGGGTTGCCGGCCAGCGGCCGGCACTACCCCCGTGGCTGCGTCAGATCGACCTGTTCCACCAGGAAATCGAGGAACGCGCGCACCCGCAGCGGCAGGTAACCGCCCTGCCCCAGGAACACCGCGTGCACCTCTTCCAGATCACCGGGATTGGCCTCTTCCAGCACCGGCAGCAAGCGCCCGGCAGCAATGTCCTCCTGCACCTGGAATGCCGCCAGCCGCGCCATGCCGAGCCCTCCCAGCACCAGCTGGCGCAGCGCATCGCCGTTGCTGGCACGGGCATTGCCACTGGGCAGCAGCATCCGCTCGCGCCCCTCCTGCAGCAGCGGCCACCCCTGCATCGCACGCGCATGGCCGATGTCCAGCCGGTTGTGCGACTGCAGTTCCTCGACGGTGCGCGGCAGCCCATGCCGCTGCGCGTACGCTGGCGCAGCCACGATCATCATCCGCGTCGCACCCAGCCGTCGCGCCACCAGACTGGAGCTCTTCAGCGGCCCGGCCCGCACTGCCACGTCGGTGCGCTGCTCCAGCAGGTCGATCACCTCGTCGTTGAGGGTCAGGTCCACGCCCACCTGCGGATTGCGCTCAAGGAACGCCGGCAGCAGCGGCAACAGGAAATGGCGGCCGAACGGCACGTTGGAGTTGACCCGCAGCCGCCCGCGCGGCTCGGCATGGGCGCTGGCACAACGCTCGGCCTCCTCCAGGTCGGCCAGCACGCGCAGGCCACGCTCGTAGAACGCGCAGCCTTCCGGGGTCAGCTGCAGCTGGCGGGTCGAGCGTTGCAGCAGGCGCGTACCCAGCCGCTGCTCCAGCCGGGCCACCAGCTTGCTCACTGCTGACGGCGTCATGTCCAGGGTGCGTGCGGCGGCGGAGAATCCACCGGTCTCGATCACCCGCACGAACACTTCCAGTTCGCCGGATCGGTTGATGTCGGGTCGCGCCATGGCAATGAATCCAGTTCACAGATGATTGTCCACGCGCAGTCTAGTTCACAGATAAGCTCGGAATCACCATGGCGGTCCCTCCACTCGGGACCGCCCGATGAACCGATTCAGCCAGCTCACCGCCACCGCCCTGCTCGCCGTGTCCGGCGCCGCCAGTGCCGCATCCGCCCCGCACTGGGTCGCCAGCTGGCAGGCCAGCCCGCAGCCGGTCTGGAACGCGGATTTCCTGTTCCCGACCCTGGTCCCGGGCACACTGCAGGACCAGACCTTCCGCCAGACGGCGCGCATCAGCCTGGGCGGCCCGCGGCTGCGGGTGCGGCTGAGCAATGCCTACGGCACCCAGCCGCTGCGGATCGGGGCGGCCAGCGTGGCCGCACGCGCGGGCGCCATCCCGCAACCGCTCAGCTTCGGCGGCCAGCCCGGGGTGTTGATCGGGCCCGGTCAGGAACAGCTGAGCGATCCGCTCCCGCTGGCCACGGATGACCGCCAGGCATTGCAGGTCAGCGTCTTTGTGCCGGGCCCGGCAACCGTTCAGACGTTCCATTGGGAAGGCCGCCAGACCAGTTGGATCGCCCCCGGCGACCAGAGCCGGGCCCAGGCCCTGAGCGCAGCCAGCAGCACCACCGCCCGCCTGCTGCTGACCGGAATTGACGTCGAGGCCGACGCGCGCAGCGTGGTGGTGATCGGGGATTCGATCACCGACGGTGCCACCGCCAGCCTCGACCAGGACCAGCGCTGGACCGATCATCTGGCCGCACGCCTGGCAGCGCGGGGCATAGCCGTGGTGAACGCCGGCATTTCCGGGGGGCGGCTGCTGCGCGACGGCATGGGTGAATCCGCCCTGGTGCGCTTCCGGCGCGACGCGCTGGACCAGCCTGCGGTATCCAGTGTGATCGTGCTGATCGGCATCAATGACATCAGCTGGCCTGGCACTGCGTTCGCCCGGAACCAGGCCCGGCCCACGCTGGCCGAACTGCAGGCGGGGTATCGCGCGCTGGCAGAACAGGCCCGCCATCGTGGCGTGCGGATCATTGGCGCCACCCTGCCGCCGTTTGCCGACGCCCTGCCCGGCACGCCACTGGACGACTACTACCACCCGGACAAGGATGCCCTGCGCCAACGGATCAATGCCTGGCTGCGCACGGACAGCCCGTTCGACGCAGTGATCGACCTGGACGCGGCGCTGCGCGACCCGGCCGATCCCTCACGGATGGCCGCCGCCTACGACTCCGGCGACCACCTCCACCCGGGTGACGCCGGCAACCGGGCCATGGCTGAGGCGGTGGACCTGGAGATCCTGCTGGGCCGCAAGGGGCCGGATCCCATTCCTGAAGGGAAAGGGCTCTGACCCCATCAACGAAAAACCCCGGGCAGGCCCGGGGTTTCGTCGCATCCAGCTGGCCGGAACGGCTTACTTGCGCTTCTTGCGCACGTACAGCACCAGCGAGTGCTCTTCCAGCTCGTAGCCATGGTCTGCGGCGATCTTGCGCTGCAGCTCCTCGATCTCGTGGCTTTCGAACTCGATGATCCTGCCACTGTCCACGTCGACCATGTGGTCGTGGTGGCCGCCACGGTCCAGTTCGTAGACCGCCTGGCCGCCCTCGAAATTATGCTTGAGCACGAGGCCGGCGGCCTCGAACTGGGTCAGCACCCGGTACACCGTGGCCAGGCCGATCTCGTCGCCATGCTCCAGCAGCTGGCGGTAGATGTCTTCGGCGGTCATGTGGTGCTGGGCATTGCGCTGCTCGAGCAGCGCCAGGATCCGCATCCGCGGATGGGTCACCTTCAGGCCGACTTTACGCAGGTCGTGGGTTTCCATAGGTCTCCGTTCATTGGCGATTTAGCGCCAGCTGCCTCGGATTGGGTCGCGGTGGCACGCCGGGAGTGTATCATCGGTTTGATTTCCCCAACCGCCATTCCCGATGCGCAATCTCCTGTTGGTCGCCGCCGTCGCCCTGTCCACCACCGGGTGCGGCATCATCTACAAGCAACCCATCTATCAGGGCAACCTGATCCGGGAAGATGCCGTGGCCAAGCTGCAGGTCGGGCAGAGCAAGCAGCAGGTCACCGCGCTGCTGGGCACCCCGTCCATTCCCGACCCGTTCCACGCCCAGCGCTGGGACTACACCTCCAGCCAGCGCGTGAACCGCCTGGGCCGTACCGAAGTGAAGAACTTCGTGGTGTTCTTCGAGAATGACGCCGTGACCCGCTGGGAAGGCGATTACTTCCCGGGCAACGACAAGGCCCTGGCCCAGCAGACCGTGCGCCAGTTCGGCCGCAATCTGCCGAAGGACAAGAAGAAGAAGGGCCGTTAATCGCCCATCCCCGTCCGCAGGGACGGGTTACCGGGATCAGCCGCCGAGCGCGCGACGCCGGCGGTTGTCCTTCGGATCTGCCAGCAGTGGGCGCAGCAGTTCGATGCGGTCGCCGTCCAGCAGAACCTGTTGCGGGCGCGCCAGTACGCCATGCACGGCGACGGCGGGACAATCGGCACTGCCGTCCAGTGCGGCCGCCGCGACAGCATCGGCGACGGTGGCCCCCTCTTCCAGCTGCAGGCGGCACGACAGCACCCGCTGCGGCCAGGCCAGGACCACCTCGACTTCGATCATCGCTCAGCCCTCGTCGGCGACGCGGACGAAATCGTTGACCATGCGATCGGCCAGCCCCTGGAAGCCGATCGCCAGCGCCGGACCGAGCAGGCGCGAGCTGGGTTCGAACTCCAGGGTCAGGGTGACCTTGCAGGCATCCTCGGCCAGCGCATGGAATTCCCAGCGGCCGTGCAGCTGCTTGAACGGGCCATCGCGCAGCTGCATATCGATGCTGTGCGGGCGCTGCAGGATGTTTTCGGTCTGGAACCAGGTACTGAACGAGCCCAGGCCCAGGTCCAGTCGCGCCACCAGGCGGTCTTCGCCCTCCTCAAGGATCTGGGCAGCCGAGCACCAGCGGAAACGGCGCGGATAGGCCTGGACATCATTGACCAGGTCGAACATGCGCGCGGCCGAATGTTCGACCAGGGCGCTGCGGCGGATAGTAGGCATGAATACAGGACGTTTCGGCAATCGACCGGGCGGGCCCGAATCGGAGACAATACGGAAATGAGCAAGAACAGCGGCAAGGATAAAGCAAAGAGCGCGACGGCCAACAAAACCATCGCGTTGAACAAGCGTGCCCGCCACGAGTACCACATCGAAGAACGGTTCGAGGCCGGCCTCGCCCTGCAGGGCTGGGAGGTCAAGTCGATCCGCGCAGGCCGCGGCAACATCATCGACGCCTACGCCTATGTGAAGCGCGGCGAGATCTACCTGATCGGCGCACAGATCACCCCGTTGATCCAGGCCTCCACCCACGTGGTGGCCAATGACCGGCGCGAGCGCAAGCTGCTGCTGCACCGGAACGAGATCGACAAGCTGATCGGCAAGGTCGAGCGCGATGGCTACACGATCGTGCCCACTGCCATGTACTGGAGCAAGAACAAGATCAAGCTCGAAGTCGCGCTGGCCAAGGGCAAGCAGACCCATGACAAGCGCGATGCCGCCAAGGACCGCGACTGGGCGATCGAGAAGCAGCGTGTGATGCGTCGCGGCAACCGCGACGCGTAAGGCCGCTCCATATCACCACGTAGAGCCGAGCCAAGCTCGGCTGACCGGCCATTCTGTAGAGCCGAGCCAAGCTCGGCTTCGGCACACAAGCAGTCGAGCATGGCTCGACGCCAGACAAGGCGGGTCACCCTGCCAACACGCCCTGCCCGCGCATGCGCGGTGCCAGCGCCGCGTGCATCACGGCCAGGTGCATTACGACTGCCAGTTCCGGGGCATGCCGGTCATCACCCGCGCGCCACTGCTGTGCCATCTGGGCCGCATCGGCCGGCAACAGGGCCAGCAGCTGGGCGTCATCCAGCGAATCGGCAGCGCCCTGCAGCTGTCGCGCCAGCTGCCGCGACTGCCACACATGCACACCGATGCTGAGGCTGGCCAGCGACATCAGGACCACGGCCAGCCCGTGCTCGAACCACTGCGACAGCACTTCCGGCCCCCACAGCAGGGCCGCCAACACCGCCATGCCCGGCAGACGCCAGCCCAGCCAATGGATGCGACCGCGCTGCGACCAATGCACCACCACCGCACTGGCGACCAGTGCTGCGGCCGCTGTGGCCGGCAGTTCGGTCAGCGCGGTGGCCGCAAGCAGCACACCCAGCACGGCCCAGACCCAACCGGGGGGCAAGGCCCGCCGCTGGTAGTCGGCCCCGACGGGTCCGACCAGCTGTCGCAGGCTGCGTTGTTGGCTTGCATCGGTCACCCACAGTCTCCGTGTTTGTCCTGGCCCGGATGGTCGCCGCCAGTGTGTCGCAAATTCGTGCCAGGGACGTTACCAATCCGCTATGACGGAGGCTCTACAACTTGTTGCGGATTGCCAAGGTGACTGTTCAGCTGTTTTGGCGTAGCATTGCCAGCGTTGGGCAGGCACTGAGCGTGGCGACACGAAACAGGCCTTGTACCTTGCAGAACTTGAAGAAACCGGGGGTGCATTGGTTTCGACGGGGGTTGTGAAGTCGCCTGGCGCATGCCGAGGGGGTAGCTTTCCTCGTAAATCCAGCTGCAAAACTCTAGTTGCCAACGACGACAACTACGCTCTGGCCGCTTAAGGCCTAAGCCTCGAAACCGCTTGTGTCCATGCTCGCGGTGTAGAGTCACTATCATGGAATCGCGCTGGACGGCTGCCTGTCAGTCCGGCACTAGAACACAACAGGCTGGTTCCCGGATGCGCTTCGCGCACCGTGCTGTTCGGGGACGAGATCCAACGGTGAGCTAAGCATGTAGTGCTGGGGATGGAGTGCCTTCGGACGGCGGTTCAATTCCGCCCACCTCCACCATCTGTATGGCCTGTCGAGGCCGCAAGAAGCCGGATCTCCCGTCAACTGGGGTTCCGGCTTTTTTGTGCCTGCCCGTCGCGCAGGGACGTGTGTCGCATAATCGGGATGACACCGCCAACACAACAGTCCCTCCATCCGCGACCGCCAGAAGGATCTGCCATGAAAGCGCCCCTCGCGATGTCCCTGCTCCTCACTGCCCTCGTCGCAGTCCCAGCCACGCTCGCCGCCGCCCCAGCCACGCACGCCGCAGCCCGGCCATCGCGCCGCCCGGCACCGCCACGTTGGAGGCGCTGCTGGCTTGCAAGGCAGGCTCGGATTTCAGTGCGGCCGACGCCATCGATGTCCTGCAGGCGGCCGGCCTGGCCAAGCAGCCGGGCGGCACCTTCGAGCCGGAGGACAGGCCGGTCGCGCTGTTTGGCGGCACGGTCAGCAGTGCCGATGTAAACGTGGCCGAGGGCGAGAAGAGCCTCTTCGTGTACTTGAACGGTGTCGACGCCAAGCGCCTGGCCAGGGCCTGGTCGGTGACCGAGGTCAACGAGCATGCCAATACCGAGGAACCTTCGTACGTTAGGCGCATCGACAAGCGCCACACCCTGCACGTGATCGCGGGTGACGACTACGAGGGCTATTCGGCGGCGGTGAAGTGCCAGATCAGCCGCTGATGGCGTAGCCGACGCTACAGCCAGCGTGGCACGCGATGACGGTACTGCGCATACGCCTCGGGAAAGCGGACCATCAGTGCCCGCTCCTCCGGCAGGATCTGCAGCCAAGTGATGTACGCCAGGAACAGCGGCACCACCAGCAGCGCGATCGGGTTCTGCAGGTACACCATGGCACCAAACAGGACCAGCGCCTGGCCGAGATACATCGGGTTTCGGGTGCGGCGGTAGATTCCGCTGGTAACCAGCGCGCTCGACGCCGAAGGTCGCAGAGGATTGACCGTGGTACCGGCGCGCCGGAAAGAGACCTTGGGCAGGAGGTTGAGCCCGACACCCAGCGTCACCGTCACCCCTGCGAGCAGAACCGGCACCGGCACCCGAAGGTGGAAACCCGGCCACAGCCAGCGTGCTGCAAACCCCGCAGCGGCGAACAGCAGCATTACCACTGGCGGGGGAATGCGGGTTTCCAGCCAGGCCATCGCGATCACCGTGTCCTTTCCATTCGCCGCAGTGTCACACGGGAATGGCTGAATCGCCCAAGGCGGCCTGGCCCAAACCGCCCGTCCGGTCTATTCCGCTTTGACAGGCCGGCCGCTAGAGTGGCGCCACCGCGAAGGAGGATCGCATGGCTACCACGGGCTTGGGCTTGATCGGCCGCACGACCCTCATCATCACCGTGCTGCTCGCCCTGGGCGGCTGCGCGACGCTGCGCCAGTTCGGGCCGTCGGTGCAGGTTGCCTCGGTCACGCCCGGCCAGTACATCGCGCTCAAGCGCGGTGACATCCTGACCTCCGGCAAGCTCAGCGCGGCGACCATCGAGACCCTGCGCGTGGCCGGGCTCGACGAGGGCGTCTGTGCCAAGCCCGGCCTGCCCTGCATCGAGGCGATGGAAAGCAGCATCGTGGTGCGTGAGGAAGACAAGCGCTCCAGCCTGGCCGAGCTGTGGCTGCAGTATGCGATGACCCTGCCGGCGCCAAAACGCGAGTACTCGGCATCCGGCCGCGCCAAGACCGCAATCACCGAGCTGGATGCCGACTTCCAGCCACGCCTCGATGCGTGGATGCAGGTCGCGCGCCAGGCCTATGCCTATCTGTTCTTCACCGAGCGCACGGCGAACCAGCGCGGCTTCGAAGACCGCCAGACCCAGGTGCGCGATTACTACAACCTGGCTGTGCAGGAAGCCTCGGTGCAGCTTTACAACGCCTATGCCACCGGGCGCGTGCACGGCCAGGCCAGCCATTTCCAGCTGGGCCGCTGGACCTTCGTGCTGGCCCCTTCAGACGAAGCATCGGCGCTGGACCAGCGTACCCCCAGCGAGCTGGTGCCCGCCGCCTCGCTGTCGTTCACCGGTACGCTGCGAAGCGTGCATCGCCGCGATGGCTTCGGTGCCGAACTGGTGGCAGTGATGGATGACCCGGCCGGCAGCACGGCCACCACGCCTCCGGCAGCGGCGCAGGCAACGCAGGCAAGCCGTCCCGCCACGCAGAGCTGGAGCGAGATGCCCTCGCCATCGATGACGGTGCTGCTGCGCTTCTCGGGAAAAAACCTGTGGGAGGTGCTGCACGATGACGAGCCGGAGCTGGAGATCCACGATCCCTACCAGGTTGCGGAAGTGACCCTGCACGGCCAGCAGGTGCCACTGGCGGCCAACTTCACTGCCGGCTATGCGCTGTGGCTGGCCCGCTCCAACTTCAGCCGACAGTCGTTGCGCACGCTGTTCGGTGGCAAGGGCGGCATCGACACGCCGCATCTGTACATGATGCAGCCCTACGACCCGAACCGCCGCGTGCTGCTGATGATCCATGGCCTGGCCAGCAGTCCGGAAGCCTGGGTCAACGTGGCCAACGAACTGCTGCGCGACGACGAGATCCGCCAGGAGTTCCAGGTCTGGCAGTTCTATTACCCGACCAACATGCCCATCGCGATGAGCCACGATGCGATGCGCCACACGCTGGCTGAAGTGTTCAAGCACTTCGACCCCAGCGGCAAGGCGCAGGCCTCGCATGACATGGTGCTGGTGGGGCACAGCATGGGCGGGGTGATCGCACGGTTGATGATCTCCTCCTCCGGCGACCACCTGGTCGACACCCTGCTGGCCACCGCGCAGATGACGCCCGCCCAGCGCGAACTGCTGCGCACCAAAGGCGCACCGGTGCTGACCTTCCTGCCGGAACCGGAAGTGTCCCGCGTGGTGTTCATCGCCACGCCGCATCGCGGTACCGACGTGGCGGGCACCCGTCTCGGCCGTTGGATCGGCCGGCTGGTGCGGTTGCCACTGACCGTGCTGGAAGACGTCGCCACCATCGCCAACGACGGCCAGATCGACCGCAATGACGGCAAGCACGGCTACCAGATGAACAGCATCCAGAACCTGGACAAGGACGATCCCTTCGTGCGCGCGGTGGCCGACCTGCCGATGTCGCCGAAGGTGCACTACCACTCGATCATCGCCCGCGCCAAGGCCGATGGGCCGCTGGAAAAGACCGACGACGGGCTGGTGCCCTACTGGAGTTCGCACCTGCCGCACGCGGATTCGGAGAAGGTGATCGTGTCCGGACACAGCGTGCAGGAAGCTACGCCGGCCATCGTCGAGCTGCGGCGGATCCTGCATGAGGACATGCAGGAACACGGGCGAACGGGAAAGTAGGCCGCCGTCCCGACAGATCAGGCACCGGCCGTACGCCGCGAGAACGTGCCATGCAGCGCCGCCGGAATCGCAAAGCCCTCCATGCGCACCTCGGGCCGATAGTCGGCGCTGGGGGTGAAGCGGAACTCGCGTGCCAGCAGCGCGCACAGCAATACCAGCTGTGCGTTGCCGACCGCCGATCCCACGCAGGAACGCGTGGGGAAGCCATAGGGCACATAGATGCCGGCGGTACGCTTGCGCCGTTCGGGCAGCCAGCGATCGGGATCGAACTGCAGCGGGTCATCCCAGTACTTCGCCGAGCGATGCTGGATGAACGAACTCAACTCGAACACTGTGCCTTCGGCGATGGCCTGCCCTTCCACCTGCAGATCGCAGGCGGCCACCCGACGGTTGTTGAAGGGCGTGGAGTACAGCCGCATCACTTCCTTCAGGAAGCGCATCGTGCAGGGAATCCTGGCCATCGGCAGCGCATGGATCTCCGCATCCGAGAGCGGCGCGAATTCCTCCTCGATGCGCTGGCGCCAGTGTGGATGCATCTGCATCGCCAACAGCAGGCAGGCAGCCATCATGCCGGGCACGCCGGAAATGGCGATCAGCTGCACGGTGACCAGGTAGATGACCTTGTCCAGGCCGATGCGCTCTCGCAGGCTCAGCAATGACTGCGCGTAGTCCAGCGCCGAACGCCCGCTGCGGACCCGGCGCTTGAGTTCGGCGGCGATCGCCCGTGATTCGCCACGGCCGATGAGGAAATTGCGCAGCAGGTGGCGGCGATGGATGACCTGCTCGACCTGGGTGGTGTAGCGCAGATGCAGGGCGCGTTCGATGGCTGCGGTGCCGCGGGCATCGAGCCCGTCGATCACCAGTGGCACCAGCGGATGCGCCATCACCTTCCACACGGCTGGCGTGGCATCCAGCTCGCGCCCGCACAGTGCGTCCAATGCCTGCCGCATGCGCGACTGCAACGCCTCCAGAGTCTGTGCACTGGTGAGGTCAGCACTGCGCGTGGCAATCAGGCTGCGCACTTCGGTCCAGCGCACGCGTTCGTGTCGGCGGAACAGGTCGGCCAGCGACTCGACCACGAACAGGTGCTCGGAATTCTCCTTGTCGACCTTGCCGGCCAGTTCCGGGCAGAAAACCCCGATACCGCCGGTTTCCAGTTTCAGCACCGGCCCCTCGCGCTCCACGCGCGCAGCCAGGCGCTCGGCAGCAATGGCGCTGCCTTCATTCGACATCCCTTGCATGCAGTGCGTCTCCGGCAGGAAGGGACTCGAAAGACGAGTCCCTTCGTCTTGCTACCGCTCAATCGCGGGTTTGGCCCGCAGGATCAGAATTCGACCCACAGAGGCCACGTATCCCACACGCTGCTCTTTTCGTTCGGATGAATATTCAGAGTGACGCGCAATGCTCGGGCGAATCTTTTCATTTTCATTCCTTTGCTTGCTGTGTGGTTATGCCGGGATTATCCCGGCACCGGCTAGATAACACGACATAATCCCGCTGTCCAACCGGCCGGGTGGCGCGCTGCAGCATCCGGGTTGCGTCCGATTGAGGGGAATCCCTCATCGCGCCTGCGCACGCAGCCTCCTATGCTGGGCTCACTTTCCCCCAACGGAGGTCTGCATGAACACGCAAGAGCCCAGCCGCCAGCCCAGCCCCGATCCGGCCGAGCGCGATGCCTTCTTCCCGTCGCCGTATTCGCTGTCGCAGTTCACCTCGCCCAAGAGCGACCTGTCCGGCGCCGACTATCCGGATGCACGCCGCGATGGCCGCTGGAAGGTGCTGATGATCGCCGCCGACGAGCGCTATCTGCCGACCGCCAATGGCCACCTGTTCTCCACCGGCAACCATCCGGTGGAAACCCTGCTGCCGATGTACCACCTGGACAAGGCCGGCTTCGACATCGACGTGGCGACGCTGTCCGGCAACGCCGTCAAGTTCGAATGGTGGGCCTTCCCGCACGAGGACCGCGAGATCGGCGCCCTGTACGAACGCTATGAGGCGCGCTTCCGCCAGCCGTTGCAGCTGGATGAGGTGGTGGCCGGCCTGGGAGCCGATTCAGACTATGCCGCCATCTTCATTCCCGGTGGGCACGGCGCGTTGATCGGCCTGCCGGAGAGCGCGGCGGTGAAGGCCGCGCTGCAATGGGCCATGGCCGGGCAGCGCCACATCATCACCCTCTGCCATGGCCCGGCGGCGCTGCTGGCGGCGGGCGTCGACGAAGCCGAGGGTGACTCGCTGTTCCGTGGCTACCGCATCTGTGCCTTCCCCGACGCAATGGACCGGCAGACACCGGAGATCGGCTACATGCCGGGGCAGCTGCGCTGGTTCTTCGGTGAGCGGCTGGCGCAGCAGGGCGTGCAGATCGTCAATGAGGGCATCGATGGCAGCGTGCTGCAGGATCGGCTGCTGCTGACCGGCGACAGTCCGCTGGCTGGCAACGCGCTGGGCAAGCTGGCCGCGCGTACGCTGCTCGACGCGTTGGCCGGGCGCTGAGCCTGTGCCCACGCTGGTGCCCGCGTTGCTGGAACTGGAACAGGCGCGGTCACTGGCCGCGGTGGGCGGCGTGCTGCGCCGCGCCGCCTCGCCACTGGGCTACGACCGCCTGCTGCTGTTCGCTACCGCAACCGGCCTGGAACGCGGCGCACAGCGCGTGTACTGGATCGAAGGTGACTGGTTCGACGACGGCAGCGCCACCGGGCTCGCCCGCTACCTGCACGCCTGCCCGGTCAACCGCCATGTACTGGACAGCACTGCGCCGTTCTTCTGGAGCAAGCGCCAGGGCGTGCGCGGCGAACGCTATGTGGTGGTGAAGCAGCCGCGCGGCGATGGCCTGCATGGGCTGCAGGTTCCAGTGTTCGGCCCGACCGGTCTGGAAGGCGCGGTCAGCTTCGGCGGCACCTCGATTGATGCGTCCGCCAGCGCGCGCGTGCTGCTGGACATGGTCGGCACCTCCGCCTTCCGTGCGGCGCGGCGTCTGGCCGAAGCGCCGGCGGAGGCTCCTGCGGGCACCTTGAGCGCGCGCGAACGTGAAGTGCTGCGCTGGGTCGCGGCCGGGCGGCGCCAGGCGGACATCGCGGCCACACTGGGGCTGTCTGCGCGCACGGTGGAGAACCACCTGCGTCGAGCGCGGCAACGGCTGGGCGTGGCCACCACCGCGCAGGCGGTGCGCGCGGCCGGCCGCCGAGGCGAGATTGACGACTGAGCCACGCATGTGGCCACCGTCATGCGCGCCGCGGCGTCAACGTACCGATGAAGTCGACCGGGATGGCAAAGCCCTCCAGCTGCATCCAGGGTGCTGGCACCTCCTGCACCGATAACTCGAAATCGCGGGTCACCAGCGCGCAGAACAGCAGCAGCTGGGCATGGCCGACCGCGCTGCCGATGCAGGCACGCGATGAGAATCCGAACGGGACATAGGCGCCCCTGTTGGCCTGGCGGCGCTCGGGCAACCAGCGATCCGGATCGAGGCTGTCCGGGTTCTGCCAGTACTCCGGCGAATGATGCTGGAAGTAGGACGACAGCTCGTATGCCCCACCCTTGCGGATGCAGACACCCTCGATGTCGATATCGTGCGAGGCGGGACGATGCAGGGCGAACAGTCCCGGCCACAGCCGCAGAGTTTCCTTGACGAAACGCGACGTGCACGGCAGGGACTTGATCGGCAGTGCATACAGCTGCTCCAGGCTCAGCGCCGAGGTTTCCTCGCGAATGCGCGCATGCCAGTGCGGAAAACGGTGCATCGCGTAGAGCAGGCTGGCGGCAGTGATACCGGGCAGGCCCGACATGCCGGCCAGCACCATCGACACCAGATAGGCAACCCGGTCCACCCCGACCCGTTCTACCAGCGGCAGCAGCGATTGCAGGAAGTCCTCGCGCGGCGCGCTCTGCTGCGCACGACGCCGGATGTGCCGTGACACGGTGCGCGCCGCGCGGCGGGAAAGGTGGAAGTCGATGATCCGCCGCCAGAACGGGAAGTTCTGCAGCACGATGGCGTTGTAGCGGGTCCTCTGCTCGCCGATGAGGGCGTCGACGTCGTTGCGGCTGAGGCCATCGATCAGCAGCGGCAACAGTGACTGCGAGATCGTCCACCAGCTCAGTTCGCTGAGGTCATGCGCACGATCAGCACGCTGGGCGAGGAAGCCGTGCATGCGCGCGTAGAGATCGCGCATGTGCCCGGGGCTGGCCAGGCGTCCGGCCTGTTCGCTCAGCAGTCCACGCACCTCACGCCATGCGACGGGGTCGCGGGCACGGCGCAGGCCAAGATAGTCAATCAGCGAATCCGGTACCGTGTGCCGGTCGGTGTTGGCCTTGTCGACCCTGACCGCCAGGGCCGGATCAAAGATGCCGACAACATCATTGTTGAAGCGCAGGACCGGCCCTTCGCGGCGCACGCGATCGAGCAGGTCGTCGATGGAAACCACTTCCGCATCCGCTGCACGCTCATCCATGCCCTGCCCCCCGATGCCAGGGAAGATCATCGACCTTCCCTGGCGATGTCATCGAATATGTGGCGTCCTTCCGGTCAGAAGATGTTCCAGTAGCGATACTTGGAACGGATGCACTGGGTGGAATTGTCCGAACGCAGGTTCAGCGACACCTGCAGGGCGCGAATCAATCGTGTCATGGCACAGCTCCTTGTGGTTCCGTTGTGGGTTTGCTGCCGCGATGCCGGGTTCAAAGGCCGGAACGGCCGTTCTAGCACGCAGGCCCGGTCTGACGGGTCGATGCGCCGTCAAGGCCAGGCTGAATACGCCCATTCCCGACAGATGCCGCCAGCGCGTGCACAGCCATCCACCGGCAATCCGTGCGATGCTCCGTGAAACCGTTTTCATGGAATGGAGGGATTCCACGATGTTGTCGCGTTTCCGTCGCCCCGCGCTGTCTGCGCTGTTGGCGCTTGTCCTGCCTCTGACCAGCGCCTGGGCCGCAACCCCTGCGCCGTTGAAGGTGATGTCGTTCAATGTGCGCACCCCGGCCGATACCGAACCCGGCAAGCGCTGGCCCGACCGTCGCGATGCGATGGTGAAGGTCATCCTCGACGCGCACCCCGCGGTGATCGGTACCCAGGAGCTGGTGCAGGAGCAGGCCGACTACCTGGCCGAGCACCTGCCCGGATACCGTTGGTTCGGCGAGGGCCGCCGCGGCGGCAGCGGCGACGAGCACATGGGCGTGTTCTACGACAGCAAGGTGCTGGCGATCGAGCAATCAGGCAACTTCTGGCTGTCTGATACGCCCGATGTGCCCGGCAGCATCACCTGGGGCAACCTGTATCCACGCATGGTCACCTGGGCGCTGTTCCGCCGCATCGACGACGGCCGCCGCTTCTACTTCATGAACACCCACCTGCCCTACCGCGACGAGGACGAACCACGACGGGTGAAGGGTGCCGAGCTGATCGGCAGGCGCGTGGCCAAGCTGCCGGCCGACCTGCCGGTGGTGCTGACCGGTGACTTCAACAGCGAACCCGGCGGCGACACCTACAAGGCATTCACCCGCGTACTGCACGACACCCGTACCCAGGTGAAGACCCCGCAGGGCCCGCGACTGACCTTCCACGATTTCACTGGCAAGGCCACCGCGCAGCTGGACTGGGTGCTGGTGCGCGGTTTCCACGCGCGCAGCTTCCTGACCGATGACCGCCGCATCGATGGCGTGCTGCCATCGGATCATTTCCCGCTGGTGGTCGAACTGGACTGGCCGAAGCACTGACCCCGCACGGCAGCCGCAGCTACAGCGGCGGCTGCCGCGACAGCAGGCGATACAGGGCCTGATGCTGATCGCGCGCCTGGCAGATGCGGGCCCCTATCGCCAGGAACACCGCCACGCCGATCAGGCCCAGTCCCAGCATCGAATCCTGCAGGCGCAGGAAACCGACCGCTGCGGCCATCGTCGCCAACACCAGCAGCACGACGACTGCCACTGACAGCCCCGCACCCGGTGGACCCGGATCACCGAACAACATCCGTTGAGTATCCCGCCTTCCGTCCGCCATCGCCTGTCCTCCCGAGTGCCTGACCCACTAGTTACACGGCGGGCTCGCAATCCGGCAGAGTCAGAAACGTCACGAAGGTGAAGACGTACACGGAATGCACCGCGCTACCCTGCCGCGTACCCCTCGAACTGCGGAGCAGCACATGGCACACCAGAGCCGGCTGGCTGGATTCATCATCGACTGCCAGGACCTTCCCGCCGACGAAGGCGCCCGTTTCTGGGCCGCCGCGCTCGGCCTGCAGGCACAGGCGGCGCGTGCCGAAGGGGGCGCCGAGTATGCCGACCTGCTGGGCGCACCGGCGGGCCTGGACGTTGAAGTCCAGCGGGTCGATCACCCGTCACGGGTGCACCTGGACATCGAGAGCGACGACATCGATGCCGAGGCCGACCGCCTGGAAAAACTCGGCGCCCGTCGCATCGGCTTCGTCAAACGCTGGTGGGTGATGGAAGCGCCCAGCGGCCATCGCTTCTGCATCGTGCGCATGCGCGAGCGTGAGGTGCCGGCCAATCAGTGGCCCTGAAAGAGCAAAGGGACGGAAGCCACGGCCTCCGTCCCCCCGGATTCACTGCACCTGCGCCACGCTCGGTTGCTGCGGTGATTGCCCCCAGCCGCCCAGCGCCTTGTACACGCCCACCACGCTGACGTTGACCTCGGACTCGGCCGCCGCCAACGCATCATCGGCCGCCAGCTGCGTGCGCTGCGCATCCAGCAGGGTCAGGAAGTCCTCCGAGCCCTCGCGATAGCGGATCTGCGCCAGCGATTCGGCACGCCGTGCCGCCTGCGCCTGCTCGACCACGATCGCCAATCGTGCCTGCTGCTTGGAATAGCGGGTCAGCGCGTTCTCGGTGTCTTCCAGGGCCAGCAGCACGGCCTGCTCGTACTGCGCGGCCACGCCTTCGGCTTCAGCCTTGCTGGCACGCAGGCGTGCACGCACGGTACCGAAGTCGAATGCTGCCCAGCTCAGCGACGGGGTCAGCGACCAGGCCTTGTTGTTGCCATTGACCAGGCCACTGGCATCGCCGCCGAGGAACCCGACGAAGCCGGACAGCGACAACCGCGGGAACAGGTCCGCAGTGGCCACGCCCACGCGTGCGGTCGCAGCCGCCAGGCGACGCTCGGCCACGCGCACGTCGGCGCGCTGGCGCAGCAGTTCGCGGGTATCGCCCAGCGGCAGCGCCTTGGCGAAGGCCGGCACGTCGTGCGGCGCGAGCATGTCGGTCAGCACTTCCGGGCGCTGGCCGAGCAGCACGGCCAGCCGGTTGCGCGACTGCGCCTCGGCCACTTCCAGCAACGGGATGTCGGCCTCGATCGCCTTCAGGCGGGCGCGGCTGCTCTGCACATCCAGCTCGCTTCCCGCGCCCAGCTCCCAGCGTGCCTCGGTCAGCTTCTGCGTATCGCGCAGGTTTTCCAGCGTGTGCTGGGCCACCGCGATGCGCTTCTGCGTACCGCGCAGCTCGAAGTAGTTGCGTGCCACTTCGGCGGCGACCAGGACCTGCGCATCGGCCAGGTTGGCCTGCTCGGCACCTAGGTCCGCGCGCGCGGCTTCGGCGGCACGGCGCTTGCGGCCGAACAGATCCAGCTCCCAGCCGGCGTCGAAGCCGAGCTGGTAGCTTTCACTGAACACCCGCTGCCCATCCAGCTGCGGATCGGGTTGCTTGCGGCGGTCGTAGCTGCCGCCAGCGGTGACGTGCGGAGCCTGGTCGAAGCGGCTTTCCACGAACACCGCGCGGGCCTGGCTGACGCGGGCCACGGCCACGCGAAGGTCCAGGTTGTCCGACAGTGCGCCGTGCACCAGCTGTTCCAGCACCGGATCATCGAACTGCGCCCACCAGCTGGCGACCGGCGAAGCGGTACTGAACACCGGCTGCTGTGCACCCTGCAGGACCACCGGTTCCTGCACCGGGGCCTTGTAGTTCGGGCCGACGCTGACACAGCCCGCCAGCACCAGGCTGGAGACGGCCATCGCCAACGTGCGGATCACCATGGCAGCACCTCGCCCAGGTAGGTGAAGCTGCCGCTGGCACCGGTTTCACCGATCAGCGCCATTTCCACGCTGGAACGCGCGCCTTCGCTGATTTCGATCTCGCCGTTGCCACCGTTCATGTCGGTCTTCACGTAACCCGGATGCACGGTGTTGACCTTGATCGGCGTGTTGCGCAGCTCATAGGCCAGGCTCAGGGTCCAGCTGTTCACTGCGGCCTTGGACGCGTTGTAGGCCGGGATCTTGAAATCGTAGATGCCCGAGGTCGGATCTGCATGCAGGGTCTGCGAACCGAGCATGCTCGACACGTTGACGATGCGCCCGGACTTGGCCTGCCTGATCAGCGGCAGGAAGGCCTGGGTGACTGCCACCAGTGCATAGACGTTGGTGTCGAAGGTGCGCTTCCAGGTGTCCAGCGACTGCTCCGACGGTGCCTGCGCCGGGTTCTCGATCATGATGCCGGCATTGTTGACCAGGATGTCGAGGCGGCCATGGCGCTGGCGCACCTGCTCGACCGCTTCGGCGATGCTGGCCGCGTCGGTCACGTCCAGCTGCAGGGCTTCGACCGGCAGGCCTTCAGTCTGCAGCTTCAGGGCCAGCTCCACCGCCGTTTCGCGCTTGCGACCGGCCAGCAGCGTGTGCACGCCGGCCTCTGCCAGCTGGCGCACGGTTTCCAGGCCGATGCCACGGGTAGCGCCAGTGACCAGCGCGATCTTGTTCTGATGGGTATTCATGGATGCATGCCTTGTCTGTGGGAAGAGTGGCCGCCGGCCAACGACCGGCGGCGGAGTTCCGTATCAGTGGTGGATGGTCGGTTCGCCGTGCTGCACCAGCTGGCCGCCACCGTTGCGGGTAACCAGCTTGCGCAGCGCCACGTAGAACACCGGGGTGAGGAACAGGCCGAACAGGGTCACGCCCAGCATGCCAGCAAACACCGTGATGCCGGTCACCGAGCGCACTTCGGCGCCTGCACCGTGCGACAGCACCAGCGGCACCGTGCCGGCGATGAACGCGATGGAGGTCATCACGATCGGGCGCAGGCGCAGGCGGCAGGCTTCCAGCGCGGCTTCAACGATGCCCTTGCCACCCATCTCCAGCTCTCTGGCGAATTCGACGATCAGGATCGCGTTCTTGCACGCCAGGCCCATCAGCACCACCAGGCCGACCTGCACGAACACGTTGTTGTCACCGCCGGTCAGCCACACGCCGAACAGCGCGGACAGCAGGGTCATCGGTACGATCAGGATCACCGCCAGCGGCAGCGACCAGCTCTCGTACAGCGCGGCCAGCACCAGGAAGGCCAGCATGATCGCCACCGGGAACACGATGAAGGCGGCCTTGCCCTGGGTTGCCTGCTGGTAGCTCAGGTCGGTCCATTCGGTGGTCATGCCGACCGGCAGTACCTTGCCGGCGATCTCGGTCAGTTTGGTCATCGCCTCGGCCGAGGACAGCAGGCGCGGGTCGGCTTCACCGGCCAGGTCCGCTGCCGGATAGCCATTGAAGCGCAGCACCGGGTCCGGGCCGAAGGTCTGCTTGATGGTGACCATCGAACCGATCGGCACCATCTCGCCGCGGTCGTTGCGGGTACGCAGCTTGCCGATGTCCTCGACCGTCTCACGGAACGGACCATCTGCCTGGGCGATCACCTGCCAGGTGCGGCCGAACTGGTTGAAGTCGTTGACGTAGGCCGAACCCAGGTAGGTCTGCAACGTGTCGAACAGCTCGGTGAGCTGCACGCCCTGTGCCTTGGCCTTGACGCGGTCCACCTCGGCATCGAGCTGCGGCACGTTGGCCTGGTAGCTGGAGATCGGGAAGGCCATGCCTGGGGTCTGCGCGACGGTGCCCTGCATGGCCTGCACGGCATTCTGCAGTGCGCCGTAGCCGAGGTTGCCACGGTCCTCGATGAACATCTGGTAGCCGTTGCCATTGCCCAGGCCGAGGATCGGCGGCGGCATCATCGCGAACGCGAAGCCTTCCTGCAGGCCGGCGATCTTCTGGTTGATCTCGGCATTGATCTGCGCGGCGGTGCGGCCATGGCGCTCGGCGAACGGCTTGAGCGGGATGAACGCCACACCGGTGTTCGGCGTGTTGGTGAACTGCAGCGCGTTCAGACCGGGGAACGAGATGGTGTGAGCGACGCCATCGGTTTCCTGGGCGATCTTGGCGACCTTGCGCAGCATTTCATCGGTACGCGCAATCGACGAACCTTCCGGCAGCTTCACACCGGCGATCAGGTACAGCTTGTCCTGGGTCGGAATGAAGCCCGGCGGCACCAGCTTGAAGATCACGCCGGTACCGACCAGCAGGATCGCGTAGACCACGAACACCGCACCGCGGCGGCCGAGGATGCGGGCCACACCACGCTCGTACTTCTCCGAACTGGACTTGAAGAAGCGGTTGAACGGACGGAACACCCAGCCGAACAGGCGGTCGATCAGGCGGCTCGGGCCGTCCTTCGGAGCGCCATGGGCCTTCAGCAGGCGCGCGGCCAGGGCCGGCGACAGGGTCAGCGAGTTGATCGCCGAGATCACCGTGGAGATGGCGATGGTGACGGCGAACTGCTTGTAGAACTGGCCGGTGACACCGGACAGGAAGGCCATGGGCACGAACACGGCGCACAGCACCAGCGCGATCGCCACGATCGGGCCGGACACTTCGCGCATGGCCTGGTGGGCCGCAGCGGTGGGCGACAGGCCTTCCTCGATGTTGCGCTCGACGTTCTCCACCACCACGATCGCGTCGTCGACCACGATGCCGATCGCCAGCACCAGGCCGAACAGGCTCAGCGTATTGATCGAGAAGCCCAGCAGGTACAGCGCGGCGAAGGTACCCACCACCGACACCGGCACCGCGATCAACGGGATGATCGAGGCACGCCAGGTCTGCAGGAACAGGATCACCACCAGCACCACCAGGGCGATCGCTTCCAGCAGCGTGGAGACCACGGCCTTGATCGAGTCGCGCACGAAGATGGTGGTGTCATACACCGCTTCGTACTTCACGTCGGCCGGCATGGTCTTCTGCATCTCGTCCATCGTCGAGATGACCTGGTCACGGATTTCCAGCGCGTTGGCACCCGGCGACTGGAAGATACCGATACCCACCGCGTTCTTGCCGTCCAGCTGCGAGCGCAGGGTGTAGTCGCCCGCACCCAGTTCCAGGCGGGCCACGTCGGACAGGCGCACGATCTCGCCATCGGTGCCGCTCTTGAGCACGATGTCGCCGAATTCCTTTTCGGTCTTCAGCCGGCCCTGGGCATTGATCAGGGTCAGGAACTTGCTGTCCGGCAGCGGTTCGGCGCCGAGCTGGCCGGCCGAAACCTGCACGTTCTGCTCGCGCATGGCACGCACCACGTCGCTGGCGGTCAGGCCGCGCGAGGCGACCTTGTCCGGGTCCAGCCAGGCACGCATGGCGTAGTCGCCGCCACCGAAGATCTGCGCGTCACCCACGCCCGGAATGCGCGCCAGCGCATCCTTGACGTGCAGGCGCGCGTAGTTGCGCAGGTACAGGGTGTCGTACTTGCCTTGCGGCGAGGTCAGGTGCACCACCATCAGGAAGGTCGGCGACTGCTTCTGCGTGGTCACGCCCTGCCGGCGCACGTCCTCGGGCAGGCGTGCCTGGGCCTGGGCCACACGGTTCTGCACTTTCACCGCCGCTGCGTCCGGGTCCGTGCCCGGGCGGAAGGTGACGGTCATCTGCAGCACGCCGTCCGAGCCGGCCACCGACTTCAGGTACATCATGCCTTCGACGCCGTTGATGGCCTCTTCAAGCGGCGTGGCGACGGTCTCGGCAATGACCTTGGGGTTGGCGCCCGGATACACCGTGCGTACGACCACCGACGGCGGCACCACTTCGGGGTACTCACTGATCGGCAGGATCGGAATCGTGATCAGGCCTGCGGCGAAGATCACGATCGACAGCACCGCCGCGAAGATCGGCCTGTCAATGAAGAAACGGGAAAAGTCCATGGAGGAATTCCTGGGAAAGGCGTTCGGCGGGCAACAGCCACCCTGCCCCTCGCCGGGATGACGAAGGCAGGGGAGGCTGCCGCTGGCGCCGGCAGCTAAGCGGGGACGCGGATCAGGAGCCGGCGGATCAGTGCTTCAGGGCAGCGGTGGCATCGCGGCCCGGTGCCGGCGCCGGCTGTGGCTGCATCGCCACCGCCTTGGCCTGCACCGGCATGCCCGGCATGAAGACCTTCTGCACGCCGTCGATGATCACCTTGTCACCGGCGGCCAGGCCGTGCTCGACGATACGCAGGCCGTCGGCGGTGCGGCCGAGCTGGATGTCACGGCGCTGGGCCTTGCCATCCTTGTCGACCACGTACACGTACTTGCGGTCCTGGTCGGTCAGCACGGCCTTGTCGTCGATCAGCAGCGCCTGGAACTGGCCGCTGCCAAGCAGCTGCACGCGGGCGAACAGGCCCGGCGTGAACTGGCGATCGGCGTTGTCCAGCAGCGCACGGACGCGGATGGTCCCGGTACTGCGGGCGACCTGGTTGTCGAGGAAGTCGACCTTGCCCGTGTGCGGGTAGCCTTCTTCACCGGACAGGCCGACCTTCACCGGCAGCGCGCTGTCACGCTCGCTCGGGCGCTCGCCCTTGCGTGCCATCTGGGCATAGCGCAGGAAGGTGCTTTCGTCGGCATCGAAGTAGACGAACACGGTGTCCAGCGAGACCAGCGTGGTCAGCACGCTGGCGCTGTCGCCGGCGGTGACAAGGTTGCCGGCGGTGACCATCGCGCGGCCGGCACGGCCGTCGATCGGTGCCCGCACCTTGGTGAACTCAAGATTGAGGCGGGCTGCATCCAATGCTGCCTGCGCGGCCTGCACGGCGGCGCCGGACTGGTCGGCAGCGGCACGGCGCTGCTCGGCGGTCTCGGTGGAGATCGCCTGCTGCTCGGACAGCCGCTTGGCGCGCTCGGACTCGCTGCGGGCCAGCGTGGCCTGGGTACGGGCGCGGGCCAGTTCGGCGGCCGCGCGATCGTACTCGGCCTGGTAGCTGCGCGCGTCGATGGTGAAGAGCACTTCGCCCTTCTTCACTTCCTGGCCTTCGACATAGTTGACCTTGTCGATGTAGCCGGACACGCGCGGACGCAGCTCAACGCTCTGTACCGCTTCGACGCGGCCGCTGAACTCGTCCCATTGGCTGACCTGCTTGACCAGCACCGGCGCGGCGCTGACCTGCGGCGGCGGCGGTGCACCGCCTTCTTCGGCATGGCCGCCGCTGCAGGCCGCAAGCACGGCCGCGGCGAGGATCGACACGCCGGCCATCGCAATGCGATGGCCGAAACGATGTGGGGTGGTATTGGGGGAAGTCATGGCATGCATCCGTACGGAGGGGTGGTACAGCTATATGAGAACGTGTTGCAAAAATGGGCGGCGAATACTGCGACCTCAACCATGGTTGAGGTCAAGCGATGCCTGCGGTGTCGCGCCACAGCGGAGGAACTTCCAGGTGCAGCAGGCCACGCGGCAATTCGGCATCGCTGCTGTCGCAGCGGACGATGGCGCGGTTGTCGCGGCACCCATCAAGCAGGGAGACCACACGACGACCGACCAGCAGCGAGCTGGGCCACTCGATGCAGGCATTGGCCGCGTTGGCCGGGGTACACACCGGGCTGCACACTTCCAGCATCTGCGCGCGCACGCCCAGCGCCTGCGCTTCCTGGTGCACCACCTGCGCATACATGCGCAGTGCGGCGGTGGTGATCGAGGTCTCGCCGTAGCCCGCCCAGGGCTTGGCGTTGGCCGGGCTGCCGATCATCACGTAACGACGCGCGTGCACGTTGTCCTGCAGCAGCGGCAACAGGTGGCGCACGGCGTGCACGTGCGGCATCAGATCGGCCTGCATCGCGCCCAGCAGTTCATCGCCGTTGCGGTCGGTCACCCGGCCGCGACGGTAGGGGCCACCCATCGCAGCGATCACTGCCGCCAGCGGGCGCGGGCGCTGCGCGATGCGTTCGGCCAGCGCGCGTGCCGAGCCGTCATCGCTGAGCGAACCCAGCAGCGTCTCCAGTCCGGGCTCATCCGCGAACTGCTCACGCAGCGCGGCCAGCCGGCCCGGATCGCGGCCAACCACCAGCACCGGGCTGCCGGCTTCCAGCAAAGCGCCGACCACGCCCTGGCCGACGGCACCGGTACCGCCAAGGACCAGGACTTCGGGCGTCAGTATCCCATTCACGGGACATTTCCTCCCAAATCCGGGATAGTCCCGGTCCGACGCAGGCGATCGCCCTTGTGCGGGACCAGGCGGATGGCACCGCCACGCTGCTGACGCATGGGCGCGGTAAACTCACGGAAGTCCTTGTGTACCAAGGAACTCGGACGGGCTTCGACGGTCATCGCCAGGTCCAGGGTGTTCTGGCCGGCGTTCCGGAGTCGGGCAAGAATGTTGCGCAGGCTCATGGCGGACGGGCTCCAATTAACGAATGGCGCCACGATAGACCTCAAACCTTTACTTGATTAGTCCTGATTAAGGGGAATAATCATCCCGCTCCCGGTCCAATCGTTCTGTCACGATTGTCCCATCCCCGACGTCCAGGATCCCCGACCATGTCCCACGATCTCAACGAGACGCTGATCTTCGTCAAAGTGGTCGAGCAAGGCAGCTTCATTGCCGCTGCCAAATCGCTCGGCCTGCCCAAGACCACGGTCAGCCGCAAAGTGCAGGAGCTGGAAACGCGCCTGGGTGCGCGCCTGCTGCACCGGACCACGCGCCGCCTCGGCCTGACCGAAGCCGGTTCGATCTACCACGAACACTGCCAGCGCATCGCACGCGAGCTTGAAGAGGCCGAAAGCGCGGTGAGCCAGCTGCAGTCCGGCCCGCGCGGCTGGCTGCGCTTCACCGTGCCCTACTCGATCGGCATCACCTGGATCGCCCCGCTGCTGGGCCAGTTCCATGCGCAGTATCCAGAGATCCGCCTGGACATGCACATGGGCAACGAGAAGCTGGACCTGATTGCCGGTGAAGCGGACCTGGCGCTGCGCGTGGGTGCCCTGCCCGATTCCAATCTGGTCGCGCGCAAGCTGGGCAGCCTGCGCACGCAGGTGTTCGCCAGTCCGGCCTACATTGAGCGCTATGGCGAACCGCTGCATCCGGAAGAGCTGCAGTTCCATCGCATCCTGGCGATGCGCAAGCCGTACCATACCGGCAACTCGCCGCGCTTCACCTGGCAGCTGGGCGAGAACGGCGGTGAACTGCGCGACTTCCCGGTCACCCCGCTGATGACCGCCAACGACATGTCTGCGTTGAATGGTGCATTGGTCTGTGGCGAAGGCCTGCTGCTGACCGGTGATGTGATGGCCAAGCCGTTCGTCGAATCGGGCATGGTGCGCCGCGTGCTGGCCGGCTGGACCGGCCCGGAAGTGGACTTCAATGCCGTGTTCGCCGGCGGCCGCCTGGTCTCGCCGAAGGTGCGTGCGTTTGTCGACTTCCTGGTCGAGAAGCTCAACTTCGATGCCAATTACATGCTGGCGCAGTGCCCGGGCGCGAAGCTGGCACAGCAGCAGAAGGCACAGGAAGATGCCGCGCTGGAAAGCAGTGGCAAGCGGATCCTGGAGAAGGTGGCCGCTTCGGCGGCGTAACCTGCAACAAGAGCGCTTATCCATCTCCTGGTAGATGCCGACCTTGGTCGGCATGGCTTACAGAGGAAGTCGAGCGCGGCTCGACTCTGCATGCGCTGTCGGCGTGCCGAGCAACGCTCGGCACCCACAAAAATGCCGCCTGCAAGGGCGGCATTTTCGTTCCGGCCGATGGCCGGACCGGCTCAAGCAGTAACGCTACGCGTTACTGCTTGAGCGGAATCACCCGAATCTCGACGCGGCGGTTCTTGGCGCGGCCGGCATCGGTGCTGTTGTCGGCAATCGGGTAAGCCTTGCCGGCGCCCAGGGTTTCGATACGCACGCTCTGCACGCCCTGGCCGATCAGGTACTGCGCGACCGAGTCGGCGCGTTCCTTCGACAGGCGGTTGTTGACCGCGTCGCTGCCGATGCTGTCGGTGTGGCCAACCACCTCGATCATGGTCTGGTTGTACTCACGCAGCGTACCGGCCACGCCGTTGAGCGAGCCATAGAACTGCGGCTTCAGGGTCGCCTTGCCGAAGTCGAAGGTGATGCCGTCCGGAAGGTTCAGCATGATGTTGTCGCCCTGGCGCTGCACATCGATGCCGGTGTTGGCGGTGCGCTCGCGCAGTGCGCGTTCCTGGCGATCCTGGTACTGGCCGACGGCGGCACCGCTGAGTGCGCCGATACCGGCACCGATCAGCGCGTGCTGGCGCCGCTCGGTAGCACTGTCGCCGGTCAGCAGGCCGGCCGCCACGCCGATGGCGGTACCGATCAGCGCGTTGCGGCCGGTCCGGTTCTGCTGTTCGGTCGGGTTACCGTACTGGTCACTCTGCACATAGGAGCCGCCGGTGGCGCAGGCCGACAGGACGGCCGCACTCATCAGGGCCAGTGCGACGTTGCGGGTGGTGTTGCGGATCATGAGGTTCTCCTTTGTTTCCGGTCGGCCGGCGGCTTGCGGGCGCAGAGAGGATAAACAGCCGAATGCGATGTCGGGATGATGATCCGGTGCGCCGACAGGGCCGCGTTCAGCTAACTGACCGGATCGCTCGGGTCCCCCTTTACCCCGCCCCCGACTGGCGGTATGCCGCCAGCGCAGCATCTCGGCCCTCAGCCAGGCCCACCATCGGCGTGCGTGGATAGCCAGGTGCGTGTGCGGCCAGGAGCAGAGGATGCTGCCACGGCGCAAACCGCGCCTTCACCGGCAGTGCCGCCAGCTCGGGCACCCAGCGGCTGATGTAGCGGGCCTGCGGATCGAACTTCTCGGCCTGGGTGACCGGGTTGAACACCCGGAAGTACGGCGCGGCATCGGCGCCGGTCCCGGCCACCCATTGCCAGCCCATCGTGTTGTTCGCCAGATCGGCATCGACCAGGGTGTCCCAGAACCAGCGCGCGCCATGCAGCCAGTGCGCGCGAAGGTGCTTGCACAGGTAACTGGCGACGATCATCCGCACCCGGTTATGCATGTAGCCGGTGTGCCACAGCTCGCGCAGTCCGGCATCAACGATCGGCACGCCGGTATTGCCGCGCTGCCAGTCGTGCAGTTGCGCTGCAGTCGGCGCCGCCCAAGGGAAGCGGTCGAAACGCGGATTGAGGTTGTCCGTGGGCGTCTTCGGAAAGTGATGCAACAGGTGGTAGGCGAAATCACGCCAGCCCAGCTGCCGCAGATAGCCGTCGATGTCGGCATCGGTGCCGGCGCTGCGCAGTCTTTCCAGCGCATGCGCGATGCGCCACGGTGCGATCTCACCGAAATGCAGGTGCGGAGACATCCGCGAGGTGCCCACACGGTCGGGCAGGTCTCGCTGCTCGCGGTAACCGCGCAAGGCACCGTCCTCGAACACCGACAGCGCCTCCAGCGCACCGGTTTCGCCCGGCTGCCAACACTCCCAGAAGCCGGTATCCCAATCCAGCGTCGGTGCAAGCTGGAGATCATCAAGTGCGAGGCTGTCGACCGCGTGCGTCGTCAGTGCCTCCGGTGCGGCCTGCAGTGCCGGCAGGCGCCAATGACTGAGCACGTTGCGCCAGTACGGCGTGAACACCTTGTACGGCTGTCCCTGCTGGGTCGCAATGTCCCAGGGCTCGAACAACAGGCTGCCATTGCAGCTCTGCGCGTCGATTCCCTGCTCGCGCAGCGTGCGCTTGATGGTGGCGTCGCGAGGCTGGGTGGCCGGCTCGTACTTGCGGTTCCAGTACACCGCCTCGGCGCCGGTCTGCTCGACCAGCAATTGGAGGGCCGGCAGGCTGTCACCGCCGCGCAGCACCAGTGACGAGCCGCGCGTGCGCAGGTCGGCATCCAAGGCGCCCAGTGAACGGTGGCGCCACGCATCGGAGGCCGCACCCGGCACCCACCCGCCCTCCTCGTGCGGCGCGTGGACGTAGACCGGCACCACATCGTGGCCCGCGTCCAGCGCGGCCTGCAGGGCCGGATTGTCCTGCAGCCGCAGATCACGGCGGAACCATACCAATGCTACCGACACAGACACCGCCCCCGTTGTTGAAGGCGGACATGATAGCCAGGGGCAGTGAAGGGGATGCGCGCGCCAGACCATCCACGCGTGGCATGGATCTACTTGCCGAAGCGCTGCATCGCCTCGCTGATCAGCGCACGCGCTTCGGCCGCGTTGCCCCAGCCATTGAGCTGCACCGGATTGCGCCCCGCCGGCAGCTCCTTGTAGACCCGGAAGAAGGCCTCGATGCGCTGACGCTCGACCTCCGGCAGATCCTCCAGATCGCGGACAGCCGCGTAGGTCGGGTCAACCCTGTCGGTCGGTACGCCGATGATTTTCTCATCGTGCTCGCCGCCGTCGATCATCTTCAGGTAACCGACGGGCCGGAAACGCACGATCACGCCCGGATGCAGGGGCTCGCGGGTCAGCACCAGCGCATCCAGCGGATCATTGTCACCGGCCAGGGTGCGTGGGATCGAGCCGTAATTGGCCGGATAGGCGACCGGCATGGACTGGAAGCGGTCCACATGCACCAGGCCGTCTTCCTTGATCTCGTACTTGGTGACGCTGCCGGCCGGAATCTCCACCGCCAGATTCACTTCCCGCGGGGCTTCCCTTGGCTGGGCCACCAGGAATGGATGCAGCACGGTATCGGCAGCGGTCACCACACTGGTCAGCAACAGCAGTGCGGCGCCGATGGCAGCGAGAGGAAGGATGCGACGGGGCGTGATCATCGGCCTCTCCTCATTCCCAGCAGCGATCGGCGCGACCCTTGGCGGTCTGCGCACGCGGGCAGTCGCGCGGTGCGATGCGGCCTTCGGTCAGCTCCATGCGCTGCTTTTCCCCCTTGGCATCGCGGCGCAGTTCGAAGGCATCGTAGAGACGGCCGGTCACGGTGCGCGCTTCATAGCGCAGGCGCTGCGGGTCGATGTTCAACACCTGGAACAACTGGGTGTCTTCGGCCACTGGGTTCATCGTCCTGCGCGCTTCATCGGACAGGCGGTACTGCTTCGGTCCGGCTACAGTCACCACGTACTGCGGCGTTGCGGCCTGCCCTTCGCCACGGCGGCCATAGGTGTGGTCGTGGCCCTGCAGCACCAGATCGACGTTGTGGCGGCGTACCACCGGCAACAGCACGTCACGCAACGCGGCGTTCTCGCGCCCTTCGCGCGGCGAGTAGAACGGCTGGTGCAGCAACACGATGGTCCACGGCTGGGGATTGCCGGCCAGCACCTTGTCCAGCCATTGTGCCTGTGCCGTGGCAGTGCCGAGGTCGAGTGCCGATGTGCCGTCTACCACGGCCACGCGCACGCCCTGCGCATCGAACCAGTAGCTGGTCTGCTGCGCAGCGCTGGCACCATTGCCCGGCAACGCGAACGTGACCGGCCAGTGGCGGCCCAGCACGCGGCGCTCCTGCGGGGTGTCCTCGAATTCCTCGAAGTACTCGTGGTTGCCTATGGCCGGCGCCACCAGCGTTTCCTGCGCCAGCCAGCCGACGGCGGCAAACCATTCTCCCCACTCGCTGTCATCCATGTTGTCGCCGCCGCTGACCAGGTCGCCGGCAAACAGGCTCATGCGTGCCTGCGGTGCGGCCTTCTGCGCGGCACGGACCACGCGGCTGACATGGCTGACGTTCTTGTTCTGGGTATCACCGAAGTACAGCAGGGTCAGCGGCTGGTCGGCGGCTGCCAGCGTGCGCAGCTGGTTCCATGCACTCCAACTGCCGTTGCCCTGCACACGGTAGACGTACTGGGTATCCGGCTGCAGGCCATCGATATCTGCACGATGGTGGTGCGACAGGCCGTTCTCGGTCCGCAGCGCGCGGGTCGTCGCACGGACCTGGCGGATGCCTTCGATGGCCGGCGAATCTGCGGCCAGCGCGATCTCCATCAACGGCGCCTGCACGCTGCCGTCGGTGCGCCAGGCCACCGCGAAGCCTTGGCTGGAATCGGCCGCCGGCGAGGCGACGATGCGGTCCGGCACCGTCGTCGCTGCGTAGTGGCGGCTGCCCGCCGGCACCTGGGTATTCGGTTCGGCCGCCGCGAACGACAGCGACGGCAGCGCCAGCAGCAGGCCCAGGGCCAGCGTGCGCATCACGCACTGCCGGCTCATGCGCCACACTCCAGCGGCAGCGCCAGCTGCTTGGCGATGCTCTCCCAGTCGAACGCCACCACGCCCTGGTCGTCATGCACGGCATACAGCGCACCGTGCGGGAAGCGCGTGCTGGCTTGCTGCATCATCCAGATGCCGTCGGTGTTGGCCACGGTATTGCCCTGGAACGCGCCGACCGGCTTCAGCGTGTGCCGGTCGAACAGATGGAACACGCTGCGCTGCTTGCCCTGTTCGGTGGTGATCCACCAGCCATCCTTGCCGCAGGTGCGCAAGGTCACGCCTTCGGCCTGCGCCTTGAACACATCGCTGCCGAAGGTGGTGCCGGTGAAGCGGCCCGCCAGGGTGTAGACCTTGAACTCGCTGGCGTAGCTCTCGTCCTCTTCGGCGATCAGCAGGCGGTCGTTCTCGGGATCGCCCCAGATCGACTCGACCACGCGCAGCGCTCCCGCCTCGGTGGTATCGCCGATGCTGGCCACCCGCTTCGCGTCGACCTTCTCGCCATCGCGCGTCACGTGATACTGGCGCACGCGCTTGTCCAGCTCGGCCAGCGGCGGCAGGATGTCACGCCCCTGTGCATCCTCGCCGTTGTCCCAGGAGTCGGTGACGTAGACGCTGTAGCCATCGGCACGACGGTCGACCCACAGTCCGTAAGGCTTGCGCAGGTCGTCCGCAGCGAACGTCGCCAGCGGCGTGAAGTCCGGCAGGCGCAGTACCTGCACGCGGTGATTGTCGCGCTCCACGATCCACAGCAGGTCGTCGATCACCGCGATACCGTTTGGGCGGTCGAACTGCCCCGGTGCGGTGCCGCTGCTGCCGACGTCACGCAGGTGCTGTCCGGTGCTGCCGTCGTAGACCACCAGCTTGTCGGTGGCCTTGGCGGTGGCGATCAGCCACAGCGCGCCGTCCGGCGCGCGCCAGGCTGCCGGCGAGTCTATGTTGTCGGCCGGGGTCATCGGTGACAGGAAGGCTTCGGCGATGGTGGTCACCACGCGCTCGCCCCCGGCGGCCGGCGCGGCCGCTCCCGCAACCGGATCGGTGCCGGTGGCCGGCGTGCAGCCGGCGACCAGCGCAGCTGCCAGCGCGGCGGCCAGCGCGGCGGCCAGGACGGTGACGCCCCGCCCCCTCACAGCGCCACCTTCAGGCCCAGCGCATAGGTGCGGCCGTACTCTTCCATCTGCAGGGTGCGCGAACGGGTGCCCTGGTAAAGCTCCAATGGCTTGTCCAGCAGGTTCTGCGCTTCGAAGTACACGCTCACGCGCGGAGTGAACTTGTAGTCAAGCGAGAAATCGAGCTGGGTGTTGGGTGCCACGTAGATGTCGAATGCGCGCCCCTTGCCGATGCTGTCCAGGTACTCGCTGCGGTACACGGCCGCCAGGCGCGTGCTCAAGCCGTACTTCTCGTAGCCGATGTGTGCGCTGTAGACGTGCCTGGAGGCGCGTGGCAGGGTGAAGTCCTCGCCCGCACGGTCCTCGATGCCGGCATCGAACTTCGTATCCAGCCAGGTGCCACTGGCGCCGACCAGCAGGCCATCCAGGCCGTCCGGCAGGAAGGCCAGCTGCTGCTGCCAGTTGAACTCCGCACCACGCACGGTGGCCTTGCGACCGTTGATCGGCTGCGTCACATCGAATCCACCGTAGGCCGGATCATTGGTGCGCACGGTTTCGACGATGTAGCCATCGATCGACTTGTGGAACAGGCCCAGCGAAACGATGCCGCTGCTGCCGATGTACTTCTCCACCGACAGGTCGATGTTCTTCGACTCGTACGGATCCAGTTCCGGGTTGCCCAGGCGCACTTCCTCGTCACCGCGGCTGTAACCCACGCGCGGCGAGACGTCGCCGAAGGACGGGCGCGATACGGTCTTGTTGGCCGAGGCGCGCAGCACCCAGTCATCGGCCGCGTCATAGCGCAGGTGCAGGCCCGGCAGCACGTTGGTGTAGCTGCTGTTGGCCACGCGCGGGGCAACAGTGAAGCTGCGGCCGTTCGCCGCCACGTCCACCTGGTTGCCGACGGCCTTGAAGCGGGTGTTCTCCACGCGCACGCCGCCGATGATGCGCAGCGCGCCCACGTCCCAGGTTCCCATGGCGTAGCTGGCGAAGATGTCCTCGCTGGCCACGTAATCCTCTTCCAGCGACGTCATCGCATTGCCGCCGACGTCCTGCGGGCGGGCGCTGTACTGGCTGCCATTGGCCGCCCAGAAGGCACTCATCGCAGCCGAATCCATGCCATCGCCGAAGTTGCCGTGGCGATGTTCGGGCGAGGAAGTGGTCCAGCCCGACAGCGCCACCTTCGGGCCGACGCGCAGTTCGCGCTCATCCACATTCACGTCGCGGTCGCGCCAGCGGCCCAGCAGACCGAACTTGATGCTGCTGCTGTCGCCGTCGAAGCGCACGTTGACCTGCGCGCTGTGCTCCTTGTCGTTCACCTGCTTGGGCGAAAGCACGAAGCGGTCGAACGCGTAGTTGCTGTTGTCCAGCCACTGCGGGTTGTCGAAGCTGTAGCTGGGCAGCCGGCTGCTCTGGTCCAGGCTGCCGTTGAACGCCTTGCCGTTGAGCTTGAAGCGCGCCTCCATCTCGTCGTTCACGCGCTCTTCGGTACGGGTGTAGCCGATCCGGTAATCGACCACGGCGTTGGTCAACTTGTTCTCGCCGCCCAGGCTGGCCGCGAAGGTGTTTTCCTTCTTGGTGCGGTAGCGCATGCGCTTGTCGATCGAATCCTTCGGCATGCCATCCAGGCGGTACTGGTCGGTGCCGGTCTTGACCATCGTCGCGTCGTCGAAGTTGAAGATCACGCGCTGGCGGGTCTCCGCATCGTCGAACTGGCTGTACAGCGTGCGCAGGTAGTACCTGCTGTCTTCGTCCGGCCGCCAGTCGAGGTTGAGGTTGGCGCCGATGCGCTTGCGCTCGATCTCGTACTTGCGGTGCTGCAGGTTGATCGCGGTCACGTCACCGGCGGCGGCATCGTCCTCGCCGTCGTACTCCACTTCGGTGTTGTCCGACTCGAACCTGCGCTTCTGGTAGTTCACGCCCAGCGCCACGCCGAAGGTGTCGTTGAACACTTCGCTGTAGTTGAAGGCCGCCTTCGGGCTGGTCTCGCCGGACAGCTGCTGATGACTGCCCTCGATCTTGCCACGCAGGCTGCGACCGTCGCGGTCGAAGGCCGAGGCCGATTCCACCAGCACAGCACCGCCGATGGCATCGCCGGGCATGTCCGGGGTCGGCGACTTCACCACGCGCAGGCGTTCGGTGGAATCGGAGGGAATCACGTCCAGCGGCGCGGCACGGCTGGAATCCTCCGGCGTGCCCACGGCGATGCCATCCACGCTGACACTGTTGAGATTGGCGTCCAGGCCACGGATGACCACGAAACGGCCCTCGCCCTGGTCACGGGTCACGCTGATGCCCGGCAGGCGCTGCAGTGATTCGGCCACGTTCTTGTCCGGGTACTGGCCCAGGGCATCGGAGGACACCGCGTCTTCGATGGCGTCGCTGCCGCGCTTGAGGTCGACCGCGCGGATCTGCGATTCGAGCTGGGCGCGCACCTCGATACGGTCAAGGTCGACCGCGTCGGCCGCCACGGTGCCGGTGGCGGCTACCGCCTGCTGCCCGGCGGCCTGCAGCGGTGCCGCGGCCCCCATTGCCAGGGTCAGGGTGATGGCAACGGCCAACGGAGTCTTGATATGCACTGGGAATCCCCATTCCTGTTAAGAATGGGTCTGCACGGTATGTCCGCAAGGTTGCATGGCCGTGACATGCGTCTGCACATTTCATGTACGGCGGCTGCGGGCCCGGTTTGGGCTTCGCCCCGCCAATCCGGCAAAATGGCGGCCTCTCTCCCTATTCCCCTTCCCGACCATGAAGATCGTCGAAGTGCGCCACCCGCTGGTGCAGCACAAGATCGGCCTGATGCGCAACGCTGCGCTCAGCACCAAGGATTTCCGCGAACTGGCCAACGAGCTGGGTACGCTGCTGGCCTACGAGGCCACCGCCGACCTGGATACCGAGCCGCACACCCTGGCCGGCTGGGCCGGCCCGGTGACGGTGCAGCGCATTGCCGGCGCCAAGATCACCGTGGTGCCGATCCTGCGTGCCGGCCTGGGCATGCTCAGCGGCGTGCTGTCGCTGATCCCGGCGGCCCGTGTCAGCGTGGTCGGCCTGCAGCGCGATGAAGAAACCCTGCAGCCGGTGCCCTACTTCGAGCGCCTGACCGGCCGCCTGGAAGAGCGCGACGCACTGATCCTCGACCCGATGCTGGCCACCGGCGGCACGCTGATCGCCACCATTGACATGCTCAAGCGCGCCGGCGCCCGTCGCATCAAGGGCATCTTCCTGGTGGCCGCGCCCGAAGGCATCGAAGCAGTGAAGGCCGTGCATCCGGACGTGGAAATCTACACGGCGGCCATCGATGCCCAGCTCAACGACAAGGGCTACATCCTGCCCGGACTGGGCGACGCGGGTGACCGCATCTTCGGCACCCGCGTCGGCTGATCCGGCGGAACCGGGGGCCAGAGCCCTTTCTTCGCAGAAGGACTCTGGCCACGACGACAGGGCCGGATCCATCCCCAGGGGGGTTATCCACCTACATCCAGCGTTCGCGGGTGCGCATCACCCCTGCGTGCGGACGCCAGACCACGTGGCGTGGCCAATGCGTGATTCTTCACGTGGCCTTGCCGGCCCAAGGCGAATGCTCCGCGCACCCGCCCCCTTGGAGCTCGCGATGAAGGCCTCTTTCCTGCTGGCCGCCGTCCTGCTGGCCGGCCTCCCCCTGGCTGCCAACGCCACCACCCCGCAGCAGCAACGCATGGCCGAATGCTCGGCCAAGAACAAGGGCTTGAAGGGGGATGCCTACAAGACCGCGCAGAGCTCCTGCCTCAGTGGCCAGGCCGCCGAAACCAAGCCGGTCAATACGCAGCAGGAACGCATGCGCAAGTGCAACGCTGACGCCGGCGCGAAGAAGCTGGCAGGCGATGCGCGCAAGACCTTCATGAGCAGCTGCCTGAAGGCGTCGTAACGACGAGTGATGTAGAGCCGAGCCCACGCTCGGCTCTGCCATTAGCCCAGCGCGCGCGCCTTCAGTTCGCCCTGTTCGTGCAGGGTCACGAAACGTCCCTTGTCATCACGGCCCAGCTGCGCCAGCGCCACCTGCGGGTCGTGGGTGAAGAACAGCCGCACGTTGCGCGCCAGCTTGTCTTCAAGGAACTGCCGCTTCTCGTCGATCAGCAATTCGGCATTGCGGTCATAGCCCATGGTGATCGGCACGTGCACCCATGAACGACCTGGGATGAGGTCGGCACAGAACACCACGCCACCGTGCGCATCTTCACCGGCATGCGCATGACCAACGATCTCGGCCAGCATCAGCCCCGGCGTATGCCCATCGCTGTAGCTGAAGCGCACGCTGCGGCCGAGCGCCTTCGAGTACTCCCCCTCCACCACTTCCAAGCGGCCACTGGCCTGCAGCAGGCCGGGCAGCTCAGGAATGAAACTGGCCCGATCGCGCGGGTGTGGCTGCACGGCGCGCTGCCAATGCTGCGCACCAACCACATAGGTTGCGTTGGGGAACAGCAGCTCGGGCTCGCGCCCTTCGCTCCATGCGGCAAGCAGGCCACCGGCATGATCGAAGTGCAGGTGGCTGAGCACCACCACGTCGATGTCCTCGTGCTCGAAACCCGCTTCGCGCAGTGAATCGATCAGCACGTGCTGGCTTTCCTGCACGCCGTAGCGCTCGCGCATGCGCGGGTCGAAGAACGCACCGATACCGGTTTCAAACAGTACTGTCTTGCCTTCCAGCGGACTGGCAAGCAGCGCACGGCAGGCCAGCTCGATGCGATTGAGCTCGTCCGGAGCCGCCCATTTTTCCCACAACGCGCGCGGCGCGTTGCCGAACATCGCGCCGCCGTCCAGGCGCTGCGAGTTTCCACGAATAGACCAGAGTTTCATGCGTCGATTATCGGCGCCGGACCGTTAAATAATCGCTAGAAAGGAAACAGGAAACCCCGCTGGTGGGCGGGGTCCTGGTGATCTGCCAGATTGCCGGCCAGTGGCCGGCACCACCACATCAGTGGGCCGGCACGACCTGGGCACTGCCCACCGGATTGCGCGGGTCGCTGCCGCCGAACAGCTTGTTCGCCTTGCGGTCCCATTCCACGGTCTGCAGGTTGCCCCACACGTGGCTGGAACCGCGACCGCCGGCGGCGACATTGCCCGGCAGGTCGATCCTGTGGCCCATCGCCTGCAGCTGCTTCACCGTCGCCGCGTCGAACGCATCGTCCTCGGCTTCGATCAGGTCCGGCAGCCACTGGTGGTGGTAGCGCGGCAGCGCGGCAACCTGCTGCGCGTCCAGGCCGGCGTCGTAGCCGAGGATGCCCAGCAGCACCATGGTGATGATGCGGCTGCCACCCGGAGTGCCCAGCACGATCACCTTGTCGCTGTTTTCCATGAAGGTCGGCGTCATCGAGCTGAGCATGCGCTTGCCCGGCTTCGGCGCATTGGCCTCGTAGCCCATCACGCCGAAGGCATTGGGCGTACCCGGCTTCAGCGCGAAATCGTCCATTTCGTTGTTCAGCAGCACGCCGGTGCCCTTGGGAATGAGCCCCGAGCCGTACAGCAGGTTGACGGTCTGGGTGGCGCCGACGCGGTTGCCGTCGCGGTCGATGATCGAGAAGTGCGTGGTCTCGTCGTCCTCCAGCGGTGTCGGGTTGCCCGACAGCAGGTCGCTGGGCGTGGCCTTCTCCGGATGGATGGTCGCGCGCAGGCCCTGTGCGTAGTCCTTGCTGGTCAGCACCTTCTGCGGGATCTGCACGAAGTCCGGATCGCCGAGGAAGAACGTACGGTCGCGGTAGGCGCGGCGCATCGACTCCACCACCAGGTGGGTACGGTGCGCCGGATCCATCTTCCTGATGTCCCAGCCTTCCAGGATCTGCAGCATGCTGGCCAGCGCGATGCCACCGGACGACGGCGGCGGCGCGGTGGTGATCTTCCAGCCGTTGTAGTTGAACACGATCGGCTCGCGCTGCTTCACGCGATAGCCGGCCAGCTCTTCGGCGGTCCACCTGCCGCCGGCCTGCCTGACGCCCGCCAGCAACAGCTTTCCGGTCTGGCCCTTGTAGAAGCCGTCGAAACCTCCAGCGGCCAGGCGCTCCAGCGTCTGCGCCAGCTCCGGCTGCTTGAACAGGTCACCGCTGGCGATCGGCTTGCCGTTGCGCAGATAGACTTCACGCGTGCCGGGATAGCGCTCCATCACTTCACGGCGCGACGCGTAGCCCTTGGCCATGCGCTCGTACACCGGAAAACCTTCGCGTGCGATGCGGATGGCCGGCTGCAGCGAGGCCGACAACGGCAGCTTGCCATGCCTGGCCGACAGTTCGACCAGCGCTGCGGGCAGGCCCGGGATGCCGGCCGACCACGCACCGTTGACCGAGCGGTCGCGGTCGAGGTTGCCCTGCTTGTCGAGGAAGGCCTGCGGCGTGGCCGCCGCCGGCGCGGTCTCGCGCGCATCCAGCATCACGTCCTTGCCGGTGGCCGCGTCGTGCAGCAGGAAGAAGCCGCCACCGCCCAGCCCGGAGCTGATCGGCTCGACCACCGCCAGCGTGGACGATACCGCCACCGCCGCATCGAAGGCGTTGCCGCCCTGCGCCAGGATATCGATGCCGGCCTGGGTGGCCAGCGCGTGGCCGCTGGCAATGGCCGCGCCATCGGGGCGTTCGGCACGGGCCGGGCCGTCGGCCCAGGCAACCGGGCTCAGCAGCAGGCCGAGCAGCAACATGGGGCGGACGATCAGCGTCTTCATTCGGATGGGGGCTCCGCGTAGAGTTCGGGGTGATCGTGCTGCAGTTGGCGCAGCTTGGCCAGCAACTGGTCTTCCGTTTCCACGATCTCCGGATCCGGGTCGATGCACTCGACCGGGCAGACGACCACGCACTGTGGTTCGTCGAAATGGCCCACGCATTCGGTGCAGCGGGCAGGGTCGATCACGTAGATGGTTTCACCCATCGAAATGGCCTGGTTCGGGCAGGCCGGCTCGCAGACGTCGCAGTTGACGCAGAGCTCGTTGATTTTCAGCGACATGGCGATACTCCTCGCCCGCGCCTTGGGACAAAGGACCGGCCAGCGCGGGCGCGCGGGCCGGTCAGGTCATCAGCGGCGCCCTTGCAGGACGCCGCCCGGGCCATGCCGGGGCATGGCCGCCATGGCTCGGTATTACTTGGCTTCGACGAAAATGTACTCGGCGCCGGTCGGCTGGATCGCCGCCTGCACGCGGGCGTTGTCGGCCGACTGGCCGATGAAGACGACGCGCACGCCCTTCATCGAATCCGGCGACACGTCCTTGAACACGGCCTGGATCATGTCAGCCATCTTGCCCGAGGCCGACGAACCGAAGGCCAGCATGTTGCCCGGCTGCACGCCACGGGCCACGGCCTGGGTCGCGCTCTCGGTCTGGCGCTCGTACTTGGCCTGGAAGTCCGGGTCCGATTCCGGCGAGAGGTAATACAGGAACGGGCTGTTGGTGATGTTGCCCATGTTCTGGATCGCCACTTCCTGCAGGTACTTCTTCCAGCCGGCATCGTCATCCTTGGCCGGAGCGACCAGGGCCTGCTTGGCTTCGTCGACCGGAGCGGCCTCTTCCTTCTTGCAGGCGGTGAAGGCCAGGGCCAACGAAGCGATCAGCATCGCGCGCATGGTGGTGTTCATGGGTTTCCTCCCGGAATGGTGCGTGGTGGTGTACGTAATGGGGTGCCGGTACTGCGGACTTACTGCTGTGCCGCCTTCGCTTCGCGGACCTTGCGCAGGGCTTCGAGCACCGCGGCCGGCACGAAACCGGACACGTCGCCGCCCAGGCGCGCGATCTCGCGGACCAGCGAGGACGAAATGAAGCTGTGCTGCTCGGCCGGGGTCAGGAACAGGGTCTCGACCTCGGGGATCAGGTGGCGGTTCATGCTGGCCATCTGGAATTCGTACTCGAAGTCGGACACCGCGCGCAGGCCGCGCAGCAGCACCCCGCCCTGGACCGAGCGTACGAAATGGGCCAGCAGGGTATCGAAGCCGATGACCTCGACGTTGCCATGGTGGCCCAGCGCGCCCCGCGCCAGCTGCACGCGCTGCTCCAGCGGCAGCGCCGGGCCCTTCGACGGGCTCTGCGCCACGCCGACCACGACCTTTTCGAACAGCGGCGCGGCCCGGCTCACAAGGTCGATGTGACCGTTGGTGATCGGGTCGAACGTGCCGGGATAGACGGCGATGCGGCGGTTGGCCACGGTCATGGGCGGTAGCAGATGTTCAGATGAGGTCAAAGTGTAGCAGTGGCACGGCGGTACAGGGCAAAGCGCACCTCACGGGTGCCTCCCTCGCGGTGCAGCAGCCAGTCTGGCGGCAGCACCGGCACGTGGCCGGCCGGCGATTCCAGGTACAGCCAGGCGTCGGCTGCAAGGTGCCGCGGCAGCTGGGCCAGCACGTCCTGCCACAGGCCATCGGCGAATGGCGGGTCGATGAACACCAGATCGGCCTGCTGCGCGGGCGCGCCCTGCAGCCAGCGCAGGGCATCGGCCTGCACGACGGTGATCTGGTCCACGGCCTGCAGCTTGGCGACGGTGGTGGTCAGGTTGCGTCCCAGCTGCGCATCGCGCTCGACCAGGGTGGCGTGGGCGGCACCGCGCGAGACCGCTTCCAGGCCCAATGCGCCGCTGCCGGCGAACAGGTCCAGCACCCGCGCCCCGCCCAGCTTGGGCATCAGCCAGTTGAACAGGGTTTCGCGCACGCGGTCGCTGCTGGGTCGCAACCCCGGCAGGGTCGGCACCGGCAGGCGGGTATTGCGCCAGCGACCGCCGATGATGCGGACCTGGCCATCATTGCCCCCGCGGCCGCTCACCGGCGCCCCCGGCGGGGTTCATTCGAGAATTTCAGCATGAGCGGGATTGTAGTTCGGCCGGGCGGCGCCCGGCACCCGCAGAAGCCACAGCAACGGCCGAAGCAACTTCAAAAGCTGGTTCCCTGGGGGTTGGCGGGGTGGGTCAGGTTGTGGGGGACGCCGTGAACCCGTCCATGGGGGCTTGGCCGCGGCATCCATGCCGCGGACACCCCCACAACCTGACCCACCCCGCCTTCGACAGTTTCCTGCGATCTGCCGAAGGGCTCTTGGGGTCAGATCCGTTTTCCTGCGGAAAACGGATCTGACCCTGGATTGGATTTCGATATCTGAGAGATTTCATCCACGCATGGCGTGGATCTACTGGCCGCCAGCCAACTGTCGAAGACGGGGCACCGTGGGTTTGCGGGGTGTGAGCGGCATGGATGCCGCGACCAAGCCCCCATGGATGGGTTTACGGCGTCCCCGCAAACCCACAGTGCCCCGCCATCCCAAGGATAGCCCGCTGTTGCTATTGCTGTTGCTGTTGCTTCGGCCCCGGCGGGTGCAGGGCTGCAAGCCCTGCCGACCAACCCCTTGATTTCGGGACAATCAGCCATACCCCTTGGCGAGGCCGCACGCGCTGGCGCGGCATTGCACATGGAGCCCTATCGATGACCGAGACCACCCAGACCGAAACCCTTGGCTTCCAGACCGAAGTCAAGCAGCTGCTGCAGCTGATGATCCACTCGCTGTACTCCAACAAGGAAATCTTCCTGCGCGAGCTGGTCTCCAACGCCGCCGACGCCGCCGACAAGCTGCGCTTCGAGGCCCTGACCCAGCCGGCGCTGCTGGAAGGCGACAGCGAACTGCGCGTGCGCGTCAGCTTCGACGCCGCCGCCCACACCATCACCATCGAAGACAACGGCATTGGCATGAGCCGCGCCGAAGCCATCGCCCACCTCGGCACCATCGCCAAGTCCGGCACCGGCGACTTCCTGCGGCAGCTGTCCGGCGACCAGAAGAAGGATTCGCAGCTGATCGGCCAGTTCGGCGTCGGCTTCTACAGCGCCTTCATCGTCGCCGACGAAGTGGAAGTGACCTCGCGCCGCGCCGGCCTGGCTGCAGCCGAAGGCGTGCGCTGGACCTCGCGTGGCGAAGGCGATTTCGAAGTGGCCACCGTGGACAAGGCCGAGCGCGGTACCCGCATCGTGCTGCACCTGAAGGACGGCGAGCACGACTTCGCCGATGGCTGGCGCCTGCGCAGCATCCTCAAGAAGTACTCCGACCACATCGGCCTGCCGATCCAGATGCCGAAGGAAGGCGAAGAAGGCGCCGCCGTCGAGTGGGAGACCGTCAACCGCGCCAGCGCGCTGTGGACCCGCCCGCGCACCGAGATCAGCGACGCCGAGTACACCGAGTTCTACAAGCACGTGGCGCACGACCACAGCGAGCCGCTGGCGTGGAGCCACAACAAGGTCGAGGGCAAGCTGGAGTACACCTCGCTGCTGTACGTGCCCGGCCGCGCGCCGTTCGACCTGTACCACCGCGATGCGCCCAAGGGCCTGAAACTGTACGTGCAGCGCGTGTTCGTGATGGACCAGGCCGAGCAGTTCCTGCCGCTGTACCTGCGTTTCATCAAGGGCGTGGTCGATTCCAACGACCTGTCACTGAACGTCTCGCGCGAGATCCTGCAGTCCGGCCCGGTCATCGACTCGATGAAATCGGCGCTGACCAAGCGCTCGCTGGACATGCTGGAGAAGCTGGCCACCGACAAGCCCGAGCAGTACGCCACGTTCTGGAAGGAATTCGGCCAGGTGCTGAAGGAAGGCCCGGCCGAGGACTACAACAACCGCGAGAAGGTGGCCGGCCTGCTGCGCTTCGCCTCCACCCGTGGCGACGGTGATGCGCAGACCGTGTCGCTGGCCGACTACATCGGCCGCATGACCGAAGGCCAGGACAAGATCTATTACCTGACCGGCGAGAGCTACAGCCAGGTGCGCAACAGTCCGCACCTGGAAGTGTTCCGCAAGAAGGGCGTGGAAGTGCTGCTGCTGACCGACCGCATCGACGAGTGGCTGATGGGCTACCTGACCGATTTCGACGGCAAGGGCTTCGTCGATATCGCCCGTGGCGATCTCGACCTGGGCGCACTGGAAACCGATGCGGACAAGCAGGCACAGGAAGCGGCAGCGAAGGACAAGCAGGGCCTGGTCGAGCGGCTCAAGACGGTCCTGGGTGACGAAGTGGCCGAGGTGCGCGTGTCGCACCGCCTGACCGATTCGCCGGCGGTGCTGGCCATCGGCGAGCAGGACCTGGGCCTGCAGATGCGCCAGATCCTGGAAGCCAGCGGGCAGAAGGTGCCGGACAGCAAGCCGGTGCTGGAGATCAACCCGGGCCATCCGCTGATCGCCAAGCTCGACGCCGAAGCCGATGGCGCGCGCTTCGACGACCTCGGCCGGGTGCTGTTCGACCAGGCCGCGCTGGCCGCCGGTGACAGCCTGAAGGACCCGGGTGCCTATGTGGCGCGCCTGAACAAGCTGCTGCTGGAGTTGTCGGCCTGATCGACAGATCGGGTGCCGGGCAGCGCCCTGATGGAGGCCAACCCTGGTTCACGCGCTTTTGTAGGGGCGAGCCATGCTCGACTGCTCCATGAGTGCCAACCAAGGTTGGCATCTACCAGGGCGGGTTGTTCAGGCCTCGCGATCCAGCAGCGCCCCCAGCATCTGGTCCTGGCGGCGGATCAGCGTGGCATTGGCGGCGAAGGCCACTACTTCGGCCTTGGCCGCCAGCAGATCGCCCAGCGGTGCGCCCGGATCGGGGTCGGTGGTGGTCACCGCCGTCGCCACCCCGCCCTGCTCGGCGGCACTGCGCTGTACCTGCAGGCGCCGGGCATCGGGGGTCGCCAGGTTGGCCACGTTGTGCGCGGCCACCTGCACGCCCTGCTGGGCCGCGCGCATGCCCCCCAGAGCGGTTCCAATCACGTTGTCCATGGCGGTCTCCGGGCCGCACGCCGCAGCCCTCCTGACCGGTTAACGGCCGGCACGCCGCAGCCTTGAGTCCACATCGGCCCGACAGGCCCGAGTGGTAGCATATCCCTCTGATTTCAGCGCCTTTTGCCAATGCTCAGTTTTTTCCGCCGCAAGAAGCCCCAGGATGCCCCCACCACGGAGGCACCCAAGACCCAGCACTACTCGGCTGAAGAGCTGGCGGCGGCGTTCCCGTCGGCCGCCCCGGCCGAGGACGCACCCACCGCCTCGGTGGTCGAAGCCAAGGCACCGGCGCCTGCACCGGAACCGGCCCCCGTCGCCGTACAGGCCCCCGTCGCCGAAGTGCCTGCCGTGCCAGCTGCGCAACCGGCCACCGCGTCCGAGGACGTCCAGGCTGAAGCGCTCGCTGCGGCCGCTGTGCTGGCCCCTCTGGCTCCGGTCATTCCGGTCGAGGAACCAACCGCCCCGGCCACCGACCTGCCGGCGCTGGTGGATGCCCCGCCGGCGCCCGCTGGCAAGCCCGGCTGGCGCGAACGCCTGCGCAACAGCGTCATCGCGCGCAGCTTCGGCGGCCTGTTCTCGCGCAACCCCAAGCTCGACGACGATCTGCTGGACGAGCTGGAAACCGCCCTGATCACCGCCGACGTCGGCGTGGGCGCCACCACCGATCTGGTCGAGGGCCTGCGCAAGCGCATGAAGTCGCGCGAGTTCGCCGACGCCAATGCGCTGCTGGCCGCGCTGCGCGCCGAGCTGATCGCGATCCTGCAGCCGGTGGCCAAGCCGCTGGTGATCGACCGCAACGCCAAGCCCTTCGTGGTGCTCACCGTCGGCGTCAACGGCGTCGGCAAGACCACCACCATCGGCAAGCTGGCCAAGCGCTTCAAGGATGACGGCCACAGCCTGATGCTGGCTGCCGGCGATACCTTCCGCGCCGCCGCCGTGGCCCAGCTGCAGGCCTGGGGCGAGCGCAATGGCGTGACCGTGGTCGCGCAGGGGCAGAACGCCGATGCCGCTTCGGTGGCGTTCGACGCACTGCAGGCCGGCAAGGCCCGCGGCACCTCGGTGCTGATTGCCGATACCGCCGGCCGCCTGCATACCCAGTCCGGCCTGATGAACGAGTTGGGCAAGATCCGCCGCGTGCTCGGCAAGATCGACCCCACCGCCCCGCACGAAGTGCTGATGGTGATCGACGGCACCACCGGCCAGAACGCGCTGTCGCAGCTGCGCCAGTTCAATGCCGCAGTGAACGTGACCGGCCTGGTGGTGACCAAGCTAGACGGCACCGCCAAGGGCGGCGTGGTGTTCGCGCTGGCCCGCGAGTTCGGCATTCCGATCCGCTTCGCCGGCATCGGCGAGCGCCCGGAAGACCTGCGCGTGTTCGATCCGGAAGCCTTCGTCGACGCCCTGCTGCCTGAAGCATTGGGCGCCTGATAGATCGCGCAGCCACCGCAATCTGGTGCAGCCCTCCATGGGATGGCTCTACCAGGGCGAAGCAGAGCCACCCCATGGGTGGCTGCCTCCTTCCGGAACACTCATGCACCGCCAGCCGCACGCCAGCGCCGACACTGCCCAGGAAGACGACTTCGTCGCCCGCCTGCTGCACTGGTTCGACGACCACGGTCGCCATGACCTGCCCTGGCAGCACCCGCGCAGCCCCTACCGGGTCTGGTTGTCGGAGATCATGCTGCAGCAGACCCAGGTGGCCACGGTCATCCCGTATTTCCAGCGGTTCCTGCAGCACTTCCCGACCCTGCCCGAGCTCGCCGCCGCCAGCAATGACGCGGTGATGGCGCAGTGGGCCGGGCTCGGCTACTACGCCCGTGCACGCAACCTGCATGCCGCGGCAAAGCGCTGCGTGGAACTGCACGACGGCGACCTGCCGCGCGATTTCGATGCATTGCATGCCCTGCCCGGCATCGGCCGCAGCACCGCTGCCGCCATCCTCAGCCAAGCCTGGAACGACCCGTTCGCGATCCTTGACGGCAACGTCAAGCGCGTACTCAGCCGCTATCACGGCATCGACGGTTTTCCCGGCCTGCCAGCCATCGAGAAACAACTGTGGGCGATTGCCGAGGCGCACGTCGCGCAGGTGCCAGCCGGGCGCATGGCCGATTACACGCAGGCGCAGATGGACCTGGGCGCGACGGTATGCAGCCGGGCCAAGCCGGCCTGCGTGATCTGCCCGCTGCAGGACGCATGCGTGGCGCGGCGCGAAGGCCGCACCGCTGAACTGCCCACGCCCAAGCCCAGCAAGACCCTGCCCGAACGCGAAGCAGTTGCACTGCTGCTGCGCGACGCCCAGCAGCGCGTGCTCCTGCAGAAGCGGCCGGACACCGGCATCTGGGCGCAGCTGTGGACGCTGCCGCAGGCCGAGGCCGGCAGCGACCTGCAGGACTGGTTCGACGCACATGTCGACGGCTCGCTGGAAGATGCAGAAGAACTGCCGGTGCTGCAGCACACCTTCAGCCACTACAGGCTGCACCTGCAGGTATTGTCACGGAGGGTGCGCGGCCTGCGCGTGGAAGAACCCACGCTGCGCTGGGTCGCCAGCGACGAGCTGCCCGCATTGGGCCTGCCGGCACCGATCCGCAAACTGCTCGACGGCGCCACGATCAAGACGCCGAAACGAAATTCCAGCAAACCCCGCAACCACGAGTGAATCCCATGCCCCGAACCGTCTTCTGCCAGTACGAACAACGCGATGCCGAGGGCCTGGACTTCGTGCCCTACCCCGGCGAGCTGGGCCAGCGCATTTTCAACAACATCGGCAAGCAGGCCTGGGCGGCGTGGCTAGCCCACCAGACCATGCTGATCAACGAGAACCGGCTGTCGCCGCGCACGCCGGAACATCGTGCGTTCCTTGAAGGCGAACTGGTCAAGTTCCTGTTCGAGAAGGACGCGGAAAAGCCCGCCGGCTTCACCCCGGAAGCCTGACCCACAGGTAGTGCCGGCCGCTGGCCGGCATCGCGCAGATGCCAGGTTGCCGGCCAGCGGCCGGCACTACCGCGCTATTTCGCGTTTTCCTCGCGCTCCTGCACCTGCGCCTGTCGCAGTTCCTGCTCGGACGCGCGCAGGGCCTTCACGTCCAGCTTGCGGATGCTGTTGATGAAGCACGGCAGGCGCGGCCCGCCGGTGGGGTCGCGCACCAGCACCTTGTCAAAGCGCGACGACACACGGCCCATGCTGCTGGTCAGGCCGATGGCGGTCGCATATGGCAGGTCCTGGCAGGGACCATTCAACTCCAGCAGATAGGCTTCGCTGGGACGGGTCCACACCGCCAGCGCACTGTCGCCCAGCTCGGTCCAGCCATTGAGGCTGCCAAAGAACTGCATGTCGTTCTGCGGCGCGCCGGCGTGGGCACGGTACAGATCCAGTTTCTCGGTACTGCTGAGCCGGCCGGTGGTCGCACAGGCGGCCAGTGCCAGGCAGAGTCCGGCCATCAGCATCGGGGTCTTCATGGCGATCTCCTCGGGGAACTGTCGCCATCATGCGCCTGGGCTGGCAATGCCGGCGCGACGGCTCGCGCCCCATTCAGCCGCCGGTCGGCGGCTACTGGCGGACCACGGTAGACGCCAACCCTGGTTGGCGCTTGCCCTGCAGGAGCAGCCGACCAAGGTCGGCTTCCACCAAAGCGGTCCCAGCGCTCAGACGTCGGCGTGGGCCAGTGCGTGCAGGCGCCCTTCGCGCAGCTCCAGCACCCGGTCCAGGCGCCGCGCCAGGCTGCGGTCGTGGGTCACCAGCACCAGACTGGTATGGCGCGCGCGGTTGAGTTCCAGCATCAGCTCGAACACGGTGCCGGCGGTGCGGTCATCCAGGTTGCCGGTCGGCTCGTCGCCGAGCACGCAGGCCGGATGATTGACCAGCGCGCGCGCCACTGCAGCACGTTGGCGTTCGCCACCGGACAGCTCGCCCGGCTTGTGGTCCAGGCGATGGCCGAGGCCGACCGCTTCCAGCAGCGTAGTGGCCCGGCTGCTCGCCTCGGCCACGGCGGTGCCGGCCAGCAGCACCGGCATCATCGCGTTTTCCAGCGCCGTGAACTCCGGTAGCAGGTGATGGAACTGGTAGACGAAGCCCAGCGCCTGGTTGCGCAGCAGGCCGCGCGCGGTATCCGACAGCGCCGACATGCGCTGGCCGGTCACATACACTTCGCCGGCAGTCGGAATGTCCAGGCCGCCCAGCAGGTGCAGCAGCGTGCTCTTGCCGGCACCGGAGGCGCCGATGATCGCCACCGTCTCGCCAGCAGTCACGGTCAGGTCCAGCCCATCGAACACCGGGGTCTGCATGCGCCCTTCGGCATAGGTCTTGCCCAGCGCTTCGGCGCGGATCACTTCATCGCCGCGGTTGACGACCTTATTCATAACGCAGGGCCTCCGCCGGCTGGGTGCGTGCCGCCCGCCAGGCGGGATACAGGGTTGCCAGGAAGCTCATCAGCAGCGCGACCACGGTGATCGCCACCACGTCGCCGGTCTGCATGTCGGTCGGCAGGCCGGTGATGTAATAGACGTCCTCCGGCAGAAGCTTGACGTTGAACACGCTTTCGATGGCGCCGAGGATGCGTTCCAGGTTGAGGGTCAGGGTGATGCCGCCGATCAGGCCGGCCAGCGTGCCGAAGATACCGATCAACGAGCCCTGCACCATGAACACCTGCATCACCCCGCCCGGGGTCAGGCCCAGCGTGCGCAGGATGGCAATGTCGGCCTGCTTGTCGGTCACCAGCATCACCTGCGAGGACACCAGGTTGAAGGCACCCATGGCGATGATCAGCGACAGCAGGATGCCCATCACCACCTTCTCCATGCGCAGCGAGTGGTAGAGGTTGGCGTTCTGCTGCGTCCAGTCACTCACGCGGTAGGCGCCACCGAGGCTCTGCGCCAGGTCCACGCCCACTTCCAGCGAGCGGTCCATGTCGTGCAGCTTCAGCCGCACGCCGGTGGCGCCGTCACTGCGCAGAACACGCTCCAGGTCCTGCATGTTGGCGAAGCCGACGCCGCGATCGACCTCGTTGTACCCGGCCTCGAAGAGGCCGCTGACGGTGAAGCGTTTCATCCGCGGCACCGCGCCGGCCGGCGTGCCCTGCACTTCGGCAAACGTCACCAGCACCTGGTCGCCAACGTCCACGCCCAGCCAGACCGCCAGCTCCTTGCCCAGCAGCAGGTTGAAGCTGCCCGGCTTGAGGCTGTCATAGCTGCCCTTGGTGACCTTCTTGTCGATCACCGAGACGTTCGGCTCCAGCGCCGGATCGATGCCCTGGATGATCGCGCCCTGCACGCGCGGGCCGCTGATCATCGACTGGATCTCGATGTACGGCGCGGCGCCGGCCACCCGCGGGTCCTTCTTGGCCACGTCGACCACCCGCATCCAGTCCGGCATCGGTTCGCCGTCGCGGCTGATGGTGGTATGGGCGGTCATCTGCAGCAGGCGGCTGCGGATTTCCTTCTGGAAACCGCTCATCACCGCCAGGGTGGTGATCAGCACCGTAACGCCGAGCGCGATGCCCAGGATCGATGCCATCGAGATGAAGGAGATGAAGCCGTTGCGGCGCTTGGCGCGCAGGTAGCGCAGGCCGATGGCCACGGGAATGGGTTTGAACATGCAGGCACGCCGGTCAATTCAGCTTATGGTGCCATCGACCGGGGCTGACGGGAAACGCTGCGTGCGGCCACGGCCAGTCGCAGTTCACGTTGCTGCCCGGAATCGAGCACATCCGGCCAGAACAGCAGGCGCCGGCGGCGCCGATCCTCACGCCACAGCAACAACAACCATGGGCCACGCACCACCAGCCGTGGCGTATCGACGTCCCGCCCGGCCACCTGCAATGGCCCGGGAAGCGGCGGAAGACGCACCTGCACGCGTGGCCTGCGCTGGCGCCAGGCCAGTTCGACCAAGCCGACGCCCCAGGCCAGCAGCAGCGCGGGCATCAGCAGCCGCGCAGGCAGATCCGAGGCGCGCAACAACCAGGGGGAGGCCAGCAGCACCGCCAACTGGGCGGCGGCCTGCAGCCGCGAGGGGCGCCACTCAAGGCTTGAGGGCGAGGATCTTCTGCATGAGGGGGATCGCGTGCGCATGTGGGCAAGCCTCATAGCCCATGAACCAGCGCCACAACTTATCGTCCTCGCAATCGAGCAGGAACAGGAAAACCTCGCGCTCTCCGGTCGGTGCAGTGCTCCACTCACGGTCCAGGTAGCGGCCGAACAGCTGGTCCAGTTCGCGCATGCCGCGGCGGCAGCGCCAGCGCAGCTTCTTCAGCAGGACATCGTCTTCCATCGTGCTTCTCCAGATACAGCAAAGCCACGCATGGCGTGGCTCTACTGAGGTGGTGCAGCCACGCGTAGCGCGGCTCCACCGGGTACAGCCAGGCCTGATCAGGCGCGGCGTTCCATCATCAGCTTCTTGATCTCGGCGATCGCCAGCGCCGGGTTCAGGCCCTTCGGGCAGGTGCGGGCGCAGTTCATGATGGTGTGGCAGCGATACAGCTTGAACGGATCTTCCAGATCGTCCAGGCGCGCACCGGTGTCCTCATCGCGCGAGTCGATGATCCAGCGGTAGGCCTGCAGCAGGATTGCCGGGCCCAGGTAACGCTCGCCGTTCCACCAGTAGCTCGGGCAGCTGGTCGAGCAGCAGGCGCACAGGATGCACTCATACAGGCCGTCCAGCTTCTTGCGGTCTTCCGGCGACTGCAGGCGCTCACGGTCCGGCGGTGCCGGGGTCTGGGTGCGGATCCACGGCTTGATCGAGGCGTACTGCGCGTAGAAGTGGGTCAGGTCCGGAACCAGATCCTTGACCACGTTCATGTGCGGCAGCGGGTAGATCGGCACTTCCTTCTTGCCGCAGTCCGAGATGGCTCGGGTGCAGGCCAGGGTATTGGTGCCGTCGATGTTCATCGCGCACGAACCACAGATGCCTTCGCGGCACGAGCGGCGGAAGGTCAGGGTCGGGTCGATCTCGTTCTTGATCTTGATCAGGGCGTCCAGGACCATCGGGCCACAGGCATCCAGATCGACTTCATAGGTATCGGTGCGCGGGTTGCTGTCGTCGTCCGGACTCCAGCGGTAGATCTTGAAGGTGCGCACGTTCTTGCCGCCGTTCTTGACGGGGAAGTGCTTGCCCTTCGTGATCTTGGAATTCTTGGGGAGTGAAAACTCGGCCATGGCTGCTCTCGTTGGCTCAGGCGGCCCGCGCCCGTGGGCGCGGATTGCATGGTAGGCGGGGTCGGATCAGTACACGCGCGGCTTCGGCGGCACCACGGACACGTCGTCGGTCAACGTGTACATGTGCACCGGACGGTAGTCGAAGCTGCACTTGCCCTTCTCGTCGACGCTGACCAGGGTGTGCTTCTGCCAGTTGACGTCGTCGCGGTCCGGATAGTCCTCGTGCGCATGCGCACCACGGCTTTCCTTGCGCTGTTCGGCCGAGTTGATCGTCGCCACCGCGTTGAGCAGCAGGTTGTTCAGCTCGTAGGTCTCGATCAGGTCCGAGTTCCAGACCAGCGAACGGTCGGAGACCTTCACGTCCTGGAACGAGTCGAAGATCTTGTCCATCTTCTCGCAGCCTTCCTTCAGCGTCTGGCTGGTACGGAAGACCGCCGCGTCGGCCTGCATGGTGCGCTGCATGCGATCGCGGATGACCGAGGTCGGGGTATCGCCGTTGGCGTGGCGCAGCTTGTCCAGCAGGCCCAGCGCCTTGTCGCAGGCATCGGCCGGCAGCGGCTTGTGCGCGGCACCCGGCTTGATGGTCTCGGCGCAGCGGTTGGCCACCGCACGGCCGAACACCACCAGGTCCAGCAGCGAGTTCGAGCCCAGGCGGTTGGCGCCGTGCACGGACACGCAGGCCGCTTCGCCGATGGCGTACAGGCCCGGCACCACGGCATTGTCGTTGTCGCCGACCTTCTGCACCACTTCACCGTGGTAGTTGGTCGGGATGCCGCCCATGTTGTAGTGCACGGTCGGAATGACCGGGATCGGCTGCTTGTGCACGTCGACGCCGGCGAAGATGCGGGCGCTCTCGGCGATGCCCGGCAGCTTCTCGTCGATCACGCCCGGGCCGAGGTGGGTCAGGTCGAGCAGGATGTGGTCCTTGTGCTCGCCGACGCCGCGGCCTTCGCGGATCTCGATGGTCATCGAACGGCTGACCACGTCGCGCGAGGCCAGGTCCTTGTAGTGCGGTGCATAGCGCTCCATGAAGCGCTCGCCGCTGCTGTTGCGCAGGATGCCGCCTTCACCGCGGACACCCTCGGTGATCAGGCAGCCGGCGCCGTAGATGCCGGTCGGGTGGAACTGCACGAACTCCATGTCCTGCATGGCGATGCCGGCACGCATGGCCAGGCCGCCACCGTCGCCGGTGCAGGTGTGCGCCGAGGTGGCGCTGAAGTAGGCACGGCCGTAGCCGCCGGTGGCCAGTACCACGCCCTGGGCGCGGAACAGGTGCAGCGTGCCATCGGACATGTCCAGGGCCAGCACGCCGCGGCAGGCGCCTTCGTCGTCGAAGATCAGGTCAAGCGCGAAGTACTCGATCATGAAGCGCGCATCGTGCTTCAGCGACTGCTGGTACAGGGTGTGCAGCATCGCGTGGCCGGTACGGTCGGCCGCCGCGCAGGTACGCTGCGCCGCCGGGCCTTCGCCGTACTTGGTGGTCATGCCACCGAACGGGCGCTGGTAGATCTTGCCTTCGGCGGTGCGCGAGAACGGCACGCCGTAGTGTTCCAGTTCGATGATGGCCGGGATGGCCTCACGGCACATGTACTCGATGGCGTCCTGGTCACCCAGCCAGTCCGACCCCTTGATGGTGTCGAAGAAGTGGTAGCGCCAGTCGTCCTCGCCCATGTTGCCGAGTGCGGCCGAAATACCGCCCTGGGCGGCAACGGTGTGCGAACGGGTCGGGAAGACCTTGGTCAGGCACACGGTCTGCAGGCCCTTGGCGGCCAGGCCGAACGTGGCGCGCAGGCCGGCACCGCCGGCGCCGACCACGACCATGTCGTACTTGTGTTCGGTGATCTTGTAAGCGGACATCTAATCTGGATTCCTGTGTAGGTGCCTGGGCTCAGGCAACGCCGAGGGCGATGCGGCCCACCGCAAACACACTGACGATCATGCCGAGCACGGCGACGAACTTCACCGCGGTCTGCAGCACCAGGGCCAGCAGCGATTCGTGGATATAGTCTTCCAGCACGACCTGCATGCCGAGCTGCGCGTGCCAGAACATGGCGATCAGCAGGCCGATCAGCGGCACTGCATTCCACGGCTTGGCCACGGCGGCGGCGGCGGTCGCGTAGTCCGAGCCCAGCAGGCCCAGCACGAAGACCAGGAACCAGATGCCCAGCACCACCAGCGCGGCGGCGGTCAGGCGCTGGTGCACGAAGTGCTCGGTGCCGGTCTTGGCCGAGCCCAGGCCGCGCACGTTCTTCAGCGGGGTACGGAACTTGCTCACGCGGCACCTCCGAACATCACATAGGCCCACACCAGCAGGGTGATCACCAGGCTGCCGGTGACCGACAGCCAGCTGCTGCGGATGAAGGCGGGGATGCTGAAGCCGATGGCGAAGTCCTGCACCACATGGCGGATGCCATTGCACAGGTGATAGGCGAACGACCATGTCCACGCGAACAGGAACACGCGGCCATACCAGGCCCCGGCATGGCCGGTGAAGCAGTTCCAGGATTCGGGCCCCATCATCAGGGCCAGCAGGCCGGCAGCGATGATGAGGGCACCAACAGACAGAAAGATGCCGGTGGCTCGATGCAGGATCGAGGTGGCCATCTGAATCTGCCAGCGATACACCTGAAGGTGCGGGGAAAGTGGGCGTTGTCTGGTCGCCATTCGCTGGGCTCGTTGTCTCGGCTGGGCGGCACGCGGCCGCGTTGGCTCAATGCTGATCAGAAATCGATGCAGCGTCCGTTTTTCTCCCAATCGCCATACCGCACCGGATCAAGTCCGCCGCGGCCGCCGAATTCCTCTGCTTTTTCCTGTTCCACGGGCACGGGTGCCGCGGGGACCAGCGGGGCTTCAGATTCGTCGTCGGGAGTGGGGGTTGTTTGGCCTATCATGTTCGGTCTCGCAACGCACAAATTTTAGACCTCGTTCACGTGCCTGACAACCTGCCCCCTGCTTTCGTCGGATATCCGCGCCTGCCCGGCCACCAGCTGCTGAGCCTGCAGGGCCCGGATGCGGCCGTCTTCGCCCACGCCCAGTTCAGCAGCGACGTCACCGCCCTGCCCCTGCTGCACTGGCAGTGGAGCGCCTGGCTGAGCGCCAAGGGCCGCACCCTGGCGGTGTTCCAGCTGCTGCGATTGTCTGATGACCAGGTGATGCTGGTGCTGGCAGATGGCGATGCCGATGCGATTGCGTCGCAACTGCAGCGCTTCGTGTTCCGTCGCAAGGTGAAGGTACAGGTGCGCAGCGATCTGGCCGTGGCCGGTGCGTTCACTGCGCCCGAGGCTGCCAGCGGCGCCGCGATCGCGCGCGCTGCAGGTGACGGCTGGGAGCTGGACCTCGGCAGCGACGCCCTGCCGCGCACCCTGCGCATTGGGGCGGCGGACGCCGTTGCATCCGGCAGCGAAACCGATCAGGCCGCCTTCGCCCTCGCCTGGCGCCAGGCCGACCTGCGCTACGGATTGCCGCGCTTGGACGAGAGCCAGCGCGAAGTGTGGACCCCGCAGCAGCTGGGCCTGGACCGCCTGAATGGCTACAGCGTGAAGAAAGGCTGCTACCCGGGCCAGGAAATCGTCGCCCGCACCCACTTCCTCGGCAAGGCGAAGCGCGCGGTGCAGCTGCTACACACCGCGGCACCGGCACAGGCCGGCGATGGCGTGCTGCAGGACGGCGCGACGCTGGGCACGATCGCCAGCGTGGCCGGTGACCTGGCGCTGGCGGTGCTGCCGCTGGAAGCCAGTGACGCCGACCTGCAGGTGGGCAGCGCCACCGCCCAGCGCGTGCCGTTGCTGGACGGGCTGGCGCGCTGAATGAGTGGTAGTGCCGGCCGCTGGCCGGCAACCACGCATGATTGAGGTTGCCGGCCAGCGGCCGGCACTACCGGTTACAGGCGCTCGCCGCTCTCTGCGTTGAAGAAATGCAGGCCCTGCGGGTGAATCGCCACGCGGATCTGCTCGCCCACTGCTGGCAGCGCCTGCGGTGCCACGCGCATGGTCAGCGCATGCTGGCCACTGCTCAGATTGACGAAGATCTCGTTGCCGACCGGCTCGATGCCTTCAATGCGCGCGATGAACGCATGCGCGTCATCGGCAGCAGCAGGCTGCAGGTGCTCCGGCCGCACGCCGACCGCGATCGGCTTCTGCAGCCACGCTGGATTGATCGTGGCCTGTCCCAGTGGCGCGCGCCATTCGCCGTCGACCACGCTCACGCCGCCGGCATCGCCCTGCAGCGTGCCACGCAGCACGTTCATCGCCGGGCTACCGAGGAAACCGGCCACGAACAGGTTGGCCGGGCGGTCGTACAGCGCCATCGGCGTATCGATCTGCTGGATGATGCCGTCCTTCAGCACCACGATGCGCTGGCCCAGCGTCATCGCTTCAACCTGGTCGTGCGTCACGTAGATCATGGTGGTGCCCAGCTTGCGGTGCAGCTGCGCGATCTCGGTACGCACGCTGTGGCGCAGCTTGGCGTCGAGGTTGGACAGCGGCTCGTCGAGCAGGAACACCGCCGGCTCGCGCACCAGCGCCCGGCCCAGTGCCACGCGCTGACGCTGGCCACCGGACATCGCCTTGGGCAGCTTGTCCATCATCTCGGTCAGGCCCAGCGTCTGCGCCGCCTCGGCAATGCGCTTGTCGATGGTCGCCTTGTCATGCCCGCGCAGCTTCAGGCCGAAGGCCAGGTTCTCGGCCACGGTCATGTGCGGGTACAACGCGTAGCTCTGGAACACCATGGCGATGTCGCGATCCTTCGGCGCCACGTCGTTGACCACGCGATCGCCGATGGTCAGCGTGCCGCCGCTGATCTCTTCCAGGCCCGCCACCATCCGCAACAGGGTCGACTTGCCACAGCCGGACGGACCGACCAGCACCATCAGCTCGCCATCGGCGACCTCGAAGCTGGCGTCCTTCACCGCGACCTGGCCGTTGTCGTAGACCTTGCGCACACCCTGCAACTGCACTTTTGCCATATCACCTATCCGGTCCGCCCGAAGCCGGGCTGTCTTTTGGGACTGCCTCGGCCCTCCCGATGGCAGTGATGATTGCGCGCCTGCCGCATGACGGCGAGCACTGCAATCGAATACAGTTGCCCATTCTGCCATGTAAACGTTTTCACGTGGCACTATCCGATGATCGGTGCGCACCGATCTGCGTCGGCGGTTGAACGAAGGTTCCGCCGAGGTAGTGGTTTCGAATGGAACGGTCTTCCGCAACCTTGGAGATCGCCCCTGACGATCCTCGGACAGGCAGTTGCGCGGATGTCCCCCGAACCCAGCCATGAAGCGATTGACAACGATGTCACCCGGATCTGAAACTCGAGCGATGCACGACACCCTCTTCCTGTTCGGTGCCACAGGTGATCTGGCCCAGCGCTACCTGTTCCCTTCGCTGCTTCGCCTGCTCGGCGACGGCCTGCTGCCGGAGGACTTCCGCGTCCGCGCACTGGCCCTGTCCGGGCATGACACCGAAGCCTTCCATGACATCCTGCGGCCGCGCCTGCAGCAGGCCATGCCGATGGCCACGCAGGACGACATCGCTGCCCTGCTGCGCCGCATCGACTACCGTTCGGTGGACCTGCGCGACGTCGACTCGGTTGCCGCTGCGGTCTCCGATCTGGTGCACCGCAAGTGCGTCAGCTACCTCGCCATTCCGCCGGGCCTGTACATTTCCACCTGCGAAGGCCTGGCCAGGGGCGGCGCCCTCGCCGCGCCGGCACGCCTGATGCTGGAGAAGCCGATCGGCAGCGACAGCGAGAGCGCCGAGGAAATCATCAGCACCATCGGCCAGTGGATCGACGAGGACCGCGTGTTCCGCCTCGACCATTACCTGGGCAAGGCGGCAGTGCAGAACCTGATCGCGCTGCGCTTCGGCAATACGCTGCTGGAAGCGGTGTGGAACCGCAACTACATCGAATCGGTGCATATCCTGGTGGCCGAGAGCGAAGGCGTGGATGGCCGTGATGCCTACTACGCCCGCTCCGGCGCGCTGCGCGACATGGTGCAGAGCCACATCCTGCAGCTGCTGTGCATGGTGGCGATGGAGCCGCCGGCGTCGCTGGAAGCCGACCGCATCCGCGACGAGAAGGTCAAGGTGCTGCGCGCCCTTCGCCCGCTCGACGCGAAGCACGCCGCGCGCGACAGCATCCGCGGCCGCTACACCGCCGGCACCATCAACGGCCAGCCGGCGCAGGCCTACCAGCCGCCGGAAGGCAGCGACGTGGAAACCTTCGCCGGTGTCACCGCGCATATCGACAACTGGCGCTGGAGCGGCGTGCCGTTCCACCTGGTCACCGGCAAGCGCCTGCCCGAGCGCACCACCCGCGTGGTGGTCACGCTGAAGCCGGTCACCCACTGGCTGTTCGAGCGCCCGCAGCGCGCGCAGGCCGCACCGAACCGCCTGGTGTTCCAGCTGCAGCCGCAGGAGAACATCGAACTGGGCCTGATGAGCAGCCTGGCCGGCCCGGAATGGGGCGCGCTGGAACTGCATCCGCTGGAACTGGAACTGTCGGTGCCAACCGGCCTGCATCGCCGCATCGCTTACGAACGCCTGTTCCTGGACGCCTTCAATGGCAACCACACGCTGTTCGTGCGCGACGACGAAGTGCGCGCCGCGTGGGCCTGGATCGACAGCGTCGCCGACGCGTGGAAGGACGCCAAGCTCCCGCTGGAGCCCTACCCCGCCGGCCAATGGGGCCCGAGCAATGCCGGCGAGTTCCTGCCGCAGGGCGTGGACGCACCGGACAGCGGAGCGTCGGCATGAGTGCCAGCTCGCAGCCGGTGCTGGTGGCCGACATCGGTGGCACCAATGCCCGCTTCGCCCTGGCAGACACCTCGCAGGACGCACCTCTGCAGAAGGACAGCATCCGCGAGTACGCGGTGGCGGAGTTCCCTTCGCTGGGTGATGCCGCGCGCCACCATCTGGAACAGATCGGCGCCACCGCAAGCCGCGGCGTGTTCGCAGTGGCCGGTCGCGTTGATGGTGACGAAGCACGCATCACCAACCATCCGTGGGTGATCTCGCGCAGCCGCACCGCGGCGATGCTCGGTTTCGACGAGCTGCACCTGATCAACGACTTCGCCGCACAGGCGATGGCGATCTCGCTGCTGCAGCCCGAGGACGTGGTCCAGGTCGGCGGTGCCGCCTGGGTACCGGGCAAGCCGGGCCAGCCGCGCAACTACGCAGTGATCGGGCCGGGTACCGGCCTCGGCGTGGGCGGCCTGATCATGCGCCACGGCCGCTGCTACCCGCTGGAAACCGAAGGCGGCCATGTCAGCTTCCCGCCGGGAACCCCGGAAGAGATCCGCATCCTGGAGATCCTGTCCGAACAGTTCGGCCGTGTCTCCAACGAGCGCCTGATCTGTGGCCCCGGCCTGGTCAACATCCACCGCGCCGTGTGCGAGATGGCCGGTATCGACCCGGGCCAGCTGCAGCCGGTGGACGTGACCGCCCGTGCCCTGCACGGTGATCCGCAGGCAATGCGCACCGTGGACGTGTTCTGCGCCGTGTTCGGCGCCATCGCCGGTGACCTGGTGCTCACCCAGGGCGCCTGGGATGGCGTGTTCCTGACCGGTGGCCTGACCCCGAAGATGCTCGATTCGCTGCAGCACTCCGGTTTCCGCCAGCGCTTCGAACACAAGGGCCGCTTCTCCTCGATCATGGCGCGCGTACCCTCATTGGCGGTGATGCATCCCCACGCCGGATTGCTGGGCGCCGCCGCCTATGCCACCGACGCCGAACGTGACGCACCAGGAGTTGCCGCATGAACCCCAGCTTCCACGACGATCGCATCGAGTTCATCCAGCACGGCGACGCCGACGGCTGGATCGAAGCGGTGGCCGCTGAGATGGCACGCACCCTCAACCACGACATCAATGAAGTGGGCCGCGCCCGCATCCTGTTGTCCGGCGGCACCACGCCGGCTCCGGTCTACCAGGCACTGGCCGAGCTGGACGTGCACTGGGACCGGGTTGAAGTGAGCCTGGCCGACGAGCGCTGGCTGTCGCCGCAGGATCGCGACAGCAACGCCTGGCTGGTGCGCGAGCACCTGCTCAAGCGTACCGAGGGCGCCCACTTCGATCCGCTGGTACGGATCGGCAAGCCACTGCCCGAATGCGTGTATACCGCCAACCTGCAGGCGCAGCACAGCCAGCCGCCGAGCCTGGTAGCGCTGGGCATGGGCAACGACGGGCACACCGCCTCGCTGTTCCCTGGCTCGAAAGACCTCGCACGCGCACTGGAAAGCACCCTGCCCTATGCCGCGCTGGATGCCACCGGCTGCCCAGGCGCGAACCAGTGGCCGCTGCGCATCACGCTGACCCCGCACGGCCTGCGCCAGTGCCGCCAGCGCCTGTTGCTGCTGCGCGGCAAGCAGAAGCTGCAGGTACTGCGCCAGGCGCTGGACAGCAACGATGCCCAGCAGTATCCGATCCTCAATGCGATCAACCTGGAAGGCGCGCGCCTGCGCGTCCACTGGGCTGATTGATGTCGGCGGCGGCGCCGTGCCGCCGCTTGCCTCTCGCCACCACGAATGCCGGTAGCCAATGAGCCTCCATCCTCAACTGCAAGCCATCACTGAGCGCGTCATCCGCCGCAGCGCCGCCTCGCGCGCCGCCTATCTGGCCGCGATCGATGCCTCCCTGCGCGAGGGCCCGTTCCGCAGCCGCCTGAGTTGCGGCAACCTCGCCCACGGGTTCGCCGCCTGCGGCGGCACCGACAAGAGCCGCCTGCGCGGCGGCGTGACGCCGAACCTGGGCATCATCACCGCCTACAACGACATGCTCTCGGCGCACCAGCCGTTCGAGACCTATCCCGAACAGATCCGCGGCATCGCCCGCGAGCTGGGCGCCACCGCACAGGTCGCCGGCGGCGTCCCTGCGATGTGCGACGGTGTCACCCAGGGCCGTGGTGGCATGGAGCTGTCGCTGTTCTCGCGCGATGTCATTGCCCAGGCCACGGCCATCGGCCTCAGCCATGACATGTTCGATACCACCGTCTACCTCGGCGTGTGCGACAAGATCGTGCCGGGCCTGCTGATCGGTGCGCTGGCCTTCGGCCATCTGCCGGCGGTGTTCGTACCGGCCGGCCCGATGACCCCGGGCATCCCGAACAAGCAAAAGGCCGAAGTGCGCGAGCGCTACGCCGCCGGTGAGGCCACCCGCGAAGAGCTGCTGGAAGCCGAGTCCGCGTCGTACCACGGTGCGGGCACCTGCACCTTCTACGGCACGGCCAACTCCAACCAGGTGCTGCTGGAAGCCATGGGCGTGCAGTTGCCGGGCGCCTCGTTCGTCAATCCGGGCACGCCGCTGCGCGACGCCCTGACCCGCGAGGCAACCGAACGAGCGCTGGACATCACCGCACTGGGCGACGACTTCCGCCCGCTGGGCCGGATCATTGACGAGCGCGCGATCATCAACGCGGTCATCGCGCTGATGGCCACTGGCGGTTCGACCAACCACACCATCCACTGGATCGCGGTGGCGCGTGCGGCCGGCATCGTGCTGACCTGGGACGACTTCGACGAACTGTCGCAGCTGATTCCGCTGCTGGCCCGTGTCTATCCGAACGGCGAGGCCGACGTGAACCGTTTCGCGGCCGCTGGCGGCCCGGCCTTCGTGTTCGGCGAGCTGATCAAGGCAGGCCTGATGCACGGCGACCTGGTCAGCGTGGCGCGTGGCGGCATGGCCGACTATGCGCGCGAGCCGCAGCTGCGTGACGGCCGGCTGGTCTACCTGCCGGGCCTGGAACACAGTGCCGATGACGAAGTGGTGCGTGGCGTCGACAATCCGTTTGAGCACCAGGGTGGCCTGCGCCTGCTGCGCGGCAACCTCGGCAAGTCGCTGATCAAGCTGTCGGCGGTGAAACCGCAGTACCGAACGATCGAAGCACCGGCGGTGGTGGTCGATGCACCGCAGGTATTGAACAAGCTGCACGCCGGTGGCCTGCTGCCGCAGGACTTCGTGGCGGTGGTGCGTTACCAGGGCCCGCGTGCCAACGGCATGCCCGAACTGCATTCGCTGGCACCGCTGCTGGGCCTGCTGCAGAACCAGGGCCGGCGCGTGGCGCTGGTCACCGACGGCCGCCTGTCCGGTGCCTCGGGCAAGATCCCGGCGGCCATCCATGTGACCCCGGAAGCGGCGCGCGGTGGCCCGCTGGCCAAGGTCCGCGAGGGCGACATGATCCGACTCGACGGCGAGGCCGGCACGCTGGAAGTGCTGGTGGACGCGGCGGAATGGGCAGCACGTCCGCTGGCACCGAACACCGCGCCGGCCGCGCATGACCTGGGCCGCAACCTGTTCGCGATCAACCGTCGCGTGGTGGGCCCGGCCGACCAGGGCGCGATTTCGATTTCGTGCGGGCCGGCGGCGGCCGATGGCGGGCCGTGGGACTACGACGCGGAGTATGAGCTGGGGCACGATGCCGCAGCGGCGGCGGCGCCGCATGAGGCAAAAGACGCCTGAAGCGAAAAGCCGCGGCAGGCTTCCCGACCTGGGCAGTAGAGCGCCCTGGCCGGGACACGCCGTAAACCCCCTACGGGGCCGGCCCAACCGCTGGCGGTTGGGCGTTCGGGCGCTTGCACAGCGGTGCTTCGCAAGCGAAGCGCCCTCACCCATGGGGGCTCGGTCGCGGCATCCATGCCGCTCACGGTCCCGGCTGGGGCTGACCGCGCCCTTCTGACACTCTCCGGCGCATCAATGCCGCGAAGTGATCACTGAAAATCAAATTCGACAGCAAAGGCAGAAGCAGAGCTATGGGTATCGAACAACATCAGGTGAAGGCGGCGGAGCTGTTGCATGCGGCGGGCATCCTGCCGGTGGTGACGATTCATACGCTGGACCAGGCCCGCGCGGTGAGTGCGGCGCTGCTGGAAGGTGGTCTGCCGGCGATCGAGCTGACGCTGCGCACGCCGGTGGCGATGGAAGCGCTGGCAACGCTCAAGCGTGAGCTGCCGGACGTGGTGGTGGGTGCCGGTACGGTGCTGACCGTGGAGCAGATGCAGCAGTCGATCGATGCGGGCGCGGACTTCCTGGTGACCCCGGGTACGCCACCGGCGCTGGCCGATGCGCTGGCGGCGGCACCGCTGCCGGTAGTGCCGGGTGCGGCCACGCCGACCGAACTGCTGTCGCTGTATGCGCGCGGCTTCCGCGTATGCAAGCTGTTCCCGGCCACAGCCGTGGGCGGGCTGGCGATGATCAAGGGACTGGCCGGCCCGGTGGCGGACCTGAAGCTGTGCCCGACCGGCGGCATCACCGAAAACACCGCCGCCGAGTACCTCGAGCAGAAGAACGTGGTCTGCATCGGCGGTTCGTGGATGGTGCCGGGCAACTGGATCGCCAACGGCGAATGGGACAAGGTGCGCACCAGCGCCGCTGACGCGGCGAAGATCATCAAGCGCGTGCGCGGCCACTGAGCCCGACGCAGCTGCAGAGCCGAGCCCATGCTCGGCTCCGCGCCCGCAGGCCGGAAAGCAGCCGAGCATGGGCTCGGCTCTACATTTCCTCTATCGGCAGTGACGGCGCACGGAACCTGTCGATGGCCCTGCGGAAGGCTCAACCGTTGGCCAAAACCCTTACAACGGCCGCGCCGGATCCACCAGCCCGTACTGGCTGGCCATGCGCGCCAGCGCGATGTTGTCGTGGATCCCCATCTTCTCGAACAACCGCGCCTTGTGCGTGTTCACCGTCTTCGCACTCAGGCTCAGGCGCCGCGCGATGTCTTCTTGGCGCAGGCCCTGGGTCAGCAGCAATGCCACTTCCAGTTCTCGCGGCGACAGGCTGTCGAACGGCGAACCATTGCCCTCCACCGTCGACAAGGCCAGGTTCTGCGCGATGCTGGTGCCCAGGTAGCGACGGCCCATGGCCACATCGCGCACCGCGCGCAGCAGCTCCTGTGCATCGCAGCCCTTGCCGATGTAGCCCGCGGCCCCCGCCTCCAGCAAGCGCTTCGGCAGCGGCCCGTCTTCCAGCACCGACACGATCACCACGCGGGTGTTGCGGTGGCTGCGGACGATGCGCTCGGTCACTTCCATGCCACTCACACCGGGCAGGTGCAGGTCGCACAGCACCACGTCCGGCAGCAGCTGGCGGACGTCGCGCAGTGCGTCTTCACCCGTCTCGGCTTCGCCCACCACCTCGATGTCGGTCTCCCCCGACAGGATCATCTTCATCCCGGTGCGGACCAGCGCATGGTCATCCACCAGGTAGACTCGAATCGTCATTCACGTACCTCTTCGAATGCGGCCATTGCAGGTCAAGCTAGGCAGGGCGCCGATATCCCTGCAAGCGCGTTCGGGACGCGGTCCAGGCGTTCTGCCTTGCGCATCACAGTAACGCGCGTTGTGCTTGCCCCCTGTCTTGCAGAACCTGCTGCAACGAAACAACTGATCTATTACGTAGACGCCCCGGGAGGGTCATCCACGTCACCCCCCTGTGATGATGCTTCGCTGGCCGTCGCTGGCGGCGAATCCCGACGTCGCCAAGGATGCCGGCGACTGAACATGACCAGATAGCACCCTACCACCCAAACCAGCGCGGCACACCATCCGGCCAGGATATCCGAGGGATAATGCACGCCCAGATAGACCCGTGAGACGCTCACCAGCAGGCTGAACGGGGGCGCCAGCAGCAGTACCGGCCAGCGCCAGCGGGTATTCCAGGCCAGCAGCACCAGGGTCGCGGCAAGGGTCATCGAGCCCATGGCGTGCCCGCTGGGGAAGCTGAACGTCGATTCCGGCGCAATCGACTCCCACAGGCTGGGGCGCTGGCGCTGGAAGAAGTGCTTGCTGCCCATGTTCAGCAACGCCGATCCCACGAAACTGACCGCGACGAAGGTCGCCTCGCGCCAGCGCCGGTAGCCCAGCAGCGCACCGATGATCAGCACGTCAGCAGGGATCAGGAACCACTCGTAGCCCAGTTTCGAGATGAGCACGAAGAAGCGGTCCAGCCATGGCGAATGCAGGCCATGCATCTGCCACAGCAGCGGCGCATCGAAATGGAACGATTCAAATTCGTGCACTTCGTCAGCCAGGGCGACGAAGCCCGCCAACGGCAGCAGGACGCCACCGAACAGCAGGACCAGGCGCCAGGCGTTGCGCGCCATCCAGTGGCGGAAACCGGAGGCCGACTCCGGAGCGGCGAGGATCGCAGGCTTATCCGGCGCTTCGGACATATTTGTGTTCGACGTAATCGTCGATCAGGGCGACGAACTCCTGGGCGATGTTGTCGCCACGCAGGGTCACCTTCTTCTCGCCATCGACGAATACCGGTGCTGCCGGCGTCTCGCCTGTGCCCGGCAGGGAGATGCCGATGTTGGCATGGCGCGACTCACCCGGCCCGTTGACGATGCAGCCCATCACCGCCAGGGTCATGTTCTCCGCACCCGGGTGGTGGATTTTCCACAGCGGCATCTTCTCGCGCACGTGGTTCTGCACCACTTTGGCCAGTTCCTGGAAGAACTCGGAGGTGGTGCGGCCGCAGCCCGGGCAGGCCGTGACCAGCGGCGTGAAGGCGCGCTGGCCGGTGGTCTGCAGCAGTTCCTGGGCGACGATCACTTCCTGCGTGCGCGACTGGCCCGGTTCCGGGGTCAGCGAGATGCGGATGGTGTCACCGATGCCTTCCTGCAGCAGCACGCTCAGCGCTGCCGACGAGGCGACGATGCCCTTGCTACCGATACCGGCTTCGGTCAGGCCCAGGTGCAGGGCGAAGTCCGAGCGCTGGGCCAGGTCGCGGTACACCGCGATCAGTTCCTGCACGCCACTGACCTTGGCCGACAGCACGATGCGATCGCGCGGCAGGCCGAGTTCCACCGCCTGCTCGGCCGAATCCAGCGCCGAACGGATCAGCGCCTCGCGCAGCACGCGGCCGGCGTCCCAGGGCTGCTCGCGCAGGCTGTTCTCGTCCATCAGCCTGGCCGCCAGTGCCTGGTCCAGCGAGCCCCAGTTGGCACCGATGCGCACCGGCTTGTTGTAGCGGATCGCGAACTCGATCAACTGGGCGAACTGCAGGTCCTTCTTCTTGCCGAAGCCGACATTGCCCGGGTTGATGCGGTACTTGGCCAACGCTTCCGCACACGCCGGCTCGGCGGTGAGCAGCTGGTGGCCGTTGTAGTGGAAGTCACCGATCAGCGGTACATCGATACCCATCATCGCCAGCTTGTCGACGATGCGCGGAATGGCCGCAGCGGCTTCCACGGTGTTGACGGTCAACCGCACCATCTCCGAACCCGCACGCCACAACTCGGCCACCTGCTTCACGCTGGAGGCCACGTCGGACGTATCGGTGTTGGTCATCGACTGCACCACCACCGGCTTGCCTCCGCCTACGGTGACCCCACCGATCTGGACGGCATGGGTCTGGCGACGGGGCCAGGCGGTGGCATCGGAGGGGGGAGTCGGGCGGGTGACGGCGTCGTGCATGGGCGCATTCTACCGCCCACTCCCGCATTCGGGGTGACTCGCATTCAGCCTGCGTCACGGCTGCGGCCGATTGTCGCAGGCATGTACACGCATGAACGCATACGATGAGCGTGAATGACCGGTCCCGACGCCCCGTTTCTCCGTACCCTGTGCAGCCTGCGCTGGCTTGCCGTAGGCGGCCAGGCCGCCACCATCCTGGTCGCGACCTGGGTGCTGGGCCTGCCGTTGCCGCAGCTGCCGCTGTGGGCCGGCGTGGCGGTGCTGGCCCTGTTCAACGTCTATACCCAGCTGCGCCCGGAGGCGGCCGACACTGCGCCGCTGACCGCATTCGGCCACATCCTGGTGGACGTGATCATCCTGACCTGGATGGTGGGCTGGAGCGGCGGCATGGCCAACCCGTTCAGTTCACTGTTCCTGATCCTGATCGCGCTGGCCGCGTTCGCCCTGCCCCTGCGCTGGGCACTGGCGGTCGCGCTGGCCTGCCTGCTCGGCTACGCCGCCAGCGGCATCTTCGGGCAGGCGCTGCCGGACGGCTACTTCCGCGCACAGGACCTCAATCGCTGGGGCGTGGTCGCCAACTTCCTGATTTCCGCCACCGTGGTGCTGGCCTTCTCCACCCGCCTGGCGCTGGCCCTGCGGGAGCGCGAACTGGAACTGTCGGCGCTGCGTGAACGCTTCGCCCGCAACGAGGGCATCGTCGCCCTGGCCACCCATGCCGCCTCGGTGGCACATGAACTGAACACACCACTGGCGACCATGACCCTGCTCGCCGATGACGTCGCCGAGCGCAGCGAAGAGCCGGAAGTGCGCGAGGACATGGAAACCCTGCGCGAGCTGCTGGTGCAGTGCCGCGAGCGCGTGCTGGCACTGGCCGCCCCGGCTTCGGCCGATGCACCGGGTCGCAGCCACTCCAGCGCCCAGCAGGTTCTGGAGCAATGGCGCCTGGTGCGACCGACCATCGACCTGCATCGCAACGACGATGCGCCGCTGCGGCTGCCACTCGACCCGGGCGTAGGCCATCTGCTGATGGTCCTGCTCAACAATGCCGCCGATGCCGGCGAGAAGGCCGGCCGGCCGCGCGTGGACCTGGACCTGCGCATCGAGGGCGACGACCTGATCGGCGAAGTACGCGACTACGGCCATGGTTTCGACGCCCGTGCCGCCGTGCTGCCGGGCAAGCTGTTCGGCAGCAGCAAGAGCGAGGGCATGGGCGTCGGCCTGGCCCTGTCCCATGCCACCATCGAACGCCTCGACGGCGAGATGTGGATGCGCCCGGCCCAGGGGGCCGGCAGCCGCGTCGGCTTCCGCCTGCCGCTGGCCCCACGCGAGGAAACCCCATGAGCGCCTCAACCCTTGGTCTACTTGTCGACGACGACGAGCTGTACCTGCGCACCCTGCAGCGCAGCCTGGTCCGCAAGGGCCTGGAAACACAGACCGCACAGGATGCCGCCAGTGCCTTGGCACTGGCCCGCCAGCATCCGCCGGCGTTCGCGCTGATCGACCTGAAGCTGGGCAGCGATTCCGGCCTGGCGCTGATCCAGCCGCTGCGCGCACTGCGCGCGGACATGCGCATCCTGCTGGTGACCGGCTATGCCAGCATCGCCACCGCAGTGGAGGCGATCAAGCTGGGCGCGGATGATTACCTGCCGAAGCCGGCCACGGTGCCGATGATCCTGCGCGCCCTCGGTGAGGAGGACGACGGCCCGGCCGACGACGGCGAAATGGAAGTGCCGGACGCGATGACGCCGATCAGCCGCCTGCAGTGGGAACATATCCAGCAGGCGATGCACGAGACCGGCGGCAACGTGTCCGCGGCCGCACGCCTGCTCGGCATGCACCGGCGCTCGCTGCAGCGCAAGCTGGCCAAGCGGCCGAGCCCGGAACGCGACCCGAGCCGCTGACGCGGTAGTGCCGGCCGCTGGCCGGCAACCCATCCGCTGCGGTAGTGCCGGCCGCTGGCCGGCAACCTCATGAACGATTGAAGCATCACCTGGATGCCGGCCAGCGGCCGGCACTACCCGGGCATCAGCCCTTCAACTGCGCCAGGATCTCGCGGGTCATCGGATCGGCAACCGCCACATCCTCGCCCTGCAGCGCCGGCAGCAGGCCACTGGCCAGCTGCTTGCCGAGCTCGACACCGAACTGGTCGAAGGCGTTGATGTTCCAGATCACCGACTGCACGTACACGGCGTGCTCGTACATGGCGATCAGTGCACCCAGCGCCTGCGGGGTCAGCGCGTCGAGCAGGATCAGCGTACTCGGCCGGCCTCCCGGGTAGTCGCGGTGCGGATCTTCGCTGCCCTGGCCATTGGCCAGCGCTTCGGTCTGCGCCAGCAGGTTGGCCAGCAGGGCCTGGTGATTGATCGTGTACGGATCATCGTTATGCACGCAGCCGATGAAGTCGGCCGGAACGACGCTGGTGCCCTGGTGCAGCGCCTGGAAGAAGCTGTGCTGCACGTCGGTACCTGCCCCACCCCACCACACCGGTACGGTGTCGACGGTGACCGGCTGGCCGTCGCGCTGCACGCGCTTGCCCAGGCTTTCCATCACCAGCTGCTGCAGGTAAGCCGGCAGCAGCGCCAGGCGCTGGTCGTAGGTCATCACCGCGTGCGTGGCATGGCCGAGCAGGTTGCGGTTCCAGATGTCGGTGAGGCCGTGCAGCACCGGCAGGTTGCGCTCCAGCGGTGCATCCAGCGCATGCGCATCCATCTGCGCCGCGCCTTCCAGCAACTGTTCAAAACGCTCGAAGCCGATTGCCAGCGCGATCGGGAAACCAACCGCCGACCACAGCGAATAGCGGCCACCGACCCAGTCCCACATCGGCAGCACGCGATCGGCGGCGATCGCGAAGGCCTTGGCGGCGCGCTCCGGATTGGCGCTGACCGCATACAGGCGCTCGCTGCCGCCCAGCCAGTCGTGCAGGATCTGGCCGTTGAGCAGGGTTTCCTGGGTACCGAAGGTCTTGGAGATCAGGATGCCGGCGGTCTTCGCCGGATCCAGCGCGGCCAGCGTGCGCTGCATGGCGGCGCCGTCCACGTTCGACACGAAATGCACGCGCAGGCGCGCACCGGTGACCGGGCGCAGCGCATCGGCGACGAGGCGCGGGCCGAGGTCGGAACCCCCGATGCCGACACTGACCACATCGGTCACGCCGCTGTCTTCCAGCGCGCGCACCAGCACGCCCATGCGCTGGCGGATGCCGCGCGCGGTGGCATAGGCCTCGGCCGCCACCGGCGCATCGACCACGTCGCCACGCAGCGCGGTATGCAGCGCGGCGCGGCCTTCGGTCAGATTGACCTGCTCGCCGCGGAACAGGCGGGTGATGGCGCCGCCGACATCACGGTCGGCAGCCAGCGCCAGCAACGCCTGCAGCGCCGCGGCATCGTACTTCTGACGGGCGAAGTTGACGTACAACGGACCGACCCGCAGCGCCAGGTCCTGCACCCGGCCGGGTTCGGCGGCGAGCAGGCCGGGAATGCTTGCGCCCTTCAGGCGCTGGGCGTGGGAATGCAGCGAGTCGAATCCGTTGTTCGTTGTCATGCGGCCTGGGTCGGGATCGTGTCGTTGGTGTGGGTGATCTGGTTGTTGCCATCAACGTACACCAGCTTCGGCTTGAAGCTGTCAGCTTCCTGCTCGGTCATGCTGGCGAACGCGGCGATGATGATGATGTCACCGACCTGCACGTGGCGCGCGGCGCCACCGTTGAGCGAGACAACGCCGCTGCCGGCTTCGGCGCGGATGGCATAGGTCGAGAAGCGCGCACCGTTGGTCACGTCCCAGATATGCACCTGTTCGAACTCGCGGATGCCAGTGGCAGCCAGCAGGTTGTCATCGATGGCAATCGAGCCTTCGTAGTTCAGCTCGGAATGGGTGACGGTGGCGCGGTGGATCTTGGTCTTGAGCAGGGACAGGTGCATGGGGGCGCTGCAACGGCAAAGGAAAGAGCGGATTCTAGCACCCGCCCGGCCATCGTCAGGGGGCTGCGGCAGGACGCTGAAGGCCGCCCTCGCCCGCCTGCCCCGCCGGGGACCGCGCAGGGACGGCCTTCCAGTGACAGCCGGAACACCGCATGGAAGGCCAATCCGGCGACCACGCCGAAGCCGCCGGCGGCCAGCACCTGCAGGGCATGGCTGATCACATCGAACGTATCGACGTAGCGCAGGCGCCGCAGCAACGGGCCGCTGTCCTCGCCCGGCCACGCGCAGGTGGCCATGGCCAGGGCGCCAAGCCCGAAGCCGACCAGCACGAAACCGATCCGGCGCAGACGTTGCTGAGACTGCAGGATCAGTGCCATCGGCAGCAGCACGGCAATGGCATTGCAGACCGCCAGTACGAACATCAGGCCGCCACCGGTCAGGGCCGGCACCGGCGTACGCCCCAGGTCCACTGCGAACAGCAGGCCGCCGAACAGCTGCGCGGGCAGCATGCCTGCGGCCAGTACTGCCAGGATCGAGGCCTGGGCAATACCGCGGGAATCAGTGGTGGCGCCGTTCATTTCCGGTCTCCCGTCCACGGGAAGGTCGGAGGCGCCCGTTGCGGGCGCCCCGGAGCCACATGCGGCTCAGAACTCCAGGTTGTCGATCAGCCGGGTGGTACCGAGCCGTGCGGCGATCAGCGCCACCCGGCCGCCGCCGTCGAACGTCGGCTCGGCCAGCTCCGGAGTGCGCAGCACCGCGTAGTCGACCTGGAAACCGGCCGCCTGCAATGCAGCAGTGGCCTCGGCCTCGATGCGATCACGTGCCTGCCCGGCCACGTAGCCTTCGCGCATGCCCAGCAGGGTCCGGTGGATGGTGGTCGCGACCGGACGCTGTGCGGCGCTCAGGTACTGGTTGCGCGAGCTCTTGGCCAGGCCGTCCTCGTCGCGCACGATCTCGGCGCCGACGATCTGGACCGGGAACGACAGCTCGGCCACCATCTGCTTGATCACGGCCAGCTGCTGGTAGTCCTTGCGACCGAACACGGCCACGTCCGGCTGCACCTGCAGGAACAGGCGCGCCACCACCGTGCAGACGCCATCGAAGTGCCCCGGACGGCTGGCACCTTCCAGCACTTCACTCACGCCCGGCGCGTGCATGCGCGTGGTCTTGTCCACGCCCAGCGGGTACATCGCCTCAACGCTGGGCAGCCACACCGCATCGCAGCCTGCCTGCTCCAGCCCGGCCACGTCGGCCTCGGGCGTGCGCGGGTAGCGGCTGAAGTCCTCGTTCGGCCCGAACTGGGTCGGGTTGACGAAGATGCTCGCCACCACCCTGTCGGCGTACTGGCGGGCCAGGGCCACCAGCGAATGGTGGCCCCCATGCAGGTTGCCCATGGTCGGCACCAGCGCCACGCGCAGGCCCTCGCGCTTCCACTGGGCGATCTGCCCGCGCAGCGCGCCGAGCTCGTTGAAGGTCTGGATCATTGGGCGTAGGCGTGCTGTTCGTCGGGGAAGCTGCCGTCGCGCACGGCGTCGGCAAACGCGCGGGTGGCACCGGCCACCGAGCCGCCTTCGGCAAGGAAATCCTTGACGAACTTGGGACGGCGATGGCCACTGTCCAGGCCGAGGAAATCGTGCAGCACCAGCACCTGGCCATCGCACTGCGGGCCAGCACCGATACCGATGGTCGGCACATCCACCGCAGCGGTCACTTCGGCGGCGACGGGGGTCGGCACGCATTCGAGCACCATGATGCTGGCGCCTGCGGCGGCCACGGCCTTGGCATCCTCCACCAGCTGGCGCGCAGCATCGCCGCGGCCCTGGATCTTGAAGCCGCCCAGGCGCAGCACCGATTGCGGGGTCAGGCCCAGGTGCGCGCAGACCGGAATCTCGCGCTCGACCAGGTAGCGGATGATGTCGACCTTGAAGCCGGCACCTTCGATCTTGACCATCTCGGCACCGGCCTGCAGCAGCTGCAGCGAGGCATCCAGCGCGCGTTCCGGGGTGGCGTCGGCGCCGAACGGCAGGTCGGCCACCAGCAGCGCACGCTGCAACACGCGGGCCACGGCGCGGGTGTGGTAGACCATGTCGGCCACGGTCACAGGCAAGGTCGAATCATGGCCCTGCACGACCATGCCCAGCGAATCGCCGATCAGGATCAGGTCGACGCCATTGGCATCGAAGGTGCGGGCAAAGCCAGCGTCGTAGGCGGTCAACATGACCAGCTTCTGGCCATTGCGCTTGGCCTCGGCCAGGGCGGGAACGGTCCAGGGCTTGCTGTCTGCGTGGGTGCTCATGTGCTGATAACCGGGGGAGATAACCCGGTCATTATCACCCTATCGGCGCAATCCCGCAGGCATCCACCCGCACCACTGCATCCCGCACGCTGCCATGACCGGGAATGGCCAGATCAGGCGCGATTTCGGCCAGCGGCACCAACACGAAGGCGCGCTCGTGCAGGTAGGGATGGGGTACCTGCAGACCGGGCTGATCGAGTACCTGCGCGCCATACAGCAGCAGGTCCAGGTCCAGCGCGCGCGGCCCCCAGTGCACTGCCGGATCGCGCACGCGGCCAAAGCCCCGCTCCAGCGCCAGCATCGCCTGCAGCAACTCATCGGCCGGCAAGGTGGTTTCGACCGCAGCCACGGCATTGACGAACGGCGGCTGGTCTTCATTGCCCCAGGCCGGCGTTGCATAGAGCCGCGAGGCCTGTCGCAGGCGCGTTCCCGGCAGGCCGTCCAGCGCGGCAATCGCCGCGCCCACGGTCGCGGCCGCGTCGCCAAGGTTGGCGCCGAGGCCGATCCAGGCGAGGGTCATCGCTTACTCGCCCGCCGCAGCAGCACCGGGACGTCGACGGCGACGGCGGCGCTTGCGCGGTGCCCCGCTCTCGTCATCGCCGTCTTCACTGTGCATCGCATCCAGCGACGACTCCAGCTCGCGACCGGACTGCGCCTGTGCTTCGCGCCAGAACTCGACATCCACTGCATGCTCGGACGAAGCGACCTGGCGCAGGCTGAGGAAATCGAATGCGGCACGGAAGCGCGGGTGGGTCAGGGTACGGAACACGCGCTTGCGCTGGCGCGAGCTGAAGCGCGACTGCAGCAGCCAGATCTCCTGCATCGGCAGCGAGAAGCGGCGCGGCAGTGCGATGGTGCTCAGCTGCTGCACGGTGACCCGGTCGGCGGCGCGGCGCTGCGCCTCTTCCGGTGCCACCCCCTGCTTGAGCAGGGTTGCCTGTGCACGGCAGAAGGCGGGCCACAGCAGCAGCGCGAACAGGAACGCCGGCGAAACCGGTTCGTCGTTGGCCACGCGGGCATCGGTGTTGGCCAGGCCCTCGACCAGCATGCGGCGCAGCGCACCGGTGCGGTTGGACTTCAGCGCCTTGGCGCTCTCCGGGAACAGCACGTCCAGCAGGCCGTAACGCTCAAGGCCTTCGAAGCTGGCCACGCCGTGCCCGGACAGGAACAGCTTGAGCACTTCCTCGAACAGCCGCGCGGGCGCGGCTTCGTTGAGCAGGCCGGCCAGATGCGGGATCGGTGCGGCGGTGCCCTCTTCGATCTGGAAGCCGAGCTTGGCCGCCAGGCGCACCGCACGCAGCATGCGCACCGGGTCTTCCCGATAACGCTGCTCGGGATCGCCGATCAGCTTCATCAGGCGCGCCTGGACGTCTTCGAAGCCGCCGGTGTAGTCGCGCACCGAGAAGTCCTCGATGGCGTAATACAGGGCGTTGCAGGTGAAGTCACGGCGGACGGCGTCGTCTTCGATGGTGCCGTACACGTTGTCGCGCACGAGCATGCCGTTTTCCATCTCGCGGTCGCCGCTGCCGTCATCGCTGTTGGCGCGGAAGGTGGCGACTTCGATGATTTCGCGGCCGAACACAACGTGGGCGAGGCGGAACCGACGACCGATCAGGCGGCAGTTGCGGAACAGCTGCTTGACCTGTTCGGGCGTGGCATCGGTGGCCACGTCGAAATCCTTGGGTTGGCCATTGACCAGCAGATCGCGCACCGCGCCGCCGACAAGGTAGGCGCCGAAGCCGGCATCGCGCAGGCGATAAAGCACGCGCAGGGCGTTCGGGCTGATGTCCTTGCGGGAGATCGTGTGCTGGTCGCGCGGGATGACGCGCAGGCTGAACGGTGATGTAGCAGGGGAAATGATGTTGGCGCTTCCGGTTGAAGTTTCGGGATTGCCCAATGGCATCGAGGTGCATATACTAGCGCTCCTGCCTCGGCAGCGACACAGTTACGCTCCCTTCGTCTAGTGGTTAGGACGTGGCCCTCTCAAGGCTAAAACAGGGGTTCGAGTCCCCTAGGGAGCGCCAGTCGCCGCAGCAGGAACCGAAAAAGCCCGCCATGTGCGGGCTTTTCTGTTTTCCGGGGTTGCAGTGATTGCGGTCGGATTGGCCGCTTGTGCGCCTCCCTGTTCCTGCGCAGGAGGGGGCGGGCCACCCTTTTCTGGACACGCAAAAGCCCATCCATGGTGCTCGATGGCGCCATGGATGGGTTTACGGCGTGTCCTGGATCGGCGGACCTGCCGTCTCCCCGCAGAACAGGGAGGCGCTGAAACACAGGCCGGCCGTCAGCCTTCCATCTGCTCCAGCTCCTTGCCCTTGGTCTCGCGCACGTAGCGGACCACGAAGACGATCGAGAGGATCGCCGCGACGGCGTACATGCCATAGGCGCCGGCCAGGCCGATGCCGGCCAGCAGCATCGGGAACGTCACGGTGATCGCGAAGTTCGAGGTCCATTGCGCCGCACCCGCCACCGCCAGCGCCGGGCCACGGATCTGGTTGGGGAACATCTCGCCCAGCATCACCCACATCACCGGGCCCCAGGACATGTTGAAGAACACCACGTAGACGTTGGCTGCCACCAGCGCCAGCCGCCCCATGCCATCGGACAGCTGCAGGCGCCCGCCGGCCAGGCTGCCGCTGGCGAACGCCACCACCATCAGCACCAGCGCCACCGACATGCCGACCGAGCCGACCCACAGCAGCGGCCTGCGCCCGATGCGGTCGATCAGCAGCACCGTCAGCAGGCAGGCACCGATGCTCAGCGCGCCGGACAACACATTGATCAGCAGCGCGTCGCTTTCCGAGAAGCCCACCGCCTGCCACAGCACCGCGCCGTAGTAGAACACCACATTGATGCCGACCAGCTGCTGGAACATGGCCAGGCCGATACCCACCCAGAGGATCGGCCGCAGCTTGCCGGTGGCCTTGTTGCGCAGGTCGCCGAAGCGCGGCTTGTGCAGATCCTCGGTCAGGCTGGCCTCGATCTCGGCCTGCTTTGCGGTGGCCGCAGCCTCGCCGTACAGCCGCGTCAACACCGCCCTCGCCTGCCCCTGCCGCCCCTTCAACGCCAGGAAACGCGGACTTTCCGGGATCACCAGCAACAACAGCAGGAACAGCCCCGATGGCAGCACCTGCATCCAGAACATCCAGCGCCAGGCCTCATGGCCCAGCCACAGGGGCTCGGTCGAGGCGCCGGCGGCACGCGCCAGCAGGTAATTGCTGAGGAAGGCCGCAAACAAGCCGCAGATGATCGCCATCTGCTGCACCGTGGCCAGCCGGCCGCGGTAACGCGCCGAGGCGACTTCGGCGATGTAGGCCGGTGACATCACGCTGGCCGCGCCCACCGCGAAACCGCCCAGCACGCGGGCGGCGATGAACAGCCAGGACGCGTGGGCCGCGCCGGCACCGAGCGCCGAGACAAGGAACATCAGCGCGGACACGATCAGGACACCGCGGCGCCCCAGGCGATCACCCAGCCACCCGGCCAGGAAGGCGCCGATCGCGCAGCCCAGCAGCATCGAGGCGACTTCGAAACCGAGCGCCGCCTCACTGGAGTTGAAGGCCTGGCGGAGGCCATCGACCGTGCCATTGATGACACCACTGTCGAAACCGAACAGGAATCCACCAAGGGTGGCCACGCAGCTGATCAGGACGATGAATGCAGTGTTCTCACCGCCATGGGGCGAGGTGCTGGGCTGGGTTTGGGACATGGACGATCCTGCTGGGAAGGGAGTCCGGCCACGGTGGGCGACCGAGTGCCCCGCAGCGTCGCACAGGCCCCACCGTGCCGCCAATGACTCCCACGGTCGCGCCTGCCAGACGCCCGTTTTGCGCCCCGCGCCGACACCGGGGGCCAACCTGTTCTAGAATTGGCGGGTTCAGGAATCGATCCACCCCCAAGCCCATGCCCTTTGTCGTCACCGAAAACTGCATCAAGTGCAAACACACCGATTGCGTGGAAGTGTGCCCCGTGGATTGCTTCCACGAAGGCCCGAACTTCCTGGTGATCGACCCGGATGAGTGCATCGACTGCACCCTCTGCGAGCCGGAGTGCCCGGTCAATGCGATCTTCCCGGAGGACGATGTTCCTGCCGGACAGGAAGGCTTCGTTGCCCTCAACGCCGAGCTGGCGAAGGCGTGGCCGGTGCTGACCGTGCGCAAGGACCCGCCCGCCGACGCCGGCGAATGGGATGGCAAGCCGGACAAGCTGAAGCTGCTGGAGCGCTGAAAAGCGCCCACGGCGGTAACGAAAAGGGCGCCCATGGGCGCCCTTTTCTGTTCTTCGGCAGGTGCCAACCGCAGGATCCGGCATCTGCCAACCGCGCTATCCGGTAGGTGCCAACCCTGGTTGGCACAAAAGCGCCGACCAAGGCTGGCCGCTACCAGAGCGGGTGCGGACCAAGGCCCGCAGCCACCCGACCGGCACTTACTGGGCCAGCTTCGCCTTCAGCGCGGCGATCAGCTTCACCGGCGCTTCGGCGGTGGCCGGCAGGCCACGCGGGTCAACCGCGGAGATGTAGGCGCCGGCATCGACGGCGACCACGCGGACCAGGAAGTTGCTGCCTTCATAGGCCACGTCGTACGAACCCAGCAGCTGCGCGCGGCTGGCGATGGTCACGCCCTCCACGCCTTCCAGTGCGGTACCGACCTTGGCGAAGGCTTCATCCTTGCCACCGGCAATGGTGAAACCGGTGCTGCCCGCTGCCGGAGCTGCAGCGACCGGCGCCGCCGGCTTGGTGGCCGAGGCCAGCGTCGGCACCTTGTTGTCGGCGGTGGCATTGGGCAGGTTCAGGTCCGGCGGCACTTCCAGCGGACGCATTTCCGGGGCCAGGGCGTAGTCGCCCTTGGCGCCGCGCTTGAAGCAGCCGGTGGTGCCGGCAGCGACCGCCACAGCAAGCAGGGCATAGGACAGCACGCGGACGGTGGAAACGGATTGACGCATGTGAATCTCCTGGGTCAGACCAAGACGGAAGGTCAGTGGCTGGAAAGGGCTTCGAGGGCGGCGATGTCGCCGGCAAGATGGTCGGCAGCCGGATGATGCGCTGCCGACAACGGCAGCAGTGGCAGGCGCAGGTCGTGACCGATGCCGATGCGGCGCAGCAGCGCCTTGACCGGGATCGGGTTCGGTTCGACGCCGCAGAAATCATGGAAGGGATGCAGGCGCGCATCCCACGACGCGGTGGCTTCGTGGTCGTGTGCGGCGGCCAGCTCGCACATCCGGCGGTAGGCGCCGGGAAGCACGTTGGAACCCACTGAGATCAGGCCGTCGATACCGGCCTGGATCGAACGCGCGGCCGTACCGTCGTCACCGCTGAGCACGCAGAACTGTGGGCTGCGCAGAGCGAGCAGCGCCTGCACCCGGCCGGTGTCGCCCACCGCCTCCTTGATGCCGACGATGTTGGGGTGGCTGGCCAGCTCGGCCACGGTCTCAGGCTGCATGTCGCAACCGGTACGGCCGGGCACGTTGTACAGCACGACCGGCAGCCCGCCCTGGTCGGCCACCGCACGGTAGTGCGCGATCAGGCCTGCCTGGGTAGGCCGCACGTACGGCGGCGTGACCACCAGCGCGTGGCTGGCGCCGAGGGCGGCGGCACGACGGGTCTGTTCGATGGTCTTGGCAGTGCCCGAAAGGCCGGTACCGGCCATGACCGGAATGCGACCGCCGATGCGCTCGACCGCGCTGGCCAGCAGCAGGTCGTACTCGGCGTCGGTGAGGGTTGCCGCTTCGCCGGTAGAGCCGGCTACGACAACGCCATGGACGCCACCTTCCAGTTGCAGGTGCAGCAGGCGCTGCCAACCGTCGGGATCGAGGGCGCCGTCGGCCCGGAACGGGGTCGCCAGCGCGGTGATGAGGCCGGAAAGGGACAAGGACGTGCTGCTCTTGGCTGGGAAGGGAAAACGCCCGCCACGAAAGGCCGGGGGCGACTTGAATGTTACTTGCGGCGCGAAAGCACGGGCAAGTATGCTGGACACCGGTGGATCCCCGCCTCTGGCGGGCATTCAGACTAACGCATGCATTACCCGGAATCGCCTTGACCGACACCACCCCGCGCCCCGCGCCGAGCGAAAACCACCTCCTGATCAACGCCTATACGACGCATCCGGAGTCCCCCCTGCTGTCCGTCACCCGCCGCATCGCCGACAGCGGCTGCAATCTGGTGGATGCACGCCTGGCCACGGTCGGCCGCGATGTCTCGGTTACCGCCCTGGCCACCGGCTCGTGGGACTCGGTGGCCAAGCTCGAGGCGATGCTGACCCGGCTGGAGCGCGAGGAGGGCCTGAAGCTGGTCTGGTACCGCACCGCCGCCAAGCAGGCGCAGTCCAACCTGCTGCCGTACATCGTCGAAGTGATCGCCGCCGACAAGCCGGGCATCCTGTTCCAGCTGGCCGATTTCTTCGATCGCCAGGGCATCACCATCGAGAACCTGCAGAGCACCCGTTACCGCGCCATGCAGACCGGCGCGGAAATGTTCAGCGCACAGGTCACCATCGGCGTGCCGGCCAACATGCATATCGCCGCGCTGCGCGACGATTTCCTCGAGTTCTGCGACCACCTGAACCTGGACGCGATCATGGATCCGATGAAGTTCTGATTCTTCGCGCGTCTCTCACGGGCGCGTGGCGTTTCATGTAGCTGTAATGGCAAGAACCCAGGCTCGACAGAAGGACCTCATGAACAACGGCGACACCCTGGACAGCACCACCCTCTCCCTGCCGCTGGCACTGTCCGGCGGCGACCAGGCCACCCTCGGCGACTATGCCGGCCAATGGCTGGTGCTGTACTTCTATCCCAAGGACAGCACCCCGGGCTGCACCACCGAAGGCATCGACTTCAACGCCCTGCTGCCGAAGTTCAGGAAGGCAGGCGCGGTGGTACTGGGCGTCTCGCGCGACTCGGTGAAGTCGCACGACAACTTCTGTGCCAAGCAGGGCTTCAACTTCCCGCTGGTCAGCGATGGCGACGAAGCGCTGTGCAGCGCCTTCGACGTGATCAGGATGAAGAACATGTACGGCAAGCAGGTACGTGGCATCGAACGCAGCACCTTCCTGATTTCCCCCGACAGCCGCATCGTGCAGTCCTGGCGCAAGGTCAAGGTTGCCGGCCACGCCGATGCCGTTCTCGCCGAACTGAAGGCCTCCCAGTCCAAGTGAGTCCCACTGCCTACTGTGTCTGCCATCACCCTGCCCCGCAGCAGGCCGTGGTGGTTTTTCCCTGTCCGTAACCAGGAATCGACGATGACCCGAGGCAAGCGCATCTACGTGCTGGATACCAACGTGCTGATGCACGATCCGACCGCGCTGTTCAAATTCGAGGAGCACGACATCTACCTGCCCATGCAGGTGATCGAGGAGCTGGACAACGGCAAGAAGGGCACCTCCGAAGCGAGCCGCAACGCCCGCCAGGTGAGCCGCTTCCTCAACGAGCTGGTGCAGGAATCCGGCCTGGACAACCTGGCCGACGGCATTCCGCTTCAGCGCCCCAACGGCCTGCAGCTGCGCGGCAAGCAGAGCGCCGGCAAGCTGCGCTTCCAGACCAGTCATTTCGATGCTGGCAAGAGCTTCGGCAAGGTGATCCCGGACAACGCCATCCTCGGCGCGATCCTGGCCCTGAAGGAAGAAACCCCCGACCTGCCGGTGGTGTTCGTTTCCAAGGACATCAACCTGCGGATCAAGGCCGCGATCGCCGGCATCGTGTCCGAGGACTACGAGAACGACCGCGCGCTGGACGATTTCAGCCTGCTCTACACCGGCGCTACCGAGCTGCCGGAAGACTTCTGGAAACGCCACGGCGACGACCTGCGCAGCTGGAGCGACAAGGGCCGCTCGCATTACGAAATCCAGGCGCAGGACGGCGAGGAGTGGTATCCGAACCAGTACGTCTACCTGCCGGGCGAGGATGAAGTCGAGCTGCGCGTCAGCCGCGTGGTCGGCGATGGCAAGGTGGTGCTGTCGCTGGTCGATGATTTCCGCCACGGCAGCCACGCCGTGTGGGGCATCAGCGCACGCAACCGCGAGCAGAATTTCGCCCTCAACGCACTGATGGACCCGGAGATCGACTTCGTCACCCTGCTGGGCACCGCCGGCACCGGCAAGACCCTGCTGGCACTGGCTGCCGGCCTGGCGCAGACGATGGACCAGCAGCGCTACCGCGAGATCATCATGACCCGCGCCACGGTCAGCGTCGGCGAAGACATCGGCTTCCTGCCGGGCACCGAGGAAGAGAAGATGACGCCGTGGATGGGCGCGTTGACCGACAACCTGGAAGTGCTCACGCACAACCAGGAAGGCGGCACCTGGGGCCGCCAGGCCACCAACGACCTGCTGGCCAGCCGCATCAAGATCCGCTCGATGAACTTCATGCGCGGCCGCACCTTCCTGTCACGCTACCTGATCCTGGACGAAGCACAGAACCTCACCCCCAAGCAGATGAAGACGCTGATCACCCGCGCCGGCCCCGGCACCAAGATCGTCTGCCTGGGCAATGTCGAGCAGATCGACACCCCGTACCTGACCGAGACCACCTCGGGCCTGACCTACGCGGTGGACCGCTTCAAGAACTGGCCGCACAGCGCGCACATCACCCTGCGCCGTGGCGAGCGTTCGCGCCTGGCCGATTACGCTTCGGAGGTGTTGTGAACCGCTGCACCCGCCTGCTGCTGCCCACGGCGGCGATCGCCCTCGCCGCCGTCCTGGGCGCCTGCACCACCACGCGCGGCCCGGCCAGCGTGCCGACGGCCGAACGTACCGGACAGTCCTGGGTGGTCACCCGCCCGATCATCGCCGCACAGGTGCTCGACACCTGCTCGCGGCCCAGCCCCGGCCGCGAGGCCGGGCGGGTGTCGGGTTACTGGGCGCCCAGCCGGCAGCAGGTCGACCAGCTGGAGGCGAAGCTGTCGTCGCTGGAAGCGCAGGTCCCGAAGGTGCTGGACTTCGACCGCCAGTACGTCGGCATCGAAAGCGCCGGCAAGCGGCTGATCTACATCAACGCCTTCCACCTGCCCGATGACAGCGGCATCAATCCGGCACGGGAAGCGATCCGCGTCTGCGACGGCGGCACGCAGTTCTGGGGCGCTGTGTTCGACCCCGCCAGCAACACCTTCAGCGAGCTGCAGTTCAACGGCGGCTTCGGCGGGCCCTGAGGGGCCCCGCCGATGGGAATACGCCTGCCCACCTGGGTCTGGATCGGCGCGGTCGCGCTGTCGTGCGTGGCCGGCATGGTCAACGTGGTCGGCTTCCTCGGCTTCGAGCATCAGGCAGTCAGCCACATGACCGGCAGCACCAGCCAGCTCGGCATGGCGCTGGCGCAGGGTGACTGGCGCGCGGTCGGCCACCTGTGGGGGCTGCTGATCGCGTTCTCGCTGGGCGCGATGCTCAGCGGCCTGCTGATCCAGGACAGTACCCTGCAACTGGGCCGACGCTACGGCGTGGCGCTGGCCCTGGAGTCCGCGCTGCTGCTGGTGGCCATTCCGCTGTTCGAGCGCCACCAGATCTGGGGCGCACTGGCCGCCGCCATGGCCTGCGGCCTGCAGAACGCGATGGCCACCACCTTCAGCGGCGCGGTGGTACGCACCACCCATCTCAGCGGCATGTTCACCGACCTCGGCATCGGCCTGGGCCACCTGCTGCGCGGGTTGCCGTTGCAGGTGCGACGACTGACCCTCAGCGGCCTGATCATCAGTGGCTTCCTGGCCGGCGGCATCCTCGGCGCCTGGCTGTTCATGCGTTGGCAATATGACGCGCTGCTCGCCCCTGCCCTGCTGACCGGCCTGACCGGCCTGGGCTATGTGCTGTACCAGCAGTGGGCGCGCTGGCGGCATTGAGGGCCGCGCTCTGGGGGTCAGATCCCTTTTCCTGCGGAAAAGGGATCTGACCCCATCTACCGGCAGCGACGCTACCGCCTTTGCGGTGACCACGGCACAATCGCCTGATGAGCCCGACCACTCCCGTATCCGCCCTCACCATCGCCGGCTCCGACTCCGGCGGTGGCGCAGGCATCCAGGCCGACCTGAAGGCCTTTGCAGCACATCGCGTGCACGGACTCTCCGCGATCGCCGCACTGACCGCACAGAACACCCGTGGCGTCATCGCCGTGCATGTGCCGCCGATCGATTTCCTGCGTGCACAACTGGATGCCTGCTTCGATGACTTCGATATCCATGCGGTGAAGCTCGGCATGCTGGCCAACACCGAGGTGATCAATGCCGTCGCAGATGCGTTGGAGCGCCATCGTCCACCACACGTGGTGCTGGACCCAGTGATGGTCGCGACCAGCGGCGCGCGCCTGCTGGAAGACAACGCTCTGCAGGCAATGCGTGAGCGGCTGATCCCGCTGGCCACGCTGATCACCCCGAACACGCCGGAAGCGGAGCTGCTGGCCGGACGGAAGATCGGGAACGGCGATGACGCCGAACAGGTGGCCTCCGCCCTGCTCGACCTGGGTGCCGGTGCGGTGCTGCTGAAAGGTGGCCACCTGCAGGAAGGCAACCGCGTAATCGACCGCTACTTCGACGGCGTCAGCAGCGAAGAATTCATCCACGCCCGCCTGCCGCTGGATGCGCACGGCACTGGCTGCACGCTGGCCTCGGCCATCGCCGCGCAGCTGTGCAACGGCCTGAGCCTTGCCAACGCCTGCGAAGCCGGCATCGACTACGTTGCGCGCGGCCTGCAGCAGGGCTATGCCCCCGGCCGCAGCGAGGTGCTGGTGCTCGACCACTTCGGCGCGGCACCGCACGCATGAACCTGACGCCGGCCCTCCTTCCTGTGCAGTGCAACGACGGGCATCGCTACGAAGTGATTGCCTGCATGCCCGCGCAGCCCATCGCCCGCCTGTTGTGGCTGCCAGCGCTGGGTGTGGCCGCGCGCCACTACCTGCCGCTGGCACAGGCGCTGGCAGCGAAGGGTGTGGCGGTCTACCTGCATGAGTGGCGCGGCAACGGCAGCAGCTCACTACGCCCGTCGCGCGCGCAGGACTGGGGCTATCGCGAGGTACTCGAGCAGGATCTGCCGGGCAGCCAGGCGATCCTGGCCGCCGCCGATCACGAAGGCGGCGCCCTGCCATGGATCATCGGCGGCCACAGCCTCGGCGGTCAGCTGGCCTGCGTGCACGCCGGGCGCAATCCGAAGCACTTCAACCGGCTGTGGCTGGCGGCCAGCGGCTCGCCGTTCTGGCGCGGTTTTCCGCCACCACGCGGCTGGCTGCTGCCGCTGGTCTACCGCTTCCTGCCGTGGATCGCACAGCGCCAGGGCGTGCTGCACGGGCGCCGACTTGGCTTTGGTGGCACCGAAGCACGCGGACTGATCGCCGACTGGGCGCGCGTGGGCCTTAACAACCACTACGCCGCGGTCGGCATGGATGAGGATCTCGATGCGCAGATGGCGCGCGTGCACGGCAGCGCGCAGGCGGTGTTGATGGAACACGACTGGCTGGCGCCGACCGGATCGATGCAGGCGTTGCTGGCGAAGCTGCCGAACGTGGACGCACAGCTGTGCGTGCTGTCGGCGCAGGAGCTGGGCACGCGCGCCGATCATTTCGCCTGGCTGAAGGCCCCGGACGCTGTGGCTGACCGATTTTTCATTCAGTTGGATGAAAATTTTCACAAAACTGTTGACGGTCCGCGCCGACATCCGCATAATTCCGCTCCTGTCGCAGGGCGCCCGTAGCTCAGTTGGATAGAGTACCTGGCTACGAACCAGGCGGTCGGGAGTTCGAATCTCTCCGGGCGCACCACTCGACAGGTTTTCAGCATCCGCCGCTGGAAATGCTTTAAAATTTGATTGTGTACCGCGCGCCCGTAGCTCAGTTGGATAGAGTACCTGGCTACGAACCAGGCGGTCGGGAGTTCGAATCTCTCCGGGCGCACCATACACAGTCAACACAACAAGTTTATGTAATTGGCGCCCGTAGCTCAGTTGGATAGAGTACCTGGCTACGAACCAGGCGGTCGGGAGTTCGAATCTCTCCGGGCGCACCATTACACTGAAACAGCAGGCCTCGGCCTGCTGTTTTTTTATGTGTGTTTTTCGGCAGGGCTGCGCCCTGCACCTGCAGAGGCCACAGCCAGAGCCGGAGCAACAGCGCGCATTCCGTGGGATGGCGGGGCGGTGTCGGAGTGCGGGGACGCCGCAAGTACGTCCATGTAGCAACTGTGTTGATGGAGGGGCTTGGCCCCTCCAGGAGACGGGCACGGTAGTGCCGGCCGCTGGCCGGCAGCCTTTGGTCTGCGCCCTGGCTGGCCTTAGGCAGGGACCAGCCCGTTTTCAGCGTCGCGCACCCGGGCGTTGAGAATCACCAGCATTTTCCGCATCACCGCCACGATGGCTACTTTTCCTTCTTTGCCCCGGGCTCGCAGCGACTGGTAGAAATCGCGCAGTCGAGGTTCATGCCGCATGGCCGACATGCTGGCCATGTAAAGCACCTGGCGGATCTCGGCCCTGCCGCCATGGATGCTTCGTTTGCCGCGCATGGTTCCGCTGTCGTGGGACATGGGGGCCACACCGACCAGGCTGGCGATGGCCTTACCACTGATCCTCCCCAGTTCGGGAAGATAGCTTGCCAATACCGCCTGCAGGCCAGGGCCAACGCCCTTCATCGACTTCAGGACAGCCAGTTGAGGCTGCTGGGCAACCTGCTCGGCAATTTGCTTTCCCAGACGTTCAACCAGCGTCTGCAAGCGGGTGATGTTGGCCTGCAGTAGCCGGCGCAATTCACGATCACCGACCATTTCCTGCTGCTGCCGCGCGATGGTCAGCGCGTGCATCGCCTGTCGACGTGCCCGCACGAATTCCCGCATTTTCTGCTGCCAAGGCTCCAGCGGCTGGTAGGCGGGAAGTTTCACCAAGGCCGCCATCTGCGCCAATGCATAGGCATCCAACCGGTCGGTCTTGGCCATCTGGCCCATCCCCTGGGCCAGCCTGCGGGCCCGCAGGGCATTGGCGCGGACCACCGGATGGCCCGCTGCGTGCAGAAAATCCAGCACCGGCCGCTCGTAACCGCCGGTGGCTTCCAGCACGATCTGGCTGACCGGACGCTTCTTCAGCCAAACATCCAATTCAGAAAAGCCGGAGCGGTTGTTCCAGACCTGCAGGGTCTCTCCATCCGTCGTACCGACATCCAGTTGGCGCTTGCTGACATCAATCCCGATCCCGTTCATCACCGGACTCCGTATAGTCTGGAAGGGTCGAGAGCTCCCCCGCTTGCCCAGTCTTATCACTGCGAGTGTCAGCTCCAGCAACTGTTCGGGCGGATCAAGGGAGATTCCGGCGTGGGCGCCAAGCTACATGGCGATCGTCGAGATCCAGGCTTACACGGCGGCCCACGCCGGCTCTCGACACCTACGCTGCCAGATTCCGATCAGATAAGGCTTGGCAGCCGCATCCATGCGGCTGACACCCCGCACTCCGACACCGCCCCACCTCTGACAGATTTCCGCGATCTGATGGATCCACGCCATGCGTGGATGAATCTCCATCGAGTTCGAACATTTCGACAATTGATCGAAGAGCATCCACGCATGGCGTGGATCTACCGTGTCGACCAAGGTCGACACCCACCGACCGCACCAGCACCGACAGATCGCCGGAAACTGTCGAAGGCGGGGTGGGTCCGGTTGCGGGGGCGTGAGCCGCATGGATGCGGCGACCGAGACTCCATGGGCGGATTCACGGCGTCCCCCGCAACCGGACCCACCCCGCCATCCCTCAGGAAACCAGCTTCTGCTGTTGCTGTTGCTGTTGCTGTTGCTGTTGCTCTGGATCGTAGCGGGTGCAGGGCGCAGCCCTGCCAAACCCCTACCCCCTGGCCATCGCCTGCCACCACTCCGACAGCAGCTCCGGCCTGCGCAGGCGCTCCCGCCACCAGCGCAGGGCAGCGCCCTCCTCACCGGTGCGCCAGGCCAACCAGAACGTCTCCTCCGGCTTGTGTTCCTCCACCTCGCGGATCACCAGCTGGCCACGCGCCACCGCGGCGCGTGCACAGGGCTCGGGCAGGAAACCGAAGCCCACGCCTTCGCACTGCAGCTTCAACTTGCTGGCCATGTCCGGCACCGTCAGCATCTCCTGCCCCATCAACAGTCCAACGGTGCGCGGCAGCAACCTGCGCGCGGAATCGGAAACGGCGATCGCACAGTGCTCGGCCAGCTGTTCGCGACCGAGCACGCCGGGCACCGCGGCCAATGGATGCTCGGGTGCCACCGCGAACACGAACGCCACCGTGCCCAGCGGCTCCACCACGTAACCGCCGCCACTGGGTCCCTCGCCCGGCGCACCGACCAGCAGGTCGGCACGCCGGTCCAGCAGGGCCTCCCAAGTGCCGGACAGCGCCTCGCCGATCAGTCGCAACCGGGTCGGCGCCTCGGCCTCACGGAATGCGGCGATATCCGGCCCAAGCAGCCAGGTCGGGAACACCGAATCCACCGCCAGGGTCAGTTCGGTCTCCCAACCCGACGCCACCCGGCGCACCCGCAGCTCCAGCTCGCGGGCCGCGCGCAGCAGGTGCCGGCCTTCGTCCAGCAGCGCGCGGCCGGCCTCGGTCGGCTCGGCGCGCGGGCCAACGCGGTCGAACAGCTGGACGCCCAGATCCTCCTCCAGCTTGGCCACGGTATAGGAAATCGTCGAGGGCACCTTGTGCAGGGCCTTGCCGGCGCCGGCAAAGGAGCCACGGCGGTCGATGGCATCCAGGATCTGCAGGGCATCGAGGCTGAGCTTTAGCATTCGAATTTTTCGATGATGACTGTCAAAACTATCCGTTTTTCAAACCCCGGGCGCAAGCGGATACTTCTCTCCAACGGGGAAACACAGCGGTAACCGACCACCCCGCCCCATCGAAACCATCGAACAAGGAGATTCCATCATGCTGCAGATCCGCAAGAGCGCTACCCGTGGCCTGGCCGAGCATGGCTGGCTGTCCTCGCGCCATACCTTCTCCTTCGCCAACTACTACGACCCCCGTTACGTCAGCTTCGGCCCGTTGCGGGTGATCAACGAAGACAAGGTGATCGGCGGCCAGGGCTTCGGCACCCACGGCCACAGCAACATGGAAATCATCTCCTACGTGCTGGGCGGTGCACTGGAACACAAGGACTCGATGGGCACCGGTTCGGTGCTGCGCTACGGCGACGTGCAGCGCATGAGCGCCGGCAGCGGCGTCACCCACAGCGAGTTCAACCACTCCGCCGACGAGACCGTGCATTTCCTGCAGATCTGGATCTTCCCGGACAGCGAGAACATCACCCCGTCGTACGAGGAGACCCACTTCTCGCCGGACAGCAAGCGTGGACAACTGCGCCTGATCGCTTCGCCTGACGGTGCCGACGGTTCGCTGCGCATCCACCAGGATGCGCGCATCTTCGCCACCATTCTTGATGGCGGCCAAAAGCTGCATCACGCCCTCGGCAACGGGCGTGGCGCCTATGTGCAGGTGGCGCGTGGCCAGCTGCAGGTCAACGGCATCACCCTGGAAGCCGGTGATGCGCTGCAGGTCAGCGACGAAGCCCAGCTGACCCTGGAAAACGGCAACGACGCTGAAGTGCTGGTGTTCGACCTGCCGCTGTAAACACGCCCTGTCCTGAAGACGTGGCCCGGCGATGCGGAAAGGCATCGCCGGGCCCGCTGCGCATGGGCCGCAATCGTATTCGGCCTTCGGTGACCCGAATGCCCCTTGCCCGACACGACTGGAAACGCTTTCATGGCAGCGTTTATCCGGACCCGCCCTCGCATGACGCCTTCATCCCCGCGTGCCCAGCAGCACGCCACCCGTGCCGCCTTCTTCATTCCTGGATTCGCTACCGCCGCGTGGGCGCCGATGGTGCCTTACGCCAAGGCCAAGGCCGGGCTGTCCGACGCCAGCCTCGGCGCCGTGCTGCTGTGCCTCGGGCTCGGCTCGCTGCTGGCGATGCCGCTGGCAGGTGCACTGACGGGGCGGCTGGGTTGCCGCCGGGTGATGGTGATCACCTGCGCGATGATGCTGTGCGCCCTGCCCTTGCTGGTGCTTGCACCCTCGCCGGTGTCGCTGGGCGCGGCGCTGTTCGTGTTCGGTGCCGGCGTCGGTGCACTGGATTGTGCGATGAACATGCAGGCGGTGGCGGTCGAGCGCGATGCCGGGCGCGCGATGATGTCCGGCTTCCACGCCTTCTACAGCATCGGTGGATTCGTCGGTGCTGGCTGCATGACCGGGCTGCTGATCCTCGGCACGCCGCTGTGGCTGGCCGCGCTGCTTTCGGTGGCGGCGCTGTTGCTGGTCGCGGTGCTGTCGGCGCCGCACTGGCGTCCGCAACGGATCCTGCACGAAGGCCCCCTGCTGGCACTGCCGCATGGCGTGGTGCTGTTCATCGGCGTACTGGCCTTCGTGGTGTTCCTCGCCGAGGGCTCGATGCTGGACTGGAGCGCCGTGTTCCTGGCCGAAGTGCGGCAGGTGCCGCGTGACCAGGCCGGGGCCGGCTTCGCGTTGTTCACCCTGGCGATGACGGCAATGCGCCTGTTCGGTGACGGCATCGTCGAGCACCTCGGCCGCACCCGCACCTTGGTCTTCGGCGGTATCACGGCCGCGGCGGGCTTCACCCTGGCCACGCTGGTGCCCTCGTTTCCGGTGGCGCTGGCCGGCTACGTACTGGTCGGGCTGGGCTGCGCCAACATCGTGCCGGCGCTGTTCTCGATGGCAGGCCAGCAGCGGGTGATGCCGGAAAGCATCGCCATCACTGCAGTGACCACACTGGGTTACGCCGGCATCCTCGCTGGCCCGGCGGCGATCGGCGCAGTGGCACATGCCACCAGCCTCGGCTTTGCCTTCCTGTGCGTCGCCATACTGCTGCTGGGGGTAGCCGCCTCCGCCCGCTCACTGGCACGACGCGTGACCTGACAGAAAAAGGGGACGGAGGGGATTAAGTCGCATCTGCCCCGAGTGTGCTGCAAACGACTTAATCCCCTCCGTCCCCTTTTTTCAGCCGTGTGCCAGCCATTCGGCCTGGGCCGGCAGCTGTGGGGCTGGGCACGCGCTCTGCGGGTGGTGCTCGTCGCGCGCCATCCAGTCATCGACCACGCCGGCCAGCAGGTCCAGCCGCAGCGGCAGGGTAATGTGGTCTTCGCCGCGCATCTCGATGTAGTGCGCGCGCGGGTTGGCCAGGGCGAGCTGCCGGCCCTGGCTGACCGGAATATGCTGGTCACCCTGCCCGTGCAGCAGCAGCACGCAGGCGCGGGTATCGGCCAGCGCACGCGCGACGTCGACGCGGTCCAGATCGACATCGATACGGCGGCTGGCGGCGGCGATCACCTGGTTGATGTCCTGGCCCCCATAGCGCCAGCGTGCGTACGACGCCATCGCCTGCGCTTTCAGGCCCTCCGGCTGCAGTCCCATCAGGTGCGGGATCATCGTGCGGATCGCCGCACCGGCATTGGCGAACGATTCCATCGCCACCACGCCGGCCACCTGGTCACCCAGCTTGTCGGCGGTGAACACCGCCGTGGCCGCACCATAGGACACACCGAACAGGTACAGCGGGCCGGTCACTTCGCCGCGCGCGCGCAGCTCGCCGATGACATCGACGACGTCATCCGATTCATAGGTGCCATAGCCGGACGGACCTGCACCGGACTGGCCATGGTTGCGCAGGTCGAGCGTGACCACGCGGTAGCCGGACTCGGCCAGCTGCAGCGACCATGGCAGCATCGAATCACCGTTCATCATCCACCCATGTAGCAGCACCACGGTGCCGCGTGGCGCCTGCGCGCGGAACGGCTGCGGCACGGCCAGACTCAGGCCGGTATCAAGAGGAAGGCCGTTCTCATGACGCTGCGGAAGGTAGTGGTACCGCGCGCCGTAGTCGCCGGGGTCGAACACGCGCCAGAAGATCGGCACGCCATCGCGACCCGCTGCGAAGCCATGGCGGTTGGGCAGCCCGGCAATGGCCGCGGCGATGCGCGGGCGATCGAGCAGGGTCGACACGCCGCCCGGTGCGATCAGCCGGTCGGCAAGCGAGGTGGACGAGGCGTTGATCGAGGATGAGCATGCAGCCAGCCACAGGCCGGCGCACGCCAGCAACAACAGCAGCAGGCGCTTCATGGGCAATCGGGAAAGGATGCGACAGCGTGGCAGGTTAACGACGCGGGCGTGGGCCATCTATCGCGCGTGGATGACGGCTTGATGACAATGCGGGATCGATTCAGGTTGTCACAATGGCGCGATCGACCTCGGCATTGATCCGGATCAATGAATACGCCGGCATGCTTGCCCACAGTGCCCCCATGCGCACCTCGTTCAAGCTCGCCATTGCCCTGGCCGCCACGCTGGCCGCCGCCTATGGCATCGCCCGCAGCACGCCCTACTGGTTCGCACCTCGGCAGGCCGCGCAGGTCGACATCCACGACCCGGCGCTGATCGCACAGGGGCAGTACCTGTCGCGCGCCGCCGACTGTGCGGCCTGCCACACTGCGCCGGGCGGCAAGCCGTTCGCCGGTGGCCTCGGCATGCAGACGCCGATGGGAACGATCTACTCGACCAACATCACCCCCGATCCGGAAACCGGCATCGGCGCCTACGACTACGCCGACTTTGAACGCGCGGTACGTCGCGGCATCCGTCACGATGGCCAGCCGTTGTATCCGGCAATGCCGTACGCCTCCTATGTGATTGCCCGCGACGCCGAGATCAAGGCGCTGTACGCCTATTTCATGGGCTCGGTGCAGCCGGTGAAGCAGGACAACGCCGACAGCACGATTCCATGGCCAGCCAACATGCGCTGGCCTCTGGCATGGTGGCAACTGCTGTTCGCACGCCCACGCAGCTTCAGCCCTGATCCGTCGCTGGACGCCGGCCAGCAGCGTGGTGCCGAACTGGTGGAAGGCCTGGCGCATTGCGGTGCCTGCCACACGCCACGCGGGCTGGCGTTCCAGGAAAAGGCGATGGCCGATGATGGCAGCCGCCAGTTCCTGTCCGGTTCGGTGCTGGAAGGCTGGTACGCGAAGAACCTGCGCAGCGAATCGACCGGCCTGGCCAGCTGGCGCGAGGGTGAGATCGTGGACTTCCTGCGCACCGGGCGCACCGATCGATCGGCGGCCTTCGGTGGCATGGCCGACGTGGTCGAGCACAGCACGCAGTACCTGTCAGACGCGGACCTGCTGGCGATGGCCCGCTACCTGAAGCAGCTGCCCGCCCGCGAAGGACGCAGCGCACAGTGGTCGCCCGGTACCGACACCACCACCGCCGCACTGCGCAGCGGCGACTACCGCGTGGCCGGTTCGCTGGCCTATGCCGAGCACTGCCAGGCCTGCCACCGCGCCGACGGCCGCGGCATGCCGCGCGTCTATCCGGCCCTGGCCGGCAACTCGATCGTGTTCGCCGACGATCCCAGCTCGCTGGTGCAGGTAACCCTGATCGGCGGCCGCACACCCCATACCCCGCACGACCGCATGGCCTTCACCATGCCAGGCTTCGAGCAGCTGCCGAACGCGCAGCTGGCACAGATCCTGACCTTCATCCGCAGCAGCTGGGGCAATCAGGCCAGCGCAGTGAGCGAGGTCGACGTGGCGCGCATGCGCCGGGTGGTGCGCGACAAGCCGGTGCACTACGTTCCGCAGGAGGCCGCACAATGAAGCGTTCGCGCACGCGTTCCCGCCTGCTGGTCGGCAGTGCGATCACCCTGGTGCTGCTGGCCGGCGCCGGTACCCTCGCTTACCGTCATCTGTACCCGGATCTGGATGCCGCCGTGACCGGCACGATCGATATCCTCGATGCACAGGGCAAGGTGGTCGGCGCCTACCAAGCGCCGAGCGCCGAAGAAATCGCCGGGCTCGGCAATGCCGAGTCGGTGATGCTCGGCCGCCGCCTCCTCAACGAAACCGCACGACTGCTGCCGGACAACGTCGGCAACGATCTGAACTGCAATTCGTGCCACATGGCCGAGGGCAAGCGTCCCTTCGGCAACCACTACTTCAACACCGGTGGCGGCGCCTATCCGCGTTACATGCCGCGGCCTGGCAAGGTGATCGGCCTGACCGAACGCATCAATGGCTGCCTGCAGCGTTCGATGAACGGCAGGCCGCTGCCGAAAGATTCACCGCAGATGCGCGCGATGCTCGACTACATGGCATGGCTGAGCATCCCTGTGCCAGCGGGTGCAAAGGTGGCTGCCCCCAGTGAGGGGCCCATCGACAGCACGCTGACCCCGGATCCGAACCGCGGCCAGGCACTGTACGCCGTACAGTGTGCCGCCTGCCACGGCGACAACGGCGAAGGCCGGCGCGACGCCAGTGGTGACATCGCCTTCCCGCCGCTGTGGGGCGACCACAGTTTCAACATCGGCGCCGGCATGGCGCGCCTGTACAAGGCGGCCGGTTTCGTCAAGCACAACATGCCACCGGCAGTGACCCGTGAACCGCCGCTGGGGCAGCAGGTGATGCCCGACCAGGATGCGGTGGACATCGCCAGCTATTTCATCAACCAGCCACGGCCGGACTTCGCCAACAAGGGCAAGGACTGGCCGCGCGATCCGAAACCCAAGGACGCGCGGTACTGATGCAGGCGGCAGCTGCCGGCCGTCGCACAACACGATTCCTGCATCGCCGCGTCATGCCGATGTCATTGGCGCTACCGACACTCCGGGACTTCCCTCTTCTGAAGGTCCGGTCTCGATGCGAACGTCTGCGCGCTTTCCCCGTATCTCGCTGCTTGCCCTGCTGATCGCTCCCGCACTGGACGCCCTGGCCGAAGCACCGCAGGGCGGGACGGCCGAAGCGCGCAGCAGCGATGCCCGCACCCTCGACCAGGTGCAGGTGATCGGCCAGGCCACCAGCTACGCCAAGACGTCGGTGCGCGCGGAAACGCTGAACCGGCAGACCGTGATGAGCAGCGTCAACGATGCACTCAACGAGGTGCCCGGCGTGGTGGTCAGCGAAGCCGATGCCACCGGCTCGTCGGTGTGGGGCACGCAGATCAGCATGCGTGGCTTCGTCACCAACCGCGACACACAGCAGATCGGCACTACCATCGACGGCCTGCCCAACGGCGGTTCGGGTTACGGCGGCGGCTCGCTGGCCAACCGCTACATCGACACCCTCGACCTGGAAACGGTGGAAGTCAGCCAGGGCACCGCCGATATCTCCTCGCGCTCGAACGAGGCCCTGGGCGGCACCCTCAACTTCCTCACCAGCGATCCGCTGCAGGACAGCCGCCTGCGCTTCGTGGTCGGCGCCGGTGACAACGAGGCGCGCAAGTACTACGTGCGCTATGACACCGGCCTGCTCGGCGGCCACACCCGCGCCTGGGTCAGTGCCTCGTCGGCGCGCGTGCATGACTGGATCGATGGCAGCGGCAGGACCAGCAATGACCACATCGCCGGCAAGTTCATCACCGAACTGGATCGCTGGACCCTGACCGGCTACCTGTCCTACAACGATGCGGACGAGCCGGAATACACCAGCGTCTCACCGAAGGGCTTCGCGACCAATCCGGATCGCGACAACCTGGTCGGTACCCTCACCGGCATTCCCTACCTGGACCAGAACTACCGTTCCGGCTCGCGTGCGCTGCGCGAGAACACCTTCGGCTACCTGCGCGCCGCCTTCGATGGCGGCAACGGTTTCAAGGCCTCGATGGCCGCCTACGGGCACCGCATGCAGGGCCGCGGTGACTGGCTGCCGCCGTACCTGGCGCAGGTCAGCGATGACGGAGCCGGTCGCCCGGAGTCGGAATACACCGGCGGCAAGACGGTGTACGGCGGCAGCAACCGCGGCCAGATCTTCTTCGTCAATCCCGATGGCAGTGCCGCCCAGCGCCTGGCCAGCTGCACTCCGCGTCTGGGCTTCACCGCCGAGTACGATCCAAACTGCTACGCCGGCAACGTGCTGGGCGCGCAGTCGTATCGCCACACCCACTACGACAACGACCGCATGGGCGTGACGGCCGACGTCGAGTGGCGCCGGACCTTCGGCGCAGTCGACAACACCATCCGTGGCGGCCTGTGGGTGGAGAAGCTGGACCGTTCGGCACGCCGCGACTGGCATCGCCTGCTCAACGTCGGCCAGGACATCGCCTTCGATCACCAGCCGTACTGGGTGCAGTTCGAGGACAAGTACAAGGTCGACGAGCAGATGTACTACGTCGAGGACGTGGCCCGGTTCGGCCCGTTCAGCGCCCGCCTCGGCGTGAAGCAGTTCTTCGTGGACCAGTCGCGCCGCCGCGTGATCGGTGCCAGCGAGCACGTCACATCCGATTCCAGGTCCGATCCGCTGCTGTCCACCGGCTTCACCTGGGCGCCCGGCGTGGAAGGCATGGAGCTGTTCGCCGGCTTCTCGCAGAACTTCGCCGCGATTCCTTCCGGCGTGCTCGGCGAGACCGACCCGCAGCGCTTCCGCAACGTCGAGCCGGAGACCGCCGACAACATTGAAGTGGGCATGCGCATCAGCCGCTGGCCGTTGACCGCCTCGGTCACGCTGTACAACATCAAGTTCGACAACCGCATCGTCTACCTGCCGGCCGGATTCGTCAGCGGCATTGACTACCTGGGCGAGACCGACGGTGTGTACGAGAACTTCGGCGGCGTGGAAAGCAACGGCCTGGAAGCGGCGTTCGGCTATGGCTGGGACAACGGCTGGCGCCTCAACGCCGCCTATACCTACAACCGCTCCAAGTACCTGGGCAGTGGCGATGCCGCGCGTGATACCCAGCTGGGCATCGTCGACGGCGCCAAGGTGATCGGCCAACCCGAACAGACCCTCGTCCTGTCGGCGGACTGGCAGGGCGAGAACTGGAACTTCGGCCTGTCGGGCCGTTACCTGGGCACGCGCTATCTCGACGCCGCCAACGTCAACAAGCTGCCGTCGGCCACCGTGTTCAACGCCAACATCGGCTTCGACCTGCAGGGGCTGTCGCCGCGCCTGAAGGGCATGGGTGCCAACCTGGTGGTGAGCAACCTCACCGATAAGCGGTATCTTGCAGGGGTGGACGGGCGCGACAACGCCTTCATCGGCGCTCCGCGCACCGTCGGCATCTCTTTCCGCGTGGACCTGTGAGTGAGCCCGTGACCGATATCGGCCGACGCCGGTTGTTGCAGGCCGGCGTTGCCGGCGGCCTTTCTCCGCTGCTGCCCAGCATCGCCCGGGCCGCAGCGATCGCCCCCGCCGCGCAGGCGCGCAGCCTGGAAGACCTGCAGCACATCGTGGTGTTCATGCAGGAGAACCGTTCGTTCGACCACTACTTCGGCACGCTGCCGGGCGTACGTGGCTTCGGTGATCGGTTCGTCGCCCCGGCCGCCGCGCTGCAAGCAGGTGGCCGCGTCCGCAGCCTGTGGCTGCAGCCCGATGCCAGCGGCAAGCGCGTGATCGCGCCGTTCCCGCTGGATACCGCCGCGCACTTCGGCTACATGCGCGTGGAAGGCACGCCGCATACCTGGCCCGATGCGCAGCGCGCCTGGGACCAAGGTCGCATGGGGCAATGGCCGAAGGCCAAGCAGAACCACTCGATGGGCTACTTCCAGCGCAGCGACCTGCCGTTCCAGTTCGCGCTGGCCGATGCCTTCACGATCTGCGATGCCTACCACTGCGCAATGCAGGCCGGGACCAACCCGAACCGGGTGTTCCTGTGGACCGGCCACAATGATGCGCATGCGCGCGCCGGCGGCCCGGTGATCGCCAACTCGCACGACAATTTTCCTGAACAGGGTGGGCACCCGGTGTCGTACCGCTGGACCAGCTATGTCGAGCGTCTGCACAGGGCCGGTGTTTCCTGGCAGATCTACCAGGACATGGCCGACAACTTCACCGACAACCCGCTGGCGGGTTTCGAGGCCTTCCGCCAGGCCCACCGCGCGGCGCCAGGGCATGACCCGCAGCTGCGCGCGCGCGGCGTCAGCACGCGGGGCCTGACGCAGCTGCGCCGGGACGTCATTGACGGGCGCCTGCCGCAGGTCAGCTTCATCATCGCCGACGCGGCCGGCAGCGAACATCCTGGTCCTTCCAGCCCGGCACAGGGCGCGGCCTATACCGCACGCGTGCTGGATGCGCTGACCGCCGATCCGGAAGTGTGGAGCCGCACCGCCCTGCTGCTGATGTTCGATGAGAACGATGGCTTCTTCGACCACATGCCGCCACCTGCCCCGCCTTCGCCGGTGGACGGTGGCTGGGCAGGTGCGTCCTCGGTCAGCACCGAAGGCGAGTACCACCGGCACCCGGCACCGGGTGACGAGAAGTACGATCTCGCCGAACTGCGTGGTCGCCCGTACGGTCTGGGACCGCGCGTGCCCCTGTACGTGATCTCGCCGTGGAGTCGCGGTGGCTGGGTCGATTCGCAGGTGTACGACCACACCTCGGTCATTCGGCTGATCGAACGCCGCTTTGGTGTGCCCGCACCGGACATCTCGCCGTGGCGCCGCGCAGTCTGCGGCGACCTCAGCAATGCGTTCGACTTTGCCCAGCGCGATACCCGCCCGTTCGTCCGTGGCCTGCCCGACGTGAGCGCGGTTGCCGCACGCGCCGCTGCCTTGCCGGGGCGCACCGTGCCCACGCTGCCAGAGGGGCTGAAGCCAGCGAAACAGGAAAGCGGTGTACGCCCGGCGCGCGCCCTACCCTATCGACCGCACGCATCGATTGCCGCAGTCGATGCCACGGGTGTGGATCTCACGCTGTCCTGCGAAGGCGCGGCGGCAGTGCTGCATGTCTACGATCGGCTGCGGCTGGATGCGGTACCACGCCGCTACACGCTGCTGCCAGGTGCGCCGCTGCGCGCGCGCTGGCCGCGGGACGCCCAGGGCCGCTATGACCTGTGGCTGCTTGGGCCGAACGGCTTCCACCGCCACTTCCAGGGTGCGGCCAGGGCTCCCGCCGTGCAGGCTTCGATCGAGCGCGCGGACGGCCAGCTGCGGCTGCACCTGCGCAATCTGGGTGACAGTGCACAGCAGGTGCGCGTGCATGGCGGCGCCTATGCAGGACACATGCCCGAACAGACATTGGCGCTGCCCGCACATGCGCAGACTTCATTGGCGTGGGACGCAACGCCTACCGCCGGCTGGTATGACCTGCGCGCCAGCGCGGGTGGGAGTGTGCTGCGTTTGGCCGGCCGCGCCGAGGATGGTCGCCCCGGCACCAGTGACCCGGCGATGGGCACCGAGCCGCTTCGGTTCGAGCACGATTGAAGAATCCCTGTAGAGCCGAGCCCATGCTCGGCTGCTTTCGCCCCGGTCGCATTGCCCCGAGAAAAGCAGCCGAGCGTGGGCTCGGCTCTACAGCGCAGACCGGTAGACTCAGGCCTCCTGCAGCCCCGGCCGGCCATGCTCCACCGCAAAGCGCTTCCAGCTCTGCAGCGCGCCATTGGGCTGCATCACGGTGTCCAGCGTCTTCATGTCGCCGATCCACGCATCGCGGGTGACATCACACAGCACGTAGCCACGCTTGTCGGTAGTCGCCTTCAGATAGGGGCTGTGCGCAAGCTGGTTCCTGGCATACGCGTCCACGCCCTGGCCGTCAGCACCGGAAGTGATCGAGGTGGCGAGGAACTCGCTGGAGACCACGCCCGAGTCACGGTGGTCCTGCACCAGATCGCTGGCGTAGTGGCGATGCGCGTCGCCGCAAGCGGTCACCACGTTGCCGAAGCCCATCTTCTGGATGTGATCGAGCAGGCGCCGGCGGCTGTCCAGATAGCCCGACCACTGGTCGTCGGACGACTGCACTACCCCGTCCTTCTCGCGCATGTAATTGCCCAGCGCCACCTGGTGGGCGATGGTATGCCAGCGCGGCGCCGCATCGGCCAGGCCGTCGAACAGCCAGCGCTCCTGCTTCGCCCCCACAATGCTGCGCTCCGGCGATTCCACCTCCTCGCGCAGCGCCATGTTCACCTGCTTGCTGCGGTACTGGCGGGTGTCGAGCAGGTGCAGGTCCATCAGCGTGCCGTAGCGTGCGCGCCGGTACATCTGCATGCGGCCGTCGCGCGGGAACGCCGAACGGCGCAGCGGCATGTTCTCGTAGTAGGCCTGGAACGCCTGCGCGCGGCGCAGCAGGAACACTTCGCTGGGCGTATCGTCCTGGTCTTCGGCGCCGGCCCAGTTGTTGTCCACTTCGTGGTCATCAAAGGTGACGAACCACGGTGCCGACGCATGGGCGGCCTGCAGGTCGGCATCGCTCTTGTACTGGGCGTATCGGCGGCGGTAATCGTCCAGCGTATAGATCTGCGGGCCGACGTGGTTGCGCAGGTTGGTGAACGGCTGGCCGTTCATCTTCCGCAGGCCCGGCTGGCTTTCGCCTTCGTAGATGTAGTCACCGTAGTGGAAGACGAAATCGAGCGGTTCCTCGGCGATGCGTCGCCACGCGGTGTAGTGGCCTTCTTCGTAGTGCTGGCAACCGGCCACCACGAAGCGCACGCGATCCACCGCTGCCGTGGCTGCCGGCAGCGTGCGCGTACAACCCACTGCGCTGGCGTGGCCGCCTACGGTGAAGCGGTACCAGTAGGGCCGTCCGGGCGCCAGCCCGTCCAGCTCCACGTGCACCGCGTGGCCGAGTTCGGGATGTGCCATTGCCGAACCCTGGCGTACCACCCTGCGCATGCCTTCGTCTGCTGCCAGCTGCCACTCGACCACCATCGGCCGGGCCGGCATGCCACCGCCGAACACCAGCGGCTCGGTCGCCAGCCGTGTCCACAGCACCATGCCATCGGCCGAGGGATCACCCGAGGCCACGCCCAGGGTGAAGGGCGTGCTGGCAAAGCGCGGCGAGGCCAGCAGGTTGCGTGGGTTCAGTGCAGTGGCGTCGGACTGCGCGGCCAGTGCGCACGCCGTGCCCATCCAGGCGCCGGCAGCAGACAGGCCGGCCAAGGCCAGGAATCGCCTGCGATTGATCGTATCCACGGCGCTGCCCTCAGTTGTAGATGATGTGGAAGTAGAAGAAGCGGCCGTAGTCGTCGATCTCGGTTCGGAAACGCCCGTTCGGACCGGTGCTGTAGGTTGGCTGGGTGTTGAACAGGTTCTTGGCCTCGTACTTCAGCGTCACGTGCTTGCCGACCTTGTGGCTGAATGCCATGTTGAACGTCATGTATGGGTCGTAGTACGAATCCAGCCATTCGGTGTCACCGAAGTCGACCAGCATCCGGCTGCGGTAGGTTCCGGACAGGCGCAGCTGCGCGCTCCTCCACGGCATGCGCCAGATCACCGAACCATTGAGCGACCAGTCCGGCTGGTACAGCAGGCGATCCAGGCGGCGCGCGGTGCCATCGCTGATGCGGTAGTGGGTCTGGCCTTCCAGACGCGTCGCGTTGAAGTACATGTCGAAGCGCTGGCGGCCCCACTGCAGATTGCGATTGGCGACCGCGAACTCGATGCCACGCAGCGTGGACTCATCGGTGTTCATCGGCTGGGTGACCCGGTAGCGGGTGTCCCCCACGTTCTCGAACGTGGTCAGGGTGTAGATATCGTCCTTGATCACCTTGTCGAACAGCGCCACCGAGATCAGGCCGTTGTTGCCGTTGAAGTACAGGTCCCACGCCAGGTCGATGTTGGTGGAACGGCGCGGCTGCAGGTTGGCGTTGCCCTGCTTGATGGTGCAGAAGCCCCTGCCCTCCTCGTCATCGCCACAGCTGGTGCTGGTGGCCTGGGCGATGTTGCTCGGCGTCGGCCGGCCCAGCGTACGGCTGGCGGAGAAGCGCAGGCGCTGGTCCTCGCTCAGCTTGAACGTCGCATTCAACGAAGGCAGCAGGTTGTTGTAGCCGCCGCTCGTGTTGCGGAAGGCGGAGGTATACGTAGTGCCCCCATCATCGCTGAACGGGCTGTAGGCATCGAAGCGGGTGTGGTCGTAGCGCAGGCCGCCGATCAGCAGCAGCCGGTCCCAGGCGTAGTGCGCGGATACATAGGCATTGGCGATGTCCTCCACGTACTTGTAGTCGCTGGTGAAGTTGGCATTCGGATACGCCGCATTGTTGTTGCCCAGCTTCGGCAGCAGTTCCTCGTTCCACTTGCGGTTGTCGATCAGCGGGAAGCCCGGCACGCTGCCCAGCAGCGTCGAACCCGGATACAGGTAATCGTTGAGCGTGGCACTGCTCTTGAAGTAGTCGAAGTCGATGTCCTGCCAGATCTTCAGGTGTCGGTACTCGGCGCCGGTGGCCAGGCCGAAGCCACGCGCATCGGCGTCGATGTTGTAGCTGAAGTCCGCGCGCAGGTTGTCGATGCTCTCCTTGGCATCGCGCGGGGAGACATAGGCCTGCGCCGGATTGAGCTTGAACGCGGAGCTGGTCAGCAGGCTGGAATCAGAAACCGCTACCGCGTTTGGGAACCCGTGGCTGTCATTCTCGTAGTCGACGAACAGATTGCTTGGGTAGGCGCGCACTCCCCAGTAGACCTGGTTGTTGTGGAAGGTCTCTTCGGTGTGGCCACCACGCAGGGTCAGGCGCGAGCGGTCGCCGATGTCCCAGTTGAAGCTGGCGATGGCGCCACGGTTGCTGCGGTCCCAGCGGTCGTGGCGGTTCTTGATGTAGATGCTGTTGATCTGGGTGGTACCGCTGTCCTCGGTCTGGTTGCGGATCGGAAACCTGGCGTTGCCATACAGATCCGTCTTGTTCATCGTCGAGTTCTCGTAGAACCGGTACGAGTACAGCAGCAGCGATGCGTAGAACGGATCATCCGAGGGCTTCCACTCAAGCTTGGCGGAGCCACCGAAGTTGGTGATGAAGTTGGTATAGGTGCCGGTACTGAAGTTGCCAGGCGCACGCAGGCCGTTCCAGCCCTTGGCCTCGTCCGGACCCGTGGTGCCGTCGGTGAGGTATTTTCCAGCGTCGTTGTAGTAGTAGTTCGACTCCACCCAGCGCTTGACGCTGTTGCGTGAACGCTGCTCATAGCGTGCCACCGCAACGATGCCGAATTCCTGGTCGGCGCCGAACTGGTTGGAGAACACCATCTTGGCGCTCTTGCCGAAATGGCCCAGGGTCTCGTGGTTGCCGCCAGCGCTGCGCTCGACGTTGGTTTCGGCCGTGGAATAGATGCCTGCCACATCGGCAAAAACGTACTTGCCCGACCGGTCGAAGGCACTGCGGCTGATGATGTCGATCACACCGCCGATCGCATCCGGTGCCTGCTCCGCGCTGAAGCTCTTGTAGATGTCGGTACGGGTGCCGATGTCGCTGGGAATCAGCTGCAGGTTGTTCATGCGCTCTCCGGAGCCACTGCCACCCACGCTGGCAATCGCGATGCCATCGATGGTGGTGTAGTTGAGGTTGGCCTGCACGCCGCGTACCGTCACGTAACGTGGCTCACCGGCATCCTCCACCGCACTCAGGCCTGGAGCGGCCATCAGGCTCTCGGCCAGGGTCTCGTCGCCGTAGCTGTCCATCTCGTCGTAGACCACCGAATCCTTGATCACCGGCGACAACTTCTTCTGGTCGATGACCTCATGTGCGGCAATCACCTTCACCGTGCCCAGGGTCGGCGCCAGCACCGCCCCGGCCTCGCGCGGCATCGGCGCGGCTGGCTTCGGCGCATTGCGTGCGGGTGCCGGATCGATGGCGATGACATTGCCATCCACCACGGTGTAGCCCAGACCGGTACCCGCCAGCAGTGCGTCCAACGCCTGCCTGACGGTGGCGCCACGCGGCACAGCCCCGGCCATGTGCGCTTCACCGCTGCCCGAGTACAGGAACTGCACGCCGGAACCGCGCGACAACTGCTCAAGTGCACGTGCCAGCGGTTGCGCCGGGATCGCCGCCGACACGCGGGCTTCAAGGCCATCGGCAGCGGTCGCGGCCGCCGTTGGCACGCTGCAGGGAGACAGGGCGAGGATGATCGACAGGTAGAGCGTGTTGCGCATCACGGGTCCTTGGAAGAGAAAAGGCAGCAGGCGCCGCTGCGCGGATCGGCAGCGGCTTCTCCCAAGTAAGAGCCCGCATCCACCGAAGTGGAGAACACGGATTCGATGAATTTTTTCTGACAGCCCACGACCACGCAGGCCTCAGCGACTGCCAACCCGCACTGTGTCGCCTTCGCGCCTCACCACGAAGCGTGGGTCGCGTTCGAGGAAGGCCTGCAGCGCACCGATGCGATGCGCATCCAGGCTGCCGGACAACCGTGCCGATGCCGCGCCTTCGTCCAGCACGCGCACCTGCACCAGGTTGTGCCGGTTGAACGCAGCTGCTACCTCGTCCAGCCGCTCATCGAGGAAGGACACCTTGCGCTGCTGCCAATCCAGCAGCATCGACAGCGGCATGTCCACTGCCTCGACGGCATGGCTTCGCGCATCGACCTGCACCACCCGGCCCTGCTCCAGCTGGGCCAGGCGGCGGGCACCCGCGCCCTGGCTCCAGACCTCGACCTCGCCGGAGACCACGCCGATGCGCGTGCTCTGCAGCCGTCGCGATACATCGAACACCGTGCCGATATCCCGGATCTCCAGGCCGTTCACTTCCACCTCGAACGGACGGCGGTCGCGGGCGATGTCGAACGTGGCCTCCCCCTGCAGCAGTTCCACCCTCCGGCTGAACCAGCCCATGCGTACCCGCAGTCGGCTGTCCGCGTTGAGCCGCACCTGGGTCTGGTCGGGCAGCACCAGGTCGCGAAGTTCACCCTGTCCGGCACTGTAAAGCTGCTCGGTGGGCATCACCTGCGGAACCAGGCCCACGCCGAGCAGGGTGATACAGGCTGCGGCAGCCGCCACCCACCAGCGCGCACGACCGCGACGCGACACAGCGCGCGGCGGCGCGTGCACGCTACCGAACAGCGGCACCACCTTGGCGGCAACCTGCCGCGGTGGCACCAGCGCCTCGTCAGCCAACGGCGATTGCAGCGCTTCGCCCACCTGCCGGTGCAACGCGAGCGCGCGCATGTAGGCGCGAACATGCTCGGGCGAGCGCTTCATCCAGTCCAGGAACGCGACACGCCCGGCCTTGTCCAACACCCCCTCGCGATTGCACAGGAACCAGTGCTCCGCCTCACGTGCGACCTCGTCGTCAGGCCTGCGTGATGGATACCGGTTCATGTGAGCTCCCTGGCGCCCAGCGCCTTCCTGCAGGCGTCCAGCCCCTTGCCGATATGCTTGCGCACCATGTGCACCGACACCTGCAGCTGCTGGCTGATTCCCGGGCAGTCCAGCCCGTCGCGGTAGTGCAGCTCCATCACCCGGCGCGTGGTCGCCGGCAGTCGTGCGATGGTGCTGCGGATATCGTTCCAGCGCTGCGCACGCTCGAATTCACCTTCGATGTCTTCTTCGCTTTTCAGCACTTCGGCCAGCAGGTCGACGTCTTCCAGAGGCGGCAGCGACGACCGCGCGCGCGCATGCTCGCGCGCCAGGTTGGCCGCCACGGTGAACAGGTAGGCTTCGGGATTGTCGACCGCGTCGGCATCCTCGCCGGTGCTGCGCAGCAGCCGCAGGTAGACCTCCTGCGCCAGGTCTTCGGCATCTTCGCTGGCCGAACCGCGGCGCAGGAAGAAGCCACGCAGCAGCCGGCGCCGCAGTTCGTAGCTCTTCTCCCAGATCCTCACGCTGTTCACGGCCGGCCAACCACCCCGAGGCTGGAAAGCCCAGCAGGGTGACGGCCATTGATGACAGGGGCGTTGCAGCAGACGAACGTACCAGGCATTCCCCGCCCGGCACATCGGCGCATGATACGGCGTGCCACGCCAAGCCTTGCTTGCCAGAGACCCAAGCCGGGCCCGCCTATCGAAGGCGCGAGGCCGGACCTACGCTTGCCTCCTCGGTGGCCGCCACGGCCGCCCTTCGCGTCACGGCTTTGCCGTTGCGACCCCGCTCCAGTGCTGTGCGCCCTGCCGGTGTTGTCGCCCAGGCAGAGCCGGCGCCCTCTGGAGACAGTCATGAACCAATCCCTGATCCCCTTCGATACCGACCCGCTGGAAACGTGGGAGTGGCGTGAATCGCTGCAGGCGGTGATGCAGGCCGGCGGCCGGCCGCGCGCGCACTACCTGATCGACCAACTCAGCGATCTGGACGCCCGGCAGCACGGCGACCTGCATACCCGCGCATGGACGGCCTACGTCAATACCATCCCGCCCGAACGCCAGCCGGCCTATCCGGGCGACCTGGCCATCGAGCGCCGCCTGAACGCGATGATCCGCTGGAACGCGATGGTGATGGTGCTGCGTGCCGGCAAGCATTCCAACGTCGGCGGCCACATCGCCACCTACCAGTCGGCGGCAGTGCTGTACGACGTGGGCTTCGATCATTTCTTCCGCGGCCGCACCGACACCTTCGACGGCGACATGATCTACATCCAGGGCCATTCCGCGCCCGGCATCTATGGCCGCGCCTACGTGGAGGGCCGCATCGATCAGGAACGGATGGACAACTTCCGCCGCGAAGCCGGTCGCGAAGGCCTGTCCTCGTATCCACACCCACGCCTGATGCCGGAGTTCTGGCAGTTCCCGACCGTGTCGATGGGGTTGGGCCCGCTCACCGCGGCCTACCAGGCGCGCTACATGCGTTACCTGGAATACCGCGGCCTGAAAGAACACCAGGGCCGCAAGGTCTGGGCCTTCCTCGGCGACGGCGAGATGGACCAGCCCGAATCGCTGGCGGCGATTTCGCTGGCCGGCCGCGAACGGCTGGACAACATCGTGTTCGTGGTCAACTGCAACCTGCAGCGCCTGGACGGTCCGGTGCGCGGCAACGCCAAGGTCATCCAGGAACTGGAAGGCACCTTCCGCGCAGCCGGCTGGAACGTGATCAAGCTGATCTGGGGCAGTGGCTGGGACGACCTGCTGGCCCGCGACCACAGCGGTCTGCTGCGCCAGCGCATGATGGAATGCGTGGACGGCGACTACCAGACCTTCAAGTCGCAGAGCGGCACCTACGTGCGCGAGCATTTCTTCGGCCGTTACCCCGAGCTGCTGGAGCTGGTCGCGCACATGAGCGACGACGACATCTGGGCCCTGGCACGTGGTGGGCACGATCCGCAGAAGGTATACGCCGCCTACCAGCAGGCGGTGAACACCCGCGGCCGGCCGACGGTGATCCTGGCCAAGACGGTCAAGGGCTTCGGCATGGGCGAAGCCGGTGAAGGCCAGAACATCAACCACCAGCTGAAGAAGATGAGCGCCGATGCGGTGCGTGCCTTCCGCGACCGCTTCAACCTGCCGGTCAGCGACGGGCAGCTGGAGGAGATGCCCTATCTGCGCCCGGAACCGGGCAGCGCCGAAGCGGCCTACTTCGCCGAGCGCCGCCGCATCCAGGGTGGGCAGCTGCCGGCGCGCCTGGCCAAGGTCGGTCCGCTGCCGCTGCCGCCGCTGTCGATCTTCAACACCCAGCTGCAGGGCAGCGGCGATCGCGGCCAGTCCACCACCATGGGCTTCGTACGCATCCTCACCAGCCTGCTGAAGGACCCGGAGCTGGGCAGGCTGGTGATTCCGATCGTGCCAGATGAATCGCGCACCTTCGGCATGGAAGGCCTGTTCCGCCAGATCGGCATCCACTCCTACCTGGGCCAGCTGTACACCCCGCAGGACGCCGGCCAGCTGAGCTATTACAAGGAAGCCAAGGACGGCCAGATCCTGCAGGAAGGCATCAATGAATCCGGTGCGATCTGTTCGTGGATCGCCGCCGGCACCGCCTACAGCAACCACGGCCTGGCGACGATTCCGTTCTACATCTTCTATTCGATGTTCGGCCTGCAGCGCGTCGGTGACCTGGCCTGGGCCGCTGCCGATGCGCGGACCCGCGGCTTCCTGCTCGGTGCCACCTCCGGCCGCACCACGCTGATGGGCGAAGGCCTTCAGCACGATGACGGCCACAGCCACGTGCTGTCGTCGGTGATTCCCAGCTGCGTGTCCTACGATCCGACCTACAACTACGAGCTGGCGGTGATCATCCACGACGGCCTGCGCCGCATGTATGTCGACCAGGAAGACATCTACTACTACATCACCGTACTCAACGAGAACTACCCGCAGCCGGCACTGCCCGAAGGCACCGAAGCCGGCATCCTGAAGGGCCTCTACCTGCTGCATCCGGCAGCCGCCGACAACGCCTTGCAGCCACGCGTGCAGCTGATGGGCAGCGGCTCGATCCTGCGCGAAGTGGAAGCCGCGGCAGAACTGCTGCAGCAGGACTTCGGCATCGCCAGCGATGTGTGGAGCGCGACCAGCCTGACCGAACTGCGCCGCGATGGCCTGGCTGCCGAACGCTGGAACCTGCTGCACCCGGCCGAGCAGCCGCGCGTACCCTACGTGCAGCAGTGCCTGCAGGGCCATGATGGCCCGGTGGTGGTGACCACCGACTACATGAAGATCGTCGCCGACCAGATCCGTCCCTTCATCAACGACCGCCGTTTCATCGCGCTGGGCACCGATGGCTTCGGCCGTTCCGACACGCGTGAATCGCTGCGCACGTTCTTCGAAGTGGATCGCCACTTCATCGTACTGGCGGCCCTGAAGTCGCTGGCCGACGAACGCCGCATCGAACGCTCGCGGATGCAGGACGCGATCGACAAGTACGGCATCGACACCGGCAAGCGCGATCCGGCCGCCGCCGTGTAAGGCCGTTGCATTCACCACGCCTGCCCTGCGGGCGTGGTGAATGCAGCATCGCTACGGCATGCGCTTGAACAGGTTGGTCTGCAGGATCGGCGTACCGTCACGACCGTAGAACGCCTTGGTCTCGGTCATCGTTGCCTGGTCATCGGCGACGGTGTAGATACGGGTGGAGGCCGGCGTGCCGTGGTCCACCAGCTGCATCACCAGCGTGTTCGGCGCCGGCAGTTTCAGGTTGGCCTTGTCCGCGCCATAGGTGCCGGACAAAGGGCCCGGCGTACCGTCCAGCGCCAGCGTGCCGTCGGATTTCATGGTCTTGCCGTCGTGCAGGACGATGTCCACGTGCGAGCTCCAGCGGCCACCACCGGCATCCTTGAACTCGAGCACCACGTGCTTCGGGCGCTGCGCTTCGGGTAGCGCAGACGTGGCGATATCCAGCGACCAGCGCCCCAGCAGTGGGGAAGGCGAAGTCTCCACTGCCAGCGCCGGAACGGCGGGGAGTGAAAGCGCAGACAACAACACAGCGGACAACAGCTTCATACGTTGCTCCGTTCCAGTGAAGAAGATTCTGCGTGACGCGTTGTGGGGCGCAGCGCCTCGGATCGTGCCCGGCATCGTCGCCCGGCACAAGCAGGGCGCTGAACACGCGGCAACCTCATTCGCGCCCCCCGCGATTTCGGTCTGGCGGCAAGGTCTCATCCGTCCTTGCCGATACAAATAGTTACGTTATAACATTTCACTTCGCCTTCACGAGTCCTGCCATGCGTCGCCACCTGCTTGCTGCTGCCATCCTGCTCGCCGTCCACACCGCCCAGGCCGCGGACGAGCCCACCCTCCCCACCCTCCAGGTCCAGGCCTCGCAACCCTCGCGCATCGACAGCCGGGTCACCGTCGACAATCCGCAGGCGCAGAACCGCACCCTCGGCGGCCTGCTCGAGCGCGTCTCCGGTGTGCAGAGCACCGCCTTCGGGCCGAACGCGGGCGCCCCGGTCATCCGCAGCCTCACCGGCAACCGCGTGCAGATCCTGCAGGACGGCCAGTCGATTCTGGGCATGAACGCGATCAGCGGCGACATCAACATCCCGTTCGATCCGCTGTTCGTGCGCAGCGTCACCGTCAACAAGTCCTCGGACACGGTGCGCTATGGCGGCAATGCGATCGGCGGCAGTGTTGAGATCGATTCGGGCCTGATCCCGCGCAGCATGGAAGACAAGGACCAGTCGATGGAACTGGTCCTGCGCAAGGGCTTCAATGCCGCCGACGCGCAGGGCTTCCGCATGAACTTCAACAACCAGCGCAACCTCTCGACCAACCTGCAGGTTTCGCGCCAGCGCATCTCGCACTACGACATCCCCGGCAACAGCAAGGCCGCCGTCTGCAACACCCGCCTGTTCCCGCCGAGCGGCGGCGTCAACTCGGCGCTGGCCGACAGCTGCCAGAAGGAAGCACGCGTACAGCAGATCTACAACAAGGCCTCGCAGCCGTACATCGACCAGTTCATGACCGAAAATCCGGACTGGGCCGATGGTGACTTCTCGTTCTACACCAACCATCCGACCTCGGTCTGGCAGCGCCGCACCTACATCAATCCGGCCAACCCAGCCTACGTGCCCGGCACGCCGTCGTACGTGCAGAAGCAGATCAACAACGATGTCACGCCCGACTACCATCACCGGCTGGGCAACAGCTACGCACGCAACTCGCAGGTGGCCTTCGGGTCGACGCTGTTCTTCGACCGCGGCTACGTGGGTGTCAGTATCGATGCCAAGGACAGCGAATACGGCGTACCGGGCTTCTCGATGCAGAACCTGTCGTTCGGTTCCAACCATGCCGATGGCCTGCCGGTGGGCGTGGTGATCAAACAGGAACGCTACGCACTGGAAGCCCTGCTGCGCGATCCGCTGCCGTGGTTCGAGCGCGCGGAGCTGCGTGCTTCGATGCTGGGCAACACTTCGGGCGAGCGCCTGGGCAGCACCCGGGCCAATGACTACGACTTCGAGAGCAGCCAGGCCGAGCTCCTGCTCAGTCACCTGCAGCTCGGGCCGCTCAGCGGCCTGCTCGGCTTCAGCCACCAGTCGCGGGAGGTCACCGGCAGCGGTTCACTGCGCTACCTGCCCGACGTTGACACTCGCAGCAACGCGGTGTTCCTGAAAGAGACACTGGACGTCGGCTGGGCCACCTTCGATGCGGGTGTGCGCCACGAGCGCGTCGACCACGAGCTGCAGCCCAGCCGCTTCAGGACCGCACGCAATGCCGCCAATACGAAACTGGAGGATCGCGACTACCGGCTCAACAGCTACAGCCTCGGATCGTATGTCGAGCTCGGTCCGTTGTTCGCCGCCAAGGTGCGCTACTCGTCCTCGCAGCGCGCACCGGAGATCAACGAGCTGTATGCCAGCAACGCACACTATTCGGTGATGACCCAGGAAGAAGGCAACCAGAACCTCAAGCCTGAGCGCGCGAAGAACCTGGAGCTGACCGGCCTGTTCCACCTCGGTGGTTTCGAACTGTCGGCCACCGCCTACCGGATGAAGTACGAGAACTATCTCTACCTCGGCTACTCCGGCCTGCAGACCGCCAACCGTCTGCCACTCAAGTACTGGAAGCAGACCGACACCACGGTGAAGGGTTTCGAGATCGACGCATCGCAGGCACTTGACCTGGGCCGCTATGGCACGTTGAACGTGTCCGCCTTCGCCGACCTGGTGAAGAACAAGGCCGATAACCCCGATTCATTGCGCGCCCACAACGATGGCGAGTACCTGCCGAACATGCCGACCAACCGCTACGGTGCCAACCTGCAATGGCAGCGCGAATGCTGGAAGGCGCAGCTGTCGAGCACCTACTACGGCACGCAGAAGTACCTCGGCCGCAACGTCAGCGAGGAAATCCCGCTGGATGCGTTCAACCTGGTCGACCTGCAGGTCAGCCGCAAGCTGCCGGTGCGCAACAGCTACATCGCCGGCATGGAAGTGTTCGTCAACGGCAGCAACCTGCTGAATCAAGAAGCGCGTCCACACAACTCGCCGCTGAAATACATCGCGCCACTGCCGGGGCGTGGTTTCCAGGTGGGTGTGACGCTAAAGCTCTGAGGAGAGCCTGATTCGGTCGCCATCCAGCGATCAATGATCGCTGGATGGCACGCCGGGAGCCTGCGTCCGCGCAAAGAAAAACGCCTGCAGATCGAGGATCTGCAGGCGCTTCTTTGTATCTGGCGGAGTGAGAGGGATTCGAACCCTCGATAGAGCTTTTGACCCTATACTCCCTTAGCAGGGGAGCCCCTTCGGCCACTCGGGCATCACTCCGGGGTGTTCGCCGCGTCTGGTGCGTTGCACCTCAGCGGGGCGTGAATCATAACGTTAATCGAGTGCGAAGGTAAAGCGTTATTCGGCAGAATTTTCGCTACCGGTGCCACCGGCTTCATCACCACGCTGGATGCGCTGATAGATCTCTTCGCGATGCACAGCAACGTCCTTCGGCGCGGTGATGCCGATACGCACCTGGTTACCCTTGACGCCAAGCACGGTGACGCTCACCGAGTCACCGATCATCAGGGTTTCGCCGACGCGGCGAGTCAGGATCAACATTTTTGTAAGTCTCCATGGAACCGTGTGGAAGGGTATCCCCCACCGGCTTGACGCTCCGTCAAGAAGCGCTACCACGACAAAGGGAAAAGATTCGCAATGGTACCGTCAGCCGTCCCGCTCCTACAAGGAGGGGGACGGCCAGGTTCATCACAGGCGGGGGCTGACCCATTCGACGACTGCAGCCAGCGCAGTGGCAAGGGCGGGCCCGTCCTCGCCACCACCCTGGGCGAGGTCCGGGCGTCCGCCGCCCTTGCCCCCGATCTGACCGGCGATATGAGACAACAGTTCCCCGGCCTTGACCTTGCCCATTGCGCTGCCGTTCACACCCGCGACCAGGGCCGCCTTGCCGTCCTGGGCGCCGGCCAGCACGATGACCGCGTCGCCCAGCTGCTGCTTCAGGCGGTCCATGGCGTCACGCAGGGCCTTGGCGTCGAAGCCCTCCAGGCGGGCAGCCAGTACCTTCACGCCAGCAACCTCGACCGCCTGGCCGGACAGGTCGGCCGTGGCACCGGCGGCGACCTTGGCCTTCACGGCCTCCAGTTCGCGCTCCAGCTGCTTCTGGCGCTGGCCGAGGGCACGGATCTTCTCGACCACGTCGGCAGCGCTGCCACCGAGCAGTTCAGCGGCCTCGGCCAGGCGGGCCTCTTCGGCGTCCACGTAATCCAGCGCACCCTGGCCGGTAACAGCCTCGATGCGGCGCACGCCCGCGGAGACGCCGCCCTCGGAGGTGATCTTGAACAGGCCGATGTCACCGGTACGGTTGACGTGGGTACCACCGCACAGCTCGGTGGAGTAGTCCCCCATCTTCAGCACGCGCACGTGCTCGCCGTACTTCTCGCCGAACAGGGCCATCGCGCCGAAGTCCAGCGCCTCCTGCATGCCCATGGTGTGCACTTCGGCGGCGTTGTTGGCCCGCACCTGCTGGTTGACCTTGCGCTCGATCACCGCCAGTTCGTCGGCACTGATCGGCTGGAAGTGCGAGAAGTCGAAACGCAGGCGGTCCGGAGCGACCAGCGAGCCCTTCTGCTGCACGTGGGTGCCCAGCACTTCGCGCAGGGCGGCGTGCAGCAGGTGGGTGGCCGAGTGGTTGAGGATGGTGGCGCCACGGCGCTCGCCATCGACCTGGCCGGAGAGCACGTCGCCGACCTTCAGGCCGCCTTCGGACAGGGTGCCGACATGGCCATGGAACTGGCCGGCGAACTTCTGGGTGTCGTCCACCGCCAGGCGCACGCCGTTGCCGGTCAGCACGCCGGTATCACCGACCTGGCCGCCGGACTCGGCGTAGAACGGGGTCTGGTTGGTGATGACGATGACTGCGTCACCGGCATCGGCCGACTGCACCGGACGGCCGTCCTTGAGCAGGGCCAGCACGGTCAGGCCGTCAGCCTGCAGGCGGTCGTAGCCCAGGAACAGGGTCGGGCTCAGCGTTGCCACCAGCTCGGCAGGCAGGGTCACGCCGCCGCCGAACTTGCCGGCTGCCCGTGCGGTTTCGCGCTGCTGTTCCATCGCGGCATCGAAGCCGGCGATGTCGACGGTCAGGTCGCGCTCGCGGGCAATGTCCTGGGTCAGGTCGAGCGGGAAGCCATAAGTGTCGTACAGGCGGAACGCGTCAACGCCCGGGATCACGCCATTGCTGGCCTTGCCGGCCACGTCCTCGAAGATCTTCATGCCGGCGTCGAGGGTTTCGGCGAAACGCTCTTCCTCGGCCTGCAGCGCACGGGTGACGGTGTCCACCGCCGCCGGCAGTTCCGGATAGGCCTCGCCCATCTGCTCGATCAGCGTCGGCACCAGCTTGCTGAAGAACGGCTGGCGCACGCCCAGCATCCAGCCATGGCGCAGGGCGCGGCGGATGATACGGCGCAGCACGTAACCCCGGCCTTCGTTGGAGGGCAGCACGCCGTCGACGATCAGGAACGAGCAGGCGCGGATGTGGTCGGCAATCACGCGCAGTGACTTGTTCTCCAGGTCGGCGGTGCCGGTCAGCTCGGAGGCCTTGCGGATCAGCGCCTGGAACAGGTCAATCTCGTAGTTGGTGTGCACGTGCTGCAGGATCGCAGCCAGGCGCTCCAGGCCCATGCCGGTATCCACGCAAGGCGCCGGCAGCGGCACCAGGGTGCCGTCGGGCTGGCGGTCGAACTGCATGAACACCAGGTTCCAGATTTCGATGAAACGGTCGCCGTCTTCATCCGGCGAACCCGGGGGGCCACCGGCGATATGGTCACCGTGGTCGTAGAAGATCTCGGTGCACGGGCCGCACGGGCCGGTGTCGGCCATCTGCCAGAAGTTGTCCGAGGCGAACGGTGCGCCCTTGTTGTCGCCGATGCGCACGATGCGCTCTTCCGGCACGCCGACCATGTCGCGCCACAGCTCGTAGGCTTCGTCATCGGTCTGGTAGACGGTGACCAGCAGGCGTTCGGCCGGCAGCTTCCATACCTGGGTCAGCAGCTCCCAGGCCCAGGCAATCGCGTCCTTCTTGAAGTAGTCGCCGAACGACCAGTTGCCGAGCATTTCGAAGAAGGTGTGGTGGCGTGCGGTGTAGCCGACCTGGTCGAGATCGTTGTGCTTGCCGCCCGCGCGCAGGCAGCGCTGCACGTCGGCCGCGCGCACGTAGCTACGCTTCTCCGCGCCGAGGAACACGTCCTTGAACTGCACCATGCCGGAGTTGGTAAACAGCAGGGTCGGATCATTGCCCGGCACCAGCGGCGCCGAGGGCACGATGGTGTGGCCTTTGCCCTTGAAGAATTCAAGGAAGTCGCTGCGGATCTGGGATGTCGTGAATTTGGCGGATGCGTTCATTGGGGGCTGGCAGTCTGCGGGCCGGCGGACCCGGACCACCGGCCGTGTTGGCCAGGGTCGCGAGGGACCGCCGAAAACCTAAAGGGTATCAGGCCCGGCGCCGCCAGTCTCAGTCATCCGGGTCGTAGCGGGTCGCACGGCGGATGCTGTCGCCGTCGAAGCCCCGTCGGGCCAGCAGATCGGCGGCCTTGCGCCGCTGCGTCAGATCCTGCGGACCGGCCTCGCCAAAGCGCCGGCGGACCAGATCACGGGCATTTTCCTGCCAGTCGCCATCGTAACTGTCCATCGCCGCGGCAATCGCGGCACTGTCTAGGCCATGGGTGCCCAGCTCGGCACGGACATGGATCGGGCCATAACCCGTATTGGCGCGCATCCGCACCAGGTTCTCGGCAAAACGGGTGTCGTCCTGCCAGCCCGCCTCGGTCAGCTTGGCGACAGCGGCCTGCGCGGCTTCGTCTTCGATGCCACGGGCGGTCAGCTTGCGGGTGAGTTCCTTGCGCGAGTGTTCGCGGCGGACCAACAGGCCCAGCGCCCGTTGCACGGGGGTCTGCTCACGCGGCCGGCGCTTGCGGCCGGTCGGAATGTCTTCGGCGTCGGACATCGGTGCTCCAAGGGTGGCGCCGTCCTTGGCGCCCTGCCCATCCCTGGGCGATTCGAACCTGCGGGACAGGGCGACGTCACTGACGGCGCCGCCCTGCCCCACAGCAAGCCTTACTCGTCGTCGCCTTCGTCGTCGCCTTCCTCGCGGGCCGCTTCGGCCGGCTGGAATTTCTCACGCAGCTCGGCCTCGAGCTTGGCGGCGACGGTCGGGTTGTCACGCAGGTAGCCACGGGCATTGTCCTTGCCCTGGCCAATGCGCTCATCACCGTAGCTGTACCAGGCGCCGGCCTTCTCGACCAGCTTGGCATCCACGCCCATGTCGATCAGTTCGCCCTCGCGGCTGATGCCTTCGCCGTACAGGATCTCGGTGATGACCTGCTTGAACGGAGGCGCCAGCTTGTTCTTGACGACCTTGATCTTGGTCTGGTTGCCGATGATCTCATCGCCCTTCTTGATCGCACCGATACGGCGGATGTCCAGCCGGACCGAGGCATAGAACTTGAGCGCGTTGCCGCCGGTGGTGGTTTCCGGGCTCTGGCCCGGCATCATCACGCCGATCTTCATGCGCAGCTGGTTGATGAAGATCACCAGGGTGTTGGAACGCTTGATGTTGCCGGTCAACTTGCGCAGCGCCTGGCTCATCAGGCGGGCCTGCAGACCCGGCAGCTGGTCACCCATTTCGCCTTCGATTTCGGCCTTCGGGGTCAGCGCGGCGACCGAGTCGACCACCAGGATGTCGACCGAGCCCGAACGGACCAGCATGTCGGCGATTTCCAGCGCCTGCTCACCGGTATCCGGCTGCGACAGCAGCAGGTCGTCCACGTTCACGCCCAGCTTCGCGGCGTAGATCGGGTCCAGCGCGTGCTCGGCATCGATGAAGGCCGCAGTGCCGCCCATCTTCTGGCATTCGGCGATGGCCTGCAGGGTCAGGGTGGTCTTGCCCGAGGATTCCGGCCCGTAGATCTCAACGACACGGCCCTTCGGCAGACCGCCAATGCCCAGTGCGATGTCGAGCATCAGCGAACCGGTCGGGATGGCCTCGACGGGCTCGACCACGCGGTCGCCCATGCGCATCACCGAGCCCTTGCCGAACTGCTTCTCGATCTGGCCCAGAGCAGCAGCCAAGGCGCGCTTCTTGTTCTCGTCCATCGTATTGGTCCTTGCAGAGGTCATGTCGTTGGGGGTGCTGTCTTTGGGGGTCTTCTTTGCCATGGGTTCACTTTAAGTCGGACGTATCGCACAGGCTGAGATTCTGCCTGGCGCTCTGAAAAGAATTATCGGACATCCGTACCAACCTCAGTGGAACCAGAGAATCGCCACAAAAGACCGCGGGGTAATGCGCTATGGAGCGGGTCAACGATTGGGCCGAAGCAGGCCGCAATAGAGGCCTTCGATCGCAAAATCCTGGTCCGGCAGCACCTCGATCGGCTTGTAATCGGGATTGCGCGGCAGCAGGCGGATACGATCCTTGGCGATCTTCAGCAGCTTGACCGTGATCTCGTCATCGATGCGCGCCACCACGATCTGCCCGGAATGGGCGTCGCGGGTGCGGTGCACGCCGATCAGGTCGCCGTCGAAGATGCCCTCGTCGATCATCGAATCGCCCTGCACCTTCAGCAGGTAGTCCGGCGCCGGCGAGAAGAACACCCGGTCCAGCACCACGAAATCGTCCGAGCCGATGTCGGCGCCGATCGGCAGGCCGGCCGCAACCCGGCCCAGCACCGGCAGGCGCAGCACACTGTCGGGCAGGCCCGGCTCGGCCAGCTTTTCGACCGGCGGCGCCTGCACCAGGCGGATGCCGCGAGCCTGGCCCGGAATGCGACGGATCGCACCGGCCTGCTCCAGGGCTTCCAGGTGGTACTGGGCCGCGCGCACGCCCTTGAAGCCGAACGCACGTGCGATTTCAGTCTGCGACGGCGGTGCGCCTTCGCTCTCGATACGCTCGGCGATCAACTGCAGGATCGCCTGCTGGGTGTCGGTCAGGTCCATGGTTAGTAGTATTACTACTAACGCACACAACTGCAAGTGCCGGGTACGACAAACAGGTGATGGGGATCTGCAGTGCCGAGCCATGCTCGGCAGTTGGGCGAATGGCCGGGCGGCAACGGCAGAAGCAGCCGACCAGCGGTCGGCCCTACAGGAATCGCGCAGCGATTCCGCGGTTCCCGCGGGGAACCGCTGCTGCAAGCACGCTATGTGTGCTTGCCGCTCCTCCAGATCGAGAACAGGATCCACACGCCACAGAAGCCGGCGCCGATGAAACCGCACACCCCCAGCGCCAGCAGCCAGCGACTGGAGACCCCGCCAACGCTGTGCATGACGATCGAGGACCCGATGATCAGCGCGGCAGTGACGATACCCATCACCAGCCGGTTCGCTGCCCGATTCACCTGTTCGCCGAAGCCCTGCAGCGCAGTGGTTTCCACCTTCAGCTGGAGGCGGCCGCGGCGTGCGGCCTGGACCAGCTTGCGCAGGTCGCGCGGCAATTCCCCGGCGAAGTCGACCAGGCCCAGCAGGCTGCGCCGGCCACGCTTGAGCAGCGCCCCGGGCGCATAGCGCTGCAGCACCACGCGCTCCAGGAACGGGCGTGCGGCACTGGCCATGTCGAAATCCGGGTCGAGCTGGCGGCCCATGCCTTCCAGGGTCAGGAAAGCCTTGATCATCAGCGCCAGATCGGCCGGCAGGGTCAGGCTGTAGCTGCGCAGCAGCTGGGTAATGTCACCCAGCATCAGGCCGATGCGCAGGTCCTTCAGCGGCACGCCGCGATACTGGTCGACGAACTGGCTGATGTCGTGCTGCAGGCGGTTCTCGTCCACTTCCACGCCGCCGGCCCAGTCCAGCAGCACATCGGCCACGCCCTGCGGGTCCTGCTCGACCAGCCCGTGCAGCAGCTGCGCGACCTGGAAGCGGCGCACTTCGGACAACGCGCCGACCATGCCGAAGTCAATCACGCCGATGCGGCCGTCACGCAGGTAGAGGATGTTGCCGGGGTGCGGGTCGGCGTGGAAGCAGCCGTCCTCCAGCACCATCTTGAGCACGATGTCGGCACCGCGCCGGGCCAGTTCGCGCCGGTCCAGGCCCGCCGCATCGACGCCGGCCAGGTCACGCCCGGGAATGCCGTCGACGAAGTCCTGGACATTCAGGCTTTCGCAGGTCCACTGCCAGTGCACGCTGGGGATCAGGATGTCGTCACGACCACTGAAGTTGCGCGCGATGCGCTCGGCGTTGCGGCATTCGGCGGCGAAATCCAGCTCGCGGCGCAGCGACACGGTGAACTGCTGCACGACCTCGGCTGGACGATAGCGGCGCAGGTCCGGCAGCCGCGCCTCGACGATTTCGGCCAGGCGCGCCAGCAACCGCAGGTCGGCCTCGACCACGTCGCGGATACCGGGGCGCCGCACCTTCAGCACCACCTCGCGGCCGTCATGCAGGCGCGCGCGATGGGCCTGCGCCAGCGAGGCGGCGGCCATCGGGATTTCATCGAGGAAGGCGAACACGTCTGCAGGCGAGGCGCCCAGGTCGGCCTCCAGCTGCCCGCGGATCTCGGCGTACGGCAGGGCCGGCACCGCGTTCTGCAGTTCGGACAGCTCGGCAATCCACTCCGGCGGCAACAGGTCGACGCGCGTTGCCAGCACCTGGCCAAGCTTGACGAAGGTCGGGCCGAGATCCTGCATCGCGCTGCGCACGCGCACCGGCGCGGTCATCCGCAGCAGTTCCTGGCGATCCTCATTCCAGTGCAGAAGGCGCCCAGCGCGCTCCAGCGTGGTGGCCAGGCCGATGCGCCGCACCACGTCACCGAAACCATAGCGGATCAGGACAACCGCAATTTCCTGCAGTCGGCCCAGGTCACGGACCGTGCCCAGCGTTTCCCACATCATGCGTGCTCCGGACGATTACCGGAGCAGCATGTCACAGCTGGGCGTCGATGCCGCGCAATGCCGCCGCCACGGTTTGCCGGCGGATGGCTTCGCGGTCGCCCTCGAACTGGAACAGCTCGGCGCGGGCGTAGCCGCCACGCCGCTTCCACCCGATCCAGACGCTGCCGACCGGCTTGCCGGGGCTGCCACCGCCCGGACCGGCGATGCCGGTCACTGCCACCGCGATGCCGGCACCCGAGTTGACCAGCGCGCCGGAAACCATTTCCAGCACGGTTTCGCGGCTGACTGCGCCAAACTGCTCCAGCGTCTGTGCGCGCACGCCGAGCAGGCGCTGCTTGGCTTCGTAGCTGTAGACCACCATGCCGCAGTCGAAGAATGCCGACGAACCTGCGATGTCGGTCATGCACTTTGCAATCCAGCCGCCACTGCAGCTTTCAGCGGTCACCAGCTGCAGCGAGGCCTGCTGCAGGCGCTGCCCGAGCGCGGCGGACTGGGCATTGAGATCGGCGTCGGTGGGGATGGACATCGGCATGACGGTGGGGTGAAGAACCCCGTTGTACCGCAGATGACAGGCGGATGTCGCGCCCCTCCGGCACGGTTGCGTTGCCGGCCAGCGACCGGCACTACCCGGCATCGGCCGCTACCTCACCACTCCGGCAGTTTTTCCGGCAGCAGCGCGCGGATCGGGGCGCCATCGGCACTGGCGGCCAGCTTTTCGGCTTCGGCGATCGGCAGGTCGACCTGCAGCAGCCAACCGTCCTCATCGGCCTGCTCGCTACGGATCACTTCCAGCTGGTGCAGGCGCGCGCGCAGGCGGCCCGCATCCGGCGGCAGGCGCAGTTCGCCGGTGACGTGCTGCAGTCCCAGGCGCTTGCCCAGCACCGCCTGCAGCAGGTCCAGGCCCTGCCCGTCACGCGCGGAAATCCACACCCGCTCGCGGCGCGACTCGTCCGGGATACCGTCCTGGCCGTCGTGACGGACGTCGGCGCCTTCAATGCGGTCGATCTTGTTGAACACCAGCAACTGCGGCAGATCACCGGCACCGACTGCGGTCAGCACCTCGTCGACCTGGGCGATGCGCTCCTCGCGGTGCGGATCGGCGGCGTCGACCACATGCAGCAGGAAGTCGGCCTCGCGCGCCTCGGACAGGGTCGAGCGGAACGCCGCGACCAGATCATGCGGCAGATCGCGGACGAAGCCGACGGTATCGGCCAGCACTACGTTGCCGCCCGGAACCGCGATGCGGCGCACGGTCGGATCCAGCGTTGCGAACAGCTGGTCGGCGGCATAGGCCTCAGCGCCGGTCATGGCGTTGAACAGGGTCGACTTGCCGGCGTTGGTGTAGCCCACCAGGGCCACGCGCGGCAGCTCACTGCGCACACGCGCACGGCGCATCTGGGTGCGCTGCACTTCGACCTTTTCCAGGCGCTTCTGCAGCTGCTCCACCCGCTTCTGCAGCAGGCGGCGGTCGGTTTCCAGCTGGGTTTCACCCGGGCCGCGCAGGCCGATCGAACCACCGCGCTGGCGCTCCAGATGGGTCCACCCGCGCACCAGCCGCGTGGCCAGGTGACGCAGCTGCGCCAGCTCGACCTGCAGCTTGCCCTCGTGGCTGTGCGCACGCTGGGCGAAGATGTCCAGGATCAGGCCGGTACGGTCGATCACCCGGCGCTCGAGGAAACGTTCCAGGTTGCGCTCCTGGCCCGGGCTCAACGCATGGTTGACCAGGATCAGGTCGGCCCCGCTGGCGTCGGCCGCAGCCTTGATCTCGTCCAGCTTGCCGCTGCCGATCAGGGTCGACGGATTCGGACGGTCCAGGCGCGCAGTGATCGTCGCGGCGATGCTGGCCCCGGCCGAGCGGGCCAGATCACCGAATTCTTCCAGCACATCGTCTTCCAGCTTGCCGAAATGGGGCTGGATCAACAGGGCGTGTTCGCCCTTTTTCGAGCGGTCAAACATTCACCGCTCCGGTATTACTCGTCTGCTTCATCACCTGCCTGACCACCTTCACCCGACTGCACGTACCCACCGCCCGGACCCACCTTCACGTTGCGTGCCGGAACGACGGTGGAAATGGCGTGCTTGTAGACCATCTGACTGACCGTGTTGCGCAGCAGGACCACGAACTGGTCGAACGACTCGATCGTGCCCTGCAGCTTGATGCCGTTCACCAGGTACACCGAAACCGGCACGCGTTCGCGCCGCAGTGCGTTCAAGAAAGGATCCTGCAGCGATTGCCCCTTGGACATTGCACACTCCTGATTATTGTTCTTATTGGGTTGCCGACGGTTGCCGCGGCCCCCGAGCCGCCCGCCGACCGATGGATGTTACACGGCTGGCGGGGATTCAGCGTGCGACGAAGGTCGACACCGCGCCGGCCAGGCGCTCGTGGTCGATATGGGGGTCGAACCAGCGCGCATCAAGCTCGCCGCGCAGCCAGGTCAGTTGGCGCTTGGCCAGCTGCCGGGTGGCGAAGATCGCCCTGTCACGGAAACGTACGGCATCCCCCTCCCCGTCCAGATACTCCCAGGCCTGGCGATAGCCGACCGCGCGCACGGCCGGCAGGTCCAGGGGCGCCGCCACGGCGGCCATTTCCGGCATCGCGCGCAATGCTCGCACCTCGTCGAGAAAGCCCTGCCCCAGCATGGCATCGAAGCGCGCCTCGATGCGCTGGTGCAGAACCGCCCGGTCGCGTGGGGCCAGGATCAGCTTGAGGGTGCGCACCGGCAATGGCGCCACACCCGGCCGGCGCTGCCATTCAGTAATGGGAATACCGGTCAGGCGATAGACCTCCAGCGCCCGCTGGATGCGTTGCGGGTCGGTGGCATGGATGCGTGCGGCGGCGGCCGGGTCGACCTTGGCCAGCTCGGCGTGCAGTGCCGCCCAGCCACGCTCGGCCGCCTCGGCGCTGAGCGCTTCGCGCATTGCCGGGTCGGCCTCCGGCATCGGCGACAGGCCCTGCAGCAGCGCCCGAAAATACAGGCCAGTGCCACCGGCGAGGATCGGCGTCCTGCCACGCGCCACGATGTCGGCCACGACCCGCCCGGCATCGGCGGCGAACTCGGCCGCCGAGTAGGTCTGCCAGGGATCGCGCAGGTCCAGCAGATGGTGCGGCGCCTGCGCGCGCTCCGTCGTATCGGGCTTGGCCGAACCGATGTCCAGGTGGCGGTACACCAGTGCCGAGTCGACGCTGACGATTTCCCCACCCAGCTGCCGTGCCAGGGCGATCGCAGTGGCGGTCTTGCCACTGGCGGTCGGCCCCATCACGGCGATCGCCAGTGGCCGCCGATCGATAGCCATCAGTCTTCGTCCGGCCAGCGGATCGTCGGCGCAGCGTCGGCGCGCGGCGTCGGTACGGCTTCCACCGCCTGCCAGATCTTCAGCGCATCAACGGTGGCCGCCACGTCATGCACGCGCACGATGCGCGCGCCACGCTGGACTGCGATCAGGTGCGCGGCCACCGAGGCCGCTACCCGCTCGGACGGCGTATCGCGACCGGTCAGTTCACCGAGACTGCGCTTGCGCGAGAGGCCGGCCAGCATCGGCACGCCCAGTTCCAGGAAGCGCTCCGAACGCGCCAGCAGGGTCATGTTGTGGCCGGTGGTCTTGCCGAAGCCGAAACCGAGGTCGATCAGCAGGTTCTTCTTCGCGATGCCTGCCATCTCGGCAGCGAACAGGCGCTGCACCAGGAAGCCGTGCACCTCGGCGACCACATCGTCGTAGTGCGGATCGGCCTGCATGTGGCCCGGTTCGCCCTGCATGTGCATCAGCACTACCGGCACGCCGGTTTCCGCGGCGGCGTCCAGCGCCCCCTCCTGGCGCAGGCCGAAGATGTCGTTGATCATGCCGGCGCCAGCGGCCACGGCCGCACGCATCACTTCCGGCTTGAAGGTGTCGATACTGATCGGCACGTGGGTCCGGACCGCCAGCTGCTCGATCACCGGAATCACCCGGCCCAGCTCCTCCTCGACCGATACCGGCGTGGCGCCCGGGCGGGTCGATTCGCCGCCGATATCGAGAAGGTCCGCGCCCTCCTCGACCAGCTTCAGCCCATGAGCGACTGCGGCCTCGGTGGTGTCGTGCGCGCCACCATCGGAAAACGAGTCCGGGGTGACGTTGACGATGCCCATGACCCGGGCACGGTCGAGGCGCAGGATGCGGCCGGCGCAATCGAGCTGGGGCGAGGTATCGAACATGGGCAATCCTGCAGGGACAACGGCGGGTAGTTTAGTTCGGCAGGGCGGCGCCCTGCACCCGCAGAGGCCAGAGCTACAGCAACAGCCGGAGCAACAGCGGGTTCACTGAAGAATGGCGGGATGGGTCCGGTTGCGGGGGCCGCTGCAAGTACGTCCATGTAAGCTCGGTCGCCGCTTGCTCGTGTGCGCTGTCCTGCGCACACGGCAAGACCGGGGTTGGGAGTCCTGCCCAACCCGCCCGAGGCATGCCTCGGGCCCATGCGGCTCACGCCCCCGCAACCGGACCCACCCCGCCTTCGACAGATTTCCGCGATCTGTTGGAACGAATATCGGGGTCAGATCCGTTTTCCGGAGGAAAACGGATCTGACCCCATATTGATTTCGATATCTGACAGAGATTCATCCACGCATGGCGTGAATCCACCGTGCCGACCAAGGTCGACACCTACCGACAGCGGCCGGAATCTGTCAGAGGTGGGGCGGTGTCGGACTGCGGGGTGTCAGCCGCATGGATGCGGCTGCCAAGCCTACAGGGACGTACTTGCGGCGTCCCCGCACTCCGACACCGCCCCGCCATGCTACGGAAAGCCCGCTGTTGCTGTTGCTGTTGCTGCTGAGGTTGCCGGCCAGCGGCCGGCACTGCCACGGGTGCAGGGCACAGCCCTGTCGATACCCCTCAACGGCGCCGGCGCCTGCGGTCCACGTACAGGGTCCTGGCGATGCTCAGCACGATGCCGACACCAATACCCACCACGCAGCCCAGCAGCAGATTGTCGGCTCCCAGGCCCACACCCACGCCGACCACGGTGGCGATGACCATTTCGGCGGTGTGGGAAATCGGTTCGGGCTTCGGGGCGGACATGCGGGCTCCAGCGTCAGATCGGTTCTTCGGAATGGGCCGGTAGCCCGGAAACGACGAAGCCGGGTTGCCCCGGCCTCGTCTGGTGTCACGCGCAGCGGGCCGTCAGTGCGATTCGGCCGGGCCTGCGATCGGCGGCAGCGGGCGGGCGTCGCCGCCCTTGTCGTTGCCACCATCCTTGTTCGACTTGCTCCAGCCGGCCGGCGGCGGCGGATCGCGGCCTTCCATGATGGCGTCGATCTGCGGCGCGTCGATCGTCTCGTACTGCAGCAGCAACTGGGACATCGCGTGCAGCTTGTCCAGGTTGGCCGTCATCAGCTCGGTGGTGCGCGCGTAGGCTTCGTCGAGGATCTTGCGCACTTCCTCATCGATGCGACGCGCGGTGTCGTTGGACACGCTCTTGTGCTGGGTGACCGAACGGCCCAGGAACACCTCGTCATCCTCTTCGCCATAGGCGATCGGGCCGAGCTGGTCGGACAGGCCCCACTTGGTGACCATGTTGCGGGCCATCTTGGTGGCGCGTTCGATGTCGTTGGAAGCGCCCGTGGTGACCTTGTCGGCACCGAAGATCAGCTCCTCGGCCACACGGCCACCGTACAGCGAGCACAGCTGCGACTTGATCGCCACGCGGTTCATCGAGTACTTGTCGCCTTCCGGCAGGTACATCGTCACGCCCAGCGCACGGCCGCGCGGGATGATCGTGACCTTGTAGACCGGGTCGTGCTCGGGCACCAGGCGGCCGACGATGGCGTGGCCGGCTTCGTGGTAGGCGGTCAGGGTCTTCTCTTCTTCGCTCATGGCCATCGAGCGGCGCTCGGCACCCATCAGGATCTTGTCGCGGGCACGGTCGAAGTGGTCCATGCGGACTTCCTTCTCGTTGCCACGCGCGGCGAACAGGGCCGCCTCGTTGCAGAGGTTGGCCAGGTCCGCACCGGAGAAGCCCGGGGTACCACGCGCGATCACCATCGGCTCGACATCGTCGGCGAGCGGCAGCTTGCGCATGTGGACCTTCAGGATGTGCTCGCGGCCCTTCACGTCCGGCAGGCCGACCACGACCTGGCGGTCGAAACGGCCCGGACGCAGCAGCGCAGGGTCCAGCACGTCAGGGCGGTTGGTCGCGGCGATCACGATCACGCCTTCGCCACCTTCGAAGCCATCCATTTCGACCAGCAGCTGGTTCAGGGTCTGCTCGCGCTCGTCATGACCGCCGCCCAGGCCGGCGCCACGGTGGCGACCGACGGCGTCGATTTCGTCGATGAAGATGATGCACGGGGCGTGCTTCTTGGCCTGCTCGAACATGTCACGCACGCGACTGGCGCCGACGCCGACGAACATTTCCACGAAGTCCGAACCGGAGATCGAGAAGAACGGCACCTTGGCTTCGCCGGCGATGGCCTTCGCCAGCAGCGTCTTGCCGGTACCCGGCGGGCCCACCATCAGCACACCGCGCGGAATCTTGCCACCGAGCTTGGTGAACTTGGACGGGTCGCGCAGGAAGTCGACCAGCTCGCCCACTTCTTCCTTGGCCTCGTCGCAGCCGGCGACGTCGGCGAAGGTGACCTTGATCTGGTCTTCGCCCTGCAGCTTGGCGCGCGACTTGCCGAAGGACATCGCGCCCTTGGCACCGCCGCCACCGCCCTGCATCTGGCGCATGATGAACAACCAGAAGCCGATGATCAGGATGACCGGCAGGAAATTCATCAGGATCGCGCCCAGGGAGATGCCGCTGGACGGCTCCTCCTGCACGATCTCCACGTTCTTGGTGCGCAGCACGTTGATCAGGTCGCGATCGAACGGTGCGGTGATGGTGGATGTCTGCCCGCCGCGGGTGGTGTAGGTCAGCTGGCTGGTGCCGCCGCGCATGTCGCCGCCGAAGGCGACCTTCTGCACGTTGCCGCTGTCCACCTGGTCCAGGAACTGCGAGTACGACGCACCCTGCGCGCCGGCTCCGGAGGACTTCGGCGAGAAGCTCTGGAAGACCACCATCAGCACGACGGCGACGACCACCCATAGCAGGAGGTTCTTGGTCAAGTCGTTCATCCTCATTGGCTCCGGTGTTCCTCTCAGTGCTGGCGTTGCGTGGGGGTCGAACTCGCGTACATTGCGAGCTTACTTCATGTGGGCGCGTTTTCCCTGACCCAAGGCATATACCTCGGGAGAGCGCTTTCGCGAGGCTTCCGGCTTGCGGATGGAGACCTTGTCGTACCGGCGGCGCATGTCGCGCACGTAGTCGTCAAAGCCCTCGCCCTGGAACAGCTTGATCAGGAACGCCCCACCGGTCTTCAGGTGGTTGTCGGCAAAATCCAGGGCCAGCTCCGCCAGGTGCATCATCCGCGGCTGGTCGACCGCGCCCACACCACTCTTATTGGGGGCCATGTCCGACAGCACAAGGTCTACCGGCTGATCCCCGAGCATGGCTTCAAACTGCGATAGGACGGCTTCTTCCCTGAAGTCACCATGAAGGAACTCCACGCCGGCCAGTGGCGGCATGTCCAGGATGTCCAGGGCCAGCACGCGGCCGGTGTCGCCGATCTGTCTCCGAACCTGCTGAGACCAGCCACCCGGCGCCGCGCCGAGGTCGACCACTACCATGTGGGGTTTCAGCAACCGGTCACGTTCCAGCAGCTCTTCGAGCTTGTAGGCGGCGCGCGAGCGCATGCCTTCGGCCTGCGCCTTCTTCACGAAGGGGTCGGAGAAGTGTTCCTTGAGCCAGCGCTGGCTGCTTTTGCTGCGGGTAGCCATTGAAAATAGGGGCTGATGGGGTCCTCATGATACCCTGATCGCCCCATTCAACCGTGTTTTCCTGCATGTCCATCGCCCTGACCGCTTCCCAGACCCGTTTCCTGCGCGGCCAAGCCCACGACCTGAAGGCCCTGCTGCAGACCGGCGGCAAGGGGGTGACCCCGGCCTTCATCGCTGAGCTGAACGAAGTGCTGGAGCGCCACGAACTGGTCAAGGTGAAGGTCGCTGCCGAGGATCGCGACGCCCGTGACGTGATGATCGGCGAGATCGTCGAAGCCACCGAAAGCGCGCTGGTGCAGCGTATCGGCCACGTCGCCGTGCTGTACCGCCCGAGCAAGGAACAGCGCCAGATCGTGCTGCCGCGCGGTTGATCGCCCCACCGTCATGCAGCTGAACCACGAACCGCCCGACTACGCCTACAGCCTGCGCGCCGCCGATGGCCGCTCGGCCAAGGTCAATGACCAGGTGCTGGAAGGAAGCTTCTTCCTGACCCCGGACCAGTTGGTCGCGCATTGGCCGGTGGCGAACGCCGCTGCGTTGCAGTTGGCGGACCTGGAGCCGATCCTGGCGCTGAACCCGGCGCTGATCGTGCTGGGCACGGGTGACCGTCAGGTGTTCCCGCCCGCGGCGGTGATGGCCGCCTGCCTGTCGCGTGGCATCGGCCTGGAAGTGATGAACAATCCGGCCGCCGCACGCACCTTCAACATCCTGGCCGGCGAAGGCCGCAAGGTCGCGGCTGCTTTCATTCTGGAAGGCTGAGGTGGCGCCGCCGGGCATGGCCCGGGGCTCCCCTGGATCACACAGATTCTGCAGCGCCCGAGCCCATGCTCGGGCGTCGTCGTTTGCCAGCGAAAAGCAGCCGAGCATGGCCCGGCTCTACAGGTCAGGAACGCCAGGCATGGCCCGGCGCTCCCTGTTCCAACCGCGTCAACGTGCCGGCAGGTACTGCTGCGGATCGACCGGCTTGCCGTTGTAGCGAATCTCGAAGTGGACCATGTCGCGGTTCGCACCGGTGCGGCCCATTTCGGCGATCTGCTCGCCAGCCTTCACGCTCTGCCCTTCATTGACCAGGCGCTTGCGGTTGTGGCCATAGGCGGACAGCCACTGGTCGCTGTGCTTGATGATGATCAGTTCGCCGTAGCCGACCAGGCCGGCACCGGAGTACACCACCACACCGTTGGCGGTTGCCTTGACCGGCTGGCCGCTGGTGCCGGCGATGTCCACGCCCTGCTTGGTCGCGTCACCGGCCACGTAGCGGCCGACGATCGCGCCATCGGCCGGCCAGCGCCAGGCGATGTTGCTCTTCACCGGCCCGACCGGCGCCGGGGCCGGCGCGGTGCTGCCGCCACTGCTGCCAGCCGAACGCGGCGGGGTGACCACCGTGGTCGGCGCACGGCCGCTGGTGGGCCCCTGCGGATACAGGCGGATCACCTGGCCGGGATAGATGGTCGACGGGTTGTCCAGACGATTCCAGGCAATCAGGTCGGCCGGGGTGATGTCATGGATGCGGGCCAGCGCATAGATGGTGTCGCCCTTGCGCACCACCACGGTCTGCCCGGGCTTGGGTACCGAGGTCTTCGGCGTGGCCACGCCGCCGGCGTTGCCGCCGCCCGGGCGGACCACGGTGGCGGTACCGCAGGCGGCCAGTGTGGAAACCAGCAACGCCAGCGCGCCGATGCGCACTCCCTTGCTCAGACGATCAGGATTCATGCGAACTTCGACCTCCATACAAGCCAGGCGATCAGCACCACCACCAGCACGGTGGCGATCCAGCCCAGCGGTTCAATCCAGCGACGCAGCGCCGCTTCGGCACGCGCACCACCGATACGGATGACCGCGGCCAGCACGAACACGCGCTTGCCACGACCGATCAACATGCTCAACAGGTACTGCGGCATCGGTACGCCGACGATACCCGATGCCCACGTGAAGACCTTCATCGGGATCGGCATGAAGCCGCCCAGCACCAGGAAGGTGAACACCGCCCACGGCGATTCAGCCATCTTCGCCTGCACGGTGGTGATGCCCTGCTCGATCGCCGGAAGCATGCCCAGCGCCTCGAACACCGGCTTGATCGCCTCGAAAGCGTAATGACCCAGCGCGTAACCAACCAGCGCGCCGACCATCGAGCCAGCCAGGCTGAGGGTGGCGAACCACCAGCCACGCTTGGGCTGGGCCACGCACATCGGTGCCAGCATCACTTCCGGCATCACCGGGAAGATGATCGCTTCAAAGAAACTCAATACCGTCAGGTAGGTCGGCGCGCGTTCGTGCGCTGCCCACTTCATCGCCCGCTCGTACAGCGGCCCGAAAATCTTCATGCAACCCTGCTCCGTGGATTAGTCGAGCATGCCAGACAGCAGCGGCACGAACGTGACCGGCGCCAGCACGCGCTGTTCGATGCCGCCATCGGGCTTGCGGTCCAGCTGCACCAGCGACTGTCCGCCCGGGCCACCCACCGGCGCCACCAGGCGCCCTCCTTCAGCCAGCTGCCCGACCAGTTCATCGACCAGTGCAGGCGCGGCAGCGGTGACCACGATGGCATCGAACGGACCGTGCTCGGCCCATCCGGCGCGACCGTCGTCATGCTTGGTGCGGATGTTCATGCCCAGTGCGCGGAAGCGCTTGCGTGCCTGCCGCAACAGGTCACCGATACGCTCCACGGTGTAGACCTCCAGGCCCAGCGCGCCCAGGATGGCGGCCTGGTAGCCCGAGCCGGTGCCGACTTCCAGCACGCGCTTCGGCGCGACCTGGAGCACTGCCTCGGTCATCCGGGCGACCACCCAGGGCTGCGAGATGGTCTGGCCATGGCCGATCGGCAACGCGGTGTCCTCATAGGCACGCGAGGCCAGTGCTTCATCGATGAACAGATGCCGCGGCACTACCCGGATTGCGTTCAAGGTGGACTCGTCGACGATGCCCGCTTCGCGCAGGCGATCGACCAGACGGTCACGCACGCGCTGCGAGGTCATGCCGATGCCGACAGCTTCCGGCTGCAGTCGCAGGCGTGGACTCATGCCGGCCGGTCCAGCGCGGCGCTGAGGCCGCCCACCCAGCTGGCCACTTTCTCCAGCGCCTGGTAGCGGGTCAGGTCCACCTGGATCGGCGTGATCGAGATGTGGCCGGTGCGCACCGCGTGGAAGTCGGTGCCCGGGCCGGAGTCCTGCTCACGGCCGGCCGGGCCGATCCAGTACACGTCGTTGCCGCGCGGATCCTTCTGCGCGATGCAGCCTTCGGCACGATGGCGGTTGCCGAGGCGGGTGACCTCGAAGCCCTTGACCTCGCTCCACGGCAGATCCGGCACGTTGACGTTGAGGATGGTGTCGGCAGGCAGCGGATCGGCCTTGAGCCGGGCGACGATCTCCACCGCGGCCCGCGCGGCAGTGTCGAAGTGCTTCGGATCGTGGTTGCGGGTAACCAGCGAGACCGCCACGGCCGGCAGGCCGAGGAAGCGACCTTCCATTGCCGCCGAGACAGTGCCGGAATAGATCACGTCGTCACCGAGGTTGGCGGCGTTGTTGATGCCTGACACGACGATGTCCGGCTCGAATTCAAGCAGGCCGGTCAGCGCCAGGTGCACGCAGTCGGTCGGCGTGCCAGCCACCGAGACGGTGTAATGGTCGATGCGCTTGAGCCGGATCGGCAGGTCCAGGGTCAGCGAGTTGCTGGCACCGGAGCGATCGCGGTCAGGCGCGACCACCGTGACTTCGTGTCCGGCCTCGCGCAGGACCGAAGCAAGCATCCGGATGCCTGCGGCGTCGACACCATCGTCATTACTGACCAGGATTCGCATCTTCGATTTAACCGCTTGATTTTCCAAGAATTCGATTCCGTCACCGTGCAGTGTGGGCGGGACCGTCGTACTCCCCTGCGGAAGCCGTCGACCCTGCAAGGGCATCGTCTATTGTGCCGCATGCGAGCCGCCGGTCCTACCCTGCCGGCGGTCACGACCGACATCGAACCGTCATAGGCAGACCCGCGCCGGCGGTTTACCCTGTGCGCATGTCGCCCCCTGAAGACGAAGATCCCGCCGCACTGTTCCGTGCGGCCATCGGTGAAGTGACGCCGCTGCGCAAGGATGCCGAACCGGCGCCTGCTGCGCCCCGGCCGAAGCCGCGCGCACGCATGGCCGAACGCGACGAGGCCGACGCCGCGGGCGAGTTTGCGCGGCTGCTGCGCGACAGTACGCCGCTGGAAGCGGGCGACGTGGCCAGCTATCGCCGCGACAACCTGCCACCGCGCCTGTTCCAGCGCCTCAAGCGCGGCCAGTATTCGGTGCAGGATGAGCTGGACCTGCACGGCGCCACCGCCGCGCAGGCGGAGACGCTGCTGCGCCAGTTCCTGCTGGAAGCCCATGCACACGAGTATGGCTGCGTGCGCATCATCCACGGCAAGGGATTGCAGTCCGATGGCGGCGCACCGGTGCTGAAGAACCTGGTCGACCGCCTGCTGCGGCTGCGCAACGACGTACTGGCATTCCATTCGGCGCCGACCGGACAAGGCGGCACCGGCGCGGTGCTGGTGTTGCTGGCGCGGCGTTGAAAAAAGGGGACGGAGGGAATTAAGTCGTTTGTGGCACAAACGACTTAATTCCCTCCGTCCCCTTTTTCTGTCAGGCCTGCGAGGCGTCTTCGACGGGGCCGAGTTCGTGCAGCACGGCGGTGGCGTAGCAGCCTGGCGGCAACGCGAACGACAGTTCCAGCACGTCGTCGGCCAGCCACTGGTGCTGCAGCAGCGCGGGACGCAGGCGCAACGCGCGGCGCTCCTGCTTCAGGCGCGCGTCTTCCAGGCCAGCGCGCAGCGCCTTCGACTCCTCGTCGTCCAGCGCGGCCAGCTCCAGCTCGCGTGCCGCATCGGCGCTGCGCAACTCGCCTTCGCCCCACAGCGGCGCACTGGGATGGATGTCGAAATGCGCCAGGCGCTCGGCCAGCACGTCGGTGTAGGGCTCGGGGCCGAACACGCTGCGGCTGCCATCGAGCATCCACACTTCACCGTCCAGCGGTTGATCCCAGTTGCCCTGCTCCACGCGCGCGGCGAGCACACGATTGAACAGCGCCGAGCGGGCCGCCGACAGCAGCAGCGAACGCTGGTCCTTGCGCATGCGGCGGCCACCGAACATCGCCAATGCCGCAGGCACATTGCCGCCGTCGCGGCCGAAGCGCTGCTCGCCAAACCAGTTCGGCAGGCCGCGCCCGGCGATCTGCTGCAGGCGCTCGCTGATCGCCGCAGCGTCGCCCTGCACGTCGCGCAGCACCAGCCTGAAGCGGTTGCCGGCCAGTGCACCACGCTGCAGCTTGCGGTTGTGCCAGGTCGCTTCGAGCACTTCGATCTCGTCGCTGGTCAGCTCGGCCAGGTCCGGCGCAATGCGCTTGGGCAGGTGCACGCTGAAACGCTGGGTGGTGACCGCGTGGCGGTCTTTCATGCCGGCGTAACTCACCGCCATTTCCGGCAGGCCCGCCCACTTGGCCAGCAGCTTGGCCACATGCACGGTGTTGGCGCCACGCTTGCGGATGTGCAGCAACAGGTGCTCGCCTTCACCGGTGGCCTCGAAGGCCGGCAGTTCATCCACCTGGAAATCGTCTGGCGTGGTGCGGATGCGCGCCGTCAACAGCGGCGCACCAAATGCCAACGGCAGCGGGATCATGCCGCCACCAGCAACACGACCGCCTGCGCGGCGATGCCTTCACCGCGGCCGGTGAAGCCCAGCTTCTCCGAGGTGGTGGCCTTGACGCTGACCGCGTCCAGCGGCAGCTGCAGCAACCCACCAATGCGCTCACGCATCGCCAGCGCATGCGGGCCAACCTTCGGCCGCTCGCAGATCACGGTGATGTCGGTGTTGCCAACGCGCCAGCCACGCTCGCGCAGCAGGCTGTCGCAATGGCGCACGAAATCGCTGCTGTCGGCGCCCTTCCAGCGATCATCGTTCGGCGGGAAATGCTGGCCGATATCGCCCAGCGCCAGCGCCCCGAGCATCGCATCGCACAAGGCGTGCAGGATCACGTCGCCGTCGCTGTGCGCCAGCACGCCGCAGCTGTGCGGCACGTTCACCCCGCCAAGCATGATGTGATCGCCTTCGCCGAAGGCATGGACGTCGTAGCCCTGGCCGATGCGGACGGGCGGGAACGGTGCGGTGCTCATGGATGCAACCCTTGCAACAGGGCCACGCGGACGGTCAGCCGGCGCGGCGGGAAAGTACGAATTCGAACCGGTCCAGATCGGCCGGGGTGGTGACCTTGAAGTTGTCCTCGCTGCCTTCCACCAGCAGCGGGCGCTGGCCCTGGCGCTCCATGGCCATGGCCTCGTCGGTGACTTCGACCCCGGCGGCAGCGGCGTCGGACAGCGCGCGGCTGAGCTGGTGGCGGCGGAACAGCTGCGGTGTCAGTGCACGCCACAGCCGCTCGCGCGGTTCAGTGCCATCGATGCCACCGTCGTCGCCCGCGCGCTTGAGGGTGTCGCGCACCGGTGCGGCCAGGATCGCCCCGACCGGATCGGCACGCCCGACTTCAAGCAGGCGGCCAAGATCGGCCAGCGACAGGTTGGGGCGCGCGGCGTCGTGGACCAGCACGAACTCATCGGCGCGCACCGAGTCCGGCAGTGCCTGCAGCCCGGCCAGCACCGAGGCGGCACGGGTCGCGCCCCCCATGCAGGTCAGTACCGGTTTGCCGGCCCATTCGCTCCAGCCCGGCCAGTCGGCGTCGTCCTGGCCGATCACCACCATTGCGCCGGCCACGGCCGGATGCGCCAGCAGCGCGTCCAGGGTATGGGCGAGCAGGATCTGCCCGCCCGCCTGCAGGTACTGCTTGGGCAGCGGCGCACCAAAGCGGGCGCCACGGCCGGCGGCCGGAACCACCACCCAGATCGCCGCGCTCATGGCACGTCCGCCGGGTGATCGCCGGCCTGGACAGTGACGCCTGCAGCGGGCTGCGCCGGACGGACCGGCGCATCCTCGACCACGCGGTAGAACTTCTCGCCGGGCTTGATCATGCCCAGCTCGCTGCGTGCGCGTTCCTCGATGGCGGACTGGCCTTCCTTGAGGTCCTTCACTTCGGCGGCCAGCGCGTCGTTGCGCTGCTGCAGACCCTCATTGTCCCGCTCCTGGTTGGCGACCTGGGCTTCGAGCATCATCACTTCACCCGAATTGCCCGGACCGAACCAGAAGCGGTACTGCAGCCAGCCCAGCAACAGCGCCAGCACCAGCAGCATCCAGCGCCAGTCGCGCATCGGCTCAGCGCTTCAGCGAAACGAACGCGTCACGACCGGCGTAACGCGCGCCGGCGCCGAGGGCTTCCTCGATGCGCAGCAGCTGGTTGTACTTGGCCACGCGATCGCTGCGGCACAGCGAGCCGGTCTTGATCTGGGTGGCGGTGGTGGCCACTGCGATATCGGCGATGGTGGTGTCTTCGGTTTCGCCCGAGCGGTGCGAGACCACGGCGGCATAACCGGCGCGGTCGGCCATGGCGATCGCTTCCAGGGTTTCGCTGAGGGTGCCGATCTGGTTGACCTTGATCAGGATCGCGTTGGCGGTGCCCGAGTCGATGCCTTCCTGGAAGATCTTCGGGTTGGTCACGAACAGGTCGTCGCCGACCAGCTGCACCTTCTTGCCGATGCGGTCGGTCAGCAGCTTCCAGCCCGCCCAGTCGTTCTCGGCCAGGCCGTCTTCAATCGTGATGATCGGGTACTGCGCGGCCCAGTCGGCGAGGAAGTCGACGAACTGCTCGGAGGTCAGGCGCTTGTTCTCGCCGACCAGGTTGTACTTGCCGTTCTCGAAGAACTCACTGGAGGCCACGTCCAGGCCCAGCAGCACGTCCTCACCGGCGGTGTAGCCAGCCTTGCCGATCGCTTCGAGGATGGTATCCAGCGCTTCGACGTTGCTGCGGAAGTCCGGCGCGAAGCCGCCTTCGTCGCCCACCGCCGTGCTCAGGCCATGGCCCTTCAGTACCGACTTCAGCGAATGGAAGATTTCGGTACCAGCGCGCAGTGCTTCGGAGAACGAGGTGAAGCCCACCGGCAGCACCATGAACTCCTGGAAGTCGACGTTGTTGTCGGCGTGCGCGCCGCCGTTGATGATGTTCATCATCGGCACCGGCAGCGACGGGGTCACGCCGGTCCTGGCGGCCAGGTACTGCCACAGCGCCTGCTTGTTCGATGCGGCGGCGGCGTGCGCGGCGGCCATCGAAACACCCAGCAGCGCGTTGGCACCCAGGCGGCCCTTGTTCTCGGTGCCGTCAAGGTCGATCAGGCGACGGTCGAGGCCGGCCTGGTCGGTGGCCTCGAAGCCCTTCAGCGCGGCGGCAATCGTGGTGTTGACGTTGTCGACGGCCTTGCGCACGCCCTTGCCCAGGTAACGGGTCTTGTCGCCGTCACGCAGCTCGACCGCTTCCTTGGTGCCGGTCGAGGCACCGGAGGGAACCGCGGCGCGACCGAACGAACCGTCCTCCAGGATGACTTCGGCTTCCAGCGTGGGGTTGCCACGGCTGTCGAGGATTTCACGGGCGTGGATGCTGCGGATCGTACTCATGGTCGGGCCGGTTACCTGTCTGGAGAGGGGGCGACAAAACGAATGCCGCGTGATTATCCCCGGCTGCCCGCCACTTGCCAAATGGCGTGGCCAGCATCAGCCCCAGCTGGACCCGATCACGATAAGGACCAGCGAGACCAGCATCACCAGCAATGCACCGGCAATCGCCGCAAGGATGGGGCCACGTCGCCGTCGCCAGGCCAACACCATCGCCACCGGGCTGCCGAGAAAGCACAGCACCATCGTGACCAGCGCGCCCAGCAGCCACCACTGGGTGGCCTGTACGCCGTTGTTTCCGTCCCCGGGCGGCCGGAAGCCGGCGGTGAAGGCCAGCACGCCCACCACCAGGGCCATCCAGGTCAACGCGGACAGCGCCAGCGCGATCAGGCCCCAGGGCCAGCCGCGCGCCGATGGGGTCGCATTCATCAAAGCCATCCGTAGAACAGGGTGCCGATCCACAGAGAAAGCAGGATGATCGCCAGCCCTGCCGGCACCTTGCCACGGTTCAATCGCCAGGCCAGCACAGCCGAAGCGACGCATCCTGCACTGGCCAGCAGCTCTCCGACCACAAGCGCAATGAAATACGCCCGAAGATCGAGCGCGCTGCTGCCATCACCCGGTGGCCGCACCGACGCAGCACCGATCAGTACCAGGCAGAACATGCCCACGGTGAACACCACGGACAGCCCCAGCGCGATCAGGCCCCACGGCCATTGTCTCCAGTGCCGGCGGTGACGCTGGGTTTCCAGCGCCACCCACGGGTCACGACTCACGCGAAGCGCGAAAAGCCGTGCTTCTTGGTCACCGCGTCGAGTTCCATCAGAGTCTCGAGCAGGGCCTCCATCTGGTCCAGCGGCCACGCATTGGGACCATCGGACAGGGCCTTTGACGGATCCGGATGGGTCTCGGCGAACAGGCCGGAGATGCCCACCGCCACCGCGGCACGGGCCAGCACCGGCACGTGCTCGCGCTGGCCGCCGGAGCTGGTGCCCTGCCCGCCCGGCAACTGCACCGAGTGGGTGGCGTCGAACACCACCGGGCAACCGGTCTCGCGCATCACCGCCAGCGAGCGCATGTCGCTGACCAGGTTGTTGTAGCCGAAGCTGGCACCGCGCTCGCAGACCATGATCTGCTCGTTGCCGGTGGCCTTGGCCTTCTCCACGACCGGCTTCATGTCCCACGGCGCCAGGAACTGGCCCTTCTTGATGTTGACCGGCTTGCCGGCCGAGCACACCTTGCGGATGAAGTCGGTCTGGCGGACCAGGAACGCCGGGGTCTGCAGCACGTCCACCACCGAGGCCACCTCATCCATCGGGGTGTACTCGTGGACGTCGGTCAGCACCGGCACGCCGATCTGCTTCTTCACTTCGGCCAGGACCTTCAGGCCCTCTTCCATGCCCGGGCCGCGGAATGCGGTACCCGAAGTGCGGTTGGCCTTGTCGAAGCTGGACTTGAAGATGAAGTTGACGCCGAGCTTGTCGGTGATCTCCTTCAGCTTGCCGGCGGTATCGAGCTGCAGCTGCATCGACTCGATCACGCAGGGGCCGGCGATCAGGAACAGGGGCTGGTCCAGCCCGACCTCGAATCCACACAGTTTCATGGCGTTTCCTTGTTGTCCGCAGCACCGGACGGGCCGGTGCGCTGGGGGTTGAAGCATGCAGGATGGGGGCCGAAGCCCCCATTCACAAGTCAGGCGCGCGCTTCGGAAAGCAGCTTGCCACCGGCCTTGCGCTCGCGCGCGGCACGGATGAAACCGATGAACAGCGGATGGCCGTCGCGCGGGGTGGACAGGAATTCCGGGTGCGCCTGGCAGGCCAGGAACCACGGGTGGGCATCGCGCGGCAGCTCGACCACTTCCACCAGGGTGTCGTCCATCGACTTGCCGGCGATCACCAGGCCCGCATCTTCCAGCTGGGTGCGGTAGCGGTTGTTGAACTCGTAGCGGTGGCGGTGGCGCTCGGCGACCACGTCCTTGCCGTACAGCTCGCGGGCCAGCGTGCCCGGCTTCAGGCGCTGCTCCTGCAGGCCCAGGCGCATGGTGCCGCCGAGGTCGCTCTTGTCGTCACGCTTCTCGACATCGCCGCTGGCGGTGCGCCATTCGGTGATCAGGCCGATCACCGGGTTCGGCGACTGGCGATCGTTCTCGGTGCTGTTGGCACCTTCCAGGCCGACCACGTTGCGCGCGTAATCGACCACTGCCGCCTGCATGCCGTAGCAGATGCCGAAGTACGGCACCTGCTGCTCGCGGGCGAACTTCGAGGTCAGCACCTTGCCTTCAAAGCCGCGGTCACCGAAGCCACCCGGTACCAGGATGCCGTCGACATCGGCCAGTGCAGCCATGTCGGTGCCTTCCAGGTCCTGTGCTTCCAGCCACTTCAGGTTGACCTTGGTGCGCTGGCGCAGGCCGCCGTGCTTCAGTGCTTCGCCGACCGACTTGTAGGCATCCTGGTGATCGACGTACTTGCCGACCACGGCGATGGTCACTTCATCCAGCGGGTGCAGGGTCGCGTCGACCGCGTCTTCCCACATCGAAAGATCGACCGGACCAGCCTTGTCGGCCAGCTTCAGCTGGTTGACCACGATTTCGTCCAGGCCCTGTGCATGCAGGCCCGACGGAATGCGGTACAGCACGTCGACGTCCGGCACGCTGATCACCGCGCGCTCGGAGACGTTGGTGAACTGGGCGATCTTGCGGCGCTCCGAATCCGGCACCGCCTGCTCGGAGCGGCACAGCAGCACGTCCGGCTGGATGCCGATCGAGCGCAGCTCCTTCACCGAGTGCTGGGTCGGCTTGGTCTTCAGCTCACCGGCGGCGCCGATGTACGGCACCAGGGTGAGGTGCATGAACAGCGCCTTCTCCGGGCCACGTTCGGTGCGCACCTGGCGGATCGCCTCCAGGAACGGCAGCGACTCGATGTCGCCCACGGTGCCGCCGATCTCGACCAGTGCCACGTCGTAGCCTTCGGTGGCTTCGTCGATGCAGCGACGGATCTCGTCGGTGATGTGCGGAATGACCTGCACGGTCGCGCCCAGGTAGTCGCCGCGGCGCTCCCTGCGGATCACGTTCTCGTAGATGCGGCCGGTGGTGACCGAGTTCTTGCGGCTGAGGCGGGTGCGCACGAAGCGCTCGTAGTGGCCCAGATCGAGGTCGGTCTCCGCGCCGTCGTCGGTGACATAGACCTCACCGTGCTGGAACGGGCTCATGGTGCCCGGGTCGACGTTGATGTACGGATCGAGCTTCATCATCGTGACCTTCAGGCCACGGGCTTCGAGAATGGCGGCCAACGACGCGGCGGCAATGCCTTTGCCGAGCGAGGACACCACGCCGCCGGTTACGAAAATCAAGGGAGTCATGGCTGCAAGCATCCTGTCTGGAAATGGAAAACGGCAGCACCTCGCGCACCCGGAGGGCGGGCATGGTGCTCAGAGGGGGTTTTCCGGTTCGCTGTGGCAGCGAGGGAGGTGCGGATCCGTGCGGCAGCAGGCGCCGGACGGGAACCATCGTGCGAGGTCGGGGCGACCGTGCCGGTCAAATCGACCGTCACCTGCGACCCGCCATGCTGGAAGCCACGCTTGGCCGCTCCAGCCCATTCGCAAAGGGTGGACACGCACTTACTCCCGGAAAGCCATAGTTTACAGATTGATGGCCGCCAACCCAAGGGGCAGACGCCACGTTCCTAAAAAGAAACGCCCCGCTGAGCGGGGCGTTCCGGAGCGCAACCCTTGTCGCAAGGGCGCCTGGCAGGCTGCGGGATCAGCGCTTCTTGCGCGCTTCCTCTTCCTCTTCCTGCTGCGGGGCCGGCTGGCCCTGCGCCTTCATCTGGGCATTGGCCTGGGCCCGACGCTTGGCCTTGGCATCGGCCTCGGCCTGCGCCTTGTCGGCCTGGTCACCCTGCTGCGGGGCCGGCTGGCCGGCGTTCTGCGCCACCACCAGCGGCACTGCAACGGCGGCAGCGGCCAGGATCGCAATGGTCAGCAACTTCTTCATGAGGTCCTCCTCGCGGTATGGCTTGGACGTTCAGACCCAACGGGGCCGCCGGCGTTCAGATTCCAGCGGCTGCCATTTTACCGCCTCTGCGTCGCCGAGACTGAACCGCAGGCGTGCAAAATCCCGTGCCAGACCCCACACTTGCCCGTCGCTCCAAGCTTTCGAAGACAGATGAACGCCCGCTATAACGCCGCCGATATTGAAGTCCTGTCCGGCCTTGACCCGGTCAAGCGCCGTCCCGGCATGTATACCGACACCGCGCGCCCGAACCACCTGGCGCAGGAAGTGATCGACAACTCGGTGGACGAGGCCCTCGCCGGCCACGCCCGTTCGATCGAGATCACCCTGTACAAGGACGGCAGCGTGGAGGTCAGCGATGACGGCCGCGGCATGCCAGTGGACATTCATCCGGAGGAGAAGATCCCGGGCGTCGAGCTGATCCTCACGCGGCTGCACGCAGGCGGCAAGTTCAGCAACAACAACTACACCTTCTCCGGCGGCCTGCACGGCGTCGGCGTCAGCGTGGTCAATGCGCTGTCGACCCTGGTGGAGGTGCACATCAAGCGCGACGGTGCCGAACACCGGATCACCTTCCGCAACGGCGACCGTGCCACGCCGCTGGAAGTGGTCGGCAGCGTCGGCAAGAAGAACACCGGTACCCGCGTGCGCTTCTGGCCGGACCCGAAGTACTTCGATACGCCGAAATTCGCGGTGCGCGCGCTGAAGCACCTGCTGCGCGCCAAGGCCGTGCTGTGCCCGGGCCTGACCGTGAAGCTGACCGATGAAGCCACCGGTGAAGTCGATACCTGGTACTACGAGGACGGCCTGCGCGATTACCTGAAGCTGGAGCTGGGCGATCGCGAGATGCTGCCGGCCGAGCTGTTCGTCGGCAGCCTGAAGAAAGATACCGAGATCGTGGACTGGGCCGTGGCCTGGCTGCCGGAAGGCGAGCTGGTACAGGAAAGCTATGTCAACCTGATCCCCACCGCCCAGCACGGCACCCACGTCAACGGCCTGCGTACCGGCCTGACCGAGGCGCTGCGCGAGTTCTGCGACTTCCGCAACCTGCTGCCGCGTGGCGTCAAGCTGGCCCCGGAAGACGTGTGGGACCGCGTGTCGTTCGTGCTGTCGCTGAAGATGACCGACCCGCAGTTCAGCGGCCAGACCAAGGAACGCCTGTCCTCCCGCCAGGCCGCCGGCTTCATCGAAGGCGCCGCCCATGATGCCTTCAGCCTGCTGCTCAACCAGAACGTGGAGCTGGGCGAGAAGATCGCGCAGATCGCCATCGAGCGCGCCAGCGCGCGCCTGAAGACCGAAAAGCTGGTCGTCCGCAAGAAGGTCACCCAGGGCCCGGCCCTGCCCGGCAAGCTGGCCGACTGCATCAGCCAGGACCTGTCGCGTACCGAGCTGTTCCTGGTGGAAGGTGATTCGGCAGGCGGCAGCGCCAAGCAGGCCCGCGACAAGGATTTCCAGGCGATCATGCCGCTGCGCGGCAAGATCCTGAACACCTGGGAAGTCTCGTCCAACAGCGTGCTGGCGTCGGAGGAAGTACACAACCTGGCCATCGCCATCGGCTGCGACCCCGGCAAGGACGACATCAGCGGCCTGCGCTACGGCAAGGTGATCATCCTGGCCGACGCGGACTCCGACGGCCTGCACATCGCAACGCTGCTGACCGCGTTGTTCCTGAAGCACTTCCCGGCACTGGTCGATGCCGGCCATGTGTTCGTGGCGATGCCGCCGCTGTTCCGCATCGACGTCGGCAAGCAGGTGTTCTATGCCCTGGACGAGGAAGAAAAGCGCTCGATGCTGGACAAGATCGAGCGCGAGAAGATCAAGGGCGCCATCAACGTCACCCGCTTCAAGGGCCTGGGCGAGATGAACCCGCCGCAGCTGCGCGAGTCGACCATCCACCCGGATACGCGCCGCCTGGTCCAGCTGACCGTGGACGACGGCGAGCAGACCCGCTCGCTGATGGACATGCTGCTGGCCAAGAAGCGCGCGTCCGACCGCAAGGGCTGGCTGGAGTCGAAGGGCGACCTGGCTTCGCTGGAAGTCTGATCCCTCGCGGGGTCGGATCCGTTTCCCGCCGGGAAAGGGATCCGACCCATCCGCCCCGGGCATTCCGCCCCCATCGGCAAACCCGGCGGCGCCATAATGCGCGTCCATCCGCGTGGACCACCGTATTGGCCAGCCACTCGCTGCTGTTCCCCGACCTGCCGCTGCACAGTGCACGGCTGGTCCTGAGCCCGATCCGCCGTGACGACGCCGCCGCGCTGTTCACGCTGCAGTCCAATCCCGATGTGATGCGCTGGTGGAATCATCCGGCCTGGACGCGACAGGCCGAGGCGCGCGAGCAGATCGACGATGATCTCGCAGCCCATGCCATCGGTACCCAGCTGAAGCTGGCCGTGCGCGAATCACTGGAAGGTCCACTGCTGGGCATCTGCGTGGTGTTTGCAGTGGACCGCACTGCAGCCCGCGCCGAGATCGGCTACCTGCTGGCACCGGACCGCCAGGGCCAGGGCTACATGCACGAGGCCCTGCAGCAGGTACTGGCCTACCTGTTCGGCACCCTCCACCTGCATCGCGTGGAAGCCGAGATCGACCCGCGCAACGCACCCTCCGCGCATGTGCTCGAACGCCTGGGCTTCCGCCGCGAGGGAGTGCTGCGCCAGCGCTGGCGCATCCAGGGGGAACTGGCCGACTCGGCCGTCTACGGCCTGCTTGCCGATGACAAAGCGGCAACCGCCCTGTCCGCTTGACCCAAGCTGGCCAATAGCGGCCGCAACGCCCGGCCATGCCTTTGGACACATACGGCTTGGGCCGCCACCGGCCTAGCATCGGAATCCCCTTCCGCTGCCCACCCGGTGCCATGAAGTCCCTGTTGCACACTGCCGCGCTCTGCGTCGGCCTGCTCATCGCCCCAGCCAGCGTGCTGGCCGCGCCTGATGCCGACGCCAAGCCCGATCCGAAAGACGACAAGACCGAGGCACCTGCGTTGCCCGCAGACGCCTCGGCCCGCCAGAGCATGCGCCTGGCCGGCCGCACCCTGGACTACACCGCCACCGTCGGCACCCTGCCGGTACGCGATGCCAGGGGCAAGGTCATCGCCGACGTGGTGTTCACCGCCTACACGATGCCGGGCAAGGACCGGCCGGTGACCTTCGCGCTCAATGGCGGCCCCGGGGCATCGTCGGTCTACCTCAACATGGGCGCGATCGGGCCCAAGGTGGTGACCTTCGGCTCCGAGGGTGACAGCGCGTCGGCGCCGGCCACGCTGCACGACAACCCCGGCACCTGGCTGGACTTCACCGATCTGGTGTTCATCGATCCGGTCGGCACCGGCTTCAGCCGCGCTCGCATCGGCGACGATGAAGCGAAGAAGGCGCTGTACAACCCCAGCGCCGACATCGAATACCTGTCACGCTCGATCTACGACTGGCTGCTGCGCAACCAGCGCATGGCGTCGCGCAAGTACCTGACCGGCGAGAGCTACGGCGGCTACCGCGGCCCGCGCATCACCCACTACCTGCAGACCCGGCTGGGTGTTGCGATGAACGGCCTGGTGCTGGTCTCGCCGTACCTGAGCCCGACCCTGGAAGACAACGCCGATGTTTCGCCGATGGCGTGGATGCAGACCCTGCCGTCGATCGCCGCCGCGCACCTGGAGCGCCAGGGCAAGCTGACCGATGCAGCCATGCGCGAAGTAGTGGAATACACCCGTGGCGACTACGGCACCGCATTGATGAAGGGCCGCAGCGATCCGCAGGCGACCGAGGCGATGCTGCGCCGGGTGACCGAACTGACCGGACTGGACCCGCAGTTCGTGCGCCGTGCCGGTGGCCGGCTGGAAACCCAGGCCTACCTGCGGGAAGTGTTCCGCGACAAGGGCACGCTGGGCAGCCGTTACGATTCCAACGTGACCGCGTTCGATCCATTCCCGAACGATCCGGAGCAGCGCGCCAACGATCCGCTGCTGGACAGCATCATCGCGCCGACGACCACGGCGATGGTCGACTTCGTGACGCGCGTGGTCGGCTGGAAGGTGGACGCGCGGTACCAGGCGCTGAACTACGACGTGAACCGGCTGTGGGACCGCAATGGCGAGCTGCGCGATGGCGCGGTGACCCAGCTGCGCCAGGCCGTGGCGATCGACCCGCACCTGCAGGTGCTGATCGTGCATGGCTGGAACGACCTGTCGTGCCCGTTCATGGGTTCGATCCTGACCGTGGACCAGATGCCGACGATGGGCAGCAATCCGGACCGGGTGCAGGTGCGCAGTTATCCGGGCGGGCACATGTTCTACAGCCGGGCCGACAGCCAGGCGGCGTTCCGCAGGGATGTGCAGGCGCTGTTCCAACGGAATTGAGGGGTTCGGCCGGGCCTGCGGCCCGGCACCCGCTGACTGCAACGGCAAGATCAACGGCAAAAGCGGGCTTCCTGAGGGCTGGCGAGGTGGGGTGGATAGGCAGGACGCGCCGTAAACCCGTCCATGGGGGCTCGATGGCGCCATCCATGGCGCCAACGGTCCTGCCTATCCACCCCACCCCGCCTTCGACAGGTTCCTGCTGCTGTTGGTGGGTGTCGACCTTGGTCGACACACTGGATACAGAAGAATGATCTGCCATGGAAAAAAGCCCGCCGGAATCCGGCGGGCTTTTTCGATTGTCGGGGTCAGATCCCTTCCTCAGGGGAAGGGCTCTGACCCCAGGGCTGCGGGCATCAGGTCCAGCCGAACAGCTCGAACAGCTTCAGGATCAGGTACGCACAGCCGCCTGCGGCCGGAATGGTCAGGATCCAGGCCCAGACGATGCGCTCGATCACGCCGAACTTCAGCGAACGCGGGTTCTTGGCGAAGCCGACGCCCATGATCGCGGTGGAGATGCTGTGCGTGGTCGAGACCGGCATGCCGAAGTGGGCCGCCAGGGTCAGGATGGTGGCCGAGCTGGTCTCCGCAGCGAAGCCGTGGATCGGGTGCAACTTGACCATCTTGTGGCCCAGGGTCTTGATGATCTTCCAGCCACCCGAAGCGGTACCGGCCGCCATCACCACCGCGCAGGTCAGCACGATCCACATGGCGATGCCGTCACCGGCGTGCGCGTCCGGGTGCATGAAGGCCAGCCAGGACGGCAGATCGTTCAGTGCGCCGGTGGCTTCGGCACCAATCAGGGTCATCGCGATGATGCCCATGGTCTTCTGCGCGTCGTTGTGGCCGTGGGCGAAGCCCATGTAGGCCGCCGAGGCGATCTGCGCCTTGCCGAAGAAGGCATTGACGATGCGCGGACGGGCCAGGCGGCCGATGGCGCCACCGACCTTGGCCAGGCCGGCGATCAGCGCCCACAGCAGCACCATCACCACGATGCCGAGCAGGAAGCCGGCGATCGGCGAGGTGATCATCGGCACGAACACCTTCCACAGCAGGCCCTTGTTCTGCGCCCAGCTGCCCAGGCGCTCCGACCAGATCAGCGCGTCCCAGTTGTTGTGGGCCGCGGCCAGGCCGGCACCGCAGAGACCACCGATCAGGGCGTGCGAGGACGAGGACGGCAGGCCCTTCCACCAGGTGATCAGGTTCCAGATGATGCCGCCCAGCAGGGCGCACAGGATCACCTGCGGAGTGACCTCGACCACGTTGGTGTTGAGCAGGCCCGAGGCGATGGTCAGCGCCACCGCAGTGCCGGTCAGCGCACCGATGAGGTTCATGAAGGCGGCCAGCATCACCGCCCAGCCGGGCGAGAGCACCTTGGTCGCCACTACGGTGGCAATGGAGTTGGCAGTGTCGTGGAAGCCGTTGATGAACTCGAAGACGAGCGCGGCCAGGATCACCACCAGGACAAGGGTCAACATGCGGCGGCGTCCGTCAGCTGTTCTTCAACACGATCTGGTACGCCACCACGCCGGCCTCGCGGCAACGGTCGATGGCCTTTTCCAGGATCTCGAAGAATTCCTTCAGCAGGAACATCTGCAGGTTGTCCAGGCGACCGGAGTAGATGTCGCGGTACAACTCGAGCATCAGGCGGTCGGCCTCGTTCTCCAGCGAACGCAGCTTCTCGTTCAGCGCGGTCATCCGGTCCAGGTTCATGTGGCGCAGGTCGGCCACCATCTCCACCACTACGCCGGCGGCCTGTTCCAGCATCGCCGCGCGCGGCGCGAAGTCGATGTGCTCCAGGTGGGTCGTGGCCAGCGAATAGCGATCGGCGAACTTCTCGATCTGCTTCGGAATCTTGTACAGGGCCGAACCCAGCGCTTCGATGTCTTCGCGCTCGATCGGGGTCATGAAGCTGTCCACCAGCGCCTGGCTGATCTTGTCCGAGGCCGCGCGTTCGCGCAGGCGGGCCAGCTTGAAGGCGTCCAGCGCGGGCTGGCGGTCGGCCTCGCGCAGCATGGAATGCAGCGCCCTGGCGGCATCGGAAGCCGCGACGGCAGCCTCATCGAGCAGGGTGTAGAACTGTTTGCCGGAACCGAAAATGGTCTGCAGAGAGAACATTGAGAAACCTGTCAGCCGTCGCGGGAAGGACGGCACCAGAGCGAATTATGACGGCTAGATGACCATCACGGGTATCCCCGCGCCCTTTCCGGGCTCTTGGAGCCCCAACCTGAACAGGCGGTTGCCACCCTGCCACACCCCTTTGCTAAGATGCCAGCGCGCCTTCGGGCGCACCTTATGGACGACGACCCTAATCCCCCTGCGCCGCGCCGGACCCCGTTCCTGAGCGCCAGCCGCCATCGCAAGCACCCGCCCTCCCTGCCACCAACCGGGGACGACGCCCGTGTTTGAAATGATCCTGATTGTCTTCGCGCTTGTTCTGCTGAACGGCTTCTTCGCCATGTCCGAGATGTCGGTCATGACCTCGCGCAAGAGCCGCCTGAAGCAGATGGCCGCCACCTCCAAGCGCGCCGCCAAGGCGCTGGAGCTTTCGGAGAAGCCGGAGAGCTTCCTGTCCACCGTGCAGATCGGCATCACCGTGATCGGCGTGCTGACCGGCTACCTCGGTGGTGATGCGATCGGCGACGCGATCGCCGGCTGGCTGCAGGGCCTGATGCCCGGCTTTGCGTACGCGCGCGAGGTGGGCACCGCCCTGGCGGTCTCGCTGATCACCTTCATCACGCTGATCTTCGGCGAACTGGTGCCCAAGCGTCTGGCCCTGACCCGCTCCGAGGCCATTGCCGGCCTGGTCGCGATGCCGATGAGCTGGCTGGCCAGGCTGGCCCTGCCCTTCGTCTGGCTCCTGTCCAAGACCACCCAGCTGGTACTGAAGGTGCTGGGCCTGGGCAAGGACGAGGCCGCGCAGGTGACTGAAGAAGAGATCCGGATGCTGGTGGCCGAGAGCCACGAAGCTGGCGTGATCGACGCCCACGAGCGCGACATGATGAACCGCGTCATGCGCCTGGGCGACCGCACCGCCGACAGCCTGATGACCCCGCGCAACCGGATTGCCTGGCTCGACACCCAGGCCGGGCTGGAGCGCAATCTGGACATCATGGCCGAGCACGAGTTCTCGCGGTACCCGGTGTACCGCGACAACGACATGGACGTGGTCGGCGTGCTGGAGCTGAAATCGCTGGCCACGCGCATGGCGCGCGGCGACAACGCGCTGTTCCAGACCCTGCGCGAACCGCTGTACGTCTCCGAATCGACCCACGCGATGAAGCTGCTGGAGATCTTCCGCGAGGAACAGCAGTCGATGGCGCTGGTGGTGGACGAGTACGGCGAGATCCAGGGCCTGGTGACCATCAGCGACCTGATGGGCGCGGTGGTCGGCCGCCTGCAGGCAGTGGAGAATGCCGACGAGGATGCGCTGGTGGTGACCCGCGAGGACGGCTCGCTGCTGGTGGACGGCTCGCTGCCGATCGAAGACCTGCGCGAGCTGATCGGCAGCAACGAGCTGCCCGATGCCGAAGATGGCGACTACTACACGCTGGCCGGCATGTGTATCCACTACTTCGGCCGCATCCCGCACGCAGGCGAGTACTTCGACTGGGCCGGCTGGCGCTTCGAGGTGGTCGACCTGGACGGTGCGCGGGTGGACAAGCTGCTGCTGCGCACGTTGTCCGACGAGCAGGCCGATGAGCTCACCGCCTGAGGCCGGCCAGGGCCAGGGTGCGGAGCGCCCGACCTACCGCAACGAGGGCATCCGCACCCTGCTGGAGATGTTCGCCTCGGGCGATCCCGCCGAGCACATGCCACTCGGCCAGATCCTCAGCAACCTGCAGCAGAGCGCGTTCGGCGTGTTCCTGTTCGTGGCGATCCTGCCCTCGTTCATCCCGATCCCGGGCATGGGGGGGGCGGTCAGCGGCCCACTGGTGGTCCTGATCGGCCTGCAGATGCTGTGTTGCCTGCGCCGGCCCTGGCTACCCGGTTTCATTGCCCGACGCGGGCCGAAGCGCGGCACCATGCACCGCTTCCTGGACCGTATCGATCGCCCGTTGCGGCGGCTGGACAGGATGCTGAAGCCTCGCCTGCCGCAGTTGCTGACACCGCTGCCCGCGCACGCCTTCAGCGGCCTGCTGCTGGTGCTGCTGGGCATCCTGCTGTCGTTGCCGATTCCGTTCACCAACTTCCTGTTCGGCTTCCAGCTGCTGCTGTTCTCGCTGGCGCTGCTGGAGCGCGATGGTGCATTGATGCTGTTCAACTGGATCGCAGCACTGGTGGCGATCGCGTTCTTCGGCTTCAGTTCTGGGCAGCTGGTGGGCTATACAGTGGAGCTGTTCCAGCGCTGGTTCTGAAGCGGCATCCGGTAGAGCCGGCCGCTGGCCGGCTGCCACGCTTCCAGGGTTGCCGGCCAGCGGCCGGCACTACCCGCATCCGCTAGATCCACGCCACGCGTGGATGCGGCAATCACCGAAGGTCGACGAATCCGTTGTCCGCCAGCGGTGCCGGATCATCCTGCACCGCCGACAGCACGAAGCTCAACGCCTTGCCCAGCAAGGTGCCCGGGCCGTCCCAGTATTCGGCGCTATCGGCGCGCACATGGATCAGGCGAAGGTTGGGGTCCTCCTTGCCGGCGGGGAAGAACAGCTTCATCGCCGGCGACCACAGCTCTTCGATCTTCGCGCGATCATCGACAACCCGTGCCCGCCCCGCCACAGACACATAGGTGTTCTTCGATGGCGAGGCATAGGCCACATTGACGCGCGGGTCGAGCGCGATCTCGGCCACCTTCGGGCTGTCGGCGGTGATCACGAACCACAGGTCACCGTCGAAGGCGACCTGCTGGGTGGCCAACGGCCGGCTGTAGAGTCGCCCGTCGACGCCGGTAGTGGTGAACATCGCCACCTCCACGTCCTTGATCAGTTCAGCCAGCTGGGCAATGTGTTCGGCGCGGGTCTCGGCCATGGTGGAACTCCAGAAGTGGGAGCTCCCATCAGACGCGGATCGGCCGCAACGGGCCGTGACGCGATTGTTCAGCCCGCGTGGCGGCCATGCCAGGCGTTCATCGCCAGCTCGAAGGAACGCAGGCGCGCACGGTGGTCATACAGGTTGGCAGTGAGCATCAGCTCGTCAGGCTTGTGCCGCTCAACGAAAGCGGCGATGCCCTCGGCCACCTGCTGCGGATCGCCCAGTACGGTGCAGGCCAGGGCCCGTTCCACGCCGAGCTTTTCGTGCGGCTCCCAGAAGGACTCGATGTCGTCGATCGGCGGCGGGATCTTGCCCGGCCGGCCGCGGCGCAGGTTGACGAAACTCTGCTGTTGGCTGGTGAACAGGCGACGCGACTCGGCTTCGCTGTCGCTGGCAACAACGTTCAGGGCCAGCATCGCGTGCGGCTGCTTCAACGTGGCCGAGGGGCGGAATTCGCGACGGTACACCGCCAGCGCTTCGTCCATCACGTCCGGCGCGAAGTGCGAGGCGAATGCATACGGCAGGCCCATCGACGCAGCCATGCGTGCGCCGAACAGGCTCGAACCGAGGATCCAGGTCGGCACCCGCAGGCCCCCTCCCGGAACGGCCTGCACCGCCTGTCCAGGCTGGACCGGCTCGAAGTAGTGCAGCAGCTCGCGCACGTCCTGCGGGAACTGGTCGGCACTGTCGAAATAGCGGCGCAGTGCACGTGCGGTCGGCTGATCGGTACCCGGCGCACGGCCCAGGCCAAGGTCGATGCGGTCCGGATACAGCGAGGCCAGCGTTCCGAACTGCTCGGCCACCTGCAGCGGGGCATGATTGGGCAGCATGATGCCGCCCGCGCCGACACGGATGCGCCGGGTGCCACCGGCAACATGGCCGATCAGCACGGCGGTGGCGGCACTGGCGATGCCGGGCATGTTGTGGTGTTCGGCCAGCCAGTAGCGGCGGTAGCCCAGCGCATCGGCGTGCTGGGCCAGTTCCAGCATGTTGGCGAAGGCGGCGGTGGTGTCACTGCCCTCGCAGACCGGGGCCAGGTCAAGGATCGACAACGGGATCATCAGGCGCTTTTCCGTCACAGGATCACCTCTGCATGGGGGCGGCCAGGCGCAGCGGCCAGTGACGGTGGCGGGACGCTGATTCCCGTAGGGCGGCTTCAGGACCCGCTGCGCTTGGTCCGGTAGAGCCGGCCGCTGGCCGGCGGGCAACGTGCCCTGGCAGCCGGCCAGCGGCCGGCTCTACCGGGCAAGCGTCAGAACGCGCTGGGGCGCGGTTCGGGCAGCGGCTGGTCGACCATCGGCTTCAGCTCGGCATCCAGCGCCACGCGCTCATCGAACACGAAGCAGCGGCCTTCGTAGCCTTCGCCGCCCACCTCCTCGAAGTAGCCGAGGATGCCGCCATCGAGCTGCAGGACATTGTCCATGCCGTCATTGACCATCCACAGCGCGGCCTTCTCGCAGCGGATGCCGCCGGTGCAGAAACTGACCACGGTGCTGTCCCGCAGCGCATCGCGATACGGCGCCAGCGCCTCGGGCAGGTCGGTGAACTTGCGGATGGGCAACACCAGCGCATCCTTGAAGGTGCCGTACTCCACTTCCTGCAGATTTCGCGTATCGAGCATCACCACCGGCTTGCCGGCATCGTCATGCCCCTGCCGAAGCCAGCGCTGCACGGTGGCAGGATCGACCGACGGTGCACGCGGATAGCCCAGCGGCTGGCCGTCATCGCGGCGGAAGCTGATGATCTCGTCCTTGACCTTGGCCTTCAGCCGCGCGAACGGCTGGTGCTCGCTCAGGCTGGTCTTGACCCGCATGTCGGCGAAACGCGCATCGGCATGCAGCGCTGCATAGAAGCCCTCGACGGCCTCCGGCGCACCCGCCAGGAACAGGTTCAGCCCCTCGCCCGCCACCAGGATCGTGCCCCGCAGCTCCGCCGCCTCGGCGCGCGCCAGCAACTGGTCGCACAGGGCCTGGGGGGCGTCGATGACGGCGAAATGGTAGGCAGCGGTATTGGCGATCATGCTGCCATTTTAGCGCCTCCCGCCCGCACAGACAGATTCAGGGTTCAGAGCCCTCTGCGCAGCAGAGGGATCCGACCCCAAGCCCGGCAGACACCCGGAATCTGTCAGGGGTGGGGCGGTGTGGGCAGGCGGGGGCGCAGAGCGCCATGGATGGCGCTCTACGAGGCACGCAGGAGCAGCTTTTGCCGTCCCCCGCCTGCCCACACCGCCCCACCCTCCCACTGAAGCCCGGCTTTTGACGTTGCCGTTGCGTCTGCGGGTGCCGGGTGCAACCCGGCCAGAAGCCCCCTTTACCCCCGCAACAACACGAACGGCAGCAGCACCAGTGCCGCCGCACCGGCCATCGCCAGCAGCACCAGCACCACATAGGCCGGCCGGCGCCGGAACAGGCTGCCAAATGTCTCCGCCGTGCCCTCGCGCAGTGCCTGCTCGCGTTCGGCCCGCACGCGCACGCCGCGCGCCGCCTGGTACTCCGCCATCAGCGCCTTCGCACGCGGATGATCAGCGTCGTCGCGCAGCCACAGGCCACCATTGGAAATGCCCCACGGGCTGGGTTCGGTGCGATACCAGGCGATGCCGTGCTGGTCGAGCAGCGTGCAGACATCGGCATATTCGTCGTCGCCGACATTGCGCAGATTGAGCAGGAGTTTTGCCATGGCGCCATGATACCCGGCGCCGATGCGCTACCCTTGCCGCCCTCGCCCCGCGCCCTTCTGGAGACGCCCGATGCGCCGCCTGCTGCTTCCCCTGCTGCTGTCCCTCGCCGCCGCTGGCTGCTCGACCGAGCCATCCGGCCCGCCGCCCGGCGGCACGCTGACCACCTTCGAGCGGATTGATACCGTGCCCGGCACCGGCGCCGAAGCCATCGCCGGCAGCAAGGTCACGGTGCACTACACCGGCTGGATCTACGACAACCGTACCGAGACCAGGCACGGCAAGACCTTTGACAGCTCCTTCAAGCACGGCGAGCCGTTCACCTTCGCGCTCGGCGCCGGCCAGGTCATCCGCGGCTGGGATGAGGGCGTGGCCGGCATGAAGGTCGGCGGCAAGCGCACGCTGATGATTCCGCCGGACTACGGCTACGGGGACCGCAAGGTCGGCCCGATTCCAGCGGGCTCGTCGCTGGTGTTCGACGTCGAGCTGCTCGATGTCAAACCGTAATGCCGACATGCCCCGTCGGGTCGTCGTCATTGGCGGCGGCCCGGCCGGCCTGTTCGCCGCCGAACGCCTGCGTGCCGCTGGGCTGGAGGTCGACCTGTACGAGGCCAAGGGGTCGCCTGGCCGCAAGTTCCTGATCGCCGGCAAGGGCGGCCTCAACCTCACCCATTCCGATCCGCGGCCGTTGTTCGACAGCCGCTACCGCGAGCAGGCCGCTGTGGTCGGCAGCTGGCTGGACGGCTTCGACGCACAGGCACTGCGTGACTGGGCCGCTGGCCTGGGCGTGGAAACCTATGTGGGCAGCTCCGGCCGCGTGTTCCCGGTCGACCGCAAGGCGGCGCCGCTGCTGCGCGGCTGGGTGCGCCGATTGAAGGAACAGGGCGTGCGCCTGCACGCCAACCACCGTTGGATCGGCTGGAGCGACGACGGCGCCCTGCACTTTGCCACCGATGCGGGCGAAGTCGATGTCCGCGCCAATGCCACCGTGCTGGCGATGGGCGGCGGCAGCTGGCCGCAGCTGGGCAGTGATGGCGCCTGGGTCGTGCCACTGCAGGCGCGTGGCGTGGACATCGCGCCGCTGCAGTCGGCCAACTGTGGCTTCGACGTGGACTGGACGCCGTTCTTTGCCCAGCGCAATGCCGGCGCACCATTGAAGCCGGTGGTCGCGCACTGGATCGACCTGGCGGGACAACCGCGGTCACTGCAGGGCGAGTGCGTGGCCAGCGAATATGGCATTGAAGGCAGTCTGGTCTACGCGTTGGCCGCCGACCTGCGCGAGACCATCAACCGCGATGGCCACGCAATGCTGTGGCTGGACCTGGTGCCCGGTCGCGACGAGGCACGCCTGCTGGCCGACCTGTCACGTCCCCGCAAGGGCCGAAGCTTCGGCGAGCACCTGCGCCGCCAGGCGGGTCTGGATGCGGTGAAGGCCGCACTCGTGTTCGAGATTCTTGGCAGGGAGGCCGGCAACGACCTGCCGGCTGTGGCCGCCACGCTCAAGCGCCTGCCGCTGCGCCTGCTGCGCCCAAGGCCGATGGCCGAGGTGATCAGCACCGCCGGTGGCGTGCGCCTGGATGCGCTGGATGACGGCCTGATGCTGCGGGCCGTTGCTGGCGTATTCTGCGCCGGTGAAATGCTGGACTGGGAAGCCCCCACCGGCGGCTACCTGCTGACGGCGTGCTATGCCAGTGGCCTGCGCGCCGCCGAGGGCGTGATCGGGTGGCTGGCCGGGCGGTGACGCCTGCCGTGTAGCGTCGAGCCCATGCTCGACGGCACATCACCACGGCCTGCGCATGCTCACCGAGGCCAACGCCACACCGCTGGGATGCGCATAGGCTTCCTCACGCACGCTGACAAAGCCCTGCCGTTGATAGAACGGCACGGCATTGAGCGATGCCGACAGCACCACCTCGCGCTCACGATCGGCCATCGCCAACAGGCGCTGCATCAGCGCCTGGCCAATGCCCTGGCCGGCATGATCCGGATCGACGAACAACGCATCGACTTCATTGGCATCGGCATCAAACACGCCGAAGCCAAGCAGACCACCCTGCCCGTCCTCGGCCACCACGCAACCGCCCTGCCCCAGCAACCGCGCATACTGCGACGGTGGCGGCGAGGCCGACCACGGTGCAATGACCTCGGGAGGGTAATGGCTGCTGCAGGTTTCGCGCACACAGCGCGTGCGCAACGCCCACAGCGTGGCGACATCGTCGATGGTACCGGTCCTGAACTGCATGGCGTCTCCTTGTAGCGCCGAGCCCATGCTCGGCTCGGCTGTTCTTTGTTCCGACCTCGCAATGAGAGAAGCAGCCGAGCATGGGCTCGGCTCTACAAGGTCACGCTACCGCGACTTGCTGGCGCGCAGAGCCTGGATCTTCGGCGGCGGCTGGAACGAGTCGCTGCGCGCATCGGCCCAGAATGCATGGAACACCGCATGGTCGGGCACCGTGTGCAGCAGCTCGCCCGGCTCCAGGTAGCGGTAAAGCGACGCCAGCGAACGGATTTCCACCGGCGACACGCGACGCAGGATGTGCTCCGGCCCCAGCTCGGCAGGATCGTTCAGGCCCGCCGCGCACAACAGTTCCTTCAAGGCATGCAGCGTGTGCTCGTGATAGCTGTACACACGGGTGGCCTTGTCCGGTGCATCCAGATGCTTCCAGCGCGCCGGGTCCTGGGTCGCGATGCCGGTCGGGCACTTGTCGGTGTGGCAGCTCAACGACTGGATGCAGCCCAGCGCGAACATGAAGCCTCGGCCGGCATTGCACCAGTCGGCGCCCAGCGCGATGGTGCGCGCGATGTCGAACGCACTGGTGATCTTGCCAGCGGCACCGATGCGGATGCGCTCGCGCAGATCCAGGCCGACCAGGGTGTTGTGCACCAGCAGCAGTGCTTCATGCATCGGTACGCCGACATGATCGACGAATTCAGCCGGTGCCGCGCCGGTGCCTCCCTCGGCACCATCGACCACGATGAAGTCCGGCAGCAGCCCGGTTTCCTGCATCGCCTTGGCGATGCCGAACCATTCCCAGGGGTGGCCGATGGCCAGCTTGAAACCGACCGGCTTGCCACCGGACAGCTCGCGCAGCCGGGCCACGAACTGCAACAGTTCGACCGGCGTCGAGAATGCCGAGTGACGCGACGGCGATACGCAGTCCACGCCCATCGGAACACCACGGGTCACCGATATTTCGGCGGTCACCTTTGGTGCCGGCAGCACGCCGCCGTGGCCCGGCTTGGCACCCTGCGACAGCTTGATCTCGATCATCTTGACCTGGTCGTGGGTAGCGTTGGCGACGAAGCGCTCTTCGCTGAAACCACCCTTCTCGTCACGGCAGCCGAAGTAGCCCGATCCGATTTCCCAGACCAGATCGCCGCCCATCTCGCGGTGGTAGGGCGAAATCGAACCTTCGCCGGTGTCGTGGTAGAAGCCACCGCGCCGCGCACCTTCGTTCAATGCGCGGATCGCGTTGGCCGAGAGCGAACCGAAGCTCATCGCCGAGATGTTGAACACGCTGGCCGAATAAGGCTTGGCGCAGTTCGGGCCAATCAGGACGCGGAAATCATGCTTGGCAATGGAGGTGGGAGCGAGCGAATGGTTGATCCACTCGTAATCCACCGCATAGGTACTGCGCAGGGTACCGAACGGCACCGTGTCCATTTCGTTCTTTGCGCGCTGGTAGATCAGCGCACGCTGCTGGCGCGAGAACGGCACGTCCTCCAGGTCGCTCTGCACGAAGTACTGGCGGATTTCCGGGCCGATGGATTCCAGGCCATAGCGGAAATGCGCCATCACCGGATAGTTGCGGCGCAGCGTGCTGCGCTTCTGCAGCAGATCCCAGGTCCCCAGCGCCACCATCGCGGCAGTCAGGCCGACGCCCCAGTACCAGGCCGGCCAGATCGTGGCCAACCACAGGCAGATGGGAAACATCAGGATGGCGAGCAGGTAGACGATATACCGGTGCATGGCGTTCCTTGGTTGCAACTGCCTGCGAGTCTACCGCGCCGGCCATCACCGGCGTTTACAGGCGACCGTCAACCACGTTGCGCGGCCAGGCCGATTTCACGTCGTAGACGATGCCGCCGGGCGCCAGCAGCGCCTGGATTGCGGCGTCATCCATGGCTTTGAATCGGGCATGGGCCACCGCCAGAACTACGGCGTCGTAACTCCCCGCCACCGGCTCGGCCAGCCAGTGCACGCCCGCGTCGGCCAAGGCCGCCGGGCCGACCCACGGGTCGCTGACCTCCACCTGTGCGCCGCCATCACGCAGGCGCTGCGCCAGTTCCAGCGCACGGCTGTTGCGCAGGTCCGGACAATCCTCCTTGAAGGTCACGCCCAGCACCAGGATACGCGACTGCGCAGGTGCGCGGCCGCGTTCGGCCAGCATTGCCAGCACACGCGACGCCACATGCTCACCGACGCGGTTGTTGACCTGCCGCGCGGTGTGGATCAGGTCCGGGTGGTAACCCACGCTCTCTGACTTGTGCAGCAGGTAGTACGGGTCCACGCCGATGCAGTGGCCGCCGACCAGGCCCGGCCGGAATGGCAGGAAGTTCCATTTGCTGCCGGCCGCGTCGAGCACATCCTGGGTGTCGATGCCGAGCCGGTCGAAGATCAGCGCCAGCTCATTGACCAGCGCGATGTTGACGTCACGCTGGATGTTCTCCACCACCTTGGCCGCTTCGGCCACACGCATCGACGGCGCCGGGAAGGTACCGGCGGCGATGATGCGCTGGTACAGGCCATCAATCACCGCAGCCACTTCCGGTGTCGACCCCGAGGTGATCTTGCGGATATCGGCCAGGCGCCGCTGGCGGTCGCCGGGGCTGACCCGCTCCGGGCTGTAACCACAGTAGAAGTCTTCGTTGAAGCGCAGCCCGGAAAGCTGCTCCAGCAGCGGCACGCAGACCTCTTCGGTGGTGCCGGGGTACACCGTGGATTCGTAGATCACCAGGTCACCCGCACGCAGGTGGCTGGCGATCAGTCGCGTCGCCGAACGCAGCGGCTCCAGATCAGGCTGCTCATAGGCGTCGATCGGGGTCGGCACGGTAACGATGTAGACATTGCAGGCATCGAGCAATGCCGGATCGCTGCCGTACTGCAACTGCTGTGCACTGGCCAGCTCATCGGCCTCCATTTCCAGCGTATGGTCCTGGCCGTCGCGGAGCTCGGCGATGCGATCAGCATCGATGTCGAAGCCCAGCGTCGGCCAGTGCCGGCCGAAGGCCACCGCCAGCGGCAGGCCCACGTAGCCCAGCCCGATCACCGCGAAGCGCGGCGAAGCTGCTGCCGCAAGCGGCGCGCTCAACGCCGCATCCCATGCAACGGCTGAAATCGCATGCGTACTGCCATGAGCATGGCCGACCTACTCATTCGCTTTGCCACTCCGGGAAGATCCATGCCAGAAAGGCTACAGCCTAACGGCCCGGGTGCCCGGCCGCCAAGGAGGGTCAGGAGCCCAGTGCGACCGCGGCCGGCTCCAATTCACCATCGGCGCCGGTCCAGGCCTGCAGCAGCCGCTCGAAGCCACCGCTGCCCAGCACGAAGCCCGGCCATGAGGCGTCGACGATCTGTACCAGCAGGTCCGCATCAATGCGCCGGGTCCCCATCGACCAGCGCGGGAATGCCCGCTGCGCCACCGGCGCGCGGCACAGCACCTTCAGTTGTCCATGGCTGCGCGCATTGGCGATGCGCTGGTACACCGAATCGATGCCATCCTCCGGGCCTTCCAGGTACTGCAGGAAACGGCTGCCATCGAACATCAGCACACCCGTGACACCGGCTACTCGGTTGAATGCCGTGGCATCGGCCAGCAGGCGGTCAAGATCGGTTGTCTGCAGGTCGGCGCGGGCCTCGCTGGCATAGGCAATCGCGTGCAGCGACATCGGGTGGCTCCCCCCCTGGGAACGATGCTCTGGACTATGACATGAATGGGAGCGACAGTTAAGCACACCGCCGCTCCACTGCAATCCGGTCGGGATGCTGCAGCTGGGCTACAATCGGCGCCGCGCTGCAGGCCCGGATGGCGAAACTGGTAGACGCATCGGACTTAAAATCCGCCGGGGGCAACCCCATGCCGGTTCGATTCCGGCTCCGGGCACCATCGCACTTTTCACGACGAACGTCAGATCGCACGCGAGTAGCGCGGCTGCTCGCAGGCGGCACGCAGGTACGGGTCGAAGCACATCGCCAGCAGCCGCAGCAACGGCCGTCCAGGCTCGCTGGCGCGCACTACACCGTCACGGTACTCGGCCAGGCCATCTTCCTGCAGCCGCTGCACCGAACGCAGGTCTTCGGCGAAGTACTGCTCGAAATCCACGCCATGGCGCTGGCCCAGCACCGCACCATCCACTTCGCCCTGGCACATCAGCTGCTGGATCAGTTCTGCGCGCAGCTGGTCGTCGGCGCTGAGCGCCACGCCGCGCCACACCGGCAACTGCCCCTGGTCCACGGCATCCTCCCACGAAGGCAGGTCGCGCGGATTCTGGCTGTAGGTGGCACCGATGTGGCTGATCGCACTCACGCCCAGGCCAAGCAGATCGGTATCGGCGTGGGTGGTATAGCCCATGAAATTGCGATGCAGCTGCCCGGCGCGCTGCGCACGTGACAGATCTTCTTCCGGCAATGCGAAGTGATCCATGCCGATGTACTGGTAGCCGGCCGCAGAGAGCTTCTCCACCGCCAGGCCCAGCAGCGCCAGCTTGTCTTCCGGCGAAGGCAAGCGGCGTTCGTCGATCTGCTTCTGTGCGCGGAACAGATGCGGCAGGTGTGCGTAGCCGTACACCGCCAGGCGATCCGGGCGCAATGCCAGCACCCGTTCCAGGGTGCGGCCAAACCCTTCCAGGCTCTGTCCCGGCAGCCCATAGATCAGGTCGACGTTGACCGAACGCATGCCGCTGTCGCGGCAGGCCTGCAGGATGTCCAGCGTCTGCTGCACGCCCTGCACGCGGTTGATCGCTTCCTGTACCTGTGGGTCGAAATCCTGCACGCCCAGGCTGGCGCGGTTGAAGCCCAGCCGTGCCAGCATGGCGACATCGCGGGTATCGATGAAGCGCGGGTCGAGTTCGATCGAGAAATCACGCTGCGGCGAATCGCTGAAATCAAAGCGCCGGCGCAGTCCTTCCACCAGCGTGGTCATCGCCTCGGCCTCGAGGAAGTTCGGCGTGCCCCCGCCCAGGTGCAGCTGGATGACCTCACGGCCGTCCTCGAACTGCGGCGCCAGCAGGTCGGCCTCGGCCAGCACGCGCGCGACGTAGCTGTGGCCACGGCCGCGGTCGCGGGTGATCACCCGGTTGCAGCCGCAGTAGAAGCAGGGGCTGGAGCAGAACGGCACATGCACGTACAGCGACAGCGCGCGGGCCAGCTGGTTGCTGTCGGCGATTGCCTGGCGCAGTGCCGGCGCATCGAAGCCATCGTGGAAATGAGGCGCGGTCGGATACGAGGTGTAGCGCGGCCCCGGCCGGTCATGCCGGCGCAGCAGGTCGGGGTCGAAGGTCCAGGCAAGACCGCCGGCGGCGGGAGAGAACGTGTCCATGCCGCCAGCATCGCGCCGGGCGGACCCGACCGCCTTGACCCAGATCAATCGCGGGTGGGGATTCCCAGCACCGGCAGGCCGACCTGCGGCCAGCGCAGCATCTGGTAGCGCTTCCAGAAGGTGTCACCGATGCGCGCGGCGACGTCGTTGGCCAGCGCCTGCATGGGCGGGTTGCCGCACTCGGCGGTGGTGATCCGGAACAGCACCAGCCAGCGGTCGAACAGGTCCTTGTCCAACTCGATGGCCATGTGCTTGGACATAGGCGAGCCCTTGAAGCGGCGCGTGCCGCGCAGCATTGCCGACCAGAAATCGACCAGCTGCGCCAGGTGTTCCGGCCAGTCGTGGACGTGTGCCTCGAACACAGGCCCCAACCGCTCTTCCTCGCGCACGCGCGCATAGAAGTCGTGGACCAGGCGGGCTACTTCCTGCTCAGTACACAACCCGGGCGAGGCGACGGGCAGGACAGGCGGGGCTATTGCGTTCATCGGGGCACCCAAAGCTTGCCGGCAGTGTGCCGTAGCCGGCCGGCACCGCCGTTGATCCAGATCAATGTCGGCGCAGTCCGCTGCACCTAGTCTGGCATTCCTGCAGGAAGCATGCCCTGCGGATGCTGCGCCAGCCTCGGCGGAGTATACGCGCCGCCCTCATTCCGATCCGGGACAGCATGAACAGACCCTCTCCCAGCCACCGCCAGCAGCTGATCCACCACTGGGGCGCCATCCTCTGGCCCAGCTTCATCGCTGCAGGCCTGGCCAGCGTGGTGTTCTTCGCCTTTGTCGACCCGCTGCGTCTGCAGGCGATCAGCTTTCCGGGTACGGCGATCAGCCGCGAACTGGGCTATACGGCAGGATTCTTCATGTTCTGGTCGGTGACCGCACTGTCCAGCGCGGTCACCTGGTACCTGCAGCGACCGATGCCAAGCGACGACGACGACGAGCTGCCGCTGGGATGAGTACGCCCTGCACCGGAATCCCACGCCACTGGCATTGGCGCGGCACGCTCAGCATGCTCTTGCTGGCCCTGTTCTATGCCCTGCCATGGCTGCGCTGGAATGGGCGGCAGGCCCTGCTGCTGGACATCAACGCGCGGCGCTTTGACCTGTTTGGCTGGACATTGTGGCCCGGCGATGTAGGCGTGCTGATCGGGTTGCTGGCGGTGCTGGCGGTGGGCCTGGCGCTGCTCACCCACCTCGCCGGCCGCATCTGGTGCGGCCACGCCTGCCCGCAGACGCTATGGCGCCGCGCCTTCGACTGGATTGCGCGCGCCATGGCCCGGGCCTTGCCAGCACCCGCCGTGCGCCCTGCCACCCAGGTGGCATGGGGGCTGCTGTCGCTGTGGACCGGCATGACGTTCGTCGGCCTGTTCAGCCCGATCGAAGAATTGGTGGCCGCCGCGCCGCATGCCGGCTGGAGCGGCTGGGAAACGTTCTGGGTGCTGTTCTATGCCGCCGCCACCTGGGGCAATGCTGGTTTCCTGCGTGAGCAGGTGTGCCGTTCGCTGTGCCCGTTCGCGCGCCTGCAGCCGCTGCTGACCGATCCGCATACACCACGCATGTTGTACGACGCGCGCCGCGGCGAACCGCGCGGCATGCGTCCGCCGGGGCTGGGGGGCGTGCTCGGACGCGGCCGTGGCCTGCTCGATCCGACCACCGCACAGGACTACGTGTTCCGCGCTGCACATCCGATGCTGGCCGGACCGATGCCCACCTTCAGCGCCGACCGCCTGGGCGACTGCACCGATTGCGCTGCCTGTGTCAGCGCCTGCCCGATGCAACTGGATATCCGCCAGGGACCTCAGGCCGATTGCCTGGCCTGCGGCGCCTGCCTGGAAGCCTGCTCGCGGCAGCAGCACCAGGCCGGTTTCGGCCCGGGGCTGGTGCGCTACTGCAGTCCGCAGGCCATGGCCGGGCAACCGCGGCAATGGTGGCGACCACGGACCCTGGCACTGCTGTCGATGCTGCTGGCGCTGTTGGCCTGCGGCGCCTGGCGCCTGCTTTGAATCAACGGATCAACGCGGCCCGTTGGCGTGCGGCGGCACCAGCTGCGCACGTCGGACGATGCCCAGCTGCTCGATGATCAGCGCCATTTCATTGGTGACTTCGGTACGCTCGGTCCCCTGCGGGACCAGGCGGTCCAGCACCTGCTGGTAGGTATCCCAGAACGCCGGACCGCATCCGTGTTTGTGATAACTGGCTTCCAGTTCGCGGCGTACCCGTTCAGCCAAGCCATGCATGCCGTATTCCATACGACCTCCGTTGGACTTGTTCTGCATCGTTGACGGTCTACCGACTCACTTGCGAGCTACTGAAAGACTCCCGGGCTTCACGTCCGGTTGATCCCAATTAGTCATAGATTTCACGACAGGTCAATTACATGCCGCGACTTTCGTGATTGAAATTATTAATCGTTCACGAAACCACATACGGGGAGACGGGGTACCCGGATGGGTCGGACCCGACACACTGCCCCGATTTCCCCGGCTCCGCTTTGGTAGGCGCCATCGATGGGCCAGCCCCGTTCCATCGAAGTTTCCAATATTGCTAAGCATACTTAGCAAATGCTGTTTAGAGTGCTATATGCGACAAACGGCGGCGCAGTTGAGGCTTATTCGCCCTGCGTAGCCTCAGTTGCCGGGAACAGGTTGGGATAGCGCTGATGCAGGATGTATTGGCGTAACGCAGGAATCGGGAAATCCTTGGGCCATTGCGACACTGCAGATCGGCTTATGCCAAAGAAGCGCGCCAGTTCGGCATCGGTCCGGAAACCCAGCCGGGTGCGCACCTGCCCCTTGCTCCAGAATTCGGTCACGGTCGGTCCTTCTGTTAACCAGACTTATTCTTGGAACAAGGGATCTTTGCGATCCACGCGTTAAGCTGGCTTGCATAGATGAATACTCTCGGCCAACGACTCGCCATTGCCATGAAGAAAGCCGGGCACCCTCGCCCGGCCGATCTGGCCCGCGCCGCCGATTCGACGACGGCAACCATCAGCAACTGGCTCAACGACCATGTCAGCCCCGCCCATGTGAAGGCCGAACAGCTGTTCCGCATCGCCGATGCGGCCAAGCTGGACGCGCGTGAACTGCTGTATGGCGTGAGCGGGCTTGGCGTCGGTGAGCGGGGCAATACCTATATCCCCAGCCAGGCCCATCTGGATGTCTGGCAGGACGCCTACGAACTGGTCAGCCATCTGGTGGAAGAGAAGGGCCTGGAGATCGACCATCGCCGCCACGCGGCCTTGGACCTGCTGGCCTTCGAACTGCTGATGGACGGCTTCAGCCGCAGCAAGGTCATCCGGGTGCTGACGACCTCGATGACGTGAATGCACTACCACTGGTAGCATGGTCGCCGATGGGGATGGGGCTCCCCCGATAACCGCCTGAAAGGGCTGATGGCTCCTGCCAGGACGAACCGGCGTTCGTCGATGGCAGGCCGTGCCTGCCCTCGGCGTTCGCCATCGAATCAGCGAACCCGTACCCGAGGCACGTGATGCACGCATTGAACAACTACTTGCTGGTCTTCATCGGCGGCGGGCTCGGCGCCTGCCTTCGCCATGCCTGCAACCTGATCGGTGCGCGGGTATCAGTCGGCAGCCCGTGGCCATGGTCGACCTTCCTGATCAACATCAGCGGCGCACTGCTGATGGGCGTGCTGGTCGAAGCCTTCGCCCTGCGCAATGGCGCCTCGCCGCAGCTGCGCCTGCTGCTGGCCACCGGCGTTCTCGGTGGCTACACCACGTTCTCCACCTATGCGCTGGAAATCGGTGTGCTGCTGCAGCGCGGCCAGCACGGCCTGGCAGCGTTGTACGCCGGCGGTTCGGTGGCACTGGGCCTGGTCGGCCTGTTCGGCGGCATGAAACTGGCCCGGCTGCTGCTGGGCTGAGGCTCAGGCCGCGCCGGCGCGGGCCTGCCCACGCCACTCGCGCGGCGACTGCCCGGTGTGCGCCTTAAATGCACGCGACAGCGCGGCTTCGCTGCCGTACCCCACATCGTCGGCAATCCGCTTGAGCGGTCTGCCCTGGCGCAGTGCCTGCTGCGCCAGGCCCACCCGCCAACCCTGCAGGTATTGACCGGGCGTGGTCCCCATCGCCTCACGGAAACTGGCAGCAAACACGCTGCGTGACATGCCGGCCACCTCGGCCAGGTCTTCCAGAGTCCAGGACTGTGCGGGCGCTTCATGCATCGCCACCAGCGCCAGCCGCAGCCGCGGATGGCCCAGCCCGGCAAACAGGCCACCACGCATTTCACCCCCTTCCATCAGCTGGCGCAGCACCTGGATCATCACCACCTCGAACAGCCGGTTGACCATCGCCGCACGCCCGCAGCGCTGCTCGAAGGCTTCCTCGAACAGCAGCTCCAGCGCTGCGTTGCCGCCGTACAGATCGGCCAGCGGCAGGCAGATGAAATCGGGCAACGCCGCGCTGATCGGGTTGAGCCGCCCGCCCTCGAAATGCAGGTTGGCGCAGGCCATGTCGGCGCCGTGCTGCGGATCGGTGCTGAACCGATGCGGCATCGGGCGCGGGTACAGCAGCAGGCTCGGCACCTCGACCTGGACGGTCTGCTGGCCATGGCTGACCTGCAGCGGGCCACGTCGCACCAGGTGCAGCTGCCCGGCGTCATCCTCGCCCGCCAGCGAGTTGATGCCGCACAGCGCGCCGGCATGGAACACCGAGGCGGTGACCGCAAAGCGTTCAAGCAGAATGGCGAGCCGGTCGACCATGACGGGACCCTGGGTAAAGTAGAAAGAGATCAAGGCGACACATCGTATCGGAATCCTCACGTATCGGACGTGATCGACTCGGGCAGCGGCCCCCCTCCCCCCAGCCCGTCCTTCCTGCGGCAGTGCAGCGCGCGCAGGCTGCTGGCGGGGCCTAAGCTGACGCCATTCCCGGATGGAATGCCCGTGATGTGTCGCTTGCTACGATGTGCCCTCACCCTCACCCTGCTATTCCCAGCGACACAGGTGATGGCCGCACCCGCTGCATCACCGCGCACGTTCAGTGGCGAACTGCAGAGGGCCCCGTGGCGCCTGGACGTTCCGGCTGACTGGAACGGTGACCTGGTGATGCTGGCGCACGGCTACGAGCCGGTAGGCGTGCCACGTGCTACGCCGATGGCCGCCAATGACGGCACCGCGCCACTGCTGGCTGCAGGCTACGCCGTCGCGCAGAGCGCCTATGGCAGCCAGGGCTGGGCGGTGGCCGATGCGATCACCGACATGGAACGCCTGCGCCGGCATGCAGTGGCTGAACTCAAGCATGTGCGCCATGTCTGGATGCTGGGATTTTCGATGGGCGGCGCCGTGACCCTCGCCAGCCTCGAGCGGTTCCCGCAACACTACGCCGGCGGTGTGTCGCTATGCGGCGCCAATCTCAGTGGCGAACAGATCGCGAGTGATCTGCTGACCACGCTGGTCGCTTTCGATTACTTCTTTGCCGGGGCCGAAGGCCTGCCGGGTGCGGGACTGCTCTCACGCGAAGCGGCGGCGCTGCCACAGGGCGAACTGTACCAAGGCATCTCCAATGCGCTGCAACGCAGCCCGTCACATGCCGCGTTGCTGGCACAGCGGCTGCAGGTGTCCGCTGATGCACTGGCCGGCACGATCAGCCTGCATGCACTGGTCCTGCACGAGCTGGCCACGCGCAGTGGCGGCATGCCGGTGGGCAACAGAGGTGTGGCTTACAGCGGCTTCGGTGACGACATGGTGTTCAATGCCGGCGTGCAACGTGTCGATGCCGTGCCTGCCGCGCAGGCCGCTGTCCGCAGGGAGCTGGCATTGAGCGGTGCGTTGAGGCGACCGCTGGTGATCCAGTTCAACAACAACGACCCGACGATCGTGCCGCGCATGCAGACGGTGTATCCGCGGACGGCCGCACGGGCGGGCGCCCGTCCGCTGCCACAGGTGCTGCCGCCCGTTGGCGAAGGCCATTGTGGCTTCTCCGGCGCGCAGATCATCGAGGCGTTGAAGGCCGCGCAGCGTTGAGCAATCGCGGCCCGCGCGCAGCTCAGCCGCCCAGCGTGCCCATCGTGAAGGTATAGCCCGAGCTCATCAGGAACTCGCGCATGCGCATTTCCGCGCGCCGTGGTGAGGCCAGGTTGGCCGGCGCATACAGGGCATACACCAGGCCCGACCCTTCGATATGCTCGCGGCGCACCCCGCAGCGGGCGGTTTCCGAGGCGATGACCCATCCGTCCTTCAGCCGATCCGGGCCAATGGATTGCCCGTTCTTCAAGCGGAAGGTCAACCAGCGCACATCTGCCGTGACTTTGCTCATTTCCGTATCGCTCCGTGGCTGGAGCGAAGCGTGATGTCCTTGCTCGCCATTGCGGCTCCCTGAGACGTGGAACTCGACCATAGCGCCTTTCCATGTCGTGGCCGGCTGAGACTGGCGACCGGGGCGTGGCGAACTGCTGCAGGTGATGCAGCGCGGCCTCGGAACTGGCGACGGCAGAGAGCGCCCTGCCGGCGCAGTTCACAGGAACTGAATCCGCCTTATGCGGTGTGGGCGATGCTTTGGTTCAGGGCGTGCAGCGCATCGGCCAGCGCCTGGATTTCGGCACGCAGGGCCAGCCGCTGCAACCACCGCCCGGGGATTCCGCGCGCACCATGGAATGCGCCCGCCAGCTGCCCCGCGATGGCGGCCGTGGTGTCGGCGTCCTCGCCAAGATTGGCCGCCTCGAGTACGACGGCTTCAAAGGTGTCGTGGCGATCAAAGCACCAGAGTGCAGCTTCCAGACTGTCGACAACATAGCCATTGCCACGGATCTGCTCACGCGCGGCACCGCGGTAGCCGCCCGCCGCGATCTGCTGCAGCCGCGCGCTCTCGACGGGGACATTGCTGAGATCCAGCACCGCGTCACGGGTGCCACCTGCCAACGCCCGCTCCAGCGCGACCGCCAGCAAGCGGCACGCCTCCAGGCACTCCTGCGCAGCGTGCGTCGTTCGCGAACTCAGCGCGGCCATGGCCTGCAGGTCGGGGGTCCCGGCGTAGCGCAATGCCACCGGCGCCAAACGCATGATCGAGCCATTGCCAGCGCTGCGCGGGTCGTCACTACCCGCCAGCGGATGGCCATCCTGCAGGAACCGGTCGATCGCAGCTCGCGTTGCCATCCCGATATCGAAGCACTCGCCGGTCGCACTCCAGTACCCATGCCGGTACCAGTTGGCGTAGCGGTTCATCTGATCGTGCACATCGAAGGTGTCACAACGCACCAGGCTCTCGGCCAGGCACATCGCCATGGAGGTATCGTCGGTCCATTGCCCAGGCTGCAGCTGGAACGGCCCACCACCGACCATGTCGGTGATCGGGGTGAAGCTGCCACGAGGCTTGAACTCCAGCGTGGTACCAACGGCATCGCCGCACGCGAGGCCGAGCAAGGCGCCGCGGAAGTGATCAATCTGGTTCATCGGACCAGTGTAGCGCCACCGCATCCACCATGACTGACTGCCAGGCCGCGCAATGATCGCGCGAGCGGGAAAGCGATCGCAGCCAACAAAAAAGCCCTGACCGGAGTCAGGGCTTTTCAATTGGAGGCCTCAAGCGGAATCGAACCGCTGTAAACGGATTTGCAATCCGGTGCATAGCCACTCTGCCATGAGGCCAACGTACTGCGCGCCAGGAACGTAGCCCTGACAAGACAAAACCCCAAGATGGGGCCTGTCGGAACATGGAGCGGGAAACGAGACTCGAACTCGCGACCTCAACCTTGGCAAGGTTGCGCTCTACCAACTGAGCTATTCCCGCGTAAGCCGACATGCTACCAGAAATCCGGAAAACACACCAGCGATTTCACCTTTCTGACTGCGCGTAAAGGCTTGTGGCCCAACGTGCCCCGCCTTGCAGGGCGGGAGAAAAACAAGGCCCCTACCGGGGCCCTGTAGAATCTGGAGCGGGAAACGAGACTCGAACTCGCGACCTCAACCTTGGCAAGGTTGCGCTCTACCAACTGAGCTATTCCCGCAGATTCCGTTCGACCTGCGTCGAAGGAGCGCTATTGTGTCCAAATTCCTTCACGCCGTCAACAGTCTTCACATCATGCGGTCACCGGCGTCCGCACTGGGTTACGCTGCCCTGCCCAAGCACGGACACCGCCGATGCCGAGACGCTACGTCCGCCTGTTCTGGTTGCTGGTCGCGCTGACCTGGTTGGCGCTGATCACCGCACTGGTCAATGCTGGCTTCACTCCGGACTACTGGCTGCTGCATCGCCTGGAGGGCGCCCAGCTGCCCTATCCGACCAGCACCGTCATCGTGTTCGCATTGCTGGGCACGGTTGAACTGGTGGTGGCGGCGCTGATCGTGCGCCCGTGGAAACTCAAACGCCTGTGGCTGCGCCTGCTGATCGCCTTCGCCCTGCTGCTGGTGTGGTCGATACCGTGGATGCTGTCGGCGATGCACCAGCCGCCGGTACAAGGCATGCACCTGCTGTGGTTGCTGCTGCTGGACGTGGGCCTGCTGCTGGCGCTGTGCGGGGTGTCGGCGGTGAGCGCATGGCGGGCGCTCTGGCGGCGTGGGTCACCACAGACTCCCCCGCCGCAGCGCTAGAGGCTTACTTCCGGAACTCCACCCGCACATGCTGGCCGAAGCGTGCCTTGGCCTCGCCGTCAAACTCCAGCACGCACTCCACCACCTTGGCCACGCCGCGCCCTGCGTCTTCAGGCAGGCGTGCCTGCGCGAACACCGGGCTGATGCGTACCACGCGTGCGGGCGGCAGCGTGCCCGTGTTCTCCGCACCATCACTGTCCGGCACGACAGCAGCCTTCATGCCCACCTGCACGGCATCGGCGTAGGCGGCGCTGAGTTCGGCGCGCACCTGCAGCGGGCGCGCCGGCAACAACGAGATCGCCGGCTTGCCGGCCTGCACGAAGGCGCCGACGCCCGGCACCTGGCCGACCACGGTGCCGGCTTCCGGCGCGCTCAACGACATCTGCTGCAGTCTCAGCTTCGCGTGCTCCAGCTTGTGCTGCGCCATGTCGACCTGCGCACCGGCCACGTCGACATCGGCACGCACAGCAGCCAACTGCTGTTTTGCCGCATCGGCCTGCTGGTTCGAGGACACGCCTTCGCTGGCGCCCGTGGACAGACGGGTGGCGTTGCGCTCCAGTTCGCGCAGCTGCGCCTGGCTGCCCTTCAGGCGGTCATTGGCCAAGGCCAGATCGGCGGTGGCCATCGCCACCTCCTGCTGCAGCAGGGCACCATCCAGCGACAGCAGCAGCTGCCCCTTCTTCACCGTGGCGCCTTCCTTCACCGGCGCTGCAGTGATCGAGCCATCCACTGGCGGTGCCAGTGCGATCAAGCCACCTTCGATGTCAATGATGCCCCGTGCCACGGCGACCTTGCCGGCGGCGGCAGTACCCGCCTTGCCTGAGGGTGCCGATGCGACGGTGGGCGCTTCCCTGGAACAGGCGCCGAGCAGCAGTGCCGCGGACAGGGCCAGGCTGAGGGGAAGCAGATGCGACGTCTTGGTCATGGGGCGGACTCTACGGTTTCGTTCTGGCGGCGGTCATCACGGACCATGCCGTCTTCCATGGCGATCACCCGATCGGCATGCCGGATCAGGCGCGGATCGTGGCTCACGCACAGCACAGTCGCGCCATGCGCCCGCGCATAGCGATGCAGGATGTCGATCACGCGCTGACCGTTCTCGGCGTCCAGCGCGCTGGTGGGTTCGTCGGCGAAGATCAGCGTTGGCGACTTGGCGAAGGCACGCGCCACCGCCACGCGCTGTTTCTCGCCACCGGACAGCTGCGCCGGGCGCATGTGGCTGCGGTGGCTGAGGCCGACTTCTTCCAGCGCCCTGCGGGCCAGCGGCTCGCTTTCGCGATTGCGCATGCCGCGGTAGCCCAGTGGCAGCTGCACCTGCTCCAGCGCGGTCAGTGCCGGGAACAGGTTGAAGCCCTGGAACACGAAGCCGACATGGTGCAGGCGGAAACGCTCCACTTCACTGCGGGTCATGTGGCCCACGTCCTGGCCCAGCGCGTGCACGCGACCGCCATCGGGTGCGGACAGGCCGGACAGCAGCGACAGCAGCGTGCTCTTGCCGCAGCCGGACGGGCCGGATACCAGGGTCAGCTCGCCGGGATAGATGTCCAGCGACAGGCCACGCAGCACCGGCACCTGCACATCACCGGACATGAAGCCTTTTTCCAATGCTTCGGCCTGCAGGGTCGGGGCGATGGCGCGTGTGGAAGTCATCGGCCGGTCCTCAACGCAGCAGCAACGATGGATCGGAGCGGACGACACTGCGCACCGCCATGATGCTGGACAGCATGGCCATCACCGCGACCAGCGCCACGCAGCCGAGGATCACCATCGGCGTCAGCTGCACCGGTACGCGCTGGGTCTGCGCGATCAACAGCACCACCGTGCTGAACGCCGCCGCCAGCAGCATGCCCACGCCACCGATCAGCAATGCCTGCTCGAACACCACCCGCGCCAGCGCGTAGCGACCGGCACCGAGCGCATTGAGCGTGGCGTACTCGCGTACCGAGCCGGCCACCACCGAGGCGAACGACTGGTTGGTGATCACCGCACCGACGAAGCAGACGATGACGGCCATGAACAACACGGCGATCCCTGCGCCGGTATCGAACAGCCAATACTGCTGCGAACGGCTGGCGAACGCCGGCGCGGTCCAGAACTCGACCGGTGTGGCCTGGCCCATCGACGCGGCCAGGCGGTCACGCACGCGGTCGGCCAGGTCCGGCGAGCGCAAGCCCGCCACGAAATAGGTGCTTCCCTCGTGTGGGTCGGTGCCGGCGATGGCGCGCGCGGTGTCCAGCGAGGCCAGTACGTTGACACCACCAAGGCCCCGCAGGCCCGGTTGTGCAGCGACCACGCGCACCGCCTTGCCATTGATCCAGGCACGGTTGTTCTGCAGGTCCACGCCCAGCGTATCCAGATCGGCGCTGTCGACGATCACCGCACCCGGCTCGCGCAGCTGCGCGCGCAGGTTCGCAGGGAGGATGCGCGCGAACATCATCGCGTCGTCCCGGGTGGAGATGCCGGACAGGTACACCGACACATTGCCGGTGCCCTGCGCGCCGGACCGCCATTCGCCGTCGACCCACTCGTAGGGTTCGACGCGGGTGACATCGGGGTCCATGCGCAGGTGGCTTTCCACATCGGCGCTGATCGCATGACCGTAGTTGACGCTCTGGGTGCCGGGAAAACCGGCCCAGAGATCGGCCGAGGATGCCTTCACGTAGATCGCAGCGGTACCGAAGATGCCCAGCACCAGTGCGGCCTGCACGATCAACAGCACACCGGCGAAACACATCGCCAGCACCACCGGCAGGAACCGGCGCCACTCATAGGCCAGGGTCTTGCGGGCGAGTGCGATCATTGCGATCCACCCTCGCCCTCGGCAGGCAGCGGGGCACCACCGAGGGCGCGGTACAGCGACGCAAAGGCCAGCACGCGCGCGCCCTGCGCGGCGATCAGGTCGGCCTGCGAGGCGAGTGCGGCGCGTTGCGTATCGAGTCCGTCGAACTCGCTGGACAGACCCAGCTGCAGCTGCCGCGCCTGGCGCTTGACCTGCTGCCCGGCGGCATCGTTGGCCGCGCGCAGCGACTGGATGCTGCTGTCCTGCCGCGCCAGGCTGCCCAGCGCGCCTTCCACTTCGCTCACGCCTTCCAGCACCGCCTTGCGGTAACCCAGCAAGGCGGCATCCAGCTGCTTTTCATCGGCATGGAAGCGCGCGCGACGCTGGCCCCAGTCCCACAGCGGAATATCGATGTACGGGCCGATCGACGGGCTCGAATCGGAATTGGAGCGGGCGTTCTGGGTGAGGTTGTACGCGTACAGGATGGAGCCGCCAAGGCTGACCCGTGGATACATCGCTGCGCGCGCCGAACCCTTGCTGGCCGCTGCCTGCATCACCTCTGATTCGGCCAGCAGGATCTGCGGGCGGTGGCGCAGCAGATCCGCAGGGACCTGCTGCAGTGAGAATGCACCGAGCTTCGGCGGCGCGCGGTATGCGCGCCAGGCGGGATCCGGCCCGTCACGCCCCAGCAGCAGCGCCAGCGCGCGGGCCGCGTTGTCCGCATTTTCGAGGGCCTGCGCCGTCGCTGCTCGGGTCGCCGCCTGGCGCGCACGCAGGCGTTCCAGCTCGCCCGGCTCATCCAGGCGCAGCCGCTGACGGACCAGCGCCAGCTGTTCGCCGCGGTCGTCCACGGCCTGTTGTCGGGCCAGCAGATCCTGCTGGGCCTGGGCCACGGTCAGGTCCAGATAACTGCGCACTACGTCGGCAATCACCGCCACCTGTGCGGCATTGCGCAGCGCCTCGGCATTGCCGGCGGAGGCCTGCGCGCTCAACTGCGCGCTCTCGGCGGCACCGAACAGGCCCAGGTCCCAGATCGCTTCGATACCGGCATGGAAATAAGTGTCGACCGCGGCGGCGTCCTGTACCTGCTTGGCGCTGGCGGTGATTTCCGGCAGAAAGCGCGCGTTGGAGGCGCCGGCGACGATGCGCACCGCCTGCAGGCGCAACGTGGCCTGCTGCAGATCAAGGTTGCCGGCGATGGCCTGATCGACCAGGCCGTCCAGCGCCGGGTCGGCCAGCACCTTCCACCACTGCCTGGCATCCACCGCTACGCCCTGGCCCTGCGGCACCTGGGTCCAGGTGCCGGGTGTGCGATCAGGCAGGTCCGGAGCCGGCACCGACATGCAACCTGCCAGCGCCAGGCTGGTCAGCAGCGCGCCCGGGCGCAGCACTGCCCGCAGGGAGAGTCCGCGCCCGGTCCTGGGCACTGCCACTGAAGTGATACGCCTGACCACCAGCCCGCCAACGTGTAGAAGGAGCATGAAGGCTACCGTGCGATTGTGGAGCGAACATGGAGAATTGGTCCGAAAACGGTCACCACACGCGTGCGGTTCAGGCAACGCCGACCCAGTCTTTCACTGCGCTTTCAACGCGTTCCCGGGACAGAACACTGGATGCTTTTCACGGCGCATTGCACATTGGGACGTCTCCCCGGCTCGACGTGCCACACGCGTGAACATCCTCGCCGCTGGCAGCCAATCGCTTCGATCACGGCGGTGGCTGTCGGTGCATCGTGGTCGCGCTGACCACTCCGCGGGCCTCGAACGCTCGCTGGCGACCCATGGGCGCATCCGGTCCGACAAACGAAAAACGCCCCCTTCCGGGAGCGTTCTTCTTGAATCTGGAGCGGGAAACGAGACTCGAACTCGCGACCTCAACCTTGGCAAGGTTGCGCTCTACCAACTGAGCTATTCCCGCAGATTTCGTTCGACCTGCGTCGAAGGAGCGCTATTGTGTCGATATCGCTGCACGGCGTCAACAGGAATTTTCGCCTGCATTGTGGGGAGGCGTTCAGGCCCCCAGGACCGATACCTCAGGTTCGCAGGCCACGGCGGTGGAAGTAGACCTGCTCGGCGATGCGCCGCGTGGCCGCCATGTGCAGCAGTGCGTTGAGCGGCCAGTCGGCCTGCAGATGGTCCATCGCCCAGCGCAGCAGGCGCTTGCCATGGAATGCCGGCGCCACCTGTCGCGCCACCCGTTCCGCTTCCGGCCCTTGCCCACGCAGATGGCGGGCAATCGCCTCGCCGACCGCCCAGCCGTGCCGCCACGAGGAGTGGATGCCCCCGGCGGACAGCGGCGAGACGATGCCCGCCGCGTCGCCGGTCAGGATCACGCGTTGGCCGGTGAACGGCCCATCCGGCCGGCTGCACGGGACCAAGCCGGCGCGGGTGGCCGAGGGACGCGCCGAAGGCGGAATGCCGACCACATCGCGCACGTGGTCGAGGAAGCCATCGATATCCGGCGGCCGTACCTGTTGCGGGTCATGGCGCAGCGCCAATCCCACCTGCAGCCCGGTCGGATTCTGCGCGACCCAGCCGATGTAGCCCGGTGCGTAGCGCTTGCTGACGAAGCAATGCAGTGCATCGCCCTGCGACACCTGCAGGCCGGCGAACTCACGCTCGACGCCGTAGAGGGTGTCACGCACCTGGCCAAGCCCGGTGCGTTGTGCCACGCGTGAGCGTGCGCCGTCAGCGCCGACCAGATAGGCGCACCGCCCTGCCCCTTCGACCTGCCAGCCGTCACCGCAGCGACGGGCGTCGGTGAAGGACTGCTGCAGGCGCAGGTCCACGCCATTCGCGCGCAGTTCGCTGGCCAGCCAGCGCATCAGGTTCGGCGTATCGGTGGTGAGGAAGTAATAGCCCGGCGCGGCCAGCAACCCGCTGCGCAGGTTCGGCGCATACAGGCGCACGTTTGCGACCCGCTGCACCAGATGCTCGGGCATGCGCCTCAGCCAGGTCTGCTCCATCGCCTCTTTCACCACGATGCCGGTGGTGTGCAGGCGCTCGCCGGGGTCGGTCTTGCGTTCCAGCACGCAGACGCGCAAGCCGTATTGAGCAGCGGCCAGCGCGCAGGCGGCACCGGCGAAGCTGGCGCCGACGATGACCACATCGTGGTCGTAGGCGGAGTGAGCGTGGGGCATTCCTGCATCGCCCTGGAGGATTGGAGATGCAGCTTCGAACGGCCGCGTGGTGAGCCGAAGGAGTGGCGGTGAAGTGGGGATGAAGCGGGCGCTAGGCAAATGAAAAACGCCCCCTGGCGGGAGCGTTCCTCTCGAATCTGGAGCGGGAAACGAAACTCGAATCCACGGTCCCAACCTTGGCAAGGTAGCGGTTGAAGCAGCTGACTGCGTAATGTATGAGTGGCACCGTCACCCAAACCAGCGGCCAGCTCCGGCAGGAATACCAAGCCACTGCTTCCATTTCGGAAACATTGCATGGACCGCGCCACATCAAAGCCTGATGGTGCATGCCCCTTCCTCGCGCATTCAACGATGGCGATTCCAGTCGATCAAATCGTGTTTCTGCTGGCCACCGACTGCTTCAGGGAGGTGCTCCTTTCAACATTTCCGAGAAGCGATGCTGAAGCTGCGCGGCTTGCAGCACAGCGTACAGTGAGCCAGCTGGTCGATGGAGGAGATAACTACTACCTGTGCGCCAGCTTCAGCGAAGCAAGGATAGGAAGCACTCATGATGCATTCTTCGACGATCTTCGCTCGCTTGGCGCCTCCGTCCGATTACAGAACCACGTTGCACTTGTGATTCAAGCACTACCAACTCCCGGAGCAGCAACGATCCGCGCGTGCGATACGATCACGTCCATCGCCAGCTACCTCTTCTGGCTGGAAAGCAAGGCCCTATGCAATCCGATTACAGTGGAGCTCGTTGATGCGATCGCCGTGATAGAACCGCTTGGCCTGCAACGCGAGCCGCCCTGCGTGGATTGGCATGCAGCCTGGACCCATTCGGAGTCCGAGCAGGATCGTTACATTGCTTCGTTGATGGATGGAATTGACGATGCGCCCGTGTACGTATTTAACGACGTGCAGGCATTCACTGTTCGATTCGATTTTCTCTCACTGTGGAGAGCGCGACTTGGCGAAGCCTGCTTTGGACAGATCAGCAAGTTCATCGCGACCGAGGCGCACTTGAGGCTGGACGATCGCGATGCTGACGCCGCTGGTCACATCGATCAGATCCTTGCGGCGATCTAGAACATTCAGACGACAGATTCAAACCAGAACGAAAAACGCCCCCTTGCGGGAGCGTTCTTCTTGAATCTGGAGCGGGAAACGAGACTCGAACTCGCGACCTCAACCTTGGCAAGGTTGCGCTCTACCAACTGAGCTATTCCCGCTTGGGAGGCGAAATTTTACCTGTTCCAAGGATGGCGTCAAGCGCTTTTTCTCAGGGTCTGCGAGGCACCTTGCATTGCGTATCCACGCATGGCGTGGATCTACCACGGCATCCCCGCAAACTGATGGATCCGCACCATCCGTGGACGCAGCATTTCCAGTAGATCCACGCCATGCGTGGATAGGCGCATCGATGGGGTCAGAGCCCTTTCCTTCGGAAAGGGATCCGACCCCGGGGCTCAGTTGCCCAGCTTCTTCTGCCGCGCCCGCTCGCGCGCCGCGCGCTCGTCATCGCGCAGGCTCGGCCAGGCGGCGTGCAGGTACTGCAGGCCCGACCACAGGGTCAGCACCGCGGCAATGGCCAGGGTCCAGTCGCCGATGCGGAACACCGGCCAGCCCATCCAGATGTCTTCCACCGGCACGTTCGGGGCCACCGAATACAGCAGGCACAGCAGCGCGACCATCTGCGCGGTGGTCTTGATCTTGCCGATCATCGCCACGCGCACCTTGGCGCGCTGGCCCAGCTCGGCCATCCACTCGCGCAGCGCCGATACTGCAATCTCGCGGCCGACGATGACCGCCGCCCAGAACGCCATCCACGGCGTCGGATGGCCCTGCACGATCAGGAACAGCGCCACGGCCACCATCAGCTTGTCCGCGACCGGATCGAGGAACGCGCCGAAGGCCGACTCCAGCTGGTAACGGCGTGCAATCCAGCCATCGAGCCAGTCGGTGATCGCGGCCAGGCCGAAGATCGCCGCCGAAGCGAAGTTGGTCCAGGTGTAGGGCAGGTAGAACACCAGCACCAGCACCGGGATCATCACGATCCGCAACAACGTCAGCCAGGTGGGCAGGGTCAACTTCATGCTTGCGTGCTTCTCTCTCTACTCGGCCGCATCAGGCGTGGCCAACCCGTGCAGGTTAGCGTAGATACGTGCCGCGAGGGCGTCATTGATGCCTTCCACCTTGGCGATTTCCGCTTCGCCAGCCGCTTTCAGGCCCACCAGGCCACCGAAATGCTTGAGCAGGCTGGCGCGGCGGCGCGGCCCGATGCCGGGGATATCCTCCAGCTTGCTGGTCATCCGTGCCTTCTGGCGGCGCCCACGGTGGCCGGTGATGGCGAAGCGGTGCGCCTCGTCGCGAACCTGCTGGATGAACTGCAGCGCCGGGTTGGCCGCGCCCGGGCGCAGCTCGCGGCCATCGGGCATCACCAGCGCTTCGTGGCCGGCGCGGCGCTCCACGCCCTTGGCCACGCCCACCAGCAGCACGCCTTCCACGCCCAGGTCGGCCAGTGCGGCCTGCGCCTGCGCCAGCTGCCCGGCGCCGCCGTCGATCAGCAGCACGTCCGGCAGCACGCCCTGCTCTTCCACCGCACGGCGGAAGCGGCGATCGATGGCCTGGCGCATGGCGGCGTAGTCATCGCCCGGCTCGATGCCGCTGATGTTGAAGCGGCGATACTGCGCGCGCACCGGACCGGCGGCGTCGAACACCACGCACGAGGCCACGGTGGCCTCGCCCAGGGTGTGACTGATGTCGAAACATTCAACCCGCTTGACCGGCTCGGCCAGGCCCAGCATCTCGCGCAGTGCGTCGCTGCGCGCCTGCTGCGCGTTGCGGCTGTTGAGTTCGGTGGCCAGGGTCAGCTGCGCGTTGCGGCTGGCCAGTTCCACGTAGCCGGCTCGCTCGCCGCGCACGTTCCACTTCAGCTGCACCTTGCGCTCGGCCGAGGCCGACAGCGCGGCAACCAGCAGGTCGGCATCGGGAATCTCGCGGTCCAGCAGGATCTCGCGCGGCGGCTCGAATTCGATGTAGTACTGCGAGACGAACGCGGCCAGCACTTCCTCCGGGCTTTCCTCGCCGTTGGTGCGCGGGAAGAACGGGCGGGTGCCGAGGTTGCGGCCATCGCGGAACGCCAGCAGCAGCACGCAGGCCTGCGACCCCTGCATGGCCACCGCCAGCACGTCCAGGTCCGCGGCGCGACCGTCCACGTACTGGCGGGTCTGCATGCTGCGCAGCGAGGAAATCAGATCGCGCAGGCGCGCGGCCTGCTCGAACTCCAGCGCCTCGCTGGCGGCCTGCATCTGCTCGCCCAGCTCGCGGGTGAGCTCGTCGCTCTTGCCTTCAAGGAACAGAGCGGCGCGGCGTACCGACTCGGCGTACTCCGCTGCCGGCACCAGCTCCACGCACGGCGCGCTGCAGCGCCCGATCTGGTACTGCAGGCACGGCCGCGAGCGGTTGCGGAACACGCTGTCTTCGCAGCTGCGCAGCTTGAACAGCTTGTGCATCAGGTTCAGCGTTTCGCGCACTGCGGTCACGCCCGGATACGGCCCGAAATAGCGGCCGGGAATGGCGCGGGGTCCACGATGCAGTGCGATGCGCGGCCAGTCCTCGCGGGTCAGCAGCACGTGCGGGTAGGTCTTGTCGTCGCGCAGCGAGACGTTGTAGCGCGGCGATAGAGATTTGATCAGCTGGTTCTCCAGCAGCAACGCCTCGGCTTCCGAGCGCGTGACGGTCACGTCCATGCGCGCGATCTGCGAGATCATCGACATGATCCGCGCGTTCTTCGGGCTGCCGTTGAAGTAGCTGCCGACGCGATTGCGCAGTGCGCGGGCCTTGCCCACATACAGCAGGGTGTCGTCGGCGGCGTACATGCGGTACACGCCGGGCGCGGTGCTGAGCTGGGCCGCGAAGGCCTTGCCGTCGAAGGCCGGGGCGGGAACGTCGGTCATTCGCTGATCGGGACTTCGCTGAGCACGCCGCTTTCGGGGTCGAAGCGCAGCACGGCGTGGGCGTCGGTCTCGGCGATCCACACCGCACCTGCGCCCACCGCCAGTCCAGCCGGGCCATGCAGGCGGCGCGGCAGCGGCTGGGTGGTCAGTTCACCGCCGCCCAGGCGCAGCGTGCGCAGGCGACCGTTGCCGGTATCGGCGATCCACAGCAGCGGGGCGTCCGCGCTCAGCGCGATGGCCTGCGGGAACTGCAGGCTGGCTTGGGTGCGGGGACCGTCTTCACTGCCGAAGCGCCAGGGCCCCTGCCCGACCAGGGTCTGCACCAGGTCGCCACGCAGCTGAAGCGCGCGGATCGAGGAACCCAGTGCATCGGCCACGTACAGCACCTGCTGCACCACGGCCAGCGCGGTGGGCTGGGCGAAGGCCGCCAGATGGCCACTGCCATCACGCTCGTCGATGGAACCACTGCCGGCGCGCCATTGCAGGGTGCGCTGGCCCAGGTGGTAGCTCCAGATGCGGTTGTCGCCGGCCATCGCGATGTGCAGCTGGTTGTCGGCAATGGCCAGGCCGACCGGATGGTCCAGCGAGACCTGCCGCGGCTGCGCGACCGGCCCTTCCACCGGCGCACCGGGTCGCCCGTTGCCACACAGGGTGTCGACGATGCCGGTCAGCAGGTTGATACGGCGCACCGCGTGGTTGCCGGTGTCGGCGACGTACAGCGAATCGCGCTCCAGTACCAGCGCCTGCGGGCGGTGGAATGCCGCTTCGGCGAGGTTGCCGTCCATGAAATCGGCGGTGCCGAGGCCGAACTGACGCAGGATGCGGCCGCCATGGCTGCATTCGAGAATGCGGTGATGGCCGCTGTCGGCGATGTACAGGCGTTCGGTGCTGACCGCCAGCCCCTGCGGGAAGCGCAGGGCCTGGCGCGGTTCCGGATGCAGTTCGCTGCCGCCACGCGGCGGCGCCGAAGGTGCGCCCTGGCACAGCGCGTTCAAGGCGCGCTCCAGTTCACCGGGCGCGCCCTGCCCGACCAGCCGTTGCTGTTCGCGGCCCTGCGCGTCCAGCAGCACCATGGTCGGCCAGGCGGTGACGCCAAAGCGGCGCCAACCATCCCAGTCGGCATCGAGCAGCACGGGCATGCTCAGGCCCTGACGGCGCAGCAGCTTCAGTGCGGCCGTGGCATCGCGTTCGAAATCAAAACGCGGCACCTGCAGCACCAGCGGCTGCAGCTTGCCGGGATGGCGCGACAGCCATTGGCCGAACTCGGCCAGGCGTTGCGCACTCCAGGCGGAGGCCGCATTGACGAACAGCAGCGCGACCGGCCGGCCGCGCAGTTCGGTCAGGGTGCAGGGGGTGGCATTGAGCCAGGTGGCGAATTCGGGCAGGTCCGGGACGGGCTGGACGTTCATGACCTGATTATGCCGGAGTCGGCGTCATGCAACAGTCGTGCCACCGCACGTTTTGCAGCATCGTCGACCAGCGACCAGACCTGTTCGAAATGATCGCTGCCGCCGGTGTAGGGATCGGGGATGGCTACCCGCCCCTGCCCGCCCGACCAGGGCAGGTACAGCGCCAGGCGTTCACGCTGGGCCGCCGATGCCAGGCGACCGGCATCACGCAGGTTGGCCTCGTCGGCACACAGGATCCAGTCGAAACGTTCGAAATCCTCGGCCTGCAGCTGACGTGCGCGCAGGTCGCCGATGTCCACGCCGTGCCCGGCCGCGCAGGCGATCGCGCGGCGGTCCGGCGGCTCGCCCACGTGCCAGTCGCCCGTGCCGGCCGAATCGACCTGCACCCGCCCGGCCAGCGGCGAGGCATCCAGGCGTGCGCGCAGCGCCCCTTCGGCCATCGGCGAACGGCAGATGTTGCCGAGGCAGACGACCAGCAACTTCATCGCGCGGCCATCGCCTGCAGCAACGCCTCGGCGCGCTCCAGGTCCTCGGGGGTGTCGATGCCGGGTGGGAACGGCTCCGGCGAGATCGCCACGCTGATCGGGAAGCCCGCTTCCAGCACGCGCAGCTGTTCCAGCGATTCGACCTGCTCCAGCTGGCCCGGCGGCATCGCCGCGAACTGCTGCAGGAAGCCGGCGCGGTAGCCGTAGATGCCGATGTGGCGCAGCCAGTGGTGGCCGTCCGGCAGCGTGTCGCGGCTGCGTGCGAAGCCGTCGCGGTGCCAGGCGATCGGCGCACGGCTGAAGTACATCGCCTCGTTGCGCACGTTGCGCACCAGCTTCACGACGTTCGGGTCGAACAGGGTGTGCGCGTCCTCGACGGTCGTGGCGAGAGTCGACATCGGCGCAGTGCCAGCGACCAGCGCATCTGCCACCGCGCGGATGCCGGTCGCCGGTGCGAACGGTTCGTCGCCCTGCAGGTTGACCACCACCGTGTCATCGGCCCAGCCGGCAATGCGTGCGCACTCGGCCAGGCGATCGGTACCCGAGGCATGCGTGGTCGCGGTCATCGCCACCTTCACCTCGGCCAACCCGGACAGCGCATCGGAAATGCGTTGGTCGTCGGTCGCCACCCAGACCTCGCGGGCACCGGCCTGCAGCGCGCGGCGCGCCACATGCAGCACCAGCGGCTCACCGCCCAGCGGGCGCAACGGCTTGCCCGGCAGCCGCGAGGCGGCAAAGCGGGCCGGAATGGCGACGACGAATTTGGTCATGCGGGCGGTTCTCGGCAGGCTCGTTACAACGGGAATGCGGCCAGCGGCGCGTGAATGCAAGCGCCGCCGCGCCAATCAGTTCGGTCGCAGCTTGTCCAGGCGATCGGTCAGCGCCACCCAGAACGCGGCGGGCAACTCGGCGCGCAGCGGAACCGCGTAGTGCCAGTCGTTGCCGAACGCCCGGCATTTCACCGCATCCTTTTCGGTCATCAGTACCGGCAACTGGCTGCCGAAGGACAGGTCCTGCGGCTGGTAGGCCTGGTGGTCGGCGAACGCATGCGGCACCACGCCGATCCCGCGCGCGCGCAGCATGTCGAAGAAACGCTGCGGATGGGCGATGCCGGCCACCGCGTGCACGCGCTGGCCCTTGAAGTACGCCAGCGGGCGCGCGCGGCCACCGGCCAGCGGCTGCGCACTGTCGATGTGCAGGGCCATCGGCCACTGGCCGAAGCCACAGGCCTGTGCCGCAGTCTCCTCATCGGCCTGACCGAGATTGACCACGCGGAAATCGCATTCGCTGGCGCGGCTGACCGGCTCGCGCAACGGCCCGGCCGGAATCATCCGGCCATTGCCATAGCGACGCTGGGCATCGACCACCTCGATCTCGATGTCGCGCGCCAGCCGGTAGTGCTGCAAACCGTCGTCGCAGACGATCACATCGCAGCCGGCCTCGATCAGCGCCTTGCCGGCAGCAACCCGATCACTGTCCACGCGCACCGGCACGCCGGTCTTCCAGGCGATCAGCACCGGCTCGTCACCGCCCTTGGCGGTTGGCGTGTCGGCCCGCACCCACAGCGGCTTGTCGGCGTCTTCGCGACCATAGCCGCGGCTGGCCACGCCCGGCTTCCAGCCGGCCGCACGCAGGCGTTCGACCAGCGCAATGGTCAGCGGCGTCTTGCCGGTACCGCCGGCCGTGATATTGCCAACCACGATGACCGGCACCGGCAGCGAATGGCGCTTGCGCCAGCCACGGCGATATGCGCGCCGGCGCAGCGCGGTGACACCTGCGTACAGCGGCGCCAGCAGGCGCATCGCCCACGGAACCGGGGTACCGTCGTACCAGTACGGCGGGGTCTGGGTGCCCTTGCCGGCCATCAGTCCTGCCTTTCGCGGAACTGCATGCTGTGCAGATGCTGGTACAGGCCGCCCAGTTCGAGCAGCTCCTTGTGCGTGCCGCGTTCAACGATGCGGCCATGATCCATGACCAGTACCTGGTCGGCATGCTCGATGGTCGACAGCCGGTGCGCGATGACCAGCGTGGTGCGTTCGGGCATCAGGCGCTGCAGGGCGTCCTGCACCAGGCGCTCGGATTCGTTGTCCAGCGCCGCAGTGGCTTCGTCGAGGATCAGGATCGGGGCGTCGCGCAGGATCGCGCGGGCAATGGCCAGGCGCTGGCGCTGGCCACCGGACAGCAGCGCGCCGTTCTCGCCCACCGGGGTCTGCAGCTGCTGCGGCATGCGTGCGATGAACTCCCACGCGTTGGCGGCTTCGGCCGCCGCGCGGATCTGCTCGTCGGTCGCTTCCATGCCATAGGCGATGTTGGCGGCGATCGTATCATCGAACAGCATGACCTTCTGCCCGACCATTGCCACCTGCCGGCGCAGGTCGGCCAGCGGGTAGTCGTCCAGTGCCACGCCGTCGAGGGTGATGACACCGCCGCTGGGCTCGTAGAAGCGTGGCACCAGCCGGATCAGGCTGGTCTTGCCACTGCCGGAACGGCCGACAATGGCCGTCACCGTGCCTGGCCTGGCAACGAAGCTGATGTCGTCCAGGGCGATGCCGCTGTCCTCGCGGTAACGCAGCATGACGTGGTCGAACGCCAGTTCGCCCCGCACGCGCTGCACGCGTCGCTGCCCCTGGTCGCGCTCCACTGGCATGTCGAGAATGCCGAACAGGCGCTCGGCAGCAGAGACACCGCGCGAAATCGAGGTCTGTACGCTGGTCAGGCGGCGCAGTGAGGGAATGATGGCCATCATCGATGTCATCAGGCCCATGAACTGGCCGGCATTGAGCCGGCCGGCCAGGGCTTCGCGGGTCGACACCCAGACGATCACCGCCAGCGCCAGTGCGGCCAGGAACTGCACCACGCTGGAGGCGGCGGCGCGGGTGACCTCGACCTTCATGTTCAGCGCCAGCATGCGGTTGGCCAGGCGCGAGTAGCGCGAGATCTCATGCTGCTGGGTGCCGTGCACCTTCACTTCCTGCTGCGCCGCCAAGGACTGCTCGGCAGTCTGCGCCATCGTGCCCATGCCGTCCTGGATGCCACGGCTGATGCGGCGGTAGCGTTTGCCCACGTAGGACACGATGCCACCGATCAGCGGCACCACCAGCAACATCGCCAGGGTGACCTTGACACTCATCTGCAGCATCACCGCCAGCATCGCGACGATGGTGAGGGTATCGGCCACCACGGTCTTCAGCGCGTCGGCGCTGGCCTGGGTGACCTGCTCGGTATCGAAGTTCAGGCGGCTGACCATCACCGGCGTCGCTTCGGTATCGAAGTGCGACGACGGCAGGTGCAGGTACTTCTGCAGCACCTGCTCACGCAGGTCGCGGACCACGCTGCGGCCGGTCTTGGCCAGCGTGTAGTCGCTGACCCAGGTGGCCACGCTGCGCATCAGGAACAGGCCGAGGATGGTCAGCGGCAGGACCACGGCCGCGCGCGGCTGCGGATCGACGAAACCCTCGTTGACCAGCGGCTCCATCAGCTTGGTGAAGTGGTAGCCGGCCAGGGCTTCGACCACCATGGCGATGACCGCGCCCACCATGAACACCCAGTAGGTGCGGGTATAGCCCAGCAGACGTTTGTAGATCGGCCACACCGGCGCGTGATGGGAACTCATGGACGCACCTCTGGCGCAGTTGCAATGGCGATACGACGGAAACCGAGCTGACCGAGCGCGTCCTGCGCAGTCACCACGGCCTGGTAGGGGGTGCGTGCGTCGGCGCGCAGCAGCACGGGCTGGCTGCGGTCGCTGCCGGCGACCGATGCGATGGTCTGCTTGACCGACTCGACATCGCTGCGCAGCACTTCCTGGTCATTGATGAAATAGCGGCCTTCGGCGTTGATCAGCACGCTGAGCGAGCGCGGCGGCTCGTTGCTGGGCTGCTGGCTGGCGGTCGGCAGCTGCACCTGCAGCGTCGAGCGCGCATCGAAGGTGGTGGTGACCACGAAGAAGATGATCAGCACCAGGATGACGTCGATCAGCGGGACCAGATCGATATGCGGTTCATCCTGTGAGCGGTCATTGCCGATACGCATCGATCAGGCCTTCGCCACAGCGGCGTTGGCCGGTCGCGCCGGCGCGGCCGGGTTCATCACCCCGGGGCGACCGTCGAGCGTGTCCAGCAGGGCACTGGCTTCCTGCTCCATTTCCACCACGTAGCCGTGGATGCGGCCCTTGAAGTAGCGATGGAACATCAGTGCCGGAATGGCCACGATCATGCCCGTGGCGGTGCACACCAGCGCCTTGCCGATACCGCCGGCCAGCTGGTTCACGTCGCCCACCCCATGGTCGAGGATGCCCAGGAACATCTGGATCATGCCGATCACCGTGCCCAGCAGGCCCAGCAGCGGGCCGGCCGAGGCAATGGTGCCCAGCGCGTTGAGGAAACGTTCCATGCGGTGCACCAGGTGGCGGCCGGTGTCCTCGATGCGCTCGCGGATCTGGTCGCGCGGACGATTGCGGGCTTCCAGCGCGGCCGCCAGCAATGCCCCCAGCGGCGAGTTGGCACGCAGGGTCTGCAGGTGCGCCGGGTCAAGCTTGCCGCGTGCGGCCCAGTTGCGCACTTCCTGGCCGAGGCCGGGCGGCAGCACCTCCGTTCGCCGCAGGGACCAGAAACGCTCCAGGATGATCGCCAAAGCCAGTACGCCCAACAGCAGCAGCGGCACCATCGGCCAGCCACCGGCCTTGACCAGTTCCCACACGTTTCAACCCTCCGGCCCGACGGCCGCTTGTTTGATCGGCGATAGGATAACAGCCGACCGCGCCCGCCCAGCGGCATCCCACCACCGGGATGCATGGATACGCTGTTCACGCAGCTGCAACCCTTGTGCGCCAAGCCATACGCGGATCGCCCCGGACTCCGCAGTGGACACCACCTCGGCTCCCTGCGCCTGCCAGCGCCGGACCACGTCCCGGCGCGGGTGGCCGAAGCGGTTCTGGTGCCCGGCCGAAACCAGCGCCAGCCGGGCTGACACCGCCGCCACCCAGGGCGCACTGGAGCTGCCGCCGCTGCCATGGTGCGGCACCAGCACCACGTCGGCCTTCAACGCCGCCGGAGACGCCCGCAGCAGCGCCTGTTCGGCCGGACGGCCGATGTCCCCGGGCAACAACACCCCACCATGCGCGCTGGCCACGCGCAGCACGCAGCTGTCCTCGTTTTCAGCCCGCTGGCTGCCGGCATCCGGGTGCAGCACCTGGAAGTCGACGCCGTCCCAGCGCCAGCGCAGGCCGCGCTGGCAGCGCCCGGCCCCGGCAATCGTGCTGCCCGGCGGCGCCAACAGGGGCAGCTCCGGCAACTGAAGGCGCAGGCGCGGCAGGTTGCCGGCATGATCGAGATCGTCGTGACTGATCAGCACGCGGTCGGGCCGTGCCTGCCCCAGCGCCCGCAATGACGGAACCAGGACCCGCTCGCTGCCCTCCCCCCCGATCGGCGGTCCCACGTCGTACCAGAGCGCATGCCGCGCGGTACGCAGCAATACCGCCGTGCCCTGCCCGACGTCGTGCACCAGCAGCTCCAGCTCTCCCTCGGCCGGCCGCTCGCGCAACGGCCACAGCAGCGGCAGGCACAGCAGGAGGCCAGCCAGCCCGCCCCCGGCACCGCGTGGCAGCAGCCACCAGAACACGCCCAACAGCGCCGCCGGCACTGCCCAGGCCGGTGCCTCGGCCAACCACCACATCGCCTGTGGATGCGCCGCCAGTGGCTGCAGGGCCTGCCAGCTGATTTCGAACAACCACGCCGCTGCGCGCCACGCCCAGCATCCGGCGCCGTCATGCAGCACCTGCAGGGCGGTGCCCAGCAGCGACAATGGCACCACCAGCAATGCCCACCACGGGATGACCGGCAGGTTCACCAGCGGCCCCAGCCAGGCGGTGCCACCGAACAAGCCGATGCCCAGCGGCAACAGGCCGACGCTGGCCACCCCTTGTGCGGCCAGGAACCCGCGCAGGTTGGCGACCACGCCTCGCGGACGTCCCTGCGGCAGGCACCAGACCAGCCACAGGACGCCGCCGAAGCTGAGCCAGAAGCCCGCGGACAGCACTGACAGGGGCGCCGGCAGCAGCAGCGCCAGCGCCGCCAGTGCAAGCCCCTGCACGAGACCCAGTGGGCGCCGCCCGCTACGCGCCAGCGCCACCAGCCCGATCATGAGTGCGGTGCGCACGGTCGGCAATTCACCGCCGGCCAGCACCGCATAGCCCGCTGCGGACAGGGCCGCGGCGCAGGCCGCCGCCTGGGGGCGTGGCCAATGCCGGCCCAGCAGCGGGCACAGCCACCACAGCCCTCGGCACAGCAACGCCCCCAGCCCCGCCACCACCCCGACATGGAACCCGGAAATGGCCACCAGATGGGTCAGGCCCAGCGCCCGCAACTGATCCCAATCGGCGTCGGACAGGCCACGCGTATCGCCCAGGGCAAGCGCCTGCACGAAGCGCGCAGCTGGATGGGCCACCTGCGCGGCGATGGCGGCGCTGGTGCGTTCACGCCATGCCGGCAGGCCATGTGCGGCCTGAAGCTCACGCGCGCTGGCCGGTGCCCGCACCGTGCCGTTGCCGGACACGCCGCGCAGCAGCGCATGGCGTTCACCGTCGAAACCACCGGGATTGATCCGCGAACGCGGCGCCCGCACGCGCAGGGCCAGATGCCACTGCGCGCCGGCCAGGACCTGATGGCGCCCACGCCCGGCGTCGGTGCCATCAACGGCACGCCAGGCGTCATTCCAGATGACCTGCAGGCGCTTGCCGCGCAGCGATGGCAGTTCGCTGCTCTCGCTGACCTGCAGCAGGAAGCGGGTGTGCGCGGCCCCATGGTCCGGCAGATCGATGACCCGTCCACTGACCACCACATCCCGTGCTGGCTGGCCTGGCGGCAGCTGTTCCTGCATTGCCCAGTGCCCGTGCATCGCCGTCCATCCGGCGCCCAGCAGCACGACCGCGGGCAGGCGCCCCCGCCAACGCAGGCCCCACCCTGCCATGCCAAGCACGATCATCACCATGCAGCCCCACAGCGGCGGCAGCTGTGGCAGCTGCACGCAGGCCAGCGCCCCCAGTGTCAGCGCCGCAGCGGCGCCACTGCCCAGCAAGGGAGACGGGGAACGCTCGACAGCCATGGGTCCAGCCTGCCGCTACCGGCGGCAGGTTGCCTATCGGGACTTGCCCCGCAAACGCGTCAGCGCCGGACGCTGCCGCGATGGAAATTGACCCGGAAGCTTGCGCCGCCTCCCGCAGCCTCACCGACACTGACCGAGCCACCGTGGTGCTGCACGATCTCCTTCACCAGATGCAGGCCCAGGCCACTGCCGCTGCCCGCCGCGCGCAGGCGATGGAACGGCTCGAAGATCGCCTCGCGGTCGCCCACTGGAATGCCCGCGCCTTGATCGCTGACTTCCAGCAAGCCACGCGTATCCAGCCGCACGCAGATGGTGCCACGGCCACCACCATGCACGATCGCGTTGTGCACCAGGTTGGCAATCACCCGCCCCAGCGCCAGACTGTCGCCGTGGATCCACACCGGCGATTCCGGCGCGTCCACTTCGAATCCATAGCCGGCGCCCACCACCAACGGCGCCAGGTCCGCGGCGGCCTCACGCACCAGCAGAGCCAGGTCCAGCCGCTGCAATGCGCCGACATTGCGGTCAAGGCGCTGCAGATCGAGCAGGTGCTCGGCAACATTGCCCAGCCGCGCCACGTCGGTCAGCAACTGCGATTTCAGCTCACCCTGTGGCAGCTGCGCCAGGCGCGCCTGCACCACGGCGATCGGCACGCGCAGCTCGTGCGCCGCGTCGGCGAGGAACTTGTCGCGCGCGGCGTAGCCCTGCTGCACCTTGTCGATGGCATCGTTGAACGCTTCCACCAGCGGCGCCACTTCCGTGGACACCAGCCGCGCATCCAGCCGCGCACCGGGCTGGCCGATGTCCAGTTCCTTGGCCTGCTGCGCAGAACGGCGCACACCGCGCATGGCACGGTGGATCACGGTCGGCATCACCAGCAGGGTGACCACGATCAATGGCAGGAAGAACCACAGGCCGATCAGGCGCAGCACCATCAGTGCGCCATCCAGCAGCCCGCCCTTGGGCGCGCCACCGACCATCACGGTGATGCGGCGCCCGTCCTCGTTGCGGATCATCACCCGCGCCACGTCCAGGTAGGGGGGCACCAGCGAGCCCAGTTCCGTGGCGCCCACGGTCGGCAGCCGCGCCAGCATCGGCGCGTGGATCGCTGGGATGGTGCCGCGCTCGAGCCACATGCCCTTGTCATCCACCGCGGCGAACCAGAGATTTCCCCCGGCGTTGGCATCGAGCTTGTCCCAGCGCGCCTGGTCCAGCACCAGGCGGCCGCCTTCGCTGTGCACCGCCTTGGCCACCGCCTCGGCAACGAACATGTCCATGCCCCAGGAGTCCTTGTCACCCCAGGTCAGGATCAACGCGACCACCGCGAACAGTACGGTGAAGGCCTGCGCCAGGAACAGGCGCCAAGCCAGGCCAAGGGTGATCGAACGGATCGGACGGGCCATCTCAGGCCTCCGCCAGCAGGTAGCCGACGCCGCGGATCACGTGGATCTCCACCCCCGCCCCGGCCTGCTGCAGCGCTTTGCGCAGCTTGGAGATATGCGCATCGAGCGCATTGGACTGGATCTCATCATCGAACCCGTACACTGCAGCCTCCAGGGCACTGCGGGTAACCGTGCGGCCCTGCCGCATCGCCAACGCCTGCAGCACCAGCACCTGCCGACGTGGCAATGCCAGGGGCTGGCCCTCCACCTGTGCCTGCAGCGATTCGAAATCGAACTCGAGCCGCCCCAGCCGCAGGCTCGGCGTCACCATCGCCGAAGGCCTGCGCGATACGGCGCGGATGCGTGCCATCAGTTCCTCGATCGCCACCGGCTTGACCAGATAGTCATCGGCACCGACGTCCAGGCCTTCGACCTTGTCCGACAGCGTGCCCTTGGCGGTCAGCATGATCACCGCCAGATTCGGCCGCAGCGCACGCGCCGACGCGACGAATCCAGCACCATCACCATCGGGCAGCTGGCGGTCGAGCAGCAGCAGCTGGTGCACCGGTTCGCGCAATGCGAGCGCGGCCTCGGCCAGGCTGCCGACCACGTCGGCGACCACGCCCTGCCGCTCCAGGCCCGATTGCAGGGCGCGGGACAGATCAGGATCGTCTTCGACCAGGAGGATGCGCATCAGGAACTCGTCTACCGGAAACGCTGCCGATCATAGTGCCTGGGGCCATGGTTTTGCGCCCATGCATGCCAGCGGTTGCAGGCGCAATGTTCTGACAATGTTGCCCCTTCAGCATGCGCAGCCATCACCCGCAACGTGGCCGAACGATGCTGTCGCTGCCCCTGACAAGGACCCCCATGGCCTCCGTCTCCCACACCGCAGACGCCCACGCGATCCTGCGTGCACCGGACCTGGACAGCGCAGAACGCGCCTATCTGGGACTGATGCCCGACCTTGAACATGTGAATGCACTGGCCCGCCGTGCAGTGGGCCTGTCACGCGTTGCCGACGCGGCACACGGCTATGCGTTGTCGATGACCCTGGTCGGACTGCGCCTGCAGGAGCTGGAGATGGGCGAGCCAACGGCCAGGGAACACCGCCAGGCCACCCTGCGCAGCCTGCGCCAGGCCTTCAGCGCCTGACGGCACGCGCACAGGCACTGCCGCCGCACCGGCGGCAGCGGGAGTCATCGGGTCAGCAGGACCCGCAACCCGGCAGGCCCGGCGCGGCAGCGTCATTCAGCGCAGCGTGGTCCACGCCAGCAGCGCGCTAAGGATTGCGACCCAGATCACTGCCTTGAACGTGCCTTCCAGCATGTTGCCGCCGAACAGGTGTTCCAGGAGCGGATTGGGCCTGGACACCGGGACGTGATCACCCATGCGGCAGTTCCTTGCAGTAATGGCGCAGTTGCGCAGCAGCGCCGAGTCTACGCCTGCGCAGCCCGGATTCATCGCCATCTGCCTGCCTTTGGCGGCCCAATCCCCGCCTTCGTCGCAGGCCGGCTGCGGTGCCCGGCCGACCATGCCAGCCTGCACGCACTTTCCCGCTGGAGCACCGTGCCATGCCGATGCTTGCCCTGATCCTGCTGTTCTCCAGCCTGTTCGGCGACGGCTGCGGGCCCACCGAGGATGCCCTGCGCAGCCAGATCCTGCGCACCGAGGATCGGCAGGCCATGCATGAAGCGCAGCCCCTTCAGCTCTATCACCTGCGCCAGGACCGCGTGCTGCGGCTGGGCAGCCAGCAATCGCCAGACGACACTGGCGCCAGCCCTCATCCTGCGCTGGCCCGGGTAGGTGTGGCGCAGCTGTGGGAACGCGTCGACGGCCAGTGGCGCATCCAGCGTTCGATCAGCATTACCCACTGATTTCATGCCACTGAACCGGCACGGATGCAGCTTCGCGGGAACGCCAGGCTCCCCGGAACGAAAAAAGCCGGCCTCGGGGCCGGCTTTCATCGTTTCCACCACTTCACCGGCAACGCCGGGAGCAGGTGGTGGGCGGTACAGGGTTCGAACCTGTGACCCCTACCATGTCAAGGTAGTGCTCTACCGCTGAGCTAACCGCCCATCGTGTTCTTGCCGCCCGAAGGCTGGCCTTGTTACGTAAAAACCCGGCGCCAGGGCCGGGCTTTGCATTTCACGACAGCCCTCTTCCGAGGACTTCGTGGTGGGCGGTACAGGGTTCGAACCTGTGACCCCTACCATGTCAAGGTAGTGCTCTACCGCTGAGCTAACCGCCCGTTTTGCTTCTGCATTTCCGCGATTGCGTCGGTGCAGGCCGCGTATATTACGGATGCGGGCCGTGAAGCGCAACACTTTTGTGAAGATGATGCTGCACTGCCACGTTCAGCCCAGGCTGGCTTCCTTCAGCTGCCGGATCTGGTCACGCACCCGTGCGGCATCCTCGAATTCCAGGTCCTTGGCGTGCTGGTACATCTGCTGTTCCAGCGCCTTGAGACGGGTCGCCAGCTGCGCCGGAGACAGCGAACGATAGTCGGCCGCTTCTTCGGCCACACCCGCCCGGCCCTTGCCCTTACCCTTCTTGGCTTCCTTCTCGGCGGCATCCGAACGCGCGCCTTCGAGGACATCGACGATCGGGCGCGCCACCGAGCGCGGCACGATGCCATGTTCTTCGTTGTACTCGACCTGCTTGGCACGGCGCCGGTCGGTCTCATCGATCGCCGCCTGCATCGAGCGGGTGATCTTGTCGGCGTACAGGATCGCCTTGCCGCGCACGTTGCGTGCGGCGCGGCCGATGGTCTGGATCAGCGAGCCGGTGGAGCGCAGGAAGCCTTCCTTGTCGGCATCGAGGATCGCCACCAGCGATACCTCGGGCATGTCCAGGCCTTCGCGCAGCAGGTTGATGCCGACCAGCACGTCGAACTTGCCCAGGCGCAGGTCGCGGATGATCTCCACGCGCTCGACCGTATCCACGTCCGAGTGCAGGTAGCGCACGCGGATACCGTGTTCGGTGAGGTACTCGGTGAGGTTTTCAGCCATGCGCTTGGTCAGCGTGGTGACCAGCACGCGGTCGCCCGCCTTGATGCGCGCGTTGGCCTCGCTCATCAGGTCGTCGACCTGGGTACCGACCGGCCTGATCTCCACCACCGGGTCGATCAGGCCGGTCGGACGCACCACCAGTTCGGTGATCTCGTCACCGGCTTCACGCAGTTCATAGGGCCCGGGCGTGGCCGACACGTAGATGCTGCGCGGGCAGCGCTCCTCCCATTCCTCGAAGCGCAGCGGGCGGTTGTCCAGCGCCGACGGCAGGCGGAAACCGAACTCAACCAGGGTTTCCTTGCGCGAGCGGTCACCCTTGAACATGGCGCCGATCTGCGGAATGGTCACATGCGATTCGTCGATCACCAGCAGCGCATCCGGCGGCAGGTAGTCGAACAGGGTCGGTGGCGGCTCGCCGGCATTCTTGCCGGTCAGGTGCCGGGAGTAGTTCTCGATGCCGTTGCAGTAACCGACCTCGGCCATCATCTCCAGGTCGAACTGGGTGCGCTGGGCCAGGCGCTGTGCCTCCACCAGCTTGTTCTGTGCGTACAGCTGCTCCAGCCGCTCCTTCAGCTCCACCTTGATCGTCTCGATCGCCGCCAGCACCCGCTCGCGCGTGGTCGCATAGTGCGTCTTCGGGTAGACCGTGAAGCGCTGCATGTTGCGCAGCGTCTCGCCGGTCAGCGGGTCGAACAGGGTGATCTTCTCGACCTCGCCATCGAACAGTTCGAGGCGCAGTGCTTCGCTGTCCGACTCGGCCGGGAACACGTCGATCACTTCGCCGCGCACGCGGAAGGTACCGCGCTGCAGCTCGTACTCATTGCGCGTGTACTGCAGCTGGGTCAGGTGGTTGATCAGGTCGCGCTGGTCGATGCGCTCGCCCTTGGACAGGATCAGGCGCAGCGACAGATAGTCTTCCGGCGCGCCCAGGCCATAGATCGCCGACACCGTCGCCACCACGATCGCGTCCGGGCGCGACAGCAGGGTCTTGGTCGCGGCCAGCCGCATCTGCTCGATGTGTTCGTTGATCGAACTGTCCTTCTCGATGAAGGTGTCCGACGACGGCACGTAGGCTTCGGGCTGGTAGTAGTCGTAATAGCTGACGAAATACTCCACCGCGTTGTGCGGGAAGAACGCCTTGAATTCGCCATACAGCTGCGCCGCCAGCGTCTTGTTCGGCGCCATGATCAGCGTCGGCTTCTGAATGTTCTGGATGACGTTGGCGATGGTGTAGGTCTTGCCCGAGCCGGTCACGCCCAGCAGGGTCTGCTTGGCGATGCCGGCCTCGAAGTTGCTGGTCAGCTTCGCGATGGCATCGGGCTGGTCGCCCGCCGGCGAATACGGCGAGACAAGTTCAAAACTGTCGCTCATGGTGTTGCCAGTTCCCGGGAAGGGTGAGTATACGGGGCGAGGAGTGACGGCCGGCTGAGGGGCTGCCGGGCAGGACGCTACGGGGTTTCCCGATGGCGGTCGCACAGCCGGGCGCGGAGGCTGGATGCATGCGCCCTGACTACACTTCCAGCCGCGCCGCGTCACGCGGCATGCACCTGATCGAAATCCTGGTCGTCACGGCGGTACTGGCCGTGCTGCTGGCCGCCGGCTGGCCCTCGCTGCAGGCGCTGCTGCTGCACCAGCGCGCGGAAGCCACCCGGTTCAGCCTGCAGGCCGCCCTGGCAACGGCACGCAGCCAGGCCATCATGCGTCGCGAACTGATCGGCCTCTGCGCCAGCGCGGACGGCCAGCGCTGCGGGGACGACTGGAGCCAGGGCTGGATTGCCTACCGGGCCGCAGGCGCGTGGCAGCCCCCATCCACGGCCGATGCCATTGTCCTGCATCAGGGCGGCCGCCCGGATGTCACGATCAGTGCGGCCAGCAGCAGCGGGCGACCGCAACTCTATTTCCAGCCGGATGGCCGCAGCCCCGGCAGCAACCTGACACTGCAAATCTGCGTGCGGGGACGCGAGCACGCGCGGGTCATCGTCAGCAACAGTGGGCGGGCGCGTTCGTCCACCACGCGGACTGGACAAGCCTGTTGAAACGATGCCCCTGCGCTCTCAAGCAGGCAACAAAAAAGACCTGCGGAAATCCGCAAGCCTTTGATGTGTAACGTCTGGCGCCCGAAGTTGGACTCGAACCAACGACCCCCTGATTAACAGTCAAGTGCTCTAACCGGCTGAGCTATTCGGGCGGGGACGCGCATTGTAATCACGTCGAACAGGGAGTGCAACACTCCCGTTCACATGCTTGCGTCGTCTGTTTCCAGCAGTGTCACCAGCACTCGGACAGCGTGGTCTTGGCGGTCTTCACGTTGGCCTGGTTGAGCGTCAGATTTCCACACTTGTCCTTCGCCTGTGCGTTGACGGCTGTGGCGGTGAAGGTGAATGTGGACTGCGCAGTCTGCATGGACAGGGTGTAGGCCGCCGTGCCGCCCTCGCGCGGGGAGTTGATCGAATCGGCATTGCCCGGGAACTTGAAACCGACGTAGGTGTTGTTGACCGTGTGGAAGCGCTCGGCCAACTGTGCGTATTCGACCAGGTCGGCCTTGGCCTGGGCCCGGCGCGACTTGCGCACATGTTCGCTGTAGCTCGGGTACGCGATCGCGGCGAGGATTGCCACGACCGCGACCACAATCATCAGCTCGATCAGGGTGAAACCGCGGGCCAGACGACCCGCCGCGAAAGATTGGCGCATTGCACGGGCTCCTGCTGCCGGGGAAGAATGGACGCCGGTCACTGGATCTGCCTCCAGGACTGACGGCCGCAGGGGTACGGCAGGTACATCGGATCAGCGCCGGCCACCGAGATCTGCATCAGGCACGCCTCGCCGGGCGGCTGCGGCGGCGGGTTGCCGGGAGTGCTGTCCGGCGGCGCCAGGCGCGGCACCACCGACGTCGTCACATCCCTCACCGGCGCGTTGCCGCCCGTGTTGAGAGCAACGCCGGCCGTACCCGCCCCCGGCGATCGGCCGTCGGGGGCTCCGAAGCGCACCTGCGACATCGCGGCCTGGCCGGTGCTGGCCTGCAGGCCGAGCAACCAGTTCGCACCGTCCACCGAGCAACCCTGAGCGTCGGACGGAATATAGGTCGGGAAGAACACCACGCCGGACACGATCCTCGGATTACCGACCGCACGCTCCTTGTTGGCCAGCACCACGGTCCAGCCGCGGCTGACCGTAGGCACGGTCCCGCCACGCAATGTCCGCACGCCGGAACCGATCTCGGCCGTATACGAGCTCAGGTTTGCCGAGGTCAGCGTCGTCGTCGGCTGGCCCGCTGCGGTGTCGTTGATACCGTACAACGCCTGCACCGCCGTATCGCTCTCGTCACCGTAGTAGGAGAAGCTGCCGGTGCCGAAGATCAGCATCACGCCACCGGACGGTCCGGTGGTCACCGTCATGCCACCGGTGATCGGCTGACGGTAGGTCCGGCGGTCGGCGGGATCGACATGGGTATCGGTGGTGAACAACGGTACGGTTGGCGCGGTGGTCCCGCGCAGGTCGAACTTCCAGATAACGCCACGCTTGTCGGCGCCATAGACCGTATCGGCCAGGCCATCGCGCACCTGCGCGTTCTGCCCGGTTCCGCCCCAGCGATCAACCACCACAATGTTGCCCAGCCCGTTGCTGCCCGACGGCAGGTTGGTACCCGACTCGATCGCCTCGATCATGCGGATGGTCGGCGTGCGGCCTGCCACCATGTCAACCACGAACAGTACCGCCTTGCCACTCCTGCTCTCGTAGCCGTTGCCGAAGATCGCCTTGAAGCCCACCGAACCGTCGGCATTCTTCACCGGCACGATCACCGGCTTGCCCAGCACATGGCCGATGTTGGCGCGCACAGCATCGTCAAGCGAAGCATCGAGGTCACTGATCTCCCACAGCAGGGAGCCGGTGGCGCCGAAGTTGCCCGGATCGGACACATCCAGCGCGAACACGCTGCGGCCGCCGGCACCGGCCGTGCCCACCAGTGACGTGGTCCACCCGTTGCTGCCGTAGGTGTCGCTGATCGTCACCGGGCCATCGACGTAGTAACGGTGCTGGAAACGCTGGGCGTTCTGGTTGGTCGGGTCGTTGGGCAGCAACAGGTTGCCCATGTGGCCCAACGCGGTCGAGGGAATGTAGGCGAACCGCTCCTTGCCACCGTCGGCGTCCATCTGGCCGTCGGCGCCCATGCCACCATCGAAGGCATGCAACATGCCGTCGTTGGCGCCGGCGTAGACCATGTAGCGGCGACCATTGCGCTTGGTGGTCATGTAGGCGGCGTAACTGCTGCCCATCGTGCCCGGGAGGCGGCCAAACCCATAGTCATCCAGAGGCGAACTCAGCACCGGGGTGGAGGTGATGATGTCGCCCAGTACCGTGCTGCGATCACGCAGCTTGCCGCCGTTGCGCTTCTCGCCGGAGGTTTCACCACGCAGGTAGGCCACGGCCGTGGTGGAATCCGTTGTCAGGCCGGCCAGCTCGGACGCGCTGCAGATCAGGATGCCCGGATACAGCGTCGACGACTTGGTGCACAGATTGGCCAGGCTGACATTGCTGCCGGTGAAGTCTTCCAGCGCGCCGTTGCGCCAGAACCGGATGCGGCGTGATGCAGGCGCCGGCATCTTCGCAGATGCTTCCCAGGCCTCTTCCGAAACGATCTTGCGGGTGGACGGCTCGACGCTCAGCTTGAAGGCGCGCAACTTGCTGTACCAGTCGGTGCCGTTGTTGGTGGCCTCGTAGAACGGCTCCACCGACAACGAGCCGACGCCGATGCGTGCGCCGGTCAGCGAACGCGAGCCGGACGGCGTGGCGCCCTGGGCGACGTTGCTGATGATGCGGCGCATGGCTGCAGTGATTTCGGCCGGGCGCGTAGCGTTGACCATTTCACCGCGGGTGTCATAGACCGCGTTCCACAGCTCATCAACGGCCTCAGGCTTGAGGTCCTGCGTCGTCGTCGGGAAGTTGGGCTTGACGACGTACGGGTCGGGGCTGAGCACCCACGGGCGCAGCGGATCCGGCAGGTAACGGACGCCGAACTCCTTGCCCTGCGTGCCCAGCGTCACGCCGTAGAAATTCATGTGCAGGTGGGTCTTGCAATCCAGCGACGGATTTGGATTCGGCCCCTTGCACTCGGCCGGCACCGGCACGGAATTGGTCTCCTTGCCCGGCACGAGAGAACTGTTGTAGTACGGCGCTACGAGATCCTTCATCAGCGTCGTGTTGCCGGACTCATTGATATAGCCATCGGTGAACAGCATGCCCGCGTTCTTCTGGCATGACAGGAGTACCGGCGCGTTCTGATCCGTGCGCTGGAATTGTTCGCCAAGGTACTGTGCGGCGGAACGATTGGGCGTACTGCTGCTGGCCCGCATTTCGCCGATGATCTGGCTGAGCAGCTGCTGCTTCTCCGGCTCGTTGGTCATGTTGAACATGGTCACCGCGCGGCGGCCATTGATACGGAACCAGCCCACGCGCAGATTGGTAGTGTCGTACAGCGCATTCGTGGCCGCACCGATCAGCGCTTCGCGTCGCGTCCGGTACAGGCTGAACCAGTTGGCGAAGCTCTGCATGGCAGCGTTGTACTTCGCTTGATTGTTGCCGAAGTTCGCAAGCTTGATTTCGTACTTGTACAACGTACCCGGACGGCCGCCCGGAGGATTTGCAACGGCAACAGGAGCTGCGGTGTACCCATATTCCGCCGGCAGCGTGGACGGATCTGCCAGGAAGAACGTAGCCGGATAGAAGGCGACGGCAGCATCGCAGCTTGAGCTGCTGATGGTAGTCTGGCGCGTCACGTTGTCGAACGAGCCTTCCTGCCGGACAGCCCCACCGCTCAGGTTGCATCGCCCACGCTCAATACGCGTTCCGACCGGCAGCGTCATGCCGGAACGGAAGCGGAAGCGCCAGTTCGCGCCGGTCCGCCCGCCGGTGTCCATGCTGGTCAACAGCGAGTCCACAGTCAGGTCCAGCGCGCCGGCGATCTTGTTCGGTGCATTGCCCGGACGCGGGTCCAGCGGCGCGCTGGACGCCCTGATGTCCAGATAGTTGGCAAGGGCTGTATCGGACAAGCCGGTCTTCCAGCCAGGATAGATCTCACGCGGGTCGTAGTAGGACGGGTTGACGTCCGGCGATCGGGCGAAACCGAAGCTGTCGAGCGGCGGGATGGCTACCTGGTCGTCGCGTCCATAGCTGGGGAAGACGTACAGGTAGCGCTGCCCAGACCCATCGTAGCCGTTGACGGCACCCTGGTTGTAGAAGCCACTGCCATCCCAGCGGTACACGCCATCGCGCGTGTTGTTCAACGTTTCCCACAGCATCGAGCCGGAATCATCCAGCGCCATCAGGAAGGCCGGCGGCGTCTGCACCTGGATGTTCAGCGGCGCCTGCGCCAGCGTGCCCTGGGCCTGGGCCGCCATCAGGCTGTAGATGACATAGCCCCCCCCGAGCGCCAGTGCGGCGCCGCCTGCGGCCATGAAACGGAATTTGCGCGAAGCCATGGCCTGCGTCCTCAGAGTTTGAATACGGTATCGATGACAACCGACGACGAGCTCGCATCGGCGTCGTCGGTCGCGAAGCCGGTGATCTGGTAGATCGGCGTGACGTCTTCCAGCGGACGGCCCATGTCGAGCGACGATTCGCCCATCACACAGCTGTCAATCTGGCGGACATTGACCGCAGGACGCATCTGGTTGCGGTGGCTTTCAGCCCAGATGGCCGGATCGAAGCCGTCATCGCAGACCCGCGACAGAGTGCTGGACTGCACCAGGCTGTCGTTCCCCACATCCTGACGGTTGGCGATTTTCTCCACCGAGCGTTCGGCCGCACGCACCACGCCCTCCGAGTTCTGGAAGGCCCGGTTGGCGGCGCGGTAGTTCGCTGCCATTTTCTCCTGCATGCCGGCCACCTGCATGCCCGCAATGCCGAGCAGCGCCAGCAGGATGAGCATGATCAACGCGACATAGAGCACGGCGCCGCGCTGGGCGCGAGCGGAGGCGGGCCTGAACGAACGTGAGAAGGTCGTCATGATCAGTTCCCGAACAGGCGATTGCGCAGTGCAATCGAGACTTCATAGCTGGAGCGGTAGCGGCCGTCAGGCCTGTCACTGCTGGCAAAGCCCACGCCGAGTACCGACAGCGGGTTGGCCGGCGTGCTCGAAGACGACGGCGTCGGGCTGCGTGCCAGCAGCCCCACCTGCACCTGCCCCACCCGCAGCCACTGCGCGGCACCGGCAGCGTTAGCGTTGCTGCTGACGCCAGTCGCGGCGGCCAGGCGGGTGATGTTGCCGGCCGGCGGCGTGCCCAGGCTGATGTTGGCGGTACTGTCCAGGCCATACAGCAGCTGCAGGCTTTCGATGCCTTCCACGAGTTCTTCATTGACCGCATAGGCGCCAGCACTGTTGGCGCGCGCACGGCGTAGGCCCGGCTGACCGGTCTCCGGATTGATGCCGACGTAATAGACCATCGACTCGGCGCGATAGAGCATCGTCTGCCCGGTCGGCTGCGCTGCATAGCGCGACAGGTCCAGCGAGGGCGCGGTCACACGTGCCGCACTCAACGTACCGGCGAAGATGTCCGCATGGGCACAGTCGGCGATGCCGAACAAGGTCGGTGCCGCCACGCCCCCCGAGGTGAGCCTGGCCACCCGGGTGCTGTCCATGTCCAGAAGCGCATTGCCGCCACTGGACGAAATGCCGGTCACCGGCACCCCCTCAGGGGCCAGGTAGCGCAGCACCAGCACATCGCTTCCGCCTGCCGGCGCAGGGCTGAGCCGGGTGATCGCTGCCGGCAGCGCTGACGGTGCGGACCATGTCGCCCCGAGTGCGAGCCTCCCGCCCGGTGCGGTTCCCGGTGCATCGAAGCCCTGGATGGAAACGCTGAAATCAAGCGGGCTGCCATCGCCCGAGGATGCACCCAGATGCGATACCGGATCGCCCTGGTTCTTCACCACGTGGGCCTGGTCGTTCACGCAGCCCATGTGCCCGGCCATGCGGATGTCGCGCTCAAGGAAATCCAGCGCGAAACGGGCGTTCTCCTGCACGCGCGAGGCCCCCTCGGACAGGCGCGAGGCAGCCTGCGAGGCCATGAAGACCTGCACCACCCCCAGCATCAGCACCAGGCTGATTACCAGGGCGATCATCAGTTCCACCAGCGACAGGCCGGCCATGGTGGCACGTCGGTTCAGGCGCATGCTCACAGCTCCGTAGCCAATGCAAAGGTGGTGGCCTTGTCCGGGTCATCCGGATCCCAGCGCTGGTCGCCCCAGGTGATGGCCACATTGACCACGCCGCCATTGAAGGTGACATCGGCGCCTGCATCGTCGCCCAGCGCCTTCACCACCTGGCATTGCCAGCGCGCGATCTTCTTTTCAATGGAGACGTCGCCGGTATCGCTGGTGCACGCGGTGGCGGCGGTCTTGCTGCCTGCCGCGAACGACGCGCCGGTGTACCAGGCCGCCTGGAAGCGGTTGCTGCGCATCTGCTCGGTCAGGTCGTACGCAAGGTTGGTGGCCTGGGTTCGATAATTGGCGCTCTGCACGAAGCGGACATTCATGGTCTGCAAGAGAGCAAAACCCAGCAGGCCGAACGCCAACACGATGATGGCGATCAGTACTTCCAGCAGGGTGAAGCCCCCGGCCTGGCGCGCGCGGAAGGTACGGGTGGTCATGGACAGGCTTCCTTAGTGCTGCGGATCTGCCCGGAGGCGTTCACCGTCAGTGTGCGCTTGTGCAGTGCGCCCTTGCTGCAGACGTCCGGCTCCAGCCGTACATCCTGCTCGGCGCTGGCGCGGCGACGGCCGCGCCCGTCGAAGGCGATCTCCGTGGCCGGCCCAGTGATCTTCAGCTTGGGATTGCCACTGACGAAGCGCAGGACGGTTTCACCTGCCGACAGCGCACCGTCGCCATTGGCATCGGCAAAGGCCAGCATGCCGCCCGACCAGGCACCATCACAGCTGGCACCGTCGCTGCTTCCACAGACGCCGCCACCGCGGTTGCTGCGGATCGCCTCGCTGCGGGCAAGACTGAGCAGGCCCAGGACCTCGTTGTTGGTCGAGCTCACCCGGCTCGAACGGATCGTGCTCTGGAAACTTGGAAAGGCGATCGCAGCCAGGATCGCCACCACGGCGATGGTGACCATCAGTTCAACCAGCGTGAAGCCGTTTTGCCGGCGCAAAGACATTGGACGCTCCCCAGCGTGTTGGTGGCCACGATGGGCCATCGCCCCGCCACCGGCAAGCGGCGGCAGGATGAACGGTCAATCCGGGGCGACGGGCGTCAAAGGCTTGACGACCCGCCCTCCCCTGCCAGTGCCGGCGCGATCCCCATCGCGCCGGCCCGGGTTCAGGCCAGCACCTGGTAGCAGGGCTGGTATTCGCCGGAGATCTTCATCCGGCGCTGCTCGACGAAGGCGCGCAGCAGCGCATCCAGCGCCTGCATCATGTCCGGGTCGCCGTGGATCTGGAACGGCCCGAACTGCTCGATGCGGCGCATGCCGTCTTCCTTCACGTTGCCGGCGACGATGCCCGAGAACGCGCGGCGCAGGTCGGCCGCCAGCGCGTGCGGGGCACGCCCGTGGTGCAGGTCCAGCGCTGCCATCGCTTCGTGGGTGGGTACGAAGGGCTGCTGGTACTCCCACGGAATCTCGATCGACCAGTTGAAGAAGAACGAGTCCTTCTGCGCCAGGCGGTGCTCGCGCACGCGCTTGATGCCGCTGGCCATCTTCTTCGCAACCGCGACCGGGTCGCCGATGATGATCTCGTAGCGCTCGGCCGCCGCATCGCCCAGGGTCAGGCGGATGAAGCGATCGATCTGCTCGAAGTACGGTGCCGCTACCGTCGGGCCGGTCAGGATCAGCGGGAACGGCAGGTCCCTGTTCTCCTCGCGCAGCAGGATGCCGAGCAGGTACAGGATCTCTTCGGCGGTGCCGACGCCACCGGCGAACACGATGATGCCGTGGCCGATGCGGACGAAGGCCTCAAGGCGCTTCTCGATGTCCGGCATAATCACCAGGTGGTTGACGATCGGGTTCGGCGACTCGGCGGCGATGATGCCCGGCTCGGTCAGGCCGATGTAACGCGTCACGGTACGGCGCTGCTTGGCATGGGCGATGGTGGCACCCTTCATCGGGCCCTTCATCGCACCGGGGCCGCAACCGGTGCAGATGTCCAGGCCGCGCAGGCCCAGCTCATAGCCCACCTGCTTGGTGTACAGGTATTCGTCGCGCGAGATCGAGTGTCCGCCCCAGCAGACGACCAGATTCGGGTCGCCCGGATTGAGGATGCGCGCGTTGCGCAGCAGGCCGAACACCGCATTGGTGATGCCCTCGGACGACTCCAGCTCGGCCGCATAGGCCGGGCCCATCTCGATGGCCATGTAGGCCAGGTCACGCACCACGGCGAACAGCAGTTCGGCGACGCCGCGGATGATCTCGCCGTCGACGAAGGCCATCGCCGGCGCGTTGACCAGATCGATCCGCACGCCGCGATCCTGCTGCGCCACCTGGATGTCGAAATCAGGGTAGAGATCGCGCGCGGCGCGCGGATCGTCCGAGGCGCTGCCGCTGGTCAGCACGGCCAGCGCGCAGCGGCGCAGCAGCTCATGCATGCCGCCGGCGGAGGCATCGCGCAGGCGGGCCACCTCGGCCCGCGACAGCACATCCAGCCCACCGCGCGGGTAGATCCGCGCATCCTGCACCGGCAGTGCACGGGCCGATTTTTCGTTCGTGGTCATATCCAATTTTTCGCTTCCTTCAAGGTTTCCGACTGTACTGCCGCCCCCTTAAAAAGCAAAACGGCCGGGAAGACCGACCGTTGGATGAGTGCTGCCCGCGTCCGCCTTTCCGGGACCGCATCGGCGGCGTTGGCACCGCGCACATTTCTGGATGCTACGCCGTTGCCCCAAGCCCTGCAAGGACTTTCGCCTGAACGGAAAACGGCCGGGTTTCCCCGGCCGTTTCCACTTACCACTTCAAGCGCTGATGGATCAGAACTTGTACTTCAGGGTCAGCTGCATCGACCAACGCGACACGGCGGTATTGCCCTTGTCGTTGTTGTTTTCCTGCACCGACGGGTTGTCGGTCGAACCGGTGAAGGAGTACACGTACTTGCCGGTGGCCGGGTCGATACCTGCGTAGTTGGCAACGCGACGGGTCGAGTAGAAGCCGTAGTCGTCGATCAGGCCCCACTTCTTGTTCAGCAGGTTGCCGACATTCATGATGTCCAGGGCGACTTCACCCTTGTGACCCTTCATGAAGCCCGGGAATTCCTGGCTGACGCGGACGTCGAAGCTGTTGACCCACGAGGCGCGGTGGCGGTTGGCCGGGACCACGCTGCCACGGTAGGCATCGAGTTCCGGGTTCTGCGCCAGCCAGTCGAAGAACTGCTTCTCCATCGCGGCACCGCCGGTGAACAGCACGTCGCCCGGACCCTTCGGCACGTAGAACAGGTCGTTGGTGGCAGCACCGTCGCCGTTGGCATCGTTGTAGAAGATGTAGCTGTACGGACGGCCCGAACGGCCTTCGTAGAACAGGCCGACGCGGGTGGCGTTGTCACCGAAGAAGTTGTGCTTCCACTCCAGGGTACCGGTGATACGGTCCTTCATCGCGTAACGCGAGTTGTAGGCCACGTTCTCGTTGGCATTGAAGATCAGCGTGTTGTTCCAGTTCGAGGTGTTCTGCGAGCTGGACAGCGGGCTGACTTCGGTCGACTTGGTGTAGGTGTAACCCAGCGACCAGCCCCAGTTCTCGGTCAGCGGCTTGGCCAGCGAGAAGGTGGCCTGGGTGCCGCGGCCCTTGTCGGTGTTGCGCAGGACCAGAACGTCGCCAATGTCGGACGGGCGGTTGGCGCGGTCAACCGCACCCTTGGTACCGGTCGACATGCCGTAGTCGACACCCTTGTCGATACGGGTATTGGCCTGGTTGCGGCCAGCAGCGTTCCAGTAGATCGCGCGGCCATCCTGCCCGAAGGCGGTCGGCGCCGACACGTCCAGACGGTCGAAGTAGATGCCGTCCTTGACCTTGGTGAACAGCACTTCGGCCGATGCCACGATGCCGTACCACGGCAGCTCATGGTCGAACGCCAGGTTGGCCTTCCACACCGACGGCAGGCGGGTGCCCGGCGCGATGATGTCGACGTTCTGACGGGCCGAAGCCGGGCCGCCGGCCGGGATGTACGGGTTGTTGCCGTCCGGAGTGAAGGCACCGGCCGGGATGCTGCGCTCGTCGTACTCGATGTAGTTCAGGCCGGTGTTCTGGTAGGCACCTGCCAGCCACACGTTCGGGGCGGCGCCGCCGAACAGGCCCACGCCACCACGCAGCTGGGTCGGGCGATCGCTGTCGAAGGTGTAGTTGAAGCCGACGCGCGGCTGCACCAGGTTCTTGTCGACCAGCTTGGTGTTGTTGAAGCCGTACAGCTGCTCGATGCGCGGGTTGTACAGGCGCTGGGTGCTGAAGTCAGGCATGTCGATGCGCACGCCGAACATCAGGTTCAGGTTGTAGTTGATCGCCCAGGTGTCCTGCACGAACACGCCAGTGTTCTTCAGGGTGAAGTCGGCCGGGATGTCGCTGCGGCTGCCATCGGCGCGCGGAGCACGCAGCTGGTAACGCGAAGCCTTGCCCGCCAGGAAGTCGTTGACGCTGTTGAATTCGTACACGCCGTTGAGGTTGCGGCCGTAGAAGTTCATCAGGTCATTCTTCGAGTAATCGAAGCCGAACTTGACGGTGTGGTCACCGATGTACCAGGTACCGGCACCAAAGGCGCTCAGTTCCTTCGACTCGACGATGTTGACGTGGGTGTTCTGTTCGGTACCGACGTACAGCGAATCGTTGCCCGACTTGATGCGGATCTGCGGCATGTCGACCAGCGGGACGCGGTTGGCCGAGTAATCCTTGTGCGAGACCTTGAACTCGGTCGAGAAGTTCTCGGACCAGTCACTGAACAGTTCGCCCATCCAGGTTTCGTACTGGGTCGGCTGCTGGTACCAGAAGTTGCTCAGCGAGATGGCGCTGCTGCTGACCTGCGGGAAGCGAACGACGTTCTGCTCCATCTTGTTGTAGCGCAGGGCCGCACGGTGGTTCTCGTTGATGTTCCAGTCCAGCTTGACCGCATACTCTTCGATCTCGGTCTTGCTGTTCGGCGCCGTCAGGCTGCCCGGGTCGTAGCCCAGCTTGCCCAGGAAGTTCTGGACATCGGTGATCTGCTGCTGGGTGATGGTGCCACGGCCGATCGGCGTGTCGCTCAGGGCGACGCCGGCAGCCGAGCGCTCGTACTTTTCATAGTTGGTGAAGAAGAACAGCTTGTCCTTGACGATCGGGCCGCCGAAGGTCATGCCGTAGGTCTTCTCGTCCTCGAAGCCGTTGAAGTCCTGCCTGTCGCCTTCCAGGCGCGAGCGGACCATGTCCTTGTCGCGGTACGAACCGTACACGGTGCCGTGGAATTCATTGGTACCCGACTTGGTCACGGCGTTGATCACCGCGCCGGTGCCACCGGCGATGGTCGTGTCGTAGTTGGCCAGGTCGATGTTGATTTCCTGGATGGCGTCCATCGACACCGGCTGACGCTCGGTCGGCAGGTTGTTGGAACCCAGGCCGAACGGATCGGAGGCGCTGATGCCGTCGATGCGGATGGCGTTGTAACGGGTGTTCTGGCCGCCAGCCGAGATCGCGCCGTCCGCCTTGCTGACCTGCGAGATGCGCGGATCGAGACGGACGTAGTCCTGGATGTTGCGGCTGGCCGACGGCAGCGCATCCATCGTTTCGCGGGTCACGTTGGTGCCGGTGCCCATCTTGTTGGCACTGAACAGGTCCAGGCCGCCGGCGGTGGCAACAACGTTCACCGCGTCCAGGTTGGTCGCAGCCAGATCACCGCCGAGGTTGGCGTTGACGGTGTTGACCTGGTTCAGGTTCAGGTAGACACCTTCCTCGGTCTTGGTGCCTTCACCGGACTTGGTGATGGTGATGGTGTACGGACCACCCACGCGCAGGCCGCGCGCGTTGTACCGGCCCGACGCATCGGTGGTGGCACGCGAAACAGTGCCCGACTCGGTGTGCGTGATGGTGACTTCAGCGCCGGCGACAGGCTGGCCTGCAGCGGACATCACCTGGCCGCCGACACCGGCGGAGGTGCTGCTCTGGGCGAAGGCGGGAGCGGCAGCAAGTGCAGCCACGAGACCAAGGGTGAGCTTGGACATCCGGAGTGGGTGGGTCATTTTTCGGTAGCCTCGATGCGAGTTGGCGATGGCGGAAAAAAAGCGCATCCAAGCAGCCCTGCGGGTGGCTGATCGGAGAGTTATCTGGGGTTCCCTACCGCTCGGCTGAAGGCAGCCCTAACGGTTAACACTAGATTAACACGCTACGCCATCAATGTGACGGTTGTGCGACAAACGGCACCGGTTCGCAACGCAATCGTGACGGGTTCTTCACTCCGCCTTTCCACGGGACTCACTTTTCCCGGGGCATCCCACTGGCGTCGAGAATCTGCCCGCGCCAGGTGCTCCCAGCGGCGGACAGCAGGGTCACCGCCGCGGCCGCCGCGGCTTCCGGGCCTTGCGCAGCCGGGTCCTGGTCGATGGAATAGGCACGTGCCCGCAGCGCCGTGCGCAGGGGGCCGGGGTACAGGCCGCTGACCCGGACGGGACTGCGGCCCAGTTCATCGTGCAGGCTGGCGATCAGGCCACGCAGGCCGTGCTGGGCCACGCCGTACCCGCCCCAATAGGCCTGCCCCACCCGGTCGGGGGCATCGACCGCGAACACCAGGGCGGCATCCTCGCGCTGCCGCAGCAGCGGCAGGCAGGCCTGGGCCAACCAGGCGGGCGCCGTCAAGGTGACATGGATGGCACGGGCGAAGCTGGCCGGGTCGGCCAGTTCGAACGGGGTCAGGCCCGGGAAGTGAGCGGCACAGACCAGCAGGCCGTCCAGCCGCCCCAGCTCGCGCTGCAGGGCCTGGGCCAGTTCGGCATAGTCATCGGGGCCGGCACCTTCCAGGTCCAGCGGGTACAGAAGAGGTTCCGGACCGACCGCCTGGACCTGGGCATAGACCCGGTCCAGCCGGCGCGGCTTGCGTCCCAGCAGGACCACGGTGGCCCCGGCTGCAGCTGCGGCGACCGCCGCGGCACTGCCCAGCCCGCCCCCGGCGCCGGCGACCAGTACGACGCGATCCTGCAACGGACGGCCATCAATCGCCCCGTCAGTCGGTGACGTCGACGGCCAGGCACTCATCCCTGGGTCGCCTCTTCGACGATGCGCTTGAGCTCGCCGGATTCAAACAGTTCCATGACGATGTCGCAGCCGCCGATCAACTCACCGTTGATGAACAGCTGCGGGAAGGTCGGCAGATTGGAAAAGCGCGGCAGGTTGGCGCGGATCTCCGGCTCTTCGAGCACGTTGACTGTGCGCAGGGTGACGGCGCCGGCTGCCATCAACGCCTGCACGGCGCGACTGGAAAAGCCGCACATCGGGTATTGCGGGGTGCCCTTCATGAACAGCACGAGCGGGTAACGATCGACCTCGGCCTGGATTTGCTGCATTACCGCCACAACCACACTCCTTGCTTCGCCGGACAAACCGACCGTGATGGTCGGCTAGACTGCCCACGGTAGCCGCCATTGTAAGCGGATGGAACAGGCTGCCGCCGTCCCCCTGGCCACGAACCTGTCCATGCCCGTCGAATTGCCTGCCCTGCCCTACCTCCCCGGCTCCCTGCAGCCCCACCTGTCCGCGCAGACCGTTGAGTTGCATCACGGCCGCCACCACCGCGCCTACGTCGACGCGGTCAACGCCGGCACTCTCGGCACCGAGTGGGAGGAGGCGTCACTGGAAGAGATCGTGCGCCATGCCCAGGGCACGCTGTTCGATGCGGCCGCCCAGGCCTGGAACCACGGCTTCTACTGGCAGTGCCTGCGCCCGCGTGGCGGCGGCGAGCCGCAGGGCCGGCTGGGCGAGCTGGTCAAGCGCCAGTTCGGTGACGCGCAGCGCCTGCGCGAGGAATTCAACCGCACTGCGCTGGGCCTGTTCGGCTCGGGCTGGGTGTGGCTGGTGCAGCACCCCGGTGGCCAGCTGGGCATCCAGGCCACCCGCAACGCCGGCACGCCACTGACCGGCGAAAGCACCCCGCTGCTGTGCTGCGATGTCTGGGAGCACGCCTACTACACCGACTACCAGAATGATCGCGCGCGTTACCTGGATGCCTTCTGGCAGATGGTCAACTGGGATTTCGCCGAGAGCCAGCTGCGCTGAGGCAGCGGCTCGGCCCCGGGGTAGTGCCGGTCGCTGGCCGGCATCCCACTGGGCATACAAAGATGCAGGAATTGCCGGCCAGCGGCCGGCACTACCGGGAAACAGAGCGTGGCTTCACGCGTTTTCGTGCGCGGCCACCGCGTCCATCACCCGTGCCGAATACACCAGCGCCGCGCCGGCGTTGAGCGACACCGCCACGCCCAGTGCTTCGGCGATTTCCTCGCGGCTGGCGCCATGCTTCAGCGCAGCGTCCACGTGCACGGTGATGCAGCCGTCGCAGCGGGTGGTCACCGCCACCGCCAGTGCGATCAGCTCACGGGTCTTGGCATCCAGATGGTTGGTCTGGGCACCGGCATTGGCCAGGGTGGCGTAGCCCTTGACCGTGTCCGGCGAGAGCTTGCCGATCTCGCCGATGCGGCCCTTCAGTTCCTTGCGGTAGGCATTCCAGTCGAGCATGGTCGTGACTCCTGTGAAAGGAGCTCCACGCTACCACCGGCAATGGTGCGCCGACGCCTGCACCGGCGCGCCACACCGTTGCAGGCATGCAGGGTTGTGCCGGCCATTGGCCGGCACGCCCGGGCTCAGCGGTTGCGCAGCGCGTGCACTGCCGGCGCCACCTGGGCCTGGCGGTCCAGCTCCAGCCCGACCTGGTCCAGCGCATCGGCCAGCGCATCGGCCTCGTCGTCGCGCAGGGTGGCATGGCCGACCTTGCGGCCCTCACGCGGCAGCTTGCCGTAGTCGTGCCAGTGGCCGCCGGCCTGGGCCAGCACCGGCAACGGATCGGGCATCTCGCCCAGCCAGTTCAGCATGCAGGCGTGGCCGAGCATGCGGGTGCTGCCCAGTGGCAGGCCCAGCACGGCACGCAGATGGTTCTCGAACTGCGAGGTCTCGCTGCCTTCGATGGTCCAGTGGCCGGAGTTGTGCACGCGCGGCGCCATCTCGTTGGCCAGCAGCTCACCATCACGGCAGAACAGTTCCAGCGCGAACACGCCGACGTACTGCAGGTGTTCGGCGACACGGCGCGCATAGCCGATCGCTGCCTGCTGCTCGGCGTCGGACAGCACCGCCGGTGCCACGCTGGCCGACAGCACGCCGTCGACATGCCAGTTGCCGGTGACCGGCCACGCTTCGAAGCTGCCATCGCGGCCACGCACGGCCACCACGCTGACCTCGCGCTGGAAGGCCACGAAGCCTTCCAGGATCAGTCCGGTGCGCTCCACCTGGGCACCCAGCGCATCCCATGCGGCGTCGATGTCGGCTTCGCTGCGCAGGCGGAACTGACCCTTGCCGTCGTAGCCGAGGCGGCGGGTCTTGAGGATGCACGGCAGGCCGAACTCAGCCGCCTTCGCCGCCAGCTCGTCGCGGTTACGGATGTCGGCGAAGGCCGGCAGCGGAATACCCAGCTGCTGGAACAGGGTCTTCTCGCTCAACCGGTCCTGGGCCACCGCCAGCGCGGCCGGCGGCGGATAGACCGGCACGCGGTCGGCCAGGAACTGTGCACTGTCGGCCGGCACATTCTCGAAATCGAAGGTGACCACATCGACCTTGGCAGCGAAGTCCGCCAGGGCCTGGCGGTCATCGAAGGCGCCCACGGTAAGCGGCGCCAGCGGGCCGCTGCACGCGTCGGCCGCCGGGTCATACAGTTCGAAGTGCAGCCCCAGCGGCGCACCGGCCAGGACCATCATGCGGGCGAGCTGGCCGCCGCCCAGGATGCCGACGGTCAGGCTCATTGGCGCGGATCGTCGTGAGCCATCACGTCTTCGGTCTGGCGTGCACGGAAGGCATCGAGCGCCTGACCGATCGCCGGCTGGTCGCTGGCCAGCATCGCCGCCGCGAACAGCGCGGCGTTGGAGGCGCCGGCGTTGCCGATGGCGAAGGTGGCGACCGGGATGCCGGCCGGCATCTGCACGATCGACAGCAGTGAATCCATTCCGTTAAGGGCCTTGGACTGCACCGGCACGCCCAGCACCGGCACGGCGGTCTTGGCCGCGATCATGCCCGGCAGGTGCGCGGCCCCGCCGGCACCGGCGATGATCGCGCGCAGGCCACGCGGGCCCGCCTGCTCGGCGTAACTGAACAACACATCCGGCGTCCGATGCGCGGACACCACCTTCACTTCGAACGGAACACCCAGGGCTTCAAGCTTCTGGGCGGCGTGCTGCATGGTTTCCCAGTCGGAACGGGAACCCATGACGATGCCGACAAGCGGCGCGATCGGGTTGGGGGTCATTGGCCGTCACCTGCCTTAAAGACGTATTCTAGCCATCTTCCACGCAAGACGAAGAACCATGGATCGCAAGCTGCTCGACCTGCTGGTGTCGCCGGACACCCGCCAGCCCCTGTCCCTGCTGGATGGCAAGGGCCTGGAAGCCCTCAACAAGGCCATTTCCGCCGGCACGGTGACCAAGGCCGATGGCAACCCGCTGGCGCAGCCGCTGCGCGAGGCGCTGGTCACCCGTGACCGCAAGCAGGTGTTCCGCGTCGACGACGGCATCCCGGTGCTGCTGGCCGAGGAAGCCATTCCGACCGCCCAGATCGCCGACTTCCCGGCCGCATGAGCACGCTGCCGACGCCGGATGCGGCCGTTGTCGCCGCCGATGTCGCGCGCGCACTGGCCGAGGACCTGGGCAGCGGTGACGTCACCGCCGCCCTGCTCCCCGACCAGGTCGACAGCGCCTACCTGCTGTGCAAGCAGGATGCGGTGATCGCCGGGCGCCCCTGGTTCGACGCCACCCACCGCGCGCTCGACCCTGACGTGCGCATTGAATGGCGCATCGCCGAAGGCGATGCCGTCACCGCCGGCACCGTGCTGGCCCTGCTGCACGGGCGCAGCCGCAGCCTGGTCAGTGCCGAGCGCACTTCGCTGAACTTCCTGCAGACGCTGTCCGGCACCGCCACCACCACTGCCCGCTACGTGGCCGCGGTGGCCGGTACCGGTACCCGTATCCTCGACACCCGCAAGACCCTGCCTGGCCTGCGCCTGGCGCAGAAGTACGCGGTGCGCTGCGGCGGCGGCGAGAACCACCGCTTCGGCCTGTACGACACGGTGATGCTGAAGGAGAACCACATCCGTGCCGCCGGTTCGCTGGCCGCGGCGGTAGCCGCCGCACGCCGGCAGTGGCCTGCGCTGCCACTGGTGGTCGAGGTCGAAGACCTGGCACAGCTGCGCCAGGCGCTCGAAGCCGGTTGCGAGCGCATCCTGCTGGATGACTTCAGTCCCGACCTGCGCCGCGAGGCGGTGCGCATCACGGCCGGGCGCATTCCGCTGGAAGTCTCCGGCAGCGTCGGCCTGGGCGGCCTGCGCTCGATCGCCGAGGATGGCGTCGACTGCATCTCCATCGGCGGACTGACCAAGCATGTGCAGGCCATCGATCTGTCGTTGAAGCTGGGCCCGCCACCGGCTTGAGGCCTACGGGACCTTGTGGAGCCAAGCCCACGCTTGGCGGCTTCTCGATCTGCGGCGCGCCCTGCACCCGCCTTGCGCGATGAGCCGAGCGCAGGCTCGGCTCTACACGACCCGGGGCGCCTTCACGGCTCGGCTACGCCAGCCTCTGCGACGCTGCGGGCATCCCCCACAGGAGCCGCGCATGCGCCGGATGCTCTTGCCTGCCTGCCTGCTGCTCGCGACAGCCCCCTTGTCCGCCGCAGCCGCTGAAGCCTGCGATGTCCCTCCCCGCTTCGGCCTGAGCCCCTTGGCGGTGGCCATCCGCAATACCGCCTGCAACGAGCACCGGTTGTGGTTTCGTCCCTTCATCGATCGCGATGGCCGCGCCGCCAGCCTCAGCGTCACCGAAGCCGAAAGCGATCACCTGGCTGACAACGGCCTGATCGCCTGGCAGCGCGTGGCCGGCTACTGGCGCAACAGCGGCACGCTCAACGCAATGGGCAGCATCGCCGGTGCCAGCAGCTGCGTGGCACCGCTGGGTACGCGCTACACCGACAGCGACTGCCGCGCGTTCCTGATCGACAACCCGTGGTCGGCCGCTTTCATTTCCTGGGTGATGGTGCAGGCCGGCGTTCCCGGCTTCAACACGTCGCCACGCCACATCGACTACATCCGTGCCGCGTACCAGGGCGGTCCCTCGGGCGTGCCCTACCGGCTGGTCGACCCGGCCACGGCCAAGCCCGCGCCGGGCGATCTGCTGTGCTTCCTGCGCGACCGCAGCAGCACGCTCAGCTACAGCGGACTGGTACAGGCGCTGGGCAACGGTTCGGTGGGCCACTGGAAATCGCATTGCGAAGTGGTGGTGGCCGCCAATCTCGGCGGCGACCAGACCCTGTATCTGGTGGGCGGCAACGTGATGAACACCGTGGCGATGCGCCTGCTGCCGCTGGACCGTACCGGATTGATCAAGCTGCCACCGGCGCGCGAACGCAACAGCACCGGCATCGACCCCAGCTGCACGCCAGGCCGCGAGGACGAATGCAGTTTCAACCGCCAGGACTGGGCGGCCCTGCTGCAGTTGACGGCGACCGCGCCATTGGTGATGCCGTCACCCTCCGCAGCGCCGATGCAGGCAGTACCGGCCAACGCGACCGCATCGCCGATGACGGGCCAGCCGCCGCCGAGGCGGTGATACCCGTGCTTGATCCAGCGCGTGTTCGCCGCCATCTTTGCAGGATCGACCTCTGACGGCTGACGCCATGCCTACCCTGCTGCTGTTGCTGATTGCCGGCGGAATCATCTACTTCTTCTGGAACGCCGCACGCTCGGCCGCCGAGCGCGCGGTCGAGCTGGGACGCAATGCCTGCCGCGCCGCCGACGTGCAGTGGCTGGACCAGGCGGTGCACGCCACCGGCCTGCGGCTGTCGCGTGGCGAGGATGGCCGGCTCGGTTTCGAGCGCACCTTCAAGTTCGAGTATTCCTACGATGGCATCGATCGCCACGTGGGCCGCATGGTGCTGCGTGGCGACCAGCTGATCTCGTTCACCGGCCCCGGTGCCGCGCGGATCAGCCAGATCCGGCCGGATGTGGAGGATGCCGAGGATGCCTAGGGTTTGAAGATGTGCCGACCAACGGTCGGCACCCACCGCCAGACGGGCCAAGAAGAACGCCGCCCATCGGGGCGGCGTCGGAATGGTTACTTGACCACGCGCAGGTTCGGGCGGCCCTTCGGCGGCGGACTGGCCGGCGGCGTGTCGTCCGGCGGCGTGCCTTCCTCGTGCAGCAGCTCATCGCTGGTCGGTGCGGTTTCGCTGCCCGGAATGTCATCCGGCAATGCCATGCCCTGCCCGGTCTCGCGGGCATAGACCGCCAGCACGGCGCTGATCGGCACCTGCACCGGGTAGCTGGTTCCGGAGAAGCGGGCCGAGAAGCTCACCATTTCGTTGTCGATCATCAGCCGCACCACGGCACGTTCGGCGATGTTGAGCACGACCCGGCCATCCTTGACCGCCGAAGGCGGGACCTGCACGCCGGGGACGCCGGCGTCGACCAGGATGTGCGGGGTCAGCTGGTTGTCGTTGATCCATTCCACCAGCGCCCGCAGCAGGTACGGGCGGTGGCTGGTCATGTGGAAGAAGTCTTCGGTCATGCGTGAAGTGTACGCGCCCGGCGCCCCGCCGGGGCGGATCGTCTGCACGCCGGTCGGCCTGCAGACGGGTAACGCGGGGCCGGATCAGACCGGCAGATCGCGCAGTTTCTTTTCCTGCTCGGTCAGGCTGCGGACAAATCCCGGATGGCGGAAGATGCGGTTGCCGTAGTCCTCGATCGCCTTGCCATCCTTCGGCAGCGGCACATCCAGCGACTGCAGGCGCCAGATGATCGGCGCCATCGCGCAGTCGGCCAGGCTCATTTCCGGATTGAGGAAGAACTTGCTGGCCTTGAACAGCGGCAGCGAGGCGGTCAGCAGTTCCTTCAGGCGCTTGCGCCCGGCCTCGGCCTGGGTCTTGTTGCCCAGCTGGATGGCCTGCACCTGCGGCACCCAGTCGTGCTCGATGCGCAGCATGGCCAGGCGGATGCGCGCACGCGACAGCGGGTCGACCGGCATCAGTGGCGGATGCGGGTAGCGCTCGTCCAGGTACTCGCTGACCACCGACGCGGCGTACAGCACCAGCTCGCGTTCGACCAGGGTCGGCACCGAGTGGTACGGATTGAGGTCGATCAGGTCTTCAGGCGGGTTCTGCGGATCGACCGGAACGAAGTCGAAGGTGACGCCCTTGGCCGCCAGGACCAGGCGTACACGGTGGCACAGTACGTCGTCGTTCGAGGAAAACAGCGTCAGTGTATTGCGCATGCGTACGCTCGCCGCCATCAAAGGCTCTCCCACGACAGGAGACCGCCTGCCGCATCGGCGCCGCCGGCACCGTGCCAGCGGTCGACTCCTCCCCGAGTGTGCAACCGACCATCACAAAAGCCAATAGGCCCACGCGATGGCCGGCGGCAGAATCAGTGAACGTCCTTCCAGTATTCCTTCTTCAGCAGGTACAGCAGGAAGGTCAGCAGGGCCAGGAACAGGATCACCCACACGCCCAGCTGCTGGCGCTTGAGTGCGGCCGGTTCGCCGGCGTATTCGAGGAAGTTGGTGATGTCCCGCACGGCCTGGTCGTACTGCCCGGCATCCACCGATCCCGGCGTTTCAATCTTCAGGCCGGTCACCGGCGGGTCCATGCCGGGCGCTTCCGCCTTGCCGTGCACCGCATGCTGCAGCCCCTGCATCTCCCACAGCGGGTTGGGCATGGAGGCGTTGGCGAACAGCGCGTTGTTCCAGCCCAGCGGGCGGCTGCTGTCCAGATAGAACGACTTGAGATAGGTATAGACCCAGTCGCTGCCACGCACACGCGCGATCAGGCTGAGATCGGGCGGCATCTTGCCGAACCACTTCTCCGCGTTCTCCTTGGGCATCGCCACCGGGATCGGGTCGCCGATCGCCGAGCCGGTGAAGTTGAGGTTGTTCATCACCTCTTCTTCGGTCAGGCCCAGGTCCTGCGCCATCCGCGAGTAGCGCAGGTACTTCAGCGCATGGCAGCCGGAGCAGTAGTTCATGTACAGCTGCGCACCCCGCTGCAGCGAGGCGCGGTCACCGAGGTCGTTGCCAGCCTGCAGCAGTTTGGTGCCGCCCTCGGCGGCGGAGGCCAGGAAACTGCCCAGCATCAGGGTGGCCGTCAGGGCCAGCCGGACCATCCAGCGCTCAGTCATGCGTGGTCACCCTCTCCGGTACCGGCTTGGTCTTGTCCAACCTTGTCCATAGCGGCATGGTGATGAAGAACGCGAAGTACAGGAAGGTCAGCACCCGCCCGATGTAGGTCTCGTGCACGTCGGTACCCGGGCCGGAACCAATCACGCCCAGCCACACGAAGCACACGGCCAGCACGCCCAGCATCACCTTCGAGATCCAGCCGCGGTAGCGCACCGATTTCACCTTCGCCTTGTCCAGCCACGGCACCAGGAACAGGATCGCAATGGCCGAGAACATCACCAGCACGCCGCCCAGCTTGTTCGGCACCACGCGCAACATCGCGTAGTACGGCGTGTAGTACCAGACCGGCTTGATGTGTTCCGGGGTCACCAGGCGGTTGGCCTCGGTGAAGTTGTCGTGCTCCAGGAACAGGCCGCCGAAACCCGGGGCGAAGAAGATGATGAAGGCAGCGATGATCAGCAGGAAGCCGGCGCCTACACCATCCTTGAGCGTGTAGTACGGGTGGAACGGAATTCCGTCGGCCGGAGCATTCGGCGACCAGCGGTTGCCCTTGGGCCCCTTCTTGATCTCCACGCCATCGGGGTTGTTCGACCCCACTTCGTGCAGCGCGCCCAGGTGCAGCACCACCAGCAGCAGCAGCACCAGCGGCAATGCGATGACGTGCAGCGCGAAGAAGCGGTTGAGCGTGGCGTCACTGGGCAGGTAGTCGCCCATGATCCATTCGGTCAGGCCGTTGCCGATCACCGGTATCGCGCCGAACAGCGAGATGATCACCTTGGCGCCCCAGAACGACATCTGGCCCCACGGCAGCACGTAGCCCATGAAGGCTTCGGCCATCAGCACCAGGTAGATCAGCATGCCCAGGATCCACACCAGCTCGCGCGGCTTCTGGTAACTGCCGTACAGCAGGCCGCGGAACATGTGCAGGTAGACCACGATGAAGAACAGCGACGCACCGGTGGAATGCATGTAGCGGATCAGCCAGCCCCACTCCACATCACGCATGATGTATTCGATGGAGCCGAACGCCTCCGCGGCGCTGGTCTTGTAGTGCATCGTCAGGAAGATGCCGGTGACGATCTGGTTGACCAGCACCAGCAGTGCCAGCGAGCCGAAGTAGTACCAGATGTTGAAGTTCTTCGGCGCGTAGTACTCGCTGACGTGCTTGCGATAGACCGGCATCAGGCCCGGCGCGCGGGCATTGACCCAGTCGGCGACGCCGCTGGCGGTACGGCTGAGGATATTGGCCATCAGGCAGCCCCCTGCGGATCGACACCGATGATGATGGTGTTGTCGTCCTGGTAGTGGTGCGCGGGCACCTTCAGGTTGATCGGCGCCGGCACATCCTTGAAGACGCGGCCGGACATGTCGAAGCGCGACTTGTGGCAGGGGCAGAAGTAGCCCCCCTTCCACTGCGGGTCATAGGGCTCGGGCCGGATCTCGGCGACCATTTCCGGCGAGCAGCCCAGGTGCGTGCACAGGCCGACCAGCACGGAGATGTCCGGCTTGATCGAGCGCAGCTCGGGATTCTGCTTCAGCACGTAGTCCGGCTGCTGGTCCTTCTCGCCGGACTCGGGGTCCTTGAGGCGGCCATCCAGCCCGTGCAGCGCATCCAGGATCGCCTTGGACCGCTTGACGATCCAGATCGGCTGGCCACGCCATTCCACGATCAGGCGCTGGCCTTCCTGCAGGGCGCTGATGTCGGCCACCACCGGTGCGCCGGCAAGCTTGGCGCGGGCACTGGGGTTCCAGGATTTGATGAAAGGAACGGCGGTGAATCCGACGCCGACGGCGCCAACCACAGCAGTGGTGGCAGAAAGAAAACGCCGACGTCCGGTGTTGACTGGATCGTGTACCCCATCGTTGGCCATCCGGCACTCCGATATTGATTAGGTAGCTTTAAGGCTGCCAGCGGATCCGGTGGGGGCCAGAGCCGCATTGAATCATGGGCGAGTGTAGCGGAACCGTCGCGCGCCACACAACGCATTGCAACAACATTGATTACGGGGTTGCCGGCCAGCGGCCGGTTGGTACCCGCCGTTGCCCAGGGGTTGCCGGCCAGCGGCCGGCACTACTGCTGCGTCAATGCGGTGCGGTAACGCTCGGCCAGCTGCCCAACCCGGCGCACGTAGTACTGGGTCTCGCTGTACGGCGGCACGCCACCGTGGCGGTCGACCGCGCCTTCGCCGGCGTTGTAGCCGGCCGCGGCCAGGGTCAGGTCGCCATTGAAGCGCTTCAGCAACCACGCAAGATACTGCACGCCACCACGGATGTTCTGCCCCGCATCATAGGAATCGCTGACCCCGAAGCGCGCCGCGGTCGGCGGCATCAGCTGCATCAGCCCCTGCGCGCCAGCGCGGCTGAGCGCGGTCGGGTTGTAGGCCGATTCGGCGTGGATGATGGCACGCACCACGGCCTCCTCGACGCCGAACTCGCGTGCCGCCGAGGTGATCTCGGTCTGGAACGCGGTGGTGTTCAGGCGCACCGAACCGAAGTCCACGCGCGGGTTGACGCCGCACGCGTAGCAGCGCTCCATGAAACTGTAGCGGATGGTGCGCACCGGACCGAGGTTGGCCACCTGGGTCGGCCGCGCACTGGTGTAGTGGCGCACGCCATCCTTCATGAAGGAATAGACCTGGCCGCTGACCATCCGCCCGGCCCGCGAGGCCGTCGGTGCCGCAGCAGGCGCGGGTGCAGCAGGCGTCGACGCGACCGCAGTGGGCGCAGCGGCGCCGGCCGCCACGGCGACCGGATTGCGTTCGATGCTGGCCACGGTGGTCGGCGCAGGCTTCGGCGCGGCCACCACGGAGCGCGGTGCCGGTCGGGCATCGCGGCTGTAGCTGATGCTGCTGCAGCGAGCGCCGGCCACTCGCTTGCTCACGTAGCTGGTGACCCCGTCGGCGCCCTGGCACTTGAACAGGGTGCCGGCGCTGGCCGGCGCAGCGGTCAGCGCAGCGATGATGATCGCCGTTGTCCCCAGTATCCCCTTCATGCCGCGAGTGTCCCAGCTTCGCCGGGGCTTGCCAAGCGACGCGGCTCAGCCTGTGACCGACGGCACAGCCAGCACCTGCCCCAATCCGGCCAGGCGCTGTGCCAGCTCATCGCGCAGGCCCGGCGGTGTGGTCCACAACGCCACCGGCACCCGGTCCAGGCTGAGGATCTGCGCCAGCATCATGCCGCGGCTCTCGGCGCCCATGCGCAACAGGCAGTGGTCGGCACCATCAGCCTCCAGCACACCACACCACGGTGGGATGCGCCCTTCCAGCTCGGTGCGGCTGCCGGCCAGGCGGACGATGGCCTGCAGCGCGAACGGCGCCTGGCTGACCGCCTGCCGCACCATCACGTCCGGGGGCGCGGGCGTGCGCCGATGCATGCCCGGCGCGGCGCATTCGCGCACCGCGCCCATCCGGTCCACGCGCAGGGTGCGCCAGTCCTGCCGGCCCAGGTCCCAGGCCAGCAGGTACCAGCGCCGCCCGTAGTTGACCAGGTGCTGCGCCTCGACCTCGCGCTGGGTCACCGCCTCCTGCGCACTGCGGTACTCGAAGGCCAGCCGTGACGCCTGCCGGCAATGCTGGGCCAGCCGTCCCAGCAGGCGTGCGTCGGTGGAGGGAAGGTCGGACAGGGTGGCCGTCGCCGCATGCACCTCGCCGGCCTGCTGGCGGCGGCGGGTCGGTACCAGCGGGTCGAGCTTGGACAACAGGCCCCGCGCGGTGTCGTCGATGCCGGCGACGGACGCGGACGCGGCACGCAGGGCGATGGCCAGGGTGGTCGCCTCCTCCTCGTCCAGCAGCATCGGCAGCACCGGCGCCCCAGCCCCGAGCTGATAGCCGCCGCCGACCCCCGAGCAGGCCCGCACCGGATAGCCCAGTTCGCGCAGGCGTTCGATATCACGGCGGATGCTGCGCCGGTCCACGCCCATGCGCTCGGCCAGCTCAGCCCCGGACCACTGGCGGCGGGCCTGCAGCAGGGCGATCAGGCGCAGCAGTCGATGGGCGGTATGGCGCATGAAGAATCGAGGACAGAAGTCGTCCGCAATAGTGCCCCAGGATGGCTTCCAGTTCACCACCCACCGCAAGGAGCAATGCCATGACCTCACGCCAGATCACCCTGTACCACGCCGCCCGATCCCGCTCGAGCGGCGCCGTGGCCCTGCTCGAAGCGCTGGGTGCCGACTACCGCATGCAGGTGCTGGACCTGAAGGCCGGCGCCAACCTGGCCCCGGCCTACCTGGCCATCAACCCGATGGGCAAGGTGCCGGCCATCGTCCACAACGGCGCGCTGGTGACCGAGCAGGTCGCCATTTATCTGTACCTGGCCGACCTGTATCCGGAGGCCGGGCTGGCCCCGCCGATCGGCGACGCCCTGCGCGGACCCTACCTGCGCTGGATGGCCTTCTACGGTGCCTGTTTCGAGCCGGCGATGATCGACAAGGCGATGCACCGCGAGCCGCCGCCGCGCCTGATGTCGCCGTACAACGATGCCGAGACCGTGCTGCAGGTGGTCGAGGCCCAGCTGGCACAGGGTCCCTACCTGCTCGGCGAGACGATGAGTGCCGCCGATGTGCTGTGGGGCAATGCGCTGGCCTGGACCACGGCCTTCGGCCTGGTGCAGCCTGCGCCGGCCACGGCTGATTACATTGCGCGGATGAGCGCGATGACCGCCTTCGACCGTTCGCGGCAGATCGATGCGGAGCTGGCGGCGGCGTAAGCAGCGTCGGCTGGCTTCCCTTGTAGAGCCGAGCCCACGCTCGGCTGGCTTCAGTAGAGCCAGGCCATGCCAGGCTGCTGCCCCATGGGAAGCGGGAAGAGCAGCCGAGCGTGGGCTCGGCTCTACAAGGGCGCGGCGGCTGGCGCGGGATGCGGGTAGAATTGCCCGCTTTCCCGCCACCCGAATGGATTAAGCGCCATGACCGGGACGCCAGACGTCTTTCCGCCCGCCACGCCGGGCGGTACCCCGCTCGTTGCCCTGCCCGCTGGTCCGCGCAAGCCCGACCAGGTCAAGGGCAAGCTGTACATCAAGACCCACGGTTGCCAGATGAACGAGTACGACTCGGCCAAGATGGCCGACGTGCTTGCCGCCAGCGATGGCCTGGAACTGACCGACAGCCCGGACGATGCCGACGTCATCCTGGTCAACACCTGCTCCATCCGCGAGAAGGCGCAGGAGAAGGTGTTCAGCCAACTCGGCGTGTGGAAGGGCCTGAAGAACAAGGGCCGCGAGGTCATCATCGGCGTGGGCGGCTGCGTTGCCTCGCAGGAAGGTGAAGCGATCATCAAGCGCGCCCCGTTCGTGGACCTTGTGTTCGGTCCGCAGACCCTGCATCGCCTGCCGGAACTGATCCGCGCACGCCGCGAGCAGAAGCGCCCGCAGGTGGACATCAGCTTCCCCGAGATCGAGAAGTTCGACCGCCTGCCCGAGCCACGCGCCGAAGGTGCCTCGGCGTTCGTGTCGATCATGGAAGGCTGTTCCAAGTACTGCTCGTTCTGCGTGGTGCCCTACACCCGTGGCACCGAAGTCAGCCGCCCGTTCGAGGACGTGGTGGTGGAAGTGGCGCAGCTCGCCGCGCAGGGCGTGCGCGAGATCAACCTGCTCGGCCAGAACGTCAACGCCTATCGCGGCCCGTATGGAGACGGTGAGTTTGCCGACCTCGGCCTGCTGATCCGCACCATCGCCGAGATCGATGGGGTCGGCCGCATCCGCTTCACCACCTCGCACCCGCTCGAGTTCAGCGATTCGCTGATCGATGCGTTCCGCGACGTTCCGCAGCTGGCCAACTTCCTGCACCTGCCGGTGCAGGCCGGCAGCGACCGCGTGCTGTCGGCGATGAAGCGTGGCTACACCGCGCTGGAATTCAAGTCGAAGATCCGCAAGCTGCGCGCGGTGCGCCCGGACATTTCAATCAGCTCGGACTTCATCGTCGGCTTCCCCGGCGAGACCGATGCCGACTTCGAGAAGACCATGAAGCTGATCGAGGACATCGGCTTCGACCACAGTTTCTCCTTCATCTATTCGCGTCGACCGGGTACGCCGGCGGCCGATCTGGAGGACACGATCAGCGATGCCGAGAAGCACGCTCGCCTGTCGCGCCTGCAGGAGCGCATCAATGCGCACGCCGCCAGCATCTCGGAGAAGATGGTCGGTACCGTGCAGACCGTGCTGGTGGAAGGGCCGTCGCGCAAGAACCCGAACGAGCTGACCGGCAAGACCGAGAACATGCGGTCGGTGAATTTCCCGGCGCCTGCGCGCCTGATCGGCCAGTTCGTGGATGTGGTGATCACCGAAGCGCTGACCAATTCGCTGCGCGCACGGGTGGTGGCGGAGTAAGGTCCGGGTGTGCCGACCAACGGTCGGCGCCCACCGGAAATGATGCCGGCCAGCGGCCGGCACTACCGAATGACAGGCCTCAATCCAGGCGCTTGCGGAAGCGCAGGATCGCCAGCGTCATCATCACCACGATGAAGGCCAGCAGCGCCAGTGCGTCGTGCCATAGCTCCCACAGCGAGGCGCCGCGCAGCATGATGCCTCGCACCAGGCGCAAGAAGTGGGTCAGCGGCAGCACTTCGGCCAGCCACTGCACCGGTCTCGGCATGCCGGCGAACGGGAACATGAAACCCGACAGCAGGATCGACGGCAGGAACAGGAACAGCGTCATCTGCATCGCCTGGAACTGCGAACGCGCACGCGTGGAGATCAGCAGGCCCAGCGCGAGGTTGGCCAGCACCAGCAGCACCGCGGCCAGGTAGATGTCCAGCAGGCTGCCGCGGATCGGTACCTGGAACAGCCAGGTGCCCAGCACCAGCACCAGCGTGGTCTGCAGCAGACCGATCGCTGCATAGGGCAGCACCTTGCCGACCATCAGTTCGCTGCGCGATACCGGCGTGGCGATCAGCAGTTCCATGTTGCCGCGCTCGCGTTCGCGCACCACCGCCACCGCCGTGAACATCACCAGGGTCATGGTCAGGATCACCCCGATCAGGCCGGGCACGATGTTCACCGCCGAGCGCCGCTGCGGGTTGTAGAAGCTGGTCACGCTGATTGGACCACCGGCGATGCTGCCTTCGCGCAGTGGCCGCGTGTTGCTGGTCGGGCGCGTGTCCAACGGCATCTGCGCCAGCTGGATCGCCGCGCTCTGCACCACGGTGTCGCTGCCATCGACCAGCACCTGCACTGCTTCGCGACCGTCGAAGCGGCGACGCTCGAAGTCGGCCGGCACCACGATGCCGACGCTGATCTCGCCGCGGCGCAGCGCCTGCATCAGCTGGTCCGGGCTGTACGCTTCAGTACGCGGCGTGATCACCCCGGTGGCGACCATGTCCTGCACCAGCGCGCGTGAGGCGGCGCTGTTGGCCTGGTCGGCGATACCCGCATCGAGGTGGCGCAGGTTGAGGTTGATCGCATACCCGAACAGCAGCAGCTGCATCACCGGAATGCCGACGATCATCGCCAGCGTGATGCGGTCGCGGCGCAGCTGCCGCAGCTCCTTGAGCATGATCGCCCACAGCCTGCGCAGGTTCATGCCGCCCGCTCCCTGCCACGGCCACGGGTGGCGGCCACGAACACGTCCTCCAGGTTCGGCGCCACGGTTTCGATATGCGCCTGCGGGTCGGCGCTGGCCAGCGCGCGCCGCAGCGCCGCGACATCGGCTGCGCCCTCATTGCACAGCACGCGCAGATGGGTGCCGATCTGCGCCACGCTCAGCACGCCGGGCAGCTCGGCCAGCACGCGGCTGGCCTGGCGTGGCTGCGATGACGTGACCTGCAGCGTGCGTCCTTGCAGCCGAGAGCAGAGCTCGGCCGGCGTGCCGTCGGCCACCAGTGCGCCGCGATCAAGGATCGCCAGGCGATGGCAGCGCTCGGCTTCGTCCATGTAATGGGTCGACACCAGCACCGTGGTTCCCGCGTCGGCCAGTTCGAACAGGGCCTCCCAAAAATCGCGGCGCGACTCGGGATCGACCGCGCTGGTCGGCTCGTCCAGGAACAGCAGTTCGGGCGAATGCACCACGGCGCCGGCCAGGGCCAGGCGCTGCTTCTGCCCGCCGCTGAGCGTACCGGCCAGCTGCGGCTGCCGGTCCTGCAACCGGTACTGCTGCAGCAGCGCATCGACCCGTTGCCGGGCCTGGTTGCGTGGCAGGTCCTGGATGGCGGCGAGGAATTCCAGGTTCTCGCGTACCGACAGGTCTTCGTACAGCGAGAAGCGCTGGGTCATGTAGCCGATGCGCCGGCGCAGTGCTTCGGCCTGCTCGGGAACCGCCAGGCCCAGCACCTCGATCTGCCCCGCACTGGGTTCCAGCAGGCCGCACAGCATGCGGATGGTGGTCGACTTGCCTGACCCGTTCGGGCCCAGGAAGCCGTACACCTGCCCGCGCGGGACGGTCAGGTCGACGTTGTCCACGGCCAGCAGTTCACCGAAGCGGCGGGTCAGGCCCTGCGCATGCACCGCGATGTCCGCACCGGTGTTCAGAAGCGCACCTGCACCGGCAGCCCGGCCGGAAGCTTCTGCATGTCGCTGGCTGCATCCACTTCGATCTCGGCCAGGTAGCTCAGCCGTTCGACGTCGTCGCCGGTCAACGCGTAGTACGGAGTGAACGAGGGCTCGCCGCGGATTGAGCGCACGTGTCCCTTCAGCACGGTGCTGCCGCCTGCCAGCTGTACCTGCGCGGCCTGCCCGACCTTGACCTTCAGGCGCAGCGGCTGCGGAAGATAGACGCGCGCGTAGGGGCGCTCGCCAACCAGCATCACCGCCAGCGGCGCCCCGATCGGTGCCTGGTCACCCTGCCGGTAGGGCAGGGCATCGACCACACCATCACGTGGCGCGCGCAGCTGCAGCTTCTGCAGGTTGACGCCCTGCACCCGCTCCTGTGCCTGCGCGGCATCAGCGGCCGCCTGGCCCTGTGCGATGTCCTGCGCGCGGCTGCCATGCACCCGCTCCAGCCAGGCCTGCTCGGCAGCCCGCACGCTGGCCTCGGCATGGCCGGCCGCCGCCCGTGCACGGTCCAGCTCGGCGGCGGCGATCAGGCGCTGGCGTGCCAATGGTTGCACCCGACGATAGTAGGCAGTGGCTTCAGCAGACTGCGCGCGCAACGCGGCCAGTTGTGCCTGGGCCTGTGCGATCTGTTCCTGGCGCGGGCCGATCTTCAGCTCTTCCAGCTGAGCCTGCGCGCGCGCCGTGTCGGCCTGCGCCGCAGCGAACTGCGCGTCGCCGCGGGCGGGGTCGAGCTGCATCAGCACGGCCCCGGCCTTGACCCGCTGGCCCTCGCGCACCTCCACCGTGGCGATCACCTCGGCCGCCGGCGCCGGCACCGTGATCCGGTCCCACTCCAGCGTGCCCAGCGCCGTTGGCGTTGACTGCCCACAGCCCGCCAGCAGGCCGATGCCCGCCAGTCCGAGTCCACGCATCCCGTTGCCGATGCCCATGCCATCCCCTCCTGTGACGGCGACACGGTGCCACCTGCCCCGTGCACCCTCAATGATTCCGATCAGCCCTGACGGTTTTTTCGCCACGCGCGGGCAAGCCTTTTGCTGCAAGGTTCCTCGCCACCTATCCACAGCTTGATTCAGCATCATTCCACAGCCGGTGTGGAGAACCGGACGGGGGCGGTCGTACTGGGTGCCTGGCAGCGGAAGATGCGCTGCCGTCACAGGAGCCGGCCGACCGTGACGGTTTTTTCACCACCGCCTCATACGCCTTGTGGCACAAGCACTGCGAAGGACTATCCACAGCTTTTCGCGCCCCCCGTCCACACCGGGTGTGGAAAACCGCGTATCGGCCCGCCGCTGGCCGCATGCCCGGTACGCGCGTAACCTTGTCACCCCGAGTCCATCGCGGTGGACGGCGACCCCGCCCCACCCCAAGCAATGAAAAGCATCGATCATCGAGACTTCACCCTGTCGCCGGAAGACAACGAGCGACTGGCCAACCTGTGCGGCCCCTTCGACGGGCACCTGCGCCAGATCGAGCTGAAGCTCGGCGTGGAGATCGCCAATCGTGGCTTCGTGTTCCGCATCAGCGGGCCCAATGAAGCCATCGTGGAGGCGCAGAAGCTGGTTGAAGCGCTGTACGCCGAAGCCGGCGAAACCACCTTCGACAACCACGCCATCCACCTGCGCCTGGCGCAGGCCAACGTCGAGCAGATCGCCGAGCGCTCCTACGAAGCGCAGGACGTGGCGATCAAGGTCAAGCGCGGCACGGTGCGCGGCCGTGGCGCCAACCAGGGCCGCTACCTGCACCAGATCGCCACGCATGACATCAACTTCGGCATCGGCCCGGCGGGAACCGGCAAGACCTTCCTGGCCGTGGCCAGCGCGGTCGAAGCACTGAACGAGTCGCGGGTGCAGCGCCTGATCCTGGTGCGCCCGGCGGTGGAAGCCGGCGAGAAGCTGGGCTTCCTGCCCGGCGACCTGAGCCAGAAGGTCGACCCCTACCTGCGACCGCTGTACGACGCCCTGTACGAGATGATGGGCGTGGAGAAGGTGGTCAAGCTGCTGGAGAAGAACGTCATCGAGATCGCGCCGCTGGCCTACATGCGCGGCCGCACGCTCAACGATGCGTTCGTGATCCTGGACGAGGCGCAGAACACCACCATCGAGCAGATGAAGATGTTCCTGACCCGCCTGGGCTACGGCTCCACCGCGGTGGTCACCGGTGACCTGACCCAGACCGACCTGCCCAAGCACGTGAAGTCCGGCCTGCGCGACGCCATCGATGTGCTGCGCGAGGTCGAGGGCGTCAGCTTCACCTTCTTCGAATCCCGCGACGTGGTCCGGCATCCGCTGGTGGCGCGCATCGTCAGCGCCTACGACCGCCGCGACCTGCATCAGATCCAGCCTGGAGCAACGCCATGACCCGTGGTCCCGTGCGACTGGACGTCGCCGTCAGTTATGCCCTGCCGCGTACCGGGCTGCCGGCGGCCGTGAGCTTCCGCAAGTGGGTGGCCGCTGCGTTGAAGGGCCGCATCCGTGAGGCCGACCTGGCCATCCGCGTGGTCGATGCCAAGGAGGGGCAGTCGCTGAACCGTCATTACCGTGGCAAGGACTACGCCACCAACGTGCTCAGCTTCCCGGCCGAAGTGCCTGAAGGCCTGCCCAAGGGCGTCAAGTTTCCGCTGCTCGGCGACCTGGTGATCTGCGCACCGGTGGTGGCCCGCGAAGCCGACGAACAGGGCAAGGCGCTCAACGCCCATTACGCGCACCTGACCGTGCACGGCGTGCTGCACCTGCTTGGCTGGGACCATGAGGACGACAAGGAGGCCGAGGCGATGGAACAGCTGGAACGGGAGATCCTGGCCGAGCTCGGCATCGCCGATCCCTACGCCGGCGAGCGCTGAGGCCTATGCAGCCGCGCCTACGCTCGGCTCCAATGCATCGCCCCCGCAAACCTGACCGAAATGCAGCCGAGCATGGGCTCGACTCTACAACGGGAATTTCTTTGTGCTGCTGCGTATTGCCCTGCCCCTGCTGCTCGTCGCGTCCGCCCCGGCCGCTGCCTTGGATCTGCCGGCGCTGATCGAATGCCGCCAGGGCGTGGCCGAGCAGGCCGCGCTGGCGCCGCTGCTGGCTGATCCGCTGAAGGCCGTGGCCCAGGGCCTGCAGCCGCTGCCGCAGGGCAACCAGTTCATGAGCGAGTACCGGCTGGCCAGCCCGATCACCGTCTTCGGGCAACAGACCGAGCGGGTGGCGGTGGCCGGCGCCAGCATCATGGCCGTCCTCGACCAGGCCGACCCACGCCCGCTGGCCAAGCGCCTGGCGCTGGAGACCGGCTACGACCAGGACGGCAAGTTCATGGCCGGCCGCGAGCTGGTCAGCCGCGACGTGACCGACCCGAAGACCGGCGAGGCCCAGATCGAGTCGATCATCCTCAGCGTGTCCACCGTGGCCTCCCATCCGGGGAAAACGCTGGCCGGCTGTACCTACAGCCTGGACCTGCCTGAAGAAGAAGCCCCTGCCCGGCCTGAACTGGCCCCGCCGCCGATCACCGGACCGGGCAGCGACGGTCACTGACAGGCCGCCACATCCTGCTAGACTTGGGCCAACGCCCGGCCTGCCGGGTGCCTTTTTTCCAGAGATGTCAGAAGACGACAGTAGTAGCTCCCCTGCGGAGCACAGTGAAAAGAAGCGCGGCTGGCTTGAACGCCTGACCTCGGCCTTCTCCGGCGAACCCCATACCCGCGACGAGCTGGTCGCTGTCCTGCACACCGCGCAGGAAGAGGGGCTGATCGCCGCCGATACCCTGAAGATGATGGAAGGCGCCATTTCGGTGGCCGAGCTGACCGTGGGCGACGTAATGATCTCGCGCTCGCAGATGGTCTCGCTGCCGGTTGAAGCGCCCTTCCTGGAACTGATGAAGCAGGTGGTCGAATCCGGCCATTCACGCTTCCCGGTGCACGGCGAGAACAAGGACGACATCCTTGGCATCCTGCTGGCCAAGGATCTGCTGCGCGGTGTGGTTGCCGACAACGGTCCGGCCAACGTGCGCGAGCTGCTGCGCCCGGCGGTATTGATCCCGGAAGCGAAGAAGCTGAACGTGCTTCTGAAGGAGTTCCGCCTGTCGCGCAACCACATGGCCATCGTGGTCGACGAGTACGGCGGTGTCGCCGGCCTGGTCACCATCGAGGACGTGCTGGAACAGATCGTCGGCGAGATCGACGACGAGCATGACGAGGCCGAGGATCCGTCCGCGCAGATCGCCATCCAGTCCGACGGCCAGTACGTGGTCGACGCGCTGACCCCGATCGGCGACTTCAACGAGCGCTTCGGTGCCACCTTCTCCGATGAGGACTACGACACCATCGGTGGCCTGGTCACCGAGGCCGTGGGCCATCTTCCGGAAGTCGGCGATGAGCTGGCGCTGGACCGCTTCATGTTCCGCGTGGCCCGCGCCGATGCGCGCCGGGTTCAGGCCTTCCACGTGACCGTGCTGCCGCCGGACGCGCAGGACGACGCTTGAAGCGCCGCGGTCTGATCCTGACGGCGTGGCTGGCACTGTGTGTGCTGGCCTTGGCCATGGCCCTGCCACTGGCCGCCTTCGCGCAGCCGGCGGCAGCCGTGTCCGCGCCTGCCACCGCCGACGCCGAGGCCCCCGCCCCGCGCATCGGCGTGGTGACCATGCAGCCGGGCACCGTGTTCTTCGAACGCTTCGGGCATGACGCCATCGTCGTGGTCGATCCGGCCAGTGGCGAAGCGACCTCGTACAACTTCGGCTACTTCGATCCGTCCGAGGACGACTTCATCAGCCGCTTCGTGCGCGGCGACATGATGTATTACCTGGTGGCGCTGCCGCTGCAGCAGGACCTGTCGTACTACGACGAGACCGGCCGCGGTGCCAGCGTGCAGTGGCTGGACCTGCGCCCCGACCAGGCGCGTGCCCTGGCCGCTGACCTGGCCGAGCGGGCCAAGCCGGAAAACGCGCGCTACCACTACGACTACTACACCGCCAACTGCGCCACGATGGTACGCGACACGGTGGACAAGGCACTGGGCGGTGGCCTGCAGTCGCAGTTGTCGGGCCGTTCGCGCGGCAACACCTACCGCAGCGAATCAGTGCGCCTGGCCTCACCGGCGCCGTGGATGTGGCTGGGCTTCGATGTCGGCCTGGGGCCGTTCGCCGACCAGCCGCTGTCGCGCTGGCAGGAAGCGTTCGTGCCGATGCGCCTGGCCGATGCGCTGCGCCAGGCACGCAACAGTGATGGCCGGCCGCTGGTGCAGTCCGAACAGGAACTGCTGCCACACCGCATCGATCCGGAGCCGAAGGAGTTCGCGCGTCGCTGGTGGCCGTGGCTGCTGCTTGGTCTGGTCGTGGCCGGCGGCGTGCTGGCGCTGCGCAACCGCCCGCGCCTGCTGGCCGGGCTGGCCCTGCCGTTCTGGCTGTTGTGCGCCATCGCCGGCAGCCTGCTGGTGTTCCTGTGGGGTTTCAGCACCCACTACGCCGCCTGGGCCAACCGCAACCTGCTGCTGCTTTCGCCGCTGGCCGTGCTGCTGCTGCCCGGAGCAGTCAGCCTGCTGCGCCGGCGCGCGCCGGGGCGCATGTTCAGGATCGTGGTGTGGCTGCTGGCGGTACAGGCCGTGGCCGCGCTGGTGCTGCACTGGCTGAGCCTGCAGGCCCAGTACAACGTGCAGTGGATCGTGCTGCTGTTGCCCGTGCACGCGGCACTGGCCTGGGTGTTGGGGCGCCGTCCTCACTTGTCCGAAACACGGCGCTGACGCACGATGGCGGGCATGTCATTGCCCGCCTCCGCTTCCGCCCCTGCTTCAGCCAACCCTGCCTGCGTCATCAACTGCGTCCACTACGATGACGAGGGCATACGCCACGACATCAGCCTGGACGCCATCAGCGATGTCATTGCCAGTGGCAATGGCTTCGTGTGGGTCGGCCTGTACGATCCCAACGATGATGTGCTGCTGAAGCTGCAGGAAGAATTCTGCCTGCACGACCTGGCCATCGAGGACGCGCGCAACGCGCACCAGCGGCCCAAGGTCGAGACCTACGGCAATTCGATGTTCGTGGTGGTGACCACCGCGCAGATGGTCGACGAGCGCATCCAGTATGGCGAAACCCATGCCTTCCTCGGCCCGCGCTTCCTGGTAACGGTGCGCCACGGCGCCTCGCTGTCCTACGCGCCGGTACGTGCTCGGGTCGAGCGTGAGCCGCAGCTGCTGAAGATGGGCCCGTCGTACTGCCTGTACGCGGTGACCGACTTCGTGGTCGACAATTACCTGCCGATCATGCACCGCTTCCGCGACACCCTGGACCTGCTGGAAAAGGACATCTTCGCCGAGAACTACAAGCGCAGCACCGTGGTGCGCCTGTACGAGCTCAAGCGCGAACTGAACAAGATGCGGATGGCGGTGGCGCCGCTGCAGGATGTGCTGGCCCAGCTGCGCCGTTACCAGGGCGAGCTGGTTCCGGACGAAGTGAAGCTGTACATCCGTGACGTGCACGATCACGCGGTACGCATCAGCGATGTGATCGACACCCTGCGCGAGATGCTGGGCACCGCGCTCAGCGTGAACCTGTCGCTGGTTACGCTGGCGCAGGGCGAGACGGTCAAGCGCCTCGGTGCGTGGGCTGCGCTGCTGGCGGCACCGACGCTGATCACCAGCTGGTACGGGATGAACTTCAGCCACATGCCGGAGCTGAGCGAACCGTGGGCCTACCCACTGATGATCGTTGGTGTGGGCGGCGTCTGCGTGGGCCTGTACCGGTTGTTCAAGCGCGCGAAGTGGTTGTGACCCGCTGCTGGTAGTGCCGGCCGCTGGCCGGCAACCAGGGCAATGCCGGCCAGCGGCCGGCACCACCATTCGCCATCAAGCCACGTAAACGGTCTTGATGTTCATGAACTCATGGATGCCGTGGTCGGCCAGTTCCCGGCCAAAGCCAGACTGCTTGCTGCCGCCGAACGGCAGCCGCGCATCGCTCTTGACGATCGCGTTGACGAACGCGGCGCCGCATTCCATGCGTTGCGCGAAGGCTTCGCCACGCACCGGATCGCGCGTCCACACGCTGCCGCCCAGGCCGAAGCGGGTGTCGTTGGCCACGCGCAGTGCCTCGCCCTCATCAGCGACCCGGATCACCGCAGCCACCGGACCGAACAGTTCCTCGTCGTAGGCCGGCATGCCCGGGCCGACCTGGTCGAGCACCGTGGCCGGATAGCCGGCATGGGTGCCGGCAATCGGCTCGCCGCCTATCAACACCCGTGCACCCTTGGCCACGCTGGCCTGTACCTGCTTGTGCAGTTCATCGCGCAGATCGGCACGGGCCATCGGCGCCAGCGTGGTGCCCCGCTCATCGGGGTCGCCGTACTGGCGCTCGGCCGCAGCTTCAACGAAGCGACGGGTGAATTCATCGGCCACCGCCTCGACCACGATGAACCGCTTGGCCGCGATGCAGGTCTGCCCGCTGTTGTCGAAGCGCGACTTCACCGCTGCCGCAACCGTCTTGTCGAGGTCGGCATCGTCGAGCACCACGAAGGCATCACTGCCCCCCAGCTCCATCACCGACTTCTTCAACTGGCTGCCGGCGTTGGAGGCGATCGAGCGCCCTGCCCGCTCGCTGCCGGTCAGCGTCACCGCCTTCACCCGTGCGTCGCGCAACACATCGGCGGCCTGATCGTTGTCGATGTGCAGCACGTCGAACACGCCGTCCGGCAGGCCGCCATCGCGGCACACCGCCAGGATCAGGTCGGCACACTGCGGTACGTTGCTGGCGTGCTTGAGCAGCGCCACGTTGCCGGCCATGAACGCCGGTGCGAGGAAGCGGAACACCTGCCAGACCGGGAAATTCCACGGCATCACCGCGAACACGCAGCCGATCGGCTCGTAGCGCACATAGCTGCGCTGGGCTTCGGTGTCGATCAGCTGCGGCTTGAGATAGTCGGCCGCGTGGTCGGCATAGTACTCGCAGGCCGCCGCGCACTTGTCGACCTCGGCCAGGGCCTCGGCCTTGAGCTTGCCCATCTCGTGGGTCATCGCCTGCTGCAGATCGTCGCGACGCGTACGCAGCTGCGCGGCGATCCCGCGCAGGATGGCGCCGCGGTCCTGTAGCGAGCGATCGGCCCACCCCGGAAATGCATCGGCAGCGGCCTGCAGGCGCTGCTCGATGTCGGCAGCGCCCATCAGTTCATGGCGGTAGGTCACCTGGCCGGTGGCCGGGTCGACGATCTCGACGGTCATAAGGGATCTCCATCAGGAAGACCCCATTGTGCGCCGCCGGCCGTGAGCCGGGTGTTGCCGGCGCTGTCGACGGACCGTGTACTCAGCCGTTGTCCTGCCGCGCCAGCTGCAGGTCGCGCTGGCGCCGCTTTTCGGCGCGGGCATTGATGTACCAGCCGATCACCGCAGCGATCGATACCGCCGACACCAGCAGCGTGGCCAGTGCATTGATCTTCGGGCTGATGCCCATGCGCACCGACGCGAACACCTTCATCGGCAGCGTGGTCGAGCCCGGCGTGGCGACGAAGCTGGCCACCACCACGTCATCCAGCGACAGGGTGAACGCCAGCAGCCAGCCCGCCACCAGCGCCGGCGCGATGATCGGCAGGGTGATGCGGGTGAACACGGTCAGCCGGCTGGCGCCAAGGTCCATCGCCGCCTCTTCCAGCGACAGGTCCATTTCCTGCAGGCGCGAAGACACCACCACGGTGACGAAGCACAGGGTGAAGGTGACGTGCGCGATCCAGATGGTGGCCAGGCCGCGCGCCGGGAAGCCCGGAATCGCGCCCATCGAGGCCAGCAGCGCCATCAGCGAGAAGCCCAGGATCACATCCGGCATCACCAGCGGCGCGGTGACCAGCGCACCGAACAGCGGCTTGCCACGGAAGCGCTTGAAGCGGGTCATCACCATCGCCGCCAGCGTGCCCAGCACGGTGGCGGTACAGGCGGTCCAGAACGCCACCACCAGGCTGGTCCACATCGCCTCCATCAGCGCGCGGTCGGCGAACAGGTCGCTGTAGGCGCGGGTGGAGAACCCGGCCCAGACCATCGCCAGCCGCGAGCTGTTGAACGAATAGAACATCAACAGCAGGATCGGCAGGTACAGAAAGGCGAAGCCGAGCAGCAGCACGCCCAGCGCCAAGCCTTTGCCGGTGCGCGGACTCATGCCTGCTTCCCTTCCAGCAGGCGCTGCTGGGAACGGTTGAACAGCAGGATCGGCACCAGCAGCAACAGGATCATCGCCACCGCCATCGCCGACGCACCCGGCCAGTTGCGGTTGTTGAAGAACTCGTTCCACAGCTGGCGGCCGACCATCAGCGTCTCCGAGCCCCCCAGCATTTCCGGAATCACGAATTCACCCACCGCTGGAATCATCACCAGCATGCAGCCGGCGATGATGCCGGCCTTCGACAGCGGCAGCGTGATGCGCAGGAAGGCCTGCCATGGCTTGGCACCCAGGTCGTAGGCCGCTTCCAGCAGGCGGTGGTCATGCTTGACCAGGTTGGCGTACAGCGGCAGCACTATGAACGGCAGGTAGCAGTAGACGATGCCGATGTAGGCGGCGGTCGGCGTATCGATCAACTGCAGTTTCGGCAGCCCCATCGACGTCATCAGCGCCTGCAGGCCGGTGAACTGCAGGAACTGGTCGAGCAGGCCGTTGCGGTCCAGGATCGCCTTCCACGCATACACGCGGATCAGGAACGAGGTCCACGATGGCAGTACCACCAGCATCATCGCCACGTTGCGCGCGGCCGGCGACAGGCGGGAAATGGCATAGGCCATCGGGTAGCCGATCAGCAGGGTCAGGAAGGTGGAGATGGCCGCGATCCTGATCGAGCTCAGGAAGGCCTGCGCATAGATCGAATCGCGGAACAGCGCCAGGTAATTTTCCAGGTTCAGCTTCAGCGAGAAGCCGCCGTCGGCATACTGCAACAGCCAGGTGTACGGCGGCGAGCCGACCCGGCTGAGCGAGAAGCTGATCATCAGCACAATCAGGAACGGCACTGCGAAGAACAGCAGCAGCCACAGGTACGGAATGCCGATCGCCGTGGCACGCAGCCCCGGCAGCCAGCGCTTCAGGCCGGCGACGCTCATGAGGTGAGCACCACGCCGTCATTGTCGCGCCAGTGCACCCACACCTCGTCGGCCCAGGTGAGGCCATCACTGGCCCAGCGCTGCGAGTTGGCAAAGTTGGCCAGCACCTTGGCGCCGCTGGGCAGGCGCACGTGATAGACCGAGTGGCTGCCGAAGTAGGCGATGTCCTCGATCACGCCCTGCGCCTTGTTGGTGTGCCCTTCCGGCTCATCCTTGCCGATCATCACCTTCTCCGGGCGCAGCGCGAATGCGACCGGCTGCCCTTCATAGCAGGTGATGCCATGGGCGATGTAGATCGGCGCCGGGAACAGCGGCGAGCGCACGGTGACGTACTCGGGCAGGTCCTCGTCGATCACCCCGTCGAACAGGTTGACCGAACCGATGAACTCGGCAACGAAGCGGTTGGCCGGCTGCTCGTAGACCTCGTCCGGCTTGCCGACCTGCTGGATCCAGCCCGCATCCATCACCGCGATGCGGGTGGCCATGGTCATCGCTTCTTCCTGGTCGTGGGTGACCATCACGCAGGTCACGCCCGACGATTCGATGATGCTGACCAGTTCCAGCTGCATCTGCGAGCGCAGCTTCTTGTCCAGCGCGCCCATCGGCTCGTCGAGCAGCAGCAGCTTCGGCCCCTTGGCCAGCGACCGCGCCAGCGCCACGCGCTGCTGCTGGCCGCCGGACAGCTGGTGCGGCTTGCGCTTGCCCAGGTGGCCCATCTGCACCAGGTCGAGCATCTCGCCGACGCGCTTGCTGATCGCGTCCTTGCCCAGGCCATCCTGCTTCAGGCCGAAGGCGATGTTCTGCTCGACCGTCATGTGCGGGAACAGGGCATAGGACTGGAACATCATGTTGACCGGCCGCTGGTACGGCGGCAGCGCGTCCAGGCGCTGACCATCGACGGTGATGCTGCCCTTGGTGGGCGTCTCGAAGCCGCCCAGGCAGCGCAGCAGGGTCGACTTGCCACTGCCGGAGCCACCGAGCAGGGCAAAGATCTCGCCCTTGCGCACGTCCAGGTTGACGTCGTCGACGGCGACGAAACCGTCGAATTCCTTGCGCAAATCACGAATGGAGAGATAGCCGGGCGCACCGGTCGTGTCGACGACGGCGGCTACCGGCTGGGCTTCAACGGGCATGGGGGCTCCGGGAGCGGGCGGTGGACAGCGGCGGCCATTCTAACGGCCGGGGGCCGAAGGGGATATGACGGCAGTGGGTGGAAGCGGCCGCTGGCCCGCCCAGGGACCCCGACGCGTGTCGGTTTTCCCCCGCCATGGTGGCCTGTCCGCCGGAAGGCCCGGCCCCTCCTCGACGCCCGGGCGGTCGACCCGGCCAGACACCACGGGCGGCAGCCCGATCTGCAACATTTTTCAGAACGGGATCCATTGAAAGCCCGGGGCATTCCCCGCGCAATGCCCCGGATCTAGGCCTTGCATGGACCGACCCTGGTGATTTCCCCGGACAGCCCCTCCCCTTTCCCGTCCTGCCTGCCGGACTCCCAGCCTGCAAGGCTGCCGCTGGTCATCATCGGCGCCGGCCAGGCCGGGTTGTCGCTCAGCGCGCTCCTGCAGGAGGCCGGCGTCGAGCATCGCGTGCTGGAGGCCGAAACCGTGGGCGCCAGCTGGCAGCGGCGCTGGGATTCGTTCCAGACCAACACCGCCAACGCGACCATGGCCCTGCATGGCCATGCCTATGCCGGGGACGACCCGGAAGGGTTCATGGGGGCCCCGGAAGTGATCCGACGGCTGCGCGACTATGCCGACGAGCGCGCATTGCCGATCAGCGAGGGGTGCGTGGTCCATCGGGTCGGGCCCGAGTCCCGTGGTTATGCCATCGACAGCAGCCGGGGGCTGATCCGTGCCCAGGCGGTGGTGGTCGCCACCGGTGAATACCGCCGGGCGCGGTTGCCCCGGGCCCCCTTCGCGCCCGCACCAGGCCTCACCGTGCTGCACTCCAGCGACTACCGCAGTCCCGGCCAGCTACCCGAGGGCGCGGTGCTGGTCATCGGCGGCGGCCAGTCCGGCGCACAGATCGCCCAGGACCTGTGCGACGTTGGTCGCAGCGTGTACTGGTCATTGGCCGATCGTCATTCGCACACCCGTCGGCTGCGCGGCAAGGACTCGATGACCTGGTGGGACATGGCCGGGCGCATCCATCAACACGTAAGCCAATCGGCGGCCGTACTGGCAGGCGAGCCGGACGCGCTGCGCAAGGCCCGCACCGCGGAGTTCCCGCTGATATCCGGCAAGGGCGGCGCCGGCCTGGGCAGTTCGATCAGCCTGCTCGCCATGCACCGCGCAGGGATCAGGTTGCTGGGCCGGTTGCAGGAATTCAATGGGAACACCGCCCGCTTCGCCGATGTCCGCCCGCAACTTCGCACCGCGATCGAGGCGACGCGCGCCGAGTACGCCTATCTCGATTCGCTGGCCAGCGCGTACTACGCCACGCGGCCCGAGCCGCGCACCGACGATGCCCGCTACATTCCCGAAGAGGTCTACCTGCACTGGGACCCGGAACCGTCCCCGTGCGAGCTGGATCTGCAGGCCGCAGGTATCCGCTCGGTGGTGCTGGCCACCGGTTTCGTCGCCGAATGGCCCTGGCTGGACGTGCAGGGCGCGCTGGATGCACACGGCTACCCGCTCGGGGAGTTCGGTGTTTCACCGCAGCCGGGGCTGTTCTTCATCGGCATGCACAACCTGCAGCGGATGAGTTCGTCGTTCCTGTGCAACGGCGGCCGCGATGCACGCGACCTGCTGCCAGCCATCCTGCAGCACCTTGGCCGAAGCGGGAGTACCGGCTTCGGCGCAGGTTAAGGGAGCCGCCGGGCAAGGCCCGGCGGCGCCAGACCGGCTTAGCGGCCGGTCTTCACCTCGGTCCACAGCCGGGTGTAGAGCTTGTCGGTCTCCGGCGTGTTGATCGAGTAGGTGAACATCTTCTCGGCCACGTCCGCCGGCGGGTAGATGGTCGGGTCGGTGCGGATCGCCTCGTCCACCAGCGGCGTCGCGGTCGGGATCGGGTTGGCGTAGTGGATGAAGTTGGTATTGGCCGCGGCGACCTTCGGTTCCAGCAGGTAGTTGATGAACCTGTACGCCGCTTCCGGGTGCTTGGCGTCCTTCGGGATCGCCAGCATGTCGAACCACTGCGGCGCACCTTCCTTCGGGATCGAATAAGCCACGTGCACGCCATTGCTGGCTTCCTCGGCGCGGTCGCGGGCCTGGATGATGTCACCGGACCAGCCGACCACCAGGCAGGTGCCGCCGTTGGCCAGCGAGCCGACGTACTGCGAGGAGTGGAAATTCTGCACGTACGGGCGGATCGACTTCAGCAGGTCGGCCGCCTTCTGCAGCTCGGCCGGGTCGCCGCTGTGCGGGTCCAGGCCCAGGTAATGCAGCGCGATCGGGATCATGTCGGCCGGCGTGTCCAGGATGGTCACGCCGCAGTCCTTCATCTTGCTGATGTTCTCCGGCTTGAACACCAGGTCCCAGCTGTTGGCGATGTCGGTGCTGCCGCCGAAGCGCTGCTTCAGCATGTCCACGTTGTAGCCGATGCCGGTGGTGCCGATCATGTACGGCACGCCGTACTGGTTGCCCGGGTCCTGGGTGGCGATGCGCTTCATCACCGCCGGATCGAGGTTGGCCAGGTTCGGGATCTTGCTCTTGTCCAGCGGCAGGAACACGCCGGCCTGGATCTGGCGGCCGAAGAAGTTCAGGGTCGGCACCACCACGTCGTAGCCGCTGTTGCCGGCCAGCAGCTTGGTCTCGACCATCTCATCGCTGTCGAATACATCGTAGGTCACCTTGATGCCGCTCTCCTTCTCGAAGGTCGGAATGGTGTCCTCGGCGATGTAATCGCTGTAGTTGTAGACGTTCAGGACCTGGCTGTCCTGCGCGCCGCCGTTGCCACCGCCACAGGCGGCAAGCATGGCGGAGGCCAGGCCGAGCGTGAGGATACGCAGCTTCATCGGGTGCTCCAGAATGCGGGAAGGGGGGCCGGCGGGGCCGGCGACGGGTGCCAGCCTACCCCCCGGCGGCGGATTTTTCTATTCCGGATGCTCAGACGTTCAGCAGCAGGAACTCGCGCTCCCACGAGCTGATGACGCGGAAAAAGGTCTCGTATTCCTTGCGCTTGACCGAGATGTAGGCGCGGCAGAAACGCTCGCCCAGCAGGGCCTGGAGCTCGCTGCACTGCTCCAGCCCGTCCAGCGCCTCGCCCAGCGAGCGCGGCAGGTTGTAGCCCAGTTCCTTCGCGCTGCCGGTCACCGGCGCGTCCGGCGCCAGCCGCTCGCGGATGCCGAGCAGGCCGCAGGCCAGGGTGGCCGCCATTGCCAGGTACGGGTTGGCGTCGGAACCGGCGAACCGGCTCTCCACGCGCATGTTTTCCGGTGTATCCAGCGGCACGCGCAGGCCGCAGGTGCGGTTGTCGAAGCCCCAGTGCACGTTGCTCGGCGAGACTTCGCCGAACACCAGCCGGCGGTAGGAATTCACGTTCGGCGCGAAGAACGCCATCGCCTGCGGCGCGTACTTCTGCAGGCCACCCAGGTAGTGGCCGAACACCGGGCTGAACTCGCCCTCGGCATCGGTCTCGCCAGCGAACACATTGCTGCCATCGCTCACCCGCACCAGGCTCTGGTGGATGTGCATGGCACTGCCCGGCTCGTTCTCCATCGGCTTGGCCAGGAACGTGGCGTAGACCCCGTGGCGCATCGCCGCCTCGCGCATGGTGCGCTTGAACAGGAACACCTGGTCGGCCAGGTCCATCGCATCGGCATGGGTGAAATTGACCTCCAGCTGCGCTGCGCCGGATTCGTGGATCAGCGTGTCCACATCCAGCTTCATCGCATCGGCGTAGTCGTACATCAGGTCGAGGATCGGGTCGAACTCGTTGACCGCGTCGATCGAGTACGACTGCCGCGCGGTCTCCGGGCGCCCCGAGCGGCCGGCCGGCGGCAGCAGCGGGAAGTCAGGGTCGGTGTTCTTCTGCACCAGGAAGAACTCCAGCTCGGGTGCCACCACCGGGCGCAGGCCCAGTTCCGCATAAGCCGCCAGTACGCGGCGCAGCACGTTACGCGGCGCAAGCTCGTGCGGTTCGCCGCTCTTGGTGTAGCAATCGTGGATGACCTGCGCGGTGGCATCGGCTGCCCACGGCACCATGCGCACCGTATCCGGGTCAGGGCGCAGCATCATGTCCGAGTCCGACGGCGAGGTCAGCTCGTAGTAGTCGTCGGGGAACTCGCCGGTGACGGTGGTGGCGAAAATGCCTTCCGGCAGGCGCGTGCCGTAGTCGTGCGAGAACTTGTCGGCAGGAATGATCTTGCCGCGGGCGTTGCCGGTGATGTCCGGCACCAGGCATTCCACCTCGGTGATGCGCCGCTCCTTCAGCCAGCGCAGCAGGCTGCTTTCCTGCGGTGCGGGGGGCGTGGCCGTCTTGCGCGGGCGCGTTCGGGAACTCATCGGGAATCCAGTCGGTTCTGTTGGTGCTGCCGGCAAGCTTGGCCGAACGCACGGAAAATAGCGTGATAGAACGGCGCCTGCGTGACACGCCACTCCGGATGCCACTGTACGCCGAGCACAAATCCATGGTGCAGGCTGCGCGCTGCCTCGACCAGTCCGTCATCGGCCATGGCCTCGACCTGCAGGCCCTGCGCGAGGCGGGCGATGCCCTGTCCGTGCACCGAGTTCACCTGCACGCGGTCGCTCCCCTGCCACCGCGACAGCCAGCCATCGGCGGCCAGGGTGACCGCGTGGGCCGGTCCGTACTGCACCTCCACCGGCGCCTGTGGGTCTTCGCGATGGTCAGCCAGGCCAGGCAACGCGTGTACCTGCGGATGCAGGCTGCCACCCAGCGCGACGTTCAACTCCTGGAAGCCGCGGCAGATCGCCAGCACTGGCAGGTCCAGCGCCAGCGCCTCGTGCAGCAGCGCGAAGGCATTGGCATCGCGGGCAGGGTCATGCGGATTGCCTGGCCAGCTGCGGCCGCCATCGTAGTGCTGCGGTTCGATATTGCTGACCGCGCCGGTCAACAGCAGGCCATCGAGCCCAACCAGCCAGTCGCTGGCCGGCAACGGTGGCTGCAGGCTCGGCAACACCACCGGCGTCACCTCGGCCGCCTCGGCCAGCGCGCGCACGTACTTCTCGCCGGCCACCGCGAAACGGTGGTGGCCGAGCACGGTGCTGTCGGTGGGCAGGCCCACCCAGGGCAGGCGGCGCATGGGAAGACTCCTTGGCGTGCGGACACGTTACCCGCCGCCTGGCAACGGCGGCAAGTCGCTGCCCTCACACCGCAGCTGCCACGCATCGGCGAAACTACCGGGGTGAACGCTGATCGACCTGCCCTGCTCCGCCCTCCCGCACTGCACCCGCGAGGCCTGCAGTGAGCGCCGCCTTTCCGCCCAGCTGGTATGCCGCCAGCCTGCCCGAACCGCCCGCGCTGCCCGCGTTGCAGGGGCAGGTGCAGGCCGACGTTGCGGTGCTGGGCGCCGGCTATACCGGCCTGACCGCCGCACTGGAACTGGCCGCGCGTGGCCAGCGCGTGGTGGTGCTGGACGCACAGCGGATCGGCTGGGGCGCGTCCGGCCGTAACGGTGGCCAGGCGCTGGTCGGCTATGGCTGCGAGGTGGACGAACTGGAGCGTCAGCTCGGCCGTAACGATGCGCGCCACCTGTTCGACTGGTCGCGCGACGCGGTACAGGCGATGCGCAGGCGCATCGATCGCCTTGGTATCGACTGCCACTGGGTGGAGGGCCACGCCAGCGTCGCCATCCGCGAACGCCATGAGCGCGACCTGCGCGCCAACTGCGAGCATCTTCAGCGCCACTACGACTACCCGATGCAGTGGTGGGACCGTGAGGCCCTGCGCGCACAGCTGGACAGCCCGCGCTACCGCGCCGCGATGTTCGATCCGCACAGCGCGCACCTGCACCCGCTGGCCTATGCGCGTGGCCTTGCCGATGCGGCACGCGCGGCCGGCGTGGTGATCCACGAGCATTCGGCGGTCACCCGCGTGCAGCGCGGACCGCAGCCCACCCTGCATACCGCGCAGGGAAGCGTGCGCGCTGCGCATCTGGTGGTTGCCGGCAATGCCTGGCTGCAGGGCCTGCTGCCCGAGCTGGAACGCCGGATCATGCCGGTCGGCACCTATATCGGTGCCAGCGCGCCGCTGGGTGCCGAGCGCGCCCGTGCACTGATCGGCAACAACATGGCGGTGGCCGACACCGCCTGGGCACTGGATTACTTCCGCGTCAGCCACGACCACCGGCTGCTGTTCGGCGGCCGCGCCAGTTACTCGGCGCTGCCCCCACCCGGCCTGCGCGGGGTGATGGAGCGGCGCATGCACCAGGTCTTCCCGCAGCTGGCCGACGTGCCGCTGGAGCAGGTCTGGGGCGGCTACGTGGACATCACCCGCAACCGCGCCCCGCATTGGGGCCGGCTGGACGGCAACCTGTACTTCGCGCAGGGCTTCTCCGGCCATGGGGTGGCCGCCGCCGGGCTGGCCGGCGAGGTCATCGCCGCCGCGATTGCCGGCCAGAGCGAGCGCCTGGACGTGTTCCAGCGCCTGCGGCATGCGCCTTTCCCCGGCGGCCGGCTGCTGCGCATGCCGCTGCTGGTAGCGGCGATGTCCTGGTACAAGCTGCGGGATGCGTTGTGGTAGTGGAGCCATTGCCTGCCACATGACTTGATCCAATGCCGCCCTTTGTTTGCATAATCGGCGCAGGAGCTGGGGAGCACGTGGATGCAGTGGTGGAAGGACGGCCTGCTGGTGAGGATCCGGGTAAGCCCCGAAGGGCTGGCGCTGGCGTTCGTCTATGCGCTCGCCTGCTGGGCGGCGCGCAATCTGTCCCTGGACCAGTTTTTCCTGCCCGCCGGTGTGCGGGTGGCCGCCCTTCTACTGTGCCCGCCCCGTCTCTGGCCCTATCTGCTGATCGGTGAGTACGCCTACTTCGCGCATCTGCGCATCCCCCTGCTGGGCAAGTACGGCCTGACCTGGGTGATCTGCGCATCGGTCTTCCTGATGCCAACCGTGATGCTGATCGTGCGGCTGCACCGGAAACTGCTCGCACGCACCACCGTCGTGGGTGTAATTTCCATCGCGGTCTGCGCGGCTGCGGCGATCAGCCTGCTCAACCTGGGCATCTCCTCCCTGCTTTGGCCACCGTTGCGGGAAACGCCATTTCTCACCCACGTGTTGCGCTACGCGCTGGGCGACTTCACCGGCATCCTTATCCTGGCACCGCTGGCACTGCTTTGGATCCGCCGCGCCGAGGAACAATGGACGGCCCGGTCCGTTGCGGCCGTGACAGGTGCACTCGGAGCCATGCTGGTCATCGGCCTGCAGGCGACGCCAGTACCTGCATCGATCACCAGCCCGGGCTCGCTGCAGCTGCTGCTTATCCTGCCGATTCCAGCAATCGCCCTGACCTGCCTGCTGGGGTGGCGTGGAGCAGCCATTGGTGTTGCCGCCGTGAACATGATCCTGGGCATGAGCACACAGGCCGATCGCCCAGACGCGTTCGATGCCGCAACCTTCGCCACCCAGCAGGCCATGGCCATCGCCAGCGTCGCCCTGTTGCTGCTGGGTGCGCGCATCACCCACTTCCAGAACCAACACCGGTTACGCGAGGAAGATGGCCGGGCAGCCCTGCAGCTTGCCCGCAACTCGCACCTGGCCAGCGAGATGGAATTGCGCGAACGGGCGGCGCATCTGCGCCAACTGGGCGATGGCATTGACCTGTCTCTGAGCGAGATGGTGAATTGGCTGCACGCCCAGGGTCATCACGCCGTGGCCGACAGCCTGCGGCATACCTCGGAGGTGCATTCGCGCCTGTTCAGGGCCCAGGCCAGCATGATCTATCCCGCCGCCCTGGAACGACTGGGCCTGTATGTGGCACTGCAGGCAGGTGGAGTGCGCGAGGCTTGGGACGCCACCCATCGGATCGGGCGGCCCAGGTTGATGGGTGATCCCTGCCTGCTCGGCGTCGGCCTGCAGCTTGCGGCCTATCGACTCGTGGTTGACGCGGTATCACTGCTTCTGAAAAGCGAATCCGGACAGATTTCTGTCAGTATCCGCTGCGGAAACTTCATCCATAAGCCCGGCGTATTCATCTGCATTGCCCTCGTGGGCCGAAACGAATCATTGGGAACCCGGACCTTGGAACAAGCAAATGAGCATTTGCTGGGCCGAATCCTGGTGCATGGCGGCCACATGGACATCACGGGCAACAGGCTCAGGATCGTGTTGACGGAAGCACAGGGAGATTCCCGCCAGGCGGAGGCCAACCCAGCCCTGGGGGGAAGTATGAGATCCATCGATCCAGGCGCCCCACGGACCGCGACCTGACTCCCCCAAGGAAACGAGATGCAGATCACTACTCAAAAGTGATCTCTATTCGGCGCCCCCCGCTTTCCTCTCCAGGACCGCGCGCCACCGAATGATTGCGCCCCCGTGCTTCTATCGATACTGTCACCCGATGGCGAGTTCAAGCAAGCAATGGGGCCGCCGCCATGTCACGAGCAATGGAGGCTTGGGTTGAACTGGTGGAAAAGGGGAATTGAGCTGACGTTCCGCGTACGGCCCTTGGGGCTGGCGATTGCCGCGATGTACGCGATTGCCTGTTGGGCCGCCTGGCGGGTCTCTTTGGACCAGTTCTACCTGCCTGCCGGCATTCGTGTAGCGGCTTTGCTTGTGTGCCCACCTCGCCTCTGGCCCTACCTGCTCATTGGCGAATACGCGTTCTTCGCACAACTGCGCTACCCGCTGATAGATGAGTATGGACTTGCGTGGGTAATCCTGGGTTCGGCGTTCCTGCTGCCAGCCGTAGCGCTGGTTGTGTATGCGCATCGAAAATTCATGACTGCAAAGGCAGATGGATGGCTGCTTTCAGTCGCAGTTTCAGCCGCCGTGATTGCCACTGCCTTGAAGCTTGGGCTGTCTCACCTGCTTTCAGAGAGCCCTTCAAGCGTGCCGATTGCGACAAGGGCTGTGCGCTTCGCCCTCGGTGACTACATTGCCATTCTGACCGTCGCACCGCTCGCAGTTCTCTGGAGCAGACGCCACGCAATGTACGAATGGAGGCTCTGGCGCTCCCCTCCCACACTCGCTGCTCTTGCAGTGATGCTGGGGCTCGGCCTGGTTACCGCAATGGCCCCCGGCCTGTCGGATGCGAGCAAAACGAGTCTGCAGTTGACCATGGCACTGCCCGTGATCGTGTTGACATGCATCCATGGCTGGCAGGGAGCGGCCATTGGTGTTCCCCTGTTGAATATTCTCATTGCGGTGGTCACTCCTACATCCGGCCTCCTTGGCTCATACGATGAGAGAACGTTCACAACGCAGCAGCTGATTGCCATTGCAGGAACGGGGTTGCTGGCACTCGGTTCCCGGATCACCCGGCACTATCACCAGCGGGGACGTAGAGACGCAGACGGACACCAGACCGCTCGGCTATCAAGGTCAGCTCATATGGCGAGCGAGATGGATCTGCGGGAGCGCGCCCTGGATCTCAGGAGAATTGCGGATGGCATTGAAGTTTCCTTGAACAAGACGGTCGACTTGTTGAAGACACACGGCCATCACTCGCCGGCGCTGGATCTGCTTCTCACGTCCACCGCGCATTCCCGCCAGTTCCGCGAATTGACCAGCATGGTATATCCGACCGAAGTCGAGCACGTCGGGCTCTACCTGGCCCTGCAGGTCAGCGGCATTCGCGAAAGCTGGGATCAGACACACAGGGTCACATCTCCCATCCTGACCGGGGATCCCTGCAGATTGAGCATTGCTTTGCAACTGGCGGCCTACCGCACGCTCACCGAGGCCGTTTCATTGCTGCTCAAACAGGAACAAGGACAGATCCAGATACATGCTCGTTGCGGGCGACTGAAAGGGCAACAAGGAATTCTGCTCAGGATTGCGCTACTGGACCGTGATCGCGAGCTGCTCGTCGACACCACAAGGCTGGCTATTGAACGCCTGAGTTCGCGTGCACAAGCCTATGGGGGAAAAGTGCACTGCGAACGGAACCGCGTGCGTGTGCTGCTTCTGGAAACAGCGACCAGCAACGCGCAAAGCAGCATGCAAGCTGCCTGGACAAGCCGAGTGGACATCGCCTGACTGTCGCCAGCCACCAGAACGCAAGGCCCGGACGATCAGATCATCGCAGGAGCCGGCTCCCCGGCTCCTGCTTCGTCGGTGTGCCCCGTCGTGGCGGCCGCGAAGAGTGTCCTCAGCCTGGAGCATCCACGGATTCGACGGCCCATACAGCGCTCGCGCCTTCTCCATAGACAACCAACGAGAACCGGGCGCTCTGGAACACCACGCGTCGGACGCTCTTTTCGGGCAGACGCAGTCGATGCGAAGGCAAAGATACCTTTGCAGCGCTGTTGCCCGCTGGAAGCGTCCAGAACGTCGCATCGACATTTCCCACGATAAGGACGACCTGTCCCGAGAGATCGTTCACCTGGTAGTAACTGATCCCATCGCGTTCAAATCCATAAACAAGCCAGTTTGGATTCGAACTCAGATTCGTGGCTGCCGGCAGAGCCTCCCCCAGACCGCTCTGAGCCATATGGATTCCGTTGTCTCCACTCGGGCAACACGCCGATGCGCTGAAAGCGGACATGGAAAGCAGGACAGCGGCAGGCAGCAACACTCGCAATTCAGAAAATCTCACGCTCACCCCCATGGATGGTTGGAAGGACAACTCCAGGCAATTCCGTTTCGCCACCCGGCGACTGGATGGCTCTCGACCTCGCTTGAAGGGATCCTTCGTTCGGCGCAGTCGTGCCCAAGACACCAGTAGGGATGGCGCAACCCAGCATAACCACGCCGCACTGCAAGCGCCATGAAGGGAATTGCTTCCAGACCTGACCGTGTCTCCCAGGGATGCCCGGTACCCCCACCAGGACCGTGCAGGGCAGATCTGTCCGCAACCAAAGGCTCCGCTAAAGTTACACCCGAAACCGCCGCTATCCGTGCCGAGCCCCTCCCTCGTGAGCCACCGCATCATGCCCGTGCTGCCGCAGGCCGCCGTCGATGGCGACCTGGCCGATCCGCTGCCGCAGCGGATCCTGCTGGTCGAAAACTCCCGTGCGTTCACCGGCATGCTGCGCGAAGCCATCGAGCAGCGCCTGGAACTGCCGGTGGTGATCGCCTCCACCCTGGCCGAGGCCGACCGGCTGCTCAGCGAAGGCGGGGGCTGGTTCCTGGTGCTGACCGGACTGGTGCTGGCCGACGGCGACCGCGATGCAGTGGTCGAGTTCTTCCTCAAGCGCGACCTGCCGACGGTGGTGGTCAGCGGCGTTTACGACGAGGACCTGCGCAAGCGCGTACTGCAGCAACAGATCATCGACTACGTGCTGAAGAATACCCCGGGCAGCATCGACTACCTGGTGTGGCTGGTGCAGCGGCTGGAACGCAACCGACGCATCGCCGCGCTGGTGGTGGACGATTCGCCGTCCGCGCGTGGCTATGCCGCCGCCCTGCTGCGCATGTATGGGCATGAGGTGCACGAAGCCGCCGACGGCAACGAGGGCCTGGCTGCAATCGAGGCGCATCCGGCGATCCGCCTGGCGGTGGTCGACCAGGAAATGCCCGGCATGCAGGGTGTGGAATTCACCCGTCGCCTGCGCACCCTGCGCTCGCGCGACAAGGTGGCGGTGATCGGCATCTCCGGCAATACCGACGCCTCATTGATCCCGCGCTTCCTGAAGAACGGCGCCAACGATTTCCTGCGCAAGCCGTTCTCGCGCGAGGAGTTCTTCTGCCGCGTCTCGCAGAACGTGGACCAGCTGGAACTGATCGGCACCCTGCAGGACCTGGCCACCCGCGACTTCCTTACCGGCCTGCCCAACCGTCGCTTCTTCCTGGAGCAGAGCCAGCGTCAGCTGCCGCAGCTGCAGCTGCACGGCCAATGCGTGGCGGTGGCGATGATCGACATCGACCACTTCAAGCACATCAACGACACCCATGGCCACGAAGCAGGCGACGACGCGCTGCGCGCGGTGGCCGGCGCGGTGACCGCGCATGCACGCAGCCACGACCTGATCGCGCGCTTCGGCGGCGAGGAGTTCTGCCTGCTGGTGCCGGACATGGAACAGGACGAGGCGCTGCTGTACTTCGAAGAACTGCGCCAGCGCATCGCCGCACTGGAGGTGGACATCGGCACCGCTACCCTGCGCATGACAGTCAGCATCGGCCTGTGCTGCCTGCGCCCGCAGCGCGATGCGCTGCACCGGCTGATCTCCGAGGCCGACCGCCAGCTGTACCTGGCCAAGGCCGGTGGCCGCAATCGGGTCAGCTGCACCACGGTGGCCAGCCCGCTGCGTCCACGCGAGCCTGCGCTGACCTGACCGGCTCGCTTTGATCCAGATCAACGCCGTTCCCGCACGGCAGCTCTACAGTCGGCCCCGACATACGCATGAAGGGGAGCCGGGGGATGGCACTACTGGTCTGGCAGGACGATCTGAACATCGGCATCGATGTGATCGATCAACAACACCGCCGCATCATCGAGATGCTCAACCACCTGCACGTGGCGCAGACCAGCCTGCAGCGTGCAGCGGTGGGTGAAGTGATCGACGAAGTCGTCGACTACACCATGTCGCACTTCGCGTTCGAGGAAGAGCTGATGGAGGAGGCGGGCTACCCGTTCTGTGCGGCACACAAGCGCGTGCACGAGATCTTCATCAAGCGCGTGGCCGAGTACCGGTTGCGCTTCCAGGCCGGCGAGGACATCAGCGACGAACTGCGCACCATGCTCTCGCGCTGGTTGTTCAACCACATCCGCGGCGATGACCAGGCCTATGCCGAACAGGTCAAGGCGCACCTGAACCAGTTCACCCGCGAGCACCAGGGTGGCGGTTGGCTGGGGCGTACGCTCAAGCGCTTCTTTGGCTGAACCGCAGCGCGCGCCGGTGCAGTGCCACCAGCGCGCACAGCGTCGCCACCGCGGTCAGGCACAGGTAGTAGCCGACCGCGACCAGGCCGAAGCGCTCGGCCAGCCAGGTGGCCAGGTAGGGCGCCGGTGCCGCCCCCAGAATGCCGGCCAGGTTGAATGACAGCGATGCGCCGGTGTAGCGCACCTCCACCGGGTAGATCTCGGCCAGGAAGGTACCGCAGGGACCGTAGGTCAGGCCCATCAGGAACAGGCCCAGGCACAGGAAGGCGGTGACCAGCCACGGGCTGTGCGGCTGGAACAGCGGCGCGAACAGCACGCCGAAACCGATGATCAGCACGCTGGCCACGATCATCGTACGGCGCGTCCCCCAGCGGTCGCCATAGCGCGCCGACAGCGGGATGCCCAGCGCGAAGAACAGCATGCCGGCCATCTGCATCAGCAGGAACTGCTCGCGGCTGTAACCCAGCACCGCGGTGCCATGGCCCAGACTGAACACTGTCATCAGGTAGAACAGCACGAAGGTGGCGAACGCACCCAGGGTACCCAGCAGCATCGGCACCGGGTGGTCACGCAGCACCGTCCACATCGGAAGCCGCACCGGCGCCTTGCGCTCCAGCGCCTGCTTGAAGTCGGGGGTTTCGTGGATGTTCAACCGCACCCACAGGCCGAGGCCGACCAGCAGCGCGCTGGCCACGAACGGAATGCGCCAGCCCCACTGCAGGAAGTCGGCCTGGCTCAGGCAGCGGCCAAGCACCAGGAAGATGCCGGCCGACAGCAGGAAGCCGAGCGGTGCACCCAGCTGCGGGAACATGCCGTACCAGGCACGCTTGCCCGGCGGTGCGTTTTCCGTGGCCAGCAGCACTGCCCCGCCCCACTCGCCGCCCAGCCCCAGGCCCTGGCCGAAGCGGCACAGCGCCAGCAGCGCCGGCGCCCACAGCCCGATCTGTGCGTGCGTCGGCAGCAGGCCGATCAGTACCGTGGACAGCCCCATGGTCAGCAGCGCAGCCACCAGGGTGGCTTTGCGGCCGATGCGATCGCCGAAATGACCGAACACTGCCGAGCCAACCGGGCGTGCGATGAAGGCCACCGCAAAGGTTGCCAGCGACTGCAGCAAGGCTGCCTGTTCGCTGCTGTCCGGGAAGAACAGGTGCGGGAACACCAGCACCGCGGCCGTGGCGTAGATGTAGAAGTCGAAGAACTCGATCGTGGTACCGATCAGGCTGGCCAGCAGGACACGACGGGGGGAATTCACGGGCGGCGCGGCAGCGGTGATCGTCGACATCGGCAACACAGGTAACGGCGGATCGCCCGATTCTGCCACGGGCCGGTGGCCGCACGGGACGATGGTTTCAGCCGACACCGATGCCAACGAGGGGGCAGGCGCCATTGTTCTGCAGGTTCTCGCCCCTGCTCGGCCACATTCCACGAAATGCAGCCGAGCATCGGCTCGGCTCTACAGGTGGGCGCAAGGCCCGGCGCCGTTACAGCTGTATCCAGGTGGCCTTGATCTCGCTGTACTTGTCGAACGCATGCAGCGATTTGTCGCGCCCGTTGCCGGACTGCTTGTAGCCACCGAACGGAGCGGTCATGTCGCCGCCATCCCAGCCGTTCACCCAGATGCTGCCGGCGCGCAGCTGGCGCGCGACGCGGTGGGCTCGCCCCAGGTCCCGCGTCCACAGGCCGGCGGCCAGGCCGTAGCGGCTGTCATTGGCCAGGCGCACCGCTTCGGCTTCGTCTTCGAAGCCGAGCACGGCCAGCACCGGCCCGAATACTTCCTCGCGCGCCAATGCCTGGTCGGGGCTCACCTGATCGAATACCGTGGGCTGCACATAACAACCGCCCGCCTCGATGTCGGCGCGATGACCGCCCAGCAGCAACCGGGCGCCCTCGCCTTCGGCGCGCGCGATATCGTCCATCACCTTGTCCAGGTGCGCGGCATCCACCAGCGCGCCCATCGGCGCATCGGGGTCCAATGGATGGCGGGGGTGCATGTGCTGGCCATAGGCAACCACCTGATGCACGAAATCCTCGCGGATCGAACGCTGTACCAGAAGCCGCGAACCTGCGGTACAGACCTCGCCCTGGTTGAAGAAGATGCCCTGTGCCACCGCCTTCGCAGCGGCGTCCAGATCAGGGGCGTCGGCGAACACCACATGCGGGCTCTTGCCGCCACACTCCAGCCAGACCCGCTTCAGGTTGGATCGCCCTGAACACTGCAGCAGCTTCGCGCCCGTGGCTGTGGAGCCGGTGAAGGCGAGCACGTCCACATCCATGTGCAGGGCCAACGGCTCACCGACGCGCGCACCGTGCCCCGGCAGCACGTTCAGCACGCCCTCTGGCAGGCCCGCTTCGGCGGCCAGCGCCGCCAGCCGCAACGCACTCAAGGGCGAGCGCTCGGACGGCTTGAGCACCACCGAGTTGCCCATGGCCAATGCAGGCGCGATCTTCCAGCAGGCCATCAGCAGCGGAAAGTTCCACGGAACGATCGCGGCCACGACCCCGGCGGCCTCGCGCGTGACCAGTCCCAGTTCGTGCGGGCCGGTCGGCGCGATCTCGCCGTACAGCTTGTCGACGGCCTCGGCGGTCCAGCGCAGGCAGCGCACCGCGCCTGGCAGGTCGATGCGGCGCGCATCACGCACCGGCTTGCCCATGTCCAGGGTTTCCAGCAGGGCCAACTCGTCGGCATGCGTTTCCACCAGTGCCGCCAGCGCCAACAGTACGCGCTTTCGCTGGGCCGGGCTGGCCTGCGACCAGTGGCCGGCCTCGAAGCTGCGCCGCGCGGCCATTACCGCGCGCTCCACGTCCTGCGCGTCGCAGTCGGCGACCGTGCCCAGTACGCGACCGTCGATCGGGCTGACGCAGTCGAAACGGGCGCCGCTGGCGGCATCGACATAGCGGCCATCGATGAAGGCCTGCCCCGGCATCGACAGCTGGAGGGCCAGCGCCTGCCAATGGCTGCGGTCGGGGAAATCGGCCATGGGAAGCTCCAGCATTCAACGAGCCTTGGTTATACCGGGGTCACCGCGACTCCGCCGTGACGTGGCTGCGCTACATTCGTCGCATCGGACCCGACGGAGCTGGCATGAAGCGTCCCGGAAGCGACCTGCACGACCTGGCCACACAGCGCCCCGAGTCACTGGACGCTTACTGGATGCCATTCACCGCCAACCGCCAGTACAAGGCGGCACCACGCATGCTGGTCCGCGCCGAAGGCATGCACTACGAAGACATCGATGGCCGCCCGATCCTTGACGGTACCGCGGGCCTGTGGTGCTGCAACGCCGGCCATGCCCGCCCGCGCATCGTCGAGGCCATCGCCGGGCAGGCGCGCACGCTCGACTACTCGCCGGCATTCCAGATGGGCTCGCCGCCGGCCTTCGCGCTGGCACAGCGGCTGGCCGCACTGGCTCCGGCCCCGCTCAACCATGTGTTCTTCACCAGCTCCGGCTCGGAGGCGGTGGATACCGCGATGAAGATCGTGCTGGCTTACCACCGCCAGCGTGGCGAGGGCCAGCGCACGCGCTTCATCAGCCGCGAGAAGGCCTATCACGGCGTCGGTTTCGGTGGCATGGCCCTGGGCGGTCTGCCCAACAACCGCAGGGCGTTCGGCCTGCAGCTGGGCGGCGTGGACTATCTGCGCCACACCCTGGACCTGCAGCGCAACGCGTTCAGCAAGGGCCTGCCGCGCCAGGGCGCGGAGCTGGCCGACGACCTGGAACGGCTGATCGCGCTGCATGACGCCTCGACGATTGCCGCCGTCTTCGTCGAGCCCATCGCCGGCTCCGCCGGGGTGATCCTGCCCGCGCCCGGATACCTGCAGCGCCTGCGCGAGTTGTGCGACCACCACGGGATCCTGCTGGTGTTCGATGAGGTCATCACCGGTTTCGGCCGGGTCGGCATGCCCTTCGCCGCGCAGCGCTTCGGGGTCACCCCGGACCTGCTGACCTTCGCCAAGGCGGTCAGCAACGGCGCGGCGCCGCTGGGCGGCGTGCTGGCCAGCGACGCCGTGCATGCCACGCTGATGCAGGCCCCGCCGCAGGCCATCGAGCTGTTCCACGGCTATACCTACTCGGGGCACCCGCTGGCCTGCGCCGCAGCGCTGGCAACACTGGACGTCTACGCCGAAGAGCGCCTGTTCGAGCGCGCCATCGAACTGGGCGAGTACTGGCAGGAACGGCTGCACGCGTTGCAGGGCCTGCCCAATGTGATCGACATCCGCAACTTCGGGCTGGTCGGTGCGGTCGAGCTGGCGCCACGCCGGGACATGCCCGGCAGCCGCGGCTACGAGGTGTTCCGGCGCTGCTTCCACGACGGCCAACTGCTGGTGCGCTGCACCGGTGACATCATCGCGCTGTCGCCGCCGCTGATCGTGGACAAGGCGCAGATCGACCAGATCACCGGCACCCTGGGCGAGATGATCCGGGTCACCGCCTGAACCCGGGCCGGCGGTGGCGAGCGGGTACAATGGGCGGTTCCGCTCCTGCTCGTTGCCGTGCCCATGGATATCGTCGTCAAAGAAGAACTCAAGGCCTACATCGACCCGCTGACTGCGGACGAACATGACGCGCTGGAGCGCAGCATCCTGGCCGAAGGCTGCCGCGATGCGCTGGTGCTGTGGGGTAATGTGCTGGTCGATGGTCACAACCGTTTCGGCATCTGCCAGAAGCATGGCCTGCCCTTCAACACCGTGCAGAACACGCGCTTCCAGAGCATGGAAGACGTGCACCTGTGGATGATCGAGCAGCATCTGGGCCGCCGCAGCGTGTCCGACTTCCAGCGTGGTGTGCTGGCACTGCGCAAGCGCGACATCCTGGCCGCCCGCAAGCAGGTCGAGCAGGCGCAGCTGCAGCGCGAAAGCGACGGTATCGCCGAGATTGCCGATGAGGCGGGCGAGGACAGCCCGCCGTGGGAGCCGGCACCGAAGCTCAGCCGCGCCGAGCTGGCCCGCGAGGCCAAGCTGAGTACCAGCCAGGTCGGCATGATCGAGCGCATCCACGCCCAGGCTGCACCCGAAGTGGTGGAGGCGGTGAAGGCCGGCGTGATCTCGATCAGCGCCGCTGCGGCCGTGGCCGACCTGCCCGAAGAGGAGCAGCGGGCCGCCGCCGCCGGTGGCAAGGACGAGCTGAAGCAGGCGGCCAAGCGCGTGCGCGAATCCAAGCGCAAGCCGCGCGCACCGAAGCCGGACGCGGCCGAGATGGACTTCGAGGAGCCCGGCGAGGACGAGATCGCCAGCCGCGACGCCGAAGTACTGTTGGCACTGGAACAGCTGGGCGAGGATGCCCCGGCACTGCGCCGCCGCGTGGTCGCGTTGACCCGCGAGAACGACACTCTGCGCGCGCAGCTGGCCGCGCTGCGCAAGCAGCTGGAAGCACTCTGAACCAGCGGGTAGTGCCGGCCGCTGGCCGGCACCCCCATGAATCTTCCGCAAGCGTTGCGGATGCCGGCCAGCGGCCGGCACTACCAGATGCTCATGCCGTGCCGGTTAGACTTCCGGCATGACGCCTGCCCACGATCCGCGCCGCGCCCAGCTGCGGCGCCTGAAAGCCCTCGCACTGGGCCTGCTGCTGTTGATGCTGGCCGGTTTCGCGATCAGCCATTGGCACGGCGAACGCGGCATCTGGGCCTGGGTTTCGGCTTTCTGCGAGGCTGCTGCGGTCGGCGCGCTGGCCGACTGGTTCGCGGTCGTTGCGCTGTTCCGGCGGCCAATGGGCCTGCCGATTCCGCACACCGCGATCATTCCGCGCAGCAAGGAGCGCATCGGCGACAGCCTGGCGCTGTTCGTGCGCGACCAGTTCCTGGAACCGGGTGTGCTGCTGGCCAAGCTGCAGGTGTTCGATCCGGCCAGCCGCCTCGGTAGCTGGCTGGCCGACCCGGCACGCTCGCGGATGCTGGCCGACATGGCCCGCGGCTGGGCGCTGCAGGCACTGGATTTCTTCGACGAAACCGCGGTGCGGCGGCAACTGCATGCCTTCGTGGTGCAGCAGCTGCGGCAGTGGAATGCCGCTGCCACCGCCGGTGAACTGCTGGCCCTGCTGACCGCCGATGGACGCCACCAGCGCGTGCTGGACGAGGGCCTGCAGCGCTTGGGACGCTGGCTGGAGCAGCCGGAGGTGAAGGAGCGCGCCTCGCAGCTGATCGTGCGCTACATCCAGCGCGAATGGCCGACGCTGTCGAGCACGGTGAACTGGGTCAAGCCGATCGACGAGATCGGCGACAGCCTGGCCGAACGCCTGGCGCGGGCGGTACTGGAAGAACTGCAACAGGTGCTGGCCGAGCCGCAGCATCCGCTGCGCCAGGACTATGAGACCTGGCTGCAGAACTACGTGCAGCGCCTGCGCGAAGACCCGGCACTGGCCGAGCGCATCGAACAGCTCAAGCAGGACATGATCGACCACCCCGCCCTGCAGGACTACGTGCAGGGGCTGTGGGCGCGCATCCATGCCAGCCTGCGCGCCGACCTGCAACGCGAGGACTCGGCGCTGGTCGGCCACCTGCAGCGCAGCCTGGCGTCGCTGGGCAGCAGCCTGCAGGCCGACCCGGCCCTGCGCGAGGCCCTCAACCAGCACCTGCTGGAAGGTGCGCAGCGCCTGACCGGGCGCCTGCGCGAGGGCGTGACCACGCATATCGCGCAGACCGTGAAGGGCTGGGACGAGCGGCACCTGGTCGAGCAACTGGAACTGAGCGTGGGTCGCGACCTGCAGTTCATCCGCTTCAATGGCACCCTGGTGGGCGGGTTGATCGGCCTGCTGCTGCATGCGGCAACCGTGGTGTCCAGGTTCTAGCCCCGGCCAATGCCCACGATCAGCACGCTTGATTCATAAAATGCGAATACATATCATTTACTGATCGGTTGTACGCTTAGCCAAACGGGCACGAAGACGCGCCCATCGCCCGCGTACTTCCCCGACCTCTGGGCTGCCCGTCTGCGCGGGCAGTGCTTCGTCGATGGGACACGCTGGGCGACATGCGCAGGGCGCAAGGGGGCCGCGGACGCGTTCCATCCCTTCTCCTACCTGCAGGAACGCCGTGGACCGCTCGCCCACACCCGCCAGCCCCCGCACCTTGTTCTCCAACCCGCGCTGGGGCGTGCTGTCGCGCTCTTTGGCCGCGATTTTCGGCGGCTATGCGCTGGCCTCGATGACCAGCGTGTTCTGCGCGGTGGCATTGCCCGGCGCGCGCGGCCAGACCGTGCTGACCGGCATGCTGCTGGCCATTCTGGTGGCTGCCTGCGCGGCGCTGTGGGCCTTTGCCACCCGCAGCGCGCTGCGCGCCTGGGTCGGCATCCTCGCCCCCGCCCTGCTGATGGCGGCGGTCGCGCGCCTGTTGGGAGCCTGGGCATGAAGAACGGATTCCGCCAGTCGATGGCCTGGCTGCATACCTGGACTGGCCTGCTGGTCGGCTGGTTGCTGCTGCTGATCTTCATGGCCGGCACCGCCAGCTACTATCGGGAGGAAATCAGCCGCTGGATGCGCCCGGAGCTGCCGTCCAGCAACGTCAGCATCGACGTGGCCGCGCAGCGCGCGGTGGCCTACCTGCAGGCCAATGCGAGCCACGCCGAGAACTGGTTCGTCACCCTGCCGCAGCCGCGCAACCCGGCCATGCAGATGTTCTGGCGGCTGCCGCCGGAACTGGCCGACCCCAGTCGTGGCCGTCGCGGTGGCTTCGGCGACGCCACGCTCGACCCGAACACCGGCCAGGCATTGAAGGCGCGCGAGACCCGTGGCGGCGACTTCTTCTACCGCCTGCACTTCGACCTGCACTACATCCCGGTGTACTGGGCGCGCTACCTGGTCGGGTTCTGCGCGATGTTCATGCTGGTGGCGATCATCACCGGCGTCATCACCCACAAGAAAATCTTCAAGGACTTCTTCACCTTCCGCAAGGACAAGGGCCTGCGGTCCTGGCTGGATTTCCACAACGTCAGCGCGGTGATGGCCCTGCCGTACCACGCGATGATCACCTACACCGGCATCGTCACTCTGATGATCATGTACCTGCCGTGGGGGGTGAAAGTCGCCTACCCGCAGGACGAGGAAAAGTTCTTCAGCGAAGCCTTCGGCGGCATGCCGGAGGTGACTGCGCCGGCCCAAGGCCGCGCCACGCCGCTGCCGATCGCACAGCTGCTGGACAGCGCGCGTGCACACTGGCACGGCGTGGAAGTGGCCGGCTTCACCGTGTCCAACCCGGGCGCAGCCAATGCGGTGATCGACATCCGCCAGCGCGACGGCAGGCGTTTGTCCACCGACACCCCGGCGCTGCGCTACAACATGGTCAGCGGTGCGCTGCTGGAAGAGACGCCGCCGTCCGGCGGCGCCACCGCCACCCGTGGCGTGCTGTATGGCCTGCACCTGGCGCGCTTCGCCGACTGGGGCCTGCGCGCACTGTTCTTCCTGTCCGGCCTGGTCGGCTGCCTGATGGTCGCCAGCGGCGTGGTGCTGTGGGCGGTGAAGGAGCGTCCCAAGCATGCCAAGAACGGGCGTACCGGATTCGGCCTGCGCCTGGTCGATGCGTTGAACATCGGCACCGTGGCCGGCCTGCCGATCGCCTTCGCGGCGTACTTCTGGGGCAACCGCCTGCTGCCGCTGCAGATCGCCGAGCGCTCCAGTGCCGAGGCCAACGTGTTCTTCTACGCCTGGGGCGGCGCGCTGCTGGCCGCCTTCATCTGGCCGAAGCGGATGATGTGGGCGTGGCAGCTGTACCTGGGTGCGGCCGCGTTCGCACTGGTGCCGGTGGTCAATGCGCTGACCACGCACGCGCATCTGGGCATCACACTGCGCAGCGGTGACTGGGTACTGGCCGGCGTCGATCTGTCGATGATCGCGTTCGGTGCAATGCTGGCGCTGTGCGGCTGGCGCATGCAGCGCTGGACGCCACCGCTGAGTGCGGCCGAGAAGAAGAAGCGTGCGGCCGCTGCGGCTGCGCCGAAGGCATCGCTGAACACTGCAGAAGCGGCCGAAGCGGAGGCCAGCGCATGATGCTGCTGGCACTGGCACTGTCGTTCTCTGCGTTCACCGCGCTGTCGCTGTCGATGGAAAGGCACCAGCACGACTTGCATGGCAAGGCCGCGGCCGCACCCGCACGGCGGATGCAGTGGCGGGTGCTGGGCTGGGCGCTGCTGACGGCGGCGTTCGCACTGTGCGTGGCCGACCACGGCTGGGCGATGGGCCCGGTGCTGTGGCTGGGGGCAATGACCCTGGCCGGCGTGGCGCTGTCGTTCGGGTTGTATCCGTATCGTCCAACGTGGATTGCGCCGCTGGCGATCGCGCTGCCGGTGCTGGGGTTGGTGCTGGAGTTGCTGTAGCCGCAGGACGGGGACGGCGGCATCAACGCATGGCGTGGATCTACAGGCCCAATGGGGTAGTGCCGGCCGCTGGCCCGCATCCCGCGGACCTTCCACGGTTCTGACGCAGTTGCCGGCCAGCGGCCGGCACTACCGGGCTTACCCCAACCGCTTCAGTTCCCATGCGCGGTGGATGCGCGCGTTGCGCTCGAAATCCGGACCAATCGTGCGTGCAGTGATCTCGCGGCACTGGGCGAACTCGGCGATGGCGTTCTCTTCCAGCTTGAAGCGGCGGAAGTTGTTGGAGAAGTACAGCACGCCACCCGGTGCCAGCCGCGCCACCGCCGCACGCAGCAGCTTCAGTTGTTCGCGCTGCACATCGAAGTCATCGGCGCGTGCGGAGTTGGAGAAGGTCGGCGGGTCACAGAAGATCACGTCGTACTGTCCACGGTCGCCTTCCAGCCAGGCCATCGCGTCGGCCTGGACCAGCAGGTGCTGGTTGCCCCCCTGCCCGTTCAGCGCCAGGTTGTCGTAGCACCACTGCAGGTAGGTAGCCGACAGGTCGACGCTGGTGGTGCTGGCGGCACCCGCCACGGCGGCCTGCACGCTGGCCACGCCGGTGTAGCAGAACAGGTTCAGGAAACGCTTGCCACGCACCTGCTCGGCCATCATCCGGCGCAGCGGGCGGTGGTCAAGGAACAGGCCGGTATCCAGGTAATCGAACAGGTTCACCTGCAGCAGCGCGTTGTTCTCGCGCACCACGATGAACTCGTCGCGCTGCTCGAAGCGGCCGTACTTGCTGCCGCCCTTGCCGCGCTCGCGCGATTTCATCGACACCTGCTCCGGCGGCACGCCGAATACTTCGCGCGCGGCGGCCAGCAGCTCATTGCGGCGGCGGCGCACGTCGTTCTCCGGAATCGCTGCCGGTGCCGCATATTCCTGCACATGCAGGAAGGTACGCCGCCTGCCACCCTCTTCCTCGTAGACGTCGATGGCCGCCGCGTACTCCGGCAGGTCGGCGTCGTAGGCGCGGAAGCAGGTGATGTCCTCGCGGGCACGCCAGCTCTTGAACTTCTTCAGGTTCTTGCGCAGGCGGTTGGCCACCATCTGCGCGCCTTCGCTCAGCTCGCGGGGCTGTGCCGGATCACGGCCCGGCACAGCGATCGGATCGCAGACGATCAGCGCGCATTCCAGCGCACCGTTGAACATCTGGTACTTCTTGCTGGCGCGCAGGCCGGTAGCGAAGGCCAGTTCGTCATTGCCACACAGCAGGCTGGCGCGCCACTGCGGCACCGCCTTCTGCAAGGCATTGCCCAGTGCGCGGTACAACGCCGGATCGGCGGCCAGGCGCTCGTCGTACGGTGGGTTGCAGACCACCGCTCCGATCTCCTGTTCGGGCGCGGCCAGGTCGGCGACATCGGCGCGGGTGAAGCGGATCGCGTGGGCGACGCCGGCGACCTCGGCATTCTCGCGGGCCGCCTGGATCGCGGCCGGGTCGATGTCGCTGCCGTGGATGACCGGCTTCAGCGCGGCCAGGCCGGCCGCTTCGCGCTCACGTGCTTCGCTCTGGATGGACTTCCAGGCCGTCTTGTCGAAGCCCAGCCAACGGCTCGGCGGCAGGCTGCCATGCCGCATCAGGCCGGGGGCAACGTCGGCGGCCATCAGTGCGCCTTCGATCAGCAGCGTGCCGCTGCCACACATCGGGTCCAGCAGGCCACCGCCGGCGGCATGCAGGCGCGGCCATTGCGCGCGCAGCAGCAGCGCGGCGGCCAGGTTTTCCTTGAGCGGCGCCTCGTGGGCGGCACCGCGCCAGCCACGGCGATGCAGCGGGCCACCGCCGAGGTCGATCGACAGCGAGGCGCGGCCCTTGCGCAGCGAGAGGTTGACGCGCACGTCGGGCAGATCGGTGTTGACCGAGGGCCGCTCCAGGCCTTCGTCGCGCATGCGGTCGACGATCGCATCCTTGATCCGCTGCGCGGCAAAGCGTGCATGGGTGATCTTGTCGCCGGACACGTGCGCATCCACCGCCAGGGTCATCTCCGGCGAGATGTGCTCGTGCCACGGCAGTGCACGCACGCCGTCATACAGGGCCTGCTCGTCCGGGCAGTCGAACTCGTCGATCGGCCACACCACCCGGCTGGCCAGGCGCGACCACATCACGATCCGCAGCGCCTGCGCCAGTTCGCCCTCGGCGTTGACGCCGGCAATGGTGGCGGTGGCCTTGCCAAGGCCCAGGGCCGACAGTTCATCGGCAAGCAGGTATTCCAGGCCCTTGGCGCAGGAGACGAAGAATTTCACGGGATCGGTTCGCAGGTGGTCGGGCGCGGCACAGGGGCCGGGCCGGTCGGAAAGGAGGGCCGTAGGCACGGCCGGCAAGCCCGCGCCGGGGGCGGCGGGGCTGCCATTGTAGTCAATGCGGGCGGGCGCGCCGTGCGCCCCGGCTTCACAGTTGCCGCAGCAGGCGCTCGAAGGCCTGCGCGGAAGCGTCCACGTGGCGCTCCAGGCGGTGGCCATCGTCAACCAGCAGCAACTGCGCCGAACGCGCCTGCGCCCAGGCAATCACGCCGGCAGCCGGCACTACATCGTCATGCCAGGCCTGCACCACCGTGGTCGGCACCGCAGCGGCGTCCAGCGCCGGCATCGGGCCCATGGTGGTCGGCGGCACCATCAGGAACAGGCCGGCGACCGGCACCTGCAGCGAGGCGATGGCGGAGATGTAGGCGCCCAGGCTGGAGCCGGCCAGCACCACCGGCCCCTGACGGGCAGCGATGGCGGCGCGTTCAACCAGACGGCGCAGGCGGGTCGGCACGTCGCCCACCCGGCTGACCTCGCTCATCGCATCCAGGTCGGTGTAGTCGGGGCGCTCGTGGGTCCAGCCCAGGCGTTGCGCCACCTCGGCCAGCGCGGTGACCTTGGTCGCCTCCGGGCCGCTCTCGAAGCCATGGGAGAGGATGCAGTGGCCGCGGCTCATGCGCGTGCTCCGTGGGCGCGGGCCGACGAGGAAAGGGAAGGCAGGTTCATGCCGCAATGCTAGCATCGCCGGATGCCCAACCCGCTCCTGCCCGGCCTGCAGCTGCAGCCCCTGCCCTATCACGACCGACTGCCGCTGCGGGATCCCGCCTCGCTGGAAATGGTGGTGATCCACTGCACCGAGCTGCCCGATCTGGCGATGGCCCGCGAGTACGGCGAGCGCGTGCTGTACGACAGCGGCGCCGGCAACAGCGGGCACTTCTACATCGACCGCGATGGCAGCGTAGTGCAGTACGTGGCGCCGGAACGCGTGGCCCATCACGTGCGCGGCATGAACGCGCATACGCTGGGCATCGAGCTGGTCAACCGCGGGCGCTATCCGGACTGGTTCGACAGCCGCCACCAGGCGATGGACGAGGCGTACACCGAGCCACAGCTGGAAGCGCTGGAGCGGCTGCTGCTGGCGCTGGCGGTGCGCTATCCGTCCTTGCGGCGGATCGCAGGGCACGACCAGCTGGATCTGGAGCAGGTGCCGGCCAGCGATGATCCGACGCTGAGGGTGGCACGCAAGCGCGATCCGGGGCCCTTGTTCCCGTGGGCGCGGGTGCTGGCGAAGGTGCCGCTGCAGGGGTTGGAGTAAGCAGCAGGGCTGCGCCCTGCACCCGCAGAGGCAACGGCAACGTCAACGGCAACGGCAACGTCAACGTCAACGTCAAACTCTGGCATTCCGTGGGATGGCGGGGTGGGTCCGGTTGCGGGGGACGCCGTGAACCCGTCCACGGGGGCTTGGGCGCGGCATCCATGCCGCGGACTGATCTGGCCCCCCGCAACCGGACCCACCCCGCCTTCGACAGTTTCCCGCTGCTGTTGGTGGGTGTCGACCTTGGTCGGCACGGGGTCGGATCCCGTTGCCACGCAACGGGCTCTGACCCACGATTTACGCTCGATGGAGTCAGAGCCGTTTTCCGTTGGAAAACGGATCCGACCCCGCGCTTCTCAGGTGCCGGTCGCCACCGGGCGGCTGCTGTCGCTCACCCACCCACTCCACGAATTGGTGGGTGTCGACCTTGGTCGGCACGGGGTCGGATCCCGTTGCCACGCAACGGGCTCTGACCCACGATTTACGCTCGATGGAGTCAAAGCCGTTTTCCGTTGGAAAACGGATCCGACCCCGCGCTTCTCAGGTGCCGGTCGCCACCGGGCGGCTGCTGTCGCTCACCCAACCGCTCCAGGAGTCGGCGTAGATGCGTGCGCCGCTCAGGCCTGCGCTTTCCATCGCCAGCAGCAGGTGGCAGGCGGTCACGCCGGAACCGCACATCAGCACCACCTGCTGCGGATCGCGGTTGCCGATCACGCCCTGCAGTTCGGCGCGCAACTCCTGTGCGTCGCGCAGGCGGCCGTCGAGCACGTTCAGTGCAAACGGGCGGTTGACCGCGCCCGGCACATGCCCGGCCACCGGGTCCAGCGGCTCCACTTCACCACGGAAGCGTTCACCCGCGCGCGCGTCGACCAGCCAGCCCGGCGCATGCTTCAGCCGCGCGGTGATTTCATCGGCGTTGGCGATCTGGGTGGTGTCGAAACGGCCCGGGTAGGCCGGCAGCGACGCGACCATGCCCTGCCCGGCTGCCAAGGGATGACCTGCGGCCTGCCAGGCGGCAATGCCGCCGTCGAGTACGGCCACCCGGGTGTGCCCGATCAGGCGCAGCAGCCACCACAGGCGCGAGGCGGCCATGCTGCCGTCGCTGCCATCGTAGACCACGACCTGGGTGTCGGGGCCGATGCCCCACTGCCCCAGCGTCGCGGCAAAGGCATCGCTGTCCGGCAATGGATGGCGACCATGGCCGACGCGGCTGAGATCGGACAGGTCACGATTCAGATCGGCATACACCGCACCCGGGATATGACCTGCCAGGTACTGGCCGCTGCCCGCCTGTGGATCGGCCAGCGAGGAACGCGCATCAACCACGCGCACGGCGGTGCTGGCGGTGGCACGCGCATCGACCACGTGTACGCCTTCGCCCAGTGCAGCGGCCAGGGTGTCGACATCGACCAGGGTGGTCCACGGCTGCTTGATCGGGTTCATTGCACTTGCTCCAGGCGGCGACGCAGGTTGTAGAGGATGGCCGCGGTCGCGCCCCAGATGCGCTGGCCGGGCCAGCCATACTCAAGAACGTGGCGGACGCGGCCGCGATGATTGATTTCGACCTGGCGCAGGCTGTCAGGGGCCATCAGGTAGTCCAGCGGCACCTCGAACACTTCGGCCACTTCGCTGGGCTGCGGCACCGGCACGAACTCCGGATCGACCACCGCCACCACCGGCGTGACGCGGTAGCCGGTGATGGTGACGAAGGGATCGAGATACCCCAGCGCCTGCACCTGGCCGGGCGCCAATGCGATTTCTTCCTGGCTCTCGCGCAGCGCGGCCGCCAGCGCGTCGCGGTCATCGGGTTCGGTGCGGCCGCCGGGGAATCCGACCTGGCCACCATGGGTGCGCAGTGTTTCGGTGCGACGGGTGAGGATCACCTGTGCACCGTTGGCGCGCGGCACGATGCCGGCCAGCACCGCAGCCTCCACCGGAGGCCCGGGCGGCAGCAGATCGACCAGCTCACTGCGGTTCCAGCCGTCGCCGGCAGGTGGGTGGGCCAAGGGGTGCAGCGCGCGCATCAGTCGTTCGTGGTCGGCCAGCGAGCCGCGCAGGGAGTGCTGCAGTTGTTCGCGCAGGGGCTGCACGCGATGCAGGATGCGGCTGCGTTCCTCGTTGCTCATCGACGACCACCGCGCGATCTCATCGATATGCCGCCCGCAGCCGGCGCATTGCCGGTCCGGATCCAGCGTGCACACTCCGATGCAGGGACTTGCGACAACACGCGCCGTTTCTTCCATTGTTTGCACCCGCCAACAGTAGCGCGATCGGGCTGAATTTGCGCGGGTGGCCCGGCCGGACGATAGTCGACTGTCAGTCGACTCGCGCGCGCAGCGGGCGTTTCCCCGATGTGACCCAAGAGCAGTCGACTGACAGTCGACTCTACCGTCAGGTACTGCGCAAACAAAAACGCGCCGGTGGGGTCACCGGCGCGTTTGGTTTGCTGCTTCGATTTACTTGACGCTGACCAGCTTGATCTCGAACTGCACAGCCACGTTCGGCGGGAACGGGGTGCGCGGATCGGCACCGTAGGCCTGGTCCGGCGGCAGGGTGACTTCCCACTTCGAGCCTGCCGGCATCTGCAGCAGGGTCTCGCGCATGGCCTTCATTTCGACTTCGCTGACCTTGATCGACGGGATCTGCTGGGCCGGGCGGGCTTCGGTCGGGCGCTGGCCGTACGGGAACGGACCGGCCACTTCCAGCTGCACAGTGCTGGCCTGGGTCGGCTTGGCACCCTTGCCGGCTTCGATCACGCGGTACTGGACGCCGCTCGGCAGGGACTGCACGCCGGCCTTGGCCTTGTTCGCCGCGATGAACTGGTCGCTCTTGGTCTTGTTTTCGGCAGCCGCCTTTTCGTACTCGGCCTTGGCGGCCTGGGCACGGCCCTGCTCGCGCTTCTGGAACGCTTCAACGGCCGGCTTCAGCTGCTCGGCGGTGATCGCCGGCTGCTTCTTGGCGTAGGCATCCTGCAGGCCCTTCACCACCGAGTTGATGTCCAGCTGCTCACCACGACCGGTCAGCTCCGCCAGGTTGTTGCCGTAGTCGTAACCGAAGTAGTAGCTCAGCTTGCCCTTTTCGGACGAGACGTCCTGGGCGAAGGCATTGCCCGTCAGGGCCAGGGCCGCGACGGCGACCGCGATAGAACGCAACTTCATCAAACAGTTCTCCAGGGGTGGTAACTCAGGGACGTTCTGCGCCGCCCTGAGGCGACGGGTTAGGATAACGGGCGCAACGTGTAACCGCTACTCACGATGCAGGCTATGACCCGTCTGCGTTTGCAGAGTTCAATATCACTTTTTTTTAACGTTCCAGGAGTTTCCCCGTGGCCGATGCCCTGATCGCTGTCGCTGACGACGGCGCCATCCGCACCGTGACCGTCCAGCGCCCGGACAAGCTCAATGCCCTCAACGCCGCGACCCTGCAGGCCCTGGCCGATGCCTTCAGGGACGCCGCCGCCGATCCGGAGGTGCGCGTCGTGGTATTGACCGGGGCGGGCCCCAAGGCGTTTGTGGCCGGTGCCGACATCGCGGAAATGAACACTCTCAGCGCCGTTCAGGGACGTGATTTCTCGCTGCTGGGCCAGGCGCTGATGCGCCAGATCGAACGCATGCCCAAGCCGGTCATCGCACGCGTGAATGGTTTCGCACTGGGCGGTGGCCTGGAACTGGCGATGGCCTGCCACCTGCGCATCGCCGCGGATACCGCCAAGGTCGGCCAACCGGAAATCAACCTGGGCCTGATCCCCGGCTTCGGCGGCAGCCAGCGCCTGCTGCGCCTGTGCGGCCGCGCCGCCACCCTGGAGCTGTGCATGCTGGGGGCGCCGATCAACGCCGCGCGTGCGCTGGAACTGGGCATCGTCAACCAAGTCGTGCCGGCCGACGCGTTGGACAACCGCGTGCAGGACGTCGCCCGCCAGCTGGCGCGCTCGGCGCCGCTGGCCCTGCGTGGCCTGCTCGACGCGGTGCACGTGGGCGGCGAATGCAGCCTGGAGGCCGGGCTGGAATACGAAAGTGCGCAGTTCGGCCTGCTGTTCGCCACCGAGGACATGCGCGAAGGCACCAGCGCCTTCCTGCAACGCCGCGCGCCGGCCTTCCAGAACCGCTGACGCCATGGCATCCCGACCCAACCCCGTGCAGTTGTTCGCCCGGGTCCAGGCAGACGATCTCGATGGCGCCCTGCAGGCCGGGCTGATGGACTACGCCGTCCGTGCCGGCGACGACCGGTTGCTGCCCGACCACCCCGACCTTCCGCAACGCCTGTGCCAGGCCCAGCAGCAACTGCACGCGGCCTGGGCTGCACGCGAACGCTACCGCGCCCGTGCGGTGCGCCTGGCCCGCCGCGAGGCCGAGCGCGATGCACGTCGCACCCCGGCACCCGCCCCGGACGTGAAGCCCGCCCTGCCCGCTGCGGCAGCCGCGATTCTGGCCCGGGCCAAGGCCCGCGCCCGCGGCAAGGAACAGTGATGGCCACCACGAAGAAGACCGCACGCGCCCCGGCGCGGCGTGGCGGCACGATGCCGCGCGCCGACGTGGTGGAGATGTTCACCCGCCTGCGCGAACTCAACCCGCACCCGAAGACCGAACTGGAGTACAGCTCGCCGTTCGAGCTGCTGGTAGCGGTGGCGTTGTCGGCGCAGGCCACCGACGTCGGCGTCAACAAGGCCACGCGCCGACTGTTCCCGGTCGCCAACACGCCGGCGAAGATCCTTGCGCTCGGCGAGGATGGCCTGAAGCCGTACATCGCCACCATCGGGCTGTTCAACGCCAAGGCAAAGAACGTGATCGCCACCTGCGCGATCCTGCTGGAGAAGCATGGCGGTGAAGTGCCGCGCGATCGCGAAGCGCTGGAAGCGCTGCCGGGTGTCGGGCGCAAGACCGCCAACGTGGTGCTCAACACCGCGTTCGGCGAGCCGGTAATGGCGGTGGACACGCATATCTTCCGCGTCGCCAACCGCACAGGACTGGCGCCGGGCAATAACGTGCGCGAAGTGGAAGACAAGCTGGTGAGGGTGATTCCGGCCGAGTTCCTGCTCGACGCACATCACTGGCTGATCCTGCACGGGCGTTATGTGTGCAAGGCGCGCAAGCCGGATTGCCCGGGCTGCGTGATCGCCGACCTGTGCCGGTTCAAGGATAAGACCACGGCCGAGTGACGGCAGCATCCACGCAGGGCGTGGATCTACTGCAACCGGGTCGCAATCCGGGCGTCATACGCAAGCGGTTTCAATGGCAGGCCCTGCCGTGACGGGGCCTGCGGCGGATGTCTGCCGCGCGTGAACTGTCACATTTACGCAATCTTTACCTTCTAGCCTGCGCGCATCTTCCCACCTGCCTGCAAGGCTCCTCTCCATGAAACTGCATCACCAACTCCTGACGGTGGCCGTGGCTGCTGCGCTGTATGTGCCGGCTGCACACGCCGAAGTCGCCATCGACGTGATCGGCGGTTCGGAAATCACCTTCGAAGGCCTGGTCCAGGCCGACGGCAACTGGTTCCACAACGATGTGGTCGACCTCAACGGTGGCGACGCCGGCAACGGCAAGAACAGCGAATTCGAACTGCGTCGCGCCGAGCTGGTGCTGAAGGGCAAGGGCCCGGGCAACGTGGAGTGGGTGGTCGGCTATGACGCCAAGGCCGACAAGTTCCTCGACACCAACGTGAAGTACAAGCTGCTGGGCAACGCCAACCACTTCCTGCAGCTGGGCCAGTTCAAGCAGCCCAACAGCCTGGAAGAACTGTCCAGCACCAAGAACAACGATTTCATTTCCAAGGCAGCGGTCACCAATACCTATGCCATCGCCCGCCGCCTGGGCGGCGCGTACAGCTACGGCCAGGACAACTGGTCGGTGACCGCCAGCGCCTTCGGCCGCGAGCTGACCCGCAACCTGGCCCACGGCAGCGGCTACGGCGCGCGTGGCACCTGGGCCCCGATCAATGAAAAGGGCCAGGTCCTGCACTTCGGCCTGAGCTACGTCAACTACGACGCCGACGCCGACACCCTGCGCGTGCGTGCGCGTCCGAATGCCGACCTCGCCACTGCCCGCCTGGTCGACAGCGGCAACCTGACCGACACCGACCGCGTCAGCACCATCGGTGCCGAAGCGATGTACTTCCAGGGTCCCTTCAAGGCCCAGGCCGAGTACTACACCAGCAAGGCCAAGCGCTACGACCACGACAACTACACCAGCGACGGCTACTACATCAGCGGCGTGTGGAACGTGACCGGCGAGACCTGGAGCTACAAGGGCGGCACTCCGGGCACCGGCCTGCCGAACAACCCGGCCGGCGGCCAGTGGCAGCTGGGCGTGCGCTACGACCACATGGACCTCAATGACGGCAACCTCGCCGCCAACCCGGTCGCCGGTCGCCCGCCGATCGTCGATGGCGTGCTGGGTGGCAAGATGGACATCTGGACCGTGGGCGCCAACTGGTATCTGCGTTCCAACTTCAAGCTGATGCTCAACTACGTGATGGTCGACAGCAAGAAGTACAGCTCCACGGCGCGCGGTTTCGTCAACGACGATCCCAACATCCTGGAAGCCCGCGCGCAGTTCTTCTGGTAAGTCCAGCCGCCTGCGTTGAACCGCGAAGGCACGGCCCCGGCCGTGCCTTCGTCGTTGAGTGGTACCCGTGCCGCCCTGCCGGCGCAGCGGACGTGACATCCCTCATGACGCGTGTCACGCCCGCGTCATATGACAGACGCGGACGTGTCACGCAACCGTTATGGAATGTGCACCGAAACGTCGGGCAACCGCCCTTCGACCACCACCCCAGGAGTCTCCCCGTGATCCACGCCTTCAAATCGCGCGCCGCTGTCGCCATCCTGGCTGCATCGTCCGTGTTCGCCGCCAACGCCGCCGACATCACCGGCGCGGGCGCATCGTTCATCTACCCGGTCATGTCCAAGTGGTCGGCCGACTACAGCGCCGCAACCGGCAACAAGGTCAACTACCAGTCCATCGGTTCCGGCGGCGGTATTGCCCAGATCAAGGCCAAGACCGTTGATTTCGGCTCTTCCGATGCGCCGCTGAAGCCGGAAGACCTGGCTGCTGCAGGCCTGGCGCAGTTCCCGTCGGTGATCGGCGGCGTGGTGCCGGTGGTCAACGTGGCCGGCATCGCCCCGGGCGCGCTGAAGCTGGACGGCGCGGTGCTGGCCAACATCTTCCTGGGCAAGATCAAGACCTGGAACGACCCGGCCATCGCCGCACTGAACCCGGGCGTGACCCTGCCCAACGCCAAGGTCACCGTCGTGCATCGTTCGGACGGCTCGGGCACCACCTTCAACTTCGTCAACTACCTGTCCAAGGTCAGCCCGGAGTGGAAGAGCTCGGTCGGTGAAGGCACCTCGGTGCAGTGGCCGGCCGGCATCGGCGGCAAGGGCAACGAAGGTGTTGCCGCCTATGTGAAGCAGATCAAGGGCGGCATCGGCTACGTCGAACTGTCCTACGCGCTGCAGAACAAGCTCTCCTACACCGCGATGAAGAATGCCGCCGGCAAGTTCGTGCAGCCGAGCGACACCTCGTTCGCTGCCGCCGCTGCCAGCGCCGACTGGGCCAGCGCCCGCGACTTCTACCTGGTGATGACCAATGCGCCGGGCGCCGAGTCCTGGCCGATCACCGCCACCAACTTCATCCTGGTGCAGAAGACGCCGAAAAATGCTGCCAATGGCAAGGCGACCCAGGAGTTCTTCCGCTGGGTCTACAAGAACGGCGACGCCCAGGCCCGCCAGCTGGACTACGTGCCGCTGCCGGACAGCCTGGTCCGCCAGATCGAGACCTACTGGTCGCAGAACCTGAAGTAAGCGCGTTCCCCCGCAGGAACGGGGGCGGCGGGTCCTCTCTCCCCCGCCGCTCCCACCCGGGCGCGAGATCCTCGAGATCTCGCGCTCTTCTTGTTTTCGGGGATACACCTGCCTCTGTAGAGCCGAGCCACGCTCGGCTGCGCTCTGGAGCGTGCGGACCAACGGTCCGCAGCTACCGAGGGCAGGGAACAGCCGGGCGGGCTCGGCTCTGCCTTGCACCAGCCGTCATATCAGTGCGCAGATCCGGGGTTTCCGGGCCCCGGCCGGATCGGCGCCAACCCTGTGAAACCCTTGTCAGAACGTGATCCAGGACACCTCTGTCATGGTCGTAATACGGCTGTAACAAAAACATCATTTCATAGCCGCATCCGCCGACCACGTCGGCTCTTCCCCGCTATGGAGTGACCATGAAACTGCACTCGGCCGGCCTTGCCGCCCTTTCCCTGGCCATCGCCCTGGGCCTGTCGGCCTGCGGTGGCGACAAGCAGGCCGCGCAGCAGCCGGCTGCCGACGCTGCCGCTGCCCCCGCCGCTGCCGGTGCCAAGGTGACCGCCGAAGTGTCCGGCGCGGGCGCGTCCTTCATCTTCCCGCTGGTCTCCAAGTGGTCGGCTGACTACAACGCCAGCACCGGCGCCAAGATCAACTACCAGTCGATCGGCTCCGGCGGCGGCATCGCCCAGATCAAGGCCGGCACCGTCGACTTCGGTTCGTCCGACAAGCCGCTGAGCAGCGAGGAGCTGGCCCAGGCCGGCCTGGCGCAGTTCCCGTCGGCCATCGGCGGCGTGGTGCCGGTGGTCAACATCGAAGGCCTGGAAGCCGGCAAGCTGCGCCTGAGCGGCGCCCTGCTGGCCGACATCTTCCTGGGCAAGGTCAAGACCTGGAACGACCCGGCGATCGTCGCCGCCAACCCGGGCGTGAAGCTGCCGGACGGCAAGATCACTCTGGTCCATCGTTCGGACGGTTCGGGCACCACCTTCAACTTCTCCAACTACCTGTCCAAGGTCAGCCCGGAGTGGAAGAGCAAGGTCGGCGAAGGCACCTCGGTGCAGTGGCCGGACGGCGTCGGTGGCAAGGGCAATGAAGGCGTTGCGTCCTACGTGAAGCAGATCAAGGGCTCGATCGGCTACGTCGAACTGGCCTATGCCCTGCAGAACGGCATGCCGTACACCGCCATGCAGAACGCCGCCGGCAACTGGGTCGAGCCGAGCGCGGAAACCTTCGCCGCGGCGGCCGCCAGCGCCGATTGGGCCAGCGCCAAGGACTTCAACCTGGTCATCACCAATGCTCCGGGCGAGCAGGCGTGGCCGATCACCGCCACCAACTTCATGCTGATGCAGAAGCAGCCGAAGGATGCCAAGCGCAACCAGGACACCCTGGCCTTCTTCAAGTGGGCCTTCGAGAACGGCCAGGCCCAGGCCAACGAGCTGCACTACGTGCCACTGCCGGCCGAACTGGTCAAGCAGATCGAGGCCTACTGGGCGACCGACCTGAAGTGATGGACTCGACGGTGCCCGCCCCGCGCGGGCACCGCTTGTTCTACGCCGTGCCGCCCCGCCCCTTCCTGGCCCAGCCGTCCCCATGAATGCCATCGCCCAGCCTGCAGCCGCCCCGTCCACGCGTGATGCGCGTGATGCCCGCAACGACAAACTGTTCCGATGGGTGCTGGTCGGCACCGTCATCTTCGTACTGATCGCCCTGGCCTGCGCCGCGCTGTCGATGCTGTGGGGCGGTCGCCATGCCCTGCAGATGCAGGGACTGAGCTTCTTCTTCTCCGCCGATTGGAATCCGGTCGAAAACAAGTTCGGCGCCCTGGCTCCGATCTACGGCACCCTGGTCACCGCCGTCATCGCGATGGTCATCGCCGTGCCGGTCAGCTTCGGCATTGCCTTCTTCCTCACCGAAGTCGCGCCGCGCTGGCTGCGTGGCCCGGTCGGTACCGCCATCGAACTGCTGGCCGGCATCCCCTCGATCATCTACGGCATGTGGGGCCTGTTCGTGCTGGTGCCGGTGATGACCGAGTACGTCACCCCGTTCCTCAACGAGACCCTGGGCGAGTGGCCGGTCATCGGCCCGATGTTCCAGGGCCCGCCGCTGGGCATCGGCATGCTCACCGCCGGTTTCGTGCTGGCCATCATGGTCATTCCGTTCATCTCCTCTGTGATGCGCGAAGTGTTCCTGACCGTGCCGACGCGCCTGAAGGAATCGGCCTACGCGCTGGGCTCCACCAAGTGGGAAGTGAGCTGGGACATCGTCCTGCCCTACACCCGCTCGGCGGTCATCGGCGGCATCTTCCTCGGCCTGGGCCGCGCACTGGGCGAAACGATGGCGGTGGCCTTCGTGATCGGCAACAGCGTGCGCCTGTCGCCGTCGCTGCTGGAACCGGGCACCACCATCGCCGCGCTGATCGCCAATGATTTCGGCGAAGCCACTGAAACCTACCGTTCGGCCCTGCTGCTGCTCGGTTTCGTCCTCTTCATCGTCACCTTCGTGGTGCTGGCCATCGCCCGCCTGATGCTGATGCGCCTGTCCCGCAAGGAGGGCAACTGATGTCCACCACCGCTGATTCGCTGTACCTGCGCCGCCGCATCGGCAACGTCGTTGCGATCACCGCTTCCTGTGCCACTGCCCTGTTCGGCCTGTTCTTCCTGGGCTGGATCCTGTTCACCCTGGCCTCCAAGGGCCTGGCCGGGATCAACCTGGACCTGTTCACCAAGATGACGCCGCCGCCGATGCAGGACGGCGGCCTCGCCAACGCCTTCTTCGGCAGTGCGGTGATGTGTGCACTGGCCATCGGCATCGGCACCCCGCTGGGCGTGCTGGCCGGTACCTGGCTGGCCGAGTATGGCAACGCCCGCAAGGTCGGCACCGTGGTCCGCTTCGTCAACGACATCCTGCTGTCGGCGCCGTCCATCGTGCTGGGCCTGTTCGTCTACACGCTGTACGTGATGCAGACCGGCGGCAACTTCTCGGCGTTCGCCGGTGCCCTGTCGCTGGCCTTCATCGTGCTGCCGGTGGTGGTACGCACCACCGACGAGATGCTGCGGCTGGTGCCCTCGCAGATGCGCGAAGCGGCGCTGTCGCTGGGCATCCCGCAGTGGAAGGTGATCGTGCAGGTGCTGTACCGCAGTGCTTCGGCCGGCATCATCACCGGCATCCTGCTGGCGCTGGCCCGCATCTCCGGCGAGACCGCTCCGCTGCTGTTCACCGCCTTCGGCAACCAGTACTGGAACAACAACATCTTCCAGCCGATGGCTTCGGTGCCGGTGGTGATGAACCAGTTCGCCGGCAGCCCGTATGAATCCTGGCAGGTACTGGCCTGGGCCGGTGCCCTGGTGCTGACAGTCTTCGTGCTGCTGGTCAGCCTTGCCGCCCGCGGCATCCTGCTGCGCAACCGTATCTCCCATGACTGACCTTTCCGTGGATAACGCCATGAACGACCTTTCCAACGCCGTGCCGATGCAGCGCATCGCCGTGCCGTCCTCGCACGAGAGCCTGCACACCCCGGCTCCGGTCAAGCTTGCCGCGCGCGGACTGGACTTCTACTACGACAAGTTCCATGCCCTGAAGGGCATCAACCTGGAGATTCCGGAGAAGCGTGTGACCGCGCTGATCGGCCCTTCCGGTTGTGGCAAATCGACCCTGCTGCGCATCTTCAACCGCATCTACGCGCTGTACCCGAAGCTGGAAGCGCGCGGTGAAGTGCTGCTGGACGGCGAGAACATCCTGTCGCCGAAGTACCCGATGAACCGCCTGCGTAGCAAGGTCGGCATGGTGTTCCAGAAGCCGGTGCCGTTCCCGATGACCATCTTCGAGAACGTCGCCTACGGCATCCGCCACCACGAGAAACTGAGCAAGGCCGACATGGCCGACCGCGTCGAGCAGGCGCTGCGCCAGGGCGCGCTGTGGGACGAAGTGAAGGACAAGCTGGGGCAGAGCGCACTGGGCCTGTCCGGTGGCCAGCAGCAGCGCCTGTGCATCGCCCGTGCCGTCGCCCTGCGCCCGTCGGTGCTGCTGCTGGACGAGCCGACCTCGGCGCTGGACCCGATCTCGACCAGCCGCATCGAGCAGCTCGTGGAAGAACTCAAGCACGAGTACACGATCGTGATCGTCACCCACAACATGCAGCAGGCTGCGCGCGTGTCCGACTACACCGCCTTCATGTACCTGGGCGACCTGATCGAGCACGACCGCACCGAAGTGATCTTCTCGCAGCCGTCGCAGCGGCAGACCGAGGACTACATCACCGGTCGCTTCGGCTGAGACGACGGTCGAGCGTGGCTCGACTCTACAGACAACGCCAGTCGAGCATGGCTCGACTCTACAGAGCGGAACAACCATGAACCTTCCCAACGACCACATCGTCAAGAGCTACGACGAAGAACAGCAGCGCCTGGTGGCCGAAATCGTGCGCATGGGCGAGATGGCCGTCGCCCAGCTCGAAGCGGCGATGGACGTGATCGAGAAGCGCGACGAGAACGCCGCCCATCGCATCATCGCCAACGACGAAGCGATCGACGCGCTTGAGCAGCAGATCAGCCACGACGTGATGCGCCTGGCGCTGCGTGGGCCGATGGCGCGCGACCTGCGCGAGATCCTCGCTGGCCTGCGCATCCCGGCCGACATCGAGCGCATCGGCGACTATGCAGCGAACGTGGCCAAGCGCTCGATCGCGCTGGGCAAGGTGCCGCCGCTGCCGCAGATCCAGGGCCTGCGCGCGCTGGGCCGCCTGGCCGCGCAGCAGGTGCGCCGTGCCATCGCCGCCTACCGTGACAACGATGCCGAGGCCGCACTGGCACTGCGCGAGGACGACGCCCGCCTGGACGCCCAGTACACGGCGCTGTTCCGCGAGCTGCTCACCTACATGATGGAAGACCCGCGCAACATCACCCCGTGCACCCACCTGCTGTTCATGGCCAAGAACCTGGAGCGCGTGGGCGACCACGCCACCAACATCGCCGAGAACGTGTGGTTCCTGGTGCACGGGGAGCAGCCGCTGCCGCCGCGTGAAAAGCGCGACGAGACCTCCAGCACCGGCCAGCCCTGACGCTGCACTGCAACACCGGAGTCGACTCCAAGGTGGCCGCTGTCCCAGTGACAGCGGCCTTCTTGTTACTGGGCGTTCCGGCGATTCATCCACGCATGGCGTGGATCTGCCGGGAACCGTGTTCCCCTTCTGTAACAAACCTCACGAAAATTTGAGTTCTTGGCGAGGATTCGTTGAGTAGGATCGCTGCACCATCGTTTCCACCGGCATCCCTGCCGGCCACCCGGGCACCCGCCCACACCACCCAGGAGCACCACCGATGAGCAGTTCCAACAAGACCCTGTCCCTGCTGACTGCTACCGCCCTGGCCGCCGGGCTGGGCATGACCGCCAGTGCCTCGGCCCTGAGCATGAGCGACCTCGCCCAGGGCTACCTTGTTGCCGGACAGGCAGCCAAGGCCAGCACCGATGCCAAGGCCGCCGACGCCAAGATGGCCGCCGACGCGACCAAGCACGCCGAAGGCAAGTGTGGTGCCGATGGCAAGAGCGGCGAAGGCAAGTGCGGCGCCGACAAGGGCAAGGCTGCCGGTGCGGCAGCTGGCGACAAGGCCAAGACCGGCGACACGAAGTCGGCCGAAGGCAAGTGCGGCGAAGGCAAGTGCGGTGGCAAGCACTGACGCCCGCGCCAGCCTCGTCCACCCGCGGTCGCCGCTTCGTGCGGCGGCCGCCGGGTTGGGCCTGCGCCGGGCGCTGCTGCAGGACCTGCGTGACGCCCCGGAAGGCGACTTCGACTTCCTCGAATGCGCACCGGAGAACTGGATCCATGTCGGTGGCCCGGCCGGTGATGCACTGGCCGAACTGGCGCAGCGCCATCCGCTGAGCTGCCACGGCCTGTCGCTGTCGCTGGGCGGCAGTGCACCGCTGGATACCCAGTTGCTGGAACAGGTCGGCCGGTTCCTCGAAAAGCACCGCGTGCCGCTGTACAGCGAGCACCTCAGCTACTGCAGCGACGACGGCCACCTGTACGACCTGCTGCCGATTCCCTTCACCGACGAAGCCGTGCGCCATACCGCGCAGCGCATCAGCCGCGTGCAGGACCTGCTGGGCCGTCGCATCGCAGTGGAGAACGTGTCCTACTACCTGGCACCCGCGCCGGCGATGGACGAACTGGCCTTCACCAATGCCGTGCTTGCCGAAGCCGACTGCGACCTGCTGCTGGACGTCAACAACGTCTACGTCAACGCCTGCAACCACGGCTACGATGCCGATGCCTTCATCGCCGGTCTGCCTGCACGGCGCATCGTCTGCCTGCATGTGGCCGGTCATCTGGATGAAGCCCCGGACCTGAAGATCGATACCCACGGCAGCGCGGTGATCGATCCGGTCTGGGCGCTGCTGGCGCGTACCTATGCACGCATCGGCCCGCGCCCCACCCTGCTCGAACGCGATTTCAATTTCCCGCCCTATGCAGAACTGCAGGGCGAACTGCAGACCATCCGCCGCCTGCAGGCTACGCATGCCGGGGCGGCACATGGCTGATTCCGCCGACACCCTGCGCGCGCAGCAGCACGCCTTCACCGCGCACCTGCGCAACCCGCAGGCGGTACCCGCACCGGCCGGACTTGAGCCACGCCGGGTCGCGGTATACCGGCACCTGCTGTTCAACAACCTGCTCGGCCTGTTGAGCAACGGTTTCCCGGTCTGCGTGCGCCTGCTCGGAGAACCGGCCTGGAGTGCCCTGGTGCGCCACTACTTCGCCACCCACCGCTGCCAGACACCGCTGTTCACCGAACTGGCCGCTGAATTTGTGCAGTGGCTGCAGGCGCAGCCACAGCTGCCCCACCCTGCGCTGGCCGAGCTCGCTCATTACGAGTGGGCGGAGACCGCGCTGTACCAGCTTCCTGCCGAACCGCTGCCGGTGCCGGGTGACATCGATCCGCTGCTGGTGCCGCTGCAGCGCTCACCGCTGGCGTGGCCGTTGCTGTACCAATGGCCGGTGCACCGCCTTGGCGCCGAGGACGCACCGACCCAGTTGCCGGCTGAGCCGACCGGCCTGCTGGTGCGTCGCGAGGCCGATGGCGAGGTGCGCTTCGCCGTACTCAGCCCGTTGGCGGTGTACCTGCTGTCCAGCATCGGGGAACAGCCCGGCCTCGATGGACATGCCTATCTGAAGCAACTGGCCGCCGCGCATGGCCTGGCCGAACAGGCGCTGGCCGAACCCGGTGCCGCGCTGCTGCAGCAGTTCCTGCGGGCCGGCGTGATCGGCCCACTTTACCCACCTGCCTGACACTCTCTTTCCCCCGGAGATGCACCGATGAAGCTTCCGCCCCTGGCCGCCGCGCGCGGCCGGCTGGACCGTCTCGCCCCCTGGTTGGCGCCGCTGGGCCTGCGGCTGCTGCTGGCCTGGGAATACTTCGAATCCGGCCGTGAGAAGCTGCACGGCCAGAACTGGTTCGCCGACCTGCAGGACGCCTTCCCGTTCCCGTTCAACCAACTGCCCGCTGCCCTGAACTGGCAACTGGCCACCTGGTTCGAACTGGCCGGCGCGGCCTGCCTGCTGCTTGGCTTCGGGACGCGCTTGGCCGCCGCCAGCCTGCTGGTGCTGACCGTGGTGGCGACCTATGCGGTGCATTGGCCGATGCAATGGAATTCGCTGGGTGACCTCGCGATGGGGTATGCCATCAGCGACCAGGGCTACGGCAACTTCAAGCTGCCGGTGCTGTTCATGGCCATGCTGCTGCCGCTGATCTTCACCGGCGCCGGCAAGCTGAGCGTGGACGCCTGGTTGGCCCGGTGGCAGCCATCCGTCACGACGGCACGGCCTGCGGTGCGCTAGATGCCGACCGTGGTCGGCGCGCCGTGTGCCAACCAAGGTTGGCACCTACCGGAATCCTGAGCGTGCGGTGCCCGGTAGGTGTCGACCTGGCTCGACACACGCCCCCCCAGGGAACCCATGCACAGAAGGCTGGCCGGGCGCTCAGGGTCGCTCTGCTAGAATTCACGCATGACTGACCCCACCCCCGCACCTGCCGCCGTTCCCGATTCCGCAGTTCCCCAGGCGCAGCGCGCGATGTCACAACGCTTCCGCGGCTTCCTGCCGGTGGTGGTGGATGTGGAAACCGGCGGCTTCGACAGCCAGCGCAATGCGCTGCTGGAAATCGCCGCGGTGCCGATCGAGATGGACGAGAACGGCCTGCTCTACCCCGGCCAGACCGCCAGTGCCCACGTGGTCCCGGCCGAGGGCCTGGAAATCGACCCGAAGTCGCTGGAAGTGACCGGCATCATCCTCGACCACCCGTTCCGGCTGGCCAAGGAAGAAAAAGCGGCGTTGGACCACATCTTCACTCCGGTGCGTGCGACGATGAAGAAGTACGGCTGCCAGCGCGCGATCCTGGTGGGCCACAACGCCCATTTCGACCTCGGCTTCGTCAACGCCGCAGTGGCCCGCACCGGCCACAAGCGCAACCCGTTCCATCCGTTCAGCGTGTTCGACACGGTCACCCTGGCCGGTATCGCCTATGGGCAGACCGTGCTGGCGCGTGCAGCGACGGCCGCCGGCCTGGGCTGGGATGCCAACGAGGCGCACAGCGCGGTGTATGACACCGAGCAGACCGCGCGGCTGTTCTGCACCATCGCCAACGCCTGGCCGCGCTGAAGCAGCCAACGACGCAACCGCACCCACCCCACCGCGCAGCAGATCCACGCCAGGCGTGGATGAACTCAACCGATGCTCGTGCGATCGCGGCCGTCGCTCTTGGCGCGGTACAGCGCGCGGTCGGCGCGCTGGTACAGCAGCGCCGGGGTACGGTCGTCGGCATCCAGCTCTACCAGGCCCGCGCTGAAGGTGACACGCAGGCCCGCCACGCCGGCCCAATCGGGATGATCATGGAACAGGCCACGCAGGCGCGCGCACAGCTGTGCGGCTTCCTCCAGGCGGGTGTCGTTGAGCAGCAGCGCGAACTCTTCGCCGCCGGTGCGCGCCGGCAGGTCGGAGTCGCGGCACGCCGCTGCGATCAGTGACGCCACCTGCACCAGCACGGCATCGCCGATGCTGTGGCTGTGTCGGTCGTTGACGTCCTTGAAGTGATCGATGTCGAGCACCACCAGGCACAGCGGATGACCACTGCGCTGTGACCGGGCGAAGTCACGCGCCAGCGTTTCGTCGAAGGCGCGGCGATTGGCCAGGCCGGTCAGGGCATCCTCGCGGGCCTGCCGCTCGAAGGCTTCGGCCTGGCGCGCCAGGCGCTCGGCCAGTTCGGTCTTTTCCTGGTTCAGCGCCTGCAGGTGCACCGTCTTGGCCTGCAGGTCGAAGGTCGCTTCGTCCACCCGCCGTGCCAGGCGCAGGTTGCTGGCCTTAAGCTGCTGCAGCAGCAGCCGGTACAGCGCCACCAGTCCAGCCAGCAGCAGCATCCCCGCCAGCACCTGCACGCTGCGGCGCTGCCACCAGAACGGCTCCACGGTGAAGCTCCACACCGCCTCCTGTTGGCCCCAGCTGCCGCCGGGATGGGCGGCCGCCACATGCAGGGTGTAGTCGCCCGGCGGCAGTCCGACGAACTCAACGCTGCGCTGCGGGCCGCGCTCGACCCAGCCCGCATCCAGCCCGTCCAGCCGCGTGCGGTAGCGGATCCGGTCAGACATCAGGTAGCTCAGGCCGACATAACTCACCGCCAACCGGCGCCCCCCAGGAATATGGTTGCGATCCGGCCCTTCCCAATGCACCGGCGCGCCATCCACCTGCACGCTCTCGATCGCGGCCGGCGGCGATGGCCGCTCGCGGAAACGCTGCAGGCGCTGCGGGTCGACCGTGCTCAGGCCGCCCGCGGTGACCACCCAGAACGTGCCGTCCTGGCGCAGGATCGCCGATGGGCTGGAGCTGCCGTTGGCCTGTGCATTGGCCATGCCGTCGATCTCGTTGTAGCGCTCCACCCACACCCGCGGCGTGCGGCCATCGGCCACGGCGTTGAGGGTGGCCATATCGGTGCGCAACACGCCGCGATTGCTGCTGATCCACACATTGCCAAGGCGATCCGGCACCAGCTGGAACACCGCATCCACCGGCATGCCCTGCTCAAGCCCCACCCGCGCCAGCCTGCCGCTGCGCCAGCGGTAAAGGCCGCGATCACTACTGATCCACATCGCGTCGCCCAGCTGGTGGAAGCCGAACACGCTGCGGCCACCGCCCAGCGGCGCCAGGTCGATCGACTGCACGTGGTCGCCGCGCAGCACGCGGATACCTTCGATGGTGCCGATCCACAGGTTGCCCTGATGGTCATGCTCCAGCGCGGTGATCAGGCCGCCGGGCATGCCCGGCACGTTCGAGACCTGCACATGGTCGCCGTCGATGCGCACCACGCCCTTCTGCGTGCCGGCCCAGACCACGCCCTGCGGATCAACGCTGATCGCACGGATGTTGCCACCCGGCATGCCGTCGGCTGCCGCGTAGTTGTGGCGCAGGTGGCCGTCGCGGTCGAGCCGGTAGACACCATCGCCGAAGGTTCCGACCCACATGTCACCGTCCGGCCCCTGTGACAGGCTCAGCACCGAAGGTGCCTTGCCGCCGCGGTTGTGCAGCGGCATCGCCCGGAAACGGCCGTCCGCGGTCCGCATGTCAAGCCCGCTGGCGCTGCCGACCCACAGCTGGCGATCGCGATCCTCGAATACCGTGCGCACGTAGTCGCCACTGAGCCCATCGCGCTCGGTGTAGCTGCTGAACAGAGTTTCGCGCAGGCGATAGAGCCCGCCGTTGGCGCCCACCCAGATGCTGCCTTCGGCATCCTCGCGCAGGCTGACCACGCGTCCACCCGGAAGGTTCAAGCCGGCCGGCAGTCGCTCCAGGCCATGTGCGGAAATGCGCAGCAGGCCCTGGTTCTCGGTGCCCAGCCACAGGTCACCGTGCCGGTCCTGCAGCATCGAGGTCATGTGCAGCTGGCCCGGCAGGCGGTGCACCAGCACCAGCTGGTCGTCCTCTACCCGGTACAGGCGCTCACCGGCGACGATCCACAACGCGCCATCCGGCGCACGGTAGGGCCACGACAGGCCACTGCCGGCACCCAGCCCCCACGCAGCGGGGGCGCGCTTGAGCACGCCATCGTTGTCGCGCAGCACCAGCCCGTCCAGCGTACCGACCCAGACCCGGTCCTGCGCATCGACCACCAGCCTGGTGAAGCTCATCGCCATCGGCAGGTCCGCCGCCGGCGCCTGGTAGACAATGCCGCTGTCCGGCGTCAGGTAGCCGATGCCCTTGCCTTCGTACAGCAGCCACAGCCGACCCTGGCTGTCCATCTGCATGGATTGGATCAGCACCTGCGGCGTATCGGCCTGGTGCTCCCAGACCCGCCATTGCCCATCACTGCCACGGTGGCTGACGTTGCCGCGTGAATCGCTGATCCACAGTCCGCCCTGGCGGTCGACGAACAGAGCGCCGATGCCGTTGTCGCGCAGGCCCGGGCGCGTGCTGCGGTCGAACACGGTGAAATCCAGGCCGTTGTAGCGCACCAGCCCTTCCCAGGTGGCGAACCACAGATGGCCTTCCGGTGTCTGCGCAATGTCGCGCAGCGAGTTGTGCGGCAGGCCATTGCGCGAGGTCCATACATCAATGGCGTAGTCGCGCAGCGGCGGCGCGCCTTCCTGCGCAGCCAACGGCTGCGCGAGGGCCAGCAGCAACCACAACAGGCCCTGCCGCAGTACCCGCCTGGCGCCTGATGCGCAGCACTCCGCCCAGTGCCTCTCGTTCCCCTGCCCGCCCATCACCGCAGCGGCGGCGGCCAGGTGCGGCTGCAGGACGCGGCTGCGTGCGAGGACAGCCGGGCAGCGTGCAATGGCATGCCGGCGGGAACGGGCTGGCTCATCGGGGCGAGACTGGGGAGATGCGCAGATGATAGGCCAAACCCCGGCCCCGGCGTCACCGTTTGCAGTCTCCCGGCTCAGCCGGCGCGGCCGGGTGCCACCACCTGCGCGCTGGCCGGCCACTGCACCACGGCTTCCAGCCCTCCCTCGGCCCGGTTGCGCAGCCACAGCCGGGCGCCGTCCTTCTCGGCCAGGGCGCGCGCGATGGTCAGGCCCAGGCCGGCTCCGCCGGTCTGGCGCGAACGCGAGGTCTCCACCCGCACGAACGGATCGAACACCGCCTCCAGCTGCTCCTCGGCCAGGCCCGGGCCGTCATCGGCCACCACCACGGTAATCGCACCGCCGCTGCGCTCAACCCGCACCCGTGCCCGCTGTGCGTACATCACCGCGTTGTCCACCAGGTTGGAGAACAGGCGGTGCATCGCCAACGGACGCAACATCAGCACCGAACCACTGCCGCCTTCGAAGACCACATCACCGCCGCCTTCGGCGGCGTCCTCGACAATGCTCTCCAGCAGCGAATCCAGGTCCAGTGCGGCGCGCTGCTCGGCACTCTCGGCACTGCGCGCCAGTTCCAGGCCCTCGCGCACCAGCGCCTGCATCGCCGCCAGGTCGCCGATCAGGCGCTCACGCAGGGCCTCGTCGCTGACATTCTCCAGGCGCAGGCGCAGCCGTGTCAGCGGCGTCTGCAGGTCGTGGGTGATCGCCGCCAGCATCTGCGTGCGTTCGGCCAGGTGCCGCTGCAGGCGGTGCTGCATGGCGTTGAAGGCTTCGGCGGCACGCTGCACTTCGCGCGGCCCGCGCAGTGGCAACGGGTCGCGCTGCAGGTCATCGCCAAGGTCTTCTGCGGCTGCGGCCAGTTCCTGCAGCGGCGCGCTGGCCATGCGCGAGACGATATAGGCCAGCACGGCAATCGCCAGCACCAGCAGGGTCAGGAACCACGGGTCCACGGCGAGGATGCCGTTGTGCGCCACCGCCGGCGAGTCCAGCGCCAGCTTCAGCAGCGTGCCGTCGTTGAGGGTCACGTCCACTGCACGGCATTTGGGCGGGATGAACGCGGGGTCGCGTTCGCGCGGCGGCCGCCGGTGGCCCGGCGGCGGCGGCGGCAGCAGCTCCTGCAGTTTGGGAATGCAGGAGCGGAACGAAGCGAAGTGCACGTGCGCGCGCGACACCGGCCCGGGGCGGTCTTCCAGTACTTCCATCAGCGCCGTGTCGGCCCGCCCCAGGCGTGCGCCCGGCTGCAGCGCGCGCACGCTCGGCCCGCCGATCGCCAGCAGGCGCTCGCGCAGCTCCGGATTGCCGTCCAGCAGGTTGACGTAGCCCTGCAGGCGGTCGGCGATGCGGTTCAGGTTCTGCCGCTCGAACTCCTGCTGGCGCTTGGAGGTGGCCAGCATGGTCGCGCCGATCGCAGCCACCGCCATGCCCAGCAGCAGGATCACGAACAACCGCCCGACCATCGAGGACAGGAAATGGCGCAGGCGCTTCATCGCGGTTTATTCCAGGTTGACCGACGAGGCCAGCACGTAGCCTTCGTTGCGCACGGTCTTGATCAGTCCATCCGGGCCACCATCGTCGCCCAGCTTGTTGCGCAGGCGGCTGACCTGCAGGTCGATCGCGCGATCCTGAGCCTCGTAGTTGCGGCCACTGCTGAGCGCGACCAGCTGCTCGCGCGACAGCACCTTGTTGGCGTGGGCGATGAACACCCGCAGCAGGCGGAACTCGGCGCCGGACAGCACCACCACGCGGCCATCCGGATCGACCAGGTGGCGATGCTCCAGGTCGAATACCCAGCGCGAGAAACGCGCGCGGCGTACCGCCAGCGGTTCCAGGTTGGCCGGCAGCGCCTCGGTCCGGCGCAGCACGTTGCGGATGCGCGCCAGCAGCTCGCGCGGCTCGAACGGCTTGGCCAGGTAGTCGTCGGCGCCCATTTCCAGGCCCAGCACGCGGTCGATCGGCTCGGCGCGCGCGGTCAGCATGATCACCGGCGTGTTCGAACGCGCACGCAGGTCACGGCACAGGGTCAGACCATCCTCGCGTGGCAGGTTGAGGTCCAGCACGATCAGGTCCACGTGCTCGCGGTCCAGCAGCTGGCGCATGGCGGTGCCATCGGCCGCAGTGCTCACCTGGTAGCCGGCGCGGCCGAGCTGTTCGGCCAGCAGCGTGCGGATGTCGTTGTCGTCGTCGACGATCAGCAGTCGATGCATCGGGTTTTCAGTCTCCATGTCGCGATCATCCCGTGTCGGCAGCTGAACCGCATCCGGGGCAATGCGTACCAGTGTATCCACCCGTGGGCGGGATACCTGTGGTTACGCCTGTTCACCGACAGTGTTACATACAGACATGCCCCGAGGATTGAGCCATCCATCGCCCGGTCTTCACAATGCCCACCAACGCCGCCCTCGCGGCCTCGAGAGTGAAGCCACGACGTGACGTTCCGCCTGCTGCCAGCGACCCGCCGGAGTCGCCTGATGCTGATCGCCCTGCTCGCCCTGATCATCGCCGCGACCGCCTGGTGGCTGCTGCGCAAGCCCGCCGCCCCGGCGGTGGCCACCTCGCCGGTCAGCCGCGGTGACATTGAACAAACGGTGGATGCCACCGGCGTGATCGACGCCTACAAGCTGGTCAGCGTGGGCGCGCAGGCGTCGGGCCAGATCAAGTCGCTGAAGGTACAGCTGGGCGACACCGTGAAGGAAGGCGACCTGATCGCCGAGATCGATGCCACCACCCAGCAGAACCAGGTGCTCAACGCGCAGGCCTCGCTGGACCAGGTCACCGCCCAGCGCGCGGTGCAGCAAGCCACCCTGCGCCAGGCCGAACTGGAGTTCGCGCGCCAGCAGCAGATGCTGGCCGCCGAGGCCACCTCACGCCAGGAATACGATGCCGCCGAAGCACAGCTGAAGACCGCCCGCGCCCAGCTGCAGTCCTACGAGGCGCAGATCAAGGGCCGCGAAACCGAGCTGGGCACCGCCCGCGCCAACCTGGCCTACACCCGCATCACCGCGCCGATGGACGGCACCGTGGTCGCGGTGGTGGCCGAGGAAGGCCGTACCGTGAACGCCAACCAGACCGCACCGACCATCGTCATGCTGGCGCGGCTGGACGTGGTCACCGTCAATGCCGAGATCTCCGAGGCCGACGTGGTCAAGATCAAGCCCGGCATGCCGGTGTACTTCACCACCCTGGGCGACCCGGACCGCAAGTATCACGCCACGCTGCGCCAGATCAATCCGGCGCCGGCCTCGATCGCCAACGAGAGTTCGTCCAGCTCCAGCAGTTCCTCCAGCTCCAGCTCCAGCAGCGCGGTCTACTACAACGCGCTGTTTGATGTGGAAAACCCGGACGGCACGCTGCGCATCGACATGACCGCGCAGGTCTCGGTACTGCTCAAGCAGGCCAAGGGCGTGCTGATGGTGCCGGCGGTGGCACTGGGACCGAAGCGCCGTGGCGATGAGCGGATGGTGCGGGTGCTGGACGACAAGGGCCAGCCGCAGCCGCGCAAGGTCACCGTGGGCATCAACAACGGCGCCTCGGCCGAGATCCTGTCCGGCTTGAAGGAAGGCGAGCGCGTGGTGGTCGGCGAAGCCGGTGCGGCCGGTGCCAGCGCCGGCGGCGGCAACCGCGGCGGCATGCAGATGCGGGTCGGCGGCCCGGGCATGGGGCGCCGATGAGCACGACGGCGCCGCTGCTGCGCCTGCGCGACCTGCGACGTGAATTCCCGGCCGGCGACGATGTGATCGCCGTGCTGCGCGACGTCCATCTCGACATCCACGCCGGTGAGATGGTCGCCATCGTCGGCCAGTCCGGCTCGGGCAAGTCGACGCTGATGAACATCCTCGGCTGCCTTGACCGGCCCACTCGGGGCAGCTACCAGGTGGCCGGCCGCGAAACCGGAAAGATGGAGCCGGACGAACTGGCCGAACTGCGCCGCGAACATTTCGGTTTCATCTTCCAGCGCTACCACCTGCTCGGCGACCTCGACGCGCGCGGCAATGTGGAAGTGCCGGCCGTGTATGCCGGCAGTCCCGGCCCGGTGCGCAACGCGCGTGCCGAGCAACTGCTGCAGCGGCTGGGGCTGGGCGACCGCATGCATCACAAGCCAGGCCAGCTCTCCGGTGGCCAGCAGCAGCGCGTGTCGATCGCACGCGCCCTGATGAACGGCGGCGAGGTGATCCTGGCCGACGAACCGACAGGCGCGCTCGATACGAAATCCGGTGAGGAAGTGATGGCGATCCTCGGCGAACTGCATGCCGAAGGCCACACCATCATCATCGTCACCCACGACATGAGCGTGGCCCGGCACGCACAGCGCATCATCGAGATCCGCGATGGCGAGATCATCGCCGACCGCGCCAATCCGGATGCGCCGAGCTACCGCGCCCAGCGCGAAGCCAGTACCGGCGTCGCCCACGGCAACAGCTGGCGGGCGGCCCGCGACCGCTTCACCGAAGCGTTCCGCATGGCGCTGCTTGCGATGAACGCCCATCGCCTGCGCACCTTCCTGACCATGCTCGGCATCATCATCGGCATCGCCTCAGTGGTCTCGGTGGTGGCCCTGGGCAACGGCTCGCAGCAGCAGATCCTGCAGAACATCAGCGCGCTCGGCACCAATACCATCGACGTCTACCCCGGCCGCGGTTTCGGCGACATGCGCTCGGCGCGGGTGCAGACGCTCAAGGCCAGCGATGCCGACGCACTGGCGAAGCAGAGTTACGTGGACAGCGCCACCCCCAGCGTGTCGACCTCGGTCACCGCGCGCTACCGCAACCAGTCTTCCACTGCGCAGGTCAGCGGCGTCGGCGAGCAGTTCTTCCGGGTCAAGGGCGTGACTCTGCTCAGTGGCAGCTTCTTCGATGCCGATGCGGTCAAGGGCCTGGGCCAGGTGGCGGTGATCGACGAGAACACCCAGACCCAGTTCTTCCCTGATGTCGACCCGGTCGGGCAGGTGATCCTGCTCGGCAACGTGCCGGCACGCGTGGTCGGCGTGGCCAAGCGCCAGAGTTTCGGCTTCGGTGGCAGCACCAGCCTCAGCGTGTGGGTGCCCTACACCACGGTGATGTCGCGCATGCTCGGCCAGAGCCATGTCTCCAGCATCACCGTGCGCGTGGACGACAACACACCGATGGATGCCGCTCAGGAAGCGATCACCCGCCTGCTGACGATGCGCCACGGCACCGAGGATTTCTTCCTCAGCAACAGCGCCGAGATCCGCGACACCATCGAGCAGACCACGCGCACGATGACCCTGCTGATCGGTGCCATCGCCGCCATCGCGCTGCTGGTCGGCGGCATCGGCGTGATGAACATCATGCTGGTGTCGGTGACCGAGCGCACCCGAGAGATCGGGGTGCGCATGGCCGTCGGTGCACGACAAAGTGATATCCGCCAGCAGTTCCTGATCGAAGCGGTGCTGGTGTGCCTGCTCGGTGGCGTGCTCGGCATCGGCCTGGCCCTGCTGCTGGGCTCGATGATCGGCCGCTTCGCCAGCGACTTCCAGGTGCTGTTCTCCACCGCCTCGATCGTTGCCGCCTTCGCCTGCTCGACCCTGATCGGCGTGGCGTTCGGCTTCCTGCCCGCGCGCAACGCCGCGCAGCTCGACCCGGTAGAGGCCCTGGCCCGCGAATGAAGATGATGACCCGACTGCCCTTCCCTGCCCCCTCGCGCCGGCTGCTGGCGGGGGCCGTTCTGCTCGCCCTGTCTGGCTGCGCCTCGGTCGGCCGTTATCCGGTGGCCGATCCCGACGTGCCGGCCCAGTATGGGCGTGGCGATGCCACCCTCAACGCACCGGCCGACGACCCGCGCAGCAGCCTGGACACACCGGGCCACGACATCCGCCAGGACACCTGGTGGACCGGCTTCGGCGACGAACGCCTGGACCGCCTGGTGGCGCAGGCGCTGGCCGCCAACAGCGACCTGGCCGCCGCCGGCCTGGCCGTGCAGCGTTCACGCCTGCAGGCCGGCCTGGCCAGCAACGCGCTGTGGCCGCAGCCTTCGTCATCGGGCGTCAGCGGCAATGCCAGCCGCGCCACCGACCAGGCCGACGACTGGCGCCGCAGCTATTCCACCGGCGTTTCGCTGGGCTGGGAGGTCGATCTGTGGGGACGCCTGCGCACCCAGCGCGACATCGCCCGCTGGGAAGCCGAAGCCAGCGAGGAAGACCGGCAGAATACCGCCCTGCTGGTGATCAGCGACACCATCACCCAGTACTGGAACCTGGCCTACCTGAACCAGTCGATCGCCACCGGCCAGGCCAATCTGGAGCGGCTGGAGCGCACCCGCGAACTGGTGCAGGCCCGCTTCGACGCCGGTGCGGTATCGCGCCTGGAAGTACGCCAGGCGCTGCAGAACCTGCAATCGCAGCGCTCCTCGCAGAGCGCGCTGGAACAGCAGCGGGTGGAGGTGCGCAACGCACTGACCGTGCTGCTGGACGGCACACCCTGGCCACAACAGGACGAACCGCAGGACCTGCTGGGCGCACGCAGCCCGCGCATTGTCGAGGGGCTGCCAGCCGATCTGCTCGGCCGCCGCCCCGACCTGCGTGCGGCAGAACTCCGCCTGCGCAACAGCCTGAAGACCATCAAGGTCACCGCCACCCAGTACTACCCGGCGCTGAGCCTGACCGGCAGCCTCGGTTCCAGTGCGACCTCGCTGGGCGATGTACTGCGCAATCCGGTGGCCACGCTGGGCGCGGGCCTGTCACTGCCGTTCCTCAACCTGCAGCGCGCGCAGCTGGATACCGATATCGCCGGCACCAGCTATCAGATCGCCGCGACCAATTTCCGCAAGACGCTGTATACCGCGCTCTCGGAAGTGGACAACGCACTGTCCGCGCGCGAGCAGCTGGCGCGCCAGGTCGCTGCCTCGCAGGCTTCGTACGAGGAAGCGGTGGAAGTGGAGCGCGCGCAGGAAGTGCGCTACCGCGTGGGCGCCACCGATCTGCGCACCTGGCTGGAAGCGCAGCAGACCCGGCGTGATGCCGAGCTGTCGCTGGCGCGCGTGCGCCAGGGCCAGCTGAACAACGACGTGACCCTGTTCAAGGCACTGGGTGGCAGCGCGGGGTAGCGGCTTCTGTAGAGCCGAGCCCATGCTCGGCTGCTTTCCTGATCGGGTATGCGATAGCCGAGCGTGGGCTCGGCTCTACAGATCAACCGCGCTGGCGCACGGCCTCGAACAGGCTGACGCCGGCGGCGACGGAGACATTCAGGCTCTCGATCTCACCCGGCATCGGGATCTTGACCAGGCCATCGCAGTTCTCGCGGGTCAGGCGGCGCAGGCCGTCGGCTTCGCCGCCCAGCACCAGCGCGATGTTGCCCTTCAGGTCCAGCTGGTACAGCGAGGCGGTGGCCTCACCGGCCAGGCCGTAGATCCACACGCCCTGCTTCTGCAGGTCCTTCAGGCAGCGCGACAGGTTGGTTACCGCCACCACCGGGATCAGATCAGCGGCACCGGCCGAGGTCTTGCGCACGGTGGCGTTGACCGTGGCCGACTTGTCCTTGGGGATGATCACTGCGGTTGCACCGGCCGCAGCGGCCGAGCGCAGGCAGGCGCCCAGGTTGTGCGGGTCCTGCACCTCGTCCAGCACCAGCAGCAGGGCCTTGCCCTCGGCCGCAGTAACCAGGCCTTCCAGCTCGTTCTCGCTGTAGGTGCGGGCGGCGGCATAGCGCGCGGCCACGCCCTGGTGTCGCACCGAACCGCCGACGCCGTCCAGCGCCTGGCTGTTCACCTTGCGCACGTCGATGCCCTTGCGGCGCGCGTTTTCCTCGATCTCGGTCAGGCGCGGGTTCTTCGCACCGGCCTCGACCAGCACTTCGCGGACGTTCTCGGCGTCGTTCTCGATGGAGGAGGCGACGGCGTTGACGCCGACAATCCACTGGCTGTTCTTGCTCATGCGGGCGGGGACCGGAAAGGGGGTGGCTATGGTAGAGCATCGGCGGCGGCCGCGCTTCAAGGCAGCCGAGCATGGACTCGGCTCTACACAAACCTCAACGGCTGCGGGGCGGCCAGTGCGGGGTGTCGTGGTCGGGGTGCTGGTGGGACACGATCGTGGCCAGGAAATCCAGCGCCGCGATGTCCTCCTCGGTACGTCGGGCCGGCAGGCTGGCCAGGCTGTCGACGAAGGGCAGCTTGCGCTCGACCCCGTACTGGATCGTCGGCGGCAGGCGTTCGGGTTGGTCAAACGCGCCGGCAGCCACCGCCACGCCATCGGGCGCTTCGTAGGTCAACGGCGTGCCGCAGTCGGCGCAGAACCCGCGCCGCACCACGTTGGAGGACTGGAAATAGCGCGGCTGGCCCCGGGTCCAGTTGAACTGCACACCGCGTACGGACACCAAGGGCGCGTAGAAGGCACCAAAGGCCTTCTGGCACATGCGGCAGTGGCAGATCGAGCTGTGGGTCAGCTCGCCACGGGCCTGGAAGCGGATTGCGCCGCACTGGCAGCCGCCGCTGTATTCGGGTTGGCCTTGCATGCGATGTCTCCTGGTGGTGCCGGCCGCTGGCCGGCAACCCGTCGGTGCCGAGGGTGCCATGGATGCCGGCCAGCGGCCGGCACTACCACGGTCATCAATATTTCTCTTTCTTCCGCTTGGCCGGCTTGCCCCGCTCAGGCAGCGGCGGAAGGCCATCGCCCTCGTCCTCACCCTTGTGCTCGACCAGGCGAAAGTCGATCTTGCGCTCTTCCATGCTGGCCTTCAGCACCAGGATGCGCACGCGGTCGCCCAACCGGTAGCTGCCGCCGCGGCGCTCGCCGGTCAACGTCTTGCGGGTTGCGTCGAACTTGTAATAGTCCTGCGGCAGCTGGGTCACGTGGACCAGACCCTGCACCTTCGACTCATCCAGCTCGACGAACAGGCCGAAGCTGGTCACGCCGCTGATCACGCCGTCGAACTGGCCACCCACGTGTTTTTCCATCCACGCCGCGCGGTAACGCTCGTCGACCTCGCGCTCGGCCTCGTCGGCACGGCGCTCACGCTCGGAACACTGCAGCGCCAGCGCGGCCATCTCGCGGGCGTTGTAGGTGAACTTGTCCAGCGGCTTGCCGGACAGTGCATGCTTGATCGCGCGGTGTACCAGCAGGTCGGGATAGCGACGGATTGGCGAGGTGAAGTGCGCGTAGGCCTCCAGCGCCAGGCCGAAGTGGCCGTGGTTCTCCGGGCTGTAGATTGCCAGGCTCTGGCTGCGCAGCAACACCGACTCCAGCAGCGTCGCATCGGGGCGGTCGCGGATCTTCTTCAGCAGCTTGGTGTAGTCACCCGGGCGCACCTTCGACCACGGCGGCAGGCTCAGCTTGAACTCCTTGAGGAATTCCAGCAGGTCGGCGTACTTGGTTTCCGGCGGCTTCTCGTGGATGCGGTATGGCGCCGGCACGTGGCGCGACAGCAGGTACCTGGCCGCCTCGACGTTGGCCGCGATCATGCATTCCTCGATCAGCTTGTGCGCGTCGTTGCGCACCAGCATGCCGGCCTGGGTGACTTCACCACGGTTGTCCAGCACGAAGCGTACCTCGCTGCTTTCAAACTCGATGGCGCCACGCTTGGCACGTGCCTTGGACAGCACCTTGTACAGCTGGTGCAGTCGCTGCACCTGCGGCAGCAGGCTGCCCATCCAGGCCTTGGTATCGGCATCGTCCTCGCCCACCGCCTTCCACACCTGGGTGTAGGTCAGGCGCGCGTGCGAGTTCATCACCGCCTCGTAGAAACGCGAATGCGTGACCAAGCCGTCGCGGTCGATCTGCATGTCGCAGACGAAGCACATACGGTCGACCTTGGGCATCAGTGAGCAGATGCCGTTGGACAGGGTTTCCGGCAGCATCGGCACCACGAAGCCGGGGAAGTAGACCGAAGTCGCACGCTTCTGCGCTTCCTCGTCCAGCGGCGTGCCGGGGCGCACGTAGTTCGAAACATCGGCAATGGCCACCACCAGGCGGAAACCGTCGGCATTCGGCTCGCAGTACACCGCGTCGTCGAAGTCCTTGGCATCCTCGCCATCGATGGTGACCAGCGGCGTGCTGCGCAGATCGACGCGGTCGCCGATCATCGCCGGTTCGACCACCAGCGGCACCGAGGCCGCTTCATCCAGCACTTCCTGCGGGAACTCGAACGGCAGCTCGTGACCGTGGATGGCGGTCTCCACCACCAGCGAGGCGGTCAGCTTGTCGCCCAGCACTGCAATGATGCGGCCGATCGGCGGGCGGCGGCTGTCCGGGGCCTGGGTCAGTTCGCAGACCACCAGCTGGCCGTCGCGCGCGCCACCGGTCTGGTCCGGCGGTACCTGCACGTTGCGCTGCACGCGCTTGTCATCGGGCACCACGTAGTTGATGCCCATCTCAATGCTGAAGCGGCCGATCAGGCGGGTCATGCCGCGTTCGAGCACGCGCGCAATGCTGCCTTCGCGACGGCCCCGGTGATCGATGCCGGTCACGCGGGCGAGCACCTTGTCGCCGTGCATCACCTTGCGCATCTCGTACGGCGGCAGGAACAGATCGTCGCCCCCTTCGACCGGGCGCAGGAAGCCGAACCCTTCCGGGTTGGCGATCACCACGCCGGTGACCAGGTTCAGGGTCTGGATCGGAGCGAAACCGCCACGGCGGTTCTGCACCAGCTGGCCATCACGGACCATGGCACCGAGCCGGCGCGCCAGCGCCTCGGCCCGGTCCGGTGCGGTCAGCCCCAGGCGCGCGCCCAGCTCCTCGGCCGTCTGCGGGCCTTCGCAACGCTCCAGCAGGGCCAGGATGGCCTCGCGGCTGGCGATGGGTTGTTCGTATTTCTCGGCTTCGCGGGCGGCATAGGGATCGTCGATCACCTTGCCGGTCGGCGGCAGCTTGCGGCCCGGGGCCGGGCCGGGTGCAGCCGCATCAGCGCTGCGGACCTTGCGGCCGCGCGGCGGTGTGCCGCCTTCATTCAATTCGGGGAACCAGCCTGGCAGCGGCTTGCCCGGCTTGGCGGTGCGGGCTGCGCCCGCCTTCGGGCCCTTGTTGGGGGCCTGGCTGCGGGACTTGCTCCCGCCCTTGCTTGGTTTTTTGGTAGTCATCGCCCTACATGGTAGCCGTTGATGGCGTGCAGAACGGGTCAGCGCCCGCCCTGGAGGCGTTGGATGAAATAATTTCAGGAAGTCATTGACAGTCCCCGGATTCATCTTCACAATTGCGCCTCTGGAACGCCCAGGTGGCGGAATTGGTAGACGCACTAGTTTCAGGTACTAGCGGGTAAAACCGTGGAGGTTCGAGTCCTCTCCTGGGCACCAACGAAAAAACTCCTCGCTTCGGCGGGGATTTTTTTTGCCTGCGATCCAGCGCGGGAACGCCCCTTCCTTGAGCAGGACACCGCGAGGCGCTGTTCGGAGTGTCTTCACCAAGGTGTTGACACCTCCGTAACAACACCCCATAATTTCGCTCCTCGACGCCCAGGTGGCGGAATTGGTAGACGCACTAGTTTCAGGTACTAGCGGGTAAAACCGTGGAGGTTCGAGTCCTCTCCTGGGCACCACGTCGAGAATGAGAAAAACCCGCGAAAGCGGGTTTTTTCATGCCCGCAATTCGGGCCTTTGCAGAGTCGCGCCATGCTCGACCCCTGTGATGATCAATCGAGCATGGCTCGGGTCTGCAAAAGGCGACCGCGAACGCCGTCAGACCAGCGGCCGCAGCACCAGTTCCAGCCCAAGCAGCAGCAGGAACCCAAGGAAACAGGCGCGGAACACCCGCGCACTGATCCGCTGCCGGATCACCTGCCCCAACCACATGCCCAGCAGCGCCGGCAGCACCGCCAGTGCACTCAGCCCCAGCTGCTGGATGCCGAACGCACCGTGCAGCACCAGGCCGGTGGTCAGCGAAATCGTCGACACGGTGAACGCCAACCCGAGCGCCTGCACCAACTCTTCGCGCTGCAACCCCAGCGACTGCAGGTACGGCACGGCCGGCATCACGAACACGCCGGTGGCGCCAGTCACCACGCCCGACAACGCCCCCACCAGCGGCCCCAGCCAACGCTCGCGCCGCTGCGGCACGCGGAACACCGGCGCAAGCAGCGCATAGGCCGCATAGACCACCAGCGCCAGGCCCAGGGCAACGCGCGACCCAGTGCGATCTACCCGCACCAGCAGCGCGGCCGACCCCAGCGTCACCACCACCACCGCGAGCATCATCGGCCACAACCGCCGCACGATGGGGCCCAGTGACGGCCCGGACAGCAGCTGCCACGCATTGGTGACGAAGGTGGGAATGAACAGCATCGACGCCGCCGACACCGGCGACAGCGTACTGCCCAGCAGGCCCATCGCCACCGTCGGCAACCCCATGCCGGTCACGCCCTTGACCACGCCGGCCAGCACGAACACCACCACCAGCAGCACATAGAAGTACATCGGTTCATTCATGCCTTCATTGGATCGACCGGCGACTCGGCGCACAATGCGGTCTTCCCGGCCTCGCCTTCGGCTGATCCGAAGGCACAGGCGTTGCGATGAGGGCATCACATGCGGATGGATATCGCCGACCTGCGCCTGTTCCTGGCGATTGCCGAGGCGGGCAGCATCACGGCCGGCGCAGCGCAGGCGAACCTGGCACTGGCTTCAGCCAGCGAACGCCTGCGCACGATCGAAGCCGACGCCGGCACCGCGTTGTTGAACCGGCACCCGCGTGGCGTCAGCCTGACCGAAGCCGGCGCCGCCCTCGCCCACCATGCGCGACTGATCGTGCAGCAGCAGGCGCAGCTGCGCGGCGAGCTGCAGGCATTCGCGCACGGCGCGCGTGGCACCCTGCACCTGTATGCCAACACCGCTGCGCTGACCAACTATCTGCCCCCGCGGCTGGCACCGTGGCTGGCCGAACGCCCGCGCCTGCACGTGGAACTGCTGGAGCGCACCAGCCCCGAAGTCGTGCGCGCGATCATCGCTGGCCAGGCCGAGGCCGGCATCATCAGTGATGCGGTCGACGCTGCCGGCCTGCAGCAGCATGTGGTCGCCGAAGATCCGCTGGTGATGCTGCTTCCTGCCGATCACCGGTTTGCATCACTGCGCAGCGTGACCTTCGCCGATGCCGCAGGCGAGACCTTCGTTGCCCTCGCCGATGGCAATGCGCTTCAGATCTACATCGAAGACCAGGCCCGCGACATCGGGCGCCGCCTGGATGTGCGCATCCGCATGAAGACCTTCGAGGGTGTCTGCATCATGGTCGGCCACGGCATCGGTGTCGGCATCGTGCCGCGGAGCATCGCGCGCCAGCATCGACGCAGTACGCATACCGTTGCGGTGCCGCTTGCCGATGGGTGGGCACAGCGCCGCCTGTGCGCCTGTTTCGCCGGGTGGGCGCAGCTGTCACCGGCGATGCGCAGCCTGCTGCACCACCTGGGCGTGCAACCGCAGAAAAAAGTGTGAAATGTTGTTGACACACTCTCTGCCGTACCGCACAATTCATCTCCTGAGTCGCCCAGGTGGCGGAATTGGTAGACGCACTAGTTTCAGGTACTAGCGGGTAAAACCGTGGAGGTTCGAGTCCTCTCCTGGGCACCACGACTCAAGATGATCAAACCCGCGAAAGCGGGTTTTTTCGTTTTCGGGGTTTGGCGAACGTGGCGTCCCACCTACCCATCGAACTGTCGTATCTCGCACCATCTGGGAATCGCCTACTGGCGCATACCGCATCCCCGTGCGTCGGCCCCCTCCCCTGGACGGCCCGCTTTTGGGCCCCATTTCACGTTGGCCGTTCAATTCGTACTTTTCCTAGTAGATATCCACCCGATTCCTTTTCGGTGGAGGCAGATTTGCGGGAGCCGGTTGCAGGTGTATCGCCACGACCTGACCAGCGCCCCTCCTCTCCCCAAAAGGACGCACCAATGCAGCGCAGCATCATCTGCCCTCACTGCCATACCGGCTCGAACCATGGCGTAACCGTATGCGTGGGATGCCAGGCCGAGGTCCACTACGGTGCATCCAGGGAGGCGGTCATGTTCGTCTTTGTCGCCGCCATTGTCTGCGGCACACTGGTCGGCAGCCAATTGCAGGCCACTGCCGGCTGGCTCACAGGCGCGGCCGTTCTGGTGGCGGGAATGTGGGCCATTTCCCGATTGTTCCGTGATCGGGTGGTGTTCAAGCGCGTCTATCGCACGCGTTGAACCTGCATCGTTGCAATGCTCCGATGACACGGTCCGTGCGATCTGCGTAGCACAAGCAAGGACCCCGCCTGGCGGCGGGGTCAAAATACAGCACGGTGTTTCCAGGGAGTTTCAGTGTCCGCCGCCGGCGGCCGCACCGGCACCCGCACCGAACGGCGGCTTGGCCAGCCACAGGAAGGTGATGATCGCCAGGAAGATCCAGCCCAGCAGGAAGAAGATGTCGTTGAAACCCATCTGCGATGCCTGGTGGTTGATCATGTTGTTCAGTACCGCCGCGCCATGTTGCAGGTCGCCCTGCCCCATTGCGGTGACCTGCTCCTGCATTCCCGGCTGATAGGCCGAGATGTGCTCGGTCAGGTCGGCATGGTGCACCTGGGTACGCCGCGCCCACAGCCACGTCGTCAGCGAGGCCGCGAAGCTGCCGCCCAGCGTGCGCAGGAACGTCGCCAGGCCGGAGCCCGCCGCGATCTCGCGCCCATCCAGGTCCGACAGCAGGATCTGCAGCACCGGCATGAAGAACAGCGCCACGCCAATGCCCATGATCAGCTGCACGCCGGCCACGTGCATGTAGTCCACCTGCAGGTTGAAGTTCGAGCGCAGGAAGCTGGTCATCGACAGCACGATGAAGGCCACGGTGGCCAGCATCCGCATGTCGAAGCGCGACGCATACTTGCCCACGAACGGCGTCATGATGACCGGCAGGATGCCGATCGGCGCGGTCGCCAGGCCTGCCCAGATCGCGGTATAGCCCATGTCACGCTGCAGCCACTGCGGAATCAGCAGCGCCACGCTGAAGAACGCCGCATAGGCCACCACCATCGCCAGCGTGCCGGCACGGAAGTTGCGGTGCCGGAACAGCTTCAGGTCGACGATCGGATCCTTGTCGGTCAGTTCCCAGATCAGGAACACCGTCAGCGTCACCACCGCCACGCAGGCCAGTACCACGATCTTCATCGACGAGAACCAGTCCTCGTCGTTGCCCAGGTCGAGCACCAGCTGCAGCGCGCCGACACCGATCACCAGCGTGACCAGGCCGACGTAGTCCATCTTCGGCTTCTCGATCTGCTCCGGGCGTCCCTTCAGCTGGTTGCCCACCACCAGCGCAGCGAAGATGCCCAGTGGCACGTTGATCAGGAAGATCCATTCCCAGCTGTAGTTGTCGGTGATCCAGCCACCGAGGATCGGGCCGCAGATCGGCGCCACCACCGTGATCATCGCCAGCAGCGCCAATGCCTGCCCGCGCTTCTCGCGCGGGTAGATCGAGACCAGCAGCGACTGCGTGATCGGGTACATCGGGCCGGCCACGAAACCCTGCAGCGCACGCGACACCACCAGCATGCCCATGCTCTGCGCAAGGCCGCACAACAGCGAAGTGATGACGAAGGCCAGGGTGGCCCAGACGAACAGTTTGCGTTCGCCGAAACGGCGGCTGAGCCAGCCGGTCAGCGGCAGCGCGATGGCCGTGCTGACCGCGAACGAGGTGATGACCCAGGTCGCCTGCTGCGAACTGGCGCCGAGATTACCGGCGATGGTCGGCAGCGAGACGTTGGCGATGGTGGTGTCGAGCACCTGCATGAACGACGCCATCGCCAGGCCTACGGTGCACAGGGCGACGCTGGGCGGCAGGAACCCGGAGGCCGCAGCCGGCGCCGCCGGTGCGCCCGGAGCGCCGGGCGCGGCTGGAGCTTGTGCGGACATGGCGACCTCAGCCCACCTTCGCCTGTTGCTGCGGCAGGTTGCCCTGGATGATCGTGTGGATCACCTCGTCGGCATCATGCAGCTGCTTGGCATACACGTCGGTGTCGAACACCGTGCCCTTGGCCGGGGTGCTCGGCAGCACTTCGCCCTTCTGGTCGCGCAGGCTCACTTCGGCCTTCATCGACAGGCCGATGCGCAGCGGGTGTTCGGCCAGCTGCTTGGCATCGATGGCGATGCGCACCGGCACGCGCTGCACGATCTTGATCCAGTTGCCGCTGGCGTTCTGCGCCGGCAGCAGCGAGAACGCCGAGCCGGTGCCCAGGCCCAGGCTCTGGATGCGACCCTTGTACTTCACGTCGCCGGCGTACAGGTCCGACTTCAGCTCCACTTCCTGGCCCAGGCGCATGTGGCGCAGCTGGGTTTCCTTGAAGTTGGCCTCGACCCACATCTGCTCGGTCGGCACCACGGCCATCAGGGCATTGCCCGGCTGCACACGCTGGCCGACCTGCACCGAACGACGGGCGACGTAGCCGGAGACCGGCGCGACGATGCCGGCGCGGGCGTTGTTGAGGAAGGCCTGACGCAGCTGTGCGGCGGCAGCCTGCACGTCCGGCTGGGTGGCGATCACGGTGTCGTCGACCAGCGCGCGGTTGCGCTCGACGGTCTCGCGCGAACCGGCCACGGCGGCTTCGGCAGCAGCCAGTTCGTCACGGGCGTGGGCCAGTTCTTCGTTGGAGATGGCGCCGGTGGCGGCCAGGTCCTTGCGCCGGGCGTAGTCGTCGCGCACGCGCTTCAGGGTCACCTGCCGGGCGTTCAGTTCCGCCTGCGCGCCTTCCACGCTGCGGTACAGGCCACGGGTCTGGCGCACGGTCCTGGCCAGGTTGGCTTCGGCCTGCTGCAGCGCCACCGCGGTGTCGGACGGGTCCAGCTGCACCAGCAGCTGGCCGCGCTCCACGCGCATGCCGTCATCGGCATTGATGGCGACCACGGTGCCGGTCACCAGCGGGGTGATCTGCACCTGGTTGCCCTGCACGTAGGCATCGTCGGTCTCTTCGAACCAACGGCCGAACATGAAGTACCACAGCGCCAAAGCGGCAAGCAGCAGCACGACGATCACGAACAGGCCGCGCAGCAGGTTGCCGCGGCGGTTGGGGGCGGCCGGGGCCGCGGTGTCTTGGGTCTGGCTCATGTCGGAGATCTTCAGGAATGCGAGGAATCGGAATGGGAGGCGATCGGTGCGCGGTCGGCGTCAGTGGGCTGGAAACCACCGCCCAGCGCCTTGCTCAGGCGCACCGAGGACTGCACCTGCTGCGACTGCAGGCCGGCCAGCTGCTGCTGCGACTGCAGCAGGGTGGACTGCGCGGTCAGCACGTCCAGGTAGCTGCCGATGCCGGCGCGGTAGCGCTGCTGGGCCAGGTCGAAGGCAGCGCGTGCGGTGTCCACCGCCTGCTGCTGCGACTGCGCCTGCTGTGCCAGCGAGCGCACCGCGTTGACCTGGTCGGCCACATCACGCAGCGCATCGAGCACGGTCTGGTTGTAGTTGGCCACCGCCAGGTCGTACTGCGCATCGGTATTGGCCAGGTTGGCGCGCAGCTTGCCGCCTTCGAAGATCGGCAGGCTCAGCGCAGGGCCGATGTAGGCGAAGGTGGAACTGCTCTTCAGCAGGTCGCCCACATTCGGGGCGACCACGCCGGCCAGCGCGGTCAGGTTGAAGCTCGGGTAGAACTTGGTCTTGGCAACCTTGATCTGCTTGTCGGCTGCTTCAACGCGCCAGCGTGCGGCCACGATGTCGGGGCGGCGGCCAAGCAGTTCGCTGGGCAGCACGCCCGGCAGCTGCAGTGCCACCGGATTCAGCGGCCGCGGGCGCTGGATCGACAGGCCACGGTCCGGACCCTTGCCGACCAGCGCGGCCAGTGCGGTGCGGGCGGCGTCGATACGCTGCTGGGCGGCCTGCACCTGCTGCTGCGCGGCCGGCACGCGGGCCTCGGCCTGGCGCACCTGCAGATCACTGTCGATGCCGGCGCGGCGGCGCTGGCGGGTAAGTTCAAGTGACTTCTGCGAGCGGCTCAGCTCTTCCTCGGCCACGTCGTTGAGCTGCCACGCGTAGGCCAGGTCGGCATAGGCCTGGGTGATGCCGGTGGACAGGTTCAGGCGGGCGGCCTGCGCTTCAACGGTGGCGGCGTGCGCACCGTCCACGGCGGCTTCCCAGGCGGCGCGCTTGCCGCCCCACAGGTCCACGCCGTAGCTGAAGTCGAAGGCGACCTGGCTGCTGCCGGCGTAATGGCCACCGATCTCGCTGCCTGCCATCGACTCAGGCAGGCGCAGGCCGGTGTAGCCACCGGACACCGACAGGCTCGGCAGTTCGTCGGCACGTGCGGTGCCGACCTGGGCCTGGGCCTGGCGCAGGCGGGCATCGGCGGCGTCCAGGCTCGGGTGGCCGGCCAGGCCCTCGGCAACCAGCGCGTCAAGCTGCGCATCACCCAGTGCCTTCCACCAGTCCTGCGCCGGGAAGCCGGTGGCGCTCAGGTCGGTGTCGGCCAGGGTGCGTTCGCTGTGCAGGCTGTCCACGTCAAGCACGTGGCCCTGCGGGTTGAGGCCACGACTGCTGGCGCAGGCGGCCAGGGCCAGGGCCAGCGCTGACACCAGCAGCGCGCGCCCGGACCGGCGGAGAGTGGAATGCGGGATCGGGTTCATGGGGTCGTCAGTGAATCGCGGATTCGGGTAAGGAGGGACAGCAGCAGCGTGCGCTCGTCGGCGGAAAGATCACGCAGGGCGTAATCCATCACCGCGTCGCCACGCAGCTTCAGGCGCGCCCACAGCGCGCGGCCTTCATCGGTCAGCACGATCTGCAATGCCCGCCGGTCCTGCGCATGCGGTTCGCGGCGGACGCAGCCCAGCGCTTCGAGCTTGTCCAGCAGCCGGGTCACCGCGCTGGGCACCTGATCGATGGCCTGGGCCAGTTCGTTGGCGGTGCACGGTGCCATGTTCGAAAGCACCTTCAACCCGATGTAGTGGGTGAAGCCGATGCCCAGATCTTCTTCAGCCATGGACGCGTCGAGTTGGCGGACCAGGCCGTCGCGCACCTGGCGCAGCAGCAGGCCGAAGCTGGGAGGAGTGGTTGCAGGACAGATCATGGGGGAGCATTCTCTTCCAAAAAAAATATTTCTCAATGGAAATATTCGATCTGGCATCGAATGCTGTGTTGCAGCAGTGGGCTGGATCGGTGAAGGCGCCTACCTTAATGACCTGGTCAGGTGGCCCGGTAGTACAATCCAGCCAATGGATGACACATTTCAGCCAGCAGACATGATGAACAAGGCAGAAATCCCCGCTCCCAAACGCCTGCTCAGGGACGATGCACTGGACTGGTTCGAGCGCAACGACGGCCCATCGGTGGTCGCCTACCGCTTCGACAGCCCGCAGGGACTGGTCCGTGAGGTGGACTGGCATCATCACCAGCGCGCGCAACTGATCTACGTGGAGCGCGGCCTGCTGACCACCCGCACCTCGCACGGCACCTGGTCGCTGGCGCCGGGTTCGGCCGGCTGGATGCCGCCGCTGGAGCCGCACACGGTCACCCTCGACGGGCCGCTGCGCGGCTGGGGCATGGCGCTGGCCGCACCCGCCTGTGCCACCCTGCCCGCCGACCCCTGCGTGCTGGGCCTGTCCAAGCTGGCGCAGGCGCTGGCCGAGCGTATCTGCGAATGGCCGCTGGGCTATGACACCACGCCCGAGCGCCAGCACATCATCGAGGTGCTGCTGGACGAGATCCGCACCGCGCCGCGTCAGCGCATGCATCTGCCGATGCCGCATGACCGGCGGCTGCTGAAGATCGCCTCGCAGCTGCTGGCCGACCCGTCCGACGAACGCAGCCTGGCCGAATGGGCGCACTGGGCCGGCCTGTCACCGCGCAGCCTGACCCGCCACTTCCGCGACGAGACCACGCTCAGCTTCGCCCAGTGGCGGCAGCAGGCCCGGCTCTCCGAAGCCCTGCGCCAGTTGACCGATGGCCGCAGCGTCGCCGACATCGCCCATGCACTGGGCTTCAGCAGCGCCAGCGCGTTCGTCACCGTGTTCCGCCGCCACTTCGGGCTGCCGCCGGGGCGCTACCTGGCGCGGGCCGGCCACGGCCTGGAAACCGGGCTGGACCCTGCGCGCGGCTTGGCATCCCCCGCCGCATCCGGATAATCACAGGATTGCGAGCGGCGACCGCCGTCGCCGCCTCCCGACATAGGTAACAACGCCGCATGACCGAACTTGCCCGCCCCGTGTTCCACGGATTCGAACAACTGCCGCTGCGCGAGTACGCCGAACGCGCCTACCTCGACTACTCGATGTACGTGGTCCTGGACCGTGCCCTGCCGTTCATCGGCGACGGCCTGAAGCCGGTGCAGCGCCGCATCATCTATTCGATGAGCGAGCTGGGCCTGAATGCCGCGTCCAAGCCGAAGAAGTCCGCGCGCACCGTCGGCGACGTCATCGGCAAGTACCACCCGCACGGCGACAGCGCGTGCTACGAAGCGCTGGTGCTGATGGCGCAGCCGTTCTCGTACCGCTACCCGCTGATCGAGGGCCAGGGCAACTTCGGCTCCAGCGACGACCCGAAGTCGTTCGCGGCGATGCGTTACACCGAATCCAAGCTGACCCCGATCGCCGAAGTGCTGCTGGGCGAACTGGGCCAGGGCACCACCGACTGGGCACCGAACTTCGACGGCACCCTGCAGGAACCGACCTGGATGCCGGCGCGGCTCCCGCACCTGCTGCTCAACGGCACCACCGGCATTGCCGTGGGCATGGCCACCGACGTGCCGCCACACAATCTCAACGAGATCGTCAGCGCGCTGCTGCACCTGCTCGACAACCCCGATGCCAGCGTGCGCGACCTGTGCGAACACGTGCAGGGCCCGGACTATCCGTCCAGCGCCGAAATCATCACTGCGGCCAATGACCTGCGCAACATCTACGAGACTGGCAACGGTAGCGTGCGTGCACGCGCGACCTTCACCAGGGAAGCCAGCAACATCGTGATCACGGCGCTGCCGTTCCAGGTGTCGCCGTCGAAGGTGATCGAGCAGATCGCCGCACAGATGCGCGCCAAGAAGCTTCCGTGGCTGGAAGACATCCGCGATGAATCCGACCACGCCAACCCGGTGCGCGTGGTGCTGGTGCCGCGTTCCAACCGCGTCGACGCCGACCAGCTGATGGGCCACCTGTTCGCCACCACGGACCTGGAGCGCAGCTACCGCGTCAACCTCAACGTGATCGGGCTGGACGGCCGTCCGCAGGTGAAGAACCTGAAGATGCTGCTCAGCGAATGGCTGACCTTCCGCAGCAACACCGTCACCCGCCGCCTGCAGCACCGCCTGCAGAAGGTCGAGCGCCGCCTGCACCTGCTGGAAGGCCTGCTGGTCGCGTTCCTCAATCTGGACGAGGTGATCCACATCATCCGTACCGAAGACGAGCCGAAGGCCGCGCTGATCGCGCGCTTCGGACTGTCCGAGGAACAGGCCGAGTACATCCTGGAAACCAAGCTGAAGCAGCTGGCCCGCCTGGAAGAGATGAAGATCCGCGGCGAGCAGGATGAACTGGCCAAGGAGCGCGAGAAGATCCTCGGCATCCTCGACAGCAAGGCCAAGCTGAAGAAGCTGATCCGCGATGAACTGACCGCCGACGCCAGGAAGTTCGGCGACGCACGCCGTTCGCCGCTGGTGCAGCGCCAGGCGGCGCAGGCGATCGACGAGACCGAGCTGGTGCCGAGCGAACCGATGACCGTGGTGCTGTCGGAGAAGGGCTGGATCCGTGCCGCCAAGGGCCACGACGTCGATGCATCCGCGCTGTCGTACCGTGAAGGCGACGGGCTGCAGGGCGCGGTGCGCGCACGCAGCACCCAGCAGGTCGCGTTCCTCGACAGCGAAGGCCGCGCCTACTCGACGCCGGTGCACACCCTGCCCTCCGCGCGTGGCAATGGCGAACCGCTGACCGGCCGCTTCTCGCCGGCACCGGGCACCAGCTTCGTGACCCTGGCCAGCGCCGAGCCGGACACCCGCTTCGTGCTGGCCTCCAGCCACGGTTATGGCTTCGTCACCCGCTTCGAGAACCTGATCGGCCGCAACAAGGCCGGCAAGGCGATGCTGAACCTGTCGGCCGGCTCGTCGGTGCTGACCCCGTCGGTGGTCGCCAACGTCGCCACCGACCGCATCGTGGCGGTGACCAGTTCGGGCAACCTGTTGGCGATCGCCGCCAACGACCTGCCGGAACTGGACAAGGGCAAGGGCAACAAGATCATCGAGATCCCGAAGGCCAAGCTCGCCACCGAACGCGTGGTCGCCATCGTGGCGATCAGCCCGGGGCAGACCCTGCAGGTGCGCAGCGGCCAGCGCACCATGGGCCTGAAGTTCAACGAGCTCGACGCCTATCTCGGCGCCCGCGCCACCCGCGGGCACCTGCTGCCACGCGGCTGGCAGAAGGTGGAAGGGCTGTCGGTGGAGTGACCGCCGCGGGGGTCGGATCCCGTTCCGACGGAACGGGCTCTGACCCCGGACTATCGCTCCTGGTAGGTGTCAACCTTGGTTGACACGCCCTTGCGGGTAGACGCCAACTTGGATTGGCGTCAGTCGACGAACAAGGCATAAGCGACAATTGCTGACCAGTTGCACGCAAATAGCCGGGGAAATCCCGGCTATTTGCGTTTTTTGGATCACAATCAAATGATTGATGCCAACACAAACCACCAGATGATTCCTTCAACCATTCACGTTCAGGGCCTTGGCGAACTGCACATCGTTGGGGATCGCGATACCGGCTGGTTCGCCCAAGGACACCTGCCTGCCGGGGACGGCACTTTCTTCTCGATCCAGATGTCAGAAGACGGTCAGCTGATGGCTGGAGTCGGCTTCGTGATGGAACAGCTCTCTAAACTCCCAGTGCTGCAACAGTACGCATTGGATCATCTCGCCGCACACTTCCCAGTCGAAGCTTCATCAGGGGAAGGCCCTCTGGCCTCTGAGCCAGAGATTACGTTCTGGGAGCTGGAAAGGTGGTCGATGCTCTTTGCAGAGGGACGGCTACCCATCTGCTACCCCTACGGAGTTCTGGTCGACTTCATTGGACTGACTCCCGTGGGATACCAGGATCTCTCCGATGCAGAGGAGATATGAAACCCCGTCTCTGACTTGAATCTCCGTCGTCGTGCCATGCATCCCGAGCGAGGGGTCAGAGCCGTTTTCGTCGAAAACGGATCTGACCCCAGGCACGAAAAAGCCGGGGCATTCCCCGGCTTTTTCGTTGTCGGCTGGCGGGCGGTGGAGCGGCTGGCGGGCGAAGGCTGGCTGGCGGTGCTCCGGTGCTGGCGGGCGACAGAACGCTGTACTGCTGGTAGAGCCGACCGCTGGTCGGCTGCCTTTGGCTCCTGGTAGAGCCGACCGCTGGTCGGCTGCTTTCTGCAGAGCAGCCGACCAGCGGTCGGCTCTACCGGAAGGCAGCCGAGCATTGGCTCGGCTCTACAAAAAACGATGCCCGCTCAGTGCGCCGGGGCGCCGCTGCCGTCGATCTTGCTCAGCTGGTACAGCTCCAGGCCGATGCGCTTGATCAGGCCCAGCTGCTGTTCCAGCCACCAGGCGTGGTCTTCTTCGGTGTCCTTCAGCTGCGCCAGCAGGATGTCGCGGCTCACGTAGTCGCCCTTCTCCTCGCACAGCTTCATGCCGGCGGCCAGATTGTTCCGAACGGCGTATTCAGTGTCGAGATCCTTCTGCAGCATCTCTTCCACGGTCTTGCCCGGCTCCGTGGCATGCGGGCGCATGTCCGGGTCGCCGCCGAGGAACAGGATCCGGCGCAGCAGCGCATCGGCGTGCTGGGTTTCCTCTTCCATCTCGTGGTTCAGGCGTTCGTACAGCGCGAACAGGCCCTGGTCCTCGTAGCGGCGGGAATGGATGAAGTACTGGTCGCGCGCAGCAAGCTCGCCGCGCAGCAGTTCCTTCAGGCAGGCGATGACGTCCGGGTTGCCTTTCATGAGGGGGGCTCCTGTGAATCGATGCGGCATAGGGTGCCGCATTTCAAAATACGGTGATCTAATCGGAATCAGTCGCAGTTGCGCCTGCGGCTACAATCGGCCCACGAGTTCGGAAAGGACGTGCGATGCGACGTACATGGCGTTGGGTGCTGGGCGTGTTGATCGCCATCGTGCTGGTCACCGCACTGGTGCTGTGGCTGCTGCTGCGCGGCAGCCTGGCCGACCTGGACGGCGAGCATGCGCTGCCGGGGCTGGCCAAGCCGGTCACCCTCGAGCGCGATGGGCTGGGCGTGGTCACCATCACTGCCGGCAGCCAGGCCGACGCGATGCGTGCGCTCGGCCGCGTACACGCGCAGGAACGTTATTTCGAGATGGACCTGATGCGCCGCAGTGCCGCTGGCGAGCTGTCGGCGCTGTTCGGGCCGAAGGCCATCGACGCCGACAAGCGCATGCGCGTGCACCGGCTGCGTGCACGCACCGAGGCGAATCTGCAGGCCGCACTGGGCGACAACGGCATAGCCGTGCGCGCCTACGTGGATGGCGTCAACGAAGGCCTGGCCGATCTCTCCGTGCGCCCGTGGGCCTACCTGCTGCTGCGGCAATCACCACAACCGTGGCAGGCCAGCGACAGCGTGCTGACCGGGCTGGCCATGTACGCCGACCTGCAGGACCCCGGCAACCAGACCGAGCTTGCACTGAGCCGCATCCGCGCGGTGGTGCCGCCAGCGCTGTACGCGCTGATCGCCCACGACGGCACCGAATGGGATGCACCGCTGTTCGGCGAACCCACCGGCAACGCCGCCCTGCCCGATGCCAGCCAGCTCGACCTGCGCACATTGAAGGGAAAATCCGGCACCGCGCAGGAAGAGGTGGACGCCGTCGGCAGCAACAACTTCGCGGTGGCCGGTGCGCTTACCGCCGACGGTCGCGCGATCGTCGCCGACGACATGCACCTGGGCCTGCGTGCCCCCGGCCTGTGGTTCCGCGTGCGCCTGCGCTATCCCGATCCACAGGCCGCTGGCGGCCAGGTCGACGTCACCGGCTTCTCGCTGCCGGGCCTTCCGGCCGTGATCGTCGGCAGCAACGGGCACATCGCCTGGGGTTTCACCAACAGCTACATCGACACCGCGGACTACCGCACCGAACCGGCCAATGCCGCAGTGACGGTGCATGAAGAACGGATCGCGGTGGCCGGCCAGGCCGACGTGCTGTTCCCGGTACGCGAAACCGCCTGGGGACCGATCCTGCACACGCATGCCGATGGCAGCGGCGACGCGCTGCGCTGGGTCGCCCAGCTGCCCGGTGCGGTGCGCCTGGACTTCGGTGATCTGGCCCGCGCCGGTGATCTGGACGCTGCGCTGCAGTTCGCCGACCACGCCGGCATCCCCGCGCAGAACCTGGTGGTCGGCGACCGCACCGGACGCATCGCCTGGCGCCTGATCGGCGCCCGCCCGGATCGCGGTCCGGGCTGCGCGCCGGCCGGCTTCAACGCCGCCCACAACCAGGACTGCGCCCCCTGGCCGATCCGCACCGATGCCTCGCCGGCATTGATCGATCCCCCCAACCATCGCCTGTGGACCGCCAACGGCCGCGTCCTCGACGGCGAGGCACTGGCCCAGGCCGGCAACGGCGGCTATGACCTTGGCGCCCGCGGGCGGCAGATCCGCGACCTGCTGGCGATCCAGGAGCGCTTCGATGAACACGACCTGCTGGCGATCCAGCTCGACGATCGCGCGGTGTTCCTGCAGCGCTGGTGGGCGCTGCTGCACGACGTCATCGAACGCAGTGACGACCCTGCACTGAAGCGCTTGAAGGAGGCCAGCCATCAATGGGACGGCCGTGCCTCGGCCAGCTCGGTCAGCTACCGGGTGGTGCGCGAGTTCCGTACGCAGGTGATGACAACACTGTCCGATGCACTGCTGGCACCGGCCAATGCGCAGCTGGGCGATGACTATCTGGAGCCGCGCCTGGCGCAGCTGGAAGGCGTGGCCTGGCCGATGCTGCAGCAGCGTCCGGCCAATCTGCTGCCACCGGCCTTCGACAGCTGGGATGCGCTGCTGATCGACGCCGCACGCCGCACCGAGAGCGAGCTGGCCAGGCAGGGCCCACTGGCCAAGCGCAGCTGGGGCGAACGCAATACGGCGGCGATCTGCCACCCCATCGCACGGGCGCTGCCGGACATCGCCAAACACTGGCTGTGCATGCCGGCCGACCGCCTGCCCGGCGACCGCGACATGCCGCGCGTGCAGACGCCGGGCTTCGGTGCTTCCGAGCGCATGGTGGTTTCGCCCGGCCACGAGGCCGACGGCATCGTGCATATGCCCGGCGGCCAGAGCGGGCACCCGCTGTCGCCGTACTGGGGCGCCGGCCACGAAGACTGGGTGCATGGGCGGCCGACGCCGTTCCTGCCGGGCAAGCCGCAGCACACGATGACGCTGGTGCCGGCGCGGTAGTGCCGGCCGCTGGCCGGCATCCATGCAGGTGTGTCCAGCATCATGAGGTTGCCGGCCAGCGACCGGCACTACCGTTCGACGCTCAGCCCCTGCGCCGCTCGATCAGGTTCAGCAGTGGCCCGGTCATCGCCGTTGTCACCAGCGCCATGATCACCAGCACCGCGAACAGGCGGTCACCGAGCAGGCCAAGTTCGTAACCCAGGTTGAGCACGATCAGCTCCATCAGGCCACGGGTGTTCATCAGTGCACCCAGCCGCCACGCCTCACGGGTGGGCATGCCGGCACTGCGTGCGGCACTGAAGGTACCCAGCAGCTTGCCCGTCGTGGCTACCGCGATCACCACCACGCACAACAGGACATCGCTGGCCTGCAGCGTATCGGCGCGCATGCGCAGGCCGGTCATTGCGAAGAACAGCGGCAGCAGCAGCGTCACCGCGAACGGTTCGACGCGCGCCATCAGCAGGTCGCGCAACTGCACATTGGAAGACACCGCCACGCCCGCCGCGAACGCACCGAACAGCGCGTGGATGCCCAGCATTTCGGTGACCAGCGCACTGCCCAGCGACAGCAGCAGGATGCCGAGCAGCCAGCGTCCCTCACGGCCCGGCGCGATCTGCTGGCGGGCGAACCACGGCCTCACCAGCCCCAGCATCAGCGCCACGAACGCGACCACGCACAGCAGGTTGAGGCTGGCCGGCAGCCATCCGCTGGCCTGGGCGGCGGCCACGATCAGCGCCAGCAGGCACCACGCGGTGGCATCACCCAATGCAGCGCAGGCAATGGCGGTCTGCCCCAGTGGCGTCTGCGTGATACCGCGGTCGGCAAGGATGCGCAGCAACACAGGGAAGGCCGTGATGCTCATCGATATGCCAACGAAAAGCGCGAATGCGGTGAAGCCCACGCCCTGCGGGCCGTGCTGCGGGTACAGCCAGATCGCCAGGGCGACGCCAAGCACGAACGGCACCGCGATGCCGGCATGGCTGACCGTAAAGGCAAAACGCCGGCGTCCACGCAGCGCCGCCAGGTCCAGCTCGGCACCGGCCACCAGCAGGAACATCAGCACGCCCAGCTGGCTGAGCATGCCAAGCGGCCCCAACGAGCTGGCCGGGAACAACGCACCGTGCAACTGCGGCAGCAAGCTGCCGAGCACCAGCGGGCCCATCATCAGGCCGGCCGCCATCTCGCCGATCACCGCCGGCTGGCCCAGCCGCTTCAGCAGCGCACCGGCGCCCTTGGCTACCAGCAACAGCACCAGCAGCTGCAACAGGAACAGGCCCAGCGGCGACGCCAGATGCTGCGCCCAGGTGGCTTCGGCCATGGTCGTGGCCGTGGCACGGGCACCAGCCTCGGGCGCCGCCGGACCGGCATAACGGGCCAGCAGCACGCCGGCCAGCAACGGCACCCCAGCCCAGGCCAGGTAGCGCCATCCCCACTTCGTCGGTGGCACCTGGCCCCCGCTGTGTACGTCCATGAACATTCCCCAATGTGCAGGGGGGCGATCATACAAAAAGGGGACGGAGGGGATTAAGTCGTTAGTGACACAGGCGCCCCGGCCCCCCTCCGTCCCCTTTCGGCGCTTACGCCAGTGCCTGCTCGTGCACGCCAGCGACCGCGCGCCCCGACGGATCTGCAGCTGCGGCGAAGCTCGCATCCCACGCGATCGCCGCCGGCGACGAGCAGGCGATGGACTTGCCACCCGGCACGGTCTCGGCGGCCGCACGGCTCGGGAAGAACTGCTCGAACAGATGACGGTAGTAGTAGGCCTCCTTGGTCTGCGGCGGGTTGTGCGGGAAGCGCTTGTCGGCCGCTGCCAGCACACGGTCGCTCACCTGGGCTTCGGCATGCGCCTTCAGCCCGTCGATCCAGCCATAGCCAACGCCATCGCTGAACTGCTCCTTCTGCCGCCACAGGATGCTGTCCGGCAGGTAGCCTTCGAACGCCTCGCGCAGCACCGCCTTCTCGATGCGGCGGCCACCAACGCCCGCACCGACCATCTTGTGCGCGGCGTCGAAGCGCATCGCCACATCGAGGAATTCGCGATCCAGGAACGGCACCCGCGGCTCCACGCCCCAGGCCATCATCGACTTGTTGGCGCGCAGGCAGTCGTAGTTGTGCAGCGCGTCGAGCTTGCGTACCAGCTCGTCGTGGAATTCACGCGCATCCGGCGCCTTGTGGAAATACAGGTAGCCACCAAAGATCTCGTCGCTGCCCTCGCCGGAGAGCACCATTTTCACGCCCATCGCCTTGATCCGCCGCGCCAGCAGGAACATCGGCGTCGATGCGCGGATGGTGGTGACGTCGTAGGTCTCGATGTGGCGGATCACCTCCGGCAGCGCATCGAGGCCTTCCTCGAACGTGTACTCGAAGCCGTGATGCACGGTGCCCAGCGCTTCGGCGGCGATTGCAGCGGCGGCCAGATCGGGAGAGCCCTTCAAGCCGATCGCGAACGAGTGCAGGCGCGGCCACCAGGCTTCGGTCTGCCCCCCATCCTCGATGCGACGACGTGCATAGCGCGCGGCCACCGCCGCCACCAGCGACGAGTCCAGGCCACCGGACAGCAGCACGCCGTACGGCACATCGCTCATCAGCTGGCGTTCCACCGCATGCTCGAATGCCTGGCGCAGCTCGGCCAGATCGGCCTGGCGGCCGTGCACGTCAGCGTAGTCGCGCCACGGCTGCTGGTAGTAGCGCACCAGCTCACCACTGGCACTGTCGAAATAGTGGCCCGGCGGGAACTGCGCAACGTCGGCACAGGTATCGACCAGCGCCTTCATTTCCGAGGCCACTCGCAGACGCCCCTGGGCATCGTGGCCCCAGTACAGCGGCACCACGCCCACCGGGTCGCGCGCCACCAGGACACGACCGGCACCACGGTCCCACAGCGCGAACGCGAAGATGCCATTGAGCTGCTCCAGCCACTGCGCCGGCGAAGCGCCCTGGCGGTACAGCGCGTTGATCACTTCACAGTCCGAACCGGTCTGGAAGTCATAGGCGGTGGTCAGTGCGGCCTTCAGTTGCTGGTGGTTGTAGATCTCGCCGTTGACCGCCAGCGCCAGCTGGCCGTCGGCCGACAGCAGCGGTTGCGAGCCGCCGGCCGGGTCGACGATGGCCAGCCGCTCGTGGACCAGCAGCGCACCTTCGTCAAGATACACGCCGCTCCAGTCCGGGCCGCGGTGGCGCTGGCGCTGCGACAGTTCCAGCGCATGGCGGCGCAGGGCCGGGAGATCGTCACCGGCCTGCAGGCCGAAGATTCCGAAGATCGAACACATGGGGGAGCTCCTGTTGGGGGAATTTCACGGGTGGGAGGGTGTTCGACCGGCCATCCAGGCCCGGGCAGGCTGCGCCCAGGCACAAAAAAACCCGCATCGACCGATGCGGGTTTTCTGGTGTCCGGGCGTGTGGTGCTGTCTATCTACCCAGGGCGCAGTCCCGCATCGGCCGCGCACGATTATTCGCGCGCAGATTATTGCGGTTGTTGTTATTGACGGCGGTGGCCAAGCGGATCGACATGGCATCGACCCTACCCCGGTTTCCAGCGCGGCGCAACAGTTGCGTCGGCAACCGAGGCACCGGGGCACTGGTTGCCCTGCCCTGCCTGGGCCTGGCGGCCTACCAGACCCTCACCCGCCTTCGGCCCTGCCAGCGGCGGCCGGCTTGTTCGCCAGGCCCCCAGGCGCAGCGCTTCTACATGGCCGCGCCAAGCTACTGGGAAAAGGCGATCATGCCGCCGTTACTCATTTTTCGGACCAGGGCCCGGCTGCAGTCCTGCGGAAGGTGTGCGGACTGACGATCGGCATCCACCATCCTCACACCAGCAGCCGCTCCACCAGCCGCTGGTACAGCCCGGGCAGCGCTTCCAGTTCGTCCACGCGCACGTTCTCGTCCACCTGGTGGATGCTGGCGTTGACCGGCCCCACTTCGATGCACTGCGCGCCCAATGGCGCGATGAAGCGGGCATCGGACGTGCCGCCGCCGGTGCTTTCCTCCGGTGCACGGCCGATGTGCTCGGCCAGCACCGCACGCGCAGTGGCGCGCAGCGTGCCTTCCGGGGTGTAGAACGGTTCGCCGCTGCGATGCCACTTCAGCGTGTACTGCAGGGCATGCCGATCCAGCAGCGCGGTGATCTCCGCTTCCAGTTTCGGCGCATCCCAGTGCGGGTTGTAGCGGATGTTGAAATCCACTTCGAGCTCGCCGGGAATCACATTGTTGGCGCCAGTACCGGCATGGATGTTGGAGACCTGCAGGCTGGTCGGCGGGAAACTCTCGTAGCCGTCATCCCAGCGCCGTGCGCTCAGCTCGGCCAGGGCGGGCGCCGCCTGGTGGATCGGGTTGCGTGCCTTCTCCGGGTACGCCACATGGCCCTGTACGCCCTGCACCCGCAACTTGGCCGACAGGCTGCCACGACGACCCACGCGCAGCAGGTCACCGAGCGTCGCGGTCGACGACGGCTCGCCGGTGATGCACCAGTCGATGCGTTGGCCGCGCTCGGCGAACAGTCGTGCGACGTGGCGCACGCCATCGATGGCATCGCCCTCCTCGTCGCTGGTCAGCAGCACCGCCAGCGTGCCGGGGTGATCGGGATGCGCGGCAACGAACTGCTCGGCCGCCACCACGAACGCCGCCACGCTGCCCTTCATGTCGGCGGTGCCGCGACCATACAGCACGCCATCACGGATCGTCGGCGTGAACGGATCGCTGGTCCAGGCCTCGCGCGGCCCCGTCGGCACCACATCGGTATGGCCCAGCAGCACCAGTACCGGCGCGCCTTGGCCGTGAGTCGCCCACAGGTTGTCGACCTCGCCCAGCCGCAGGTGGTCACACTGGAACCCGGCCTGGTTCAGGCGTGCCGCCAGCAGTGCCTGGCAGCCGACATCGTCCGGCGTCACCGAGGGCCGTGCGATCAGCTCGCAGGTCAGGTCGAGGACCGCGCTCACGCGTCACCCATCCCGAAGCGGGCCTTGAAGCTGTTGTCACTGAAACCCTGGCTGACCGTGCCGTCGGCGGTGACCACCAGCGGGCGCTTGATCAGCTGCGGGTACTCACGCAGCAGCAGCTTCCATTCGGCCTCGGAATCTGCGGCCTTGCGGTTGTCCGGCAGCTGCCGCCAGGTAGTGGAGGACCTGTTGACCATCGCGGCCAGGCCACCCAGCTGCTCAGCCCACGCCAGCAGTGTTTCCGGGCTCGGCTTGTTGTCGCGGTAGTCGACGAAGGTGTACGGCACGCCGAAGCGGTCCAGCCACCTGGTCGCCTTCTTGCAGGTATCGCAGTTCTTCAAACCGTAGACAGTGGTGCTCATGGCCATCTGTGATGCTGGAAAACAGAGGCCCAGAATCTCACAACAGGCGCTCGGACACGACCCGGAACGGCACCCTTGGCAGCCGGAAGGCCAGCCCCTCGTGCAGCGCCACGTCCATCGCCTGCAGGCGCTGGCACTGCAGCTCGCCTTCCAGCTGCAGCGGCTGCAGGCTGTCGACATCCACCGGCAGCGCGATGCGGGTGCTGGCCCAGCGCCGGTCACAGGTGCGCGCAATGGCCTCATCCTGGCAGGTCAGGAAGCGCAGCAGGGCCTGACGGCCACCGATGCCCTCCCGCCACGCCTCATCCTCCCAGCCCGCAGCGGCCCGCCACTGCAGGTGCAGGGCAGGTGCACTCCCCTGCCCGCCTTCGATCAGGGTGTACCCATCGCCATCGGCGCGCACCACATGCTCGAAGCGCACGGACAGGTGGGGCTGCATGGCATCGCTGAAAGCGCGCGCGCCGGCGACGAAGGCCAGCTGGTCCATCACGTTGCGATCGAACAGCACCACCGGGGTTCCGCCCGGATCATCGTCACGGCGCAGGTACCAGCGCCAGTTGCTCTGCTGCGGCGACGGCATCAGTGCGCGCAGCGGCCCGGCCAGCGCCGGCCCAAAATGGCCGTGGCGATAGCTGAGGAGGGTGTACGGCGTGCGCCCGGCGTGCACCACGAAGTGATGGCCCGGTGGCGGCAGCGGGGCATGGCGCACATCGACCCACCAGCTCGCGTAGACCACGTCGCGCACGTCGCTGACCAGCACCGGCATCGGCCAGCGCCGCGACAGTGCCCGGCGCAACCGGGTCCAGCGCGGAGCGTGCAGCAGGCGCGGCAGCATCCGTCCGAACGCGTTGTCGGACGGATGCCGGTAGATCGCGGACTGCGCCAGGTCCTCCGGCGCACTCACCTTCAGTCGGCCAGGCCGCGCAGCAGGTCGTTGACGCTGGTCTTGCTGCGGGTCCTGGCATCAACCTGCTTGACGATCACCGCGCAGTACAGCGAGTGGGTGCCGTCCTTGCTCGGCAGCGAACCGGACACCACCACGCTGTACGGCGGGATATAGCCGTAGCTGATCTCGCCGGTGGCGCGGTTGTAGATGCGGGTGCTCTGGCTGAGGAACACGCCCATGCCGATCACGCTGTGGTGGCCGACCACCACGCCTTCCACCACTTCCGAACGCGCGCCGATGAAGCAGTGGTCCTCGATGATGGTCGGGCTGGCCTGCAGCGGCTCCAGCACGCCGCCGATGCCGGCGCCACCGGACAGGTGGCAGTGCTGGCCGATCTGCGCGCAGGAACCGACGGTCGCCCAGGTGTCGACCATGGTGCCTTCGCCGACGTAGGCGCCGATGTTGGTGAAGCTCGGCATCAGCACTACGTCCTTGCCGAAGTACGTGCCGCGGCGGGCGATCGCACCGGGCACCACGCGCACGCCGCCACGGCGGAACTTCGCTTCGTCATAGCCGGCGAAGCGCGATTCGACCTTGTCCCAGAACGGTGCCGGTCGTGCATCGACCACCGCCATGTCGTTGACGCGGAAATACAGCAGCACGGCCTTCTTCAGCCACTCGTTGACCTTCCAGCCGCCCTGGCCGTCCGGCTCGGCGACGCGGAATTCACCGCTCTCGAGACCGTCGATCACGCGGTTGACCAGCGGCCGGGTCGAGCCTTCCAGCTCATGCAGGGTCAACGTGGCGCGGCGCTCGAAGGCGCTCTCGATGCCGAACTTGAGTTCCTCCACGCCGGGTGCCGACGGCTTGCGCAGCGACTTGCGGGCGATGGTTTCGGCGCGGACGGCTTCGGCGCTCCTGGCCGGCGCCGGCTTCTTCACAGCACGCTTGACCGCAGCCGTTTTCTTCGCCGGGGCCTTCACCGCAGCGGCCTTCTTCGGCGCAGTGGCCTTCTTTGCGGCCGGTGCGGCTGCAGCAGGTTTCCGGGCCGCTGCGCTCTTGGGGGTCGCGGCGGTCTTCTTGGCGGGCTTGGTGGCCATCAGGCGGGGTCTCCGGCGTTTCGATCAGGGTCCAGGCAGGCCAGCATTGCGTCATGCAGCTGCTGCCGGGCAGGTTCAGTCAGGGGGAGGTCGTGTTCGTCACTGATCACGAAGGTGTCTTCGGCGCGCTCGCCGAACGTGGCAATGCGCGCATCATGCACGCGCAGGCCCTGGTTGCGCAGCACGAACGCCACATCGGCCAGCAGGCCGGGACGGTCGGGAGCGACCAGGGCAAAACGGGTTGCGCCCGGTTCATCGCGGAACTCGATGCGCGGAGCGAAGCGGAAGTGCCGCAGTTGCCGCGGTACCACACGGCGCGACGGCCGCAGGCGCGACAGGTCACCACTGAGTGCCTCGCGCAGCGCCGCCTCCAGGTTGGCACTGCTGCCATCGGCAAACGTGTCGGCCGGGTTCACTTCGAAGGTATCGAAGATGGTATCGGCCGGACCGTCCAGCACGCGTGCGCGGTGAATGCCATAGCCCTTGCGGTCAAGGGTCATCACGATCGCGGCGAACAGGCCGTCGCGGTCGGGCGAGTGCACGAACACTTCCAGCGCCGGGTCATCGACACTGATCCGGCGCACCTTCACCAGCGCCTGGCCCTGCCTCACCGGTACCAGCGCGGCTGCCTGCCAGGCCAGCTGCTCGGGGCGCAGACGAATGAAGCCCTCATCCGGCATCACCGCGAACTGGCGATCGATGGTGGCGTCGTCGTAACCCTGCTCGCGCACCAGTGCGCGCACGCTGTCACGTGCCTCGGCCACGCGTTCGGCGGCCGGTACCGGATGCTCCAGCCCCTCGCGCAGCGCGCGCCGGGTGGCGAAGTACAGGTCGGCCAGCAGGCGGTCCTTCCAGGCATTCCACAGCTTCGGGCTGGTGCCGGCGATGTCGGCACAGGTCAGCAGGTACAGGTAGTCCAGGCGGTCGCGGCTGCCGACCAGGGTGGCGAAGCGATGGATCACCACCGGATCGGCGATGTCCTGCTTCTGCGCGGTCACCGACATGCGCAGGTGCTGTTCGACCAGCCATGCCACCAGCTCGGTATCGGTGCCACTCAGTGCATGTGCCTGGCAGAACGCACGCGCGTCCACCGCCCCCAGCTCGGAGTGGTCACCGCCGCGGCCTTTGGCGATGTCATGGAACAGGCCGGCCAGCAGCAGCAGTTCCGGCTTGCGCAGGCGTGGCCAGACTTCGTGCGCGATCGAGAAGCGCTCGTCGGCACGGCTGCTGGCGAACTGGCCGATGTTGCGCAGGACCATCAGCGTGTGCTGGTCGACCGTATAGACATGGAACAGGTCGAACTGCATGCGCCCGCTGACCTGGGCAAACGCGGGGATCCACTGGCCAAGCACGCCCAGCCGCGCCATGCGCGAAAGCGTGTCGACCGGACGCTGGCCGCGCAGCAGGGCAAGGAAGTGCTCGCGTGCGTCGGCGTCGGCCTGGTCATAGGCCGGCAGCAGCGGCAGCGACTCGGCCAGTGCACGCGCGGTCAGCGAGTGCAGGCCGCGCACCTGCGGGTTGTTGGCCCAGCTGGAAAACAGCGCGAACACCTGGCCGATGTCGCCCTGCGGCCAGTCGGCCTCGTTGGCGGCCAGGTAGCCACGGCGCAGGGAGAAGCCCACGGTCAGCGGTTCCGGCTGGGCCTCGCCATCGAACTGTTCCTCGAAGCGCTGCAGCAGGCGGTCGCTGATCCGGCGCACCACCAGCGCGGCGCGGTAGAAGCCCTGCATCATTTTTTCGACACCGAGATTGTCGGCATCGTCTTCGAAGCCCAGACGCGCGGCCAGGGTCTTCTGGTAATCGAAACGCAGGCGCTCTTCCGGGCGGCGCGCGACCAGGTGCAGGCCGAAGCGCAGCCGCGCCAGCACTGCACGCTCGCGCTTCAGCGCGGCCGCTTCGTCGGCACCCAGGTGGCCCAGGCCGACCAGCGCTTCCAGGTCGCGTACGCCGAAGGCGCGCAGCGCCATCCAACCCAGCGTGTTGAGATCGCGCAGGCCGCCGGGACCATCCTTGAGATCCGGCTCCAGGTTGTCGGCAGTGTCGCCGAAGCGCTGGTGGCGGTTGCGCAGCTCTTCCAGCTTGGCCAGGAAGAAGGCACGCGCCGGCCACAGCTCACGGTCGTCGATGGCCTCGCGCAGCGCACGGCGCGCTGCATCATCAGCCAGGATCGGACGCGCCTCGATCAGCGCGGTCAGCACGGTCTGGTCAGCCGCCGCCTCGCGGCACTGCAATGCAGAACGCACCGCATGGCTGACCGCCAATCCGCAGTCCCACAGCAGCGCGAACAGGCGTGCCAATGCCGCTTCATGCGCCCGTTGTGCGGGCGGGTCGCCGAGCACCAGCAGGTCGATGTCCGAACGCGGAAACAGTTCACCCCGGCCATAGCCACCGACCGCGAACAGCGACAGGTCGCTGTCGGCCGGTAGGCAACGCTGCCAGGCCAGGCGGATCAGATGGTCGGCCGCGCGCGCCCGCAGCGCCAGCAGGCGCTCGATGTTGTCGCCCTGGTCGAAGCGGCGATACAGGCGCGCGTCGGCCTGCTGCAGCGCCTGGCGCGCGGCAGCAGCCCAGTCCGGGTCGTTGAGCGACGCGGCCGGCGTGTCCAGCAGCGAACTCGCCGGCAGCATCGTCAGGAAACCTGCGACTCGCCCGGCGAGAGGGTCAGCACGTCCACGCCGGTCTCGGTGACCGCGACCATGTGCTCCCACTGCGCCGACAGCTTGCGGTCCTTGGTCACCACGGTCCAGCCATCCGGCAGCACCTTGTTGTAGCGGGTGCCCTCGTTGATCATCGGTTCGATGGTGAAGGTCATGCCGGGCTGCAGCACCAGGCCCTGGCCCGGGCGGCCGTAATGCACCACCTGCGGCTCATCGTGGTAGACCTTGCCGATGCCATGGCCGCAGTACTCGCGCACCACGCTGAACCGCTCGCCTTCGGCATAGCTCTGGATGGCATGGCCGATGTCGCCCAGGGTGGCGCCCGGGCGCACCGCGCGGATGCCGCGCCACATGGCTTCGTACGTGGTTTCCACCAGGCGGCGGGCCATCACCGACGGGGTGCCGACGAAGTACATGCGGCTGGTGTCGCCGTGCCAGCCGTCCTTGATGACGGTGACGTCGATGTTGATGATGTCGCCATCCTTGAGCACCTTCCCTTCGCTGGGGATGCCGTGGCAGATGACGTTGTTGACCGAGGTGCACACGGTCTTGGGGAAGCCGCGGTAGCCGACGTTGGCCGGAATGGCGCCCTGCACGTTCACGATGTGGTCGTGGCAGATGCGGTCCAGTTCCTCGGTGGTGACACCGGGCTTGACGTGGGGGGTGACGATGTCGAGCACTTCGCTGGCCAGGCGGCCGGCGATGCGCATCATCTCGATTTCCTGCGGGGTTTTCAGATTCACGCTCATGGCACCCATTATCGCCGATCCGGCCGCAATCTGAACGAACGCCACCCAACTGCCGATCCGGGGCATGCACGGTTCCGGCAAGGAAAGTGAAAGCGTGATGGCCTCCACTCTTGCGCCTGCCTATTTATCACGGATTACAGACACTTACGCCTCCTAAGCTGGACCCACTGTCGTCAAAGCGGCGCCGAACGTGCCGTCTTCGCCTTGTTCAACGGACCTTCGGGTCAGGGAGGTTGTCCATGCGATCCCCAGTTCGATCACCGCTGGCATGGGCCGTGGCCGGGCTCCTGCTGTCCGGCCCGGCGCTGGCCGCCGACACCACCACCTTCAACGTCACCCTGGTGGTCACCAAGGCCTGCACCATCACGGCGGCGGCCGCCACCAACGTGGACTTCGGCACCGCGGCATCAACCACCACCACGCCCACCCTGGGCCAGGGCACGGTGACCGCCCAGTGCTCGGCACTGACCCCGTACACGATCTCGCTGAATGCGGGCGCCAATGCCAGCACCGCCAATGACGTCACCACCCGGCGGATGAAGAACACCAATGCGGCGGTGACCGCCAACAACTATGTCGGCTACCAGCTCTACCAGGATGCCGCACATACCCTGGTCTGGGGCGCCACGACCGGCACCAACACCCAGGCCGGCATCGGCACCGGCCTGGCCGTGCCCTACATCGTCTACGGCCAGATCCTGAACCTGAGCACCAACAACCCGGCCGCCGGTAACTACCTGGATACGGTTACCGCCACGATCACCTATTGATGGAGCACGCCCCCATGGCCGGATCCCGCCCGTGGCGCGCCACCGGCGTGGCGCTGCTCGCCCTGTACCTGCTCGCCATCGCGGCCGCCGGCGCCACCAGCCTGCAGGTGGCCCCGACCACCCTGCAGCTGGAAGCCCGCCAGCGTGCCGGCGAATTGTGGCTGACCAACAGCGGCACCTCGCCGGTGAAGCTGCAGGTACGCGTGTTCCGCTGGGTGCAGCAGGACGGCCAGGAACAGCTGCTGCCCACCGATGCGTTGATGGCCACCCCGCCGATGCAGGAACTGGCCGCCGGACAGCAGCAGCTGGTGCGGGTCATGCGTCCGGACAAGGAACCGCCAGCGGCACAGCAACATTACCGCCTGATCGTTGACGAGGTGCCCGACCTGGCCATCCGCGCGGGTGGCATGCAGTTCGTCCTGCGCTATTCGATCCCGGTGTTCGTGCAGCCCTCGGCCGGCACGCTGGCGCCGCAGTTGCGGGCCCGGCTGGTAAAGCTGGCGGACGGCCGCAACGGCGTCGAAGTAGCCAATTCGGGCAACAGTTACGCTCAGATCGCCGATCTCGCGCTGGGCAGCGCCACGCGCCCACGCATCGTCCATCCCGGGCTGCTGGGCTACGTATTGCCCGGCCAGGTGATGCGCTGGCCGATCGAACGCACGGCGATCGACCGCGACAACGACCAGATCACGGCCAAGCTCAATGGCGAGTCGGAACAGACGCCACTGTCGCCCCCACCGGCTCGCTGAGGCGTTGATGGGCGCGCTGTTGGCTGCCCTGGCTCCCGCGGCGACCGAGGCCGCCGATGTGTCCGGCGTGGCCACGGCTGCTGATGTATCCGGCGTGTCGGCCGATGCGATCCTGCCACCCCCTACCCCACTGACCGCCAGCCAGACGCTGTACCTGGATGTGTCGCTCAACAGCACGCCGCGCGGCCTGCTGCCGTTCACCGAGAACCGGGGCCGGCTGCAGGCCAGCCCCGAAGTGCTGCGCCAGCTCGGCTTCAACGCCAGCGGCGATGCACCGGTCTATCTGGACCAGATCAGCGGTGCGGTGGTGCGCTACGACGCCCACATGCAGACCCTGGCGCTGGACGTGCCGCTGGACCAGCTGGCACTGCCGACCACGGTGCTCAGCCGGCCGCAGGCGCGTGCGCCGACCGGCAGCGCCTCGCCCGGCGTGCTGCTCAACTACGACGTCTACGGCAGCCGGGTGGACACGCTCGGCAACCTCAGCCTGAGCTCGGAGCTGCGCGTATTCGGCATCGGCAATGGCACTTTCGAGAACACCGCCATCAGCCGCCGCTACCAGCAACCCGGCGACCGCCATTGGCGCGGCGAGAGCGTGCGCCTGGACACACGCTGGAGCCTGGATTTCCCCGATAGCGCAACGACCCTGGAGATCGGCGATTTCTACAGCGGGTTCGTCGACTGGACCCGCCCCGTGCGCCTGGGTGGCCTGCAGATCGGCCGCAACTATGGCCTGCAGCCCTACCGCGTGCTGACGCCCACGCCGAGCTTCCTCGGCCAGGCCGTGGTGCCCTCCACGGTCGAGCTGTATGTCGATGGCCTGCGCCAGTACAGCGGGCAGGTGCCGGTCGGTCCCTTCCAGCTCGCAGCACAGCCCGGCATCAGCGGCACCGGCAACGCACAGGTGGTGGTGACCGACGCATTCGGCCGCATGCAGACGCTGGACTTCAGTTTCTACGGCACCCAGCAGCTGCTGGCCAAGGGCCTGTCGGACTGGTCGGTCGGCGTCGGCCACCTGCGCCGGGATTTCGGCGAGCGCTCCTTCGCCTATGACGATCGTACGGTGGCCAGCGCCAGCTGGCGCGGCGGCGTCACCGACACGTTCACCGGCGAGGCGCATGCCGAAGGCGGCGGCGGCCTGGCCCAGGGCGGCATTGGCGGCTGGTGGCTGCTCGGCGCCGCCGGCGTGTTCAATGCCGCCTATGCGCACAGTGACTACCACGGCCTGCAGGGTGGGCAATGGGCGCTGGGCTACAGCTGGAACAACCGTCGCTTCAACGTCAATCTGCGCAGCGTGCGCAGCCACGGCGACTACCGCGACCTCGGCGCGCTGCAGGGCAACCTGCCACCAAGCATCAGCGAGCAGGCAACGGTCGGCCTGGACCTGCTGCGGCTGGGCACGCTCAGCGCCAGCTATCTGCGCCTGCGCTACCCCGACGGAGACGACAACCGCTATGCCAGCCTGTTCTGGTCGCGCACCTGGAGCCAACGTTGGTCGGCCTACCTGTCGGTGAACCAGAACCTGGACCGCAGCGATGACCGCAGCATTTACCTGTCGATGACTGCCAGCCTGGGCAACAATCGCCAGGCCAGCCTCTCCAGCCAGCGCAATGGCGACAGCCAGAGCTGGGTCGCGGACGTGACCCAGCCGGTGCCCGGCGATGGCAGTGCCGGCGGCGTCGGCTGGCGCGCGCAGCTGCGCCACGGCGAGGACGGCAACGGCGGCCTGGCCGAGGTCGGCATCCTCAACGATGTCGGCCGCTATTCATTCGGCGCCTCGCGCCAGGGCGGGCTCAACTATGCCTACGCCAGTGCCAGCGGCAGCCTGGTGTGGATGGGCGGGCACGCCTTCGCCACGCGCGAGGTAACCGATGCGTTCGCGGTGATCAGCACCAATGGCGTCGCCGGCGTCCCGGTGCGGCTGGAGAACCGGCTGATCGGTGTCACCGACGATCGCGGCCTGCTGCTGGTCAGTCCGCTGCTGTCCTGGCAGCGCAACCGGGTCTCGATCGACACCCTGGACCTGCCCGAAGACATGCGTGCCGACCGCATCGAGGACTGGGTCACGCCGCGCCAGCGCGCGGGTACCCGCGTGACCTTCCTGTTGCGTTCGCGGTCGTCACTGAGCCTGACCCTGCTGGCGATGAACGGCCAGCCTCTGGAGGTGGGCAGCGAGGTGCAGCTGCCTGACGGTCGCCAGGCCACGGTCGGCTACGACGGCCTGCTCTATCTGGAAGATGTCGCCGCCGGCAGCGTGCTGTACGTCACCACCAGCCATGGCCCGTGCCGGGTGAAGGTACCGGACCTGCCCAAGGTGGTGGCGTCCGGCGCGCGGCCGAAGCCGGCGCCGCAGCAGTGCATCCCGGAGGTGGCGCCATGAGGGTGCTGCTGCTCGTCCTGTTGCTGTGGGCCGGCCTGCTGGCAGCGGCGCCGGCCGGTGCCACCGCAGTCTGCACGGCGGTCGCCAATCCGACCCTGCCGTTCGGCAACATCAACAGCAATGCACCCGGCCCGAGCACGGCCAACCTCAACATCACGGTGACCTGCACCACCGCCGCGCTGAGCCTGCTGGCCACCACCGGCGTGCGCGTCTGCGTGGGCATCGGCGCAGGCAGTGGCGGCGGCAGCAGTTCCACGTTCCGCACGATGGCCACCTCCACCAGCGACACGATGAATTTCCAGCTGTACAACAACGCCAGCTTCGGCCAGGTCACTGGCCTGGTCCCGCGCGGCACGCCGCCAGCGCAGGAGCTGACCATGAGCTACAACGTACCGCTGCTGACCGGCGGCAGTGGTGCGCAGACTGTGCAGCTGTTCGGTCAGATTCCGGCCAACCAGGTCCTCGCCTCCGGCGCGTACAGCAGCACTTTCAGCGGTGCCAGCGTGGTGCTGACCTGGGCCTGGAACGAGGTGCTGGCCGGTAGCGCCACCGTCCCCGCCACCTGCAACGGCGGTGCCACCGGTACCAACAGCGCGAGTGCGGCCTTCAGTTTCACCGCTACCGCCAACGTGCTGCCGCAATGCGGCAGCTACGTCACCACCAACATGAATTTCGGCAACGTCACCGGCGGCATCCCGGCCAACATCGACCAGACCGCCACCCTGACCCTGACCTGCCTGAAGAACACCGCCTTCCAGGTCGGCCTGAACAACGGCCAGAACAATCCTGCCGCCACCACCACCCGGCGCATGGCCACCACCATCGGCAACAGCACCTACTACCTGCCCTACGAGCTGTACCGGGATCCGGCACGAAGCCAGCGCTGGGGCAACACCCTGGCGGTCGACACGGCCAGCAGCACCGGCACCGGCAGCGCGCAGCAGCTGACCATCTATGGCCGGGTGCCGCCGGTTACCGGCCAACCCCCGGCCGGCACCTACAACGACCTGGTGACGGTGACGATCACCTACTGACCAGCGTGCCGACCAACGGTCGGCACCCACCGGACGAAGGCCGTGCCGAGCGCCGGCTCGGCGCTACAGTTGCGGCGCATCCAGCCGATACCGCGCAGCAAGTCTTTCAGCACGGTGGATGGCAGGTGGTTCGCACATTCCTGATCGGGGCGATGCTGGTCGCCAGCACGCCGGCCCGCGCCGAACCGCGCAGCAGCACGCTGCAGATCCGGCTGACCGTGGTCGAGTCCTGCAGCGACGATGCCGGCGCTCCCCCTTGCGCGGCGCCACACCAGCGCAGTGACGCCCCCAAGGTGCCGCCCCAGATCCGCGACCTCGCGCCTCCGGCGACAGACGACAGCGCAATGCCCTCCGTGACCCTCATCTACTGATGCGCGCGCTGCTGATCCTGCTTGGACTGCTGCTGGCGCAGCCGTCGGCGGCGCTGGAGCTGTTGCCGACCACCCTGCAGCTACCCGCCGAAGGCGGCCGCGCCGAACTGTGGCTGCGGAATCCGGGGCCCGGCCGCTGGCAGGGCCAGGTGCAGGTGCTGGCGTGGGATCAGCAGCTGGACGCCGAACGACTGCACCCCAGCGACCACATCCGGGTCAGCCCGGCGCGGCTGGACCTGGCCCCCGGCAGCACCCAGCGCGTCTGGCTGCTGCCAGGCGGTCCGGCAGCATCGGCGGGCGAACAGGCCTATCGGATCGTACTGGCGCCGGCTTTGCCGGGGTTGCCGCGCTATTCGCTGCCGCTGTTCCGCGGCCCAGCGGCGCCAGCGCCGAATGCCCGGCTGCAGGGCTGCGTCGAGGCACATGGGCCTCGGGCCATGCTGCGACTCAGCAATTCCGGTACCCTGCATGGCCGCCTGCACGATCTGCGATTCATAGCGGCCGACGGCCAATCGTCGCTGCTGGTGGCCGGGCTGGCCGGCTATATCCTCGCAGGCCATGAACGCCGCTGGCCCCTGCCTGCCCGCCCCGATGATTATGTCGGCGGCCACTTCCAGGCCCGCCTGCAGGACGGCCGCGAGGTCGATCTGGCCGCATCTGACCCTGCCATTGCAGCGGACGCCCCCAGCGGGCTATAATCGACCGGATTCCTGCCGCCTGCGTGCGCGGGAGCCCGTCCACACCGGACGTCACCGGTGAATCCACACCTGCTGCCCCCATCCGTGCCGGGGTGCTCCGCAAGGAGTTCGGCCACGGAGGCAACAGGGAAGCCCAACCCCGGAACCGATCGCGCTTCCACGCGTCCCGCATACCTATCCCGCGGGCGGAATCGCTGGTTCCATATCAGGAGTATTGCAATGCCCCAGGTCACCATGCGTCAGATGCTGGAAGCCGGCGTCCACTTCGGCCACCAGACCCGCTACTGGAACCCGAAGATGGCTCCGTACATCTTCGGCGCCCGCGGCAAGATCCACATCATCAACCTGGAAAAGACCGTCCCGCTGTTCAACGATGCGATGAACTTCATCTCGTCGGTTGCCCAGAAGCGCGGCACCGTCCTGTTCCTGGGCACCAAGCGCAGCGCCCGCGAAACCATCAAGGAAGAAGCCGAGCGTTGCGGCATGCCGTTCATGAACCAGCGTTGGCTGGGCGGCACCCTGACCAACTTCCGTACCGTCAAGCAGTCGGTTGCCCGCCTGAAGGAACTGGAAGCCGGTGAAACCGACGGCACCTTCGAGAAGCTGGTCAAGCACGAAGTGCTGGGCCTGCGTCGCGAGCGCGACAAGCTGGAAGCCTCGCTGGGCGGTATCAAGGACATGAACCGTCTGCCGGACGCCATCTTCGTGATCGACATCGGCCACGAAGACATCGCGATCAAGGAAGCCAAGAAGCTGGGCATTCCGGTCATCGCCGTGGTCGACACCAACTACAACCCGGAACTGGTGGACTACGCCATCCCGGGCAACGACGACGCCATCCGCGCTGTGCAGCTGTACGCCCGCGCCGCTGCCGACGCCGTGCTGGAAGGCAAGGCGGCTGCCCCGCACGCCGCTTCGGTGCGCGAGGAAGAGTTCGCGGAAGCCGCTGCTGAAGGCGAAGAGAAGCCGGCCCGCCGCGCTCCGGCCAAGAAGGCTGCCAAGAAGGGCGACGACGCCCAGGCCTGATCCAGGCCCCGGGTGGACGCCCGGCGTCCACCCTCCCTGCACGCAGCCATCGGTGCGTGACAGGACCGTGTCACACGGGCCGGCCACCATGCCGGCCCAACCCCTTTCTTTCGTGAGGTAATCCCGTGGAAATCACTGCTTCCCTGGTCAAGGAACTGCGCGAGCGCACCGGCGCCGGCATGATGGAATGCAAGAAGGCGCTTACCGAAGCCAACGGCGACATCAACGCCGCTGCTGAAGCCATGCGCAAGTCCGGCGCTGCCAAGGCCGACAAGAAGGCTGACCGCGTGGCCGCCGAAGGCCGTCTGGGCCTGGCCCAGGACGGCGGCAAGGCCGTGCTTGTCGAAGTCAACTCGGAAACCGACTTCGTCGCCAACGATGACAACTTCAAGTCCTTCGTCAACGCCGTCGCCGCCGCTGCCCTGGCATCGGGCGCCACCGACGTCGAAGCCGTGAAGGCCGCCACGCTGGCCGACGGCCGCACCGTTGAAGAAGCCCGCGCCACCGCCGTGCAGACCCTGGGTGAGAACATCCAGATCCGCCGCATGGTCAAGGTCGACACCACCGGCAACATCGGTGCGTACGTCCACACCAACGGCAAGGTCGGCGTGCTGGTCGACCTGATCGGCGGCGACGTCGAGCTGGCCCGTGGCCTGGCGATGCACGTGGCCGCGCTGAAGCCGCCGCACAACAAGGCTGCGGACGTTCCGGCCGAGTTCGTCGAAAAGGAAAAGGAAATCGAGCTGGCCAAGATGACCGAGAAGGACAAGGCCAAGCCGGCCGACATCCTGGAAAAGATCATCAGCGGCAAGATCAACAAGATCGTCAGCGACGTGACCCTGTACGGCCAGACCTACGTGCTGGGCGACACCACCGTCGAGCAGGTGGTCAAGGCCGCTGGCGCGGACGTGGCAGGCTTCAAGCTGCTGATCGTCGGCGAAGGCATCGAGAAGGTGGTGGAAGACTACGCCGCCGAAGTTGCCAAGGCGATGCAGGTCTGATTCCAGCCTTCCGGCTGTGAAGCGACCAGAAGGAGCCGCGGGAAACCGCGGCTCTTTTTTTATGCATGGGCCCAGGGATTAACCCATGGCCCATCGGTGGGTGCGCACCGTTGGTGCGCACAACCGGCACCTTTGCGTTGCGCTCGAATCAAGCCGATACTCAGTCGCAGGGAATCCTCAGTCACCTAGCAGGAACGAAAATCGCGGACTGTGATGCATTCCTAGGTATTCTTGCCCCAATGGAATTGAACGACCCGACATGCCTCCCGAGCTGACAGCTGCCCTGGCGCTCTGCCGCAACCTGCCTTCGCCACCCGGTATTGCCCTGCGCATCATCGAACTGGCCCAGGACCCGGAAGCGGACATCGCCACCGCCGCCGACATCATCGCCATCGACATGGCGCTGAGCGCTCGCATGCTGCGCATCGCCAATTCACCGCTGTATGCCAGCCGCCGCCGCATCGAGAACCTCGGCCAGGCGCTGACCATGCTGGGCCTGAACGCCACGATCAGCCTCGCCCTCGGCTTCACCGTCACCCAGGGCCTGACCGGCGGCACCGGCGCCGACCACGACCTGCGCCAGCGCGCGTGGAAGCGCAGCATCCTCAGCGCCCTGGCTGCCAGCCAGCTGGGCCAGGCGCGCGGCCTGCGCCGGCTGGAGGAACTGATGCTGGCCGGCCTGCTGCAGGACCTGGGCGTACTGTGCCTGGCCCAGGCCGAGTCGGAGCGCTACCTGCCGCTGCTGCGCGAGGCACGCGACAACATCGACCTGGTCGCCCGCGAACGCGAGGAACTGGGCTGCAGCCATGCCGAGGTCGGCGCGTGGGTGGCCGAGCAATGGGGCCTGCCCCGCTACCTGGTGGAGAGCATCAGCCACAGCGAGGACGAGGACGCCGCCGAATCGCCGTTCCAGGCCTGCGTGCAGCTGTCCGGCGCAGTGGCCGACATCTGGCTGGACAGCGACGCCGATGCCGCGCGCGAGCGCGCCCTGCAGCAGGTGCACGACCGCCTGGAGCTGGACAGCGCGCGCTTCGACCAGGTGCTGGCGCGCATCAGCGAGGCCCTGCCCGACATCGCCAGCCTGTTCGATGCCGGCCTCAATTCTCCGGCGCGGGTGCGCGAGCTGATCGATCACGCGCAGGAACTGGCCACGCTGCGCAACCTGCGCGAACTGCAGGATGCCGACCAGGCGCGCCGCCGTGCCGACGAATTCGAGGCGCGCGCCAAGCGCCTGGCCGACCAGGCCCATCGTGATGCATTGACCGGCGTGCTCAACCGCCGGCAGCTGGAAGCGGTGCTGGAGCAGGAATTCCTGCGTGCCGGCCGCCAGGGCTGGCCACTGTCGGTGGCCTTCATCGACCTGGACGACTTCAAGAAGATCAACGACGCCCACGGTCACCTGACCGGCGACGAGGTGCTGCGCGCCTTCGCCGGCAAGCTGCAGGGCCAGCTGCGCAGCAGCGACACCGTGGCCCGCTTCGGCGGCGAGGAGTTTGTCGCACTGCTGCCCAACACCAGCGAAAGCGTGGCCCTGGACGTGATCCGCCGGGTGCTGGCCAACATCGTCGCCACGCCGATGGCCGAACTGGAGGGTGGTCCGCTGTTCGTCACCTTCTCCGCCGGCGTGGCCACCCAGGGCGGCTACGAGCGCTTCGCCGACGTCCAGGACCTGCTGCGCGCCGCCGACGACGTGCTGTACCGCTCCAAGAACCTGGGCCGCAACCGGGTGATCGCCCGCTCGCCGGGGGCACTGGGCCATGACGAGCTGTCGGCCACGGCCAGCGCCGAACTGGGCTGAACGGGACACCCCGGCCGACCGGGCGAACCACCGGATTCTGCGCCGCAGTGCACAAAACACTTTGGCACAACGCCGCATGCGCGTAGAATCGCCCGCGATTTCCACGCACCCGAGGTCCTCATGTCCAAGCTCGCCTATCGCCGCATCCTTCTGAAACTGTCCGGGGAGGCGCTGATGGGAGACGAGGACTACGGCATCGACCCGAAGATCATCAATCGCCTCGCCCGTGAGGTCATCGAAGCCCAGCAGGCCGGTGCCGAAGTGGCGCTGGTGATCGGCGGTGGCAACATCTTCCGCGGCGCCGGCCTGGCCGCCGGCGGCATGGACCGCGTCACCGGCGACCAGATGGGCATGCTGGCCACGGTCATCAACGCCCTGGCCATGCAGGACGCCCTCGAGAAGCTGGGTGCCAAGGCCCGGGTGATGAGCGCGATCAAGATCAACGACGTGTGCGAGGACTACATCCGCCGCCGCGCCATCCGCCACCTGGAAAAGGGCCGTCTGGTGATCTTCGCTGCCGGCGTCGGCAGCCCGTTCTTCACCACCGACTCCGGCGCCGCCCTGCGCGCGATCGAGATCGGCGCCGACCTGCTGCTGAAGGCCACCAAGGTCGATGGCGTGTACGACAAGGACCCGAACAAGCACAGCGATGCGGTCCGCTTCGACAGCCTGAGCTACGACGAAGTGATCCGCCGCGGCCTGGAAGTGATGGACACGGCGGCCTTCGCTCTGGCCCGCGACAGCGACCTGCCGATGCGCGTGTTCGACATGGGCCAGCCGGGCGAACTGCTGAAGATCCTCAACGGCGCGAACATCGGCACCCTGGTCCAGGGCCGCGACCCGGCCTGAGCCTGAGCGCAAAGCGACAACCGGGCCGATTCAGGCCCGGCAGCGTCCCGTATTCGCCTATAATCGCCCGATTCCAGATACATCCAGGACCGGGCGATGCTCAACGACATCAAGAACAACGCGCAGACGCGCATGGCCAAGAGCATTGACGCTCTGAAGCACACCCTCACCTCCATCCGGACCGGCCGTGCCACCCCGGCCCTGCTGGACCGCGTGACGGTCCGCGCCTATGGCAACGCCAGCACCCCGCTGAACCAGGTCGCGTCGATCTCCAACGCCGACGCGCACTCGCTGCTGGTCACCCCGTTCGACAAAGGCATGATCAAGGAGATCGAAAAGGGTCTCTACAACGCCGAGTTCACTCCGAACACGCTGGGCACCGCGATCCGCATCAACATGCCGCCGCCGACCGAAGAGCGCCGCAAGGAGCTGGTCAAGCAGGTGCAGAAGGAAGGGGAAGGCGCCAAGATCGCGATCCGCAACATCCGTCAGGACGCGAACAAGGAAATCGCCAAGCTGGTCAAGGACAAGGCGATCAGCGAAGACGAGAAGAAGCGCGGCGAAGACGACATCCAGAAGCTGACCGACGCCAACATCAAGGACGTCGACAAGGTCGTTGCCGACAAGGAAAAAGAACTGCTGTCGGTCTGAAGTCGATGCCTTCAGTCCCGCCTCCGTTGCCTGCCTCCCTGCCCCGCCACATTGCCATCATCATGGATGGCAATGGGCGTTGGGCACAGCAGCGCCGTCGCCCCCGCGTGATCGGCCACCGTGCCGGCGCGCGCGCGGTCAACCGCACCATCGAGCGCTGCCTTGAACTGGGCATTCCGGCGCTGACCCTGTTCGCCTTCTCCAGCGAGAACTGGGGCCGGCCGCAGGAGGAAGTGGACGCGCTGATGAAGCTGTTCCTCGGTGCACTCGACCGCGAAGTGGACGAGCTGCACCGGCGTGGCGTGCGCGTGCGCTTCATCGGCGAACGCGAGCGCTTCGGCGCCGGGCTGGTCAGCCGCATGCAGCTGGCCGAGCAGCGCACCGCCGACAACACCACCCTGACCCTGTCGATCGCCGCCAGCTACGGTGGCCGCCAGGACATCGCCCGCGCCGCGCGCGCCCTGGCCGTCGAAGTGGCGGCCGGTCGCCTTCTGCCCGAGCAGATCGATGAATCGCTGCTGGGCAGCCAGGTGGCCCTGGCCGACCTGCCGCCGCCGGACCTGTTCATCCGCACCGGCGGCGACACCCGCATCAGCAACTTCCTGCTGTGGCAGCTCGCCTATACCGAACTGTGGTTCACCGAGGCCCTGTGGCCGGACTTCGACGCCGGGCAGCTGCAGCAGGCGCTCGACGCCTATGCCGGTCGCGAGCGTCGTTTCGGCCTGACCAGCGCCCAGATTGCCGCACTGGCCACCGAGACTTCCAGCCCATGACCAAGACCCGAGTCCTTGCCGCGCTGATCATGGCGCCGCTAGCCATTGCGGCGATCCTGCTGCTGCCCACGCAATGGCTGGCCGCCGCCGCCGCCGCCGTGCTGCTGATCGGCCTGTGGGAATGGCTGAAGCTGGCCGGTATCGAGGACACCCTGGCGCGCACCGTGCTGCTGGTGCTGAACCTGCTGCTGATGGTGCTGCTGGTCTGGGCCGATGGCAGCACCCTGGTCCTGTTCCAGATAACCACGCTGGCCGGCGTTGCCTGGTGGCTGGCCGCGCTGGTCTGGTTGCGTTTCTTCACCTTCGGTGCGCAGCCGTCGGCACCCTCGCGGATCCTGAAGATGCTGGCAGGTACCCTGGCCATCGTGCCGGCGTGGGCCGCGCTGGTGCTGATCCATGCCGGCGGCGATCCGCCGGGCCAGCAGGGCCACCTGTGGCTGCTGGCTGCGCTGGCGCTGGTGTGGGCGGCCGACTCGGGCGCCTATTTCGCTGGCCGCCATTTCGGCAAGCACAAGCTGGCGCCGCGGATCAGCCCCAACAAGACCTGGGAAGGCCTGTTCGGCGGCCTGCTGGCCGGTGTCGCCGTGGCCCTCGGCCTGGGCTGGCTGGCTGGCATCGATGCCGCACACCTGCCCGGCCTGTTGATCACCGCAGTGGTGGCGGTGTTCGCCTCGGTCCTGGGCGACCTGTTCGAGAGCCTGATCAAGCGCCATGCCGGCGCCAAGGACTCGGGCCACCTGATCCCGGGCCACGGTGGCGTGCTCGACCGGGTCGACGGCGTCCTCGCCGCCGTGCCGGTGTTCGCGCTGGGCAAGGAAATCTTCGGGTTCTGACCATGAATGCTGCTGCAGACCTGCGCCGGGTCGCCGTGTTCGGCGCTACCGGCTCGATCGGCGCCTCCACACTGGACGTGATCGCCCGCCACCCGCACCGCTACCAGGCCACGGTGCTCGCTGCCGGTCGCCAGGTGCAGGCGCTGCTGGCGCTGTGCCGCCAGCACAGACCCGCGCACGCGGTGATCGCCGACGCATCGCTGTTCGCCGAGCTGCGTGACGGCCTGCGCGAGGCCGGACTGGCCACCGAGGCCCATGCCGGCCAGGCCGCGCTGGACCAGCTGGCCGCCAGCGATGCCTGCGATACCGTGGTCGCGGCCATCGTCGGCGCGGCCGGCCTGTCCTCGACCCTGGCTGCCGCCGCCGCCGGCAAGCGCATCCTGCTGGCCAACAAGGAATCGCTGGTGCTGGCCGGCGAACTGCTGACCCGGACGGCCGAACGTGCCGGTGCCGAAATCATCCCGATCGACAGCGAGCACAGCGCGATCTTCCAGTGCCTGCGCTCGCGCGATGCCAGTGTCGACGGCGCCGGCGTACGCCGGATCCTGCTGACCGCCTCCGGCGGCCCGTTCCGTGGCCGCAGCCGCGCCGAGCTGGCCCAGGTCACCCCGGCCCAGGCCGTTGCCCACCCCAAGTGGTCGATGGGGCCGAAGATCTCGGTCGATTCGGCGACGTTGATGAACAAGGGCCTGGAGGTCATCGAGGCCCACCACCTGTTCGGCGTGCCCGGCGAGCGCATCGAGGTGCTGGTGCACCCGCAGAGCCTGGTCCATTCGCTGGTCGAGTTCGTCGACGGCTCGACCCTGGCCCAGATGGGCCTGCCGGACATGCGCACCACCCTGGCCGTCGGCCTCGGCTGGCCGCAGCGCATCGAATCGGGCGTGGCCGGGCTGGACCTGCTGGCCCAGGGCCGCCTGGATTTCGAGGCCCCGGATACCGACGCCTTCCCCTGCCTGGCCTTGGCCTGGCAGGCCATGCAGGCCGGCGGCACCGCGCCGGCGGTGCTGAACGCCGCCAACGAAGAGGCGGTTTCAGCGTTTCTTCAGGGCCGGATCGGTTTCCTGACGATCCCGGCGCTGGTTGCTAACGCTCTTTCAACACTGCCGTCCCAGCCAGCCGATACACTGGAGGTCCTGTTGTCCGCCGACCAGCGGGCACGCCAGCTCACCCTGAACGCCATCGACGCCGCCTGAACGACCGCCTCGCCCAGCATGACGCCGCCGCCCCTGCCCGCCACTGTGTGCCTGCATGACTGACTTCATCGGATCGGTCTGGTGGATGATCGTCAGCCTCGGGCTGCTGGTCACCTTCCACGAGTTCGGGCACTACTGGGTCGGGCGCCTGTGCGGGGTCAAGATCCTGCGTTTCTCGGTCGGCTTCGGGCGGCCGCTGTGGTCGCGCCGCGACAGGCACGGCACCGAGTTCGCCATCGCCGCCATCCCGCTGGGCGGTTATGTGAAGTTCCTCGACGAACGCGAGGTCGAAGTGCACCCGCACGAGCGCGGCCAGGCCTTCAACCACAAGACGGTCTGGCAGCGCATCGCGATCGTTGCCGCCGGCCCGATCGCCAATCTGCTGCTGTGCATCCTGCTGCTGTGGGCGATGTTCGTGATCGGCAAGCAGGATTACTCGCCCACCATCGGCCGTGTCAGCGGCATCGCCGCCAGTGCCGGGCTGGCCAGCGGCGACCGCGTGCTGCGCGTGGACGACCGCCAGGTGGTCACCCTCGGCGAGGCCAGCATGGCGCTGACCGCAGCCGCGATGGACCGCCGCGACGTGAAGCTGGAAGTGCTGGATACGGCCGACCAGGTACGCACGCGCACCCTGCCGCTGTCGCAGCTGCCGGCGGGTTTCGATGAGCGGCGGGTGCCGATCCTGGCTGGCCTGCACTGGCAATCGTGGCTGCAGCCGGCGCAAGTCGAGTCGCTGACTGCGGACTCCGTGGTGGCAGGGCAACTGCAGCCAGGCGACCTGATCGTGGCCATCGATGGCCAGCGCATCGACAGCGTCGACCAGGTGATCGGCGAGATCCAGGCCCTGGGCCGTGCCGGCGGGCCGGGAATGATCGAGGTCCTGCGTGGCGGCGAGCGCCTGGCGCTGGAAGTCACCCCGCGCCAGGGCAAGGACGGCAAGGGCAATCCGGTCTGGCAGATCGGCGTCGGCTTCCCCACCAGCTACAGCCCCGCCTATGACACCCTGCTGCGCTATGGCCCGCTGGATGCGGTGACCGTGGCGGTGCGCGAGACCGGCCGCCTGGCCGCCGACTCGCTGGGCATGATGGGCCGCATCGTGACCGGCAAGGCCTCGCTGCAGAACGTTTCCGGGCCGGTCACCATCGCCCGCGTGGCCAATGTCTCGGCCAAGCGCGGCCTCGACTGGTTCCTGCAGTTCCTTGCCCTGCTGTCGCTCAGCCTGTGCATCATCAACCTGCTGCCGATCCCGATCTTGGACGGCGGCCACCTGCTGTATTACCTTATCGAGTTGGTCAAGGGCAGCCCGCTGAGCGAGCGTGCCATCGCCGCCGGCCAATACATCGGCCTGGCGTTGCTGGCCGGGCTGATGGGGTTGGCGTTCTACAACGACATCCTCGGCCTGGTCCCGCGATGAACTTTTCCACGTTGTTGCCGTCTACAGCGTCGGCATCCCGCACCAATGAAATCGACCTTCCTACCGGACGTGACATGACGCGACTCCCCAATCGCCGCCTGCTGGCCCTCGCCCTCGCCGCCGTCACCGGCGCTCCCGCCCTGGCCCAGGCAGCCGAGCCCTTCACTGTCAGCGACATCCGCGTCGATGGCCTGCAGCGCATCAGCTCGGGCACGGTGTTCACCTACCTGCCGGTGGAACGCGGCGAGACGATCACCGACAACAAGGTCGGCGAGACGATCCGCGCCCTGTACAAGACCGGCTTCTTCGAAGACGTGCAGCTGGACCGCCAGGGCACGATCCTGGTGGTGACCGTCAAGGAACGCCCGGCGATCAACAAGCTGACCGTGACCGGCAACAAGGACATCAAGTCCGACCAGCTGCTCAAGGGCCTGTCCGACATCGGCCTGACCGAGGGCGGCACCTTCGATCGCCTGAGCCTGGACCGCGTGACCCAGGAACTGCGCCGCCAGTACAACGACCGTGGCAAGTACAACGTCGACATCACCCCGACGGTGAGCCCGCTGGACCGCAACCGCGTGGACATCGCCATCGCCATCAAGGAAGGCAAGGCCGCCAAGATCCGCCACGTCAACCTGGTCGGCACCGAAAAGTTCGAGAGCAAGGACATCCTGGAGACCTGGGAGTCCAAGGAGCACAACTGGGCGTCGTGGTACCGCCGTGACGACCAGTACTCCAAGGAAAAGCTGTCCGGCGACCTGGAAAAGCTCAATTCCTGGTACCTGGATCGCGGCTACGTCGATTTCAGCATCGATTCCACCCAGGTCTCGATCAGCCCCGACAAGCGCGACATGTTCCTGACCGCGGGCGTGACCGAGGGCGCGCAGTACAAGATCTCCGAGATCAAGGTCAGCGGCGACACCATCCTCCCGCAGGAGGACGTCGAGCGCATGGTGATCCAGAAGTCCGGCGACACGTTCTCGCGTGCCCTGCTGGAATTCAGCTCGGACACCATCACCAATTCGCTGTCCAATATCGGCTACGCGTTCGCCAAGGTGAACCCGATCCCGACCACCAACCGCGCTGAACAGACCGTCGCCATCAACATGCAGGTCGTGCCCGGCCCGCGCGTGTCGGTGCGCCGCATCCTGTTCCGTGGCAATACCCGCACCTCCGATGAGGTGATGCGCCGCGAAATGCGCCAGTTCGAGAACAGCTGGTACTCGCAGGCCGCGATCGACCGCTCCAAGATCCGCCTGCAGCGCCTGGGCTACTTCGAATCGGTGGAAGTGGAAACCCCGGCCGTCAGCGGCAGCAACGACCAGGTCGACGTCGTCTACAACGTCAAGGAAACCACCTCCGGCAGCTTCGTGTTCGGCCTGGGCTACTCGCAGTCCTACGGCATGACCACGTCGGTGCAGCTGTCGCAGAACAACTTCCTCGGCGGCGGCAACCGCGTGTCGGTCGAAGCCTCGCGCAGCAGCTACCTGCAGCGCTACGGCTTCAGCTACACCAATCCGTACTTCACCGATGACGGCGTCTCGCTGGGCTACAACCTGTCCTGGCGCGAACTGGACTACTCCGACTTCAACACCGCGCAGTACAACAGCACCAACGGTGCCGCGCAGGTGGTGTTCGGCGTGCCGCTGACCGAGACCGATACCGTCTCGCTGATGTTCGGCATCGACAGCAACCAGATCACCACGTACCAGGGCTCGACCCCGCAGTCGATCATCGACTACATCAATGCAGTCGGTCGCCGGACCTTCCACGCCTGGCGCACCGAGCTGGGCTGGGCACGCGACTCGCGCAACGATTACTTCATGCCCACCCGCGGCACCTACCAGCGCATCGGCCTGGAAACCACGCTGCCGGGTTCGACCATCGAGTACTACAAGCTGAACTACCAGATCAGCAAGTACTGGCCGATCATGCCGTCGCTGGTGATCAACACCCGCGCGGAAATCGGCTACGGCGATGCCTACGGCAACGACTACACCCGTACGCTGACCAATCCGGATGGCACCACCCGCACCGTCACCGCCAGCGGCCTGCCGTTCTTCGAGAACTTCTACGCCGGTGGTACCAATTCGGTGCGCGGCTTCGAGGACAACACCCTCGGCCCGCGCGAAGTCACCACTGGTTATCCGGAAGGCCAGCCGCTGGGTGGCTCGCTGAAGACCGTCGGCTCGGTGGAGGCCTACTTCCCGCGCCTGTTCGACAGCCCGTCGGCGCGCGTGTCGGCCTTCGTCGACTTCGGCAACGTGTATACCGGCGTGGACAACTTCAAGGCCAACGAACTGCGCGTCTCCACCGGTGTGGCCCTGCTGTGGCGCGCCCCGGTTGGCCCGATCTCGATCAGCTACGCCTTCCCGCTGAAGAAGGAAGACGATGACAAGATCGAGCGCCTGCAATTCACGTTCGGTGGCCAGTTCTGAGGAACTCTGTTCCTCAGAACTGACCCACCTCCGGTGAATTGCCCGCGCATTTCACCTATCCCCCGCGCCGCTGGCGCGCCCCCCTTAACAAAGGGGGGCTCTCCACCAGACGGGGCGCGAAGCGCCGGGCATTGCCCGGCGTTTTCGTTTGGCCTGGATGCCGGAAGCGCCCGCTCTGCTTTTGATCTTTTCTGTTTTTCCGTGGCTGGCACTCGCGCCAAGCCGTCGGAGGTCGGATGGGGCGGGGCTGCGGGGGTGTGAGCCGCATGGATGCGGCGACCAAGGCTACATGGACGTACTTGCGCCGCCCCCCGCAGTCCCGCCCCGTCCGACCCAGCCCATGACACTGGCTCTGCCGGCCGCGAGGGGCCCTGCCGTTGGCTGCATATGCCCCCCGCATGACCGCAATGGCGTCACACGTTAAACTCCCGCCGTGAATACTCCCACCTACACCGCCCAGCAACTCGCCGAGCAGTTCGGCCTGCAGGTCCATGGCGACCCCGCCACCGCCATCCATGGCGTGGCCACCCTCGCCCATGCCGGTCCTGGCCAGCTGACCTTCCTTGCCAACCCGCGCTACCGCGCCCAGCTGGCCGACAGCCAGGCCTCGCTGGTGGTGCTGCGTGCCGACGACGCCGAGTCCGCTCCCGGCGCCGCGCTCGTCGCCAAGGACCCGTACACCACCTTCGCCAAGATCGCCGCGCTGTTCGACATCGCGCCGACCCGCCCGCCGGGCATTCACCCCAGCGCGGTGATCGACCCCAGCGCCAAGGTTGCGGCCAGCGCGCACATCGGTCCGTTCGTCTCTGTCGGCGCGCGCAGCGTCGTCGGCGAGAACTGCATCATCGGCGCCGGCAGCGTGATCGGCGAGGACTGCAGCCTGGATTCCGGCTGTGAGCTGATCGCACGGGTCACCCTGGTCACCCGGGTCAGGCTGGGCAAGCGCGTGCGCGTGCATCCCGGTGCCGTGCTCGGCGCCGACGGCTTCGGCCTGGCGATGGACGCCGGCAAGTGGATCAAGGTGCCGCAGCTCGGCGGCGTCCGCATCGGCGATGACTGCGAGATCGGCGCCAACACCTGCGTCGACCGTGGTGCGCTGGAAGACACCGTGCTGGACGAAGACGTGCGCCTGGACAACCTGGTACAGATCGCGCACAACGTGCAGATCGGCGCGCACTCGGCCATTGCCGGCTGCACCGGCATCGCCGGCAGCGCCAAGATCGGCCGCTACTGCCTGCTCGGCGGCCACGTTGGCGTGGTCGGCCACCTCGAGATCTGCGACAAGGTCGTGATCACCGGCAAGTCGGTGGTCCGCAACTCCATCCATGAGCCGGGCGAGTATTCGTCCGGCACCCCATTGACCGACAACCGCACGTGGCGCAAGAACGCCGCGCGCTTCAAGCAGCTGGACGCATTGGCTCGCCGCGTTCTGGCTGCTGGCAAGGAGAAAGAATGAACGATTCGCTGCAGCTTCCGATCGACGTCTGCCAGATCCAGGAACTGCTTCCACATCGCTACCCGTTCCTGCTGGTGGATCGGGTGCTTGAACTCGACGTCGAGGCCAAGCGGATCCTGGCGCAGAAGAACGTCAGCATCAACGAGCCGTTCTTCCAGGGCCACTTCCCGGGCCGCCCGATCATGCCCGGCGTGCTGATCATCGAAGCGCTGGCGCAGGCCGGCGGCGTCATGACGCAGCTCACGCTCGGCCGCGACGCGCAGTCCAAGCTGTTCTACATGGTCAAGGTGGAAAACGCCCGCTTCAACAAGCAGGTCGTCCCCGGCGACGTGCTGATGCTGGACGTGCAGATGAAGCGCCTGATCCGCAACATGGGCTGGTACTACGGCGAAGCCAAGGTCAACGGCGAAGTCGTCGCGTCGGCCGAGGTCATGTGTGCCGGCGCCAAGGGCTGATCCACTGGAGGCAGCAATGACTGACAACGCACCGCGGATCCACCCCACCGCCGTCATCGACCCGGCTGCTCGCCTGGCCGACGATGTCCAGGTGGGCGCCTTCACCCTGATTGGCCCCGATGTTGAAATCGGTGCCGGCACCGTGGTGGGCCCCCATTGCAGCATCCACGGCCCGACCCGGATTGGCCGCGACAACCGCTTCGTCGGCCATGCCGCGATCGGTGGCGAGCCGCAGGACAAGAAGTTCGCCGGCGAGCGCACCGAACTGGTGATCGGCGACCGCAACGTGTTCCGCGAGTTCGTCACGCTCAACCGCGGCACCGGCGGCGGCGGTGGCATCACCACCATCGGCAACGACAACTGGATGCTGGCCTACACGCACGTGGCACACGACTGTCATGTCGGCAACTTCTGCGTGTTCTCCAACAACACCACCCTGGCCGGCCACGTGACCGTGGGCGACTACGTGATCATCAGCGGCTTCGCCGGTGCCCACCAGTTCTGCCGCATCGGCGCGCACGCCTTCCTCGGCATGGGCGCACTGACCAATGGCGACGTTCCGCCGTTCACCATGGTCGGCACCGATTCGCTGGGCCGCCCGCGCGGCATCAACAGCGAAGGCCTGAAGCGACGCGGCTTCGACGCCGAGCGCATTTCGGCCATCAAGCGTGCCTACCGCACGCTGTACGTCGCGGGCCTGCCGCTGGCAGAGGCCAAGGTGCAGCTGACCGAACAGGCGCGTGACAGCGACGACGTGAAGGCGATGCTGGACTTCATCGAGCACGCCGAGAGGCCCCTGCTGCGATGAGCAGCTCGACCGGCCAGGCGCCGGCCGGCGCCGCGGTGATCCCGCTGGCCTCGATGGCCGGCAGTGTTCCCGCGCAGCGGGTGCTCAGCGAGCGCCCGTTGCGGATCGCGCTGGTTGCCGGCGAAGCCTCCGGCGACCTGCTCGGTGCGGGCCTGGTGCGTGAACTGAAGGCGCGCTTCCCGAATGCCGAGTTCGCCGGTATCGGTGGCGACGCCATGCGCAGCGCCGGCTGCCAGACTTGGCACGATGCCAGCGAGCTGGCGGTGATGGGCCTGACCGAAGTGCTGCGCCACCTGCCACGCCTGCTCAAGCTGCGCTCGGCGTTCCGCCAGCGTGCGCTGGAATGGCAGCCGGACGTATTCATCGGCATCGACGCCCCCGACTTCAACCTGGGCATCGAGCGCTGGCTGAAACAGCGTGGCGTGCGCACCGTGCATTACGTCAGCCCGTCGGTCTGGGCCTGGCGCGAAAAGCGCGCGGAGAAGATCGGCAGCAGCGCCGACCTGGTGCTGTGCCTGTTCCCGATGGAGCCGCCGATCTATGCCAGGCACGGCATCGACGCGCGCTTCGTCGGCCACCCGATGGCCGATGACATTCCGCTGCAGGGCAACCGCGAGGAAGCACGCGCCGCGCTCGGCCTGCCGGCCTCGGCCAAGGTGCTGGCGGTGTTGCCGGGCAGCCGCCTCGGCGAGATCTCGCGCCTGGGCGAACCGTTCTTCGAAGCCGCCTGGCAGGTCTCTGAACGCATTCCGGGCCTGCATGTGGTGGTGCCTGCCGCCAACCCGGCCTGCAGGCAGCTGATCGAGGAACAGCTGTCGCGCTCGGCGCTGCCGGTGGCCTACTCGCATGTGCTGGACGGCCAGGCGCGCAACGCGATGATCGCCGCCGACGTGGTGGTGCTGGCCTCCGGTACCGCGACCCTGGAGGCCATGCTGGTGAAGCGGCCGATGGTGGTCGGTTACCGTGTCAACGAACTGACCTATCGACTGGTGAAGGCGCTTGGCCTGATCAAGGTCGACCGCTTCGCCCTGCCCAACATCCTGGCCGGCCAGGACCTGGCACCGGAACTGATGCAGCACGACTGCACGCCGGACAGGCTGGCCGCGGCCATCCAGCAGTGGTTCGACCACCCGCAGCGGGTGAGCGACCTGCAGGACACGTACGTGCGACTGCACGAGCGCCTGCGCCGCAATGCCTCGGCGCGTGCCGCCGATGCCGTCGGCGAGCTGCTGATGCGCGACCAGGCCCAGGCATGAGCCGCCGTCACGCCGCCGCAGCCAGCCTGACCCTGTTCGACGGCGTGGCCGTGGTCGAGCCGGAGCGTCTTGTGGCCGGCGTCGACGAGGCCGGCCGCGGCCCGCTGGCCGGGCCGGTGGCGGTGGCGGCGGTGGTGTTCGACCCGGCGCGGCCACGGATCAACGGCCTGGACGACTCCAAGCAGCTCACCGCGGCCCGCCGCGAGCAGCTGCATGACCGCATCATCGAGCGCGCCCTGGCCTGGCACGTGGTGCTGGTGGACGTGGACACCATCGACCGCCTGAACATCTACCAGGCCACCCTGCAGGGCATGCGTGACGTCGTTGCAGCGGTCGCCCATGTGGCCGGCTTCGCCCGCATCGATGGCAATGTGGTGCCCAAGGGCCTGGTGCTGCCGGCGCAGGCGCTGGTCGGCGGCGATGGCATCGACCGCGCAATCATGGCCGCATCGATCCTGGCCAAGGTCTCGCGCGACCGCTACATGCAGGATGTGCATGCCCGCCACCCGCAATACGGCTTCGAGCAGCACAAGGGCTACGGCACTCCGGCCCACCTGGCCGCCCTGCGCGAGCACGGCCCCTGCGTGGAGCATCGGCGCAGCTTCGCACCGGTGCGTGAGTGCCTGGACCTGGCGCAGGCGGCGGCCATCGCCTGAGCCAGCTGGAGTTGTAGGGCCGAGCCCATGCTCGGCTGCTGTGGACAGCCGGGCATGGGCTCGGCGCTACAGAAGGCGGCCTCCCGCACGCCTGAATCCGGCGCCACGCCGTGCCCCTGTCAAGCCTTGTGGCAACCCCCTGCCCTCGCTACCCTGACCGGGCATTCCAGCGCTTCCCGACCCCGGCGACGAACCTCCGTCAGCACCCGGGGCCCGCGCGCTCCAACCTGGTCCGGCATGTCCAACTCCCGCTTCGTACATCTCCACGTCCACACCGAGTTCTCGCTGGCGGACTCCACCATCCGTGTGCCGGCCAAGCCGGACCAGGCGGACCCGAAGAAGGCCAAGCAGGCCAACCTGCTGTCGCGCTCGGTGGAGCTCGGCCTGCCCGCACTGGCGGTGACCGACCTCAACAACCTGTTCGCCCTGGTCAAGTTCTACAAGGCCGCCGAAGGCGTCGGCATCAAGCCGATCGCCGGTGCCGACGTGCTGATCGCAGAGGAAGGCCAGGACCCGTGGCGGATGACCCTGCTGTGCCGCGACCGCGAGGGCTACCTGAGCCTGTCGCGGCTGCTGACCCGCGCCTGGATGGAAGGCCATCGCCCGGAAGGTGGCGTGGCCATCCACCCGGACTGGCTGAAGGCCGGCAATGCCAACCTGTTCGCGCTGGCCGGCCGGCAGAGCCTGGCCGGGCGCCTGGCACTGGACGGCAAGCATGAACTGGCCGAGCAGCAGCTGGCCGACTGGCAGCGCGTATTCGGCGATGGCCTGCACCTGGAGCTGACCCGTACCGGCCGCGAGGGCGAGGAAACCTTCAACCAGTTCGCGCTGATGGCCGCTGGCCAGCGCGGCCTGCCGGTGGTCGCCAGCAATGACGTGCGCTTCCTGTCGCCGTCGGATTTCAGCGCGCACGAAGCGCGCGTGTGCATTTCCACCGGCCGCGTGCTGGACGATCCCAAGCGTCCGCGCGAGTACAGCGACCAGCAGTACCTGAAGTCGGCCGAGGAGATGTGCGCGCTGTTCGCCGACATCCCCGATGCGATCGACAACACGCTGGCGCTGGCCGAGCGCTGCAACATCGAGATGCGGCTGGGCACCTACTTCCTGCCCAACTACCCGGTGCCCGACGACGAGACCCTGGACACCTGGATCCAGAAGATGTCGCGCGACGGCCTGGAAGAGCGCCTGGAGAAGAACCCGCTGGCGCCGGGCAAGACCCGTGAGGAGTACTTCGAGCGCCTGGAGTTCGAGCTCAACACCATCATCAAGATGGGCTTCCCCGGCTACTTCCTGATCGTGGCCGACTTCATCCAGTGGGGCAAGAACCAGGGCATCCCGATCGGTCCCGGCCGCGGCTCGGGTGCCGGCTCGCTGGTGGCGTGGGCGCTGAAGATCACCGATCTGGACCCGCTGCCGTACAACCTGCTGTTCGAGCGATTCCTGAACCCGGAACGCGTGTCGATGCCCGACTTCGACATCGACTTCTGCATGGACCGCCGCGACGAGGTGATCGACTACGTTGCGCGCAAGTACGGGCGCGAGCGCGTCAGCCAGATCATCACCTACGGCACCATGGCCGCCAAGGCGGTGGTGCGCGACTCCGGCCGCGTGCTCGGGTTCCCGTATGGCCTGGTCGACGGTGTTTCCAAGCTGATTCCCAACATCCTGGGCATCCACCTGAAGGATGCGCTGGGCAAGGGCAAGGAAGGCCCCAGCTCGGAAATGGCCTCGGCCGAACTGATCCAGCGCTATGAAACCGAGGACGATGTCCGCGACCTGATCGACCTGGCGCTGCAGCTGGAAGACCTGACCCGCAACGCCGGCAAGCACGCCGGTGGCGTGGTGATCGGGCCCGAACCGCTGAGCGAGTTCTGCCCGCTGTACGCCGAACACGACGAGAATGGCCTCGGCAAGAACCCGGTCACCCAGTTCGACAAGAACGACGTGGAAGAAGTCGGCCTGGTCAAGTTCGACTTCCTCGGCCTGCGCACGCTGACCATCATCGACTGGGCAGTGAAGGCGATCAACAAGCGCCACGAACGCGCGGGCATTCCGCCGGTCGACATTGCCGCGATCCCGCTCGACGATGCGCCCACCTACAAGGACATCTTCGCCAACGGCAACACCGGCGCGGTGTTCCAGTTCGAATCCTCGGGCATGCGCCGCCTGCTGAAGGACGCGCGCCCCGACCGTTTCGAAGACCTGATCGCGCTGGTGTCGCTGTACCGCCCCGGCCCGATGGACCTGATTCCCTCGTTCAACGCGCGCAAGCACGGCCAGGAAGAAATCATCTATCCCGATCCGCGCACCGAAGCGATCCTGAAGGACACCTACGGCATCATGGTGTACCAGGAGCAGGTGATGCAGATGGCGCAGATCGTCGGCGGCTACTCGCTGGGCGGCGCCGACCTGCTGCGCCGCGCGATGGGCAAGAAGGTGCCGGCGGAAATGGCCAAGCACCGCGAGATCTTCCGCGAAGGTGCAGCCAAGGGCGGCGTCGATGGCCCAAAGGCCGACGAAATCTTCGACCTGATGGAGAAGTTCGCCGGCTATGGCTTCAACAAGTCGCACGCCGCTGCGTATGCGCTGGTCAGCTACCAGACCGCGTGGCTGAAGCGGCATTACCCGGCCGAATTCATGGCGGCCACGCTGTCCTCGGACCTGGACAATACCGACAAGGTGGTCGGCTTCCTCGACGAGGTGCGCAACCTCGGCCTGACCGTGCTGCCGCCGAAGGTGAACCAGTCGGCCTTCATGTTCGAAGCGGTCACGCCAGACACGATCCAGTACGGCCTGGGCGCGATCAAGGGCGTCGGCCAGGGCGCCTGCGAAGCGGTGGTCGAGGAACGACTGAAGGGCGGGCCATTCAAGGATCTGCTGGACTTCTGCACCCGCGTCGGCTCGGCCAAGCTCAACCGGCGCACGCTGGAAGCGATGATCAACTGTGGCGCGCTCGATGAGCTCGGCCGCAACCGTGCCTCGCTGATGCTGCAGCTGCCGGAAGTGATCAAGGCCACCGACCAGATGGCACGCGAGCGTGCGTCCGGGCAGAATTCGCTGTTTGGCGGGCCCGATCCGAGCACCGTTTCGATCCAGCTGGACCTGCCCGAAGCCGAAGAATGGCCGCTGCTTCAGCGCCTCAACGGCGAGCGCGATACGCTGGGCTTCTATCTCAGCGGCCACCCATTCGATCCCTGGCGCGACGATGTGCGCGATCTGGTAGGCAACGACCTGGGTTCGGTGGAGAAAATCTGGAGCGCAAACAGCGGTGGCGGCGGTGGCGGCGAGAAGCGCTGGCGCCCGGAAGTGCAGACCGTGCTGGCCGGCCAGGTGGTCGGCGTGCGCCGCAAGGGCGAAAGCCAGATCTTCATCCAGCTGGAGGACGGTCGCGGCCGCGTGGAGTGCAGCGCGTTCTCCGATGCGATGGCCGAGTTCGGCCACCTGATGACCAAGGACCGCATCCTGGTGGTCAAGGGCGGCCTGCGCGAGGACGAATTCAACGGCGGCTACGCGCTGCGCATCCGCCAGTGCTGGGACTTCGACGAAGTCTGCGCCAACTACGCCACGCGGCTGTCGTTGCGCCTGGACCTGCGCCAGCAGCGCCCGGTCTGGGAGCGCATCAACGCCCTGCTCGACCGCCATCGCCCGGGGCGCACGCCGCTGCGCCTGGACCTGCTGCTGAAGGGCCCGCACGGCGGTGTCGCCGGCATGCTGGATGTCTCCGGGCAGAGCGCAGTACGCATCGATTCCAAGCTGATGGAGGCGCTGCGCGCCGACCCGGCCGTACGCACGCTGAAGGTGCGCTACAGCCCGCCGTGGGCCAGCTGAGGCTGGCTGCTTCGTGTTCCTGTTTTCCCGTTCCAGACATCAAGGACGATTGCCGATGAAGACCCTGCTGTTCCCGTTCGTTGCCGCACTGGCACTGGCCGCCTGCTCGCCGTCGAAGATCGAGTTCCAGATCGACAACCCGACCGACACGCCGCTGGCGCTGAGCATCGACGGCCAGGACCTGCCGGTGGCCGCGCACGGCTCGCGCCCGATCTCGCTTGCCGTTGGCGAGCATCGCCTGCATACCGACACGCTCGGCGACGTGCGCTTCATCGTCTACGTCGACGGTCGTGGCGGCCTGATCAACCCGACCCTGAGCGAATACGTGATCGCACGCGAGGTCTACGTCACCGACGAGAGCAAGCTGAAGAACTTCGGCACCGGCAAGGCCGGCATCGAGCTGGGCGGCGTCGACTTCGAGGGTCCCTTCGAGAAGCGCCACGACCTGTTCATCGACAAGACCTGGACCTACGGCGTGCGCGAACCGTTCCCGAAGGAAAAGGTGGTCGCCCACGTCGATTCCAGTGGTGGCCAGATCGTCGCCAAGGTGTTCACGGCACCGGATTTCATCGCCTACGTCGAGGAAGGCATGGGCGAGCCGGGCGCGTTCAAGCGCGAACAGCCGGCCGGCTACGTGGCCCCGGCATACAGGCTTGAACCGGCACCGGCCAGCCTGCCGGCGCTGGCGCCGGCGTTCGAGGCGCATGCCGCGCCGCTGCGCGAGGTCTACGCGCAGTGGCTGAAGGCCACCACCGCCGATGAACAGAAGGCCCTGCGCAAGCAGGACTTCGCTGCGCAGATGGCCTTCACCTCGGCCACTGCCACCCTGGGCAGCGGCCTGGGCCGGGACGCCAACGAGGCCTACAACGACTTCGTTTCCAAGCGCAGCCAGTTGATGGGCCGCAGCGCCCTGGTGGTGCCCTGAGCTGACTGGCGCCGCCTGCCCGGCTGCGCTACCGTCGCCTTCCAGACGAAGGCGTACGGGTGGTTTGCACGCATTCGGCTAGAATTGCCCCCTTCTTTACACGACGGCTTCCGATGAATCCGAACTACCTCGACTTCGAGCAACCCATCGCCGACCTGGAAGCCAAGATCCAGGAACTGCGCAACGCCAGTGCCGGGCCGGCGGTCAATGTCGAGGCGGAAGTGCACGCGCTGCAGGACAAGCTGCGCATGCGCACCGCGCAGATCTTCCGCAACCTGACCTCGTGGCAGGTGCTGCAGCTGGCCCGCCACCCGTCGCGCCCGTACACCGCCGACTACATCCGCATCATCTGCGATGAGTTCCAGGAGCTGGCCGGTGACCGTGCCTTCGCCGACGACAAGGCGATCATGGGCGGCCTGGCCCGCATCAACGGCCGCGCGGTGATGGTGATCGGCCACCAGAAGGGCCGAGACACCAAGGAAAAGATCAAGCGCAACTTCGGCATGCCCAAGCCGGAGGGTTACCGCAAGGCGCTGCGGCTGATGAAGATGGCCGAGCGCTTCGGCCTGCCGGTGCTGACCCTGATCGACACCGCTGGTGCGTGGCCGGGTATCGACGCCGAATCGCGCGGCCAGTCCGAAGCGATCGCGCGCAACCTGATCGAGATGGCCGAGCTGAAGGTGCCGATCATCTGCACCGTGATCGGTGAAGGCGGCTCCGGCGGCGCGCTGGCGCTGGGCGTGGGCGACCGCACCGTAATGCTGGAATACGCGGTGTACTCGACCATCACCCCGGAAGGCTGCGCCTCGATCCTGTGGAAGGACGCGGGCAAGGCCAAGGAAGCGGCCGAACAACTGGGCCTGACCGCCCCGCGCCTGAAGAGCCTGGGCCTGGTCGACAAGGTCGTGCGCGAGCCGACCGGTGGCGCCCACCGCAACCCGACGCAGATGGCCAAGCGCCTGAAGGCCGTGCTGCTGAACGAGCTGGACGCGCTGGAGAAGCTCTCCACCGAACAGCTGCTGGAGCAGCGCTACGCGCGCCTGCGCAGTTACGGCACGTACGAAGCGGCGTGATCCGGTAGTGCCGGCCGCTGGCCGGCAACACGCAGGTGGTTGCAGAAATGAAAGAGCCGGGCATTTGCCCGGCTCTTTCGTTTCCGCCCTGGCCGCATCCACGCATGGCGTGGATCTACCGGGTGCAGATGACCCCGCCTCAGAACGGCTTGGCCAGCACCAGCCACACGATCGGGATGAACGCCAGCAGCGGGATCTCGTTGATCCAGCGCAGCGCGCGCGACGACGGCAGCGCCCTGCCCTTGGCCACGCCCTTCAACAGACGGCCGATCCAGCTGAAATACACCAGCAGCACCACCACCAGGCCCAGCTTGGCGTGCAGCCAGCCAGCGCCGCCCGGCGCGACCATGGTCGGAAAATCCGGGATGATCTTGTAGCCCAGCCACAGCACCAGGCCCAGCACAAAGGCCAGGCCGAACATCGAGTGGCCGAAACGGTACAGGCGCAGGCCCATCAGCTGCAGGCGCTCGGTCACGGCCGGCTGGCCTGCGGTCTCGGCCAGGTTGACCAGGATGCGCGGCAGGTAGAACACCGTGGCCATCCACGCCACCACGAACACGATGTGGAAGGTCTTGACCCAGTAGTAGCTCTGCATGCGCTCGCTCCGGCGGCTGGCGTGGATGGGCGCCTATTGTCGCAGTAGAGCCACCCCATGGGTGGCTGCCGCGTCCAATCGCCGCAATCAGGACAGCCACGCATGGCGTGGCTCTACTGCGGGTCCGCCACACCCGGGGGCGCAACACCGTACGATAGGCGCCGTTTTCCCCGATCGCGCACCGCCCCATGGACAAGACCTACGACGCCGCCTACTTCCAACGCTGGTACCGCCGCGCCGACATCGGCGGCAGCGCCCGGCTGGCGCGCAAGGTGGCCCTGGCCGTGGCCAGCGCCGAGTACTACCTGGAACGACCGATCCGCAGTGTGCTGGACATCGGCTGCGGCGAAGGCGCCTGGCGCGCGCCGCTGCTGAAGCTGCGTCCGAAGGTCGAATACCTGGGCTTCGACAGCAGCGAGTACGCTGTGCGCCGCTACGGCCGCACCCGCAACCTGCACCTGGCCCGCTTCGGCGACTTCGCCTGGCTGCGGCCCTGCGCCCCGGTCGACCTGCTGGTGTGTTCGGACGTGATGCACTACGTGCCCGACCGCGAGCTGCGCGCCGGCCTGGCCGGCGTGGCCGAGCTGACCGGCGGCGTGGCCTTCCTGGAGACCTTCGCCGCCGAGGACGCGTTCGAGGGCGACCACGACGGCTTCCAGGCCCGCCCGGCACGCTGGTATCGGCGGACGTTGGCCCGGCACAGCTTGCAGCCGGTAGGGTCGCACTGCTGGCTCGGTCCCGCCCTGGCAGGCGATGCCGCCGCGCTGGAACGGATGTGAATCCGGATTCATTATTTTCAGCCAACTTAACCTGCGGGACACCCGGATGGGATATGCTGCGCGGCAACATATGACCATACATATTCGGTCGTCATGCTCTATCAACTGCACGAACTGACCCGCAACCTGCTCGCTCCCTGGGTGCACCAGGCCCAGGCCAACGCCAGATTCTTCGCCAACCCGGGCCACTGGTGGTCGCAGATGCCCGGCGCCGATCGCCTGGCGGCGGTCAATGAGCTGTTCCACCGCATCGGCAAGGATTACGAGAAGCCCGAGTGGGGCATCAACGAAATCGACGTCGACGGCGAGCGCGTGCCGATCGTCGTGCACGAGGAAGTGAACAAGCCGTTCTGCAAGCTGCTGCGCTTCAAGCGCCACAGCAATGAAGCCGACCAGCTGCACACCATGCTCAACCAGCCCTTCGTGCTGGTGGTGGCGCCGCTGTCCGGCCACCACGCCACGCTGCTGCGCGATACCGTGCGCACGCTGCTGCGCGACCACCGCGTGTACGTGACTGACTGGATCGACGCACGCATGGTGCCGGCCAGCGAAGGCGAGTTCGGCCTGGACGATTACATCGCCTACATCCAGGAGTTCATCCGCCATCTGGGCGTCGAACGCCTGCACGTGGTCAGCGTGTGCCAGCCGACGGTACCGGTGCTGGCCGCGGTTTCGCTGATGGCCAGCCGTGGCGAATCGACGCCCCGCACGCTGGTGATGATGGGCGGCCCGATCGATGCGCGCTGCAGCCCGACCGCAGTGAACAACCTGGCCACGCAGAACCCGCTGTCGTGGTTCGAGAACAACGTCATCCACACCGTGCCGGCCAGTTACCCCGGCGCCGGCCGCCGCGTGTATCCCGGCTTCCTGCAGCACGCCGGCTTCCTGTCGATGAACCCGAGCCGCCACTTCAGCTCGCACTGGGATTTCTACACCGATCTGGTCAAGGGCGACCTGGAAGACGCCGACGCGCATCGTCGCTTCTACGACGAGTACAACGCGGTGCTGGACATGCCGGCCAAGTACTACCTCGATACCATCCGCGTGGTGTTCCAGGACTTCCTGCTGCCGCGTGGCGAGTGGGTGGTCAACGGCGAGAAGGTCGATCCGTCGGCGATCCGCGATACCGCGCTGCTGAGCATCGAAGGCGAGCTGGACGACATCGCCGGCCTCGGCCAGACCGAGGCGGCGCAGGCGCTGTGCACCGGCATTGCTGCTGACCGCCGCGAGCATTTCATCGTCGAAGGTGCGGGCCACTACGGCATCTTCAGTGGCCGTCGCTGGCGCGAGGTGGTGTATCCGAAGGTGCGCGACTTCTTCGCCGCGCATGCCGAAGCACCGGCGGCGAAGGCCACGAAGAAGAAGAGCAACGTCACCCCGTTGCGGCGCAAGGCGGGGTAACTCCCCGCCGTGGGGTCGGATCCCTTTCCAACGGAAAGGGCTCTGACCCAGCATGATGGGATCCGGGGTCAGAGCCCTGTTCTGCGAACAGGGATCCGACCCCTGGCCTGTTACAACCGCACCAGCAGGTTCTTGGCAATCAGCCCATGCAGCTTGCCGATGCCGCGTGCCAGGTGCATCGTCAGCACCAGCAGCAGTGCGCCCGCCGCAGCAACCGCGATCGCCACCAGCGGCGAGGCGGCCATCGGCAGCACGTTCACGCCATCGACGTAGACACCCGGAATGTCACCGCTGAACAGCGCGGCCACCGGCGCCCAGATCAACCCCAGTGACAGCGACAGCAGCGTCACCGCGATGGTGAAGTAGACCACGCCCAGCGGCAGCATCAGCACGAAGTACAGCAGGGTCAGCCAGGTACGGCCATCGGTGAACATGTCGCCGATGCGCTGCAGCCAGGTGCGGCTACGGTCGGTGTAGCGCGGACGGCGCGGCATGCGCTCGCCCAGCAACGCTTCCACCAGCCGCCCTTCCAGCAGCGCCAGCCCGCGCACCGAGCCGAAGAACAGCACGGTCAGCGGAATGCCGATGATCAGGATCAGCAGGCCGAGCGAGAGCGACAGGCCGGTCACCACCCAGGTGAAGAAGAAGATGCCGGTGGCCAGCGACAGCAGCATGTAGAACAGCGCACCGTAGGTGTGCGGATCGGCCACCACGCCGAAGAAGCGCGCCAGCAGCGAACGCTGCACTGGCGCCTGCGGCGACGAGGCCGGCTCGACGCCACTGGCTTCGGCCGCCGCACGCAGCACCGGCGCGGTATCCGCACGCGGCGTACGCAGCGCGCGGTTCACCGTCACTTCGGTCTCGCGGTAGATCTCGGCCACCTCGTCCGGCGCACCGTAGCTGCCGGCGACGTCGGCGATCACCTCGGCCTCGCTGCGGCCGGGCTGCGCCGCCAGCTCCGAGCGCAGGTATTCCTCGGCGTCGTACAGCGCGTCCTGCACCATCGCCGGATCGGCACCTTCCAGCGCCGCGCGCAGCTGCGCCAGGTACTGCGGGATGGTGGTGGGCAGGGCGCGGCCTGCCAGGCTCGGGTCGTTCATTGCGGTACCCCCTCCAACACGGAATCGACGGAATCGCGGGTGGCCTGCCAGGCCTGGCGCCACTGCGCCAGCACCTCGCGGCCACGTTCATTGATGCGGTAGTAGCGCCGCGGCGGCCCGCTGCTGGACGGCTCCACATGGCTTTCCAGCAGCCCGGCGCCCTCCAGGTTGCGCAGCACCGGGTACAGCGCGCTCTGCTTGCCGCTCAGCACGCCCTCGCCCACCCGCTCCAGCTCCTTGGCAATGAGGTAGCCGTACAGCGGCTCCCCGGCCCGGGCCAGCACCGCCAGCAGGGCCAGCGACACCGTTCCGGCGCTGAGCTCCTTCTGGAACTTCTTCAGGTGGACATCGTCCTCGGACATGACCGGCCCTCCACTACGTTGAAGTCCACAGTAGTGCGAAGTTCGGTATAGCGAATGTGTCGTTAGTCACTCTGCCGGTTGGCGCGGCTGCGCGGCTCGCGCAGAATCGAAGCCTTGTTCATGTTCCGGGGTTCCCATGCCGCACCGTCGTCGCCTTGCCCTGACCGCCCTCGCCCTGGCCTGCCTGCTGCCCGCCCTGGCCAGCGCAGCCACGCCCTACCGCAGCCCGCAGCAGATCCTCGACGCCTCGGCGGCCAGCGACTGGCGCACCCCGGACCCGGCCAACCTGCTGTACATGGACCTGCCGGCCGGGCGCGTGATCATCGAGCTGGCGCCGCAGTTCGCCCCCCGCCATGTCGCCAACATCCAGACCTTCGCCCACGAGCACTTCTGGGACGGCACCAGCATCTACCGCTCGCAGGACAACTTCGTGGTGCAGTTCGGCGATGCCGACGCCGATGACGCGGCCAAGGCCAGACCGTTCGGCAGCGCCGCGCGCAAGCTGCCGGCCGAGTTCGAACGCGCCAGCGCCGGCCTGAAGGTCAGCGTGCTGCCGGATCGCGATGGCTGGGCCGCGCAGACCGGTTTCGTCGACGGCTTCCCGGTCGGCCAGGACCCGCAAGCCGGCAAGGCCTGGCTGGCGCACTGCTACGGCATGCTCGGTGCCGGCCGCAGCAACGAGGAAGACAGCAGCATCGGCGCCGAACTGTACGTGGTGACCGGTCAGTCGCCGCGCCAGCTGGACCGCAACATCACTCTGGTCGGTCGCGTGTTGAAGGGCATGGAGCTGCTCAGCGCGACCCGGCGCGGACCGGCGCCGATGGGCTTCTACACCGACCCGAAGCTGCGTACGCCGATCCTGTCGATCCGCCGTGCCAGCGACGTGCCGGCGGCCGAGCGCACGCCGATCCAGGTGCTGCGCACCGATTCGAAGACCTTCGCCGATACGGTGGAGGCGCGGCGCAATCGCGTGGATGATTTCTACAAGCGCCCGGCGGGGCATATCGACCTCTGCAATATTCCGGTGCCGGTGCGGTAGGAGCCTGGCTTCCTGCGCGTTGCGCGTGCTGAAGGTACTTCGCTGTTCATGGGCGTTACTTTTCTTTGTGCGCAAAGAAAAGTAACCAAAAGAAACGCTCCGCCGGTCGCGAGCCGGTGCTGCGCACCGGTACCCTCCGCTCCTCGGCCCGTCGAGGGACGGCGCGGGAACTCGCTGCACTCAGACACCCGCGCCTCTTCGCCCTCGCCGGACCTGCGGTGCTCGGCTCGCTCAAGGCGGATCCCAGATCAAAGGCAGAAGCGGTCGCTTCGCTCGCAGGGCCCGGCCCGGCCCGGCACTACCAAGCATCGTCGTGCAGCTGTGGCTCTTGACCTTGGGTCCGCCTTGAGCGAGCCGAGCATCGCAGGGGAATCAGGGGCGAAGAGGTGCCAATGTCTTGTAGAGCCGACTGTTAGTCGGCTGACCTCTGCACACCGTCCCCTGATTCACCGAGAAGCGCAGGGGACCGACGTGCGAAGCACGGCGGCTCGCGGCTCGGCGGCGTGTTTCTTTGGTTACTTTCTTTGCACGAGCAAAGAAAGTGACACCTCTCCGCAGGCACGGAAAAGACCTGCCGGGCAGCGCCCGGCACTACCAGCGCTTCGGCACCCTCAGCCCTTCTGGCTTACCGCCACGCTACCCAGAATCAACACACCCGCAATCAACATCTGCACAGTCACCGCCTCACCCAGGAACAACCACGCGAAGGCCGCGCCGAACAGCGGAATCAGGTAGGTCACCGTCGACGCCCGCGACGGGCCGATACGACCGATCAGTCGATAGAACATCAGGAACGCCAGCCCGGTACAGGCGACGCCCAGTGCGATCGCTGCGCCCCAGGCCTTCAGTGGAATCGCCGCCTGCGGCCAGTGGGTCACCGCCATCGGCAGCATCCACAGCGAGGCACACGACAGCGTTGCAGCAGCGGCCGCGGCCGACGGCAGGCCGGTCATGTGCCGCTTTACCAGGTTCACGCCCAGGCCGTACAGCAGCGAGGCCGCCGCACCGGCCAGCACTGCAGTGCCGATGCTCAGGCCCGACACCTTGGCGGTGGCCAGTACCACCACGCCGGCGAAGCCGACCAGCAGCGCCCCGGCGCGGCGCATGCCGATCTTCTCGCCGAAGAACAGGAACGCGATCAGCGCGGCGAACAGCACCGTCATCGCATTGCAGATCGCACCGATCGCGGCCGGCGCCTGCTCGGCGGCATAGGCAAACAGCACGAACGGCAGCGCCGAATTGATCAGGCCGATCGGCGCCAGCCACAGCCACCGGCGCGGCGGGAACTGCGCGCGGGCGTGCCACAGGAACGGCAGCAGCACCAGCGCGCCCAGCACCAGCCGCACCTCGACCAGCGCGAATGGGCCGAACGACGGCACCGCCACCCGCATGAACAGGAACGAGCAGCCCCAGATGGCGCCCAGCAGGGTCAATTCCAGCGGCGTGCGCCAGTCGCGCTCGGCCGCCTGTGGGATCGCATTCATGCCCTGCCTCCGTCCATCGTCTGTTCCTCGCCAAGGCAGACAGGATCAGACGCAGACGCCCGCCGCACAAGCGCGTAGTATCGCTGCCAGCCACAAATATGGTTTGAGGCTCGACATGCAGCTACGCCCTTCCCTGCTCCCCGCACTGGCGGTGTTCGCGGTCGCCGCACGGCACCAGAATTTCGCCCAGGCCGCGCAGGAGCTGCACCTGACCGCCAGCGCGGTCAGTCACCACGTGCGCCGCCTGGAAGAAGTGCTGGAAACCCGGCTGTTCCTGCGCCACGCCCGCGGCGTGCGCCTGACCGCCGAGGGCCGGCAACTGGCCGACGCCGCCAGCGCCGCCTTCACCGATGTCGCGGCGGTCGCCCATCACCTGCAACCGGATGCCGACAGCGTGCCGTTGCGTATCACCACGCTGCGCTCGCTCTCATACTGCTGGCTGCTGCCGCGACTGCCACGCTTCACCCAGGCCTATCCACACATCCGCATCGAGCTGCACACCGGCAGCGGCCTGGATCGCTACGACGACAACGGACCGGAAGTCGGCATCCGCTACGGGCTGGGCCAATGGCCGGGCCTGCGTGCACAGCACCTGATGGATGACTACCTGTTCCCGGTGGCCTCACCGGCGCTGGCCGGGGTCGAAGCACTGGTTGATCCGGCGCGCATCGCCGACCTGCCGCTGCTGACCGACCTGTCGCCGCAGGGCTGGCGTGACTGGTTCCGCCACGCCGGCGTGCGCCCGCCGTCGCCGCTGCCGCCGATGCACACCTTCGCCGACAGCACCGACGCGATGCGTGCAGCGGTGTATGGCATGGGCGCGGTGCTGGCGCGCACCCACATCGCCCAGCCCTACCTGCAGCGCTACGAGGTGGTGCGCCTGCCCGGCCCGGCATTGAAGGCACGCTATGCCTACCACGTGGTGCACGCAGAAGGGCAACCGCCGAGCCCGGCCGCGCGCCTGTTCATCGACTGGTTGCTGGAACAGGCGCAGGACGAACGCACGCCGATCCCGGCATTGCCGGAAAGCCTGCTCGGCCGCCCGGCCACGCTTGCCTGACTTCGCCCTCACCCGTTCTTTGCCCGATGCTGGCTAGGCTGCTTGCACCTCCACAACGTACCTACGCCATGGCCATGCTGCGACTGCGCATCACCGGAACCGAAGACGACGCCCGTGCCATCAGCGACCTGCTGCTCGGCCTGGACGGCATCGAACATGTCGAGGAAACCGACGACCTGATGCCGCACATGGACGACGACGATTCCAGTTCGGCCGGGCTGTCCGACGACATCGGCCCGGGCATCCACGAGCTGGAAGTGGAAGTCGGCAATGAAAGCACTGCGCAGAAGGTACGCGACGCCGTGCAGGAGCTGGCGCTGGAGCTGGATGTGTTCGTCGAGTACGAGACCGACGAGGGCTGACGCCGGCTCCCTGCCGGCATCAGCCGTCACCTCAGCGGGTGGGCGGCAGCGTGCGACGGCGGCGACGCCACCACGCCCGCACACCCCAGGCCACGACCAGAGCCAGCACGCCCACCGGCAGCAGGGCCGCCACCGCGCGGATCAGGAACGCGATGCTGCTGCCGAGGATGCCGCCCGATTCGCTCAGCGCCTCGCCGATCTCGCTCCGGCTGCGCTGGCCAGAGGTGGTCTCGAAGTGCAGCGTCACCAGCTGGGTATCGATGCGACGACGCTGCTGCGCGGCGTCCTTGTTGGCTTGCTCAACGCCGGCCTCGATCTCCGACAGGCGCGTGGTGATCGCCATCAGGTCTTCGATCTTCAGGTCCTTGCGGTCCTGGTAGGACAGCAGCCGTGCGTGTTCCTTCTCCAGCCGCGCCTTGGTCAGCGCGGTGTCGGCCACGGCCTGCGCGAGGTCCTCGGCACGCGTGTTGCGCGACTGCAGCGTTCCGCCCTCACCGGCCATCGCGATCAGCGGCTCGGCGCCCTTCGGCGCGATGCGCACCTTGACCTCACCGCTGGGTTGCTCGCCACTGCGCTGGTCGACCTGCAATACCGCGCAGTCGCCGAACTTCGCGCTCTGGCAGGCTTGGGCGATCTGCTGGATGCGCGGCGCGATCTTTGCCGCCTCCAGCTGCACCTGCACGTCATGTTCATAGGCGAGGAACGCACCTTCTGGCGACGCGACGGCCGCTTCGGCGGCCGGGGCGCCCGCATCGGCGGCCATGTCGCCCTGCTTGGCGCAGCCCGCCAATGCCAGCAGCACCACCGGCATCGCCAGGCTGCGCGTCCAGGCGCGCGCGCCGGTCACAGTGCGGCTCCGTTGTAAGACGTGACCGAAAGACCGGCCAGATCGACCTGCGGCACGCAGCGCACGTTCACCGCCACCATCGGTGTGCCGGTACGCGGGTCGACCGCTTCGCTGTAGGGGGCGACGCCACATTCGCGGCAGTGGTGATGGTCGATGTGGGCCTTGTTGAAGTGGTAGGTGGCCACGTCAGCCGGATCGGTGGTCAGCTGGAACGCCGCACGCGGGGCGAACCACAGCAGGCTGCCGCGACGGCGGCACATCGAACAGTTGCAGTCGATGACGTCGCTGATCGGCGCCTCGGCCTGTACGGTGAATGCGATCCTGCCGCAATGGCAGCTTCCCTGGTATTCCATGTCCTGCGCTCCTTTGGAGGGTCCTTGAATCCGCCCATGGTAATCCTATGGCACGGGGACAAAGCAGCGACGGGGCCCTATGCTCAGGGTTTGACCCCGTACAGGAATGCCGATGCGCCCGCATCTTCTTGCCCTCGCCCTGGTCGCTGCGCTGGCCGGTTGCCAGCCTGCCGACGCCCCGACCAACGCTTCCACCCCGGCCGCCAGCCAGCAGGCCGGTGATGCGGCGGTCGATGCCGCCTTCGCCGATCTGTCCAAGCGCGCCCTGGACACCTGGATGCAGCTGTCGCCGGTCAGCGCCACCCAGATCGGTGACCACCGCTACGACAGCGAACTGGACGACCTGAGCGCCGCCGGCCAGCAGAAGACCGTGGCCGCCTACAAGGCGCTGCTGGGCGAGCTGGACAAGATCGAGGTGGCCAAGCTGGGCCGCGAGAACCAGGTGGACGCGGCGATCCTGCGCAACCAGCTGCAGTCGGAAATCTGGAACGCCGAAGTGCTTCAGTCCGGCAAGTGGGACCCGCAGCTGTACAACGGCATCGCCGGCAGCGCGATCTATGGCCTGATGGCCCGCGAGTTCGCGCCGCTGCCGGAACGCCTGAAGTCGGCGACCGCGCGCATGGAAAAGCTGCCGGCGATCTTCGCCCAGGCACGCGAGAACCTGGATCCGGCCCGCGTTCCGAAGATCCATGCCGAGACGGTGGCCAAGCAGAACAAGGGCATCCTCAGCATCGTCGATACCTTCATCACCCCGCACATCGGCGAACTGCCGCAGGCCGACCAGCAGCGCCTGCAGGCGGCCATCGACGGCCTGAAGAAGGCGGTGGACGAGCAGCAGACCTGGCTGGACAAGACCCTGGTGCCGAACGCCAAGGGCGACTTCCGCATCGGTGCGGAAAAGTACGACCAGAAGCTGAAGTTCGCGCTCAGCTCCTCGCTGTCGCGCCAGGAGATCGGTGAGCGTGCGCGCGCCGAACTCAAGCGTGTGCGCGAGGACATGTACGGCATCGCGCAGACCGTGCTGAAGGACAAGCCGGGTGCGCCGGAGATGCCGGCCCAGCCGACCGACGAGCAGCAGCAGAAGGCGATCGAAGCTGCGCTGGAGCTGGCCTACGCCGACAAGCCGGCACGCGACAAGGTGGTCGACGATGCCAAGGCCGCACTGGAGCAGTCCACCGCGTTCGTGCGCGAGCACGACCTGATGACCCTGCCCGACGCGCCGGTGGACATCATCCTGATGCCGGAATTCCAACGTGGCGTGGCCGTGGCCTACTGCGATTCGCCGGGTCCGCTGGACAAGAACCTGAAGACCTTCTACGCCGTGTCGCCGATTCCGGACGACTGGAACGACAAGCAGGTCGACTCGTTCCTGCGTGAGTACAACTCGCGCATGATCCACCTGCTGAGCATCCACGAAGGCACCCCGGGCCACTACCTGGAAGGCTGGCATTCGGCCAAGTTCCCCTCCACCCTGCGTGCGGTGCTGCGTTCAGGCCTGTTCGCCGAAGGCTGGGCGGTCTACACCGAGCGCATGATGCAGGAGCAGGGTTACCTCAACAACGACCCGCTGTTCCACCTGGTGCAGCTGAAGTTCTACCTGCGCACGATCTCCAACGCGATCCTCGACCAGGGCGTGCACGTGGACAACTGGGATCGCGAGAAGGCGATGCACCTGATGACCCACGACGCGTTCCAGCAGGAAAGCGAAGCGGCCGGCAAGTGGGTGCGCGCGCAGCTGACCTCGGCGCAGCTGCCGACCTACTTCGTCGGTGCGCAGGAACACTTCGACACCCGCAAGGCGGTGCAGGAGAAGCTGGGCGACAAGTTCAACCTGAAGGCGTACCACGACCAGGTACTGTCCTACGGCGCCCCGCCGGTGCGTTTCGCACGCCAGCTGATGCTGGACCAGCCGATCGAGTGATCGGGGTGGTGTAAGTTGGAAACGGAACGGCCCGGGCAAACCCGGGCCGTTTCTGCAGGCCGCCCCGAAATGACGAAACGGAGAACTCAGACGACCACTGCTGAGTAGACTCGAGCGGCGAGATCATGCGCGACGCCCATATTGACCAGTGCAAAATCAGACTCGTCTTCCCCACCGGTCTTTTTGACAATCTCCTGCAACTGGTACCTGCGCTCATACGAGGCCAGCACATCGCCAACGTCACCCTTCGAACGGGCAGCACAGACGATCACCTTGCATCCTGCCTGTGCAAGTTGGTCGATCAGACCATCCACGGTTCCGGAAACATCACCGCGGTTGAAAATTCCGATCTTGCATCCGTTGATCTGAACCATTGCACTGAAGTCGAGCTTGTGGCCAATAGCCTCAAACGAAATCAATCGCGTGGCAGAGTGCGCAGCCAGCAGTCGGTACAACATGAGAAGCGTCGAGCTCTTTCCCGAGTTGCTGGCGCCACGAAGCGCGATCAGCTGTTTTTTCATTTTCCAAGTCCATTTTCAGGGTTGAAGTAATGCTGCCGGAACCTGGCAGCGAGCACACACATCATGCCGCCGAGTTGCACCGGATTCAGCGGCATTGAATGGCGGCAATCCAAGTGTCGGCACCCGCCTTGGTTCACGGGACTCTGCGGTCTTCAGACACCATCGACAGCCCTTTTGCCATCTCCGCTGAAAGCCCTCACTTTAGCTCCAAGTAGTTGCCTAAACTGCGCTTCAGTGCACCCAGTCTTCGCACACCCTTGCGGCACCAGCGTCGCCCGTACCGGCGGCTGCATTTCACTCAGTGGCACCGCGTCACGCAACTGCTCCTTGGTGGGATAGACATATACCAGCCGGTAGTGCGCCCTCCCGCTGTGCCCACGCCAGCGTTCGAACTGCAGCAGGCCACCGATCGGTGTCTTCTCGTACTGCCCCGGCAGGCTGTAGTCGCTGATTCCCAACGCCGCCAGCACGGAACCGATGTTGGAATCGTGACCGACCAGCAGGGTCACCTTCGGCGACGCCGGGTCGTCGAACAACGCATTCACTCTTGTCAGCAGCGGAGCGGCCACATCACGCGCCACCTCGGGCGTTCCGAACAGGATGTCCTGGTAGCGGTTGCGGATCTGCGCCAGCGCCTGCCATTGCGCCTCGGTGGTCAACCGACCCCAGCCTTCGCGGGGGATGCCACTGCCCTGGTAGTGCTCCATCAACAAGGCATCGACCAGCCCGCTGGCCAGCGCCAGTGATCCGGACGCGCGTGGTTCCTTGCCCGGTTCCGTACTGAAGGTGGTATCGGCCAGCGCCAGATGGCAGTTGCCGTGCCCCTTGCATGCCGCCGACTGCGGATAGCGGGTGATCTCCTCCACCACGGACAAAGCCGGTGCCAGGTCCACTGCGGCCAGCGCTCGCTGCATTGACTCCAGCGCGCGCGTGCGGAATGCCGCGTCGTCGCGGCGGATCACCGGATCGAACAACGGATCCATCGTCCCCAGCGCCATGCGCTGTTCGACCGCAACATGGCAGCCCGGAAACGCACCGGCAATGAAGAACTGCGCGGTGGCCTGGGTACGCTCCAGGCTGTTGGCATGGGCGTGGAAGTCAGCCGGCTGCGGGCAACCCGACGCCGGCAACAATTGCACCTGGCGCAGCCACTGGCCGATGTAGCGCCCCATGTAGACCTCCAGCACGCCGCCCTTGGTGGTCAGCTCGCCGGGGCCCACATCCCAGCGTGGCCAGCGCTCCGGCGTGGCATGGGCAAGGGCGCCTGACGCCACCACCGGCGCGCGCAGGTTGTGGCGGCTGAGCAGGACGACCTGCTCGAGCTGGTCATTACCTACACCGTCCGCCGCTCCACTCGCTGCCATGCCCGGTGCAGCCATGACCAGCATCATCACCAGCGGTAGACGACGCAATAGGCGGAAATACATCGCGGCGACCTGGAACGGATGAGCCAGCATTATCCACTGCTCCGGTGCGAAGGGTATCGCAGATCCTGCGGATGTATCCCTGCGTTGTGCACCTCCATGGCGATGACCAGCCGCTCGGCAGCGCCACCGAGCGGCAGTCTCAAGAGAGTCGAACTGTTCCGACTTCAACCGCGGAGGTCTTTTGTCGTGAAAAGCCCACCCCGCCCCCAGTATCTGGGCGCACCAGGTTCCAGCACCTCCAACTACTTCCGGTCGCAAGCATCACCAAACATTGCGCGAATCTGACGACTACACGCCATGCCCCGCCTCTACCTGTGTCCAGATCGCCCCCCGGCATTGATCAATCAACGGGTTCGAAACGTCGAGCAGCAGATCATCTGCTCGGCCCACACGAAGATCCGAGTGAAAGTCCTACGACACAGGACTGCGGCTACCGACAGCCAGGCGCCACGCGGACGGTACATTCTTGATGCCGACCGAGAAATAGCCCCCGGTCTTCCACTTATCTTCGACAAAGGAACTACGTCATGAATGTATCCGCCACCCTCTTGGATCCGAAAACCGTCGCAACTTGGATGAAATTCTCCGGCGCAAACGCAAACGCGCTGGACACCATCTTTGAAGCCGAAGTTGATGGCATCAAAGTTGCGGCATTCAGCAGCGACTGCTGCGGGTCCAACAATTACGAAGATCCGCGATAAGGAAGGTGATGGCACACGGCTCGTACGTGTGCCATCAACCCAACCTGCCGGATTCAGGCTCAAGATCACACGCAGCTGAAATAAAATGAGCACCAGAGCATCAACACCCCAGCAGCCCAATACCCCATGCGATGCGATATTCCCGTACCCAACGGATAGCACATCGTCGACCGCCATCATTGTGGCGACGACCCGTTCCAGCATCGACCGTGCCATTGACCTATCAAACAGAGGAATGGTCACCGGGATCATTGGTGCTGACTCGGCATACTCGATAGCGCCATCCGAGGCTCTTCACAAGCTGGAGCGCAAACCGGGACGCCACATCATCGTTGTGTTCAGCGACCAACTTACATCCAGCGTTGACGCGCCTGTCCTGACATCCCGCCAAGGTCAGCAGCGTTTCCTATCCTTGGTCGAGGCGATTCTGAACAACCTTCACGGATTTCGCCTCATTGCATGCACGCATGAAGGCGCAATATCGTTGCCTCCCGGTTCCCCTCTTGTTTCCGTGCTGCGCGTCCTTTCGGACCATCTGGATGCCAATCGCCGAATAGGCAGCAACTGGCTCGCAGAAGCAGCACAGATCCAGCGGCGGCCGGGCACACGACTTTCCGAAAGCAGAATCCGCCAGCGCGTTTTCCACTCCGCCATGATGCACATGTACTGGAAGCATCCAGACTTCAATCCCATGAAATTTGACCAGATCCACGGAGAACTGAAGAGTTTTTACCGTGCATCGGAACCACGAAAGGAACCCGGCGATGCGCAACAGCCAGGCCTGTGAGATTGATCAGTACGCCCCGATGGCGACCATTCGACACGATATCCAGACAGAGCAGCAGCTTGACCTGCATCTCTCCGACAGCGAAAGGGTTGCTATCCACTCGGCATGCAGAATGAGCGGACTCGATCTGGACTCATACTATCGATGGTATCAACAGAAAAGCACCATCAGCTCCCAACTGGCACAGCTTGACCGCCATTCACTTCTCGAAGCCATCCGTTGCATTGATCGCTCCGACTATTCGTCAATCAATGAAAGGCTCCCGAGCGACAGAGGAGTTGTGATCGCACTTCCGCATCATGGCCACTACGTCCTGTCTGCCATCCGCCTGATGGAGAGCATTCGCCACCATCGTGATGTTCACATCTTCTACGGAGATCCAACCAACCATTCCGGCAACGAGCTATTCGACGATCTCTATCGACGACTGTTCGATCGCGCCGGATGTCGCGCTGGCATTGTCCACTCGAATGCAAAAGGAATCGCTACAGCACTTCGCGCCCTGAAGAACGGGGCAGCTGTCATCATGATGCCCGACGTTCACCGCCTGCGCGAAGAAGCCTTTTGTATTCCATTTCTTGGCCGCCGCCTGGACGTCATGCTAGGCACCGCCGCTATGGCTCGAAGAACCGGGAGTTGCATCCTGCCGGTCGTATCCCTCGTTGACCACGATTTTCAGGCAACCGCTGTTCTCGGAGACCTGATCAATCCGAGCCACACGCCAGCGCCGGTTCCATCAGACGTTTCTGACTACTGGACCACATTGGAGATTTTCCGCTTTCTAGAACGCCAGATGGGTCCTCAGATCATCTATTGGCAGTACATCCGACAGCATCTCCTGCAGAGATCGAGGTTCCCGCACTTTCACCCCGACACAGTTGATGCGGCATGGAGCATGTTTTCGAAAGACCAGCGAACCCATCCGCGCCCCATGTTCACAGCATGCCTGGATTGAGCATGGATGGACTACGCACCTCGTCAATCGGCTTGATAGGCCTTGTTCTCATTGCGCTTTCTTCCGCCGATGGATACGCCAGAGATCAAGAAGAGCCCAGCATTACTCCCCTTCGCACCGTCCATGCGACCCCTCCAAGGCCAGGGCCACGCATCTGGAAGTTCACGAAGGGATATTCAACCGTGCTGGTCTTGGGCACGGTTCAACCTCTCAGGAAGGGCCTATTCATAGATACCCGCAGCGTGGAGGCCGCAATTTCAGCATCCGACGTGGTTCTAAGTCCGCCAGGGGTGACAATCGAACACGATGGCGGATTTTTTGGCGGCCTCTTGCTGTGGCCCTCCATCCGCAAACTCAAGTTCCTCGACGGCGACAGAACGCTGCGTGACGCACTTACGGGCGCCGAGTATGCGAGATGGAACGAGCTCAAGCATCGCTACAACCTGCGCGACACCAGCATTGAGAGAATGCGCCCGATGTACGCGGCCTGGAAGGCTCATGACACCGCACTGAGGGCCAGCGAAATCAGGACCGGCAGCCATCTTTCCAAGGCTATCCTCCAGACAGCCCGACGGCACCGGAAGCCTATCGTCGATGCTCGCTTCTCTGTGCCGGTAAAGGCCGCCAGACAGACGATTCAGAATTTCCACATTGATCCTGTGCTCGACCGCAGGTGTTTCGCAGATGCCACTTCAAGCCTGCAGCCTTGGCTCGATCGAGTCGACGAAATCGGTCGTGCATGGGCGGATGGAGACATTGAAGCAGACGTACTTCTGCACGCTCCATCATCACCCTCTCGGTGTTGGGTCCGCCTGACCAATGATGCAATCGCCAACACGATGAACCTGAACCTTGATGTCGAGAGCCGAGCTCACTGGCTCGAAGCGCTTCGCTCCACCCCTTCCCGCCACAACACCGTTTTCACCACCCTGCCATTGGAAGACCTTCTCCATTCAAAAGGCATGGCCGCCGCGCTTATGGAAGAAGGATACACTTCCGATGCTGGAGCAATCGCTGGCAATCAGCCATTTCCAAGCTATCCGACCAGCGTGAACTGATGTTCAGCCAGACCCATGGAAGTGGACTGTGACACCTGGCGATACACACACATCGGTGTTACTGATCGGCCGCCACGAAACCACCGGTCTGCCGCGCCCACAACCGTGCGTACAGACCACCGGCGGCGATCAGTTCGGCATGGCTGCCGGTCTCGACGATGCGGCCCTGGTCCATTACCACCAGCCGGTCCATGCGCGCGATGGTCGACAGCCGGTGCGCGATCGCGATCACCGTCTTGCCGCCCATCAGCTCATCCAGGCTGTCCTGGATCGCCGCTTCCACTTCCGAGTCCAGCGCCGAGGTCGCTTCGTCCAGCACCAGGATCGGCGCGTCCTTCAGCAGCACGCGGGCAATGGCGATGCGCTGGCGCTGGCCGCCGGAGAGTTTCACGCCACGCTCGCCGACATGCGCGTCGTAGCCGCGACGCCCCTGACCGTCCACCAGCGTGTCGATGAAGGCTTCGGCACGCGCCTTGGCCACGGCAGCGCGCAACTGCTCATCGGTCGCGTCCGGACGGCCGTACAGCAGGTTGTCGCGGATCGAGCGGTGCAGCAGCGAGGTGTCCTGGGTGACCACACCGATCTGCTGGCGCAGGCTTTCCTGGGTGACGTACGCAATGTCCTGGTCGTCGATCAGGATGCGGCCGCTTTCCAGGTCGTACAGGCGCAGCAGCACGTTGACCAGGGTCGACTTGCCGGCACCCGAGGGACCGACCAGGCCGATCTTCTCGCCCGGCTTCACCACCAGGTCCAGGCCTGCGATCACGCCACCCTTCTTGCCGTAGTGGAAGTGGATGTCCTGGAAATGCACGCCGCCACGGGTCACCTGCAACGGCACTGCATCCTCGCGGTCCTGCACGGTCAGCGGCTGGGCGATGGTGGTGATGCCATCCTGCACCGTGCCGATGTCCTCGAAGATGCCGTTGATGGTCCACATGATCCAGCCGGACATGTTATGGATGCGGATCACCAGGCCGGTCGCCAGCGTTATCGCACCGACGGTGATGTGCCCGCCATTCCACAGCCACAGCGCCAGCCCACAGGTACCGGCGATCAGGAAACCGTTGACGATGGCGATGGTCAGGTCCATGCCGGTGGTCACCCGGGTCTGCGCGCGGTGCTTGACCGCCAGTTCCTGGATCGACTCGGCCACGTAGGCCTGCTCGCGCCCGCCATGGGCGAACAGCTTCAGCGTGGGAATGTTGGTGTAGCCGTCGACGATGCGGCCCATCGCCTTGGAGCGCGCTTCGGACGCAATCCAGGCCCGTTCCTTCGCGCGCGGCACGAAGTAGACCATGATCACCGCATAGGCCAGCAGCCACAGGACCAGTGGCACCATCAACCGCCAGTCCGCCTGCGCGAACAGGTACAGCGCCGTGCCGGTATAGACCACGATGTACCAGAGCGAATCGACCATCTGCACCGCTGACTCGCGCAGCGAGGTACCGGTCTGCATGACCCGGTTGGCGACGCTGCCGGCGAAGTCGTTCTGGAAGAAGCTCAGGCTCTGCCGCACCACGTAGTTGTGCATCAGCCAGCGCGAGCGGTTGCTCAGGCCGGGCACGATGGCCTGGTTGACCAGCAGGTTGTGCAGGCCCACCAGGATCGGCCGCGCGATGACCGTGATGAACAGCATCCAGCCCAGTTCATTGGCATGGCGCTTGAAGAAATCGGCACCGGGCTGCTCGGCGACCATGTCGACGATGCGGCCCAGGTAATCGAACATGGCCACTTCCACCAGCGCCAGCAGCAGGCCGGCGATCAGGGTCGCCAGCAGCACCGGCCAGACCGGGCGCAGGTAGTGCAGGTAGAACGGCAGCACCTTGCGCGGCGGCATGCGCCCGTCCACGGGCGGGAACACCGGGATCAGGGATTCAAACCAACGGAACATCGCATTCCCTCGCCTTCAATAGCCGGCGGAGTATCCCACGCCGGATGTGTACGCCGGCCGACGATGCCGCGGCGCCGGTAGTGCCGGCCGCTGGCCGGCAACCTCGCGACGTTTCCACGGATCATGAGGTTGCCGGCCAGCGGCCGGCACTACCCTCATTCTTTGACCGGGGTGAACAGCAGATCCTGGAAATCGAAACTGAAATCGGTCAGGTCGGAAATCGGCTGCATGCGCACCTCGCGCACCTTGCCATCCGGGTCCAGGCTGAAGTTCACGAACGCATCGGCGTTGAGCGAACGGTCGTCCCAGCGCACGATGAAGGTGTCATGCTGCCAGTGCTCCAGGCGCCCGCTCAGCTGCGCGGTCTTCGCAAAGCGCAGGCGCAGGCCCTTGCCTTCGGCGCTGATCTGCATGTCGCCATACCAGCGGTCACGGAAGCTGCCGGTGTAGCCGGCCAGCGCCAGCGATGGCCGGCTGCCCTTGTCGCGTGCGCTCTGGTGCTTGGCCCAGGCCTCGTCGGCCTTGTCCTGGCCCTTGGCCACGGCCTTGGCATAGGCGTCCACCCAATCGTGCTTTTCTCCGCCCAGGTAAGCGTCAAGCACGCTCAGGGTGATCGCATTGAACGCGGCGCCCACTTCCTGGTTGGTCAGCACCACCACGCCCAGCTTCTCGCCCGGCACCAGGGTCAACCGCGAGACCATGCCCGGCCAGCCACCGGTATGCCAGACCAGCTTCTGACCACGGTAGTCGCTCAGGCTCCAGCCTTCGCCATAGCCGGCGAAGTTGGCCCGCGCCGGTGCCAGCTCCGGCACGCTCGGTGCCGGGATCGACTGCGGGGTGATCATCCGCCACATCTGCTGCTGGCTCTTCTCGCTGAACAACGGCGTGCCGTCGGCCAGCTTGCCTTCGGCCAGCTGCACCTGCATCCAGCGCGCCATGTCGTGCGCGCTGGAATAGATGCCGCCGGCGCCGGCATTGTTCGACCAGGTCAGTGGTGCGACGGTGCGCAGGTCCTTGAAATCGTACTTGGCGTGGCCGACCGCCGCCTTGTCACCTGGCTTCAGGTGGTCGGCGTTGTAGCGCGTGCCAGCCATCCCCACCTTGTCGAAGATGCGCGTCTGCAGGAACTGCTGGTAGCTCATGCCGGACACGCGCTCGATCACCTGTTGGGCGACCGCGTACAGGATGTTGTCGTACGCATAGCTCTCGCGGAAGCCGCCCTTCAGCGGCACCCTGCCCAGTCGCTCCACGACTTCGGCGTTGCTGTAGGAGGTGGCCGGCCAGAACAGAAGGTCACCGGCGCCCAGGCTCAGCCCGCTGCGATGCGACAGCAGGTCGCGGATCGTCATCTGCCCGGTCACGAACGGATCGGACATGCGGAACGACGGCAGGTGGTCGATCACCCTGTCATCCATCTTCAGCTTGCCGTCCTCGGCCAGCAGGTTCAGCGAGGTGGCGGTGAACGCCTTGGTATTGGAAGCGATGGCAAACAGGGTGTCGGCCTGCACCGGCTCCGGCTTGCCCTGCTCGCGCACGCCCCAGCCACGTTCCAGCACCACCTGGCCATCCTTGACCACGGCCACGGCGATGCCGGGCACGTCGAACTGCGTGCGCACGCGCTCGACGGTCGCATCCAGGTCCTGCAGCTGCTGCGGGGTCGCCGCATTGGCCATGGTCGTGCACGCCAGCAGCACGGCTCCTCCGATCCAGGTTTTCATCCAGCACCATCTCCGAACAGGGGTAGCGGCCATGTGCAGGCCGTCACCGGGGTTTCGCAGGATGGTAACGGTCGCCGATGCACCCTGCCCCGTGCCATAGGAGGGGTGTCATGGGCGGGAACGGCCAACCAAGCAACGGCTCCACCATCATTCCGTGCCTGCGCTACCGCGACGCGCTGGCCGCCATCGACTGGCTGCAGCGGGCCTTCGGCTTCCATGCCCAGGCCGTGTATGCCGATGGCGATACGGTCTTCCATGCGCAGCTGACCTTCGGCAACGGCATGATCATGCTCGGTTCGGCCAACAACCAGAGCGCGTGGAGCGAACACGCGGTTCTGCCCGGAGAAGTCGGCGGCCGCCAGACCCAGAGTGCCTGCGTGATCGTCACCGATGTCGATGCGCACTATGCGCGGGCCAAGGCGGCTGGAGCGCGCATCGTCATCGACATTGCCGACCAGGACTACGGTGGCCGCGGCTACGCCTGTGCCGATCCTGAAGGCTACCTGTGGTGGTTCGGCAGCTACGACCCCTGGCGCGAGGACCACAGCCAGTGACCGCTGCCGGCCGGATGGCGATCCGCTGCGGTATCGGCGGCTGGGTGTTTCCCGAGTGGCGCGGCGGCATGTTCTATCCGGTGGGACTGCCGCAGCGCGAGGAACTGGCCCATGCCAGCCGCGCCCTGCGCTGCATCGAGATCAACGGCACCTTCTACCGCACGCCGACTGCGGCTCAGTGCGCGCAGTGGGCCGCGCAGACGCCGGAAGGCTTCCGTTTCTCGATGAAGGCGCCACGCTACCTGGTGCAGCGCCGCGACCTGTCCAGCACCGTGGAAGCGGCCACGCCGTTCCTGCAGGCGGGACTTGCACTCGGTGACCGGCTCGGCCCGCTGCTGTGGCAGTTCGATCCGCACCATCCGGCCGACGCCGATGCATTGGAAGCGCTGATGGCGCAGCTGCCGAAGCAGCTCGAGGGCGTGCCGTTGCAGCACGCTCTGGAAGTGCGCAACGCCAAGGCACATGGACCGGCTCTGGTCGCCGCCGCGCGCCGCCACGGCGTGGCACTGGTGATCGAGGACAGCGACGAGGCGCCATTGCATGGCGATGTCAGTGCTGGCTTCGTCTACGCGCGGATCAAGCGCAGCCAGGCCCGCTTGAACGAGGGCCTGCCTGCGTCCGTCCAGCAGCGCTGGGCCGAACGCGCACGACGCTGGTCACGCGGCGGGCCGGTGGACGACCTTCCCTGCCTGGCCGGGCCCGCCCCGGAGACCCCGCGCGAGGTCTACCTGCTGTGCATCGGTGCCGGCAAGGCCCGCAATCCGGCGGCAGCGATGGCCCTGCAGCGCCTCATCGACGGCGCCAGCGGTCCAGCCCCCACAGCAGGGTCCAGCCCACCACGAACACGCCCGCAACGCGCAGCACGTTGAGCAGGAAGGCCGCCAGGCCCAGGCGTTGCAGTTCGAGGAATGGATACGGCGCCTGTCCGGTCATTGCAGCGACCAGCATCGCCCAGCCGAGGTAGACCAGTGGTACCAGCAGCACGCCGCCCAGCGCGTGCCAGCGCAGCGCCCCATGCGGCAGCAGCCACCACCACCCGAGCAGGTACAGCGCCGGCACAGCGTAGTGCAGGCCGGCATCGACCCACCATTGCAGCCCGGTGGGCTGCCACAGCCCCTGCAACGCCAGCACGTAGATGCACGCGGTCACCCCGATGCACAACCCGATCACCGCGGCGACAGTGGTGTTCAGCACACCCGCACGGATCAGCCTGACGCATCCCAGGCACACCGCCAGGTTGCTGAGAATCGTGAAGTAACCAACGAAGCGCAGCGTCGCCATGCCGACCCCGGCAGCCGCCCCGGGGCCGCGTAGCAACAACAGGTATTGCAGCAGCAGCGAGGTGGCGGCCACCAGTGCAGTCAGGGCTGCCCATGCACGCAGGGCGGAGCGGTTGGCAGCCATTGCAGGGTTCCCTTGGGGGGTTTCCGCGAGCATGCCACAGTCATCGCCGACAGCCGCGCGATTGCCTCACAATAGGCCGATGAGCACACCCGATACCCGCAAAGCGCTGTGGCAGATCCATTTCTGTGTCCTGCTGTGGGGCATCACGGCCATCCTCGGCAAGCTGATCACCCTGCCCGCACTGCCGCTGGTGTGGTGGCGCATGCTGTTGGTGACGGCGATGCTGGCCCTGCTGCCGCGGGTCTGGCGCGGGTTGCGCACCCTGCCCCCGCGGCTGGTCGCCGGCTACGCCGGCATCGGCGCGCTGGTCGCCCTGCACTGGCTGACGTTCTACGGCGCGGTGAAGCTGGCCAATGCCTCGGTGGCTGCCACCTGCATCGCACTGGCACCGGTGTTCACCTCGATCATCGAGCCGTGGGTGGCCAAGCGGCCGTTCCAGCTGCGTGAGCTGGCGTTCGGCCTGGCGGTGCTGCCGGGTGTTGCGCTGGTGGTCGGTGGCGTGCCCGATGGCATGCGCCTGGGTGTGTTGATCGGCGCGATCTCGGCGCTGCTGGTGGCGGTGTTCGGTTCGCTCAACAAGCGCATGGTCAGCCATGCCGATCCGCTCACGGTCACCGCGCTGGAGCTGGGTGCCGGCGCGCTCACCCTGACCCTGCTGGCGCCGCTGATGCCCTACCTGCTGCCGGCGCTGGCCAGCCCGCTGTGGGTGGTCCCGAATCTGCACGACGGGATCCTGCTGCTGGTGCTGGCCGGGTTCTGCACGCTGCTGCCGTTCGCCCTGGCCCTGGTCGCGCTGCGCCACCTGAGTGCCTACACGGTGCAGCTGGTGACCAACCTGGAGCCGGTCTATGCGGTGGTACTGGCGGTGGTGCTGCTGCGCGAGCAGCACGAGGTCACCCCGTGGTTCTACTTGGGCGTGGCGATCATCGTCGGCGCGGTGTTCCTGCATCCGCTGCTGAACCGCCGCAAGCCGGTGCAGCATCCGGAAATCCTTGGCACGGCCGAAGCGCGCAACATCGCCGATTGAGTGCATCCACGCATGGCGTGGATGGCCGCATCAACGCTGCGGCCAATGCCAGGCCGGCGCATCCAGCAGGCCCTGCCCGCTCAACAGCGTGCGGCCCTGTTCCTTGTACAGATGCAGCGAATGGCACCCTGGCGCCTGTTCCAGCGCCGCGATCAGCCGGCTGGCGTGCGACACCACCCATACCTGGCTGCGCGCACTGGCTGCGATGATCAGCCGCGCCAGCGCCGGCAGCAGGTCCGGATGCAGGCTGGTCTCCGGTTCGTTGAGCACCATCAGCGGCGGCGGGCGTGGCGTGTGCAGCGCCGCCGCCAGCAGCAGGAAGCGCAGCGTGCCGTCGGAGAGCTCGGCCATCGACAATGGCCGCAGCAGCCCGGGTTGGTGAAAGCGCAGCGCCAGGCGTCCATCCAGCTCCTCGAAACCGACCGTGGCACCCGGGAACGCGTCATCGACGCTGCGTGCCAACGCAACCGGGTCACCGATCTCGAGGATGGTCACCCAGGCCGCCGCCAGGTCCCGGCCATCGTGATGCAGCACCGGCGTGCGCGTGGCCATCGCCGGTTGCCGCGCCGGGGCATCGCCATCGCTGCGGAAATGGTCGTAGAAGCGCCAGCATCGGATGTACTCACGCAGCGTGATCGTTTCGGGCATGCGCTGCGGATCGCCGACCTGGGTGAACAGGCTGTCGAACAGCGACAACCGGTCATCCACCAGATCCCAACCGCGCGCATGGCGCTGCCGCACCATCGCCCCGCGACGATCGACCAGCAGGTTGGCGCTGCGCAGGAACGGCCCCGCCCAGATCGCCTCGGCCTTGATCTGCGGATCCAGCGCAAACGCCGAACGGCTCGGCGGCGGGTAGCCGAGATCGATGGCATAGCCCAATTCTTCGGTAGTGAAGCCCAGCTTCAGCCCCACCGACGCCTGCCGGAGCCCGCCCTGCAGCGGAATCCCGCCAGCCGCAACCCTGCGATCGATGGATTCGGGACCTGCCCACAGCGCCGAACCCAGCCCTCCTTCGCGGGCCAGCACCGCCGCGACGCCACCCTGAGCAGTCTCGGCCAGCAGGCGCAGCGCGCGGTAGAGGCTGGACTTGCCACTGCCGTTGTCACCGGTCACCACATTCAACTGCTGCAGCGGCAGTACCAGCCCATGCAGCGAGCGATAGTGGGCGATGGCCAGGGTCTGCAACATGGTCGGCGTCCGGGAAAACAGGGCGTCATGCTGCCCGCTTTTGATCGCAGGAGCTGCGACGCGATGTGAATCGGGAAGAGCATCCACGCATGGCGTGGATCTACCGGGCGGGGCGCTTCAGCCCGCCACTTCCACCCGGTTGCGGCCATTGCCCTTGGCCCGGTACAGCGCCTTGTCGGCACGTGCCAGCGTCTCATCCACGCTTTCACCGGGCTGGTGCTGGGCGATGCCGATACTGATCGTGACCGGGAAGCCCAGTGGCAGGTCGGCCACGGCCAGGCGCAGGAACTCGCACTGAAGTTCGGCGGTGCGCAGGTCGGTTGCGGGCATCACTGCCACGAACTCCTCGCCGCCATAACGCGCCGCCATGCCACGGTCGGCAAAGTGCGAACGCAGCAGTGCGCCCAGTTCGGCCAGCACGCGGTCGCCGGTAGCGTGGCCCTGGAAGTCGTTGATGTGCTTGAAATGATCGATGTCCAGCAGCGCGACGCAGGCCTCAGCGGGCTGATCCCCGGTCGCCGCCACGGCCTCGTCCAGCGCCGCTGCCATCGCGCGGCGGTTCGGCAGGCCGGTCAGCGCATCGGTGCGGCTCTGCTCGGCCAGGTCGGCGTTCTGCGCCAGCAGCACGTCGTGGTACTCCGACAGCAGGCGCTCGTAATCATCGCGTTCCAGCATGTGGTTCTGGATGTCCAGCGCGAAACGGCGCAATTCCATCACCAGCATCACCTGCCGCGACAGTGCGGCCAGCGCCTCGGCCTTGTCGCTGGCCAGGTGCTGCGGCTGTGCGTCGAACACGCACAGCGTACCCAGCGGCAAGCCGTCGGAGCTGATCAGCGGCGCGCCGGCATAGAAGCGGATGTGCGGATCGCCGACCACCACCGGATTGTCGTGGAAGCGCACATCCTGCAGCGCATCCTCGACCACCATGATCTGCTGCGGCTGCAGGATGGCATGGCCACACATCGATTCGCTGCGCAGGTTTTCCGCCGCATCGATGCCCTGGATCGACTTGAACCATTGCCGTTCGACATCGATCAGGGTCACCGCCGCCATCGAGGTGCCGCAGACCGCCTTGGCGATCACCACCAGGTCGTCGAAGGATTTTTCACGCTCCGAATCAAGGATGCGGTAGCGATACAGCGCCTCGAGCCGAAGGGCTTCGTTGGCGGGCTTGTCGGGCTTGATCATGCAACGTCACGTTCCGGCAGGTCACTGCAAAGTCTAGCTGACGCCGGTGCGTAATCCGCACAACGGGTAGTGCCGGCCGCTGGCCGGCATCCCGGATACATCGCGCGCCCAATGCAGCCGGCCAGCGGCCGGCACTACCAGTCCAGCTGCTTCGGCAGCAGGCCCTGCAGCTCCTGCTCGGTCAGGTTGCGCCACTGGCCCGGCTTCAGCGCGCCAATCTTGATGTTGTCGATGCGCACGCGGCGCAGCTGGGTCACGCGATAGCCGAACTCGGCGGCCATCAGGCGGATCTGCCGGTTCAGGCCCTGCTGCAGGGTGATGCGGAAACCGAACTTGGCGATGCGCGAGGTCTTGCACGGCAGCGTCATCTGGTCGTGGATGCGCACGCCCCGGGCCATGCCGCGCAGGAACTCATCGGTGACCGGCTTGTTGACCGCCACCAGATACTCCTTCTGGTGGCCGTTCTCGGCACGCAGGATCTGGTTGACGATGTCGCCGTTGCTGGTCATCAGGATCAGGCCTTCGGAGTCCTTGTCGAGGCGGCCGATCGGGAAGATGCGCTGTTCATGGCCGACGAAGTCGACGATGTTGCCCTTGACCGACGTCTCGGTGGTGCAGGTGACGCCGACCGGCTTGTTCAGCGCGATGTAGACGTGGCGGCGGGCGCCGGGCTTGCGGGCCACGCGCGCGCGCAGCGGCTGGCCGTCCACCAGCACCTGGTCTTCCTCGCCCACCACCGCGCCGGTGCCGGCCGGATGGCCGTTGACGGTGACCCGGCGGGCGGCGATCAGGCGATCGGCCTCGCGGCGGGAGCAGAAGCCGGTGTCGGCGATGTGTTTGTTGAGTCGGGTGGTCATCGCCCTATTATCCGGCATCGCCGCCCGCCGCGCTTCATGCCAGGCCGGGTGGATCGAGTTCTTCGCCGTCGAACACCCGGTTGCGGCCGGCACGCTTGGCCACGTACATGGCATGGTCGGCCCGGCGCAGCAGCGCGGCGAGATCGTCCTCGCCCGGCCGCCACTGCGCCAGGCCGATGCTGGCGGTGACCTCCAGGCCGGGCACCTGCAGCGCCCCGGCCGCTTCCGTGATGTGCTGGCGCAGGCGATCCAGGCGCGCCGACGCCGCCTCCCGCGGCATGCCCGGCATCAGCAGCAGGAACTCTTCGCCACCCATCCGCACCACCTGGTCCTGGCTGCGTACCGCGGCACGCAATGCGCGTGCCACCGCCACCAGCACCTGGTCCCCCACGGCGTGGCCATGGCGGTCATTGATGTCCTTGAACAGATCGATATCGAGGAAGCCGATCACCAGCGGGCCACGCTCGCGGTCAACCCGCTCAAGGTGGCGGGCCAGCTGCTGCAGGCCGGCACGGCGGTTGGGCAGGCCGGTCAGGCCATCGGTCTCGGCCAGCTGGCGCAGTTCATCGCGCTGCTGGCGCAGGCGGCCCAGCCGCTGGTTCAGTGCGTAGGCTGCCATCATCAGCAGCCAGGTCACCGCCAGCTGCAGGGCCTCCACGCGGTATTCCAGCAACCACGCCGCGCGGCAGGCGTCGGCCAGGATCAACACCAGCATCGGCGCCAGCGCCGCCAGCCCCGCCTGCGCCCAGCGGTCACCGCGCAGCCGCGCCCACACCCCGACCATCAACGCCAGGCCACAGCCCAGCAGATAGGACACCTGCAGGCCCTGCGCCACCCAGGCCAGGCTGTCCCATGGCAGCCAGGGCACCAGTGCAGCCAACACCAGCAATCCCCAAAGCGCCAGCAGCTGGAACGGACGCGAACGCGGCAACAGGCGATCACCGCCATTCAGCCGCCACAGCGCCGGCAGCACCAGGGCCTGCGTGGCCGCAGTCAACGCCAGCAGCCACCAGGCACCGCGCTCGCCCACCGGCAGCCAGGGTTCCGGATAGCCGCTGAGGCCACCGAGGATGGCCTGCCACAGCACCAGCACGGTGGTACCGGCGATGTAGACCAGGAAACTGCGGTCGCGGGTGGTGAGGAAGGCCATCAGTGCCGACAACGCCAGTGCGATCGCCACGGCGATGCAGGCCGCGCGCACCAGCAGGCGGGCGGTATCGTTCTGCTGCACGGGACTGGGCGCACCCAGCCGAAGGGTGGGTACCCAGCGCGCCTTCAACGGCGTCTGCCACGACACCAGGAAGGGATCGTGACTGCCCGCTGGCGGCACCGCCACCAGCCCGACGCCCGCGCGGAAGCGTGAGTCTCGGGTACGGGCATCGTGCATGTTGCCGCAGATCTCGCGATCGCCATACTGCACGCGGACTTCGCCAGCGAACACATTGAACACGTCCAGGGCCTGCGGTTGCCCCGACCAGCCGCCCGGCGGCGCAGGCACCTTCACCTGCTGCCGGTGACCGGCCAGCATGCCCGGCGTGCATGCGCGATGTGGAGTGGGTTCATCGGTGGCTGCGCCGACCAGCAGGTAATCGCGGCCGGCTTCGGCGGCGGCGGCCCACAGTGGCCACGGCGTTGCCAACCACACCAGCAGCACGACCAGCACCGCCCCTGTTCCGTACTGCCACTGCCTGCCGCCCACGCCACGTCCTGTTCCTGCTTACGCCCGCGCCCACTGCGCGTCGCCCCTGGCGGGCATTATCGCAGCCGCGGCTGCAACGCATGTGTAGACCAAAGTCGCCGCAGAGCATTCAGCCTGCGGCGGGAGGACCTTTCACGGCCACCAGGCGCACCGGCCGCAGGTCGGCCAGGGTCATCCGTTCCAGTGGCTGCGGTCGCTCGACCGCATAGCCCTGCAGGCCCTGCACCCCAAGCCGGGTCAGCGCGGCGGCGACTTCGGCGGTCTCTACCCATTCGGCCACCACCTCCATCTGCAGCTCGCGCCCCAGTTCACTGATCGCGCGCACGGTGGCGTGGCTGACCGGATCGGTATCCATGTCGCGCACGAAGGCCCCGTCGATCTTCAGGATGTCGGCCGGCAGCTGGCGCAGGTAGCCGAACGAGGACAGCCCGGAGCCGAAATCGTCCAGCGCCATCCGGCAGCCGCGCGCCTTCACCGCATCGATGAACGCGCGCGCCTGGCTGAGGTTGCTGATCGCGGCGGTCTCGGTGATCTCGAAGCACAGCTTGGAGGCCAGCGCGCGATTGCGCTCCAGCAGGTCGCAGACGAAGGCGAGGAAGCCGGGCTCGGCGATCGACTGCGCCGACACGTTGACGTTGCACAGTCCCAGCTGCCGCACATGCGCCGGGCATACCTGCAGGTGCCGGAACAGCAGGCCGAGCACGTGCCGGTCCAGCGCCACGGCCATGCCATAGCGCTCCACCGCCGGCATGAACTGGCCCGGCAGGTGCAGGCTGCCATCGCTGCCGCGCATGCGCACCAGCACCTCGTAGTGCAGGTAGCTGGGATCGCCGACGCGTGCGATACGCTGCGCGTACAGCACCATGCGGTTCTCGGCCATGGCCAGGCTGACGCCCTGCAGCCGCTCGGCTTCCCGGCGCCGTTCCTCCAGCGCCATGCGGTTCTCGTTGAAGCAGTGCACGCGGTTGCGCCCGGCCTGCTTGGCCGCATAGCAGGCACTGTCTGCGGCGCTCATCAACCAGTTCACATCCGGTGCATCGGCGCTGACCTCGACCACGCCGATGCTGCAGCTCAACTGCGGGCTGCCCTCGCTCACCGGGAACGTCGCCTGCCCCAGATTGCGGATCACCCGCTGCAGCACGCGCTTGGCCTCGTCCTGCCCGGCATGGGCGAGGAACACCGCGAACTCGTCCGCACCCAGCCGGCCCACCCAGTCACCATCGCGCACCGCCGCCACCAGGTAATCGGCGAAGCTGCGCAACATCTGGTCGCCGGCGGCATGGCCGAAGCTGTCATTGACCAGCTTGAAATGGTCCAGGTTGATGTAGCACAGCGCGTGCGTGCCACCTTCGCTGCGCACCTGCAGCAGCGCGCGTTCCAGCAGGCGTTCGATCTCGCGCCGGTTGATCAGGCCGGTCAGCGGGTCGTGGCTGGCGTGGTGCTCGATCTCGCGCGCCAGTGCATGGTTCTGGCTCACGTCTTCGATGATCGCGAACACCGACAGGCCGCCGCCGGCGCTGCGCACACCGGTGCCGCTCCAGCGGCCCCAGACCAGGCTGCCATCACGACGGCGGAAGCGCAGTTCGCTCGGGCGCAGCTGGCGGTCCCAATCGATGCGCCCCACCCCGTCAATGACCAGCTCGCCGTCCATCAGCAGGTCAGCCAGCGACAGCTGCAGCAGCACGTCGCGGCGATGATCGAGGATGTCGGCCATCGCCTGGTTGGCCTCGATCACCTTGCCTTCGGTATCGAGCTTGAGCATACCGACGTTGGCCTGGTAGAACGCTGCGCGGAAGCGGCTCTCGTGTTCGGTCAGGTCCTTGCCGACGCGGCGCGCCAGGGCCACCGCCATCAGGCTGATCGCCAGCACCGACAGGCCCGCGACCATCAACGTGGCCAGCCTCACCAGCGTCGCCATCCGCAGCAGCGCCTGCGAGAACGCCTGGCTCTGCACCTGCATCCGGCGGTCGAGATCACGCAGTTGCTGCAGGTACTGGTCACGCGTGGCCGCCGGCAAGGGGCCACCCTCGTGCCGCCGCTGCAACTCATCGACCAGGCCCTGCAGCGCCATCAGGTCCCCGTCGGTCTGCCGCCATAACGCGGTCGCTTCGCGGAAGGCACCGATATCGCGCGCGTAGCGGAACGAAAACACCAGGCGCGGAATGTCGGCGTGCGCGTTGCCACCCTGCAGGAAGCCCTGCCGGGCCTTCTCTTCGTCAGGCTCCGCCTGTTCCAGCGCCAACCGCGCCTGCAGATCGCCCAACGGCACCTGCAGAGCCCGGCGTGCGTCGTCCAGATCCTGGCCATTGCCGCGCGCCAGGTAGCGGCTGAGCGCGGCGGTCGTATCCTGCTGACCACGCGACCAGTATCCCTGGCCGGCGATCCAGGCGGTGGAGGCCGCCTGCAGTTCCTGGATCAACGCCGACAGTGCGACCAGTCCGATCGCCATGCCGGTCAACAACGCGAATCGCAGTCCCAGCCCCCGGGTCATCGGCACCCGCCGGCTCTTTTGGTCCGTGCCACTCCTACCCATCCCGGATCCCCCCGAATGTGCCGCGGTGACAACCTCCTTTGGAACCGGCCCAGCCTATGACCGGCAATGTGTTGACCATGCGAAAAAGGGGACGGAGGGGATTAAGTCGTTTTCGGCATAAGCGCATGGCCTGCCATATACGACTTAATCCCCTCCGTCCCCTTTTCCTGTACGCCAGCCCGGGGGCTGGCGTTGCTCTGGACGGCTGCGGGTGCGGCTTAGAAGCTGCGCGGGCCGCGCGGCTTGAAGCCATCACGACGTGGCGGGCGGCTGTCGCGGTCACCGCCGCGGTCGCCCCCATGGCCACCCGGACCACCCGGGCCGCCACGACGCGGGCCACCCGGGCCGCCCGGACCACGCTTGTCGAAGCGCGGCTTGAACGGGCGCGGGGCCGGGTTGGTGTCTTCACCCGGAGCCAGCGCACGCATCTGCAGCTGCTGGCCGGACACCCAGACCTTCTGCAGGTGCGACAGCACGTCCGGCGGCATCTGTGCCGGCAGGTCCAGCAGCGAGAAGTCGTCGTGGATGTCGATGCGGCCGATGAAGCGGCTTTCCAGGCCGGCTTCGTTGGCAATGGCGCCGACGATGTTGGCCGGCTTCACGCCATGCTGGTGACCGACCGAAATACGGTAGGTCTCCATGCCCTGCTCCGGTGCACCACGCGGCGGAACCTCACGGCGCGGACGCTGTTCAAAACCACCTTCGGCGTCGTCACGGCGCGGGCCACGCTCGAAGCGCGGACCCCGCTCGTTGCGGTCGAAGCGATCGCCACGCTCCGGGCGGTCGCCACGGTCGAAGCGCTCGCGCGGCGCGCGCTCTTCACGCGGGGCACGCACCGGCGGCTGCAGCAGGAACGGGGTATCGCCCTGCAGCATCCTGGCCAGCGCGGCGGCGATCTCGATGGCCGGCACGTTCTGCTCGTTCTCGAAGCGCTCCAGCAGCTGGCGGTAGAAGTCCAGGCCGCCGGCGCCGAGGGTTTCGCTGATGCGCGAGGTGAACTTGTTGATGCGGGTGTCGTTGACCGCTTCCACGCTCGGCAGCTGCATCTCTTCGATCGGCTGGCGGGTGGCGCGCTCGATCTGGCGCAGCATGCCCTTCTCGCGCGGGGTGGCGAACAGGATCGCCTCGCCGCTGCGGCCGGCACGACCGGTACGGCCGATGCGGTGCACGTAGCTTTCGGTGTCGTACGGGATGTCGTAGTTCAGCACGTGGCTGATGCGCTCCACGTCCAGGCCGCGCGCGGCCACGTCGGTGGCGACCAGGATGTCCAGCTTGCCTTCCTTCAGCATGGCGATGGTGCGCTCGCGCTGGGCCTGCTGCATGTCACCGTTGATGGCGGCAGCGGCCAGGCCACGCGCCTGCAGCTTGCTGGCCAGTTCTTCGGTGCCGGCCTTGGTGCGCGCGAAGATGATCATCGCGTCGAACGGCTCGACTTCCAGGATGCGGGTCAGCGCGTCCAGCTTGTGCATGCCGCTCACCCACCAGTAGCGCTGGCGGATGTTGGCCGAGGTGGTGGTCTTGGCCGCGATGGTCACTTCCACCGGGTCCTGCAGGTAGGTCTGAGCGATGCGGCGGATCTGCGGCGGCATGGTCGCCGAGAACAGGGCCACCTGGCGCTGCTCCGGCAGCTTCTTCAGCACGGCTTCGACATCGTCGATGAAGCCCATGCGCAGCATTTCATCGGCTTCGTCCAGCACCAGGGTCTTCAGCTCGGACAGGTCCAGGGTGCTGCGGTCCAGGTGATCGATCACGCGGCCGGGAGTACCGACCACGATGTGCACGCCACGGCGCAGGGCCGACAGCTGCTGGCCGTACGGCTGGCCGCCGTACACCGGCAGCACGCGGAAGCCCGGGATCTTCGACGAATAGGACTGGAACGCCTCGGCAACCTGGATGGCCAGTTCGCGGGTCGGCGCCAGGATCAGGGCCTGGGGCTTGATCTGCTGCAGGTCGATGTTGGACAGTACCGGCAGTGCGAACGCAGCGGTCTTGCCGGTACCGGTCTGGGCCTGGCCCAGCACGTCGCGGCCTTCCAGCATCGCCGGGATGGTGGCGGCCTGGATCGGCGACGGGGTTTCGTAGCCGATGGCGGTGACCGCCTGCATCACGGGCTCGGACAGGCCGAGCTGCGCGAACTGCAGCGGCGCTTGGGAATCTTGGGACATGGGGAACTCCGAAGGCACTGCCGTCTTCCTGGCAGTGCGATAAAAAGGGTGATGGTCCGCGCTTTGGGCGCCCTTCTTATCGCGTGCCCTGGCGCTGCTCGGTCGGAGGAGATTTCACTCGCTCAGAGCGGAATGATACCGCATTGATCCTGAACGAGGCGTACAGCTTTCCATGCGCGTGCCGTCGTGCCCCGTGCTGGCGCACAATACGTGCCCGCTCCCCGGCCCGGCCGCTGGCCTGCGCCCTCTTTCCAGGACCCCTCGCTCCATGCAGATTCTCGAATTCGACCTCGACGGCGACTACGTCGAACTCAAGCAGCTGCTGAAGCTGGCCGACCTGGTCACCAGCGGCGGCGAGGCCAAGATGGTCATCAGCGAGGGCCAGGTGCGGGTCGACGGTGAGGTCGAACTGCGCAAGGCCTGCAAGATCCGCGCAGGCCAGGTGGTCGAGTTCGCCGACAGCCAGATCCGCGTGCTGGCCGCTGGCTGATCCGAGAATGTTCAGGCTACGCGCTGGGTCAGGTGCGAGGCAATCAGCTGCCTGAACGGTGCCACGCCCTGCGCCACGCGCAGGCCCGCGGCCCGCAGCAGGCGTGCCGGGCGACGATCGTCGGTGTACAGGCTGGCGATCGCGTTGGTGGCCTCGTACAGCGGCCGAGACGCAAACCGATGACCGCGTTGGTAGCTGGCCAGCACGCCGGCGGCGGCGATGTCGGCACCGCGCCGCTGCTGCGCGACGATGCCCTGTGCCAGCCGCTGCGCACTGGCCAGTCCCAGGTTGAAGCCATGCGCGGTGACCGGATGCATGCCCACCGCCGCATCGCCGATCAGCGCCGAACGCTCGCCGACGAAGCGGTGCGCGTACACCCCCACCAGCGGGTACGCCTGCGGCGTGGCCACCGGCTGCATGCGGCCCAGGCGATGCTCGAAGCAGGCACTGATGGCCTCGCCGAAAGCCACCTCGTCCATCGCCAGCAATTCTTCGATCTGCCGCGGCGGCAGCGTGATCACCGCCGATGCCTGGCCCTCGTTGAGCGGCAGCAGCGCCATGGTGCGGCCGTAGCCGAACCACTCCCACGCAGTGTGGTGATGGTCGCGCTCGACCTGCATGCGGCACACCAGCATCGACTTGCCGAAGTCGCGCATCTGCGCACCGATGCCAAGCATGCGGCGCGTGGCGGAGAAGCGGCTGTCAGCCGCGACCAGCAGGCGCGCGTACAGTTGACTGCCGTCATCGAGTCTGACCACGTGGCCCTGCGCATCGGCCTGCACGCCCAGCACCTTGCGCCCATCGAACAGCTCCAGCCCATCCTGGCCCTGCACGGCATCCCAGGCGGCGCGGCGGATCAGATGGTTGGGCACCAGCCAGCCCAGCGGCTGACCATCGGCCTGGCTGCTGGCAAAGGTCAGCGCGAACGGCGAGCCGCCGTTCATCACCCTGGCATCGCGCAGCTCGGCGACTTCGGCCTGCGGCAGGCGCTGCCACAGCCCCAGTTGCTCCATGCTCTGCCGCGAGGCATGGGTCAACGCGATCTCGCGGCCATCAAAGGCGGCGTCGGCCAGGGCCTGGCGCGGCTGAACTTCGACCAGCCCGACCTGCAGGCCACTGCCGGCCAGCGCACGCGCGAAGCACAGGCCCGCCGGTCCGGCGCCGACCACCACCACGTCCATCCTGCGCATGCGCGCCTCCTGCCGTTGATTCAGTCCGGGCCAGCATAGCGCCGCGCGCATGACTGGCCTTGATCTGGATCAGGCCCGGCTACAGCAGTGCGAACACCAGCGCCAGGATCGACAGCAGCGATACGAGCCAGACCAGGCTGCGCACGTAGGGCACGCCTGCGGCATACAGCGGCAGGTAGACCACACGCGCCCAGAAGTAGGCCTGCGCAGCCAGCGCCGTGGTGTCGTTGCTGCGCCCGGCCACGACCACTGCGATCGCGGCGGCGGCAAAGAACGGGAAGGTTTCCAGGAAGTTGGCCTGCGCACGCTGCAGGCGACCGGCCAGCGCGCTGAGCGGCTTTGCATCGCCATCCCGTGCCGAGGCATTCCACTTCATCCCGCGCTCGCGGGTGACCACGGTGGAGGTGGCGAAGATGTAGACGAAGCCCAGCACGATCGACCAGGCCAGCATTGTCAGCTCAGTTGCCATCGTTCATCTCCTCAGGGTGCCGACGCGCGCAGGCTGTAACCGGCCAGGCGCCAGACCTGGTCTTCGTCGAAGCGGAACGAGACCAGCTCGCGCACCGGCTGCGCGCTGTTGGCGAAACGGGTCGGGAAGCTGACGTTGATGTACAGCCCTTCCGGCACTGCGGCGCCGGAGCTGTACTTGACCCGGGTGATGGTCGGCTGGCCACGCCCGGCCAGCGCACCCAGGCGCGTACGCTCGGCGGCCAACTGGCTGACGAAGGTGGCCTTCGGCACCGCACGGCGCGCGACCGCCGAAGCGCCATCCCACAATTCGCCGGCGCGGTTGGCATCGACCAGCTGCGCCGCCTTCAACGCAGCCGCGCCCATTTCCGCGTCCTGTTTCTGCACCTGGGCCTGCTGTGCAGCAGTCAACGCCGGGGTACCGGCAGTGGCGGGCTTCGCGGCCGCCGGCGATGCCGGGGCCGGGCGTGCCGGGGCCGGTGCAGGCGTGGCCGGCGCAGGGGCCTGCGCCAATGCAGTCAGGGGCAGCATGGACAGCAGCAGGAGCACGCGCTTCATGGACACCGCCGGTTCTCGAGGAAAGGACCGCAGTCTACGCCAGCGCGGTGAGCGGTTCGTCAGCGCGCGGGGGCGTTGCCTTCCACCGCCGCCGCATCGGCCTGCGCGGCCGGGGTGCCGGTCTCTGCCGGCGCCTGTTCGGCCACCGGCGGCGGCTCCGGCGGCGCTGGTGGCAGCGTCGCCACATCGATCTCCGACAGCGGGCTTTCGTCGGGGCAGACCGCGTCCGGGAAGCCGAAGCGCTGCTTCAACGCCTGGCCACAGCTGTTGATCGACTCCATGTCGGCGCCTTCGCGCTTGCACTGCTGGTCGAAGGCGACCAGGAAGGCGTCCTTGCGCTGCACGAAATCGTCGCCGCAGGCACGCATCTGCTTGATCCGTTCCAGATCGTCCTGCACCGCATTGGTGCCATCCAGGCCGTACTGGCGAAGTTCGTCCGGGGTCAGCAGGCGCAGGCTGCGGTTGGGCACGGTCATCATCAGATCGGCCACACCGACCGCCACGCCGTTGCGTTGCAGGTAGTCCTTCACGTTGTCGTAGACCTCGTGCAGCTCGCGGTTGAGCTCGGCGCGCGAGGTGGCCTTGGAACTGATGCGCATCATGCGATGGATGCCGACCTTGCCCGACAGCAGGCGGTTGTCGCCGGCGGCCAGCACGAACACGCAGGCGCTGTGGCAGATCGAGCCTTCGCGCACCCAGATGGTCCAGCCCGATTCACCGATGCTGTCACCGGCCACGATCGCCGACTCCACCTGCCCGCCGCTGGAATCCAGGTCAAGGATGCGCTTGTGGATCTTCTGCTGGTCGGCCACCACCGCCAACCGCCACATCATTTCGGCGAAACCCGGATTGATCTTGCCTGCGTAACGCACGCGCATCAGCCCACGCTCGGCACACGGCGCCAGGGCCTGGGTGATCTGCTCGCGCTGCAGCCCTTCCAGTTCGACACCGTCGCCGGCATCACCCGCATATTCCGTGCTGCAACTGACCCAGGCACGTCCGTTCTCCAGCTGCGCCTGCGGCCACGGCCGGTCCTCCCGGCTGCGCGGCGGCGCCGGCGGCGGCGGTGCGTCAGCCGCATTGATCGACACCATGTTCTCGCCATCGCTGGACGGCGCCCGCGACGCCTTGTCGGCGGCAGTCACGTTGCCCGGATTTTCCAGCTGGCTGCAGCCCGCCAGGGCCAGGCACAACAGGGGCAACCAGCGGAGTTTGGCGGACATCGGGCAACCGGATTTCAAGAGAACAAGGGCCACAGTCTACCCGTCCAGCGCGCGCATTCAGCGCGTGGCACTGAACCCCTTCTGACCCTTGGGAAAGCGTGTCGACCAAGGTCGACACCTACCAACAGACGCGTGAACCTGTCGGGGGTGGGCGGTGTGGGCTGGCAGGACCGTTGGCGCCATGGATGGCGCCATCGAGCCCCCAGGGGTGAGGGCGCTTTGCTTGCGAAGCACTGCTTCGCAAGCGCCCGAACGCACAGCCGCCAGCGGCTGGGCCGGTCTGGGGGTTTACGGCGTGTCCTGCCACCGGACCCACCACGCCATCCCACAGGAATCCCGCTTCTGCTGTTGCTGTTGCTGTTGCTGTTGCCGGCCAGCGGCCGGCACTACTGCGGGTGCCGGGCGCAGCCCGGCGCGACCCCCTTCGGCATCCATGTCCGAATGTGGCGAGTATCGCTGCTCGCGCGGGCCTAGACTGGCGCCATGGACTCCCCCCTCGCCCTCGACACCGCCGCCTGCGACCGCGCCCGCCTGGCCCGCGACGCACGTTTCGACGGCGTGTTCTTCACTGCCGTGCGCAGCACCGGCATCTATTGCCGCCCGGTGTGCCCGGCACCGCCGCCGAAGCCGCGCAACATCACCTACTTCCCGACTGCCGCGGCCGCCGCGGCGGCCGGTTACCGTCCCTGCCTGCGCTGCCGCCCGGAATTGGCACCGCAGGCGCAGCAGGCACTGGCCGGACAGACCGTGCAGCGCGCACTGGCGCTGATCCAGGGAGGCTTCCTGCAGGAGCAGCCGGTGGCCGATCTTGCAACGAAGCTCGGCCTCAGCGCGCGCCAACTGCAGCGCCTGTTCGTCGAACATCTCGGCGCGACGCCCGGGCAGATCCACGCAACCCATCGCCTGTTGCTGGCCAAACAGTTGCTGACCGAAACCACGCTGGCGGTGACCGACGTCGCGCTGGCTGCCGGCTACAACAGCCTGCGCCGCTTCAATACCGCGTTCCTGCAGGGCTGTGGGATGGCGCCGACCGCCCTGCGCCGCCAGCATCAACCGTTGGCTGCAGATGATGGCGGCCTGGTGCTGCGCCTGGGCTACCGTCCGCCACTGGACTTCCCACGCATGCTGGCGTTCCTGCGCAAACGCAGCCTGCCCGGCATCGAACTGATCGGCGAAGACAGCTACCAGCGCGTACTGGGCACGCCGGAGCGCCCCACCCTGCTGCGCGTCACCGCCGATTCGAAGCGGCCGGAACTGCGCCTGCAATTGGGCGCGGTGGATCCGCGCCTGATCCCCGACATCGTGCGCCGCGTGCGTCGGGTGTTTGATCTGGATGCCGACCTGCAGCAGGTCCATGCCGCGCTGGGCGAAGAACCGCTGCTCGCGCGTGGCATCGCCGAACGCCCCGGACTGCGCGTACCCGGCGGCTGGGATGGTTTCGAGGTGGGCGTACGCGCGGTGCTCGGGCAGCAGGTCAGCGTGGCCGCGGCCACCACCTTCGCGCGGCGCCTGGTCGATGCCTACGGCGCACACCTGCCGGGCATGCCATCGGAATTCGATCGCCAGTTCCCCGCGCCCGAGGTACTGGCCGAGGCGCCGCTGGAATCGATCGGCCTGCCGCGCAGCCGCGCCGCTACCGTGCGCGCACTGGCTGCCGCCTGCGCCAGCGGCCAGCTCGACTTCGGGCCCGGCCAGGCCTTGGAGGAATTCGTTGCGCGCTGCGTGGCACTGCCCGGCATCGGCCCCTGGACCGCGCAGTACATCGCCCTGCGCGGGCTCGGCCAGCCCGATGCCTTCCCCGCCGGCGACCTGGTGCTGCAACAGGTGCTCGGCCACGCCCAGGGCCAGCGCCTGAGCGAACGTGCGACCGAAGCGCGCTCGCAACCGTGGCGCCCCTGGCGCGCCTACGCCGTGCTGCACCTGTGGCACCTGTCCGGCACGTTCGTTGGAGAACCGACATGACCCTGTTGTTCGATCGTTTCGACAGCCCGATCGGCGTATTGACCATCGCCGGTGATGAGCGTGGCCTGTCACATGTGCTTTTCCCCGAGAACCGCCATCCGGCACGCGGGCGCGATGACTGGCACTACGCACCGGATGCGCTGCCGGAAGCGCGCGAACAACTGCTGCAGTTCCTGCACGGCGAGCGCAGCAGCTTCGACCTTGTGCTGGCACCACGAGGCACGCCTTTCCAGCTGCGCGTGTGGCAAGCGCTGGCGCAGATTCCGTTCGGCCAGACCTGGAGCTACCTGCAGCTGGCGCAGCACCTGGGACAGCCCAGCGCGACCCGCGCGGTGGGCGCGGCCAATGGCCGCAATCCGTTGCCGATCATCCTGCCCTGCCACCGCGTGATCGGCAGCAACGGCGCGCTGACCGGCTTCGGTGGCGGCCTGGAAACTAAGGCCGCGCTGCTGCGGCTGGAACAACGCCAGGCCCCGCTGTTCGCCTGAGAGGGCCGGCCGGGCTGCGCCCGGCACCCGCAGAGGCAACCGCAACGGCCGAAGCAACAGCAGCATTCCGAAGCATGGCGTGGTGGGTCCGGCTGCGGGGGACGCCGTCAACCCGTCCTTGGGGGCTTGGCCGCGGCATCCATGCCGCGGACACCCCCGCAACCGGACCCACCCCGCCTTCGACAGATTCCTGAGATCTGTCGGGACGGCGCACTGCGCAACTGTTGGTAGGTGTCGACCTCGGTCGACACGGTAGACCCACGCCATGGTGGATGGAAGCATCAGGAATTATGTCTGGAGAAAGCCCCCTTCCTGTTGAATGGGGCGCGCCGACTGGCGCGGGGATGAGGAAAAATGCGCGGACACGGCGCGCAATAGTGCGCCGTGTCTTGGGCGCGTCATTACCTCGCACTATCATGCGCGGATGACTTCCGTACGCCTGACCTGCGCGCTGGCGCTGCTGCTGCCATTGGCCGCCTGCACCACCGCGCCCGCCCCTTCCGCCTCCGCTCCCGGTTCCGCCGCTGCGGCTTCGCCTCCGAAGCTGCTGCTGATCTCCATCGACGGCCTGCGCGCCGATGCGCTGGACCGTGGGCTCACTCCGAACCTGCAGCGACTGATCGACGGCGGCGTGCGTGCACGCTGGATGACGCCGTCCTATCCGTCACTGACCTTCCCCAACCACTACACCCTCGTCACCGGCCTGCGTCCGGACCACCACGGCATCGTCAACAACAGCATGGACGATGCAACCCTGGGCCGTTTCGAACTGAGCAACCGCGACGCGGTCACCACCAGCGGCTGGTGGGGTGGCGAACCGATCTGGGTCAGTGCCGAGAACGCTGGCGTACGTTCGGCCACCACGGCGTGGCCGGGCAGTGAGTCTGAAATCCGCGGCGTGCGCCCCAGCAAGTGGCGCGTGTACGACGGCAAGGAACCGCTGGAGCAGCGGGCCAGCATCGTGCTCGACTGGCTGGCGCAGACCGATGCTGATGCACCGCGCCTCACCACGCTGTACATGGAACACGTGGACAAGGCCGGCCACCACTACGGCCCCGGGTCGAAGCAGTACGCCGACGCCATCGTGCGCGCCGACCAGATCGTCGGCCAGGTGCTCGACGGGCTGCAGCAGCGCGATCTGGCCAAGACCACCAACGTGATCGTCGTGTCCGACCACGGCATGGCCAGCGTCGCCGACGGCAACGTGATCGCCACCGAGTCGATGGCCGACCCGGCCATTGCACGCAATATCAGCCAAGGCCAGTCGGTGGGTTTTGCGCCGGTCGCCGGCCGCGAAGCGGAAGCCGAACGCGCCCTGCTCGGACGCCACGCGCACTACGAATGCTGGAAGAAGGAGAACCTGCCGGCACGCTGGCACTACGGCACGCATCCGCGGGTTCCGGCCATCGTCTGTGTCATGGATGAAGGCTGGGATGCCCTGCACCAGGAGAAGATCGCCAAGCGTGCAAAGCAGGATCGAGGTTCGCATGGCTACGACAACGCACTGCCTTCCATGCGCGCAGTGTTCGTGGCCGGCGGCCCGTCGTTCCGCCAGGGCCTGGTGATCGATGGCTTCGACAACGTCGACGTCTACCCGCTGCTGGCGCACCTGCTGCAGGTGCCGGCCGCGCCCAACGACGGCAATCCGGAAACGCTGAAGAAGACACTGCGCTGATCCGATTGTAGAGCCGAGCCCACGCTCGGCTGCATTGCGCCGAGCATGGGCTCGGCTCTCCAAGAACGTGCATAAAAAAAACGCGGCGCCAGGCGCCGCGTTTTCTTTGGACCGGTCGGTCGGCCGGATCAGGCCTTGGCGACGGCCTTCTTCGCCACAGCCTTCTTCGCCGGAGCCTTGGCCACGGTCTTCTTGGCAACCGGGGCGGCGGCGCCTACGGCGACCTTGCTCGCGGTATGCGAACGGGCGTTGCCGTAGCTGGCGTTGTAGCGCTTGCCCTTGGCGGTCTTGCGGTCACCCTTACCCATGTCTTCAACTCCTCAAGTGTGAAATCTGGTTACCCCGTACTGACACGGGTTCGGCGGGGCCGCCTTGCTGGGCGCCCCCGCGCACGATCGAAAATCCTATCACGGAGCGCCTAGTGCGCGCAGCTGGCGTCGTGTACGTGGCCGTGGTTCAGGCGCAGGTTGACCAGATGGGCAACGCCCACCAGCAGGCCACCGACGGTCATCACCACCGCATGCGGCACGGCATTGTGATGCAGCGGCTCGTACAGCACGCCGGCCCACAGCGCGACCAGGCCGGGGATCAGGAAGCCCAGCGCACGCAGCGCGCCATGGCGGCGGTAACCCCAGACCAGGCTGAACAGCCCAAGCAGGGTCACGAACAGCACCAGCGCCTGTTCAACGCCGTCGCTCAGCCAGAACGACAGGCCCAGCGAGGGCGCTGCCGCCAGCAGCACCGGGATGACTGCGCAATGCACCGCGCACAGCATCGAACCGGTGGCACCAAAACGGTCGAGCAGGTGGCGCAGGCGTGAGGACAAGGACATGACTTCCAGCAGGGTCGGCGAATCGTTATGGAATAATATAACATCCCTTCCCGACCCGCACGCTTTCCCCTTCCCCCGTCCCATCGACGGGATTCGTGCGCCCAGCGATTGATACAGTGTAACAAAGGACCCATCCATGCCCGCCCACACCGCACGGCTCAAGCCGCATTCCCTGGCTCTGGCCCTCGCCGCCCTGCTGCCGTCCGTCGCCTTTGCAGCCGGTCAGGACACCGCCCATCGTGACCGCCACCTGACCGAGCTGTCCTCGGTGCAGGTCACCGCGTCGCCGCTGCAGGGCGATGCCGAATCCCTTGCGCGCCCGGTGGAGGTGCTGGCCGGTGAGCGCCTGGACGAGCAGAAGGCCGGCACCCTCGGCGATACCGTGGCCAAACTGCCCGGCGTGCAGAGCACCTTCTTCGGCCCCGGCGTCGGCCGCCCGATCATCCGCGGCCAGGAAGGCCCGCGCGTGGCCGTGCTGTCCAACGGCATGGGCAACATGGATGCCTCTACCGTCAGTGCCGACCATGCCACCAGCATCGAGCCGTTCCTGGCCGACCAGATCGAAGTGCTGAAGGGCCCGGCCACGCTGTTGTTCGGCAGCGGCGCCATCGGTGGAGCGGTCAATGTGGTGGATGGCCGCATCGCGCGCGAACTGCCGGAGCGCCCGCTCAGCGGCCGCGCCGAGCTGCGCGGCAACTCGGTGAACAATGAGCGCAGCGGCATGTTCCGCCTCGATGGCGTCAGCGGCAACGTCGTGCTGCACGTGGATGGCCTGGTGCGCAATGGCGACGACTATCGCATTCCCGGCTACGCGGTGATCGACAGCTTGGAAGACCACCACGACGACCATGACCACGACCACGCGGGCGAGGAAGGCGAAGAGCCGCGTCGCGGCCGCCTCGACAACAGTTCCATCCGCACCCGCGCCGGCGGCGTCGGCGCCACCTGGCTGGGCGAAGGCGGCTACTTTGGCGTGTCGGCCAGCACCTACCGCACCAACTACGGCATCCCCAATGGCGCGCACGTGCACGCCGATGGTGACGATCATGGCCACGACCACGGTCACGACCATGGGGATGAAGAGGAAGGCGGCGACGAGCACGACGTGCGCATCGACATGGTGCAGAACCGCTTCGAGACCAAGGCCGGCATCTACAACCCGGCCTCGTTCCTGAAGAACATCAACGCACGCGTGGCCTACACCGACTACGAGCACGTGGAGCTGGAGGCCGGCACGCCCTCCACCCGCTTCACCAACCGTGGCATCGAAGCGCGCCTGGAAGCGGTGCAGCAGCAGATCGGTGGCTGGGACGGTGCCTTCGGCCTGCAGTTCGGCAACAGTGATTTCGGCGCCAAGGGTGAAGAGGCGTTCGTACCGGATACGGGTACGAAGAACATCGGCCTGTTCGTACTGCAGGAAAAGCAGTTCGGCCCGTTCAAGCTGGAACTGGGCGGCCGCCACGACCAGGTCAAGCTGGACCCGACCGGTGATTACCGTCGCCGCACGTTCGGCGCCACCAACCTGTCGGCTGCCGGCATCTGGAAGCTCAACGACGCGGTCGACCTGCGCATCGGCGTGGACAGCTCCGAGCGTGCACCGACCAACGAGGAGCTGTATGCCGCCGGCGCGCACATCGCCACCCGCTCGCTGGAAATTGGCGACGCCAACCTGAAGACCGAGCGCGGCCAGCGCGTGGAGCTGGGCATCCACACCCACAGCGAGCGCCTGGACTTCTCCGCGTCCGTCTACCAGACCAAGTTCAAGGATTTCATCTACCTGGCCGACACCGGCGTTACCGAGGGCCTGCCAGTTCGTGCGTGGACCCAGCAGGACGCGGTGTTCCGCGGTGCCGAGGCCGAAGCGCTGGTGCACCTGTTCGAGGGCGGCGCCGGTGACTGGGACCTGCGCCTGTTCGGTGACTACGTGAAAGCCAAGCTGGATGGCAGCGGCAGCCGCAACCTCGACATCGCCGTGCCGCACGGCGACCACAACCACAATTACAGCGTGGAACTGGCCAACACCGGCTACCTGCCGCGCATCGCCCCGGCCCGCGTCGGCGCCGACCTGCGCTGGTCGAAGGACGGCTGGCGCGCCTCGGTCGGTGCGGTGCGCTACAGCCGCCAGAAGGACGTGGCGCAGAACGAGGAGCCGAGCGATGGCTACACCCTGGTCGACGCCCACCTGGCCTACCGTTGGGACCGCAACGCCAGCAACAGCTACGAGGTGTTCCTGGATGGCAGCAACCTGACCAACCGCGAAGTGCGCCCGCATACCTCGCTGCTGCGCGACTACTCGCCGCTGCCGGGCCGTGGCGTCGCATTCGGCATCCGCGCGTTCTTCTGATCGATGTAGGGGGCGGATCCCTTTCCGCGGGAAAGGGCTCTGCCCCGACTCGCCCTTCAACGCATGGCGGGACCGCACCACGAATACCATTCTCTCTCCCGGGGGGCCGTCTGGCCCCCCGTTCCTTTATGTGTGAACGAGGTCGCGGCGCCCTCGCTCACACACCCGTCACAAAGATGTGCGTACCACAACAAGCGGACAATCCCGTCACCCAATGTCTCGCCAATCGGACACTTTTGTCCGAAAATAATTCCATGACTGCCCAACGTGCCGATGCTGCTGCCCGCCGTGCCCTCATCCTCGACGCCGCCGATCATGTCTTCGGCCAACATGGCGTCACCGCCCCGCTGGACCTGGTGGTCGAACGTGCCCAGGTGGGCCGCGCCACCCTGTACCGCAACTTCCCCGACCGCACCGCACTGATCCAGGCGCTGCTGCAGCGCACGGTCGACCGCATCCGGCGCCAGGTCGAACAGCTAGGCGACCGCGACGACGCCCTGTTCGAGGTGTTCGAGGGCATGGCCCAGCGCATCATCGATTCGCCGGCACTGGCCGACTACTGGCGTGCGGTTGATTCGGACGTGCCGTCCATGCGCGCCGCGCGCGAGACCGTGCGCGACCTGCTGGAGGAACCGATCGCGCGCGCCAAGGCGGCCGGGCTGTGCCGTGCCGATCTGGAGAAGACGGATATTTCACTGATCTCGGGCATGCTGGGTGCGGCCCTGCGCGGCAAGACCCGCGACGAGCGCGCCCAATTGGCCGGCCGCGCCCTGCAGCTGCTGCGTGGGGGTCTCCAGGGAGCTGCCAGCGAGGCCCGTTGATGGTCCAGCCGTATCTGAAGCCGGTTCCGGATTGGGAGGAGCATGAGAAGCCGACCATGCCCGGTTCGGCGTCGATGCCCTGGCACCCGCCATACCGGCGCGCGGCCTATGCGCTGGTATCGCTGCTGGTGGCGATCACCGGCGGCCTCGGCAATGCGCTGGTTACCGCCAACCTGCCGTTCCTGCAGGGCCAGCTGGCGCTGACCCCGACCCAGGGCAGCTGGCTGGTAGCGGCCTATGCCATGGTCAACGTCACCGCCAACCTGCTGGCCTTCAAGTTCCGCCAGCAGTACGGCATCCGCCTGTTCGCCGAAATCGGGCTGGGGCTGTATGCGGCGCTGGCGGTGCTGCACCTGTTCGTCGGCAGCTTCGAGACCACGATGCTGACCCGAGCCGCCAGCGGCTTCGCCGGCGCGGCCTGTTCGACCTTGGGCACGCTGTACATGCTGCAGGCCCTGCCCCGCCGCTTTACCGGTAACCTGCTGGTGGTCGGCGTCGGCCTTTCGCAGCTGGCGGTGCCGATCGCCTGGATCGTTTCACCAGGTCTGGTCGATACCGGCCAGTGGCACCAGCTGTATTCATTCGAGGCCGGCCTGGCGTTGTGCGCCTTCGCCGCGGTGGTGGTGCTGAAACTGCCGCCCGGCATCCAGGTGAAGGCCTTCGAGCCGCTGGATTTCCTTACCTTCGCGTTGTTGGCGCCGGCGGTTGCGCTGCTGGTGATCGTACTGGCGCAGGGCTACACCCGTTGGTGGCTCAACACGCCGTGGCTGGGCTGGGCGCTGATCGCCTCGATCGTGCTGTCCACCACCGCTTTCATCATCGAACACTACCGGCGCAATCCGCTGCTGCAGATCCGCTGGCTGTCGACGCTGCCGGTATTGCATTTCATCGTCGGCGCCTTCCTGATCCGCTTCCTGACCACCGAGCAGTCCTACGGTGTGGTCAACCTGATGCGCACGCTGGGCATGGGGCCGGACCAGATGCGCCCGCTGTTCGTAGTGATCCTGGCCGGAGTGATCGTGGGCATCGCCGGAGCCTCGCTGACCTTCGGCCCGAAGCGGCTGATCGCCCAGCTGCTGATGGCGATCCTGCTGCTGGGCGCTGCCGCGTTCTTCGACCAGCACCGCACCAGCCTGGATCGGCCGCACGACTTCTACGCCAGCCAGTTCCTGGCCTCGGTCGGTGCCGGCATGTTCATGGGGCCCCTGATCATGCTTGGCATCTCTGCTGCGCTGAAACAGGGCGTGGACCACATGATCACCTTCCTGGTGACGCTGTCGATCACGCAGACCCTGGGCGGCCTGGCCGGCTCGGCGGTGCTGGGCACCTTCCAGCTGCATCGCGAGCAACTGTATTCCAGCGCGCTGACCAGCCAGCTCGATCCGGCCGATCCGGTGGTGGCGCAACGCTTGCGCCTCCAGCAGCAGCTGTACGCTGCGCAGATCACCGACCCGGTGCTGCGCAGCGCGCAGGGCAGCGCGCAGCTGGCGCAGACCACGCGCCGCGAAGCCAATGTGCGCGGCTTCAATGATGTGTTCACCCTTAGCGGTTGGCTGGCGATCGGTTTCCTGTGCTGGTTGCTGCTGCTGTCGCTGCGCACCGCCGTGCTCAAGCAATGGCGCAAGCGCCACCCCACTTCACCCGTTGTGGCCACCCCGGCCGCGCATCGCTGAGTCCTCCACCATGCCCCCCGTTCCGCCCCGACCCGACGACGCCGACAACGTCACCCCGCCGCCGCCCACCGACGCGGCGCCCGCGTCCACGCCGGTAGAACCCGCGGTCGCGCCGAAGTACCTCAAGCCCAGCGCGCGCAGCGTGGTGGTGATGGTGGTGGTGGCCTTGCTGGGCATTGCGCTGATCCTGCGTGCCTGGCACCTGTGGCCGTTCACCAGCAGCGTGATGGTGACCGACAACGCCTATGTGCGCGGCCAGATCACCGTGATGGCGCCACAGGTCAACGGCTATGTGACCGAAGTGCTGGTGAAGGATTTCCAGCATGTGCGGCAGGGCGAGCCGCTGCTGCGCATCGATGACCGCATCTATGCCCAACGCGTCGCCCAGGCGCAGGCGACGCTGGACAGTGCGCGCGCGGCGCTGGCCAATTCCGACCAGTCGCAGGCACAGAACCGTGCGCAGATCGCCTCGGCGCGCGCCACGCTCTCGGCCGGCCAGGCCGAACTGCAGCGCGCGCGCAACGAGCTGAAGCGCTACGAGGAACTGGCCGCGCAGCAGTTGGTGTCGATCAATGACCGCGACAAGTTCCGCACCAGCCAAGCCTCGGCACAGGCCAGCGTGCAGCAGTCGCAGGCGCAGATCCGCATCGCCGAGGAAACACTGGTGTCGACCCAGGTCGCGCGCAAGAGCCTGGAGGCCCAGGTGGAAAGCGCACAGGCGCAGCTGGAGCTGGCCCGCATCGACCTGGCCAACACGGTGATCCACGCACCGCGCGACGGCCAGATCAGTGAGGCCAGCGTGCGCGTGGGCCAGTATGTCGCCGCCGGTTCGCAGCTGCTGTTCCTGGTTCCTGACACATTGTGGGTGGTGGCCAACTACAAGGAAGGCCAGACCTGGGGAATGGCGATCGGCCAGCCGGCCACGTTCTCGGTGGACGCGTTCCAGGGCCAGGTGCTGAGGGGCCGCGTGCAGGAGATCGCGCCCGCCACCGGATCGGAGTTCAGCGTGTTGCGCCCGGACAATGCCAGCGGCAACTTCACCAAGGTGGTGCAGCGGCTGCCGGTGCGGATATCGATCGATGAAGGCCAGAAGCTGGCCGCGCAGCTGCGGCCCGGCATGTCGGTGATCGTGCGGGTGGATACCGCAGGCAAACCGAAGGACTAGCCCTTGTCATGAAACGGGGTCAGATCCCTTTTGCCACTGGCAAAGGGATCTGACCCCACTCAGGATGCCGGCCAGCGGCCGGCACTACCGTTGCGTTAGCCGGCGCAGCGCGCGCAGAGACCGTGCACTTCCAGGGTCTGTGCCTGCGGCTGGAAGCCCAGTTCCTTGGCCCGCTTCTCCAGCTGGCTGACGATCTCGCGGTCTTCCAGCTCCACTGCGCTGTGGCAGCTGTTGCAGATCAGGAACGGCACCGAATGCGCAGCGCTGCTTGGATGATGGCAGGCCACGAAGGCATTCACCGACTCCAGCTTGTGCACGAAGCCATTGGCCATCAGGAAGTCCAGCGCGCGGTACACGGTGGGCGGGGCATCAGCGCCCACGCCCTTGCCGTTGCGCACCCATTCCAGCAGCTCGTAGGCCTTGACCGGCTTGCCGGCCTCGGCGATCAGCTTCAGCACGTTGGCGCGGATCGGGGTCAGGCGCAGCCCGCGTTCGCGCGAGACACGCTCGACCACCGCCACGAAATCCGATGCGTCGTGGACGTGGTGGTGCGGGGCGGTACAGGCAGTGGCGGTCTTGGCGGGCATGCGTGTTCTCCGGTTCGGGCCTGGCAAGGATGCCTCAGGCCGTTGCTACCTTGGTGATGGCCACATCAATGCGTTTCAAGGCCTGCTCGCGGCCGGCCAGGTAAACGGTATGGGAAATGTCAGGGCTGACCTGGGTGCCGGTGATGGCCACGCGCAGCGGCTGGGCGACCTTGCCCATGCCGATTTCCAGCGCTGCGGCCGCGTCGTGCAGGGCGACGCCCACCGACTCGGCGGTCCATTCCGGCAGCGCGGCCAGCAGCTCGCGGGCCTTGCCCAGCGCCACCTCGGCACCGGCCTTGAAGTGCTTGGCCACCGCCGCTTCATCGTATTCGGTCAGCGGCTGGTACCAGACCACGGCCTTCTCGGCCATTTCCTTCAGGGTCTGCACGCGTTCACGCAGGGCGATCACCACATCCTCCGGAGCCGGGCCGGCGGCCACGTCCAGCCCCAGCTTCTGCAGCTGGTAGACCAGGTGCGGCACGATCGAGGCCACCTCCTCGGTCTTCAGGAAGTGCTGGTTGACCCAGCCCAGCTTGGCCATGTCCAGGCGCGAGGCCTTGGAATTGCAGTCCTTCACGTCGAACAGATCGATCAGTTCCTGGCGGCTGAACAGCTCCTGGTCACCATGCGACCAGCCCAGGCGGGCCAGGTAGCTCAGCAGTGCGTCCGGCAGGTAGCCGGCGTCCTTGTACTGCATCACGTCAGCCGCACCCGTGCGCTTGGACAGCTTGGCGCCCTGCTCGTCCAAGATCATCGGCATGTGGCCGAACTTCGGCACCGGCGCGCCGATGCCTTCATACAGGTTGATCTGGCGCGGGGTGTTGTTGATGTGGTCGTCGCCGCGGATGACCTCGGTGATGCCCATGTCCCAGTCGTCCACCACCACCGCGAAGTTGTAGGTGGGGTAGCCGTCCGGGCGGAAGATGACCATGTCATCCAGCTCGCTGTTGGCGATCTCGATGCGGCCCTTGATCAGGTCATCGAACACCACCGTGCCTTCCAGCGGGTTCTTGAAGCGGATGACGCGGTTCGGGTCGTCCCGGTAGGGCAGGCCCAGATCGCGCGCAGCGCCGTTGTAGCGCGGCTTTTCCTGCCTGGCCATGGCGGCCTCGCGCATGGCATCCAGCTCCTCGCGGGTCTCGTAGGCGTAGTACGCCTTGCCCTCGGCGATCAGCTGCTCGGCCACTTCCTGGTAACGGGCGACGCGGTCGGTCTGGTAGATCGGGCCTTCGTCGTAGTCCAGGCCCAGCCACTCCATCGCCTCCAGGATGGCGTCGATTGCGCCCTGGGTGCTGCGTTCGCGATCGGTGTCCTCGATGCGCAGCACGAACTCGCCGCCGCGGTGACGGGCCTCCAGCCAGCAGTACAGCGCGGTGCGGGCACCACCGATGTGCAGGTAGCCAGTGGGACTGGGGGCGAAGCGGGTGCGGCAGGTCATGGACGGCTCGAGGAACGGGAATCCCCCGATTTTACCAGCCCACCGCCCCCGACGGAAAAAGGGGACGGAGGGGATTAAGTCGCGATTGCCCAGCCGTTGGGTGCTGCAACCGGGAAGCGGAGGGGAGATACGACTTAATCCCCTCCGTCCCCTTTTTTACGGTTCTACCTTTCGCGGGAAGGACGGCTCGCGCATTGCGGCGTTGTAGGCGAACGAAGCGACGATGGCGGCGGCCTGCTTCAGGTCTTCCGGTTCGGCGTGGTCCCAGGTGTCCAGGTGGCTGTGGTGGACGTTGGTGAAGTAGTCCAGCCGGTCCTGGATGAACTGGAAACCCGGCAGGCCGATGCGATCGAAGCTGATGTGGTCGGTACTGCCGGTGTTGCGGGTGGCCACGGTGGTGGCGCCCACGTCATGGAACGGCGCCAGCCAGGCTTCGAAGATCGGCATCGCCGCCAGGTTTTCCTGCGCGTAGATGCCACGGAAGCGGCCCGAGCCGTTGTCCATGTTGAAGTAGACCTGGAACTTGCTGTAGTCGCGGGTCTTCTGCAGTGCACCGGTCGGCTCGCGCAGCGACGCCGGCAGCGCTTTCTGGGCCGGATCGGTCGGCTCCGGGAACTTGCCGAAGTGCTTGGCCACATAGGCCTGCGAGCCGATCAGGCCCTGCTCCTCGCCGCTCCACAGCGCCACGCGGATGGTGCGCCTGGGCTTGGCGCCGGTAGCCTTGAGGATGCGCATCGCCTCCATCATCACCGCCACGCCGGCGGCGTTGTCGGCCGCACCGGTGCCGCTGTGCCACGAATCCAGGTGGGCACCGATCATCACCACTTCATCGGGCTTGCTGCTGCCGCGGATCTCGGCCAGCGTGTTGTAGCCGGGCTGGTCGGCCTCGTCGGTGAAGCGCGCCGCTACATCCACACGCAGGCGCACCGTCTGCTTGGCCTGAAGCGCGCGCACCAGCGGATTGAAGTGTTCGCTGATCATCGCCAGTTCCGGGATGCCCACCGGCTCACCGGCCTTGCGCGAACCGCCGCCGGCAACGCGGATGATGCCGTTGTCCCAGCTGCTGATGCTGATCGAGGCCAGCGCGCCCTCTTCGACGAAGAACGCGTTGACCTTGGCCGCCAGCTGCTGGCGCTCCTGATACTCCTTGACCCGCTTGGCGCGCTCGGCGGTAGCGTCCTTGTCCTTGGGCAGGGTGAACTCCTGCAGGCCCTCGAGCGAGGTCGCGTCGTGGCGGTGCGAATCGGGCTCGGTGCCCCGCTTGTATTCGCGTGCCTCGCCCAGCAGGAGGATCCTGCCACGCAGCTTGCCGCGGTACTTCTCGATGTCTTCGGGCTTCTTGATGTCGACCTGCACCAGCTCGCCTTCGACCGGGCCCTTCGTACCGGGGGTCCAGGCCTTGGGCAGCGCATGCAGCGGCTGCACGCGGTCACCCAGCATTTCCACGCTGGCCGAGGTGAATTCCCAGCCACGGCCGAAATCATCGAAGGCCTCGTCGTGGACGTTGTCCAGCTTCCATTCGTTGAACTTGCCGCGGGTCCACGCATTGGCGCGGCCCATCGCCGGCGAATTGCTCAGGCGCGGGCCGATGCGCTCGGTGAGATAGCTGAAGGTGTCCATCACCTGCGAACGGTGGAACGCCTCCTGGCGGATGCGGCTGACCATGTCCAGGTCCACCGTCTCGCGCTGCTGTGCCGCTGCATTGCCACCCATCGCCAGCGCTACGGCCAGCACGCCCCACTTCAACACATCGCACCCCTGCCCTTCGGCTCGATCATCAACCCATCGAGTCTAGCCAGCCGGGGCGCGGCGATACCGTCCCATCGGTCATGGACGGCGCGCAAGCGTGCGAACCAAGGGTTCGCACCCACAGGAGAAGGGTGGGGTCGTACCCGCAAAGCCGAATCACCCGCTCCATCCCAACCACAACTGCGCCCGCTCCGGCAGCAACAGCAACCAGTGCCGCCGGTCGATGCTGCTGCAGCCGTACACCGCCGCGTGTGCCGGCCAGTCATCTGGAAGGCCGCCGATGCCGATCTCGGCCAATGCCTCCGCGCCGGCCTTCCATGGCCGATAGCGCGGCACCCGGCCGGCCACCGCGCCGCGTCCCTGCCGCGCACCCTGCAGCCAACGCAATCCCTGCCCCTGCAATCCTTCGCAGGTCACCGCCGCCAGCTGGAAGCGGACCAGGCCGGGGGCGATCCGTGCCCCCGGCAGGGCCGCCAGCACGCCATGTGCCTGCAGCAGTGCGTCCACTTCCAGCAGGGCCGGAATGCCCTGCCGTGCCCGTTGCCGCAATCCCCGGCGCCAGCCCATGGCGTGCTCCTTACTTCAGGTCCGCGCCGAGCGCGTACCAGTCGACCCGGCGGGTTACCCACATCGCCAGCGCGAGGATCACGAACAGCAGCAACGACCCCATCAGCAGTGCGTTGTTCTCCGAGACCAGCAGGCCATACAGCGCGCCGTACAGCACGGTCAGCAGGGCCGCGAAGCCGAGGCCGCGCTTCCAATGGCCCAGCACGTTGGCCAGGTACACCGCCTGCAGGCCGATGCAGGCCACCGCCGAGACCAGGTAGGCCTTCCAGAACGCGATGTGTTCGGACAGGCTGATCAGCAGCAGGAAGAAGATCGCCAGCGCCAGGCCGACCATCAGGTACTGCAGCGGGTGGATGCGCAGCGACTTGATCAGCTCGAACAGGATGAAGCCGACGAAGGTCAGCAGCACGAACAGCACGCCGTACTTGGACGCACGGTCGGCCTGGGTGTAGGTATCGACCGGATCGACCAGCGACACCGTCACCGCCTGCGAGTCGACCGAACCTTCATTGCGCAGCTGTCGCTGTGCGTCGGAGGCCAGCGAGGACACCGCCCAGCGCGCGTCGAATCCCTGCGCATCAACGCGCCGCTCGTTGGGCAGGAACGCACCGCTGAACGACGGATGCGGCCAGCTCGAACGCAGCGCGATGTGGGTGTCATCGCCCACCGGCACCACCGACAGCATGCGGCTGCCATCCAGGCGCAGCTCCAGTTCAACGGTGCTGGCCGCCAGCGTGCCGCCCTGATCCGCAGCGAAACCGGCCACCGGCGCATGCAGGCCACGGCCGACTTCGCTTGCTACGCCGACGCCCGGCAGCAGGCGCAGCTGCTTGCCATCCACGCGCAGGTTCGGTGTACCGACCAGGCCGCGCACATCGGAAATTCCCACCGCCACATACGGCTGGCCATACGTGCGCCCTGCCTTCACCGGATAGTCGTCAGCGGCGAAGCTCGCCTTCATCTGGCCGTTCCAGCTGTACACCGGCACCTTGAACAGGCCGACTTCGCGCTGGCTCGGCAGCATCTCGCCGCCCACCTCCAGCGACGCTGGCATCTGCAGCCAGTGCCCCTCGGTGACCTGCACCTCGGTCTTCTTGACGCCCAGCGGGTCAACCAGTTCAACCTGCTTGCGTTCCACCCACGGCACCACCCGCACCGGGCCCACCAGCTGCTGCGTGCCGGCACGGCTGTCGGCCACCCGCGCAAAGGCCTCGTCGCGGTACTGGCTGCGTTCGGTGATCACCCCGCGGATCATCATCAGCGGCACCAGCAGCAACAGGATCAGCCCGCCGACAATGGCGAACCGCAGCAGCATCTTCAGGGATTTCATGGTCCATCCTCGTTGGAGAGAGCTGCAGGATGGACCGCTGCGGTGAGCAGGGTTTGTGGCGAATTTGAAGCGAGTGTGAAGTCAGCGGCGCGGCCGCTGGCCCGCTGCGCCCAACGGCAGCCACAGGCTGGCCACCGTGCCACCGCCATCGCGGGCGTCGAGGCTGGCGCGTCCGTCATGCAGGCGAGCCACTTCCTGCACGAACGGCAGGCCCAGGCCGGAACTGCGCCGGCCGCTGCCGGGACGCGCCAGTGAATAGAAGCGTTCGAACACCCGTTCGCGCGCGTAGTCGGGAATGCCGGCACCGCGATCCGCTACCTGCAGGCGCACGCCCTGCCCGTCCACCTCGGCCTGCAGCGCGATGTCCGCGCCGGGCGGTGAGAAGGCAATGGCGTTGTCGATCAGGTTGTGCAACGCCTGCCGCAGCAGATAGGCGTCGCCCTGCACGCGCAGGTCGGGCACGCTGCCGATGCGCACCTGTACGCCGGCCGCCTGCGCACGCACCTGCGCCGCCGCCGCCGCATCGGCCAGCAAGGTTGGCAGGGCGATCGGATCGCGGGTCTGCAGCCAGCCGTGCTGTTCCACTTCGGCCAGCGCCAGCAGCTTGTCGATCGTCTCGGTCAGCCGCTCCTGTTGATCAACGATGCTGCGTGCAAAATGCACGCGGTCGGCCTCCGGCAGCGGCTCCTGCAGCAGCTCGGCGGCACCGCGGATCGCCGCCAACGGACTCTTCATTTCATGCGTCAGCGACTGCACGTACTGCTCGACGTAGGCCTTGCCCTCCAGCTTGCGGCGCATCGTTTCCAGTGCCTGCCCCAGGTCGCCGATCTCGTCGCGGCGCCGCCGCGGCGGTGGCACCGGTTCGCCGGCGCTGACCGCGCGTGCATAGCGGCTGAGCTGGCCAAGGCCCGTGGTGAGCCACATCGTCACCAGCACGCCGACCAGCGCCGACAATCCGATCAGCCAGGCACCGCGCTCGATGATGGCGCGCTGGCTGGCCGCAATGAACGGATCGATGCTGCGGTTGGGCTGGGCCAGGCTGAGCACGCCGATCAGGGTGCGGCCATCGGCCGGGTCGTATACCGGCGCCGCCACATGCATCACCGTATCGCCTTCTTCGCCTGGCACTTCCGGGCTGGAGCGGGCGCCGTACTCGCCACGCAGGGTGCGGTAGACATCGTTCCAGCGCGAATTGTCACGCCCCAGGTCGCGGCCCAGCGAGTCGTAGATGACGATGCCCTTGGCATCGGTGATGGTCACCCGGTAGTCCAGTGAGCGCTTGGGAAAGCGCCAGACCATCGCCTTCAGGTCACGCTGCCGCGCCTTGGCCAGGTTGCGGGTGAAGCTGCCGCTGCGGATGGTGCCGTCCTTGACATCGGCCGCCGCCATCTCGGCCAGCACGTTGGCGGCATCGACCAGGGTCGATTCCATCGCCTGGCGCACACCCGGCTTCACTTCATTGACGAACACGCGCATCACGAAGAACGCGGCGATGCCGGTGATCAGGAAGAAGCCGAGGAACAGCTTCAGGACCAGGCGCATCGGCTAGACCTCCAGCGCGTAGCCAAGGCCACGGTGGGTGCGGATCGGATCGTCGCTGGCACCGGCTGCGCGCAGCTTGGCGCGTAACGTCTTTACATGGGTGTCGACGGTACGGTCGGCACTGTCGGCGCTGCTGTCCCAGCCGCGATCCATCAACTGGGCGCGACTGAGAATGGCGCCCGGCCGCTGCAGCAGCGCTTCCAGCAACGCGTACTCGTAGCGGGTCAGGTCCAGCGCGTGGCCGCGGAAGCGGATGCGCCGGCCTTCGCGGTCGATGGCGAAGGCGCCATGTTCCTGCCAGCCCGCATCGGCGCCGGGGGCTGCCACGACCGGTGCCGCGCGACGCAGGCGCGCACGCACCCGCGCCACCAGCTCACGCGGCGAGAACGGCTTGGTCATGTAATCGTCGGCGCCCAGTTCCAGGCCCAGCACGCGGTCCACTTCATCGTTGCGGGCGGTCAGGAAGATCACCGGCAGCTGGGCCGCCGGCCCGGGCTGCGCGCGCAGCCGCCGGCACACCTCGAAACCGCCCAGGTCGGGCAGGCCCACGTCCAGCACCACCACGTCGATATCCCCGGCCTGCAGGCGTTGCAGGGCCTCGCCACCGAGCAGGCAGTGGCTGGCGGCATAGCCCTCGCTGCGAAGCGCATAAAGCACGGTTTCGGCGATCGCGGCTTCGTCCTCGACGACCAGGACATGGGCAACAGGAGCTGTCATGGCGCGCAGCATAGCCGCTGCGGCCGCCGCCCCGTACACTGCCGCCCATGAACTATCGCCACGCCTTCCATGCCGGCAACCACGCCGATGTGCTCAAGCACATCGTGCAGCTGGCCCTGATCGACAGCTTCAAGCGCAAGGACAGCCCGTTCTTCGTGCTAGATACCCACGGCGGTGCCGGCCGCTACCTGCTGGCCAGCGAAGAGAGCCGCAAGACCCTCGAGGCCGAGTCCGGGATCATGCGGCTGATGGCCCAGCCCAGGCTGCCGGAGGTGGTCGAGCGTTACCTGAAGGCAGTGCAGGCCGACAATCCGGTGGGCGCGCTGACCAACTACCCGGGCTCGCCGCTGCTGAGCGCACAGGCCATGCGCGCACAGGACCGCATGGCGGTCTGTGAGCTGCAGGAAGCCGAAGCGGCCGCGTTGAAGGCCCTGTTTGCCCATGACAGCCGCGTCGACGTGCGCCCCGGAGATGGCTACGCCCTGCTGCGCTCGCTGCTGCCACCCAGGTTCAACGGCAGCAAGATCGGCCGAGGCCTGGTGCTGATCGACCCGCCGTACGAGGCCCAGGACGCCGAATACCAGAACATCCTGGCCGCCCTGGCCGAGACCCTGGCACGCTGGCCGCAGGCCACCTGTGCGGTCTGGTTCCCGATCAAGCAGCGCCGCACCATCCTGCACTTCCTGCGCAAGGCCACCGCCCTGCCGGTGAAATCGGCGATGACGATCGAGTTCCTGGTGCGCCCGGACGACTCGCCGCTGCGCCTCAACGGCAGCGGCATGCTGCTGCTCAACCCGCCGTGGCAGTTCGACCGCGTGGTTGGTCCGGCCCTGCCGGCGCTGCGCCAGCACCTGGGCGAACCCGGGGCCAGCACCCGCCTGGACTGGCTCAAAGCCCCCGAATAACGGCCTTCACGAGGCTGTACCGCCGTGAGCCTTTCGTTCACGGAACGCAGCCCCGGTGATGCCACAATCGATGGACCACCAAGGAATCACCCGGTATGGCCACTCGCAACCGCATGCCGCCCTGGCATGAGATCTTCAAGGCTCCCAGCGGCCACGAGCTGCTGATCCGCCCCATCCGCCCGGAAGATGGCGCACCGCTGCAAGCGGCATTCAGCCTGTTCGGGCCGGAAGAAATCCGTGATCGTTTCCTGCAGGCGGTGACCGAGCTTTCGCCGGAAACCACCCAGCGCCTGACCCACCCGAATCCGAAGACCGAGATCACCCTGGTCGCAGCCGAATCGCTGCCCGCTGGCGAAGCGGTGGTCGGCGCGGTCGCCCGGGCGTCGATCATCCCCGGCACCCGTGAAGCCGAGTACGCGATCCTGATCAGCCGCTTCCTGATCGGCCAGGGCCTGGGACGGCAGCTGATGCGCAAGCTGGTGAAATGGGGCCGTGGCAAGTACCTGGACCGCCTGTACGGCGACGTTGCCGCCGAGAACGAACCGATGAAGCAGCTGGCCGCGTCGCTGGGCTTCAAGCCGGTGCCGCACCCGACCGGAGCCGAAGGCCTGGTGCGGATGGTGCTGGAGCTGGACAACTGACGGATGCGCCGGGCCCTGCCCGGCCACGTCTCCCGGTAGTGCCGGCCGCTGGCCGGCATTCCGCTCCCCCAACGGCGCCTGAGGCTGCCGGCAACCGGCCGGCACGACGCACCGGAGCCGGATCGGGCTTCTGCTAAAATCCGGGGTCCATGTCGCGTACCTCATACCCCGCCCCGCCGCTGCCGCGCGCCGGCCAGCTCCGCGCCTGGTGGCGCGCCCCCGCCTCGCCCACCGCACTGGCCTGGTACCTGGCCCAGGCAGCGCGCGTGCACGACGCACCGCTGCTGGTGATCGCCCGTGACAACCACGGCGCCAACCAGCTCGAAGCCGACCTGCAGACCCTGCTTGGCGGCGATCCAGGCCTGCCGGTGGTCGCCTTCCCGGACTGGGAAACCCTGCCCTACGACCGCTTCAGCCCGCATCCCGACATCATCTCGCAGCGCCTGGCAGCCCTGCACCGCCTGCCGACGCTGAAGCGTGGCCTGGTGATCGTGCCGGTGCAGACGCTGCTGCAGCAGCTGGCCCCGCGCAGCTACGTGATCGGTGGCAGCTTCGACCTGAAGGTCGGCCAGCGCCTGGATCTGGAAGCCGAGAAGCGCCGCCTGGAAAGCGCCGGCTACCGCAACGTGCCGCAGGTGATGGACCCGGGTGACTTCGCCGTGCGCGGCGGCCTGCTCGACGTGTTCCCGATGGGCGCCGACGAGCCGCTGCGGGTGGAGCTGCTGGACGAGGACATCGATTCGATCCGTGCCTTCGATCCGGAAAGCCAACGTTCGCTGGACAAGGTCGAGGCCGTGCACATGCTGCCGGGCCGCGAAGTGCCCATGGACGAGGCCAGCATCGCCCGCGTGCTGGCCACGCTGCGCGAGCGCTTCGATGTCGACACCCGGCGCAGTGCGCTGTACCAGGACCTGAAATCCGGGCTGGCCCCGGCCGGCGTCGAGTACTACCTGCCGCTGTTCTTCGAGCGCACCGCAACCCTGTTCGACTACCTGCCCGACGGCAGCCTGCCGGTGGTCTGCGCCGGTGCCGGCGAAGCCGCCGAGGCGTTCTGGGCGCAGACCGGCGAGCGTTATGAGCAGCGCCGCCACGATGTGGAACGGCCGCTGCTGCCGCCGTCGGCGCTGTACCTGTCACCGGAACTGCTGCGCGAGCGCCTGAACGATGCCCCGCGCATCGAGGTATGGGCCGCCGACCACGCACGCATCGCCGACGCGCACGCGCTGGGCGACCAGCCGCTGCCCCCGCTGCCGGTGGCCGCACGCGAAGCCCCCGCCGGCGATGCGCTGAAATCCTTCCTCGGCCATTATCCGGGCCGGGTACTGATCGCCGCCGATTCGCCCGGCCGCCGCGAGGCGCTGCTGGAAGTGCTGCAGGCCGCCGAGCTGAAGCCGCCGGTGGTGGCCGACCTGCCCAGCTTCCTCGCCGACGACGCGCGCTTCGCGATCGCGGTGGCGCCGCTGGAAGATGGCTTCGCACTGGACGATCCGCGCATCGCGGTGCTGACCGAGCGCCAGCTGTTCCCCGAGCGCGCCGGCAGCACCCGCCGCACGCGCCGTGCCGGCCGTGAGCCGGAAGCGATCATCCGCGACCTCGGTGAACTGACCGAGGGCGCGCCGATCGTGCACGAGGACCATGGCGTCGGCCGCTACCGTGGCCTGATCGCGATGGACGTCGGCGGCATGCCCGGCGAGTTCCTCGACATCGAATATGCCAAGGGCGACCGCCTGTATGTACCGGTCGCCCAGCTGCACCTGATCAGCCGCTACTCCGGTGCATCGGCGGAAACCGCACCGCTGCATTCGCTCGGTGGCGAGCAGTGGAGCAAGGCCAAGCGCAAGGCCGCCGAGAAGGTGCGCGACGTGGCCGCCGAACTGCTGGAGATCCAGGCCCGCCGCCAGGCGCGTGCCGGCCTGGCACTGCAGGTCGACCGCGCGATGTACGAGCCGTTCGCCGCCGGTTTCCCGTTCGAGGAAACCCCCGACCAGCTGGCTGCGATCGATGCCACCCTGCGCGACCTGGCCAGCAGCCAGCCGATGGACCGCGTGGTCTGCGGCGACGTCGGCTTCGGCAAGACCGAGGTGGCGGTGCGCGCTGCATTTGCTGCGGCCAGTGCCGGCAAGCAGGTGGCGGTGCTGGTGCCGACCACGCTGCTGGCCGAGCAGCATTACCGCAACTTCCGCGACCGTTTCGCCGATTACCCGCTGAAGGTCGAAGTGCTGTCGCGCTTCAAGACCAGCAAGGAAATCAAGGCCGAACTGGAGAAGGTGGCCGCTGGCACCATCGACGTCATCGTTGGCACCCATCGCCTGCTGCAGCCGGACGTGAAGTTCAAGGACCTGGGCATGGTCATCGTCGACGAGGAGCAGCGATTCGGCGTGCGCCAGAAGGAGGCGCTGAAGGCGCTGCGCGCCAATGTGCACCTGCTGACCCTGACCGCCACGCCGATCCCGCGCACCTTGAACATGGCCATGGCCGGCCTGCGTGACCTGTCGATCATCGCCACGCCTCCGCCGAACCGGCTGGCGGTGCAGACCTTCATCACCCAGTGGGACGACGCGCTGCTGCGCGAAGCCTTCCAGCGCGAACTGGCGCGCGGTGGCCAGCTGTACTTCCTGCACAACGACGTGGAGAGCATCGGCCGCATGCAGCGCGAGCTGTCCGAGCTGGTGCCGGAGGCACGCATCGGCATCGCCCACGGGCAGATGCCCGAGCGCGAACTGGAAAAGGTGATGCTGGATTTCCAGAAGCAGCGCTTCAACGTGCTGCTGTCGACCACGATCATCGAATCGGGCATCGACATCCCCAACGCCAACACCATCATCATCAACCGTGCCGACCGTTTCGGCCTGGCCCAGCTGCACCAGCTGCGTGGCCGCGTGGGCCGTTCGCACCACCGTGCCTACGCCTACCTGATCACCCCCGACCGTCGCGCGATCACCCCCGACGCCGAGAAGCGCCTGGAAGCGATCGCCTCGATGGACGAGCTGGGCGCCGGCTTCACCCTGGCCACGCACGATCTGGAAATCCGCGGCGCCGGTGAACTGCTTGGCGAGGACCAGAGCGGGCAGATGGCCGAGGTCGGCTTCAGCCTGTATACCGAGCTGCTGGAACGCGCGGTACGCAGCATCAAGCAGGGCAAGCTGCCCGACCTGGATGCCGGTGAGGAAGTGCGCGGCGCCGAGGTCGAGCTGCATGTGCCGGCGCTGATCCCGGAAGACTACCTGCCGGACGTGCACACCCGCCTGACCCTGTACAAGCGCATTTCCAGCGCGCGCGACAGCGATGCACTGCGCGAACTGCAGGTGGAGATGATCGACCGCTTCGGCCTGCTGCCGGATGCAGCCAAGCACCTGTTCGCCATCGCCGAGCTGAAGCTGAAAGCCAATACGCTGGGCATCCGCAAGCTCGACCTGGGCGAGAACGGCGGCCGCATCGTGTTCGAGTCCAAGCCGAACATCGATCCGATGGCGGTGATCCAGCTGATCCAGAAACAACCGAACCTCTATGCCATGGAAGGGCCCGACAAGCTGCGCATCAAGCACCCGCTGCCGTTGCCGGAAGACCGCTTCAATGCGGCCCGCGCCCTTCTGACCACCCTCGCCCCGGGTTGATCGCCCCCGAACACCCCGCACCGGTCCCCACCCGGTGCGGGCGGATGACCATGTTTCCTGACGCCGTACCCGCCCCCGACCTGCTGCACGCGCAGGCCTGCCTGATCGATGCCCTCGCGATGTCGCTACAGATGCGCGACGCCTACACCCGCCACCACTGCGACCGCGTTGGCCTGCTCGCGCAGCGCCTGGCCACGCACTGCGATCTTGATGACGATGCCCGTGCGCAGATCGGCCTGGCCGCGCGCTTCCATGACATCGGCAAGATCGGCATACCCGATGACGTGCTGCTGGCACCACGCCGGCATACCGATGAGGAGCGCGCGATCATGCGCGAGCATCCGGTACGCGGCGAACACATCTTCCTGGCCACCGGTCGCAGCGACGCCTCGCCGGTGGCGCGGCTGATCCGCGCCCATCACGAGGCCTTCGATGGCAGCGGCTACCCCGATGGGCTGCGCGGCGAATCCATCCCGCTGGGTGCGCGCATCGTCACCATCGCCGATGCCTACGATGCGATGACCAGCGTGCGCCCGTATCGCAATGCGATGGAGCACGAGGCCGCATTGCGGATCATCGACGAGCAGGCCGGCGGGCTGGTGGACCCGTACGTGCTGCAACGCTTCCATCGCATGCTGGAGCGGGAACCGGAACTGGCCTGAGATCGGCCGGGCAAACGAAAGGCCCGGCGTTCGCCGGGCCTTTCGCTTCACGCATCACGGGTGATCAATTACCAGATCACCACACGCTTGTCGTCGGCGCGCACCATCGCATCACCCGCCTTGCACTGGAATGCAGCGGCGAACGACGGCATGTTCGACGGCGCACCGTTGGCACGGAAGTTGGCCGGCGCGTGCGGATCGGTGTTCAGACGCACGCGCAGCTCGCCATCGGTGAAGTTGCGGCGCCACACGGTGGCCCAGTTCATGAAGAAGCGCTGGTCCTGGCTGTGGCCATCGACGTCGACATTGGCCTTCGGGTCTTCCTTCAGCGCCATCTGCAGCGCGTCATAGGCCACGGTCAGCCCCCCCAGGTCGCCGATGTTCTCGCCCAGGGTCAACTTGCCCTTCACGTTCACGCCCGGCACCGCTTCATAGCCGTCGAACTGCGCGACCAGCTGGTCGGTACGCCCGGTGAAGGCCTTGCGGTCGGCGTCGGTCCACCAGTTGTCGAAGTTGCCGTTGGCGGCGAACTGGCTGCCGGAGTCGTCGTAGCCGTGCATCATCTCGTGGCCGATGACCGCGCCGATGCCGCCGTAGTTCAACGCCGGATCGGCCTTGGCGTCGAAGAACGGCGCCTGCAGGATCGCCGCCGGGAACACGATCTCGTTCTTGGTCGCGTTGTAGTAGGCATTGACGGTCTGCGGGGTCATGCCCCACTCGGTCTTGTCCACCGGCTTGCCGATCTTGTCCAGCATGTAGCGGTAGTTGAACGCGCGTGCTGCCTGCATGTTGCCCAGGTAGCTGTCGCCGTTGGTCTGCAGGCCCGACCAGTCACGCCACTTGTCCGGGTAGCCGATCTTCGGGGTGAAGCTGGCCCACTTTTCCAGTGCCTTCTTCTTCGTTTCCTCGCCCATCCACGGCAGCTGCTCCAGGCGCGCCTTCAATGCCTGCGACAGGTTCTCCACCAGGTGCTGCATGGCCACCTTCGACTCGGCCGGGAACACGGCGTCGACGTACAGCTGGCCCAGGGCTTCGCCCATGCCGCCGTTGACCGACTCCAGCACGCGCTTCCAGCGCGGCTGCATTTCCTTCTGGCCACGCAGGGTGGTGCCGTAGAAATCGAAGTTGGCCTTCTCGAACTGGCTGCTCAGGTACGGCGCGGCATCGTCGATGGTGTGGAAGCGCAGGTAGGCCTGCCAGGTGCTGGCCGGCACATCGGCGAGCATCTTGTCCATTTCACCGAAGAAGCCCGGCTGCGCCAGCGAGAACTTCTGTGCGGCCGGCACCTTCAGGGTGTCGAACAGCGCGGTCCAGCTGAAGTTCGGGGTCAGCTTGTCGGCATCTGCGGCGCTGAGCGGGTTGTAGCGCTTGGCCGGGTCACGCATTTCGATGCGCGACATCGAGGCCTTGGCCAGGCGGGTTTCGAAGGCCATCACGGCCTTGGCCTGCTCGGCGGCCTGCGCCGCGTCCACACCGGACAGGGTCAGCACCTGTGCAATGTAGGCCACGTAGGCGTCGCGGATCTTGGCCTGCGCGTCGTCGAAGTAGTAGCCCTTCTCCGGCAGGCCCAGGCCGCCCTGGCCGACGTAGGCGATGACGTTGGCCGAATCCTTGTAGTCGGCATTGGCGAACAGCGAGAACAGCACGCCCTTGCCCTCGGCCTGGCTGTCGCGCAGGTACTGGGTGATGGCAGCGGTGTCGTTCAGTGCAGTGATCTTGTCCAGCTGCGGCTGCAGCGGCGCCAGGCCGGCGGCTTCGATCTTGGCCTCGTCGTTGCCGGTCTTCCAGATGTCACCGATCTTGGCTTCCACCGAGCCGGCCTTGGCCTGGCTGGCGGCGGCCTGCTGCACCAGCGCGTGCTGCACTTCCAGCGAGCGCTCGCGCAGGATCTCGAAGCTGCCCCAGGTGGTCTGGTCGCCCGGCACCGGGTTGGCCTTCAGCCACTTGCTGTTGACGAAACCATTGAGGTCGGTACAGGCCGAAATGGCCGGATCCAGGTCGGCGCTGTTGAGCGAGATCAGCGGCGTCTTGATCTGCGACAGGTCGAAGGCCGGCTTGGCGTCGGCACTGGCCGCCGGCGCGGTTTCGTTCTTGCCACAGGCGGCCAGCGAGGCAGCGATGGCGATGGTCAGGCCCAGCGGGACCAGATTGCGGACGTTCATGAGGCTCTCCTGCGGGTAATTTCACAGGGTAGCCGGGCACGCCCACGGCAGGGACCGGCCAAAGGTCACGAGCCCGTGGAGTCGCCAACCAACTGCACGCCGGTATTCTTAGCTTCCCGATCACCGGATATCGCGCCCATGGACGACGCTGCGCTGCTACTGGCCCTCGACAGCTGCGAGTATCTATTCCTGACGGGTATTGGCGAACCGGAGGCCAACTGTCTGCGGCTGGTCATCGAAGAGGGACAGGTGACAGGAGAGCCTCGCCCAGTGGACCTCGGCAATGGACGTTCGATCGAGGGCGTGCGCGCGATAGAGATAACTTCCCATTCGCAGCGGTTCGAGCTGATTTGGAACGCCTACATCAGCTACGCCGTGCACAACGAGTCCTACCAGAGCTGGGACGACTCCGAAGCCTGGAGCGGCAACCTGTTCCGCCGTTACAGCCGTTCGAAGTTCCTCGATTATCTGGACCATGCCACCTTTGCCGATGTCAGTTACCCGGGCCCATTCACGCACTATCAGGTGATATGCCAGGACCACGTCATCGACATTGCCGCGTTGCAGCCGCCCAAGGTGCGCCGCATGGATCCCTCGTAGCTGGCTGATGCAGCCCCCATGGGTTGGCTCTACCGGGTTGCGACAGCGCCGGCCGAGCGTGGGCTCGGCTCTACAAAAGCGAAGGCCGGCTTGCGCCGGCCTTCTGCTTCTTATTTCGCCTTGCCCTGGTTGGCTACTGCTTCAGCGGCCTTGCGCGCCGCTTCCGGGTCGCCCAGGTAGCGGAACGACTGCACGGTCAGGTCATCGTTCAGTTCGAACAGCAGCGGGATGCCGGTCGGGATGTTCAGCTCGAGGATCTCCTCGCGCGAGACATTGTTGAGGTACTTGTACAGCGCGCGCAGCGAGTTGCCGTGGGCGGTGACCAGCACGGTCTTGCCGTCCTTCAGCTGCGGCGCGATGGCGTCGTGCCAGTAGGGCAGCACGCGGTCCAGGGTGGTGGCCAGCGACTCGGTGCCCGGCAGCGCGTTGCGGTCCAGACCGGCGTAGCGACGGTCATGGATCGGGTGGCCCGGATCTTCCAGGTCCATCGGCGGCGGCGGGATGTCGTACGAACGACGCCAGACCTTGACCTGCTCTTCGCCGTGCTTGGCCGCGGTCTCGGCCTTGTCCAGCCCCTGCAGGCCGCCGTAGTGCCGCTCGTTGAGGCGCCAGGACTTGTTCACCGGCAACCAGTCCTGCTCCAGCTCGGCCAGCGCACCCTGCAGGGTGTGGATGGCGCGCTTGAGCACGGAGGTATGGGCGACGTCGAACTGCAGGCCTTCCTCGCGCATCAGGCGACCGGCGGCAGCCGCTTCCCGGCGCCCCTGCTCGGTCAGGTCGACATCGACCCAGCCGGTGAAGCGGTTGTCCAGGTTCCACTGGCTCTGGCCATGGCGCAACAGTACGAGTTTACGGGTCACTGCAGGGTCTCCAACGCGAGGAAAGGCAGGCCGCCATTGTAGCCCCGGCGGCCGCTCACCGTGCCGTGGCGCCGCGCATGCGATGCTGCAGCCAATGAATACGGTGATCGACCCCGGGCGCTGGGAAGGCAGCGTCACCGCCGCCCGCGCGCAACAGCTGCAACTGGCCGGCCGCGTGGAACGCCAGGACCGCCTGCCCCGTGACGTGCGCTGGCTGGCCGGGCTGGATGTCGGCTTCGAGGACAACGGTGCCATTACGCGCGCTGCGGCGGTCCTGCTGGATGCAAAGACGCTGCAGCCCGTGGCGCAGGAGATCGCGCGGGTTCCTACACTGATGCCCTATATCCCGGGCCTGCTCAGCTTCCGCGAGCTGCCGGCACTGCTGGCCGCACTGGCACTGCTGCCACGAACGCCGGACCTGGTGTTCGTCGATGGCCACGGCATCAGCCATCCGCGCCGGCTGGGCGTCGCCGCGCATCTGGGCGTGGTCACCGATCTGCCGAGCATCGGCGTGGCGAAATCGAAACTGGTGGGAAGGTTCGTCGAACCGGACGCCGAAGCTGGTGCACATACGCCGCTGCTGGAGGGCGATGAACAACTGGGCTGGGTGCTGCGCAGCAAGCTGCGCTGCAAGCCGCTGTTCGTGGCCGGTGGCCATCGGGTCAGTGCCGACACCGCGCTGGGCTGGGTGCAGCACACCCTGCGTGGCTATCGGCTGCCGGAGCCAACCCGGCTGGCGGATCGGCTGGCCTCGCGGCGGGACGAATAGCTGCACCGGGCGTCTCCCGGCGCGCGCGTCATCTTCGATCAACGATGCACGTGGCCACGATGGCCCTGCGCGTCCTCGCCATGGTCGTGGCCCTCATGGCCCTCGTGTCCGCCGCCCTTGGCCGGCGCCGGCCCGCCACAGGCTTCGCCGCAGTGGTCTGCCTCGATCTGCAGTGTCACGTGCTCGATACCGAAGTCATCATGCAGGCGACCGCCCAGCTCGCGGCGCAACGCATCGGCGTCGGTGCCGTCGCGCATCACGATGTGCGCGGTCAGCGCCGGCGTGCTTGAAGCCAGCGCCCACACGTGCAGGTCATGCACGTCCAGCACGGCGGCGTGGCCGGACAGGCTGTCGCGCACCCTGGCCACGTCCATGCCCTTGGGCACGCCTTCCAGCAGCACGTTGATCGCCTCACGCATCAGCACGTAGGTACGCGGCAGCACCCACAGGCCGATCAGCACGGCCAGGATCGGGTCGATCGGTTTCCATCCGGTCCACTTGATCAACAATGCGCCCGCAATCACTGCCACCGAGCCGAGCATGTCGGCCCATACTTCCAGGTAGGCGCCCTTCACGTTGAGGCTCTCGCCACTGCCCGCCTGCAGCAGGCGCATCGAGATCAGGTTGATGACCAGGCCCGCAGCCGCGATCACCAGCATGCCGGAGGAGGCGATCTCCTGCGGCTGGCGGAAACGGCCGACCGCCTCCCACAGGATGTAGGCGGCGACCACGAACAGCATGGCACCGTTGATCATCGCGCCCAACGCTTCCAGCCGTGCATAGCCGTAGGTGCGGCGCGCATCCGGTGGGCGCCGGCTCAACCGTACCGCGACCAGCGCGATCATCAGCGCCAGCGCATCGGTGGCCATGTGTGCGGCGTCGGACAGCAGCGCCAGGCTGTTGGTCCAGAACGCGCCCACCACTTCGACGACGAGGAAGGTGGTGGTCAGGCCGAGTGCCCACCACAAGGGCTTCTCGTGGCGGATCTGGGATGGCAGGTGATCGTGGTCGTGGCCCATGGCAACAGCTCCTTTGCGATGCGGTGCAGGCTACGCGGTGCCGGCGGGGGAGACTATTACGATGTTTATAACATTGCAGGCCACACGAGCCCTCGCCGGGCATGGCCCGGCGAGGGCCGCAGACCGACGACCGCGTGCGGTCAGAAGCCGAAGCGCAGGCTGGCCCAGTACGCGCGGCCCGGCTCGTTGTAGGTCGCCGCCCCGGCATCACTGCTGTTGGCCTCGCGGAACAGGCGCTTGTCGGCCAGGTTGTTCACGCCGAAGCCGAAGCTGACCGTCTCGGTCACCTTGTAGCGCGCGCTCACGCCCCAGATGTTGTACGCGCCACGATCCTGCAGCGCGATCGATGCATCGCAGCTGCCGGTGCAGCGCGGGTCGTTGTTGATGTTGGCGGTGGCCGGTTCCTGCTTGCCGTAGAAGGTGCCGGTCAGCAACACGGACAGCCTGTCGGTGGCCTGCCAGTCCAGCATGGTGTTGATCGTGTACTTCGGAATCACCGACAGCGGCTGGTGCGTGGTCTTGTTCTCGTTTTCCACCATGTAGGTGAAGTTGTTGCTCCACTTCAGGCGGTTGCCCTGCTCGCCCAGCAGCGGAATGACCAGGTTGCCTTCCAGCCCCTGCACGATCGCCTTCGGCGCGTTCTCCCAGCGGAAGATGCGGCCCTTGGTGTCGGCGGTCAGGCCAACCTGGGTGTAGCCGGCCTGGATCTTGTCCTTGTAGTCGTTGTGGAAGTAGGTCAACGAGGCCTGCCAGCCGCTCTGCGGTGCCCACTCGATGCCCAGTTCCTTGTTCAGGCTGGTTTCCGCCTTCAGGTCCGCGTTGCCGCGCATGTAGCAACCGGCACCCAGGCTCGGCAGTGCATTCGGGCAGCCGTTGCCACGGGTGTAGTACAGATAGTCCGGATTGGACTGGTACAGGTTCGGCGCCTTGAACGCGCGGGCGATGCCGCCCTTCACCACCCAGTCGCTGTTGATGCGGAACTGCGCATTGAGGCTGGGGCTGGTGTTGTTGCCGAACTGGCTGTGGTGGTCGAAGCGCAGGCCCGGGGTGACGATCCAGCGCTCGCCCAGGTAGATGTTGTCCTCCACGAACGCCGCCGTGGTCTGCGCATCGGCCTTGCCGCGCGCACGATCGGCCGACAGCCCCGGGATGCCACCGCCGCTGCTGCTGGACTGGCTCATCGAGTACGGGTCGGTCAGGCGGCTGTCCAGGTATTCAAAGCCCAGCGTCCAGATGTTCTCGGCGCTGCCCAGCGAGGTCGGGAAGCTCACTTCGCCATCCAGCTGGTAGTTGCGCAGGCGCGAGGTCGACCAGTCGGTGCCGTTGAAGCTGCCTTCCGGGCCACCGGCCAGGCCTTCATTGATGCGCGAGTTGTTGACCGCTTCCACCGCGGCGGTCACCCGCGAGGTCACGTCGCCCCAGCGGCCGCGATGGGTGATCGCGCCGGTGTTGCGGTACATGCGGTTGGTTTCCGCTTCGCCTTCGGCCAGCGCCGCCAGGTCAACGCCGGTCGAGGTACCGGTAGTGCTGACCGCGCGGTCACCGGCGTAGATGTTGCCCTGGCGGCTGGTGCCGGCTTCGAACTCCACCACCTGGTCGGCGGTGATGTCCCAGCGCAGCAACGCGTTGACGTCGCGGTTCTTGACACCCTCGCGGCCAGCCGGTGGCACCGCGTTCGGGTTGGTGGCGTACTGGCGGTTGAGGTCCAGTGAGTCGGCGTCGGTCTTGTTGAGGTTGCCGTACAGGCGGAACGACAGGGTGTCGGTCATCGGCCCGCTCAGCTGCAGGCCGACGCGCTCGCTGCCGCCTTCGGCGCTGTGCTCGGGCACCAGGCCATACAGGTCGACCGCTCCGGTCAGGTCGCCGGTCGGGCGCTTGGTGATGATGTTGACCACGCCGCCGGAAGCACCGGAGCCATAGCGTGCCGCCGCAGGGCCGCGCAGCACTTCGATGCGCTCGATCATTTCCGCCGGCACCCAGTTGGTATCACCGCGGGTATTGCGTTCGCCACTGCGGCCCATGCGCACGGCATCGCGCGCGCCGATGCGCTTGCCATCGACCAGGATCAGGGTGTTTTCCGGACCCATGCCGCGCAGGTCGATCTGGCGATTGTTGCCGTACTGGCCCGAGGCGCTGTTGCCGGTGAGGTTGACGCCCGGCATGGTACGCAGCAGTTCGGCGATGTCGTTGGCCGGTGGGCGCCTGGCGATGTCCTCGGCGGTGATGGTCGAGGTACCCAATGCCTGGCGGGCAATCTGCGAAGCGGTGACATGCACGGTATCGATATCGGTAGCGTCTGTTTCCGCATGGGCGGCCATGGCACTGCCGGCCAGCAGGGCGGCAACGGCGAGCGCCAGCGGGCGCGGCGAGAGGACAACGGCAGGAGACATGATCTGGACCTTCTGGCAGGGCAACGGGGCCTCTGGCAAAGGGCTTGAGGCAACGACGAGGGGGAGGCGGAGCGTCGCTGCAGTCGCCTGCGGCCCGATCCGTGCGCGCATTCTCCCATCAATGCGAGTGATTCTCAAATGCGTTCGCTCATTGCTACCGCAGGCGTGATGTGCCCTGCGTGCCGAACGACCCTGCATCGCGCTTAAACTGGCCGGCTTACCCACCATCAACCGCACGCCACCGCGGCCGATACCCGTGGTTTGCCGTACGCAGTCAGAGATCGACGTGGAACCACCCCAACTGGACGATGCCAGCCAGCCGCTGGCCGAGGCCTGGCAGCACTGCCTGCAACAGGCCGGCCCTGCGGCCACCGCGCTGCTGCACGCCGCCGCAACCGATGCCCCGCCGGCGCTGGCCCGTCGCTTCTACGAAGTGCTGTTGCAGGACGGGCGTGCACGCCGCTTCCTGTCCCACGATCAGGTCAAGCAACGCCTGCAACCGGCCATGCAGCGCTGGCTGGTGCAGTTGCTGACCACCGATGCCGACGGCATTGCCGCCACCGTCGCCTCGCAACGGGTGATCGGCGATGTGCACGCCCGGGTCGGCATTCCGGTCGACTTGGTCACCCGCGGCGCGCGCGTACTCAAGCACGAGCTGTTCGTTCGCCTGCGCGACGACGCGCCCGACAGCGCCACCGCGTTCGCCGCCATCGATTGCCTCAGCGCGATCATGGACATCGCCATGGAAGGCATGACCCTGGCCTACACCCATGCACGCGAGCGCTCCACCCGTGCCGATGCTGCCTACCGGTTGTTCTCGCTGGTGCAGAATGTCGGTACTGAACGCGAGCGCCAGCGCGCCCTGCTGCTGGACTGGGAAAACGCGCTGCTGTACGCACTAGCCGGCCACGTGCAGGGCAGCGACAGTGCCAGCCTGGCCAGTTCCGAGTTCGGCCTGTGGTTCACCCACAAGGGCATCCCCAGCTTCGGCGAAAGCAGCGAGACCCAGCAGGTCGGGCAGTTGATGGCGCGTATCGATGATCGACTGCAACAGGCCGCCACCGACACCCCGGCGCAGCGACTGGCGGTGCTGCCGGCCATCCGCGAGGACCTGGCCGCCATCCGTACCCTGATGACGCTGCTGTTCGAGCGCATCGGCGAACTGGATGCCGGCAGCGATGCCCTGACCAACCTGCTCAACCGCCGCTTCCTGCCTACCGTGCTGCGCAGGGAGATCGAACTGGCCACGCGCAACCGCACGCCGTTCTCGCTGCTGCTGCTCGACCTGGATCACTTCAAGGCGATCAACGATGGTCACGGCCACGACGCCGGCGACCGCGCGTTGCAGCACGTCGCCGGCCTGCTCGGCCAGCTGACCCGCGGCAGCGACTACCTGTTCCGCTACGGCGGCGAGGAGTTCGTGGTGGTGCTGGTTGCCGCCAGCGAGTCACAGGCCTCGGTGATTGCCGAGAGCCTGCGCCGGCAGATCGCGCAGTCGCCGGTTGTGCTGGCCAATGGCCAGGTGCTGGAACTGACTGCCAGCATCGGCGTGGCCGGCCATGATGGCCACCCGGACTACGAACGGTTGATGGCACGTGCCGACGCGGCGATGTACAAGGCCAAGCGCAGCGGCCGCAACCGCGTGGTGGTGGCCAGCGACGCGTTGCAGGATGCGCCGGGGCGGCGGGCATTGCAGCGCTGAACCGGCGGAAAGATCCCGGGTGCGGTAGAGTCGACTGTCTGTCGACTACCGCACGCAGCGCGAGGTTTTTCGCCGTCGGAACGAAGAGTAGTCGGCTAACAGTCGACTCTACCGGTTCGCGGCCCAGCCGAGGCGTTGAACGCCACCACCCGCCATGCTGCCCACCACAGCAGCGCCAGCAGCGCGATGCCCGCCCCCAGCAGGCACACAGCGGGCCAGCCATGCCGGGCCTGCACCCAGGGCCCCGCTGCCGCACCCGCCCCACTGCCAACTGCATAGAACAGCATGTACAACGCCACCAGGCGCCCATGCTGCCCTTCCTGCGCACGCAGCAGCAGCGCCTGGTTCGATACGTGCAGTGCCTGCCCACCGAGGTCGAGCACGATCACGCCCAGCAGCAGCAACGACAGCGACTGCGGCAGGCCCAGCAGCGGCCACCACGCGACCAGCATCAGCAGCAGCGCGCCAAGACTGACCCGATTGGCAAGACCTCGGTCCATCCAGTGCCCGACCCGCGAGGCCATCAATGCACCTGCCACCCCGGCCAGGCCGAGCGCACCGATGGCCGCAGTGGACCACTGCAGCGGTGGCGCCGACAACGGCAAGGGGGCCGCCGCCCAGAACACGTTGAGTCCGGCAAACAGCAGCAACGCCAGCGGACCGCGCTCGCGCAGCGTTCGATCCCGGCGCAGCATGCCCAGCATCGAGCCCAGCAACTCGCGCCGGCGTGGAGGAACCGATGGCGCCGGCACTGCGGGCAGGCGCCGCCACAGCAGTACGGCCAGGGCCGCCATCAGCGCTGCCGACAGCAGATAGACCGCTTGCCAGCCGGCAATGGCCGCCACCGTGCCGGACAGCACGCGCGCGAGCAGCAGCCCGATGAACACCCCACCCTGCACCACCCCTACCACGCGCCCGCGCTGCGCGGCCGGAGCCATCGCTGCCGTATAGGCGATCAAGCCCTGGGTCAGCGCGGTGCCCAACAGCCCGGCCAGCAGCATGCCAGACAACAGCCAACCGGCCGTGCGTGCCGCTGCCAGCCACAGCAGGGCCGCCACCAGTGCCGCCAACTGCAGCCGCAGCAGGCGCCGCCGGTCACCGCGATCGGCCAGCGGCAGCAACCCGAGCAATGCAAGCACGCTGCCGGCCTGGGTGGCAGCCAGCACCGCGCCGGCCACGGCCCGGTCCAGCGCAAAGGCGCGTGCAAGCTGATCCAGCAGCGGCTGCGCGTAGTAGACGTTGGCGACGCTGGCGCCGGCGGCAACCGCAAGCAGGACCAGCAGCGGGCGGGGAAGCAATGTGGCACCCATCATGTAGTTGCAATTTGAAACTTGATGCAGGCTATCGTCATTGGTTTTAAACTGCAACCACATTAGGAGATAGCCAGCATGCACGCCGACAGTCCCTGTCCTGTAGCCCGCAGCGCCGACCTGCTCGGTGATCGCTGGGCACTGCTGGTGATCCGCGATGCCTTCGACGGCGTCAGCCGCTTCGGCGACTTCCAGCGCAGCCTTGGCGCCGCCCGCAACATCCTCAGCGATCGCCTGCGCAGGCTGGTCGAGGCCGGCGTCCTGCAACTGCAACCGGCCTCAGACGGCTCGGCCTATCAGGAATACGTGCTCACCGCCGCGGGACAGGCGCTGTTCCCGGTGCTGGTTGCGCTGCGCCAATGGGGTGAACGCCATCGCTTCGGTGCAGGCGAAGCTCATTCGCAGCTGATCGAATCCAGCACGCGGCGACCGCTGCCGTACATGCAGCCGCGCGGGCGCGACGGTCGGCCGCTGCAGGCCGCCGCCACCCGTGTGCGCAAGCTCAGGGACGACGGGCACAGCGCCTGACCCGCCCATTCGCGCACACCGCGCCCCGGGCGCGCCGGTTAGCATCGGATGTTTCCGCCGCCGGACACCGACGATGTCGCGCTATCGCCCTTCCCTGATGACCGCCCTGCTGCTGCCGTTGCTGGCCTGCAGCGCCGGAACCACGCAGGCCCGCGAGGCTGCCGCGCCCGCCGACCACGTGCAGGCCGATGGCCCCTATGTGTTCCGCCAGGGCGACCAGCTGCAGGCCCGATGGATCTGCGCCGACAAGGTCGAATCGCGCACGCTTGCCGCCGGGGCAACAGGGACCGATATCGCACCGCGCTGCGGCTACGAACACACCGTGCATGTGGCTGCGCCGAATGCAGCCTCGGTCTCGGTGCTGCCGGCCACACCCCGCATCGTCGCGCTGTCCGACATCCACGGCCAGTACGGGTTGCTGGTGCGCCTGCTGCGTGCCCACCACGTGATCGACGCGGAGGATCGCTGGGCGCTGGGCAAGGACACGCTGGTCATCGCCGGCGACGTGTTCGACCGCGGCCCGCAGGTGACCGAGGCGTTCTGGCTGCTCTACGGCCTGCAGCAGCAGGCGGCCGCCGCCGGTGGCGCCGTGCACTTCGTGCTCGGCAACCACGAAACCATGGTGCTGTACGACGACCTGCGCTACGTCAACCCGAAGTACCTGCGCAGCGCCCAGCTGCTGGGCCGCAGCTACCCGCAGCTGTATGGCGCCGACTCGGTGATCGGGCGGTGGCTGCGCACCCGCCCGGTGCTGCTGAAGATCGGCGATACCCTGTTCCTGCACGGCGGCATCTCGCCCGAGGCGGTGCAGCTGGCGCTGGACCCGGCACGCACCAATGCGGCCTATCAGGCCTCTCTGGGCCTGCCCAAGGCCGAAGTGAAGGCCGACCCGGCCACCGCACCGCTGTATGACGGCAAGACCAGCCCGATCTGGTACCGCGGCTATTTCGATGGCCGCCTCGACACCGCGGGTGTGCAGGCCGTGCTCGACCGCCTGCAGCTCAAGCGTATCGTGGTCGGCCATACCTCGATGCCACACGTCAGCAGCTTCCACGGCGACCGCGTGATCGCCATCGACAGCAGCATCAAGAACGGCGAGAACGGCGAACTGCTGTTCATCGAGGATGGCAAGCTCAGCCGTGGCCTGCTGGATGGCTCCCGGGTGCCGCTGGCGCTGGGTGAGCCGGGGCTGCAGGACTGAATGGAGGGACAGCGTGACGGCGCCGGGAGGTGCCGGCGCGCTCCACCTTCACCCGGTTTGCGGCTACCCTTCGGCAGCCGAGAGGCCCACCCCGCCCAGCCGGTGGGCCTGACCGTTACAGGAGCCCCCGCGCATGCGCGTTCTGATTGCTGAAGATGACCCGGACATCGCCTCGGGCCTGTGCGCCTCGCTGCGCCGGCAGGGGCACGTGGTCGACCACGTCGACAACGGTGCGCACGCCGATGCAGCACTGGGCTCGACCCAGTACGCACTGCTGGTGCTGGACCTGGGGCTGCCGCAACTGGATGGCCGCGACGTGCTGCAACGACTGCGCCAGCGCGGCGATGGCCTGGCGGTGCTGGTGGTGACCGCGCGTGACGGCCTGGCCGAGCGGGTGCGCGTGCTCGACCTCGGTGCCGACGACTACCTGGTCAAGCCGTTCGCACTGGACGAATTCGAAGCCCGCGTGCGTGCACAGCTGCGGCGGGTCACCAGCAATGGCAATCCGGACCTGCGCATCGGCCGCTTGCGCCTGGACCTGGCCGGGCACCGCGTATGGATCGACGACCAACCACTTGAACTGACCGCACGCGAGTTCGGCCTGCTGTCGGCGCTGGCGGTGCGTGCAGAGCGCATCGTGTCACGCGCGCAGCTGGTGGAAGCGCTGTGCGACTGGGGCCAGGACCTGACCGACAACGGCCTGGACATCGCCCTGCACCGCCTGCGCCGCAAGCTGCAGCCGGGCGGCATGGGCATCCGCACCGTGCGTGGGCTGGGCTACATGCTGGAAGACGCACAGGACGACAGCGCCCCGTGATCAGCGGCCCCCCCAGCCTGCGACGGCGCCTGCTCGCCTTCCTGGCGTTGCCGATGCTTGGCCTGCTCACCTTCAATACGATCCTGGCCTATTACGTTGCGCTGGACTATTCCAACCGCATCCACGACCGCAACCTGATCGACGACACGCACTCGTTCGCACAGATGCTGAGCACCATGCCGGTGACCAGCGACCTGTCTCCGCAGGCGCGCTTCCTGATCGAGTACGAGCCCGACGGCCATCGCTATTTCAACGTGGACAGCAGCCGCCAGGGGACACTCAGCGGCAATGCGGATTTCAGTGCCTACGCGCCTTCGCAGGAATGCACCGGCGTGGACCCCACCCTGTACGATGGCATTCTCAACGGCCAGCCGGTGCGCATGGCCACCGTCTGCACGCGTGCGATGAACGATCCGCAGGACCAGCTGGCGGTGACGGTGGCCGAAAGCATGGCCGAACGACGCCAGCGCGCGCGCGAAATCCTGATGATCATCATCCCGCTGATGACCATGCTGGCGCTGGGCACCGCCGCGCTGGTCTGGTTCGGGGTGACCCATGGCCTGCGCATCCTGACCCCGCTGAGGACCCGCCTGGCGCAGCGCCGCGGCGAACTGGCACCGATCTCCGATGCCGACGTGCCCGAAGAGATCCAGCCGCTGATCAGCACGATCGACGATCTGTTCGCGCGCCAGGCGGAAATGATCACCCTGCAGAACCGTTTCATCGCCGACGCCGCGCACCAGCTGCGTTCGCCGTTGGCCGGCATGGCCCTGCACGTGGACCAGGCACTGGCGCATGGCGACCCGGACACGGTGCGTGAGGCACTGCAGCACATCCGCCGGCTCAACCAGCGCACCGCGCGGGTCAGCACCCAGCTGCTGGCGCTGAGCCGGGCCCAGACCGTGCCGGAGACGGTGGAGGCACTGGACCTGTGCGAACGGGTGCCGCAGTGGGTCGGTACACGCGTACCTGAAGCGATCCGCGATGGCATCGATCTGGGTTACTGCGGCAGCCCCCAGCCGCTGCGCGTGCTCGGCAACGGTGCCCAGCTGCAGGAAGCACTGGACAACCTGATCGACAATGCGCTGCGCTATGCCGGCCGCGATGCGACCGTCACCGTCGGCGTGCACGCGCTGGATGACAATGACGTCGAACTGTACGTGGAGGACAACGGGCCCGGTGTACCCGAGGACGTGATGCCGCGGCTGGGCGAGCGCTTCTTCCGCGCCCCCGGCACCACCGCCAGCGGCACCGGCCTGGGCCTGGCCATCGCCCACGAGGCGGTGGAGCACTTCGGCGGGCGCCTGAGCTTCCTCAACCGCCACGGCGGCGGGCTCAAGGTCGCCATCACGCTGCCGCTGCTGAAGGGCCCCTGACCCGGACCGGGGCGCTGAAAGGCTGGCGAAAATCGCGGTTGCGATCCTGACCCTCCCCACTGCCGTCCCGGAGCCGCCAGGTGACCGAATCGCACGACTTCTTCCTCCCCGGTGGCCCGCAGGGCGTGCTGCTGGTCCACGGCCTGACCGGTACCCCGGCGGAAATGCGCATGCTGGGCAAGGGCCTGAACAACGCCGGCTTCACCGTACACGGCGTGCAGCTGCCCGGCCATTGCGGCACCGTCGATGACCTGCTGGCGACCACCTGGGAACAGTGGTACCAAGGCGTCGAAGATGCGGCGGCAAGCCTGCGCGGCAAGGTCGACCAGCTGTTCGCCGGTGGCCTGTCGATGGGCGCGGTGCTGGCGCTGGCGCTGGCCGCACGCCGCCCCGAGTGGGTATCCGGCGTCGGTGTGTATGGCGCCACCTTCCGCTACGACGGCTGGAACATTCCCGCCGTCGCCCGCCTGTCGTTCCTGCTGCCGTGGTTCAAGCGCTTCAACATCGGCCGCGACCGCATGTTCATGGAAGAACCGCCGTACGGCCTGCGCGACGAGCGCCTGCGTGCGCAGGTCAGCGCCGCCATGCTGTCCGGCGACAGCGCGGCGGCCGGCCTTCCGGGCAATCCCTGGCACGCGCTGGCCGAGATGCGTGCGCTGAGCAACTGGACCCGCCGCCACCTGCACCAGGTCACCGCCCCGTGCCTGGTGATGCACGCCCGCGAAGACGACGTGGCCAGCATGGGCAATGCCGAACTGGTGATGTCGCGGGTCAGTGGCCCGAAGGAACTGGTGGTACTGGAGGACAGCTACCACATGATCACGATCGACCGCGAACGCCGCGAGGTGATCCGCCGCAGCGCGCGCTTCTTCACCGGGATCGGTGAACGCAGCGGCGTCCTCAAGGCGGTGGCCTGAGATGGGGGCACTCGCCACGCTGCTGTGGCTGGCCAATGTCGTGCTCGATACCGGTGGCCAGCTCGCCTTCAAGGCCGCCGCCAGCGACCCGCAGGAGGGCGAGGGACTGCAGCGCTGGAAGCACATGCTCGGCCGCCCCTGGCTGTGGATCGGCATCGCCTGCTACGTGCTTGAGTTCGTCGCCTGGATCGCCTTCCTGTCACTGGTTCCGCTGTCCAAGGGCGTGCTGCTGGGCTCGATCAACATCGTGGCGCTGATGATCGCCGGCCGCATCCTGTTCCGCGAGAAGCTCACGCCATTGCGGGTGACCGGGATGCTGCTGGTCACAGCAGGCGTGGCGGTGGTGGGGGCCGGCTCGTGAGGCGCCTGTACGTGATCGGTTTTCCGCTGCTGATGGCCTTCGATACGCTGGCCCAGCTGTGCTTCAAGTACGCCGGCGATGCTGCGCTGCCGGTCGAGGCCAACACCGCCTGGCTGCTGCGCGTGCTGTCGCAACCCTGGGTGTACGGCGCCATCCTCGGCTACGTTGGTGCGTTCTTCACCTGGATGAGCCTGCTGCGGCATGCGCCGATCGGCCCGGCGTTCGCGGCCTCGCACCTGGAGGTCATCAGCGTACTGCTGCTCTCGGCGTGGCTGCTGAAAGAGCCTCTCACCCTGCACCACCTTGTCGGTGCGGTCCTGATCGTGGCCGGCATCGTCTGCCTCGGCCGCGCGGAAGCGGACGACCCGCACAGTCCCACCGAAAACGCCTCGTGAGCGCGTTGCGATGAGCCTGTTCGCGCGCGAACTGCCACCGACCGCCGGCCTGCCGATGCAGGCCAGCGACTTCCTTCCCGGTGGCGGTGACCTGCGCGGGATCCTGGCCAACCAGCTGGGCACACCGCCGCTGCAGCTGACCTGTTCCGGCACGCACGCGCTGCTGATCGCCCTGCGCACCCTGCGCAAGCGCGCGCCCAGGCGCGACACGGTGATCATGCCGGCCTATACCTGCCCGCTGGTGCCGATCGCGGTGCACAGCCTCGGCCTGCGCGTGCAGCTGTGCGATACCCGGCGCGGCCACTTCGACTTCGATCCCGGCCCGCTCAAACGGTTGGCCGATGCGCGTACGTTGGCCATCCTGCCGACCCACCTCGGCGGTCGCATCGCCGATGTCGAGCGGGCCTGCGACATCGCCCGCGGCGCCGGCGCCTGGGTCATCGAAGATGCCGCACAGGCGCTGGGCGCACGGGTGGGCAACAGCAGTGTCGGCCTGCGTGGCGATATCGGATTCTTCAGCCTCGCTGCCGGGAAGGGGCTGAGCCTGCACGAAGGCGGCCTGCTGGTCAGCCGCGATGACGAACTGCGCGCCGAACTGGCCGAGCATGCCGCCGAACATGTGCGCTTCAACCTGCGCTGGGAGCTGCTTCGCAGTGTGCAGCTGCTTGGCCTCGCCGCCTGCTATCGCCCCTCGCTGCTGTCGCTGGTGTACGGCAATCCGCTGCGCAGCGCACTGCAGCGTGGCGATCTGGAAGACGCGGTCGGTGACATTTTCCCGCTGGACATACCGCAGCACCGGGTCAGCCGATGGCGGCAGAACATCGGTGCCCATGCTGCACGGCGGCTGCCGGCGTTCCTGCAGGCCGGGCGCCTGCGCGCACTGCAGCTGCGCGTGCAGCTGGCACAACTGCCGGCGGTGGAGGTGGTCGATGGCCTGGCCGGTAGCGGCGGCACCTGGCCGATGCTGATGCTGCTGCTGCCCAGCCAGCGCGCGCGTGACGCCGCACTGGACACACTGTGGCCGCGCGGCCTCGGCGCCAGCCGCATGTTCATCCATGCCCTGCCCGACTACGCCTACCTGCGTGGCATCGTGCCGCAGGAGGACGTGCCCAATGCACGTGACTTCGCCGCACGCATGCTGACCCTTGGCAACAGCGCCTGGCAGACCCGTGAAGAGACGACCGAAATACTGCAGGTCCTGGCCCGCGCCTGACCTGCACATGCATGCGTGGCCTGCGCTCCGCGCATTCATCCATGCACCTTCCTGAACGCTTTCCCAGCCCGTCAAAAGAGCCTTTCAACAGGAAAGGAACGAGAAAGGCGGCCTGCCTACATTGGGCCTGCCCGGCAACGTGCCGGACGCCTTTCTCATCGACGGAACTGCCCATGCACTGGAGCATCCTGTGTGACTTCGACGGCACCATCAGCCTCGAAGATGTCATCGACTCGCTGCTGGAGAAGTACGGCCAGCCGGGCTGGCAGGACCTGGAAGACCAGTGGAAGGCAGGAAAGATCGGCTCGCGTGAATGCATGCAGGGCCAGGTGCGGCGGCTGGCACTGGATCCGGCCACGCTGGATGCGCACCTGGACCAGGTGCAGATCGATCCAGGCTTCGTCGCCTTCGTCGCTCGCGCCGAGCAGCTGGGCCTGCCACTGCGCATCGTCAGCGACGGCCTGGACTATGCGATCCATCGCATCCTCGCCAACCATGGCCTGTCGCAGCTGCCGGTGGTGGCCAACCACCTGCGCTGGTGCGGCGACCATTGGGAGCTGGAATCGCCCTACCAGGCCGAAGGCTGCCGCAGCGGCACCTGCAAGTGCACCTGCGCCGCGCAGGCACGTGCCAACGAAGCACCGCGCGTGCTGATGATCGGCGACGGCAGTTCGGATTTCTGCGTATCCGAAGACACCGACTTCGTGTTCGCCAAGCGCCGCCTGATCACCCATTGCACCCATGCCGGCATCGAGCATGCCGCCATCGACACCTTCCACGATGCAATCGCACTGCTGCCGCACTTGCTCGATGGCAGCCTGTTGCAGCCACGTCGCCTCGACGCCCGCCCGCAGCCCGCCGCACTGCCCCTGCTGCTGGCCACCGCCTGAGCACTCCCTTCCAGGCGCGCTCCCCTGTTACCCCTTTCGAACGTCCTTCACGGAACCGAACTGCATGAACATTTTTGACAAGAACGCCGACGCCGCTGCCTCCGATGCGCAGCTGCTGGCCGACGAAGCCCGCTACAGCTCCTTCGGCGACACCGTCCATTACGTCGATCCGCCGAAGATCTTCCAGCGCGGCGAAGGCAGCTACATGTTCGACGGCGCGGGCGTGCCCTACCTCGACCTGCAGATGTGGTACTCGGCCTGCAACTTCGGCTACAGCAACAAGCGCCTGAACGACGCCCTGAAAGACCAGATCGACACCCTGCCGCAGGTCGCCAGCCAGTACCTGCACCCGACCCGCGTGCAGCTGGCCAAGACCATTGCCGTGGACATGCACGAGAAGTTCGGCCTCGACGGCCGCGTGCACTTCAACGTCGGCGGCGCACAGGCCATCGAGGATTCGCTGAAGATCGTGCGCAACGCGCGCGGCGGCAAGAGCCTGATGTTCGCCTTCGAGGGCGGCTACCACGGGCGCACCCTGGGTGCCTCGTCGATCACCTCCAGCTACCGCTACCGCCGCCGCTACGGCCACTTCGGCGAGCGCGCGATGTTCATCCCGTTCCCGTACCCCTTCCGCCGCCCGAAGGGCATGACCCCGGACGAGTATTCCGACCACTGCGTGTGGCAGTTCGAACGCCTGTTCGAGAGCGAATACAACGGCGTGTGGGATCCCAAGGTCGGCCAGGCCGAGTACGCCGCGTTCTACGTCGAACCCATCCAGGGCACCGGTGGCTATGTCATCCCGCCGCGCAACTTCTTCACCGGCCTCAAGCGCGTGCTGGACAAGTACGGCATCCTGATGGTCGTCGATGAAATCCAGATGGGCTTCTGGCGCACCGGCAAGCTGTGGTCGATCGAGCACTTCGGCGTGACCCCGGACGTGCTGGTGTTCGGCAAGGCGCTGACCAACGGCCTGAACCCGCTGTCGGGCCTGTGGGCGCGCGAAGAGCTGATCAACCCGACCGTGTTCCCGCCGGGTTCCACCCACTCCACCTTCAATTCCAACCCACTGGGCACCCGCCTGGGCCTGGAAGTGCTGAAGCTGGGCAAGGAAATGGATTACGAGCGCACCGTGCCGGAAAAGGGCGCGTACTTCCTCGACGGCCTGCGCGGCCTGCAGAAGCGCCACCCGGAAATCGGCGACGTCGACGGCCTGGGCCTGGCGCTGCGTGCGGAAATCTGCCAGACCGACGGCTACACCCCGAACAAGGAGCTGCTGGACCGCATGGTCGACATCGGCCTGGCCGGTGACCTGCTGCACGACGGCAAGCGCATGGGGCTCGTGCTCGACGTGGGCGGCTGGTACAAGAACGTGATCACCTTCGCGCCGTCGCTGGACATCAGCTACGAAGAGATCGACCTGGCGATCACCCTGCTTGACCAGGCGCTGACCAAGGCCAAGGGCTGAGGTCGATGCGCAGCCGGTTCCCGTGCCGATGGAGATGACGTCACGTGCATCCAGCACCGCGCTGGAACCGGCCGCGCTGCTGGAGGGCTTCCTGGCCCACCCGCCGCTCGGTTTCGAGGCAGGCCGCCTTCCCAGCGGCCTGCCGACCTTCCGTGCACCACTCGACCTGACCACCACAATGGACGACGCGCTGCGCAGCAAGCTGCTCGGCCTGCCGCTGTCACGCCTGTGGCGGCCGTGGATCACCTGGAAGACGCGCTTCGTCGGTGCCACCAGCACCGAGTACACCCCGCTGCCGGCACACGTCGCGCCGGAGGCGCTGGCCGAGGACGTGACGCGTCACGCGATCGGTGATACCCGGCTGCTGGTGGTGAAGGACCTGGCAATCGATTCACCGCTGCTGGACGACGCCGCCAACGCACACAGCGGCGCCTTCCTGCAGGCGTTGCTGGCACGCGGCTTCGTCGAACTGGAAGGCATGCCGCTGGCCTGGGTGGCGATCGATTTCGATTCGCTCGAGGACTATCTCGGCCGCCTTTCATCCTCGCGCCGCAAGAACATCCGTCGCAAGCTGCGTTCGCGCGATGAGCTGCAGATCGACTGCATCGCCACCGGCAACCCGGCCCTGGCCGACCCGCAACTGCAGGCCGAGCTGTATGCGCTGTACCTAGGCGTGTATGCGCAGAGCGCGGTGCATTTCGACCAGCTCGACCTGCCCTACTTCCAGCATCTGCTGGCCGACAGCCAGGGCCAGGGACGGATGTTCCTGTATCGCCACCAGGGCCGGCTGATCGGCTGGAACCTGTGCTACGTGCATGCCGGCAAGCTGGTGGACAAGTACATCGGCCTGGCGTACCCGCAGTCGCGCGAGCACAATCTGTACGCGGTCAGCTGGATGCACAACCTCGAATTCGCGCTCCAGCACGGCCTGAGCCACTACGTGGCCGGCTGGACCGACTCGCGCATCAAGGCCGAACTGGGTGCGCGCTTCACCTCCACCCGGCATGCGATCCATGCTCGTTCCCCGTTGCTGCGCGCTGCGCTGCGCAGGCTGGCACCCTATCTGCAGGGCGAACCTGATGGAGGCGGTTGAACGATGCCATTGCGTTCCCCGCTGATCCTGGACCTGGACGGTGGCGTGCTGCCGCTGCCACAGGCGCAGACCCTGGGCCTGCCGCAGTGGCACGATCCGCTGCGCTTCGCCTGCAGCAATGCCACCCTCGACCGTTTCGCCGCTGAAGTGCTGGCACCGCTTCCGGCCCAGCTCGGAACGGTCATGCTCGGCAGTGGCGACTTCCACCACCTGAGCCTGCCACTGCTGCGCCGCATGCGCGGGCAGGCCCCGTTCCAGCTGGTGGTGCTGGACAACCATCCGGACAACATGCGTTTCCCGCTCGGCATGCACTGCGGCTCGTGGGTGAACGCCGCCAGCAAGCTGCCGCAGATCTCGCACATCCATGTGCTCGGCATCACTTCCAGCGACATCGGCCTCGGGCATGCCTGGGAGAACCACTGGCGACCGCTGATGGGTGGACGCCTGACGTACTGGTGCATGGACGTGGACGTGGGCTGGAGCCATCGCGTCGGTATCGGCCACGCCTTTCGGCGATTCGAGCATCCCGAGGCACTGGTCGCCGCGTTCGCCGCCGAGCAGGCCACGTCCCCGCAGCCGACCTACCTGTCGATCGACAAGGATGTATTCGCCGAGGACGTTGCGCGCAGCAACTGGGACCAGGGCCGCTTCCAGCTGGAACACGCACTGGTGGTGATCGAAGCACTGCGCGCCGGTGGCCTGGTCGGCAGTGACATCACCGGCGAAGTCTCGCTGGCCAACTACCAGAGCCGCTTCAAGCGCTGGCTGTCGTCGCTGGATGGCCAACCCGACATCAGCGCCGAGGACCTGCCGGTCTGGCAGGCACGGCACCAACAGGTGAACCGCGAGCTGCTGGCAGCCATGGCCGCCGTGCCGACGGCCGGTTGACTGCCTCGATCGTGCCGCCGCGGGCCGGCGTGGCTTCGGTAGTGCCGGCCGCTGGCCGGCGTGGCTTCGGTAGTGCCGGCCGCTGGCCGGCAACCTCATCGTTCCCAGGCTCGCCGGGATGCCGGCCAGCGGCCGGCACTACACTGGGCTCCCGCCCCAGGAGCCCGCGCCATGCCCCAGACCGTCATCCCGCAACTGCGCATGCGCCACGCCGACACCACCCTGCCGTTCTACGTGCAGGGGCTGGGTTTCGTGGTCGACTGGGAACACCGCTTCGAGTCCGGCTTCCCGCTGTTCGCCCAGCTCACCCGCGATGGCCAGACGATCTTCCTCACCGAGCACAGCGGTGACTGCGAGGTCGGCGGCGCGGTGTACTTCATCGTCGACGACGTCGACAGCCTGTACCGCGCCTTCAGCGCCGCCAACGTGCCGATCGAGCAGCCACCGCATGACACCGACTGGGGCAGCCGCGAAATGCTGCTGCGCGACCCCGACGGCAACCGCCTGCGCTTTGCCACCCACCTGGACTGAACAACGCCGGCTTGAGGCGGATATACGAAACATATACGATCCGTATCTCCCCTGCTCCAGGACCGCCGATGGGCATCGTCAACATCGATGACACCCTGCACGACCAGCTGCGCCGTGCCTGCACCGTCTCCAGCCGTTCGATCAACGCCCAGGCCAATTTCTGGATCCGGGTCGGCATGCTGTGCGAAATGAACCCCACGCTGAGCTTCCAGGACATCGTCGCCAGCGAACTGCGCGCGGCTGGCGTGCAGCCACAGGCGCTGGCACCCGGGCGGGCCTGACGTGGCGGTGATCAAGCAGCCGCACGAAATCGCGCTGATGGCCGAATCCGGGCGCCTGCTGGCGCAGGTGTTCGCCGCGCTTGACCCGTTGCCGCTGCAGGGCCGCAGCACGATGGAGATCAACGACTTCGTCGAGCGCATGATCGTCGATGAGCTGCAGGCGCGGCCGGCCAGCAAGGGCCAGTACGGCTTCCCGTATGTGCTCAACACCTCGATCGACAACGTGGTCTGCCACGGCGTACCCAGCACCACCGACGTGCTGCGCAATGGCCAGATCGTCAACCTCGACATCACCCTGGAGAAGAACGGCTACATCGCCGACTCCAGCACCACCTACCTGGTCGGTGAGGTCGACTACGCCGCGCGCAGGCTGGTGCAGACCGCCTACCAAGCGATGTGGAAAGGCATCGCTGCGGTGCGCCCCGGCGCGCGCCTGGGCGATATCGGCCACGCCATCGCCCGCCACGCGCGCAGCCACGGCTACAGCGTGGTGAAGGAATACTGCGGCCATGGCATCGGCCAGGAAATGCACGAAGAACCGCAGATCCTGCACTACGGCCATCCCAACACCGGCAGGGTGCTGGAAGAAGGCATGGTGTTCACCATCGAGCCGATGCTCAACCAGGGCAAGCCGGCCATCCGCCAGCAGCCGGACGAATGGCCGGTCTACACCCGCGACGGCAAGCTGTCGGCGCAGTTCGAGCACACGGTGGCGGTCACCCGCAACGGTGTGCGCGTACTGACCCTGCGCCCCGGCGAAGCGCCACTGTGCGCGGTGGACGCGGCCTAGAGCGGACGCAACAGCAACAGTGTCGCCAGGCAGAACATGAAGACCGCCACGGCGGCATCCAGCACCCGCCAGGCACCTGGCCTGCGGAACACCGGCTGCAACAATCGCGCGCCATAGCCCAGCGTGCAGAACCAGGCCACGCTGGCCACGCAGGCCCCGGCGGCGAAGGCCCAGCGCAGATCGCCCGGGTAGCGCGTGGACAGGCTGCCCAGCAGCACCACGGTATCGAGGTAGACGTGCGGATTGAGCAGGGTGAAGGCCAGGCAGGTCAGCAGCACCTGGCGCGCACTGCCGGCCTGCGCCTCGGCGGCGGCCAGTACGCTACCACCGCGCCACGCGCGCAGCCCGGCCCGCAGGCCATACCAGAGCAGGAATGCCGCGCCACCGAAGCGCAGCACCTGCAGCAGCAGCGGCCACTGCAGCACCAGCGCGCCCATGCCACCGACGCCGGCCAGGATCAACGCGATGTCCGCGCCGGCGCAGGCCAGCACCACCCTGCCCACATGCCACTGCTGCAGGCCCTGGCGAAGCACGAAGGCATTCTGCGCGCCGATGGCGATGATCAGGCCGGCACCTGCGAGCAGGCCGGCGGCGGTAGCGGCGATCCACATCAGGACAGGCCAGGCAGCGAGGGGACGCGCAGGGTGCGGCCGCCGCGCCTGTTTAGACAATCTGATTTTTCTTTATCCTGTGCAGGAAAACTGAAGAGACACCGGCATGGACCTGGTACATCCACAACTGGCCGCGTTTGCCGCGGTGCTGGAAGAAGGCAGCTTCGAGGGCGCGGCACGCCGCCTGTCGATCAGCCCATCAGCACTGTCGCAACGGATCAAGGCGCTGGAAGACCGGCTCGGGCAGGTCCTGGTGGTGCGCCAGGCACCCTGCCGACCAACCGCCGCGGGGGAAGCGCTGCTGCGCCGGGTACGCCCGATGCAGGCACTGGAAGCCGAGGCGCTGGCCGAGCTGCTACCCGAGCGTGGCGACGACGCTGCGCGTACGCCCATCCCCCTGGCGGTCAACGACGACTCGCTTGATACCTGGTTCGTCCCAGCCATCGCCGACCTGCACCAGCGCCATGGCTACCTGTTCGACCTGCGCATGGACGACCAGGACCACACCCTGCAGCTGCTGCGCGATGGCAGCGTGCTCGGCGCAGTGACCGCCGAAAACCAGCCGGTGAAGGGCTGCAACGTGCACCCGCTCGGCGCCATGCGTTACCACGCGATCGCTTCGCCCGGCTTCGCCCGCCAGTACTTCAGCGATGGCATGCAGGCCGCAGCCCTGGCGCGCGCACCGATGCTGGTGTTCAACCGCAAGGATGAACTGCAGTGGCGCTTCGTGCGGCGGCTGACCCGCGCGCGCCTGCAGCCGCCGCTACACTACCTGCCCTCTTCCACCGGTTTCGTCGAAGCCGCCGCGTGCGGACTCGGTTGGGGCATGGCCCCGGAAACCCTGGTCGCGCCCGCCGTGCGCGCCGGCCGCGTGGTGGTACTGGAACCCCGCCGCTGGCTGGACGTGCCGCTGTACTGGCAACATGCCGCCGTGCGCTCAAGCACGTTGCAGCACATCACCCAGGCGCTGCGCACTGCGGCCAGCGGCACCCTTCGTTGAGGACGATCCGATGACCGCAGACCCGGGCTTCACGCCGCGCGCACTACCGTTTGTGCACTTCTTTACCACTGGGACGGCATGGGCGTGATCGGCCGACGTACAAGGATGCACCGCGCGAAGGCCGCGCTGGCGCTGGTGCTGGCGACCTGCCTGCCAATCGCTGCGTCCGCGCAGAACAGCAACGACGCCCCCGCATTGGACTGGGAACAGGCACGCCAACGCCTGGAGCAGGTCTCCGATGCGCTGGCCGCCGCTGATGCAGCGGTACGCAACAAGCAGGACCTGCAGGACGCCACGCGCCTGCTGCGCCTGCCGGAGATCACCGGTGAAGTGCGCCGCCTGCAGTTCCAGAAGACCCTGACCCTGCCACTGGGTTCGCTGGCGCCGGTGGCTGAAGCCTTCGGTATCGATTCGCCGCTTTCGTTCACTGAGCGCGACTGGCGTACACGCCCGGTGGTGACCGCGGTGCTGCCGCTGTACACCGGCGGCGTGATCCCGGCCGCGCAACGTGCGGCCAGCGCCGCCCATGAGCAGGCCAACGCCGAGCGCGAGGCACAGCGCCAATCATTGACCGTGCAGCTGGCCCAGGCCTACTTCGGCCAGCGCCTGGCCGAGCAGGCGGTGGACGTGCGCCGCGACGTGCGCGACGGCCTCAACCGCCACCTGTCCGATGCAGAGAAGCTGGAACGCGAGGGCTTCGCCACCCGCGCCCAGCGCCTGCAGGCCACCGTGGCCCGCGACAAGGCCGAGCGCGAATACCAGAAGACGGTGAATGATCTGGCTACGCTGAAGGCCGCACTGGCCACGCTGCTGCGCAGTGGCGGCGAGGTGCAGCCGGTGTCGCCGCTGTTCGTGCAGCGCGTGCCGCTGGAACCGGTGGCCAGCTTCGAGCGCACCGCGCAGGCACGGCAACCGCAGATCGCGCGCCTGCGGGCGATGGTGGCGCAGGCCGAACAGGGCGTGCGCGTGCAGCAGGCCAAGCTGAAGCCACAGATCTTCGCCTTCGGCCAGTATGACTTCCGCCGCCGCGACGAAATGCTGACCGACCCGGACTGGGCGTTCGGCATCGGCCTGAAGTACACCTTCCTGTCGCCGAACTCGCGGCCGGCGCAGATCAGCGCGGCACGTGCGCAGCAGGAGCAGGCCGAAGCCGGCCTGCGCGAGGCCGAGAACCAGGTCGCACTGGGCGTGCGCAAGGCCTGGAACGAACTTGAGACCGCGCGCCAGCAGTTCGTGCTGCTCGACAGCAGCATCGCCCAGGCACAGGAAAACCTGCGCCTGCAGGAGCTGGCATTCCGCGAAGGCCAGGCCACCTCGCTGGATGTGATCGATGCGCGGCTCGGCCTGGGCGGCGCCCGTGTCGAGCGCGCACAGGCCGCCTACCAATACGACGTTGCGCTGGCACAGTTGCTGGAGATCAGTGGACAGATGGACCGTTTCGAAGAATTCCGGCGGCGTGCGGACGAGGTGATCGACCATGAGTGATGTGCTGCACGACGATGCGACGACGCCCCCCGGCAAGCGACGGCTGGGACCGATCCTGCTGGTGGTCCTGCTGGTCGCGGTGGTGCTCGGCCTGTGGCTGGCCTGGCGCAGCCCGGCCGACCAGATCCAGGGCATGGCCGATGCGGACACGATCAACGTGGCCGCCAAGATCACCGCACGCGTGGCCGAGCTGAAGGTGCGCGAGGGCGATCGCGTGCAGGCCGGGCAGGTGCTGTTCCTGCTCGACAGCCCCGAAGTGGCCGCCAAGGAACAGCAGGCGCACGGCGCATTGGCCGCTGCGCAGGCTGTGGCCGACAAGGCCGACGAAGGCGCGCGCAGCGAAGACATCCGCGCCGCCGAAGCGAACTGGAAGCGGGCCGAAGCCGGCGCGACGCTGGCCGAAGCCACCTACCGGCGCGTGCAGAACCTGTTCAACGAAGGGGTGATGACCCGGCAGAAGCGCGATGAAGCGCATGCCCAGGCCACCAGTTCGCGCGAACTGGCCCGCGCCGCCCGCGCGCAGTACGACATGGCATTGGCCGGCGCCCGCGAGCAGGACAAGCGCGCCGCGCAGGGCCAGGTGCAGCAGGCGCAGGGCGCGGTGGCCGAAGTCAACGCGGCGCGTGCCGAAGTGGAGGGACGCGCGCCGGTGGCGGGCGAGATCAACAAGCGCATGGCCGACCCGGGCGAGCTGGTGCCAGCCGGCTATCCCGTGTTCACCCTGGTCGACATCGACCGCATGTGGGTGGCGATGAACCTGCGCGAATCGCAGATGCAGGGCCTGAAGGTCGGCAGCAAGCTGAAAGGCAGCGTGCCAGCGCTCGGCCTGGACGGGGAGTTCGAGGTCTACTTCATCAATCCGGCCGGTGACTATGCAACCTGGCGTACCACCCGCCAGTCGTCCGGCTATGACGTCCGCAGCTTCGAGGTGCGGGTGCGCCCAGTACGCCGCATCGAGGGCTTCCGCCCCGGCATGAGCGTGCTGTTCGCATGGCCCCAGCACTGAGCCCGGACCGCAACGGCTTCGCCGCTTCGTGGCGGCGCGAGCTGCAGTCGCTGCGCGGCAACCGTGCCGACCTGCTGCTGGTCACCTTGCTGCCACTACTGATGCTGGTCGTGATGGCATGGATGTTCACGCCGTCGGTGATGCGCGATATCCCGATTGCTGTGGTCGACCATGACCACAGCAGTGACAGCCGCCTGCTGCTGCGCATGCTCGACGCCAGTCCCGGCGTACGCGTCGCCAGCCAGCCAGCGGACCTGGAGGAGGCACGTTCGCAGCTGCGCAGCCTGGACGTGTTCGCCATCGTGCTGGTGCCGCGCGATGTCACCCGGCAGGCGCTGCGCGGGCGCCAGGGCACGGTGTTCGCCTATTACAACGCCACCTACATGACCACCGGCCAGTCGGCGTCGCGCGACATCGGCGACGCGGTTTCCGCATGGAACGCACGCCTGCTGCGCGAGCGCATCGGCCTGCAGGTCGGCCCGGGCAAGCTGCGCGCGGCGCCGATCGCGGTGCAGTCGGACATCCTCTACAACCCGGCGCGCAGCTACGAATTGTTCCTGCTGCCACTGATCTTCCCGGCGGTGCTGTCACTGGTACTGGCACTTGCGGTGGCCGGCAGCCTCGGCCGCGAGATCCGCGATGGCACCCTGCCCGCCTGGCTGGCTCGAACGCCGTGGTCGGCGATTGCCGGCAAGGTCGCGCCGTACCTCCTGCTGTTCTCGCTGTATGGCGCGCTCGGCATCGGCTATCTGGCCTGGCTGCGCGGCGATGGTGTGGCCGGCAGCGTGCTTCTGCTGCTGATCGCACAACCCCTGTTCTACCTGGCCACGGCCGCCTACGCGCTGTTCTTCGTCGGCGTCACCCGCGACATGGGCACCGCGTTGTCGGCAGTCGGTCTGAGCATCGGCACCGCACTGGCGTTCTCCAGCGCTACCTTCCCGGTGCTGGACGGGCCGTTGTTTACCCGCGTCTGGCACCAGCTGCTGCCATTGAGCGCCTACATCAAGCTGCAGACCCAGCAGCAGTTCATCGGCTCGCCACTGCAGGTTTCGGCATGGCCACTGGCTACGCTGCTGTTGATGACGGTGGTGGCTGGTGGCATCGGCGGCCTGCGCCTGATCGCCTTTGCACGCACGCCTGCCGCCGCACAATCCGCAGGGGCTGACGCATGAGCGTACTCTGGCGCAGCCTGCGGCAGACCCTGATGGCGGTGCTGTGCGACCGCTACGCGATCGTGGTGATGGTCGGTGCGGTGATCCTGTACTCGTTCTTCTATCCAGCCGCCTACCGGCACCAGGTGGCCGGCAACCTGCCGGTGCTGGTGGTGGACGAAGACCACAGCGCGACCAGCCGCGAGCTGCTGCGCAAACTCGACGCACTGCGCGTTGCGCGCGTGGTCGGGCAACCGGCGGACGTCGACAGCGCACGCCGGCAGTTGGAAGCCGGCCATGCCGAGGGGATCGTCGTGATCCCGGCCAACCTGGAGCGCGACATCCTGCGCGGCCTTCCGGCCAGGCTGGTATTGCTTGGCAACGGCGCCTACCTGGGCCGCGCCAGCTGGGTGCTGGGCAGCGTAGCTGATGCGCTGGGTGCGTTCGGGCGTGATGCCGTGGTCGGCCAGGCCGCCTTCATGGGTGCGCCGCAGGCACCGCCGGTCACCCTGGTGCAGCGCCCGCTGTACAACACGCAGGAAGGCTATGGCAGCGCCATCGTGCCCGGCGTGGCCGAGCTGATCGTGCACCAGACGCTGTTGATGGGCATCGGCGTTCTGCTCGGCGGCCGCCGCCTCGCACTGGGCCGGCGCCTGCGCTTCGACCTGCCGACGCTGGCCGGCATGGCGTTGGGCTTCGGCCTGATCGGCCTGTTCGGCCTGTTCTGGTACGCCGGTTTCACTGCCTGGGTGCAGGACTATCCGCGCGGCGGCAACCCGATGGGCCAGCTGCTGGGCGGCACCTTGTTCATCGCCGCCACCGTGGCCTTCGGCCTGTTCGTCGGCAGCTTCTTCCGCACCCGCGAGCGCGCCTTCCAGTACATCATCGCCACCTCGATCCCGCTGTTTTTCCTGGCCAACCTGTCATGGCCGGCGGTGATGACGCCGCAACCGCTGGTCTGGCTGGCACAGCTGCTGCCGACCACCTCGGGCATCAACCTGATGGTGCGCCTGAACCAGATGAACGCCCGCCTGGCCGACGTCAGCCACGAACTGATCACCCTCACCGTCCTGCTGCTGCTCTACGGCAGCCTCGCCACCTGGCGCCTCCTCGCCAAAAAGGGGACGGAGGGAATCAAGTCGTAAGCGGCCGGTTCAAGCGGCGCGGCATGGCCGTTTTGATCCATCGTTCATGGATCCGGGGCATACCAGAACGGGATGCGGAACGCGCGGCGCCGTCCGGCCCCCCGCTCGCCGCCTGCAGCATTCCACACCAGTTCCAGGTCATGGCGCCCGGGTGCGAGCCCCCGGGTAGGCAGGTACCCCACGAGGCCGCGCATATCCAGGTCACGCCGCTCCATGGGCACGAAGCCCTGCAGGTCGACCGGGGTGCCGTCCAGCTTGACCTGCCAGAGCCGGGAAAGACACTCCACTGCGGCATTGGCGGCCTGTTGCCCGGTGGCCTCATTGCGCGCGTCCGGAAGTGCGGTGCAATGCTGGCGCGCCAGCGGATTGTCGCGTTGCGGGCGATGCGGAATGAACAAACGAAGCTGCGCACCGCTGATCGTGTCCGACGGGATCATCGGGTACGGCAGCAGCTGGTCATGCGCCGAACGCATCGATTCGTAATGCGCACTCAGCATGCCGTGCTCAACCGCCGCTTCCGTGACGATCTGGTAACGGTTGAACAGCGAGAACTTCAACGACGCCATCACCTGCACGGCCGCCAGCAGCATCGCCACCAGCACCGCGAACAGGTAGGCCGCCATGAACGAGCGCGAGCGCAGGTTGCTCTGCATGGTCAGCTGCATGGTCTGCATCAGGCGCAACAGCGGAACCCGTTGCAGTGCCGCCAGCATGCCCTGCAGCAGTTGCTGCGGTCGCTCATGGGGCTGCCCGCGCGCCTGCCGCCGTGCCACGATCTTTTCCAGGATCCCGGGGGTAACAGCCAGCGCCAACATTGCGGCCAGCACGGTGCACAGGGCGAGCATGGCGACATGATCGGCGCCACCGGACAGCGCGCCGATCACCATCGACACACCGAGCGTCAGAACGGCCAGCACCAGCGTGCCCGCCAATGTCTGTACGGCAAGCAGGGTGGTCGAGAACAGCATCGTCGCCAGCCGGTCGGCACGTTCGATGCTGCCATCGAGGCCTCCGTCCCGGGCATGCAGGAAGGCGCGCGTGACCGCCCCCATTCTTGGCAGGCGCCCCCAGTCAATGCCCTCGGGGAAATGCGACCTGAGGCCGATCAGCCCGATCCAGTAGCCGCGCACCGTGAGGTGGATGATCAAGGCCACTGCCAGCACATAGCACATGCCGACACTGATGCTGAAACCGAACCAGAGCATCTGGAAGTACATGCCTTCGGTGTGCAGGCTGCTGCGCGCCCAGGCGTCGAACAGATAACCCGGCACGGCCAGCAGTGCGAACGCCAGCAGGCCCGAAATGAAGAGCTCGAGTTCATCGGTGCGATCACGCACCCGATGGGGATGGGCAGTCGCTTCCGGTATCGGGTCGTGCCTGGCGAGCGGTGCCGCTTGGGGAGCTGGAGCCGATTCGTTCACTGGACGTTCATCCGTTGAGTCGGCGCAGTATAGGCACGACGCCGGAGTCAGCGATACAGGTCCGGAACGATGAACGCCGGCGCGGGGCCGGCGTTCGAGTACTGCACTGTGGAAGGGCTGGACAGGGCGGGACGGCAACCGATCAACGATAGACACGCTCGCAACGGCGCTCGACCACGCGGTCGCCGTTCTTCTGCTGGCTGTTGCCCTGGATCTGGCGACCGGCCGCGCCACCGGCCACAGCACCGGCCACGGTAGCGAGCTTCTTGCCATTGCCGCCGCCCACCTGGTTGCCCAGCAGGCCGCCGATCACTGCGCCCGTGGCCGTACCCGCAATGCGGTTCGGATCGCGCGAGTTGCGCTGCACTTCCACGTTCTTGCAGACCACGCGGCTGCCGTCGTTGAACTTGCGTCCCTCATCGCGCGGGCCATACGTCTGCGCGCCGGCCACCGACGAAGCCGCCAGCAGGGTGCCCAGCACAAGCAATCGGGTCGAGGTCTTCATGGCGATCTCCTGAGTTCCGGTATGGCGCAAGTCTCCTCCTGCGGTCGGCAACCGGAAGTGAAATGCGCGTGTCCGCCACCTCATCGGCCATCGCGCGTTCAGGAAGAAGGTTGCGCCCATCACGATCATCCGTCGTGATGGGCGCCGTCTCCCTACCGGCGTGCCACGTTCTAGAACTCTTCCCAACCACCGGCATTGGCCGCCAGTGTCGGCTCGATGCGCGGCGACAGTGCCGCCGGCCTGCGCACCGGAGTAACCGTCGCGGCCACCGCAGCCAGGGCCGGACGCACGGCTGCAGCCGCGGTTGCCGCACCGGTGCGGAACACCGAAACCGCCTCGGCCAGCAGGTTGGCCTGCTCCGCCATGGAGCGTGCCGCCGCGCTGGCTTGTTCCACCAGCGCCGCATTCTGCTGCGTGGTTTCGTCCATCTGCACCACCGCCTGGTTGACCTGTTCGATGCCCGAGCTCTGCTCCTGCGACGCAGCAGAGATATCGGCCATGATGTCGGTAACGCGCTGCACCGAGGCCACGATCTCGCCCATGGTGGTGCCGGCCTGGCGGACCAGCGCCGATCCATCAGCGACCTTGCCGACCGACTCCTCGATCAGGCCCTTGATCTCCTTGGCCGCGCCGGCCGAGCGCTGTGCCAGCGTGCGCACCTCACTGGCCACCACCGCAAAGCCCCTGCCCTGCTCGCCAGCACGCGCAGCCTCCACCGCCGCATTCAAGGCCAGGATGTTGGTCTGGAAGGCGATACCGTCGATGACGCTGATGATCTCGGCGATCTTCTTCGACGAGGCTTCGATGGCCGACATTGTGGTGACCACCTGTCCGACCACCTCGCCGCCCTGCGAGGCGACACCATGCGCGCCAATCGCGAGCTGGTTGGCCTGGCGTGCGTGCTCGGCGTTCTGCTTCACGGTGGAGGTCAGCTCCTCCATCGACGCAGCCGTCTCTTCCAGGTTTGCCGCCTGCTGTTCGGTACGCCGCGACAGATCGGTGTTGCCCGAGGCAATCTCGCCCGCTGCCAGGTTGATGCTGGACGCACTGGACTGGATGCGGCCGACAATCTGCTTGAGCTGATCGACGGTGGCATTGCAGTCATCGCGCATGCGGGCGAACACGCCGTGGAAGTCACCCTGCATGCGTACGGTGAGGTCACCGCGGGAGATCGCCTGCAGCAGGGTCGACACCTGTACCAGGTTCTGGTCGGTGGTCTGCATCAAGCGATTGAGCCCGGCCACCATGTCGCGGAAATCGTAGGCGAAGCGATCTTCATCGCCGCGCAGGCTGAAGTCGCCCGCCGCCGCGGCCGTCGCCAGCCGGCGGATCTCGCCGTTGATCGCCGAAAGGCTGGTCTTGGTCTCGTCCATTGCCTGGGTGATCGCCGCCTTCTCGCCCGGCAGCGGATCCATGTCCACCGACAGGTCGCCCTGGGCGTAGTGCTTCATCACTTCGATCAGCCGGTTCTGCACCTGCACATGCGAGCCGACCAGCGCATTCGTCTCGTGCACCATGCGCCCGTAGTCGCCGGGGAAGGCACTCTCGTCCATGCGATAGCTGAGGCTGCCTGCATCGTGCTGACGGGCCAACTCGCCCTGCGCCGCCATCACCGACTGCAACTGCGCCTGCATGCGCTGCATCGACCTGAGCAGCTGCGTCACCTCATCGTTGCCGGACGCGTCGATGCTGTTGTCCAGCCGCCCGTTGGCGATGCCGTCGGCCAGCTTCACCGCGCCTTCCAGCGGGCGGGTCAGGCTGCGGGTGATTGCCCACGCGGCAAGCGAGCCCAGTACCAGGCTCAGCACGCCGAACACGATCGACAACGTGCCGGTCCAGGATTCGGTTGAACGGTATTCCTCGCGGCTGCGCGCGGTCAGTGTCTCCTGATGCCGCAGCAGGGTCGAGATCGTCTCATTCCATGCGGTGGCCAAGCCGTGCTCGGCGAGCAGTTCCTTGGCCGCACCGTCAAAATCCCCCGCCTTCATGCGCTCGTGCAGATGCTGGGTGGAGGCGTCGGTGGCCTTGCGTGCCGCGTCGATCTTCGCGACCAGGGCATCGCCGGTGGCGTCGCGTGGAATCTTGATGTATTTGGCCCAGATACCATCGTAGGTCTGCGACAGCTCCTGCGCCTTCTGATAATCCTTGTCGAAATCCTCGCCGCGCTTGATCACCATCAGCCTGCGGTGCATCAACACTGCGTTGTTGGTATCCAGCATCTCGTTCAACAGCCGCATCTTCACCATGTTGACGTCCACCACTTTCGAGAACTGGGCAGACTTCAGATGGTTTCCGTACAGCGCCAGGCCAACGATGGCCACGATGAACAGCAGCAGCAAACCGAACCCGGCACCCAGCCGGGATCCCACTCGGAGGTTGCGTAAGGCGAGCATCTCAATTCCCTTGATCATGGCCGTACGATCGATGGCGGCGCAGGCAGGGGAAACTTTATGGGTCGATATTATTATATCGATCTAAAACTCTGGAACTGTGCAGACAGGTGTGAAATCAGACAACCCACGAACGCGTTATATCCATAAGGTATATCGCCATGTGTACCGAGAATGGGATCAGGCCGGGCCTGCCTCCCCGGTATCCGGCATTACGGAGCAGCAGGCCCCGGGAAGACCAGATCCTTCCCGAGCCTTGCCGCATAGACGCTCTCGAACTGGAACGAGAGCACAAACCGGAACCCGCACGTCGCGGCGTAGAGCTTGATGAAGCGGCAGATTTCCCCCCAGGCGCTCTCAAACCCGCTCGCGCGGAAATGAAACGAGCCCAGCAGGCCCACCTGCCACTCGGATTCAATCCCTTCCGCTGCGAGTGCCTCCGGCGGGTCGACGATGCCGAACCCGAAGCCGGTGTTGGACGCTGGAAGATATCCACGCAAACCGTCAGTACAGTCAGTACCGTCGGAGTACTCGGCCTGGATCGAGTCCAGAGCGCGCAGCACGGCATCCAGATCGGCACCGGCTTCGACCTCGAGAAACAGCGAAATGCTCATTACCTGCGCAAGCCGATGAGGGTATGCCTGTTGAAGAACTGCATCTTTCCCTCGATCGTGAAGTCCGTGCGCCTGATCTCGCCCAGCATCATCTCGCGCTGCGCCTCGCTCAACGTGCACGGCTCCAGAACATTGGCCTCCAGCACTCGCCCCGGGGGCGCCAGCCGCAGCTCGACAATGCAGGCATTGCCCTCAATGGGAACACCTGCTGGCCACGCCGTCATTGCGATCGCACGCATTTGCTCCTGGTACGCCACCCGCTCTGCTTCCTCTATTCGCGGGTCCGGCAGATCCGGCGGGTTCGCCGCCACGTGCACAGCAGACTGCGTGGGCGTTGGCTCTGATATCGAACCAACGATCAGTTTGATCAGGGTGTTCTGTGAGGCCGTTACCGCCAAGGCGATCACCAGAGCGGTGTAGCTGACACCACCAGCCTTCTGCAGCTCAAGGTGCCGCCGATGTGCCCCGCGATGCTCGGCATCAACCTTACGGACAATCCTTCGGCAATGCGACAGGTACAGCGGATTCGCCAGGATTCCTGCAAGTACGCGAACACCACGAAAGAGAGCGAGGACAACCATGGCAGCCCCAGCAGCGCGAAGGTGGTCATCAGTAACGGCGAAAGGATGAACCAGATTGTGCCCCACGCATGCATGCGCCGGAAGAAGAACCAGAGTGACGAGAACAGGAACGCCGGCCAGTTCCATCGCCTTGGCGCCCTGCCGCTTGCTTCGTACAGCCTCCAGTGGTGGAGATAGGTGGAGAACCTGTCTCCTACCACGATCGCCAGTGCATCCTTCTCGCTCAGCCCATCGGAGGCTGTATCTGTGCGCTGTACTGCTTCACCGACGGCGCTGCCGAAGGTGGGTTCAATCCTTACTTTCATTATCCTCTATCCAAACTCGCCACGAAACTCAACCTTGCTCCAGGCAGGCTCCTCTGTCACCTCAACATGAGGCCTACTGCGGCCGGCAAGAATCTCGACTTCGAATTCACAACCGAATTCAAGATCCTCTTGCATCGCCCGCCCCACCCCATTCAATCGCTATTGCCATCAGAGAAGCCGCTACCCAAACCCCTACGACCTAACCTTTCCAACCGACTCCATCCACTCAACCCAGACAGAGGAATCATTCAGGCAACTGGAATCATTTAAAGGCGACGTGAGACGCCCAATAACTTCGAACAGCGGAAGACCCTCACCGGATCGATCAAAAATCGCCTCGAGGAATACCAGCATTACTGCGAACGAATTCAGCAACATCAAACGCCCACCCGATGAATTCATTTGTGCGACACAGAATTCAGCATTAAGTGCGCCCCCAGCGGTGTTGACCTCTGCAAACGCGTCGCGCCAGTCATCCCACATTACCGGATCGTTGGGCAGGTCATCTGCCCACAAAAAAGAGCGCGCCGAAGATAATAGATCAACAAGAGCGTCCTGATTACTACCCCTATCCGAATAATTTTGCAGGAAAACGCACATCAACACATATGCAGCCTGAACAGAAATTTCTTTGAAATCTCCCATATCACCAACACTCATCCCGCCCCCCCCCTCTTCTGAACCGGCTCACATGCGCACTGCAAACACCATTGGCAATCAGCTGGCTGGTGGCCGTCACCGTACCTGCGGCAGCCGCCGTCGCCTGCCTGTCCATCAGCAACGTGCTTGCATCAGCAATGCCTTCACCGCGCGCTGCGCTGGTATCGATGTTGACGCCCAGCTCAGCCGCCAACATCTGTTTGCCATCGATGGTGAGGTGCGATCGATTTGGACTGGAATGCTACGTCCAATGCTCACGGCCATCTGCGCTGATCCAAACTAAGCCCGCCGGAGCATCGATCAAGAACCAAAGGCCGAATCCATCAATATCATCTTCGCCAGGACTCTCAGGCCATGCCTTTGAGATGAACAACAATTGTTCCCGCCAGTCACCCTCCAAGGTCCTCCCGTCCGATGCGAGTTTTACTTTCCGATCTCTCAGCAAACGCCCCATCAACTCGAAGAACGCGTCCCTCCTTCCAGAAATCCCAACATCCCCCATCTCCATCGTCATGTGCTGCCAGACGGCACCAAGAGACAACCCAAACGAAGAATTCATCACTGCAGAATAGACTTCATCCCTCATTCTAGCCTCACCCCTACTTGCCCCCATTACCTATCGACTTGTCCCGCACATCAGTCGCCCAACTCGCACCAGATTGCGCTCGCCTGATCCCCTGCGTGGAAGTTGTTCTCAAACAAGTTCCTGGCAATCCTCACATTCAATACGGTCCCCGCCAGATCCTGCCCGACAACCCACCCGCCAGCGCTCCCACCGCTTTAGAAAGCGCCAGAACCGCCTCCGTTTGAATCATCGAACAGTCCAAGCTCTCCGGGCCACGAACCCATACTTGTACGAAACGGCCGCATTCACAAACGCCTGACAGGCAGGGCTCGCCGAGTTCGCTGTACAAACCGAGAGCAGCTCACAGTCCATTCGCTCCGACAGTTGCTTGGCAACGTCACGCACCATCTTTTGGCATGACGTGTCGCTGCCATACTCGTCGAGTTGCTGCTTCATTACTCGAGCTTGATACTCAGCAAGGAAGTTATTCTCAACCGAGTTCTTGGCAATCCCCGCATTCATCGCGATCCCGGCCAAATCCTACCCTTAAGCACCCAATAAGTTTCTGGCGATGGCACAGGCACAGCGAGCTCGCCAGTAATGCTTAAGCAGACGGCTCATCAGCGATGGCAACAGCGCCAGCCGCAGCGCCCGCATCAACGATGCTGCAATCATCAGCAGGGCCGCAGTCTGGATTAGCCATTTCCCAGCTCATTCTGGCACAGCATTGAGCGAACGTAATCAGCCGATCCCGGAGTTCTTTCTATATATTTGAGACATGCCATACCCAGGTATCGACTAAATTCTTCATCACTAACAATCACAACGTCCGGGTCATACTTTAGCCCATATGAAAATTCCACCCCAGAAAAGTGATCATCCACGTCAAAGCTACTATTATCCGGGAATCTACAGTCAACATCATCGGTGCCAAAACCCCAGCCCCTTGATAAACACTCGAGCATCTGAATAAACATTCCCGAAGAATAAATCCAATCAAAGTAAGCAAAAACCACCCAATCAGAGTCCCTCTTATCCATCCAAGATCCAAACAACTGATCACTCATACCAACCTCACTTAGGGTGGAAATTTTTAACTACACCGGCATCATCGATGTACACAACGAAAGAGACGCCGCCCGCATTGGACTCATATATCCTCTTCCCCGCAGCAACAGCGTCCTTGTAACCCTTCGCAGCAGCTTCCTGGCCGAGCATCAAAACCTTCCTATCTGACATTATAGAAGGATCATACACGATCTTCGTCTGGACTTTATTTTTATAGCCCACAATTACTTTCCCAGTAGGATCCAACGCCGGCACCTGATAGGAGATAACGGAAACACCCGGAACATCCGTGGAAACCTCGCTTACGATTTTCACTCCACGAGCCGCAGCCTCCGACCTGAATTCCACTGAATTGTGCGCCCCAGAAATTCCGTTCTTCTGAGAATAACCATCTGGACGAGAAATATGCGCATCAATATCGACCTTGAATGATATGCCGTCCGGATAATTAACAACTCCCAAGTGAGCAATACTTCCACCTCCAACAATGTTATCTGGCAACAAATGCGGCGGCAACGAGCCATCCGGCTCCAATTTTACCGAGCGCGCCACTCGAGCTCGTTCGAGCGCCTCCGAGGCAGCGGCCTCCAATGCGGTGGTCTTAGCCCCCTTTGCAAGGAACGCCTCAGGCCCTAACAAAGAGGTTCCGATATCAACAGTGAGCTTTCCGCCAACGTTCGCTGCTTGGTCGACATCCTCAAAGTTCCACGAGTTTCGTCCACCAGCTAAGTAGTAGGCCAACCCCGCAGTCTTCTCCATGTACTCATTGATGGCCTGGCTTATCGCGTTGTTGCGCTTTTTGGGAGAAGGCCTGCAAGCCAAGCTTGTCCATCTCCTTGTAATCCGAGACCAAACCCAGCAGAACACCGATCTGGTTCATGCTTGCAGCACCCGCTACCAGGTCTCTTCCCCAGTCCAGAGCCCATTTACAAAGGCAGCACCAGCGACTGCTCGATTCGTCGACGACAGCCAGTCAGCTTCCGCACCGTAGCCTGCACCACGCAATAGATCGACAGTGTTCGAACCACACTCACCAACTAGCGAACAGTACACCTTCCTTTGCAGATCTTCGGTAGAAGAGTGAATGGCAATTTTTTCAAGGCTTACCCCAGAACCGGCATTCTTGCTTGCAGCGATGAGCTTATCGGCGTTTTCCGCCATCCATGCGTCATACTCTCCCTTATATATAGGTGAGTTATGCGATTCCAATGCAATTTTCGCAAGTGAGCGCTGTTCAGCACATGCGGCAGATCCTGGCACTTGGCACGCCATCAACAGCTTGTAATCGCGCTCAGCGGAGAGCCGCTCGAAGTTTTCCTTGATATCGCAGTCTTTACCTGCATCAGAGCAGATAACGGTCGCCTGAAGGTACTCCATCCGCTCGTCGTGATTCAGGTAGTTATTCTCAACGGAATTTTTTGCAATACCCATGCCCAATGTCGCGCCAGAAATTCCTGCAGCGGAAAGTCCTCCCGCCATTGCGCCGACTGCCTGTCCCAGCACCCTTACTTGCTCCGCCTGCTCGGGCGACAACTGCCCCTTATTCTGTTTGGCGTAGTAGTCACCCAGGAACTTCGCCGCCAGCTCACCACCACCGGCCGCCAACGCCCCAGTCCCCGCCTTGCCACCATTGGCCTCTGCCAACAGCGCGCCCAGCAGCGCGTGCGACAGCATCTGCATGGCCTCGCTAGGCACAGCACTCTGCTTGTTCGGGTCAAAGGTCTTGCCGATCAGTTCAGCCGCATACGGTGCCAGCGCGTTGGAACCCAGCTGACCCAGCCCCTGCCCTTCAACACCACCGACCAGCGCGCTGATCACTGCGCCGAGCGCGCGGCCATAGACACCATCAGGCGCCCACTTCTGCTGGGTCATCAGCGCATCGGGGTAGGATGCATCGAACGCGACCAGGCGCTTGAACTGCTCATCGGGAAGAAGCGCGTCGAATGCCCGTTTCTCTTCGGGACTCATCGGCTCCCGATACTTGTCCGTGATCTTCTTCGCATCCGCACTGCCAATATCCCAGGCAATCTGCTGGCTGGTGGCCATCACCGTCCCAGCGGCAGCCGCCATCGCCTGCTGGTCTGCCAGCAGCTTGCTCGCATCCGGCAATGCGTCCAGCACGCGATGCGCTCCACTGGCGTCGGTGTTGATGCCCAGCTCGGCCGCCGACGTCTGCTTGCCACCGATGGTGATGTTGCCCTCGGTCAAGGTGGCAAGGGTGGAGCTGCTGTCGCTGCCCTTTTCCATCATCGGCAGACCCGGACCACCTCGCGGTGCCGCAGTTCCCGGCTTGGGCGCCCAGCCATCCATCTGCCCGCCCCCGCCACCGCTGATGCTGCCGGAGTCTTCCGAGTAGTCCATCTGGTTATGCAAGTCGCTGAAGGTCAGCGTCTGTGCGGACAGTTCGCTGTTGGCCGCGTTGGTGCTGGAAATCGCGCCGCCTCAGATTCACGTGTCCAGCATCCACGTGATAGCCACCGTTGCCGGCAAACAAGCCACTCTGCTGGCCCACGCCCTGGTAGCTGCCCTCGGCCTTGCCTGCACTGGCGTAGCCATCGGCGTTCCACGCGTTGCCGAAGGCCACTTGCACGCGCCCACCCACCTGGCTGTTCTTGGACATGCTCTCGGCCATGTCCTGCAGCGATTCGATGGTCAGCGTGCCGCCGGTCTTGACGTCGATGCGGTCGGCCGAGGCGGTCGCGCCGCGCAACGTGGTGTCACCCTCGGCCTTCAGCGAGATGTTCTGGCCGGTCAGCGTGGTGTTCTGCCAGGTGTTGCTGTCCGAGTTCGCCTTGCTGCTGCCCACGCTGGCTTCAGGAAATGCGCACGATGCATTTGCTCACATTGCCGCAAGCGTTCTCGAACTGCCCCGAGCGTCGGCAAACAAGCAAATTCGCCTACAGCAATCTCATGAAGACCATTATTCCGTCAGTAAATCTTTCCACCACCAGAAAGGGCTGCGGCCGGGGCACGACCGGCCATTTTAGCAGCAGCGCAAATGTTACCTATTACTTAATTTTCTGAATGAAAGATCTCTGGATGAACGTCAAGGGGCGGGCGATGCTGTGCCGGCCCACTTGACCGGCTGTCCAGTTGGAAAAGGCGATGCAGCATTGATTGGCTGCGATGCCCTCGGCCCAATGCAAGAACTACTCCGGAACGTCCGTCAAGCTTATCAGCAGACACTTCTCTCCACCCCAATCACCAAACTGATAGGCCGACCTGCAAAGCCTCCACTGCTATGAAACGAGCGCCATCTGCGACTCATCAAGAACAACCTCCGCCACAGTTACACCACTGACATCCGAGAATTCAACCTCATACGCGCCCCCTGAAAAGACACACACCACAACACCACGATCCCCTGCAATCAATCCTAACTCGGGAACGTCCCGCAACACCTCAACCACATCATTTATTTTCATGGCCATAATTAATCTATTTCACGAATAACGTAGTCAGCTCGGGAGTATCCGAGCCTGATCGATAAATCCACCCCGTCCTTACCACTCCGGGCCCTTTAGGCCCAATCACTGGGATATCAACTGTATAACGCGCCCCATACTCATCAACCTTTCCCGGCGTTGGTTGAATCTTTGCAACCCCCTCTTGAAGCTGTTTCATAAGAACATCTGAATTACTTTTATTAAAGCCCAGAACAGACTCGAAAACGCGAGCCTTATTTCCGCCCACAGGATGATCTGGGTTTAGCGCATATCCCTCCAGCTTGCGTGGATCAATGATGGCACGATCGGCGCCTATCAGTGAAGATGCAGGCTCTCCTGGCCTTCCAGCGCCTCCGTTAAGCAATTTTCCGGCATTTGAATCTCCCTTTCCAGCCTCGGTCTGCGCTGAAGAAGAGATCCCATCACCTCTAGGGGACTCTCGGCTTCGGCTAGAAGCGCTACTCTTTGTAGCACCGCTACCAGCGGGGTTAATTCCAAGCCGCCCGGTTACAGGCAGCAAACCCGTCTTCCCCGCAGCCGTTGCCCCGGCAATCAGCGCGATATTCCCCGCAGTCATAGTGAGTGCATATCGATCATCGTCACTCAGCCCTACAAGGCTGCCGAACAGATAGCTTCCGCTCGCCAGAGGGCTACCGACCAAGGCATCCATCAGCGCGAAGTCACGCCGTTGCCTCATCACCGTTGGCAGGAGATCTTCAGAGCGCCATACCTCCAAGCCGGACCTGATGATAGCCTTGTTGAAGATTGCCTCGTTTTCGCTATCAGCTCTCCAAATATTCTTTTCGAAGAACGAAAAATTCTCATCAGTGTACTTCTGCTTATCGCGCGAAAGTCCCGAGTAAGGGAATTCGCTTGCCTCGCGAATACCCCCACTGACGAGGGCAATCGCCGCATCCGTGCCGTTCTGCTGGGCATACGCCCCCAGATAGAGCTCCAGATTGTGCTGCTGCACGACAGAAAGAGGCTGACCGCTGGCAAGCATATTCAGCAGGCCATCACTCATATGATCCCCAGCGTCGAGATAAATAAGCTCCGCGGATTCCTGTGGCGTCAATTTCCCCTTCTTAGACTTCTCACGTAGATCTGCCAGCCGCTGCTGATCATCCTTCCCGAGGAAATTATTCTCAACAGAATTCCTGGCAATCCCCGCATTCAACGCAATCCCCGCCAGATCCTGTCCCGACAACCCGCCCGCCAGAGCTCCCACCGCCTGTGACAGCGCCAGAACTGTTTCCCTTTCCTGTGGGCTGAGGTTCGAAGGGTCCCCGCCGAACAACTTGTCCGTCAGGAACTTCGCCGCCAACTCACCACCACCGGCCGCCAACGCCCCACTCCCCGCCTTCCCACCATTGGCCTCTGCCAACAGCGCGCCCAGCAGCGCGTGCGACAGCATCTGCATGGCCTCGCTAGGCACAGCACTCTGCTTGTTCGGGTCAAAGGTCTTGCCGATCAGTTCAGCCGCATACGGTGCCAGCGCGTTGGAACCCAGCTGACCCAGCCCCTGTCCTTCAACACCACCGACCAGCGCGCTGGTCACTGCGCCGAGCGCGCGACCATAGACACCATCAGGGGCCCACTTCTGCTGGGTCACCAGCGCATTCGGGTAGGATGCATCGAACGCGACCAGGCGCTTGAACTGCTCCTCGGGAAGAAGCGCGTCGAATGCCCGTTTCTCTTCGGGACTCATCGGCTCCCGATACTTGTCCGTGATTTTCTTCGCATCCGCACTGCCAATATCCCAGGCAATCTGCTGGCTGGTGGCCATCACCGTCCCAGCGGCAGCCGCCATCGCCTGCTGGTCAGCCAGCAACTTGTTCGCATCCGGCAATGCATCCAGCGCACGATGCGCTCCACTGGCGTCGGTGTTGATGCCCAACTCAGCCGCCGACGTCTGCTTGCCACCGATGGTGATGTTGCCCTCGGTCAAGGTGGCAAGGGTGGAGCTGCTGTCGCTGCCCGTTTCCATCATCGGCAGGCCCGGACCACCTCGGGGTGCCGCAGTTCCCGGCTTGGGCGCCCAGCCATCCATCTGCCCGCCCGCACCACCACTGATGCTGCCGGAGCTGGCTGCGTAGTCCATGTGGTTCTGCAGGTCAGTGAACGTCAGCGAGTCCGCAGTCAGTTCACTGTTGCCCGCATTAGTGCTGGCAATCGCCCCGCCCACCAGGTTCACGTGGCCGGCATCGACGTGGTAGCCGCCATTGCCGGCAAACAGGCCGCTCTGCTGGCCGACACCCTGATAGCTGCCGCTGGCCTTGCCTGCGCTCGCATACCCGTCGGCATTCCACGCGGTACCGAACGACACCTGCACGCGGCCACCCACCTGACTGTTCCTGGACATGCTCTCGGCGATGTCCTGCAACGACTCGATCGTCAGCGTGCCGCCGGTCTTGACGTCAATACGGTCGGCGGTCGCCGTGGCACCACGCAGCGTGGTATCGCCCTCGGCCTTCATCGAAATGTTCTTGCCGGTCAGCGTGGTGTTCTGCCACGTGCTGCTCTCGGCATTGGCCTTGCTGCTGCCAACGCTCGCTTCGGCGTACACATACACGCCGGTCTGCGCGCCTACAGAGACCCCCACGCCCACTTCGGCGCCGGCATTGCTGCTCTTGCTGCGGTCGGCCACATGCGCCTTGCCTGCTTCCAGCAGAATGTCGCCGGCCGAATCCAGGCTGAGGGTGTTGCCTGCACTCAGGTTGCCCTGCACCACATGGATGTCGCCCTGGGTGCTGGTGAGGTTGACGTTGCCGCCGCCCTGGATGGTGGAGCCACGCGAAACCATGCTGCTGCCATCTGCACTGCTGTTGGCGGTCTTGAAGCCGATGCCTGCTTCAGCACGGAACAGTTCGCCACTTCCGCCACGGCCGGACAGTGCCGAGATCGCACTGGCTGCCTGGTACGCGTTGGCGCCCGCCGCCATGCCCTGCATCTTCTGCAGGCGATCATCGGACTGACGTGCCGCGTCAACGTTGTTGATCAGGTCGATCAACGGCGACTTCACCCGCGCGAACACGCCGATCTTCAGGTCCTTGTCGCTCTGCGAGTAGTGGCCGCTTTCGTCGGCGGTCAAAAGCTCGATCTCGGCGGCAGTGATGTTCACGTCCTTGGCGGCCACCACGTTGCTGGCCGTCTGCGTGTACTTGCCTCCAGCCGTCAGGTTGACGCTGCCGCCCAGGCTGCCGATGCTGCTGGCCACCTGTGACACCTGCGCGCTGTCGTCCTGGTGCTGCTCGCGGTGCCAGCCGGAGAACTTCTCGGTATCCGATATCTGTACCGAGCCGATCGCCTTGCTGTCCGACGTATTGGCGTTGCTGACCGTATCCTGCCCGCTGCGGACCAACAGATCCCCGGCCGCACGGATGCTGACGTCCTTCTCGGCGGCGATGTTGGCTGCGGTCAGGCTGATGTTGCCCTCGGTGGTGGCCATGCGCACGCCGCCGCCGACCGACAGCTGCGTGCCAGTGATGGTGTCACTGCTACCGCTGCCCTGGCTCTGCGCGTTGTTGGTACCAAACGGTAGGCCGCTGGTGTTGTTGGCAAAGCCCCAGCCCTTGCCGCGGCTGCTGCTGTCGCTGCGCTCGGTGTTGTGGGCCACGTCGAACACGATGTCCTGGGTGGCCAGCAGCACAGCGTTGCCCTCGGCAGACATCTGTGTGCCCTGGCTGAGGATCGAGCCGCCGTTGGCAATCAACGTGAGATCGCCGCCTGCAGCCAACTGGCTGACGCGGGCATCACTGGTCGAATGGCTCTGCTCGCTGTTGGCGCGCTGGCTGCCGGCAGTCACCACGGTCGACGTGGTGGCCGCACGCAGGCCGGAGGCTGCGCCTTCAGCGGTGCGGGTGATCCGCCCCATCGCCGAGCCACTGTCGGCCATGCCGTCGGTGGTCGAATCGCGGGCGCTGCGGTAGGCCTTGGTCGGGTCGTAGGTCACGCCCACCGAGAAGCCGCTGGACTTGCTGGCCTGGCTGGATTGGCTGTCCGTGGTGTCCTGTCGCGCCAGCAGCGCAATGTCCTTGCCCACCAGTGTCAGGTTCTCGCCTGCGGCGACGTCCGAGGCCTCGATCGTCAGTGTGTTGCCAGCATTGATCAGGACATTGCCGTCGCGCGAGGCGATCGCCGATCCCACCTGGGTGGTGGACTGCTCGGCGTGGGTGCTGCTGTTCTTCGCGCTGCTATAGCCCACCGATGCCACGCCGTTGCCGAAGCCCCCGGTAACGCCGGATTTCTTTTTGCTTTCGTTGGACTCACTGCTGTGATGGTCCTCGGCGGCAGTGATCAGCACATTGTTGCCAGCCCCCAGAATCACGTTGCCGGTGGCATCGACCACCGCACCTACCGCAGTCAGATCGCGTCCAGCCGTGATGTTGATACGCTCGCCCTGGATCGCCGTGCCGATGGCATAGCTGTCGCTGGCGTCGACGCTGCGCGTGGTGGTGGTGCTGGAGAGCGTCTTCTTTTTCTTGTCGTAGCTGTCCAGGCTGTAGTCGTGCGTCTCATTGGCCGAGAGCAGGTTGACGTCGCGACCTGCGGCCACGCTTACCGCGCCGTCATTGCTGTCGACCAGCGCAGCCGTCAGGTTCACGTCCCGGCCCGCGTTCAGCAGCAGATTGTCCCCGGCCTGCAATGTACTGCCCCGCACCGTCTCATCACGCTGGCTGACCTGCAGCGAACTGCGCTTGCCTGCGCTGGCAAAATCACGGCTCTCGCTGTCCACCAGCGCCTGGCTGTTGATGTCCCCACCGGCCTGCAGCGCCAGACCGCCCGCCGCCTTGATCTGCGCGGCGGCCAGGTTGATGTCCTTGCCGGCGGCCAGCACCACATCGCCAGCGCCCTGCACCGATGTGGCAGCGTGCGTCGTCCTGCTGCTGCGTTGGTGGTTGCGTTCATCGAAGGTGGCGTCGCGGCGCTCCTCCAGCGCAATCGCGCCAACATCCAGAGTGCCGCCTGCGGCCAGCTGGGTCAGGCCGTCGGCGCCGGCGTTGCGGATCTGTGCGGCCTGCAGGCTGATGTCACCACCGGCTACCACCGACAGCATGCCGTCGCCACTGGGGTTGGTTACGTACAGGCCAGCAACCCGATCGATGCGGTTGGTCTCGTACTGGTAGGTGCCACCGCCCTGCTGTGTCTCCACCGTGGAGGCCACCGTGACATTGCCCGCAGCCTTGACCGACAGCGCATCGCTAGCCGTCACGGCGGCACCGGCAACGCGGATGTCCTTGTCCGACGACAGCCCGACGTACTGGCCGGAAATGCTGCCGCCCAAATGCTCGATGTTGCCGGCATCGATGGTCACCAGCTTGCGCCCGGCGATGTTGCCGGTGTTGACCAGGCCATTGCCCAGTTTGATATCGACATTGGCGCCGGCCAGCAGTGCGCCGTTGCCGTCCAGGTCGCCCGGGCGCAGGCGCAGGTAGACCTGCGGCACCAGCGCGGTGGTGGTGCTGCCATCGGCCAGGGTGACGGTCTGCTCGACCAGCCAGACGATGTCGCTGGTCAGCTGTGCCATCTGCGCTTCGGTCAGCGCCACGCCGGGGCGAAGGCCCCATTCGCTGGCCACCGTGGCACCGGCCTCCAGCAGCGCGCGGTACTGCGCCTCGTCACTGGCGTAGCCGTCGAGGAAGCGGCGACCGGTCAGCTGGCCGATCTGCTCGCGCACCAGCTTCTGCTCGTAGTAGCCGTCACCCAGCCGCTTCTGCACGGTATCGGGCGAGTAGCCCATCTGGCCCAGCAGGTGGTCCGAGCTCAGCCAGGTCTTGTGGTCGGTGAAGCGCGGATCGGTCTCGACCAGATAGTGGCCGCCGTTGGGATTGACGTTGAACAGGCTGGCGCTCGGCGCGCGCGTGTCCGGTGCACCCATCGCGATGCGATCCGGCGATCCTCCACTGGCTGCGACCACGCGCGGCCCGAATGTACCGGTGTTGCCACTCACGCCGCCGACGCTGCTCCCTTGCTGGGTACTGGCACCATCGGCCGCCTGTGCCAGCGCGCGTTCGGCACCGGTGCCAGTGGATTGGCCCGGCCCCTGCGCACCGCCATGACCCGGCCCATCCGGCAGCGCCGTGGGCCCCTGCACGTTGAGGTTGGCCATGGCCGAACCGTTCTGCACGTTCGGCGCGTTTCGCCCCTGGTTGAGGTTGCTCAGGTCACCGACGTCGATGCTCAACGAGCCGCCGCTGACAATGCTGCCGCCAATCTTACCGGTCACCTCGGAAATAGCCGGAGCACTCCAGGTCATCACGTCCCCGCCGAAGGTGTGGCTGACGTTGGAGAACTGGTGCGTGCGATACAGCGTGGCCGCCAGGTTCTCCACCTTCGCCGCGCCGGTCAGGCCGATAATGTCCAGATCGCCGCCGGCGGCGATGCTGCCGTAGTGGTTGCGCAGGTCATCGCTGCGGATGCGCATCGCACCGCCTGACCGGATGACCGCATCGGCACCGACGCTCGGCTGCAACACATCTTCGGTCACCGTGCGCGTAGCCAGGCGATACTGCTCGTTGGCGCTGGTGGAGTTGCCGCCCGCAAACTGTGGGCTGGTCAGAATGCGGTCGGGATCGTAGTCCTTGTAGGTCCACAACTGCACGCAGTTGGTCGTGCAGGTGCCATACGCTGACGAGTAGGTGAGTTTGTCATCGACGTAGCGGAATGCCGGCGAATCGGGATGCAAGGTGGCCAGCTCGGCAAACGGATCGTCGGCACCAGCGGCAACCTGGTCCGGATTGACCTGGTTGTTTTGGCGGCCGACGTAGTACATCACCACCGTGCCATCCTGCACGTTCAGCCGCGCACGCTCACCCAGCGCGGCATACAGCCCACCGCGCCCGAAGAAGTAGGCACTGGTCTGCGCGGTCAGTCGTACCACCGCACGGTGCACGGTGAAGCCATCCGGCGTGATGTGCGGCGTGTCTTCCAGGATATCGGTCGGGTTGAGGTAGTACACCTCGTGCGCCGAATAGTGACTGGTGCTGCGAATGTCCTCGGTGCCATTCTTGCCGTTGCGCCACCAGGCGGGTCGATCCATGCGCACCGGAGCGTTCACGGTGGTGGTCTGTGTGATGACCACGTTCTCGCGGATGTTGTTGAGCACCTGCGCATCGATGGACAGGTTGCCGGTCACATCGATGACCGAGCTGATGTTGTCGATCCGCCCGGCAATGCCGCTGGCGATGCGATCGGCACTCAGCGTGCCGCCGATGGCCGCATCACCGCCGCTGTAGATCAGGCCCTTGCCGGTGTTCTGCAGCTCGCGCACGCCCAGGTCCAGGCGCTCGCGTGCAGCCACGGTGCCGACGCGGGTGGCATCAGCGGCCTCTTCGGCGCGGTTCTTCAGCACGCCGGTGGAGATCGCCACGCGATCACCGTAGATGCGCCCGGTGCCAAGATTGTCGATTTCGCTGGCCTCCAGGTGGGTCCGCGCGCCATCGATCAGGCCGCGGTTGGTCAGCTGGCCACGGGCGTTGAGGTGGGTCGTGCCCTGGCTGGAGATCTCACCCGAGGCCGCATTGGTGATGTTCTGGGCGTTGAGGTCGAGGTTGCCACCGCGCACCACCCCTTGGTTGTCGAGGTCGCCGGACAGGTTCAGCGACAGCGTGCCGTTGGCGATCCATTCGCCACGATGGCGCATGTCCTGCTGCAGGGTGAGGCCAAGATCCCGCTGCGCCTGCACCTGGCCGTCTTCGCTGAGCGCACGTGCGACCAGGGTCTGGCTGCCATCGGCGCGCAGCAGGCCGCCGCTGTTGGCGACGTTGTCCGCCTGGCTGTCCAGGTTGCCGCCGGTGCTGATCACGCCGCCGGTGTTCTGCAGCTGGCCGTTGATCTGCAGCCGCGCACCGCCATCGGTGACGACCTGGCCCTGGCTGTTGTCCAGCCACTGTGCACCGAACTGCAGCTGGCCCGCCTGCAGGCCACGCGTGCCGTCGCCGCCACGGGTGTTGCGGTTGTCCACGCTGGCGGCCGTGAGGGTCAGCAGCTGGCCGGCCGCGATCGCGCCGGCGGCGTTGTCCAGGTGCCCGTCCAGGGTCAGGTCGAGGTTGCGCCCGGCCTGCACGCGACCACTGGCATTGGCCAGGCTCGCCGCCTGCAGCGACAGATTCGCGGCGCTGGCAAGTGTTCCACCGGAACTGTTGTCGACGCGGGCCAGCAGCAAGCGCGCATCGCCTTGTGCATTGACTGCGCCGCCACGGTTGTCCAGCACGCCACCATCCAGCTGCAGCTTCCCGGCCGCCAGCAATCCACCGCTGCCGGCGGTGGCGCGGTTGTCGATGTCCTGCCCGGCCGTGTTGATGGCCAGGTCGGCCGCCGACTGCACGCGACCGCCCTGGTTGTCCATCGCGCCACTGCGAACGATCAGGTCGCCCTTCTGCGTGCCCAGCGTGCCGGCGCGGTTGTCCAGCCGCTGGCCGCGGGTATCGATGTCCAGCTGGCCGCCCAGCAGCGTGCCGCGCTGGTTGAGCAGGCCGTTGCCCTGCAACTGCAGCCGTTCGGCGGCCTGCATCGCGCCGTCGCTGTTGTCCACGCCTGCCGCCGTGGTCACCGCCAGGTCCTTGCCAGCGACCAGGGTGCCGTGGCGGTTGTCGAGACTGCCGGCGCCCAGGGTCAACGTGCCGGTGCTGGACAGCAGGCCCTGATCGCCATTGTCGAGGCGACCGTCAACGCCCAGCACCAGTGCGCTGCCGCCCGCATGCACGGTGCCCCCCTGGTTGCCGAGGCTGGCCGCGGTGAGCGTGCCGGCACCGCCGAGCAGGATGCGGCCCTTCTGGTTGTCCAGCGCCTGGCCGATCGCCAGCGTGGAGTGACCCGCGCCTGCACCCTGCAGCGTGCCCTGTGCATTGATCAGCTGCTGCGCGGTGAGATCCAGCACGCCATTGCCCGCCAGCGTGCCACCACGATTGTCCAGCACACCCTGTACGCGCAGGCGCAGCGCGTCTTCACCGGTTGCGGTGAGCGTGCCACCGGCGGTGGTCAGGGTATCGGCGGTGATGTCGACGCGGCGCGCCGAGGTGGTTGCCGCGGTCAGATCGAGGTTGGCGCCATCCAGCGCGAAGCTGCCATTGCTGAGCACGCTGCCGCCGTTGCCCAGCAGGGTCTTCGCCGAGACCTGCAGCTGGCCGCTGCCCGCGTGCTGGATCCTGCCTGCACGGTTGTCCAGCGCCTGTGCCAGCAGGGCCAGGTCGCCATTGCTGGCCAGCGTGCCACCGGCATTGCCCAGCGTCGTGGCCTTGATGCGACTGGCGCCTTCGCCGCTGGCGATGATGCGGCCACCGGCGTTGTCGAGCGTAGTGGCCTCAAGGTCGAGGCGATCGGCGCCCAGTGTCGCGTCACGATGATCCACGTCGCCAGCACGCAGGGTCAGCGTGGCCGAGGAGACCAGCGTGCCCTTGCTGCCGTCCAGGCGGCCGGTGGTGATGTCCAGGCCCTGGTTGCCGGCCTGGCGGATGCTGCCGCCACTGTTGTCCAGCCGTGCGGAAGTGACCGTCAGGCGGTTGGCATTGCTGGCGATCGTGCCTTCGTCATTGTCCAGCGCAGCGACGATCTGCAGCGTGCTGTCAGCTGTCCCCGCACCGCTGAGCGTGCCCCTGCGGTTGATCAGTTCACCGGCCTGTACATCCAGCGCGCCGTTGCCGGCGATGGTGCCGCCGCTGTTGTCCACGCGCTGCGCCACGTGCAGCCGCAGCGTGTCGTTGCCGGTCGCGCTGAGGTTGCCGCCGGCATTGTCCAGCTGCTGCGCATCGATGGCGATGCGCTCGGCCTGGGTAATGCTGCCGGCCCCCAGCAGCAGGTCGCCGCCCTCAAGTTCCAGCGCCGACTGGCTGAGGATGCGGCCGCCCGCGCCCTGCAGGCTGTCGGCCCGGATCTGCAAGGTGCCGCTGCCCGCGTGTTCGATCGCGCCGCCGCGGTTGTCCAGGCGCGCTGCCTGCAGCTGCACATCACCGGTACCGGCCAGGCGGCCGCCGTTGCTGTTGTCCAAGCGCTCTCGGGCCTGCACCTGCAGCGCGCCACTGCCTGCCGCCAGCACCTTGCCGCCCTGGTTGACCAGGCTGCCAACCTGCAGCTGCACCTGGCCATTGCCGGAGATGCCGCCGCCGCTGTTGTCCAGCGTGTCGCGCACCGCCAGGGACACGCCCTGCGTACCGGCCGACTGCAGCGTGCCCTTCTGGTTGTCGATGCGACCGGCGTCGATGCGCAGGCCGCCGTTGCCGACGATCTGGCCGCCCTGATTGTCGAGCGCATCGCGCACGTCCAGCGCCAGCGCCGAGACACCCTGCGAAACGATCTGGCCCTGGCGGTTGCGCAATGCCCCGGCGTGGATCTGCACACTCTGCGCCGATGTCGTACCGCCACTCACGTCCAGCTCGCCGCCGGACAGCACCAGCGCGCCGTTGCTGAGCAGGCGCCCTTCGCTGCCACGCAACGTATCGGCCTGCAAGCTCAGGGTGCCGGTGCCAGCCTGCTGAACCAGGCCGTTGCTGTTGTCCAGCGTGGTCGCGACCAGTGCCAGATCGCCGTTGCCGGCCAGCGTACCGCGGGCACGGTTGTCCAGCGTCGTGGCCTTCACCGAACTGGCCCCGCTACCCAGCGACAGCAGGCTGCCGCCCCGGTTGTCCAGCGTCGCGGCCAGGATGTCGAACCCGGCCGCACTGAGCGAACCGCTGCTCAGATCGGCGTTGCCGGCCGACCATTGCAGGCGGCCCAGGGTACTCAGTCGCCCACCACTGCCGGCCCAGTCGCCCGTAACCAACGCGAGACCATCGCCACCGGCATGTTCGATGCGGCCACCGGCATTGCCGACCTGGCCTGCGCGCAAGGCCAGCTGCGTGGCATTGGTGGCCAGCAGACCACCGTCGTTGTTGAACAGGCCCTGCACCGTCCACGACGATGCCGCTTTGCCGGCGTGCCGCAGTTCACCACCGCGGTTGTCGAGCGACTGCGCATTCAGCCACAGGTCGCCGGCCACGCTCAGCGCACCCTTCTGGTTCGACAACAGGCCCACCTGCAACGCGGCATCGCCATGCACCTGCAGCATGCCGCCGTCATTGCGCAGCTCACCCCCGGCCTGCAGCGCGCTCACTCCCAGGCGACCGCCGCTGTTGTCGAGACCGTTGCGTGCGGCCAGTGACACCGTGCCGCCGTTGCTGATGCTGCCGCCGTCGTTGTCCAGCGTACCGGCGATGGCGATCAGGCCCTCGGCCAAGGGCAGCTCCGGCGACGTCGGCGTACCCGCCGAGCCGCCATTGCCGCCTCCGGTTCCCGGCGTTCCCGGCGTGCCGGTTCCTGGTATTCCACCGCCATTGCCGGGCGACGCGCCGCTGCCAGCGCTGCTCCCGTTACCACCTGACACCACGGCATCCAGTGCGCCCAACAGGCCATTGCTACGGTTGCTGGCTGCGTCGGCCTTGACCGCCAGCGCTTGTGCGCCGGTCTGTTCAATGGCGCCGCCATGGTTGCGCAACCCCTGCGCCTCCACCTGCAGGCGCTGTGCATTGAGCGTGCCGCCGCTGTTGTCCAGCGTGCCACCGGCGGTGATCGCAACTTCGCGCGTGGCCGCGATGGTGCCGCCATTGGCAAGGTCGCCACTGGCCTGCACGCGCACGTTCTGCCGCGACTGCAGGGCGCCGGTGTTTTCCAGGCGGCCATCCACCGTCACTACCAGCTCGCCGGCCTGCGCGCCGATGCTGCCGGCATTGCGCACGCCCACGCCGTGCTCGTTGCCCACCAGCCAGATCTTGTTGGCGAACATGCCGCCCAGTGCGCCAACGTCCAGCGCGAAGGTCGGTGCCTCGCCGCTGGCTGCGGTCGCACTGGCCTGGCTGTGGTCGGCACTGACCACGTTGTTGCCCAGCGTCGCCTGCAGCTGGTTGGCCCAGATGCCGGCGTTGACCTGCAACGAACGGGTGATCAGGTCGGTGTAATCGGCACGGCTGGTGTCCAGGCCATCGCCATCGATCTGGATCGCGCCGCCGGTGACGCGGTAGCCCTCCAGTGCGCCGGCCCCCGTGAACATCGGCGTGCCGGTGGTCAGGGTCACCCGGCTGGCATTGAGGAAGCCGCCGCCGTTGACCTGGATGGCGGCCGGGTTGGCAATGATCACTTCGGCGCGCTGCCCGGCCACTTCCACATAGCCGTTGAGCCGGCTGGCCGGACCATTCACTTCATTGAGGATCACCCGTGCACTGCCGGTGGCGAGCCACGGGTTGCCCTGCACCCAGCCGCCCAGCTGCGTCTGCACCTGGCCGCGGGCGTTGTTGAGGATGACGCCATCGCGGCCCACGTCGAACTGCGAATAGCGGTTGCGCGACACGCCCGCCGCCGACGGCGTGGTGATGTTCACCATCGGCACGCCATTGGGTGCCGTCACCATCGTCGGCCGTTCACGGCCCGGCGCATTCGGATCGGAAATGATGCGCGCGTCGGACTGCGCCAGTGCAGGTGTTACCAGGCTGACCCAGCCCAGTGAGCACATCAGCGCGAAGCCCAGCGGCGACAGCGCGGCGCTCTGCCGGCCCGGCGCATGGCCGACCAGGCCACCGCCACCCTTCACCAGCTCCGACGCCACCTGCCAGACGCGCAGCGCGCGGTTGAAAACCAGACGATAGATAGTGTTCATGTCACGTGTCCTTGTGGCAGATCAGTAGCGCCAGGCCAGGCTGAAGCCGAATGTGGTGTAGTCGGTGGGGAAATGGGCGGGTTTGCGCAGCGCCGAACCGACGAAGCCATCCCAGGAAAGCTGCTGCCAGCCGCCGCGCAGGCCCAGTGCCATGCCGGCCAGGTCATGGCCGGACTGCCACTGCGCGGATGGGCCGCCGATGCGGCCGTAGTCGGCAGCCACGTAGAACTCCTGGCCGCCCCCGATACCGAGCGAAAGATCGTTGCGCAGCGACCAGCCACGCTCGCCGCTGAGCGAACTTTCACCGTCGAAACCGCGCACGGTATAGCGGCCACCGATGGCGAAGCGGTCCTGTGGCGAGAGCGGTGTGCGGTTCCACTGCGCCCGCCATGCGGCGGTGTAGCGCAGGCGTTGCTTGCCCAGCTGGAACGGCACGCTGAACTGCGCGTCGGCGGTGATCAGCTTCATCCGCGAGGTGCCTTCCAGCGGCAACGTCGGGTCCCACAACTGCGCCATCTCTTCCGGCGAACGCAGTGCGTGGAAGGCGCCCGTGCCACGCCGGTAGGCCACACTGGCATCGAGCGTGGCAGTGCCGATGAACTGCTTGTGGGTCAGGCCCAGTTCCCAGCCGGCGGTGCGGCGGCGCTGCACTTCGATCTCGGTATCGTCGATGTAGTTCTTCGACTCGCGCTGCCAGCCGCGTGCGTAGGCACTGAACTTGACCTTGGCATTGCGCAGCAGCAGCCGGTCCACCCGCGCCTCGGCGTTGCGGCTGCGGCCACTGTAGTCGTAGCGTTCAAAAGCACCGACCACGTTCTGGCTGTAGTCGTAGGCGCTGGCAGTAGCACCGAACAGCCAGTAGCCGTAGGGCACGTCGTAGTGCGCGGTCCAGCTGTCGGTGTCCTTGCCGCGGCCGTTGAACACGCCGCGGCCAGCACTGACGTAGAACAGCTCGTTCAGGCCCAGCGGATTGTCCAGCGACAGCGTCGCGTTGGCCTGCAGCTTCCCGGTCCCGCGGCTGCCGGCATCGTCCAGGGTGACGCTGGCGCGTACCGGTGAACGCTGCGTCCAGTCGATCTGCAGGTCGCTCTGGCCGGGCGCCGCGCCCTCGCCGTCGGCCGGCGCGATCTTGATGTCGGCGCTGACGGTGGGCACGCGCTGCAGGTTCTCCAGGCCCTGCTCGATGTCACGCAGGTTGAGCAGGCCGCCACTGCGGATCGGCAATGCATTGGCGAGGGCCGGATGCCGTCCCTGCGGATCGGAGAACACGGCCTCGCGGAACCGGCCCGGCACCACCGACAACGCCAGCGTGCCCTGGTTGAGGTCCTGCGGTGCCGACAGCACGCGCGTGGTGACATAGCCACGGGCGATGATCGCGTTCTGCACACGCTTCATCACCACGTTGATGCCTTCGGTTCCCAGGCAACGGCCAGTGGCCGGATCGTCCGCCGGGTCGGCCGCCGCCAGTGCCCAGCCGAAGCGCTGGCTGTCTTCGCCTTCCAGCACGATGCGATCGATGCGTACGCACGGGTGCTCCTGCGCCGGCAGGCGGTCGCCCTCCTTCTGCGCGTCCCGCTCCAGGCGGACGTCGGGGCGTTGTTCCTGCTGCTCGCGCAGCACGCGTTCGCGCTCCTGCTGCCGCAGCAGTTCCTGCGCGGCGGGATCACCGGCCTGCTGGGCGGTCGCCGGCCATGCGGCAACGGCGAGCATCAACGACCAACCACGATGGAGCCTCGGCCCCGGGTGCTTCTTCCCTGTTTCCACTCTACGTTCCATTCGAAATCGTCCTGCCAGCGCCCGCGGTGCCAGCCGCGGTGCTGCAGGAACGCGAACTGCGGCTGCGCCACCATGGACAGCCACGGCATCGCGCGACAGGCGCAATGCCGCGGTACAGATCGGCCGGCGCGGAAGTTTCTGAAGGGTGGATTTCCGGAGGACGCGCGTGAGCCCGGTGCAAAGGCTCGCGGCAAAGCGTTGGCAGGTTGCGGAACGCGCGTTGCACTCGTGCCTGCAAAGCAGCGCATGCTGCTGCGCGACAGCCGTGCAGCGAGGTGCAGCCGCGAAGTATGCGGTGCACGGCCCACGCCCGCAAAGCGAATCCGTTCAGCCGCACACGCCGTACGCGCGGGTCACGCTACAGTCGGCGCATGACCATCGTCCTGCAGATCGAAGGCAGCGCCATCAATGACATCGCCACCCTGTACGCGGAGATCAACCGCGTGTTCATGGCTGGCGAGGCGTGGCAGCTCGGGCCGAGCCTGGACGCGCTGGACGACCTGCTGCATGGCAGTTATGGCGCGTTGGCCGGGCAGGCGCAGGCCACGCTGATCTGGCGCGATATCGCCCACAGCCGCGCGGCCCTGGGCATGGACACCACCCGCCAATGGCTGCAGGCAAAGCTGGACACACCGGGCAGTTTCAATACGCAGGCCATTGCCCGCCAGCTGCAGGCCCTGCAACAGGGCGAGGGACCGACCTACTTCGAAATCGTCATGCAGATCTTTGGCAGCCATCGGCAGATCACCCTGGTCCCGGCCTGACCCCCTTTCCGTGCCGTACCGGCCTGCCATCGGTGGCCGCAACCCTGCGCCCCAGCAGTTACCATGGAGGGCCCTGTACCGGCTCCGCTGCCGCCGCCCTCCGGCGCGGCCGGACGCCCTGATCCACGAGTCCCATGTCCAAAGACAAGTCCGCCGAACACACCCCGCTGATGAAGCAGTTCTTCGCAGCCAAGTCCGAGTACCCGGACCTGCTGCTGTTCTTCCGCATGGGCGATTTCTACGAGCTGTTCTACGACGATGCGCGCAAGGCCGCGCGCCTGCTCGACATCACCCTGACCCAGCGTGGCAGCTCCGGTGGCGCGCCGATCCCGATGGCCGGCGTCCCGGTGCACGCCTACGAGGGCTACCTGGCACGGCTGGTGGCGCTGGGCGAGTCGGTGGCGATCTGCGAGCAGATCGGCGATCCGGCGCTGGCCAAGGGCCTGGTCGAACGCAAGGTGGTGCGCATCGTCACCCCCGGCACCGTCACCGACGAAGCGCTGCTGGACGAGCGCCGTGACACCCTGCTGATGGCGCTGTCGCGCACGAAGCAGGGCTACGGCCTGGCCTGGGCCGACCTGGCCGGTGGCCGCTTCCTGGTCAACGAAGTGGAGACCGACGACGCACTGGAAGCCGAACTGGCCCGCCTGGAGCCGGCAGAGCTGCTGGTGCCCGACGAAGAGAACTGGCCGGAATTCCTGCGCCAGCGCACCGGCGTGCGCCGTCGCGCCCCCTGGCTGTTCGACGCCGACAGCGGCCGCCGCCAGCTGCTGGCCTTCTTCAAGCTGCACGACCTGAGCGGCTTCGGCATCGATGACAAGCCGCGCGCGACCGCTGCCGCAGGTGCCCTGCTTGGCTATGTCGAGGAGACCCAGAAGCAGCGCCTGCCGCACCTGACCTCGATCGCCATGGAAACCGCTGGCGAGGCGATCGCGATGAACGCCGCCACCCGTCGCCACCTGGAACTGGACACGCGCGTCGACGGCGATACCCGCAATACCCTGCTGGGCGTGCTCGACAGCACGGTGACGCCGATGGGCGGCCGCCTGCTGCGGCGCTGGCTGCACCGCCCGCTGCGCCTGCGCGAGGTCCTGGTACACCGTCACCATGCGGTGGAAACCCTGATCGACCGCGGCAGCGACGCCGATATCCGCGAACAGTTCCGGCGCCTGGGCGACCTGGAACGCATCCTCACCCGCGTCGCGCTGCGCTCGGCGCGCCCGCGCGATTTCTCCACGCTGCGTGACGGCCTGGGCCTGTTGCCGGCCGTGCGCGAAGTGCTGGCGCCGCTGGATTCGCCGCGCCTGCAGGCCCTGCACGCCGCACTGGGCGAACACGATGCGTGCGCGCAGCTGCTGGCCAGTGCCATCGCCGAGATGCCACCGCTGAAACTGAGCGACGGCGGCGTGCTGGCTGACGGCTTCGATGAAGAGCTGGACGAGCTGCGCCGCCTGTCCACCCATGCCGACCAGTTCCTGGTGGACCTGGAACAGCGCGAACGCGAAAGCAGCGGCATTCCCACCCTGAAGGTGGGCTACAACCGCGTGCACGGCTACTACATCGAGATCAGCAAGGGCCAGTCCGACCGTGCGCCGGTGCACTACACCCGCCGCCAGACACTGACCAATGCCGAGCGCTACATCACCGAAGAACTGAAGGCGTTCGAAGACAAGGTGCTGTCCGCGCGCGACCGTTCGCTGTCGCGCGAGAAGTACCTGTACGAGCAGCTGCTGGATACCCTCGGCGAACAGCTGGAACCGTTGAAGCAGTGCGCCGCTGCGCTGAGCGAACTGGACGTGCTGGCCGCCTTCGCCGAGCGCGCGCAGGCGCTGGACTGGTCGCGCCCGGAACTGGAAACGGCACCGTGCCTGAAGATTGAGCGCGGCCGCCATCCGGTGGTCGAGGCGGTGCGCGAGCAGCCGTTCGAACCGAATGACCTGGACCTGCATCCGGACCGTCGCATGCTGGTCATCACCGGCCCGAACATGGGCGGTAAATCGACCTACATGCGGCAGAACGCGCTGATCGTGCTGCTGGCCCACATCGGCAGCTTCGTGCCGGCCAGCCGTGCGGTGATCGGCCCGATCGACCGCATCCTGACCCGCATCGGCGCCGGTGACGACCTTGCGCGCGGGCAGTCGACCTTCATGGTCGAGATGGCCGAGACCAGCTACATCCTGCATCACGCCACCGCCCATTCGCTGGTGCTGATGGACGAGATCGGCCGCGGCACCTCCACCTACGATGGCCTGGCGCTGGCCGACGCGGTGGCTCGCCACCTTGCCTACCAGAACCGCTGCTACACGCTGTTCGCCACCCACTATTTCGAGCTGACCGCGCTGGCCAACGAACAACACGAGGGCGGCCGCAGCGGCATCGCCAACGTGCACCTGGATGCGGTCGAGCACGGCGAGGCGCTGGTGTTCATGCACGCGGTCAAGGATGGTCCGGCCAACCGCAGTTTCGGCCTGCAGGTGGCGGCACTGGCTGGCCTGCCGCGCGCCACCGTGGCACAGGCACGCCGTCGCCTGGCCGAACTGGAGCAGCGCGGTGGTGAAAGCCATGCTGCCGAACTGGCGCCACAGGCACTGGATGCGCCGCAGCAGTTCGGGCTGTTCGCCGCGCCGTCGAACAAGGCCCAGGAAGCGCTGGCCGCCATCGACCCGGACGAGCTGACCCCGAAGCAGGCACTGGAAGCGTTGTACCGGCTGAAGGCGCTGCTCTAGCCCTGCCGCGCCCGGCCCCGGCCTCCCGCCACGGCGCGGGCGGCTGTCCGAAAGGCCCTGTAAATCCGATTCTTCGTTTCAATTGACAGAAACTATCAGCCTGAACGGATCATTCGATTATTCATTTCATCTGGCCCTAGCTAAAGTCGAGTGAAGATGTTCCACCCCCGTCTTCACCCGCAGGAGCCAGCCATGAGCCAGTCCGATAACAACAGTCCCAAGTGCCCGTATCACACCGCTCCGTCGCCGGCAGAAGGCGCCCAGCAGCAGCGTGAACTGAGCACCACGCCGAAGCAGAAGCACGGCGACGATCCGGTCACGCCGATGACCACGGCCTTCGGCGCACCGGTGGTGGACAACCAGAACAGCAGGACCGCTGGCCCGCGCGGCCCGCTGCTGATGGAAGACGTGTGGCTGCTGGAAAAGCTGGCCAACCTCAACCGCGAGATCATTCCCGAGCGCCGCATGCACGCCAAGGGCTCGGGCGCGTTCGGTACCTTCACCGTCACCCACGACATCACCCGGTACACGCGCGCCAAGCTGTTCGAGAAGGTCGGCAAGCAGACCGAGATGTTCGCCCGCTTCACCACGGTGGCCGGCGAGCGTGGCGCCGCCGACGCCGAGCGTGACATCCGCGGCTTCGCCCTGAAGTTCTACACCGAAGAAGGCAACTGGGACCTGGTCGGCAACAACACGCCGGTGTTCTTCCTGCGCGACCCGCGCAAGTTCGCCGACCTCAACAAGGCAGTCAAGCGCGACCCGCATACCAACCTGCGCAGCGCACGCAACAACTGGGACTTCTGGACGCTGCTGCCCGAAGCCCTGCTGCAGGTGACCGTGGTGATGAGCGACCGCGGCATTCCGCGCAGCTTCCGCCACATGCACGGTTTCGGCTCGCACACCTACAGCTTCACCAACGCCGACAGCGAGCGCTTCTGGGTGAAGTTCCACTTCGTCAGCCAGCAGGGCATCGAATCGCTGACCGACGCGCAGGCGCAGATCCTGGTCGGCCATGACCGCGAAAGCCACGGCCGCGACCTGTTCGCCGCGATCGAGAAGGGCGACTTCCCGAAGTGGAAGCTGTTCATCCAGGTCATGCCCGAGCTGGAGGCGGAAACCTACCGCATCCATCCGTTCGACCTGACCAAGGTATGGCCGAAGAGCGACTACCCGCTGATCGAAGTCGGCCAGTTCGAGCTGAACCGCAACCCGGTCAACTGGTACCAGGACGTGGAGCAGTCGGCGTTCGCACCGAGCAACCTGGTGCCGGGCATCGGCCCGTCGCCGGACAAGATGCTGCAGGCACGCCTGTTCGCCTATTCCGATGCGCAGCGTTATCGCCTGGGCGTGAACCACCACCAGATTCCGGTCAACGCCGCACGCTGCCCGGTGCACAGCAACCACCGCGATGGTGCGATGCGCGTGGATGGCAACTACGGCGGCCTGCCGCATTACGAACCGAACAGCTACGGCCAGTGGCAGGAACAGCCGCAGTACCGCGAACCGCCGATGAAGATCCGCGGCGACGCCGACTTCTGGAACTTCCGTGAGGACGACGCCGACTACTTCAGCCAGCCCGGCGCCCTGTTCCGCAGCTACAACCAGGCACAGAAGGACCGCCTGTTCGCCAACACCGCCCGCGCCCTGGGGGATGCACCGGACTTCATCAAGCAGCGCCACATCGACAACTGCAGCAAGGCCGACCCGGCCTACGGTGCCGGCGTCGCCGCGGCGCTGAAGGCGCTGGCCAGCCAGCCGTCGGATCCGTTCAAGGCGGCGCAGCCGGAAGCGGACTTCCCCACCGCGACCCCGGGCGCGGAAGACATCGAGCTCTGATCGCCCCCGTGTACGGCACGCCGCCTCCCTGTGAGGCGGCGTCGCCGTTTTAACGGTCCGCATCGTACCTTCGGCACGCCCCACCCCAACCAAGGATTCCGCAGATGAGCCTGACCGATGAACTTCTCGCCAAACTGCAGGGCGCTCCGCTGCAGCAGGTGTCGCAGCAGCTTGGCATCAGCGATACCCAGGCCTCCGGGGCAATCAGTGCCGCACTGCCGGTGCTGATGGGCGCGCTGGGCAACAACGCCTCGCAGCCACAGGGCGCACAGGCGCTGCTCGGCGCCCTGCAGAACAACCACAGCGGCCTGGACCTGGGCAGCGTGCTCGGCTCGGTACTGGGCGGCGGTGGCGGTGGTGCCGCCAGCGATGGCGCTGGCATCCTCGGCCACATCTTCGGCGGCAGCCAGCAGAAGGTCGAAACCGGGCTGGCCCAGGCGACCCAGCTCGACAGCAGCCGCACCAGCCAGCTGCTGCAGATCCTCGCACCGATCGTGATGGCCTTCCTCGCCCAGCGTCTCGGTGGCGGCCAGGCCGACGCCGGCTCGCTCAGCAAGGCGCTCGGCCAGGAAAAGCAGCAGGTGCAGCAGCAGGGCGGCATCGCCGGTGGCCTGCTCGGCAGCCTGCTGGACCAGGACGGTGACGGCCAGCTCGGCGTGGGCGATCTGCTGAAGATCGGCGGCAGCCTGCTCGGCGGCAAGCGCTGAGGTCTGCGGGCGCCGGACCCGGTCCGGCGCCGCATCATTTACAGCGCGTCGATATCGCCCAGCGCGCGGATCAACCGGCGTGCGCGCTTGTCCGGCTTGTGCTCCGGCGGCTGGAATCCATCGCGCGCGGCGATGCGCAGCGCACGCTGTTCGGCACGACGCGCCTTGGAGGCCTCGCTCTCGGCATACAGCTGCTGCGCCGTCGCTGCGGGCCCGCGCTGATCGCTCAGGCCGAGCACCTGGACCTCGAAATGCTCTTCACCACGGTCGACCTGAAGCTGCTCGCCCACGCGCACCGCGCGTGAGGATTTCGGACGCTGCCCGGCAACGCTGACCTTGCCGGTCTCGATCGCCTGCTTGGCCAGGCTGCGGGTCTTGAAGAAACGGGCCGCCCACAGCCAGATGTCCAGGCGGACACTGGGCGACAGCGGGGAAAGCTCGGTCATCGGCAGGGACTACTCCGTTCGCTTGTTCAGGGGACGCGGGTTGTCGGGGTCGGTGCGGCAGCCGCTGCCGCCGATCAACGTGGGTACGCCAGCAGACAGATCCTGGCGCTGGCTGCCGACCAGGCACTCGGGGCGGTCGGTCGGCCGCACCTGGGTATCGCCCAGCCGGTCACCCGTCGAACATGCGGCCAGCGCGGCGCCGATCAAGGCCAGCGCCAGCCTCCGCTTCACCTGCAGTCGTTGATGCATTGCCACATCCCGCATACCGGCTTGGTGCTAGTGTGCGCCTCCCGGGATTGGATCACCACTCCATGGCCAAAGCGCCGCTTGACCTGACCTCCGGCCCGATCGGGCGCAATCTCCTGTTGTTCTCCCTGCCGATCCTGGCGGGCAACATCGCGCAGTCGCTGAACGGTTCGGTGAACGCGGTCTGGGTCGGGCGCTTCCTGGGCGAGGCGGCACTGACCGCCACCGCGAACGCCAACAACATCATGTTCTTCCTGATCGGCTCGGTGTTCGGTTTCGGCATGGCCTCCACCATCCTGATCGGCCAGGCGATCGGCGCGCGCGACATCGCGCAGGCGCGTCGCGTGGTCGGCACCAGTGCCACCTTCTTCATCGGCCTGTCGGTGATCATCGCCCTCGCCGGCTGGTTCATGGCCCATCCGCTGCTGGCGGCGATGGGCACGCCGGCCGCTTCGCTGCCATTGGCCGAGGCCTACCTGCAGATCATCTTCCTGGCGATGCCGACGCTTTACGCGTTCGCCTTCCTCACCGCCGCGCTGCGCGGCGCCGGTGATTCGCGCACGCCATTCCGTTTCCTGATGGTGTCGGTGGCACTGGACATCGTGCTGAACCCGGTACTGATCTTCGGCATGGGGCCGTTCCCCGCGCTGGGTATCGCCGGCTCGGCGTGGGCCACGCTGGTCGCACAGACGCTGTCGCTGGCCGGCCTGCTGCTGTACATGCGGCACAAGCGCCATACCCTGTGGCTGGGCCGCGCCGACATGCGCCTGTTCAAGCTCGACATGACCATCCTCAAGGCGCTGGTGGTCAAGGGCGTACCGATGGGCCTGCAGATGGTGCTGATCTCGCTGTCGGTGATCCTGCTGATGACCATGGTCAACCAGTACGGGACCGACACCGGCGCGGGCTACGGTGCCGCCCTGCAACTGTGGAACTACCTGCAGATGCCAGCGATGGCGATCGGTGCAGCGTGCTCTTCGATGGCCGCACAGAACGTGGGTGCGCAGCGCTGGGATCGCGTGCGCGGCACCGCGCGCCAGGGCGTGCTGTTCAACTTCCTGCTGACCGGCGCGTTGATCCTGCCGCTGGTGGTGTTCGATCGCCAGCTGCTGGCGCTGTTCCTGCCACCGGCGAGCCAGGCGCTGGAGATCGCGCGCCACCTCAACCACGTAGTGATCGGTTCGTTCCTGTTCTTCGGCGTCAGCTTCGTGATCTCCGGCGTGGTGCGCTCGACGGGTGCGGTGATTCCGCCGCTGCTGATCCTGGCCGGCTCGCTGTGGGGCGTGCGCGTGCCGTTCGCCGAACTGCTGCAGCCGTACTGGGGCGCCAATGCGATCTGGTGGAGCTTCCCGGTCAGCTCGCTGGTGTCGATGCTGCTGTCGCTGGCGTACTACCGCTGGGGTGGCTGGCGCAAGGCGAAGATGATGGGCAAGCCCTCGCATGCCGAAGAACTGGCGACGCCGTCGGAGATTCCGGCCTGTCCGCCGTCGCCGGTGGCCGACCCGGATGCCGCGCCGCTGCGGTAGTGCCGGCCGCTGGCCGGCAACCTCACGGACCAACCCATGACACGGTAGTGCCGGCCGCTGGCCGGCAACCTCACACCTCTCCAGCAGCATCGCGCAACAGCCGGCCAGCGGCCGGCTCTACCGCTTCTTCTTCGCCGCGTTGAACGTCGCCGCCGCGCGCAGCAGCGCCTTGAACGCAGCGGCATCCGGCATCGCGCCTTCATGGATGTCGATCGCACGCCGCGTATTGCCCTCGAGGCTGGCGTTGAACAGGCCTTTGGGATCGGCCAGCGCCGCGCCATTGGCGAAGGTCAGTTTCACCGCCTGCTTGTAGGTCTCGCCGGTGCACAGGATGCCGTTGTGCTCCCACACCGGCGTACCCCGCCATTTCCAGGTTTCCTGCACGTCGGGCAGCGCTTCATGGATCAACGCACGCACGCGTGCCAGTGTTTCACCGCGCCAGTCTGCCAGCTCGGCGATGCGTGCATCGATCAGTTCGGCCGCCGGTGTTCCGGCATCGGCCGGGTTGGGGGCATGCGTGGCCATCAGGAGTTCTCGTCGGGAAAGGAATGAGAAGGTCGGGGTTACATGCGCTCGCCGGGCAACGCGGCGGCCTGGCGCACCCAGTCGAGGAACTGCGCCTCATCCCGCAGGCCGTCCTGCGGGATGTGCAGGTAACGCGTATCGGCGCTCCTGGACGGCTCGGGCGGCACTGGCACCAGTGCCGTGCCGCGGAAGAACGCCACCTTGATGTAGCGGGCGAAGCAATGGAAGCTGAGAAACCACCCTTCGCCCGGCGCAACCGCATACATCGGCGAGTTCCACTTCACCGCCTTGTGCACGCCAGGTACGGCCTGCTCGATCAATGCATCCAGTCGCGCGCCGATCGGACGCTTCCAGTCCGGCATGGCGGCGATGTATGCCTGCACCGGAGCATCGCCCTCGCCCTTGGCGATCTGCGGGTTGCCACCGGACAGCAGCGTGGGCGCAGTGGAAGGTGCGGTTCGCTTGGCAGGCATCGCACGATACGTCCATCGGGATGAAGCTGCAGCCTAGCGCAGGCACGCCGGGTGGTCACGGCGCAGTGCGCCATCGGCTCAGTCCGCCTGCCGTGCGCGGAACCGGCGCCAGTCCGGCAGCTTGCGGTGGCGTCGCAGCGAGCGCATCAGCGCTGCCATCACGATGCCGAACAGCGCGCCAGCCAACAGACCGGCCACCAGCAACAGCGCCAGCGGGCGCTCGCTGCCCTGCCACAGCATCAGCCACATCAGCGCGGTCCAGAACAGCCCGAACAGCAGGCCCTGCACCAGCGCATTGGTACCAAAACCAGCCAGGATCGGTGGTGGCAGCGCGATGCCCGCGCGCCACAGCAGGCGGTGCAGCAACGGCGCCGACTGCACGCGCGCCAGCCCCTTGCCGTCGAGAAAGCGCAGCGCCGACTGGATCACGGCGGGATAGCGCGGGTTGATGTCGTTCATCAGCTGATCGTGGCCGATGCGATGCCGGAAACGCAAACGGCCACCCGAAGGTGGCCGTCGCGGCAACAACCGAAGTTGTTTATCAGGCCTTGTCGGCCAGACGGGCAGCCTTGGCGGCAGCAGCGGCAGCCAGGTCTTCCTTGATGCGGGCAGCCTTGCCTTCCAGGCCACGCAGGTAGTACAGCTTGCCGGCGCGGACCTTACCACGACGCTTCACTTCGACCGAGTCGATGATGGCGCTGTGGGTCTGGAAAACGCGCTCGACGCCATAGCCGTGCGAGATCTTGCGGACGGTGAACGAGGAGTTCAGGCCGGCGTTCTTGGTGGCGATGACGACGCCTTCGTAGGCCTGCACGCGCTCGCGGCTGCCTTCCTTCACCTTCACGTTGACGACAACGGTGTCGCCCTGGCTGAACTTCGGCAGTTCACGGGTGATCTGGGCGGATTCGAATTCCGCGACGATGGACTTGTTCAGCTTGCTCATGGGTTACACCGATTCTTGTTCGGGTGGGCGTGTCGTATCGACAACGTGGGCTCATGCAGTCACCGAACTGTGCTGCACGTTTGTTTTGGGTACTGCGCGCGCCAACCGGGGCTGGCGGGAATTGGCCATGATAGCCGATAAAGCCAGCCCTGCGCTAGGGGCTGGCCTTGGATTTCTGCGCCTGGCGGCCCTGCTCCAGCAGTTTGCGGTCGGCCTTGCCCAGTGCCTGTTCATCCAGCAGGTCCGGGCGCCGCTGGGCGGTCCGGAGCAGCGATTGCTGGCGGCGCCAGGCGGCGATGGCCGCGTGGTTGCCCGAGCGCAGCACCTCCGGCACGTCACCCAGCGGATGCTGGGCCGGCTGGCTGTAATGCGGGCAGTCGAGCAGGCCGAGGTCGCCCTCGAAGCTGTCCTGCGCCGCCGATTCGGCGTCGTTCAGGGCACCGTCCTGCAGGCGGGCCACCGCGTCGATGATCACCGCCGCGCCCAGTTCACCCCCGGACAGCACGTAGTCGCCGAGGGAGATCTCCTGGTCGACATTGGCCTCCAGGAAACGCTCGTCGATGCCCTCGTAGCGGCCGCAGAGCAGGACCACGCGCGGCAGCGCCGCCAGTTCCCGCACCTTGGCCTGGGTCAGCGGCGCCCCCTGCGGGCTGAGGTAGATCACCCGCGCTGGGGTCGGATCGGCCTCACGGATCGCCTGCAGGCAGGCCTGCAGCGGCTCGATCAGCATCACCATGCCCGGGCCACCACCGAACGGACGGTCGTCCACCCGGCGGTAGTTGCCTTCGGCGTAGTCACGGGGGTTCCAGCCATGCAGGCTGAACAGTCCCTTCTCCTGCGCACGCCCGACCACGCCCAGTCCAGCGGACTGGGCGAGGAACTCGGGAAACAGGGTGATGACGTCGAAACGCATGCTCACACTCAGAACTCGGGGTCCCAGTCGACCACGATCAGGTTGGCCTCGAAATCGACCGATTTGACGAAGTCCGGCTGCACGAACGGAATCATCCGCTCGCGGTCACCGCGGACCACCACCACATCGTTGGCGCCGGTGCTGAACAGATGCGAGACCTGGCCCAGGGCAACGCCCTCGGTGGTCTTCACGTCCAGGCCTTCCAGGTCCACCCAGTAATACTCATCGGGCTTCGGCGGCGGCAGGGCACTGCGGGCCAGGTAGATCTCGGTGCCGCGCATCGCTTCGACCACATCGCGATCCTCGACCCCGGGAAAACGGGCCACCAGGTGCTTGCCGCTGTCGCGGCCACGCACACCTTCAATCGTGGTTTCCACGCCGGACGGGCTGCGCACGATCCACGGCTGGTAACGGAAAATGGCGGATCGTGGCTCGGTCCAGGACTCGAGCTTGATCTCGCCGCGCACACCAAAAGCGCCGACAACCCTGCCCAGCAGGATGCGGCGCTCGATATCTTTCATCTGCTTCAACCAAGAGGGCCACGCCGAAGCGTGGCCCGTCAGGATCAGGCCGCAGCGGCCTGGGACTTGGTCGCTTCCTTGATCAGGTTGCGGACCTTGTCGGTCGGCTGGGCGCCGTTCTTGACCCAATGGTCAACGCGGGCCAGGTCCAGCTCGATGCGCTTCTCGGCGCCCTGGGCGACCGGGTTGTAGAAGCCAACGCGCTCGATGTTGCGGCCGTCGCGCGCGCTGCGCACGTCGGTGACGATGATGTGGTAGAACGGACGCTTCTTGGCGCCGCCGCGGGTCAGTCGAATCTTGACCATGGTGTTTTTCCTATTGCCCAGTCGCCAGGATGGCGAGGTAAGCGGGCGATTATAGCGGCAGATCGCGGCCGGGCCAACCCCGGGGGGGGCAGATCGCTTCTGTGCCGCAAAAGGGATCTGCCCCCAATCCCTGCCAGGCCACCGCCGCCAGCACCGCCCTGCCCTGTTCAGCCAGCGCCTGGGAGCCGGCCAGGACATGCCCGTCAATGGCCTCCAGCGCCCACAGGCCGCTGGCGTTGCAGGCAAAGGCGGCCTTCACACCGGCCAGATCCGCCAGTTGCAGAGGCTGCGTGGCCTGCGGGCCCGGCCAGTGCCGCTTCAGCAGTGCCTCGGCCGTCCCGCGCAGGGCCGGCGCCTGTGGCCAGAGCAGCCGCTCACCATCGTGCACGGCCAGATTCCAGGTGCTGCCTTCACTCACTTCGCCATCAGCGGTCACGAACAGCACGTCGTCGAATCCTTGCGCCATCGCCGCGCGCCGCTCAGCGAACAGGCCAAACGTGCCCACATGCTTGATCTGCGGCATTTCGCGCTGCCAGGCCACGCTGCGCACGCGCTTGGGCGCGGCCAGGGCCACCGGTGCGGACACCGCCACCAGCACGTCCACCGGCACCGCCGCCAGCGGATTGCGGAAATCGAAGCGGCGCGAGTACACGGTCACCCGCAGCGAGGCATCGGCCTGCCCTGACTGCTGCAATGCCTGCGCCATCCATGCCTGCACCTGCACCGTGTCCAGTTCGCTGCCGAACAGTTCGCGCGTAGCCTGTGACAGCCGCGCCAGATGCAGGTCCAAGCCCTGCACGGCGTGATCGCGCACCTGCAGCGAAGTGAAGTGGCCATAGTTCACCAGCGCCGGCAGCAGGTCTTCCACCTGTGCCGGCAGGCCGTTGCAGGTCAGCGTCATCGCAGCAATGCCTGCGCCTGCTCCCACATGCCGCGCAGCACGTCGGCGGCCGGCTGCGCCGGCGCCATCCACGCCGACTGCCCGGCCCAGGCCTGCATCGCAGCCAGACGATTTTCCTGCGCCGCCTGCCTGCGCATCGGGGCTGTCAGGCCGCGCTGCACCGGGTACGGACGCGGCGCAGGCGCCCCATCTGCGGCGGCGGCGCGCACATACGCGGTGGCCAGGCCACGGCCCAGGCGACCACTGAAGGCGCGGGTCGGCCAGGTATCTTCCGGTTCGCTGGCGGCCAGCCCATCGGCCCACGCCGAAGCGATCGCCGCTTCCGGCGTGCGCAGGAAGGCGGTGCCGATCTGGACGGCGCTTGCCCCCAGGGTGAGTGCGGCAGCAATGCCACGACCATCGGCGATGCCACCGGCAGCGATCACCGGAATCTGCAGGTGATCGGCCAGGCGCGGCAACAGCGCGAACAGCCCGACCAGCTGGCGCTCGGCCATCGCCGGATCGAACGCGCCGCGGTGGCCACCGGCCTCGGCGCCCTGTGCCACCACCGCATCGGCACCAGCGTCCTGTGCCGCGCGCGCTTCGGACAAAGTGGTGGCACAGGCGATCCAGGCGATGCCGGCGTCCTTCAGCTGCTGCACGTGATGCGGCAACAGCACGCCCATGATGGTCGACGCCACCGCAGGACGCGCCGCCAGCAGCGCGGCGAACTGTTCTTCGAAGTCGGCGGGCGTGGCGTCGGCGGCGCTGGCCGGCACGTCCGGGCCCCACTGCGCGAGGAAAGCGCGGCTGGCGGCCTCGGCGGCCACATCACGGGTCGGCGCAGGATCGGGCACCCACAGGTTCACCTGGGCCGGGCCGGTCGAAGCGGCGCGGAATTCGTCCATCCAGCGACCGATATCGGCCGAAGAGGACAACACCGCGCCCATCGCGCCCATGCTGCCGGCGTTGGCCAGCGCGGCCGACAACGGCACCGGACAGGCACCGGCCATCGGTGCCAGCAGGATCGGAACGGATACGCCAAAGCGCCGGCAGAACGCCTCGACGCGGGAAGTTACAGCGGAACTCTGCATGACGGCCCATCGTTTCGGACAGGCCACCATGGTGCGCGCGGGACAGGGGTGGCGTCGAGCCCGTTGCCCGACCGCCTGCTGCGGCGCTTGCGCCGCCGCCCGAGCGTGGGCCCGGGCGCTACATCACACTGCGACCGGGGCCGTCATCAACGGAACGGCATGCCACGGCCGCCCATGGCACCCATCATGCCCTTCATGCTGCGCAACATGCCCTTCATGCCACCGCCGGCCATCTTGCTCATCATCTTTTCCATCTGCATGTACTGCTTCATCAGCTTGTTGACGTCAGCCGGCGTCACGCCCGAGCCCTTGGCGATGCGCGCGCGGCGCGAGCCGTTGAGCAGGTTCGGGTTGCGCCGTTCCTTCTTGGTCATCGAGCTGATGATGGCGATCATGCGCGGCACTTCCTTGCCCTGGCTGACCTGCTGCTTCAGATGGTCGGGGATGTTGCCCAGGCCCGGCAGCTTGTCCATCAGGCCGCCGATGCCGCCCATGTTCTGCATCTGCTCGAGCTGGTCACGCATGTCGTTCAGGTCGAATTTCTTGCCCTTGGCGACCTTCTCGGCCAGCTTGGCGGCCTTGTCCTTGTCGACCTGCTGCTCGACCTGCTCGACCAGCGACAGCACGTCGCCCATGTCGAGGATGCGGCTGGCGATACGGTCCGGGTGGAACACGTCCAGGCCTTCCGGCTTTTCGCTGACGCCGACAAACTTGATCGGCTTGCCGGTGATGTAGCGCACGCTCAGTGCGGCACCGCCACGGGCGTCACCGTCGGTCTTGGTCAGCACCACGCCAGTCAGCGGCAGGGCGTCGCCGAAGGCCTTGGCGGTATTGGCCGCGTCCTGGCCGGTCATGGCGTCGACCACGAACAGGGTTTCGGCCGGGTTCACCGCCGCGTGCAGGGCCTTGATCTCGGCCATCATCGCTTCGTCGATGGCCAGGCGGCCGGCGGTATCGACCAGCAGCACGTCGACGAACGACTTGCGTGCATCGTCGATGGCGGCGCGGACGATGGCCTCCGGCTTCTGGTCGGCGCTGGACGGGAAGAACAGCACGCCCACCTGCTCGGCCAGGGTCTTCAGCTGCTCGATCGCGGCCGGACGGTAGACGTCGGCCGAGACCACCATCACCTTCTTCTTGCGCTTTTCCTTCAGGTGCTTGGCCAGCTTGCCCACCGTGGTGGTCTTGCCGGCGCCCTGCAGGCCCGCCATCAGGATGATGGCCGGGGCGGGCACGTTGAGGTTCAGGTCGCTGGCTTCGGCGCCCATCACCGCGGTCAGCTCGTCGCGCACGACCTTGATCAGGGCCTGGCCCGGGGTCAGCGACTTCAGCACTTCCTGGCCGACCGCTCGTACCTTGATGCGCTCGATCAGGGCCTGCACCACCGGCAGCGCAACGTCGGCTTCGAGCAGCGCGATGCGCACTTCGCGGGTCGCCTCGCGGATGTTCTCCTCGGTCAGGCGGCCACGGCCACGCAGGCGCTCGATGGTGCCGGAAAGGCGCTGGGTCAGGGACTCGAACATGCGGCGCAACCTGTCTGAAAGCGGGGGACAATAAGGCCGACAGTATAGCGGGTCCGGCTGTCTCCCCGGACTGCGACCACGGGGCCGTCGCCACCACCGCAGGGGTATGCGAAACTGCAACGATGACAATCGTTCTCATCGCCGTCCTGCTCTACCTGGCTGCCAGTGCCCTGCTGGTGCGCGCGCTTGGCCGCGATGAGACGACCGGCTCACCCATCTGGCTGTGGCCGGCCCTGCCCGCCATGCTGCTGCACGGCGGCTACCACGTGATGGTGGCGATGCGCACCGACGGCGGGCCGGACATGCACTTCTTCGCCGCACTGTCGCTGGTCGGCCTGGGCATGGCCTGGCTGACTTCGCTGGTCGGCGCGCGCGGGCGGATGTCGGCGCTGGGCGTGGTGGTATTCCCGCTGGCTGCCGTGCTGCTGCTGGCCTACCACGGCTACGGCCACGAACCGAGCAAAGTACTGGGCTGGCGCCTGGCCAGCCACGCCTGGTTGGCGCTGCTGGCCTACGCCACGCTGAGCATCGCCGCGCTGCTGGCAATCATGCTGTGGCTGCAGGAACGCGCACTGCGTCGCCGCGAGTTCCGGCCGTGGCTGCGGGCGCTGCCGCCGCTGGCCGACCTGGAATCACTGCTGTTCCGGGTGATCATCGTCGGCTTCGCGCTGCTGACGCTGACCCTGGTCACCGGCGTGCTGTTCGTCGATGACCTGCTGGCACAGAAGCTGGTGCACAAGACCGTGCTGAGCGTGCTGTCGTGGATCGTGTTCGGCGTGCTGCTGATCGGCCGCCGGCGCTACGGCTGGCGCGGCATGAAGGCGGTGCACTGGACGCTGGCGGCGATGCTGTTGCTGCTGCTGGCCTTCTTCGGCAGCCAGTTCGTGATCGAACTGGTGTTCGGGCATTCGCGATAAAGGCGTGCCGACCAACGGTCGGCACCCACCGTAACGGCCCGGTAGTGCCGGCCGCTGGCCGGCAACTGAACCGCACCATGCGCGGACACTGCCGCCGATCAGGGAATCGGCTGCGCCAGGATCGTCCGCACCGAGCGACCGCTGTTGGTGAGGATGTCATCGACCTGCCAGCACCCCTGCCCCTGGCGCACCATCGGCAGGCGGGTCAGGTAGGCCTTCTTCCACACCGAATAGCGCATCTCGACCTGGCCGGCGGAGGCCGAAGCCTCCTTCCAGCTGTAGCGCACCGGGGTTTCGATGTCACCGTCCTGCGCATCCAGCCACGGATCCGAATCGATTGTGCAGATGCCCTCTTCGCGCTGCTGGCACGCGCGCTCGCCACGCAGTGCCTTGCCGAAGGCAGGGCTGACCAGCGCCGGTGGTGGCTCCAGCAGATCGCCATCGCCCGTCGTTGCCTCGTAGAAGGCGCGGGCAATGGCCATGGGTTCTGCACAGGCCGGTGCGGCCTGCACGGTGGGGGCCAGCAGCACCCCGGCGATCACCAACATCCCTGTCTTTCGCACGTATTTTTCCCTGAGGTGGTGCCGGCCGCTGGCCGGCAATACAGGATATCCCGGTGCTGCCGGCCAGCGGCCGGCACTACCCGATATCCGGCCTACAACCCGTAACGCTCGATCACGTCCAGATGCGGCTGGCGATCCTGGTCACAGGCTTCAGCCAGGCGCAGCCAGCAATGCGGATGCGGCCACGTCGCGGTGTGCTGCTGCAGGAAGCGGTGCAGCGCCAGCGGCGCATGGTCCTGCGGCTGGGCGACGGTGAACAGCAGGCCGGGCAGCGTACCCTCTTCCACATCGGGGTCGGTGACGGTGTAGTCCGGGCGGCTGTGCGACCACACTTTCCAACCCTGTGCTTCGGCCGCCTCGACGAAGGCATTCCAGGCCTCTTCGCCCGGGTGCGCGCCATCGATCATCCAGCTGCGGGCGAAGCCGCCGCGCTCCAGCACATGCACCTGCGCATAGGTCGGGATGAAATGCTCGCGTGCTTCCTCCTCTTCGGGTGCCGGATGCACCAGCGCGGCATCGAACACCACCCAGTCGCCCACCTGCTGGGCGCGGTTGGACGGCGCGTTCTCGACGATGCGCGCAGTCACCGGACCGCTGCGACGGGCGTAGTACTCCATCGGCTCGCCGTTTTCTTCGCTGCGGATGATCACCCAGCCCCACGGCTCTTCGACCACGCCGTCCTGGCTGGACAATTCCATGCCAAGCGCCGCCGCCGAGCGGCGCACGGCGTCCCAGTCGCGCGCCGCGCTGGCTGCACTCATGTGGTCCCAATGCGCGGCGTTGGGCTCCTCCAGCAGCTCCACCAGCTGTGCATAACAGGCCTGGGCCTCGCTGAAACGGCCGGTTTCCATGTACATGCGCGCCAGCGTGCCGCGCGCGCCGTGCGAACCCGGAGACAGCTCCAGAAGCGATCGGGCCGCCTGCTCCAGCGCAGGCCAGTCGGACACGCGGCGTGCACGCTGCACCTCGCACCAGTGCGCGAACACCGGCACGCTGCCGCGATAGAGATCGGCCAGCTGGCGCAGTCCGTCGTCGTCGCCCTGTTCGGCCAGCCAGCGCATCAGCGTGTAGGCCGCGGGGCCATCGTGCTGCGCATGGCCGCGTACGAACCGCCACAGCAGCGACCGCGCCTCGGCCTGCGCGCCGCAGGCATTCAGTGCCGAGGCGGCCATGTCGGCCAGCGCCTCGTCGTCGGGCAGCCCGGCATGCGCCTGCAGCAACCACTGCGCTTCGCGCTCGGGATCGCGCGACTGGTTCTGCTCGCCCTGCGCGTCCAGCCATGCCAGCAGCTCGCCCGCCGGCACCGGCAGTGGCGCGACGTCCGGCAATGCCTCGATGCGCGCGGCCAGGCCGGCCACCAGGGCCGCGGCACCACGGTCCTGGCGCAGTTGCGCCAGATGGGTACGCGCCAGCTCCAGCTGGCGCAGCGCCACCCAGCGCGCACCGCGCTGCAGGGCGAGCTCCAGGCTCAGCGCCGCGACTTCGATCAGCAGGCGGTGCGAACCGACCCGTGCGAAGTGCTCGATGATGGTGTTGAAGCGCGTGCCCAGATCCCACGTGTTTCGCGCGGGATCACGCTGGCACAGTGCTGCGGCGGTGTTTGCCCACAGCCGCCAGTAGTTCGGGGTCAGCTCGCTCCACGGCACCAGCTGCTGCAGCGCCTCTTCGTCGCGGCCCAGCTGGGCCAGCGCCCAGGCCTTGGACAAGCGACGCGGCACCGTGCAGTTGGCCGGTTCGTACTCCCCGGAGGCTGCCACCTCGGCCTCGCGCTTCTCGATCAGCGCCAGTGCCTCGTCGGCGCGGCCGACAGCGAGCAGGATCTTGATCTGCATCTCGGGGAAGCTGTCGAACACTTCCTTGCCACAGGCTTCCACGGCATCGGCCTGCACCTGCAGGTAATCCAGCGCCTCCTGGCCACGGCCATCATCGAGCAGCGCATCAGCCTTCTCGCAGCTCAGGCACTGGAAACAGGCCCAGCTCGGATCGATGCGGCCAAGGGTTTCGTCGCATACCTCGATGCGCTCGGGCACCCAGCCCGGGCCATCGATGTTGCCGTAGCAGGCCGCCAGGTCCTGGGTCACGCAGATCGACTGCGGGCATTCCAGCGTGTCCTCGCGGTGTGCGCGCTCGAACAGCGCTACAGCTTCGCCGAGCGCGCTCTCGCCTTCCACGCGGTTGCCGACGCGGTTGCGCAGCGCCCAGTGGCCGACGTAGACGTCAACCCAGGGGTTGTCCAGCGCCTTGCCCAATGCGCGCGCTTCGGGCAGCAGCGCATCGACGCGGTCGATCTGCAGTTCACTGACCTCGTCGGCGAGACGGTTCAGCAGGTGCGCGTTCTGCGCCTGGCCGGCCTGGCGCAGGTCACCCTGCAGCTTTTCGACCCAGTTCCAGATGTCCATGGGGGTAATTGCTCCTGTCTAGCGAAGGCTGGATGAGAAGGTGCGGTGCTCAGCGCAGCATCTGCTGCAGGGCGCCGGCGATGTCGGTGAAGGCGCCGTTGAGATCCGGGCCGGGCGTAGCGTTCGTGCGTGCCAGCGGGCGGCCCTGCGCGGCGACGATGATTTTCAGCGAGCGCAGCAGGCGCGCCGCAGCCTCGGCCTGTGGGTGGCCCTCGCGCTGGGCGCGCAGCAGTGCCTGCACCGCCGGGTTGTCGAGATTGAGATACAGCCGCGACGGTGCGCGCGATTCGATGCGCGCGGTGAACTGGCGCGCCAGGCGCAGCGCGGCCATCGAGACGCGCTTGTCGTTCTCGTCGTCTTCCAGCCGCTGCTTCAGCTCGGCCTCGCGGTCGGGCACCACCACCACCGGCAGCGCCTCCGGGCTGAAACGCGCGGGCAGCAGCTGCTCGCCGTCGCCCAGTTGTTCGCGCAGCCACGCCAGCTGCGCCTCGTCGAGGCTGTCATCACTGCGGAACAGTGCGCGGTTGCCCTGTTCGGTACCCAGCTCGACCAGGCGCAGGCCCTTGGCCTGCGCCCAGCGCCGCAGGAACGGCACCACCGCATAGCGATGGCCATGCGCGACCGGTACGCCCATCGCGCGGAACAGCATCTCTTCAAAGCCACCGCCGTTGTCGAGGATGACATGCACGGCACCACGCGCCGGCAGCGCACTGGCCGGCAGGTCGCCCTGCGAAGTCGGCACGCGCACGTGCTCCAGCAACAGGTCGAACAGGCGCTCATCGCACAGCGACGCACCCAGCAGGGCCTCGTTGTGGCGGGTCAGCACGCGCCGCCAGGCTTCCGGTTGCTGCTTCGCAACGTCGGCCAGGCCGTCGATCAGCGCCTCCAGCAGTGCATGCTGCACCGCGCGGTACTGGTCATCGCGCTGCAGGTCTTCGCGGCTGGCGGTGGGCGTCAGCCGCGAGGATTCGATCACCCCGCCGATGAAACCGGCCCACGGCGGCAGCAGGTCGCGCGCGTCGTCATCCAGCAGCATGCCGCGCACGAACACCGACAGGTTGCGGTTGTCGCTGGTGCCATAGGTGGCGCCGTCCTGGACCCACAACAGGCCGGTGGCATCGCTGTTGCCATCGGCACGCAACGGCACGGTGACGATCGGCTCGAAATCATGCTCGAACCGCGCCGCGAACTGCAGCGCCTGGCGGCGGGCCTGCACCGGATGCACGGCGACATCCCCCTGGCCGCGCCACGGTGGCGGCTCGGGATTGATCGCCTCGGTCGCAGCACCAATGAAGATCGGCTCGGACAGCAGCGCGCAGTAGCGGCCCAGCACCTCGTGCAGGCGCGCCTCGTTGGCCAGCGGCAGGAAATCAGGATGCAGCTCCAGCTCCACCTCGGTGCCGACCGCACGTGCCGGCACTTCGCTGACGGTGTACTGCTCGGCGTTGCTGGATACGTACAGATGGCCCAGGTCCGGGGTCTGGTACGAGGTGGTGCGCACGCTGACCCGGCGCGCCAGCACGAAGGCCGACAGGAAGCCGAGGCCGAACATGCCGATCAGGCCCTCATCGTCCTCGCCGCCCTGGCGCAGGCCACGGGTATAGCCGACGCCGACGGTGGCCAGGTAATCGTGGATCTCCTGGCGGGTCAGGCCGGCACCGGTATCGGTGATGCGCAGCACGCCGGCACCGGCATCAACCTGCACCGAAATGCGCGAAGGCACGTCAACGCCGGGCTGCTCGATGCGGCGGCGGATGATCGAGTCATGCGCGTTCTGCACCAGCTCACGCAGCGCCACCACCGGGGTGGAATACAGGTGCTTGCCCAGCACCGTCATCAGTCCATTGAGATCGACCCCGGCACGACGGATCTCGGCGTTGGGGGCGGTGAGTGCGGTGTCCTGCATGTAATCGTTTACTCCTGGGCACGGAAAGACGCCAGAGGGCGTCTTCGTCGAGCGGGAAAAACTAGCACAAGGAAGCTGACCGTTGCCGTGATTGACGTTTGTAGAGACGGCATCACGCCGCGTCGATGGCCTCGGACAGGCGTTCCACCGCGATCACCTCCATGCCTTTCACCGAACCGCTCTTGGGCGCATTGGCCTTGGGCACGATGGCGCGCTTGAAGCCATGGGTGGCGGCCTCGCGCAGGCGGTCTTCGCCATTGGGCACCGGGCGGATCTCGCCGGACAGCCCCACCTCGCCGAAGGCGATGGTCTTCTCCGCCAGCGGCCGGTCCTGCAGCGACGACAGCACCGCCAGCAGCACCGGCAGATCGGCGGCGGTCTCCTGCACGCGGATGCCACCGACCACATTGACGAACACGTCCTGGTCGCCGACCAGTACGCCGCCATGGCGATGCAGCACCGCCAGCAGCATCGCCAGGCGGTTCTGCTCCAGGCCGACCGCGACACGGCGCGGGTTCGACAGCGGTGATGCATCGACCAGCGCCTGCACCTCCACCAGCAGCGGCCGCGTGCCCTCGCGGGTGACCATCACGCAGCTGCCCGGCTGATGGGTGCTGCCGCCGGAGAGGAAGATCGCCGAGGGGTTGGAGACTTCCTTCAGGCCCTTGTCGCCCATCGCGAACACGCCCAGCTCGTTGACCGCACCGAAGCGGTTCTTGAACGCGCGCAACAGGCGGAAGCGGCTGCCGCTCTCGCCCTCGAAGTACAGCACCGCGTCCACCATGTGTTCCAGCACGCGCGGGCCGGCGATGCCGCCCTCCTTGGTCACATGGCCGACAAGGAACACGGCGGTGCCGGTCTCCTTGGCGAAACGCACCAGCCGCGCCGCGCTCTCGCGCACCTGGCTGACCGAACCCGGCGCGGCGGTCAGGCTCTCCGTCCACAGGGTCTGCACCGAATCGGCCACGATCAGCCGCGGGCCCGCCCTGGAGGCATGCTGCAGGATCGACTCGACGCCGGTCTCGGCCAGTGCATTGACCCCATCCAGCGGCAGTTCCAGGCGGTGCGCGCGGCCGGCGACCTGCGCCAGCGACTCCTCGCCGGTGACGTAGAGCACCGGCAGTTCGGCCGCCATCTTCGCCACCGCCTGCAGCAGCAGCGTCGACTTGCCGATGCCCGGGTCGCCGCCCACCAGCACCACCGCGCCTTCGACCAGGCCACCACCCAGCACGCGGTCGAACTCGCCGATGCCGGTCGTGACCCGCCGGTGCTCGGTCTGCTCCACGTCTTTCAGCGCGGTGATCTTCGGCGGATCGATCTTGCCGGCCCAGCCCGCCCGCCGCGAAGCCGGTGCCTTGGCCGCCGCCGCGCTCTCCAGCACGATTTCCGACAGCGAGTTCCAGGCGTTGCACTCGGTGCACTGGCCCTGCCATTTGCTGAATTCGGCGCCGCATTCATTGCAGACGTAGGCGGTGCGGGCTTTGGCCATCGGATGATTTCCAGCAACGGGAACAGGCGTGGCAGGATAGCCGAGCCGGGTCGCAGCTGCTGCGACCGCTCAAGTCCTGCCCACCCGCGCCGATAGGGGTCGCGGGCGTGCGCCTTGCGGGCGCTCCCTTCCTCCCCCACTGGATTCAACATGACTGGCAGTTACAGTCAGAGCCTGGTCACCATCTCCCTGCTGGTGGCCATTCTTGCTTCGTACACGGCGCTGGACATGGCCGGCCGCCTGGCCACCGCCGAGGGCCGCGTGGCGCGCTGGTGGCTGGCCGGCGGCGCGGCGGCCATGGGCCTGGGCATCTGGTCGATGCACTTCATCGGCATGCTCGCCTTCGACCTGCCGATCCCGGTGGGCTATGACCTCGGCATCACCCTGTACTCGCTGGCGGTCTCGATCGGTGCGTCCGCCTATGCGCTGTGGCTGGTATCGCGCCCCAGCCTGCCATGGCGCCGGCTGCTGGCCGGGGCCGTGCTGATGGGCCTGGGCATTGCCACCATGCACTACCTGGGCATGGCCGCGATGCGCATGCAGCCGGGCATCGACTACCACCCGGGCTGGTTTGCCGCCTCCATCGCGGTGGCCATCGGCGCCGCTGGCGCCGCCCTGTGGATCGCCTTCCGCCTGCGCGCCGAGCACCGCCACACCCTCCTCCTGCGCGCGCTCGCATCGCTGGTGATGGGCCTGGCCATCGTCGGCATGCATTACACCGGCATGGCCGCGGCGCGCTTCCCCGAAGGCAGCATCTGTGGCGCCGTCGGCAGTGGCGGCATCGACACGCGCTGGCTGGCGGTGCTGGTGATCGTCACCACCGTGGCCACGCTGGGCATCGCCCTGGTGGCCTCGCTGTTCGACCGGCAGATGCGCGTGCGCACCGGGCTGCTGGCCGATTCGCTGGCGCACGCCAACGACAAGCTGATCCAGGCAGCACTGCACGACCCGTTGACCCAGCTGCCCAACCGCATGCTGCTGCAGGACCGCATCGAGCAGGCCATCGAGAAGGCGCGGCGCCGCAATCATGCGGTGGCGGTGATGTTCTGCGACCTGGATGGCTTCAAGGCGGTCAATGATGCCTATGGCCACCAGCTTGGCGACCGCCTGCTGGTGGCGGTGGCGCAGCGCATCGGCGGCCTGCTGCGGCCGCAGGACACGTTCGCCCGCCTCGGCGGCGACGAGTTCGTGATCGTGCTGGCCATCGATATTCCCGACGATGCGGTGGTGGTGGCCGAGCGCATCATTGCCGCCGCCGGTGAGCCGTTCACGCTGGATGCGGCCGAACTGCAGGTCAGCGCCAGCCTGGGCATCGCCCTGTACCCGGACGACGCCAGCAATGAGCGCGAACTGATGGCGCACGCCGATGCGGCGATGTACCACACCAAGGAAACCGGGCGGAACGGCTATACCTTCTTCACTCCCTCGATGCAGCTCAGTGCCAATCGCCAGCTGCGCCTGCTGCAGGACCTGCGCAAGGCCATCGCCCGCAACGAACTGATCCTGCATTACCAGCCCAAATTTCCAGCCGCGGGCGCACCGGCCACCGGCGCCGAGGCGCTGCTGCGCTGGCAGCACCCGGAGCTGGGGCTGCTGGCGCCGGATGTGTTCATTCCGATCGCCGAACGCAGCGGCCTGATCCTGCCGATCGGTGACTGGGTACTGGACCAGGCCTGCGCGCAGCTGCGGGCATGGCACGATGCCGGGCATGCGGAATGGACAATGGCGGTGAACCTGTCGCCGCTGCAGTTCGCCTCGCCGGCACTGCTGCACAGCGTGCGCGAGGTGCTGGAGCGGCACCGGATCGAACCGGCACGGCTGACCCTGGAGATCACCGAGACCACGGCGATGAAGGACGTCGATGCCAGCTTGGCGATCCTCAGCGACCTGACCGCCATGGGCGTGCACATCGCCATCGATGATTTCGGTACCGGCTATTCCAGCCTGCTGTACCTCAAGCGGATGCCGGCCACCGAACTGAAGATCGACCGTGCGTTCGTGCACGACCTGGAGCGCAATGACGAGGACGCCGCCATCGTCTCGTCGATCATCGCGCTGGGCCGCACCCTGCAGCTGCAGGTGGTGGCCGAAGGCGTGGAGACCCAGGCGCAGCGCGAGTACCTGAGCGAGCTCGGCTGCGACCAGCTGCAGGGCTACCATCTGGGCCGGCCGATGGAGGCCGAAGAGTTCCTGCGCCGCGTAGGGTGAGGCGCGCGGCTCATCCACGCACGAGGTGGAACCACGGGTAGAGCCGGCCGCTGGCCGGCTTCCCGCGATTGCCGGCCAGCGGCCGGCACTACCGGACAACGGGAAACAGGAAGGCCGCCCGAGGGCGGCCTTCCTGCGTGGCAACGTCGCGAGGACGTCAGTGCATCATGTGCACGTTCATGTTGTGCATGACCCACAGGGTGCCGATCACGATGATGCCGATCACCACGACGGTGAAGGCCGCAGCGTTGACGTTCCAGCGGCTTTCCGAAGAGCGGTCCAGGTGCAGGAAGAACACCAGGTGGACCAGCATCTGCAGTACCGCGGTGACCGCGATCACCACACCGTTGACGGTGCGCGAGAAATCGCCCGACATCACCATCCAGAACGGGATGACGGTCAGCACCACCGCCAGCACGAAGCCGATCAGGTACGACTTCACGCTGCCGTGGCTTTCGCCGCCGGTGCCGTGGTCGTGTGCATGGTTGTCATGTGCCATTACAGCGCTCCATTGAGGTAGACGACGGAGAACACGCCGATCCAGATCAGGTCCAGGAAGTGCCAGAACAGGCTCAGGCACGCCATGCGGGTCTTGTTGGTCGGGGTCAGGCCGTACTTCTTCAGCTGCACGAACATCACCAGGAGCCACAGCAGGCCGGCGCTGACGTGCAGGCCGTGGGTACCGACCAGGGCGAAGAACGCCGACAGGAAGGCACTGCGGTCCGGACCGTAGCCCTGATGGATCAGGTGCTGGAACTCCCACACTTCCATGCACATGAAGCCGAAGCCCAGCAGCCAGGTGATGCCCAGCCACAGGTACATCTGGCCCATCTGCTTGCGGTGCATGGCAATCATGCCCAGGCCGAAGGTCAGCGACGAGGTCAGCAGCAGCGCGGTTTCCCACGCCACGAACGGCAGCTCGAACAGGTCCTTCGCGGTGGGACCGCCATCGGTACCGCCTGCCAGCACCACGTAGGTGGCGAACAGCGAGGCGAAGATGAGGCAGTCGCTCATCAGGTACACCCAGAAACCGAAGACGGTGTTGCCGCCGGTATCGTGGTGCTCGTGGTCGTCATGGCCATGGGCCGCCGCATGCGCGGCGTGCCCGTGGCTCAGGGTCGAGGTATTGGTGCTCATGCCTTCAGCTCCGACTTCACCAGGCCCTGGGCTTCCAGGTGCTTGCGGTGTGCGTTCTCGATGCGTTCCACCTCGGCGGCCGGGACCCAGTAGTCCACGTCCTGGTCGAAGGTGCGGTAGATGAACGTGGCGATCATGCCGACGAAGCCGACGATGGCCAGCCACCAGATGTGCCAGATCATCGCGAAGCCGAACACCAGGCTGAAGGCACCGATGACAACGCCCGTGCCGGTGTTGCGCGGCATGTGGATGTCGGTGTACTTGGCCGGCTTCGGCCAGGCTTCACCACGCTGCTTGCGTTCCCAGAAATCGTCCAGCTCGGTGACGTCCGGCAGGGTCGCGAAGTTGTAGAAGGCCGGCGGCGAGGAGGTTTCCCACTCCAGCGTACGGGCATCCCACGGGTCGCCGGTCAGGTCGACGGTCTTCTTGCGGTCGCGGATCGACACGGCCACCTGGATGATCTGGCACAGGATGCCGGCGCCGACGATGAACGCGCCGCAGGCAGCAACCAGCAGCAGCGGCTCGTAGGCCGGGTTGACGGTGCTCTGCAGGCGGCGGGTCATGCCCATGAAGCCCAGCACGTACATCGGCATGAAGGTCACGTAGAAGCCGATGAACCAGCACCAGAACGCGCACTTGCCCCAGAACTCGTTGAGGCGGAAGCCAAACATCTTCGGCCACCAGTAGGTGATGCCGGCGAACATGCCGAACACCACGCCGCCGATGATGACGTTATGGAAGTGGGCGATCAGGAACAGGCTGTTGTGCAGCACGAAGTCGATGGCCGGGATCGCCAGCATCACGCCGGTCATGCCGCCGATGACGAAGGTGACCATGAAGCCGATGGTCCACAGCACCGGGGTGGTGAAGTGCACGCGGCCACGGAACATGGTGAACAGCCAGTTGAAGATCTTCACGCCGGTCGGGATCGAGATGATCATCGTCGTGATGCCGAAGAAGGCATTGACGTTGGCACCCGAACCCATGGTGAAGAAGTGGTGCAGCCACACGATGAACGACAGCACGCCGATGCAGGCGGTGGCGTAGACCATGCCCTTGTAGCCGAACAGCGCCTTGCGCGAGAAGGTCGCGATGACTTCGGAGAACACACCGAACGCCGGCAGGACCAGGATGTACACCTCCGGGTGACCCCAGATCCAGATCAGGTTGATGTACAGCATGGCGTTGCCGCCACCGTCATTGGTGAAGAAGTGCGTACCCAGGTAACGGTCCAGGGTCAGCAGCACCAGGGTGATGGTCAGCACCGGGAAGGCCGCGACGATCAGCACGTTGGTCACCAGGGCGGTCCAGGTGAACACCGGCATCTGCATCAGCTTCATGCTCGGGGTGCGCATCTTGAGGATGGTGATGAAGAAGTTGATACCACTGAGCGTGGTACCCAAACCCGCCACCTGTAGGCCCCAGATGTAATAGTCCATGCCGACGCTTGGACTGTATTCGATGCCCGACAACGGCGGGAACGCCAGCCAGCCGGTGGCAGCGAACTCACCGATCCACAGCGACAGCATGATCAGCACCGCGCCCGCCACGAACAGCCAGAAGCTGAGCGAGTTGACGAACGGGAACGCAACGTCACGCGCACCGATCTGCAGCGGCACGGCCAGGTTCATCAGGCCGGTGATCAGCGGCATCGCCACGAAGAAGATCATGATCACGCCGTGGGCGGTGAAGATCTGGTCGTAGTGGTGCGGCGGCAGGTAACCCTCGGAACCACCGACGGCGATGGCCTGCTGGGTACGCATCATGATGGCGTCGGAGAAACCGCGCAGCAGCATGACGAAGGCGACGATGAGGTACATCACGCCGATCTTCTTGTGATCCACCGAAGTGAACCACTCCTTCCACAGATAGCCCCACAGCTTGAACTTGGTGATCAGGGCGACGACGCCCAGGCCACCAAGAACCGCGCCGACCAGGGTGGTCAGCACGATCGGATCGTGGGGGATCGACTCAAGAGAGAGTTTTCCCAACATGTTCATTCTCCCGAACCCGCGTGGCCGGCATGGCCTGCGTGTTCGTGTTCGGTGGCATCCAGGTTTTCACCCGATTCCTTGGAATCATGCGCGTCACTCGGGGCATGGCCCTCGTGCGCTTCATGGGTGGCGGCATCGGCAGCGGCGGCACCGGCATGCGAGTGCTTCATGCCGTAATGCTTGTTGTCGCCCATGTGCTTGGCGATGACCCAGTCGAACAGGCCTTCTTCGGTCTTGCCGAAGTAAGTGACCGGATACCACTCGGCGTTGCGTGCTTCACCCAGGGCCTTGAACGAGGCCTTGTCCAGGGTCTGCTCGCCGGCGCGGACCTGGTCCAGCCACTGGCGGTATTCGGCATCGGTGACCGAGTAGGCGGTGAAGTGCATCTTGGCGAAGCCCGCGCCGCTGTAGTGCGAGGACATGCCCGGGAATTCACCGGTCTCGTTGGCGATCAGGTGGAGCTTGGTCTCCATCGCAGCCATCGAGTAGATCATGCTGCCCAGGTGCGGGATGAAGAATGCATTCATCACCGAATCGGACGTGATCTTGAAGTTCAGCGGCGTGTTGACCGGGAACTTGATTTCGTTGACGACCGCCACCTTCTCTTCCGGATAGATGAACAGCCACTTCCAGTCCAGCGAGATCGCCTCGATGGTGACCGGCTTGACGTCCGAATCCAGCGGACGGTACGGGTCCAGTGCGTGCGACGAGCGCCAGGTCAGGACCGCCAGCACCAGCACGATCATGCACGGGATCGACCACACCACCACCTCGATCGCCGTCGAGTGGGACCACTTCGGCTCGTAGCGGGCCTTGGTGTTGGAGGCGCGATACTTCCACGCGAACGTCAGGGTCATGATGATGACCGGGATGACGACCAGCAGCATGAGCACGGTGGCCGTGATCAGCAGGGTCTTCTCATCCTGGCCGATCTGGCCCTTCGGACTGAGGATGGCCACCGCATCGCAGCCGGTGAGCATCACCAGCAACGACAGCAGCAGGCCCGGGCGCAACCAGCGCCCAAGGGTTTTCAACGGAATCATCGGTCGATCCAATTGCGAGGGAATGCCGTTCCCCGTCCCTGCCTGTTCCGGCCAAAGCCGGTCCCACCGGTCCGGAAGACAGGCAGGGAGGTGGGGTCGAGTCAGCCTTTCAATTTTAGGCCGTCACCCACCATTTAAGAAAGACATTGACAATGATCGAGCGCAGGAAAGGCCCGATTCTGGCTGCGACACGTTGTCGCACCGCGCAGGCGCGGCGGGCAGAACAGCCGGGGGCGGCATCCTAGCATCGGGCGGTGGCCGGCGCTTCGCCCTCGTTCGGCAAAGTCATCTGAACCTGTTCAGGCGTGCTGGCGGGTGCCCGGCATGGGATGCTCGGCGCTGGAGGAAGCCCATGGACAAGATCGACTTCAAGAAGCGCGACCGGGCGCTCTATCAACCGCCCGCCGGCAGGTTCGTACGCGTGGATATACCGCCCCTTCCCTACGTGATGGTCGATGGTCGCGGCGACCCGAACACGGCCCCCTCCTACCTGCAGGCCGTGCAGTGGCTGTATTCGGTGAGCTATGCACTGAAGTTCGCGCTGAAGGCCGAAGGGCGCGACTACGTGGTACCACCGCTGGAAGCGCTTTGGAGTGCCGAGGACCCGGCCAGCTTCGTCGCACGGCGCAAGGATGAGTGGGCCTGGACCGTAATGATCCGCACACCCGAGGGCATCGGCCCTGCGCAGTGGCAAGCGGCGATCAGCAAGGCGCGCGCGAAGCTGGGAGAGGCTCCGCCCAGCCTTCGCCATGAACTCCTTGCCGAGGGCCCCAGCCTGCAGACCTTGCACGTGGGCGCCTACGACGACGAAGGCCCCATCCTGGCGCAGCTGCATGACGAAGTGATGCCCGCATTGGGATACACCTTTGCCGGGCCCCATCATGAGATCTACCTCAGCGACCCACGCAGGACCGAGGCGGCACGATTAAAAACCGTGCTGCGGCAACCGGTGCGGCCGATCGGACCTGATGAGGATTCCCGCAGATGACACAAGGCACAAGGAATGCCATGCGCCTGATCAGCCGACTGCTGCACTGGACCACCGTGCCCGCCGGGCGCCGCCTGATGGCCGTGCTGGGTGCTGCACTGGTGATCGTGCTGGCCTGCAATCCGGATCTGCTGCCGTTGTTGCCGGTGGTGGATGCGCTGGGGCTGGACGTGCTGATGCTGTTGTTGGGTGCACAGGTGGTGGCGGTACTGCCTTGGGTGCGGGAGCGGGCCGCGCGCGGGGCCAGAGTGCTTGCACGCCTGCTGATCGGTGCATTGGCGGGAGCTGCAGGTGGTTATCTCCGGCAGCTGGCGTGGTGGCTGGCGCGGGACGCAGGGATGACGAGGCGTTGATGAAGGCTTGCAGCCTTCAGTGAGGTGGCCATCCAAGGATCACCGGCGGGCGCAAACAAAAAGCCCCAACCAAGGCCGGGGCTTTTCATTACAACTGGTGCCGGAAACAGGAGTCGAACCTGCGACCTACGCATTACGAATGCGCCGCTCTACCAACTGAGCTATTCCGGCCTAGCTGGACATTGTAGGACTACAAGCAACATGCGGTCAATGGCTGCGCATCTACCCTCTTCATGGGCCAACAAGCCGCTACCAGCTACTGATAGTGGCTTTCACGGATGACCTTGGAACATCGCTGGTCGAGATCAACATGAAATGACTTCAGTCCACCTTCTGGCAGCAGAACCCTGTCATGGACGTGCTGGACTGAGAAGCCAATATCTGCGGTGCCGGAAGACTCCTCCGCAATGCGATACATCTCCCGTTTCCATCCCCTCGTCTCTTGGACGTAAGTCTCGATTGTCGTCAGGCATCTTTCTAGCCCCTCCAACCCCTTCTCACCTCGGGGCTCCTTCGCTGCACAGCCGCCCGCCATCAGCAATGAAAACAGCAGCCCCACTTTCAAGATGACTAAGCGTTTCATCTGTGTCCCTCCATGATAGGTACGAACTCATAACCCTCATGACTTCTAATCATCCCAGGCACTCCCATTTCTTCAAGGAACTGATAGTCATACCCGTTAGCTGCAGGGCGATAACCCTCTTCCCGAGTATTCGGGTGAGTATGGAAGAATCCTATAACTCGGCAACCACACTGAAACTCTGAAGGCTTGAAAAGCACATCCTGCCCCATTTGAGCACGAGTACCAGGTTGAGCACGAATCAATTGAGGGGCGCCAACCAGGTTCGGAGCCACGATCCATCCTCCTTGTTCCCGCTTCAGCGATCCAGGTTGCCCCCACAATACAGTTGGCGCATCGGGGTTGGAGTCCTGCCAAGCTCGCTCCATCTGCCGCTTCAGCCCAGGATCTCTCGTCCAAGCAGGATCAGTCGATTGCGGAGAGCGACCGTAACTTGGTGACGCCGAAGTTGATTGCCTGCTTCCCACTGCCCCCGTGCCCATCGTTCCTCGACCTGCAGAAGAACCACCGTATGCCCCCTGCTCCAACTGGCAGTCAGTGTCTTTGCCACATGCTCGCCGGCCATCGGGATCAAAGTAGCGATATGGGTTCGAATTGGCATACCTGTAGCGTCCGAATGCTCCCACCGAATCGCTTTGGGGCGACACCGGATCCACACTAAGGAACACACCAAGGATTGGATCCATATACCGCTGCTGCATGTAAATCAAGCCCGTCGAAGCATCACTTACGTGCCCTGCATAGCCAGGCCCATCAGCGACGGACCCACCAAGCACGGCGCCATAGGGCTCGTAGGTGGCACGCCGGATAACGCTGCCAGCCGCGTCAGTCTCAGCGACCGGTGACCCTAACGCATCGGTATGGATATAGGTAATCGTCTCCGCAGCGGCCTGATTGAAAAGTCCACCCAGAATCAGCGCGGCCCCGGCTACGGTTCGACTCAGCAGCGTCTTCATTCCTGCGTTCATCGCGTCCACCTCAGTTCGACCAGGCCGAGCACGCCTGCGCATTACAGGCACGAACGACGTAGGCTGCATCGCATCGAGTGTCCAGCTCGTAGCCTGCCCCCGTGGTCGTATAGGTCGCACCACCGCGGGACGAACGCACCTGGTAGTAGGTTGCACCAGTGGAAATATTCCAGACGATGGAGCACAGCTGAGGTTGATTCTTGACAATCCTCACGCCGGTCGGAACCGGAGGCGCACTGGAGATGACGATCTGACCCGACACGGAACTCGGCCCGCACCCGGCAGGATTGCAGGCACGACCACGGTAGAAGAACGTCCCACCACCGCCTTTGCTCAGGGTGACGCTGCGTTCACCCGCGATGGTGCTCCAGTTGGCATTGTCGGTGCTCTCGTCGATCTCGTAACGAGACGCCTCTGCCACTTCCAGCAACGCGACGGAGTAACCCACTCCCATGCCCGCTGTTCCAGGCACCCGGATCTCGGGAGCGGCCGGAGGACCAATCACGCGCACACCCGCTACCGCCGACCATGGGCCGCATCCAGCAACATTGCAACCACGCACCTGATAATCCCACTGACCAGGCCAACGGCCGCCACGCGCCACCGAGGTAGCGCCATCCTCCTGAGCAAGGCCGAAGCCACCACCATTGAACTGTTCCATCAGCTGATAGCTTGTCGCTGCGGGAATCGCACCCCACCACATGCTCACGGTGGAACTGTAACTCGTGCCGCCAAGGTTGATCCCCGTTGCCTGGACAGGGGGCAGCGTCACGACGATGTTCGCAGTTGAACTGGCCGCACTGCACCCGGCGTCATTACATGCGAACGCACGATAGGCATGACTACCAGCGCTTCGTCCGCTGATGGCCAGCTGAGTGCCGCTGATCCTGTTGATCTCTGTCCACGTGCCACCGTTGAGCTGCTCTTCAATGCGGTAGCTACTGGCTTGAGCCACACTCGAAAGAGAGAGCGTGTAGCTGCCGTTGTAGCTCGCGGCGGGCACGGACACTGTCGGCACGGATGGGGCATACAGCGCGGTAATCGCCACTTCGACCGAATAGGCACCGCAGCCCTGCGGATTGCATCCGTTTACCCTATAGCGATAGGTTCCAGCAGGCTTGCCGGCCACCTGATAAGAGCGGCTGGGGCCATCGGACACCACACTCCAGGCGGCGCCTACAGCTTCTTCAAGCACGTAGCGGGAAGCCCCCGGCACCACTGACCAGCTCAGCGAATACGTCCCGTTGGTGCCATTCGGTGGTGCCGTAATCACGGGTGCAGCTGTGGGCGCAAGCTCCACCTGGATGGAGGCTTCCACACCCCAATCGCCGCAGACAGTGCCATTGCAGGCACGGCCACGATATCGATAGACGCCGGAGCTTCGCCCGGCCAGCGAAACGTTCAGCGCGGGCCCTTGATAGACAGCCTGCCAGTCTCCGCCATTCGACTCCTGCACCTCGTAACGCTGCGCACCGGCAACGGCTGCCCACTGCACCGCAAACGCGCCGTCCGCGCTGTAACCCGGAACCGTTACGACCAATGCTGCAGGCGCGATATCCACAGCACGCTTGGCAACGAGGCTGCCGTTGAGCTGGATATAGTCAAAGCCCTTCGCCTGGCGCTGGTCGTGCTGATAGCGCAGCACGCCATCCTGCCCATACAGGGAGCGAATGTTGCCATTGGTTGCGCTGGCCAAGGTACGACGGCCATGTGCATCGTACTGATAAGCCTCCTTGCCATCGACCTCGCGCAGGCGATTGCCATAGTCGAACCGGAACGCCACGCCGTTGCGGATCTTCAGATTGCCCTGCGCGTCATACCCCAGCCCGGTCACGGTCGCACCACTGTCGACATCCCGCACGTTCGTCAACCGATTGTTGAAGTCGTATTCAAAGGACTGCCGCCGCGCGCCGACGTTGGCGGCCACGATGTTGTCCAGAACGTTGTACGCATAGCTTGCGTTTCCGAAGCTGGCTGCCGTCACCGCGGTCAGACGATCCAGACCGTCATAACGCATGTCGCGGTTTCCAGGGGCTGCCGGCAGGCCGTCACTGATGGCCGCCACATTGCCATTGGCATCGTAATCGTAGCCATCATCGATGACCTTGCCACCGGCACCACTGTCGGTGCTGCGATCGGGAAGGCCGCGCGCGTTCTGCGTCATCTGATGCACGACGCCGTTACCATAGGTGAAGCCGCTCATGCCGCCGTTCGCGTAATAGCGCACGTTGGTGGCGAAGGTTCCGGCGCGCGTCGGCTGCCCCAGCGCATTCGGGCCGTAGTCGATCGTCAGGCCGGACGGCTGCACATGGGTTGCCAAGGCGCCGTTCGCATCGTAGCCATAGCCCAGTGCCCAGGGCTCGCCGCCGTCGTAGGCCACGCTCTCGGACGTAGGCAGCCCGCGTAGGTTGTAGGTGTAGTCGTTGGTGGTGACGGCGCCGTTGTTGCGGGTCTGCACACGCTTCACTTTCCCGCCAGGCCAGTAGTTCCAGTCCTGATCACCCTGGCCATCCGAGAAGCGCAGCGTCAGCAAACGATTCATGCTGTCGTAGGTGCGGTCAGCCCGTGAAGGCGACGCATAGGCAGCCTCGCTGTCGCATTGAGGGCCCAGCAACGTCAGGCCCGAGGCAGACCAGAGCAGATTGCCTGCAGCGTCATAGCCCATGCCGGTCGCACCCGTTTCGGGCTCCATGCTCTTGCACAGTCGCTGGGCGCCGTCATAGACGTACTGCCGCCGCACACTGATGCTGCCATCGCCGTTGCGTCGCAGGATCGACAGCGGCTTGCCCAGCGTGTCGCGCTGAATCTCCGTCACCACTCCCTCAGCGTGGAGAATCCGGATGGGCGTGTCCTGGCTGGGCTTGCCGTACATCAGGTAGTCGGTGGTGGTGGCAATGCCGCGTGGATTGGTCACCTTTACGCTGCCTCCGCCAAGCTGCTCGGTGGTCGTGACAAGCCGGCCCAGTTCGCTGTCCTGCTCGCTGCGATTGGGGCGCCCGAGCGCGTCATAGCCGGTATAGGTACCGGGCAGCGCCGAGCGGAAGTCGGACGCCGTGCGCGTCGGATAGGAGGTGAAAACCGGGCGACCATTGCTGTCATAACGGGTCACCGTCTGGCGCAATGTACCGTCACGGTCCGCAGCGTCGAACGACTCTTCCAGTACTGGGCGCCACAACCCGTCGTAGTACGTCACCGCGCGCGCGTTGCCGGTGCTGGACTCGCGTTTCCAATGCCCTGCTTCCAGCCCGACCTCCGCGCCCGCCACCTGGAAGAACCGCGTCGTTGCAGGATTCCAGGCCACGCTGTCATTGGCGGCCTGGGTTGCCAGCACAATCCGGCCCATGCCGTCGTAATCGAAACTCCGGCTGGCACCATTGGGCTCCACCGCCGTGCGCACCCAACCATTGTCGTCGACCTGCAGCGAGGCACTGCTGCCGTCCGGGTACGCAACACTCTGCGGCAGACCACGCTTCCAGCTGCCCAGTGCAATGGCATTGCCATTGCCGTCGGTCACGGAGGCAAGCGTGCCATCCGCGTGGTAACCCAGCGCCTGCTGCAGCATGCCGAAGGCGTAGGTACGCTGCGGGCGCGCCAACGCGTCGAAGTCAGTGCGCTCGGTCTCGATCTCGACGCCACCGACGGTCTGTGTACTGCGCCCGACCTGGCCGAGTATCCAGCGGCCGGTGTCGTCGAAGTAGGTGGTTCTCAGCGTACGCGAGCGCCCCAACGAGTTGCTCTCGGTCTGCACCACCGGCCGCACATGCACATCGAACTGATCTGTCGTGTTGACGAAGCTGACGCCATCTTGGCTGAGAACCGACTGCTTCAAGGGACGCGCCCTGACCGCGAACGCGTCATCCGCTGCAGACAGCAGACCATAGCTGTCAGCGAACGGCATCGTGGGCGCATCCGCCTCGGTAACGTAGCTGTTGCTAACGACCTGGACGATCGTTCCGTCAGGGGCACGGACAGCCTCTTCCAACAGCTGACCTTCGTTCTCGTCAATCTTGATTCCGAACACGCGATGGCGGCGGGTGCCATCGGGTTCAACGACGGTGGAAACCGCAGCATCGGCACGCGAGTCGTAACCGCCGCCTTCAAATGACCAGGCCTGGGCGCTCAACCCCGGCCCTGACAAAAGCTTCCGCTTGATTGCATAGAGGTCGAACGAAGCCGAGGCGCGCTGGTAGTAACGGGTACCCAGTTTTGCGCAGGCGTTTGCACCGATACCCGTGCGGATGCGCCGAACGTACTCAAACTCGAACTCGCCGCGCGCGCCCGCTGGATGGGTCGCGACCAACGTAAACGTCGAAGGAATGAACGATGGTTTGGTGCAACGCGTCGGGTTTCCATCCCAGGATCCATACTCGGGGTTCAGTCCGCCAAACTCGTCAGGTGCGCTGTACTCATAGGTGTAACGCGAACCGTCCGGCTGGACCACCGCGCGCAGACTTGGCCAGCGCGCGAATCCCAGCGCCCCGGCTCGCGCGTTGTACTCATAGCGCCAGGTGCGGCCATTGGCGGTCGCACTGGTGATTTCGTCACCAGCGTAGGCGATGTCGATGGCACGCCCATCGTTGCTTCGGATCCCGACCAGCTTGTCTCCGGCATAGTCGTACGCGACCCAGTTGCCGTGGCGGTCTTCGACCCGGCTTGCCATCAGCAACACCCGCACCATTCCGAAGCTCGAGCCACCGAAGTCCATTGGCCCGACCCAACGCTCGATTCCCACGTCGAAGAAGTACCGGTTGCCCTCGCCATCCACCCCAAGAAATCCCTCGCCTGGATAGCCGTTGGCGGTGGCTGGCAGGCAGGAGAAACGGAGATTACCCCGCGTTCCCCAGTTGTAGATGGCGCCATCGGTCGGCCGCGGATTGACCGTGCCGGCTGCGCCGATGTAGAGGAGCTCCTGGTCGGAGCCACCGGGGATGTGTGCCTTGTTGCCGGTCCAAACTTCGTACAGATTCGCGATGGTCGGAACCTTCGGGTAGAAGGGCTGACCACAGCGTTGCGTCGCCCCGTTGCCCCCGATGTTCCATTTGCTTGTGGCTTCGAACGTCCCATCGATGAAGGGGACATCGATGTCCCAGCTACCGAATCCGCCCAGTGGCTGGCGGTCCTTGAATGAGCCTATCGACAAGCGGCGCTGCAGCCGCACCGGCAAGGCAGAGTTGCCAGGGAGTTCAACGTCGGTAACCACGAACTCGGTCGCGCCAGAGCTTGGATTGATCTTCTCGCCGAACAGTTCCGATGTCAGCGGCGAGAGCATCTCACCTGTCCGGATCCGCTTGTTGTATTCGGTATGCGGGGTCAACGGGCTGCTTGCGACAGCCGACCAGACCATACCCACCAATACCGTCCCCAACCCCCCCCGCAACGGCCAATTGCGCATGGAACATCCCTCTTTCCAGATGCGTCGGCAAACGGACTACGCACATCCGCCGACCTGTCTTGGCGTCATGTTCCGGCCAACCTGCAACTGCGCCGTCCCTTGCGCCCCTATGATTCAGAGAGGCGCAAGCCCCTCCTTCACCCCAGCTTCATATGATATTCATTCAAAGTAAAGACCCTACCCGCCTACAAGTGCGCCGCGACGCCTACTCATCCCCCACCCGGTTCGCACACACCCGCCCCTCGGCGAAATCCCGCAGGTTCCCCAGCGTAATCGCCGAGATCTCCTGCAGCGCCTCCACGGTGAAGAAGCCCTGGTGGCCGGTCACCAGCACGTTGGGGAAGGTCATCAGGCGCTGGAAGGCCTCGTCGTCGATGATCTCGCCGGAGAGGTCCTGGAAGAACAGCGCGCTTTCCTGCTCGTACACGTCGATGGCCAGATGACCCAGCCGCCGTGACTTCAGCGCGCGGATCACCGCATGGGTATCCACCAGCCCGCCGCGCGAGGTGTTGACCAGCATCGCGCCGGTCTTCATCCGCGCCAGCGATGCGTCGTTTATCAGGTGCTGGGTATCGGGCGTCAGCGGGCAATGCAGCGACACGATATCGGCGCGCGCCAGCAGCTCCTCCAGTCCAACCCCTTCGCCCACGGCGGCAAAGGCCGGCGATGGGTACGGGTCGTACCCCAGCACGGTGCAGCCCATGCCGTGGAAGATGCGCGCGGTGGCCAGGCCGATCTTGCCGGTGCCGACGATGCCGACCGTGCGCCCATGCAGGGTGCGCCCGAGCAGGCCATCGAGCATGAAGTTGCCCTCGCGCACGCGGTTGTAGGCGCGATGGGTCTGCCGGTTGAGCGTCATCACCAGCGCCAGCGCGTGCTCGGCCACGGCTTCGGGGGAATAGGCCGGCACCCGTGCGACGAACAGGTCCAGCGCTTTCGCGGCGGCCAGGTCCACATTGTTGAAGCCGGCGCAGCGCAGCAGGATGGCGCGTACGCCCAGCGCATGCAACGCGTGCAGTACCGGCGCGTCGAGGCGGTCATTGACGAACACGCATACCGCGGCGCAGTCCTGTGCCAACGCAGCGGTATGCACGTCCAGCGCGGCATCGAAGTACACGAATGCAAAGCCCTGCCCGGCTGCATCGCGCTGGTTGGCCTCGTCGAGGAAACGACGATCGTAGGGGCGGGCACTGAAAACGGCGATCTGCATGAACGGGCCTGGCGGGAGTTCCCTGCCGACCATACCGCAGCACCTGCCCTGATGGGATGGCCCCGGCGATACGGATATCGCCGGGGCCAGGTACCCCTTAGAACCGGTAGCCCAGGCCCAGCATCACGCCGTTGTGGATCTGGCCATCGCGGCGCTCGCCCACGTAGTCGGCCATGATCGACAGGCGTTCGCTGGCACGGCTGGTCACGCCCAGGTTCCAGGCCAGCACCTGCTCGCCCACGGCCTGGCTGCTGGCACCGAACAGCAGGTCCGGAGCTGCGGCGAAGCCGGTGCTGTAGCGGGCCTGGGTGTCACCCAGTTCCTTCTGCCAGACCACGCGCGCGCGCGGGGTGATGCGCTCGCCGTTGTTGCCTTCGAAGGTCTTGAACAGCTGCAGGCCGGCACCCACACGAACGCTCTCCAGGCTGCCGCTGCGGCCCACCAGCGCACCGGCGCCCTGCCCTTCATTGAAACGGGTGGCCGAGGTCCGTGCGTAGTCCACCACCGGCAACAGCGGCTGGATCACCAGACCCTTTCCAGTGGTGAAGGAGAACGCATGCTCCACCCGTGCCGAGATGGCATCGTTGCTGTACTTCGCGCGCAGAGGCTGCTGCAGCCCATCAATGCCGCCGACACTGCGGCGGGTGTCATGCCGCAGGTCGGTGTAGCGCACGGCTGCCGACAGGTAGCCCCGCGAATAGGTCGCGTCCAGATAGCCCCCCACGTCCAGCGCGCGCACGTCACCGCTGAAGCCGGAGCCATCGCTGGCCTTGGTCGACATGTCGGCCGCGGCCACGCTCACGCCGAGGGTCACGCGGTCATCGGCGACGCGGGTATCGGCACCGATCACGATGCCGCCGACATTGTGGCTCAGGCCGGCCACGCCGCCGTCGGCATCGATGCGGCCATGGCTGGCGAAACCGCGCGCCCACAGGCCACGGCTGCCACTCGCCGTGCGGCTGTCGCCAGGACCCTCGCCGGCCGGCTCGACCAGATGCATGGCCAACTGGTTGAACAGGCTGCCGTGGCGCATGCCCGGCTGCGACGAGACCGACTGCGCAGCCTGCGAAGCCAACCCGTCTGCATCACCACCACTGCGCATCGCTGCCTGGTGCTGCTGCACGACGTTGCCGATGCTGCCGATCAGTGCATTGTCGGCCAGTCGCAGGCTGGCGTGCGCGTCACCGCGCAGGGCGCCGGCCTGCTGTGCGATCACATCACGGTCAGCGAACTGCAGCGCACCCAGCAGCGACTTCAGGCCGCTGTCCTGGCGGTCCGATGCAGCGGCCAGCGCGCGCCCCAGGCCGTCGCCGGAGGTGCCGTTGGTGAACAGGCCCAGCTGGTCGAAGCCTGGATTGGCGGTGAGCCACAGGCCGTCGGCGGTCTGGTTGACGTTGAAGCTGAGCAGCGAATTGTGGCGCGGGCGGAACACTTCACCGGCAGCGATGCTGGCGCTGTAGCCGGTGTCGCCCAGTCGCACGGCATCCTGGAAGCCCCCCTGGTAGATCGGTCCTTCCACCAGGTCGCGACGGTAGGTGCCGGCATAGAAGCCCTGGGCGACGTTCAACGCCAGGTGTGCGCCCTGCGCGATCACCAGCGCGCCCTCCTCGGAGCCGCCATCGTAGAAGCTGCCGACGCGCAGGCGGCCACTGCCGGTACCACCCGTTTCGGTAACGTCGAACAGCACCTGCCCGCCGGGCATGATGTTGACGTAGCCGTGGGTCACCAGATCACCGCCACGCGGCATCAGCGTGCCGAACACACGCAGGCGGTTGAAGCCGTCTTCGCGGTAGGACGGGCCGGTGCCATCCAGCAACGCATCGCTGTCGGTGCCGACCGATGCGATGTCGCCATGGCCAACCACCACGCTGCCCGGCATCACCCGCAGCTCGGGGGTACGCAGCGCGCCGCCCTCCAGCGCGATGGTGCCGTTGTCGACCAGCATGAAATCGGCGCCGGTGGTCTCGGCGGTGCGCCAGGTGGCGCCGTTGCTGACACGGATCACGCCCGCCGAACTTGCCAGGGTGGACGCATCCAGATCGGCCAGCCGCAACTGGCCGCGCAGCTCATCCTGGAGGTCGGGATCGGCGAGCATCTGTTGCAGCGACTGCGTGCCGATGCCGTTCGGCCCCCGCGTGGAGACGTTGTACAGGCTCACCGCGTAGTTGATGTAGGTGCTGGCCCAGTCGGTGTTCCAGCGCGCGAAATCGTCGTCGACGAAGGCCTGCAGCTGGCGCGCGGTGCGCAGGTAGCCCGGGTTGATGTCGCCGCTGACGTTGCTGGTGACACGGAGGGTGTCGCCCGGATCGCGATAGCCTGCCGTGTTGATGATGTTGTTGCCGCGGATGTCCTGGCCCGGGAACGTCTCCAGCTTGCTGCCGCTGCCATCCGGGTCGAAGGTGACCGACGTACCCGTGGTGCGCGCCGGGTCGCGGAATACCAGCAGGCCATTGGGCTGCACCACCTCATACATGGCCTTGTGCAGCAGGCCCGCATCCATGCCGCCACCGTAATTGCCGGTGTAGATCTGGGTCATGCGCGGCGATGGCGCGTAGGTGATCCTGCCGCCGCTGCTGGCGGCATGGATCTGCACCGAATCGGCCAGCGGCAGATCGCCGCCGAGGTAACGGTTGACGCCACCGGACTGCATGATCGAGCAGGACGAGATGCAGTGGCCGGACACGATGGTGTCCAGCCCCTGGGTGCGGATCACGGCCTGCAGCCACTCGCCGGCGATCAGCGCGCCGCCATTGGATGTGCGCAGCACGACTTCGCGGATCGGACGGCCTTCAGCCTGCGCCTTGGCCAGCAGTGCGGGCAGCGCCACCACGTCGGCGACGGTGACGCCGCCGCTGAGGAAGACGCGATCGTCCCGCACGTGATAATTCATTGCCATGACGTCATCAACCGCCGCCATGGCGGTGACGCCCATCAGCCCGGCCAGGGCCAGGCTCAACTTCGAATGCTTCATGTGTTCTCTCTCCACCCGCAACACACGGGTCAGGAGTTCAACGTCCGGGCGGCGAAAACTCCCCCAGCGCACCAGCCCCCGAAACATGAATGCATTCACAATGGAATCAGGGGCCATGCGCGCTCTTCCCCATCCGGTCATCGTCGCGTAAAACTCGAAGACACACCCGCCACCGACGCCCGAGGCCAGCCCTGTCCACCCCCTCTCCGATCCATCGCGCGCCGGACCTGTCCGTGCCGACGGACGCGTTCATTGCGTTCGTGCGGGAGGAACGCGCGCCGTTGTGCGCTTTCCTGCGCACGCGCGGCGTTGGGCCGGAGGATGCCGAGGACATCGCGCAGGACTGCATGGAGCGGCTGATCCGCTATCGCGCGCACAGTGCCGACGAGCTGCGGTTGCTGCTGTATCGTATCGCCCGCAACCGCCTGGCAGACCGCGGCCGCTCGTCGCAGTCGCGGCCACACCTGTCCCTCGCCGAACACGATGGCGGCGACGAGCCCTCCAGCACGTCGCCCGATCCATTGCGCCAGGCCGAGTCCGGTCAGATGCTGTCCCTGCTGCGGCAGGCCCTGTTCAAGCTGCCCGAGCGCGCGCGCGAGGTGTACCTGCTCAACCGGATCACCGGCATGAGCTATACGCAGATCGCGCGGCACTGTGGAATCACCGCCAAGACCGTGGAAAAACATATCGCCCGCGCCCTGCAGGGCCTGCGCCAGGAACTCGGATCGGATCCGCTGCACAACGACAGGGACAACGGATGAGTCACGCCAGACCCAGGGAAGACACCCTGCTGTTTGAACGCGCCAGCGCCTGGGTGGCGCGGCTGGAGGCGCCGGACTGCACGCCGGGCGAGCGAGAGAGGTTCGAGGACTGGCTGGCCGAGGACCCGGCCCATGTCAGCGCCTGGATCCAGGCCGAGACCCTGTTCCAGCGGGGCGAAGAACTGGCCGCCGACCCGTGGCTGCGCACCGCCGCGGCACGTGCGGCACGGCCGGCGCAGCGTCGCTGGCTGCCGGCCTTGGCCGCCGCCGCGGGCGTCTGCCTGGCCATCGGGATCGGCTGGATGGTCGCCGTAGACGGCAACCCCACGCCGCTGCGCTATGCCAACGATTCCCACCAGCCCCGGCAGCAGACGCTGGCCGATGGCAGCGTGGCCACGCTGGATGCGGGCACCACGCTGCACGCCCGATTCGGTTGGCGCCATCGCAACCTGGTGCTGGAACGTGGCCGCCTGCAGCTGCAGGTCGCACCGTCGAGCAAGGCGCTGCAGCTGCGCGCCGGCGACAGCACCATCCGCGACATCGGCACCACCTTCCAGGTGGAGCGCCTGAACGACGGCCTGGTCGAAGTCGCACTGCTGGAAGGTGCGGTGGAAGTCAGCAATGGGGGGACCCGGCACACCCTGGCACCCGGCCAGCAGCTGCAGGTGCTGCCCTCGGGCCGCTTCCAGCCCGGCCCGGCGCTGTCATCCAACGCCGCTGCCGAAGGCTGGCTGCAGGGACAGCTGGTGTTCGATGCCACGCCCCTGTCGATCGTGGTCGAGCGCATGAACCGCTACGGCCGCACGCCGCTGGTGATCGCCGATCCTGAGATCGCCAGCCTGGCCGTGAGCGGTACCTTCCGCGCCGGCGATGCGCAGGAACTGCTGTCGGCACTGCAACTGGGCTGGTCGGTGGCTGGCCAGACCCGACCGGATGGCGCGCTGGAACTGCGCCGCACGTACTGAGGAGGCCTGCAGTGAAGGCAGTACCGGGCGCGCTGCGGGCGGGGGTGCTCCGCACCCTGTTCTGCTTCGCGCTGAGCATCGCCGCGCAGCCCTCTGCCGATGCCGCCGAACAGGCCGGCACCCTGGAGGTCCATGTGGGTTCAGGCCCGCTCGCACCTGCCCTGCAGCAATGGGCGCGCCAGAGTGGCATCGCCCTGCTGTTCGATGCGCGTGAACTGGACGGCCTGCGCACGGCCGGCACCCATGGCCATAGCGATGCGGCCGCAGCCCTGAAGGAACTGGTCGCCGGCATGCCGGTGACCATCCTGCGCACGCCTGCCGGCGGATTCGTCGTCCGCCGCACCCGGCCGGCACCGCCATCGCCACCGCCGGTCGCGGCGCGCGCGATGCCCGCGGCACCGTCGCCGGCCAGGATGCCCGAGACGCCGCCGCAGGTGGAGCTGGCGCCGATCCATGTCACCGGCAGCCGGCTGCCGCGCACCTCTGTGCAGACCACGCTGCCGGTGACCATCATCGACCGCGATGACATCCTGCGCAGCGGCTACGGCAGCCTGTTCGACCTGCTGCGGCACTTGCCGGGCATGAACGGCCACCCGGCGATGAGCACCTCGCGCAGTGGCGATTCGCAGTACCTGCCGGTGGGTGCGGCCACCACCACCAGCCTGGACGGCATGGGTCCGCGTGCGACCTTGTTCCTGGTCAATGGCCGGCGCCTGCCACGCTATCCAATGGTGTCGCTGGAACAGGGCGGGCTGACCGACCTGGGGGGCATCCCGCTCAGCTTCGTCGAGCGCATCGAACTGGTGCGTGGCGGTGCGTCGGCCATCTATGGTGCCGACGCGATGTCCGGCGTGGTCAACATCATCCTGCGTGACCAGGCCGATGGCCCTGAAGCCATGCTGCAGACCGGCCTGAGCGGGCGCGGCGACGCCGGCCAGTATCGCCTGCAGGCGGCCACCGGCGGCGTGCGCGACGGAGGGGACCGCTGGTTCGCTGGCGTCGACCTGCACCGCATCGACCACGTGGCCGGCGATCGCCGCGAATGGCATGCGGAAACCTCGCAGTACCTGATCGGCGCGTTCCGCGATGGGCGCTACTGGCCGGCAAAGCGCTGCGAAGGGCCATTGAAACGGCGCGATGGTGCCTGCTGGTTCGACAGCGCACGCCCGCGTTCGCTGCAACCGGCCTCGGACACCGCCTCGGCCTACCTGCGCTATCGGCATGAGCGCGGCGAAGGTCGCTATGCCTACGCCGAGGCGCGAGCCAGCCACAACCGGCAGCGCTTCGACCTCGGCCCGACCGCCGTAGCCATCGGACTTTATGGGTTCACCTTCAACAGCGTGCTGCGCGAAGCCGGCAACGTGCGTCCGCATGTACGAGCCACCGATGCCGACGTCACCTTCGGCATCGGCCGCGACCAGGGCCGCCGCAGCTGGGATGCCGGCATCAGCGCACAGCGCAGCGATGTCACCCTCACCACGTCGGGTACGGTGCGTGCCGAACCGCTGCTGCGCGCGGCGGAGACGCTGGATTTCCTGCCCGGCTTCACCTCGTTGCCGGCAGAGACCGCCGCGCAGTTGTTCCCGTCGATCCGCAACCGCGGGCGCACCGAGCAGTGGCAGGGCTGGTGGGGCATGCAGCGCGAGTTGATGCCATTGGCCGGCGGTGCTGCACAAGTGGCCACCGGCATCGACCTGCGCCAGGAACGCTGGACGTCGCATCCCGACGCGCTGCTGAGCCAGGGCGACCTGGCACTGGGCCTGCCGCAGGAACAACGCCACCTGTCACGCCGCAGTGGCGGTGCCTACGCCGAACTCGGCCTGCCATTGGCGCGCACGCTGCGCATGGACCTGGCGGCACGCTGGGACCGCGATGGCGATTACCAGGCTTTCTCGCCACGCGTAGGCGTACGCTGGAGCCCGACACCGCAGTGGTCATTCCTGCTTGCCACCGGGCGCGGCTACCGGGCCCCCAGCCTGTTCGAGCAACGGCGGCCGCCGGGCTATTTCGGCGCGATCGAACTGCCCGCCTCCAGCGCGCTGCCCGACTGCGCGCAGAGCAGCGGCAACGGACGCTGCAGCGTAACCGTGGACGTGGTGGAGAACGATGCGCTGAAAGCGGAGCGGTCGCGCAGCCATTCCCTGGGTGCGACCTGGACACCGACCGATGCGTTTTCGCTGTCGCTGACCCACAACATCGTCGAGCTGCGCAATGAAATCCTGGCCCTGCAACCGGCCGACGCAGTGTGGAACTCAAGCACGTGGGAGCTGGACGAGGATGGACGCCTGTACAACCTGCGCCTGTCGTTCGACAACATCGGGCGCACCACGTCGCGCAACCTTGTTCTGCGCGGGGAGTACCACATCGACACCCGCAGCACCGGCCAGTGGCTGTTCTCCGTCGATGCATTGAAACAGCAGGAACTGCGCCGCGAGCGTGGCCACGAAGCGACGGTGGACCTGCGTGGCCATGTCACGCCAGCGATGGCCGCCGTGCTCAATGTGCAGTGGCAGAACAGCAACTGGGACATCGCCCTGCGCGGCAACCAGGTGGGACGCACGCGTGCCTGGCTGCCCGGTGCGGAATGCCCGGAGGAACATCGCGAGCAGAACCATTGCATGAATCCGCGGCAGCTGCGCTGGAACCTGCATCTGGCAAGGCGGCTGGGGCCGCGCGTGGTCGCCGCGCTGGACGTGCACAACGTGCTCGACACGCAACCGGTGAACTACCTGGTCGGCAATGGCGGCCAGATGCCGGGGCTGGACGATCCACTCGGCCGCTACTTCCTGCTGACCCTGCAGATCCGCTGAGCGTAGTACCCTACGCGCCCTGTTCCATCGGTCCCCACCACCCCATGAAGGCCTATCTCTGGTTCTGGGGCGCGTTCCTGCTGTTCTTCGCGTTGCCCTTCCCCTGCATCCTCTACTTCGGCACGTCGTGGCCGGTGCCACTGGCCGACCGCAGCGCGCCATGGCTGGCCCTGCTGCTGCTCGCGCTGTCGCTGATCCTGTGGCTGGCCCTGCTGCTCGCCTTCCTGCACTACCTGCTGCTTGGCCCGCCGCGTGCCCTGCACCGCGTGCGCTCGATCCTGGCCGACGGTGAAGCGCGCGACGCATTGATCGAACAGGCCGAGCAGACCGGCGTGCACGTGCGCGGCTTCGCGCAGTGGAAGCTGCAGCTGGGCTTCCAGAACCTGTCCGGCACGCCCATCAACGAACAGATGCTGGTGGTGGACAGCAAGCCGCAACTGCAGCGTTTCGTGGCCGGCAAGCGTATCGAGGTACGCCTGAGCCGCGAACCGGGCGCGTTCCCCAACGTGGTGCTGGACGGCGCCCAGCCCGAACTGGATGTCGCCAGCCTCTGGCGCCGCGGCGCCGGCGCGGTCATCGGCATCGTCGTGGTTGCCAGCGCCTACGTGCTCGCCTATCGGCTGCAGAGCGAGGGCCTGGGCTGGACGTTCCTGTCCTTCGGCCACCCACTGCTGGTGTGCCCGCTGGTGTTGTGCGGCTACGCCCTGGGCCTGCGCGTCCTGGGGCGCCTGCTGCAGGCCGATGCACGCGGAGACGCGCTGAAGTACCGCGGCATCGGCGTGGGTGCGAAGGTGCTGAAGCTGCGCCAGACCGGCACCTACCTCAACGAGCAGCCGCAGGTGGAGTTCCAGCTGGAGTACATCGACCGCGAAGGTGGCGTACAGCAGGTGAGCGTGCGTCGCTTCATCCCGTTGATCGAGCTGGCCAACCTTCCGCGCGAGCAGGTCACGCTGCTTTACGACCCGGAAGATCGCGGCAACGTTCGCCTGGAGGGTGTATGAAGCAGCCCCCCTCGACGCGACTGGTATTTTCGATGGTGCTGCTGTTGCTGGCCGGCGTCGCCGTTGCCGGCGGGGCACTGCAGACCCTTGCCGAAACGATGGGCCATTCGGTGCAGGATGACCGCGCAACCACGCCGAACACCGCGACTCCACCGCGCGAGAGGCCTGCTTCGCTCGCACCGATTCCCGAACCGCGGTCGATGCCGGTTCCCGAACGCAGCAACCGCTTGTTCGATGCGGACTACCTGCTGGCCGCCCGCCAGGCACTGGAACAGATGCCAGCCTTGGCCGGGCACCGGTTGACGGTGTTCCACAGCATCCACTTCTACGACGACGGCCGCATCAATCTGGACCTGGTCGATCCGCAGCAACCCACGCACGTGGACAGCTACCACTTCGAGCGCGGCCAGTGGCGCAAGGGCGACCCCGTCGATCCGCAGCGCTTCGCGCCCACCATCACCCTGCGCCGCAGCAGCACGGCGCTGGCCAACATCGATTTCGAGGCGGTGCCACGCGTCGCCCAGGCGCTGCAGGCGCAGCGCAACGCGTTGATGGCCACGCCGGGTGACGTCGGCCACGTCTATGTGATCGTGCGCAAGGGCGGCAAGCTGGTGTGGCTGCCGGACGAGGTCGCCGGCGATCGCCAGTCCGCCCGCCTCTCGTTCGACGCACAGGGCCGTTCCGGCAAGGCGAACCGACGATAGTCAACGCAAAAAGGGGACGGAGGGGATTAAGTCGCAGACCGCACCAAGGCACATACGACTTAATCCCCTCCGTCCCCTTTTTCTATTTCAACGCGTCCATCGGCAGCATCAGCGCGATGTCACCCACGCACGACAGCAGCATGCCGGCCAGCACCGCGCGCCGGTAGGACGGCTGCGCAGGATCACGCACCCGCCAGGCAATGGCCGCGATCAGCAACGTGGTCGCCGGCTTCGCCAGCCAATGCAGCCAGCGCCCGTCACCGGGCAGGAACGCGCCGATGATGGCGAGGATTGCCATCGACAGGATCACACCGTCGCCGGCGCGCTGTTTCATCGCCGCTTCCACAGCTCCGCCAGGCGGTCAGGCTTGCCGGCAATGCGCTCCAGCACCGGATACTGCAGGCCACCGTGGTAGTCGATGTTCATCGTGTCGATCCGATCGAACTGCTTCACCAGCAGCACGATCGGCGCCTTGTCCTTGGCCGCCGTCGCCACCGCGTCCTTCAAGCGCTGGCTGCTGTACTCGCGGCCGCCGACCGCGATCACCCTCATGCCGGGCGCCAGGCCGGCGTTGAACGCCGGGCTGTCCCAGATCACGTCGCCGACCGTACCGTTGTCGAGCACCGTCGCACCCAGCGAGTACGCCAGCAATGCGGCCTTGGCGCGCTTCTCCTGCGCCTTGTAGGCGTCGTTCGGGGTATCGCGGTAGACCAGCTTCCAGCCCGCCAGCTCCAGCCCCCCGGTCAACGCGCCGTGGCCGTCCAGGCGCCCGCGCAGGAACGTCGCCCAGTCGTAGGGCGCGATGCCGTTCAAGGTCGCCACCACGTCCTCGAAGGTATAGGGATTGACGTCCCAGTCACCGTTGCCGACGCCGAAGAACGCACGCGCGAAGTCATCCAGGCTGCGCCGGTTGCCGCTCAGTTCGCGCAGCTTGCCTTCCACTTCCAGCCACAGCATCTGGCCGCCGGAGTAGTAGTCTTCGCTCATCTGGTAGTTGCGGTACGGCAACGTGCGGCGCTGCGCGATGGTCGGGTCGTTGGTGGTGTCCTGCAACGGCCGCCACGCCAGGCCTGGGCGACCACGGTCATAGGTCGCGGCCACGTTGGCCAGCATGTCGCGTGCCTGCGCGACCGACCACAGCCCCGAGCGCGCCGCCAGCACCTGCCCCCAGAACTGGGTCTGGCCTTCGTACACCCACAGCAGGCTGTCGCCCATCGGCGTGTTGAAGTTGGCGGTGGCAAGATCCGCGCCGCGACGGTACTTGCCGTTCCAGGAATGGGTGTACTCATGCGGCAGCAGATCGCGCATCCAGGCGTTGCTGTCCCACTCGGTGAAGTAACCCGGTTCGGCGCTGTTCTCGCTGGAACGGTGGTGCTCCAGGCCGATGCCACCAAGACGGTCGGTCAACGCCAGCAGGAATTCATAGTGGTTGTAGTGACGCGCACCGTAGAGCTTGTCGGCCTGCTGCACCAGCGCGCGGTGCAGGGTGATCTGTGCCTCGCTCGGCTTCAGCGACTTGGCTTCGTCGGCAAACACATTGAGGTGCACCGGCACCTTCGCGCCCGGATCGAGATCGATGCGCTGGTAATGCTCGCCGGCAAACAGCGGCGAATCGACCAGGTGGTCATAGGAGATCGGCTTGAACACCACGGTGTCGCCGTCGTGGCGTGCGGTTTCCAGCGCAGTGGCGAACGACCAGCCCTTGGGCAGGGTCACGCTGGCCTGCGTCTGCAGCTGCCGTGCATCGATGCCGGCCGGATACAGCGAGTTGGCATTCCACTGCAGGTTGAGCATCTCCGGGGTCATCACCACACGCCCCTGGCTGCCACCCTGCGAGGACAGGAAATCGAAGTGGGCGACGATCTCGCTGACGCCCTCGGGCACGTCCACCTTGAACGCATAGACGTTGTACTGGTCGCGCTGCCAGGCCAGCGGCTTGCCGTTGGCGGTGATACGCAGGCCGGCCAGTTTGTCGATCGGGCCAGTGGGTGAATGGTTGCCGGGAATCCACTGCGGGTACAGCAGGGTCATCGGGCCGGGCTTGGCCGGCACGGTGGCGGTCACCTTGAAGATGCGCCGGGCCAGGTCACGCGCGTCTACATCGATGCGCAGCAGTCCTGGGGCTGCGGCATCACCCGATGGCGAGGCCTGCGCCAGCGCGGGCGTGGTGGCCAGCGCGAACAGCAACGACATCGCCAGGGCTCGGGTCTTCATCGGCAACTTCCAGCAGCGGAGAATCCTCCGATGCTAGGCCTGTGCGGTGCCCATGCCCCATGGCCAAAGGTCATGGGCGGTGCGCCCAGCAGTGCATGCCAAAGGTGTGCGAACCAAGGTTCGCACCCACCAGCGCCAGGCCCGGTCAGTCAACCAATCGCAAACGCAGTTCCTTCGGCAGCGCGAACACCATCGATTCCGGTTCGCCTTCCAGCTCGCCCACGCCGGTGGCACCCAGCTCGGCCAGGCGCGCCAGCACGCCATCGACCAGTACCTGCGGTGCCGAGGCGCCGGCGGTCACGCCGATGTGCTGCTTGCCCGCCACCCACGCCGGGTCGATCTCGTGCGCACCGTCGATCAGGTACGACTCCACGCCTTCGCGGCGGGCCAGTTCGCTCAGACGGTTGGAATTGGAGCTGTTCGGCGAGCCGACCACAAGCACCAGGTCGCAGCGCTTGGCCAGGTCGCGCACAGCGTCCTGGCGGTTCTGCGTGGCATAGCAGATGTCGTCGTTCTTCGGCCCCTGCATCGCCGGGAAACGCTCGCGCAGCGCATCGATGATGCCGCGCGTATCGTCCACCGACAGCGTGGTCTGGGTGGTGTAGGCGAAGTTTTCCGGCTGGTTGATCTGCAGCGTCGCGACCTGCTCGACATCCTCGACCAGGTAGATCTGGCCGGTACCGGCTTCGCGGTTCCACTGGCCCATGGTGCCTTCCACCTCCGGGTGACCGGCATGGCCGATCAGCACCACGTCACGGCCGGCACGGCAGTGGCGGGCGACTTCGAAGTGGACCTTGGTCACCAGCGGGCAGGTGGCATCGAACACCTTCAGGCCACGGCGCTCGGCTTCCTGGCGCACGGCCTGCGAGACGCCATGCGCGCTGAAGATCACCGTGTTGTTGTCCGGAACCTCGTCGAGTTCTTCGACGAAGATCGCGCCGCGCTGCTTCAGGTCGTCGACCACGAAGCGGTTGTGCACCACTTCATGGCGGACGTAGATGGGCGCGCCCAGCGTTTCGATCGCGCGCTTGACGATCTCGATCGCACGATCGACACCGGCACAGAAACCACGCGGGTTGGCGAGCAGCACATCCATCAGTTCAATCTCCCGGCAGCGGCCGGCTTACGGTTTCGGGTTGGCATTATCCGCCTTTTTGGCGGACTTGCCGTCGAACAGGCCAAACAGGGCGATGCCGATGGCACCCACCACGATGGCCGAATCGGCGATGTTGAACGAGGGCCAGGTGTAGCTGCCCACGTACCACTGGATGAAATCGACCACGTGGCCGTGCACCTGGCGGTCGATCACATTGCCGATGGCGCCACCGATGATCAGTGCATACGGCACCGCGGCCTTCCAGTTGCCACGGGCGGTGCCGCGCAGCCACCAGGCCATCAGCCCGCTGATGGCGATCGCCAGTGCAGTGAAGAAGTACTTCTGCCAGCCACCGGCGTCGCTCAGGAAACTGAATGCCGCGCCGGTGTTGTAGGTGCGGTACCAGTTCCAGAAGCCGTCGATGACCACCACCGGCTGGAACTCCGGCAGGCTCGACAGCACCCAGGCCTTGGACCACTGGTCCAGGCCGATGACGGCCGCCGACAGCAGCAGCCAGACCAGGGCATTCGGATGCGGACGGGGCGCGGCCATCAGAACCAGCTCCGCACTTCGCCGGCGCCGGTCACGTTGCTCACGCAGCGGCCGCACAGTTCCGGATGGTCGACGTTGCTGCCGACGTCGGCGCGGTGGTGCCAGCAGCGCACGCACTTGGCCTTGGTGGTCGGCTGGGCGCTGACGAACACCTCGTCGGTGGTCGCCGGGCGCACCTGCACGTCGCCACTGATGAACAGGAAACGCAGTTCATCGGCCAGCGGCTGCCAGCGCGCGGCCTGCTCCTCGCTGGCGGCGATGGTGATCTCCGCTTCCAGCGCGGCACCGATCGCACCGTTGGCACGCATCGGTTCGAGCACCTTGGCCACCTGTTCGCGCACGGCCAGCAGCTGGTCGAAGTCGGCGGCGTTGAGCTGGGCATCAGCCGGCAGCGGCGCCAGGCCGTCGTACCAGGTGGTGAACAGCACATGGCCGGCACGTTCGCCCGGCAGGTAACCCCACAGCTCGTCGGCAGTGAAGGTCAGGATCGGCGCGACCCAGCGGGTGAACGCCTCGGCAATGTGGTACATCGCGCTCTGCGCCGAACGGCGACCGTGTGAATCGGTCGGCATGGTGTACAGGCGGTCCTTGGTCACGTCCAGGTACAGCGAGCCCAGGTCCACGCTGCAGAAGTTCAGCAGCAGCTGCACGATCTCGGCCATGTTGTAGCCGTCGTAAGCCGCCTTGATCTTCTCCTGCAGCTCCCAGGCGCGATGCACGATCCAGCGGTCCAGCGCGACCATCTGCTCGAGCGGTTGCAGGTGCAGCGCCGGGTCGAAACCGTCCAGGTTGCCGAGCAGGAAGCGCGCGGTGTTGCGCAGGCGGCGGTAGGCGTCGGCGTTGCGCTTGAGGATCTCCTGCGACAGCGACATCTCGTTGCTGTAGTCGGCCGAGGCGATCCACAGGCGCAGGATGTCCGCGCCCAGCTTGTTCATGATGTCCTGCGGCTCGATGCCGTTGCCCAGCGACTTGGACATCTTGCGGCCATGCTCGTCCACGGTGAAACCATGGGTGAGGCACTGCTTGTACGGGGCGCGCTTGTCGATCGCCACGCCGGTCAGCAGCGAGGACTGGAACCAGCCACGATGCTGGTCGGAGCCTTCCAGGTACAGGTCGGCCGGCTTGCCGAAGCCACGCGCGGCGAGCACGCCTTCATGGGTCACCCCCGAGTCGAACCAGACGTCGAGGATGTCGGTGACCTTCTCGTAGTCGGCCGCTTCGGCGCCGAGCAGCTCGGCGGCGTCCAGCGAGTACCACACATCGATGCCCTCGGCTTCGACGCGGTCGGCAACCTGCTGCATCAGCTCCACCGAGCGCGGGTGGATCTCGCCGGTCTGGCGATGGGTGAACAGTGCGATCGGCACGCCCCAGGTGCGCTGGCGCGAGATGGTCCAGTCCGGGCGACCGTCGACCATGCTCTGGATGCGCGCCTTGCCCCAGGTCGGGAACCAGCCGACAGTGTCGATCGCGGCCAGCGCATCGCTGCGCAGGTTGGCCTTGTCCATCGAGATGAACCACTGCGGGGTGGCACGGAACACCACTGGCGTCTTGTGGCGCCAGCAGTGCGGGTAGCTGTGGCGGATCGGGTGGAAGGCCAGCAGCGAACCGTTGTCGCGCAGCACGCCGACGATGGCCTCCTGCGCCTTCCACAGGTGCTGGCCGGCCAGCACCACCTCGCCGGCCGGCGGGGTCGATTCCAGGTACACGCCACGGCCGTCGATCGGGGTCACCTGCCCGGCGTTGTACTTGTCCAGCAGGCCGTACTTCTGGCTGACCACGAAGTCTTCCTGGCCGTGACCAGGGGCGGTGTGCACCGCACCGGTACCGTCCTCATCGGAGACGTGGTCGCCGTTAAGCACCAGGATCTCGCGGTCCGGGTAGAACGGGTGCGCCAGCAGCTGGTTCTCCAGCGCCGCGCCGGTGGTTTCACCGTGCAGCACCACGTTCTCGACGCCATAGCGCTGCAGCGCGCGCTCTGCCAGCGCGGCGGCCAGTACCAGCCAACGGCGCTTGCCGTTGTGGGCCGGGCCCTCGGCCAGCACGTAGTTGATCTCCGCACCCAGCGACACCGCCAGCGAGGCCGGCAGCGTCCACGGCGTGGTGGTCCAGATCGGCACCGCCACTTCCACGTCGGCCGGCACGCTCACGCCGAACGCCTGGCCGATGGCCTGCGCGTCACGCGCGGCGTAGGCGACGTCGATCGCCGGCGATTCCTTTTCCTGGTACTCGATCTCGGCCTCGGCCAGCGCCGAGCCACAGTCGAAGCACCAGTACACCGGCTTGGCGCCACGCACCAGGTGTCCGTTGGCCACGACCTTGGACAGCGCACGGATCTCGTTGGCTTCGAAGTCGAAGCTCAGGGTCTTGTACGGGTTGTCCCAGTCACCGGTCACGCCCAGGCGCTTGAAGTCCACGCGCTGGATGTTGATCTGCTCTTCGGCGAACTCGCGGCACTTCTGGCGGAATTCGACGGCGTCGAGCTTGGTGCCGACCTTGCCCCACTTCTTCTCGACCGCGATCTCGATCGGCAGGCCATGGCAGTCCCAGCCCGGCACATAGGGCGCATCGAAGCCGGCCAGGTAACGCGACTTGACGATGATGTCCTTCAGGATCTTGTTGACCGCGTGGCCCAGGTGGATGCGGCCGTTGGCGTATGGCGGGCCGTCATGCAGCACGAACAGCGGACGGCCGGCGGCGTTGTCGCGCAGCTGCTGGTAGAGCCCCTGCGCTTCCCACCGCGCCAGAATGCCCGGCTCGCGCTTGGGCAGGTCGCCGCGCATCGGGAATTCGGTGGCTGGCAGGTTCAGGGTGGTCTTGTAGTCCTGGCTCACGCAGTAGCTCGCAATCTATGTTCGGAAAGGATGGCGCGCGCCTGTTCGGCGTCGCGGTGCATCTGGTCGGTCAGCGCCGCCAGATCATTGAATTTCTCTTCGTCTCGCAGCTTGGTGACGAACTCCACGTCGATGTGGCGACCGTACAGATCGCCCTGGAAATCGAACAGGTGGGCTTCCAGCAGCGGCTCCACGCCCTCCACCGTCGGCCGGGTGCCGAAGCTGGACACCGACGGCCACGGCTGGTCGAACACACCATGCACCCAGGTTGCGTAGATGCCCGACAGCGCCGGGGTCTTCGGGAAGCGCAGGTTGGCGGTGGGGAAGCCCAGCGTACGGCCAAGCTGGCGACCGCGCACCACCCGGCCGCTGATCGCGTAGGGGCGGCCGAGCAGGTCGTTGGCGCGGGCAAAATCGCCGTCCTGCAGTAGCTGGCGGATGCGGGTGCTGGAAATGCGCTCGCCATGCAGGTCGACCGCTTCGATCTCGCCGGCGCTGAAGCCCAGCTCGGCGCCCATCTGCTGCAGAAGGGCCAGATCGCCGCGGCGGCGGTTGCCGAAGCAGAACTCCGGCCCGATCCACACCTCGCGCGCGCTCAGGCGCTGCACCAGCAACTGGTGCACGAAGGTCTCGGCCGGCATCGCCGCCATCGCCGCGTCGAAACGCAGCAGGCCGATCGCATCGACGCCGAGCTCGCGCAGGATCTCGACCTTGCTGCGCGCCAGGGTCAGCCGCGGCGGCGGCGTGCCCTGGGAAAAGAACTCACGCGGCAGCGGCTCGAACGCCACGGCCACTGCGGCCACGCCCAAGGCGCGCGCGCGGGCGACCGCGTGGCGGACCAGCGCACGATGGCCCAGGTGGAGGCCGTCGAATGCACCGATACAGACCACGCTTCCGTTGGGGAACAGCTCCCCGCCCTCGACGCTTCTGAACAGCCTGCTCATCAACTCTCGTTCCGGCCCGACCGGGGCCGCCGCTTCAATGGTGTAACCCTGAAGTATAGCCGTCACTGGCCGCGATCAATGCCCACGCAGGTCGCGCGGGCGGAAGCCCATCGCCAGCATGGCCACTGCGTAGGTCGCGCCGCCGCCGCCGACCAGCAACGCCAGGGCACCGATCCGCTCCCACACGCTCATCGCCGAGAAGCCTGGCAGCCAGTGCAGCAGGGCCAGCAGCACGCCAACCATGGCCGCACAGGCCAGCAGCAGGCGCAGCAGATAGCCGCCCCAGCCCGGCCGGCGCTGGTAGACGTCGGTCTTGCCCAGCCAGTACCAGAGCAGGCCCAGGTTCAGGTAACTGGACAGTGCGCTGGCGATGCCCAGTGCCAGGTGCAGGCCCGGCTGCTTGCCGATGGCCGCCATCACGCCCTGCGCCTTCAGCTCGTCGGGCACCATCACCTGGTACAGCACGGCCAGCAGGGCGAAGTTGAACACCATGTTGGCCACCAGTGCCGCCACACCGGCGCGCACCGGGGTCTTGGTGTCCTGGCGGGCGTAGAAGGCCGGCAGCACCACCTTCAGCAGGGCGAATGCCGGAAGGCCGAAGCTCAGGCCGTACACCGACAGCGCGGTCATGCGGGTGTCGAAGGCGCTGAACTGGCCGTGCTGGAAGATGGTCGCGATCAGCGGCTCGGCCAGCAGCAGCAGGCCCAGCATGGCCGGCACCGAGATCAGCAGGGTCATGCGCAGGCCCCAGTCCAGCGAGCGCGAGAAGCCCTCGCGGTCGGTGCTGACATGGTGGCGGGCCAGCGCCGGCAGGATCACCGTGCCCAGCGCCACGCCGAACACGCCCAGCGGCAGCTCCAGGAAGCGGTCGGCCAGCGACAGCCAGGACTGCGAGCCGTCGGTCAGCTTGGCCGCGATCACCGTATCCAGCAGCAGGTTGATCTGCGCCACCGAGGAACCAAACAGGGTCGGCACCATCAGCGTCATCACCTTGCGCACGCCCGGGTGGCGCCAGCCCCAGCGCGGCAGGGTCAGCAGGTTGATGCCCTTCAGCGAGGGCAGCTGGAACAGCAACTGCAGGATGCCGGCCGCCAGCACCGCCCAGCCCAGCGCCAGGATCTGCTTTTCCGGCGTGCCGCCCAGCCGCGGCGCCAGCCACAGCGCGCCGGCGATCATGCACAGGTTGAGAATGACCGGGGTCAGCGCTGGCATCGCGAAGCGCTGGAAGCTGTTCAGCGCACCGCCGGCCAGGGCGGTCAGCGACACGAACAACAGGAACGGGAAGGTCAGGCGGAACAGGTCGACCAGCAGGCCCTGCTTGACCGGATCGGTATCAACACCACTGGAGAAGACCGAGGCCAGCTGCGGCGCGAAGATCAGCGCCAGTGCGGTGACCAGCATCAGTACCCCGCCCAGGGTGCCGGCGGTGCGGGCCATCAGTTCACGCAGCTCGGCGTGGCTGCGGGTCTCCTTCACTTCCGTGAACACGGGCACGAAAGCGGTGGCGAAAGAGCCTTCGGCGAACAAACGCCGCAGGAAATTGGGTACCCTGAAGGCGACCCAGAAAGCATCAGTGATGGCGTTGGTGCCGAACGTGGTGGTCACCACGAAGTCCCGGACAAGTCCGAGAACGCGCGAGACCATGGTCATGCTGCTGAACGACAGCAGGCCCCGCAACAACTTGGGTGAACTCACTCAGCGTCCCTCTTGACAATCGACTTGACGTGCATTTCTTACGCCATCATACTAGCTAGCTTGCTGTTCCCATAACACCGATTTTTCAGGAAACCACCACCGTGGCCAATATCAAGTCCGCCAAGAAGCGCGCCAAGCAGACCGTCGTGCGCAACGCGCGCAACGTGGCTCAGCGCTCGATGCTGCGCACCGCTGTCAAGAAAGTGATCAAGGCGCTGGACGCCAACGATGCCGCCGGCGCCGAAGCCGCCTTCGCCGTTGCCCAGCCGATCCTGGATCGCTTCAGCGCGCGTGGCCTGATCCACAAGAACAAGGCTGCTCGCCACAAGAGCCGCCTGAACGACCGCATCAAGGCCCTCAAGGCCGCCTGATCCGGCGTTGCCGCCCTGCCCTCCGGGGTTGGGCTGCAGACAAAAGCCCGGCCTCGGCCGGGTTTTTTGTTGCCTGCGATCCGGTAGTGCCGGCCGCTGGCCGGCGGTTCACCGGATTGCCGGCCAGCGGCCGGCACTACCAAGCAAAAACCCGGCCGAAGCCGGGTTTTTATCAACGCCAGTCGACCAGCGGTCGACTCTACTGCGCGTCGCGGGCTTCCTGCTCTTCTTCCTTCTGGCGATCGAAGAAGGCCATGATCCGGCTCATGATCGGGAAGGTGCCTTCGCGACCCAGTGCGGAGACCAGGAACCACGGCTCCTTCCAGCCCAGCTCGGCAACGATCTGCTCGGCCGCGGCCTGCGCCTCGTCTTCGAACATCAGGTCAGCCTTGTTCAGCACCAGCCAGCGCGGCTTTTTAAGCAGTTCCGGATCGTGCTTCTCCAGCTCGCGCTCGATCGCACGCACCTGCTCCACCGGCGAGATGCCGTCCACGCCACCTTCCATCGGCGAGATGTCCACCAGGTGCAGCAGCAGGCGGGTGCGCTGCAGGTGGCGCAGGAACTGCGCGCCCAGGCCGGCACCATCGGCCGCGCCTTCGATCAGGCCCGGAATGTCGGCGATCACGAAGCTGCGGTAGTTCTCCACCTTCACCACGCCCAGGTTCGGGTACAGCGTGGTGAACGGGTAATCAGCCACCTTCGGCGTCGCCGCCGAAACGGCGCGGATCAGGGTGCTCTTGCCGGCGTTGGGGAAGCCCAGCAGGCCGACATCGGCCAGCAGCTTCAGCTCCAGCTTCAGCGTGCGCTCCTCGCCCGGCTCGCCCGGCAACGCCTGGCGCGGCGAGCGGTTGGTCGAGCTCTTGAAGTGCATGTTGCCCAGGCCGCCACGACCGCCCTTGGCCACCAGCAGGCGATCGCCGTGCTGGGTCAGGTCGCCGATGACTTCATCGGTGGCCACGTTGATCACCACGGTACCGACCGGCACGGTGATGGTCAGGTCTTCGCCACCCTTGCCATAGGCCTGGCGGCCCATGCCGTTCTCGCCGCGCTGCGCCTTGAAGATGCGGTCATGGCGGAAGTCGACCAGGGTGTTCAGGTTTTCATCGGCGCGGATATACACGCTGCCGCCCGCACCGCCGTCGCCGCCGTCCGGGCCGCCGAGCGGAATGAACTTCTCGCGACGGAAGCCAATGCAGCCGTTGCCGCCGTTGCCGGCGAACACTTCGATTTCTGCTTCGTCTACCAGTTTCATTGTTTCGATGCCTGCGATGGGCGCGGCCTGCCGGCCGCCGCCTTGAATGTTATGCCTGCCGATGGCCGGCAGCCCGGCCTGGCCGGTCTTGCGTCCACTCTAACGAAAAGCCCCGCCGAAGCGGGGCTCTTCATGCAGCACTCCCATGCCGGGGCACGGGTGCCGGCGATGCCTGGATCAGGCGTCGGCCGAGACGATGCTGACGGTGCGACGCTTCTTGGCGCCCTTGACCGAGAACTCCACCTTGCCGTCCACGAGGGCGAACAGGGTGTGGTCACGGCCCAGGCCAACGCCCGAACCCGGGTGGAACTGGGTGCCGCGCTGACGCACGATGATGTTGCCGGCTTCGATGGCCTGGCCGCCGAAGATCTTGACGCCCAGGTACTTCGGGTTGGAGTCGCGACCGTTGCGCGAGGAGCCTACGCCCTTTTTATGTGCCATGACTGCTTCTCCTGATGCTTAGCCGGCGATGCCGGTGATCTCGATTTCGGTGTAGTACTGACGGTGACCCTGACGCTTCATGTGGTGCTTGCGGCGACGGAACTTGATGATCCGGACCTTGTCAGCACGACCCTGGGACAGGACCTTGGCGGTGACGGCAGCGCCCTTCAGCGCATCGCCCAGCTTCACGCCGTCGCTGTCACCCAGCATCAGGATGTTGTCAAACTTGATCTCGCTGCCGACTTCGACTTCGAGCTTTTCAATGCGGAGCTTTTCGCCCTGCGCCACGCGGTATTGCTTACCGCCGGTGACCAGTACTGCGTACATGACCAGGCCTTCCTCTGTAGTTATTGTGGTCTGAGCTGCCGCCATCGAGGGCGGACAGGAGCGGGATTGTACGCAGATCATCGGGCGCGGGTCAAGTCAACCCCTGGACGGCCTGGAGGCCGGGCCCTGCCGGGCCGCGCCATGCCCGGCTGAACGATCCGGGGTCCAGGCAGCCAGGCATGGCTCGGCTCTACACAAAGCTGTCGGCCTGTCTCACAAGGTGAGACACCGGGCTGGCATTGTGGCCCATTGCCCCCATCTGGTCACCTCGGTAGGCTGACCGATTGCCGTTCCCTGCTGGCCCGGCACCCAGCCAACGCCCCCACAACCGGATCCCCCATGGCGATGGATTTCATCCGCATCCGCGGCGCGCGGACGCACAACCTGAAGAACCTCGACCTCGACCTGCCCCGCGACAAGCTGATCGTGATCACCGGCCTGTCCGGCTCGGGCAAGTCCTCGCTGGCGTTCGACACCATCTATGCAGAAGGCCAGCGCCGCTACGTCGAGTCGCTGTCGGCCTATGCGCGCCAGTTCCTGAGCGTGATGGAAAAGCCGGACCTGGACCACATCGAAGGCCTGTCCCCGGCGATCTCGATCGAGCAGAAGTCGACCTCGCACAACCCGCGCTCGACGGTCGGCACGATCACCGAGATCTACGACTACCTGCGCCTGCTGTACGCCCGCGTCGGCACCCCGCGCTGCCCGGACCACGGCTATCCCCTGGAAGCGCAGACGGTCAGCCAGATGGTCGACCAGGTGCTGACCCTGGACCCGGAACAGCGCTACATGCTGCTGGCTCCGGTCATCCGCGACCGCAAGGGCGAGCATGCGCAGGTATTCGACCAGCTGCGTGCGCAGGGTTTCGTGCGCGTGCGCGTGGACGGCGAGCTGCATGAAATCGATGCGGTGCCGCCACTGGCGCTGCGTCAGAAGCACACCATCGAGGCGGTGATCGACCGCTTCCGCCCGCGCGAGGACATCAAGCAGCGCCTGGCCGAGAGCTTCGAGACCGCGCTGAAGCTGGGCGACGGCATGGCCTCGGTACAGAGCCTGGACAACACGGAATCCGCGCCGACCCTGTTCTCCTCCAAATACTCCTGCCCGGTCTGCGATTACTCGCTGCCGGAACTGGAGCCGCGCCTGTTCTCGTTCAACGCACCGATGGGCGCCTGCCCCGGCTGCGATGGCCTGGGCATGGCCGAGTTCTTCGATCCTTCGCGCGTGGTGGTGCACCCCGAACTGTCGCTGGCCGCCGGCGCGGTGCGCGGCTGGGACCGCCGCAATGCCTACTACTTCCAGCTGATCGCCTCGCTGGCCAAGCACTACCGGTTCGACGTCGACGCGGCCTGGAACTCGCTGCCGGACAAGGTGCAGCAGGCCGTGCTGTACGGCAGCGGCGACGAAGCAATCACCTTCACCTACTTCACCGAAGCCGGTGGCCGCACCCAGCGCAAGCATCGCTTCGAGGGCATCATTCCCAACCTCGAGCGCCGCTACAAGGAAACCGAATCGCCGGCGGTGCGCGAAGAGCTGTCCAAGTACATCAGCGAACAGCCCTGCCCGGAATGCCATGGCGCGCGCCTGAACAAGGCCGCACGCAATGTGTTCGTGGCCGACCGCCCGCTGCCGGAGCTGGTGGTGCTGCCGATCGACGAGGCGCTGAAGTTCTTCAGCGAGCTGAGCCTGCCGGGCTGGCGTGGCGAGATTGCCGCGAAGATCGTCAAGGAAATCGGCGAACGCCTCGGCTTCCTCGTCGATGTCGGCCTGGATTACCTGACCCTGGAACGCAAGGCCGACACGCTGTCCGGTGGCGAGGCGCAGCGCATCCGCCTGGCCAGCCAGATCGGCGCCGGCCTGGTCGGCGTGATGTACGTGCTCGACGAACCGTCGATCGGCCTGCACCAGCGCGACAACGAACGCCTGCTGGGCACCCTCACCCGCCTGCGCGACCTCGGCAACACGGTGATCGTGGTCGAGCATGACGAGGACGCGATCCGCCTGGCCGACTACGTGCTGGACATCGGCCCGGGCGCGGGCGTGCATGGCGGCGAGATCGTCGGCCAGGGCACCCTGCAGGACATCCTGGAGGCACCGCGCTCGCTGACCGGCCAGTACCTGTCGGGCAAGCGCGCGATCGAGATCCCGGCGCGCCGGCACAAGCCGAACCCGAAGATGACCCTGCACCTGCGTGGGGCCAGCGGCAACAACCTCAAGGGCGTGGACCTGGCGATTCCGTCGGGCCTGCTGACCTGCGTGACCGGTGTGTCCGGCTCCGGCAAGTCGACCCTGATCAACGACACCCTGTTCTCGCTGGCCGCCAACGAGATCAACGGTTCCTCGCACCCGATCGCCCCGTACAGGGAGATCGATGGCCTGGACCTGTTCGACAAGGTGGTGGACATCGACCAGTCGCCGATCGGCCGCACCCCGCGTTCGAACCCGGCCACCTACACCGGCCTGTTCACTCCCCTGCGCGAACTGTTCGCACAGGTGCCGGAAGCGCGCGCGCGCGGCTACTCACCGGGCCGCTTCAGCTTCAACGTGCGCGGTGGCCGCTGCGAGGCCTGCCAGGGCGATGGCCTGATCAAGGTCGAGATGCACTTCCTGCCGGACGTATACGTGCCGTGCGATGTCTGTCACGGCAAGCGCTACAACCGCGAGACGCTGGAGATCCTGTACAAGGGCTTCAACATCAACGACGTGCTGGAAATGACCGTCGAGGATGCGCTGAAGCTGTTCGAGCCGGTGCCGTCGATCGCACGCAAGCTGGAAACACTGGTCGACGTCGGCCTGAGCTACATCAAGCTGGGCCAGAGCGCGACCACGCTGTCCGGTGGTGAAGCGCAGCGCGTGAAGCTGTCCAAGGAGCTGTCGCGCCGCGATACCGGCCGCACCCTGTACATCCTCGACGAGCCGACCACCGGCCTGCACTTCCACGACATCGAAGCGCTGCTGGGCGTGCTGCACAAGCTGCGCGACGAAGGCAACACGGTGGTGGTGATCGAGCACAACCTCGACGTGATCAAGACCGCCGACTGGATCGTCGACCTGGGCCCGGAAGGCGGCCATCGCGGTGGCACCATCCTGGTCACCGGCACGCCGGAAGACGTGGCGGCCTGCCCGCAGTCGTACACCGGCCAGTTCCTGGCCCGCATGCTGCCGTCCACCAGCGCGCGCCCCGAGCAGCCGGCCGCCGTGGCCAACAAGCCCGATGCGCGTCCGCCGCGCAAGGTGAAGCCCGAGAAGCCGGCCAAGGTGGCGAAGAAGGCCGTGGCCGCCAAGAGCACCGGCAAGGCCAGCAAGAGCACGACGAAGAAGAAGGACGCCTGATGAGCAGCGAACACAAGATCCTGGCCCGCATCCCGATCAGCGTGCGCTGGCGTGACATGGACAGCATGGGCCACGTCAACAACGCCAAGTACATTTCCTACCTGGAGGAAGCGCGCGTGCGCTGGATGCTGGGCGTGGACGGCGTGTCGATGACCGACCGCATCGCCCCGGTGGTGGCCGCGACCAACGTCAACTACCGGCTGCCGATCGTGTGGCCCAACGACATCGTGGTCGAATTGTTCGTCGAGCGCCTGGGCAACAGCAGCGTGACCATCGGCCACCGCATCGTCGACCAGCAGGACGACTCGAAGCTGTATTCCGACGGCAACGTGGTGGTGGTCTGGATGGATACGCAGACCGGCAGGAGCGCGCCGCTGCCGGAGGCGATCCGCAGCGCTTCCACCTGAAGGTAGTGCCGGCCGCTGGCCGGCAACCTCCAGACGCTTCGCGCATGCCGGCCAGCGGCCGGCACTACCGATCCGATTCAAAGGACTGAGATGATCCACCAGACTGAACTGAGCGACCTGCTGCCCGGCATGGTCCCCTTCCCCACCGACGTCTTCCCCGCCGACCAGGCCTGGCTCGGCCAGCACCTGCTGCCGCTGCTGAAGATCGACCTCGGTGTGCTGCGCCCGGAACTGGCCGGCCAGGTGGCGACGATGCTGTGCCCGATCGAGCCGTACGACGGCTGCATCGGCGAAACCACCGAAGTACACCACAACGATTTCACCGGCACCAACTGGATCGCCTTCGAGCTGACCGCCGGCAACCAGATGCGCGTCCTCGGCAACGAGGGCTATTTCATCGGCGACGCAGTGCAGGACAAGGACGCGCAGGAACACATTGCGCAGATGCGCGACAGCTACGCCAAGGCCCGCGACTACCACGCCACGCATGGCCGCCTCGCCTGCTACTCGCGCTACGGCAAGGGTGAAGCCAGCGAGCGCGATTATCTGGATTCGCTGGGGGGACAGATTTCCTGTGGCAACTGGATCGAAACGGCCGATATTCCGGCCGCCTTCACCCTGGAATTCACCGACGCCGCCCACGACCGGCATGCTCCAGATGATGCCGAAATGGCGATCATCCGCCGCAATGGCCACAAGTTCTTCGCCGTCGCCGAAGTCGCTGGCTACAACTGGTGCGCCACCGGCGCCGACGCGATCGTGATGCTGTATGAGCCGGTGAGCCGCACGGTACTGTTCTCGTACGACTGGTCGTAAGACCTTGCGGCAGTGCCGGCCGCTGGCCGGCATTTCCTGTGCTGCCGGCCAGCGGCCGGCACCACCATCCCTCTACGGCGCGGCCTTGCGAACGGTCAACGTCGCGTTCGCTTCGCCACCGCCTTCCAGCTGCAGCCGCAACGGCAGCGCCTGGCCTTCCTTCAGCGCGCCCTTGCCCTGCATCAGCATCAGGTGCAGGCCACCGGGCTTGAGCTCGGCGCGCGCGCCCGGCGCCAGCGGCATGCGCTCGATCGCACGCATGCGGCTGACCCCATCGACAATCGTGGTCTCGTGCAGCGACACGTCGCCGAAACTACTGCTGGCCGCGCCGGTGATCACCACCGCCCTGCTGCAGCCGTTGTGGATCACGCCATAGCCGGCAGTCATCGGCATCGCCGGATTCGGTGGCAGCCGCGCCCAGCCCTGCTCCACCGTGACGCAGCGTGATTCCGCAGCCGAAGCCGATGCTGCGGCCGCACACAGCACCCACAGTACGCCAACGAATGGTTTGGTTATCATCGCCCAGGTTCCTTCTTCGCAACGAGACCGCAGCATGACGACGCTCATCGAGGTGATCAACCACGGCCCCATCCGCGAACTGCGCCTGGCGCGGCCGCCGGTCAATGCACTGGACACCGACCTGTGCCGGCAGTTGATCCATGCCATCGAGCTGGCCATGGCCGAAGATGCGCACGGCATCGTGCTGTCGGGCAGCGAGCGCGTCTTCACCGGCGGCATGGACGTGCCGCACCTGCTCTCGCATGGCGATGACAAGCACAAGCTGCTGGACACCTGGAACGCCTTCTTTGGCGCCGTGCGCACGCTGGCCGAGAGCCGCATTCCGGTGGTCGCGGCGATCACCGGCCACGCCCCGGCCGGCGGTTGCGTGCTGGCGCTGTGCTGCGATTACCGGGTGATGGCGCGCAGCGCCGATCCGTCGCGGCCGTATGCCATCGGCCTGAACGAAGTCCAGGTCGGCCTGATTGCACCGGAGGGCATCCAGCGCCTGCTGCGCCGTGCGGTGGGCGTGCACCGTGCCGGCGTGCTGCTGACCACCGGCGCGCTGGTGCCGGCCGAACAGGCGCTGCAGATCGGCCTGGTCGATGAGCTGGCCGAGGGTGACCTGGTGGTGGCACGCGCCGTGGCCTGGCTGCAGAACCTGCTCAAGCAGCCTCGGCAGCCGATGCTGCTGACCCGCGCCATCGCCCGCGCCGACCTGCACGAAGCGCTTCACCCGGACCTGATCCAGCTCGACCGTTTCGTCGAGGCCTGGTTCGCCCCGGACGCACAGAACGCCCTGCAGGCACTGGTGGCGCGCCTCGGCAAGTGAACGGTAGTGCCGGCCGCTGGCCGGCAACCAGGCGTGCGGCTGCCGGCCGGCGGCCGGCACTACCGATGATGGGCTGGCCTGCACCGGTATAATCGGGGCCTTCTCACTGCTGTGGCCGCCCCCTTGAACGACACGCCCGAACCCGTCGTCTCCGAGCTGATCGACCTGCTCACGCTGGAGCGGCTGGAGGACAACCTGTTCCGCGGGCAGAGCCGCGACATCGGCACCAAGTACGTGTTCGGTGGGCAGGTGCTGGGCCAGGCACTGGCTGCGGCGCAGGCCACGGTCGACAATGGCCGCCACGTGCACTCGCTGCACGCCTACTTCCTGCGCGCCGGCAACATCGACCACCCGATCGTCTACGACGTGGACCGCACCCGCGACGGCGGCAGCTTCTCGGTGCGACGGGTCACCGCGATCCAGCACGGCAAGGTGATCTTCTTCTGCGCGGCCTCGTTCCAGCAGGCCGAGACCGGCGCCGAGCACCAGCACAAGATGCCCGAAGTGCCGCAGCCGGAAGACATCGAACCGAACCGGCCGCTGCCGGCCGAAGTACTGGAACGCCTGCCGATCAAGGTGCAGCGCTGGCTGTCGCGTGGCGGCCCGTTCGAGTTCCGCCACGTCTACCCGCGCGACGAACTGAACCCGCCCAAGCGCCCGCCCTACCACCAGGTGTGGCTGCGCCTGAGCGAGCCGGTCGGCGATGCCCCGGAGCTGCACCAGGCGCTGCTGGCCTATGCCTCCGACTTCCACCTGCTGGGCACGGCAACCTTCCCGCACGGCATCAGCTATTACCACCCGCACGTACAGATGGCCTCGCTCGACCACGCAATCTGGTTCCACCGCCCGTTCCGCGCCGACGACTGGCTGCTGTACTCGCTGGACAGCCCCAGCGCGCAGGATTCGCGCGGCCTGGCCCGCGGCCAGTTCTTCACCCGCAACGGCGTGCTGGTGGCCAGCACCGCGCAGGAAGGCCTGATCCGCGTGGTTCCCGACCAGGCTGCGGCCGCCGCCGTGCCGGCCAAGGAGTAACCCATGCGCCAGATCTTCAGCAGCCAGCGCGTGGAAACCGTCGAAGGCGTGGCCGAGCTCCTGCGCGGGCATGGCATCGACGTCAAGGTGACCAACGGGCGCTCGTACAAGACCCGCCGCCGCGGCCAGTTCAGTTATACCGACCTGGGCAATGCCAACGCCTACCCGGCGGTATGGATCGTGCGTGCCGACGACCAGCCGCGCGCGCGCGAAATCCTGCGCGAGGCGCGCCTGCTCGACACCACCCGCCGCGACCACCCCACCGCCGAATTCGCCTTCCGCGACGCGCCGGAATCGGGCAGCGGCGGCCGCAGCTGGGCCTGGCGCATCCGCATCGCCCTGCTGGTGGTGATCGCTGGGGTGGCGCTGGTGATCGGCCTGCGCCATCGCGGCGCCCCGGCGCCCGCCCCGCAGGCCCAGCCGCAGCAGGCGCAACCGGCCCCGCAGGCAGCGCCGGAAGAGGAAGAAGTCCGGGTCCGCATCCAGCCATCGAAATAACCCACGGGTCGGCCGGCCGCTGCCGGCAACTGCAAAAAGGGGACGGAGGGGATTAAGTCGTTTGTGGCACAAACGACTTAATCCCCTCCGTCCCCTTTTTTGTCATGAGGTTGCCGGCCGGGGGCCGGCACGACCGTGCAGAAAGCCGGTCACACTTCGCGCGCGGCTCCGTCATGGGACACAATCCCAGCAGGAGAGCCGCCGCCATGACGACGTTCGCCGCATCGATCGACCAGACCCTGGAACGCGAACTGCCCGCCGCCGCAAGCGGTTGCCAGCACGCCTACGGGCGCATCGTGCTGGCCTGCCAGAACACGGTCACCGCCATCGCGCTGGCCATCACCCGCGACCGCCAGGCCAGCGAGGACATTGCCCAGGAAGCCTTCGTGAAGGGCTGGCAGCAGCTGCACCAGCTGCGCAGTTCGACCAGCTTCCTGCCGTGGCTTCGGCAGATCACCCGCAACCTGGCCCGCGACTGGCTGCGCGCCCAGCGCGGGCGCCCGCTGACCGGCGAGGCCGCCGAGATGGCGATGGGCATGGCCGCCGACCCGTCACCGGGCGCGGCCGACCGCCTGCAGCGGGTGGAAGAAGAGATCGCCGCCGAGGACATCATTTCCGCGTTGCCGGCCGACAGCCGTGAAGTCCTGCTGCTGTACTACCGCGAAGGGCAGCGCTCGCAACAGGTCGCCGACCTGCTCGGACTCAGCGATGCGGCCGTGCGCAAGCGCCTGTCACGTGCACGTGCCCTGGTGCGCGACGGCCTGCTGCAGCGCTTCGGTGAGTTCGCGCGCAGCAGCGCACCCAGTGCCGCGTTCGCTACGGCGGTGGTTTCGATGGTACTGGTGGCCGCACCCGGCACGGCCAGCGCAGCGATCCTGCTCGGCACCGGTGTCGGCGTGGGCGGCAGCAAGCTGGGCCTGGGCGGCGTCAGTGCCGCAGGCGGGGCAGCCATGGGTTCACTGACGGCCGCCGCCAGCCAGCTGCACCTGATTCCCGCCAGCGACTGGGCCACCGTTGCCGGTGGCGTCGTCGGCGGCATCATCGGCAGCTATCTGGGTGGCCGCTTCCTGCTGCGCTTCGCAGACACCCAGCAGGAACGAACAGCAGTGCGACGCTTCGTGCACCTCAATACGTTTACCGCGATGGTCGTCTGCACCAGCCTGTTGATCTCGCTGATGCTGCAGGTGCCAGTCTGGCTGCAACTTGCGATTCTCGTCATCGGCCTGGGTACGGTGAACTACCAGTGCCTGGTGCCGCTGCAGCGCGTGATGGCACCCATGATCGCGCGCGATTCAGCGCGGCGCGGCCGCAGCGGAACCAACTGGAAATACGAATCCGTGTACGGGCGCACCGGCATCATCGGGGCGAACGTATTCGTGATCGGTCTGGTGGTATATGCGCTGATGCGCAACGGAAACGTGTAACGGACAACGCCGGCAGTCTGCCGGCGTTGTCGTCATTCACTGCGTTGAACCTCAGCGCTGCGGCTTCGGCGCGCCGCCGTCGCGCGGACCGCCTTGGCGCGGGCCGCCGTGCATCGGGCCCTTGGCCGCGTCGAACTCGGCCTTGCTCAGCTGGCCATCCTTGTTGGTGTCGGCGGCAGCAAACCAGGCATCACGATGCTGCTTCATGCGCAGCTCGCGGTCGGCCTTGTCCAGGTAACCGTCCCTGTTGAGGTCGAGCTGGTCGAAGCGCGCGGCCAGACGCGGGTCGGCCTTGGCCTCGTCGCGGCTGATGCGGCCGTCCTTGTTCACGTCCAGCTTGGCCCAGCGCTCACCGCCGTGGCCACGGCGGCCATGCTGCCAGCGCGGCATCTCATCGCGCGAAAGCTTGCCGTCCTTGTTCCTGTCCAGTTCGTCGAACTTCGCGGCCAGGCGCGGGTTGGCGGCGGCCTCGCTGCGATCGATGACGCCGTCACCGTTGGTGTCCAGCTTGGCCGGGTGCTGTGCCGGCGCGGTCGGGGTGTCGGCCGCCAGCGCGATGCCGGAGGCGGAAGTGCCGAGCAGCAGGGCCAGCAGCAGGGGGGTACGGATCATGGGGTCACTCCTGGGAATGGGTTTGCGTCGGGGTGATCACTTCACCCTCGGGGGACAACAACGCCCGGGCGCGACATCGGTTGACACTGCTGCCAGATCCGTTCATCCGGCGGACAGTCGCCGCCACTGCGACGGGCTGGGGCTATGCTGTGCCCATGGCACTACACGGCGATAGAGACGACGAACTGCGGCTTTTCCAGACCGGCGAGCACCCCTGCGGGTACTGGTCCGACCGGGTGGCGCGCGACCTGGTGCTGGATCCGCACGATCGCCGGCTGGGTGGCCTGTACCCGCTGGCACTGAGCTGGGGCTTCCGCCGCAGCGGCGACCTGGTCTACCGGCCGCACTGCGCGCACTGCCAGGCCTGCGTGGCGGTGCGCATCCCGGTGGCCCGCTTCGCTCCGGACCGCAGCCAGCGCCGCTGCGCCGCCCGCAATGCCGACCTGGAGGTACGGATCACCGCCGCCACCGCCCGCGACGACCTGTTCGCGCTGTATCACCGCTACCTCACCCACCGCCACGCCAATGGCGGCATGGACGACCACGGCCCGCACGAATTCGAGCAGTTCCTGATCGGCAGTTGGTCGCACACCCGCTTCATGGAGATGCGCCTGCCCGGCCACGACGGCCAGCCCAGCCAGTTGCTGGGGGTGGCGGTGACCGACGTCACCGAGCATGGCCTGTCGGCGGTCTACACGTTCTTCGACCCGGACCACGCCGCGCGCGGGCTGGGTACCTTCGCAATCCTCCAACAGATCGAGTGGGCGCGCCGCGAGGGGCTGCCGCACGTGTACCTGGGCTACTGGATCCGGGGGCACCAGAAGATGGACTACAAGCGCCGCTTCCATCCCCTTGAGGCCTACGACGGCCGCCGCTGGCACGATTTCGACAACGAACTGGACGGGCGCTGACAAACCGCTGACACCGGGCCGGGTGCAGAATAGGGGCATGAACGCCAAACCCCTGATCCTCGCCCTGGCCCTGCTCTGCGGCGCCACCGCCCCCGCCTTTGCCACGTCCCCCGCGATGACTGAGAAGCCGTCCACTGCGCTGCGCTTGGCCACCTACAACACCTCGCTGTACTCCGACGACACCGGTGGCCTGATCAAGGAACTGGAGGGCGACAGCGAGCACGCACGCAAGATCGCCGCGGTGCTGCAGCAGGTGCGCCCGGACCTGGTGCTGCTGAACGAATTTGATTTCGACGATGCCCATCGCGCCGCCGACCTGTTCCAGAAGCGCTACCTGGAAGTCGCCCAGCCCGGCGGCGGCAAGCCGCTGCACTTTGCCTACCGCTACCTGGCGCCGGTCAACACCGGTGTGCCCAGCGGCCTGGACCTGGACAACAACGGCGTGGTCGGCGGCGAAGGCCGCAGCCGTGGCAATGACGCGTGGGGCTACGGCCTGCACCCGGGCCAGTACGGCATGCTGGTGCTGTCGCGCTACCCGATCGATGAAACCAAGGTGCGCAGCTTCCAGCTGCTGAAGTGGAGCGCGATGCCCGGTGCCATCCGCCCGGTCGATCCGCGTACCGGCCAGAGCTTCTACAACGACCACGTGTGGTCTCAGCTGCGCCTGTCCTCGAAGTCGCATTGGGACGTGCCGGTGAAGACGCCGGGCGGCGTGGTGCATGCGCTGGTCTCGCACCCGACCCCGCCGGTGTTCGACGGTCCGGAGAAGCGCAACGCGGCGCGCAACCACGACGAACTGCGCCTGTGGCAGGAATACCTGTCCAAGGGTGACAAGCCGTGGCTGTGCGACGACAAGGGCCAGTGCGGCGGCCTGGCGCAGGACGCGCGCTTCGTGATCCTCGGCGATCTGAACAACGACCCGGTCGATGGCGATGGCCGCCATGAAGCAATCGTCGAGCTGATCGAGAACACGCGCGTGCTGCGCTACCCCACCCCGCGCAGCGTCGGCGGTGAGCAGACCAGCCTGGCCTATGCGGCCAAGGGCATCGAACGCAAGGGCGCACCGTTCCACGCCACCGGCGATTTCGGCCCGAAGTCCGGCACCATGCGCCTGGACTACGTGCTGCCCTCGACCGGTTTCGAGTACGTGGGCAGCGGCATCTTCTGGCCAGCCAATGAGAGCCCGGAAGCGAAGATCGCCGACGGCAGCGACCACCACCTGGTCTGGGTGGACGTGCGGTAGAGTCGACTGCCCCGAAAAGGGGACGGAGGGGATTAAGTCGTTTGTGCCACAAACGACTTAATCCCCTCCGTCCCCTTTTCGGTTTACGGGCGCAGTTCGACACCGATGACTTCGGCGGCATCGCGCGCGATGGCGCGTGCTTCTTCGACGGTTTCCGCGCGCGCCAGGGTCACGCCGACGCGGCGGTGTCCATGCACGCTCGGCTTGCCGAACAGGCGCACGGCAGTATCCGGCACCTGCAGCGCGGCGGCGACATTGTTGAAGTACGGCACGCCCTCGCCGTGTGCCAACAGCGCACACGAGGCCGACGGGCCGCTCTGGCGGATCACCGGAATCGGCAGGCCAAGGATCGCGCGCGCGTGCAGCGCGAACTCGCTCAGTTCCTGCGAAACCAGGGTCACCAGGCCGGTATCGTGCGGGCGCGGCGACACTTCGCTGAACCACACCTCGTCGCCCTTCACGAACAGCTCGACGCCGAACAGGCCCCAGCCGCCGAGGTCGTCGGTGATTGCGCGCGAAATCTCTTCGGCACGCGCCAGTGCCGCGCTCGACATCGGCTGCGGCTGCCAGCTTTCGCGGTAATCGCCATCCTTCTGCAGGTGGCCGATCGGCGCGCAGAACGAGGTGCCGCCGGCATGGCGCACGGTCAGCAGGGTGATCTCGTAATCGAAATCGATGAAGCCTTCGACGATGCAGCGGCCGGCACCGGCACGGCCACCGGTCTGCGCGTACTCCCACGCCGGGGCGATGTCCGCTTCGCTGCGCAGGGTGCTCTGGCCCTTGCCCGAGGACGACATCACCGGCTTGACCACGCACGGCAGGCCGATGGCGGCCACGGCAGCACGGTATTCGGCCTCGGTATCGACGAAGCGGTACGGCGAGGTCGGCAGGCCCAGGGTCTCGGCGGCCAGGCGGCGGATGCCTTCGCGATCCATGGTCAGGCGTGCGGCGCGCGCAGTCGGGATCACCCGCAGGCCCTGCTCCTGCTCCAGCTGGACCAGGGTCTCGGTGTGGATGGCCTCGATCTCCGGCACCACCAGGTGCGGCTGCTCCTGCGCGATCAGCGCACGCAGCGCCATCGCATCGAGCATGTCGATCACGTGCGAACGGTGCGCGACCTGCATGGCCGGGGCATCGGCATAGCGGTCAGCGGCGATCACTTCCACGCCCAGCCGCTGCAGCTCGATGGCCACCTCCTTGCCGAGTTCGCCCGAGCCCAGCAGCAGCACGCGGGTGGCGGAGGGGGACAACGGAGTTCCAAGCTTGGCCATGGCGGTTCCAGCAGCGATGTGAAGGCGGGTGGGCATTCTAGCTGCCCGCGCACCCTGGCCATGGCATCCGACGAACGGCCGTCGAAAAGTGATATCACTTTGATATCTTCAATTCGAACCCTCAAGGACGTACCGCCATGAAAGAGAAGTCGCTTGCCTCCCTCAACGGCCTCGGCACGCTGGCCGGCGCCCTGCTCGTCGCCCTCGCCGGCGCTGCCCTGTTCGTACTGGGCGTGGCCGCCAAGGCCAGCACCGGCTCGCCCAACCTGCTGCTTATGCTGCTGGGTGCGCTGCTGGGGGTCCTGGGCGTGTTCATCCTGGCCGGCCTGTACACCATCCAGCCCAACCAGGCGGCGGTGCTGAGCCTGTTCGGCAAGTACGTCGGCACCGTCAAGGACAACGGCCTGCGCTGGAACAACCCCTTCTATGCCAAGCGCCGGGTCAGCCAGCGCGTGCGCAACTTCGAGAGCGGCAAGCTGAAGGTCAACGAGCTGGACGGCAGCCCGATCGAGATCGCCGCGGTCATCGTCTGGCAGGTGGTCGATGCCTCCGAGGCCGTCTACAACGTGGACGACTACGAGAGCTTCGTGCACATCCAGTCCGAATCGGCGTTGCGCGCGATGGCTACCAGCTATCCCTACGACCAGCACGAGGAGGGCCAGCTGGCCCTGCGCAGCCACGCCAGCGAGATTTCCCAGCACCTGAAGAACGAGCTGGCCGAGCGTCTGGCCGACGCCGGCGTGCAGGTGATCGATGCACGCATCAGCCACCTCGCCTACGCCGCCGAAATCGCCCAGGCGATGCTGCAGCGGCAGCAGGCCAACGCAGTGATCGCCGCACGTACGCGCATCGTGGCCGGTGCGGTCGGCATGGTTGAAATGGCCCTGGCCGAACTGCAGAAGAACGGCGTGGTGCAGCTGGATGAGGAACGCAAGGCGCACATGGTCAGCAACCTGCTGACCGTGCTGTGCTCGGACCGCGGCACCCAGCCGATCGTCAACGCCGGTTCGCTGTACTGAACCACCCTCGCGACGGGGCGCCCCACCGCCCCGCCAGGAGCTCGCATGAGTGAGAAGAAAGCCTACCCGCTGCGCATCAATGCCGACGTCCTGGCCGCCGCGCAGCGCTGGGCTGACGACGAGCTGCGCAGCCTCAACGCGCAGATCGAGTACGTGCTGCGCGACGCCCTGCGCAAGGCAGGCCGCCTGCCGAAACCTGCGCCATCGCCGGAGGACAAGGAATGAGCAAGCGTTGGAGCTACCAGACGATCGAGGTCAAGACGTCCATGATGGGCCTGCTCAAGGCCGAGGACATCCAGAGCGAACTGAGCCGCCAGGGCCAACTTGGCTGGGAGCTGGTCAACATCATCATCCCCGCACCGATGTGCCCGGCGATGCTGGTGTTCAAGAAGGAGGCCTGAGCCATGGGCGCCAGCGATCCGAAACAGTACAAGGTGACCGAGAGCTCGCCGTTGCGCGTGCTCTGGATCGTGCTGCCGCTGCTGGCTGCCTTCGTGGCCTGCCTGTATGCGCAGCTGTACAAGGCGCCGGCCAGTACCCCCTGGATCGAAGTAACGCTGTCGCCGCCCTGGTTCCGGATGGGCGGCAGCGCCGCCTGGAGCCTGCTGCTGATCGCCGCGCTCGGCGTCGGTCTGGGCGCGGCGTTCTTCCGCCGCCGGGTGGAGTTGGCCGACGGCGTGCTGGACGTTCGCTCGACGATGTACCGCCGCCGCGTGCCGGTGGCGCAGTTGCGGCTGGACCAGGCCGAGGTGGTCGACCTGCAGCGTGACCCCCGCTATGGCATCCGCTTCAAGACCAACGGTTATGCAATGCCGGGCTTCTATTCCGGCCACTTTCGCCTGCAGGGCGGCGGCAGGGGTTTCGCGCTGGTCACCGACCGCATGCGCGTTCTCGCCCTGCCGGTCAACGACGGCAGCACCCTGCTGCTCAGCCTGGACCGGCCGCAGGTACTGCTGGACGCACTGCGCAAGGTGGCCGCACCGGCTCCGCGGCAGTAAGCTGCGGTGATGCAACGACGCGCGCCCCTGCTGATCAATACCGAAGCCATCGAGTTGTGGCCGGCCGGCCTGCTGCGTGCACGCAGCAACCTGGATGCACGCCTGTTGTCGCAGGCGCGCTGGGTGCTGCGGCGCAAGCACGATGGCCGCTACCTGGCCGCGGTGACATCGCATGGCGTGCATTCGCTGGTGCCGCACCTGCCGCGCGAGCCCGGGGTCGAGGACGCACTGGCGCTGCTGGATGCAACGACGGCACGTCCGTTCGGCGCTGCACTGCAGGAACAGTGGCTGCCGCTGGCCGGGCTGCAGCAGCGCCTGCGGCAGCTCGGCCTGGATGCGCAGCGCTATGCCGACCACAGTGGCCTGCCGCTGGAACCGGAACCGTGCCTGCTGCACTTCGCTGGCCGCGACCGCTTCGGCCGCCCGTTGTGGCTGCGCCGTAGCGCCGCGCAGGGCTGGCGACGGATGCGCCTGCACGCCGCGCAGGATGGCATCGCACTGGATGCAATCTCCGGCTTCCGCAGCCATGCCTACCAGTTGGGCATCTTCGAACGGAAGCTGGCACGCGGGCTGAGCGTGACGGAGATCCTGAAGGTGAATGCCGCGCCGGGGTTCAGTGAACACCACAGCGGCCACGCGCTGGACATCGGCACGCCGGGCGATGCCCCGGCCGAGGAATCATTTGAAGCCACCGACGCGTTCGCCTGGCTGCAGGCCCATGCCGCTGGGCACGGCTTCCAGCTGAGCTACCCGCGCGACAACCCGCACGGCATCGTCTACGAACCCTGGCACTGGTGCTGGAAACCGGCCAACGGCTGAGCCCCTCGTGACGGCCGCAGGGCGAAATCCATGGAGCTGTCCGGGCGGATTCCGCGCACGCCCACCACGAGATGGAACAAGAAGGCAAAGACAGAAGCCGGCCGCTTCGCTCGAAGCCTCTATAAGGGATCAGCGCGCGGCTGTTGGGTCCGCCTTCAAGCGAGCCGAGCACCGCAGGTCCGGCGAGGGCGAAGAGGTGCGGGTGTCTGAGCGCAGCGAGTTCCCGCACCGCCCCTCGACGGGCCGAGGAGCGCAGGGGACCGGTGCACAGCACCGGCTCGCGGCCGGCGGCGCGTTTCTTTTGGTTACTTTTCTTTTCGCGCGAAAAGAAAAGTAACGCCCATGAACCATCACGATCGCATCGGCATGGATCGGAGCGACAGCCCTGCGACCCTCATCGCCTCAACGCATTGATCGCCAGCAATACCCACCCGGCCATCATGCTGGTGCCACCGATCGGCGCCATCCGCGTCGGCCACTGCCACAACGCCCCACCCACCAGGCTGCCGGAAAACAGCAGGACACCCAGCAGCAGTACGTACAGCGCCAGGTGTGCGATCGCCCCCTGCGCGCGCGGCCCAAGCGCCACCAGCACCGCGCCATGCGCGAACGCATACAGCGCCGCCATGTTCAGATGCTGCTGCGCCAACGGGTCGGCCACGCCATGCGATGCATAGGCAGACAGGCCGATCGAGGCGGCGGCCAACAGCGCTCCCACGCAGGCCAGCAGGGATGGCTTACGTGCGCGACGTTCCAGATTGAACATGAGGGCTCCTTGCGCAGCGCCCCTTGCCGGGCGCCGGATGAAAAAAAACGCGCCGCAATGAGCGGCGCGTTTTCGTGTCCAACACTACATGGGTCAGCCGGGGATTACTTGACGGCCCAGTAGATGTCGTAGGTACCTTCCGGGGTGAACGACTTGTCGATGCCGTCCTTCCAGGTTTCGTACGGACGGTCGATGACTTCGTTGCCCGAGGTCACGGCCCAGGCACGCAGGCCGTTGCGCGCCACGTCCAGACCCGCCATGTGGCCGGTGTAGGCCGCATGCGCCGAACGGTGCGGAGCAACGTGCACGTACTTGACCGGAGCGCCGCCGTCGATCTTGACGGTCAGCTCGTCGGCAGCAGCACCTTCAGCACCCTTCTTCTTCACCGGCTGGGCGATGTCGAAGGCGTACTTCTCCTGGCCGAAGTCGGTGGTGATGATGCGGAACGGACCGGCAGCTTCAAGGCCATTGGCCTCCATCACGCGCTTGATCCACTCCTGGTTGTCCTTGATGGACTTGGTGATGGTGTCCTGACCGCGGTCCACGTTGCCGGCGTTGACCACCAGCAGGTTCTCGGCCGGCACTTCAACGATGGCCAGGTCGGTCAGCGGGGCTTCCGGCGTGCGGTAGTCCACGTTCGGCACGGTGGCGAGCATGTTGGCCATGCGCGACAGACCCATCTTGATGTCGTCGCCGATCTGGCGGCTGACATACAGACCGGCGTAACGGCCGAACAGGTCGAAGCCGTACTTCACCGAGTAGTCCTGGGTGATCTTGACGTTGCGACCGCCCTTGCCGGTCGGCTCCAGGTTGAAGGTGGTGACCTTGTCGTGACCCTTGGTGGCGTCCTCGATGGCGATCACAACACGCTTGTTCTCTTCGGCTTCGGTGATCTTCCAGGAACCGGTACCCAGGTCCTTGGAGGTGAAGTCGAGGGTGGCACCGACACCCGAGGCCGGGCCGGACAGCTTCAGGTCAACGGCGGGATCGCGCAGTACCAGCGGGTTCCAGTCCTTGAAGCGGCGCAGGCTGCTGACCGTGTCGTACACGATCGTCATCTTGCGGTTGGTCTCGATGCTTTCGGTGATGTGACGCTCGCCCGGCAGACATACGCCAATGATGACGAACAGGCCAGCCACGATCCCCAAGGCGATCAGGAACTCGATAATACGGGTCATTCAGAGAGTCTCCGGGGCCGATCCCACGGCCGGGTTGATTGAAGCGAAGCGCCAATCCTAGCAGGCTTCGCGGGCATTGTTTATCGGGATTGGCGCACCGGTTTCCCTGCCGGCTGCGTATTTGTATGGACAAAGGATTCGAAGGGTAACGCATACCGCTACCCGGCAAGTAGGGGGCAACCTTGGCGGAATCCCTCGACTACGACCCAAGTCTTTGTACTTGAAAGATTTTTTCTCAGACCAGCTGGAGTTCGAACGCCTTCAATACGGCACGCGTACGGTCGCGCACACCCAGCTTGGAAAGGATGTTGGACACGTGGTTCTTGATGGTGCCCTCGGCGACGCCCAGCGAATTGGCGATCTCCTTGTTGGAGAAGCCACTGGCCATCAGCCGCAGGATCTCGGTCTCGCGGTCGGTCAGCGGGTCCGGGCGGTCGAGGCTGACGAATTCATTGCGCATGTGCTCCAGGCCGGACAGCAGGCGCTGGGTGACCGCCGGCTGCACCAGCGATCCCCCGTCGGCCACGGTGCGGATGGCACCGACCAGCTGTGCCAGGGTGACGTCCTTGAGCAGGTAGCCCTTGGCACCAGCCTTGAGCCCGGCCAGCACCAGCTGGTCGTCGTCGAAGGTGGTGAGGATGATGGTCGGCGGCAGCTGTTCCTGCCGCGACAGCACCTGCAGGGCCTCCAGCCCCGACATCACCGGCATGCGCATGTCCATCAGCACCACGTCGGGGCGTACCTGGGGAATCAGCTCGACCGCCTGCCGGCCGTCGCCGGCCTCGGCCACCACCTCGATGCCGTCGTCGAGCGCCAGCAGGGAACGGATTCCCTGCCGCACCAGGGTTTGGTCGTCGACCAGGCAGACGCGAATCATCAACGCACTCCTTCAGGAACCTTGGTAAGGGCCGCCACCAGCACCGTTGCCGGCACCGTCGCCCGCAGCCGGAATCCCTCACCGGGGCGGGTTTCGATCTGCAGCTGGCCACCACATTGTTGCAGGCGCTCGCGCATGCCGCGCAAGCCATTGCCCACATTGACCATATCCGCGCCGACGCCGTCGTCGCGGGCCTCGACCACCACCCGGTCGGGGGCTTCACGGTACACCTTGATCCACAGGTGGCGGGCACTGGCATGGCGCACCGCATTGGTGATGATCTCCTGGGTGCAGCGCAGCAGTACGTGGGCCCGCTGCGGGTCCTCCACGTTCAGCGGATCCTCGATCTCCAGCTGGATGTCCAGCGAGGGCACGTTCTCGGTCAGCGGGCGCAGCGCTGCGGCCAGATCGATCGCGCCGGTCTCGCGCAGCTGGCTCACCACCTCGCGCACGTTGCCCAGCAGCAGCTTGGCCAGCGCGTGCGAGCGCTTCACGTGATCCAGGGCCTGGCCCTCGGCCAGGTGCCCGGCGACCTCCAGGTTCAGGGTCAGCGCGGTCAGCTGGTGGCCCAGCAGGTCATGCAGTTCGCGTGAAATGCGGGTGCGCTCGTTGACCCGCGCGCTCTCGGCCAGCAGGGCGCGGGTGGCGCGCAGCTCTGAATTGAGCCGGCGCTGCTCGTCGCGGGCCTCGGTCTGCTGACGCGCAACCAGACTGGTCACGAAGATGAACATGGAGAAGCCGCCGTACAGCAGCGACTGCATCACCGCTTCGAACAGCGGGAAGCGCAGCAGCAGGTAATAGACCGGAGCCACGGCCAGCTGGCTGACCAGCAGCCACAGCACCCCCAGCCGTACCGACAGCATCCACGGAATGACCCCCGCGGCCACCATCATCAGGATGCTGCCCAGGCCCGACCCGCTGAGGAAGCTGACCGCCAGCGCCGAGACCGTCAGCAACAGCAGCAGGCCGCGGTCCAGCCAGCTGGTGTGGCTGTCGCTGCGCAGGATGCGGGTCAACCAGTAGTAGGCCGTGCCGAAGGACAGGTAGGCGACGAACAGCAGGATCGCCCAGCCGCCCATGTCAGCACGGCTGTGCAGGTTCTCGAACTGCGAGTACGCCAGCGGCAGGCCGACCATGACCCAGGTGAACAGGCCGGCCAGGCGGAGGACGCGGGTATGGCTGAGGACTCCCAACATGCCAGCACTCTACGGGCCCGGCCTGCGTCGCGCACTCCCACGGAAGTCATGCCCTTGCGGTCGCCTGTTCATGCCGCAGCCCACCCCGGGCATGCAATAATCGTGCGCAGGGTCCCTTGATGGACCGACCGCGTTACCCCACGGAGTCACAATGTCGATTGTCATCCGCGACGTGCGCGAGCACGAGCTCGATTCCGTCCTGGCTTTGAACAACAATGCTGGCCTGGCCATCCTTCCCCTGGATGCGGCCCGCCTGCGCCTGTTCTATGAAACCGCTGAATACTTCCGCGTCGCCGAGCGCGACGGCAACCTGGCCGGCTTCCTGATCGGCTTTGGCAGCGACAGCCAGCACGACAGCAGCAATTTCGCCTGGTTCAAGCAGCAGCTGGACACCCCGTTCTTCTATATCGACCGCATCGTGGTCGCCAGCCGCCGTCGTGGCGGCGGCGTCGGCCGTGCGTTCTATGCCGACGCACAGAGCTTCGCCGAGCTGCGCTACCCGCAGATGACCTGCGAAGTCTTCCTCGACCATGGCGCCGATGCCGCCCTGCTCTTCCACGGCAGCTTCGGCTTCCGCGAGCTGGGCCAGAACACGATGCCGCAGGTCGATGTGCGCGCCAGCATGCTGGCCAAGGAACTGTGCAGCTACCCCTGGGTCAAGGAGACCTACGGCGGCAAGCTGCCGGATGTGGCATGGACACGCGCACGGCAGCTGCCGGCGCAGGCACAGCGGCCGACGGGGACCTGAGCGTGGCGGTGAATTTCGATTACGAACAGGCCGGTGAACTGAAGATCGGCCAGGTGGGCATCGCCAACCTGCGCATCCGTACCCTTGATGTCGAACGCCTCGTGCAGGAAATGCGCGAGCGCGTGACCCGCGCCCCGAAGCTGTTCGGCCGCGCCGCAGTGATCCTCGACTTCGGCGGCCTGAGCCAGGTGCCGGATGTGGCCACCGCGCAGGCGCTGGTCGATGGCCTGCGCAGCGCCGGCGTGTTGCCGGTGGCGCTGGCCTATGGCACCAGCGCGATCGACCTGCTCTCGCAGCAGCTCGGCCTGCCGTTGCTGGCCAAGTTCCGCGCGCAGTACGAGCGTGCCGAGGCCGAGCCGGCCCCGCCACCGCCCGCACCGGAGGCGCGCCGCGCAGCCCGTGCCGAACCGAAGCCGGCCCCGGCAACGCCGGTGGCCAGGGTGGCCGACGCGGCTGCACCAAAGCCGGGCCGCATGCAGCTGGGCAACGTCCGTTCGGGCCAGCAGCTGTACGCGGAAAACTGCGACCTGACCGTGATGGCCACCGTCGGCGCCGGCGCCGAGGTCATCGCCGATGGCAGCATCCATATCTACGGGACCCTGCGCGGCCGCGCGCTGGCAGGGGCCCAGGGCAACACTGCGGCACGTATTTTCTGCCGTGATTTCCATGCGGAACTGGTCGCCATTGCAGGCCATTACAAGGTACTGGACGATGTCCCGGACAACCTGCGCGGCAAGGCCGTGCAGGTGTGGCTGGAACAGGACCAGATCAAGATCGCTGCGCTGGACTGACGCAGCCCCCAAACAGAATCATCAGGAGAAGTCCTTTGGCTGAAATCATCGTAGTCACCTCCGGCAAGGGCGGCGTCGGCAAGACCACTTCCAGCGCGAGCCTGGCCTGCGGCCTGGCGCGGCGCGGCAAGAAGGTGGCGGTGATCGACTTCGACGTCGGCCTGCGCAACCTTGACCTGATCATGGGCTGCGAACGCCGCGTGGTGTATGACTTCGTCAACGTCGTGCACGGCGAAGCCACCCTCAAGCAGGCCCTGATCAAGGACAAGCGCTTCGACAACCTGTACGTGCTGGCCGCCTCGCAGACCCGCGACAAGGACGCACTGACCCAGGAAGGCGTGGGCAAGGTCCTGAAGGACCTGGCTGCCGACGGCTTCGACTACATCATCTGCGACTCGCCGGCCGGCATCGAGAAGGGCGCCTTCCTGGCGATGTACTTCGCCGACCGCGCGGTGGTGGTGGTGAACCCGGAAGTGTCGTCGGTGCGCGACTCCGACCGCATCATCGGCCTGCTCGACTCGAAGACCCACAAGGCCGAGTCCGGGCAGGACGTGCCGGCCTTCCTGCTGCTGACCCGCTACACCCCGGTGCGCGTGGAAAGCGGCGAGATGCTGAGCATCGCCGACGTCGAGGAAGTGCTCGGCCTGAAGGCGATCGGCGTGATTCCGGAATCGGGCGACGTGCTCAACGCCTCCAACAAGGGCGAGCCGGTCATCCTGGATGTCGAATCCGCTGCCGGCCAGGCCTATGAAGACGCCGTCGCGCGCATCCTCGGCGAAGAACGCCCGATGCGCTTCACCAACGTCGAGAAGAAGGGCTTCTTCAGCAAGCTGTTCGGAGGGTAAGCATGGGCCTGTTTGATTTCCTCAAAGCGAAGAAGACCACCGCCGAAACCGCCAAGAACCGCCTGCAGATCATCATCGCGCAGGAACGCAGCCACCGTGGTGGCCCGGACTACCTGCCGCTGCTGCAGCGCGAGCTGCTGGAAGTGATCAAGAAGTACGTGAACATCGACGTCGATGCGGTGAAGGTCGACCTGGTAAAGGATGGCCAGCACGACGTGCTGGACATTTCCGTTGCGCTGCCCGAAGGCCCGGACAAACCCTGATCCCCTGCCCCGCCCGTGCCTGCATGGGCGGGGCTGCCTGACCCGCATGACCGATACGACAACCGCCGTGGACATCACCTGCGTGGGCGACATCGCCTTCGCCGACGCGCAGCGCCTGCTCGCCGCGCATGGCCTTCGGCTGCACCACGTGGCGCCCGGCGAACCGATTCCCGGCAGTTACTGGGGGGAACCAGAGGCCGGCATCATCGCCAGCAACGTGTACGTGCGCGATGACACGCCCGTGCACTCGATGCTGCATGAGGCTTGCCACCTGATCGTACTGCCGCCGGAGCGACGTGCGCAGGTGCACACCGATGCCACCGACTCGGTGGCCGAGGAAGACGCGACCTGCTACCTGCAGATCGTGCTGGCCGGGCAGCTGCCCGGTGTCGGCAGCCAGCGGCTGATGGCCGACATGGATGCGTGGGGGTATACGTATCGGCTGGGATCTACGAAAGCGTGGTTCGAGCAGGATGCCGAAGACGCGCGTGCGTGGTTGATCGAACGCGGCTTGCCGGTAGCGTAAAGCCGCGCGCGCGGTTGGCCACGGGCGCGTGGCGACGCGCCGGACCTTGCGGCGCCCCTCTTTTCACTCGGCGCGGTTCGAGCAGGATGCCGAAGACGCGCGTGCGTGGTTGATCGAACGCGGCTTGCCGGTGGCGTAAAGCCGCGCGCGCGGTTGGCCACGGGCGCGTGGCGACGCGCCGGACCTTGCGGCGCCCCTCTTTTCACTCGGCGCGGTTTGAACAGGACGCCGAAGACGCGAACGCGTGGATGGTCGAACGCGGATTGCCGGTCGCGTAACGCATCGGTAGTGCCGGCCGCTGGCCGGCAACCAGCTGATGCTTCACGGGTTCATGAGGTTGCCGGCCAGCGGCCGGCACTCCCCCATCAGCCCTGCCCGGCCAGCGTCCGCAAGGTGATGCCGACGATGTAGGCCAGGTACGTGCCGGTGGCATAGCCCATCGTCCCCAGCAGCACGCCGACCGGCGCCAGGGCAGGATGGAACGCCGCGGCCACCACCGGCGCCGAGGCTGGGCCACCGATGTTCGACTGCGAACCGATGGCGAAATAGAAGAACGGCACCTTCAGCAGCTTGCCCAGGCACCACAGCAGCACGATGTGCACGCTGATCCAGATGATGCCCAGCAGGAACAGCCACGGGCGATCCAACAGCGCCAGCAGATCCATCTGCATGCCGATGCAGGCGATCAGGAAGTACAGCAGCAGCGAGCCCAGGCGCGATGCGCCCGCGCCTTCCAGGTTGCGCGCACGGGTGAAACTGAGGCTGAGGCCGAGCGTGGTCGACAGCACCACCACCCACACGAACGGCGCGTCCAGGCTGAACTGCGCAGCCCAGCTGACATTCGCCTTGAACCATGCCGCCAGCGGTGCGCCAATGGCGTGAGCCAGGCCGACACCGCCGAAGGCCACCGCCACGATCAGCATCAGGTCAGTGAGGCTGGGAATGCGCTCGTGTTCGGCCTGGAAGCGCGCGATGCGCTCCTTCAGCTCATCGATGGCCGAGGTATCGGCGCCACTGCGAGCGTCGATCTTCGCCGCGCGCCCGGCCAGGAAGATCAGCGCGGCCATCCATACGTAGCCGACCCCCACGTCGACCACCGCGAACTGTCCGAAGGTGGTCGCATTGACGTCGAACACTTCACGCATCGCCAGCATGTTGGCGCCGCCACCGATCCAGCTCCCTGCCAGCGCGGCCATGCCGGCCCAGGTGTCGCCGGCCACGGTTTCCGGATGCACGGCACGCATCAGCAGGAACGCCACCACCGCACCGAGCATGATGCTGGCCGAGGCACCCAGGTACATCAGCACCAGCTTCGGGCCGAGCCGCAGGATGCCCTTGATGTCGACCGCAAGGGTCAGCAGGATCAGCGCCGCCGGCAGCAGGATGTCGCGCGCGATCGGGTTGTAGAGCCGGGTGTCCTGCCCGTCGATCAGGCCCACAGTGTTGTAGATGCCGGGAATCAGGTAACACAGCAGCAGTGCCGGCACGAAGGTGTAGAAGCGCTTCCACAGGCCGTGCTCCCGCGAGGCGGTCCAGAACACGGCGCCAAGGGTGGCGGCGATCAAACCGAAGACGACGATGTCGTTCTGGATCAGGGCAGTCGAGGGCATGCAGGCGCTCTGGTAGAGCCGGCCGCTGGCCGGCTGCTGTTGGCGGCAGATCAGGAAGGTGTGCGACCAACGGTCGGCACCCACCGGTAAAGCAGATGGTGAAACAAAAGCGCCGCCCCGAAGGGCGGCGCTGCAATCATCAATTGCCGATGTGCTGCTTCAGCCAGGCATTGACGGTGTCATGCCACAGGATGCTGTTGTTCGGCTTCAGCACCCAGTGGTTTTCATCCGGGAAATACAGGAACTTCGATTCGATGCCCTGGCGCTGGGCGGCGGTGAACGCGGCCAGGCCCTGCTCGACCGGAATGCGGAAATCCTGCTGGCCGTGGATGACCAGGATCGGCTTCTTCCAGTCCGCCACGTGGTTGACCGGATTGAACTTCTCGTAGTTGGCGGCCTTCTGGTACGGCGTGCCGCCCTGCTCCCACTCAGTGAACCACAGTTCTTCGGTGGCGTAGCCCATCATGCGCTGGTCGAACACGCCGTCGTGGTTGACCAGGCACTTGAACGGGCCGTTCCAGTTGCCGGCGATCCAGTTGACCATGAAGCCGCCGTAGCTGGCGCCCAGCGCGCAGGCCTTGTCACCGTTGAGGAAGGCGTACTTCTTCAGCGCCGCATCCCAGCCCTTCTGCAGGTCTTCCAGCGGGCGGTCGCCCCAGTGCTGGCTGATCGCATCGGTGAATGCCTGGCCATAGCCGGTGGAGCCGTGGAAGTCGATCATCACCACCGCGTAGCCCTGGCCCGCGTAGGTCTGCGGGTTCCAGCGATAGCTCCAGCCATTGCCGAAGCTGCCCTGCGGGCCGCCGTGGATCAGGAACGCCACCGGGTAGGACTTGCCTTCCTGGTAGTTGTGCGGCTTGACCACGTAGCCGTGCACGGTGTCGTTGTTCCAGCCCTTGAACTCGAACTGCTCGTAGTCGCCGAAAGACACGTCCTTCAGCACCTCGCCTGCGGCCGGGGTCAGCGCGCGCAGTTCGCCGATGGCTTCGCCCGTGGCCGGCAGCAGGCCAACCAGCACCTGGTCGTTGCTCTTCAGGCTGTTGCGGGTGATCGCCACGCTGTTGCCGTCCACGTCGACTGCGGTCACGCTGCCGTCGCCGATCAGCTTGGTGGCCTTGCCGCTGGCCACGTCGATCTGGAACAGCGGGTGTTCGCCGAGGTCATCGGCAGTGGTGTAGATGCTGGCGCCGTCGGCGGACAGGGTGATGCCACCGGCCGAACGATCCCACTGCGGCGCGATCTCGCGGGTCTTGCCGCTGGCCAGGTCCATCGCCATCAGGCCGAAGCGGTCGGCCTCGAAGCCCGGCCGCTTCATCGCTCGGTAGAACAGCGTCTTGCCGTCGGCACTGAACACCGGGCCGGCATCCCAGGCCGGGTTGGAGGCGGTCAGGTTGACCGGCGCCTGCTTGCCGGCAGCGTCGAAGCGGTACAGGTCGAAGTTGGTCGACCACGGCTCCTGCTTGCCGGCCACGCGGATGCTGGCCACCACGCTGGCGCCGTCCGGCGACCAAACGAAGTCGTCATTGCCGCCGAACGGCTTGGACGGCGCATCACCATCGATGGTCGCGCTCAGCGCCGAAGCGCCCTTGACCGCGCCGGCCTTGGCTGCCGGCAGCGGAGCGACGAACAGGGTGTTGCGGCGACCGTCGTTCCAGGTATCCCAATGGCGCACGAACAGCGAATCGAAGACCTTGCCGCTGGCCTTGGCGCCGGCCACGTCCTTGAGCTTCTTTTCGGTGCAGGCCAGGTCCGAGGCGCAGGCCTGGAACACGCCGGCGCTGAACAACACGCGGTCGTCCTGCGGCGACACACGGTAGCTGTCCACGTCGACCGGGAAGTCGGTCAGCTGGCGCGGGGTGCCGCCGCTGATCGGCTGCGCGTACAGCTGCTGGCTGCCGTTCCTGGCACTGAGGAAATACACGGTCTGGCCATCGGCCGACAGCGAAGCGGAATTGACGTTCCAGCCGGCCGGGCTGATCTGCTTCGGCGGCGCTGCGTCGCGGGTGCGCAGGTTGCGCGCGTACAGCGCGGTGGAGGCTTTCAGATTGGCATCCACGCTGCGCTTGGCGAACACCACGGTGCCGCCGTCTGCGGTCAGTACCGGCGCGGAGACGCGGTCCATGGCGACCATGTCGCGGACTTCCAGGCCACGGGCAGCGGCGACGCTGGGCAGGGCGGCCAGCAGGCTCAATGGCAGCAGGGCATGACGCAGTTTCATCGGGGTCTCCGCAGGACGGCAAAAAACCGATGGTAGGCCCGCATGGCCGGGGCTGCCAAGGCCATCGGTCATGGCTGCAGGCGGGCAATCGCCAGAAACAGCAAACCCCGCCGAAGCGGGGTTTTGCGGTAGTGCCGGCCGCTGGCCGGCAACCAGGGGTATCACGGGATTGCGGGATTGCCGGCCAGCGGCCGGCACTACCCGCCTTTTACGCCTTGGCGTACTTGCCGGTGCGGTAGATCAGCCAGCCGACCAGGAACAGCACGGCCAGGCCGATCCACTGTGCACCCGGCAGGTGGAACGGCACCGCCAGCACGTCGGCACGACTGCTGACCACGATCGGAATCGCGATGGCGATGCCCATCAGTGCCTCACCGGTGATCAGGCCGGCGGCAAACAGCACGCCCGGCTTGTGCACGCGGTCGCGGCCTTCTTCGTCATCGGCGCGCACCTTGTGGAAGCGCTCGACCAGGTGGGCGATCAGGCCGCCGAGGAAGATCGGCACCATCAGTTCCAGCGGCAGGTAGATGCCGATGGCGGCGGCCAGCACCGGCACGCGGAAGCGCGCGTTGCGCGACTTCAGCCAGCTGTCGAAGGCGATGATGACGGCGCCGACCACAGCACCGATGCCGATGAAGGTCCACGGCAGTTCACCACCGAACAGGCCCTTGGCCACCGAGGCCATCAGGTTGGCCTGCGGCGCAGCCAGCGCGTTCGGGTGCAGCTCGGACTTCACGCCGATGCCGTAGGCAGTGGCCAGCAGGTTCAGTACCGGGGCCATGATCAGCGCGCACGAGAACGCACCGATGCCCAGCATCAGCTGCTGCTTCCACGGGGTGGCACCGACGATGTAACCGGCCTTGAGGTCCTGCAGGTTGTCACCACCGACCGCAGCGGCACAGCACACCACCGCACCGATCATGATCGCGGCCACCGCACCCAGCGGCGCACCGCCGGCACCGACCGGCTTGAGGCCGTCAGCGCCCAGCAGCACGACCAGCACGGCCGAGGCGAACAGGATGGTGGAGATGGTGATGCCCGAGACCGGGTTGTTGGACGAACCGATCAGGCCGGCCAGGTAGGCCGAGACCGAGACGAACAGGAAGCCGGCGACGATCATGATGAGGGTCATCGGGATCGACACGTGCCACTGGCCGACGATGGCCTGATACAGGGCCAGCAGCGGCAGCACGAACGCCACCAGGGCGACCAGCATCCACTTCATCGGCAGGTCGCGCTCGGTATGCGCCAGCACCGGGCCGCCACTCTTGCGGGCCGCGGCAAAGCCGCTCTTGACGCCGTTGAGCAGCGACTTGCGCAGCGAGATCAGGGTCCAGATGCCCCCGATCAGCATCGCACCAACGCCCAGGTAGCGCATCTTCGCGCCCCAGATGGCGAACGCGGCCTCGGTGGAGGAAGCTGCGGCAACCGACGCGGCCAGCGCCGGATCGGTGTTCATGAAGAACGCCTGGTAGATCGGAATGGCGATGTGCCAGGTCAGGATCGAACCGGACACCACCACGATGCCGACGTTGAGGCCGACGATGTAGCCCACGCCCAGCAGCGCCGGCGACAGGTTGGTGCCGATGAAGGCGGTGACCTTGGAGCTGCCGACATAGGCCGAGGTGGCCCAGGCGTCCGGGATCAGGCGCATGCCGCTTTCCGCAGCCAGCTTGACGAAGGCGCCGATCACCGCCGACAGGCCGAGGATCTTCAGGCCCGGACCCGGGTTCTCACCGGCCTTGAGCACTTCCGCCGCCGCCTTGCCTTCCGGGAACGGCAGCGGGTCTTCAACGATCATCGAACGGCGCAGCGGCACCGAGAACAGCACGCCCAGCAGGCCGCCCAGGCCGGCGATGCCCAGCACCCACCAGTACTTGAAGTCCGGCCAGTAGCCCATGATCACCAGCGCCGGGATGGTGAAGATCACACCGGCGGCGATCGACGAGCCGGCCGAGGCGCCGGTCTGCACGATGTTGTTCTCGAGGATGGAACCACCGCCCAGCAGGCGCAGCACGCCCATGGAAATCACCGCGGCGGGAATGGCGGTGGCGATGGTCAGGCCTGCGAACAGGCCGAGGTAGGCGTTGGCGGCCGACAGCACCACCGCCAGCACGATGGCCAGGGCCACTGCGCGGAAGGTGAGCTGCTTGGGCGCAGCGTCGTGGTTCATGGAAGCCCCTGCTGGCAAAAAATCCCTGCCACGCTAGCGTTCAGGGCAGATCAAGTCCAGCGTGCCAAAGGATGGGGCAGCCGCCACAGCGCAATGAGGCTGTGCGTGAAGCCGGAATCGGCAGACACGGCAAAGTCCGGCTGGGATCACCTCAATTGATATGTTATATCTTAATACTACCCTGTAGCTTCCGCATCGCATGCCCCCTTCCCCCTCCTCTCGCCTGGCCTCCATCGACCAGCTGCGCGGCACCGTGATGCTGTTGATGCTGCTGGACCACGTGCGCGAGACCTTCTTCCTGCAGCATCAGGTGAGCGACCCGATGGACGCAGCGACGGTCTCCCCCGCCCTGTTCGCGTGCCGACTGCTGGCCCACCTGTGCGCCCCCGTGTTCGTGCTGCTGACCGGACTGTCGGCCTGGCTGTACGGCCAGCGCCAGCCGGATCCGCGCCGGGCCACGGCCGCGTTCCTGCTCAAGCGCGGGCTGTTCCTGGTGGTGCTGGAACTGACCCTGGTGAACTTCGCCTGGACCTTCCAGCTGCCGCCGGACACGCTGTACCTGCAGGTGATCTGGGCCATCGGACTGAGCATGATCGCGCTGGCCGGGCTGCTTTGGCTGCCACGCCCGGCGCTGCTGGTGCTGGCAATCGCGGTGGTGGCCGGGCACAACCTGTTCGACGGCGTGCGGGTGCAAGGCAATGGCCTGCTGGCGGTGCTGTGGAAAGTGCTGCACCAGCGCGACTGGATCGAGGCCGGCGCGCTGCGCCTGCGCACCTCCTATCCGGTGCTGCCGTGGATCGGGGTGATCGCACTGGGTTATCTGATGGGGCCCTGGTTCGCCCGCGAGCGCGCACCGGAGCAGCGCCAGCGCTGGCTGCTGTGGATAGGCTTCGGCGCGCTGGCCCTGTTCGCATTGCTGCGGTTCGCCAACCAGTATGGGGATGCTCCCTGGTCGTACCAGACCACTACGCTGCGCACGTGGTTGAGCATCTTCAACGTCACCAAATACCCGCCGTCGCTGCAGTTCCTGCTGCTGACCCTCGGCGCTGGCCTGGTGCTGCTGCGCCTTTACGAATGGCCACCACTTGCGCGCGCGCTACGCCCACTGGCCGATATCGGCGCCGCACCGATGTTCTTCTACCTGCTGCACCTGTATGTGCTGAAGGGGCTGTACCTGGCAGCGCTGGCGGCCTGGGGGCCGACCCATGGCGGGTTGTATGCCCTGGATTCGGTCAGCGGCCTGCTGCTGGTGGCCTGTGTACTGGCAGTGGTGCTGTATCCGCCGACGCGGGCCTTCGCGCGGTTCAAAGCGCGAAGGCGCGATCTGCCGTGGTTGCGATACCTGTGATCGCCCAGGCCAGTCCGGCAATCCACGCATGGCGTGGATCTACTGAAAGCGGATCAGGCCACAGGCCTATAATTCCGCGATGAATTCCACCGCCATCGCTTCCGACGACTTCCTGGGCCATCCCAAGGGCGTCTACGTCTGCTTCTTCACCGAAATGTGGGAGCGCTTCTCCTTCTACGGCATGAAGGCGCTGCTGCTGCTGTACCTGACCAAGTACCACCTGTTCGGCGACAAGGCCGGCCTGGACCTGCTCGGCGCCTACGGCGGCCTGGTGTACTGCATCCCGGTGTTCGGCGGCATGCTGGCCGACCGCTGGCTGGGCATGCGCCGGGCGGTGCTGTTCGGCGGCATCCTGCTGGTGCTGGGCCACCTCGGCATGGCCTTCGAGGGCCACGCCGCGTACCGGGTGAATGGCGAAGTGGTGCGCGACACCTCCGCACTCGCAGTGACCTACCTGTCGCTGGCGCTGATCATCATGGGTGTCGGCTTCCTGAAGCCGAACATCTCCACCATCGTCGGCAAGCTGTACCCCAAGGACGACCCGCGTCGCGACTCGGGCTTCTCGCTGTTCTACGCCGGCATCAACCTGGGCGCGCTGTTCTCGTCGCTGGTGTGCGGCTTCCTCGGCGAGGCCTACGGCTGGAAGTACGGGTTCGGCGCCGCCGGTATCGGCATGCTGGCCGGCCTGGCGATGTTCCTGTGGGGCCAGAAGTACCTGCAGGGCCACGCCGAACCACCGCAACCGGCCGCGCTGAAGCAGAAGGTGCTGGGCCTGCCACGCGAATGGCTCATCTATCTGTGCGCGGTGCTCGGTGTGCTGCCGGTGGCGTGGCTGATGTGGGCCGCGGGCAACGGCGCGTTCGCGCTGGGCGGTGAAATCAGCCTGGCGCTGATGCTGATGCTGGTGGTGCTGGGCGGCGTGCTGGTCTGGTTCGCCTGGTTCACCGGCACGAAATGCACGCCGGTGCAGCGCCAGCAGATGATCGCGCTGATGGTGCTGATCTTCATGGCACTGGTGTTCTTCACGATGTACGAGCAGTCCTACGGCTCGTGGGTGACCTTCACCGACCGCCTGCTGACCAAGGACATCGTGCCCTCGCTGGTGATCACCGGCGGCATGCCGCTGCCGTGGTCCATCCTCTCGCTGCTGCTGGCACCGCTGGGCTTCGTGGTCAGCGCGCGCCTGTCGGAACGGCGCCCGGGTTCGGCCGCACCGCGCGCGTTCTTCGCCGCCATTGTCGTGCTGATGCTGGTGCTGCTGGTGCGCGACTGCCTGGTGATCCCGCAGACCGCAGGTTCGCTCACCTACCTCGGCGGCCTGTTCCTGGTGCTGCTGGCACCGGCCTTCGCCGCGCTGTGGACCTGGATGGACCGCCGCGGCTGGGAACCGGGCAAGCCGGTCAAGTCGGCCTGGGGCCTGGTGATCGGCGCGCTGTCGTTCGTGCCGCTGGCGCTGGCTGCTCAGCAGGTCGGCGCCACCGGCGAGATGGCCAGCGTGTGGTGGCTGGTGCTGGCCTACTTCCTGCTGGCCAGCGGCGAGATGTGCCTGTCGCCGGTCGGCCTGTCGGCGGTGACCCAGCTGGCCGTGCCGCGGGTGATGAGCCTGATGATGGGCACCTGGTTCCTGGCCACCGCGTTCTCGGAAACGCTGGCGGCGCTGTTCGGCAAGCTGGCCGCGATCGAGGTGCCGGAAGGCGAATCGCTGGACATGGTGGCTGCCGCCGGCGCCTATGCGCACCTGTTCTGGCTGCTGATGTGGATCGGCCTGGGTTGCGCACTGGCGGCCTTCATCGCCGCACCGCTGCTGAAGAAGATGATGCACGGGGTGAAGTAAACCCCGCGCCTGCGGAAAACCAGGGCGGCGGAATGATCATCCACCGCCCTGTCAGCTCAGGGCGCCTTGTCCTTGCCGGTCGCGGGCGCGGCCGTCGCGGTCTTGCCACCCAGGCTGCGCGCCAGGAAGGCCAGCAACTTGTCGTAGTACTCGCTGCGATGGGCCTCGGTGTAGAAGCCGTGGCCTTCGGTCTTGTAGTACAGGCTTTCCACCGGCGTGCCGGCGCGCTTGAGCGCCGCTTCCATGCGCTCGGTGTGCTGGATCGGCGCGCGCTTGTCTTCGCCACCGGCGGCCAGGAACACCGGCACCTTGATCCGTTCGGCCAGGTTCACCGGCGACACCGCGCCCAGCTTGGCCGGGTCACCCAGCCATTCGCGCAGGTAGGTGACGCCTGAGCCACGGTCCTGGATGTCGCCACGGGTGTACATCATCGGCAGATCGTAGACACCCACATAGCCGGCCGCGCACTGGTACAACCCCGGTTCGCGGGCGGCCCCCATCATCGCCGAGTAGGCCCCGTAGCTGGCGCCGTAGATACAGATGCGACGGCCGTCGGCGATGCCTTCGCTGATTGCCCAGCGGGTGGCATCGGTGACATCGTCCTGCATCGCTGCGCCCCACTGCTGCGCACCGGCCTGGGTGTGGGCCCGGCCGTAGTTGCCCGAACCACGGAAGTTGACCTGCAGCACGGCATAACCGGCTGCGGCCAGCATCTGCGTTTCGCGGTCGTACTGGCCGGAATCGAAGATGTCGAACGGGCCGCCATGCGGCATCACCACCATCGGCAGGTTGCGCCCGTCGCTGCCGGCCGGCAGGGTCAGGAAGCCATGCAGCGGCAGCCCGTCGCGCGCCTTCAGTGCAATCGGCTTCACGCTGGCACTACGGTCCACATCGATCCAGTCGCTGCGGCTGATCAGGTGATCGGCCTTGCGCGCCACCGTGTCGTACACGTAGAAATCGCCCGGGTTCGAGCCCGACCAGGTTTCCACCAGCACGACACGGCCATCGCGGGTGCTGGAGGTGATGTAGACGGGCCCTCCGAAGGCGGCTTCCAGGCTGCGGTACAGGCGCGCCTCCGGCGACTTCTCGTCGAAGAATCGGGTACGCGGCGTATCGCCCAGGTACAGCGCGCCCACCGGCACGTGGGTGCCGGGCCGATGGATGATGCGATACGGATTGACCACCTCGTCGCGCAGCAGCGTGGTACGCTCGCCGGTCTTCGGATTCCAGCTGACGATCGCATCCGGACCCTGGGCCTGCTCGACGTTGAGGTAGGCCAGGCTGTCATCGGCCGAGAAGCCGAGGGCGGTTTCGATGCGCTTGCTGACCGCCTCGTCGTTGATCAGCTTCCAGGTGTCGCCGCTGCGTTCGCGGAAATACAGCTTGTTGATGTTGTCGCTGCCCGAGCCGTGCACGAAGCGGACCTCGCCGGCGCCATCGGTGGTGAATTCGCCGCGCCGTACCGGCGAAGATGCCACCCGCGCACGGCGGCCGGTGGTCACATCCATGCGATCGACGCGGGTGAACGGATCCTCGGCCAGCGGCCATACGGTCACCAGCACGTTGCGCTCGTCGCCCGGCAGGTCGTCGGCCAGGAAGGCGGCCACTGCTTCGACTTTCTTCGGCTGGATGCGGGTCCCCGGGCCCTTGCTTTCGACGCGATAGCCGACCAGCAGCTCGCCACGGTTGCCGTTGGCGTCGATGGCATAGAGTTCGCCGGTGGGGTTGGGTTGGTCGAGCGAGCCCCACTTCTGGGCCAGGCCGATCAACAGGCGCTCGTTGCTGACCCAGTCGAATTCCTGCGCGTGGTTGCGGCTGGGTGGCCAGAAACTGCCGACCAGCTGCTTGTCCTTCAACCGCAGGATCGCGATCGCGGTGCTGTCTTCCTTCGGCACCGTTGCCGCCACGTACTCGCCCCCCGGCGAGATCTTGATATCGGTGAAGGTCTCCCGGCGCAGGTACTGCGCCAGGTCCACCGCCCCCGCGCTGCCTGCGGCAACGCCCCCGATGACGGCCAGTGCGGCCGCCAGAATGGTCTTGTGCATCCTTCCCCTGCTCCTGTGGACACCTTGTCCTGGTGGCCGATTCTAGGCAGGGCCGAGCGTTTGACGCCAGAGCCGGAAAAGACGACGGCACCGTTGCCGGTGCCGTCGTTACCACTACCTTGGAGAGAGTCAGGACGTGGGTTCGGGGGCGTGCGCCGGGTCAGTGGACCCCGCGCACCGCCAACGTGAGGGCCAGGATGCTGAGGATCACCGCGATGGTGCCGTCGAGCACGCGCCAGGTGCTGGGCTTGGTGAACAGCGGTGCCAGCAGGCGTGCTCCCAGGCCCTGCGCGGTCAGCCACAGGCAGCTGGCAGTGACCACGCCAGCAGCGAAGGCCATGCGGGCGTTGCCGAAGTTCTCGGCGATCGAGCCGATCACCATCATGTCCAGCCAGAAGTGCGGATTGATCAGCGAGAAGCCGACCGCGGCCATCAGCACCGCGCGACGGCTGCCGTCGTCGCTGTCGGCCTCGCCCATGCCACCGCCCCCGGCGATTGCACGTCGTGCCGACTTCATCGCATACCAGGCCAGGAACGCGACACCGGTCCACAGCACGGCGCTGGTCAGCCACGGCAGCGCCGAGGTGAGCGTGCGCAGGCCGGCCACGCTGGCGAAGATGAAGATGGCATCGATGGCCGCGCAGGTGGCGACCACCGGCACGATGTGCTTGCGCAGGATGCCCTGGCGCAGAATGAAGGCGCTCTGGGCGCCGACCACGGCGAACAGGCCGATGCCGGTGGCTGCACCAGAGAACCAGGCACCGAGGCCGGTGCTGGCGGAGATGACCGAGAACATGGGATTCACTGCCTTGTATTGCTTGGGGGGACGGTGCCTCGCGAAGGCGGACAGCACCGGAACGGGCGCCATTGTCGCGCCGCAACATGGAAAAGACGAGCTAAACTTCCTAAACCAACATTAGCGGAGCTTAATTCGATGCGCATCGATCATGCCCAGCTGCGCGCCCTGGCCGCGGTGATCCGCGAAGGCAGCTTCGACCGCGCCGCACAGTCGCTGAATGTCACGCCCTCGGCCATCTCGCAGCGGGTCAAGGCACTGGAGGACCGGATCGGCCGCCTGCTGGTCAAGCGCGGCACCCCGGCCACCGCCACCGCCGAGGGGCAGCTGCTGGTGCAGCTGGCCGAGCAGACCGCCCTGCTCGAACACGATGCGCTGCACCGGATGGGCCTGGCCGATGAGGACCTGCCCCAGGCCAGCATCCCGGTGGCGGTGAACCACGACAGCCTGGAAACCTGGTTTCCGCAGGCCGCCTACCAGTTCGCGCAGACCACCGGCACCACCCTGGACCTGCGTGTGGAAGACCAGGACCACACCGTGGAGCTGCTGCGCCAGGGTACGGTGCTGGGCGCAGTGACCACGCTGGACGAGCCGGTGCAGGGCTGCCAGATCCATGCGCTGGGCAGCATCCGCTATGCAGCGACCTGCACGCCGGAGTTCCGCGAACGCCACTTTGCCAAGGGCGTGACCGCGCAGGCGCTGGCGCAGGCACCGGTGCTGGTGTTCAACCGCAAGGACGAAATGCAGTCGCGCTTCGCCCGGCGCATGGCCGGCGACGACCTGCCCAGCACCGCACCGACCTGGTGGATTCCCTCCACCCGGGCCTTCGTGCAGGCCAACCTCGGCGGCATGGGCTGGACCATGAACCCCCTGCCGCTGGTCAAGCGCCACCTGGACGCCGGGCGACTGGTCTACGTACGGCAGCGCGCGTGGGAAGACGTGCCGCTGTACTGGCAGCACTGGAAGGGCGACGTGCAGACCATGGCCCTGCTGACCCGTGCGGTACTGGACGCGTCCTCGGCGCTGATCCGGCGCAAGCGCTGAGTTGGCTTCTCAGGGGTGTAGATCTTGGTTGACAGGCGCTTTCGGCTCACGCGGTCAAAATCCGAGGCGATCGCGACAGCGGGTTCGACGCTGACGATGAAGGCGGGAAGTATCTTGCCCTGCTGCGACAGCAGGGCCTCACTCCGCCCTGATACCACCAAGCCAGCCAAGCGCTGAGAATACCGCGCCTGGTCGCCAGGACGTGGCCAGTCCTCAGCCATGGACGAATCAGGGCGAGAGCGACTTAATCCCCTCCGTCCCTTTTTTCTCCAATCCCCTCCGTCCCTTTTTTCTCCGCTCTTCTGTGCGTGACCGGGGTCCGTTCCGGGGCGCCCGGTTGTGCCAGCATCGCAGCACCCGACACGGAGCGCCGCGATGCAGACCGATCCGCTGTTCCTGCACATCCGGGTGGTGATGGGCATCATCCTCGGCCTGTCGATCACCACCGTGCTCAAGGGCCTGGCGCAGATCATCGAGCATCCGCAGCGCCGCGGCTGCTCGGCCCTGCACCTGGGCTGGGTGGCGTGGACGCTGATATCGCTGGTGACCTTCTGGTGGTGGGAGTTCCGCCTCATCGAGGTGCACCGCTGGACGTTTGAAACCTACCTGTTCGTGATCGTGTACTGCGCGACCTGGTTCCTGCTGTGCGCGCTGCTGTTTCCCGACGACCTGCGTGAATACGGCAGCTACGGGAACTATCTCATGCAGCGCCGGCGCTGGATCTTCAGCGTGATGGCTGCACTGACCCTGCTCGACCTGGTCGATACCGCCATCAAGGGCAGCAGCCGCTGGAAGCTGCTGGGGGCCGCGTACCCGTTGCATGCCGTGTTGATGCTGGCGGTGGCGGTGCTCGGCTGGCGACTGCGCAGCCAACGCACACAGCTGCGCCTGGTGCTGGCAACGCTGGCTTACCAGATCGGCTACTTCGCCGTGGAGTACTTCACCGTCGGCAGTGACTGACCGGGGTGCAAGCACCTGCTGAGAGCCTTTCACTGCCACGCCGCCGGGCGACATCGGCATCAGCGGCACCGATCCCCCTATCCCTGCTGCTGCGGGGCCTCCATCCAATCTCCATCAACCCTACACATCGATTCCATGCGCCATGCAGATACTGAGTGGCCGATCACCGCAAGGATGCCCTGCATGCCTGTATTCGTCCGCGACGCCCGCCCCGAAGATGCCGCCGCCTGCATCGACCTGCGCGGGCGCACCCGCGAGAACGCCTTCAGCGCGCCCCAGCTTGCGGAACGGGGCATCACGGTGGACAGCTGGGCGGCCGGCATCGCCCAGGGCGATTCGATCGGCCGCGTCGCCTGGGACGGCGAGCGCATGGCCGGCTACTGCTTCGCCGACCGCGACAGCGGCGAGGTGCTGGTGCTGGCCCTGCTGCCGGACTACGAGGGCCGCGGCATCGGCCGCCAGCTGCTGCAGGACGTGGTCAGCCTGACCCGCGATGCCGGCCACCAGCGGCTGTTCCTGGCCTGCTCGGCCGACCCGCGTTCGCGCTCGCATGGCTTCTACCGCCGCCTGGGCTGGCGCCCGACCGGCGGGGTCGATGAGGCCGGCGACGAGATCCTTGAGCTGGTCTGATCCCACCGCCGCCGGGCGTCGCCTGCCGCCCATGTGAAAGCGCCACGAAACGTCGGATGCTGCGTTGCATCAAAAAAGGACCGGATCCGGTTAGAATCGCGGATGGATGCTGCAAGGCGTTGTTTCTTCACGCCCTTTCCCTGCCCCACGCGCATCCTGACCCCTTCCCCTCCGCCAACGATCCCGCCCCCATGAAGAAATTTGGCAAGGCTCTCCTCGCCCTGCTCGTGCTGCTGTTGCTGGCCGCCGCGCTGTTCCTGTACTGGCCGCTGACCCAGCGCTCGGTGCCCGCCGCCAGCAACGACAAGCCCGTCGACGTTGTGCTGGTCGGCGCCGGCATCATGAGCATCACCCTGGCCACCTACCTGCAGGAACTGCAGCCGGACTGGAACATCCAGGTCTACGAACGCCTCGACGGCGTCGCCGGTGAAAGCTCCGACGGCTGGAACAACGCCGGCACCGGCCATTCGGCCTTCGCCGAACTGAACTACACCCCGGAACTGCCCGATGGCAGCATCGAGACCAAGCGCGCGGTCGGCATCGCCGAATCGTTCGAGGTCTCGCGCCAGTTCTGGTCGCACCAGGTCAAGGAAGGCCGCCTCAGCCGGCCCAGCGACTTCATCAACCCGACGCCGCACATGAGCTTCGTCTGGGGCGATGACAACATCGCCTACCTGCACAAGCGCCAGCAGGCGCTGGTGAAGAACCCGCTGTTCTACGGCATGCAGTACTCTGAAGATCCGGCGCAGATCAAGCAGTGGGCCCCGCTGCTGATGGAAGGCCGTGACCCGAAGCAGAAGGTTGCCGCGACCTGGATGCCGCTCGGTACCGACGTCAACTTCGGTGTGATCACCCGCCAGCTGACCGCCGGCCTGCAGCGCAGCCCGAACTTCAGCCTGCACCTGAACCATGAAGTGACCGCGCTGCGGCAGAACGCCGACAAGAGCTGGAACGTCACGGTGAAGGATCTCAAGGCCGGCACCGAAACCACCACCCACACCCGCTTCGTCTTCATCGGTGCCGGTGGCGCCGCGCTGAAGCTGCTGCAGATGTCGGGCATTCCGGAATCGAAGGACTATGCCGGCTTCCCGGTCGGTGGCCAGTTCCTCGCCTTCCAGGGCCAGGACGTGACCTCGCGCCATGGCGTGAAGGCCTACGGCATGGCCGAGACCGGTTCGCCGCCGATGTCGGTGCCGCACCTGGATGCACGCAAGCTGGACGGCAAGCCGGTGGTCCTGTTCGGGCCGTTTGCGCTGTACAGCACCAAGTTCCTCAAGCACGGCTCGTGGTGGGACCTGTATTCCTCGGTGACCCACAACAACGTTGGCCCGATGCTGGAAGTGGGCAAGGACAACCTGGACCTGGTGCAGTACCTGATGGGCCAGGCGCGCCTGAACGATGCCGACCGCCAGGCCGAGCTGGTCAAGTACTTCCCCAATGCCAAGCCGGGCGACTGGAAGCTGGTGACCGCCGGTCAGCGCGTGCAGATCATCAAGCGAGACCCGCTGAAGGGCCCGGTGCTGCAGTTCGGCACCGAGATCGTGACCGACAAGGACCACACCCTCGCCGCCCTGCTCGGCGCCTCGCCGGGTGCGTCGACCTCGCCGCCGATCATGCTGGACCTGATGGCCAAGGCCTTCCCGGAGCAGATGAAGGCCGGCTGGGAAACCCGCCTGCGCGAGATCGTGCCGTCGTACGGGCGCAAGCTCAACGACAGCCCGGCGCTGGTGAACGAGATCCGTACGCTGACCAGCCAGACCCTGCAGTTGCCGTACCTGGAGGTGCCGGTGGATGCGAACGCGGCATCGCCCGCTGCGGCCACGGTGCCGGCACAGGCCAAGGAAAAGCGCAACGCCAATGAGGAACTGCAGGCGCTGTAAGCCCGCACGTTCCTTTCGATGCAAACGGACGGCCACCTTCGGGTGGCCGTTCGCGTTTGTGCGGTGACAGGTCGGATCCCTCCCGCACGTGAGGGCTCTGACCTGCGCCTGAGCACCGGGGATGGGGCCAGGGCCCATTGCCTCCGTCTACGGGATCCGACCCCGGCCCAGCCGCTGCCATGCGCCTGGAAGCCCTTCCTCAATGACACGAATTGTAATGTTGTTAAGAATTATTTACATTTGCACCCCGCGCAGTGACCGCGCGCCTTAGCAGCCGGACCTGACCGTGCCCGAAGCCGCCGCCCGGGTGCCGGACGACTGTTGCCGCCCTTCCCCGCCTCCACGCTCCGAGCCGCCCATGTCCCCGAATTTCCCCAATCGCCAGCCCCGCCGCGCGCTGCTGCCGGCCGCCCTGCTTTCGTCGCTGACCGTGCTGGGCGCGCCCAGCGCGTTCGCCGCCGCCGAAGGCGCCGCCGACGCCAAGACCCTTGATCGGGTCAGCGTGCGTGCCGAGCAGTCCGCTCCGCCGGCCAGCACTACGCGCCTGCCGATCACCCTGCAGGAAACCCCGCAGTCCGCCACCGCCATCAGCCTGCAGCGCCTGCAGGACGAATCACTGTTCAGCATCAACGATGTGATGCGCAACGTGACTGGCGTCAGCGTGTCCTTCTATGACACGCAGCGCCCGCTGTACTACGCGCGCGGCTTCGCCATCACCGACTTCCAGGTCGACGGCATCCCCACCTACAGCGGGTCCACCAACCAGGAATACGACACCGCCTTCTACGACCGCATCGAAGTGATCCGCGGTGCCAACGGCCTGCTCAGTGGCGCTGGCGTGCCGTCGGCCACGGTCAACCTGCTGCGCAAGCGCCCCGGCAAGGAATTCGACGCGTCATTCGCGGTCAGCGCCGGCAGTTGGGACTTCCGCCGCATGGAAGCCGACGTGACCGCGCCGCTGACCGATGATGGCCGTTTCCGCAGCCGCGTGGTCGCCGCCTACACCGACCGCGGGCTGTACTACGACCGTTACGACGAGAACAAGATGGCCGGCATGGCGGTGCTTGAAGGCGATGTCACCGACAGCACCACGGTCACCGTCGGCTACCAGACCCAGGACAACAACCCGACCGGTTCGACCTGGGGCACCGTGCCGTTCTTCGACAACCAGGGCAATTTCGCCCATCTGCCGCGCTCGACCAACCTGTCGCCGAAGTGGAGCTACTGGAAGCGCGAGAGCAACACCGCCTTCGCCAACCTGGAACAGCGTTTCGGCGACAACTGGCTGTTGAAGATCAACACGGCCTACACCCGCGGCAACGTGCAGAACGTGCGCCTGTACGGCACCGGCAACCCGGACCCGGTGACCGGATCGGGCATCTACCTGCGTGCCGCCGCCGGTGATTCGAAAGACACCCGCCGCAATGTCGATGCTTATCTGACCGGCAGCTTCCCGCTGTTCGGCCGCGACCACGACCTCACGGTCGGCGCCCAGTGGTCGGATCTGGAAGGGACCACGAACACCGTGGCGCTGAACTTCCCCGGCGACTGGGCAACGTGTGTCAGCGCCACGGGTGCACGCGAGCACTGCTACTACATCCCCAATGTGTACTCCTGGAACGGCGACATTTCCGAGGTGACCTACACTCGCACCGGCGCACGCCGTGTAGCGAAGACCACGCAGAGCGGCGTCTATCTGGCCACCCGCCTGCACCTGGCCGATCCGCTGTCGCTGATCGCCGGTGCACGCCTGAGCCGGTGGGAAACCCTCACCCGCTCCTACAACGCCGCCGGCGCCTATACCGGCACCAGCGGTGCGTACAAGGTGAGCGATGAAGTCACTCCGTACGTGGGCCTGGTCTACGAGATCACCCCGAACGTGTCGGCCTATGCCAGCTACACCGAGATCTTCAATCCACAGAACTACAAGGACCGCAACGAAAACCTGCTGGCGCCGGTGCAGGGCTCGAACCTGGAAGCGGGCATCAAGACGCAGTGGTTCGATGGCCGCCTGACCGCAAATGCCGCTGTGTTCGAGGCCAAGCAGGACAACTATGCTGTGCGTGACATGGGTGTGCCGGAGGGTTCGCTCAGCGACGGCACCTCGGCCTACATCGGCGTCAACGGTACCAAGGCGCGTGGCTGGGAGATGGACATCAACGGCGAGATCCTGCCGGGCTGGACGGTCAATGCCGGCTACACCCACGTCAAGGTCACCCGCGCCGCCACCGACCTGCTGTACGCCAACCCGCCCAAGGATCTGCTGCAGCTCAACACCCAGCTGCAGCTGCGCGGTGCGCTGGAACGCCTGAGCGTTGGCGGTGGCCTGCAGTGGCAAAGCAAGGTGCAGGGCTACAACATCGCCTACCCGCTGGGCGGCACGGTGACGGTGAACCAGCCGGCGTACATGCTGGTGCAATTCAATGCCAACTACCGCATCAGCGACAGCTGGACCGCAACGCTGAGCGTGCGCAACGCGCTGGACAAGACTTACTGGGCCAACCTGGACTACAACAACTACGGCGAGCCGCGCTTCGTGTCCGCCAGCCTGCGCTGGAAGTTCTGAGGCACCTGCGAACCGGTGGGTGCCGACCGTTGGTCGGCCCACCCCACACCCTGAATGGGCCCGCCTCCGCGCGGGCCCTTCCTTTTTTGCTGCACTGCAGGTTGTACCCACTTCGTAATTATGCCGTAATTATCCCAACACCCGTCGGAAGCCGGTCAATGAACCCGAGCTGGGATACGTTGGAACGCAGTCGCCAGGCCCGCCTGGAACGTGCCGCGCCGTGGGCCCGGGGACGCGAGGTCGCCACCAGCGACGTCGGCAAGTTGCTGCACGCAGTGCTGGAGCCAGGCGACAAGGTCTGCCTGGAGGGCAACAACCAGAAGCAGGCCGATTTCCTCGCCCAGGCGCTGGCCGACCTCGACCCCGCCCGCGTGCATGATCTGCACATGGTGCAGTCGGTCCTCTCACTGCCCTCGCACCTGGACGTGTTCGAGCGTGGCATCGCCTCGAAACTGGATTTCTCGTTCTCCGGCCCGCAATCGGTGCGACTGGCCAACCTGGTAGCCGAAGGGCGCATCCAGATCGGTGCCATCCACACCTACCTGGAATTGTTTGGCCGCTACTTCATCGACCTGACCCCGCGCGTGGCCCTGGTGGCCGCACAGGCCGCAGATCGGCACGGCAACCTCTATACCGGCCCGAACACCGAAGACACGCCGGTGATCGTCGAGGCCACCGCCTTCGGTGGCGGCATCGTCATCGCCCAGGTCAACGAGATCGTCGACAGCCTCCCCCGCGTCGATATTCCTGCGGACTGGGTCAACTTCGTGGTGCAGGCGCCGAAGCCGAACCATATCGAGCCGCTGTTCACCCGCGACCCGGCGCAGATCTCCGAGATCCAGGTGCTGATGGCGATGATGGCCATCAAGGGCATCTACGCCGAGTACGGCGTGAATCGTTTGAATCACGGCATCGGCTTCGATACCGCCGCCATCGAACTGCTGCTCCCCACCTACGCCGAATCGCTCGGGCTGAAGGGAAAGATCTGCCAGCACTGGGCGTTGAACCCCCACCCGGCACTGATTCCGGCGATCGAATCGGGCTTCGTCAGATCGGTGCATTCGTTCGGTTCGGAACTGGGCATGGAGAAGTACATCGCCGCGCGAGGCGATGTGTTCTTCACCGGCGCCGATGGCTCGATGCGTTCCAACCGCGCGTTCTCGCAGACCGCCGGCCTGTATGCCTGCGACATGTTCATCGGTTCCACACTGCAGATCGACCTTCAGGGCAACAGCTCCACCGCCACCCGCGACCGCATCGCAGGCTTCGGTGGCGCGCCGAACATGGGTTCCGATGCACGTGGCCGGCGCCATGCCAGCGACGCCTGGATCAAGGCCGGCCAACAGGCCGCGCGCCCTGGCGAGATGCCGCGCGGGCGCAAGCTGGTGGTGCAGATGGTGGAAACCTTCCGCGAGCACATGGCACCGGCCTTCGTCGATCGCCTTGATGCCTGGGACCTGGCCGAACGCGCGAACATGCCGCTGCCGCCGGTAATGATCTACGGCGACGACGTCAGCCATGTGCTGACCGAGGAAGGCATTGCCAACCTGCTGCTGTGCCGCACCCCTGAGGAGCGCGAACAGGCGATCCGTGGCGTGGCCGGCTATACCGCCGTGGGCCTGGGCCGCGACCGCGCGATGGTGGAAAACCTGCGCGACCGCGGCGTGATCCGCCGTCCCGATGACCTTGGCATCTCCGTGCGCGATGCCAGCCGTGACCTGCTGGCGGCGCGTTCGGTGAAGGACCTGGTGCGCTGGTCCGGCGGTCTGTACGACCCGCCCAAGCGCTTCCGCAACTGGTAAGGGGCTGAGCATGGAAACCCTCGACTATCGATTCGAAGGACACACTGCGGTGCAGTTCCCGCGCGAAGCGGTGCTGGTCGGCGTGCTGGCCTCGGGCAACCTGGAAATCCTGCTGGAACCCGCTGCGCTGGAAGGCGCGATGACGGTGCGCATCATCACCGCCGCGAAGGGCTTCGGCAGCGTGTGGCAAGCGGTGATCAACGACTTCGCACAGCGTCATCCGCTACGCGATGTACGCATCTCGATCAACGATGCCGGTGCCACCCCGGCGGTGGTCAGCCTGCGCCTGGACCAGGCCGTGGAAACCCTGCTGGCCGGAGGCGCGCCATGAACCACGTACAGCGCCACAGCTACTACGAGGCCGATGCGCGCGAGCGCATCGCCGGGCTGGTCGACGCCGGCTCGTTCCACGAGTTCCTCGGCCCGGCGCGACGGATGATGAGTCCGCACCTGGCCCAGCTCGACCAGCCGGCCGCGTTCGACGATGGCATCGTCGTCGGCGAGGCCAGGCTGCAGGGCAAACACGTGCTGCTGGCCGCACAACAGGGTGAATTCATGGGCGGAGGCGTGGGCGAAGTACATGGCGCCAAGCTGACCGGGCTGCTGCGCCGTGCGGCGCACACCCGCCCTGACGGCGTGCTGCTCCTGCTCGATACCGGCGGTGTGCGGCTGCACGAAGCCAATGCTGGGCTCATCGCCATTTCCGAGATCATGCGCGCCACTCTGGACGCGCGTGCAGCGGGCGTGCCGGTGATCGCGCTGATCGGCAGCGGCAACGGCGCCTTCGGTGGCATGGGCATCGTTGCTCGTTGCTGCGGCATGGTGATCATGTCCGAGGAAGGCCGGCTGTCGCTGTCCGGGCCAGAGGTGATCGAAACCGTACGCGGCGTGGAAGAGTTCGATTCCCGCGACCGCGCACTGGTCTGGCGCGTAACGGGAGGCAAGCACCGCTACCTGATCGACCAGGCACAGGTGCTGGTGCCCGATGCCATCGAGGCGTTCGCGCAAGCGGCATTCAATGCGCTGCAGCCGGATACCAGCAGTACCGATCCGGATACTGCACTGGCCGCGCTGCAGCAACGCCATCTGGCATTGAAGGCGCGCGTGCAGGCCTGGAGCGATTGCCGCGATGGCCTGGAAATCTGGGCGCGGCTGGGCATTTCCCACCCCGAACGCCTGCCACTGCTCGACACCGATGAATTCCTCATCGCCACCGCCGACCGGAGCCTGCCATGAGCATGCCGTTGCAGACACTGCTCGATGCCCTGTTTCCGCATGGGCATGCCGTTGCGGTGAACGATTCGGTGCTGACCGGCAGCGCCACCACCGACAACGGCGACGTGACCGTGATCGGCACCGCCGACAAGCTCGAGGTGGGCGTGGACCATGCACTGGCACTGGCCGAAACGGTGCTGGCCAGCACCGCCGCGCATCCGCAGCAACCGATCGTGATGCTGGTCGACACCGCCGGCCAGCGCCTGGCACGCCGCGACGAACTGCTCGGCATCAACGGCTGTTTCGCGCACCTGGCGCAGACGCTGGATCTCGCGCGTCGACGTGGCGCGCGACTGGTCACGCTGGTCTACGGTGAATCCGTCAGTGGCGGCTTCCTCTCGTTCGGGCTGATGGCCGACCACATCCACGCCCTGCCGGATGCGCAGGTGCGGGTGATGGACCTGCGCGCGATGGCCCGGGTGACCAAGCAGCCGCTGGATAAACTGCAGGCGCTGAGCCAGACCTCACCGGTATTCGCACCGGGCGTGGAGAACTACGTGGCGATGGGTGCGGTGGAATCGCTGTGGGAGGGCGATCTTGCCCAGCACCTTCTGCAGGCCCTGCGCACGCCCGCCGATGGCGACCGCCGCGCCCTGCGCGGAGCCGAACGTGGCGGGCGCATGCTGGCCGCACGCGTGGCTGAAGCGGTGAGCCAGGGCGATGCCTGAGCGGCTGCCCCGCCATACGCTGGTCTGGCTGTCAGCGCACGCCGGCTGGCAGGCGGACATCGCCGCGCATGAGTCGCGCCTGGCCGACTGGTTTGCACAGGGCCGCCCGGCCATCGTCGCGCGGCGTGCCGCCGACGATGCCGATCCACGCCTGCGTCTCGGCGTGCCGCTGCCGCCCGCCGAGGGCAAACTGCGCCTGGCCCTGCGCGTGCCGGCACGCGATGTGCTGCGCACCACGCCGCCGCCGGCACTTCAGACGGTGCTGAAAGGCGACATTCCACAGGACTGGCGGCGGCCCCTTGAAGTGCTGCAGAACATCGCTGAGGCGCGCGTATTCGGTGCCTTCGCGTGGCAGCACCTTACTGGCCTGCGCTATGTGCACGCGCGCTCGGACGTCGATCTGCTGTGGCCGATCGACACCACCGCGCAGGCCGATGCCCTGGCTGCACGGCTACAGGCATGGGAAGCCGAACACGACCGGCGGGTCGATGGCGAGCTGTGCCTGGGCCGCGACGCCGCCGTGAACTGGCGGGAGTACGCCGGACGCAGCCGCGAGGTACTGGTCAAGCGCCTCGATGGTGCCGCACTGGAACTCCGCGATGCGTTGTTCGCCTCCGCCGGGGTGAGCGCATGAACGCCGTCGTGCAATCGGCAGTCAGGCCGGCAGCTGCCGTGGACAGCGCGCGTCTGGGGCGCCTCGCCGTCGCCAGCCTGCATGCGGAGCTGGCGCTGGCACCCAAGCCCGGACTGGTCACACCATTCGACAGCGGCAGCCATCACGACATGGACGCCGGCACGTTCCTGCGCAGCCTGTTCGCACTGCGCCACTACTTCACCGCCGTGGCCCGCCTCGGTGCCGCCGGGACGGACTTCGACGCCTTGCGCCGGTGTGGCATCGCCGCCGAGATCGCGATGCTGCGCGCGACCGCCGGCGTCAATACCCATCGTGGCGCGGTCTTCAGTCTCGGCCTGCTGGTGGCGGCCGCCGCGGCCTGTCGCTCCCGCTTGGGCCATGCCGCCACGGGTGAGCAGGTCTGCCAGGAAGTGTGCCGCTGGTCTGCCGAACTCGCCGACGCACCCCTGGATGCGAACAGCCCTGGCCAGCGCGCTCGCGCCCGGCATGGCGTGCAGGGGGTGCGCGAACAAGCAGCCGCTGGCTACCCGCTGCTGCGCGAAGTGGCGCTGCCTGCCCTGCGCCACGCAGTGGCCAACGGACTGCCGCGCGAGGCCGCGATGTGCCAGGCCCTGATGCAGCTGGTCGCATGCGTGGATGACCTCAACCTGCTGCACCGTGGCGGCGCCGACGGCCTGCGCTGGGCACAGCGACAGGCGCATGGTTTCCTCGACGGCGGCGGTGCGTTCGTGCCCGGCTGGCAGGCACGCCTGCACGGCATCGGTGAGCGCTTCGTCGCGCGCCGCCTGAGTCCCGGTGGCAGTGCCGACCTGTTGGCCTGTGCCTGGTTCCTGCTACAGCAGGAGGACGCATGAGCCTTGCCCTGCTCTGCTCCGGCCAAGGTGCGCAGCATGCGGCGATGTTCGACCGCGTGCGCGATCTTCCGACCGCACGCCATACCCTTGATGTGGCCAGCACGGTACTCGGCCGCGATGTGTTTTCCGCCGCTGCGGCCGACGACCGTTTCGACAATGCGCAGGCGCAACCACTGCTGTGCGCGGCCACTCTGGCGCAGTGGCAGGGGCTGCGCGACAACGTGCCAACGCCGACGCTGGTCGCCGGCTACAGCATCGGCGAGTTGGCCGCGCATGCCATCGCCGGCAGCTTCGATGCGACCACCTGCCTTGCCCTGGCTGCGCAGCGCGCGCAGTTGATGGACGGCGCCAGCCCCGCCGATGCAGGCCTGCAGGCCGTGCTCGGCCTGGAACGCCATGTACTGCAGCCGCTGTGCGATCTGCACGGTGCGCACATGGCCATCGCCAACGGGCAGGACCATTTCATCGTGGGCGGCACGCACGCCTCGTTGCTGCGGCTAGCCGATGCAGCGCAGGCGCAGGGTGCGGACATCCGTCCGCTGCCGGTGAACGTGCCTGCACACACACCGTTGCTGGCGGCGGCGGTAGCACCGTTTGCTGCCGCACTCGATGCCTCGCCACTGCAGGCCCCACGCCTGCCGCTGCTGGCCGGCATCGATGCGCGACCGGTGCGGGATCGCGCAATGGCGGTCCACACGCTGTCGGCGCAGCTGGCGCAGACCATCGAATGGGCGCAGGTGATGCGCCAGGCCTTCGAGCGCGGCGCGCGGGTTTTCCTGCAGCTGGGCCCGGGCAACGCGCTGGCGCGCATGGTCGCACCGGCCTATCCGTGCTGCGAAGTGCGCGCGGTGGAAGAGTTCCAGAGCCTGGAAGGCGCCGCGGCGTGGGTCCGCAGTGCGCTGGAGCGGCTGCAGTAACGGGTTCGAGCAGTACGTATCACGCATCACGCAGTACGTCGCCTTACCCCGGGGATGGCGGGTCTCCATCCGCGCTGTACGTGAGTCACGTGTCTGGGAGGGCGCATGAGTCCACAAATCGCAACGATCATCGGTCTGGTGATCATGTTCATCGTCGCCACGGCGATGCCGATCAACATGGGCGCGGTCGCCTTCGCGTTCGCCTTCATCATCGGTGGGCTGTGGGTCGACATGGGCGGCAAGGAGGTCCTGGCAGGCTTTCCCGGCGATCTGTTCCTGACCCTGGTCGGCATCACCTACCTGTTCGCCATCGCGCAGAAGAACGGCACCATCGACCTGCTGGTGCACTGGGCTGTAAAAGCCGTGCGCGGCCATATCGTGGCCATCCCGTGGGTGATGTTCGTGATCACCGCGGTGCTCACCGCGTTCGGTGCGCTGGGCCCGGCAGCGGTCGCGATCATCGGCCCGGTCGCGCTGCGCTTTGCCAAGCAGTACAACATCAACCCACTGATGATGGGCCTGCTGGTCATCCATGGCGCGCAGGCGGGCGGCTTCTCGCCGATCAGCGTGTACGGCAGCATCACCAATGGCGTAGTGCAGAAGGCCGGGCTGGAAGTGACCGAGATGGCGGTGTTCCTGACCAGCCTGGGCTTCAACCTCATGATGGCGACGATCTGCTTCTTCGCCTTCGGTGGCATCGCCCTGCTGCGTCGCGGCTCGATCACCGCAGCAGGAACGATCGGCAATGCCGAACTGGCGATGGCCGGTGGCCCGCAGGCGTCGTCGCGCCAGTTCGCGATCGAAGGCCATGGCGCGCTGGTCGCAGCAGGCGGCGGCACGCTCAGCAATGATCCGGCGGCACTGGATGCGGTGGGCCTGACCAGCGAACGGTTGTTCACCCTGATCGGCCTGCTCGGCCTGGGCGTGGCCGCGCTGATCTACAACCTCAACGTCGGTCTGGTCTCGATCACCGTGGCGGTGGCACTGGCGCTGCTGTCGCCACAAAGCCAGAAGGGTGCGGTCGATGGCATCAGCTGGTCCACCGTGCTGCTGATCTGTGGCGTGGTGACCTACATCGGCGTGCTGGAACATGCCGGCGCGGTGGACTTCATCGGCAATGGTGTGTCCGACATCGACATCCCGCTGCTGGGTGCACTGCTGGTCTGCTACGTGGGTGGCATCGTCTCTGCATTCGCCTCGTCGGCCGCGGTGCTGGGCGCCACGATTCCGCTGGCGGTACCGTTCCTGATGCAGGGTCACCTCAGCGCCGCCGGCGTGATCTGCGCGCTGGCGGTGTCGTCCACCATCGTCGATGTCAGCCCGTTCTCCACCAATGGCGCACTGGTGGTGGCCTCGGCAGCGAAGGAAGAGCGCGAAACCCTGTTCCGCCGCTTTCTGGTCTACAGCGGTCTTGTGGTGGCGCTTGGACCGCTGCTGGCCTGGCTGGTATTCGTGGTGCCCGGCTGGATGTAACCACCCAGCGGTAGTGCCGGCCGCTGGACGGCAATCTCATGAAGCCATCCAGCGATCACGGGTTGCCGGCCAGCGGCCGGCACTACCTGGCGGTACACTTCCTCCATGGCCATTGCCCCTGCCCCGCGATCACCGAAGAAGCGCGCGCCTCTGTATGAAGAGGTGGCCGACCACGTGCGCGAGCGCATCTACGACTACCGGCTGCCGCCGGGCGAGTGGATCGACGAGCCCGCGCTGTGCGAAGAACTGGGCATCAGCCGCACGCCGCTGCGCGAGGCGTTGAAGCTGCTGGCCGCCGAAGGCCTGGTACAGATCGACGCAGGTCGTGGCAGCCGGGTCACCCGGTTGACGCTGGAAGACCTCAACCAGCTGTTCCCGGTAATGGCCATGCTGGAAGGCCGTTGCGCACACGAGGCGGTCAGGCACATCGATGATGCCGGCGTGCAGCAGCTGGAAGACCTGCATGCAGCGATGGAAACCGCGGCGGCCGAGGGCAACATTGCCGAGTACTACCGCAACAACTACCTGATCCACGAAACCGTGCAGCATTACGCGGGCAATCCGTGGCTGATCCGCATCACCCACGACCTGCACCGCATCCTGAAGATGCATCGCGGCCGCCAGCTGCTGACTCCAGGCCGCACCGCGCAGTCGCTGGCCGAACACCGCGAGTTGATGGAGTGCTTCCGCCGCCGCGACGCGCAGGCTGCCGAACGCACCATGGAACGCCATCTGCTCAGCCAGGGCCAGGCCCTGGCCGCCTATGTGGCAGCGGGCGGGCTGTTGAACGTGCCGGCGCCGTTGCCGACCGAAGGCGGCGGTTGAGCGGATGAGGGTGTCGGCCAGCGGCCGGCACTACCCAGCCGAGGTCACGCCCTGGTAGTGCCGACCGCCGGCCGGCATCCTGGAACATCTCGTCAATCGCCACCACCGCAGCTGCCGCCGTCACCGCTGCCACCGTCGCTGCTGCAGTCGGAGCTGCTGTAGCTGTGATGGCTGTAGCTGTCGCCGGAATGGCCGCCTGGATGGTCGTAGCCACCGCCGAAACTGTTGTCGCCCCGGATCCCGGAGCCATCGGCCGTGGCCACCGCCATGCACAGGATGGCGCCGACCGGCGGCGGCAACCAGACCAGCAGCAACTGCACCGTCCGGCAACCCGCCGACAGCCCATCACGCCTGACGATCACCACGGTGGCCACCACGTTCAGGCCCAGCACCAGCAGGACCAGCAGAAGGGCAACGATCAGCATTCGGCGACTCCATGCCTGGACTGGGGGCATTATGGCCTGCCACCCCGGCAATGGCCCTGCCTGTCATGAAGATGGGACAATGTGGGCGCGCGCCGGCCTGCCCCGTGGCCGCCGGCGCCCCCCGCACCACACGGAAGAAGAAGAACAACAACATGCTGAAAGTCATTTTCGATACCGACCCGGGCGTCGACGACGCCCTGGCCCTGCTGTACCTGCACAAGCACGCCCAGATCGACCTGATCGGTGTCACCACCACCTTCGGCAATGCCTCGGTGGAGTCGACCACGCACAATGCGCTGTACCTGAAGCAGGCCTGGGGCTTTGCCGCCCCGGTCGCGCGCGGCGCCGGTGGCCCGCTGCAGCCGGAAGCCACCCCCGAAGCCTGGCCGGTCCACATCCATGGCCACAACGGCCTGGGCAACCACCCGGTGCCGGCCGAACTGGACGTGGCCGCCGACACGCGCCCCGCCCACCAGCTGATCATCGACCTGGTCCGCGCCCATCCGGGCGAAGTGACCCTGGTCGCGGTCGGCCGCATGACCAACCTGGCCCTTGCCCTGCAGCAGGCCCCGGACATCGCCGGCCTGGTGCGCGGCGTGGTGATCATGGGCGGCGCCTTCCACGTCAACGGCAACATCACCCCGGCCGCCGAGGCCAATATCTGGGGCGATGCCGAAGCGGCCGACGTGGTGTTCACCGCCAGCTGGCCGGTCACCGCGATCGGCCTGGACGTGACCACCCGCGTGGAAATGGACCGTGACGGCCTGGATAGGCTGGCCGCCATCGGCGGCGCCGACGCCGAGCTGGTCCGTGCGCTGTCGCAGGATTACGTGGACTTCTACCTGCAGGCCGGCCACAAGGGCATGGTCGTGCACGACTGCTGCGCGTGCATCGCGCTGACCCGCCCTGAGCTGTTCCAGTTCGAGCGCGCCAGCGTGCGCGTGGCCACCGACGGCGTTGCCAGAGGCATGACCATTCCCAAGCCGGAAGGCCTGGCCTTCGGCCCGAGCGTGTGGGACGGCCACGTGGTGCAGTCGATTGCCACCGGCGTGGATGCGGCTGCGGTACTGGCCGACATAGAGCAGACCCTGAAGGTCTGACCGGCTAGCGCCTGGCCCTGCCCGGGACCGTCTCGGGCAGGGTCCACAGCACCGGCAGCACCAGCACCGCCACCAGCGCGATCATCGCGCCCGGCGCCGCCGCCCAGCCGCTGCGTTCCACCCACCATTGCGCCAGCCACGGCGTCGCACCGCCGAACACCGCCGTGGCCATGGTTACCCCCAGTGCCAGCCCGCTGACCCGGCCTTCGCCGGGGAACTGCTCTGCCGTGGCCGGCGCCGCCACCGCGCTTACACCGCCGGCCACGCAAGCCAGCAGCACCGCAGCCAGCACGATGCCCAGCGCCGTCGCCTGTGCCATCCACGCAAACAGGGACAGCGGCAACAGCGCTGCCAGCACGGTCAGGCCCAACAACACCGGCCGTCGTCCGACCCGGTCCGACAATGCGCCACACAGGGGCGTGATTGCGATCACTGCCACCGCCGCGATCGTCGACAGCCACAGTGCGTCACCCTCATTGTGGCCCTGCGCGTGCAGGAATGCAGGCACATAGGTGATGCCCACGTAGTAGGTGATCGACCCCAGCGCCGAAATCGCGAACGTGCGCGCCACGGCCAACGGATGTTGCTGCAGCACATGCCGCAGCGGTGTGGCGGGAATGCTGCCTTCGCGGCGCTGGCGCTCGAACTCCGGCGACTCGTGCATGCCCGAACGCGCAATCAGGATCACCAGCGCAAGCGCCGCGCCGACGAGGAACGGAATCCGCCAGCCCCAACTGTCCAGCTCCGCGGTGGGCAGCAGCGCGACGGTAAGTGCAGAGATCGCCACCGCCAGCAGGGCGCCCACTTCGCTGGCGGCCGAGGCCAACGAGGTCACCAGGCCGCGTCGGCGCGCCGGTGCGCTTTCCAGCAGGTAGGCCACCACCCCGGTGTACTCACCGCCCACCGAAAACGCCATCACGCAGCGCAGGATCAGCAGCAGCACGCCGGCCGTCGTACCGGCCGTGGCCGCGGTCGGCAGCAGTGCAGTGGTCAGCATCGCCGCTGCCATCAACGCCATCGACGCCAGCAACATCCAGCGCCGGCCCAGGCGGTCACCCAGGTGACCAAAGCACAGCGCGCCCAGCGGACGCATCAGATAGGACACCGCGAAGCCAGCCAAGGTCACCAGCAACGCCTGCTCGCCACCGCCGAAGAACACCCGCGACAGCACCGTGGCGAAGTACAGGTACAGGGTGAAGTCGTACCACTCCACCACCGTGGACAGGCCCGCCACCCACATCGAGCGCTGCCGCGCCGCGGTCATTGCGTATTCGCCTTCAACAGCCTCTATCCCGGTTGGGCAGGTTCCGCGCAGCGTGGCATGGACCGGGTGAAATGCCGGTCATCGGCTGTCGGCTGCGTGCATGCACTGGGTTTCATGACCGGTGAAGCGCTCACCGCCAAGGCCGAAGCAGAAGCATCCTTGCTGGAACGCAAGGCCGGGCAACTCAGCCCGGCAGCTGCAGTTCCGCCCGCAGCCCGCCACCCTCGCGGTTGTGCAACCGCAGCGAACCACCCAGCGACTGCGCCAGCTGCACCGCGATGGCCAATCCCAGGCCAGTGCCCCCGGTATCACGATTGCGCGAGCTTTCCAGCCGGTGGAACGGCGCCAGCACTGCCTGCAGCTGATCCTCGGGAATGCCGGGGCCACGGTCGGAAATGCTGATCCACACCCTTCCGGCCTTATCGCGGCCCGCCTCGATCTCGGCGGCGCCGGCGTAGCGCAGTGCGTTGTCGACCAGATTGCCGACCACGCGGCGCAGCGGCTGTGGCCAGGTCTGCACGACCAGTCCAGCGGGCGCACCGCCAGTGACCGGCTTGCCCATGTCCTCGTAGTCGCCGACCACACTGGCGAGGAACGCGCCCAGGTCCATCGACACCGGCGCGCCAGCGGCAACGTGGCTGCTGCGCGCATAGGCCACGCCCTCACGCACCAGCTGCCCAAGGTGATCGAGGTCGGCCAGCAGGCGCTGCTGGGTGCTGTCTTCGGGCAGGGTCTCCACCCGCAGCTTCATGCGCGTGATGGGGGTCTGCAGGTCATGCGAGATCGCGGCCAGGATCTGCAGGCGTTCACTGACATGGCCACGAATGCGTGCCTGCAGTGCATTGAGTGCGGCCGCCGCGCCGCCCACTTCGGCAGGGCCATCTTCAGGCAGTGCGGGCCCGTCCTTGCCCGGCTGCAGATGCTCCACCGCATGCGACAGCTGTTGCAGCGGGCGCAGGGCCAGACGCACCGCCAGCCACGCGCACACCAGCAGCAGCGCCAGCTGCACCAGCAGCACGGCGGGCAGCCAACGTGCCAGCGGCAGGCCCGACGGGGTGACTTCAATGGTCAAGGGTGTGCCGTCGTGCAGGCGCAGTTCCACCTCGAACCGCTCCGGCAGGCGAGCCAACTGGCGCGCCTGCAACGGATAGCCGTGCTGCAGGCTGTCGTCGATGATCGCCGTGACCTGGCGTGCACGATCGGTCTGCAGCCCTGGTCCGGCCGCGGCCGGGCGCAGCAGATAACGGTAGGTGCGCCGCTCCAGCCGCGGCACCCAGGCCTCACGCTGCTCCGCAGGCAGGTGCTCCAGCAGCGCGACACTCACCGCCACGTCCTCGTCGAGGTTGCGCAGCATCATGCTGCGGGTGGACTGGTAGCGTTCGAAGAACAGCAGGCCGAAGGACAGTGCGTGGGCCAGGGCCAGTCCGCCCAGCAGCACCAGCAGCAGACGCGCCGACAGCGTGCGCGGCCAGCGTGGACGGCGTGCGGCGGTGTTCATTCGTCCGGCCCCAGCAACTGCACCGGTACGCTGAACACATACCCTTCGCTGCGCACGGTCTTGATGTAGGTCGGCTCGCGCGCGTCGTCACCCAGGCGCTGGCGCACGCGGCTGACCAACAGGTCGATAGAGCGATCGAACAGTTCGGCATCGCGGCCCTGGGTGAGGCTGAGCAGCTGGTCGCGGCTGAGCACCCGATTGGCGTGGTCGAGGAACACGCGCAACAGGCGGAACTCGGCGCCGCTGAGCGGATATGCGGTGTCCTGTGCGTCCAGCAGGTGGCGGGCGGTGGTATCCAGGCGCCACTCGCCGAAGGCCAACTGGCGGCCGGCTTCGCTTACCTGCAGATTCGGCGGCAGCATCTGCGTGCGACGGATCACCGCATTGATGCGTGCCAGCAGCTCGCGCGAAGAAAAGGGCTTGGTCACGTAGTCGTCGGCGCCCATTTCCAGGCCGATGATGCGGTCGGTCTCGTCGTCGCGCGCGGTCAGCAGCACCACCGGTACCGCCCGATGCTTGCCGGCGCGCAGGTTGCGGCACAGGCTCAGGCCGTCCTCGCCCGGCATCATCACGTCCAGCACCACCAGATCCACGGCATGGGTATCCATCAGCGCGCGCATCGCGCGGCCACCGTCGGCCTGGCTCACGCGCAGGCCGTTGCGCTGCAGGTAGTCGGCCAGCATCTGGCGGATCTCGCTGTCATCGTCGACGACCAGGATGTGCGGTACATGGTTCATTGCGTTCTCGATGAAGACGGAGGTCAGGGCCGCGCGGCGCGGCCATGGTAGCGCGGCTCAGGGGCTGGCCAGCAGGCGCTGGATCTCGCTTTCGGTACGTGCGTAGTCGCCCTCGCCGTAATGGCGGTAGACCACCCGCCCCTGCCGGTCGAGCAGGTACAGTGCGGGCCAGAAGCGGTTGCCCCAGGCGTTCCAGATCCGGTACTGGTTGTCCTGCACCACCGGCCAGGTGATATCCAACCGTGCGATGGCCTTGCGCACGTTGCCGGGCAGCCCTTCATGGGCGAACTCCGGCGTATGCACGCCGATCACCCTCAGGCCCTGCGGCGCGTAGCGTGCATGCCACTGGTGGACATACGGCGCCACGTTGAGGCAGTTGCTGCAGGTATAGGTCCAGAACTCGACCAGCACGACCTGCCCCCGCAACTGCTTCAGTGTGAGCGGCGAGCTGTTGTGCCAAGGCCCGCCACCGTCGAACCCGGCGGCGGGAAGGGCCTGTGCCGACTGCGCACCGGCCTCCGGGCCGGGCCAGGCCAGCAACAACGCTGCTCCGCCCAGCAGGCCCAGCAGCAACGGCAGTGCGTACCCTCGCAGGGCGGCCATCGTTCAGCCCCCCTGCTCGGCCAGCGGCAGTTCCGCCGGCTTCACCCCCGCCGCTTCCAGGATGCTGTCGGCCACCTGCGCCGGATGCGAAAGCAGCGACACATGGCTGCTGCCGATCGATTGCAGCTGTGCACCGATGCGACGTGCGGTCGCGGCCTGCAGCTGTGGCGACAGCATGCGGTCATCACGACTGAGCACGTACCAGCTCGGCTTGCTGCGCCACGCCGCAACGTTCACCACCTCGCCCAGCGCGCTGGCCTTCAACGGGACCTGCGTGCTGTACAGCAGTGCGGCCGACTTTTTCATCACGTCCGGCGCGAAGTCCTGGGCGATGGCATCGGCCGGCAACGTCAGGTAGCCATCCCTCTCCTGCAGCCGGGCCAGGCCCGGCCCGACCGGGAAGCCTTCGCCCTGTTGCGCTGAAGACTGCCCTGCATCCGGTGCGAAGGCCGCCACGTACACCAGCGCCTGCACCTTCGGGTCATTGCCCGCTTCAGTGATGACCGTGCCACCCCAGCTGTGGCCGACCAGCACCACCTTGCCGGGCGCGGCGGCAATCGCGCGGCGGGTGGCGGCCACATCGTCGGCCAACGAGGTGAGCGGGTTCTGCACCGCCACCGCCGGCACCTTCCAGTCTTGCAGCGTGGTGATGACCTTGCTCCAGCTGGAGCCATCGGCAAACGCGCCGTGCACCAGGATGACGGTGGGCGGTGCAGCGATATCGGCCTGGGCAGCGAAGGCGGGGGCGGCAGCGCTGGCCAGGGCGAGAGCGGCGGCAAGCAAGGAGATACGGATCATGGGTGGCACTCCGGTGTTGGGAGTGGCCATTTCCGCCTGCCGGTGTATCGGCGCTGTTTCTCCGTAGCGCGGAGTTGTACCGGACTGTAGGGCGCAGGCGGGTTTCTACAGTGGGATACATTCGCGCGCCGGGCCAGGCCGGCCGCTACCGGCTGGATATCGTTCCCCGCGCGCGCGCAACGCCCCGATGTGCATCCACGCATCGTCTTTGTATCCGACTGTACGAAACCCCGGTCGCGGCCACAGTCGCTGACAAAACCCCGGGCAACGGCACACGTTGCCGATACCTGCACCGCCTGGAATGGCCTCCATCGACCACTGGCCCGCAGGACACCACCATGATCAGCACCGCCTCTTCCGTGTATACCCCCCGCCTGGACGCCGTCGGCCGCTGGCTCTCGCCACTGGCGCTGCGCACGCTGCTGGCCTGGGAGTTCTTTGAGTCCGGCCGCGAGAAGCTGGGCGGCCAGAACTGGTTCGCCGACCTGGAAGGCCGCTTCCCGTTCCCGTTCTCCACCCTGCCCGCATCGTTGAACTGGCAGCTGGCCACCTGGCTGGAACTGGTGGGTGCGGTGATGCTGCTGCTCGGCCTGGCCACGCGCTCGGTGGCCTACGTCTTCTGGGTGTTGACGGTGGTCGCCATCGCCGCCGTGCACTGGCCCGACCAGTGGAACGGCCTGGGTGAACTCTGGCAGGGCTATGCGATCACCGACCAGGGCTACGGCAACTTCAAGCTGCCGCTGCTGTTCCTGGCCATGCTGCTGCCATTGATCCTCAACGGCGGTGGCGCACTCAGCGTGGACCGGCTGCTGGCCGGCCCACAGCATGCCCCCGTCGGCAGTGACGGCCTGGGCTGGGGCGTCAGCCTGATCGCCCTGTTGCTGCCGGTTGCCGCGCTGTTGCCCGGCATCGGCTTCGGTGGCGCCCTGCTCGGCGGTGTGCTGCTGCTGGGCCATCTGCTGCGCCGTCGCCGCGCCGCCTGAGCCGACTCCCCTGTTCCCGCGCGTTTCGCTTTCCGTCGCCTCTTCGGCGGCGTCCATCCCGCACGCCTGGCGTGCCATTCCCAAGGAGTCACCACCATGTCCGTCTCGACCAAGAACACCCCCTCCTCCCGCCTGCCGCGCATGGGTGCCATCGGCATCGCCCTGGCCGGTGGCCTGCTGCTGGCCGGCCAGGCCGCAGCGATCCAACCGCTGGCGATCAGCGCCGTAGCCATGAGCGCCGCCGCCGAAGGCAAGTGCGGCGAAGGCAAGTGCGGGGCCAACAAGGCCACCGCCGGCAAGCCCGCCGGCAAGGCCAAGGTGGCCGAAGGCCAGTGTGGTGAAGGCAAGTGCGGTGACGCCTCGTTTGCCCGCACCGACCGTGACCACGACGGCAAGGTCTCCCGTGCCGAGTTCAACGCCGTGGCCGCCAAGCGTGCTGCCGAGTTCGACCGCATCGACACCGACCACGACGGTTACATCAGCGAGCAGGAAGCGCACGACTACCTGCGCAGCGTCTACACCGCCAACGGCAAGCCGATGCCGAAGGGCCTGTTCTCCCGCGTTGCCGATTGATCGACGTCCAACCGGCGCCGCCTTCAAGGCGGCGCCCTTTCTCTGGAGCATCCGCCATGTCCCTGCCCCTGCCCTTCAATGCCGCCGGTCTTGGCCTGCGCCGTGGCCTGATCGACGAACTGCTGGCAATGCCGGCCGGTGCCATCGACTTCCTCGAAGTCTCCCCTGACAACTGGATCGGCGTCGGCGGTGCACACGGCGCCGCGCTGCGCCAGCTCAGCGAGCGCCATCCCCTGACCTGCCACGGCCTGTCGCTGTCGCTGGGAGGTCCTGATCCGCTGGACCGCACCCTGCTGGCACAGACCCGTGCCTTCCTCGACCTGCACCAGGTGCAGCTGTACAGCGAACACCTGAGCTACTGCGCCGCCGGCGGCCATGTCTACGACCTGCTGCCGCTGCCGTTCACCACCGAGGCTGTACACCATGTCGCCGGTCGCATCGCCCAGGTACAGGACATGCTGGGCCGACGCATCGCCGTGGAGAACATCTCCTACTACGCCGTTGCCGGCGCGGACATGAGCGAGATCGACTTCATCAACGCCGTGCTCGCCGAAGCCGACTGCGACCTGCTTCTGGACGTCAACAACGTTTTCGTCAACGCCTGCAACAACGGTTATGACGCCTTCGAATTCCTGGCCCGCGTGCCGGCCCACCGCGTCGCCTCGCTGCACGTCGCGGGCCACTTCGATGAAGACGATGGCTTCAAGATCGATACCCACGGTGCCCCGGTGAAAGGCGTGGTCTGGACGCTGTTGCGCGAGGCCTATGCGCGGGTCGGCGTGCGCCCCACGCTGCTCGAACGCGACTTCAACTTCCCGCCGCTGGCGGAGTTGCTGACCGAGGTTGCGCAGATCCGCCAAGCGCAGGTCGAGGCACGTTCACCCGAGGTGGCCCATGGCTGAGTCGCTGGCTACGCTGCAACGGCGCTGGGCCGATCATGTGCGCGACCCAGCAATGGCCGCACCCGACGGCGTCGAGGCGGGCAGGCTGGCGGTTTACCGCCGCCTGTGCATCGACAGCCTGGACACTCTGCTGGCCGGCAGCCTGCCGCGCCTGCAACAGCAGTTGGGCACGCCACGCTGGCGTGACACAGTGGAGCACTACTACGCCCGCCACGCCTGCCAGACCCCGTTGTTCCCACAGATCGCCGGCGAGTTCGCGGCCTGGCTGGCAGTGCAGGACACGCTGGCACTCCCGGCCTGGGCAGCGGAACTGGCGCACTACGAGAGCACGCAGCAGTCGCTGCACATTGAAGCGCGTGACGCCGGGCGGTCGCTGCACCGCGTTCCCGGGGGCAGCGATGTGCTGGCGGTTTCGCCGCTGGTGCGGGTGCTGGGCTACCAGTGGCCGGTGCACGAGGACGAGGCCCTGGAGCCGGTGCTGAGCGCAGCTCCCACGCTGCTGGTGATCCGGCGCCGCGCCGATTTCAGCCTGCAGGTCGAGCAACCGTCACCGCTGGCCTACGCGCTGCTATCGGTCTTCGGTGACGACGGCGCGCCTGTGGATGAGGCACTGCAGGTGCTGTCCGAAACACATGGCATGGCAACGGACGCATTGCGCTTGGCCTGCGTGCCCGTTCTGGGCGAGCTGTGCGCGGCGGGCGTGCTGGTTGCATTGCCTGCTTTCTGAGGTTGCCGGCCAGCGGCCGGCACTACCCGTTCCTTGACCGGCCAGCGGCCGGTGCTACCCATCCCCTACTTCGAGGTTTGATCATGGCCGTTTCCAATCCCCCTCTGCTGCACGGCTGGCGCCTGTTCGTGGCCATCGCGGCGGTACTGATCGCCTTCGCGCTGGGCGCGTTCGTCCTGCATGCCGATGTGGCCGAGGGCAGCCGAGCAGCGATCCGGGTCACTGCACGCACATCGTTCCTGCTGTTCCTGGCGGCGTTCACCGCATCGTCGTTCGCCAGTCTTCTGCCCGGCCCGTTCACCCGGTTCCTGCTGCGCGAACGGCGCACCGTCGGTTTGTCCTTCGCGTTCTCGCACCTGCTGCATGCCATCGCCATCACCAGTTTCGGCATCCTCAACCCGGCGTTCTGGCCAGCACGATCCGCGCTGGCCAACCTCCCGGGCACGGTGGGCTACATCGCCATCCTGGCGCTGGCCATCACCTCGCACCGGGGGCTCGCCCGGCGCATGGGACCCACCGCCTGGCGTCGCCTGCACGTCACCGGCATGTGGATCATCGCGGCGGTGTTCACCTACTCGTACTTCAAGCGCGTGCCAGGCAACTTCTGGTATGCGGTGCCGTCGGCACTGCTGTTCACCGCCTTTGTGGTGCGCTGGATCGCCAAGCGGGCGCAGGCGCTGCGCCGAAGCGCGCATGCGCGGCCACCGCTGCGGAGTTCTCAAGGAGGCGGTTACTTGTAGAGCCGAGCCCATGCTCGGCTGCCTCTGGTTCAGCCGAGCATGGGCTCGGCTCTACAGAGGGATCCCAGCACGATAGGCAGCCAATTCTCGGCGGAAAGGGATCTGCCCCACTTCAGGTCACGGCGCGCGGCGCAATGTTACCAGGGTGATCTCCGAAGGCACGCCGATGCGTGCCGGGAAACCGGCCCAGAGGCCCGCACCATTGCTCACGTACAGCGTCATCCCATCCACGTCGTAGCGGCCGGACACGAAGCCACCATTGGCCCGCTTCACCAGTTGGTCCATGCCGATGATCTGCCCGCCGTGGGTATGGCCGGACAGCTGCAGTTTGACGCCGCGCGCCGCTGCCGCACGTGCATTGCGCGGGCGGTGATCGAGCAGGATCACGGGCGCAGCGGGATCGGCGCCGGCCAAGGCGGCGTCCAGATCCGGCAGCGGCAGGCCGTAGCGTGCGGCCACCGGATCGGTGACCCCGGCAATGGTCAGCGCCGCGTCGCCACGGCGTACCTGCAGGTGGCTGTTCTCCAGCACCTGCATGTGCAGCGCGCGGAACGCCTGCATCCACGCCTGGTACTGCGCGTAGTACTCGTGGTTGCCGGTGATGGCGACGACGCCGTCCGGCGCCCGCAGGTCCGCGAGTGGACGCGCGTCGTCACGGCGGGCCTCGACACTGCCGTCGATCAGGTCGCCGGTGATCACGATCAGGTCCGGCGTCAGTGCGTTGCTCTCATCCACCACCCTGCGCACCCAGTCGCCGGTCAGCAGGCGACTGGCATGGATGTCGGTCAGCTGCAGCACGCGATAGCCGTCGAACGCAGCGGGCAGCCCGGCGATGCTCACCTCGATCTGCCGGGGCTTGGGCACCGCCATGCCCTGGCTGACGCCATACCCACTGACCAGCAGGGCCAGCACGCTGGCCGCCGGCCGCAAGCGCCGCGTGCGCAATGCGGCTACCGCACGTGGCCAGCGCAGCAGGCGGGACGCGAGCAGGCCCACATCCATCGCCAGCATCAGCAACGCCAACAGCAACACCGCCGTGGAGCCGGTGGCCAGCGTGGCGATGGCCAGTTTCGGAATTTCCGGCGACGCCATGGTGCCCCAGAAGGCGGCGACGATACGCAGCTGCACGGCTACGCCCACCAGCAGCAGCGACAGCACGACCTTCAGCCAAGTGGGCATGCGCAGTGGCCAGAACAGGCGCCAGGCCACATACAGGCCCATCAACAAACCGATCGTACTCAGCACTGCAACCATCCTGGAAAGAAAGCGGGCCGCCATGGTGACGGCTGCGGGTCGTGTTGTGTAGCGCCGAGCCCATGCTCGGCATTTCAACCTGCAGCCGAGCATGGGCTCGGCGCTACAACAACAGGTGCGTCAAGCCATTCCGTCGAGGCGCTGCACCCGAAGGCGGGCGATACGGCGTTTTTCCATCGCCAGCACGGTGATGCGGAAACCGGCCACTTCCACGCTGTCGCCCACGTCGGGCAGGCGCCCCAGCTGGTCCAGCACCAGGCCGGAAATGGTCATGTAATCGGCGCTGCGCGGCAGATCCACGCCAGTCATCCGCTGCAGGTCATCGAGAGTCAGCGCGCCATCGGCCTCCCATTCGTCCTCGCCCTGCGCCACCACGCCGTAGCGTTCGTCCTGGGTGTCGGCCAGGTCGCCGGCAATGGCCGCCAGCAGGTCATTGGCGGTCACCAGGCCTTCCACGCTGCCGTACTCGTCCACGGCCACCGCCAGCGGCACCGGATGCTGGCGGATCAGCTCCAGCGCCTGCAGCGCACTGGCACTGGACAGTACGTACTGCGGCTCACGCAGGTTGCCTTCCAGCTGTAGTGGCTTGCCCTGCAGCAGGTCGGCCAGCAGGTCGCGGCTCTGCACCACGCCACGCAGGCTGTCCAGGTCACCCTCACCCACCAGCAGGCGGGTATGCGGCGATGCCACCACGCGCGCCACCACATCCTCGTGGCCACGGGCCAGGTCGATCCACTGCACGTCGGCGCGCACGGTCATCACGCTGGACACCGGGCGATCGGCCAGGCCCAGCACGCTGCGGATCATCTCGTGCTCGGCCGGCTGCAGCCGCTCCTCGTCTGCATGTTCTTCCTCGCCGTGGCCATCGTCGTGGCCGTTGGCCGGGCGTGCCCCCAGCATGCGCAGAACGGCGTCGGCGGTGCGCTGGCGGAAGGGCTGGCGGCGCTCGTTGCGCTCACGGTTGAAACGCACCCACTGGTTGAAGGCTTCCACCAGGATCGAGAACGCGATGGCCGCGTACAGATAGCCCTTCGGGATCTTGTAGCCCAGGCCTTCGGCCACCAGGCTGAAGCCGATCATCAGCAGGAAGCCCAGGCACAGCACCACCACTGTCGGGTGCTTGTTGACGAAGCGGGTGAGCGGCTTGCTGGCCAGCAGCATCAGCGCCATCGCGATGGTCACCGCGGCGTACATCACGCCCAGGTTGTCGACCATGCCGACCGCAGTGATCACCGAATCCAGCGAGAACACCGCATCGAGCACCACGATCTGCGCAACGACCATGGCGAAACTGGCGTAGACCTTCTTGCCATCGTCGTGGTGCTCGCGGCCTTCCAGCCGTTCGTGCAGCTCCATGGTGCCCTTGAACAGCAGGAACAGGCCACCGCCCAGCAGGATCAGGTCACGCCCGGAAAAGCTGTGCTCGAACAGCGTAAGCAGCGGCTCGGTCAGTTTCATGATCCAGGCCAGCGCCGCCAGCAGCACCAGCCGCATCAGCAGGGCCAGCGCCAGGCCGATCACCCGCGCGCGGTCGCGCTGGTGTGGGGGAAGCTTGTCGGCCAGGATCGCGATGAACACCAGGTTGTCGATGCCGAGCACGATCTCAAGCACGACCAGGGTTGCAAGGCCCATCCATATCGAGGGGTCAGCCAACCATTCCATTTCAGGTCCGTTTCGTCAGTAGGTAAGGGAGAAGAACAAACACTCAGTCTGCGTCCTGCGCGCGCGACGGGTCGTGCCCGAGCAGGTCGCCAGGCGTGCACTGCAGCTCGCGGCAGATCGCATCGAGCGTGGAAAAGCGGATGGCGCGCGCCTTGCCGGTCTTCAGGATCGACAGGTTGGCCAGGGTGATGTCGATGCGCCCGGCCAGCTCGGACAGGGTCATGCCCCGTTCCTGCAGCACGCGGTCCAGGGTGATGATGATTGCCATCAGATGACACCGTCGAGGTCATCGCGCATCGCCGCCCCCACGGCGAAGACGCGTGCCAGCACGAACAGCATCAGCACCGCCACCAGCCCGGTGATCGACATGCCGCCGCCCACCTCCATCCAGGTGAAGTCGGGACCCATCCAGGCCGCGTAGGCGCCGATCAGGATAGACAGCAGCTCCATCGCCAGCATCAGCCACGCCATCCGTTGCAGGCGCTGCGCATTGGCGTGGGTGAACGGCCTTTCGCGCGCCGCCGATTTCAGCAGCCGCAGCAGATGGCGCAGGAACAGCAGGCACAGCACCAGCAGCGCGACGATCGCAGCCAGCCCCAGGCAGAAGTGCAGGAACAGAGCGTTGCCGTGTGCAGCAGCGGCAGCGGCATCGTGGACGTTGTCGAGCAGCCAGCGGCGGTCGTGGGCGACCAGCGGCACCGCCAGCAGTGCGGCCAGGATGCCCAGCCAGCACATCGCCCGGACGGCCTGGACGGCGGCCTGGGCCAGGGTGAACAAGCCTCGCGCGGGCCTGGCGCGGGCGGGACGAGCGGTCAAGCGGCCTCCGGCATTGGGGCGGCCTCGCCGCCCCGGGTGGATTTATCGATAAACGATATATCACAACCTGCGTGAAAGGCTGAATCGCAGGCAGGGGCGGTCTGCGCGGCGCGGGGCCAGCGTTACCGGCTGGGTGCAGCCTGCTCCAGCATCGCTTCGCCCGGCGTCACCGAGGCCATCGCCTGCACGCCGGCCTCGGCCGCCTGCCGCGTGACCAGCCGGAAACGCACCTGCAGCTTGGCCTGCCCCGGCGTGGCCCAGCCGTACTGGATCGCCACCTGGTCCGCCGACAACGGCCCACGGCCTGGCAGCGAGCGCGCCTGCAACGGCTTCGGCGCCGCCTGCACCAACCGGGCAAAGCCCTTCTGCACGACCGCCGCGTCGGCCTTTTCGGCGTAGACCGTGCACGTGCCATCGTCAGCCCAGCTGACCGCATAGCGGCCGCTGGCCAGCGGCACCATCCAGGCCACGCCCGACTGCCCCTGCAGCAACGTTGCCGCCTCGGCAGGCTGCAGCGGTGACAGCCCGTTTGATTCCATCAACGACTGCAACCGCGCCGGCGCGCCGATGTGCTGCATGCAGGCGGTATCGAACAACTCACTGAAAGGGACCTGCGCCTGTGCGCTGGCCTTGGGTGCACGCGCAGGCTGCGCCGCCGCCAGGGCAGGCAGCAGGGCCAGGATCAGCCAGGAGGCAGGGCGCATTGGAACTCCACGGTACGGAACGCAGCGGGGAGGATGGCAAAGCCCGGGCGTGGCGTGCAATGGCCGCGTTGCCGCCGGCCTCCCCGCGCCGGGATCAGGCTGTGATTTCGCCCTCGTCCTCGCCATCCCAGTAGTGGATGCGGCTGGCGCGCACATGGATCAGTACCAGTCCCGGTGTATCCACTCCCTGTTCGAACCACCGTTCCAGGTCCTTCACCCAGTGCTCGCGCATCGTGGCCCGATCGCGCACCAGCGCCGCCCTTCCCTGCACGTGCACGAACAGCGGCGGCTTGCCCAGCAGCGACTTGCTGCCGGAGAAACCCAGCGCGACGGTGGGGTCAGCCTCGATCTCGCGCACCATGTCGGTGTCTTCCATGGTGAAGAACCAGCTGTCACCGTCATAGTCCACGTCACCGTTGTTGCTCATCGGGCGACCGGCAATTTCTCCACCGGCGTGGGTCTGCAGCATCGTGAAATCGATGCCGGCCATTTTCTTGGCAAGTTCTGGGAGGGTGAGCTGGGTCACGGCGCGGTCCTTGATCGGAGGGACGCCCAGCGTCTGCGCAGAGCGGTGACCGGAAAGTGGATGAGCACTTGCGGCCTCTTCACGGGAAACGAGATAGGGCGCGTGGTCTGTGTGTGACGTACTCCACACCACCACACCCACGTTAAAGGCAGATGGAGGAATGCCCCTGCGAAGCACCACAGCCGGCTAACAGGGGGGTGCCCGAGAATCGCGCAACCCCGTGGCACGACCGGCATGGCAGGCGGCGTGCACGCGGCGACTCCTCTGCAACCGCATGGCCTCCACATGGATCTGTTCGCCTGGCTCGCGTTCGGCTGCTACCTGTTGGCGTTCTTCATTGTCTCGCTGTTTGCTGCGGCCTATCTGAAACGTTCCGACTTCATGCCCTACCACGCGCAGGCCGTGGGCATGTCGTGGGCGGAGATCGAACCGCGCATGCAGGTGCTGCTGATGGCACTCATCCGCGTAGTCGGCGCCGGCTGGATCGCACTGGCCGGCGCCGGCGTGATGCTGGCCTGGCTGATCTTCTTCGGCGGACACTTCGCGCTGCCGCAACTGCTGGCCTTCCAGTTGTTCTGCCTGGTCGCCACCGTGCCGCCGGTACTGGTCGCTTCCGGCGTGCGGCGACGCACCGGTGCACGCACACCCGTACCCGCTGGCGCCATGGTGGCGCTGCTGTCGGTCATCGGATTCGCGCTGGCCCTGTTGGCACTGTCCTGATGCGTGCTCCCTCCTCTCCCTCCATCGAGGCTCCCATGAATCCCGAATCGATCTTCTACAGCGTGGTCAACGGTGATCTGCCGCCCTCCCAGGCGGGCACCCTGCTCGGCTGGCGATTCGTCGACTACGACGATGCGCTGCGCCGCATCCATGTCGAGTTCGACGCCGGGCCGATGCTGACCAACCCGATGGGCAACGTGCAGGGAGGCTTCCTGTCGGTGATGCTGGATGACTGCATGGGGCCGGCGATCTACGCCACACTGCCCGCCAACCGCATCGCGGTCACGGTGGAATCCAAGACCAGTTTCGTCAGTCCGGCGCGGCCCGGGCGGATCATCGGCTGGGGCGAGGTCGAGCACAGCAAGGGCAGCATCGCCTTCACCCGTGGCTGGCTGACCGACCCGGGCGGCAAGGTACTGGCTACCGCCAGCGCTACCTTCCGGGTGGGTGCGCTGCGCTGGCGCGGGCTCTCGGTGCCGCGTCCCATCGCCCGCCGGATGATCGCGCGCACGCTGCGGCGCGTGCATGCGCGCGTCGGCTGATGCGTGTGCTCAACGTGCGTTGCGGCCGCCGCCGGCCACCCGCACGCGGTCGCGGCCCTGCGCCTTGGCCTGGTACATCGCCGCGTCGGCGGCACGCAGCAGGGTGCGCCAGCCCAGCGCATCGGTGCCCCCCTCGGCGACGCCGAAGCTGGCAGTGACCCGCAGCACGTTGCCTCCGGCCAGTGCGATGTCCAGCTGCCGCATGGCCACGCGCAGCGACTCGGCCAACTGGCGGCCGCCGGCCAGATCGCCGTCGGCCAGCAGCACCAGGAATTCCTCGCCACCGTAGCGGGCGATGCTGTCGCTGCGGCGCAGGTGACGCTGCAGCAGCTGTGCCACCTGCACCAGCACCTGGTCGCCAGCAGCATGCCCATGGCCGTCGTTGATGGCCTTGAAGCGATCGACGTCAAGCAGGATCACCACCGCGCTGTTGCCACCGTCGGCATGGCGCTGCTGCACCCTCTGGTCCAGCGCGCGCCGGTTCAACAACCCGGTCAGTTCATCGGTGCCGGCCAGCTGGCGCAGCTCGCTGGTCAATGCCGAGCGCTCGCGCGACTTCTCGCGCAGCACTTCGATGGCATCGAACAGGCGCTGCATCTCGGCCAGCGGGTGGGTCACATGCTGCTCCGGGCCGGGGGCTTCCGAGGCGATCTGGATGACCTGCTTCTGCGCCTGCAGCAGCGGCCGCAGGATCTGCAGATGGGCAATGCGCAGCGCCACGCCCAGCACCACCAGCGTGCCCAGCACTGTCGCCACCAGCACCACCAGGCGCGTCGCTTCGCGGTTGCGGGTGCGCTCGAAACGGGCGATGGACACGCTCAGGTAACCATCACGCAGCGCTTCCAGCGACCGCAGGGTCGGTACGTAGCGCGTGGTGAACTCGGCGGCAGTCCACGGCGGCGGCACGCCGCGCCGTCCATCTTCGATCAGCTGTTCGATCATCGGTAGCGATTCGCCGAAGAACTGGCGGCGTGCCATGTCCCAATGCCAGGACAGCGTCGGATCGCTGCGGAACACGGCTTCATGGCTGCCTGCCAGCCGCCACAGTTCCAGCAGGCGTCCTTCGGTCTGCAATGCAGCCTGCACCTGTTCGTCACGCCAGGCCCCCGGTACCGCCACCGGCGCCATCACGTTCGAGGCCAGGCGGCCGCCATGCTCGCGCAGGTCGATCAGCACCTGGCCCTGCATCGCCGGGATCGCCGCTTCGCGGTCGGCACTGACCAGCACGCTGATCTGCGCCGAGGTCAACACGTGCAGGCGATCGACCACGGCGAACATGCTGCTGATCGCGCGCTCCACGTCTTCCACCCGGCGCGCGTCGTGCGGCTGTGCCACCACCTGGTCCACCGCGGCCCGCGCCAACTGCAGGCGACGTTGCACGTCGGCCAGCAGCCCATGCTCGTCGACCACGCCCGGATCGGCCTTGAACACGGCGTCCAGTTGCAGCAGGGCAGTGTCGACCCGCTTGCGCGCAACCGCCAGCTGCGCGGCCAGCCGGGCCTGTTCGGCCGCATCGGCCGTATTGGCTCCCAGCAGGCTGTTGGCGGGGCCGCGCTCGGCCGACACCCGGTTGGCCAGGTCGAAGGTCTGCCGCAGCTGGCGCAGGCTGGCCAGGTTGTCCTCGGCGGCGGTGAAGCGCAGCGTGCCCTGCACCAGTGCGATGGCCATCAGCGGCAGCGTACAGAGTACGAACAGCCCGGCCAGGATCCAGACCCAGGTCCGCAATCCGATGGGCGACGCCTTGCGGGCCATGCACATTTCCCCTGTCGTGCGGAACACTGTAGCGGCCGCCTGCACAGGCGCCAAGCCGCTAATGGGCCAGCCGTGGCCGTGGGTATATCGTGCCCGCCGCGAACGCACCGGCAAGGTCGTGCGAACGCTGGAACCGGGACGAACACATCATGCCCCGCCGCGTCAGATCCAGCGCTGGTCGACCAGTTCGCGCTTCACGTAGGCATAGAACACCGGCGCGGCGACCAGGCCCGGCAGGCCGAAGGCCGCCTCCATCACCAGCATTGCCAGCAGCAGCTCCCAGGCCCGCGCCTGGATTTCACCACCGACGATGCGTGCGTTGAGGAAGTACTCCAGCTTGTGGATCACGATCAGGTACAGCAGCGCCGCCACCGCCACGTAGAACGAGACCGACAGTGCGACGATGGTGATGATCGTGTTGGAGATGATGTTGCCCACCACCGGCAGCAGGCCGGCCAGGAAGGTGATCAGCACCAGGGTCTTGGACAGCGGCAGGTGCACGCCGAACAACGGCAGCACGCCCAGCAGGAAGATCGCGGTGAACACGGTGTTGAGCAGCGAGATCTTCACCTGCGCGAACACCACCTGGCGGAACGCGGTGGCCAGGCGGCTGGTGCGCCCGATCAGCTCCTGCGCCAGCGGGCCCATCTTCGGCAGCGGCAGTTCGTCATACAGCGCGATCATGGCGCCGAGCACCATGCCGATCAGCACGCGCACACCGACCTGTACCACCGAGGTACCGGCCACGCCCAGCTGGCGCTGATGCTCGGCGGCCCAGTCGTTCAGCGCCGCGCGCAGTGCCGGCATGTCCTCGGGAATGTAGGGTTGCAGCAGCGCCGGCACCTGGTGCCGCGAGGTGTTGAGGATCTCCATCAGGCGCGCCAGCAGTGCGTCCGGGCCGCCGGTCTCGTTGCGGAAGAACGAGGCCACGCCGATCCCGGCCAGTACCAGCGCGCTGATGATGATCGCCGAGAGCACGATCACTGCGATCGCCCGTGCGCGTCCCGGCGGCAGCCTGCCTTCCACGGTGGAGGCCAGCAGGTGGGTCAGCTGGAACACCAGCAGGCCGGACAGAAGGGTGACCACCAGGCCCAGTTTCAGCGCCAGCCACATGCCCAGCAGCATCATCAGCCACGCCGCGATCCTTGGAATGGGGGGCTTGGGCTGGGCAACGAGAGCGTCTTGCATGGGAGCGCGTCCGGGCGGGGTGGCCCATGGTAGAGGATTGGCGTGCTGATTCCGCGTGCAGGATGAATGGGCATTTCATCCTCGGCCGGCAGCAGCCGTGCCGTCCCCACGCGCGCTCACTCGCCGTAGCTGGCGGTGTTCTTGCCCTGGCGCTTGGCGTGGTACAGCGCGCGGTCGGCCAGTGCCAACCAGTCCTCGACACTGCCGCCACGCGGCGTGGCCGCAATGCCGATACTGACGCTGAATTCCACACCCGGCGTGGCCTGCCGCGCGGCCTCGAGCAGGTGCAGGCGCACCCGCTCGGCCACGTGCATCGCATCCACCGGCGCGCAGTCGCGCAGCAGCACCACGAACTCATCGCCCCCCAGCCGCGCGGGCGTATCACCGGGCCGGGCAACGGTGCGCAATGTCGCCGCGATATGCCGCAGCACCTCGTCACCGGCGCGGTGGCCATGCGAGTCATTGATGCGCTTGAAGTCGTCCACATCGAGCATCAGCAGGCAGGCAAGGCCGCCCTGGCCCTGGGCCCGGTCCAGCGCCTGCTGCGCACGCTGGATCAGGAAACCACGGTTGGCCAGCTCGACCAGCGGGTCCATCCGGCTGAGCCGCTGCAGCTGGCGGTTCTGCGATTTGACCCGGCGCGCCAGCTGCCAGCTGAGGATGCTCAGGCCGATGCCATAGACGAACAGGAACGGCACACTGAGCACGATCGTGCGCTGCGAGGTGACCGGCTGGTAAGGGAAGCCGAGCGTCCACCAGGTCAGAGCGAAGCCCAGCAGCAGGGCCAGCGTGGCACGCATCGCCAGGCGAACGCCACCGGCAGCGATCTTGTCGGCCACCAGCAGTGCGGTGAACAGTGCACTGGGCACCGCGCTCAACGCCATGAAGGCGATCCAGCCACCGCCGAAAAAGGAGTCGGCCACCATGCAGCGGAACTGGACGAGCGCGGGCTGGGCGGAGCGCTGGGTCAGCATCAATGCCAGCGCAGGCCACGCCAGCGCGTTGAGCAGCAGCAGGGTCCATGCCAGCGGCCCATCGTGGCGTTCGAGGATGATCGAAGCGATGGGGATTGCCCCCAGTCCATTGCCGACGAAACGCATCCAGCCGATGCGACGTGCCGCGCCAATGCCTTCGACCGCGCCTTCCGCCGAATCGGTGAAGAATGGCATTGCCCCCCCCTGCGCGATCGCACCTGCTGCTACGGCCCTTGCCGGGCTGCCTGCGATGAGTCTGACAGCTTTGCGTCAATTCGGGATCAAGGTCGTGGCACGGCGCGCGGGCCGGCCGCCCTGCTCCGGCTGCCCTGCCTCGCCTCCGCTACCGCCTGGGCACCGCCGTCGAACCGCGCAGCATGAAGCTGAACTCCAGCGTCTGCTGAAGCGGTACATCGACCTGTTCGATGATGGAGAGCAGCAGGTTGACCGCGCGCTCGCCGATTTCACGCATCGGCTGCCGGACGGTCGTCAGCGGCGGGGTGAGGTAACGCGAAGAGGCCAGGTCGTCGAAGCCGACGATGGAGAGCTCGTCCGGAACGCGGATACCCCGGTCGCGGCAGGCCGCCAGTGCCCCCAGTGCCATCTGGTCGCTGAAGCAGAACACCGCGGTCGGCACGGGCGTGCCGTCCAGCAGCGCAATCACCGCCGCATGCCCGGACTCAACGGAAAAGTCCCCCGGCACGATGCTCAGCTGGCGCAGGCGACCCCGCGCCTTGCCGGCGGCCCGGACCCCTTCCAACCGCTGCTGGTGCAGGGGGTTGTCAGGTGGCCCGCCGACCACGGCGATCCGTTCGTGCCCCAGGCCGTACAGGTGCTCCATCACCGCGCGTGCGGCGGCCGCGTTGTCGATGTGGACGCTGGGGATGCCCAGTGCGGGGTCGAACTCGCATCCATTGACCACCGGCGCAGCCGCGCCGCGCTGCTCGACGATCTCGCGCGCGGTCGGTGGCAGGCGATGGCCCAGCACGATCATGCCGTCCGCCTCGTTGCGCCGGAGCATCTGTGCGTAGCGCTCCTCACGATCGGGTTGATGCTGGGTATCGCCCAGCAGAACCGCGTAGCCGACCGCCTGCGCGGCCTCCTCCGCACCCTGCAGGATCTGTGCGAAGAACGGATTGGCGATGTCCGGGACGGTGACCAGGATCTTGCCGCTGCGCTGGGTCTTGAGCGTGCGCGCCACCGTGTTGGGCACATAGCCCAATGCGGCGGCGGCCTGCTCGATGCGCGCACGGGTGGCCGGCAGCACCTTGTCCGGCCGGGAAAGCGCCCGTGACACCGTGCCTGCGGAGACGCCGACGTGCCTGGCGATGTCGTAGATGGTGGCGATGGCGTTAGTTCTCCTGTCCGCTGTGCAGTGCACAACAGGTCCTGCGTGCGCCCCTGCTAGGATAATGCAATCGATTGCATCGAGGGCGAATCACGTTGAAGACGCTCAAGGGTCCAGCGCTGTTCCTGGCGCAGTTCATCGGCGACACGGCTCCTTTTGATCGGCTGGACACGCTGGCCGGATGGGCCGCGGGTCTGGGCTATTCTGGCGTACAAGTTCCCACCTCCGCGCCCCACCTGTTCGACCTGGCCGAGGCCTCCCGCAGCCAGGCGTACTGCGACGATGTTGCCGGCATGCTGGCCGGGCACGGCCTGCAGATCACCGAACTGTCAACCCACCTGCAGGGGCAGCTGGTCGCGGTCCATCCCGCCTACGACAGCCTGTTCGACGGATTCGCACCCATAGACGTGCGCGGCAACCCGCCGGCGCGCCAGGCCTGGGCCGTGGAGCAGCTGCGGCTCGCTGCGCAGGCCAGCCAGCGCCTGGGGCTGACCGCGCACGCCACGTTCTCCGGTGCGCTGGCCTGGCCCTACTTCTATCCGTGGCCGCAGCGCCCGCCGGGACTGGTGGAAGAAGCCTTCGCCGAACTCGGCCGTCGCTGGCGCCCGATCCTGGATGTGTTCGACGCCTGCGGCGTGGACCTGTGCTTCGAACTCCACCCCGGCGAGGACCTGCACGACGGCGCGACCTTCGAACGCTTCCTCGATGTGGTGGATCACCACCCGCGCGCGAAAATCCTTTACGACCCCAGCCACCTGCTGCTGCAGCAGATGGACTACCTCGGTTTCATCGACCGCTACCACGCCCGCATCGGCATCTTCCACGTCAAGGACGCGGAGTATCGCTCCAGCGCGCGCAGTGGCGTGTACGCGGGCTACCAGGACTGGATCGATCGTCCGGGCCGTTTCCGTTCACTGGGCGACGGCCAGATCGACTTCAAGGCGATCTTCTCGAAGTTCGCCCAGTACGACTTCCCGGGCTGGGCGGTACTGGAATGGGAGTGCTGCCTGAAGCACCCCGAGGACGGCGCGCGCGAGGGTGCCGCCTTCATCCGCGATCACATCATCCATGTGACCGAACGCGCCTTCGACGACTTTGCCGGGAGCGACACGGACGCTGGATCACTGCGCCGCATGCTGGGAATCTGAGCCAAGACCGCCCCGGGAGGGCAAGCCATGACGCACGCCATGTCGCGCCTGGGCGCGATGATGTTTCTGCAGTTCTTCATCTGGGGGGCGTGGTTCGTCACCCTGGGCACCTACCTGGTACAGGGCCCGCTGCAGGCCAGCGCAAGCCAGGTGGCAACGGCGTTTCTCAGCCAGTCCATCGGTGCCATCGTGGCGCCGTTCCTGGTCGGCCTGATCGCAGACCGCTATTTCGCGGCACAGCGCATCCTGGCGGTACTGCACCTGGCCGGCGCGGTGCTGATGTGGCTGGCGTCCACCGCCACCAGCTTCAGCGTGTTTTCCGCGTGCGTCATGGGCTACATGCTGCTGTTCATGCCGACGCTGGCACTGGCCAACAGCGTCGCCATGCGGCACATGCAATCGCCGGAGAAGCAGTTCCCGCTGGTACGCGTGGCCGGCAGCGTCGGCTGGATCGTCGCAGGGGTGCTGATCGGCTGGCTGGGCTGGGAACAGGCGCATCGGCTTGAACTGACCTTCCGGATGGCGGCGGCGGCATCGCTGGTGCTGGGCCTGTATGCGTTCACCCTGCCGCACACGCCGCCACTGGCACAGCAGCGCGATGCCGGGCTGGGGCAGATCCTCGGGCTGGATTCGTTGCGGCTGCTGAAGTCGCGTGCCTACCTGGTGTTCTTCCTGGCCTCCATCGCCATCTGCATCCCGTTGTCGTTCTACTACAACTTCACCAATCCGTATCTCAACGACCTGGGCGTGCAGGGCGCCGCCGGCCTGCAGTCGCTGGGCCAGGTGTCCGAAGTGCTGCTGATGCTCGCCATGCCTTTCCTGTTCGTGCGGCTGGGGGTGAAGACCATGCTGGCGGTCGGCATGGCCGCCTGGGTGGTGCGCTACGCCCTGTTCGCCTTCGGCGATGCGGGCAGCGGCTTCCCGCTGCTGGTGATCGGCATCGTGCTGCACGGCATCTGCTACGACTTCTTCTTCGTCACCGGCCAGATCTACACCGACGCACACGCCGGCCCCGCCGCGCGCAGCAGTGCGCAGGGTTTCATCACCCTGGCCACCTATGGCGTGGGCATGTTGATCGGTACCTTCCTGTCCGGTGCGGTGGTGGAGCACTTCACCACTGCAGCGGGCCCGGACTGGCAGCAGATCTGGTTGTTCCCTGCCGGCGTCGCACTGGTGGTGCTGATCGCCTTCCTGCTGCTGTTCCGCGACCGCCCGGTAGCGGTGGCGGCGTCGTCCACACCCTGAGGAGACCAGCCGATGCCCCCGCTTGGAATCGCCATCGTTGGTACCGGCATGATCGGCGCGGTGCATCGCCGCGCAGCACTGCTGGCTGGCGCCGAGGTGCGCGGCGTGGCCGCCTCGTCGCCGCAGCGCGCGCGCGAGGTGGCGCACGTGTGGAATGTCCCGCGCGCCTATCGCGATATCGAGGACGTCGTCGCTGATCCCCAGGTACAGGTCGTGCACATCTGCACGCCCAACCACCTGCACCGCGCGATGGCGCAGGCCGCACTGGAAGCCGGCAAGCACGTGATCTGCGAGAAACCGTTGGCGACGACGCTGGACGACGCGCAGGCGCTGGCGGCGCTGGCCGCCTCGACCGGATTGGTCGCCACCGTCCCCTTCGTCTACCGCTACCACCCGGTGGTCCGCGAGGCGCGTGCGCGCATCGCGCAGGGCGACCTGGGGCCGCTGCACCTGATCCATGGCAGCTACCTGCAGGACTGGCTGCTGGATCCGGCCAGCAACAACTGGCGGGTTGACCCGGCACTGGGCGGCACATCGCGCGTGTTCGCCGACATCGGGTCGCACTGGTGCGACCTGGTTGAATGGGTCAGCGGCGAGTGCTTCGCCGAAGTGAACGCGGCGTTTGCCACGGTGATCGCCGAGCGCAGCGCAACCACTTCCCAGAGTTTCAGCACGCCGGCGACAGACGGCGCAAAGCAAGCGGTCGAGAGCGAGGACGTAGCCGCAGCGATGTTCAGGACCGGCGCGGGCACGCTGGCGTCATTGACGGTCAGCCAGGTCTCGGCCGGACGCCACAACCGGCTCTGGTTCGAGATCGACGGCGCCAACGCCAGCGTGGCGTTCAACCAGGAGGATGCCGAGCGGCTGTGGATCGGCCTGCCCGAGCAGCGCGAGGAAATCTTCGTGCGCGGCCCGGGCGCCGGCAGTGCCGAACAACGCCGGTTGTCGCCGCTGCCAGCGGGACACGCGCAAGGCTACGGGCAGTGCTTCGAAGCGTTCGTGGCCGACACCTATCGCGCCATTGACGGCGAGCGGCCGCAGGGCCTGCCCACCTTCGAAGACGGCCTGCGCTCGGCGCAGATCGTTGATCGTGTCATTGCATCGGCCAGGTCACGCACCTGGACCGCCATCGGTTGAATCCCGGGAGGATCTGTTGATGAACATCCCTGTCCGTAGAACTGCAACCCTCGTCCTGCTGCTGCTCGCAGTCCTGCCCGCCTTCGCAGGAAACACAGCCGGTGCGCAGAAGCCCATCGCCGTGCAGATGTACACGCTGCGCAACGCCGGCCCGCTCGACCAACAGCTGAAGATCGTCCACGACGCGGGCGTGCGTGCGGTGGAGACTGTCGGTACGCAGAATGCAAGCGCTGCGGAACTGAAACAGTTGCTGGACCGTTACTCGATCAAAGCGGTTTCGTCGCACGTTCAGCTGGCCGAGCTGCGCGACAACCTGGATGCCGTGGTGGCCTTCAACCGCTCGATTGGCAACAGCACGCTGGTGGTGCCCTACCTGGACCAGAAGGATCGTCCGCGCGATGCCGCCGGCTGGACCGCATTGGGCCGGGAGCTGGGCCGGATTGCCAGGCAGGTGCGCGGCAAGGGCATGCAGCTGGCCTACCACAACCACGACTTCGAGCTGGTCGACTTCAATGGCAGGACCGGACTGGAGCTGCTGTTCGCCGCCGCCGGACCCGAACTGCAGACCGAACTGGACCTGGCCTGGGTCGCGCGCGCGGGACTGGACCCGGTAGTGATGCTGGGTAAGTTCCGCGGCCACGTATTTGCGGTACACGCCAAGGACAATGCGCCCAAGGGCCAGGCCGAAGACGAAGGTGGATTCGCTGCGGTCGGCCAGGGCGTGCTGGACTGGAACGCGATCCTGCCGGCCGCCGCCACCGCTGGCGTGCAGTGGTACATCGTGGAACACGACCAGCCACGCGACCCGGCCAAGGTCATCCAGGCCGGCGCGGACTACCTGCGTGGACACCTGACCACCAACCTGCCCACCCGTGCCCACCGGTGACGCATCAAGGAGCCCCACATGAAAATGATCCTGGCAGTGGCCGTGGCCCTGGGCGGCATGAACGTTGCGCCGGCAGCGTGGGCCAAGGACGACCCGGCCGCCGGCGCTAAACTCTACGCCCAGCACTGCACCGCCTGCCACGGTGCTGAACGCACCGGTGTACCGCCGACGTTCCCGGCGCTCACCGATGTCGGCAAGCGGCTGCAGCCCGCCCAGGTCAAGGACAAGATCAGGAAGGGCGGCGGCCTGATGCCGCCCTTCCCGCAGCTGTCACAGCAGGAGATCGATGACATCGCCAGCTACCTGGCGAAGTAGCGGGTGGGCGCTACAGCTCGCGCACCCAGATGTTGCGGTAGCTGACCTTGGAGTCATGTTCCTGCAGATACAGCGGCGCGCACCCATGCGGTGCGTACGAAGGCGCACCGATGTATTCGGTCTTGCCTGCCAGCACGGTATCGTCCTGTACCAGCACGCCGTTATGCAGCACGGTGATCCGCGCGGGCGACGTCAGGCCGCCGCCCGGCGAGAAGCGCGGGGCCTTCCAGATGATGTCGTAGGCCTGCCACTGGCCCGGTGCGCGCGAGGCGTTCACCCGTGGCATGGCCTGCTTGTAGATCGAACCCGCCTGGCCATTGGCGTAGGTCGGGTTGTTGTAGCTGTCGAGTACCTGCAACTCATAGAGTCCCTGCAGGAAGATCCCGCTGTTGCCCCGGTTCTGGCCGTCGAAGCCCTTCGTTTCGGTGGGCGTACGCCATTCGACATGCAGCTGGACATCGCAGAAGGGTTGCCGGGTACGGATGCCCTTGCTGCCCGGAACAACCGTCATGGCGCCTCCGGCAACCTTCCAGGGCACGCGGCCACCCCGCTCCGACTCCCACGCGGAGACATCCTTGCCATCGAACAGCACGATCGCATCGGACGGTGCCTTGCCGGGCGGCGTTGCCACGGTCGCGGGCACAGGGGCCCACACTTCGGTCTTCTTCGGGTCACGCACAGCGTCGGCACTGTCCTGTGCGAACGCCGATGCAGCGGCCAGCAGGCCGGCGGTGATCAACGCAGGGCGGATCATCAGGGTGGTGTCCATCAGCTGGTCCCCCACGCGGGCGTACCGGGGACATAGGCGAGGTCACCGTCGTAGCGCCCCGGCACGGCGACGTACTGCAGCACCCCGGTCGCACCGACCCTGGATGTGAAGAAGCCGAAGATGGCCAGCTGCTTGATCATCGTGAAGTAATGCGGCATGGCTTCGCCCTCTTCGGGCGTTCCGGTCTCGGTCACGTCCGCATTGCGCGCCTTGGCCTCGGCATCCAGTGTACGCAGCAACCCGGTGCGCGCCTCCGGCGTGAGCGACACGAAGCGGCCACCGGCGCGCTTGTCGATGTCCGCCAGCCCGGCGCGGAACACCGCCTGCTGCCTGGCGGTGTAGCAGTCGCTGACGAAGGTTGCCATGAACAGACCGGCGCCCGCGTCTTTCGCCCCGGGTGTCCGGGTCCGCGGCAGGATGGTCTCGGCGATCTCGTCCAGCGTGCCGATATCGGCATCGGAGAACGCGGCCATCGCCCCGGCCGCTGGCGCTTTGCCATGCACCAGCGCAGGCAGGCCGACCATGGCCGCACCGGTGGCGGCGACGATCATCTTCAGCAGTTCGCGGCGATCCATCACAGGTTCCCCGCTTTCAGTTCGCGTACCGCGTGGTCGGCCGCGCGCGCGGTCAGCGCCATGTAGGTCAGCGACGGATTCACGCAGGCGCTGGAGGTCATGCAGGCACCGTCGGTGACGTACACATTGGGCGCATCCCACACCTGGTTGTGCGCGTTCAATACCGAGCTCTTCCGGTCACGTCCCATACGCGCAGTCCCCATCTCATGGATGCCCTTGCCCGGGGCGTAGTCGTTGTCGTGCATCTTCACGTCCTTGACCCCGGCCGCCTCCAGCATCTCGGCGGCGTCAGCAGCCATGTCCTTGCGCATCGCCAGCTCGTTGGCACGCATGGACACGTCCATCGCCAGCACCGGCAGCCCCCACTTGTCCTTGCGCTCCCGGTCCAGACGGATCGCGTTGTCGTGGTGCGGCAGCATTTCGCCAAACCCGGTCATGCCGATGCGCCAGTCACCCGGCACGGTCAGGGCCTCCTTCAGATCCGCACCGATGTTCAGCTCGGCGATCTCGCGCGACCAGCCGGTGCGGCTGGCACCGCCCTGGTAGCCGAACCCGCGCAGGTAGCCGCGCTTGTCGGCGGCCACGTTGCGGAACCGCGGAATGTAGAAACCGCAGGGACGACGACCGAAGTAGTACTTGTCTTCGTAGCCCTCGACCCGGCCCGAGGCGCCCGCACCGAAATGGTGGTCCATCACGTTGTGCCCGAGCTCACCCGACGAAGAGCCCAGCCCCCCGTCCCAGACGTCGGTCGCCGAATTCATCAGCAGCCAGGTCGAATTGAAGGACGATGCATTGAGGAAGATGACCTTGGCCGTGTACTGGTAGGTCTGGCCGGTTTCGGCGTCGATGACCTCCACGCCGCGCGCACGCTTGCGGTCCTTGTCGTAGAGCACTTCCTTGACGATCGAGAACGGCCGCAAGGTCAGGTTGCCGGTCTTCATCGCCGCCGGCAGCGTCGCCGACTGGGTCGAGAAGTAGGCACCGAAGGGACAGCCCAGAATGCACTTGTTGCGATACTGGCAGTTGACGCGCCCCTGCTCGGGCATCGGCTGGGTGATGTTGGCGGTGCGCGAGTGGATCATGTGGCGGGTGCCGCCAAAGGCCTTCTTGATCCGCGCGGCCACATCCTTCTCGACGATGTTCAACGGGATCGGCGGCAGGAACTCGCCGTCCGGCAACACGTCCAGTCCCTCGCGCGTGCCGGCGATGCCGGCGAACTTCTCCACGTGGTCGTACCACGGCGCGATGTCGGCGTAGCGGATCGGCCAGTCGGTGGCGATGCCGTCCTTGAGATTCGCCTCGAAGTCCAGGTCGGAGAAGCGATAGCTCTGCCGGCCCCACAACAATGAGCGGCCACCGACGTGGTAGCCGCGGAACCAGTCGAAACGCTTGGTTTCGATGTAGGGTGAGTCCTGCTCGTTGGCCCACATTCCTTCCAGGTTCTCGGCCAGGCCGTAGTCGCGCATCAGCACCGGAAAAGCGGCCTTCATGGCCTGCGTCGGACGGTTGCGATGCGGGAAGTCCCACGCTTCCTTCATCGCATTGACGTAGTCCTTGACGTGCTCGATGTTGCGCCCGCGTTCCAGCATCAGGACCTTCAGGCCCTTCTCGGTCAGCTCCTTCGCTGCCCAGCCGCCACTGATTCCCGAGCCAACAACAATGGCGTCGTAGTGATTATCTGCCATGGTCTCTCACCTGGGTGGATATCGTTTCAGACGTCGCAGAGGCGGATCGCCTCGCGCAATGAAGCAACGGGATCGGGCGCGGCAGGCGTGAACTCCTGCGCCAGATACCCCTTGAAACCGGTGTCGCGGATCGCGCGGCAGATGGCCGGATAGTTCAGCTCCTGCCGGTCTCCGATCTCGTTCCGGCCGGGCACGCCTGCGGTGTGGTAATGCTTGAAGCAGGCGTGGTGTTTGCCGATGGTGGCGATGATGTCGCCTTCCATGATCTGCATGTGGTAGATGTCGTAGAGCAGGCCGAAATTGTCCGAGCCCAGCCGCTGGCACAGCTCCACGCCCCAGGCCGAGTGGTCGCACAGGTAGTCACGATGGTCGACCCTGGAGTTGAGCAGCTCCATCACCAGCACCACGCCGCGCTTCTCGGCATGCCCGAGGATGCGCTTGAGGCCGGCCTCGGCATTGGCCATGCCGTCGTGGGGGTCCATGCCATTGCGGTTGCCGGAGAAGCAGATGAGATTTCGGTAACCGGCATCGGCCACCAGATCGATGTGCCGCGTGTAGCGCTCTATCAGCTGGTCGTGGAACTCACGGCCGGCAAAGCCCTTGGTCAGGCCCAGCTCCGCGCCATTGCACATCGAGCTGTAGACGCCGTTCGCCTTCAGCGTGGGCCAGTCTTCCGGGCCGACCAGGTCGATGGCGGCGAAGCCGATGTCCTTCACCGTCGTGCAGAGCTGGGCGACCGACAGCTGCGGGAAGGTCCAACGGGCGACGGAGTGCTTCAGGTTTCCTTTGAGTGGCGCAGCGGCGAATGCAGGCAACGCTCCCGCAGTACCCAGGGCTACGCCTCCAGCAACCGCCATGCGCAACGCATCACGCCGCGTGAGGCCCGTCGCCGGAGCCGGTCTGATCGAATGGATGGACATCCACCTGCCGGCCTCCCAACCGGTATCAAACGCAACGATTCACAGCAATGCAATCGATTGCACCATAGGGGATGAAATTGGATGCTTGCAAGTTGCGGTGCACGAAAACTGATGCTGCGAAGCACAATGCCAACGACATCGCGCAGAAAGAAAAGCCCCGCATTGGCGGGGCTTTCTTTTCTAACCAGATCAGTCGCTTGAGATAAAATCTACTGGCTTTTTTCTCAAGCGAGCGAGCAAAGTCAGTAGAACTTCGACGCCCCGACCCAATGCATTGGCCCTATTCTCGGAAGCATTGAATGATCACCGGGCGTTCGTAGCCTCACGAACCATATCAGCCAGTTCCTGGATGTCTTCGTTCTGCATCCGGGTGCACCCCGCCGCCAGGGTCCAGCCCTGCCTCGGAGCCAGCGGATTGCAGAACTGCATAGCTCGCGACGGCGAGCGACAGCAGTCAACCAAGCCAAGGCTTCGCGAATCACGTACGCATCAGCTTGTTCCGATGACCGACTCAGAAGCCGTCACATTCACCGCCTGCATTGGCTAGTCGAACAGCTTCACGCAGGGATCGCTGGATGTCCGCCACTGAGCTGCAAACATTATCGGGCGCCACGTCGAACTTTGCAGCGCCGGCCCGACGTTTGAAAGCAGCAAGTTCGGACATGCATTGCCCTGCCAGCTTTTTGGCATCCAGCTTCGACGCGGCCTGAACCGTTGAATTGCCATGCGCGGCGAGGTAGCACTTGTAGTCCTCGGAAAGCGCTCCATCCATACGAAATCGCGACAGCTCAACCAAGTGCCGAGGAGCGGCAGCACTCCTGCTGCCCCCTGTCAAGGCGAGACCAAGCTCAGCACCGTCTGCCCCTACACAAGCATATGGCGTCTGAGAGCACAGTGACTTGCTCTCGGAACTTTTGTGCACCACCAGCGAGGCAAGAATAGAGTGTTCGGCCATCTCAATGTCCGCCGCGAGTCTCTCTGCAAGCGGCCGCGCGGACACGGAAGAGCCAAGCAGAACGCAAAGGATGAGGCACGAAATTTGCGCAGTGGTATTCATCGGCTCACCAGAAACGTGGGGGAAGACGGACCAAAAGGCGTTTGCACAGCTGTGTGACCTTATCAGGGATCTGCCAAATGTATTGGTTCCTTGAGCGGGCTCCAAGGCTCGGCGATTGGGCTTGCTTTGGTGAAGAACAGCGCAATTGGGCATAGGCCCGCGGTGACCGTGTCCGCAGGATCTGCGACAGTCCCGCGCCAGTTCGCCAGGCTTATGGCCGTCCTTCGCACGCCGTCATCAAGACCCGCCGAGACCCTGCACAGATCCATAGTCGAAACGGGCCGATGCTGATGATTGCCTCCCCGGCCAGCGATGGACTCGAGCAGACTTCTTCCCGTACTGCTCTGCGTTCTCAAATCTGATTAGCTCAGATGTTTCGTCCCTCATCCATCAACATCTCGCCGTAGGTAGAAGGCTGGGTCACGACCGGATGCTGCCAAACGAAAAAGGCCCCCATTCATAAAGATGGGGACCTCTATCAACACTAAAAGTGTCCAGTAGGAATCAGAACGGTTGTGACTACCAAGCGTGTAAACAAATCCTCGCTGGTCAGGCAAGACAGGCGTTCTGTTCGATTGAGCCTGTTCGAACGTAAACATCTGCACTCGTCAGGTGCACCCGTCAGTCAAGAGCATCGACACGGCCCGGCAGGCGCGCGCCCCAAGGACATCTCCGCCTTCAAGCCATTCCTTTAATTCATCCAGGCCCAAGAACTTCGCCATCCTCATCCTCCAAACCGAGGCAACGCCTGCCCTGTGGCGAATCAAAAACTATGTTCTCGCCTAAAAGCTTGAAGAACTCATCGAAGACAGCGTTGCCAGCTACGCACGGCCCGGAGGGCAATTCCACCGAGGTATATAGCTCTCGACGCCGGGATGAAATCCTGTAAATCGATAGAATTCTAGTCTCTTCATCTATCTCAACCAAGTGGGAATAACCCCCAGAATTCATTGACTTCCACCTGAAATTAATTGTTCCATACGTCAAATACGGGAACGTGCTCGCCCCGTAAGCACGCTGCATATCGCTGTGCGCCGGAAGCGTAGCACCTTGCGGCTGCTTTTGAGCTTCGGCGATTCTTTATCGCCCTGCACACTGCCGTCTCTTCCGCATACCTCTTGTCACAGTGATCATCTTCGTCGCCCTCATCTGTGGAGCAAGCCTGCTTAATCACGGCCAATGACATCTGCGACGTAGCGCTATTGGGGTTAAGCCAACCGTTGGGACCGATCCCCATCATTTCTTGGAGCATCAAGACATTCTTGAGGGAGTCCAAGTTGATCTTCGGACCAAAATCCCAATTGCCGTTCGGGTTGCTGAGGTCTGTCCCATTGTACGCCCCAACGGCATCCGGGGCGCCCGTGACCACGGGGGGCGGGGGCAGCAAAGGAATTGCCTGCATCCCATCGGGGTCAATCGAGGTAAGCGGGTTGCCCTTCACGTAGCCATAGGTGCTGATTCCCCCTGCAATCCGAGCGGGTCTGACGTCACGAAGCGTCCACTGGCGGGATCGTAGTCACGCTGAACATTGTAGTGAAGACCGCTCTCAGCGTCGTATCGCTGCCCAGGGAAGCGCATCGCGAACTCAAACAGCGTGCCGTCCTGGTCCGGATCCTCGTTTGGTGCCGTCGCACCGAACGCTTCCCCCTTCAGATCCCAACTCCAAACTACGACGTCACGGGCTGGATCAACGACAACGCGAGGGGTGCCCAGATGATCCGGCTGAACGTAGTAGAGCGCGCTACCCTTCAGCAATCCGACAGGCAGGTTGTCCAACCAGATCACCTGCTGAAGTGCAATACCCGGTCGCCGAAAGCCACCGACGCGGCCCTGGAGGCGTCTTGATTGCTCAAGCTGAAGCGCTTCCTATTGACAATCAGATGACTGGACCTCAACCAGGAGAGGGAATGCCCCTCTCCTGACATCTTCAATCACCGCTCCCAGTTCGGCCGTCACCCAACGACGGCTGCTCCGCACGCATTCGCTCTTCAATCAAACTCAGTGCGTCCTCGTGTTCTTCCAAGACTGCATCGTGGAAGGGAGCGCCTCTTTTGGCCACCTTACGGAAGGAGAGGATTACCTCGCGGGCCTCCTGGTAGCGCTCGATACTCATAAGTGCATCGACCAACCCAGACGCCACATAGGCATCGTGAGGGCGGGTCTTTTCGAGTGCCCGAAACGCGCGAAGGGACAATTCTGCGTCATTCGCACGCATGCCGATGGCTGCGAGAAGTAGCCAAGCCCCTTCCGTTTCATGGCCCTGGTCAACGAAATCAATCAGCCAAGCGCGTGCTCTAGGAACGTCTCCCGCTTCAAGCCAGCTTTTTACTTCATCGAATTCCATTGAGGTCATCTTCAGTTATTTTGTCTTGGCAACGCCAAGATACGCATCCAGTAAGGCAACGGGCCCTGCTTCCACCCCATACTCCCTTAAGGTCGGGATCCCTGCGAGCGCGACTGCAGATTGACACGCAGTGCTCAATCTCCTTCCTGCAGTCCTCATCCTTGTCTCTGTCCGAGCAGGCTTGCTTCAGCACTGCCAATGACATCTGCGACGTAGCGCTATTGGGATTGAGCAAACCGTTGGGACCGATCCCCATCATTTCTTGGAGCATCAAGACATTCTTGAGGGAGTCCAAGTTGATCTTCGGACCAAAATCCCAATTGCCGTTCGGATTGCTGAGGTCGCCCCCATTGTACGCCCCAACGGCACCCGGGGCGCCCGTGACCACGGGGGGCGGGGGCAGCAAAGGAATTGCCAGCATCCCATCGGGGTCAACCGAGGTGAGAGGATTGCCCTTCACGTAGCCATAGGTGCTGATTCCCCCCTGCAATCCGAGCGGGTCTGACGTCACGAAGCGGCCACTGGCGGGATCGTAGTCACGCTGAACATTGTAGTGAAGACCGCTCTCAGCGTCGTATCGCTGCCCAGGGAAGCGCATCGCGAACTCAAACAGCGTGCCGTCCTGGTCCGGATCCTCGTTTGGTGCCGTCGCACCGAACGCTTCCCCCTTCAGATCCCAACTCCAAACTACGACGTCACGGGCTGGATCAACGACAACGCGAGGGGTGCCCAGATGATCCGGCTGAACGTAGTAGAGCGCGCTACCCTTCAGCAATCCGACAGGCAGGTTGTCCAACCAGATCACCTGCTGACGCGCAATACCCGCCTGGTCGTATTCCCCCAGCCATTGCCCGCGCTCATCGTAGAGACTCAGCGCTGAGGCACCTCCGGCCTTACGTGCTATCTGCTGGCCAAGATCGTTGTAATGGTATTCCGCAGCAACCGTGCCGTTTCGCTTCACCGCACTCAGGCGCCCCATTGCGTTGTAAGCAAACTCGCGTTCTACGCCTTGGATCGAAAGCGTGTTGCCAGCCGCATCGTAGGCACGCGACACGCCCCCGACGCTTTGCAGGCGATGACTGTCTGACGGATAGACGTAGGCTTGATCAACTCCATTGACCTTCGCGGACGTGCGATTGCCCGTGGCGTCGTAGGCGTAGCTGTCGATGATCGAGCCAGTCGCCGCATCCTTGAAGGCAGTCAGTCGGCTCAATGCGTCATAGGTCAGCGATACGGACGTTGCCCCAGTCCCTCCGGAGGTGAGGCCGGTCAACTCGCCCACGGCACTGAACGAGAAGGCTGCATTCAGTGCTCCCGAGCCACTGCCGATCAACGCTGACGGACGGTAATCCTGGTCAACGTCTCGCGCCAGCGTACGCCCGTTGCCGTAGGCCCAGCCCGCAGTGGGGCCGAAGGGATGGCGCTTTGCACTGGAAAGCAACACGACACGAGCAGCCCCCGGTCGCGTCACGCCGATCTCGGTGACCATGCCGGCTGCATCTCGCTTGTAGTCCGCCACCATTCCGTCAGGATAGGTGACAGAACGAAGTCGGCCAGCATTGGTATAGGCATAGCTGACGCCTACGCTCTGCCCCGATGACGTCTGCACCTTGCGCGTCACATTGCCGGCGCGATCGTAGCAATACTGGGTTTTAGCGCCGTCATCCTGCATGGATGAGAGCCGCCCGCTTGCAAACGACTCACCAGCTGAGCAGATGTCCTCGACTTGGTCATACACGTATGACGCAACAATCGCCTGGTCCCCATAAACCTTGCGCACCACGCGTCCCAGGGCATCGTATGTGTAGCTGCTAGCCGTGCCATTGGCGTCAACCTGCTTCGCCGGCTGCCCTGCACTGTTGTAACTGGCAGTGGTTGCGCCCGTGTCAGGACTCTGGCGGCTCAACAAGTCGCCCAGCCCTGAATAGCCGTAAATGGTCGCCAGGCCTTTGGGATCGACCACCTTGGTGGTCCGGCCTTCGACGTCATACTCGTATCGCGTCTCGACTGCCATTCCGGAAACGTCCTGAAGCACCCTGCTGGGCCTTCCATAGGGATCGTAGTCAAACTGCGTCTTGCGCTTCAGGGCATCGGTGATGAGCTGGACGTTGTTCGCCAGGTCATACGTAAAGTCGGTTGAATTCCCCGCTGCCGTCTTCTGGGACACCAGTTGCCCCAGCTTGTTGTAAACGCGAGAGAGCGAACGCTTCAGTCCACCACCTGCGTCGAACACCTCCTCTTTCGTGCGATTGCCTGCCACATCGAGGGTGTAGCGAATGTTGTTCCCGGCCCCGTCATTGATCTGGACGAGACGGTGCGCATCATCGTAGGTGTAGCTGAGGGATACTCCATCGGGGTCAACAAGCGATGCGACATTACCTGTCGCATCATAGGAAAGGGAGGTCACTCGATCGTTGGTAGACGCAGCTCCGTCCACGCTGTTCCGCTCAGTTATCGAGGTGAGCTTGCCTCGAGTGGAATAGCCAAAATCATGGATCGTACCGGTCGCGTCTCGAAGGCGGCTGACACGTCCATTTCGGTCGTAGGCCAGCCGTGTCGTCACTTGACCGAGAGCATTGGTCTCGGACTGAAGGTCACCAGCGCGGTGGCAGGAGCCCCCGAGAACGCCGCAACCCGACTCATCCGCGGCCAGGTAGTAGCTGTACCTGGTAACGTCCTGAACATCGGACCGCGGCCCGTCTTCGGCAAGGACAAGACCGACTTGCGGGCATTGGGTGGCATCCACCGCCGAGCAGTAGGCGGTGGTCCATTGACGAACCCCAGCGGGTGCATTGGTTGCAGTTCCGCACGCATACGCGACCGCAGCCGAATTGGCAGGATCCACCTCGCACCGCGCGACCTCCAGGCCCAACGCGTTGTACTTCCATGAACTGCTGGAAACGGCCACGCCCGCGGAGTTCTTTACCACCCGACTCAGGGGCAAACGCAGTGCGTTATCCCACGTGGTCGTCGTGGTGCGCTGCTGGGGGGTGTCGGCGGCGTCAACCTGTTCGGCCAGCAACCCGTCTGCCGTGTAAGTGGTCCTTGTGGTGATTCCCTTGAAGTCCGTGACCGACGCCGGGTAGCCGTTCGCGTCATAGGTCATGGCTTTGTAGGGTTGGTTGCACTGGTCGCCACAGGGGGCCGAACCGCCCGCGGGCATCAAACGCCCCTTTCCTGTATCCACGAAGCCCAACTTAGAAGTGGCTCCGAGTGGCCCCTTGACGGTGACTGGCAGCGTTCCCTTCCACGTGGAAGCGGCATAGTCCAGGGTTGTGGTATCAACTCCGCCAGCGAATTCAGCGTGATAAGCGCGATGGGTGTAGTCGAACTTTATGGTCTCGTAACGGACGCCTTTCTCATCCACAATTCCTGTGAGGAAGGACGCCCCTGCGACAGTGGGACTGTTTGCTGTTTCGTTGTAGATGTAGCCCTTGCTTGTGGCGTCCGGATAGGTCACCGATGCAAGCTGCCCGGCGGGGTTGTAGCCAAACGCTTGCGATACACCGTCCGGCAACATCATCGTGGTCAATCGCGATGAGGCATCATACTTAAAGCTCAGCGTGCGCCCGCTGGCGTCGCCAACGGTCAACAGGAGTCCAGCGACTGGCGCCACATCTGCCGGCGTGGTTGCGTCCGAATACTGCAAGGACAGAAGCTTCCTGCCTGCAGCGTCGTAGACTTCCTTCAGCAAGCCTGTCGCATCGTAGATTTCGGTTTGGCGGTTCGCCGCCAACTGCAATGCATAGCCGGTGCCCGCCTCTCGATCGACGAGCACGTCTGCGACATCGGCGTCGACAGTCCAGCCGCTTGAGGTTCGAGTGAACCGCTCTGAACTGCCATCCGGCCGAATAGCACGGATGAACGTGTATTCTCCGGCAGCTCCAGTATTGGAAGCTAGCACCTCAAGTCGCCGATCAAACAGGTGGCGCCACTGAGGCCCCAAGGAAGAACCCGGAGCACGGGGAGAACTGTTGTAGAACCGCCGGAACATCAGGCCTGATGGAGATTCGAAGTCGGTTTCCTGCCGGTAAAAGTTGCCGGTAGACGTATTGATCGGATCGCCCTCAAACGGGCTCCCTGGGTCACGGGCATTGGCCTTTGAAGCACTGTCAGCAGCACCTCGAGCCCCAGTTCCATCGGTTGCAGAGCCAAGCCCGGCTGAACAGCGTTTCTGACACCCTCCGAAATTTTTCTGGGGCTGTCCAATCAATATCTCGGAAGCAAAAACATTGTCACTTGCACTCCCGTTGACGTAGATCGTCGCCGCCCAGCCATCGTTGCCGTATCGCACGGTAACAACGGGCGGCTTGGTGCACTTGGGGTCCTGTTGGCAAGGGGCTTGGATCTTCCCAACCAGGAAGTTGACCGCAGCACCGACGCTCTCAAACGAGCCAACCCCGCGGAACGACTGGACCTTGTAGGGAGGGCCGTAGTAGGTGGCTGCACTTGCAGTCGATGCACCGCCTAATGCCAGGCAGAATGAGAGAATCGCGGCAGCCTTGTGACTGCGCAAGGGCATTGCAAATGCCATTGGTACACACTCCATGTGAAAGAAAACTGGCAATTCCGGCCAAAGCATTCCATCCGACATCCGTCCTTAATGCGCGGAACGAACATCTTCTCCCCCAACCTTGCTGGGGATCGGCAAATCCTAGAGCAAGCTAATGACAGATTTTGTGCGACAAGACAAGCTTTGGAGAAGCACACCGCAATTGAGCATAGGCCCGCGGTAACCGTGTCCACACGGTGTGCAGCAGCCCCGCGCCAGCTCGTTAGGCTTATGCCTGTCCTTCGCACGCCGTATCAAGACCCGCCGAAGCCATGCACCAGCGGTGGGCTCGCGCAGACGGCTTTCCCGTGCCGCTCTCCATTCTGATTTGCTATGGTGTGTCGCCAGTCATCCATCAACACCCTGCCGCAAGTAGAAGGTTAGATCACGGCCGGATTCTGCCGAACGAAAAAAAGGCCCCCATCCGCAACGATGAGGGCCTCTATCAACACTAAAACCGTCAAGTAGGAATTAGAACGGAATATCGTCGTCAGCGAAGTCGTCCATCGGCGGCGCCTGCTGCGGCTGCGGGCGCTGGTTGCCGCCCTGGTTGCCGTAGCCGCCACCCTGGTTGCCGCCTTGGTTGCCATAGCCACCGCCCTGGCCACCACGCTGGCCGCCGCCACCGCCGCCGTACTCCTGGCGCGGTGCCTGCTGGCGCTGCGGTCGATCGCCGCCGTAGTTGCCGCCACCACCGCCGCCGCCTTCACCGCGGCCGCCCAGCATCTGCATTTCATCGGCGATGATGTCGGTGGAGTACTTCTCCACCCCGTCCTGGCCGGTGTACTTGTCGTAGCGCAGGCTGCCTTCGACGTAGACCGAGCTGCCCTTGCGCAGGTACTCGCCGGCGATCTCGCCGAGCTTGCCGAAGAACACCACGCGGTGCCATTCGGTGCGCTCCTGCTGGTTGCCATCCTTGTCCTTGCGGACGCTGGTGGTGGCCAGGCTGATGCGGGTGATCGCCATGCCGCCCTGGGTGTACTTCACGTCCGGGTCGTTGCCGAGATTGCCGACCAGGATGACTTTATTGATGCCGCGCGCCATAGGTACCTTCGTCCGTTGTCCAAGGGCAGACCGCCAGTGATAGCACAGCCCCGGGCGGGGTGCAGTACGCTGGGCCGCCCCTGGTGAAATTTGGGGGAATGCGAGAACGACGCATCTTACCATTGCCGCCGCCATCCGCCCGGTCAGGAGACCCCGACCGCACAGAAGGATCAGGCTGATTTCCTTGTCCGGCAATGACTTACCTGCGCCCCGACCGACGTTCAGAGGGGCATTCGCGTCTGCGCATGGCATCATGCCCGGGCACCTTCCACCTGCCCGCTCCGCCCGCACATGACGATCAAAGGCAAAGCCACCTCCCTCGACATCGCCCACCTGGCCGGGGTCTCCCAGCCGACCGTGTCGCGGGCCCTGCGTGGCAGCCCGATGGTCAACGCCGAGACCCGCGAGCGCATCCTGCGCATCGCCCGCGAGCTGAACTACAAGGTCGACAAGAACGCCTCCAGCCTGCGCCTGCGCAATGCCGGCACGCTGGCCCTGCTGTTCTTCGAGGACCCGACCAACGACGATTCGCTGATCAACCCGTTCTTCCATTCGATGCTGGGCTCGATCACCCGCGCCTGCGCCCTGCACGGGCAGGACCTGCTGGTGTCGTTCCAGCAGCTGTCCACCGACTGGCAGGCGGATTACGAAGACAGCAACAAGGCCGACGGCATCATCCTGCTCGGCTATGGCGACTACCACGAATCGCGCGACCGCCTGCAGCGGCTGGTTGAACAGGGCACGCACTTCGTGCGTTGGGGCGCCGCACTGCCCGGCCAGCCCGGTGTCTCGATCGGCAGCGACAACTTCCAGGGCGGGCATGACATCACCACCCACCTGTTGCAGCAGGGCTGCCGCCGCATCGCCTTCCTCGGCCATGCCTCCAGCCATTACCCCGAATTCCAGGAGCGCTACCGCGGCCATGTCGCGGCGCTGCAGGACCACGGTCTGGCCGCCGAACCGGTGCTGCAGCACGATGCGATCACCACTGAGGCCTCCGGCCAGGAAGCCTGCCAGGCGCTGCTGGCGCGCGGTGAACCGATCGATGCGATCTGCGCCGCCAGCGACCTGATCGCCATCGGTGCGATGCGCGCCCTGCGCGAGGCCGGGCTGCGCGTACCGCAGGACGTGGCGGTCACCGGCTTCGACGACATCCCGCTGGCGGCCTCGGTGTCCCCGGCGCTGACCACCGTGCAGCAGGACACCAAGCAGGCCGGCCAGCTGCTGGTGGAACGCCTGCTGGCGCTGATCGGCCGGCAGCCGGTGGACAGCCAGAGCATCCCGGTGAAGCTGGTGGTGCGGGAATCGTCGCTGCGCGGGTAGGCGCCGCTGGGCCGGCATCGCTCTTGGCCTCACCCGTGTTGTTTGGCCTGGTCGTACCCAGGTGCCAGTACCGAGCCGTGCTCGGCAAACTACCCGCGACAGGCGCGCAGGTTCAGCGTGCCCCGGCCTTCGGCCCCAGCAATGCCAACAGCACATAGACCACGATCGAAGCGACCGTACCGAGCACCGCCGGCAGTCCGAATGCCCACGCCGAACGACCCTGCTGGCGCGCCCACTGGGCCAGATACCAGGCCGAACCCAGGTTGATCAGCCAGGCAATGGCGAAGGCCGGCCACTGCACCATGCCCATCGCGCGCAGCAGGGGCACGGACACCAGCGCGGCGACGATGGCTGCGATCAGGAAGATCAGTGCGGAGCAGGAATGGCGTGATCGTGCCGGTGAGCCGGCAGGTAATTCCCTCAATTCCATGGCAGAGCCTCGATCCTGGTGTCATCCAAAGGGGATCACGTACGGCACCCGAAGGGAAGCGTTCGGTAGCTTCGAGCCGTGCTCGACCGATCCGGCATTGCGCGAACGGCAGCCGAGCATGGGCTCGGCTCTACAGGACAATCAGCCCTGCGCGAAGTCCTTCAGGATCTCGCCGACGCCGCTGGACGAGATCTCGAAGCCCAGCGCGGTGCCCGGATTGATCACCACGCCGTAGCCACCGGGCACGCGGCGCAGCACGTCCAGCATCCGCCAGCGGATCTGGTGCTCGGCCTGCTGGCTGTAGATACCCACGCGCGATGGATCGGTGAACACGGCCACGTGCAGGGTGCCCTGCTTGTCGAACAGCAGCGGGTCGAAGCCGCTGCCGTCGGGGGTCACCAGGCTGCCGGTGAGCAGGACCACGTCGGAGGCGACGAAGGCCTCCATGAAGGCGCGGATCGGCACCGCCCCGTCCATCGCCGCCTTCAGCAGGGTTTCGATCGGGGTCTGCGGGGCGAGGTCGGTCATGGCGATACGGCGGGGCGTGAGGGGTGCCTATTGTGCCGGATGTGCCCCCCCCGGTAGTGCCGGCCGCTGGCCGGCACCTGAAGGGACCATGGATTCACGAGTTGCCGGCCAGCGGCCGGCACTACCGCCCCAGACGCACGTCCCGCGCCTTCTGGTCGGCCATCGCCTTGTCCAGTTCGGCCTGCAGTGCCGGCTGCTGCACGGGCGCATCCAGTACGTAGACCTTCACCCCATGCGCTGGCACGTCAGCCTTCAGCTGGCGCTTGACCTGCACCGTGCCGCCACCCAGCGCGTCACGCCAGGTGCCGGCTTGCAGGTAGCGATCCACCTCGAAGGTGCGCGCCACATCGCCCTTGTTCAGCAGCACCAGCACGGTCTGCGCCACCTCGCCCTGTTGCAGCACGCGGAAGAACACCGCCTCGTCGCCCTGCAGGCGCTCGTTCACCTGCAGGCCGCGCTGCAGCGCCGGGGTGGCTGCGCGCAGCCTGGCGATGCGCTGCAGCGGCGCGAAGATCGGGCTCTGCGGTGCAGCGTCCACGCGCGGCTGGCCGAAGTAGGCACGGTTGCCGGCGTGCTCGGCGCGGCCGCGCATGAAGCCGGTCTCCGAGCCGTAGTAGACCACCGGAATGCCGCGCGCGGTGAACAGCCAGTTGTGCGCGTCGATGAAGCCGTTGTCGCTGGCCTGCAGGCGCGGCATGTCGTGGTTGTCGTAGAAGCTCATCAGCTCGTACGGATTGGCATACGGGCCACCGCTCAGGTGCAGTGGCTCGGCCAGGGTCTCGAAGCCCTTGTTGGCGGTGCCGAAGGTCTGCTCCAGTGCGCCGCGCAACGGGAAATCGAGCACGCTCACGTTGGCATTGGATGGCCAGGTGTGCTCGGCAATGGTCGCCGCGTTGTAGTCGAAGGCTTCGCCAAACATGAACATGCCCGGGTGCTCGGCGCGGATGCGCTTGACGAATTCATGCCACCACGGGTGCGGCAGCCAGCCGATGGTGTCGATGCGCAGCGCGTCCACGCCCTGCGCGGTCCACTGCAGGTAGGCGCCGACCAGGTAATCCATCACCGCCGGATTGTCCTGGTTGAAGTCGGACAGTTCGGCCAGGTTGCCGTCGAAGATCGAACCGTCCTTGCTGTCGACCGGACCGATGTTGTTGTAGAACGCGTGCAGCGGATTGTGCGTCGGATCCAGCTTCTGCGGCGGCAGGTTCTGGTGGTCGGCAATCAGCGTTCCGTCCTTGTCGAAGATCTGGCCGAACTGCGGCTGCCGCGTCGGCATGGTCCAGGCCGGCGAGCCGTGGTTGCCGACGATATCCAGCACCACCTTCAAGCCGGCGCCGTGCAGGCCCTTGGTCAGCCCGGCGAAGTCCAGGTCCCTGCTGGGCAGGTGCTCATCGAGCTTGTAGAAATTGATGCCCCAGTAGCCGTGGTAGCCGGTCTTGCCGCGATCGGTCAGCGTGCTGGTGCAGCTGATCGGCTTGCTGCCGGTAAAGGCCTGGTCCGGGTTGTCGACGATCGGCGTGATCCACACCGCGCCGAAACCCAGGTTGCGGATGTACTGCGCATTGTCGAGCACGCCGCGGAAGTCGCCGCCGAGGTAGCCGATGTTGCCGTCCACCTTGTCCGGGCACGGCACCGGAATATCGAAGGTGCGATGCGTGCCGCCCTGGTCGCGGTGATCGTTGGACGGATCGCCGTTGACGAAGCGGTCGGTGACCACGAAGTACACCGCATCGCTGGCGAATGGCTCGGTGGTGCCGACGTAGTCCGGGCGCGGCGTGGCCACGGCCTGGCCGGCGAACAGGGCAAGGGAAACAGCAACAGCCAGGACACCACGCATCACACCACCTCCGGACGGGACGGAACCCGCAGCACGCACAGGCCGGCGACGAACAGGCTGCAGCCGCCCAGCACCAGCACATGCATCGGCTGGCCACCCAGCCAGGCGCGCAGGGCAAAGCCGAGCGCACTGGCCGCCACCAGCTGCGGGATCACGATGAAGAAATTGAAGATGCCCATGTACACGCCCATCTTCGACGCCGGCACGCTGTCGGACAGCAGTGCATACGGCAGCGAGAGAATCGATGCCCAGGCGAAGCCGACGCCGACCATCGACAGCAGCAGCCAGTGCGGGTCGCGGATGAACATCAGCGAGACCAGGCCGGCAGCGCCCAGCCACAGGTTGACCAGGTGGCTCCAGCGCAGGCCGATCGCACGCACCATCGGCGGAATCAGCACCGCCGCCAGCGCAGCGAAGCCGTTGTAGGCGCCAAACAGCACGCCCACCCAGTTGGCACCTTCGTTGTAGGCCGCCGACTGTGGATCGGTCGAACCGAAGTGGGCACCGGCGACCGCAGCAGTGGTGTAGATCCACATGGCGAAAAGCGCGAACCACGAGAAGAACTGCACCCACGCCAGGCGGCGCATGGTCACCGGCATCGCGCGCAGGTCGCCGACGATGGCGGCCAGCATGTGCGTGGCCGGCAACGCGCGCGCGGCCGCCAGCAGCAGGCCGTAGCCGGCGCACAGGCCTGCGAGCACGTACAGCATTCTGTCGCCTTGTCGCCAGGTGATCAGCAGCGCCAACAGCACACCCAGCCCTAGCCACAGGGTCACCCGCGTCCATGGAGCCGGGCCGTTGATCACCGCTCCCGCATGATGCGCCGGCGGCTCGGCATCATCGAAGGCAGCCAGTTCGGCTGGTGAATATTCGCGGGTGCTGAGCACCGTCCAGGTGATCGCCGCCAGCAGCACCACCGCGCCGAAGTAGAACGCATAGCGCACGGTGTCCGGCACCTCTCCTGCGGCGGCCGTATTGGCGACCCCGAAGTGGGCCAGGATGAACGGCAGGAAGCTGGCGACGATGGCGCCCACGCCGATGAAGAAGCTCTGCATCGCGTAGCCGGCCGGACGCTGGCGTGGCGCCAGCTGATCGCCGACAAAGGCACGGAAAGGCTCCATCGATACGTTGATCGAGGCATCGAGCACCCACAGCGTGCCGGCCGCGATCCACAGCGTCGGCGAATTCGGCATCACCAGCAGGGCCAGCGTGGTCAGCACCGCACCGATCATGAAGAACGGACGGCGCCGCCCCCAGCGCGTCCAGGTGCGATCGGACAGGTAACCGATCACCGGCTGCACCAGCAGGCCGGTCAGCGGCGCGGCGATCCACAGCCCCGGTACCGCGTCGATGTCCGCGCCCAGCGTCTCGAAAATGCGGCTGGCGTTGGCATTCTGCAGGGCGAAGCCGAACTGGATCCCGAGAAAACCGAAACACATGTTCCAGATCTGCCAGAACGACAGCTGGGGTTTGGCGGGGCGATTCATCGTGCGCCCTCTACGGCCACGGGCGCCACCGTCAGCGCCTGCACCTGCGCCTGGTTGAGCGCGCCGTCGCGCCCGCCCTTGCCCCCGGTGTAGTGCGCGAAGTGCTGCAGCGCGCTCATGTTGAAGCCTTCTTCAAGCGCGACCGTGCATCGGCCCTTGGGCACCGTAAATGCCGCCGAGGTCGAGTGCTGCACGGTCACGCTGTGCGGCAGGGTGACCGCATGCCGCTGCAACGGCTGGCCCGGACACTGCAGCACCAGCTGCTTCACCGCGGCGGTCACGCCCGTGTTGATCGGCCCATTCGGGTTGCTGTACTGCAGGCGCAGGCGCACCTGCCCCGCCTTGGCCGAGGTGAACTGCCAGCGCTCGGCACCCTTCAGTCGCTGCTGCGGACCGACGCAGACCATCGGGCTGTGCAGCGATTCCAATGCACCATCGCGCCGGGTCAGGCTGAGGCAATGCTGCAGGCCGTCATCGACGATGCGTGCCACGCCCTGGGTGATCGCGGTCACCGCCCGGCCGTCCTGCCACAGCACCTGGCCTTCAGCCACCGGTACCGACCAACCTCTGCCGCTGCGTCGCGCCTGCGGCGCGGGCGGGGTTGCCGGCGCGCGCGCATTGGCATCGACCGTGCTGGCGGGCGACGTGCGCGACGGCGCGGCCACCAGCTGCACGGTGGTGGCGGTACCACGCGTCTTTACCTCGCCCGCCACCAGCAGGCCATCACCCACCTGCTTCGGCCGCTCCAGCACATAGCGCTTGCCATCGGCCTCCAGGGAGATGCGGCGCCGCTTGCCGAACAGTTCGGGGACCAGCGCCGCTGGCAGCTTGGGCTGCACGCGGCCATCATCCTGCACGCCGAACACGCCCTCGACCACCATCGACAGATACCCAGCCACCGACCACAGCTGGCGCTCCGAATTGACCACCGGCCCGCTGAGCGCGCCTTCCTCGACATGCACGGCCTGGCTGACCAGCTCGTAGTTCTCCATGTTGGAGCCGGCCAGCGCGGCACCCTGCATCAGCGAGCGGATCTCGGCGGCAATGCGCGGCGCATCGTCCAGCTGCCGCGCCGCACGCAGCGAGTAGGCACTGACGAACGGCCAGATCGCGCGGTTGTGGTAGATCGGCTGTTGTGCTTCCTGCGGCCAGACCACCGGGCTGCCGGCCGGGCCCATCGGATACGCCGCCAGCGCACGCCGCGCGCGCTCGGGCGGCAGCACCTCGGCGAGGATGCCCAGCGAGAGGCCGAGCAGATCGACCTTGGCGTACGGCACCGGGTGCGCGGCTTCGCCGATGTAGCTCATGTACTGGCCGATATCCTCGCGCCAGAAGCGCGCATCGATCTGCTGCGCCAATGCATCGGCCCAGGCCTTGTAGTCGGTCGCGCGGGCATCGCCGTGCTGCCCGGCCAGGCGTTCGGCCAGGCGCAGTGCCTGGTAGTGCAGCACGTTGGTGGACAGTGCGTAGGAATCACCGATGAAACGCACATCCTCGCGGGTCCAGTCTGGATAGGTCTGCTCGCGCCAGTCCAGGAAGGAGGTCTCGCCGCGGTACAGGCCCATCTGCACGTCGAACACCATCGCGCGGTCCTGCGCCAGCGTGCCCTGCAGCGCCTGCCAGACCTGGTCGGCAAACGCGCGATCCTCCAGCAGGTGACGTGCTGCCAGGAACCACACCACGCGGTCGCTGCTGATCGGCCAGCTGCCGCCGGAACCGGTGTCCTGCGCAACGAACAGGCCGGACGTATGGCCATCGCGGGCCGCCGACAGCTTGAACTGCAGCGACTGCCGGGTGCGCTGCGGATCCAGCCGCGCCAGCGCCAGATCGGCGGCGAAGCTGACATCGCGCGTCCACACGTAAGGCCAGCGCGCACCGGTCTGGAAGCACTCGCAGGGCACCGGCCGGCCTTCGTCGAAGGCGGGATCACGGATGGCATCCACGCGGTCCTGGTCCATTTCCTGCTGGGCCAGCGCGAACAGGGCGTCGAACATCACGCTGCCGGTCTGGCTGCGCATCGGCATCGGCGCGATGCGCACCTCACCTTTCGGCGCATGCAGCACGAAGCTGCCCTCGGCAGCGGCTTCGGCGCGCGCATGGCGGCCGTCGAATTGCAGGTCGGCCGCCTGCGCGGTCGTCCCCAGCGCTGCCCCCAGGGCAGCGGTCAGGCAAATGATCTTCAGCATCGAAGCGGCGGACCGGCTTGCGCCCGTCGGCCTCCCTCCCTCTCTGCACGCGTTGTAGGTCCGCACCGTCGTTGCCGGCGGGCGGGCGCGGCCCCTCCCTCAAGGTGCCCTGGCCCCATGGTAGACGCGGGGCTGTCGGCTGCGTCCAGTTGCATACGTATTCATGGCATCGCGCGGTAGCGCACCCGCCGCGCTGGCTTATGGTCCGGGTCTGCCAACGGCGCCTTGGGAGGGGAATTGCCGATGTCACCCACTGCTGTACGCGCGCTATTCGCGCACATGCTCGGTCTGGCCCTGATCGGATGGGCCACGCTGGTACAGGCCGCGCCCCAGGTGGCCAGCGTCGAATCGCCGGGCAAGGTATTGAAGGTCAGTCTGCTGCTGGATGGCGGCACGGCCCGCTACCGGGTCGAGCGCCTGGGCGACACCGTGGTGGAGGATTCGAAGCTCGGCTTCGCCCTGCGCGACGGTCGCCTGGACCGCGATTTCACCCTGCTGGGCCAGCAGCGGCACAGCGTGGATGACACCTGGGAGCAGCCTTGGGGAGAGCGCCGGCTCACCCGCAACCACTTCAACGAGCTGACCGTGCAGCTGGCCGAAACCACCGGCAGCAAGCGGCGGCTGGATGTGGTGTTCCGCGTCTACGATGATGGCCTTGGCTTCCGCTATGTGTTCCCTGAACAACCGAACCTGCGCGAGGCCATCATCGATGACGAACTGACCGAGTTCGCCATCGCGCCCGAATCAACCGCCTGGTGGATTCCCGCCGGCGAGCCGATCCACTACGAATACCTGTACCAGCGCACGCCGCTGCGCGAAGTGCCGCTGGTGCATACGCCGATGACCCTGCGCAGCCGCGACGGCCTGCACGTGGCGATCCACGAAGCGGCGCTGGTGGACTATGCCGGCATGTGGCTGCGCCGGACCGAGGGACAACGCCTGCGCGCGCAGCTTTCGCCCTCGGCCGAAGGCTGGAAGGTACGCCGCACCCTGCCCTTCGCCACGCCCTGGCGCACGCTGCAGATTGCCGACCGCGCCGGTGGCCTGGTCGAATCGGACCTGATCCTCAATCTCAACGAACCCAATGCGCTGGGTGATGTGAGCTGGGTGAAGCCGGCCAAGTACCTGGGCGTGTGGTGGTCGATGCACCTGGACAACGAGAGCTGGGCGACCGGGCCGAAGCACGCGGCCACCACCGCCAAGACGAAAAAAGTCATCGACTTCGCCGCCGCGCACGGCTTCCGTGGCGTGCTGGTGGAAGGCTGGAACCCGGGCTGGGACGGCATGTGGGTGGGCAATGGCTACGACTTCGATTTCACCCGTGCCACGCCCGATTTCGACATTGAGGCGCTGTCCGCGTACGGCCTGAAAAAGGGCGTGCACCTGATCGGCCATCATGAAACCGGCTGCGCCATCGAGCACTACGAGGACCAGCTGGGTGCCGCGCTGGACCTGTATGCACGGCTGGGCGTGGACCAGTTCAAGACCGGCTATGTGTGCGACGACGGCCAGGTCGATCGTCGCAATCCGGCAGGGGGACCGCTGTGGCGCGAGTGGCACGACGGGCAGTTCATGGCACGCCACCATCTGAAGGTGGTGCAGGAGGCCGCGCGCCGGCACCTGTCGGTCAACCCGCATGAGCCGATCAAGGACACCGGCCTGCGCCGCACCTATCCCAACTGGATCTCGCGCGAAGGCGCACGCGGCATGGAGTACAACGCCTGGGGCCAGCCGCCGAACCCGCCCGAGCACGAGGTCAACCTGGTGTTCACCCGCATGCTGGCCGGGCCGATGGATTACACCCCCGGCATCCTCAGCCTGAAGGGCCGCCACGGCCAGGCCATCCCCAGCACGCTGGCGCGGCAGCTGGCGCTGTATGTGGTGCTCTACAGCCCGATCCAGATGGCCGCCGACCTGCCCGAGCACTACCTGCAGCATCGCGAGGCGTTCCGCTTCATCGAGGACGTGGCGGTGGACTGGGAGCAGAGCCGCGTGCTCGATGGCGAAGTGGGCGACTACGTGACGATCGTGCGCCGCGACCGCAACAGCCGCGACTGGTTCCTCGGCAGCATCACCGATGAACACGGACGCGTGCTGCCGGTCTCGCTGGGCTTCCTGGAGCCGGGTGTGCGCTATCGCGCCGAGATCTACCGTGATGGTGAAGGCGCTGATTTCCGCAGCAACCCGTTCGGGTTCGTTCGCGAAACCCGCGAAGTGACCAGCGCCGATGCACTGACGCTGGTGCTGGCACCAGGCGGTGGCCAGGCCATTCGCTTCACACCGCTTTGAACGCACGGGTAGTGCCGGCCGCTGGCCGGCAACCCGCTGATCGTGATGCCGGCCAGCGGCCGGCACTACTGCAAGCAGTACCTGAAAGCGATTACATCCCTGTAGACGCCATTGAATACGTATGCAGGGTGATTCCCGCGAAGAATGCGCTGCCTACCATAGCGGCGACGACAGCGGCCACCGCGTCGCACGTTCACGGCCCCGCCGGAACGCTCACAAATCGATCTGCAACATTGCCTGGGAGGGGAAAATGTTGAACCACAAGCGCAGCGCGCTGAGCATCGCGCTGGCCGTTGTCCTGGCGCCGACACTGGCGTCGGCACAGTCCACGCAGAACACCACCACACCGGCCGGCACCGCCGCCACCAACCTCGATACGGTGCAGGTCACCGGCATCCGCCGCGGCATCGAGAGCGCGATCGCGGTCAAGCAGGACGCCACCTCGGTGGTGGAAGCAATCTCCGCCGAAGACATCGGCAAGCTGCCCGACGTCAGCATCGCCGAGTCCATCTCGCGCCTGCCTGGCCTTGCCGCACAGCGCGTCGCCGGACGTGCGCAGGTGATCAGCGTGCGCGGCCTGTCGCCGGACTTCGCCACTACACTGCTCAATGGCCGCGAAGTGGTCAGCACCGGCGACAACCGCGGCGTCGAGTTCGACCAGTACCCGTCCGAGCTGGTCAACGGCGTGACCGTGTACAAGACCCCGGATGCGGCGCTGGTCGGCCAGGGCCTGTCGGGCACCATCGACATGCAGACCGCGCGCCCGCTCAGCTTCGGCGAGCGCGTGATCGCGGTCAGTGGCCGCTACCAGAAGAGCTCGCTGGGCCGCGCCGCCAACACCGATCCGTACGGCAACCGCTTCAGCGCCAGCTACATCGACCAGTTCCTGGACAAGACCCTGGGCATCGCCATCGGCTATGCGCACAGCGACATGCCGATCCAGGAGAACCAGGTCGGCCTGTACGAGCCGTGGACCACCGAGCACACCGACAAGGGCGACCGCCCGGGCGTGGGCGCCGGCACCTACTTCTCCGATGGCATCAAGGCGCTGCGCCGCACCGGCAACAACAAGCGCGACGGCGTGATGGCCACGATCCAGTTCCGGCCCAACAACAGCTGGACCAGCACCTTCGATGCGTTCCACACCGAAGCCGAGCAGATCGATACCGCCAACCAGTTCGAGCTGAATCTCAGCAACTACAACGGCAACTACACCCCGGGCCTGCTGGTCAGCAACCCGCAGGTCAACGCCAATGGCTCGTTCACCGGCGGCACCGCCAGCGGCGTGTATCCGCTGGTGCGCGGCATGTACAACAAGCGCAAGGACAAGATCGACGCGTTCGGCTGGAACAACGAGTTCAACTTCAGCGGCGTCAAGCTGGTCGCCGACCTGAACTACTCCAAGGCCACGCGCGATGAGCTGAACCTGGAAAACAACCTGCAGCTGACCCCGATGCCGCAGCTGGATACGGTCGGCGTGTCGATCCGCCAGGACGGCTTCTCGCAGATCAGCCCGGGGCTGAACTACTCCAACCCCGACGCTCTGTTCCTGACCAACACCATCTACGGTTCCGGCTACGGCAAGGTGCCGCAGGTGGAAGACCGCCTGAAGGGTGGCAAGCTGGCAGCCACCATCGCCCTGCCCGATGCCGTCGCGTCGTGGGCGCCGGACATCGACATCGGCGTGAACTATGCCGACCGCCGCAAGGTGAAGACCCAGTCCGAAGGCAACATCCTGCTGGGTGCTCAGGGCGACGCCAACATCGCCTCGGACCTGCAGTACCGCCCGGTCAACCTGGGCTTCGCCGGCCTCGGCACCATCCCGGCCTGGAACGTGCCCGCCGCGGTGGGGCGCTACATGACCTTCAACCCGGTCGACAACCTGGACTACCTGATCCCCAAGTCGTGGACGGTACAGGAGAAGATCACCACCGCCTGGGCGCGCCTGAACATCAACGCCGACATCGGTGAAGTCGGCGTGCGCGGCAACATCGGCGTGCAGATGCAGCACACCGACCAGAGCTCGGATTCGCGGTACTGGGACAGCTCGCAGTCGGCCGGCAACAACGTGCAGCCGTACTCCAATGGCCGCACCTACAATGACTGGCTGCCGAGCCTGAACCTGGCCTTCCTGTTCCCGCATCAGCAGACGCTGCGTTTTGCCGCCGCCAAGCAGGTTGCGCGGCCGCGCGTGGACCAGATGCGCGCCGGCCTGGAGTTCGGCGTGGACACCGGCACCGGGCGCCCCGGCGGCAGCGGCGGCAATCCGCTGCTGGACCCGTGGCGTGCCACCGCGCTGGACCTGTCCTACGAGAAGTACTTCGGCGAGAAGGCCTACGTGGCCGCCGCGATCTTCTACAAGGACCTGAAGAGCTACGTCTACACCCAGTCGGTCGACAACTACGACTTCACCGCGCTGCTGGGCAGCTACGTGCCGCCGCCGGGAATGACGGCACCGGTGCTGACCACCGGCACCTTCTCCGCCCCGCAGAACGGCAAGGGCGGCACGCTGAAGGGCCTGGAACTGACCGCCTCGTTCCCGCTGGAGATGCTGACCGACAGCCTGCGTGGCTTCGGCGTGCAGGCCAGCGCGACCTTCAACAAGAGCGACATCACCATCCTGGACCCGGAAAGCGCGTCCAGCGTGGGCAGCGACCCGATCAGCCTGCCCGGCCTGTCCAAGCGCGTGTACAACTTCACGGCCTATTACGAGCGCAGCGGCTTTGAAGCTCGCGTCAGCCAGCGCCGGCGTTCGGACTTCATCGGCGAGATCGGCAACTTCAACGGCAACCGCAGCCTGCGCTACGTTGTCGGCGAGAACGTGACCGACGCGCAGATCAGCTACACCTTCAGCGACAGCAGTGCCCTGCGTGGCCTGACCCTGCTGCTGCAGGGCAGCAACCTGACCAACGAGCCGTACCGCACCTACGCCGGCAGCAAGGACCGCCCGCTGGAGTACATCGAGTGGGGCCGCACCTACATGCTGGGCGTGAACTACAAGTTCTGAGGTAGCGCCGGGTCCTGCCCGGCAGCCCGGACCCGGTAGTACCGGCCGCTGGCCGGCAACACAAAGGGAGCAGGACCGGAAACCCGCTGCGCAGGCAGCGGGTTTTCTTTTGCGCGGATGCCAGCACGTGATCGGCAAGGCCCATGCAGCGACGTTCCAACCCGTAGATCTGCGTCATGCGTGGATGCCGTTCTCTGGAATCCCACCCACAAAAAAGGGACGGGGCGCTTCGGCCCCGTCCCCGCAAGTACCGCCACCGGAGAAAACGGTCAGCTGCGTCGGGCGCAATACACCGCGCGCGGCGGCAGCTGGAGTTCGTTGCCCTGCACCGTGCCCGCATCCGGGCCCGGTACCGCCACCTGCTGCCAGTTGCCCAGCGGCAGCGGATGGGTTACCGCCTCGGCCGACAGGTTGAAGGCCAGCAGGAGGGTTTCATCTGCAAGCATACGCTCGAACAGCAGCACAGGCTCGGCGCTTTCAAGGAATCTGATGCTGCCATGCAGAAGCGCCGGCTGGGTATGCCGCCAGGCCAGGAACGCGCGGAACGCCGCCAGCACCGAGTGCGGGTCGCGTTCCTGCACGGCCACCGCCGCCGCGCGGTGCTCGGCCGGGATCGGCAGCCAGGGCTGGCCGGTGGTGAAGCCGGCCAGCGGTGCATCGGTCCACGGCAGCGGCGTACGGCAGCCGTCGCGGCCCTTGAAGTTCGGCCAGAAGGTGATGCCATACGGGTCCTGCAGGGCCTCGAACGGCACCTCGGCCTCGGCCAGGCCCAGCTCCTCGCCCTGGTACAGGCAGACCGAGCCGCGCAGCGAGCACAGCATCGCCACCAGCATCCGCGCCAGGCGCGGATCGGCCGGGTGACCGCCCCAGCGGCTGACCGCCCGCTCCACGTCGTGATTGGACACCGCCCAGCACGGCCAGCCTTCGGTCATCGCCGCTTCCAGCCGCGAGACCGTGTCGCGGATGTAGGCCGCGCTGTAGTCATCCACCAGCAGCTCGAAGCTGTAACCCATGTGCAGGCGGCCATCGCGGGTGTACTCGGCGGTGGTCGCCAGCGAATCCTCCGAAGAGATCTCGCCCAGGCTGACCGCCCCCGGATACTCATCCAGCAGCGCGCGCAGGCGCTCCAGGAACGGCAGGTTCTCTGGCTGGGTGTTGTTGTAGTAGTGGTACTGGTACGCGTACGGGTTGTCCGGGCTGAAGCCGCGCCCCACCCGCTTCTCCGCCGGCTTGGGCGGGTTGTCGCGCAGCTGTGCGTCGTGGAAACAGAAGTTGATCGCATCCAGGCGGAAGCCATCCACGCCGCGATCGAGCCAGAAGCGCACATTGTCCAGGGTGGCCTGCTGCACGTCCGGGTGATGGAAGTTCAGGTCCGGCTGGTCGACCAGGAAGTTGTGCAGGTAGTACTGCTCGCGGCGCGGCTCCCACTGCCAGGCACAGCCGCCGAACAGCGACAGCCAGTTGTTGGGCGGGGTGCCGTCCTCGCGCGGGTCGGCCCAGACGTACCAGTCCGCCTTCGGATTGCTGCGGTCCTGGCGGCTCTCACGGAACCAGGCGTGCTCGATCGAGGTATGGCTCAGCACCTGGTCGATCATCACCTTCAGGCCCAGGCCGTGGGCCTTGGCCAACAGGCGGTCGAAGTCGTCCAGGCTGCCGAACAGCGGGTCGACGTCGCGGTAGTCGGCGATGTCGTAGCCGAAGTCGGCCATGGGGGACTTGAAGAACGGCGAGATCCAGATCGCATCCACGCCCAGTGCAGCGATGTGGTCCAGGCGCTCGATGATGCCCGGCAGGTCGCCCACCCCATCGCCGTTGGCATCGAGGAAACTGCGCGGGTAGATCTGGTAGATGACGGCTCCGCGCCACCATGGATAGTGCGACATCGACAGCCCCCCTCCGGGCATGCGGGACCCGCCGGCAGCGGGCCGAAATCCTGTTCCGGCAAGCTTAGCGGTGGCCTCGCGGGCATGGCGCAACCTGCATACGTATTCACGCGAAGGGCCGCGCAGGCCGGGCTGGAATTGCCGCTCGGGCCCGTTTGCGCCCGAATTCACGGCCAGCGCCTATAATCGGTGGTGAGCCTGAAAGCCTGATCGCATGACCATCACCGAAGACACCCGTCCCGCCCTGGGCCTGCCCCAGATCCAGTCGCTTGCCGCGGCCGACATGGCCGCCGTCGACGCCCTGATCCGGCGCCGGCTGTCCTCGGACGTCGTGCTGATCAACCAGATCGCCGACCACATCATTTCCGCCGGCGGCAAGCGCCTGCGTCCGATGCTGGTGATGCTGGCCGGCCATGCGGTCGGCCAGGCCGGCCCGGAGCACCACCAGCTGGCGGCGATCATCGAGTTCATCCACACCTCTACCCTGCTGCACGACGACGTGGTGGACGAGTCCAGCCTGCGACGTGGCCGCAGCACCGCCAACGCGCTGTGGGGCAACGCGCCCAGCGTGCTGGTGGGCGACTTCCTGTACTCGCGCAGCTTCCAGCTGATGGTCGAGCTGGAGCGCATGCCGGTGATGCAGATCCTGGCCGATGCCACCAACCGCATCGCCGAGGGCGAAGTGCTGCAGCTGCTGCACGTGCACAATCCGGATACCGACGAAGCCGCCTACCTGCGCGTGATCGAGCGCAAGACTGCGGTGCTGTTCGCCGCCGGCACCCGCCTGGGCGCGCTGGCCAGCGGCGTGGATGAAGCGACCCAGCAGGCCCTGTTCGACTACGGCATGCACCTGGGCTACGCATTCCAGATCGCCGACGACGTGCTGGACTACTCGGCCAACGCCGAGGAGCTGGGCAAGAACCTGGGCGACGACCTCGCCGAGGGCAAGGCCACGCTGCCGCTGATCCACGCGATGGCCCACTCCGACGACGCGACCCGCGAACGCCTGCGCACCATCGTGCAGGACGGCGACGCCTCGGCGATGCCGGAAGTGCTGGCCGCGATCCGGGCTACCGGCGGCCTGGAGTACAGCCGCGCGCGTGCGGAAGAATATGCCGAAGCCGCCGAGCGCGCGCTCGATGGCCTGGGCGACAACGATGCCGTGGCCGCCCTGCGCGGCCTGGCGCGTTACGCGGTGCAGCGCTCGCATTGATGGAGGCGTGCCGACCAACGGTCGGCACGGAAACATCGGTGGGTGCCAACCCCTCGCATCGACCGCATTGTAGTGCCGGCCGCTGGCCGGCAACCTCCTGAGGCTGCCGATGCCACGGGAATGCCGGCCAGCGGCCGGCACTACCACTGCACGAATCAACGTTTCTCGAAGCGCTCCTCGAAGAACTCATCCAGTGCCTTCCACGCGCGCTTGGCCGCCCGCTCGTTGTACTGGCACCCCGGCGGGCTGCTGGCGTCGCGCTCGGCGAAGCAGTGCACTGCACCGCTGTAGTTGGTGAACTCCCAATCGACCTTGGCCGCATCCATTTCCTTCTGGAACGCGGCGATGTCCTCGGCGGTCACGCTCTTGTCATCGGCCCCGTTGAGCACCAGCACCGAAGGATGGCTGCCACCGGCCTGCGCCGGCAGCGGCGAACCCAACCCACCATGCAGGCTGACCACACCGGCCAATGGCGCACCGGCGCGAGCCAGTTCAAGCACGGTGGTACCGCCGAAACAGAAGCCCACCGCACCGATCCGACTGGCATCCAGCGGCGCCTTGCCGGCCTGCGCCTTGAGCACGTTCACCGCTTCCAGCGCACGTGCGCGCAGCAGCGGCCGATCGTTGCGCAGCTTGGTCGCCACCGGCCCGGCCTCGGCATCGGTCTTCGGCCGCACACCCTTTCCGTAGACATCGGCCACCAGCACCACGTAGTCGTCGCCGGCCAGCTGTTTGGCCTTCTCGACCGCCGACTCGTTCACACCCTTCCAGTTCGGCACCATCACCAGGCCAGGTCGCTGGTCATGCTCGCCATCGTCATAGACCAGCACGCCACTGAAGGTCGTGCCCTGGTGTTTCCACTCCACCGGCTGCGTCTTCATCGCCGCCCACGCTGGCATCGCCGCCAGCCCCAGCATCATCGCCACACCGCATCGCCAACGATTCATGCGCCTGCTCCGCAAGAAAAAGGGGACGGAGGGGATTAAGCCGTATTCGCCCCTCCCGCGTCGCATTCTGCATTGGCGGCGTGACGCAGGTGTGGTTGGATACGACTTAATCCCCTCCGTCCCCTTTTTTCGCATGAATCTTGTTGATCGCTTTCTGTCTGGCCTGATCCCGCGTTTGCCTGCCGAGGATGCCCCGCAGTGGGTCCACGTGCAGGGCGCCAGCGCTGAAGACCTGCAGCGCCTGCGTGTGCAGTGGCCGCAGGTGCCGGACAGCCTGGTGGAACTCCTATCGCGCGTGGATGGCACCCACTACCGGGAGTACCCCGGCGGCAAGGTCTGCGTACTGATGCTCGGCTCGGACGTGGAGGACGGTGGCTACCCGTACTACCTGCGATCGGTCGCGCAGATCTTCGAGGACCAGCAGCGATGGGACGACAGCATCCGTTCCATCTACGAAGAGTGGCTGGATGAGGAACCGGAGATTCTCGGCGAGGGCATCGACGCGGATCTGCCGATGAACCGCCGGCTGTGTTTCTCGCACTGCATGAACAACGGTGGCACGTCGATGCTGTACCTGGATTTCGATCCCGCGCCAGGCGGCACCGTCGGCCAGGTGGTGCGCTACCTGCACGATCCGGACAGCTATGCGGTCATTGCGCGGAGCTTCGATGTGTATCTGCAGCAGCTGATCGATGGCGATTACGCGTTCATCGATGAAGACGAATGAAGGCAGCCGAGCGTGGGCTCGGCTCTACAGTAGAGCCACGCCATGCGTGGGTGAATTTCTCCGCAGGTTGCCGGCCAGCGGCCGGCACTACCCGCGCTCGATCCAATGCAACGTGCCCGGCATGAGCGCCAGCAGGTCCGCTGGGGCCAGCTGATTCCGCGGCCAGTGGCGTTCCGGCGGCTTCGGCTGCCGGGCACCGACCGAACCGTCGTAGTCGCGCACCAGCAGGCCGATGCGCGCGGCTCCGGCCTGCAACAGCGCGTCGATACGCTGCAACCACTGGCCGGCATCGTCCAGCGCTTCATCGCGGCGTGCCTGCTGATCCTGTTCATGCCGCGCCTGCTGCTCGGCCAGCGCGCGGGCGATCTTGGCTTCGCTCCAACCCTTCTTCCGCCAGCGCCCGGCATCGCCCTTCCACTCCCGCTCGGCCCGCGACGAGGCCAGCGCGGTACCGCAATCGCAGTGCGCGGCGCTCAGCCACGGCTGCCAACCGGGCCCGACCGCTGACTGCAGGCTGGGCGAATCCTGCGCGAACAGGCTCCGGCCGCTGCGCTGCATGATCGCGGCGGCATCGACCTGCGCAAACGACGCAGGAAGGAACAAGGTGATGAAGGTGCACATGCGGCTATCCGGGTCCGTCCGGGGGATGCGCCCCATGGTAACTCGCCGGGATCAGAGCCCTTTCCTGAGGAAAGGGATCCGACCCCGATCCGGCGGATCAGGCGGATCAGGCGATGCCCAACCCCGGAATCGCGCTGATGCTGTCCGGATCGAATCCGGCCAGTTCGGCGAAATGGCGGCCACGCGCCACGTAATCGCGGTAGGCCCCGAAGCTTGGCGCACCCGGCGACAGCAGCACCACCCCGCCCTGCGCGCCCAGCGCCGTGCGCGCCAGTGCCATCGCCTCGGGCAGATCAGCGGCGGCGTGCAGGCCGAAGCGACCGGCGTCGGCCAGCGGCTGCAGCATCGTGTGGATGCGCGGGCCGTTGCTGCCCATGGTCACGATCTCCACCGGCGGCACATCGTGCGCCATGTGCTGCATGAAATCGGTCCAGTCCAGGCCACGGTCGTGCCCGCCTACCAGCAGCGCAATGCGCTGGCCAGCGAAGCACTCCAGCGCTGCCAGGCTGGCGTGCGGCGTGGTGCTGATCGAATCGTTGATGTAGGTCAGGCCATCGGCCAGGCCAATCCGCTGCAGGCGGTTCGGCAGCGGGCGGAACTCCTGCACCGCCGGTGCCAGCGCCACGGCGTCAAGGCCCAGTGCTTCCAGTGCGGCCAGCACCGCGCACAGGTTGCCGCGGTTGTGGCGGCCCGGCAGCGGCGTGTTGCGGGTATCGAACACCGCCTGTTCGCCGCGATGCACGATGTCGCCCCGCATATGCCAGCCCTGCGGCTGGTTGAACCAGACCACCTCACTCTCGGGCAGCGACAGCGCGGCCAGGTGCGGATCTGCGGCATTGAGCACGGCAATGCGCGGCGCGGCTTCCGTCACCAGCCGCAGCTTGTCCTCGATGTAACGCTGTTCGCTGCCGTGCCAGTCCAGGTGTTCCGGGAACAGGTTCAGCACCACTGCCACCTGCGGGCGGGCGCCACTGCGCGCCACTTCACCGGTCTGGTAGCTGGACAGCTCGACGGCCCAGTACTCGGGCGCCGGCTGCGGGTCCAGCACTTCCAGCAGCGGCAGGCCGATGTTGCCGACCAGTCCGGTGCAATGCCCGGCGGCCCGCAGCAGGTGCGCGACCAGCGCGGTGGTGGTGCTCTTGCCCTTGGTGCCGGTCACGCACACGGTGTCGTGCACGATGCCATCAGCACCTGCATGCTCGGCAAACCACAGCGCAGTGCCACCGATGAAGGTGGTGCCCTGCTCCACTGCTTGCAGCGCGATCGGCTGGTAGGGACTGATGCCGGGCGATTTGATCACCACGTCGAACGCCGCCAGCGCCTCGGCCGACGGCTCACCACGAACGTCCAGCGCGCCCTGCGTTTCCGCACGCGCGGCCTCGACTTCGGCCGCCGGGCAGAACAGGCTCAGCGGCAGCGTGGGCAGTCGCTCACGCAGCACCGCAAACGCGGCGCGGCCCTCACGGCCCCAGCCCCACAGCGCGACGCGCTTTCCTTCAAGCTTCGAAATCTTCACGCACCCGTTCCCACAGCGCAGCCGGAACGCGGTGCTCGCCCTGCAGCTGCAGCAGCGGTGCCAGTTCCAGTTCGGCGGCATCCAGCTGCGGCTGGATCTCGTTGCAGAAGCGCTTCACCAGCACGTCTTCCTTCCATTCCGGGCGCTGCGCCAGGGTCGCCATCGCCGCACGCGATTCGCGGCCTTCGCCCACGCACTCGAACGGCTTGTGGTCCTGGAATTCCAGCAGCGCGTCGAAGCCAGCAGCCTGTTCGGCATCGTCCAGCAGGTTGCGGCCGAAGATGCGCACCAGGCGCGTCTTGGGCATGAACGGGGCCAGCGCCAGGAACACGAAATGGCACTTCGGGCAGACGCCGCACCAGCGGTTCACCGGGCGCTCGCCAAGAATGTGGAAATTGCGGTTGCAGCTGGAGAAGTGCGCGTCGTAGAAATCGGTCTTGGCGAACTGGCGGGCCACCGCCAGCTCGGACATCGGGCGCAGCAACGAGTAGTACTGCAGGTCCGCCGCCACGTACTTCCGCACATGGCTGCCGAACGCCTGCTCGCAGGCCCAGCCCTTGGACCACTGGTGATTCACTTCGCCGGTGCCCGGAATCTGGCTGCCGTAGCTGGCCGAACGCTCGTTGGAGAACACAACCTGGTCCACGCCGTGCAGCAATGCGGCCAGCACCATGATCGCCGAGTTCACCACCGTCACCGGGATATGGCCGTTCCAGGCGCCCTGGCGGTTCAGCTCGAACAGTTCCGGTGCCAGCGTGCGGCCCAGGTTCAATGTCGGCAGGCCAGTGCGCTCGGCGCACGCACGGATCAGCTGCGAGCCGCCGATCCAGGTCACGGTCTCGTCCACGCCGGCACGGCGCAGCGCTTCGATGCTGACCAGCGAATCCTTGCCGCCGCCGATGGCCACCAGCGCGTGCGGCTGCAGGCCCAGCGCCGGCGCCTGCACGGCCTCGCCCTGCACCGGCAACCGGAAGCGGCCACGCAGGTTCAGGCCGTTGCGGTAGGCGAATTCGCCCAGGCCGTTGAGGTAGATGGTCTCCACCAGCGCGGCGGTATCGGCATCGATGCTGTAGCTGTCGATGCTGACCGTATCCGGTACGCCGGCCTTGTAGTAGCTGACGCCGGCGATCAGGTGCAGCAGCTGCAGCGCGCGCTGCACCGCTGCCGCACGCGCCGGGTCCAGCACGAACGGGGCACCGGGCACGGTGATGGTTTCCACCATCTCCGGGCCGTCGTCGAAGGCGTAGACCAGCCGGGCCACGCCGGTATCCGCTGCGAAGTCGCAGCGGACGAAGCGGAAGCGGGAAACCTGGTGTTTGTCGAAAGCAGTCATGGTGTATCCGGTCAGGCACGGGCCCGCGCGAGGGCGCGGGGCGTGTCGGTGGGCGGGTGCAGGGCGTGCGCGGTGGTCATTCGATCACGTCTTCGCGCGGCAGCATCCGCTGGTTGTAGGTGTTGGCCATCACATATCCGTAGGCACCGGCATCTGCGATCAGCATCACGTCGTCCGGCGCGGTCGACACCGGCAGCTTGCGGCGCTTGCCGAACACATCGCTGGATTCGCAGATCGGGCCGACCACATCGAACGCCGCTTCGGCATAACCGCCCTGGCGGCTGAGGTTCTCGATGTCATGCCAGGCGTCGTACAGCGCCGGGCGCATCAGTGCGTTCATGCCGGCGTCCAGGCCGACACGGCGCACGCCGTCCTTTTCCACCACCTGGGTGGCATGGGTCAGCAGCACGCCCGATTCGGCCACCAGGTAGCGGCCCGGCTCGATCGCCAGGCGGAATGCCGGGTGCAGTGCCTTTACCTCGGCCAGGCCCTCGGCCCAGGCGTCCAGGTCGAAGGGTTCGTCTTCGTCGCTGTACGGAATCGGCAGGCCGCCACCGATATCGATGGTCTGCACGCTGCCGATGCGGCGGGCGAAACCGGCCAGCTCATCGCACATCAGGCGCCAGTGCTGCGCGGTTTCCACGCCGCTGCCCAGGTGCGCATGCAGTCCCACCACGCGGCTGCCCAGTTCGGTTGCCGCGCGCACGAACTCGTCGACGCGGGCGATCGGCAGGCCGAACTTGGACTCCTTGCCACCAGTACGGACCTTGGCGTGGTGGCCCTCACCCCGGCCCAGATCGACACGCAGCCACAGCTCGCGGTTGCGGAACAGGTCCGGCCAGCGCTGCAGCGCTTCCACGTTGTCGACGGTCACGGTCACGCCCAGCGCGAACGCCGCCTCGTACTCGCTGCGCGGACAGAAGCTGGGGGTGAACAGCACGCGCTTGGGCGACAGTTCCGGCAGGTGCTGGAACACATGCCTCAGCTCGCCATGCGACACGCACTCCAGGCCGAAGCCCTCCGCTTCCAGCAGCTGCAGGATGGCCGGGTGGCTGTTGGCCTTGATCGCGTAGTAGCGCTGGTCGATCGGCTTGATTGCGGCCAGTGCACGGGCGCGGGCGCGCACCGTCGGCAGGTGGTAGACGTAGCGCGGCGTACCGGCATCGGCCAGCTGCAGCAGGTGCGCACGCTGGCCGCGCCACCACGGCGTGCCGCGCGGGCGCACGGTGCCGGCAATCTCGCGCCAGCGCGGGCCGAACACTTCGGTCTCTTCCACCGGCATCGCGCCGCTGTCGATCAGCTCGGCGTGCAGGATCGGCAGCAGGCCATCGGCATCGGCCTCGTCGATGACGAAGGTCAGGTTCAGGTCGTTGGACGACTGCGAGATCATGTGCACGCGCTCGCGGCCGAAGGTGGCCCACACGTCCGACAGCTTGTGCAGCAGCGACCGCATGCCACGGCCCACCAGGGTGATCGCCGCGCACGGCACGATCACCTTCACCTTGCAGATCTGCGACAGGTCGGCCGACAGCGCGGCCAGCACATCGGTGTTGACCAGGTTCTCGGACGGGTCCAGCGACACCGTGACGTTGGTCTCGGCCGAACCGATCAGGTCCACCGACAGGCCGTGCTTCTTGAACAGGTTGAACACATCGGCCAGGAAGCCGACCTGCTGCCACATCCCGATGCCTTCCATCGACACCAGCACGATGCCATTGCGGCGGCTGATCGCCTTCACCCCCGGCACCGGTGCGGCGCTGCCATCGATGCTGGTGCCCGGCAGTTCCGGGCGCTCGGTATCGAGGATGGCCATCGGCACGCCGGCATCGCGGCACGGCTTGATCGAGCGCGGGTGAAGCACCTTGGCGCCGGTGGTGGCGATTTCCTGCGCTTCGTAATAGTCCAGGCGGGTCAGCAGGCGCGCGTCCGGCACGTCCTTCGGATTGGCGCTGAACATGCCCGGCACATCGGTCCAGATCTCCACCCGGCTGGCGCCGAGCAGCGCACCGAAGTACGCCGCCGAGGTATCCGAGCCACCACGGCCGAGGATGGCGGTACCGCCATCGGCATGCCGCGAAATGAAGCCCTGGGTGATCAGCAGGCGGGTCGGCTGCGCGCGGAAGCGCTGCATCCACTCCGCGTCGGCGCGCCACTGGCAGTTCACCGACAGCCGCTGCGACCAGTCGCTCTGGTTCGGCTGCGGCGGCATCGCGTCCAGCCACTGGCGGGCATCCATCCAGCCCATGTCCAGGCCCGAGGCGCGCAGATAGGCCGCACCCAACGTGGAGGACAACAGCTCGCCCTGGCCCAGCACTTCGGCCTGCCAATCCAGCGGACGGGTGGCCGCCCGCGCATCGTCGAGCAGGCCCTGCAGCGCCGCCAGCCGTTCGGCCAGCACCTCGCGACCCAGGCCGAGTTCGGCCAGGAAGCCCTCATGGCGCTCGACAAGCGCTGCCACGCGATCACCGCTGTCCGGCGCGCCGTCGGCAATCGCGGTCAGTTCGTTGGTGACCCCGGACAGCGCCGATACCACCACCAGCACGCGCGATCCGGTCTCTTCCGCGCGTTTTTTCGCCAGCTTCCCGATCGTGTCCCAGCGGTGACGACGCGACACCGAGGTGCCGCCGAACTTCAGTACGATCCAACGATCGACAAGGGGGGAAGCTGACATGGATTGGCTATGTAGAATGTGGGGAGGCCGCCCTCGGGGGCGGAACCTTCGATTCTAAGCGCAATACCCCCGTAGATGGCCCTCCTTCGTTACCTGCAGCTCGATGTCTTCGCCCCCCGCCCCGGAACCGGCAATCCACTGGGCGCCATCCTGGACGCCGACGCGCTCTCCAGCAGCCAGATGCAGGCCCTGGCTGCCTGGCTGAACCTGTCCGAGACGGTGTTCTTCCTGCGCCCCACCGCGCCCGGCGCCGATTACCACATCCGCATCTTCACCCCGACCCGCGAGCTGGCGTTTGCAGGCCACCCCAGCGTCGGCGCCGCCTGGGCGGCGGTGACCTGCGGCCTGGCCCAACCGCGCGACGGCGCCCTGCTGCAGCAATGCGCGGCAGGGTTGCTGCCAGTACGGGTGAGCGGCCCGGCCGGGGCACTGGAGATCCAGCTGGCCAGCCCGCCGGCACGGCAACTGGACACGGAGGCAGGCGGAGCGCCCGCCGCGCTGTTGGCGCTCGCTGCCGACGGGCAGGTGCCGGAACTCTGGGACAACGGCGCACGCTGGTGGCTGCTGCCACTGCGCGATGCCGACGCCGTGCGCAGCCTGCTGCCGGACATGGCCGCGCTGGCCGACTGGAGCCTTGCCACCGATGCCACCGGCGTGGCGGTGTTCGCCGACGAAGCCGGCGCCGGCCATGCCCGCGTGGTGCGCGCGTTCTGCCCCGCCGATGCCCCCAGCGTGCCCGAGGACCCGGTCACCGGCAGCGCCAATGCGTTGATCGGCGCCTGGCTGACGCAGCACGGCGCCCTGTCCGGCGGCGGGGGCCGCTTTGTGGCCAGCCAGGGCCGCGAAGTCGGTCGCGATGGTCGCGTGCAGGTACAGGTCGATGCGCAGGGCACGGTGTGGATCGGCGGCCAGGTGCAGCCGGTCATCGACGGCCATATCCGTTGGCTGTAGAGCCGAGCCCACGCTCGGCTGCGGCCCACCACACGGCAGCCGAGCGTCGGCTCGGCGCTACAGCGGCGGGTTAAGCTGCGCGCCACCCGATCCTGGAGTTTCGCCCCGATGACCACCCGCCGCTTCCTGCAGCTGGATGTGTTCTCCCCGCGCGCCGGCGCTGGCAACCCGCTGGCCGTGGTACTCGATGCCGACGGCCTGGACGACGCCAGCATGCAGGCCATCGCACGCTGGACGCGCCTGCCCGAGACCACCTTCGTGTTCCCGCCCCAGGCCGCCGGTGCCAGCTACCGGCTGCGCATGTTCAGCCCGCAGAAGGAAGTGCCGTTCGCCGGCCACCCCAGCGTCGGCACGGCGCATGCGGTGCTGCAGGCAGGCCTGGCCACACCGATCGACGGCGTGCTGGTGCAGGACGGCATTGCCGGTGTCCTGCCGCTGCGCGTCAGCGGTGAGGGCGCGCAGCGGCGCATCGCCATCCGCACACCGCGCGCGCAGTTGGCGGAGACCGCTGAAGCCACCGATCCGCGCCTGCTGGCAGCACTGAAGGACTGGCCACTGGGCTCGCTGCCGCCGGCGCGCATGCAGGGCGGACGCAGCTGGTGGGTGGTACAGGTGGCCGATGAAGCAGCACTGCGCACCCTGCGCCCGGACTGGGACGCGGTGGCTGCGCTGGCCGAGTCCACCGACAGCATGGGCGTGTTCGCCTATGCCTTCAGCGATGGCAGTGAGGGATTCGATCTGGCCGTGCGCGCTTTCGTCGGCAATGGTCGGCGCTTCGAAGACGCCGCCTCGGGGGCCGCCAATGCAGTGCTGGCCGCGTGGCTGGACCTGCGCGACGCGCTGCCACGTGGCCGTGCACCGTTCGAAGTCAGCCAGGGCCGCGAAGTCGGCCACGATGCGCGCCTGACCCTGCGGGTCGACGAGGACGGCGAGGTCTGGTCGGGCGGCCAGGTGCAGACCGTCATCACCGGCACCCTTGATTGGTGATCGCGCTGGCGGGTGGTAGAGCCGAAGGCAGCGGCAGGAGCCGCTGCCAACGTCGGACGCGACGGCCCGGAGGGTGGCGGCCAGGAAGGCCGCCATAATGCTGGCCGGCTGCTGCATGGACCTCGGCATGCTGCATGGACCTCGGCATCATGCGGTTGCCGGCCAGCGGCCGGCACTACCTTGGCTCAGCCCAGCTCGGCTTCCAGGCTGATCGGCACCGCGCTCAGTGCCTTGGATACCGGGCAGTTCTGCTTGGCGTCATCGGCGATGGCGCGGAACTGCGCCGCGTCGATGCCGGGCACCACCGCCTTCACCTTCAGCCGGATCTGCGACAGCTGCGGACCGCCTTCCAGCGACAGGTCGACCTTGGCTTCGGTGTCCAGCGAGGTCGGGGTGAAGCCCGCTTCGCCGAGCTTGGCCGACAGCGCCATGGTGAAACAACCCGCGTGCGCGGCGGCAATCAGCTCTTCCGGATTGGTGCCCTTTTCGTCGCCGAAGCGGCTGTTGAAACCGTAGCGGGTCTTGTCCAGCAGCCCACTCTGCGGCGTGCTCAACTGCCCCTTGCCCGTCTTCAGATCGCCTTCCCAGTGCGCGGTGGCGTGTCGCGAGATTCCCATTGTGCTGCTCCTGCGTGGCGGTGATGAACGGCTACCCTCGCACGCCACGCGTTAGCCCTGCGTCGCTCCGCCGCACGCCGGACGTCGCCCCCCCGAGCCCGGCGCGTGGACACTTCCTCGCCAGCCCGGAACGCATTTTCCTCTTGTTTTCAGTGGTTTCGCGCACCCCACCAATCGGCGGGCGCCGGCGATCGAACACGCTGGCGTGCCCCCATCCCCCATTGCCGACCATGTACTGAATCGGCCTGGATATGAAAAAACATGCACTTTCCGCGCTTCGGGCTATTGGCGGCGCCCAAGAGTTGCCCTACATTGCGCTTGCCGACGGGGTTCGGCGCCGACCAAACAACCAACCGTTCACGGAACAGGAAACCATGGCAAAGACCGCTAAGAAGGCTGCCCCGAAGAAGGCAGTGAAGAAAGTCGCGACGAAGGCAGCCGCCAAGCCGGCCGCTCCGAAGCCGATCAAGGAAGTGCTGACCAAGTCCGGCCTGGTTGCACACATCGCTGAAGCCTCCGGCGTCGTCGCCAAGGACGTCCGCGCTGTGCTGGCCTCGCTGGAAAGCGCCGTCGCCTCCTCGGTGCACAAGAAGGGCGCTGGCTCCTTCACCCTGCCGGGCCTGCTGAAGATCACCACCGTCAATGTGCCGGCCAAGCCGAAGCGCAAGGGCATCAACCCGTTCACCAAGGAAGAGCAGTGGTTCGCCGCCAAGCCGGCCACCACCAAGCTGAAGGTGCGTCCGCTGAAGAAGCTGAAGGACGCTGCGCTGTAAGCGCGCGCCCCAACGTGGATTCCGACGGGACGGCTCTGGCCGTCCCGTTTTTTTTTGCGTGCCCGGCGGTGGATCCACGCCATGCGTGGATGCGTCGCGCTGCGGCAATCCGCAACACAGCGTTGCCGCCTCCCGGGGAATGCCCGTACAGGCCCGTCACCACGGGCCGAGCGCGGCCTGGGCAGGTGCTGGAACGTACCGGGTGGAACACTGCGTGCAGCGCCGGCCGTCGCCTCAGGCCGTGGCCTTGCCTATGGTGGGCACATCCTCCACAGCTACGGCGAGCACACCCTCATGGCCAGCCCCTCCACCCGCTACCGGATCTCGGTGACCCCCATCGAAAAGGACGGGCTGCAGTGCACAGGGCGCTGCACCATCGAACTGGAGCATCGCGCCAGCCGCGACCTGATGCGCCTGCTGGAGGCGGCCCCGCGTACCGCCGGTATCAGCGGCGACGAGCGTGCGACCCTGGTGATCGCCACCCAGCTGCTGCGCGATATCGTGCAGCGCCATGCCGAGACCGGCGGCCACGCACTGGCGGCCATCGCCGGCCAGGTCCTGCCAGCGCTGGACGCTCTGGATCAGCTGCCCTCCTCCCGCTGATCCCGGCGCAATCGCTACACTGCCGCCCTCCAGGTTGCCTCGGGGAGGAGGCAGACATGCGCAGGATCCTGTTGCTGATCGCACCCCTGGTGCTGCTGGGCTGTTCACGCCCGGCAGCACAGACGACCGGCGGCATCGCGGCAGCGTCTGCTCCCGTCGCTGCCACCGCAGCGGCGGACACCCGCACCGGCCCCGATCCCGCAGCAGTGCAGGCAAGTGAAATGCCGGTGCTGTCTGCTGTCGCCGACGATGCCGAGCCGCCATCGACGATGCTCAACCGCTACGTAGCGGCGTTGCTCAACCGCGACCGCGCCGCCAGCGATGCCGCCTGGACGATCCCGCCCAGCGACCCGCGGCATGCGGACGACGCCGCGCTGCGGCAGCTGCAGGACCTGCGTACCCTGCGCCTGCAAAGCGATCCCCCGGTCGCCCGCGATGATCGGCAGCCACCGCAGCTGCTTGAGGTGCCGGTGCAGATCCGCGCAGTCACCGCCAACGGTACGTTCCGCTTCGGTGGCTGGTACCGCGTGCAACCCAGCAGCGACGGCAGCGCCTGGCAGATCCAGTCGGCGCAACTGCGTCCAATGCTGGACTGAACCGTTACAACCGCATGCACGCGCGATTCAGCCTGCACGGCTACTCTTTGATCCATCAATTCCCTGCCATCGGTCACCGCCATGCGCCTGCGTTCCCTGATGACCCGCCTCGCTGCCTCCACCGTACTGATCGCAGCTGCGATCGGCGCGCAGGCGGCTCCCTCCATTTCCGGCCGCGAACTGTCGGTGGGTGCCAGCGACGTCCAGCAGTACCTCGATGGCAGCTTCCCGCGCACCCAGGACGCCCTTGGCGGCCTGATCTCCCTGACCATGAGCCATCCTCAGCTGAGCCTTCCGGCCGGCGAGCGCTTGAACCTGGGCATGGACGTGGCACTGGCCACCGCCGGCGGCAACCCGGCCAGACTGGGTACGGTGAAGCTCAGCAGCGGCCTGCGCTACGACGCGCAGACCCAGGGCTTCCACCTGCAGCAGCCCAGCGTGGACGACTTCACCCCGGCCAACCAGGGCGGCCGCCTCGACTCACGCACCCGTGGCCTGCTCAATGCCTGGCTGAGCGACTACGCCCAGCGCGAACCGATCTACAAGCTGGACCCGGCCGTGGCCGGGGTGCTCGGCGCGCTGCAGGTGCAGGCGGCACAGGTGAAGAACGGCAAGCTGGTGGTCACCTTCAACCAGAACCTGGGCAACCTGGTGCCGGCAGGCCTGCTGGGCAAATAAGGGAGTGCCGGCCAGCGGCCGGCACTACCGGCAAGGCATCACGCGGCAAGTGCCTTGACCACCGCCTCGCTGAAGGCGGGAATGTCATCCGGCTTGCGGCTGGTGATCACGTTGCCGTCGACCACGACCTCGGCATCGCGCCAGTTCGCACCTGCGTTGGCCAGGTCCTGCTGAAGGGAGGGCCAGGAAGTCAGCTGGCGGCCATCTGCCAGCCCGCTGTTGATCAGCAGCCATGGGCCATGGCAGATCGCCGCGACGGGCTTGCCGGCTTCATCCACTGAGCGGATGAAGCTGAGTACCGCGTCGTCGGTGCGCAGTGTGTCCGGATTGATGACGCCTCCGGGCAGCACCAGGGCATCAAAGCCCGCCGGATCCGCCTCGTCCAGCGGAATGTCGACCGCGACGGCGTCGCCCCAGTTCTTCTCCTTCCAGCCCTTGATGGTCGCTTCCTTTGCGGGCGACACCACGCTGACGCGCGCGCCTTCCGCTTCCAGCAGCCGTTTGGGCTCGGTCAATTCGGACTGTTCAAAGCCGTGGGTCGCGAGGATTGCGATCTGCTTGCCCTTCAATCGCTCTGCCATGGGTGCACTCCGGTTGGGGGAGTGCACAGCGTGGACGAACGGCCCTTGCACGGCGGTGACCCTGCCGTGCACGGCAGGTGGAGAGGACCCGTGCCGGCCAGCGGCCGGCACTACCGGAAGGATCAGCGCTTGGGCTGCAGCATGGTGCCGGTGCACTTGGGCGAGCCGCAGCGGCATTCCCAGATCTTCTTCAACTTGGCGGTGTGACGCTCGGCCAGGGTGATGCCGTAGTTGTAGGTCAGCTCCTCGCCAGCCTTGATATCGCGCAGCGCCTCGATGAACACCTTGTCGCCGCGGCTGTCGCCGTCCTCATCTTCCTCGATCACCGCCTCGCAGTTCGGGTCGCAGCTGTGGTTGATCCAGCGCGCGTCGTTGCCCTTGTAGTTGGCATCGATCACCCAGTCGTCATTGAGGGTGAACAGGAAGGTATGGCCGCTTTCGACATCGCCGCTGTCATCGGCATCAACGTCGCCGTGGCTGCGCAGCAGGCCCTTGTACTGGATCACGCGCTCGCCCTGCTTGATCGGGGCGACGGCGAACACGCCATTGCCATGGATGGCGGACTTGCGGGCTTGGATCTTCTTCGGCATCGGCACGGGCTGTTTGCAGCGAATGGAACAGGGATTCTCGCCCATTCCGGGTGATTGCGAAAATCACCCGGTTGGCGCAGCATGGCGCCCCGGCAGCGCCCGCCGGCAGAGCCTGCCAGCCCGGCCCCAGCGCCGGCTGAATGCCCGGGTTGGATGGTGGCGAATAAAAGCGTACAATTTCAGTCCGCTTTAAGAACCACTCGCATCCCCATGTTGCGCGTCACCAAGCTCACCGATTACGCCACTGTCGTGCTGACCGTGCTCGCCGCCCGTCCGGGCGAGGTGCTCAGTGCCACCGAACTGGCCGAATTCACCGGCCTGGAGCCGCCCACCGTCAGCAAGGTACTCAAGCCGCTGGCCCAGGCCGGCCTGGTCGAAGGCCTGCGCGGCGTCCGTGGCGGCTACCGGCTGACCCGCCCGGCCATCGAGATCTCGCTGTTCGAAGTGGTCGAAGCGATGGAAGGGCCGCTGGCCCTGACCGAATGCAGCCACGACCACCACCAGTGCGGCATGGCCCCCAAGTGCGGCGCGCGCAGCAGCTGGCGGTTGATCAACGACGTGGTCTCCGAGGCCCTGCGCGACGTCAGTCTTGCGCAGATCCTGCCCCCCCTTCCCCTTGCCGATGACGAACAGCGCCGCACCATCGCTGTCGACGTCGTCTCCTGATCCACAGGCAGCCCCCCATGGCCACCGAAACCATCGAAAACGTCGCCCACGACGACACCCCCAACCGCGAGATCCACGAGCAGCTCGGCCGCAAGTATTCGGCTGGCTTCATCACCGAGATCGAGTCGGACTCCCTGCCGCCGGGCCTGGACGAGGACACCATCCGTGCCCTGTCGGCCAAGAAGGACGAGCCGGAGTGGATGACGCAGTGGCGCCTGGACGCCTACCGCCACTTCCTGACCATGCCGATGCCGGACTGGGCCAAGCTGGAGATCGCCCCGATCGACCTGCAGGCGCTCAGCTACTACTCCGCGCCGAAGGGCCCGAAGTACGCCTCGCTGGACGACGTGCCGAAGGAACTGCTCGACACCTACGACAAGCTGGGCGTGCCATTGCACGAGCGCGCCAAGCTGGCCGGCGTGGCGGTGGACGCGGTGTTCGACTCGGTCTCCGTCGGTACCACCTTCCGCAAGGAACTGGCCGAGAAGGGCATCATCTTCTGCTCGATGTCCGAGGCCATCAAGGAACACCCGGAGCTGGTTCGCCAGTACCTGGGCACCGTGGTGCCGGTGGGTGACAACTACTTCGCCGCGCTCAACTCGGCGGTGTTCTCCGATGGCAGCTTCGTGTTCATTCCCAGGGGCGTGCGCTGCCCGATGGAACTGAGCACCTACTTCCGCATCAACGCCGGCCACACCGGCCAGTTCGAGCGCACCCTGATCGTGTGCGAGGACAAGGCCTACGTCTCCTACCTGGAAGGCTGCACCGCGCCGATGCGCGATGAGAACCAGCTGCACGCTGCGGTGGTCGAACTGGTGGCACTGGAAGACGCGGAGATCAAGTACTCCACGGTGCAGAACTGGTACCCGGGCGACGAGAACGGCGTCGGCGGCATCTACAACTTCGTCACCAAGCGTGCCGAATGCCGCGGCGCGCGCAGCAAGGTCACCTGGACCCAGGTCGAGACCGGCTCGGCGATCACCTGGAAGTACCCCTCGTGCGTGCTGCTGGGCGACGATTCGGTCGGTGAGTTCCACTCGGTCGCGCTGACCCATCACCGCCAGCAGGCCGACACCGGCACCAAGATGATCCACGTCGGCAAGCGCACCAAGAGCAAGATCGTCAGCAAGGGCATCAGCGCCGGCCGCGGCCAGAACACCTATCGCGGCCTGGTGCGTGTGGACCGCAACGCCGACGGCGCGCGCAACTACACCCAGTGCGATTCGCTGCTGATCGGCAAGCAGTGCGGCGCCCACACCTTCCCCTACATCGAGGTGAAGAACCCGGGCGCCACCGTCGAGCACGAGGCCACCACCTCGAAGATTTCCGACGACCAGCTGTTCTACTGCCGCGCCCGTGGCATCAGCCAGGAAGACGCGGTGTCGATGATCGTCGACGGCTTCTGCAAGCAGGTGTTCCGCGAACTGCCGATGGAGTTCGCAGTGGAAGCCAAGAAGCTGCTGGAAGTCTCGCTGGAAGGTTCGGTGGGCTGACCGCCCGCCCCTGCCCCTCGCAAACGCATTCTCTTTACCGGCGGGCCCTGGCCCGCCCCACGGAAACCCCCACCATGCTGAAGATCGACAATCTCCACGCCCGCATCGGCGACAAGGAAATCCTCAAGGGCCTCTCGCTGGATGTGAAGCCCGGCCAGGTGCACGCCATCATGGGCCCCAACGGCGCCGGCAAGTCCACCCTGGGCAATGTCCTGGCCGGCCGCGACGGCTACGAAGTGACCGAAGGCAGCGTGCAGTTCGACGGCGTCGACCTGCTGGAGCAGGACCCGGAAGCACGTGCCGCCGCCGGCCTGTTCCTGGCGTTCCAGTACCCGGTGGAGATCCCGGGCGTGAACAACACCTACTTCCTGCGCGCGGCACTGAACGCCCAGCGCAAGGCGCGCGGCGAGGACGAACTCGACTCCATGCAGTTCCTCAAGCTGGTGCGCCAGAAGCTGGCCGTGCTGCACCTGAAGGACGAACTGCTGCATCGTGGCGTCAACGAAGGCTTCTCCGGCGGCGAGAAGAAGCGCAACGAGATCTTCCAGCTGGCCGTGCTGGAACCGAAGCTGGCGATCCTCGACGAGACCGATTCGGGCCTGGACATCGACGCGCTGAAGAGCGTGGCCGACGGCGTCAATGCGCTGCGCGCCGCCGACCGTTCGTTCCTGGTCATCACCCATTACCAGCGCCTGCTGGACTACATCAAGCCGGACGTGGTGCACGTGCTGGCCGATGGCCGCATCGTCAAGAGCGGCGGCCCCGAACTGGCGCTGGAACTGGAAGCGCACGGCTATGATTTCCTGAAGGACCGGGTCGTGCCCGAGGCGGCGGTCTGATGAGCGCCCTGCTCGACTCGATGGCCCAGGCCTTCTGCGGCAGCGATGCGCGCCGCGAAGTGCTGGATGCGGCCCTGCGCGACGGCCTGCCGGCCGCCCGCAATGAAGCCTGGAAGTACACCTCGCTGCGCCAGCTGGAACGCCGTGCGTTTGCTGCGGCACCGCTGCAGGGCCCGGCGCTGGACGCCGCGCTGCTGGACGACATCCCGGCACCGCGCCTGGTGTTCGTCAACGGCCGCCTGGATGCCGCGCTGAGCGACGTGCAGGCCCTGCCGGCCGGCGTGCAGCTGCAGCCGCTGTCGGCCGCACTGGCCTGCGGCGAAGACGCCGTGCGTTTCCTTGGCCGCCGCTACGAGCGCAGCGAGGAGATCTTTGCCCGCCTCAACGCCGCGCTGGCCGATGAAGGCGTGGTGCTGCGCGTGGATGAAGGCGTGCAGGTCGAAGCGCCGCTGCAGCTGGTGTTCGCCAGTGTGGCCGGCGAGACCGACCTGGCCTGGCATCACCGCCACCTGATCGAACTGCGTGCCGGCGCCAGCCTCGGCGTGGTCGAGCACCGCTTCAGCGTCGGTGATTCCACCCACCTGGACAACACCGTGCTGCATGCCCACGTCGCCCGCGATGCCGTGCTCAAGCACGCCCGCGTGCAGGCCGGCAGCGCGCGCCAGACCAGCTTCCTGCGCACCGACGCCGTGCTGGCCCGCGACGCGCAGTACCACCGCGTCGACCTGGAACTGGGCGCCGCGCTCAGCCGCCATGAACTGAATGTGCGACTGGAAGGCGACAACGCCCAGCTGACCGCCAACGGCGTGCTGCTCGGCAATGGCCGCCGCCACGTCGAAACCCGCCTCGGCATCGACCACATCGCCCGCGATACCGCCTGCGAACTGCTGTGGCGCGGCGTTGCCGCCAACCGCAGCCGCGTGGTGTTCCATGGTGGCATCCAGATCCGCGAAGGCGCCGATGGCACCGACGCGAACCTGTCCAACAAGAACCTGCTGCTGTCGGCCGACGCCGAGATCGACACCCAGCCGACGCTGGTGATCGACGCCGATGAAGTGAAGGCGGCGCACGGCGCGACCGTTGGCCAGCTCGATGCCAATGCGCTGTTCTACCTGCGCTCGCGCGGCCTGCCGCAGGCCCAGGCGCAGGCGCTGCTGAGCGCTGCGTTCTGCCATGAACCGCTGAAGATCCTGCCGGACGCGCTGCGTGCGCAGCTGGCACGCCGCCTGGACAAGGCCTTGGCCGAGGCGGGTGTGGCATGAACCTGTCCACGCCGCGCCCGATCGAAGAACGCACCGGCGCCCCCGACTGGGACCGCGTCCGCCTCGACTTCCCGCTGCTGATGCGCGAAGTACACGGCAAGCCGCTGGTCTATTTCGACAATGCCAACACCGGCCAGAAGCCGGTGCAGGTGATCGGCGCGGTGGACGAGTTCTACCGCCGTTACAACGCCAACGTCAGCCGCGCGGTGCATGCACTGGGCAGCGAAGCCACCGATGCCTACGAAGGTGCGCGCAACACACTGGCGCGCTTCCTCAACGTGCGCCCCAGCGACCTGGTGCTGTGCAGCGGCACCACCTTCGCCATCAACCTGGTGGCGTATTCGTGGGCGCTGCCGCGGCTGAAGGCCGGCGACGTGATCCTGGTGTCGCGCATGGAGCACCACGCCAACATCGTGCCGTGGCAGCTGGTCGCGCAGCGTACCGGTGCCACCATCCGCGTGGCCGAGATCACGCCTGACGGCGCGCTGGACCTGGATGCGCTGCGCGCGGCGATGACCCCCGAGGTCAAGCTGCTGGCGGTCACCCACGTTTCCAATGTGCTCGGCACGGTCAACCCGGTGCGCGAGATCTGCCGTGAAGCGCGCAAGCGCGGCATCATCACCGTGGTCGATGGCTCGCAGGCGGTGCCGCACCGCAAGGTCGACGTGGCCGCGATCGGCTGCGACTTCTACGCCATCACCGGCCACAAGATGTGTGGCCCGACCGGTACCGGCGCGCTGTGGGCCCGTCGCGAGCACCTGGACGCGATGCCACCGTTCCTCGGCGGCGGCGAGATGATCAAGGAAGTCAGCTTCGACGGCACCGTGTTCAACGACGCCCCGCACAAGTTCGAAGCCGGCACCCCGAACATCGCCGGTTTCATCGGCCTGGGCGTGGCCGCCGACTACCTGCAGCAGCTTGGCCAGGACAACGTGGAAGCGCGCGAAGCCGAACTGCTGGCGCACTTCACCGAAGAGCTGCGCCGCGTCGATGGCCTGCGCATCATCGGCCAGGCACCGGAGAAGGCCGCCGTGGTCTCGTTCCTGATCGATGGCGCGCATGCCCACGACCTGGCCACCCTGCTCGACCTGGAAGGCGTGGCCGTGCGATCGGGCCAGCACTGCGCACACCCGCTGCTGCAGTACTTCGGCGTCGCCGCCACCTGCCGTGCCTCGCTGGCGTTCTACAACACGCATGCCGAGATCGAGCGCTTCATGGCCGCGCTGACCAAGGTGCGCAAACTGTTGGGGTAACCCCGGAAGACCGGGGTCAGATCCCTTTCGGAAGACCGGGGTCAGATCCCTTTCGCATCGCGAAAGGGCTCTGACCCCACCAGCATTCCCGACAGCCGCCGTTGCGACTGCAATGCCCGCCGGATCGCCAGCAGATCCCCCGCCGGAATACCCGCCTCGATGAACTCCACATAGCGCCTGCGCCGTTCATCCGCATCAGAACCCATCAGCTCGAGTGCCGAATGCGGCTCGAGCAGCGCATTGGGCCTGCCACGCGCATTGGCGCGATAGCTGGACCAACGATAGTCGCCGGGATGCGCCACCTTCCCCGCCCGAACCGGGTTGAGCTCTATGTAGCGCTGGCAGGCCAGCAGATAGCGATCCGAATCCACCACCGTGGAGTGGAAGCGCCCTTCCCATAACGTGCCGGTGCGGCCCTGCCGATCATTCACCCGACGTACGTAGGTCCGGCTCACGGCCTGCATCATCCGTGACAGCCCGCCGCAGACATCAGGCGTTGCCAGAAGATGGACGTGGTTGCCCATCAACACATAGGCGTGAACCCGGCAATGCTGCTGGTGCGCGTGATGACACAGCAGGCGAAGGTAGGCGACGTGGTCGCCATCGGTGAAGAACACGGGCTGGCGGTTGTTGCCGCGCTGGACGACATGTTGCGGATATCCGGGTGCATCGACCCGTCGTGGCCTCGGCATGGGCTGCTCCTGGTAACAGGGGGTCAGAGCCCTTCGCTGCGCAAAGGGATCCGACCCCGAGCATCTGCCGATTCCGCGCCCGTGCCAGTCGGTCCATGGCCTGCCGTTGGGTCAGTAGACGCCGGGGGCAGAGCTCCTCCGCCTTGCGAAAGGGATCTGCCTCCTCCCCCCATTTGCGCCCGCCCACACCCCACCTAGAATGGGCCCATGAGCACCCTGACCTTCCGCGCCGCCACGCCGGCCGACATCCCCGCCCTGATCGCCCTCGTCACCTCGGCCTACCGGGGCGACGCCAGCCGCGTGGGCTGGACCACCGAAGCCGACCTGCTGGATGGCGCCCGCATCGACGCCGAAGGCATCCAGTCCGACCTGGACCGCCCGCGCTCCACCATCCTGCTGGCCGAGCGCGATGGCCTTCTTGTCGCCTGCGCCCACGTTGCCGATGTCGACGGCAAGGGCTACTTCGGCATGTTCTCGGTCGATCCGGCGCAGCAGGGCGGCGGCGTCGGCAAGCAGCTGATGGACGCCGCCGAAGCCCACGCCGCACGCGAATGGAACGTGCCGGTGATGCAGATGACGGTGATCGACGTACGCGACGAACTGATCGCCTTCTACGAGCGTCGTGGCTACCAGCGGACCGGCATCAAGAAACCCTTCCCGTATGGCGACGAACGCTTCGGCATCCCCAAGCGCGACGACCTGCGCTTCGAGATCCTGGAAAAACCGCTGGCCGGAGCGGCCGCGTGAGCGATACCTGGACCTTCGTGTGCGCCAGCAACGAGCTGCTGCCCGGTGAAATGAAGAGCGTGTTCGACGAGGTGACCGGCACCCCGATCGTGGTGTTCAACCTCGACGGCGAGCTGTACGCGCTGGAAGACCAGTGCACGCACGAGGAATTCGAGCTGTCCTCTGGCGAATTCAACACCGCCGAAGGCAGCGTGGAGTGCGTACTGCACGGTGCGCGCTTCGACGTGCGCGATGGCCGCGCCCTGTGCGCCCCGGCCTACACGCCGGTACCCAGGTTCCCGGTGAAGCGCGAACACGACGCCGTCTGGACGCGCGACGACCGCGATTGAGGCCGCGCCCCGACCTTGGGGGGTATCCACCCAAGGGCTGGATCTGCAGGAGGCCCGCAAGGGCCTTCCGAGGGCGTTCCCCGGCCGCCCCGACGTCCCGCAACATCCCGTACATGCGAATCATTATCGTTGATGTTATTCTACGTAACATCTTCGTAACGACTCGCCCTCGCGCCATGGCTTCGCCCGCGCCCACTGCCACGTTGTGCCAGCTCGCCCGCCAGGGGTGGCCGCTGGCCGTGGCCGTGCTGCTGACGCTGCTGCTGGGCTGGTCGGCGCTGCACGAAGGACGCAGCAACGACCCGACTGCCCAAGGGTGGCAGGCACATGCCGAAGGGTTGCGTCAGGTCATGCCATTGCCGGCGCCGTCGGCAGACGAATGCCCGCAACATGCTGCACCTGCACCGGAGCCGCCGCTTGAGGGTGAGGGCAACACGCCCTGCACCGGACTGGCACCCCTGCGCGCGCCCCTGGTCGCACATGTTCCGCTATGGCGCTCCGACGCCCTGCGCCGGCAACTGCACGATCCCGCACTGCGATTGAACCCCGGCCACGCGCCGCCCGCACCGCACGCCGGCTGAGGCGCCCTGCGGCCGTTGCCGTGCGCCTGAAGTCGTTCACCGCATCGCCGGGCATCGGCCCGGTTCTACAGAAAAGCTCTCTACGTGTCGTCGCGCTGTCTGCGCTTCGGCCTTCGCCGTTTCCCGATCCACGCCACTACCCATAGCCATGACCCACATCACGTCCCGCAAACACGCCCCGCGCGTATCCCTGCTCGCCACCGCCACCCTGGCCGCCGGCTTCGCGCCGCTGGCCGCGCAGGCTGCCGACAGCGCCGATGCCGCATCCAGCAAGGCCACCGACCTGGACAAGGTGCAGGTGCGCGGCAGCTGGTTCAATCCGTCCTCGCCGAAGTTCACCGCCGAACTGCTGGACACCCCCAAGTCGGTGTCGATCGTCTCGGAGAAGCTGATCGCCGAAACCGGTGCGACCAACCTGCAGGATGCGCTGCGCATGGTGCCGGGCATCACCTTCGGTGCCGGCGAAGGCGGCAACCCGACCGGCGACCGCCCCTTCATCCGTGGCTTCGATTCGCAGAGCAACGTCTTCGTCGACGGCCTGCGCGACGTCGGCTCGCAGACCCGCGAAATCTTCGACCTGGAGCAGGTGGAAGTGGTCAAGGGCCCGAGCTCGGCCTACGGTGGCCGTGATTCCGGTGGTGGCAGCCTGAACCTGGTGAGCAAGACGCCGAAGCTGAAGAACGAGACCAGCGCCAGCATGGGCATCGGTACCGACAGCTACGCACGCGGCACCGTGGACGCCAACTACGTGCTGGGCGATGGCATCGCCGCGCGCCTGAACCTGATGAAGCACGAATCGGACATCGCTGGCCGCGACGCCGCCAATGTCAGCCGCTGGGGCGTCGCACCGTCGATCGCATTCGGCCTGAACGGCCCGGCGCAGCTGATCGCCAGCCACTACCACATGCAGAGCGATGACCTGCCGGACGCCGGCGGCTTCCCCTATGGCAACCCGAACGGTGCGCCGGCCTCGAAGTGGGTCGATGGCCGCCCGATGGTGCCGGACCGCAACAACTACTACGGCCTGGTCGACCGTGACTTCCAGCGCACCCGCGCCGACATCAGCACCCTCGATGCCAGCTACGATTTCGGCGGTCACAAGCTGCGCAACATCGCGCGCCTGGGCAACACCAGCAACGATTACCTGTGGACCCAGCCGGACGACAGCCAGGGCAACCCGAACAACTACGGCACCCTGTGGCGCCGTACCAACAGTCGTGCCGTCGACGTCAAGAGCTTCGCCGACCAGCTGGGCCTGACCGGTGCCTTCCAGACCGGCGCGCTCAAGCACAGCTACAGCGCTGGCGTGGAATACAGCGACGAGAAGATGACCCGCGGCAGCTACCTGATGACGCCGGGCACCAGCAACCCGCTCACCGGCAACAGCAAGTGCCCGACCACCGGCGCGGCCACCGGTTACAACTGCACCGATTTCGCCCATCCGGATCCGCGCGATCCGTGGGCGGCCACGCATTCGGTGTACCGCAGCGACAAGGCACTGGACGTCGAGCAGCGCACCAGGACCACCTCGGCCTACGTGTTCGACACCATCGAGCTCAATGAGCAGTGGATGATCAACCTCGGCCTGCGCTACGACGACTTCCGCACCACCCTGACCACTCCGGTGGCGGGCAAGGCACCGACCCGCGTGCGCAACAGCAACGACTTCCTGAACTACCAGGCCGGTGTGGTGTTCAAGCCGGCCGCCAACGGCAGCATCTACCTGTCGTGGGGCACCTCCTCGACCCCGCCCGGCATGGACGGTGGTGACGGTTCGGACGGCCTGAGCGCCGCCGTGGCCGACCTCAAGCCGCAGGACACGAAGAACCTCGAACTGGGCACCAAGTGGGACCTTTTCGACCAGCGCCTGAACCTGACCGCAGCGATCTTCCACACCGTGATGAACAACGCACGCGTGACGGTCGACAACGGCACCAGCCAGAACGCCGGCAAGAAGGAAATCAACGGCTTCGAACTGGGCTTCACCGGCCAGCTGACCGACGCCTGGAGCCTGTACGGCGGCTACACCTACCTGGACTCGGAACTGAAGGACAACGGTTTCGTCTGTGGCGCACCGGTGGGCCGCACCTGCCCGTCCAACGTGTACGTGCCGTCGCCTTACAACGGCAACGTGTTCCCGAACACTGCCAAGCACAGCGCCAACCTGTGGACCACCTACCGCTTCCCGATCGGCCTGACCCTCGGCGCCGGCGCGTTCTACTCGGACAAGCAGTACGGTGATGTCGCCAACACCAAGTGGATCCCGAGCTACACCCGCTTCGACGCGATGGCCAGCTACGCGATCCAGGACAACATCAGCCTGCAGCTCAACGTGCAGAACCTGACCGACAAGACCTACTTCACCAAGGCCTATGCCTCGCACTACGCGAGCATCGCCCCGGGTCGCTCGGCCACCCTGGCACTGAACGTGAAGTTCTGAAGTAGCTTCGCTCCACCACGGCGGCAGGCGCTCCTGCCGCCGTTTTTGTTTCCGGCGATACTCACCCCATGGTTACCCGCACTCCCATCGACCGCGACGCCCTGGCCGAGCTGCTGCAGCACGATCCGCAGGCCGCGTTCGCACGCGTGCGCGACGCCGCGCAGGCCGGACAGGTCGAGGCACAACTGCTGCTCGCGCAGATGCTCATGGAAGGCAAAGGCACCGCACAGGACGCCTCGGCCGCGCTGCTCTGGTACGAAACCGCCGCCAACAACGGCGCACCGATGGCGATGAACATGCTCGGCCGCTGCCATGAGCTGGGCCAGGGCACCACGGCCAACCCGGCACTGGCGGCGGTGTGGTACCGGCGTGCGGCCGACACCGGGCTGGACTGGGGCCTGTACAACCTGGCCAACCTGCTGGCCACCGGCCGCGGCGTGACCCAGGACCGCGCGCAGGCACTGGCCCTGTACACCCGTGCCGCGCACCTGGGCCATGCCAAATCGATGAACCTGCTGGCCCGCCACCTCGAGGACGGGCTGGATACCGCACCCGATCCGCAGGCGGCGCTGGCCTGGTACCAGCGCGCGGCCGAGGCCGGTGATTTCCGCGGCCAGGCCAACTATGCCTCGATCCTGCTGCAGGCCGGCCAGGTCGAGCAGGCCGTGCACTGGCTGCAGCTTGCACTGGCGCACGGCAGCCCGGCGTTCATGGCGCACATCGTGCCGGAGCTGGCCGCATCGCCGCATCCACAGGTGCGCGCCCTGGTCGCGCCACCGTCGCTCTGAGGAGTTCCGCATGCTGCTGCACATCCCCGATGTTCTCAGCGCCGACCAGGTGGCCGACTTCCGCCGCCGCCTCGATGCTGCCGACTGGACCGATGGCCGCGAAACCGTCGGCCATCTGGGCGCGCAGGCCAAGCACAACCAGCAGCTGCCCGAGGCGTCGCCGCTGCGCCGCGAGCTGGGCGAGATCATCCTCGTCGCGCTGGCCCGGCATCCGCTGTTCTTCAGCGCCGCGCTGCCACTGAAGTACCTGCCACCGCGCTTCAACCGCTACAGCGGCGGCGGCACCTACGGCTTCCATGTCGATGGCGCCGTGATGAACCTGGCCAACGGCGAACAGCTGCGTTCGGACATCTCCTGCACCCTGTTCCTGTCCGCGCCCGAGGAGTACGAGGGCGGCGAGCTGATCATCAGCGACACCTACGGCGAGCACGAAGTGAAGCTGCCGGTTGGCGACCTGATCGTCTACCCGTCCAGCAGCCTGCATCAAGTGCGCCCCGTCACCCGCGGCGCGCGCGTGGCGTCGTTCTTCTGGGTGCAGAGCATGGTCCGCGACGATGTGCAGCGCCGCCTGCTGTGGGAAATGGATGGCTCGATCGAGCGCCTGCGGCAGACCGGCGGCGACGCCGAGGCGATCCTGCAGCTGACCGGCGTGTACCACAACCTGCTGCGGCGCTGGAGCGAAGTCTGAGCCCCATTCGGCAAGCCTGAGTCGGTTTGGAAATCATTCTCATTTGCAACAGCTAAAAGCTCTCATTACAATCACGCCCCGTTGATGCCGGCCGCTGCCGGCAGACCCCTGGGGACCTCTGCTTGCTGCGCCCGTTTCGCCCTCGCCCACTCATCCATCGCAAGATGGGCGCCGCCATGCGCGGCCAGCGTCCTGCGCTGGCCAGCCTGCTGGCGTGGGTGGCGATGCTGGCCTTGCTGCTGGGCACCCTGCCACTGCTGCCACACGGGCAGGCCGGAATGGCCGTGCAGATGCCGCTGGAAGAGCGCGGTGGCGAAGCCCCCCTGCAGGAAGAGGCGCCGGCCAAGCTGCGCCGCGGTGCCTCCACTCCGGTGAAAGCGACTGAGAACGCACACCCGCCGCTGCTGCTGGCCAGCCAATGGCTGCGCACTGAACTCGACCTCGTACCCGCCACGCCGGCCACGCCCGGCGTGCGCCCGGACTGGCCGCTGGCCACTCCGGACACGCCCTGGGCCGATGCGCCCGGGCGTCGCCAGCAACGCGGCCAGGCGCCGCCGCTCGCCTGATCCACGGCCCGACGTGACCGCCTGCGTGGTCACGCCTGTACGCCGCTGCCTGCTTCATCCCTGCCGCCCCTGACCGGGCCTTCCGCGCCTGCCGCGCCCTTCGCGCACGGCATCGCGCCACCCTGCATCCTTCGAGGTAACTGCCATGGCCCAGCGCCATCGTGTCCGTTCGTCCCTGTCCCGTACCCTGCTGACCAGCGCCGTGCTGGCCGCCATGACCGCCCCTGCCTTCGCCCACGGTGACGCTTCCGGCGCGCCACAGACGCTGGACAAGGTGGTGGTCACCGCCTCCGGCTTCGAGCAGAAGGTGGTCGATGCACCGGCCAGCATCAGCGTGGTCAGCCGCGAGGAACTCAGCAAGCGCCCCTACACCAACCTGGTCGACGCGCTGCGCGACGTCGAAGGCATCGACGTCGGCCTGGAGGCCACCGACAAGAACGGTCGCGCCACCATCTCCATGCGCGGCCTGCCGTCCGAATACACCCTGGTACTGATCGATGGCCGCCGCCAGAGCAATGTCGGCCAGCTGTACCCGAACAACTTCGGTGGCGGCCAGTTCGCCTACCTGCCGCCGCTGGATGCGATCGAACGCATCGAAGTCGTGCGCGGCCCGATGTCCACCCTGTACGGCTCGGATGCGATGGGCGGCGTCATCAACATCATCACCCGCCGCAACCAGGACCGCTGGCAGGGTGCGCTCACCCAGGGCTTCACCGTGCAGCAGGACGATCAGTTCGGCGATGCACGCACCACCGACCTCTACCTCAGCGGCCCGCTGCTGAAGGACCGCCTCAGCCTGGCGGTGCGCGGCAGCTACTACGATGCCAAGGCCTCCAATCCGGAGTGGGACGCACTGACCCTGCCCGACGGCGGCCTGTGGGAGCGCAGCATCGGCTTCGGCGGTGGTGGCAAGTCGGTGGCCAATACCAACTGGAACACCGGCGTACGCCTGGACTTCCGCGTCAACGACGATCACGAACTGTGGCTGGACTACGACGTGTCGCGGCAGAAGTACGACAACCGCGAAGGCCAGACCGGCACGCTGGACAGCCTGGCCAGCCTCTGGCGCGTCGGCAATGCGGTCATCCCCAACCCGAACGGCAGCGGCACCGTCACCCGCCGCGTGGTGCAGCCGCGCGTGGGCTACACCGCCTACCAGCGCTATGAGCGCGACCAGCTGTCGCTGACCCACCAGGGCCGCTACAGCTTCGGTACCTGGCAGACCTCGCTGACCCACAGCAAGAGCAGCAACCTGGGCCGTTCGCTGCCGCTGACCCTGGAAGAGCGCGCCAACCTGCAGACGCTGTGGAATGACGTCTGCCGCCGCACCGGTGCTGCCAACCATTGTGCGGCCGGCCGAGGCAACGCCCTGGCCGCCCTCAACCCGAGCGAAATGGCACGCCTGCAGGCGTTCCTGCCGCGCCCGCTGCGCACCATGGAACTGGAAGGCTACGTGCTGGACACGATGCTCGACCTGGACTTCGGCGCGCACACGCTGACCGTGGGTGGCCAGTACAACAACACCGACATGATCGACGGCGTGTTCGGCATGGATGGCGCCGGTTATCGCAGCAACACCAGGCAGAAACACCGCATGTGGGCCCTGTTCGCCGAAGACAACTGGGCGCTGACTGACACCCTCACCGCCACCTTCGGCCTGCGCTACGACGACCACAACGTGTTCGGCAGCCACGTCAGCCCGCGTGGCTACCTGGTGTGGAACGCCAGCGATGCGTGGACCTTCAAGGGCGGCGTCAGCACCGGCTACAAGACCCCGCGACCGGACCAGCTGTTCCCGGGCATCACCGGCTTCGGTGGCCAGGGCGTGCTGCCACTGGTCGGTTCGCCGAACCTCAAGCCTGAAACCAGCACCAACTACGAGCTGGCCGCCTACTACGAAGGTCAACGCTGGGGCTTCAACGTCACCGGCTTCTTCAATAAGTTCGAAGACAAGATCGCCAGCGGTGGCACCTTCCCGAACTGCGAAGTGGCCCGCGCCGGCAGCGGCTACTGCGTGGACATCGGCCCGGGCTGGGCCGCACTGGGCTACAGCACCTTCACCCAGAGCGTGAACATCGACAAGGCTGAAACGCGGGGTGCCGAACTGGCCGCCCACGTCGACCTGCTCGACACCCTGCAGCTGCGCGGCAACTACACCTGGACCAGGAGCGAGCAGACCAGTGGCGCACAGAAGGGGCTGCCGATCAGCGGCACCATGCCGGCAAAACACATGGCCAACGCCAGCCTCAACTGGCAGGTCAACGAAGCGGTCAGCCTGTCGCTGATCGGCGAGGGCCGCTACGACCGCTACCGCGACACGCTGCTGGACGCCAACGGCGCCAGCCACACCCGCTACTACGAGGACTACACGATCTTCCATCTCGGTGGCAGCTGGAAGGCCACGCCCTGGCTGACGGTGAACGCACGGGTCAACAACCTGTTCGACAAGGATTTCGTCTCGCAGTCGTGCCTGTTGATCAGCCAGAGCGAGTTCAACTGCGTGGACGACTATGCGACCAAGGACCAGCGCCGCAGCTACTGGATTTCGCTGAACGCGAAGTTCTGACCGCCGCGTCCTGCTCCTGCTTCACGCATGGCGTGGATCCACCGATCGGTAGTGCCGGCCGCTGGCCGGCAACCCGAAACAACTCCGGGATACAGAACGACACGCAATTGCGAGCTATTCTCATCAATGATGTAATGGGCAGTCCCCGTCCGCCTCGAACCGTGCCGTGAGCCGTCCTGCCTCTTCCACCGTGGCGCAGCAACAGAACCGTGGCTTCTGGCTGCGGACGCTGCACCAGTGGCACTGGATCAGCTCGGCGGTGTGCCTGATCGGCATGCTGCTGTTCGCGGTGACCGGCCTGACTCTCAACCATGCCGCGAAGATCGAGGCCAAACCCCAGGTGCAGAACCAGCACCTGGAGCTGCCGGCCGCGCTGCTGGGCCAGCTCGGCACGCGCGAAGACGGCAACGCGCCGATCCCGCGCCCGGCCCGGCAATGGCTGGACACGCAGCTGGGCATCGCCATCGGTGGACGTCCGGCCGAGTGGTCGGCCGAGGAGATCTACCTGTCGCTGCCACGCCCCGGTGGCGACGCCTGGCTGAGCATCGACCGCGAGACCGGCGCGGTGGAGTACGAATCGACTTCGCGCGGCGTGGTCTCCTACCTCAACGACCTGCACAAGGGCCGCAACGCAGGCCCGGCATGGGGCTGGTTCCTGGACCTGTTCGCCGTGGCCTGCCTGGTGTTCTGCATCACCGGCCTGTTCCTGCTGCACCTGCATGCGCGGCAGCGGCGCATGACCTGGCCGCTGGTCGGCCTCGGCCTGATGATCCCGCTGTTGATCGCCCTGCTGCTGATCCACTGACTTCCACCGTGAATTCCATCCGTTCCTCCGGAGCCGCCCCATGCGCGTCACCCTGACCATCGCCCTCAGCGGCCTGCTGGCCACCTCGCCGGCCTATGCCGCCACCCTCGACATCAACGTCGAAGTGCCCAAGCTCAACGTGGCCGAATACCACCGCCCGTATGTGGCGGTGTGGCTGGAAGGCGCCGACCAGAAGGTCGCGGCCAACCTGTCGGTCTGGTACCAGCAGACCAGCAACAGCGAAGGCCACGGCACCAAGTGGCTGCCCGACCTGCGCCAGTGGTGGCGCAAGAGCGGCCGCACCCTGCAGGTGCCGGTGGACGGCGTGACCGGCCCGACCCGCCCGGCCGGCAAGCACGCGCTGTCGTTCAACGACAGGCAGCCGGCACTGAAGCAGCTGGCCCCCGGCAACTACACCCTGGTGGTCGAAGCAGTGCGCGAAGTCGGCGGCCGTGAACTGCTGAAGATCCCCTTTACCTGGCCGGCCACCGCCGCGCAGAACGGCAAGGCGCAGGGCGCCACCGAACTGGGCCAGGTCACCCTGTCCGTCAAACCCTGAAAAGGGGACGGAGGGGATTAAGTCGTAATCCCCTTCTCCTTGCCGCATCACCCCGCATCCACTGGAGTCCTCCGCATGAAGCGCACGCTCGTCCTCGCCGCCGCCCTGGCCGCTGCCCTTCCCTTCTCCGCCCTGGCCCACAAGGCCTGGCTGCTGCCCTCGCAGACCGTGATCGCCGGCAATGCACCGTGGATCACCGTCGACGGTGCGGTCTCCAACGACCTGTTCTACTTCAACCACGTGCCGCTGCGGCTGGAATCGCTGGTGATCACCGCGCCGGACGGCAGCACCGTGCAGCCGCAGAACGCAGCGACCGGCAAGTACCGCAGCGTGTTCGACATCGAACTGAAGCAGCCCGGCACCTACCGCATCGCGTCGGTCAATGACGGCCTGTTCGCCACCTACGAGCAGAACGGCGAGCGCAAGCGCTGGCGTGGCAGCGTGGCAACCCTCGGCGAACTGCCCAAGGACGCGAAGAAGCTGGAACTGAGCCAGTCGGTGGGCCGCGTGGAGACCTTCGTCACCAACGGTGCGCCGAACGACACCGCGCTGAAGCCGACCAACCGCGGCATCGAGCTGATCGCCGTCGGCCACCCGAACGACCTGTTCGCCGGCGAGGAATCGACCTTCCGCGTGCTGGTCGATGGCAAGCCGACCGCCGGCCTGGAGTTCGAGATCGTGCGTGGCGCCACCCGCTACCGCAACGCACAGGACGAGCTGAAGGTCACCAGCGATGCCAAGGGCGAGATCAAGGTGACCTGGCCGGAAGCCGGCATGTACTGGCTGGAAACCGGCACCGAAGACAACAGGACCTCGGTGAAGCAGGCCGCCAAGCGCCGCCTGAGCTACGTCGCCACGCTGGAAGTGCTGCCGCAGTAATAGACGTGGACCGCGATGCCGGGCACGTCCCGGCATCGCGCCCGCAACACCCGCCATGACCGATTCCCTGTACGACATCGCCCGCCTCGGTGGCACCACCATGGGCACCACCTGGAGCGTGTCGCTGGTTGCGCCGCGCCAGCGCGACCTGCATCCGCTGCATGCCGGAATCCAGGCGCGCCTGGACGAGGTGGTCGCGCAGATGAGTACCTGGGAGCGCGGTTCGGATCTGAGCCGCTACAACCGCGCCGACACTGGCCAATGGTGTGTACTGCCCGCCGAAACGCGCCACGTTCTGGCCTGCGCACAGGCCATCGCTGCCGCCAGTGACGGCGCCTTCGATCCCACCGTCGGTCCGCTGGTTGCACTGTGGGGCTTCGGTGCACACGCCGGCGAGCGCCGCCAACCCGATGCCACCACCGTACAGGCCACGCGCGAGCGCTGCGGTTGGCAGCGCTTGCAGTGGCAGGGCGATGCGCTGCTGCAACCGGGTGGGCTGGAACTGGATCTCTCTGCGATCGCCAAGGGCTTCGGCGTCGATCACGTCGCCGCGTGGCTGCGCGGACAAGGCATCGCTGCCGCGCTGATCGAGGTCGGTGGCGAACTGGCCGGCTATGGCCGGAAACCGGATGGCCAGCCGTGGCGCGTGCTGGTGGAATCGGCGCCGGAAGAGGATGCGCAGACCGATACTCCGCCACGGGTGCTGGTACTGGAGGGCAAGGCGGTGGCCACCTCCGGCGATCGCTGGCATCAGTACCACGCCGATGGCGAGGCCTACAGCCACAGCCTCGATCCGCGTATCGGCAGGCCGGTGCGCGAGGTCGCTGCCGCAGTCACGGTGGTGGCCGGCGATGCGATGCACGCCGATGCCTGGGCCACCGCGCTGACCGTCCTCGGTCGCGAACAGGGCATGGCACTGGCCGAGCGCGAAGGCCTGGCGGCGCGCTACCTGCAGCGCGCTGCAGGCGGCCCGCACGAGTTCCTCAGCAGCGCCTTCCAGCGTCTTCTCGACGAGCAGGGCGCATGAGCGGACGCCGGTCACGCGCATGGCTCGGCAACGGCCTGGTCCTGCTTCTGCTGGCGCTGATCGGTTGGGCGCTGTTGCGCCTGCATCTCGGCGAAGCGTGGTGGCACGGCGCGCCGCCGGCACGGCAATCGCAGATCGCCATCATCGCCACCGCGCTGTACGCGCTGGCCTGCGCAGCCCTGTGGTGGCGCACTCGTCCGCGCGATGATGCGGCGTCCGCCGATACCGCACCGCTCCTGCTGGTCTGGTCCAGCCAGACCGGCTTTGCCCGCGAACTGGCGGAACGCAGTGCCGAGGCCCTGCGTGGTGCCGGCGTGCCGGTGCGTGTGCGCGGACTGCACGAGGTAGATGCAGCGTTGCTGGCCGACAGCCAGCGCGCGCTGTTCATTGCCAGCACCACCGGCGAAGGCGATCCGCCCGACCACGCCCTACCGTTCCTGCGCGGGGTGATGGCCACGCCGCCTCCGTTGCAGCACCTGCACTACGGCGTGCTCGCACTGGGCGACCGCAGCTACGGCCACTTCTGCGGATTCGGCCACCAGCTTGACCAATGGCTGCGCCAGCACGGCGCGCATCCGCTGTTCGATGCGATCGAGGTCGACAACGCCGATCCGGCAGCGCTTCGTCATTGGCAACAGCTGCTGGGACAACTCGGCGGCGGCGCCAGTGAACTGCCCGACTGGAGCCCGGCCGCGTACCAGCCGTGGACGCTGCTGCAGCGCGAACATCTGAACCCGGGCAGCCCCGGCGGTCCGGTGTACTGGTTGCGCCTGCAGCCACCGGCCGACGCAGAGGCGCAGTGGCAGGCCGGCGACATCGCCGAGATCGGCCCGCAACATGCCCGCGCCAGCGCGCGAGCCTGGCTGCACGCGCAGGGATTCGATGCGGACACCGTGCTAGAGGACGGGCAAACCTTGCTGGCGCGCGTCGCGCGCTCGCACCTGCCCTCGCTGGTTCCGCCGGGTGACCTGCCCGCATTGCTGGCAACCCTGCAGCCGCTGCCGCATCGCGAGTACTCCATCGCCTCAGTGATGGCCGACGGCGCGGTGGAGCTGCTGCTGCGTCGCCAGCTTCGCGCCGATGGAACACCCGGCATCGGCAGCGGCTGGCTGTGCGACCACGCCGCACTTGGCGAACCGGTGCAGCTGCGCCTGCGCCGCAACGACAATTTCCACGGCGTCGCCGCCGAGGTACCGCTGCTGCTGATCGGCAACGGTACCGGCATCGCCGGCCTGCGCGCACACCTGCACGAACGCGTACGCAGTGGCGCGCGCCGTACCTGGCTGCTGTTCGGTGAGCGCACCGCCGCGCATGACTTCCATTTCGGCGAAGAGCTGCAGGCAATGCTGGCCGACGGCACGCTGGCGCGGCTGGATGCAGTGTTCAGCCGCGATGGCGGTGTGCATCGCTATGTGCAGGACCGCCTGATGGCCGAAGCAGCAACACTGCGGCAGTGGGTCGATGAAGGCGCGACGATCCTGGTCTGCGGCAGCCTGCAGGGCATGGCCCCGGCGGTGGATGCGGTGATCGAGCAGGTGCTGGGGACTGCGGACAAGGAAGCGCTACTGCTGGCCGGTCGTTACCGGCGCGATGTGTATTGAGGTCGCCGCATCCACGCGTTGCGTGGATGGCGCCCACCGGCGCCGAGGCATCATCCCGCCGCCGCACTGACCCGTATCACCAACAACTCGCCCCCGCCCTGCAAAGCGTGCCGCTGCCGTTCACCCGCTGACAACCACGCGGTATCGCCGGCCTGCAGCGGCGGCAGGCCACTGTCGGCACCGAACGCCGCCCGACCGGCCAACAGATGCAACGCCCAGGCCACGCCCGGCTCGCAGAAGAAGAACATCGAGCCCACCAGCGGCCGATGCAGCAGTTCGGCCTGCAGCAGATCGCGCTTCCACATCAGGTTGAAATCGTGGGTGGTGCCATCCACCAGTTCGCCGTGCAGCCTTTCCTCACCCGCAAAGCGCACCCGCCCATGCGGTGGCAACACTTCCGCCACGCGGCCATCCTCGAAACGCAGGCGCACGCCATTGCCCTGCAGCAGCACCAGCTCGCGTTCCACGCCGGGGAACGCGGAAAACGCGGCGTCCTGTTCGATCTCGGCCACCGACAGGCGCAATGCCCAGTCATCGCCTTGTGCCGGCAGGCGCAGGATCTCACGCGTCCAGCCCAGGCCGTTGCGCCAGCGTTCGCGGCGGTAGTCCAGGCAGGAGATGACCTGGCTCGGAGTGTGCAGCAGGGAGTCGACGTTCATCGGCGCATTGCATCACGCCGCGCGCCATCGTGCATCACCGCGTGGCCAGCGTACCCTGGCCGCCGCACCCGCCGGCCAGCAGCTGCGAGTGTTTCAACCAGTCCTGGTCGGGGTAATAGGCGAACACCATCGTGCCGCCACGCAACGCATCGATCAGTGGCTTGGCCACCGACAGGCGCACCGCCGGACAGCCCAGGCTGCGGCCCAGCCGCCCCTGCAGCTGCGCGGTGGCCGGGTTCACATACGGCGCGCCGTGGATGACGATCGCGCGTTCGCGCGCGCGGTCATTGAAGCCCGGTTCCAGCCCGGCCAGGCGCAGCGAATACCCGTTGCCGCCCATGTAGGTCTCCTGTGCGGTGAACGCGCCGAGGCTGGACATGAAACTGCCATCGCGGTTGGAGAAGTGCTCGGTGCGGTTCTCGCCGCTGTTGCGGCCATGCGCCACCCATTCCTCGAACAGCAGGCGCTGGTGGGCCAGGTCGAACACCCACAGGCGCGGCTCGGTGGACGGCCGCGAGTAGTCGATCACGCTGAGGCGATCACCGTTGACGCCCAGCTCCGGACGCTGCAACGCACAGCGCATGGCGTGCGCCGCCAGCTGCAACACGTGGCGGTCGGCCTTGGGCGCACTGCGCGACAGCAGGGCAGCCAGATCATCGGCGCTGGTGGCAAGGGCGGGCGTCTGTGCCAGCGCCGGGGCGCTGGCCGAGGTCGCCAGCAGGCCGAACGCGGCCAGCCGGCACAGGCGGGATGCAGTCATGGGCACAACGAGGGGATTCAGTTGCCCTTGAGGGTGGACCCTGGCGGCTCGGATTCCAAGACCGGCTGCATTCCGGATTCAGCCGGGCTTGGGCGGACCGCCGGCAGCGAGGTCACCAGCAGGGTCGTGCCCGGCACCAGCACCTGGTACAGCTGGCGGGCGAAATCGGCCGGCAGCGCCATCGGCAGCGAGGGCGTGGCCAGCAGGTCCGGCGTGGCCTGGGCGCGGTCCTGGCCCAGCAACGGGTAGGCCGTCCACCGGTGCAGGCGCTGGTTCGCGTCCAGCGGGCTGGGCGTATCGCTGAAACCCTGCCCCATCACGAACAGGGTAGTGCCCTGGAAGGCCGGCAGCGCGTCCGCCTTCAGCGGCGACTCGCCGATCATCACGCCATCGCGCAGCACGTACAGGCGCTGGTCGTGCAGGCTGACCAGGATGCCGACCTGCCCGGCCGGCGCCGCGCTGTCGTTCCACCAGGCCTGTGCCGGCGCCCCACCCTCCGTCTCCGGCAGGGCCTGGCCGCGTGCGTTGACCGGTGCCAGCACCGACGGATAGGCCAGGGTCATCGGCGAGCTCTTGGCATCGGCCACCACGACGGTATCGCCGCGCTGGGTTTCGCTGAACAGCTTCTGCGCGAAGGCCTGCGGCAGGCGTACGCAGCCGTGCGAGGCCGGGTGCCCGGGCAGGCTGCCGCCATGCAGGGCGATGCCGTCCCAGGTCAGGCGCTGCATGTACGGCATCGGCGCGCTGTTGTAGAGGTTGGACTTGTGGTCCTTGTCCTTCTGCAGGATGGTGAACACGCCGGTCGGTGTCTCGTGCCCGGCCTTGCCCGAGCTGATCGTGGTCAGGCCGATGGCAATGCCGTTGCGGTAGACGTAGGCACGCTGCTCATCGAGGCTGACCACCAGCACGATCGGGCCGGTCGGCGAGATTTCCGGATGCCACAGGTATTCACCCGGTTTCAGGTCGGTCGGCCCGCGCACCTCGGCGGTGCCGGCAGTGGCAGCTGCGGGCTTGGCAGCCGGTGTCGGCGCAGCGGCATGGGCCAGCAGCGGCAGGGCCAGTGCAAGGGCGAGCATCAGGGTCGTGGGGCGGTGCGGAAGCATCCAGCGGGGGTCCTTTCCATGCGGAGCCGCCACCGTACACCATCGGCCCGTGGTGGCCGCGGCAAAACCTGGCGCCGGAAATGAAACTGCCCGGCGACACAGCCATGTGTCGTACCGGGCAATCGTTACGTCCTTGTCGGCCTGCTGCCGCCCCCTCGCATCCTGCGCTGTGGGGGAAGCGTTGCGTCCTGCACGCGGCCGCGTCTGTCCTGTTTGTATCTCAGCCCCTTCCACAGGTCTGTGATGCCACCATCCTGGTGATTGGTGCCGCATCCTGCGGCGGTCGGTGGTCACGGCCGTCCTGTCCGTGACCGGTGAACCAGCCTCCTGCCGGTTCCGACGATTCCTGCTGTCAGCGCCTGGGTACGGTCCGCACCGGTACCGATCCGGGTACCGGATCCGCCGGCAACAACCTGTTGCCTACGGTGATCCGCTGTCGATTCCGTTCGACGATTGCTTTCCCTATCCCCTTCACCTGCGTCAGGTCCTCGACGCGATGAAACGGGCCGTGTCTGCGCCGGTGCTCGACGATCGCCTCGGCCTTGGCGGCTCCGACCATCGTCAATCCCTGCTGCAGCGCCTGGACATCGGCGCGGTTGATGTCGATCGGTTCGGCGGCATGCGCCCCAGCGATCCCCACTACCAGCACCAGTGCCCTCAACACGACACTCCAAGGCACGACGTGTATCTCCCTGTGATTCTGGCCGCCCCGACCGGCAATCCCGTCGGTAGGAACAGTGTCCGTCACCACATGTGCACAGCCTATCGGTTTCCCGGATTTCCGTAAGCCAGCCAAATACCCGACGTGATGTAGGAAAAACCCTACCCGCGGCACAGGCGTAGAATGGCGCGATCACAGCCCATGCAACCGGAGTATCAGATGGACAGCGCCAAGCTCGGCCAATTCGTCAATGACAAGTGGGACAGCGAAATCGTCCCGCAGTTGGTCGACTACATCCGCATTCCCAACAAGTCGCCGATGTTCGACGCCAATTGGGTGCAGAACGGCTACATGGAACAGGCGGTCACGCTGATGGAGAACTGGGCCAGGGCCCAGCAGCTGCCCGGCCTGAAGGTTGAAGTGGTGCGCCTGGAAGGCCGTACCCCGCTGATCTTCCTGGAAATTCCGGCTACCGGCGCCGAAACCGGCGACGACACCATCCTGCTCTACGGCCACCTGGACAAGCAGCCGGAAATGACCGGCTGGGACGACGACCTCGGCCCGTGGACCCCGGTCCTGCGCGGCGACAAGCTGTATGGCCGCGGCGGTGCGGACGACGGCTACGCCATCTTCGGCTCGCTGGCCGCGGTGCTGGCGCTGCAGGCCCAGGGCCTGCCGCACGCCCGCTGCGTGGTGCTGATCGAGGCCTGCGAAGAGTCCGGCAGCTACGACCTGCCGGCGTACGTCGACCACCTGGCCGAGCGCATCGGCAAGCCGTCGCTGGTGGTCTGCCTGGATTCGGGCTGCGCCAACTACGACCAGCTGTGGTGCACCACCTCGCTGCGCGGCCTGACCGGCGGCAACTTCACCGTGAAGGTGCTCAACGAAGGCGTGCATTCCGGCGATGCCTCCGGCGTTGTGCCGTCCAGCTTCCGCCTGCTGCGCCAGCTGCTGTCGCGCATCGAGGACCAGGACACCGGCCGTATCCTGATCGACGGCATGAACGTCGAAATCCCGGCCGAACGCCTGGAACAGGCCAAGCGCGCGGCCGAAGTGGTCGATACCGAGATCTTCGAGAAGTTCCCGATGGTCGACGGCCTGCGTCCGATGAACGAGGACCTGACCGAACTGGTGCTCAACCGCACCTGGCGCCCGGCCCTGTCGGTCACCGGCGTGGGCGGCATGCCGCCGCTGGAATCGGCCGGCAACGTGCTGCGCCCGCAGACCTCGGTGAAGCTGTCGCTGCGCCTGCCGCCGACTGCCGATGGCAAGACCTGCGGCGAACTGCTGAAGGAAGCGCTGCTGCGCGATCCGCCGAACGGCGCGCAGGTCACCCTGGACCTGGAAAAAGCCTCCACCGGCTGGAACGCCCCGGCGATGGCGCCGTGGCTGACCCAGGCCATCGACGACGCCAGCCAGGCCTTCTTCGGCAAGCCGGCGATGTACATGGGCGAAGGCGGCTCGATCCCGTTCATGGGCATGCTGGGCGAGAAGTTCCCGGGCGCGCAGTTCATGATCACCGGCGTGCTCGGCCCGCACTCCAATGCGCATGGCCCGAACGAGTTCCTGCACATCCCGATGGGCAAGAAGGTCACCGCCTGTGTGTCCAAGGTGATCAGCGAGCACTACGCCGCCAGCCTGCGCGGCGAGACCAGCGGTTCGCCGGTGGCTGCCGACAGCGGCACCCGCCACGGCGACCACGGCTGCTGCTGATCCGGCACTCGTGACGGACGCAGCCTGGCCTTGCTAGGCTGCGTCCACACTCAAGCGGAATCCGCGCGCATGAATGGTCTGTTCGGCAGCAGCAGCTGGCTGTACATCCTGCTGGTCGGCTTCTTCGTCGGCCTGCTCGGGCGTTTCTTCATGCCCGGCAACAACCGCATGGGCTGCCTGCTGACCATCGTGCTGGGCATCCTTGGTGCCCTGCTGGCCGGTTGGTTCGGCCAGTACATGGGCTGGTACGCCCCCGGCGAACCGGCCGGTTTCCTCGGCGCGGTGGTGGGCGCGGTGGCCGTGCTGGCCGTCCTGCGCCTGTTCAGCGGTCGCCGCTGACGCCGTTCCCCCTTCCCTTCCTGTTGCCGACGTTGGCGCGCCCGGCGCGCCCGGATATGCCCGCATGACCGAACCCGCCTCCGATCCCCAGCGCAGCGCGCAGCGCCTGCAGTGGGCCCGTACCCAGCTCGATGATGCCAACGCGGTGGTCGAACGCGCTTCGGTCGATGCCGGCATGCGCAGCTACTGGCGCACCACCAGCACCCGTGGCAGCCATATCGTGATGGACGCCCCACCGGGGCTGGAAGATCCGCGGCCGTGGCTGCGCATGCGCGGCCTGCTGCACGACAACGGCCTGCGCGTGCCCGCGCTGCTGGCGCAGGACCTGGATGCCGGCTTCCTGCTGCTGGAAGATCTCGGCGGCCCGACCCTGGCCAGGATCCTCGATGAGCGCAACGCCGATGAATGGTTCGGCCGCTCGATCGAACAGCTGCTGCGCCTGCAGGCGATCCCGGTGCCGGCCGACTTCGGCCAGTTCGGCGAGGCGCTGCTGCAGCGCGATGCCGGCCTGTTCGACGAATGGTTCCTGCAGCGCCACCTGAACCTGGAGCTGGACTGCGGCGAGATCGAAGGCCTGCAGCGGGTGCATCGCCGCCTGATGGACAACGCGCTGGGCCAGGCCCAGCTGATGACCCATCGCGACTACATGCCGCGCAACCTGATGCCGGTCGACGATGGCCCCGCGGTGCTGGATTTCCAGGACCTGGTGCGCGGCCCGATCGCCTACGATGCGGTGAGCCTGTTCAAGGACGCGTTCCTGAGCTGGCCGCTGCAGCGCGTTGACGAGTGGCTGACGCAGTACCACGAACGCGCGCGCGCCGCCGGCCTGCCGGTGCCCGACCGCGCCACCTTCCTGCGCGATGCCGACTGGATGGGCATCCAGCGCCACGTCAAGATCCTCGGCCTGTTCTGCCGCCTGCGCTACCGCGACAACAAGGGCCATTACCTGGACGACGCACCGCGCTTCATCGGCTATCTGGATGAAGTGCTGCCTCGCTATCGCGAGCTGGCCCCCCTGCAGCAGCTGCTGGAAAACCGCATCAAGCCGGCGCTGGCCGAACTGGGCGCACCGATGCGCGTGGCCCGATGAAGGCGCTGGTCTTTGCCGCCGGGCTTGGCGAGCGCATGCGCCCGCTGACCCTGCACACACCCAAGCCGCTGCTGGAAGTGGCCGGCAAGCCACTGATCGTCTGGCACCTGGAACGCCTGGCGGCGCTCGGCGTGCGCGAGGTAGTGGTCAACACCGCGTGGCTGGCCGAGCAGTTCCCGGCGACCCTGGGTGATGGCAGCCAGTGGGGCCTGCGCCTGCATTTCCTTTACGAAGGGCAGACGCCACTGGAAACCGGCGGCGGCATCCTCAACGCCCTGCCGGTGCTGGGCGATGCCCCGTTCCTGGTGGTGAACGGCGATATCTGGACCGATTTCGATTTCGCCACGCTGCCGCGCGAGCCGCAAGGCCAGGCACACCTGGTGCTGGTCGACAATCCGGTTCAGCATCCGAACGGTGACTATCGGCTGGACGCACAGGGCCTGCTGCACCACGACCGCGCGGGGCCGTGCCTGACCTATGCCGGCATCGGCGTGTACCGTCCTTCGATCGTGGCCGACTGGCGCGCGGTGATCGGCGATGCGCCGGGCAGCGAGCGGCTGCCGCCGAGGTTCTCGGTGGTGCCGCTGCAGAAGCATTTCATGGCGCAGGGGTTGATGACCGGGCAGCACCATCGCGGGCGTTGGACCGATGTCGGGACCGTGGATCGCCTGCGCGCGCTGGATGCGGAGTTGGCGGCGAACGGCTGAGCCCCTCGTGGCTGGTCGCTCAAATCAAAAGCCGTGCTTGGCCGGGCGGGGTGGATTCGCGGGGGACGCCGTGAACCCGTCCCTGGGGGCTTGGCCGCGGCATCCATGCCGCGGACACCCCCGCGAACCCACCCCGCCCGGCCTCTGACAGTTTCCGTGCGCGTCCAGCCACGGAAGAAAGAAAGAAAAGCAAAAGCGGGTCGCTTCGCTGCGCTTGCTCTGGTGTCGACCAAGGTCGACACCCACCAACAGCAGTCAGCAGTCAGCAGTCAGCAGTGCAGTACGCAGTCCCGGCAGATCGCGGGAACCTGTCGAAGGCGGGTGGATCCGGTTGCGGGGGCGTGAGCGCCATGGATGGCGCGATCGGGCTACATGGACGTACTTGCGCCGTCTCCCGCAACCTGAGCCACCGCGCCTCCCCTCAGGAAGCCAGCTTTTGACGTTGCTGTTGAAGTTGCCGGCCAGCGGCCGGCACTACCGCGGGTGCAGGGCGCAGCCCTGCAAACAAACCCCACTCTCAGTAACGAGGCCGGCCTTCTTCCAGCACCTGGCGCAGGAATGGCACGGTGATCCGCCGCTTCGCCGCCAGCGACTCCCGGTCCAGCCAGTCCAGCAGGGTGATCAATCCACCCAGCTCACGGCCGGTATGCGACAGCAGCCATTCGATGGCCGCTTCGTCGATGGCCAGGCCACGTCGCAGTGCACGCTCGCGCAGCACCGCAGCACGACCCTCCTCATCCAGCGGCTGCAGCAGCACGCGCACGCACTGGCCCAGGCGCGAACGCAGGTCCGGCAGCACCAGGCCCAGCGCTTCCGGCGCCTTCTGCGCCGTGTACAGCACGGTCACGCCTGCGGCGCGCGCGCGGTTGTGGAAATCGAACAGCGCGATCTCGTCCTCGCGGTTGCCGGCAACCTCGTCCAGGCCGTCCAGCGCCACCAGTTCGCGCGCCTCCAGCCCATCCAGCGCCGCACGCACGCGGCCGGCCGCGCTGGCCAGCGGCACATAGGTCGGCAGGCGCCCGGCCTGCTCGGCGCTGGAGCACATCGCCAGCGCCTGGTGGGTCTTGCCGGTGCCCGCCGCACCTTCCAGGTAGACCCAGTCGTGGCTGGCGCCAACCGCGATCGCGCGCAGCTGCGCCAGCGCGCCATCCGGCGCGCCGATGAAGGTCTCCAGGCGCTGGTCCCGCGGGTAATGCAGGGCCAGCGGCAGTTGCGGCACACCCATCACTTCAGGTCGGGGCCCTTGTCGTTCGGAACGATGATATGGGGGGCGTCCACTACGCCATCAAGCACGATCGCCGGCTTCTCGCCCACGTACAGCTCGCTCTGGCGGTAGCGCTGATGCGCATAGCGCAGCAGAACATTGGTCACCGCCGCCACCGGCAGCGCCAGCAGCATGCCGAGGAAGCCGAACAGCTGGCCGCCGGCCATCACCGCAAAGATCACTGCCACCGGGTGCAGGCCGATCTTGTCGCCGACGATACGCGGGGTCAGTACGTAGCTTTCCAGCAGCTGGCCCACGGTGAACACCACGCCGACCAGGATCAGCAGCTTCAGGTCGAAGCCCTGCGCCTGCACCAGCGCGGCGATCACCGCCATCAGCACGCCGGTGGTCGCGCCCAGGTACGGGATGAAGCTGATCAGGCCGGCAATCAGGCCGATCAGCAGGCCCAGCTTGAGGCCGACCAGCGACAGGCCGCCGGCATAGATCACGCCCAATGCCAGCATCACCAGGAACTGTCCGCGGATGAACGCGCCCAGCACCTCGTTGGACTCACGCGCCAACGCGCTGATGGTGCCGATCTGGTTGCGCGGAATCACCGACGCCACCCGCTCGACCAGCTTGTCCCAGTCGCGCAGGAAGTAGAACGCCAGGATCGGCAGCAGCAGGATGTTGACCACCCAGGTCACCATCGCAAAGCCCGAACGCGAGACGTAGCCCATGAAGGTGGTGGCGACGCCGCCGGCCTGCTGCCAGTGGCTGCGCACCCATTCGATCAGGCGGTCCGGATCCAGCCACTGCATCACTTCCAGGCCGGTCTTCTGCTCGAACCAGGGGATCCCCTTCTCCATCAGCCACGCCTGTGCCTGCGGCGCGACCGCAATCAGGGTGGTGATCTGGCGCTCGATCATCGGCACCAGCACCAGCAGCAGCGCCACGATCACCAGCACCATCGCCGCGAACACCAGCACCACGCCGGTCATGCGCGAACGGCCGGTGGCCTCGATGCGGTCCACCAGCGGATCGCCCAGCCACGCCAACGCCAGCGCCAGCACGAACGGGGTCAGGATCGGCGCCAGCAGCCACACCACCCAGCCGACCAGGCCGGCGAACAGGATGTACTTCAGGCGGCGCAGGAACTGCGCGATTTCGGCTTCCGGGGTCAGGGTCATCGCAAGCGGTACTCGTTGCTGACCGGCGCGGCCACCGGGGCACCGGTGGTGTCATCGATCGGGGCCGGCAGGGCCGGCAGCGTCGCGCTGGGCACCAGCACGCCGTTGTCGCCCAGCATGCGGTTGAAGCCGGCCAGGCCGGTGGTCATCTCCAGGCTCAGCTCCAGCTGGCCGGCCGAAGCGTGCAGCGGGGTGACGTTGCGCACCACCGGCACCTCGCGCAGGCCGGCGGCAAGGCGCAGGTAGTCGTCGGCATTGTTGATGCCGGTGACCACCACGCGGTAGGTCCCGGCCTGGCCGACGGCGGCACCCGCCTTGGCATAGCGCTTGACCAGCGCGTCGGCGGCGCCATCGGCACCGGCGGCCATCGCGCGCATGGCGTTGGCGTCCTTGCTGGTCCACTTGTTCAGCTCACGGCCGTTGTCGACGAACACCCAGTCCGCCTGCCAGCCGCCGTTGGCGCGGTAGAGCTTGCCGATCAGCTGCATCGGCGGCGAGTAGCGCGAAGACGCACGGGCCACGGCGGCACTGTCCTGGCGCCAGATGGCACCGGCCAATGCCTGTTCGGCAGCACCGCCGCTGGGCAGGCCGAGCTTGTAACCCCGCTCGATGGCGCGGTTCAGCAGCGGGCGGGCGGCGTTGGCCTGCTGCACGCTGACCAGGCGCGGGCCACTGCCGTCGTCGACGGCCAACCACACAACCGGCTTCGGCCGCGGCTGCGGCCACAGCGGCAGGCCCAGCGCCGAGACCAGCGAGTCGACATCATCCTCGCGGAAGCGGGCCACCAGCAGGGTCCTGAAGCTCGGCGCGCCACTGGCGCCCACGCTCTGGTCCTGCTTGTAGTCGTAGCTGGCCACGTAGTCCTTGGCGTTGCGCAGCGCCTGCACCACGCCGGGGCGGGACATCACGTTGCGGTCGCCGGACAGTTTGCCCAGCACCACGCTCAGGGCACGGGCCAGGGCGCCGTTGCGATCGGCTTCGGCCTGGCTGTTGACGGGCACTTCGGCCTCGTACGCACCCGAGGCAGTGGCAACATCTCCCTCGGTGCGCAGGCCGCTCTGGGCCATCGTGGCCACCGGCAGGCTCAGTGCAAGGAGCAGGGTCAGAATCAGGCTGCGGCGCATCAGGACATCCATTGGCTCGACGAATCCGGGGGAATTGTTGCCCGAATACGGCCTTTGCGCCAATGCGGCCTGTTAAAATCGCCCGTTCAACCCCTGCCAGCGCCGACGCCCGTGACCAACACCCCGTCTTCCGCCCCCTCCCCCCTTACCTACCGTGACGCGGGTGTCGACATCGACGCCGGCAACGCGCTGGTCGAGCGGATCAAGCCCCTGGTCAAGCGCAGCTTCCGCCCGGAAGTGATGGGCGGCCTGGGCGGCTTCGGCGCCCTGTTCGACCTGTCCAACAAGTACCGCGAGCCGGTGCTGGTGTCGGGTACCGACGGCGTGGGCACCAAGCTGAAGCTGGCCCACCAGCTGAACCGCCACGATACGATCGGCATCGACCTGGTCGCGATGTGCGTGAATGACGTGCTGGTGCAGGGCGCCGAGCCGCTGTTCTTCCTGGACTACTTCGCCACCGGCAAGCTGGACATCGACACCGCCGCGGCGGTGGTGGGCGGCATCGCCAACGGCTGCACCGAGGCTGGCTGCGCGCTGATCGGCGGTGAAACCGCTGAAATGCCCGACATGTATGCCCCGGGCGAGTACGACCTGGCCGGCTTCACGGTCGCTGCGGTCGAGAAGAGCGAGCTGAAGGACGGCGCCAGCGTGGCCGCCGGCGACGTGCTGATCGGCATCGCCTCGTCCGGCCCGCACTCCAACGGCTACTCGCTGGTACGCCGCATCTACGACCGCGCCGGCCGCCCGGCCGACCTGGAGCTGGAAGGCGGGGTGAAGCTGGTCGATGCGCTGATGGCACCGACCCGCCTGTACGTGAAGCCGATCCTGTCGCTGCTGAAGTCGCACGGCGACGCCGTCCACGGCATGGCCCACATCACCGGTGGCGGCCTGACCGAGAACATCATCCGCGTGGTGCCCGACGGCCTCGGCCTGGACATTCAGGCCTCGTCCTGGACCCTGCCGCCGGTGTTCCAGTGGCTGCAGAAGGAAGGCGCGGTGGCCGACAGCGAGATGTGGCGCACCTTCAACTGCGGCATCGGCTTCGTGCTGATCGTGGCAGCGGACCAGGTCGCTGCCGTGTCCGAGGCGGTCCAGGCCCAGGGCCTGGACCACTGGACCATCGGCCAGGTGGTCACCGCCGAAGGCGACGAGCGCGTCCGCATCGGCTGAACCCGACCCCGAGGAGCCCGTATGGACGCAACGCCCCCGTTGGCACCGGCCCCGGTACCGCCGCCGTTGGCGGCCGTGCCGGTCTTCAGCAAGCAGGACGCTGACCATCTGCGCGCACTGTCCATCGCGCACTACGTGTTCGGCGGCCTGATCGCGCTGCTCTCGCTGTTTTTCATTCTGTACATCGTGCTCGGCATCAGTGCGCTGAGCGGCCATCTGCCGATGAACTCCGGGGGCCAGCCCTCGTCGCCGGCCGAACAGCGCCTGTTCGGCTGGGTGTTCACGGTCCTGGGGACCGTGTTCGTCGCCGGTGGCCTGGGCATGGCCGCATTCGTCATCCAGGCCGGACGCTGCCTGGCCCAGCGTCGTCGCCACCTGCTGTGCCTGATCGTGGCCGGCCTGCTCTGCCTGTGCGCGCCGCTGGGCACCGTTCTGGGGGTATTCACCCTGGTTACGCTGCTGCGCCCGCAGGTCAAGGCCGCCTTCGATGCAAGTGGTGCAACGACATGACGACACCCGGCGCACCACCGCCGCTACCGCAGCAGACCCTGGCGCAGCTGCAGCTGGCCAGCCACCTGCAGACGCTGAAGGTGCTGTTCTACGCGCTGGCGGTTTTCCACTGGATGGCCGCGCTGGCGTTCCTCGGTTTCATCGGCCTGGTCGCCAGCTCGCGCGGGCTGGGCGATGGCGCAGTACTGGCCACGGTCTACGGGGTCGTTTCGCTGTTGGCGGCCGCGCTTGGCGTCGTACAGCTGCACACCGCACGCCTGCTGTCGCGCCGCACCGGGCTGGCCTGGTGCCAGCGCGCGGCCTGGCTGGCGGTACTGGCTGGCCCGCTGGGCATGGCCCTGACCGCCTATGCCTGGGTGTTCCTGTCCAAGCCTGACATGGCCGCACTGTTCGACCGCGGCGACCATCTCAGCGTCTGAGCTTGCCGGCAGACGCCCCCTTCCCTGATCGACTCCCCATGTCCGCGCCTGCCCACTGCACGACCACCTCGCCAACCGCTTCCCGTTTCACGGGCCCCAAGAAGCTGGCCTTCGCCGCCGTGCTGGCGGTGTTTGCGATCAGCTGGATCCACCCGCTGTGGCCCACCGAGCAGGCCCTGCACAGCACCCTGACCGTGATCGGGCTGGCCGCACTGCTATGGGTCGACCGCCGGGGTGGCTGGCTGGGCAATGGCGCCTTCATCGCGATCTGTGGCTTCATCGCACTGCATTGCGTGGGCGCGCGCTGGCTGTACTCCAACGTGCCCTACGACGCCTGGGCACAGGCGCTGACCGGCTGGTCGCCGAATGCGGCGTTTGGCTGGCAGCGTAATCATTTCGACCGGCTTATCCACTTCCTGTTCGGCGTCTGCTTCACGCCTGCGCTGCTGCAGCTGGCACGCCATGCCTGGCCGGCGCTGCGCCGCGGCCAGGCTTTCACCCTGGCGGTGATGGCAGTGATGTGCGCCAGCCTGGTCTACGAGTGGTTCGAGTGGGCCATCGCGCTGGCCCTTTCGCCGGACGCCGCCGAGGCCTACAACGGGCAGCAGGGCGACATGTGGGACGCGCATGCCGACATGCTGCTGGCGACCGTAGGCAGTCTGCTGAGCTGGCCGTTGATCCGCCGGCGTGCCCGGCAATGACCGCGCCCAGCCGCATCGCCGTGCTCGCCTCTGGGCGCGGCAGCAACCTGCAGGCCATCCTCGATGCCATCGCGGCCGGGCGCCTGCGCGCCGAGGTCGTCGGCGTGTTCTCCGACCGCCCAGCCGCCGCCGCGCTGCAACGGGTCGGCGCCAGCCTGCGCTGGGCACATGCGCCGAAGGAATTCGAGGACCGTGCCGCCTACGAGCAGGCCCTGGGCGATGCACTGGCCGCAGTCGCGCCGGATTTGATCGTCTGCGCCGGCTACATGCGCATTCTCGGCGCCGCCTTCGTGCAGCGCTTCAATGGCCGCCTGGTCAACATCCACCCCTCCCTGCTGCCACTGCACAAGGGGTTGGATACGCATGCGCGGGCTTTGGACGCCGGCGATGCCGAGCACGGGGCCAGCGTGCATCTGGTCGTGCCCGAACTGGATGCAGGCGCCGTGCTGGCCCAGGCGCGGGTGCCGGTCATGCCCGGCGATGACGCCGACAGCCTGGCCGCGCGTGTGCTGGAGGTGGAGCATCCCCTGCTGATCGCCACCCTCCAGCTGCTGTGCGGCGGCCGCCTGACTGAACGGGAGGGGCAGCCGCACCTGGACGGTCACCCCCTGTTTAGCCCACTGGCCCTAGATTCCGCCGGAAACCTGAACCGGTAACGCCCACGCACACGCCCCGCTGACTGCGGGGCTGGCATCCTGCCCCCCTCCTGCAGCTCCTGCCCTCCATGAAGACCACGACCCTGCTGTCCACTTCATTGCTGCTGTCGCTTGTCGTGCTTCCCGGTGTGGGTTGGGGCCAGGTGCAAGCGCCTGCGGCCCCTGCGCAGCCGGCGCCCGTAGTACAGCCGCCTGCGGAACCGGCCGTGCCGATGCCCCCGGCGCTGGCTTGGGAGCCGCCGCCGCTGCAGCCGTTCACCGCGACGTACCAGGCCTTCTACAAAGGCAAGGAGGCCGGCGACGCCAGCATGCAGGTCACCCACAGCGGCGGCAACCAGTGGCGGGTGGACATGCAGGTGGTCGGCCGCCGCGGCTTTGCCAGCGTGCTGGGCCTGAACATCGAACAGAGCACGGTGTTCGAAGAGCGCAGCGGGGTCTATGCGCCGCTCAGCCAGAGCACGGTGCGCAAGGGCCTGTTCCTGGGCAAGAAAGCGTTCGGCACGTACAACTGGCAGGCCGGCACCGCGCAGTGGAGCGGCGACGTCAAGAAGGAACGTGCGCAACCGATCCCGCTGCAGCCGGGCGACCAGAGCGCGCTGCTGATCAATCTGGCGATCATGCGTGATGCCCGCCCGGGCGCCACCATGCACTATCGCTACGTGGACATGGGCAAGGTCCGCCAGCACGACTACCAGGCCGCGCCGCAGACCGAGAATGTCGAGGTCGGCGACCTGTCCTACAACGCGCTGCGGGTCTACCGGACCAACGGCGGCAACAATGAAACCATCCTCTGGATCGCCAACGGTGTCCCCACCCCGGTGCGCATCCTGCAACGCGAAGACGGCGAAGACCGCGTCGATCTGCGCCTGATCGAATACCAAGGAGTCTGAGCATGAGCACCCTGACCCGCCCCCTCACCTGGATCGCTGCAGCCGCACTGTCGGTGGCCAGCCTGCCGGCCATGGCCCTGCAGCCATTCAAGGCCGATTACCTGGCCAGCTACATGGGCATGCAGGCCAATGGCAGCATGACGCTGAGCAGCGAGGGAGCCAACAAGTGGCGCTACACGCTGCAGGTGAAGAACCAGCTGGCCGACCTGAGCCAGAGCACCGTGTTCGAAGAGGTGCGCGGCCAGCTGCGCCCGCTCAGCAGCCAGGACCGTTCGGCACTGCTGGTGAAGAAGCGCAATGTGCAGGCCAACTACAACTGGAGCAGCAACCAGGCCACCTGGACCGGCGACATCAAGCCGGACCGTGCGGGCCCCATCGCGTTGAAGACGGGCGACATGGACGCGCTGCTGATCAACCTGGCGATCGCCCGCGACCTGGCCGCCGGCAAGCCGCTGACCTATCGCATGGTCGACGAAGGCCGCATCAAGAACATGACCTACCGCGTGATCGGCAAGGAATCGATCACCGTGGGCGGCAAGAGCTACGAGGCCACCAAGGTCTCGCGTGCCGACGGCAACAAGGAGCTGATCGCCTGGATCGTGCCGGAATTCCCGGTGCCGGCGCGCATGCTGCAGCGTGAGAGCGGCCGCGATGCGCTGGACCTGACAATCAAGGCGATGAACTGACGGGCAAACCGGTAGTGCCGGCCGCTGGCCGGCATTTGTGCGGTGCTCCACGAGGTTGACGGGGTTGCCGGCCAGCGGCCGGCACTACCAAAAGAAAACGCCCGCTTCCGCGGGCGTTGTTCTTACTTCTTTTCCTCGGCCGCGGCCGGCTTGAACTCGGTGCGGCAGTCCACGCGGATCTGCTCGCCGGTGCTGCGCCAGACGAAGGTGCGGCAATGGCGGTTGCCGTCCTGGCTGTCGTGCACCGCGACCGCGTAGAACGATTCGATGATCTCGTCACGCGAGACCGTGCCGTCGCCGTTCCAGTCCATGTCCTTCTGCTCGATGCCCTGGGTGATGGCGATGTTGGCGTACCAGGCATAGCCCAGCCACGCCAGCACGATCAGCACCAGGGCCAGCAGCGCCTTGCGGCGCGGGCTGAACTTGCCGCGCAGGATCATGGCACGCGCCGGATGGTGGCGCCGAGCGAAGACAGCTTCTCTTCGATGTTCTCGTAGCCACGATCAAGGTGATAGATGCGGTCGATGGTGGTCTCGCCGCTGGCCATCAGGCCGGCCAGGATCAGCGAGGCCGAGGCACGCAGGTCGGTGGCCATTACCGGCGCACCGCTCAAGGTCTCGCTGCCACGCACGATGGCGGTGTGGCCTTCGACCTGGATGTCCGCGCCCAGGCGCAGCAGTTCGTTGACGTGCATGAAACGGTTCTCGAAGATCGTTTCGTTGATCACGCCGACGCCGTCGGCCACGCAGTTGAGCGCCATGAACTGCGCCTGCATGTCGGTCGGGAATGCGGGGTACGGCGCGGTGGTCAGGTTGACCGCCTTCGGTCGCTTGCCCTGCATGTCCAGGGTGATGGTGTCTTCGGTGGTCTCGATCTTCGCGCCGGCCTCGACCAGCTTGGACAGCACCGCGTCCATGGTGTTCGGGCGCGCACGGTTGACCGTGACCTTGCCGCCGGTCATCGCCGCAGCGACCAGGAAGGTACCGGTCTCGATGCGGTCGGGCAGCACTTCGTGGCGGCCGCCGGACAGACGCTCGACGCCTTCGATGACCAGGCGGGCAGTGCCCAGGCCTTCGATCTTCGCGCCCAGCGCGATCAGGCAATGCGCCAGATCGGTCACTTCCGGTTCCATCGCGCAGTTGTCGAGGACGGTGGTGCCTTCGGCCAGCACCGCGCCCATCAGCACGTTCTCGGTGCCGGTGACACTGACCATGTCGAAGGTGAAATGGCCGCCCTTCAGCCGCTTGGCGCTGGCCTTGATGAAGCCGTTCTCGACCACGATCTCGGCACCCAGCGCCTGCAGGCCCTTGATGTGCTGGTCGACCGGACGCGAACCGATCGCGCAGCCGCCGGGCAGCGACACTTCCGCCGCGCCGAAGCGGGCCAGCAGCGGGCCCAGCACCAGGATCGAGGCGCGCATGGTCTTGACCAGCTCGTACGGCGCAACGTGCTGGTTGACCGAACGCGGGTCGACCACGATCGCACTGCCACGCGACAGCGTGCCCTGGTCGATGGTGACCTTGGCACCCAGCTCGCCCAGCAGCTTCACCGTGGTGACCACGTCGTGCAGGTGCGGCACGTTGGTGATCTCCACCGGCTCATCGGCCAGCAGGGTCGCGCAGAGGATGGGGAGGACGGCGTTCTTGGCGCCGGAGATGCTCACTTCACCGTGCAGCGCAGCGCCGCCGGTCACAACGATCTTGGCCATGTATTCGGGATCTTCTGCGGTTCAGCCGGCTTCGGCCGGGGTCACGGTTTTCAGCGCCAGCGCGTGGATCGCGCCGCCCATCAGGTCGCCCAGCGTGGCATAGACCATGCGGTGGCGGGCCAGCGGCATCTTGCCGGCGAAGGCCTCGCAGACCACGGTCGCTTCGAAATGCACGCCATCATCGCCCTGCACATCGGCGCGGGCGCCAGGCAGGCCGGTTTCGATCAGATTGCGGATGGTGTCGGCGTCCAACGGGCTTTCCTAATAAAATGTGCCTCCATTCTACTTCCGCTGCGTGGCGTCCGCATGGCCGAATCCCTGTTGCCCCCCCGTTCCGTCGACCCTGCCGGCCTGGTCGCCAGTGGCCGCCGCGTGTTCGAGATCGAGCGGCAGGCGCTGGATGCCGTGGCCGACCGCCTGGGCGAGGCCTTCCAGCAGGCCTGCGAGGCGATCCTGGCCAGCCGCGGCCGGGTGGTCGCCACCGGCATGGGCAAGTCCGGCCACATTGCCCGCAAGATCGCCGCCACCCTGGCCTCCACCGGCACACCGGCGTTCTACGTGCATCCCGGCGAAGCCGGCCACGGCGACCTGGGCATGATCACCGAGGCCGACGTGGTGCTGGCCCTGTCCTATTCGGGCGAGTCCGATGAGGTGCTGATGCTGTTGCCGGTGCTCAAGCGCCAGGGCAACCTGCTGATCTCCATGACCGGCCGCCCGCAGTCGAGCCTGGCCACCGCCGCCGACATCCACCTGGATGTGAGCGTGCCGGCCGAGGCCTGCCCGCTGGCGCTGGCGCCGACCTCCAGCACCACCGCCTCGCTGGCGATGGGCGATGCGCTGGCCGTAGCCTTGCTTGACGCACGCGGCTTCACCGCCGACGACTTTGCCCGCTCGCACCCGGCCGGCAGCCTCGGCCGTCGCTTGCTGCTGCACATCACCGATGTCATGCACACCGGCGAGGACCTGCCCAGCGTGAACGCCGATGCCAGCCTCAGCGAGGCGCTGGTGGAAATGAGCCGCAAGCGGCTCGGCATGACCGCCGTGGTCGACGCCGATGGCGTGCTGATCGGCCTGTTCACCGACGGCGACCTGCGCCGGGCGCTGGACAGCGCGCTGGACGTGCGCACCGCGAAGATCGCCGATGTGATGACCCGCAACCCGCGCACCATCGGTGCCGACCAGCTGGCCGTAGAGGCGGCGCGGCAGATGGAGACCCAGAAAATCAACGGCCTGATAGTGGTCGATGGCCAGGGCCGTGCGGTCGGCGCCCTGAACATTCATGACCTGTTGCGGGCCCGGGTGGTTTAACCGACAGTCCGTAGACCCCATTCAGTCTGTAATGCCCCACCCGCCCCCACCGAGCCTGATCGCCTGATGCCCTGGTCCCCGCTGCCCGCGTTCCCCGCCCACCTGCACGCCGCTGCGGCCCGCGTCCGCCTGGCCTGCTTCGACGTGGACGGTACCCTCACCGACGGTCGGCTGTACTACGACAAGGACGGCAACGAGAGCAAGGCGTACTTCGTGCAGGACGGTCTGGGCCTGAAACTGCTGCAGCAGCACGGCATCCACCCCGTGCTGATCACCGCGCGCAACAGCCAGTCCGCGCTCAAGCGCGGCGCCGACCTCGGCATCGACACCCAGATCGCCGTGGGCGACAAGCTGGCCAGCGTGCAGGCGCTGTGCGCACAGCATGGCATCGGCCTGGAGCAGGTGGCCTTCATGGGCGACGACCTGCCGGACCTGGCACCGCTGGGCGCGGTCGGCCTGGCGGTGGCGCCAGCCAACGCCCACCCGTGGATCGCCGAGCGCGTGCACTGGCAGACCCGCGCCGATGGCGGGCGTGGCGCCGCCCGTGAACTGTGCGACATCCTGCTGGCCGCCCAGGGCCATGTGGACGCGGTCCTGGCGAGGTTCGGCGCATGAACCTGCCCACCCTGAACTGGCGCACCGTGCTCGGCATCGGCCTGCTGCTGGCGGCCCTGCTCAGCAGCTGGGCGGCCCTGCGCAACCGCGACAAGGGCACGGCCACTGCCGGCCAGGACGCCGGCGTGGACTACATCCTGCACGACTTCCAGATCGTCGCGCTGGATGAGCAGGGCAAGGAATCGACCACCCTGCGCGCACCGCGGCTGGAACGCCAGCGCGGCGACCAGACCATCAACATCGCCACCCCGCTGTTCGAGATGCCGGACAAGGATGGCAAGCACTGGACCCTGCGCGCCGAGACCGGCTGGCTCAGTGCCAAGGGCGACGAGATGAAGCTGCGCGGCAATGTCGCCGGCGACAGTCCGGCCGATCCGGGCGTGGTGCCGACCACTTTCCGCACCGACCACCTGGACGTGTTCCCGAAGGAGAACCGCGCCCGCACCGATGCGCGGGTCACCATGACCCGCCCCGGCATGGAACAGTCCGGCGTCGGCTTCGAGGTGGATTCGAAGAACAACACGTATCATTTCCTCAGCCAGTCCAAGGGCCGTTACACGCCCCGACGCTGATTCCGCCACCCTCCTGCGACGTCCCCGGACCGGCGCAAGGAAGGCGGCCCACCCACCCGCCGCCGGTTTCCCGGACGGCCCCACCGGTAGAACGGACCCCGATGAAGATCCCCTTTGCAGCCGTACTCGCGCTCGGTCTCCTGGTTCCCAGCGCCGCCTTTGCCAAGTCCACCGATCGCAACGAGAACATGAACATCGAGTCCGGCGCCCAGTCGGGCGTGCTTACCGGCGATGGCAAGACCGTGCTCTCGCAGGGTGTGACCGTCACCCAGGGCACGCTGGACATCCGCGCGTCCGAAGCGGAGATCTACCTGAAGGACGGCGAGGCCGTGCGTGCGGTGTTCTCCGGCAAGCAGGCCACGATGAAGCAGCAGCTTGACGACGGCACCTGGATGGACGCGGTGGCTGATCGCATCGACTACGACATCAAGACCGAGATCATCACCCTGACCGGCAACTACAAGGTCACCAGCGCGCGCGGCACCAATGCCGGCCAGCGCATGGTCTACAACACCCGCAGTGGCGAGATGAATTCCGGTGGCGATGGCAGCCGCGTGCGCACCGTCATTCCGCCGAAGAACAAGAATGCGGCGGCGCAGCCGGCCGCCGCACCCAAGGCAGCGGCTCCGGCCAGCACGCCGGCCAAGCCGGCGGGGAGCAAGAAGTAATGCTCGTCGCCAAGGGCCTGCGCAAGCGCTACAAGCAGCGCGAAGTCGTCAAGGACTTCGGGCTGACCCTCGACGCCGGTGAAGTGGTCGGCCTGCTCGGCCCCAACGGTGCCGGCAAGACCACCTGCTTCTACATGATCGTCGGCCTGGTCGCCGCCGATGCAGGCAGCATCGTGCTCGACGGCAAGGACATCACCAGCGACCCGATGTACACCCGTGCCAAGCAGGGCGTGGGCTACCTGCCGCAGGAACCGTCGGTGTTCCGCAAGCTGACCGTGGCCGACAACCTCCGCCTGGTGCTTGAACTGCGCGAAGACCTGGATTCGGCCGGCCGCGAGCGCGAATTGAACAGCCTGCTCGACGAGCTGCAGCTGGGCCATGTCGCCGACCAGCTCGGTGCCAGCCTGTCCGGTGGCGAACGTCGTCGCTGCGAGATCGCCCGCGCACTGGCCGCGCAGCCGCGCCTGATCCTGCTCGACGAACCGTTTGCCGGTGTCGACCCGATCTCGGTGGGCGAAATCCAGCGCATCGTCACCCATCTCAAGCAGCGTGGCATCGGCGTGCTGATCACCGACCACAACGTGCGCGAGACCTTGGGAATCTGCGACCGCGCGTATATCCTCGCCGAGGGCACCGTGCTGGCCCAGGGCTCGCCGGAGGCGATCCTGGACAACGCTGACGTACGTCGCGTCTACCTTGGGGATTCCTTCAAGCTGTGACCGCAGGTGCTGGGTCCCTTTCCTTCCGTTCGGCACAGGCATGAAGACTCGGCTGCAGACATCGTTGGGACAGCAGCTGGTGCTCACCCCCCAGCTGCAGCAGGCGATCAAGCTGCTGCAGATGTCCACGACCGAGCTGGAGCTTGAAATCGCCCAGGCCGTGGAAAGCAATCCGCTGCTGGACTGGGCCGACGGCAACGACAGCAGTGTCGCCAATGAAGGCGGCGACAACACGGACGCCGAGACGCCGGCCGAACGCACCGACAATGGCGACGACTGGGCACCGGCCGAGCTCGACTGGAGCGCCGCCGGCAGTGGCGGCAGCTTCGACGATGATGATGACGCCGGCAGCGCCGCCGAGCGCGTGGCCGAAACCGAGACGCTGGCCGACCACCTGCTGTGGCAGCTGCACCTGTCGCATCTTTCCATGCATGACCGCAGCATCGGCGCTGCGTTGATCGATGCGTTGGACGACGACGGTTACCTGCGCGAACCGCTGGCCACCATCGCCGAAACCCTGCTGCCGTCGGTCCATGCCGATGAGGATGAAATCCTTGCGGTGCTGCATCGCATCCAGCGCTTCGACCCGGTCGGCGTTGCCGCGCGCACGCTCGGCGAATGCCTGCAGCTGCAGCTGGATGTGTTGCCTGGTGACACCGCGGGCCTGGCGCTGGCGCGGCAGATTGCCGCAGGCCCGCTGGAACGGCTGCCACGCAGTGGTGTCGCCGGTCTGGCCCATGAACTGAAACAGCCGCTGGACGAGGTCGAGACAGCGGTCGCCCTGCTGCGCTCGCTGGACCCGCGTCCAGGGACTCAGATCGCGCCGCTTTCGCAGGATACCTATGTGGTACCCGACGTGGTGGTGTGGCGGCAGAACGGCATCTGGCGCGCCGCGCTGGCCGCCCATGCCGGGCCGAAGGTGGTGATCCACCGTGGCTACGAACAGCTGATCCGCCGCTGTGGCGAGGCCGACGCCGGCTACCTGCGTGGCCAGCTGCAGGAGGCGCGCTGGCTGCTGAAGGGCCTGCAGCAGCGCGGTGAAACCCTGCTGCGGGTGGTGCGCAGCCTGATCCATCAGCAGGCCGGTTTCCTCGAGTTCGGCGAACAGGCGCTGCGTCCGCTGACCCTGCGCGAGATCGCCGCCGAACTGGGCCTGCACGAGTCGACGGTGTCGCGCGCGATCGCCCGCAAGCATGTGCGCACGCCGCGCGGCACGTTGCCGCTGCGTGCCTTCTTCGCCTCGGGCATCGATACCGAAGGCGGTGGCGAGGCGTCCAGCACCGCCATCCAGGCGATGATCCGGCGCCTGATCGACGACGAAAACCCGCGCAAGCCGCTTTCTGACGCCAAGCTGGCTGACCTGCTCAAATCGTCGGGAATTCCAGTAGCGAGACGCACCGTGGCGAAGTATCGTGAAGCCATGAACATCTCCGCCTCGCACGAAAGGGTCAGAATCGCTTGACGCGCCGCCGCGCCCGGCGGAGAGGTTCATTGGCACATCCGAACACAGGAGAAACCCGATGCGCATCGAAACGTTTGGCAAAGACGTCGAAGTCACCCCGGCCCTGCAGTCCTATGTGGAGGAGAAGCTGGCCCGGATCGGAAAGCACTTCGACCAGCACTGCGAAGCGCGGGTGACCCTCAAGCTGCAGAAGACCGAACACCACGTCGACGCCAGCCTCAACATCCCCGGGCAGACCCTGCACGCCGAGGCCGGCGGCCAGACCATGTATGCCGCGATCGACCTGCTTGCGGACAAGCTTGACCGCCTGGTCATCAAGCACAAGGAGAAAAAACAGCAGCACGCACCGCTGCCGGTGGGCGACAATGGTGGCTGATCGCCACCGTTCCCCGCAGACATGCCCCTGACTGACCTCCTGGCGGCCGTGCAGACCCAGCTCTGCACGGCCACCGACCGTGACAGCGTCCTGCAGGCCGCCGCCGGGTTGCTGGCCTGCCGCCAGGCCAATGCCGAACAGATCTATCTGAACCTGTGCCAGCGCGAAGCCCTGGGCAGCACCGCGATCGGCCACGGTATCGCCATCCCCCACGGCCGCGCGCCGACCCTGGACCGCCCCCGTGGCGCCCTGCTGCGTCTGGCGGCCCCGGTCGACTTCGGCGGCGAAGAGCCGGTGGACCTGGTGTTCGCGATGGCCGTCCCGGCCCACTACACCCACCAGCACCTGATGCTGCTGTCCGAGCTGGCCGAGCTGTTTTCCGCGCCGGATATCCGCCAGGCCCTGCGTGAGGCCGGCGATGCCCGGGCCCTGCGCGAGGCGCTGGACATGACCCCACCTGCGAGCGCCGCATGAATACCAGCATCACCGCCCGTGAACTGTTCGAACAGCAGCGCGAGCGGCTGGGGCTGCGCTGGGCCGCAGGCAAATCCGGTGAGAAGCGCGAGCTGGAGGCCGGCAATACCGTCTCGCGGCGCCCCTCGCTGGCCGGCTACCTCAACGCCATCTATCCCAACAAGGTGCAGATCCTGGGCACCGAGGAACTGTCCTGGCTGGATGCGCTGGAACCGCGCCAGCGTTGGGAGACCATCGAAAAGATCATGCAGTCGCACCCGCTTGCACTGGTGCTGACCCGCAACCAGGCCTGCCCGGAAGACCTGCGCGCCGCCGCCGATGAATCCGGCACGCCGCTGTGGCTGTCGCCCAAGCGCGGCCACGAACTGCTCAACCACCTGTCCTACCATCTGGCGCGCACGCTTGCGCCGAGGGTGATCCTGCACGGCGTGTTCATGGAGATCTATTCCATTGGCGTGCTGATCACCGGCGAGGCCGGGTCGGGCAAGAGCGAGCTGGCACTGGAACTGCTCAGCCGTGGTCACCGCCTGGTCGCCGACGACGCCCCCGAGTTCACCCAGATCGCCCCGGATGTGCTCGACGGCACCTGCCCCGAACTGCTGCAGGACCTGCTGGAAGTGCGCGGTCTGGGCGTGCTGAACGTGCGCGAGATGTTCGGCGACACGGCTGTAAAGAAGAACAAGTACCTTCGGCTGATCGTCCACCTGACCAAGCCGATGACCGAGCCCACGCCGCATGGCTACGAGCGCCTGACCGGCGACTCGGGCACCCGCCATGTGCTGGACCTGGACGTTCCGCTGATCACCCTGCCGGTGATGCCTGGCCGCAACCTGGCCGTGCTGACCGAAGCCGCCACCCGCCTGCACATCCTGCGCACCAAGGGCATTGACCCGGCGGCCATGTTCATTGCCCGCCACAGCAATCTGCTGGAACGGCGGACACCCTGATCCCACTGCCCCTCGAAGAGCCTGTCCATGAGCACCGCAATCCCCACCGCCCCGACCCTGATCATCGTCAGCGGCCTGTCCGGCTCGGGTAAATCCGTCGCCCTGAAGACCTTCGAGGACCAGGACTACTACTGCTCGGACAACCTGCCGATCAATCTGCTGCCCGACTTCGTGCGCAGCCTGCTGGCCAACCATGACGGCAGCGCGCCGCGCCGCCTGGCCGTGGGCATCGACGTTCGCGGACAGGCCGACCTGAGCCAGCTGGGCGACTGGCGGCAGCTGGCCACCGACGCCGGCGTGGAAGTGAAGGTACTGTTCTTCGAGGCCAGCGACGAAACGGTGCTCAAGCGCTACGCCGACACCCGTCGTCGCCATCCGCTGAGCCAGCTGGGCCTGTCGCTGCCCGAAGCGATCGCCCGCGAGCGCGAGCTGACCGCGCCGCTGCGGCGTGAGGCCGACGCGGTGATCGATACCAGCACCCTCAACGTGCACCAGCTGCGGCGGCGGATCATCACCGAGTTCGCGATGGACCATGCCACCGGCCTGTCGCTGCTGTTCGAATCATTCGCCTACAAGCGCGGCGTACCGGCCGAGGCGGACTTCGTGTTCGATGCGCGGGTGCTGCCCAATCCACACTGGGACCCGGACCTGCGCGCGCTGAGCGGCCGCGAGCCGGGCGTGCGCGACTATCTGGAAGCACAGCCGGACGTGCAGCGTTACCTGGCCCAGCTGATGGATTTCCTCGATACGTGGCTGCCGAAACTGGGGGATGGCACCCGCAGCTACGTGACCGTGGCGTTCGGCTGCACCGGCGGCAAGCACCGCTCGGTGTTCCTGGCCGAGCGCATGGCCCGGCACACCCGCGAGAGGGGCTGGCAGGACGTGGCCACCTACCACCGCGAACAGGATTGAGGGGGGTCGGCCGGGCTGCGCCCGGCACCCGCCGGTAGTGCCGGCCGCTGGCCGGCAACAGCAACAGCAAAAGCGGCAGTCCGTGGGATGGCGGGGCGGTGTGGGCAGGCAGGACACGCCGTGAACCCCTCCTTGGGGGCTCGATGGCGCCATCCATGGCGCCAACGGTCCTGCCTGCCCACACCGCCCCGCCTCTGACAGATTCCGTGTGCTGTTGGTGGGTGTCGACCTTGGTCGACACGGTAGATCCACGCCATGCGTGGATGAATCGCTTTCAGGCATCGAAAAACGGATGGCGTAGGATCTCTTTTTCAACGAAAAAGGGCTCGCCAGCGAGCAACACTGAATACGGGACACAGTACCCCTCGCCTGCTGCTATCGCCAATTCACCTTGACCTGTTAACGTGCGGTAATGACCTGTGGCATTCTCCTCGTAACACATCCCGGGGTCGGGACCGCCCTGCTAGACGTGGCGACCCGGCTGCTGCGGCAATTGCCGCTGAAAACCGAAGCTTTCGAAGTACCGTTCGACGCAGACCTGGACGCCCTGCTCCCGCTCGCCTCGGCCGCTTTGCGGCGGGTCGACGGAGGTCACGGCGTGCTGATCCTGACCGACCTGTACGGCGCCAGCCCCGCCAACCTTGCCGGGCAGCTGGCCCGGCTGGGGACCCCGGTTCGCCGGGTATCGGCGCTGAGCCTGCCGATGTTGCTGCGGGTGATGAATTATCCGGAACAGGGACTGGATCAACTGCCCGCCACAGCCGCGGCGGGTACCCGTAATGGAGCGATAGTCGACGATGCTTGAACGAGAACTCACCGTCAGCAACCGCCTGGGCCTGCATGCCCGGGCCACCGCCAAGCTGGTGCAGACCCTGGCGCCGTTCCGCTGCAACGTGACCATGGCCGCCAAGGGCCGTGAGATCAACGCCAAGAGCATCATGGGCGTGATGCTGCTGGCCGCCGGCCAGGGCACCCCGGTCACCGTGCGCATCAACGGCGAGGACGAAGCCGCCGCGATGGAAGCGGTGGTCGCACTGTTCGAACGCCGCTTCGACGAGGACAGCTGAGCGTGCCGCGCGCACGCGCCGGCCAGGTCCCTTCCGGCCAACGGCCGGTACAGCTGCTGGCCGGCCACGGCGCCGCGCGTGGAACGGCGATGGGCCGGGCACGCGTGCGACTGCCGCATGCGCTGGAGGTAGCCGAGCAGCGCGTGGCCGCCCACCAGGTCGAGGCCGAACTGGCGCGCCTGCACCGGGCGCTGGATGCCGCGCGTACGGAAATGCACGAGCTGCGCCAGCGCCTGCATGGCGCCCTGAACCAGGAAGTGGGCGAGTTCCTCGACCTGCACGCGCTGCTGCTGGACGACCCCGAGCTGCTGTACGGCCTGGACGAGCTGATCCGCAGCGGCCCGTACAGCGCCGGCTATGCCTTGCGCCTGCAGCGCGACCGCCTGGCCAAGGTCTTCGATGGCATGGACGATGCCTACCTGAAGAGCCGCATGGACGATCTCGACCATGTGATCGGGCGCATCCACGCCTTCCTGCAACCCGAACGGCCGTCGGCGGTGAAAGGCCTGGCCGGCGAGATCCTGGTCTGCGACAACATCGCGCCCTCCGAGTTGGCGCAGCTGCAGGCACAGGGCGTGGTCGGCATCGTCACGGCCGCCGGCAGCGCGCTGTCGCACAGCGCGATCCTGGCGCGCAGCCTGCACCTGCCCCTGATCGTCAACGTGCCGCAGCTGCTCAGCCGCATCGCCGATGGCGACGTGCTGATCATCGATGGCGCCGACGGCAGTATCACCGTCAACCCGCAGGCCGACAACCTGCGGGACTACCGCGTCCGGCTGAAGGAGCACGCGCGCGAGCAGCGCGAGCTCGGCCGCCTGCGCAGCAAGCCCAGCCGTACCCGCGACCAGGTCGACATTGCCCTGCTGGCCAATGCCGAATCGCTGGAAGACGTGACCCAGGCGCATGCACTGGGCGCGCAGGGGCTCGGCCTGTACCGCACCGAATTCCTGTTCCTGCAGCGCAATGAGCTGCCGGACGAAGAAGAGCAGTTCCAGACCTACCGCGATGCCGCGCTGGGCATGAGCGGGCGGCCGGTCACCATACGCACGCTGGACCTGGGCGCGGACAAGGCCGACCGTACCGGCCTGACCCTGAGCAACGAAGAGAACCCTGCACTCGGCCTGCGCGGAGTGCGCCTTTCGCTGGCACGGCCGAAGGTGGCCGACACCCAGCTGCGCGCGATCCTGCGCGCGTCTGCGTACGGCAAGCTGCGCGTACTGGTGCCGATGGTCAGCACCCGCGAGGAGCTGCTGGCCGTGCGCCGGCGCATGCTCAAACTGACCGAACAGCTGCGCGGCGAAGGCCACATGGTGTCCGACCACGTACCGCTGGGCGCGATGATCGAAGTCCCCGCCGCTGCGCTGGCGCTGGAGAGCTTCATCGACCTGGTCGATTTCCTGTCGATCGGCACCAACGATCTGGTGCAGTACCTGCTGGCTGCCGACCGCAACAACGAGGCGCTGGGCGAACTGTATTCGCCACTGCATCCCGCCGTGCTGCGGCTGCTGCAGATGGTGATCGAGACCGGCGCGCGCCACCGCGTCCCGGTGGCGGTCTGCGGCGAGATGGCCGGTGATGCCCGGATGACCCCGCTGCTGCTGGCGCTGGGCCTGAGCGAGTTCAGCCTGCATCCCGGTACGTTGCTGGAGGTACGCCGCGCCATACGCGACGCTGACCTGGGCGCACTGCGCGCCCGTGCACCGAAACTGCTGGCCGCGCGCGACCGCCGCGCCATCGAGCGCTGGCTGGCGCTGGTGGCCGAAACGGCCTGACAGCCGAGGGTAGTGCGGGTCGCTGGCCGGCAATCTCATGGACTTCGATGGGGACGATTGCCGGCCGGTGGCCGGCGCTACCACCGCCCCTCGGCTATGCGTTGAAACATCCCCTTGCGATAATGACGCGCTGAACACCCCTGTTGCCGCATCCTTGCCGGGATCGCGGCTTTTCTTATCCCGCGGGAGCTGCGATGGCTGAAGCTGTACGCCACGACAAGACTGCGCGCCAACTGCGGATGCTGTCCGATGCACTGGACAGCGGCCGGCTGGGCCCGGTACGTCGCCTGGTCAACACCCTGGCCCCGGCCGAGATCGGCAACCTGCTTGAATCGCTGCCGCCGGGCAAGCGCGAGGTGGTGTGGGGCCTGGTCGATCCTGAAGACGACGGCGAGGTGCTGGTCCACGTCGGCGAGGACGTGCGCGAGAGCCTGCTCGCGGACATGGACCCGGACGAGATCATCGCCGCGGTCGAAGACCTGGACATCGACGATCTGGCCGACCTGGTCGAAGACCTGCCGGATACGGTCATCGATGAAGTCCTCAAGTCGATGGACCGCGAGAACCGCGAGCGGCTGGAACAGGTGCTGTCCTATCCCGAGGACAGCGCCGGCCGCCTGATGAACCCGGACGTGGTGACCGTGCGCGCCGACGTCAACGTCGACGTGGTGCTGCGCTACCTGCGCCTGCGCGGCGAACTGCCGGACCACACCGACCACCTGTTCGTGGTCAGCCGGCGGCACCAGTATCTCGGCCGGGTGTCGCTGGCGGCACTGGTGACCCACGAGGACACCACCCCGATCAACCGCCTGATCGACGACGAGCAGCCGGCCATCGACGTCGGCGAGAGCGACCAGGAAGTGGCGCGGCAGTTCTCCGACCATGACTGGATCTCCGCACCGGTGGTGGACGAGAACAACATCCTCGTTGGCCGCATCACCATCGATGACGTGGTCGACATCATCCGCGGCCAGGCCGAGCACCAGGCGCTGGGCGCCGCCGGCCTGGACGAGGACGAGGACCTGTTCAGCCCGGTCTGGCGCGCCATGCGCCGCCGCCTGATGTGGCTGTCGATCAACCTGTGCACGGCCTTCCTGGCCTCCAGCGTGGTCGGCCACTTCGAGGGCACGATCGACAAGCTGGTGGCGCTGGCGGTGCTGATGCCGATCGTGGCCGGCCTGGGCGGCAATGCCGGTACCCAGGTGCTGGCGCTGATGGTGCGCGGCCTGGCGTTGGGCCAGGTGGGCGCCTCCAACGCGCGCACGCTGCTGTGGAAGGAAGTGCGGGTGGCCGCGCTCAACGGCCTGCTGCTCGGCTCGATACTGGGGCTGATCGTGCTGGCCTGGTTCCACTCGCCCGGGCTGTCGGCGGTGATCGCCATCGCGCTGACCTGCAACCTGCTGTTCGCTGCACTGGCCGGCGTACTGGTGCCGCTGACCCTGAAACGCTTCGGCTTCGACCCGGCGCTGGCCAGCGGCATCTTCCTGACTGCCGTGACCGACTCGATGGGCTTCTTCACCTTCCTCGGCCTGGCCACGCTGGTGCTGCTGCACTGATCCCTGCCGGGCCGGATCCCCGCAACGCGGAGCTCCGACCCACGCCAAAACCCAGGGTCGGATCCCCGTTGCGCGGGGCTCTGACCCGATTCCAACTGGATCCTCATGGCCACTACGATCGAAAACTATTTCCAGCCCGGCTGGCGCGACCAGCAGCACACCTGCCCGGCCTGCGAATGGAAGGGCAGTTCGCGCGCCATGGAGATGGAACTGGACGAGGACGCGACCGAGTACGCCTGCCCGGTCTGCGAAAACCCGTTGCTGGTGGTGCTGCACCCGGACATGGCGCAGGTGCAGGCTGCGGCGGCGGCAGGCAATGCCGAAGCGCAGGAACAACTGGACATCATTGCCAGCTTCCCGCGCCCGCAGTGATGCGGCGCAAGATGCCGCGTTGACCTGCGGCGGACTAGGATGCGGCTGAACCCACCGCTCCTGGAACGTCGATGGTCCGTACGATGATGCGCTGGCTGCCAATGCTGGCGATCCTGATGATGGCCGGCTGCGCCTCGCACCCGGACAGCGCACGTGGCCGCTTCGAATCGCGTGCGGTGAAAGTGGATGGCCGTACCGCCTATTACCAGGTGTTCATTCCGGCAACCGCGGCGCGCACGCCTGGCGCGCTGCCGGTGGTGCTGTTCCTGCATGGATCCGGCGAGCGTGGCGGCGACGGCGTCAAGCAGACCCATGCGGGGCTGGGGCCGCACCTGCGCAGGCACGCGGCCGACTTCCCCGCGTTGGCCGTATTCCCGCAGGTGCCGGGCCGCCAGGAATGGAGCGGGCGCAACAACCGCGTTGCGCTGGCCGCCCTGGACGCCACCATCGCCGAGTTCGGTGCCGATCCCTCGCGGCAGTACCTGACCGGGATGTCGATGGGCGGTTATGGCAGCTGGAACATCGCGCTGGATGACCCCGGGCGCTTCGCCGCGATCGTGCCGGTATGCGGCGCGGTGCTGGCGCCGCGCGCGGTGCGTCCGACGCTGTTCGTCGAACAGGTGGCCCAGGAATCCGATCCGTATGCCGCGATCGCCAAGCGGCTTCGGCACACACCGATCTGGATCTTCCATGGTGCGCTGGATGATGTGGTGCCGCCGGACGACGACCGCAGGCTGCACGCCGCATTCCAGAACGCCAACGCGCGTGACGTGCGCTACACCGAATACCCGGAAGGCAACCACAATGCCTGGGATGCCACCTACGCGGACCCTGCAATGTGGGCGTGGCTGTTCGCGCAGAAGCGATGAACCGCAGCTTCTGCTGGGAAGGATGCAGGATTGCCCGATCCGGGAATGGCGGCCAAGGCGTAGGCGTGCGCGGTTCATGGGCCCAAGCGTGCGCCTGCCGGTATCGCTCTTCTATCGGGCAACCACGTCAGTACAGGTAGGCCCGGAACCATTCAATGGCCAGGCCCCCACTTCACCGCACTGATGGTTCAGTGCCGACCAACGGTCGGCACCCACCAAAGTGGTCAGCCCAGCAAGGTTTCCAGCACGGCCATGCGCACGGCGACGCCGTTGGCGACCTGGCGCAGCACCCACGATTGCGGGCCATCGGCCACGTCGTCGGTCACTTCCACGCCGCGGTTGATCGGGCCCGGGTGCAGTACCGCAGCGTCCTTGCCGGCACGCGCCAGGCGCTCGCGGGTCAGGCCGTACTGCGCGTGGTACTGCTCCAGCGACGGCACCAGGCCTTCTTCCATGCGCTCGCGCTGCAGGCGCAGCATCATCAGCGCGTCGACACCTTCCAGCATCGCGTCGAAATCATCGCCGACCACGCAGCCCTTCAGGGTCTCGTCATCCGGCAGCAGCGACTGCGGGCCGCACACGCGGATCTCGCCCACGCCCAGCGTGCGCAGCGCATGCAGGTCGGTGCGGGCCACGCGCGAGTGCTTCACGTCGCCGACGATCACCACTTTGAGCTTCGAGAAATCCGGGCCCTTGGCCTGGCGCAGGGTCAGCATGTCGAGCAGGCCCTGGGTCGGGTGCGAGCTGCGGCCGTCGCCGGCATTGATCAGCGCGGTGCCCTCGCCCGCGGCGTCGGCCAGCGCGGCCACGGCGCCGTCATCGGGGTGGCGCACCACGAAGCCGCGCACGCCCATCGCTTCCAGGTTGCGCAGCGTGTCACAGGCGGTTTCGCCCTTGCGCGTGGACGAGGTCGAGGCATCGAAGTTCAGCACATCGGCCCCGAGGCGCTGCGCGGCCAGTTGGAACGAGCTGCGGGTGCGCGTGGACGGCTCGAAGAACAGCGTGCACACCGCCGAACCGGCCAGCACGTGGCGCTTGTTGCCGACTCGGCCGACCGCGGCATCGCGGATCTGCCCTGCGCGGTCGAGCAACTGCAGCAGGGTTTCGCGCGGCAGGCCCTCCAGGGTCAGCAGGTGGCGCAGGCGTCCGGAGGCATCGATTTGCTGGGCAGTCATGGCGGGAGTCGTGCAGTCAGGGAATGGGGGTGGCGTCGTCGGGGGACGACAGCCAGCGGTCGATGATCACCGCCGCGGCCACGGCGTCGAGGGCGGCTGCATCACGTCGGCGCTTGCGTCCTTCGGCGCGCTCGACGGCGAAACGGCGGGCCGCCTCGACCGAGCTGGAACGCTCGTCGATCATCACCACCGGCAGCTTGAAGCGTTCCCGCAGCTGGCGGGCAAAGCCCTGCGCACGCTTGCGGTTGGGCTGGTCCTGGCCATCCAGGGTCAGCGGGTCGCCGACCACCAGGCCGTCGGGCTTCCATTCCTTGAGCAGGCGTTCGATCGCGGTCCAGTCCGGGCCGTTGCCGTGCACATCGACCACGGCCACCGCGCGCGCGTGCGCGGCGAAGGCACTGCCGATGGCCACGCCGATCCGTCGCGAGCCGACATCAAAACCCAGCACCGTGCCGTCGCGACGGATGGCCGGGGCAGCAGGAACCGGGGTGGGCGTGATGGGCTCAGACATGGCCGCTGTAGTCGGTCAGCCGGAACAGGTCCACGCCGATGCGCGAAGCCGCCCCCTGCCAGCGCTGCTCCAGCGGCAGCTGGAACACCAGCTCGGCATCGGCCGGCACGGTCAGCCAGCTGTTCTCGGACAGCTCGCTTTCCAGCTGCCCTGCGCCCCAACCGGCACAGCCGAGGGTGACCACGGCATTGGCCGGGCCTTCGCCACGCGCCATCGCTTCGAGGATGTCGCGCGAGGTGGTCAGGTACAGGCCGTGGCCCACGGTCAGGCTGGAATCCCACGCGCGCGCGTCGTCATGGATGACGAAGCCGCGCTCGGGATGCACCGGGCCGCCATTGAGCACCATGCGCGCCTGCAGGTCGCCATCACCGGTGGTGATGTCCATCTGCGCGAGCACTTCACCCAGCGTGTATTCGGAGGGCTGGTTGACCAGCACGCCCATCGCCCCGTTCTCGTCGTGCTGGCAGATCAGCGCGACGCTGCGGGCAAAGGTCGCGTCGAGCAGCGACGGCAGCGCGACGAGCAGGTGATCGGCAAGGGAGGTCGGCATTACAGGCATGGGCCCATTCTACCTGCTGGGGGCGGGATGGTCGCGCGATGGCGCCGAACCGCGATGGGCTAGGATGGTGCTTTGCCACGGAAGGTCATTAGATGCAGTCTTCATCGCCCCTGACCCTGCCGGCACGCAGCGCCATCGTCCTGCTTGCCCTGCTGCAGGGCCTGATGCTGTATGCCGCGCAGGAGCTGTCCGACGCGTGGCCGTTCCGCGATATCGGCTGGCGCTATTGCTGGTACGCCTGGGTGCTGGCCGTTCCGAGCGCGGTGGCGCTGAGCCTGGTCGAGCTGGGCCAGCGCCGACTGTGGCTGCAGGCCGTGCTCGGCTCGGCGGTGGTGCTGGCGCTGGCCGCCTGGATCGGCTGGAACCTCAATGGCGAGACCGCACTGGAGTCGGGCACGCTGCAGTTTCCGTTGACCCTGGGCATGGCCGTGGCGGTGTTCGTGGCCCTGCCCTGGTGGCAGTTCCAGCTGCAGCATGGGCACTGGCGCGCCAGCTACCCCGAGTTGTTCGAGCGCGCCTGGCAGAACGGTTTGACCCTGGCCCTGGCGGCGCTGTTCACCGGGCTGACCTGGCTGCTGCTGTGGCTGTGGGCAGCGCTGTTCCAACTGCTGGACGTGAATGTCTTCCGCGACCTGTTCCGGCAGGACGCTTTCATCGCACTGGCCACTGGCAGCCTGGCCGGGTTCGGCGTGCTGATCGGGCGCACCCAGCACCGCGCGATCCAGATCACCCGCCAGGTGCTGTTCGCGATCTGCCGTGGGCTGCTGCCGCTGCTGTCGTTCATCGCCGTATTGTTCGTGCTGAGCCTGCCGCTTACCGGGCTGGAACCGCTGTGGAAGACCCGTTCCGCCGCCAGCCTGCTGGTGGTGGTGTCACTGCTGCTGGTGACGTTTACCAATGCGGTCTACCAGCAGGGGGAAGACAGTGTTCCCTACCCTCTGGTGCTGCGCAGGCTGGTCGAAGCCAGCCTGCTGACGCTGCCGGTTTACGCCGTGCTGGCACTGTATGCATTGGGCCTGCGCGTGGCGCAGTACGGCTGGACCCTGGATCGCTTCTGGGCGGTACTCGTCGCATTGGCCACGGTCGGCTATGCCGTGGGCTACGCGCTGGCCGTGCTGCGCCGGCAGCGCCGCTGGCTGCAGATGCTGGAGCCGGTCAACCGCTGGATGTGCTGGGTGGTGCTGGCACTGGCACTGCTGGGCAACTCGCCCCTGCTGGACCCGGTGCGGCTGACCCTGTCCAGCCAACTGGCGCGGCTGCGCGCGGACCCGCCGGCGATCACCAGCAGCGACGTCAACGTGCTGCGCTTCGATCTGGGGCGCCGTGGCGTGCAGGCGCTGCGCGAACTGCAGCGCGATCCGGCCATCACCGCCGATGCCAACGCGCCACAGGTGATCGCTGCAGCCCTGGCACGTACCTCACGCTGGGACGACGGCCACCGCCTCGACAAGGGGCCGCAGGACGTCGCCGCCCTGCAGCGCGCGCTGAAGCTGGCCAAGGGATCCAGTTCGCCACCGGACGACTGGTGGAAAGCTCTGGCCACCCGATCGATCAATGGCGAATCCTGCGCCCAGAGCGAGCGCGACTGCCTGATCGTGCATCGCGACCTGGACGGCGATGGTACCGGCGAGGTGCTGCTGTGCGAGCTGAACACCCACCGTGGACCGGACTGCGTGCTGTACGCACGTGGCAAGGATTCCCAGTGGCGCCGCGCCGGTGCGCTGTTCGGCACCGTCAGCGGCCAGGCCGAGACGATCAACCACGCCCTGCGTGACGGCAAACTCACTCTCGTGCCGCCCCGCTGGCCGATGCTGTCCATCGGCGGGCACCCTGCGGTGGCCATCGATCCCGAATCCGAATCCGAATCCAGCGAGCCTTCCCCATGAGCGGCTACTGCCTCATCGCCCCGGGCCATCCGGTGCACGACTACTACCACGCCAACGAGTACGGCTTCCCGCAGCGTGACGAGCGCGAGCTGTTCGAGCGGCTGGTACTGGAAATCAACCAGGCCGGGCTGAGCTGGGAAACGATCCTGAAGAAGCGCGACGGCTTCCGCGCAGCCTATGACGGCTTCGATGTGGACCGCGTGGCCGCGTATGCCGAGCAGGACATCGAGCGCCTGCTGTCGGACGCGGGCATCATCCGCAACCGGCTGAAGGTGCTGGCGGCGATCCACAACGCGCAGGTGATCCAGCAGCTGCGGGCCAGCCATGGCAGCTTCGCGGCGTGGCTGGATGCACACCACCCGCGCAGCAAGGCCGACTGGGTGAAGCTGTTCAAGAAGACGTTCCGCTTCACCGGCGGCGAGATCACCGGCGAATTCCTGATGAGCCTGGGCTACCTGCCGGGGGCGCACGCCGAGGATTGCCCGGTGCATGCGCGGCTGCTGACGCTGTCGCCGCCGTGGTTGCAGGCCGCCGCCCGCTGATGGATCTCCGCGCGTGGGTGCCGGTAGTGCCGGCCGCTGGCCGGCAACCCCGTTGAACGGTCACACGCCCATGTAGCGGCCAGGGCGGTGGTTGAACATCAGCACGAGGCTGAGCACCACCGCGCCGATGGCCGAGTACAGCACCTTCGACGGCGACAACACGAAGAACGCGGCCACCATCAGGCAGGCGTCGTAGGACATCTGCACCTTGCCCGCGCTCCAGCCACGGGTGCGCTGCAGGTACACCGCCAGGATGCCGATGCCGCCAAGGCTTGCACGGTGGCGGATGAAGAACAGGATGCCCAGGCCGGACAACGCGCCACCGACGATCGCCGAGTACAGCGGGTTGATGTGCGAGAAGTCGATCCAGCGCGGCAGCAGGTCGGTCAGCACGCCACAGGCGGTGACCGCGGCGAAGGTCTTCAGGGTGAATTCCCAGCCCATGCGCCGCAGCGCCACCCAGTAGAACGGCAGGTTGACCAGCACGAACACCAGGCCGAAGTTCCAGCCCATCGCGTAGTGCAGCAGGAAGGCCATGCCCGCCATGCCGCCGATCATCAGCCCGCCCTTGGCGAAGATGGCCAGGCCCAGCGAGGCCACCATCGTGGCCAGCACCATGCCCTGCACGTCCTCGGCGATCGAGTGACGCAGCGCTTTGTCGTCGGCGGTGGTGCCGGCGCTGTCGGGCGGCGGGGTCAGCGGACCGGCGGTGACCAGGTGGCCGTCAGCGTCGTCGCACGGCGCGGGGCCATGGGAGGGAAGGGACATACGGGTGGGGAACAGCAGGTGGGGAGCGGTATTAGACACGATCTGCATGACAGTTGCAGATGAAATCGTTCAGCTGAATTCGCCCGCCCCATGCCCCCTGCCCGCCGCTGCTCAGCCGTTGCCGGCCAGATGGTGCGCCACCAGCGCGTTGGCATGGCCATGGCCCAGCCCATGCTCACTTTTCAGGAAGCTGACCAGTTCCATGTGCTTGAGGCCCTTCTTTCCCGCCAGCAGCCCGAACCAGTGTGCCACCGGCTGCCCGTAGGTCTTCTCGATGGAGGGGAAATACGAGGCCGGGCCTTTCGGCTTGGTGTCAGTGCTCATGTGCAGCTCCCGTTGAAGTCATTCATTCGACGAACCACAGACGCAGAAATCGACATACCCACACGTCCGACCCAGTGCCGACCAACGGTCGGCACCCACCAGAGCAGAATGCCTTTCCAACAGCTCGCGGGAAACTGTCGAAGGCGGGGTGGGTCCGGTTGAGGGGGCGTGAGCGCCATGGGCCCAAGGCATGCCTCGGGCGGGTTGGGCAGGACGCCCAACCCCGGTCTTGCCGTGTGCCCAGGACAGCGCACACGAACAAGCGCGACCGAGCTTCATGGGTGAGGGCGCTTTGCTTGCGAAGCACTGCTTCGCAAGCGCCCGAACGCACAGCCGCCAGCGGCTGGACCGGGCCCCGGAGGGGGACTGGCGGCGTCCCCCTCAACCGGACCCACCCCGCCCTCCCACGGAATGCACGCATTTGACGTTGACGTTGCCTTGGCTTGAAGCAGGTGCCGGGCGCAGCCCGGCCGTATCATCCCCTCATGCCCCGCGAAAACCTCAACGACCTGCAGGCCTTCGTCCACGTTGCCCGCGAAGGCAGCTTCACCAAGGCTGCCGCCCAGCTGGGCGTTTCCCAGTCCGCGCTGAGCCATGCCATGCGCGGCCTGGAGCAGCGCCTGGGCGTGCGCCTGCTGACCCGCACCACCCGCAGCGTCTCGACCACCGAAGCCGGTGCCCGCCTGCTCGATACCCTGGGCCCGCGCCTGGCCGAGATCGAGGACGGGCTGGCCGCGCTGGCCGAGTACCGTGAACGCCCGGCCGGCACCATCCGCATCAATGCCACCGGCCACGCCGCCGAGTACATCGCCTGGCCCAGGCTGGCGCCGCTGCTGCAGCGGTACCCGGATTTGAAGGTGGAACTGGCGGCCGACTACGGGTTGGCCGACATCGTGGCCGAGCGCTACGACATCGGCATCCGCCTGGGCGAGCGGCTGGCGCGCGACATGATCGCCGTACCGATCAGCCCGCCGCTGCGCATGCGCGTGGTCGGGGCGCCCAGCTACTTCCGCCAGCACCTGGTGCCGCGGCACCCGGACGACCTGGCCGGGCACAACTGCGTGACCCTGCGCCTGCCCACGCATGGTGGGCTGATGCCGTGGGATTTCGGCCAGGACGGCAATGAACTGAGCGTGCGCGTGAGCGGCCAGTGGACGTTCAACACCATGGGCATGACCCGCGCCGCTGCGCTGGCAGGCAGCGGATTGGCCTGGCTGCCGGAAGACCAGGTACAGCCGATGCTGGACGATGGCCGGCTGCAATCAGTGCTGGACGACTGGTGCCCGCACTTCGATGGCTACTACGCGTACTACCCTTCGCGCCGCCACGTGACCGTGGCGATGCGAACGGTGCTTGATGCGCTGCGCGGGCCGATGGGGTGAGGGTCAAGGCGTGCGGACCAGCGGTCCGCACCCACCACCAGCGGTCCGCACTCACCGGCCGGTCAGCCCTTGGCCTGTGCCGCACGCTGCGGGTTGTAGCGCTCGCCAACGATCGACACTTCGTCCAGCGCCTGCGCGATGCGTTGCAGTTCTTCCGGCGCCAGCTGCAGGTCGGCCGCGCCCAGGTTTTCTTCCAGGCGATGAACCTTGGTGGTGCCCGGAATCGGCACGATCCACGGTGCCTGCGCGAGCAGCCAGGCCAGTGCGACCTGCGCAGGCGTCGCACCGCGCGCTGCCGCAATCGTGCTGATGCGATCCACCAGCGCCTGGTTGGCGCGGCGCGCCTCCACTTCGAAACGCGGCACGCTGTTGCGGAAGTCGTTGGCGTCGAAGGTGGTATCGGCGTTGATCGCACCGGTCAGGAAGCCGCGGCCCAGCGGGCTGAACGGCACGAAGCCGATGCCCAGCTCCTGCAGCGTCGGCAGCAGTTCACGCTCCGGTTCGCGCCACCACAGCGAGTACTCGCTCTGCACGGCGGTGACCGGCTGCACCGCATGCGCGCGACGCACGGTGGCAGCACTGGCCTCGGACAGGCCGAAGTGGCCGACCTTGCCCTCGGCGATCAGGTCGCTCACGGTGCCGGCCACATCCTCGATCGGCACGTTCGGGTCGACGCGGTGCTGGTAGAACAGATCGATATGGTCGGTACGCAGGCGCTTGAGGCTGGCTTCGGCCACGGCACGGATGTTCTCCGGGCGGCTGTCCAGGCCGGCATCGGTGCGCGCGTCCTTGAAACCAAACTTGGTGGCGATCACCAGCCTGTCGCGGTAGGGCGCCAAGGCCTGGCCGAGCAGGTCTTCGTTGGTGTACGGGCCGTACACCTCGGCGGTGTCGAAGAAGGTCACGCCGCGCTCGACGGCAGCGTGCAGCAGGGCGATGCCCTGGCTCGGTTCGACCGGCTGGCCGTAGGCATGGGTCAGGCCCATGCAACCCAGGCCCAGGGCGGAAACCTTCAGGCCGCTGCGGCCGAGTTCACGTGTCTGCATCGTCGTACTCCAGAGGGGGAGTGCTGACGATACGCCTGTCGTGGCGCTGGATTGAGCCAGCCCGGCCGCAGTCGGTCATGACCGGAATTCATCAATCGCCTGTGGTGCCCGTCACTCCATGCCCTGCAGGGTGTCAGTGCAACCCGCCAGTTCCACCATCATCCTGCCGGTGTTGCGGAACGCCGGATCCCGCGGCACCCATCGTGCGAACCAACGTTGCTCGCCGTCCACCACGGACTCGAACATCCACGATGAGCCGTCAAGCCCAGCGCTCGAATCTTCGCCCTGCAACAGCGCAAACGCGGCGGCGATGGCGTTCCATTCCTGCGCACTCAGCGCGCGCGGTGGAGCGCACGTGCCACCCTTGATGATGGTGGCTGGGCTTCCGGGTAACGATCCGGAAATCTCGAAATCGCGCGCACTGCGCCCGACGATCCACGCGTGGCCCGCTGCATTGCGCTGCGCGCGAATGAGCACGCCCGGGAAGAATGCAGGATCCCAGACGAAGCGATATGCCTGTGCCGGTACGCTGCCACAGCGGAACGACGGCTCCGGCAAGCCATCGAGATCCCGCAACCGGGCATCATAGATCGTCCTCGCTGACCCGGTGAAATCGATGAACGGCGGCAGGTCGCCGCCGTGCTTCGTCGCAGGCGGTGGCAGCAGATACCAGGCATGCGCCTGTGGATCGTCGCAGCCCGCGGCCGCGGCTGCCGGTTCGGGGGTACGGGCACAACCGGCCTGCAGCAGCACGGCGATGGCCAGTATCACGCTCGTAGTCACACGCATGCAGGCCTCCCTGGCAGGTTCACGCGGGCGTGCATCCGGCGCCGCGGCCATCCCGGAGCAGCGGGCGCCCGCAGGCGCCCGTCCGGTCAACGGATCTCCGAGATCTCCACGCCATCCAGTCCCTGCGACAGGGTGCGCGCGTCGCCGCCCTGGCTGAGCTTGATGCGCAGGCGCACCTCGTTCTGCGAATCGGCGTAGCGCAGCGCGTCCTCGTAGCTGATCTCGCCGGCCTGGTAGAGCTCGAACAGGCTCTGGTCGAAGGTCTTCATGCCCAGCTGGACCGAGTCCTTCATCACTTCCTTCAGCTTGTGGATCTCGCCGTCGCGGATGTAGTCCTGCACCAGCGGCGTGCCCAGCAGGATCTCCATCGCCACCTTGCGCGAGCGGCCATCGGGCGACGGCACCAGCTGCTGCGCGACCACCCCCTTGAGGTTCAGCGACAGGTCCATCAACAGCTGGTTGCGGCGGTCTTCCGGGAAGAAGTTGACGATGCGGTCCATCGCCTGGTTGGCATTGTTGGCATGCAGCGTGGCCAGCACCAGGTGGCCGGTTTCGGCGAACGCGATGGCGTGGTCCATGCCTTCGCGGGTACGCACCTCGCCGATCATGATCACGTCCGGCGCCTGGCGCAGGGTGTTCTTCAGCGCGGCTTCCCAGCTGTCGGTATCGATGCCGACCTCGCGCTGGGTGATGATGCAGCCCTCGTGCTTGTGCACGAATTCGATCGGGTCTTCGATGGTGATGATGTGCCCGGTCGAGTTTTGGTTGCGGTAACCGATCATCGCCGCCAGCGAAGTCGATTTACCGGTACCGGTGGCACCGACGAACAGGATGATGCCGCGCTTGGTCATCGCCAGCGTCTTGATGATCGGCGGCAGGCTCAGCTCTTCCACGGTCGGAATGCGCGTCTCGATGCGACGCAGCACCATGCCGACCTGGTTGCGCTGGTAGAAGCAGCTCACGCGGAAACGGCCGACACCGGACAGGCCGATGGCGAAGTTGCATTCGTGGGTCTTTTCGAATTCCTCGCGCTGTGCCGGGGTCATCACGTTGAGGACCAGGTCGCGGCTCTGCTGCGGCGTCAGTGGCGTCTGCGTGATCGGCGAGATCTTGCCGTTGACCTTCATCGCCGGTGGCATACCCGCAGTGATGAACAGGTCCGAGGCGCGCTGGTGCGCCATCAGCTTGAGGAACGAAGTGAAATCGATGGTGGTCGCGGTGGTGTTCACGGCGGGCTCCCGGAAAGCGGTTTACCAGGTAACGGTCGGTGGAGGAAACAACACGGAGCGGCCGCGCCATTGCGCGCGCCGCCCGTCGCTGTCCCGCCTTACTCGAACAGGCGCTTGTCCTTGGCGTACTCGCGGGCCTGGTTGCGGGTGATCAGGCTGCGCTTGACCAGGTCCTGCAGGTGCTGGTCCAGGGTCATCATGCCGTACTGCTGGCCGGTCTGGATGGCCGAGTACATCTGCGCCACCTTGTCCTCGCGGATCAGGTTGCGGATGGCCGGGGTGCCGACCATGATTTCCCACGCCGCGGTACGGCCGCCGCCGACCTTCTTCAGCAGTGCCTGCGAGATCACCGCACGCAGGGACTCGGACAGCATCGAACGCACCATCGGCTTTTCGCCCGCCGGGAACACGTCGATGATACGGTCGATGGTCTTGGCCGCCGAACTGGTGTGCAGGGTGCCGAACACCAGGTGGCCGGTTTCCGCGGCGGTCAGTGCCAGGCGGATGGTTTCCAGGTCGCGGAGTTCGCCGACCAGGATGATGTCCGGGTCCTCACGCAGTGCCGAGCGCAGTGCTTCGTTGAAGCCATGCGTGTCACGGTGCACTTCGCGCTGGTTGATCAGGCACTTCTGCGAGGTGTGCACGAATTCGATCGGATCCTCGACGGTGAGGATGTGGCCGTATTCGTTCTTGTTGATGTAGTCGATCATCGCCGCCAGCGTGGTCGACTTGCCCGAGCCGGTCGGGCCGGTCACCAGGATCAGGCCCTGCGGTTGCTGGATCACCTCGCGGAACAGCGGCGGGCAGGCCAGGTCTTCGAGGGTGAGCACCTCGGACGGAATGGTACGGAAAACCGCACCGGCGCCGCGGTTCTGGTTGAACGCGTTCACACGGAAGCGCGCCAGCGACGGGATCTCGAAGGAGAAGTCCACTTCGAGGAATTCCTCGTAATCGCGGCGCTGCTTGTCGGACATGATGTCGTACACCAGCGCGTGGACCTGCTTGTGGTCCAGGGCCGGGATGTTGATCCGGCGAACGTCGCCGTCCACCCGGATCATCGGCGGCAGGCCTGCAGACAGGTGCAGGTCGGACGCTTTGTTCTTTACGGAAAACGCCAGCAGTTCGGCGATATCCATGAGCGGCTACTCCCCAATAACGGCTTCGACTGGAAGGATCTTTCCCCGGGCGGCAGTATAGCCTCCTGATTCAACGGAACGCGTTACGTGGCCACTCCCCTGCCCCAGATCCTGAGTAACCTGCATGCCGCCGCCGAGGCGGCCGGCCGGCCCGATCCGCGCCTGCTGGCGGTTTCCAAGACCCAACCGGCCGAGGCCGTGGCCGCGCTGGCCGCACAGGGCCAGCAGGCCTTCGGCGAAAACTATGTGCAGGAAGCGCTGGCCAAGATGCAGGCGCTGCAGCACCTGGCGCTGGAGTGGCACCTGATCGGCCACCTGCAGTCGAACAAGGCCGATGCCGTGGCCACCCACTTCGACTGGGTGCAGAGCGTGGACCGGCCCAAGCTGGTAACGGCGCTGGCGCGCCATCGCCCGGCCGCGCGCGGCCCGCTGAATGTGCTGATCCAGGTCAACATCGACGATGAATCCAGCAAGCACGGCTGTGCACCGGAGGATGTCGAGGGGCTGGCCGCTGCGATTGCCGCCGAGCCCTCGCTGTGCCTGCGTGGCCTGATGGCGATTCCTGCGCCGTGGCCCGAGGTGGAGCGCCGTCGGGATGCGTTCGTGCGCATGCGCACACTTTTTCAGTCGCTGGCCGCCCAGCACGCGCAGGTCGACACGCTGTCGATGGGCATGAGCAGCGACTACGCCGACGCCATCGCCGAGGGCGCCACCCTGGTGCGCATCGGCACCGCCCTGTTCGGCGCGCGTGCGCGCCCAGCCTGATTTTCCAAGGAGACGTCCATGGCAGCTGATTCCATCACCTTCATCGGCGGCGGCAACATGGCGCGCAGCCTGATCGCCGGCCTGATCCGCCAGGGCGTGCCGGCCGCGCATATCCATGTGGCCGAACCGGTTGCAGCGCTGCGCGAGTCGCTGGCTGCCGACTTCGGCGTGCAGGTGCACGACAACGCCACCGATGCCGCCGCACAGGGCAGCACCTGGCTGTTGGCGGTGAAGCCGCAGGTGCTGCGTGAGGTCTGCCAGTCGCTGCAGGCACTGGCCCAGGCAAACCGGCCGCTGGTGGTGTCGATCGCTGCCGGCATCACCAGCGCACAGCTGGAGCGCTGGCTGGGTGGCAACCTGCCGGTGGTGCGTGCGATGCCCAATACCCCCGCTCTGCTCGGCGCCGGCGTGACCGGCCTGTATGCCACGCCCTCGGTGGATCCACAGCAGCACGTGCAGGCCGAACAGGTGCTGGCCAGTGCCGGGCGCACGGTGTGGATCGAACGCGAGGCACTGATGGATTCGGTCACCGCCGTGTCTGGCAGCGGGCCGGCCTACGTGTTCCTGCTGGCCGAAGCGATGGAAGCGGCGGGTATCGCCCAGGGCCTGCCGGCCGACGCCGCGCGCACGCTGGTGGTGCAGACCCTGCTGGGCGCCTCGCGCATGCTGGATGAGGCCGGTGAGAGCCCGACCGAGCTTCGCCGTCGCGTGACGTCACCCAATGGCACTACCCAGGCCGCGATCGAGAGCTTCCAGGCCGGAGGTTTCGAAGCGCTGGTGGACACCGCACTGCGCGCCGCGCAGGTGCGTGGACAGGAATTGTCTGCGGCGAATGATTGATCCCGATGTGTGCCGACCAACGGTCGGCACCTGCCGATCATCCACGCATGGCGCGGATGCTCATTGCCCCAACGTGGTCATGACGAAATCCACGAAGCACTGCAACCGCGGGCGCGGGCGGCGGTCGGGCAGGTAGATCAGGTGCATCGGCCGCGGTTCGGGCAGGTAGTCGCGCAGCAGCGGCTTCAACCGTCCCGCTGCGATCTCCGCCGCCAGCAGTGCGGTGGGCTGCAGTACCAGCCCGGCCCCGGCCACGGCGGCTTCACGCAATGCGAAGCCATCATTGCTGCTCAGCCGTGCCTCCCAGTCGACGTGTTCGCCGTTGGCCAACTGCCAGCCATGCCCGCCGCGCCAGGCCAGGTGGCTCAAGCAGTCGTGCCCTTGCAGGTCATCCGGTGTTCGCGGCGTGCCGCGCCTGCGCAGGTAAGACGGCGCCGCGCACAGGCTCATCGCATACGGCGGCAGCGGCCGCGCCACCACCTCCTGCGATGGCAACGGCCCGACCCGGATCGCCGCGTCGAAGCCATCTTCGATCAGGTCCACGCGGCGGTTGCTCAGGTCCAGCTCGATATTCAACTGCGGCTGCGCGCGCAGCAGGCCGGCCAGCTGCGGCGCCAGCACACAGCTGCCCCAGGTGGTGGGCGCGCTGACCCGCAACAGGCCACGCGGCTGTACCTGCAGGCCGGCCACATCGGCCTCGGCCTGCTGCACCTGCTCCAGCACCTGCCGGCACCCGGCCAGGTAGGCGCTGCCGGCTTCGGTCAAGCGCTGGCGGCGGGTGTTCCGTTGCAGCAAGGCGGTACCCAGATGTGCTTCCAACTGCTGGATGTACTTGCCCACCATCACCGCCGACACCTGCAGCTGTTCGGCGGCGCCGGCGAAGCTGCCGCGCTCGGCTACCGCCACGAAGGCCCGCATGCAGCGAAGGGTATCCATTACTAATCCAGGGTTAGGAATCTGCGAATCATACGCCGCTTACCTAACTCCACTGTGACGGCGCAGACTGCGCTCACTCCCACACGCAAGGAACGGCCATGAAGATCCTCCTCGTCGGTGCCAGCGGCACGCTCGGCCAGGCAGTCGCCCGCCAGCTCGGCCAACAGCATCGGATTCTCGCCGCCGGCCGCAGCAGCGGCGAACTGCGCGTGGACCTGACCGATGACGCCAGCGTCGCCGAACTGTTTGCGCGTACAGGCCCGGTAGATGCGGTGATCTCGACTGCAGGCAAACTGCATTTCGGCCCGCTGCAGGACATGACGCCCGAACAGTTCACTATCGGCCTGCAGGACAAACTGCTTGGCCAGGTGCGCTTGGCCTTGGCCGCGCAGCACCACCTCAGTGCGGGCGGCTCGATCACCCTGACCAGCGGCATCGTCAGCGCGCAGCCGATCCGCGGCGGCGTCAACGCCACCGCAGTGAATGCCGCACTGGAAGGCTTCGTGCGCGCAGCCGCCCTGGAGCTGCTCCCGCGCGGCCTGCGCATCAACGTGGTCAGCCCGAATGTACTGATCGAATCGATGGCGGCATACGGCCCCTACTTCCCGGGCTTCGAGGCGGTAAGCGCACAACGCGCCGCACTGGCCTTCCAGCGTGCAGTGGAAGGCATCCAGAGCGGCGAGACGATCACGGTCTGGTAAGAAAAAGGGGACGGAGGGGATTAAGTCGTTTGTGCACTTGCGACTTAATCCCCTCCGTCCCCTTTTTCATTCCCAGCGCATCGGACCGTCGCCGCGTTCGCCGAGAACGTCGCCAGGATTGGCCAGGCGGCAATGCTGCAGTGACAGGCAGCCACAGCCGATGCAGCCGGTCAGTTCATCGCGCAGCAGCTGCAACATGTGGATGCGCTCTTCCAGCTCGGTGCGCCAGCGCGCGGACAGCTTGGCCCAGTCAGCCTTGGTCGGTGCACGGCCTTCAGGCAGGCTCTCGAAGGCGCGGCCGACCGCTTCCAGTGGCATGCCCACCCGCTGCGCAACGCGGATCACTGCCAGCCGGCGCAGCACGTCGCGGCTGTAACGGCGTTGGTTGCCCGAGGTGCGCAGGCTGCTGATCAGGCCCTTGCGCTCGTAGAAATGCAGTGCGGAAACGGCCACGCCACTGCGCTGGGAGACCTCGCCAACGCTGAGTTCCTGGGATGCCATTGCTTGACCTCAACTACAGTTGAGGTGGCATGCTGCTATCTTCGCCGCCCGTTGACAAGCGCGGCCCGCCCCTGACCGGTATGACCCCGACCCTCTCTCCCGCCGACACCCGCCTGCCGGCTGACACATCGATCCTGTCCGCGCGCTACCGCGCCACCACCCTCGGCATGGTTGCGCTGGTCGCGCTGCACGCCTTCGAAGCATTGGCCGTCGCGGCCGCGATGCCCACGGTGGCCGAAGCACTCAGTGGCCTGCGCCTGTATGCGCTTGCCTTCGGCGGCACACTGGCCACCAGCGTGATCGGCATGACCCTGGCCGGACGCTGGGCCGACCGCCAGGGCCCGGCACGGCCGCTGTGGTACGGCCTGGCCTGCTTCGTGCTGGGCCTGCTGCTGGCCGGCTTCGCCGTGCGCATGGGCATGCTGGTGGCCGGGCGCCTGCTGCAGGGCCTGGGTGCGGGCGCGATTTCGGTCTCGCTGTACGTGATGGTCGGCCGCAGCTACCCCGAGCACCTGCGGCCGAAGGTGTTCGCGGCATTCTCGGCGGGCTGGGTGGTGCCCTCGATGGTCGGCCCGGCGCTGAGCGGCCTGATCGTCCAGCATCTCGGCTGGCGCTGGGTGTTCCTGGCGGTGCCGCTGCTGGCAGTCCCTGCTGCCCTGTTGCTGCGGCCTGCGCTGGCGCGCATGCAGCCCTCCGCCGACAGCAGCAACGACGAGGGGCGCGGCAACGTCGTGCGCTGGGCCAGTGGTGCATCGCTGGCGGCGCTGCTGCTGTACTTCGGCGGGCAGCAGCACGGTCCGACCGCCCTGCTCTGCATCGGCGTGGCGATGCTGGCGCTGCTGCTATGCGTGCATCGCCTGCTGCCGGCCGGAACGCTGATCCTGCGCAGGGGCCTGCCCAGCGTGATCGCACTGCGCGGCATCGCCGCTGCCGCATTCTTCGCCTGCGAAGCCTACCTGCCGCTGCTGCTGCAGCGCGAACGCGGGCTCCCGCCCAGCTGGGCCGGCGCGGTGCTCAGCCTCGGCGCACTCGGTTGGTTCGCCGGCTCCTGGCTGCAGGGTCACCAGCAGCGCGGCTGGTCACGCCAGCAGCTGCTGCGCGTCGGCACGGCGATGATGACGGTCGGCATCGCCGCAACGCTTGCGGTGTTGTTCAATGCAGTGCCATTGCCGGTAGCCCTGGTGGGCTGGACGGTCACCGGTTTCGGCATGGGCATGATCTACGCCAGCCTCTCGGTACTCACGCTTTCGCTGTCAGCAGCGCATGAGCAGGGTGCCAACACGTCGGCCCTGCAGCTGAGCGAGGCCCTGTCGGTGACCACCGCATTGGCGGTCTCCGGTGCGTTGTTCGCGCTGTTCGTGGAAAGCGCGCCGCACACCGGCTACCTGCTGTGCCTGGCGATCACCTTCGGCCTGGCGATGCTGGCCGCGGTGATCGCGCGACGGGTGTAGCGCCGCCGAATTTCGGTAGTGCCGGCCGCTGGCCGGCACCATCACGGGATTCCCGCGCGCGCGGAGAGTGCCGGCCAGCGACCAGGACTACCGGGTCCCCGTGCCCACGTCATCGATATCCCGGTGCAGGATGCGCCGCACTTCCAGCACCGCCTGCGGGGTCTCCTGCACGCTGTGGCCGGAAATGATGACCTTCTCCGACTGTGCACCCGGCAGGTGCGCACTCCAGTACGGCACCAGCCCGTCATCGGACTTCTCCACCGGCAGCTCCGGCTTGCGCTGGGCGATGATCGAGTGGTACTTCAGGCCCGCTTCGATCGGCAGCTGTGCGGCGGCCTTCACGAACGGATCGCTGGCCTTGAGGTTGTCGATGCTGTTGGGAATCTTCGGCTTGGCGGTGCCGTCGACCTGCTGCTCGGCCTGCGCCAGCGCCATGAACACGTCCTCGAACTTGCCGAGGATGGTCAGCGGCAGGCGCACCAGCCGGCCCAGCAGGCGCCCGACCTTGTTGCCGGCGATGTCCGTGCCCTGGTGGGGAGCAGCGATGAAGATCGCACGCTCCACGTTCGGCTGTGCCTTGAAATGCAGCAACGGCCCCAGCTTGTTCTGGACGCGCTTCAGACGCTCGCCCTTCAGGTCATAGTTGGCCAGCAGGTCGTTCCACAGCACGTCACCGGAATCGCTCACCAGCAGCCGCGCGAGCACGCCGCCCATGCTGTGGCCGATGTAGACCATGTCCTTCGATGCACGCGTGCTGCCATTGGGATCGAAGTGCTTGAGGGTGTCGTTGAACGCGTTGGCGATCTCGTAGCGGTTCAGCGCGATCGGTGCGTTGGTCGGGTAATAGACCTGCCACACCTGGAACTGCTGGCGCAGTTCGGGGTCGCCCATGATCTCGTTGGCCAGGTTCACCCAGGCTTCCGGGCTGCTGGCCAGGCCGTGCAGCATGAAGATGATGCGGCGGTTCGGGTCCCACGGCTGCATCAGGTAGATGTGTGGCTCGCCGATGCCCTCGCTCATGCCGAACAGGGTGCGCAGTGACTGCCGGGCGAAGCCGCTCTGGGCAAGCCACAGGCCGTAGGCCGCGGTGAAATTGCCGGCCAGCGGCACCTGCTCGCCGTGCAGGGTGATGCGCTCGGTGGCTTCCGGCGAATAGGCATCCAGTTCAACCCGGCGCGTCCGCATCACATCGTCCAGGCTGCTGCCTTCGAAACGCAGCAACGCGGTGACGTTGATCGAGGACATCTCGCTGAACTCGGGCACCGAATCGTCATGACGGTGGCGACGGCCACGGCGCTCGTCACCGCCATCATCCGCTGCCGTTTCGGCCTTCGGGCCATCCGCTGCGATCACCGGTGCGACCAGCTTCGGCGGGTCCATCACCATCACCAGCTCGGCACCGAAGCCATCGCGGCGATAGGTACTGCGCAGGCCGACGAAGCTGACCGTGCCGGCCGGCACCAGCTGCGCGGGAATGCTCTTCAGGTTCAGCTGCTGGTAGTTGGAAGCCAGCGACCAGCTGCCGACCGAGATCGGCTTCGTGTAGTCCTCGCCCGCCAACGCAGCGGCGCGCGCGCGGACGAACAGCACCACCGCCGCCTTCTCGGCCGCGTAGTTGTAGTAGTCACGCACCTGCGTCTGCCGGTCTTCGAAGGCGCGATCCGATGGTGAGCGGCCGCTGTAGAACAGGTAGGCATAGGCGTAGCGCGCAGCTTCCAGCCAGGCGTCCAGCGCTGCGTCGCTCATCGGCGGATCACCGGCTGCGGTCTTCTTCGGCGTCAGCGCCAGCGCGGCCTTCACCCACAGTTCGGACAGCGCCGACAGCCGCTGCTCGACATTGAGATCGTCGGTCATCAGCAGCGTGCTGCGGCAGACCAGGAAGTCCTTCTCGCACTGCGATTCGTCCAGGCCTGCCGCGCTGAGCGTCTCTCGCGCGGCGGGGCTGAGCTTGCCGGTATTGAGCACGTCGGCACGCTTGTTGACCAGCGAATCGCTGGACTTGACCTGCTTGACGGTGACCATCGCGCAGCCACTGCTGCCCAGCAGCAGGAAGGCGGCGAACAACACCGGCAGCGCACGCTGCCAGCGGATCAGGAGGAGTCGAGTCATTACTGCGGGTCCTGCTCGGTGCCAGGTACGCCCTGGCGGATCACGGTGGAGAAGTGTTCGCCGCTGCCCAGGTCCAACGCACGCTGGGTGATGCGGCCCTTGTCGTGCAGCTCGGCGTACGGCACACCCGGGGTCAACGCACCCACCTCCTGTGCGTACTCGGCCAGGTAGCCGGACAGCAGCAGGCGGTAGTCCAGCGGCAGGCGCGGCGCGATGTGGCGGGCCAGGTCGAAGACGATGGTGGTGCAGTTGCTGGTGAGCGTGTTGTAGAAGCCCGGCTTCGCATCCAGTTCGCGTGCCTGTGCGATGTACGCGGCAAACAGCTCCTTCAGCTGCGCACGGTCCATGCCATGCAGGCGGTACAGGTAGACGTCCTCACCGCGCGCATTGGTGCGGGTGCGGATGATGTCGGTCTCCTCCGCGGCCACCAGGGTCATCTCGAACTTGCGGAAGAAGCCGCCCAGTGCCGAGAACGATTCGCCGCGTTCCTTGCGGATCTCGAGCGAGAACACCACGTGGCGCCCATCCTCGAAGCCAAACGAGATGAGGGTGTGGGCGATCGCCGGGCCCATCCAGTACGACAGCACCAGGTCGGCCGAGCGCAACTGGTCCAGGTCGTACGCGCGGCGCACCCAGTGCGCGTCGTAGTCGGTTTCGCTGCGCCAGGTGAAATCACGCACGTTGTCGAGCACCACGTGGCGGCCGTCGAAGGACACCACATGCAGGCGCTGGGCCACGTCATCGGCCCATACGCGGTCCTGGCGCGGGGTCAGCAGCAGCCACCACAAGCCAGCCAGCGCCAGCGAAGCGCCGAACGCCAGGCCCAGGCGACGGCTGCTGCGGCCACGCGCGACCCGCCACGACGCCCACAGCGCACCCAGCAGCCACAGCACGGCAACGCCGTTCGCCAGCCAGCCCGGCCCGGGCATCTGGTAAGCCAGCAGCCCGGTCACCCACAACGCTGCCAGCGCCATGGCACTTCCTGTCATCCAACGTCCTGCGGCTCTCACTGGCATCCTGTCGCGGTCCCGAAGCCGCATAGTTAGCCACAAGCGGGTTCACCGTGGCATCTACGGCCCGTTCAGGCACGCCGGCGCACCGTCTCCGGCGGCCGCACGGCCAGATGAATCACACAGGAGCAATGATGGGCATCACTTCCGTGGCCGGCGTTCCGGTCCAACCCCGGCACCGCGCAACCTGCCACTGCGGCACGGTCGAGCTGCTGCTGGACCTGCCGGACGGCATCGTCGATCCCCGCCGCTGCGACTGCTCGATGTGCCGGCGCCGGGGTGCCATCGCCGCCAGCGTCCCCCGCCAGGGCCTGCAGGTGGTGCGCGGGCAGCATCACCTGCAGAAGTACCAGTTCAACACCCATGTGGCCGAGCACTACTTCTGCGGCGTGTGCGGCATCTACACCCATCACCGGCGCCGCTCCAACCCGGACCAGTACGGTTACAACGTGGCCTGCCTGGAGGGCATTGATCCGTTCGCGCTGGGGGTCATTCCGGTCAGCGACGGGGTCAACCACCCGTCAGACCGCACCGGCTAGTGGCGCGTGCGCCGCGGCGGCGTGGCGACCTTCTGCCAGGGCGCCATGCCGCTGCGCCCCGCCCGCGCAGGGCGTTTCAGCCAGGGCCGGCGCGGCGGTGCCTGCGGTGCATCCGCGGCCGGGGGAGGAAGCGGTCGACGGCCAGGCCAGAGATGATCGAGCAGCCACATGGCGGGTCTCCGTGGGGGGACGGGGACGATCAACATTAGACCCGGGTGGGCATGGGCGGCGTGAGCGGAAGACGACAACGGGATGACGGCGAAGGCGGGCGATGAGCCTGCTACGCAGTACGCCCGACCAACGCGTCTTTATGTTGCCGCAGCAACAGGCGCAACACGGCGGCACATGCGGCGGTCAGCAGCGCCAGTACCCGCAGCAGTGTTGCCAGCGCCTCACCACTGGCGTGCTGCAGCTGCATGCGGCTCATCGCCGGTAGCAGTGCCTGCGCCTGTTCCCGCGCCCCCGTGGCCAGATAGGCACCGGCACGCGCCAGCGATGCCGGCGACGCGCCCTGCAGCTGATGGCCGATCAGCAGCGCAAGCAAGGCAGTGACTGCGGCCAATGCGATGCCTTCACCGGCCACCCGCACGGTTCCGAAGATGCCAGCGGCCATGCCCGCACGCTGTACCGGCACCACGCTGACCGACAGCCCATCCATCAAGCCCCACGGCAAGGCCGTTCCTGCGCCGATCAGCATCAGCAACGGCACCCACTGCGACGGCGACGGATGCGATGCGTGGCGCGACAACAGGTACAGACCAGAGGCACAGACCAGCAGGCCCAGCGTGCACAGCCGCGCACTTCCAACGCGCTCCGCCCAGCGCGCGGCCAGCATCGGCAGCACCAGCATCGGCGCGGACAGGGCCAGCATCTGCAGCCCCACCAAGGTCGCGCTCTGTCCGTGCACACCCAGCAGCTGCAGAGGCAGCACCACCAGCAGCACCACATAGCCGAAGCAGGTTGCGACCGGCAGCAGCTGGACACCGAGGAACGCCGGTTGCGAGAACAGCGAGAGGTCCAGCAACGGTGAGCGGTGCCGCCGTTCGATGCAGACGAATACCCCGCCCAGCATCAGCGTCGCCAACAGCGCCAGTTGCACGCGCACGGTATGCAGGCCGAACTCGCCCAGCCACAGCAGGGCCAGGGTCAACGCTGCCAGCATCAGGCTGAAGCCCAGCATGCCGCCGACATCCAGCCGCCCGCGTTCACCATGGCTTTCGGGCAACACACGCGCGCTCAGTACGAAGGCGGCCAATGTCAGCACGCCGCCGACGGCGAACACACTGCGCCATCCCAATGCCTGCAGCAGCAGACCCGCAAGCAGCGGCCCCAGCGCCAACCCTGCACCGAATGTGGCGCCCAGCAGAGCGAAGACACGGCCACGCATCGGCCCCTGCCAGGCATGCGCGAGCGCAGCCGTGCCCGATGCCAACGCCGCTGCGGCGGCAACGCCCTGCAACCCACGCGCCAGATCCAGCGAGGGCAGCGTGGGAGCAAGGCAGACGGCGGTCGTGGCAATGGTGAAGCCTGCTGTGCCCAGCAGGAACAACCGCCGCCGGCCATAGCGGTCGGCCAGGCCACCGGCAGCGAGCAGCAGGCTGCCGAAGGTGAGCATGAAGGCGTTGGTCACCCAGGCCAGCACGCTCGGCGACGACGCTACGGAACTGGCCAGCGCGGGCACCGCGACCGCACCGGCCGAGAAGGACAACGGCAACGCCAGTGCGGCCAGGCAGACGGCAAGCAGGGTCCAGCGCTGCTGCGTCTTAACAGGTACAGGGAGCATCGAAACCGGGGCCATACGGGCCTCCATCCATCAGGGGCATTGATGATGGACACGCCGCTATTCCTGAAAAACAGGCTCGATGGACGTTGATTACGGCCAGATGTTCCGCAATCATCCCCACATGGACTCCATTTCTGCCCTGCTCGCCTTCGTCCGCACCGCGGAGGCCGGCAGCATCGTGGGTGCTGCGCGTGTACTTGGCCTGTCCGCGTCGGCGGTCGGCAAGCGCATCGCCCGTCTTGAACAGGACCTGGGCACCCGGTTGTTCCAACGCACCACCCGCCGCGTGCATCTCAGCGACGAAGGCGAACTACTGCTGCAGCGCTGCCGGCGTGCACTGGACGAGCTTTCCGAAGCACAGGCGGACCTGGCGCAGCGACAGCACGCCCCCAGCGGGCTGCTGCGCATCGGCCTGCCCACCATCGGCTACCGCTTCCTGTTGCCGGTGCTGCCCGGCTTCCAGCAACGCTATCCGCAGGTGCAGCTGGAACTGGACTTCAACGACCGCATCGTCGATGTGGTCAGCGAAGGCCTGGATGCAGTGATACGCAGTGGCGAACTGGCCGATTCCAGCCTGACCGCACGGCGGCTGGGTGGTTTTCGTTTCATTCTCTGTGCGGCGCCGGGCTATCTGCAGATGCATGGAACGCCCGGCGATGTGGGCGACCTGCGCATGCATACCGCGCTGCGCTTCCGTTACCCCACCACGGGAAAGCTGCATCCCTGGCAGCTGCCGGGCATCGAAGGCGATGCCGGAGCGCGCCTTCCCACGGCGATGACCTGCAACAACATGGAGGCCGTGCTGGCCGCTGCGATCGGTTGCATGGGCCTGGCCTGGATGCCTGACTTTCTCGCAGACGACGCGCTGGCCGATGGCCGCCTGCAACGGGTACTGCCCGCGCTGCCGGCGCACCAGGGGCAGTTCTCGCTGCTATGGCCCGGTGGGCGCCATCCCAGCGCACGCCTGCGGGTGTTCATCGACTATGCCGTTGCGCATCTTTTCCGCGGCTCCCCAGAAAAGGGGACGGAGGGGATTAAGTCGTAATCGGGTCTGCCATGCCTGAAACGACTTAATCCCCTCCGTCCCCTTTTTCCTAGCGGCTGAAGCGGCGCGCGCCGGCGACGCAGATCACCGCGACCAGAGTCACCAGCACCATGCTGAGGCTGACCGATTCGTGCAGCAGCAGCGCGGCCAGGGCCAGGCCGAAGAACGGCTGCAGCAGCTGCAGCTGGCCGACGGCAGCGATGCCGCCCTGCGCCAGCCCGCGGTACCAGAACAGGAAGCCGATCAGCATGCTGAACACCGCCACGTAGCCCAGCGCCCACCACGCCGAGGCACCGACCGCCGTGAACGAGGCCGGGCGCATCAGCACCGTCAGTGGCAGCATCACCGGCAACGCCAGCAGCAGTGCCCAGCTGATCACCTGCCAGCCGCCCAGATGACGGGCGAGCCGGCCGCCTTCGGCATAGCCCAGCCCACACACCACGATGGCCGCCAGCATCAGCAGGTCGGCCTGCAAGGACGCCTCGATGCCGTTGCGCACTGCATAGCCGACCACGCAGGCGCTGCCCAGCAACGAAAACAACCAGAACGCCGGGCGCGGCCGATCACCACCGCGCAGCACGCCGAACACGGCGGTGCTCAGCGGCAGCAAGCCGAGGAACACGATGGTGTGTGCCGATGACGCATGGCGCAGGGCGAGCGCGGTCAGCAACGGGAAGCCGACCACCACGCCAAGGCTGACCACCGCCAAGCCGGGCACGTCGCTGCGCCGCGGCCACGGTTGGCGCAACAGCAGCAACAGGCCGAGGCCGAGTACGGCGGCGATGGTGGCGCGCGCGGCGGTGACGAACCCGGCATCCAGCTGCAGCACCGCCAGGCGAGTAGCCGGCAACGAGCCCGCGAAAATCACCACGCCAATGAAGCCATTGATCCAACCACTCGCCGACCGTTCCACGCCTGTACTCCTGGGGTGCCGGACGGTGCCCGGCGGGATTTCCATGGAAGCACCTGCGCCCCCATCGCCCCAGCTACAATCCAGTACAGTCGCAAAGAACTGTACTGCCTACACTTCCAACACACTTTCACCGTGTCACGCCCGCTTACCCGCATCGAATCGGTGATCCAGGCCGTCCGCAACCGCATCACCGCGCGGGTGGATGGCCCCGGCTCCCGCCTGCCTTCGGTGCGCGCGCAGGCGGCCGCGATGGGCGTGTCGGTCTCCACCGTGGTCGAGGCCTACGAACGCCTCGCTGCCGAAGGGTTGATCAGCGCGCGGGCCGGTTCCGGCTTTTACGTCAATGGGCCGGCCGCACCGCTGGCACTGGCCGAGATGGAACCCCGGCTTGACCGCGCGGTGGACCCGCTGTGGGTGTCGCGGCAGTCGCTGGAAACCCCGCCGGGCCACCTCAAGCCGGGGTGCGGCTGGTTGCCCAGTGACTGGCTGTATCACGATGGCATGCGCCGCGGCCTGCGTCGGCTGGCGCGTGCCGATGCAGTGCACCTGGTCGACTACGCCGGCCCACTCGGGCTGCCCGCATTGCGCCAGCTGCTGCAACGGCGCAGCGCCACGCTGGGCATCGATGCACCGATGGAGCAGATCCTGCTAACCGAATCCGGGACACACGCGGTCGACCTGATCTGCCGTTTCCTGCTCAAGCCCGGTGACTGCGTGCTGGTCGATGACCCGAGCTACTTCAATTACCACGCGCTGCTCAAGGCACACCAGGTGCAGGCAGTGGGCGTGCCGTACACGCCCAACGGCCCGGACCTTGAGGCGTTCGAACGCGCATTGCAGGACCATTCGCCGCGGCTGTACATCACCAATTCCGGATTGCACAACCCGACCGGCGCGGTGCTTTCCGCGAGCACCGCACACCGCCTGCTGGGCCTGGCCGAACGCAGCGAGTTGATCATCGTCGAGGATGACATCTTCGCCGACTTCGAGCTGCACCCCGCGCCGCGGCTGGCCGCACTTGATGGGCTGTCACGGGTGATCCATGTCGGCAGTTTCTCCAAGACGCTGTCGGCAGCCTCGCGCTGCGGCTACATCGCTGCACGCCATGACTGGATCGAAGCGCTGACCGACCTGAAGTTGGCGACCAGCTTCGGCGGTGGCCATCTGGCCGCGCAGCTGATGCACGTCGCGCTGACCGACAGCGGCTACCGACGCCACATGCACTCGGTGCGTTCGCGTTTGGCCGATGCGCGCCGGCACACGCTGCGCAGGCTGCACACGCTGGGCATCACGCCGTGGCTGCAACCGGAAGCGGGCCTGTTCCTGTGGTGCCAGCTGCCCGATCGCCGCGACGCCGCCGCGCTGGCGCGGCAGTGCCTGCGCGAGGGCATCGTGCTGGCACCGGGCAACGCGTTCAGCCAGTCGCAGCGCGCGGTCGACTATCTGCGCTTCAACGTTTCGCAGTGCCAGGACCCGAGGATCTGGCAGGTGCTGGCACGCGCGCTGCGTTGAGCTGGTAATGCGCGACCAGCGCATCCACCACCACGCGCACGCCCGGCAACTGTCCACGACGATGCGGCAGCAGCACGCTGGTGGTCACTTCGCCGGCATGCCACGCCGGCAGGACCTGCTGCAGGCGGCCGGCCGCAATCGCTGCGGCACACAGGCTGTGCGGCAACACAGTGATGCCAAGGCCCGCTTCGGCCGCCGCGACCAGAAGCTGCGACTCATTGCCGACCAGCGCCACCTGCGGTTCCACCTGCACGATGCGCGCATCGGTGCCGTGCAGTGTCCAGCGCGTTGCGTGGCGCGCCGTCAGCAGGCCGGCATGCGCGCGTAGCTGCTCGGGCGTATCCACTGTTGGCGCGGCTGCCAGATAGCCAGGGGACGCCACCAGCACGATACGTTCGCTACCGAGCATGCGTTGCACCAAACCGGAATCCGGCAGCGGACCGAAGTGGCTGCGCAAGGCGATGTCGATGCCCTCCTGCGCCAGATCGATGAAACGATCACTCACTTCAACTTCGATGCGCAGCCGCGGATAGCGGCGGGCCAACGCGGGCAGGCACGCGGCGAGCTCGCCCTGCACCACCGGAATCGAAGCGCTGATGCGCACGGTGCCACTCGGTTCGGCCTGGCGGTCACGGACAATGGCCTCGGCGGACTCCACTTCGGACAACGCCGCGCGTGCGCGATCGAAGAACGCCTGGCCGACTTCGGTCAGCGCGAAGCGCCGCGAACTGCGTTGCAGCAGCCGTACCCCGAGGTGTTCTTCCAGCAGCGCCACGCGCTTGCTCAACGTCGAGCGGGGCAGGCCCAGATGGCGTCCGCCTGCTGCAAAACCGCCCTGCTCCACTGCGGCGACGAACAGGGCCAGATCGTTGAGGTTGAGCATGCACAACGTCCACAGGTGTGGACTTCAGGATGCCATTCGAACAGCTTCCGGGGCAATGTCCACGCAGGCACGCTTTCCTCACCCGCCGCACCGCGGCTTGAACCGGAAACCTGCCATGACCCCGATCCTCTTCTACGGCGTGCCCTCGGGCTGCTCGTTCGGCTCCATCGTCGCGCTGGAATGGCTGCGCCAGCCGTATCACCTGTGCCGTATCGACATGCCCGGCCAGGTGCAGGGCGAAGACTATCGCCGCCTCAATCCACTGGGCGAAACCCCCACGCTGCGCACCGCGCAGGGCGAACTGCTCAGCGAGAGCCTGGCCATCCTCAACCACCTTGCCGCCAAGGGCGTTGCGCAGGGGCTGGGCTTCGCACAGGGCACCTCCGGCTTCGACCGCCTCAACCACCGGCTGGCCTATCTCAACACCAGCTTCTTCGGTGCCTACGCCCCGCTCTGGCACGCGCTGGAACACGCCGAGGGCGATGACGGCAAGGCGCTGCGTGCCTATGGCACCACCAAGGTGCGCCAGGCCCATCAGGCGCTGGAGCAGATGCTCAGCACCGGCCCGTGGCTGCTGGGCGAGCAGCGCAGCTTCGCCGACGCCTACTTCGCCGGCATTGCGCGCTGGAACGATTACCACCAGGTGGTCGATCGCCGCGAGTTCCCCAGGGTGCAGCAGCTGTTCCAGCGCTTGCAGGACGACGCCGGCGTGCAGTTCGCCCACGCCATCGAAGCACAGCGGCCGGCTACCAGCAGCGGTGGCTTCCTCGGCGAGGTGCGGCTGGAAGACGTGCTTGAGGCCGCGGCGGCCTGAGTCCTGCCCTGCCTGTGCGGCAGCGGCGCGCAATGCCCCTTGCGCGCCGCGCTACAGTGGTATGTCCTCCGCCGCAGGAATCCGCGCATGTCCACGTTCTCCGACCCGCAGGCGGTGGCCCGCTATGCCGAAGCGCCACTGCGCCAGGTGCCCGGCTTCCTCGCGTTGCAGCAGATGAGCCGCCTGCTGCTGGCCGAGCATGTTCCCGCGCAGGGCCGCGTGCTGGTGCTCGGTGCCGGGGGCGGGCTGGAGCTGAAAGCGTTCGCCGAAGCGCAGCCGGGCTGGCACCTGCTGGGCGTGGATCCGGCCGCACCGATGCTCGCGCTGGCCGAGCAGACACTGGGCCCGTTGAACGCACGCGTCGAACTGCTGGAAGGCTACATCGACGACGCCCCGGACCGGCGCTTCGAGGGGGCCAGCTGCCTGCTGACCCTGCACTTCCTCGACGCCGCGCAGCGCCTGCACACGCTCCGCGAGCTGCACAGGCGCCTGCAGCCCGGCGCGCCGCTGGTGGTGGCGCACCACAGCGTGCCGCAGGATCCGGCCGGCAAGCTGCGCTGGTTGCAGCGCTACGCCGCGTTCGCCGAAGCCTCGGGGGTTGCCCACGCCGATGCACAGCGCGCGATCGACGCCATTGCCGAGCGGTTGCCGCTGCTCGCCCCCGAACAGGAGGTCGCGCTGATGCAGGAGGCGGGCTTCGATGGCGTGGAGCTGTTCTACGCAGGCTTCAGCTTCAGGGGCTGGGTGGCGTACGCCGGGTGATGCCTACGGCACCACCGTGATGCCGATGCGCTGCATCAACAGCGCCACCTGCTGCACGTCCAGCGTGGCGCCACGCAGGTTGGTGCTGCGCAGGTCCAGCTCGCCCAGCTCGGAGTTGGTCAGGTCGCAGTCGGTGAAGTTGGCGCTGTTCCAGTCGATGCCCTCGAACTGGCCACCGGACAGGTCCGAGCCGGCGAAGCTGGCGCCGCTCACGTTCGCACCGTCCCAGCGGTTCTCCCACAGTTCGCATTTCTCCAACGTGACCCGCGAGAAATTGGCATAGCGCAGGTTCGACTTCTTGATGAAGGCGCTGCAGAACCCGCTGCGCGGGGTGATCTGGTTCATGAAGCTGGCGCTGCTGAAATCCGCGCCCTGCGCGCGGCACTCGCTGATTTCCAGGCCCAGTGCCTTGATGAAATTGAAGTGGCACATGCTGATGTCGCAGCTGCGGAAGCTCGCTTCCTTCAGCGTGGCGCCGTTGAAGCGGCAGCCGGCGCGGCTGTCGGCATCGTAGAAGCTGCAGTTGATGAACTCGGTAGCGGTCAGGTCCGCGCCGGAAAAATCGCATTCGTGGAACTGCTGGTCGACCACTTTCTGGCCGGTGTACTGGTCCGCGCCGATGCGCAGCTTGCGGTGAACGGTGGGGGACATCAGGGATTCCATGCCAGGTGCCCCGCCATCTTGCCGGGTCGCGAGGACGATCCATAGACGTGGGCGCGGGAGGATTCACCGGCAGTCCAGCCGCCCTGTGCCCCCAACAGCTGATGCACGTTGTTGCATGTTAATGCACGAACGTGCAGACTTGCAGCATGAGCTCCGATCCCAGCCCCCTGCCCGCCCAGCGCACCCGACAGATCCTGGAGGAACTGCGCCAGCAGGGCCGCGTGGTCGCCGCCGAACTGGCGCGCCGCTATGCCGTCTCTGAAGATTCGATCCGCCGTGACCTGCGCGAGCTGGCTGCACAGGGCCTGTGCCAGCGTGTCTACGGCGGCGCCGTGCTGCCGCCGCCCAAGGAACGCCCGCTGCGCGAGCGCCTGACCCGCGACCGCGGCGACAAGGCCGAGCTGGCCGCCCGCGTCTGCGCATTGCTGCAACCCGGCCAGGTGGTGCTGCTTGATGCCGGTTCGACCAACCTGGCCATCGCCCAGCAATTGCCGCTCGAACTCGGGCTGACAGTGATCACCAATGCCCCGCAGATCGCCACCGCCGCCAGCATGCTTGAAGGCACCTCGGTGCAGCTGATCGGCGGCCGCCTGGCCAGCGGTGGCGGTGCGGTCGGTGCCGAAGCCTTGGCCCAGGTGCAGCGCCTGCGCGCCGACGTATACCTGCCCGGCCCCTGCGCGGTGGACGGCGACACCGGCGTGTGGGCAATGGATGCGGAAGAAGCCACGCTGAAGCGCGCGATGGTCGCGTGCAGCAGCCGCGTCATCGTCGCCGCCACCACTGAAAAGCTCGGTGCCCGCGGCCACTGGCAGATCGCCAGCCTCGACGAGATCGACGACCTGGTGCTGACCACCACCGCGCCCCCCGCATTGGCGGCACGCTTCCGCGCCGCCGGCATCGCGGTGCACCCCACTCCGCCCTGACCGTACCGCTCATGTCCCTTGCCAACCGCGCGCGTGCCGAACAGCACGCGACCCGCGCTGCGTTCTTCATTCCCGGCTTCGCCACCGCACTGTGGGCCACCCTGGTGCCATTCGCCAAGGCGCGCACCGGGATCAATGACGCCACGCTGGGGCTGGTGCTGCTCTGCCTCGGTGCCGGTTCGCTGATGGCGATGCCGTTGTCCGGCGTGCTCGCCGCGCGCCTCGGTTGCCGCCGGGTGATGGTGGCCAGCAGCCTGCTGATCTGCCTGACCGTGCCCGGCCTGGCGCTGGCCGGCTCAGCGTGGACGCTGGGCCTGGTGTTGTTCGTGTTCGGTGCTGCGGTGGGCGCGATGGACTGCACGATGAACGTGCAGGCCGTCCTCGTCGAGCGCGAAGCACGGCGGGTGATGATGTCCGGCTTCCATGCCTTCTTCAGCATCGGCGGCTTCCTCGGCGCGGCGATGATGACCTTGTTGCTCTCTGCGCAGCTGCCCCCGCTGGCATCGGTGCTGATCGGCGCGGGCGCCATGCTGCTGGCGATGCTGCTTTCGGCGGCTTACTGGCACAGCGAACGCATGCCGCATGGCACACCGATGCTGGCCCTGCCGCATGGCATCGTGCTGCTCATCGGCGTGCTGGCGTTCGTCGCCTTCCTCGGCGAAGGCGCAATGCTGGACTGGAGCGCAGTGTTCCTCAGTGACGTGCGTCGCGTCGATGCCAGCCTCGCCGGCGTCGGCTACGTGACCTTCACCCTGACCATGACCGTCGCGCGCCTGTTCGGCGATGCACTGGTGGCGCGCGTGGGCCGCCAACGCGCGATCGTGTTCGGGGCCCTGCTCGCCGCTGCGGGCGTGCTGGTGCTGACCCTGGTCACGCCGTGGCAGGCATCACTGCTCGGCTATGTGCTGGTCGGCCTCGGCTGCGCCAACATCGCACCCGCGCTGTTCTCGCTGGCCGGTCACCAGACCCGCATGCCCGGCGCGCTGGCGATCACTGCTGTGTCCACGCTCGGCTTTGCCGGCATTCTCGCCGGGCCGGCGCTGATCGGCTTCGCCGCAAACCATTTCGGCCTGATCGCCGCGTTCATCGGCGTGGCCACGGCCTTGTTGCTGGTGGCCGTGTCCACGCGCTGGCTGCGGGTGTAGCCAAAGGCATCAACGCCGCCTGCGGTGCAGCTTCATCCGCAAGCGCCGATAGCCGATCACCGTCGCCGTGGCACACAGCGCGGTGCCAGCAGCGCTCAGCAACAGCAACACCGCCAACCGGACACCTTCCTGGCGCAGCATCGCCGGCAGATCCCAGCTGTGCAGGAAGGAGAACAACCAGCGCCCCACCCGCTCGCGATGCCCCATCGTCAGCAACGGGTCGCCGGTCGCCAGATCGAGATAGACGCGCGTCGCCTCGGCATCACCGAAGTCCACCACAGCCACCGGGAAGCGGCGCACTGCTGCGCCGTTCATGGCCTCGGGCGCACGCGGATAGAAGTACGCATCCGCTGCGTGCAGCACCACGAAACCCTGCATGGGCGCATCTGACAGCGCGCGCGCCTTCTGCTGCAGCCATGCGGTCGGCAGCAAGCGCGCAACGTGTAGATCTCCATTGCTGCCGGACATGATGCGGGTCTCGCCTTGCCCGTCCAGCAGTACCGCGAACAGCTCACCACCGATGCGTCGCCACTGGATCTCCACCGGCTGGAAGCGCGCGGCTTCGGCCACTGCCAGAAGCTTGTCAGGATCACCCAGCGCACCGTCCACCGCCACCGTGCCGCCCCGATAGCGTCCGCTGTCGATCGCCTCGCGCGTGCTGCTGAAGACGCCCAATGGATTCATCGACATCAGGCCGCTGAAAATCCAGGTGAACACGAAGGCCGCAGCACACAATCCGATCAGATGGTGCCAGCGCATCCACGGCTCGACGTACGGCGTCTTCGCACCGGAACGATAGTGCCCACGGAAACGCCAGCGCCACACACCCACCACGATGCCGCTGATCGCCGCCAGCGTGCACAGTGCGGACAGCACGATCACCCCCCACGTCCACACCGGGTCCACCGACTGCATGCGCAGGACGTACAACCAGTGCAGCCAGGCGCCCACGTAGTTCCAGCGCTGCTGCACATGCGGCGCGTCCAGCACGACTTCACCGGTGCGCGAGGACACATACAGGTCGCCCGGTTGCTCACCGCCCACCTCCACCCGGTACATTGGCCGATGCGCATCCAGAGCGCGCGAATGCGTCCAGCGATCCTCGTCCACGCGCGTTGCGCCGACGAAGGCCTGGCCGCCCGCGAACTGTGCAGCGGATGCTTCGGCACGCTGTGCCGACACCGGCAGCAGGGCCTGGCCGGTCACGGCAGACCAGGCGCCCACGTTGCTGCCACTGCGCACCACATACGCTGGCTCGCCACGCAGCGTGGTCAGCGCCACGGCCTCCGGCTCGGCCTGCACGGCGGCTGGCAGTACCGACAGCCCCTGCAGGTCGCGGGCCTCACCGAGCACCGGCAACGCCGCCAGCCGCTCACCGGGTGTCAGCTTCGGGTAGCCGATGAACAGCATCACCATGCCGCTGACAAACCACAGCAGCATCAGCAGGCATCCGCCGATGCCCAGCCAGCGGTGCACCAGGTAGGTCCAGCGCTTGGCGGTGGATCGCAGCGTCATCGCCAGCGCCCTCAGAAGCGATGGTCGACGGTGAACTCGACGCGCCGGTCCGCACCCAGCAACCACTGCGTGCTGGTGTAGTACGCGGTGGCGTAGTACGCCTTGTCGAACACGTTGAACAATCGCGCCGACAGCCGCGTGCGCGGTGCCGCCTGCCAGGTCAGCGCCAGGTCGGTGGTGCTGTAGCCGGGCAGTTCCAGCGTATTGGCGTTGTCGGCGTAGCGCTTGCCGACGTAACGCATGCCACCCGCCGCACTCCAGCCCGGTGCGAACTGCCAGCTCAGCCACACATTGGCCAGGCGCTCTGCCACGTTCGGCGGCACGTTGCCATCGCGCGAGACCAGCACCGGCGGCGAACCCGTGGTTTCCAGGAAGTCCTCGAATTCGGCCTTCAGCACCGTCGCGTTGGCATCCAGCGTCCAGTGTGGCGCGACGTTCCAGTTCAACGACGCTTCAATACCGCGCGAGGTCTGCGCGCCCACCTGCACCCGGCGATCCGGCAGCAGCGGATCACGGCTGAGCAGCCCGGTCTTGCGGATGCGGTACGCCGCCAGCGTCCACTCGCCGCCGTCGAAGGCCTGCTTCAGGCCCACCTCGAGCTGCCGCCCCTTGGCCAGATCGAAGGCACCGTTGGCCGGGCTGATCATCAACAGGCCACTGACCGGGTCTGCCGCCTGCGAGTACTGCGCATACAGGCTCAGCGTCGGCTGCAGCGCAAATACCGTACCCGCACGCCAGCCGGTGCTGCTGTAGGTCTTTGAGAACGCATTCTGGCCGCTGATCAGATCGGTGCGATCGATGCGCGCGCGGTCGTGGCGCAGCCCACCCAGCACCGACCAGCGCTCGCTCAGCGCCAGCCGGTCCTCCATGAACAGCGCGTACTGCTCGGCACGGTTGCGGTAGCGCGGCAGGTTCGGCGCATCGCTGGCGAACTGGCCCGGGACAGGATCGAACGGATCGACCGGGCCCGAGCTGCCGGCATAGGTATTGTTGGTGTGCTTGAAGTGCGCGCGGTTGGCATCCAGGCCCACCGCGAAGGCGTTCGCCCAACTGCCCACATGGCCCTGCACGCGCAGCGTCGAGGTCAGACCGGCCTGGTCCTGGTTGTGGGTGATCTCGGTATTGCCCGAGCGATCGATCAAGCCGGTAGCGCGGTTGTAGACATAGGCCTCGGCATTGCGCCAATCACGCTGGCTGTCGATCTGGTAGACACGGGTTCGCCATTCCACGTTCGCGTTCGGTGTCCACAGCGCGTCGAGCTGGGTCCAGCGGTCGCGGAACCGGATCTCGCTGTCGTCCACGTTGTAGTTGCGGTGGCGCAGCGCCTCCAGCTGGCGGCCCTCGACCAGCGGCGTGCCGAAGTAGCGCATCGGTTGCTGGTAGCCCTGCGCATGGGTGAGCGTCAGCTGCAGGTCCGGGCGGGCCTGCCACAGCAATGCGCCGGAGAAGGTGGCGTCATTGTTGCGGCCACGGTCAACCCAGCCACCGCTGTAGTTGCCGCTCACATCAACCCGGTAGGCCAGCTCGGGCGTCAGCGCGCCACCACTGCCGAAGCCCAGCCGCGCGGTGTCCTCGCTGCCCACGGTCATGCTGATCTCGTTCTCGATGGCGCCGCGCGTGGGCTTCTTCGGCACGATGTTGATCACGCCGCCGATCGCCCCGTCGCCATGGATGACCGAGGCCGGGCCGCGCAGCACTTCGATGCGCTCGATCGACCAGGTATCGAACGGGAAGGTGATGCCGACGCCGCCGTACTGGCGCAGCCCGTCGTACAGGCGCATCACCGAAGCACCGTCGGTGAAGCCGCGGCTGGACAGCGCACTCAGGCCATTGCCCGGGTGCGGCATCGCACTGATCGCACCCGCCCGGCTGATCGCATCGTTGAGGTTGCTGTCGCCGCGCTGCTCCAGTTGCTCGCGCGAAATCACCGTCAGGTTGGCAGGTGTCTGCAGCACGCTCAGGTCCAATGCAGAGCCGGCGCTGGCGGTGGAGGACAGCTCGCCGCTGCGGGTATCGACCACCCGCAAGGTCTCCAGCGTGGTCGGGGGTGCCGCGTCGGCAGCAACGGCAGAAGTGGAGTGCAGGACCAGCGCGCACACGACAGGCAGCGTCGCCCGGCGCAAGCGTGCGGGGTTGGGGTTCGTTTTCATTTTTTCACGGCATGCAAGGCCACCCCGCAATGGCAGGGCAGCAATCAGAAACGGACAGACACGCGCGTGCGGGCACCGGCCGTGGCCGGCAACCTCATGGAAGAACGTTCAGTGCAACGCGCGTGCGGCTCAGACGGCCATCAAGGCCGGCGGCCCACGCGCTCCCAATGTGCCGCTGATCCGTTGCGGCAACGTCTGCACCGCACCGCGCAACGCGCGGCACACCGGTGCCATCGGCGCCAACAGCAGCACGGCCGCCACCAGCAGGGTGATCAGCCGTGCAGCGATCAGGCAGTAATCGCAGTCCACGCCCATTTCATGATCGGCGTGTGGATCGGCGGGCGGCTTCTTTGCGGCCTCGCCGTGCGGCATCGCCATCGCGTGATGGTCGTGGTGCCCTTCCATCGCGTGCAGCGCATGCTCTGCGTGCATTGCGTGGTCCATGGCTGCCACCGGCGCAGCGGCAGCCACGTGACCATGCGCCAGCCAGCGGCTCACCAGCGGGGCGAGCAGCACCAGCAGCATGGCAAGCCATGCCAGGGCCTGGAACCGGCGGTGGAGGGCAGAACGGCGCACGCCGCCATTCTACGGGGCCATGGCCAACCTTGGACCCCGTTCAGGGTTTGCCCCCTGCGACACGGTGACGCAGGACTGTCCTCCCCCGCGCACGCCCTCCATTCAGTAGATCCACGCCATGCGTGGATGCTTTTCGCCCATCAACTCACGTACTGGGCCACACCATTACCAAACGACCAATTTTCCCGCTTCACTTCCACCAGATTGATGAACACGTCTTCGCGGCGGATGCCCACCGCCGCATGCAGGCCATCGGCGATGCCCAGGTACAACGCCTTCTTCTGCTCCAGCGTGCGCCCTTCGTTCCAGGTGATCTGGATGCAGATGAAGTCGTCGGTACGGTCCACGCCCAGGTAGCCCGGGTCGTAGATCAGCGTGCCGGGCGCGTGTTCCTGGAAGATCTGGAAGCGATCGTTTTCCGGCACACCCACCGCGCGCATGGCCTGGTAGATGGTTTCGCCGACGCGTTGCAGGTAGTCGGCGGATTTGCCTTTGCGAAGATCGATGCGGGCGAGCGGCATGGCGGCACTCCTGAGCCAGAGGGGACAACCCTGGGCCGAGACTACGCCCGCTGCGGGCGGCGGCACAGCGCATGGATGGAACGTCTGCTTTCATCCATGGCACGCTCGCGCGGGCTGCGCGTGGGTTGGACACCACAGTTCGTGTAGAAGGTGAACCCATAACTTGTGCAAATCGAGGTGTTTGATTTACCAACCATGGCGTACATGGACCCCATAGTTAATGTGGCCCCGTTAGTGCATAGTTTGTGCACTTAGTCGATTCGGTCGGTCACGAGTAAAAGCAACATCCGCCTGTGACTACGGCGCTGGCGGCTAATCAACAAAACCAAGGGCGCAACTGACAGCGTCCTTCCGTGTGGAGGGGCTGCATGGCGAGCATTCGTTCCGAGTACCACCGCTTCCTGGCACACTTGGCGCAGCGACAAGTGCACGACGATGTGCGCCGGCTTGCGCACCTGATTTTGGATCACTTGCAGCCGCTGGCTGAGGTTGGCGCGGCGGGCCGCAGGCGATCGGTCCGCCTAGCGCCGCTGGCCATAGCCAACTTGGCGCAGACTCCGGTGGCGTACCAAGGAGACGGCCACGGTCCCGACGCTGGGCCGGCGCTTGGGCGCCTGCTTCAGCTCGAGGTGGGCCCGTTCCGCGGGTTTATGAGGCAAGAAACGTTCGACCTCAGCCATGACATCACGTTGGTCTATGGCGCCAATGGCACGGGCAAAAGCAGCTTCTGCGAGGCGCTGGAAGTTGCGATGCTCGGGTCTATCAGCGAAGCCCAGGCCAAGCGAGTCGACCAGCGTACTTACTGTAACAACGCCCGGCTGCGCCGCCATGTCGCGCCCGTTCTCTCTTCCGGGGCGGCAGAGCGGGCCCAAGCCGTGCAGCCCGACGAGGCGGAGTACCGCTTCTGCTTCATCGAGAAAAATCGCCTCGATGATTTCGCGCGCATCGCGGCCCGTACACCGGGCGACCAGCGACAGCTAATTGCCACCTTGTTTGGCGTGGATCAATTCAGTGACTTCGTGCGCGGATTCAACCCCACGCTCGACCAAGACCTGATGCTTGTCGGAATCCAGGCCGCCCAACTCGCCCAGCGGCGCTTGCAGTTGGCAAATTCCGAACAGACGATTGCCGGCCATCCACAAAAGATCGCAGCGATTGAGGGCATGGAACAGGCGCTGGCGCGACGCATGTTGCCCGACGCGACGTACCAGGGCTGCGTCGACTGGCTACTTGGCACGCCGCAGCTACAAGGGCGGTTTCCGTACGTGCAGGCGCAACTCGTCGCCCTCCCTCCAGCGATTCATGAAGTGACACGTGCACGTCTGCAGGGTTTGCTAGACGAGGTGTACCGCCTTCAAGGCCAGTGGCAGGCCGCCACCGGGCAGTTGGCCGCGCGTGCCGGTGACGTGTCATATGCCAAGCTGTACGAGGCGGTACTGGCCCTGGCCGATGACGCAACCGCCTGTCCCGCATGCGGAACCGGGTTAGCTGCGGTGGCCCAGGACCCCTTCGCCAAGGCACGAGCGGGCCTGGAGCAGCTCGCACAGTTGGCCGCCCTCCAACAGCAAGAGGCGGGCTTGCGCACGCAACTGAGCGAGGCGGTGCGGGCGTTGTGGGAAGAGATGCGTCGCGTAGCCGTGGCGGCGGCGGCCGTGTGTCCTGCCCAACTGCAGGCGGCGGCGTTGCCTCTATTGCCTCCAGCCGCCACAGGTGCCTGGCTAGGAGCATGGGTCGATGGCGACCGCCGCGGGTGGACTGCGCTGCTGCGGGTCGCCGAGTTCATCGAACATGCCGACGCGCAGTCTCGCGAGGCACATGCCTTGCGTGGAGCACTGGCTCAGGAACGAGATGTCTTGGACCAGCACCGGCTGGAAATCGAGCGGCTGAAGACTCTGCGCACGACCGCAGACCAAGAGCTGGCTACCGCCCGGCAGACTGTGGCCCAGTTCGATGAGGCCAACCGTGGCCTGATCGACGCTACCGCGGCCGAAGTGCCGGTCATCGCGCACCACCAGCGCATCCAGGCCGCCTACAACGGCTACCTGCCCGAGATCCAGGCCTACCTGGCGGCCTTGCCGGGCCGACTGCTCCAGGGCCTTGGAGAGCAGGCTTGCAATCTCTACAACGCCTTCAACCGCGCCGATCCACCTGGCGACCTGCTGCACGCGTTGTGGCTGCCGGTCGCCGAGAACGGAAAGATCGAAGTCGAGTTCGCCGGCGAACCTGGCGTGCGCTATGACGCCTTGGTCGTCTTCAGTGAAGGGCACATTAAGTGCCTTGGACTGGCGATTCTACTGGCCAAGAATATCGCGCAAGAATGCCCAGTGGTCATCTTCGACGACGTGGTCAACGCGATCGATGATGACCACCGTGATGGCATCTGGCGCACCTTCTTCGAGGATGGGTTGCTGAACGACAAGCAGGTCATCCTCACCTCGCATGCGGAGGAGTTTCTTCACCGGATTCAGCAGGAACTTGGTGCACGCCGCGCCGGAGCGATCAAGCGCTACAAGTTCCTCCCGCACCATGGCGAACACGAGCTGCGCGTCGACAGCGACCCGCCGACGAAGAACTATGTGCTGTTAGCCCAGCAGGCGCTGGCGAACGATGAGAAGCGCGAGGCCTTGCGACAGGCACGGCCCGCGCTAGAAAGCTTGACTGACCGCCTCTGGACATGGCTTAGCCGGCGGGGAGATGGGCGCATTGAGATCAAGCTCGGCGGACCTCGCTCGCCTTGGGAGTTGAACAACAAATGCAGCAAGCTGAAATCAGCGGTAGCTCGCGTTGCGGCGCAGTATCCCGCTGCACAGCAATCGGTCGACGCACTCACTACTTTGCTTAGCCTCAACGGGGCAAGCATTGAATGGGGATACCTGAACAGCGGTGTGCACGACTCGCAGCGCGATCACGAATTCGACCGAGCTACTGTGCGAACAGTAGTGGATGCAGTCACTGCCTTGGATGACGCGCTGGAAGCACTGCAGAATCCCTGAACGGCAGTACGCCCATAGCAAGACACAATAATTTATCCAAAGCTACACAAACTACGAGGTAAGACCCACGCTGGGTGACGTGATTGCCACCTACTGGTGTTTTGTAGCGGCACTCCTCGGTTCAAATAAGGCGGTGGATCGGGCTATGGGCGGTGGAGCAGCGTCATGGCTGGCGTTGTTGCAACTTTCCTCACTGACTTCCGTGTTTGCGCGGATCGATGATCGCCGCGCCGAGGCAAGACGCCTTGGCCGGGATTGGCGTCTCGAATAAACGAACAGGCTCACAGGATGTTGCGATATCGATCGCAGCAAAGAGAATGCACCGATTGCCTTCAATGGCGGGCGGTGTGTGGGGATCGCATGATCCGCCGGGCCTTTTCTCCCTGTGAGCCTTTCAGCCTTGGTACGCCAACCCGCACCGTCCGCCACCTTCACTCCGGAAGGTGGCCCTACGCCAGTGAGGGTTCCGCCATGACCAACCGCACCACCGTCCATCCCCGCCTGCACGCTCTGATAGGCGACATCGCCGCCAACATGCCCGACGATCTCGCACGCGAGATCGAGTGCGCCCTGAACGAGCAGAGCCTGCCTGCGCAGTCGCCCACGTTCTTCACCTGCCTCAATGCCATCAACCATGCCGACGGCGATGACGGACAGCCGTGCGGCAGCCTCACCCTGTGTGCCAGCGATCACGCCTCGCTCCGCCGCTCGATGTCCGGGCTCGGCGCATTGCTCGATCTGTTGCAGGCCGCCGACCGTGCGCGCAACGAAGGCGGCCCGGACCAGCAGTTGGGCGCTTTCCATACCGACGGGCTGATCGTGGCCGCGCGACAGCTGGTGCGCCAGGCACATCACTGCCTCTCCGGCGGCGACGCCTGACCGGCCCGGATATGCTCCCGCTACAATCGCGCAGGGAGCGCAGGAGACCGCAATGGACGCCGAACACCTGGAGTACTTCAAGGCCGCGCTGGAAGGCCGCGCAACCGTGGGCTGGAACGTCTGGTTCGCCGCCAACCAGCAGGCGCTGGCACAACAGCTGAGCCGCCCTGCACTGCTGCGCTTGAAGTTCAGCACACTGGATGAAGCCGAACGCCTGCTCGCCGAAGCCGGCATCGTGCCCAGCAGCACAGCAGGCAAGCGCTACGAAATGTACTGCGCGCAGTTCTCGCCGGACGTGGTGGACGCGAACGGTCGCCCGCTACCGGCCCTCTGGCGCGCGGCGCACGGCGGTGCCATCGGCCTGCTGGCCGATGGCGAGCAGGAGGCCGGCCAAGCGAAGCTGCTCGCGGAGTTCCGCCGCGTCCGCAAGCGCGGGCTGCAGCAGGCCCATGAATGGTTGGCCGATCTGTGCTTTGAAGGCGAGATGGAACTGACCAGCGGCAATGCCGAGGTGGGCCGTAGCCTGCTGGCGGTTGTGGCGCAGGCCGGCAGCGGTCACGACCTGCTGGATGCAACGGCGATGATCGCGCGCGAGCTGCTGGAGCGGCACGGCTGAAAGGGTGCGCGCTTCCAGCTGATCCTGCTGGATCGCAGGTAACAAAAAAGCCCCCATTGCTGGAGGCTTTTTTCGTTCTGCAACATGGTGGGCGGTACAGGGATCGAACCTGTGACCCTTGCCGTGTGAAGGCAATGCTCTACCGCTGAGCTAACCGCCCGGTGTGTTGCTGAGCCGCTCATTATAGGGGCTTTTCAGAGGCCGTCAACAGTTTTTCACAGTCGTGTTCACGGCGTTTCGGGGCACGCAGCCGGGCATGGCCCGGCGCTACCGGAATCACATCGTATGGGTCGGCTTGTCCGAGCCGGTCAGCCCGGCCAGCAGGGTCTCGATCTTGTGGCGCACGCCCTCGCCTTCGGCACCGTCGGCCAGCTGCACGCCGATGCCGGCGGTGCGGTTGCCCTGCGCGCCGGCCGGGGTCACCCAGATCACCTTGCCGGCCACCGGCAGGCGCTCGCTGGAATCGGGCAGGGTCAGCAGCAGGAACACCTCGTCGCCCAGGAAGTAGCGCTTGGGCGTGGGCACGAAGATGCCGCCATTCTTCACGAACGGCATGTACGCGCTGTACAGCGCGGCTTTGTCCTTCACGGCCAGGGACAGGATGCCCTGGCGGGCGTTGCTGGCACTCATCGATTTCCCCTTGCGGCAGGCCGCTCGTTCACCTTGTTCCAGGCCAGCAGCAACTCGACCACCGCAAGGTCTGCACGCACCGTGGTGCGCAGCAGGTCGCGGGTGCGGTTGGCCGCATCGAACCAGGCTGCAAGCTTGTGCAATCGCTCCGGCGTGGTCAAGGCATCGGTGCTGGCCTGGGCCAGCGCCAGGTCGGCGGCAAAGCGTAGGCGCAATGCCGCGTTTTCATCGCCGCACCACTTTTGCGCCAGTTCCACCGCACCGGTCTTGCCGGCAGCCAGCTGTTCCAGCTCACGGCCTACTTCTCGGCGCAGGCTCAGGCCATCTTCGCGCAGCCAGTTGTCGGCCTGGCCGGGATGGCCGCGGGCGGCCTCCAGCGCTTCGCGCGCCAACGCCTCGCTATGGCCCTGCTGCTGCAGCCAGGCCAGCGCTTCGTGCTGCGGCGGCAGCTTGAACTCCAGGCGCTGGCAGCGGCTGCGGATGGTCTGCGGCAGGCGTGCCGGGTCGCTGCTGATCAGCCACAGGTAGCGGCCGGGCTGCGGCTCTTCCAGCGTCTTCAGCAGCGCATTGGCCGCCGAGCGGTTGATCGCATCGGCCGGGTCGACGATTACCACCTGCGCCACGCCGTACTGCGGGGTCAGCGCCAGCTTGTCGGTGATCTCGCGCACCTGCTCGATGACGATCTCGGTACGCAGCTTGTCGCCGCTCTTGTTCGGAATGAAGCTGACCAGCTGCAGGTCCGGGTGTGTGCCCGCTGCGATCAGCTGGCGCGTACGCGTTGCGTGGGCTGCATCGCCCTGCGCCAGCACATGGTCGGCCAGCGCCAGCGCGACCTCGTGCTTGCCCAGCCCGGCCGGGCCGCAGATCAGCAGGCCATGACCGAGGCGACCGGCGTCGAGCGCGGCAACCGTCTGATCGAACGCGCGCTGCTGCCACGGTGAAAAGGTACTCATGCGCCCTCCCCGTCCTGCAGCCAGCGCTCGACACGCGCGACCACGTCGGCGGCCACGCGCGCCTGCTCCTGGCCCGCATCAATCAACGCAAAGCGCTGCGGGTCCTGCTGCGCACGGCCGCGGAACACTTCGCGCACGCGCTGGAAGAAATCGTCCTGCTCGCTCTCGATGCGGTCCGGCCACAGGTCACGGCCGTTGGCGCGCGCGCGGCCGACGGCCACGTCCACGTCCAGCAGCAGGGTCAGGCCCGGCAGCAGGCCGACCGCGCGGCGCTCCAGGTCGGCGATCCACTGCGGGTCGAGGCCACGGCCACCGCCCTGGTAGGCATAGCTGGAATCGGTGAAACGATCGCTCAGCACATAGGCGCCGCGCTGCAGTGCTGGCTGGATCACCTGGCGCACGTGCTGCGCGCGCGCGGCGAATACCAGCAGCAGCTCGGCTTCGGCGCTGAGCGGTTCGGCGGCGATTTCGGCATCGGGTTTCAGCACCAGGCCGCGGATGCGCTCGGCCAGTGGCGTGCCGCCCGGTTCACGGGTCAGCACCACCTCGTGGCCGTGGCTGCGCAGGCACTCACGGATGGCATTGATGGCGGTGGTCTTGCCCGCGCCCTCGCCGCCTTCCAGGCTGACGAAACGCGGGTGGCGAAGCAGCGCGGGACTCATTGCGCCTGGGTCTCCTGGGTACGTTGCTGTCGCAGCTGCTGCAGGTAGCGGGCTACGGCGGCGTTGTGCTGGTCCAGGCTGGGCGAGAACACGTGCGCGCCGCTGCCATCGCCGACGGCGACGAAGTACAGCGCGTCGCCCGGCGCCGGCTGTGCGGCGGCCATCAGCGCGTCACGGCTGGGCATGGCGATCGGGGTCGGGGTCAGGCCAGCGCGGGTATAGGTGTTGTACGGCGTATCGGTAGTCAGGTCGCGACGGCGGATGTTGCCGTCGTACGCAGCACCGAGGCCGTAGATCACGGTCGGGTCGGTCTGCAGGCGCATGCCGATCTTCAGGCGGCGCATGAACACGCCGGCGATCTGCGGTCGTTCGCTGGCCAGCGCGGTTTCCTTCTCGATGATCGAGGCCAGCGTCAGCAGTTCGTAGGGCGTGTTGATCGGCAGGTCCGGCGCGCGGCTTTCCCAGGCTTCGTCCAGCGCCTTTTCCATTGCGGCATGGGCGCGCTTGAGCACGTCGAGGTCACTGTCGCCGCGCTGGTAGACGTAGGTCTCCGGCAGGAAGCGGCCTTCCGGATGCTGGCCACCGAAGCCGAGGCGCTGCATCAGCGCGGCGTCATCCAGGCTGTCGGTGGTGTGCAGCAGCGGCTCGGCGCGCTTGAGCGCGGCACGCAGCTGGCGGATGTTCCAGCCCTCGACAATGGTGACCCGGTGCTGCAGCACCTTGCCGGCGCGCATGCGCAGCAGCAGCTCGCGCGGGGTCAGCTCGCCACTGAGCGCGTACTCGCCCACTTTCAACTTGCCGGCCGCATCGAGCTGGCGCGCCAGCAGCTGCCACTGGGTGTCCTGGCCCTCGTCCACGCCGGCCTCGCGCAGCTTGCGCAGCACGCTGTTCATGCCATCGCCGCTGGCGATGACCACGCTCTCGGCGGTCGGGGTGATCGGGGCATCGGCGAAGCGGGTCTGCTGGTAGAAGAACCACGCGCCCGCGCCGGCCACGACGGCGCCCAGCACCACCACCAGCGTTACCACGAACAGACACCCGCGCTTGGCTCCCGCCATGGACTACCTCTGAACTCGATTCCGTCGTGCAGGATACCGTGCCGGTGGATCGGGGTCATGACCGGGGCCACACACCCAGTGCCGACCAACGGTCGGCACCCGCCGGTACCGGTAGTGCCGGCCGCTGGCCGGCAATCGCGCGGATCGTGGATGAATGAGGTTGCCGGCCAGCGGCCGGCACTACCGGTGCACGCCTAGCCCTGCTGGCCCAGCGCGCGCAGCAGGCCGCGGGCCTTGGCGCGGGTCTCGTCCAGTTCCTTGTCCGGGTCCGAATCGACCACGATGCCGGCGCCTGTGCGGAAGCTCACCTCGTGGCCGTCCACTTCGGCGGTGCGGATCAGGATGTTCAGGTCCAGGTCGCCATCGCGGTTCAGCCAGCCGAACGCGCCGGTGTAGGCACCCCGCGGCACCTGCTCCAGTTCGCTGATGATCTGCATGCAGCGCACCTTGGGGCAGCCGGTGATGGTGCCACCAGGGAACGTGGCGGCAATCACCTCGCCGGGCGTGACCTCCGGGCGCAGGTGGCCGCTGACGTTGCTGACGATGTGGTGCACATGCGCGTAGCTCTCCACGGTCATCAGCTCATCCACCACCACGGTGCCGGGCAGGCAGATACGGCCCAGATCGTTGCGCTCCAGGTCGATCAGCATCACGTGCTCGGCACGCTCCTTCGGGTGGCCGACCAGCTCCTGGATGCGCGCGGCATCATCGTCGCCTTCAAAACGCGGACGCGTGCCGGCAATCGGCCGGGTCTGCGCGTGGCCGGCATGCACCGACACCAGCCGTTCCGGCGAGGAACTGACCACGTGGCGGCCGTGCGCGCTGAACAGGCCGGCAAACGGCGCCGGGTTGGCACGGCGCAGCTGCGCGTACAGCGCCTGCGGGCTGACCGGCGCAGCGAACTGCGCGCTCCAGCGCCGCGACAGGTTCACCTGGAACACATCGCCGGCGCGCAGGTACTCGATCACCCGGCGCACGCCGTCGGTGAAGCGCTGCGGCGCATCCTCGCCCACCGACTGCGGCGGCTGCCAGCCGTGCCCGGCCTCCGGCAGTGCCTGCGACGCCAAGGTCACCAGCGCCTCCAGCAGGGCCTGCTCACCGGCTTCGGCGATGACGAAGCTGGCGTCGTTCTGGTGGTCGTGCAACAGCGCGGCCGGGCAGCGCAGCGCCAGCGCGGTCGGGCGGCCGTCCTCGCGCGCACGCGCCGGCAGCACCGGTTCGATCTGGCTGGCCACTTCGTAGTCCAGCATCAACGCCCAGCCGCCACGGAACGGCAGGCTGTGGCTGCCGTCGTGCGGCAGGCGTTCGTGCTGCCAGGCGCGATCCAGCGCCTGCAGGAACGTGCCGGGCTGCACGGCACCCTGCAGGTCGCGCACCTGGCCATCGGCGTCCAGACGCAGGCCCTCGCCCTGCGCGGCCAGCAGCAGGCTCCAGCGGCCCTGGGCGGTGCCCGAGGCGGTGGATTCCATCAGCAGCGGGAAGCGCGCCGGGTCGTGCTGCTGCAGGGCCAGCAGATCGATCGGGTGCGGCAGCGGGTGGATCAGCGGTGCGTGGGTCATGGCGGCCAGTTCAGGAGTTCAGATGCACGGAAGCCGCCTTGCGGCGGCCTCCTCGTGCGTGACGCACGTTCAGTCGAGCATGGTTCGACTCTACACAACGGCGGAGTCAAGCATGGCCCGACGCTACAACTCGGTCAGACGCGCTTGAAGATCAGCGTGCCGTTGGTGCCGCCGAAGCCGAAGCCATTGGACATCACCACGTCGACCTTGGCCTGGCGTGCTTCGTTGGGCACGTAGTCCAGGTCGCAGCCTTCGCCCGGCTGCTGCAGGTTGATGGTCGGCGGAATGACGTTGTCCTGCAGCGCCATCACCGAGAAGATCGCTTCCACGCCGCCGGCCGCGCCCAGCAGGTGGCCGGTCATCGACTTGGTGGAGCTGACCATCATCTTGTAGGCGTGGTCGCCGAAGGCGGTCTTCATCGCCATGGTCTCGCCCAGGTCGCCCAGCGGCGTGGAGGTGCCGTGCGCGTTGAGGTAACCGACCTGCTCCGGGCTCACGCCGGCGTCCTTCATGGCCATCACCATGCAGCGTGCGGCGCCTTCGCCGTTCTCGCTCGGGGCGGTCATGTGATACGCGTCGGAGCTGGCGCCGAAGCCGGCCAGTTCGCAGTAGATCTTCGCACCACGGGCCTTGGCGTGCTCGTACTCTTCCAGGATCAGGATGCCGGCGCCGTCACCCAGCACGAAGCCGTCACGGTCCTTGTCCCACGGGCGCGAGGCCTGTTCCGGTGCGTCGTTGCGGGTGCTCATCGCCTTCATCGCGCAGAAACCGCCCAGTGCGGTCGGCGACGAGCCGCGCTCGGCACCACCGACCACCATCACGTCGGCATCGCCGTACTGGATCATGCGCATCGCGGTACCGATCGAATGGTTCGAGGTCGCGCACGCCGACACCGCCGAGAACGACGGGCCCTTCAGGCCGGTGATGATGCTCAGCTGGCCCGGCAGCATGTTGATGATGGTCTTGGGCACGTAGAAGGGCGAGATCTTCTTGCCCTCGTGGAACTCGATGGTCTGCTCTTCGATACCAAGCAGGCCGCCGATGCCGGCGCCGACAATGGCGCCGATGCGCTCGGCATTGGCGTCGGTGATCTCCAGGCCCGAGTCGTGCAGGGCCATGAACGAGGCACCGAGGCCGTAATGGATGAACGGGTCCATCTTCTTGGCATCCTTGCCGCTGACCCGGAATTTGCCGAACAGTTCGTTGTCGGCGGTGATGTCAAAGCCCTTGACCTCACCTGCAATCTTGGTGGTGAACCGGTCCAGGTAGGCATCGGCAACGTTGGTCAGCGGACCGATGCCCGAACGACCGTGGGTGATGCCTTCCCAGCTGCTGGCCAGATCATTGCCCAACGGCGAGACGATACCCAGGCCGGTTACGACGACGCGACGCTTCATTGCTGATTCTCCTGACCCGAAGGTTCAATCGGGTAACACGGTTTGCTTCGGTGTGATGCTCAAACACACGGGGCCGCAACTGCGGCCCCATGGGGTGCGGTGCGCGGCGAGCGTGAGCCCGCGCGCGCACTGCCGTCTGACATCAGGCCTTGACGTGGGCCTTGATGTAGTCGATGGCGGCCTGCACGGTGCTGATCTTCTCGGCTTCTTCGTCCGGGATCTCGCACTCGAATTCTTCTTCCAGGGCCATCACCAGCTCGACGGTGTCCAGCGAGTCAGCGCCCAGGTCATCGACGAACGATGCGCTGTTGGTGACTTCTTCTTCCTTGACGCCAAGCTGTTCGACGACGATTTTCTTGACGCGTTCTTCGATGGTGCTCATGGGATCTCGCTCCAGATGGAGTTGTGGTTCAAAAGTGGTCGCCATCAAGGGCGATGGCCGTGGGATAGTGTAGTGGAAACCGGCGCGGCCTTGCATTGCAGCAAAAACCTCCGCAGATCAACCACTTGCGGCGCAATCCCTGCGCCCCTTGCTTACGGCATGTACATGCCGCCGTTCACATGGAGGGTTTCGCCGGTGATGTAGCCGGCAGCCGGGCTGGCCAGGAACGCCACCGCATGGGCGATGTCCTCCGGCGAACCCAGGCGTTCGAGGGCGATGTCGTTGATCAGCGCGGTACGCGCTTCTTCCGGCAACGCCTTGGTCATGTCGGTGTCGATGAAGCCGGGTGCGACAACATTGACGGTGACACCGCGCGAACCGATTTCCTTGGCCAGCGACTTGCTGAAGCCGATGATGCCGGCCTTGGCCGCGGCGTAGTTGGCCTGGCCGGCATTGCCGGTCACGCCCACCACCGATGCGATGTTGATGATGCGGCCCTTGCGCGCCTTCATCATGCCGCGCATCACCGCCTTGCTGGTACGGAACACGCTGGTCAGGTTGGTGTCGATGATCGACGCCCAGTCCTCCTCCTTCATGCGCATCAGCAGGTTGTCGCGGGTGATGCCGGCATTGTTGACCAGGATCGAGATCGGGCCGAATTCCTTGGCGATGCCATCGAGCACGCTGTCCAGCGCAGCGGCGTCAGTGACGTTCAGCGCGCGGCCGTGACCGCCGTGGGCGGCCAGGCGCTCACCGATCGCGGCGGCGCCGGATTCGGTGGTGGCGGTGCCGATGACGGTGGCGCCCTGGGCGGCCAGCAGATCGGCGATGGCGGCGCCAATGCCACGGCTGGCACCGGTGACCAGTGCGATTTCACCCTGCAGGGGCTTGCTCATGATGTTTTCCTCAGACGGGAGCGGACGCCGCACCGTGCCGCTTGCAGCGGCCACCGGTACGGCCGGCAGGAACAGGGAAGGTCAGGCCGACCATGCCTCGCGGGCGGCTTCGAAGTCGCCCGGCGTGGCCAGCGGACGGCCGTCGATGGCCTTGTCGATGCGCTTGACCAGGCCGGTCAGCACCTTGCCCGGGCCGCACTCGGCGATCTGGGTGATGCCGCGGGCGGCCAGCGCCTGCACGCACCCGGTCCACTGCACCGGCTGGTACAGCTGCTGGACCAGCGCGGTGCGGATGGCGTCCACGCCGTCGTGCACCTGGGCATCGACGTTCTGCACCACCGGCAGCTGCGGCGCCTGCCAGGACAGGCCGGCCATCACTTCGGCCAGGCGGTTGGCGGCTTCGCGCATCAACGGGGTGTGCGAGGGCACGCTGACGGCCAGCTTGACCGCCTTGCGCACGCCCTTCTCGGCCAGCAGCGCCAGCGCACGGTCGACCGCATCGGCGTCGCCACCGATCACGATCTGGCCCGGCGAATTGAAGTTGGCCGGCACCACTATCTGGCTGCCTGCGGCTTCGGCACAGACATCCAGCACCAGCTGGTCTTCGGCACCGAGCACGGCGGCCATGGCACCGACACCGGCCGGCGCCGCTTCCTGCATCAGCTGGCCACGCAGGCGCACCAGGTGCGCACCGTCATGCAGGCTCAGCGCGCCGGCGGCAACCAGGGCGGTGTACTCGCCCAGGCTGTGGCCGGACAGCACCGACGGGCGCGGACCGCCCACGGCGTTCCAGGCGCGCCACACACCGATGCTCGCGGCCAGCAGGGCCGGCTGGGTGTATTCGGTACGGTTGAGCATTTCCTCCGGGCCACCCTGGGACAGCGCCCACAGGTCGACGCCGGCACCATCGGATGCCTCGGTGAAGGCTTCACGCACCTGCGGGTGCAGTTCGGCCAGCTCGGCCACCATGCCCACAGACTGCGAGCCCTGGCCGGGGAAGACAAAAGCGAGGGTGGATACGGTCACGCGGTCATCCGCTTGTTGCGATCGAAGCGGGCCATGATAAGGGGGAATCCGCTGTGTCGTCTGTACGTGCGCGTATGCAGGCGTATGGAGCAATGACAGGGTCAGATCCCTTTCCCACGGGAAATGGGATCTGACCCCGGCCGACGATCAGCAGAACAGCTGCAGGACGTCCAGATCGCCGTCGGCGAGGAAATCCACGCACAGGCCCACCAGCATCAGCACGCCAGCAGTGCTGGCACCGTGGGTGATGAAGATCGAATGGGCCAGCGCGCGCGCTGAGCGGCCCAGCTTCATGCAGACCCTGGCCAGGCTGCGCAGGCGGCCACTGACCGCATGCACGTGCTCGCGCACCGGCGCCTGGACCCCGCCCATCGCCTCGGCCATCATCGCCTGCAGATGTTCGGGGCGGTCAGCGTAGTACTTGGCCACGCCATAGCCGAACATCAGCCAGTCGCGGGCCTGCGCTTCGGACAGGTCCATCACTTCCAGCGGATCTTCCTCGAAATCGATGAAGCCGACCTGCTGCCCATCCCAGGTGAGATTGCGCGGCAACGGCTGGCCGAAATAGGCGCCGCGCGCATGCGCTTGGGCAATGGCCTGCATCGCCGCCATCACCAGCCGATCACGACCGGCTTCGTCGGCTTCGCGCAGGCAGGTATTGAACGAACTTCCGTTGTCGCCGATCACCAGCGCGGCATGGCCGGTGCCCAGCACGTCCGGTACGTTCACGCCTTGCGCCTGCAGCTCTGCAAGGCGGCGGGCCTCGGTTTCGCGCGCGGCGTCGCCACCACGGTGCGGCGGCGGGCGCAGGGCATCGAGATGGAAACGGCGCGCAACAAAATTGAGCAGGCCCAGGGCCAGTGCTCGGCTTCCCTTGCCGTACTGCTTCAGCCAGGCACGTTGCCCTTCGATGACGATGGGCTCAACCATGACAGGTCCTCCTTAAACGCGTTACGGCCCCGGAGGGCCGCAACGACAAGACTTCACGTTGTCGTAACTTGCACTATCAATAGCGCAGCAGGGCCGAACCCCACGTGAAGCCGCCGCCGAAGGCCTCCAGCAGCAGCAGTTGGCCGCGCTCGACCCTGCCCGACCGCACGGCGGCATCCAGCGCCAGCGGCACTGAACCGGACGAGGTGTTGCCGTGCTTGTCGACGGTCACCACGACCTGGTCCATCGACATGTCCAGGCGCTTGGCGGTGGCTTCGATGATGCGCAGGTTGGCCTGGTGCGGGATCAGCCAATCCAGGTCGGACTTGTCCAGGCCGTTGGCGGCCAGGGTCTCGTCCACGACCGAGTCCAGCGCCTTGACGGCGTACTTGAACACGTCGTTGCCCTTCATGTTGATGGTGCCGCCACCATTGGCGCCATCCTTGAAGCCGGTCGAAACGCCGACCGGGTTCCACAACAGCTCCTTCTTGCTGCCATCGGCATGCAGGTGAGTGCTGAGGATGCCGGTTTCTTCGTCGGCCTTGAGCACGACGGCGCCGGCGCCATCACCGAACAGCACGCAGGTGGTGCGATCGTTCCAGTCGACCATGCGGGTCAACGTTTCGGTGCCGATCACCAGCACGTGCTTGCAGTCGCCGGAGCGGATGAACTTGTCGGCCACGCCCAGCGCGAACACGAAGCCGGAACAGGCTGCGTTGACGTCGAAGGCGGGGCACCCGGCCACACCGAGCTTGGCCTGGATCAGGCACGCGGTGGACGGGAAAATAAGGTCAGGAGTGGTCGTGCCGACCACGATCATGTCGAGCTGCGAGGCGTCGATGCCTGCGGCTTCAAGCGCGCGCAGGGCGGCCTTGTAGCCAAGGTCGCTGGTGGTTTCGCCTTCGGCCGCGATGTGCCGTTCACGAATTCCGGTGCGCGACTGGATCCACTCATCCGAGGTTTCGACCATTTTTTCCAGGTCGGCGTTGGTCAGGACTTTCTCCGGCAAATAGCTACCGGTGCCCGCGATCCTCGAATAGATCCGCTTGCTCATCATGTTTCCTGTTGCGCGGGCCGCCGATCACCGGCACGCCCGGGAAAGAAGGCAAAGGCCGCTGCCCGGAAGCAGCGGCCTTCCCGGCACATCAATCTTCTTCGACGGCCGAGGTCTTGGTCTGGATGACCTTCTTGCCGCGGTAGAAACCATCGGCAGTGATGTGGTGACGCAGGTGCACTTCGCCGGTGGTCGGGTCGGTCGACAGCTGCTTGGCGCTCAGGGCGTCATGCGAACGGCGCTGGCCGCGGCGGGACGGGGTAACACGGGATTTCTGCACAGCCATGGGATTGCTCCAAACTCGGTTCGTTTTGCTTCGTCGTATCGTCGCGCAGGACGCCAGCGCCCAGCACACTTTCGCTTTCGCCGCAGCCGCCGACGACAATCCGGCTGCTATTGTTTCTTCAGAGCTGCCAACGCCGCAAACGGGTTGGCCTTCTTCGTTTCTTCTTCGCTCGGTGCCCAGTCCTTGTCGACTGCCTCACCGTCGGGTGACAGCGGCACCACAGGCACCGCCAGCACCAACTCGTCCTCGACCAGGTCCAGCGGACGCAGCTGGCCGTCTTCCGGCACCAGCAACGCCTCGTATTCCTCCGGCAGGGACGATTCCTCGTCCTCGTCGCGGATCAGGCCAAGCCTCTGGGTCACCTTCACCGGCAACAGGAATCGCTGCATGCTGCGCTGACAGGTCAGCGGCAACGCGGTGTCGATGGTCAGTTCCACATAGGATACCCGCAAGACATCGTCGCGACCGAATTCAAGCGAGTAGACACACTCGCCGTCGGTATCTGCGACCAACCCCTGCAGGCGGGTCAATTCAGCCAGGGAGACCTGACCGTCGAAGCGCCTTCGCGCTACAACCATCCGCCAGGCATCCAGCGTTTCGGGCACGTTCGCGGACATAAGCCGCTGAATACTAAGGATCGCACCGCCCGCTGTCAAATGCCCGCCATACAGGACTTGCTGCTGGCGTTGCCGGCGGGCCAGACTGCCGCACCCTGCCCCGGTATTCTCGCATGTCACTGGTCCTGGCCTCCACCTCCCGCTACCGTCGCGAACTGCTGCAACGGCTGGGCCTGCCCTTCGACTGCGCACGCCCGGAGGTGGATGAAACGCCGTTGAACGGCGAGGGTCCGCTGGCCCTGGCCACGCGCCTGGCCGCCGCCAAGGCGGCCGATGTCGCCGCGCGGCATCCGGGTGCCTGGGTGATCGGCTCGGACCAGGTCGCCGACCTGAACGGCCAGCCGCTGGGCAAGCCGGGCACGGTCGAGGCGGCCTGTGCGCAGCTGGTGGCGATGTCCGGGCAGACGGTACGCTTTCACACGGCAATCAGTCTCAGGCGGGCTGGAGAATCCCTGGCCGCCCTGGATCTGACCGAAGTGCACTTCCGCGCGCTGGACTCGCAGGAGATCGCCCGCTACGTCGCCGTCGAGCAGCCACTGGACTGCGCCGGCAGCTTCAAGTGCGAGGGCCTGGGCATCAGCCTGTTCGAGGCGATCGACAACCGCGACCCGACCGCGCTGGTCGGCCTGCCACTGATCGCGCTGTGCGGCCTGCTGCGCAGGGCTGGATTCGCGGTGCCGTGAACGGTAGAGCCGAGCCCTTGCTCGGCCGTTTTTTTCGAGGCTGCCCGCCATCTGTAGCAGAAGCAGCCGAGCATCGGCTCGGCTCTACAGGACCAGGGACCTCAACGAACCTCGAACGGCTGCTCCTGCCACGCCTCCACGCTGCCATCGCGCCCGTGCAGGCGCAGGCCGAGCCAGTGCCGGCCCGGCGCCAGCGTGGTGGTGTCCAACGACGCGTCGAAGCCCACCGCCGGATGCTGCGGATCGGTACTGCCCGGCCAGGCGGGGCGAACGTCGAACACGCGCCCATAACGCGCGTCACCGATCGAGCGGCCATCAACCAGCACTTCAACCCGCGCCAGCCCGACCCCATCCTTGAATGCCCACCCCTTGATGGCGAGCGTTCCGGAGACCTTTTCACCGTTGGACGGCGCATCCAGCCAAGCCATCGCGGGCGTTACGCAGGGCCCCTGTGCACGCTTGGCCGGCAGCCGGAACAGCAGGAACCGCTGGAAGCCATGATCGCTGCTGACCACGCGCGGCGCCGGCAGCGGCCCCACCTGCTCGCAGATGGCGTGATAGCGCGCCAGCAGATCGCGGTAGCGCTGGTCACTGGGTGACAACACCAGCAGCATCGGCATACTGCGCGGGCCTTCGTGCAGCAGGTCCCACTGCGCCAGCTGTGCGGTGCGCCCATGCTTGTCGTTGAGCGGATGTGGCAACACCTCGATATCACCGTTGCCCAGCTGGAAGCCCAGTTCGGCACCAACCTTGAAGTTGCCCGCCAGCACACGCGTACCCGGTGGCATCTGCCGCAGTTCGTCACGCACCGCCACGGCCAGTGGCTGCCAGCCGGCAAAGTTGCGCGGGTAGTACTTGCTGCCGGCCATCTGCTCGCGCAGTGCCGGCGTGGACGCCATCAGGTAGTAGCCGAACGCCAGCACCGTACCTGCAGCAGCCAGCCACCAGCCGGTACGGCGCAGCCAGCGCGGCCAACCGTTGAGGACCACCGGCACGGCCACCAGCAACGCCAGGTAGCCTGGCAGCGGCCAGTGGAAACTGATCCGCTCGACATCGGTGAAGAAGCCCAGCAGGAAGATGCCCAGCGTCGACACCCCGCCCACCAGGCCGAAATAGCGCCACTGCACCCGCGCCCCACCGCCACTGCGGGTACCCGCGAGGGCGACCTTCCACATCGCGATGCACAGGATCGGCGTCACCAGCATCGGCTGGATCACCAGGAACCACAGCCCCTCCCACTCGAACGCCCACGGGTGGCGCTCGACCACCTGGAACTTCAGGCCGGCATCGTGGTTGTCGGCATTCCACGCCAGCAACGGCAGCCAGGCCAGCACACCCACCGCCAGCGCCACCCATACGCGCGGGTCGGCCAGCATGCGACGGCCCTGCGGCAACGCCAGCAGCGCAATGAAGCCGACACCGATGACACCAATGAAACGGTAGTGGCTGAGCGCACCGATCAGCAGGCCCAGCGCCAGCTTCATCGCCGAGGACGCATCCACGCTGTGCAGCAGGCGTGCACCTGCGTGCAGGCAGATCACCGCCGCCAGCGCCATCGGCACGTCCGGCACGGCCAGCAGGCCCAGCGTGGCCGACAACGGCATCAGCAGGGTCAGGCTGCCCGCCTGCCAACCGGCCACGTTGCCGAACCAGCGCGTGGCGATGCGCACCACCAGCATCGGCAGCAGCGCGCCGATGGCCAGGAACGGCAGGCGCAATGCGAGTACGTGATGGCCACCGATCTCCACGCCCAGGCGTGCCAGCCAGGCGGTCAGCCCAGGCAGGTCGGAATAGGCAGCGGCCAGATGCTGGCCTTCCTGCCAATAGAACGCCTCATCGACGAACAGCGGCAGGCGCGCAGCCACCACCAGCTTGGCCGCTGTGACCAGCGTCCACAACCAGAGAAATATCGTCCGCGCGCGCTGTTCGCCTTGCATTGCTCTATGGATAATCGAATGGATTCCAGACCTGAGACGATCATGCCAGCCTCGTCCCCCAATCCCAGCATGCTAACCGATCAACTGCGCCAGGCCCTGCGGGAGGCACAGGATCAGGTGAACGCACTGGTGCTGGGCAAGGTGCCGGAAGTCAGGCTGGCCTTTGTCGCCCTGCTTTCCGGCGGCCACCTGCTCATCGAGGATCTGCCCGGGCTGGGCAAGACCACGTTGGCGCACGCATTGGCCAGCAGCCTCGGCCTCAGCTTCCAGCGCGTGCAGTTCACCTCCGACCTGTTGCCGGCGGATGTACTTGGCGTTTCGGTGTACGAGGCCGGCAGCCGCCAGTTCCAGTTCCATCCCGGCCCGGTGTTCACCCACGTGCTGCTGGCCGATGAGATCAACCGCGCACCGCCGCGCACGCAGAGCGCGTTGCTGGAGGCGATGGCCGAGCAGCAGGTCACGCTGGATGGACAGACACATCCACTGCCCGACCCGTTCTTCGTCATCGCCACGCAGAACCCGGTCGACCTGTCCGGCACCTTCCCGTTGCCGGATTCGCAGCTGGATCGTTTCCTGCTGCGGCTGGCGATGGGCTACCCCAGCGCGCAGGCCGAGCGCGAGCTGCTGCGCGGCAGTGATCGCCGCGACCTGATCGCACGCGCGGTGCCAAAGCTGGACGACACCCAGGTGCGTGCCTTGCGTGAAGCGGTTGGCCAGGTGCATGCCAGCGACGCGTTGATCGACTACGTGCAGGCGCTGCTGACCCGCAGCCGACACCATGCCGGCGTGCGCGTAGGCCTGTCACCGCGCGCGGGACTGGCCCTGCTGCGTGCCGCCAGGGCACACGCGCTGCTGCTCGGCCGCGGACATGTGGTGCCCGAAGACGTGCAGACGCTGTTCGTGGCGGTGGCCGGCCACCGCCTGGTGGCCGAAGCCGAATCCAGCTCCGGGCCGGCGCTGGCGCGGGCGATCCTGCAGACCGTCGCGGTGGACTGAAGGTGGCCACACGCTGGGCACGCATGCAGCTGCTGGCACGCCCCCGCAGGCCCGAAGCCCTGCCGCAGCGACTGGACCGCCATCGCATCTACGTACTACCGACCCGCTTCGGCCTGTTCGTCGCCACCCTGCTGTCGGCGATGCTGCTGGGTGCATTGAACTACAACAACAACCCAGCCCTGCTGCTGGCGCTGCTGCTGGCCGCGGCAGCGATCGCCAGCGCCATCGCCGCGCACCTGCAACTGTCCGGCATACAGATCGACGCGGTCTCCGCCGAACCGGTACCGGCCGGGCATCCCCTGCGCCTGCGCGTGGACCTTTCGTTGCGCGACCCGCGCGCGCGCCTTGGGCTGCACCTGCAGCTGGGCGCAAGCGAGGCCTGGGTTGCACTGCCTGCACACGGTCGCGGCGAAGTGGAGCTGGATGTTCCCAGCGAGCGCCGCGGCTGGCTGGAACTGCCCCGCATCCGCCTGTCGAGCACGCAGCCGCTGGGACTGGTGCGGGCATGGTCGTGGGTGTGGCCGGAGCAGCCGCTGCTGGTCTACCCGCTGGCCGAGGCACTGGCACCGCCGCTTCCGGAACGTGGCAACGACCCACTGCACACCCGCGCCCATGCCAGTGGCGATGAGCTGCACCAGTTGCGCCCCTATCGTGCCGGCGATGCCCCGCGCAGCATTGCCTGGAAACACTCGGCGCGCCGCGACAGCCTGCTGGTACGCGAGTACGAGAAGCCGATCGGCATCGAAGTGGTGCTGGACTGGCGCACGCTGGCACCGCTGGGCCATGAAGCGCGCATCGCGCGCCTGGCACGCTGGGTCGACATGGCCGAGCGCGAAGGCCGTCGCTATACGCTGCTGCTTCCGGCCCATCCGCCGTTGGGGCCCGGCCAGGGCGCCAGCCACCACCACCTGTGCCTGCGCGCACTGGCATTGATGCCCCATGACTGAGCCTGCCGTCCTGCTCGACCGCAACGCCCGCAGCTGGACCCTGGCCAGCGCAGCGCTGGCGCTGCTGCCACTGCTGCTGCAGCTGCCGCCGGTGCTTGCCATCGTGATCGCGATCGCCGCGGTGCTGACCGCTGCGCTTTCGTGGCGGCGGGTGCTGCCGATGCCGGTTCGCCTGTTGCTGGTGCTGGCCATGCTTGCCACCATCGTCTGGCAGATGGGCATGGTGCGGCCGGGCCGCGATACCGGCTGCGCATTGCTGGCGGCGATGCTGGCGATCAAGTCCAGCGAACTGCGCAACCTGCGCGATGCGCGCAGCCTGCTGGGCTTCGCGTTGTTCTCGCCGTTCGCGGCCTTCCTGCTCGACCAGGGGCCGCTGACCACCGGGCTGGCAGCGCTGGCCGCAGTTGCCGCACTGCTGGCCCTGCAACGCCTGGCCCTGGACGAGGGCCACAACCCTCGCCTGCCGCTGCGCGGACAACTGCGTGGTGTCGGCCGCCTGCTGGGGATCGGCCTGCCACTCGCGCTGGCCTGCTTCTGGCTGTTCCCGCGCTTGTCCACGCCGCTGTGGGGCGTACCCGAGCGAGCGGTGGGCACACCGGGCCTGGCTGACAGCATGGCGCCGGACCAGTGGCTGGACCTGATGGCCGACGACACCCCCGCGTTGCGCGTGCAGTTTTTCGGCGCGGTGCCCGAACCTGCGCAGCGCTATTGGCGCGGCCCGGTGCTGACGTCGTTCGACGGCCACCGCTGGAGCCGCGATCGCGCGACGGCCGGGCGCCCCGCACCGGTGGTCGAAACCACCGCACAGGGCTGGGACTACCAGATCGACTACGAGCCCACCGACCGTCGCCTGCTGGTGGCACTGGACCTGCCCAGCCGCGCACCGGAGGGCAGCAGCTTCGATGCCGACATGAGCCTGCGCAGCGACCGCACGCTGTCCGCGCTCAGCCGCTGGCGGTTGCATTCGGCGCCGCCGCAACGGTTCGACACCGATCTGTCGCCGTACCTGCGCCGCGCCGCGCTGCAGCTTCCGCCCGGCTTCAATCCGCGCACCGCCCAGCTCGCGCGGCAATGGCGGCAGGAGGCCGGCAGCGATGACGAGGCCATCGTCCGCCGTGCGCTGCAATGGATCACCCGCGACTTCTCCTACACGCTGGATACACCGGTGGCGGGGCGCGATCCGGTCGACGATTTCCTGTTCAACTACAAGGCCGGCTTCTGCCAGCACTTCAGCTCGGCCTTCGTGGTGCTGATGCGCAACGCCGGCATTCCGGCCCGGGTGGTGACCGGCTTCGCAGGCGGTACCCGTAACCGCATCGGCGACTACTGGGTGGTGCGTCGCATGGATGCCCACGCCTGGGCCGAAGTCTGGCTGCCGCAACGCGGCTGGGTGCGGGTCGACCCGACTGCCGCCGTGGCACCCGAACGCATCCTGGACACCCTGGACGACCGCCTGCAGGCCGGCACCGATACCCCGCTGCAACAGCGCTGGCTGCAGCTGGGGCAGATGGGTGACTGGCTGCGCCGCGGCTGGAACGACCTGGTGCTGTCCTTCGATGCACGCCGCCAGCAGCAACTGCTCAAGCCGTTCGGGCTGGATGACCTCGGGCCGGCGCAGCTGGTGACCGGATTCGTGGTCGCCGCCCTGCTGGCACTGGCGTGGATGGCCTGGCTGCTGGCCCGCGGCGAGCGCGAGCGCGACCCGCTGCTGCGCGCCTGGCACCGGCTCGGGCGGCGGTATGCGCGCCTCGGCCTGGCCCGCGAACCGCACGAAACCGCACAGGACTGGGCACAGCGGGTTCACCGGCAGCGCCCCGACCCGACCCTGCTCGCGCTCAGCCAGCGTTTCGCCGACGCGCGCTACGCTGGAACTTGCACCGACCTCGCTTCATTATTGCGGGACCTGCGCAGGCATCGCCCGACTTCCGGAGCCTCCCCATGAACACCAAGTTCCTCCTCACCGCTGTGGCCACGCTGGCCCTGTCGGCCTGCGCCACGGCCCCCAAGCCGCTGCAGGGACAGTTCAGCCTGGTTTCCCCGCGCGACTCGGTCGCCACCCAGCAGGTCGGCACGCCGGTCCGATGGGGCGGCCGCATCATCGAGACCAAGCCCGGCCAGGGCGAGACCTGCTTCCAGATGATCTCGCGCCCGCTCAACGCCAGTGGCCGCCCGAACACCACCTCGTCCGACGCCAGCGACGGCCGCTTCATTGCCTGCCGCGCCGGTTTCTACGACCCGGCCGTGTTTGAACCCGGCCGTGACGTGACCTTCATCGGCAAGATCGACGGCTACCAGAACACGCGCATCGGGGACTACGACTACCGCCTGCCGAAGCTGTCGGCCGATGTGATCTACCTGTGGCCGGAACAGCGCCAGGTCGATGTGGTGCCCTACCCCTATGGCCCGTGGGGCCCGGGTCCGTGGGGCCCGTACTGGGGTGGCTACGGCCGTTGGGGCTGGTGGTGATCGCCACCCACCCTGCATGATCGGAAAAGGCCGCCTTCGGGCGGCCTTTTTCATCCACGCATGCGTGGACAGGGCCTCAACGCCCCGGCGTACCGAAATGCCCCAGCGGCGCGCCGGCCAGCAGGTGCATGTGGATGTGGAACACGGTCTGCCCAGCGTGCTCGCGGCAGTTCATCACGATGCGGTAGCCGTCCTGCGCGAAACCCTCGCGGCGCGCGTATTCGGCAGCGGCCAGGGCCAGCTTGCCGATCAGGTGCGCCTGCGACGGCTGCAGGTCGTCCAGGGTCGGGATGATCTCGTTCTTCGGAATGAACAGTACGTGCACCGGCGCCTGCGGTGCGATGTCCTTGAAGCCCAGCACCTCGTCGTCCTCATAGACGATGGTGGCCGGGATCTCGCGACGGATGATCTTGCTGAAGAGGGTTTCGTTGCTCATGGTCGGCCTCGGCGGGAGTGTCTTCCGCATTGTAGGCCGGCCGCGCCGGGCGATGCCCGGGTGGTGCTCAATCGCGGAATTCGCTGCGCGTCCCGAACGCGTGCGACAGCGTGCCGCGGTCAACGTATTCAAGCTCGCCGCCAAGCGGCAGGCCCTGTGCCAGCCGGCTGGGCTGCACCTTGCGCGCGCGCGCCAGCTGCGCAAGGTAATGCGCGGTGGCTTCGCCTTCGACGGTGGCACTGGTGGCGATGATCAGCTCCTGTACCTCACCTTCGGCCAGCCGCTGCTCCAGCTGCTCCAGGCCCAGCTCGCGCGGACCGACGCCATCGAGCGGCGACAGCCTGCCCTGCAGCACGAAGTAGACACCGCGAAAACCCGTCGCGTTCTCGATCGCGAGACGATCGGCCGGCGATTCGACCACGCACAGCTGGCTGCGCTCGCGGCTGCTGTTGGCGCAGGTCGGGCACAGCTCGGTCTCGCTGAAGTCGCGGCACTGCGCGCAGTGGCCGATACGCTCCACCGCCAAGGCCAGCGTTTCGGCCAGGCGCTGGCCGCCTTCGCGCTCGCGCTCGAGCAGGTGGTAGGCCATGCGCTGCGCCGTCTTCTGGCCTACACCAGGCAGCACCCGCAGCGCGTCGATCAGTTGTTCAAGCAGGGGTGCGGACACGGCGGCATGCTTTCATTGTGTCGAGCAAGCTCGACAGCTACGTGTAGAGTCGAGCCCTGCTCGACTGAGGGTTGCAGCGGGCGCCTGCAGCGACAGGCGCCCCGCCAAAAATCAGAACGGCAGCTTCATGCCCGGCGGCAGCTGCATGCCGGCGGTGGCCGAACCCATCTTCGACTTCGACTCGGCATCGATCTTGTTCGAGGCATCGTTGAAGGCGGCGGCGATCAGGTCTTCCAGCATCTCCGGGTCGCTGGTCAGCGACGGGTCGATGCGCACCTTGCGGCATTCCTTGGCGCCGGTCAGGGTCACGCTGACCATGCCGCCGCCGGCACTGCCGGTCACTTCGATCCTGGCGATTTCTTCCTGGGCCTTCTGCAGGTTCTCCTGCATCTTCTGGGCCTGCTGCATCAGTTGGGCGATATTGCCGCGCATAGTGTCTTACTCGTCAAAAGAACGGATGGAATCGGAAACAACCCGGGCACCGTGCTGTTGGATCAGCACCTGCACTTCCGGGTCATCCATGAAAACGGCCTCTGCCACCTGCTGCCGCTCGCCACGCTGGCGGTCGGCACGCTGATGCAGGGTCTCGGCCGGAACGTGTTCGGTTTCCACGGTCTCGACCACGATCTTCGGCGCCTGGCCAAGGGCCTTCTGCAGCATCTCGCCCAGGGCAGCCAGCGCGCGCTCCGAGCGCAGGTACTCAAATCCGGGCGAAAGGCCCAGTTTCAAGGTCCCGTGCTGGCAGCTGATGAAGGCGGCGTTGGCAGCCAGCTGCCGCGAGGGGCCGCTGAGGCCGCTGTTGGCGACCAGGTCCAGCCAGTCTTCGGCAGTGGCCAGCTCGCTGACACCTTCCTGCGGCGCGGCGTCACGCGTCGGAGCCGGTTCGGCCGGCGCAATGGCAATACCTTCGGCGCGGAACGAACGCTCCGGCGGCGCAGGCTCGCCTGGATCCGCGGCAGGAGCCGGCGGTTCATGCCAGGGCGCGACCATGGCGGCATCCGGGCCGGCCATCTCGGCCGCCAGGGCCCCATCCCGCGCCTCGGCTTCGTCGGTGGCCCACGGCGGCAGGTCATCGCTTGCCTCTGCAGCGATGGCAGACGCCGGCGCCTCGGCCTTCACCGGCGGCGGTGACACGGGCTCTTCCACCGGAACCGGCTCGGGTTCAGGCGTCGGCTCCGGCTCCGGTTGCGGTGCCGGCTCGGGTTCGGGTTCAGGTTCGCGCGGTGCAGCCGCCGGAGCGGCCGCCTGCGCCGCCGCAGCCGGACTGGCCGAAGCGACGGCAGCAGCCGGCGTCGCTTCATGGCTTCCGGCATCGGCGCCACCACCGGCAGCGTTGCCACCCGGCGTGCCACCCACCGCACCGTCGACGGCCTTCGGCACCGGCGGTACCGCTGCGGCCGGACGGAACGCCAGCATGCGCAGCACCGCCATCTCAAAGCCCGCGCGCGGGCTCGGTGCCAGCGGCAGATCGCGACGGCCGTTCAGGGCCATCTGGTACCAGAGCTGCACCACTTCCGGGCGCAGGCGCTCGGCGAATGCCGCCACATCCAGGCCTTCCGCAACAGCGGCGCCCGGCACCAGCTGCTGCACCTGGATGCGATGCAGGCCTTCAGCCAGCGCTTCCAGCACGCCACTCCAGTCCGGCGAGAATTCGGCCAGCGCGGCCACCACCTGCAGCAGGCGCGGGCCATCGCCCTCGGCCAGCGCGTCGAGCATCGCCGCCACCTGGGTGCGATCCACAGTGCCCAGCATGGTGCGCACCACATCCTCGCGCAGCGCGCCGCCGGCATAGGCGATCGCCTGGTCCAGCAGTGACAGGCCGTCACGCAGGCTGCCGTCAGCGGCCTTGGCCAGCTGCACGATGGCGCTGCCGTCGGCCTCGATCTCTTCCGCCGCCAGGATGCGGGTCATCTGGCCCTGGATCTGGTCTTCGTCCAGGCGCTTGAGATTGAACTGCAGGCAGCGGCTGAGCACGGTGACCGGCAGCTTCTGCGGATCGGTGGTGGCCAGCAGGAACTTCACGTGCTCCGGCGGCTCTTCCAGCGTCTTCAGCAGTGCGTTGAACGCCGCCTTGGACAGCATGTGCACTTCGTCGATCAGGTAGACCTTGTACTTGCCGCGCGAGGGCATGTACTGCGCGTTCTCGATCACCTCGCGCACGTCGTCCACGCCGGTGTTGGACGCGGCATCGATTTCCAGCAGGTCGATGTAGCGGCCGGCGTCGATGTCCAGGCAGGCGGCACACTGGCCGCACGGGTCGGCGCTGGTGCCCTGCTCGCAGTTGAGCGACTTGGCGAAGATGCGCGCGATGGTGGTCTTGCCCACGCCACGGGTACCGGTGAACAGGAACGCATGGTGGACCCGGCCGCTGTCCAGCGCATTGCTGAGCGCACGGACCACATGCTCCTGGCCCACCAGCTCGGCAAAACGCTTCGGACGCCACTTGCGGGCAAGGACGAGATAGGACATCAGGCCACCGTTTTCCATCGGATGTTCCATTGTGCCATGCCTGTCCAGCCCCTTCGCCAACAATGCCCCCGGACGCGTCCCTGATCTGGGCGCTTGTGTCCGCCCGCGCCGCCCGCTAGAATCTGCGCCCCTGCTGAGGCGTTTGCCGATGGCAGGGATCCGGAGAGGTGTCCGAGTGGTTGAAGGAGCACGCCTGGAAAGTGTGTAAGCGTCTAAACCGCGCTTCGGGGGTTCGAATCCCCCTCTCTCCGCCAGACAAACGCAAAGGGCCGCCCACAGGGTGGCCCTTTTGCGTTTGCCTGGCGGATGGGATGGGTGGTGAGAAGCCCCGCCGGGGTTCGACGGTTCTGCAGGAGCTGAACCGGACAGCCGCAGGCTGGTCCCGGGGCGCAACGCGCATCGGGATCGGGTGCAGGGGATGCACCCGACAATCCCCCTCTCTCCGCCAGATAGATGAAGAAGCCGCCCAGTGGGCGGCTTTTTCATTTGGCTGTCGGGAATCGCCGCAGGTACTACCGGACTGAACGGGCCTGCCGTCGTGGCCGGTCCAACGGCCCGCCCGCCGACGGCGCGCGATCCGCCGCGGGTCATCTGCGCCGGAGCAGTCCCCGCACGCAGGCGCCGACGAACACCAGCCCCAGCAGCACCCACACGACCGTCATTCCCCACAGCGCACCGAACGTATCCAGGACCGGCTCCAGCCGCGGTTGCGCCGGGTCGTACAGCACGCGTACCGGTTGCCCCGGCTCATAGCCGAAAATCATGCCGCCCTGCGGGTACGAGACGCGTTGGCCGGTCGCGGTGGTGAACGCGACCTGCGGATGCGATCCGCCGGCGTTCAGGCGCTCGACCTGGCCATCAACGGCCTGCGCGACCTCCAGGAACTCGAAGCGATGCGTCACCTCGAAGGCGGCCATGGCAAGGATCAACAGACCCACCGCGCCAAACAGCAGACCGCGCATGAGCTGGGCAGGCCGGAGAAAAGAAGGGTCGGGCATCGCTGGGCAGCTCCGTTGCAGGCGGGAAGACGAATGGGGCCGGCGGATCCTGCCGCGCGGTCAGTCCCACATGTGGAAAGCATAGCCCAGAAGCCACCGCGCCCCACTGCACGCCATCGCGACCGGATGCGCCTCGCCATTACCCGCCACCGACGCACCCGCCTGGTACAGGCGCCTGCATTCCGCACGGTCATTCGAGTGGGGAAGAAGTCACCTGTAAAGGATCGGCATCGCTCCATGTACCCTTGAACGCTTCGCCCCCTCCCAACGTCTGGACGGTTGAAATGCAGCCGGGCAACTCCATGGCGTTTCCCATGAATCTCCGCCTCTACCGCCCCGCCGATGCCAGCGCCTGCCTGTCGATTTTCGACAGCAACGTACCCACCTACTTCGCGCCCGAAGAGCGCAGCGACTTCGAACGCTTCCTGCACGAGCAGGCCACGGACTGTGCATTCCAGGTGATCGAGCGCGATGGCAGCGTCGTGGCCTGTGGCGGCCTCTCGCGCCGTGGCGACGGCAGCGCCGGCTTCTGCTGGGGCATGGTGCAGCGCGCGCTGCACCGGCACGGCCTGGGCCGCGAACTGGCACTCGCACGCCTGCGCCAGGCCGAAGCGGATTCCTCGATCAAGCGCATCACGCTCAGCACCAGCCAGCACACCCAGGGCTTCTATGCTGGCCTGGGCTTCCAGGTGACGCGGATCGTGTCCAATGGCCACGGCGCCGGGATCGACGCCGTGGAGATGGAGCGGAGGGTCTAGCCCTCCGCCCGCCCTGGATCCACGCGAGCCTGGATCCAACGTCGCCGCGCTTTCCTCAGAAGCCCACGCGCAGGTTGATCTGCCCGCCCACATCGCGGCGGCCGTCGCCATGCTGGCCCTGTACGAACATCGACAGCTGGCTGTTGCGGCCAAGGCCGACCGCTACACCGAGCTGGCTGACCAGCGCATTGCGTGCCATCACCGCACTGTAGACATCGAAGGCATTGCCGCCCACCGCGAAGCGGTTGCGGCTGGCCACATCGGTGTCACCCGAGGCGTGCTGCCAGCCGAGGCCGACGGTCAGCTGCGCCGGGAAGCGCTCGCCGCTGCCCACGTCCCAACGGCCGCGCACGCCCACGGTGCTGACATTAAGCGTGTCCTTGCCGCCTTCCAGCACCAGTGCCGCGCTGCCGCCCTGCTCCACCGCACGATCGCTGTCGACCCAGTGCTTGGTGAACTGCACATAGGGCTGCAGCTGGGTCCTGCCGTGGGTCCATGTCCAGCTGCCTTCCATCTGGGCGATGGTCACATCGGAATCCTGGCGGCTGTACAGGGTCTGGCCCAACAACGGCACTTCACGCGTGGTGCGCGTGCGGTAGTCACCGCGCGACACGCTGCCACCCACCGCGAAGCCGTTGTTCCACTGTCCCTGTGCATACAGGCCGAACGTGTTGCCACGCAGGCGGGCCCGCGAGCTGCGATCATACAGCCGCGTATCCAGCCGTTCGTTGCCGGCCGCTGCACCCAGCACCACATGCTCGCCCAGCTGCCAGTCGACACCGGCCATCAGCGCATTGCGATTGGCGCGGATCTCATCGCCATTGCCGTCGCCATCCTGCCTGAACACCTTGCCGCTGCCGGCCAGCCAGGCCGAAGCGCGCTCGCCCCGCACGGTCGGCAGTTCGCTGCCCAAGCGCTGGCGGATGCCCTCCTCCAGGTAGTTGTCATACAGCAGCACTGCGCGGCTGGCCGCATGCACTTCACCGGAGAGCTGGTCGAACGCGCTGCGCGCAGTGCCGGCGTCATACATCAGCACCGTGTTGTACAGGCCCAGGGCCGCGCCACTCTGCGGCAGGCTGTCCAGCGCCGCGGCGGTGTTGTACTGGTTGCGCGTGTTGGCCACGGTGGTGAACGCTGCAGTCTGCGCCACGTCGATCTGCAGGTTCGCCGTGTTCGCGGTATACACCGGAGTGATGGTCAGGAAGGCCGACGGCGAGGTTGCCGCAGCGAACTGCCCACTCACGCCACCGCCCGCATTGACCACCGTGTACTGCTGGCCCTGCTGGTAGCTGGTGCTCGGCGAAATGGTATTCACCCGCACGGTGCTGCCGCCCACATTCGCGCTGCCGCCGACCTGCACCGTGTCGCTGCCGGTGGCGCCCAGGTCGATGCCCAGCGTGCTGCCCGGCGACAGCGTCAGGTTGCCGCCGACGGTGATCGTTCCGGTGCCATTGCCGGCACCGCCGCCATTGCCCGGGCCATTGCCCGGCGACAGCACGCCACCGCTGGATACGGTCACGCCACCGCCGGTACCGCCGATGGTGCCGGTGCCGGAGAGCGTGGTGCCACTGCCGATGGTCCACTGGCCGCCGATGTTGCCGGTGACGTTCAGGCCACCGCCGGTGACCTGGCCCGTGCCGCTGAAGCCAGCACTGTTGCCGCCCAGATTCAGGCTGCCCGGGCCGGCCTGCACGATGCTGCCGCCACCACTGATACTGCCGCCGAGCGTGGTGGTGCCACCGGTGTTGATGACCAGGCCACCGTTGTTGGTGATGTTGCCGGTGATCGCACCGCTGGCCCCACCGTTGCCGACCTGCACGGTGCCGCCGGCATTGATGGTGGTACCACCGGTGTAGGTGTTGTTGCCGGTCAGGACCACGGTGCCGGCACCTGCCTGGGTCAGGCCGCCACTGCCGCTGATGGTGCCGCCCACCGTGGTGTTGCCGCCGACGTTGAACACCAGGCTGCCGTTGTTGCTGACATTACCGGTGATCGCACCGCTGGCGCCCCCATTGCCGACCTGCAGCGTGCCGCCGGTGTTGATGGCGGTGCCGCCGGTATAGGTGTTGTTGCCGGCCAGGATCACGGTACCGGTGCCGGCCTGGGTCAGGGCGCCGCTACCGCTGATGGCGCCGCCGACGGTGGTGGTGCCGCCCACGTTGAACACCAGGCTGCCGTTGTTGACGACGCTGCCGCCGATGGCGCCGGTCGCACCGCCATTGCCTACCTGCAGCGTGCCACCGGTGTTGATGGTGGTCGGGCCGGTATAGGTGTTGTTGCCGGTCAGGGTCAGCGTGCCGCTGCCGGCCTGGGTGAGGCCGCCACTGCCGCTGATGGTGCCGCCCAGCGTGGTATTGCCCGCCACGCTGGACACCAGCGTGCCGTTGTTGGTGACATCACCGACGATTGAGCCCGTTGCCCCGCCATTGCCCAGCTGCAGCGTACTGCCGGCGTTGATGGTCGTGCCGCCGGTATAGGTGTTGGTCCCGGTCAGCAGCAGCGTACCGCTGCCGGCTTGGGTGAGGCTGCCGCTGCCACTGATGGTGCCGCCCAGCGCGGTGTTGCCGGCCACGTTGGAAATCAACGCGCCATTGTTGGTGATGTCGCCAGCGATGGCGCCGGTCGCGCCGCCGTTGCCCATCTGCAGCGTGCCGCCGGTATTGATGGTGGTCCCACCGGTGTAGGTGTTGTTGCCCACCAGGGTCAGCACACCGCTGCCCGCCTGGGTCAGGCCACCACTGCCGCTGATCGCACCGCCGACCGTGGTGTTGCCCGCAACGTCGAACACCAGGCTGCCGTTGTTGGCAACGTTGCCGGTGATCGCGCCGGTCGCACCGCCATTGCCCACCTGCAGCGTGCCGCCGGCATTGATGGTGGTGCCGCCGGTATAGGTGTTGTTGCCGGTCAGGGTCAGCGTGCCGCTGCCGGCCTGGGTCAGGCCGCCGCTGCCGCTGATGGTGCCACCGAGCGTGGTGTTGCCGGCCACGTTGGATACCAGCGCACCGTTGTTGGTGATGTCGCCGATGATCGCGCCGGTCGCACCGCCGTTGCCGATCTGCAATGTGCCACCGGCATTGATCGTGGTTCCACCGGTGTAGCTGTTGTTGCCGGTCAGCACCAGCGTGCCACTGCCGGCCTGGGTCAAGCCGCCGCTGCCGCTGACCGCCGCGCCCACGGTGGCCGTCGTACCCAGGTTGTAGACCAGGCTGCCGTTGTTGGTGATGTCGCCCAGCACCGAGCCGGTGCTGCCGCCGTTGCCGATCTGCAGCGTACTGCCACCGTTGATGGTGGTGCCTCCGGTATAGGTGTTGTCGCCACTGAGGATCAGCGTGCCGGTACCACTCTGCACCAGGCCGCCGGTACCACTGAGCACGCCGGCGAAGGTCGTGCTGCCGTTGTTGCCGCCGGTGGTCAGGGTTGCACCGCCCAGCACCACGCTGGAACCGGTCACGCCAGCGAGGCCTCCGATGCTCTGGCTGCCACCGGCGCTGATATCCAGCGTACTGGCACCGGCCAGGTTGACCGTGCTGGCACCGGACAGGCTGCCGCCGGCTGCCACCGCCAGCGTCCCACTGTTGATGGTGGTGGTGCCGGTATAGCTGCTGGCACCGCCCAGGGTGACCGTCGCCGCGCCATCCTTCAGCAGGCCACCGGCACCGCTGATCGGGCCGTTCAAGGTCAGTGCGTTGCTGCCGCCCAGAGTCAGCGTGCCGCTGGCCAGCTGCACGGTGTTGGCCAGCGTCAGCGCGCTGGTGCCATCCAGGCTGGCGTTGCCGCCTACGGTCAGCGCACCGGTTCCCAGCGAACCGTCGTTGCCCAGTAGCAGGCCACCGGCATTGAGGGTCACGCCGCCCGTGAAGACGTTGACGCCAGTCAAGCCCTGGATGCCTGCGCCGTTCTTTACCAGCCCCCCTGCCCCTCCGATGGTGCCGGCGAACGTGGTATTGCCCACGCCATTGAGGGTCAGCGTGCTGCCACCCAACGCCACTGAAGAGCCTGCCACGCCTGCCAGCGAACCGATCGCCTGCGCGCCCCCCGCACTGATGTCGAAGGTGGTACCGGCGTTGGCCAGGTTCACCGCACCCGTCGCAGCGAGGCTGCCACCGGCGCCGATCGCCAGCGTCCCGGCGTTGATGGTGGTGCCACCGGTGAAGGTGTTGGTGCCGGTCAACGTCTGGGTACCGGAGCCTTCCTTGATCAGCCCACCGGAGCCGGCCACCGAGCCACTGAACGTGCCATTGGTGGCGTCTCCGATCGTCAGCGTGTTGGCGCCCAGGTTCACCGTGCCGTTGCCGATCAGGGTACCGAACTGCTGCGTGCCGCTGCCTGCCGACAGATCGAAGGTCGCCCCCGAGGCCAGGTTGACGATGCCACTGGCGTGCAGGCTCGCGCCCGCGCCCAGTGCCAGCGTACCGGCGTTGATGTTGGTGCCACCGGTGTAGCTGTTGGTGCCGTTCAAGGTCAGCGTCGCGGCACCCTCCTTGGTCAGGCTGCCGGTACCACTCAGGTTGCCGTTGAGGGTGAGGTTGTTGCTGCCCAGGACGGTCAACGCGTTGTTGAGGATGAAGTTGTTGCCGAGGATGACCGCAGTGTTCGAATCGAGCGTCGCAGCGCCTCCGACCGTCACCGTACCGGTGCCCAGCGCAGCATTGTTGCCGACCACCAGGCCACCGGCGTTGAGCGCCACGCCACCGCTGAAGGTGTTGGCACCATTGAGCGTCTGCACGCCCGCACCGTTCTTGATCAGGCCGCCACTGCCGCCGATCACACCGCTGAAGGTGCTGTCCACGGTGCCGCCCAGGGTCAGCGTGCTGCCGCCCAGCGCCACCGTGCTGCCTGCAACGCCGGCCAGCGAACCGATGGCCTGGTTACCCGCGGAGATGTCGAGCGTGCCCGCACCGGCCAGGTTCACCGCGCCGGTTGCGGCGAGGCTGCCACCGGCACCGATCGCCAGTGTGCCGCTGTTGATGGTGGTACCCCCGGTGTAGGTGTTGGCACCGCTCAGGGTTACGGTGGCCGCACCGTCCTTGATCAGCCCGCCCGTGCCGGAAATCACGCCCCCCAGCGTCAGCGCCTGGCTGCCGAGCAGATCGAGGTTGGCACCCGCTGCCAGCCCGATGTTGTTGGCAAGGCTGACGCCGGTCGTTGCATCCAGCGTTGCGTTGCTTCCGACCGTCAACGCGCCGCTGCCGAGCGCAGCGTTGTTGCCGACCACCAGGCCACCGCCGTTCAGTGCAACGCCACCACTGAACAGATTGGTGCCACCCAGCGTGAGGATGCCGGCGCCATTCTTGACCAGGCCACCGGTGCCGGAAATCGTGCCATCGAAGAGGCTGTTGCCCACACCACCGAGTGTCAGCGTCTGTGCCCCCAGGCTCACCGTCGAGCCGGCCACACCGTTCAACGAACCGATGGTCTGGTTGGCACCTGCGGTGGAGATGTCGAAGCCGGTGCCCGCGGCGCTCAGCGTCACCGCGCCGGTCGCGGCCAGGCTGCCGCCCGGACCGATCGCCAGCGTGCCAGCGTTGATGAAGGTGCCGCCGGTGTAGGTGTTGGCACCGGTCAGCGTTTCGATGCCCGCGCCCACCTTGGTCAGGCCACCGGTGCCTGTGATCGAGCCACTGAAGGTGCCATCGGTGGCGCCGCCGACCTCGATCGAGTTGGCGCCGAGGTTCACCGTACCATTGCCGACCAGCGTGCCGAACTGCTGCGTGCCGCTGCCGGCAGACAGATCCAGCGTGGCACCCGTGGCGAGGTTCACGGTACCGCTCGCCGCCAGGCTGGCACCGGCCCCCAGCGCCAGCGTGCCGGCGTTGATGTTGGTGCCACCGGTATAGGTGTTGGCGCCGTTCAAGGTCAGCGTCGCGCTGCCGTTCTTGGTCAGGCTGCCGGCCCCGGACAGGACGCCGTTGAGCGTCAGTGCATTGGTCCCGAGCACGGTCAGCCCGGCGTTGAGCGCGATGTTGTTGGCCAGCGTTGCCAGGCCGGTGGTATCCAGCGTGGCGGCACCACCAACGGTCAATGCGCCGGTGCCCAACGCCGCATCATTGCCAAGCACCAGTCCGCCCGCGTTGAGCGTTACGCCGCCGCCAAACGTGTTGGCACCGGACAGCGTCTGTACGCCCGCGCCTGCTTTGATCAGACTGCCGCCGCCACTGATCACGCCATCGAACGCGGCGTTGCCGGCCGTACCGAAGGTGAGCGAATTGCCGCCCAGCGCCAGGGTGCTGCCACCCGCACCGTTGAGCGCGCCGATGGTCTGGCTGCTGCCGGCACCGGAAATATCAAAGCCAGCGCCTGCACCCAACGTGACATCACCCGCTGCAGCAAGGCTGCCGCCCGTGCCCAGCGCCAGCGTGCCGGCGTTGATCGTGGTCCCGCCGGTGTAGGTGTTGGCACCGGACAGCGTCAGCGTGGTGGCACCATTCTTGACCAGGCTGCCATTGCCGCCGACCACGCCCGACAGCGTCAGCGCATTGCTGCCGGGCAACGTCAGTACGACGCCCGAGCCCAGCGTGACCGCATTGCCCAGTGCCACCGCGGCGCTCGCATCAAGCGTGGTACTGGCATTCACCGCCAGCGCGCCGGTACCGAGCGCATCATTCGCGCCGACCACCAGGCCTCCCCCGTTCAAGGTCAGGCCGCCACTGAAGGTATTGGTGTTGTCGAGGGTCAGCAGGCCCGCACCATTCTTGATCAGGCTGCCATTGCCTGCCACCACGCCACCGAGGGTGAGGTCGTTGCTGCCACCCAGCGTCAGCTGCGTACCGGCACCGAAGTTCACTGCATTGGCCAGGTTCAGCGCCACGGTGCTGTCCAGCGTGGTCGTGCCACCAATGCCCAGTGCACCGGTACCGAGTGCACTGGCGTTGCCGAGAATCAGGCCACCGTCGTTGAGTGCAAGGCCACCACTGAAAGTATTGGCACCGGACAGCGTCTGCACGCCGGCACCGGTCTTGATCAGGCCGCCGGTACCATCGATCACGCCGGCAAAGCTGCCATTGCTGGCGCCGCCAAAGGTCAGCGACTGCGCGCCCAGCACCAGCTGGCTGCCTGCCACGCCATTCAGCGCGCCGATGGTCTGCGCCGCACCGGCTGCGGAGATGTCCAGCGTCGCACCGGCACCGGCAAGATCCACCGCACCGGCCGCGGCAAGACTGCCGCCCGCCCCCAGCGCCAGCGTGCCGGCGTTGATGGTGGTGCCACCGGTGTAGACGTTGGCGCCGGACAGGGTGAGGCGGGCCGCGCCGTCCTTGATCAGCCCACCGGCACCGAATACCGGACCGGTGAGGGTCAGGTCATTGCTGCCCAGCACGGAGAGATTCGCACCGGCGGCCAGGCCGATGAGGTTGCCTACGGTGAGTGCAGACGTTGCATCCAGCGACGCGTTACCGCCCACGTCCAGCTGGCCGGTACCCAGTGCCTGCGCATTGCCCAGCTGCAGCAGGCCCGCGTTGAGGCCGACGCCCCCGCTGAAGGTGTTGGGTCCATTCAACGCCAGCGTGGCCGTACCATTCTTGACCAGGCTGCCAGTGCCACTGATGAGACCGCCCAGTGACACGTCCTGGCTGCCCAGCAGATCCAGCGCCGCGCCTGCCCCGAGGTTGACGTTGTTGGCGAGGTTCAGCGCGACCGAACTGTCCAGCGTGGCAGTGGCGCCCACCGACAGTGCACCGGTGCCCAGTGCGCCGGCGTTCCCCAGGAACACGCCGCCGCCGTTGACGGTGAGCCCACCACCGAAGCTGTTGGCGCCGTTGAGGGTCAACGTGCTGGCACCGTTCTTCACCAGCCTGCCGGTACCGGACACCACGCCACCCAGCGTGATCGCCTGCGAGCCCGGCAACGACAGCGCCGCACCGGCGCCCAGGTCAACGTTGTTGGTCAGGCTCAACGGGGCGCTGCCATCGAGCGTGACGTTGCCGCCGATGCCCAGTACTCCGGTACCGAGCGCGCCGCTGTTGCCCAGCAGCAGGCTGCCGGCGTTTGCGTTCAGTCCACCGCTGAAGGTGTTGGCGCCGTTCAAGGTCAGTGTCGACGCGCCATTCTTGACCAGGCTGCCGGTGCCAGTGATGTTGCCGCCCAGGGTCAGGTTCTGGCTGCCCGGCAGGGTCAGTGCCGCGCTGAGGTTGATCGCATTGCCCAGGTTCAGCGCCGCAGTGGCGTCCAGCGAGCCGTTGCCACTGACCGTCAGCGCACCGCTTCCCAGCGCACCGGCGTTGCCCAGCACCAGGCCACCGGCCGCAAGATTCACCCCACCGCTGAAGGTACTGGCACCGGTCAGCGTCTGCACGCCGGTACCCTGCTTGATCAGCCCACCGGTGCCGCCGATCACGCCGGCGAAGGTCTGGTTGGTGGCATCACCGAAGGTGAGCGTGCTGCTGCCCAGCGCCAGGGTGCTGCCCGCCACACCGGACAATGCACCGATGGTCTGGTTGCCACCCAGCGAGATATCCAGTGCGCTGCCAGCGCCGGCCAGGCTGACCGCGCCGGTCGCCGCCAGGCTGCCACCACTGGCCAATGCCACCGTTCCGGCATTTACTGCCAGCCCACCCGTGAACGTGTTCGCGCCGCCCAACGTCAGCGTGGCAGCGCCGTTCTTGACCAGGCTGCCGCTCCCACCAATGACACCCCCCAGCGTCAGCGCATTCGAGCCCAGCACATTGAGCGAACCACCGGCGCCAAGCGTGATGCCATTGCCCACGGTGAGCGCGGCGCTGGCGTCGAGCGATACCGCACCGCCGACGTTCAGTGCCCCGGTTCCCAGTGCACCGCCGTTGCCCAGCACCAGGCTGCCCGCGTTGAGTGCCAGACCACCGTCGAACGTATTGGCGCCGTTGAGGGTCAGTGACGATGCACCATCCTTGATCAAGCCGCCAGCGCCACTGATCACCCCGTTGAAGGTGAGCGCCTGCCCGCCAAGCAGATTCAGGCTGGCACCCGATCCGAGGCTGACCGCATTGGTCAGCGCCAGCGCCGTGGTGCCGTCGAAGGTGGTGTTGCCGCCGACAGAGAGCGTACCGCTGCCCAGCGCGGCGGCATTGCCCAGCAACAAACCACCGGCGTTGAGCGCAAGACCGCCCGTGAGGCTGTTGACGCCCGACAGGGTCTGCACACCGGTGCCGAGCTTGATCAGGCCGCCGGTGCCTGCTGCGAACGTGCCGCTGTAGCTGGTATCGCCCAGCCCGCCCAGGGTCAGGGTGTGGCTGCCGAGGTTGACCGAACCGCCAAGCCCGGCCAGCGAGCCGATGGTCTGGTCGGCCGCCGCCGAAAGATCCAGGCTGGTGCCGACGCCCAGCGTGATCGCGCCGGTGGGCGACAGGCTGCCGCCCGCGCCCAAGGCCAACGCGCCCCCGGCCAGGTTGAAGCTGCCGCTCAGCAAATTGGCACCGTTCAGGGTCAGCGTGCCCGCACCGTTCTTGGTCACGTTGCCGGCACCGGAAATCGAACCACTCAATGTCAGCGCATTGCTGCCCAGCAGGTTCAGCGAGCCCCCGCCATTGACCACCAGGTTGTTGCCCAGGTTGAAGCCCGCCGTCGTATCCAGCGAGGCGCTGCCACCGACGGTCAGGTTGCCGCTGCCGAGTGCACCGGCATTGCCCAGCAGCAGGCCGCCGGCATTGAGGTTGACGCCACCGGAGAACAGGTTTGCGCCGCCGAGAGTAACGATGCCGGTGTTGTTGACCGTCAGCCCGCCTGCGCCTGAAAGCACGCCATTCAGGCCGAACGCATTGGTCCCGGCCAGGGACAGATTGCCGCCGAGGTTGAACGCATTGGCCAGATTCAGACCGGCCGTGGAGGAGGCGATGGCACCGCCGTTGGCCGTGAACAGCCCTGTGCCGAATGAACCGGCGTTGTTGAAATTGACCAGGCCATCATTGAGCGTCGTCGGGCCGGATCCGCCCCATGCGCCCTGCAGGTTCCAGGTACCGCTGTTGACGGTGAGCCTCTGGAAGTTGAGGTACTGGTTCCAGCCCAGTGTGGTCACCGCTCCACCGGTGCCGGCCCCCGGACCGCTGACGACGTTCTGCAACACCAGCGTGTTGTTGGCCGCACCACTGCCGGTACCGGCGTCGACCGATCCCGCAGCCGCAACCTTCACCCCGGTAACACCGGTAATCACGCCGGCAAGAGCGCCGCCGCCACCGGTCACAACGCTGGAACCCGACACTGCGGTGAAGGTGTTGCCGCCGGTTGAATCACCCAGGTGAACGCTGCCACTGACCGCCCCCGCATTGAGGAACGTATTACCGCCAGAAGCGCCCAGGCCGACACGCCCGTCGATGGTGCCGGTGTTGGTCACATTGGCTGCCGCACCACCGTAGGTCACCACCGTAGTCGCGTCGGAAACGCTGCCTGCGCCGATCAACGACGTGCTGATCAGGCCGGCGTTGTTGATGGTGGTGGTGCCGTTGACATTCTGTGCCACCAGCGCCTGTCCACCGAAGCCCAGCAGCGTTGCGATGTTGACGACACCCTTGATCTGTCCGCTGGCGTTGTTGTTGACGACGATCGCGCTGTTGTTGGCAGAAGCATTGCCGATGACCAAGCCGGGCGAGGCGAGGACGATCGAGCTCGGATCGATCGTGCCATTGTTGTTGACCGTCACGTTGTCGCCGGTCAGCGTTGCTGCGTTGCCTCCACCTACGATCGGCGGCGTACGCAGCAATGCACCCGCAGCGATGTTCAGCGTGAGGCCGTTGGTCGCGTTGGAGTAGTTGTTGATGTTGGTGGTGCTGTCGCAGTTCACGGTCGTGGTGCCCGTGCACGCTGCGAATGCCGATCCGCTGGCCAGCGTGGCGGCCAATGCCGCCGCCAGCTGGTGCGCCCGCAATCGCGGCACCCGCCCTGCGCTGACCGCGCTTCCGCCGGGATTCCGGGTGACCTCCGAAGCAACCTGCATTACCCCAAGGGCGCGATTGAAAACCAGACGGTAAATGCGGTTCATCGGCAAATCTCCATGAAAAGACCGGATGGCACAGCTGGCAGGTTTTTTGGAGACAATGCGGGCCGCCCCTGCTCCCGATACGGGAACAAGGCCTGAAGGCATTAACTCCTGAAAATCTTCACATCTTCACGTGATCGCACCCCGGGACAGGTACGTCAGCATTTCCATCAAGACGAAAACTCCCCGATTTCGCCCGACGAATGGCGGCACTGTGCGACCCGCCGTGCCAGCGGCATGTGAATCGCGCGCGTTATTTTCATGACGCACGTCAAATAAAAGGGGTCGGCAGAATGGTTTTGCCGAAAATGCATATCGCTATATGTGGCGGGGAATCCATCCCCGCCATGAGTAAATAAATTCAGCTACTGGAGAGTTTCATCAGCACCAGACCGGAAACAATCAGCACCGCTGCACCGATCCGCATCGGGCTGACCTGCTCACCCAGGAACACGATGCCGACCGCGAACGCGCCGACTGCGCCGATGCCGGTCCAGATCGTATAGGCGGTGCCCAGCGGCAGGCTGCGCATGGCCACCGCCAGCAGCCAGAAGCTGGCGATCATGCCGATGATCGTGACCACGGTGGGGGTAAGCCGGGTGAAGCCTTCGGACTGCTTCATGGACACGGCCCAGACGATTTCCAGCAGGCCGGCAAACAACAGATAGATCCAGGCCATGACGGCCCTCCTCTTGGTAGGGCCAGGCCGTCCTGGTCATTGGTTCCCGATGTGGGGGAGGTCGTTCCTCCTGGCCGGCATTCTAGCAACGGGGGTGGGTGCCGGCCGCTGCCGGCGGCGACGGGTTACAGCCGATTCAGTGCGTGAAGCTGGCATCGACGCACCCGCCTGCGCTAGAATGAGCGCCTGCCATCGGCCAGCCGATGTGCAGTCCGGCTGTGGTCTCCGGCGCATCGCGCGCTGCTTCCCCTGATCCGTGAACTGGCCGCCCACCGGGCGGCCAACGTCTCTATGGTGGCCCCGTCGGCCCCTCGCGACGCTAGGTCGAAAACCCCGCCAGGGCCGGAAGGCAGCAACGGTATCGATCGACGCGGGCGCCGAGGTCAGCCGGCGGGGCCACCGCCTTTTCCGGCGACGCCCGCGCCTCTGGTAGATGCCAACCTTGGTTGGCGCCCTTTGCCGGGCATGGCCCCGCGCTACTGCAGCGCGCTCCAGCGCCTCCAGTCCAGCGGCCAGCGCCGTATCGGCGGGCTGGCCGGTTCCGCTCACGGCGGATCCTGCGCCAGTACGTGCGGCGCGGTCGGGTCAGCCAGCGGCACGCACTGCCCCGGCTGCGCCACGCGGTGCCCGCGCGCGGCCAGCGCCTGGCCATCGGCCACGCTGGCGTAGTGGTAGAGCATCATCCGCGCCTGCAGTTCGATGCTGTACTCACGCTCCAGGTCGTCCACACCCGTGTGTGACGGGTTGCCGTGCAGGCCGCAGTCGTGGGCGATCAGTTCGTTGTCGTTGGCGTAGCGCGCCAGCATCTCCGGAATCGGCCGGGTATCGCCGCTCCAGGTCAGCGCGCCCTGCAGGCGCAGGCCATACGCCGTCTCCGGCCAGTGATGGCGCACCGGAAACACCTCCAGGCGCACCCCCTCATGCCAGAACGCCTCGCCCACCACGATCAGGTGGAAGGCATCCCAGAAATTCGCACCGCCCTCGGCCAGCACGTTCGGATAGTCAGCAATGCGCTTGTGCAGCAGCGGCACCACCGTGGCAGGCACGTACAGGCGCACCTTGCCGCGTCGGTGCGCATTGAAGAAAGTGTCCACGAACAGGCGCTCGAAGCCGGCCACATGGTCCAGGTGCACATGGGTGACAAACAGCGCCTGCGGCATGTGCCCGTAGTGAGCCTTGAACGCGGTGAGGCCTTCACCGCCGCAATCGATGGTCAGCCACGGGCGACCACCGCGCTCGATCACCGACATCGGCGATCCCAGCTCGACCGCCGACGCATTGCCGACGCCGAGGAAACGCAACGACCAGTCCATCAGGTGCCCCGGTTCCAGGCCATGTCATAGGCGCGGCGCAGCCGCGCGTAGTCCTTCTGCACGTCTTCCACGCTGCGCTCGCCGCGCAGCTTGACCAGCGAGCGCAGCAACCGCTTGAGGTTGCGTTCGCGCCAGGCGGTGGCCGGGATGCGGATCACCCCACGGTCGAAATCGATCAGCCAGCCATGGCCACTGCCATCGAACAGGATGTTGTGCGCGTTGAGGTCGGCATGGTCCAGGCCGGCACGGTGGAAACGGGCGATCAGGCGCCCGGTCTCCTCCCAGGGCGCGCCCCGACCCGCAACCAGTGCGCGGTCGGCCAGCGAGCGCACGCCCTCGATCCGTTCCATCAGGATCGCCGCCCGGTAGCGCAGGCCCTCGCGCATGTAGAACGCCGCGATCGGCCGTGGCACCGGCAGCTTCTTCTCGCGCAGCGCGCGCATCAGCCGGAATTCGGCGAAGCTGCGGGTCCGGTCCGAGCCGCGCCAGAGGTACTGGTCGTGGCTGATCCGGGCCGCCAGGCCGCCGCGCAGGTAGTGGCGCAGCACGCTGGCACCGAACGGCGCATCGACGAACCAGGCGCTGCCGCGGCCGCCCTCGCCCACCGGGCGGGCCTTGCTGCCCCAGTGCTGGGGCGAGAACAGGCCAATATCGGCTTGCCGCAGCCGCTCGCGGTCGAACAGAATGGCCCCGATGCCGCGACCCTCGCGGCATGGCGTCAGCGCTTCATTGGCGTCGAATGCGACCATTTCATTGAGTCTAACAACACATGGCATCAGCGTCCTCCTCCTTGTGCCTCCTGCGCCTGTCCGCACTGGGCGACGTCACCCACGTGGTGCCCCTGGTGCGCACCCTGCAGGCCGCACGCCCGGACACGCCGATCCACTGGATCATCGACAAAGCCGGCCACAAGCTGCTCGACGGGCTGCCCGGCGTCACCTTCCATGCCTACGACAAGAAGAGCGGCATGGCCGGGGTCAAGGAACTGCGCAGGCAACTGCCACCGGGGCGCTTTGAAGCGCTGTTGCAGATGCAGGTCGCGTTCCGCGCCAACCTGCTGTCGGCCTTCATTCCGGCCGAGCGCCGCATCGGATACGACCGCAGCCGCTCCAAGGACCTGCACGGGCTCTTCATCAACGAGCGCATTCCCGATCGCCCCGGCATCCACGTGCTGGATGCCATCGGCAGCTTCTGCGAACCGCTGGGCCTGCGCCAGACCGAGGTCAGCTGGGATCTGGCGGTGCCGCCGTCCGCCCATGAGTGGGCAGCGGCGCAGTGGCAGGACGATGGCCGCCCGGTGCTGATGATCTCGCCCTGCTCCAGCCACGTGCGGCGCAACTGGTATGCGGACCGCTATGCAGCGGTGGCCAACCATGCCGCACAGCGCGGTTGGCGGGTGGTGCTGTGCGGTGGCCGCAGCGAGCTGGAGCGCAGCATGGCCGACGCCATCCAGGCGCAGCTGCAGACGCCGGCACTGGACCTGGTCGGCAAGGACACGCTCAAGCAGCTGCCCGCCCTGCTGGCCCGCGCCAACCTGGTGATGACCCCGGACTCGGGCCCGATGCACATCGCCAACGCAATGGGCACCAAGGTGCTGGGGCTGCATGCGGCCAGCAACCCGGACCGCAGTGGCCCGTACTCGGACCGCCGCTACTGCGTGGACCGCTACGACGATGCGGCACGCAAGTACCTGGCCAAGCAGGCCACCGATCTGAAGTGGGGCACCAAGATCGAGTTCGACGATGTAATGGAACTGATCACCGTAGAAGACGGTATCGCCGCCTTCGAACGCTACGTCGCCGACCACCTGGGGTGAGCGGCGGCCTGCCCGGGATCACGTGCGCTGCGCGTAATCCTGATAGGACTTCTCTTCCACGTACGCCGAACCCAGCGCCAGGTTGATCGCCTTCTTGATGCGCGCGCGCTCGTCGTTGCGCAGGTAGACACTGCGCGCCAGGTCGATGAAGCCCTGGTCGAACGCCCGCGCCTTCTCCTTCAGGCGGATGTCGTCCTCGATGTCCCACAGTTGCTCGTTGACCGCCTTCAGTTCGGCACGCAGCCTGGCGACATCCTTCACCGCCGCCGGGTGCGCCATCCAGGTCTGCTCCAGCGCCGACAGCTCCCTGCGCACATTGGCCAGCTTGCCCTCGTCGCTGATGCGCTCGGACTTGATCTGCAGGATCGAGATCTTGTCCAGCAGCTCGCCGAACGAGACGGGGACGAGGATTTCAGCGGTCATCGGGGAAAGCTCCAGCAAGTGATGCGTGCAGTTTAACCCGCGACTGGCGATGGGACAGGTAGAGCCGCCACGCGTGGATGGTCCAGCCCGGCAGCAAGTGCATCCACGCATGGCGTGGATCCGCGGAGGCATCTGGTGGAACAAGCCCCTCTGTTGAGGGGCTACCCCGACCGGGGCGGGGAGAGGCCGGCGAAGGGGCGACGCGCGCAAAGCGCGTCGTGTCCCGCGCCAGATAAAGAAAAAGGGCTGCCGAACGGCAGCCCTTTTTCTTTATCTGGCGGAGAGGGGGGGATTCGAACCCCCGAGGCGCTATAAACGCCTGCCTGATTTCGAGTCAGGTACATTCAACCACTCTGCCACCTCTCCGGGTGGTCCCCGGCGGACCGGGGACGCGCATCATACGAGGAAGTGAGGCCGGCGACAAGTCATTCCGGTCAATGAAGTGAAGATTTCCTGAGCGCATGCCTTGCCGGATGCCTGCGGCCCCCCGATGATGCCTGTCTCCCCAGCAATACCCTGCCCCCGCACCCCATGATCGAATTCGGACACCTCACCCACCCCGGCATGCGCCGCGAGCTCAACGAGGACACCTACTACGGTGACAGCGAGCTGGCCCTGTGGCTGGTGGCCGATGGCATGGGCGGCCACGCCTGCGGCGAAGTGGCCAGCGCGCTGGCGCGCGAGACGATCGTGCGCGAGATCCGCCGCGGCGCGCCGCTGGCGCAGGCCATCCGCACCGCCGATGAAGAAATCATCCGCGCCTCGCGCCGGCGCAACGACACCCTGCCGATGGGCACCACCGTGGTTGCAGCACGCGTGCAGGGCAATCGCTATGAAGTGGCATGGGTCGGCGACAGCCGTGCGTATCTGTGGCGCGATGGTCAGCTGGCGCAGCTCAGCCAGGACCACAGCGTGGTGCAGGAGCTGGTCGCGCAGGGCAACCTGACTGCCGAGCAGGCACGCGCGCATCCGCATCGCAACGTGGTCACCCAGGCGCTGGGCGTGACCGACCCTGCGCATCTGAACGTAGCCACCACCAGCGGTGAGTTGCGCCCAGGCATGCAACTGCTGCTGTGCAGTGACGGCCTGACCGAGGAAGTGGACGACCGCAGCATCGCCCGCACCCTCGCCTTCGACGATGCCAGCGCGCAGGAATGCGTGGACACACTGGTCGCGGCCGCGCTCGACGGCGGAGGCCGCGACAACATCAGCGTGATCCTGGTGCGCTGCCATTAAGCGGTAGATCCACGCCATGCGTGGATACGGTACTGCCGGCCAGCGGCCGGCAGTACCCCATGCCAGGCATTACGCGCTGGCGGGCTCTTCCACCTTCGGGCCATCCCACAAGGCGTAGCCGGCCTTCTTGCGCAGTCGTTCCAGACGCGCGCTGTGCGCTTCCAGCTCAGACGGGGTGGCCACCACGCGTGGGCGCGGCAGCAGTTTGCTGGTATCGAAGGCCTGCAGCGCGGCACCGGCGCCACCGCCGCCATCGTCGCCCAGGCCGAAGCCGATCTCTTCCTGGCCCGAGGTCAGCGCGATGTAGACGTCGCCCAGGATCTGCGCATCGAGCAGGCCGCCGTGCAGCGCACGGTGCGAGTTGTCCACGCCCAGGCGCTTGCACAGCGCATCCAGCGAATTGCGCTGGCCCGGGAAGCGCTCGCGCGCCATCACCAGGGTATCGATCACCGTGCAGCGATCGGTGATCTTCCCGTACTGCGGGCCCAGCAACGACAGTTCGTTGTCGAGGAAGCCCAGGTCGAACGCCGCGTTGTGGATGATCAGCTCGGCGCCATCGATGAAAGCCAGGAATTCATCGGCGATCTGCGCGAAGTCCGGCTTGTCAGCCAGGAACTCCAGGGTCAGGCCGGTGACTTCCTGCGCGCCCTGTTCGAACTCGCAGTCCGGCTTGATGTACTGGTGGTAGTTGTTGCCGGTCGGGCGGCGCTTGAACAGCTCCACGCAGCCGATTTCGACGATGCGGTTGCCCTTCTTCCACTCCAGGCCGGTGGTTTCGGTATCGAGGATGATCTGACGCATGGGCTCAGTTTACCGGGCTGGCGTCGCGGATCTGGATGGCCGCGTTGCGGGCCAGGGTATCCACCCGCTCATTGTCCGGATCGCCGGAGTGGCCCTTCACCCAGCGCCAGTCGATCTGGTGCCGCAGCGTGGCCGCATGCAGGCGCTCCCACAGCTCGCGGTTCTTCACCGGGTCACCGCCGGCGGTCTTCCAGTTCTTGCGGATCCAGCCGGGCATCCATTGGGTCAGGCCCTGCCGCACATACTGCGAATCGGTGTAGAGCACGATGTTGCACGGCTCGGTCAGCGTTTCCAGACCGGAAATGGCCGCCATCAGCTCCATCCGGTTGTTGGTGGTGTGCGCTTCGCCGCCGCTCAGTTCACGCTCGTGGCCCTTGTAGCGCAGCAGTGCAGCCCAGCCGCCGGGGCCGGGATTGCCGAGGCAGGAACCGTCGGTGTGGATTTCAATGGTTTTCAATACAACTCCAGATCAGGTAGCAACGGTGCCGTGCCAACGCACCGGCAACGGTTTCGGCCCGGGCAGGGCCAGCGTTCGCTTTTCAGCATGGAACAGGCAGGCCGCGCGCAGTGGCGACCAACCGCCCGCGCGACGGCTGCCGGCGCCGCGCCAGAGCGGGCCGAGGAAACGCATATCGTCGCACTCCAGCCCGTGGCGGCCGAGCAGCAGGCGGATCCGCTGCGGCGTGCGCACCACCAGCCCGTGCTGGCGCCAGTGCGTGCGGTAAGGGCTGAACGGGTTGAGGCTGCTCAGCCACAGGTGGCCGCCCGGCATCAGTACGCGCTCGCACTCATCGAGCAACCGATCAGCGTCGGCTGCGGTGACATGCTGCAGCACGACCGCATTGACGCTTTCATTGGCCAGCGGCAGCGGCAGCGCACAGCGGGTGTCGCCGGCATAGCCCTGTCCCTGCCGGAACAGGCGCAGGCCGCGCCCGCCCAGCTGCGCATCGCCCAGCCAAGCCGCACTCGGCGCGATCCACAGCCAGGGCTGCACCGGCAGCAACGACAGCTGCGGCAGCAGCAGTTGCCGCTCCAGAACGCGCAGGGCTTCCGCCGGTTCGCTGTCGAACCACGGGGTCTGGCTCGCTTGACGGGTGCTCTGCAGCGCGGGCATGGTCCAATTCTATGCGACTGACTGCCCTGCCCGCATTTGCGGACAACTACATCTGGACGTTGATCGACGACGACGACGGCGCCGCCGTGGTCGTCGATCCCGGCGATGCCGCGCCGGTGCTTGCGCTCGCCGATCAGGGCCTGCGCGTGGACACGATCCTGCTCACCCATCATCACGATGACCACATCGGTGGCGTGCCCGCGCTGCAGACACGTTTTCCCGGAGTCCGGGTGATCGCGCCCGTCGAGGAGCGCATCCCCACGGCAACCGAACGGGTCGGCGAAGGTGAACGCGTTCAGGCACTGGGCCGGACGTTCCACGTACTATCCGTGCCCGGGCATACCCGCAGCCACATCGCGTTTCACACTGCTGAACATCTTTTCAGCGGAGATTCGTTGTTCAGCCTGGGCTGTGGACGCCTGTTCGAAGGTACGCCGTCCCAGCTGCTGGCATCGATGCGCAAGCTGGGTACCTTGCCCGCGCAACTGCTGCTTTGTTGCGCTCATGAGTACACCGTGTCAAATGCCGTCTTCGCGCGGCATGTCGACCCCGCCAACGCTGCCTTGTGGCAGCGCCAAGAGGAGGCTTTGGCCATGCGCCGCGATGACCGTTCCACCCTGCCGGTAACCCTGGCCAACGAATTCGACTGCAATCCGTTCCTGCGTGTGCACACTGCGCCGATCCGCGCGTCGGTGTCGGCACACCTGGGCCGTGACGTCGTTGACGACGTCGACGTGATGGCCGGTCTCCGGCACTGGAAAGACGGCTTCCGCGCATGATGCGCCGAAGTCTGCCGCTGGCCCTGGGCCTGGTCCTGGGGCTGGCCGGAACCGCCGGCGCCCAGTCGCTGGGCGCTGGCATCGGCCAGAACCTGACCGCCGCCGCGGCCCTGCCACTGGATCCGGCCGCGTTGCCGGCCGCGTCGGTCCGCAACGGCCAGGAGATCTTCTCCAGCTTCCGCGACGGCCTGGCCGAGCCCACCTGCAATGCCGAGGCCACCAGCCCGCGCTGGCAGAAGCAGTTCGCCCACGCCCCGTCGCGCCTGGCCAACCAGGATGACGATGCGCTGGTGCTGTTCGGCTATGTGGTCGAAGAGCTGCGCAAGGCCAACCTGCCCACCGAGTTCGCGCTGATTCCTTTCGTGGAAAGCGGCTACCGGCCCAATGCCCGCAACGGCAGCGGCCCGACCGGCCTGTGGCAGTTCATCGCCACCACCGCGCGCAATCACCGCGTGCCCATGGCCAACGGCTACGACGGCCGCCTGTCGGCGGTCGATTCCACCCAGGCCGCAGTGCGCTACCTGAAGACCCTGCACGGCATGTTCGGCGGTGACTGGCGCCTGGCCACCATGGCCTACAACGCCGGCGAGTACCGCGTGCTGCAATCCATGCGCAAGGCCGGCATGAACGCGCAGAACGCCAAGCCCTCGGCGCTGCCCGGCCTGTCGCCGGTCACCCATGCCTACGTCGAGAAGCTGCATGCCCTGGCCTGCGTGCTGGAAGACGTGGAAGACCAGCCAGGTGTCATGGCCTCGCTGGACCGCACCGTGCCGGTGCTGAAGGACCACACCCTGCCCGCCGGCACCAGCGTCCAGCAGTGGGCCGCACAGCGCGCCCTGGACCCGGCCCGGATCGCCCGCCTCAACCCCGCCCTGGCGGGCGGTGGCCGCGTCTCGTCCGGCACCACCCGCGTGCTGGCGCCGGTCTCGGCCGCCAACGCGACCGTGGCGGACACCGCCACCGCGCTGGTGGCCAGTAGCGTACCTGTCGCCGCCGCCTCGCCAACGCCGCAGGCCGCCAAGACCGTGGCCGCGATCGCCGATCGTCCGCGCAGCCGTCGCCACACCGTGCGTGATGGTGAATCGGCCTGGACCATCGCCCGCCGCTATGGCATGCCGGTCAAGGCGCTTCTGTCGCTGAACGGCCTGAGCGGCAGCAGCGTGCTGAAGCCGGGTGCGGTGCTGCGCGTCGAAGACTGACGCACAGGCCAGGCCCTCCTGTAGAGCCGAGCCCATGCTCGGCTTTTTTCTTGCCTGCGACTTGTCGGGGTTCATGACCAGCCGAGCACGGGCTCGGCTCTACAATTCGATTTCCAGCAGCGCCCGCACAAAAAAAGGCCCGGCAATGCCGGGCCTTCTTCGATCTGCTCGCCGCAAGGCTTACAGGTTCGCTTCGGTGGTCTGGATCATGAACTTCTTGCGCATCGCCTCGATGTAGGCCTTGGCCGCGGCCATGCCGTCGATCTGGCTCAGCTGTTCCTTCAGCTGCTTCTGCTGCTCTGCAGTCACTTCCTTGATGTCGCCCGGATTGACCTTGTTCACCGCGAACAGCAGCGCGTGGCCGTTGACGTCGACCTTGCCATAGCTCGGCTTGCCTTCGGACGGCACCGGCGCGCTGAAGATCGCGCGGTTGATTTCCGGGGTCGGCACCGGCTGGCTGCGCGGCAGGCCCGGCATCGGGCTCAGCTGCAGCTTCTCGCTGGCGGCCAGCGACTGCAGGGTGGCGCCCGCCTTCAGCTTGGCCAGGATGGCCTCGGCCGCCTTGTCGCTGGCCTGGCGCTGGCGATCAGCACGGATCGCAGCGATCACCTGTTCGCGGGCCTTGTCCAGCGGCAGGGCCTGTTCCGGCGTGTGTGCAGCCACACGGATGACCACGCTGTGGTTGGTCGCGCCGCCCAGCGCGATCGGGTCACTGGCGGTACCGTCCTGCACCAGCACGTCGGAGAAGGCGGCACGCAGCACGGCCGGGTCAGCGGCGATGCCGCTGGCGGTCGCGCGGGTGATCGGGCCCAGCGTCTGCAGCGGCAGGTTCACTTCCTTGGCCGCAGCGGCCAGGTCGCTCGGGCTCTTGTTGATGGCATCGACCAGGCGACCGGCCAGTTCGTTGAAGCCGCGCTCGCCGTCGGCCTTCAGCTGCTCGGCAGCCAGCGTGTCACGCACTTCCTCGAACGACTTGCCCTGGCCACCGCGCACAGCGGCCACCTTGATGATGTGGTAACCGAACTCGGTCTTCACCGGGCCGATCACGTCACCAGCCTTGGCCGCAAACAGCGCGTCCTCGAACGGCTTCACCATCGCACCGCGCTCGACCCAGCCCAGGTCACCGCCCTGGTCCTTGGAGCCCGGATCTTCCGAATTGGCCTTGGCCAGCGCAGCGAAGTCGGCACCGGCCGCCTTGGCATCGGCAGCGATCTTGTTCGCCTTGGCTTCGGCGCCGTCACCGGTGATCAGGATGTGCGAGGCCTGGCGCTGCTCCGGCGAGGTGAACTTTGCCTTTTCCTCTTCATAGCGCTTGCGCAGGGTCGCTTCGTCGGCCGGGGTCGGAGCCGGCAGGTTCGCACCGTTGATCTCGACGTACTCCAGCGACACGCTCTCGGCCTGGCGGAAATCCTTGCCGTGGCTGTCGTACCACTTCTTGATCTGATCATCGGTGACCGGCGCGGTATCGGCCGGTACGGGCGGCAACGCGGCCAGCTCGACGTCGCGGGTTTCGCCCAGCAGCTTCAACAGGCGCTCGGTCTCGGCCTGGGTGACGAAGCCGGAGCTCTGCAGGCCCGATGGGATCACCGACTGCTGCAGGCTCTCACGCACCAGTTCCTGGAACTGGGTCGGGGTACGCGGCGGATTGCCACCGGCCAATGCCAGGCGGTAGTTGTTCTCGTTGAACTTGCCGTTCGAATCGAGGAACGCCGGCATGGTCGCGATGTACTCGCGCACCGCGCCGTCGCCGATCACCACGCCCGCCTGTTCACCAACCAGGCGCACGACCTGTTCGTCGATCAGCTGATCGAGCACGGCCATCTTGTTCTCGGTGCTCTCGAACGCGCGCGGGTCGAAATTGTCGCCCTGCTGCTGGCGCTCACGCATGCGCTCCTGCTCGAAACGCGTGCGGAAATCCTGCGAGCTGATCTCATGGTGCTGCCACAGCATGCGCACCGGCCACCACGACGGCGCCGAACGCCACCAGGTGGGCGGCGCGGAAACCTTGGCCACGTTCTGTGCGCCAACGCCACCGAGGTAGCTGTTGTCGATCACGAACAGGAACGGAATCATCAGCAGCCCCAGGATCACGGTGACGATCCAGCCTGAGGTCTTGTCGCGGAGTTTCTGCAGCATGGTGAGGAATCACAAGGCCTGATTGGCGAGCCCGGCAGTGTAACCCGCTTCGCCGCAGGGACCAAAAGCAGCACCGACGCGGCCTGCGCCCACTTGCGCAGGCACGCACCATCAGTGCATCGGCCAACTCCATCCTGGCGCAAAGAAAAAGCCCCCGGCTTGCGCCGAGGGCTTTTAGAGTTGGCGGAGCGGACGGGACTCGAACCCGCGACCTCCGGCGTGACAGGCCAGCATTCTAACCAGCTGAACTACCGCTCCGCGCTTGAACTTTGCAGGCGCCCAGTATATCCGAAGACTCTCTGGAAACCCAGCCCGATGAACACTTTTTTCAAAGTTTTTTCACAGGGACTTAAGAATTCTGCAATGGCGGAGCGGACGGGACTCGAACCCGCGACCTCCGGCGTGACAGGCCAGCATTCTAACCAGCTGAACTACCGCTCCGTTCTTGCAAAAACCTTTTCGCCTTCCTTCCGAACCTCTCGGTAAGAAGACAAGGCCCCCAGCCTTGAACCGGGGGCCTGGATGTAATGGCGGAGCGGACGGGACTCGAACCCGCGACCTCCGGCGTGACAGGCCAGCATTCTAACCAGCTGAACTACCGCTCCGCGTTGTTACCTTTTTTGCTTTCAGCCGGCCTGGACCGGGGAGAAAACAAAGCCTCCAGCTTTTGGCCGGAGGCCTCGTTGAATGGCGGAGCGGACGGGACTCGAACCCGCGACCTCCGGCGTGACAGGCCAGCATTCTAACCAGCTGAACTACCGCTCCACACTCAAACTTTTACCGCGGTGCTGTGGTGGGTGCTGAGGGTTTCGAACCCCCGACCCTCTCCGTGTAAAGGAGACGCTCTACCGCTGAGCTAAGCACCCCAGCGAGCCGCTTAGTTTACAGCATCCTTCAGGGCCTTGCCAGCCTTGAACGACGGATTCTTCGAAGCAGCGATCTTGATGGTGTCGCCGGTCTTCGGGTTGCGGCCGGTGCGGGCAGCACGGTCGCGGACCTGGAAGGTACCGAAGCCAACCAGGGTGACCGCATCGCCGTCCTTCAGCGCCTTGGTGATGGCAGCAACGACGGCATCGACAGCGCGGCTGGACTCTGCCTTGGTCAGGTCGGCAGCTTCAGCAACGGCATCGATCAATTCGGTCTTGTTCATTCTCTACAACTCCTTTGGCGGTGGGTTCCGCTTATTCGACAGGGAAGCAACCGCACGCCATCTGCATGCGGCCGCCATGTGGAAACGGTTCGCCGAATCCAGCGATCACCAGACTGCGATCACTCATTCGCGAGTGCTGCTTTTATACCAGTGGCCCTACCCCCACGCAAGCTGGAAAGCCAGCAACGACGCGGGTTTCGGGCCATTGGACAGCGCGCGTCAATGCTTGACGCGCGCGTTTCCACTCGGTTTGGCCTTGCTGCGCACCGTGACGCGCTGCGCACTCTTGCGCGCCTTCTTCGGTGCCAACGGACGCTCCAGCGCCAGGTCCAGGACTTCTTCGATGTACTTCACCGGCACGATCTTCAGATCGCGGGTGACGTTGGCCGGGATGTCGGCCAGGTCCTTGCGGTTCTCTTCCGGGATGATGACCGTGCGGATGCCGCCACGCAGTGCGGCCAGCAGCTTCTCCTTCAGTCCACCGATGGCCGTGACGCGGCCACGCAGGGTGATCTCGCCGGTCATCGCCACGTCGGCGCGCACCGGCACCCTGGTCAGCATCGACACCAGCGAGGTGACCATCGCTGCGCCGGCACTCGGGCCATCCTTCGGCGTGGCGCCATCGGGCACGTGCAGGTGCACATCGTGCTTCTGCAGGAAGTCGCTGTCGATGCCAAAGCCCACGGCGCGCGAACGCACCACCGACAGCGCGGCCGAGGCCGATTCCTTCATCACGTTGCCGAGCTGGCCGGTCAGGATCAGCTGGCCCTTGCCCGGCACGAGCGTCGATTCGATCTGCAGCAGGTCGCCACCGACTTCGGTCCAGGCCAGGCCGGTGACCAGGCCGATTTCATTCTCTTCCTCGGCACGGCCGAAGTCGAAGCGACGCACGCCCAGGTACTTGTCCAGGTTCTTGCTGGACACGCTCACCAGCGCCTTCTTCTTCGCGCCCTTCTTTGCCTTCACCGGCTGCGGGCCGGCCAGCGCGATCTCCTTCACCACCTTGCGGCAGATCTTGGCGATCTCGCGTTCCAGGTTGCGCACGCCCGATTCGCGCGTGTAGTAGCGCACGATGTCCTGGATGGCGTCACTGCCGATTTCCAGCTCTTCCGGCTGCAGGCCGTTGGCCTTGACCTGCTTCGGCACCAGGTAGCGGGTCGCGATGTTGAGCTTCTCGTCCTCGGTGTAGCCGGGGATGCGGATCACTTCCATGCGGTCCAGCAGCGGGCCGGGAATGTTGAGCGAGTTCGAGGTGGCCACGAACATCACTTCGGACAGGTCCAGGTCCACTTCCAGATAGTGGTCGTTGAATGCGTTGTTCTGCTCCGGATCGAGCACTTCCAGCAGCGCCGAAGACGGATCGCCACGGAAGTCCATCGACATCTTGTCGATCTCGTCGAGCACGAACAGCGGGTTCTTGCTGCCGACCTTGTTGAGGTTCTGCACGATGCGGCCCGGCATCGAACCGACGTAGGTACGGCGGTGGCCACGGATCTCGGCCTCGTCGCGCACGCCGCCCAGCGACATGCGCACGAACTTGCGGTTGGTGGCCTTGGCAATCGACTGGCCCAGCGAGGTCTTGCCCACGCCCGGCGGCCCGACCAGGCACAGGATCGGGCCCTTCATCTGCTTCACGCGCGACTGCACCGCCAGGTATTCAAGGATGCGCTCCTTGACCTTCTCCAGGCCGTAGTGGTCGGCATCAAGCGTATCCTGCGCGACCTTCAGGTCCTTGCGCACCTTGCTGCGCTTCTTCCACGGCACGCCCAGCAGCCACTCCAGGTAGTTGCGCACGACGGCGGCTTCGGCCGACATCGGCGACATCTGCTTGAGCTTGTTCAGTTCGTTGCGCGCCTTGGCTTCAACCGCCTTCGGCATGCCGGCCTCGGCAATCTTGCGGGCCAGTTCTTCCAGCTCGCCCGGCGCGTCGTCCAGGTCACCCAGTTCCTTCTGGATGGCCTTCATCTGTTCGTTGAGGTAGTACTCGCGCTGGCTCTTCTCCATCTGCGACTTCACGCGGCCGCGGATGCGCTTCTCCATCTGCTGCACGTCGATCTCGCCGTCGACCAGGCCGACCAGCATCTCCAGGCGGTCACCGACGGCCAGCGTTTCCAGCAGGCGCTGCTTGTCGGCCAGGCGCACGCTGATGTGCGCAGCGATGGTGTCGGCCAGGCGCGCCGGCTCATCGATGCCCGACAGCGTCTGCAGCAGCTCCGGCGGCAGCTTGCGGTTGGTCTTGACGTACTGCTCGAACAGCGACATCAGCGAGCGGGCGATCGCCTCGACCTCGCGCGCCTCGCGCTCGTCGGTGGCCTCGATCTCCACGGCCTGGCCATGCAGCGAGCCGTCGCGCTCGTCGACGTGGGTGACCTGCACGCGCGACAGGCCTTCAACCAGCACCTTGATGGTGCCGTCGGGCAGCTTCAGCAGCTGCAGCACCTGCGCCAGCGTACCAACCTGGTAGAGGTCGGCCGCATGCGGGTCGTCGGTCTCAGCCGACTTCTGCGCCAGCAGCAGGATGCGCTTGTCCGCCTCCATTGCCTGTTCGAGCGCGTGCATGGACTTGTCACGGCCGACGAACAGCGGGATGACCATGTGCGGGAACACCACTACGTCGCGCAGCGGCAGGACCGGCAGGTCGAGGGTTTCACTTGGGGAACGGGCCATGGGGGCTCCAGGGAAGGGGGAAAACCGCCTCCGGGAGGGCATCTTCCGGAGACAAAAAAAGCCGATGGCCCCGTTATGGGGCCATCGGCTTTCAGATGCAAGGCATTCCTTTAAAATCCTTTCCAATCAACAACCTGGAAGGATCACTCGGCGCCTGCGGCCTTCTGTTCAGGGGCCGCCGGGGTCTGGTAGATCAGGTACGGCTCGGACTTGTGCTCGATCACCGATTCGTCCACGACCACCTTGCTGACGTTCTCCTGCGACGGCAGGTCATACATGGTGTCCAGCAGGACCGATTCGACGATGGTGCGCAGGCCACGGGCGCCGGTCTTGCGCTTGAGCGCCTTCCTGGCGATGGCCGACAACGCGTCCGGACGGAACTCCAGCTCGACGTTCTCCATCTCGAACAGCTTCTTGAACTGCTTGGTGATGGCGTTCTTCGGCTCGGTCAGGATCTTGATCAGGGCCGGCTCGTCCAGCTCCTCGAGGGTCGCGACCACCGGCAGGCGGCCGACGAACTCGGGAATCAGGCCGAACTTGATCAGGTCTTCCGGCTCGACTTCGGCCAGCACCTTGCCCACTTCCTGCTTGCGCTCGCTGCTCTTCACCTTGGCGCCGAAGCCGATGCTGCCGACGTCGGTGGAGCGGGCCTGGATCACCTTGTCCAGCCCGGCGAACGCGCCGCCGCAGATGAACAGGATGTTCTTGGTGTCCACCTGCAGGAATTCCTGCTGCGGGTGCTTGCGGCCGCCCTGCGGCGGAACGCTGGCCACGGTACCTTCGATCAGCTTCAGCAGGGCCTGCTGCACGCCTTCGCCGGACACATCGCGGGTGATCGACGGGTTCTCGCTCTTGCGCGAGATCTTGTCGATTTCATCGATGTAGACGATGCCCTGCTGCGCCTTCTCGACGTCGTAGTCGCACTTCTGCAGCAGCTTCTGGATGATGTTCTCCACGTCCTCGCCCACGTAACCGGCTTCGGTCAGCGTGGTGGCGTCGGCCATGGTGAACGGCACGTTGAGCAGGCGGGCCAGGGTCTCGGCCAGCAGCGTCTTGCCCGAACCGGTCGGGCCGACCAGCAGGATGTTCGACTTCGCCAGTTCGACGTCGTCGTTCTTCTGCCGGCTCTCGATGCGCTTGTAGTGGTTGTACACGGCCACGGCCAGCGTGCGCTTGGCACGGTTCTGGCCGATCACGTACTGATCGAGGACCTCGAGGATCTCGCGCGGCTTGGGCAGCGAACTGCGCGCCGACTGCGCCTTTTCCTCAAGTTCCTCACGGATGATGTCGTTGCACAGCTCCACGCACTCATCGCAGATGAACACGCTCGGACCCGCAATCAGCTTGCGCACTTCATGCTGGCTCTTGCCGCAGAAAGAGCAGTAGAGGATCTTGCCGGTGTCCGTGGAACGACCTTGGCGGTCTTCGCTCATGCTTCGCTTACCCAGTTACCCCACCCGCTGAACGGGGGTTCGATTCGAGAATAGCACAGGGCCGAGGGGACACCAGTCCCACCCGACCCTGCAGGAACGAGGCCTCCCTGGCCCCGTGAAGGCCGGTCAGCCGGCCTGGATCGACTCATCCGGACGACGCTCCAGGACCTGGTCGACCAGACCGTAGGCCTGCGCCTCGAAGGCGCTCTTGAAGTTGTCGCGCTCGGTATCACGGGCGATCGTCTCCAGCGACTGGCCGGTGTGCTTGGCCAGCACCTCGTTCAGGCGCGAACGCAGGGTCAGGATCTCGCGCGCGTGGATGTCGATGTCGGTGGCCTGGCCCTGGTAGCCACCCAGCGGCTGATGGATCATCACGCGCGAGTTCGGCAGCGCATAGCGCTTGCCAGCTTCGCCCGCGGCCAGCAGCAGGGCGCCCATCGAGGCGGCCTGGCCGATGCAGGTGGTGCTCACATTCGGCTTGATGTACTGCATGGTGTCGTAGATCGCCATGCCGGCGGTGACCACGCCACCCGGCGAGTTGATGTAGATGTTGATGTCCTTTTCCGGGTTTTCCGATTCCAGGAACAGCAACTGCGCCACCACCACGTTGGCCATGTGATCGTCGATCGGGCCCACGAGGAAGATCAGGCGCTCCTTCAACAGGCGCGAATAGATGTCGTAGGCACGCTCGCCGCGGCTGGTCTGCTCGACCACCATCGGAACCAGGTTCAGGGCTTTGGTTCGGTTGTCCATTACGTGAGGTACCTATCTTGGGGGGCAACAACCCCGCGCCGGCAAAGGCGCGGGGCATCCGGTGATCCGCCCGGGCTTACTGGCGGATCGCGTCCTGGAACGACAGCTTCTCTTCGGTGTGCTGGGCACGCTCTGCGATCCAGTCGATCACCTGCTCTTCCATCACACGGTTCTGCAGGCCAGACATCAACTGGGGGTCGTTGCGGTACATCTCAATGACCTGCTCCGGCTCTTCGTAGGTCGAAGCGATCAGACGCATCGTTTCATTCAGGCGCTTGGCTTCCAGGCGCAGGTCGTTGATGCGGGCCACTTCACCGACCAGCAGGCCGACCAGCACGCGCTTGGCGGCAGCGTCCTTGAAGCCTTCGTGGGCATCGGCCGGGATCTCGCCGACGTTCTGGCCGTTGCGGCGCAGCTGCTCGACCTGCTGGGCCAGCATGGCGCGGGCTTCGTTCTCGACCAGGCGCGGCGGCATTTCCACCGACGAGTAGGCGGCGATCAGCTGCTCGCCCACTTCGCGGCGCAGGCGGTTCATCAGGGCGCCCTTCAGCTCGCGCTCCAGGTTGGCGCGGATGTCGCTGCGGAACTGCTCCACGTCGCCGCCCTTCACGCCGAAGCTCTTGATGAAGGCTTCGTCGACCGCCGGCACGACCGGCTCGGAGACCTCGGTGACCTTGACGGTGACCTGCACGGTCTTGCCGGCCAGTACCGGCACGCGCCAGTCAGCCGGGAACTCGACGTCCAGGGTCTTCTCTTCGCCCTTGGCCAGGCCGACCAGGCCCTTCTCGATGGTGTCGAACATCATGCCCTGGCCGAGCACGATCGAACCCTTCTCGGTACCTTCGGCCGGCAGGCGCTCTTCACCGGCCTGCGACCAGGTTTCCACCGCGACCAGGTCACCTTCCTGCGCGCCACGGCTGACCGGGGCCCAGGTACGACGCTGGTTCTGCAGGTTCTCGATCATCTGGTCGATGTCGGCGTCGGTGATCTCGGCGGTATGGCGCACGACGGTCAGCTTGCTGACGTCGATGTCGCCGAAGTCCGGCACCACTTCCACGGTGGCCACGAAGGAGAACTCACCCTCGTCGCCCTTGTCGATGCGCGGGCTGCCGACGACGCGCAGGTCGTGCTCGCGCACGGCCGCGTCGAAGGTCTCGCGCAGCAGGCCGTCCAGTGCCTCGCCACGGACCTGCGCGCCGAAGCGCTGCTCGATCACCTTGGCCGGCACCTTGCCCGGGCGGAAACCCTTGATGCGGGTGGTACGGGCGATTTCGCCGAGGCGGCCGGCAATGTGGCTCTGCAGACGCTCTTCCGGCAGCGAGAAGCTCAGGCGGCGTTCCAGGTTGCCGGTGGATTCGATCGAAGCTTGCATGTTGACTCCTGCCACCGGTGGCCCAGGCCCCCGGCTCGATGATTGGGATGAAACGGTTGTAAGGACGCGACGTCTGGGACGCGCCTGCTTGCCGCAGCCCTTTAGTTTCGCCCAATTCGGCTTGCACTGCCAGCGCGTGCCGGTCAAGGGGGCGCAGATGGCCCGATCAGGGCGGGGACAGGCCGGCACTGGTGCGAAAGGGGGGACTCGAACCCCCACGCCTTGCGGCACTGGAACCTAAATCCAGGGCGTCTACCAATTCCGCCACTTTCGCGTGGCCGGCGCAGGGGTTCATTGTCGCAGGCGATGACGGGAAGCGGAAGGCCTGCACAAAACTGAACATGGCAATTGTGCGCAGCCCGCGCGTTGACCCACCCCTGCGAGCGCAAGCTCATCCGGGGTGGCGGGGTTCACTGCTGCGGCATGGCCTTGGCCGACGCCGTACCGGCGCCCTGCCCGGCTGCAGGATCCACCTTGCGGATCTCCACGCCCCCGTCGCCGGTGCGCCGCAGGGCCGCCGGCTCCGGCGTGGCCTTGCGCACATCGACCGAACCATCCGCATTGCGCTGCACGTCCACCGCATCGGGCAGGGTCTCCCGCTCAGCCGGCTGAGCCGGCTGCATCTGCATGGCCTTACCGACCGGGCGCGCAGGAGCGCTCTCCGTGCCAGCGTCGCGTTCGACGGTCTGCGCGGGATCGTCGGTGGGCGCGCAGGCCGCCAGTGCCAGCAATGCAAAGGAAACCCACAGCGTGCGGTGCAATCGATTGATATCAACCATCAACATCGTCCTTCATGCATGCGCCATCGGCGCGGAAGATCCATTGGGTGCGATGCAGGACGCGATGCGGTGAGAAGCAGTGCACAGCATTGATAACACTGATGACGCGTATGACCCTGATTTCAGCATTGCTTCAGTCGATCCACGCCATGCGTGGATGAAATGCCCCCCAGCGAACAGGCAAGAAAAAAGCCACTTGGCGAACCAAGTGGGAAGCTGCCGCGCATTCGCGCCGCAGCCCCACGCTTTGCGCGGCAAAGCGCGGGCCCCACTTCATCAGCCGCCACATCCCCGCGGCTTCGCCGCGCCCCCTTGACTCAAGGGGGCTCCGCTCCAGCCAGCACCGCTGGCATCTGCAGATGCCCCTCAGCGAACAGGCAAGAAAAAAGCCACTTGGCGAACCAAGTGGCTTTCGTCTGGTGGGCTGTCAAGGATTCGAACCTTGGACCTATTGATTAAGAGTCAACTGCTCTACCAACTGAGCTAACAGCCCGAAATCGGGGCGCGAATTATGACCCGATCCGCTCGGTGGGTGCAAGCACTTTTTTCAACGTGGTTGAAACCAGCACTGCGCGGCCCGCTCCTGCTGCAGATCCACGCCGGGCGGGTTCTGCAACGCGTGATCCATCGGAACGATGGCAGTCACACCTATAAGAAAAAAGCCACCTGGCGTACCAGGTGGCTTCTGTCTTGGTGGGCCGTCAAGGATTCGAACCTTGGACCTATTGATTAAGAGTCAACTGCTCTACCAACTGAGCTAACGGCCCGTGAAACTCAGACGCACATTGTAGCGTGCTTTCTGTTTATTGCAATACCGTTTCGGCTGCGCCGATGCGGTTGAATCAGTGGGGTGGCTGAGGGGATTCGAACCCCCGACCACCGGAATCACAATCCGGTACTCTAACCAACTGAGCTACAGCCACCACTGAAACTTTCGCTCCATCGCCGATACCACTGACGCCGGAACCTTGAACATTGCCTGGGGACTGTCACCGAAGTTGCGGTCCGCCGAAGCGAGTCCGATATTCTGGTGGAGTCCTTGCGCTTTTGCAAGCACTTCTTCACATCCGTCGATGCGATCCCGGTGCCCGCCAATGGCGCGCCCGACAGGAATCGAACCTGTAACCGCCGGCTTAGAAGGCCGGTGCTCTATCCAGTTGAGCTACGGGCGCCCGAACCGGAACGGTGTCCAATCCGACGTGGCGTGGGATTGGTCGGGGTAGAGGGATTCGAACCCCCGACATCCTGCTCCCAAAGCAGGCGCGCTACCAGACTGCGCTATACCCCGGTCTTGCAATCCCCTCGGGTTGGGCCCGGGGAGTTGGTCATTGTCGCCAAGCGCGTTGGGAACTGTCAACGAAGGATGCACAGATCCGGGCCTGCCACAACGCCGAAAGCAGTCATCGGCTATGCTCACGCCCATCGGCCGGATGGCCGTCCCGACCTTCATTCGCACGGAGAACACGCATGCGCAGCGGCAACCCGGCTCTTTCCGAGTCGACCTTCCTCGACCTCGCCAGTGGCTCGGTAGTGACCAGCCCCGACCAGGCCATGACCCTCAACGGCACCGCCAACAAGACCGGCATCCTGCTGCTGCTGACCGTGCTGACCGCGGCGTTCGCCTGGAGCCAGGCGGTCGACGAGTACGGCCAGATTTCCGGCAGCGCGAGCCTGTACGCCATCGGTGGCGCGATTGGCGGCCTGGTGCTGGCATTGATCACCATCTTCAAGAAGGAATGGTCGCCGGTCACCGCGCCGATGTACGCGCTGGTCGAAGGCCTGTTCCTGGGCGCCGTGTCGGCCCTGTTCAACATGAAGTACCCGGGCATCGTGTTCCAGGCGGTGCTGCTGACCTTCGGCACCCTGGCCGCCCTGCTGTTCGCATACCGCAGCGGCCTGATCAAGGCCACCGAGAACTTCAAGATGGGCGTGGTCGCCGCCACCGGCGGCATCGCCCTGCTCTACCTCGCCTCGTTCGTGCTGGGCTTCTTCAACATCAACGTGCCGGTGATCCACGACTCCAGCTGGCTGGGCATTGCCTTCAGCCTGTTCGTGGTGGTCGTGGCCGCGCTGAACCTGGTGCTGGACTTCGATTTCATCGAGACCGGCGTGGCCCAGCGCGCGCCGAAGTACATGGAGTGGTATGGCGCATTCGGCCTGATGGTGACCCTGGTCTGGCTGTATGTGGAGTTCCTGCGCCTGCTGTCGAAGATCCAGCAGCGCTGAACCGGGCAAAGCCATAAACGACAAAGGGCGCCTTCGGGCGCCCTTTTCTCTTTGTAACGCGTGGCTGCATTTCCCCGCTAGCCAGTCACGCCGGCCTGTGCAGCGTAGTGTGCCGCAAGGTGCTCGACCAGCGCTCGCACCTTGGGCGCGAGCGCACGTGCATGCGGGTACAGCGCGAAGTAGCGCCGCTGGCCGGCATGCCAGGCCGGCAGCACGCGGATCAGGCGACCGGCGCGCAGGTCCTCCTGCACGGTCAGCGCGGTGAACAGGCTGATGCCCATTCCGGCCAGCGCGGCAGCGTACAGCGCGGGCGTGGCATCCACGCGCAGGCGCTGCCCGGCTTCAACGCTCACGCTGGCGCCGCGCGGTCCCTGCAACCGCCAGGGCGGCATTGACGGCGTGGGACTGAAACCCAGCAGCGTGTGCTGCTCCAGATCCACTGCGTGCCGTGGCAGGCCATGGCGCGCCAGGTAGGCCGGTGCGGCGACCAGGATGCGCGGGCAGCTGGCCAGCTCGCGCGCGACCAGTTGGCTGTCCGGCAATGAAGCTGCAATGCGCAGCGCCAGGTCGAAACCACCCCCCACCACATCGACCCGCTGGTCATCCGCCGACAGATCCAGCGTGACCTGCGGGTAACGCTGCAGGAACGAGGGCAGCCAGTGGGGCAGCTCCTGGCTGGCCACCACCTGCGGCACGCTGATCCGCACGCTGCCGCTGGGCTGCGCCTGCCCGGCGCGAGCACGATCATCCGCCTCCTGCAGGCGGTCCAGCAGCGTTGCCGCCTCGCGGTGGTAATCGCGCCCGGCCTCGGTCAATGACAGCCGACGGCTGTTGCGATCGAGCAGGCGTACCTGCAGGTGCTCTTCGAGCTGCCGAAGTTGCCGCGACATCGCCGAGTGGGTGGTCCCCAGGCGCTCGGCGGCCGCAGTGAAACTGCCCGCGTCAACGATGGCGCGCAGCGCACGCAGGGCGGCGAAGTGATCCATCGGCGGGCAGCTCCACGTGGCGGAGCCCGCGGCATGCGGGCCCCGCCAGCTTATCAAGCACCGTCGCCGGCCTTGCGTACCGGCAGCGCCAGGATCGCGTCGGTGCTCATGACATCGCCGAAAGCGTCTTCGATCTGCGCCAGCGAGGCCTCATGCAGCGCGCGATGGCCGATGCGCTGGCCACCGGCCAGGTCCAGGTCGCGGCTGGCGCTGGCGTCGGACGAGACGATCACCCGGTAGCCACGTGGTGCGGCCGCTGCGTCGCGCGCGGCACCGGCCACACAGGCATGGGTCTGCAGGCCGGTGACGATAAGGGTGTCGATGCCCGCGTTCCTCAGCATCTGGTCGAGCACGGCGGCGGACGCGCCGGCGAACACACTGACGTTGTCCTTCTGCACCACGGTCTCGCCCTGGCGCGGCTGCAGGTCGCGATGGAAGGCGGCATTGACGCTGCCCTGCGCGAACAGGGGTGCGCCGGCCGGCAGCACGTGCTGGACATGGATCACGCGGATGCCGTGGGCATCGGCGAATTCGACTACCCGCCTGGCCTGGCGCAGTGCGGCCACGCCATCGGGAATGACCATGCGGCCACCCGCAAAGCCCGGTACGGCCTTGGCATCGAAGTACTCGTTCTGGAAGTCGATCACCAGCACGGCAGTCTTCGCCGCCTCCAGCGAGGTCGCGACCGGCGCACCCGCCATATGGCGGATGGTGGGATGGGCCGGCTCGGCAGCAGCAACCGGGATGGTGGCGGTCATGCCGAACAGGCTGGCCAGGCCGAAGGCGGCGAGATTCATGGGGCGACTCCTGTGCAATGGAAAGTGGGCACAGGATGCGGAGCGGATGGCGCACGAACCAGCCGTGCAACAGCACATGATCTGTGCGATATCAGCACAGACCGCTTCTGTGGAGTCGAGCCATGCTCGACTCCACAGAAGCGGAAAACGCAACGGGGCGCCCGAAGGCGCCCCGCTGTGGATCCAACCGAGGTCGGCCGGCCGCTTACAGGCGGCTGGCAATGGCCTTGGCAAAGCTCATGGTGGTGCCGGTGCCACCCAGGTCGCCGGTCAGCGAATCCTTGGCTTCCATGGTCGCCACGATGGCCTTGCGCAGGCGCTCGGCGTTTTCCGGCTGACCGATGTGGTCCAGCATCTGCGCGGCCGCCAGCAGCAGCGCGCACGGATTGGCCTTGCCCTGGCCGGCGATGTCCGGCGCGGTGCCGTGCACGGCTTCGAAGATCGCCGCGTCCTTGCCGATGTTGGCGCCCGGGGCCAGACCGAGGCCGCCGACCAGGCCGGCGCACAGGTCGGAGATGATGTCGCCGAACAGGTTGGTGGTGACGATCACATCGAACTGTTCCGGACGCATCACCAACTGCATGCAGCAGTTGTCGACGATCATTTCCTGGAACTCGATGTCCGGGTACTGCGCGGCCACTTCACGGGCGACATTCAGGAACAGGCCCGAGGTCGACTTGATGATGTTGGCCTTGTGCACGGCGGTGACCTTCTTGCGGCCGGTGCTCTTGGCCAGCTCGAAGGCGTAGCGCACGATGCGCTCGGAGCCCTTGCGGGTGATGCGGGTGCCGGAGAAGGCGGTCTCGCCATCGGCCGACACTTCCTGACCTTCGGCCAGGTAGGCACCTTCGGTGTTCTCACGGACGGTGATCAGGTCGACGTTGTCGAAACGCGACTTGGTGTTCGGGAAGGTGTGGGCCGGACGCACGTTGGCGTACAGGTCGAAGTGACGGCGCAGGCTGACGTTGATCGAGGTGAAGCCACCGCCGACCGGGGTGGTCAGCGGGCTCTTCAGCGCGACCTTGTTGCGCGCGATCGATTCCAGGGTCACCGCCGGCATCAGGTCGCCGTGCTTTTCCAGGGCCACCAGGCCGGCGTCGGCGTCTTCGTACTCCAGGCCAGTCTTGAGCTGGTCGAGCACGAACAGGGTGGCGTCCATGATTTCCGGGCCAATGCCGTCGCCGCGGATGACCGTAATTTTCTGCGTCATTGATCGATGTTCCGAACAGGGGGAAAAACGCCGTCCGGACGTGCCCGGAAACGCCGGCGCAAAGGAAGTTTCACCGGCAATTATGCCTGAGCCGGGGCCGAGGTCCCAAATAGACCATGGTCCCAGTCCCCGGCTCAGGCAGAATTGCCCGCGCATCCCACCTTATCCCCCCGCCTGTCGGCGCGCCCCCTTGAACAACAAGGGGGCTCCTGGGCTGTTGGATCGCGGGGAGGACCCTTGCGGGCGCGGTAGTGCCGGCCGCTGGCCGGCAACCCCGGCGATGCCGGGTTCAGGCGATGCCGGCCAGCGGCCGGCACTACCCTCAGTGTTCGTGCGCGGCTGGCGCGGCCGCGCCGCCTTCGAGCTGATCGAGGAAGTCGACCGCGCGGCGCAGGTGCGGGATCACGATGGAGCCGCCCACCACCAGGCCGACCGAGAAGGTCTCGAAGAACTCCTCACGGGTCACCCCGGCATCCTTGCACTGGGCCACGTGGTAGCTGATGCAGTCGTCGCAGCGCAGCACCATCGAGGCCACCAGGCCCAGCAGCTCCTTGGTCTTCACGTTCAGCGCGCCGGCCTGGTAGGTCTGCGTATCCAGCGCGAAGAAGCGACGCACCACCTGGTTCGGTTCGCCCAGGATGCGCTCGTTCATGCGCTTGCGGAACTCGGTGAACTCGGCGATGCGGTCCTTGCTGCCGTCGTCGGCCGCGCTCATGCCTGGCCCTGCCCGGCCAGCAGCGGCTCGAGCTTGCCTTCACGGTGCAGGGCCATCATGTCGTCGTAGCCGCCGACATGGACATCGCCGACGAAGATCTGCGGCACGCTGGTGCGGCGGGTCAGCGCCATCATCTTCTCGCGCTCGGCCGGGTCCAGGTCGATGCGGACCTCGGTCCACTGCTGGCCCTTGCTCTTCAGGAAGTTCTTGGCGGCCACGCAGTACGGGCAGACGGCGGTGGAATAGATGGTGATGGCGGGGGCACCGCCGGCGGTCTGGGCTGTCACGGGAAACTCCACGATGGATCGACGGTCTACATATGGTACCGGTGCGCTGGAATTTCCACGCCACGGCCGCAACACTGTGGATTAACGAATGGTTGCCCCCCGCCCTGCCACGCTTGGTGCGCCCCGCCCGAGGACCTTCTGCTTGCGAGCCCTGCTGCTGACTACCGCCGCCACCCTGGCCCTGGCCATGCCGCTGGCCCAGGCCCAGGAGAAGCTGCCCGACATCGGCTCTTCGGCCGGCGAGCTGCTGACCCCGGCCCGCCAGGCCGAGTACGGCGCGATGATGCTGCGCGAGCTGCGCAACTACGGCTACCTGTTGGAAGATCCGCTGGTCAACGACTGGCTGCAGACCATGGGTGCCCGGCTCGGCTCCAACAGTGACCAGCCGCGGCAGCCGTACACCTTCTTCGTGATGAACGACCGCCAGATCAACGCGTTCGCCACGCTGGGCGGCTACATCGGGGTCAATGCCGGACTGGTGCTGACCGCCGAGCGCGAGGACGAAGTCGCTGCCGTGCTGTCCCACGAAATCGCCCATGTCACCCAGCAGCACGTGCTGCGCGGTGTCGAGCGCGCCCAGCGCGACCAGATCCCGATCCTGCTGGGCATGCTGGCGGCGGTAGTGGCCGCCCAGGCCAGCAACAGCACGTCGTCCGGCAACGCGACGATGGCCGCGATCAGCTCGGGCATGGGCCTGATGCAGCAGCGGCAGATCAACTACACCCGCTCCAACGAGTCCGAGGCCGACCGCCTCGGCATCCGCACCCTGTCGCGCAGCGGCTACGACGTGGATGCCATGGCCGGCTTCTTCGAGCGGATGTCGGCAGCCATGCGCGGCAACGAAGGCGGCTACAGCGTGCCCGAGTTCCTGCGCACCCACCCGGTCAACATCACCCGCATCAGTGAGGCCAAGTCCCGCGCCCAGCAGATGAAGAAGGATACGGTGCTGCTCACCACCAGCACCCCCACCGGCGAGCGCAAGGAGCGGGTGGACCCGGCCGATCCCAGCCTGGGCGAGCCGCTGCTGCGCGGCAACAACCCGCTGCTCCCCGGCAGTGTGCTGCGCCTGCCGATCGGCCAGCTCAACCGTGGCGCCAGCGGTGACTTCGAGTGGGCGCGTGAGCGCCTGCGCGTGCTCAGCGCGGACTCCACCCCCGAGCTGGAGCGCGAGTACGCCGACCTGGCCAAGCGGCAGAAGGACGGCCTCAACGATGCGCAGCGTTACGGCCAGGCGCTGGCGGTGATGCGCGGCGGCCGTGCCGGTGCCGGCCAGGCCCGGCAGACCCTGGCCGGCCTGCTGCAGAGCCACCCCGGCAACCTGTGGCTGGCGCTGGGCCTGGGCGAGGCGGAGTCGCGCGCAGGCCAGGCGGCCCAGGCCAACAGCCGCTTCGAGCAGCTGCTGCGCGAACACCCCAACAGCCGCCCGGTGGCACTGACCTATGCCGAGATCCTGAACGAGCAAGGCAGCCGCGAGGCCGGCCAGCGTGCGCAGGCGATGCTCCGCCCTCTGCTGTCGCAAAGTGGTAACGATCCGGTCTTCCAGCAGCGTTTCGCCCGCGCCAGCGAGTTGGCTGGCGACAGCGTGCGCGCCAGCGAGGCCTATGCCGAGGCCGCCTTCCTCAGCGGGCGGCCAGAACAGGCACTGATGCAGCTGCAGGCGCTCAAGCGCAACCCGGCGCTGGATTACATCGGCCGCGCGCGGGTTGACGCGCGCATCGAATCGATCACCCCGACGGTGCTGGAGCTGCGCCGGCAGGGCGTGCAGGACCCGGATCTGGACCGCCGCTGAGCACCGCATGACCGGCCGATGGCAATCCGGGCCGGTTCCGGCCGGGTAGTCACAAACATGTCATCAAACCGTAGTCTACTGGCACCAGTCCAGTAACCGAGCCCTACGGTGTCCTCGTGCAGAAACGCATCCTGATCGTCGATGACGAGCCCGCGATCCGTGAAATGGTCGCCTTCGCCCTTCGCAAGGGCGATTACGAACCGGTCCACGCCGGCGATGCCCGGGAGGCCCAGACCGCGATCGCCGATCGCGTTCCCGACCTGATCCTGCTGGACTGGATGCTGCCCGGCACCAGCGGCCTGGACCTGGCCCGTCGCTGGCGCAAGGAAACGCTGACCCGCGAAGTGCCGATCATCATGCTGACCGCCCGCGGCGAAGAGAACGATCGCGTCGGTGGCCTCGAGGCCGGTGTCGATGACTATGTGGTCAAGCCGTTCTCGGCGCGCGAACTGCTGGCCCGCATCCGTGCGGTCATGCGCCGCGCCCGCGAAGATGACGAGGACGGCAGCGTAGCCGTCGGCCCGATCCGTATCGACGGCGCCGCCCATCGCGTGTTCGCCAACGACCAGCCGGTGCCGATCGGTCCGACCGAATACCGCCTGCTGCATTTCTTCATGACCCACCCGGAGCGCGTCTACACCCGCGCCCAGCTGCTGGACCATGTGTGGGGCGGCAGCGTCTACGTGGAGGAGCGCACCATCGACGTGCATATCCGCCGCCTGCGCAAGACGCTGGAGCCGTTCAACGCCGAGAACATGGTGCAGACCGTGCGCGGCGCCGGCTACCGCTTCTCCACTGCCACCTGAGTCTCGTCGTGCCGGCACCGCGCACCTGCAGGTGCCGGTGCCGGCAACTCTGCTATAACCCTCGGTTCACCCCAGTGAACCGCCGCACCTCAACGACGAGATCGCAATGCCCCGCCACATCCGCTCTGCCTGGTTGAAGACCCTGGCCACCGTTGCCGCGGTGCTGCTGTTCGCCGGACTGGTGGGGTGGTTCACGGGCCATCTGTGGTTGTGCATCGCACTGGGCGCGCTGGCGGCCCTGGCCTGGCATTACTGGCGCCTGCGCAGCGTTCTGCGCCGGCTGACCGCTCGCCAGCGCTGGGACACCGCCGAAGAAGGCACCGGCGTCTGGAACGAACTGGACCGCCTGCTGTACCGCAACCAGGTGGAAATGCGCGTGCGCAAGCGCCGCCTGCTGGACATGCTGCGCAGCTACCGCGCTGCCGCCGCCGCGCTGCCTGATGCCGTCGTCGTGCTGGATCGCAACAGCCAGCGCGTGCAGTGGTTCAATGAAGCGGCTACCGCCCTGCTCGGCCTGCACCATCCCGGCGACCTTGGCGAGGCCCTGGTCGAGCGCCTGCAGCCAATGCCGCTGGCACACTGGCTGGCTGGTGGCCGCAATGCCGAGCCCATCCTGGACGTACCCTCGCCGGTCGATCCGGCGATCCGCCTGAACCTGCGCCTGATTCCCTATTCGTCGGACTATTGGCTGCTGATCGCGCGTGACGTCAGCAAGCTGCTGCGCCTGGAGCAGGTGCGGCGGGATTTCGTCGCCAACGTTTCACACGAGCTGCGCACGCCGCTCACCGTAGTCCACGGCTACCTGGACATGATGGACCCGGAGGATTTCCCGGGAACCGGACCGATGCTGGAAGAAATGCGCAAGCAGAGCCAGCGCATGGCCCAGCTGGTGGAAGACCTGCTGACCCTGTCGCGGCTGGAATCGCAGGAGCACAGCGAGGAAGAGACCGTGGCCATGCAGCCGATGCTGGCCACCCTGCGCCGCGAGGCCGAGGCGCACAGCCAGGGCCGCCACCAGATCAGCATCGACGACCTGGCCGGCGTTGACCTTCAGGGCTCGACCAAGGAACTGCACAGCGCATTCTCCAACCTGGTCACCAATGCGGTGCGCTATACGCCGGCTGGTGGCCGCATCGCGGTGGAGTTCCGCCGCGAGGGCGACGGTGCGGTGCTGGCGGTGCGCGACTCCGGCTACGGCATCCCGGCCACCCACCTGCCGCGCCTGACCGAACGCTTCTACCGTGTCTCCAGCAGCCGCTCCCGCGAAAGCGGTGGCACCGGCCTGGGCCTGTCCATCGTCAAGCACATCCTCGGCCTGCACCACGCACGGCTGGAAATTGAAAGCGAAGTCGGCAAGGGCTCGGTGTTCTCCTGCCATTTCGATGCCGACCACGTGCGCCCGCGCGAGTCCGCCCCCCTGACCTCCATCGAAGAATGACGCCATGAGCAGCCTCGGATCCCTCCCCCTCCCCGTGAGCCCGGACAACGATCCGTTGCGCGACCCGGCGCTGTACATCAATCGCGAACTGTCACAGCTGGATTTCAACTTCCGCGTGCTGGCCCAGGCGATGGACCCGCAGGTGCCGCTGCTGGAGCGCCTGCGCTTCATGTGCATCTCCTGCACCAACCTCGACGAGTTCTTCGAGATCCGCGCCGCTGCCGTGCGCCACGCGCAGGAATTCGGCCTGCCACCCGCACCGGACGGGATGAGCCCGCAGGCCATCCTCAGCGCCATCCATGACCGTGCCGCCGAACTGGTGGACCAGCAGTACCGCTGCTGGAACGAGACGCTGCGGCCGGCGCTGATGGACGCCGGCATCGGCGTGCTCGGCCGCCACTCCTGGACCGACCGCCAGAAGCGCTGGCTGCGCGCCTACTTCCGCAACGAGATCATGCCGGTGCTGTCGCCGCTGGGCCTGGACCCGGTGCACCCGTTCCCGAAGATCCTCAACAAGTCGCTGAACATCGTGGTGGTGCTGAAGGGCACCGATGCCTTCGGCCGCGCCGGCCATCTGGCCATCGTGCGTGCGCCGCGCTCGCTGCCGCGCATCATCCAGCTGCCGGAGAAGCTGGGCGGATCGCAGAACTTCGTGTTTCTGTCCTCGGTGCTGTCCACCTTCGTCGATGAGCTGTTCCCGGGCATGGAAGTCCAGGGTGCCTACCAGTTCCGCGTCACCCGCAATTCCGAGCTGGTGGTGGACGAGGAGGAAGTGGAGAACCTGGCGCTGGCGCTGCGCGACGAGCTGGTCGACCGCGGCTACCGGCCGGCGGTGCGGCTGGAGATCGCGCACGACATGCCGCGCGAGATCGTGCGCACCCTGCTGCAGAATTTCGGCCTGACCGAGAACGCGGTGTACCGCATCGATGGCCCGGTCAACCTCAACCGCATCATCCAGCTGTACGACCTGATCGCGCAGCCGGACCTGAAATACCCGCCGATGACCCCGCGCACGCTGCGCGACAGTGACGGCATCTTCGAGACGGTGGCGCGCCAGGACCTGCTGCTGCACCATCCGTTCGACGCCTTCACCGCAGTGCTGGACCTGATCCGGCAGGCGGCAATCGACCCGAACGTGCTGGCGATCAAGCAGACCCTGTACCGCACCGGCAAGGACTCACTGATCGTCGATGCGCTGATCCAGGCCGCGCGCAACGGCAAGGACGTGACCGTGGTGGTCGAACTGCGCGCCCGCTTCGACGAAGAAGCCAACCTCGGCCTGGCCGATCGCCTGCAGGAAGCCGGCGTGCAGGTGGTGTACGGCGTGGTCGGCTACAAGACCCACGCCAAGATGCTGCTGATCGTGCGCCGCGAGGGCCGCAAGCTGCGCCGCTACGTGCACCTGGGTACCGGCAACTACCACAGCGGCACCGCCCGCGCGTATACCGACATCAGCCTGATCACCGCCGATGCCGACATCGGCAATGACGTGCACCTGCTGTTCCAGCAGCTGTCCGGGCTGGCGTCGAAGATGAAGCTCAAGCGCCTGCTGCAGTCGCCCTTCACCCTGCACACCGGGATCCTCGGCCGCATCGAGCGCGAGACGCGCATCGCCGCCGCCGGCCGCCCGGCGCGGATCATCGCCAAGATGAACGCACTGAACGAACCGCAGGTGGTGCGCGCGCTGTACGCCGCGTCGCAGGCCGGCGTGCAGATCGACCTGATCATCCGCGGCGCCTGCACGCTGCGACCGGGCGTACCGGGCATCTCGGACAACATCCGCGTGCGCTCGATCGTCGGCCGCTTCCTGGAACACAGCCGCGTCTACTGGTTCGGCAACGACGGCGCGCCGGAGATGTACTGCGCCAGCGCCGACTGGCTGGAACGCAACCTGCTGCGCCGGGTCGAGACCTGTTTCCCGATCCTCGATCCGGAACTGGCCAAGCGGGTCTACCGCGAAGTCCTGCAGAACTACCTTGACGACAACCTCAACGCCTGGGAGCTGGATGCCGACGGCATCTACCACAAGCGTGCCCCGGCCCACGACGAAGCGCCGCATTCGGCACAGATGGCGTTGATGCAGGGGCTCTGATCCGGTAGGTGCCGACCTTGGTCGGCGCGTTTGGATTCATCCACTGTGTCGACCAAGGTCGACACCCACCAACAGCAGCGCAGAACGCCGTCCGGCAGATCGCGGAGAACTGTCGAAGGCGGGGTGGGTCCGGTGGCAGGGGCGTGAGCCGCATGGATGCGGGCGACCAAGCCCCCATGGACGGGTTCACGGCGTCCCCTGCCATCGGACCCACCCCGCCATCCCACGGATAGCCTGCTGCTGATGCTTCGGCAGGTGCAGGGCGCAGCCCTGCCGCACTCCCCTCTTCCAACATGTGAAGGCCGCGCGGTGACGAGCACACCGCCCCTTCGGCTAACATTCGTCCATGCCCCATACCACCACGACTCCGCCCGCATTGCAGGATGGCGACCTGCTGGCCGCCATCGACCTTGGCTCCAACAGTTTCCACATGGTCATCGCGCGCTACACGCTCGGCCAGCTGCGGGTGATCGACCGCCTGCGCGAGACGGTGCGCATGGCCGATGGCCTGGATGGCAAGGGGGGTCTCTCTTCCGCTGCACGCCAACGTGCACTGGAATGCCTGGCCCGCTTCGGCCAGCGCATCCGCAATGTGCCGCCGCACCGGGTGCGCGCGCTGGCCACCAACACCGTGCGCCAGCTGCGCTCGCCGCAGTCGTTCCTGGTACCGGCCGAAACCGCACTGGGGCATGCCATCGAAGTGGTCAGTGGGCGCGAAGAAGCGCGCCTGATCTACCTGGGCGTGGCCCACGCGCAACCGCCCAAGCCCGGGCAGCGCCGGCTGGTGATCGACATCGGCGGTGGCTCCACCGAGTTCATCATCGGCATGGGCATGCAGACCCTGGAGCGCGAAAGCCTGCAGGCCGGCTGCATCGCCAGCACCCGGCGCTTTTTCCCCGGCGGCAAGCTGAGCAAGAAGCGCTGGAAGGACGCGCTGGCCGAGATTGGCCGCGAGTTCCAGCCTTTCGCCAGCAAGTACCGTGCGCTGGGCTGGCAGGAAGCGTTGGGCTCTTCGGGCACGCACAAGGCGATCAGCGAGATCTGCGCGACGATGAAGCTGAGCAAGGGCGCCATCACCGCCGAGGCCCTGCCGCAGCTGCGCGATGAACTGCTGAAGGCCAAGAAGATCGACGACATCCAGCTGCCGGGCCTGTCCAGCGACCGCCGCCCGATCATCGCCGGCGGCATCCTGGTGCTGGAAGCGGCCTTCCAGGCGCTGGGCCTGCAGAAGCTGCTGGTCAGCAAGGCGGCGATGCGCGAAGGCATCCTGTATGACATCGTCGGCCGCGCCGGCGAAAACGACCTGCGTGACGAATCGGTGGCTGCACTCAGCCAGCGCTACGGTATCGATACCGTCCAGGCCGAGCGCGTGCAGGACACCGCGCTGTCCCTGCTGGAACAGGTGCAGGAGCGCTGGAGGCTCGATGCCGACGATGCGCGCATGCTCGGCTGGGCCGCGCGCCTGCACGAGCTGGGCCTGATGATCGCGCACAGCGGCTACCACGTGCATGGCAGCTATGTGCTGGAACACTCGGATATCGCCGGCTTCTCGCGCCAGGAGCAGCAGATGCTGGCGGCGCTGGTGCGCAGCCACCGCCGCAGCGTGGCCAAGACCGCCTTCGACGCCCTGCCCGAACGCCTGCTGCTGACCGCGCGCCGGCTCGCGGCGCTGCTGCGGCTGGCGGTGCTGCTCAACCGCGCCCACGAAGACGATCCGCTGCCGGCGCTGGAACTGACCGCCGACGATAACCGGCTGTCGCTGATCGTGCCGCAGGCGTTCATCGATGCCCGTCCGCTGCTGCGCGCGGACCTGATCGGCGAGACCGATGGCATCGCCGGGCTGGGCATCCAGTTCCGTCCGTTCGTGGCCTGAATACGCCGTCCGCTGTTGTCCACAGGACAACTGGGGTGACGAATCTCCCACTCCCACTTTGCGCAGTCTGGCGGTTTTTTGTGCTGCTTCGCAACACAACGGCGCGCTGTGGGCAATCGCTGCCATCACGTAAGCGCCTGCTTTTGTTCACGTTTTGTGAAGGCTGGCGCGGCCGCGTGACATAAATTGATACGAACCCTTTACAGAGTATTAACTAACGAGACTACTATCGGGTCACCGGCTCGGTCATCAACCCAGCTGGCTCCTTCGACGCCCACTTTGGCGTCCTGTGCACGACCTGAGAGAGAGAGCTCGCCATGACTTCACGCACCACCGCACTGGGGCAGGCCATCCGCTACGCCCTGGCTACCACTGCAGCGCTGGCGGCGCTGCCCGCGTTTGCCCAGGAAGGCAGCAACGCCAACCCGACCAACCTCGACCGCATCGAGATCACCGGCTCGCGCATCCGCCAGGTGGACGTGGAAACCGCACAGCCGGTGTTCGCGATCAGCCGCAACGACATTGAAAAGCAGGGTTTCAGCTCGGTTGCCGACATCCTGCAGAACGTCACCGCCATGGGCAGCCCGACCATCAGCCGCGCCAATGCGCTGACCGCAGGCGAGAACGCGGGCGGCACCTACATCGACATGCGCAACCTGGGCACCCAGCGCACCCTGGTGCTGGTCAACGGCAAGCGCCTGGGCATCAGCACGTCCGGCTACCAGGACATCTCCACCCTGCCGGTGTCCGCCGTGGAACGCATCGAGGTGCTGAAGGACGGCGCCTCTGCGATCTATGGCTCCGACGCCATGGCCGGCGTGGTGAACATCATCACCCGTTCCAATGTCACCGGTGTGACTGCCAACGTCTACCACGGCCAGTACAGCCAGGGCGACGGCGCGCGTGACCGCTTCGACGTGGTCGCCGGCTGGAGCAACGATCGCGTGTCGTTGACCCTGTCCGCCGAGCATGCCGAAGAGAAGGGCGTGTGGGCGCGCGATCGCGGCTTCAGCAAGTACGGCATGACCGATCGCCATCCGTACGACAGCAGCAACTGGACCACGATCAGCCAGTACGGCCAGTTCACCGGTCTGCGCGGCCCGGGCTGTACCGCCACTGCGGGCTGCGGCTATTCCCTCAACCGCGGCGCGGATCCCACCAACCCGGCCAATTACCACCTCACCGATAGCACGCCGTTCACCGGTGACGTGAGCAACGCCAACGACCAGATGCACGTGATGTATCCGGTCAAGCGCGACTCGGTCTATTTCGACGGCCGCTTCAAGATCACCGACAACGTCAACTTCCGCACCGAGCTGGGCTACAACCAGCGTGAGTCCACCCGCCAGATCGCGGGCTATCCGCTGCAGTCGAGCACCGCCGGTGTCGGCTCGATGTCGATCAACAGCTACTTCAATCCGTTCGGCCGCCAGCACGGGTATGCCACCCCGACCGCCGTGGCCTGGAACCGCCGCACCTGGGAGGTGCCGCGCGTGACCACCAGCGAGCTGAAGACCTACCGCGCGGTGGCGTCGTTCGACGGTTCGTTCGAGATCGGCAGCCGCTACTTCGACTGGGAAGTGGGCTACCAGTACAACCGCAATGAACTGGAATCGGTGGCGACCGGCAACCTGCACAAGGGTCGCGTCGCTGGCGGCGTCGGCCCGTCGTTCTACAACGCCGCCACCGGCAAGGTGCAGTGCGGCACCGCCGCTGCACCGATCTCCTATGACGTGTGCAAGCCGTGGAACCCGCTGGTGCCGTACGGCACGACGGCGGCCGATGGCCTGTACGGCAACGAAGAACTGCAGGCGTGGCTGTTCCCGGAAGAGATCACCAAGGGCCGCACCACCTCCAAGAACTTCTTTGCCAACATCGCTGGCAGCATCGTGACCCTGCCGGCTGGCGACCTGGGCTTCGCGTTCGGCGTGGAAAGCCGCAAGGAAGAAGGCAAGTACACCCCGGATGCCCTGGCCCAGACCGGCGCGACCACCAACCTGGCCGCAGGCCCGACCGGCGGTGACTACACCGTCAACGAGGCCTACCTGGAAGTGAACGTTCCCGTGCTGGCCGACCTGCCGGGCGCGAAGGAACTGACCTTCAACGGCGCAACGCGCTTCTCGGACTACAACACCTTCGGCAACACGCTCAACAGCAAGTTCGGCTTCAAGTGGAAGCCGATCGACTCGCTGATGGTGCGTGGCACCTGGGCCGAGGGCTTCCGTGCACCGACCATCAGCGACCTGTTCGGCGGTGGTTCGGAGACCTTCGCGCAGTTCAGCGATCCGTGCGACACCCGCTTCGGTTCCTCGGCCTCCAGCGCGGAAGTCCGTGCACGTTGCGCACGCGACATCGCCAATGCGAATACCTTCCGCCAGCTGCGCCAGGGTGGCACCCCGGTGAACACGTCGACGGACGCGACGCCGGTGCCGTTCACCTCCGGGTCCAACCCGCTGCTGACGCCGGAAACCTCGACCAGCAAGACCCTGGGCCTGGTCTGGAGCCCGAGCTTCATCCAGGGCTTCAACGCCTCGCTGGACTGGTGGAAGATCCGCATCGACAACACGATCATCGCCGACACGCCGACCCAGATCCTGCAGGACTGCTACGAGTCGGGTATCGAAGCGCGCTGCTCGCGCTTCCAGCGTGATCCGGTGACCGGCATCGTGACCAATCTGAAGTTCGGCAACCGCAATGCGGGCTTCATGGAAACCGAAGGCTACGACCTGGATGTGAGCTACCGTCTGGACACCCGGTTCGGCAAGTTCAACGTGAACTCGGCCACCACCTACGTATCCAGTGCCACCTACCGCACCTCCAACGACAACTCGATCGTCCCGATCGTCACCAACGGCATCGGCAGCGCCTTCCGCGTCCGTTCCAACCTGGTGCTGGGCTACGAGCGGGGCAACTTCGGCGCGAGCTGGACCGCGCGTTACTATTCGGGCGTGAAGGAAACCTGCTCGAACATCGCGCTGTACCCGGACGAGTGCTCGGATCCGGGTGTGTACGCACCGTGGTACAAGGGCGCACGCAACTACAACGAGCGCGGCGCGGTCACCTTCCACGACGTGCAGGTGCGTTACTCGCTGCCGTGGGATGCCACCGTGTCGGTCGGTGCCAACAACGTGTTCGAGAAGTACGGCCCGGTCATGTACAGCAAGCCGAACTCGGCCTTCTCGTACTACGGTGGCTACGACATCGGTCGCTTCGTCTACATGAAGTACCAGCAGCGCTTCTGATCCATCGCGCTGTGACATGAAGCACCAGGACCACGGCCCTTCGGGGCCGTGGTTTTTTCTGTTGGCCGCAGCGCCGATGCGGTCGCCGGTGCCACCGTCATCTGGCGGTCGCAATGCGGTCATGTCGGCTACATCGCCAGGGCCGAGCATGCCGGAAACCGGGAGGCCCGCCATGCGCTATGCCATCGTCACCGAGACCTATCCGCCGGAAGTCAACGGCGTCGCCCTCACCGTACAGGGCCTGGAGCAGGGTCTGCGTGCAGCCGGACACGAGATCGACCTCGTCCGCCCCCGCCAGTCCAGCGAAGCGCTGGATTCGGCACCCGGCACCTTGCTGGTTCCCGGCGCTGCCCTGCCCCGCTACCCCGGCCTGCGCTTCGGCCTGCCAGCCCCGATCCGGCTGGGCCGCCATTGGCAGAATCAGCGCCCTGATGCGGTCTACATCGCCACAGAAGGTCCACTCGGCTGGTCGGCACTGCGTACCGCACGCCGCCTCGGTATCCCGGTCGCCAGCGGCTTCCACACCCGCTTCGACGAGTACCTGCCCGACTATGGCGTGGCATGGCTGCAGGCCGCGGCCATGCGCTGGATGCGCCGCTTCCACAACCAGGCGGACGCTACCCTGGTGCCGACCCGCGAACTGCAGCAGTTCCTCGGCGAACAGGGCTTCGAACGCGTGCGTCTGCTGGCCCGTGCGGTGGACAGCCAGCAGTTCGATCCGGGCCGGCGCGATCCTGCACTGCGCGAGGAATGGGGCGTGGATGGCAACGGCCTGGTGGCGATCCATGTCGGCCGCATTGCTGCCGAAAAGAACCTCGGCCTGGCGGTGAAGGCATTCCGCCGCCTGCAGCAGATCCGGCCCAAGGCACGCTTTGTATGGGTGGGTGACGGCCCGGCCCGCGAGAAGCTGGCACATGAAAATCCCGATTTCATCTTCTGTGGCATCCAGCGCGGCGATGCGCTGGCCCGCCACTTCGCCAGCGGCGATCTGTTCCTGTTCCCAAGCCGCAGCGAGACCTTCGGCAACGTGACTCTGGAAAGCATGGCCAGCGGCGTGGCCACCGTGGCCTTCGACTACGGCGCCGCGCGTGAGTACCTGCGCAACGGCGAGAACGGCGCAGCGGTGGACAGCGACGAGCAGTTCATCGAGGCCGCCGTGCAACTGGCCGCCGATGACGCGAAACGCCACGAACTGGGCGGCAATGCCGCGCGCGCGATGAAGCGATTGCATCCACAGCAGGTGGTGGCCGAGTTCGATGCGTTGCTGGCCGAGCTTGCGCAGTCGCGGAGGAGCGGCCATGCGCACCACGCCGCTTGAACTGCTGGCAGGGCGCGAGGCGCGCTTGTGCCGGCGGGCCAACCATTACTGTCGGCGCCGCCGCGTGCGCCGCCTGTTCTCGGTCATCAGCCGTCTCGGCGATGGCGTGTTCTGGTATGTGCTGATGGCCGCGCTGGTGGTGCTGGATGGCTTCGATGGCCTGCGCGCCTCGGTGCACATGGCCGCCACCGGCCTGGCCGCATTGCTGCTGTACAAGGGCCTCAAGCGTTGGACGCGGCGCCCGCGGCCTTACGCGGCCGATCTTCGCATCCGCGCCTGGGTGGCACCGCTGGACGAATTCAGCTTCCCCTCCGGGCACACCCTGCACGCAGTGTCGTTCACCATCGTGGCACTGGCCTACTACCCGTGGCTGGCGCCGCTGCTGGTGCCGTTCACCCTCGGTGTCGGGCTGTCGCGGGTGGTGCTGGGCCTGCACTATCCTTCCGACGTGCTCGCCGCCACGGGCATCGCCGTCCTGCTGGCTTCGGCCAGCCTGACCTGGCTGCCGCTGCCGGTGTAGCCCAGGGATCAGATCGCCTTTCCGCCGGAAAGGGATCCGACCCCGCCGCTCCCGCGGCGCTACCATCATCCTTGATGGCCTAGAATGCAGGCATGACCACGTTGTTCATTTCCGACCTGCACCTGGACCCCAGCCGTCCGGAGATCACCGACCTGTTCCTGCGCTTCCTGCGCGAGCAGGCGCCCGGCGCCGATGCGCTGTACATCCTCGGCGACCTGTTCGAGGCCTGGATCGGCGATGACACGCCCTCTCCGGCCGCTGATGCGGTGGCCGATGCGTTGAAGGTGCTGTCCGACGGCGGCGTGCCCGTGTACTTCATCCGCGGCAACCGCGATTTCCTGCTTGGTGAGGATTACGCGCGCCGTGCCGGCCTGCGCATCCTGCCCGACCCGTGCGTGATCGAGCTGTACGGCCGCCCGGTGCTGCTGCAGCATGGTGACCTGCTGTGCACCGATGACATCCCCTACCAGCAGTTCCGTGCACAGACCCGCGACCCGGTGTTCCAGGCGCAGTTCCTGTCGCAGCCGCTGGCCGCACGCATCGCCTTCGCGCAGAAGGCGCGCGAGGCCAGCCAGGCCCGCCAGTCGGAAATGAAGCAGGGCGATCGTGCACAGTTCGAAACCGTCACCGACGTGGCTCCGGCCGAAGTCGATGCCACCTTCGTCCGCCACGGCGTGGACACCATGATCCATGGCCATACCCACCGCCCGGCCATCCATACGCTGCAGGCCGGCGGCCGCGACCGCACCCGCATCGTGCTCGGCGACTGGTACGAACAGGGCTCGGTGCTGCGCGTGGATGCCAATGGCTGGTCGCTGGATACCCTGCCCCGCGGGTAATTCCCGCCGGCAGGAAATCCGCGGCCGCACAAGGCGGCCGCGGACAGTACAGGCTCAGCGGAAGGCCGCGATGGTGGCCTTGGTGTTGACCAGCACGCGCTGGTTGTCGGCGGTACTGGCGTTGCCCATCGGGATGCCGTTGTAGCTGATGTTCGGGTTGGACCAATAGTTCAGGCGCGGGCAGCTGCGGGTGCAGTTGTAGGCCATGATCGTGCGCCAGCCGGTGCCGCTGGACGGCTCATAGCGGTAGCCGTGGCCATAGGCGTAGGGCGATGTGCTCGGGTCGGTGGCGATGTCATGCCGCGCGCTCTGCAGGTGGCCGATCTCATGCGCGAATGAGTAGTAGCCGGTCGCGCAATCCCAGTACACCGCCGCGAACGCTGTCGACGCGGTCGAGCCGATCCCCGAGGCCAGGCCGCAGTAGGCACTGTTGTTGATCAGCAGCACGCCGACATCGGCCGCGGTGGTGTTGCGGCTGGTGTGGATGCTGTCCATGTAGCCGTCGCTGGTGCCACGGAAACGCGACAGGTCGGTGGTGAAGTTGCCGGACTCGCTGTAGTTGGTGGTCTCGTAACCGGCCAGTTGCAGCGTCAGGCCGACATTGCTGTTGCCGTAGCCCTGGTTGGACTCGGCCACCGCCAGCTGCACCAGCGACTGCATGTTGCCACCATAGGCGGCGACGGCGGCATTGGTCGCCACCACCAGCACACGGATGGTCGCCGGCGTACCGGACGAAGCCTGCGCGATGCCGATGCGATCGTTGTTGCCCATCGGGATCTTCGGCAGCTGGTTGTAGTCGGCCGGATGGTCGGCCGGCATCCGCGATTCATCCACTTCCACCAGCACGTGGCGGTTGCCCAACGGGCGCAGGCGATACAGCTTTCCGCCCTTGCGGATCGAGCCGGTGATGGTGTCGCCCGAGCGCACCAGGATCAGCGAATTGCCGGGGTCGTCCTGGCCGTTGGAGGTGGCCGCGGTCAGCTTGTCCGAGGGCGAACGGAACTGGCCGTACCAGATGCTGCCGCCATCGGGCAGTGCTTCGACCTTGCTGCGCACCGCCTGCACCCGCTGGCCGAGCAGTTCGAATTCCAGCTGCGGTTGTGCAGTGGCGGCTGCATCGACACGCACTTCCTGTACCGTCGCCGTGGACGGGGTGGCCAGCAGCTTGCCCAGTGCGGGCTCGCTGTTTGCCGATGCGCGGCTGATGACCGTCACCGGCTCGAACAACGGTGCCGCATGCGCGGCCGCTGCCACCGACAAACCCAACACCAGGCCACCTGCCGCTTTGCCAATCGATCTGGACAACATTGCGTCGCTCCTTGAATGATGTGAACAGCGTTGATGCAGCACGACCCGGTTTGCCGGGTTTGGCCATATGGCCTGCGCGGGGCGTGTGAATTCAATAGGCGAGAGAAGTGAAAATCAGGATTTGTGATCGACCGCATCTGGGTTAAGTAAGGTCAAAAGCGTCACTACACGTCGCCAATACACCGCTTTCGCGCTACCGTGACGCAGCCACGACGGGGAATGCACATGGCACCATCGCTGGACACGGACGAAGATGTCGGCTTGCTGCGGATCGGGCTGTTCTTCGATGGCACCCGCAACAACGCACACAACCTGGCCCGTGGCAGGCCCCAGCCGCCGCAGCCGCGCCCGGCGCAGCTGCGTGCGGATGACGATTCGACCTACCAGAGCCGGTTGACCAGCAGCTACGACAATGGCCTGACCAACATCGCCCGCCTGCAGCAGCTGTACCCGGACAGCCGCAGCGGGACATCGGCGCGCCCCTCCCTGTCGATCTACGTGGAAGGTGTCGGTACCCGCAATGACGCCGACGACGACCTGATCGGACTGGCGTTCGGCATTGGCGCCAGCGGTGTGCGCGCCAAAGTGCAGCGGGCGCTGCAGGTGCTGCTGCCGGCGGCACTGAGTGCACTCGCTACGCGCTGGCAGCGACCACTGCGTGGCGTGCAGCTGGATCTGTTCGGCTTTTCACGGGGTGCGGCCGCCGCGCGCGATGTGGCCAACCAGTTGCAGGCCTGGGATCGCACCCGCTGGCGGCAGCTGTTGCAGGCCGCTGGCCTGTCCTGCACAACGGACTTCGCCCCGGCCGATCCGCCGCTGCGCTTCATCGGCCTGTTCGACACGGTGGTTGCGGTCAGCGGTGGCCGTGCCGACGAACAACCTCATCTCGCGCTGCATGCAGGCGTTGCCAGGCAGGTGCTGCAACTGAGCGCGCGTGACGAGCATCGCCAGCACTATCCATTGACCAGCGTGGCGCCAGCGTTCACCGAGATCGCCCTGCCCGGCGTACACGCCAACATCGGCGGCGGCTACAACCAGCTCGAAGAAGGGCCCAAGCTGCTCAGTCGCCCGCGCCGGCAGCTGCTGCGCCGCCCGAGCGTGGCCGAGTACCAGACGCCACCGCTGGCGATCCTGCAGGCGACCACGGCCTACGCCGAGGCACAGGCCGATGCCGAGCGCTGGCGGCAGCAGTTGGGCCTGGACCAAAGGGAAGTCTGGGTGGATGTCTGGCACCAGTGGCAGCAACAGCGTCGCGCCGGCAGCCGCAGCGTACTGCTGTCACCGGTGCTGTACGTGACGGCCGCCGTGGTGTTGCGCCGGCGCATCGACTGGCGCTACCAGCTGATCGCGCTTCAGGTGATGCAGCGGCATGCCATCGATGCCGGCGTGCAATGGACGGCCAATGCCAACGCAGTCCCCGGTTGGGAGCTGCCGTCCGCCCTGCAACCCATCGCACGACGACTGGTGGCCGGACAGCCACTGACGCAAACCCAGGAGGCGCTGTTGCGGCGGCGTTACCTGATGCAGTCGGCGCACTGGAACTTCGACGCGCTGGGCGACACCGCACTGACCTACGCTGCCGACGCCGGCGTCAGCGAGCTGCCGTACCGGCCCGGCCCCGGCCTGTTCTACATCAACCGGCCCACCGTGGATGGCAAGCGCGTGGTGCTGCCCAACGCATGAAAAAGGGGACGGAGGGGATTAAGTCGTTTGTGCCACAAACGACTTAATCCCCTCCGTCCCCTTTTCTTCAACCGGCCTGTTCGACCAGGTTGGCCAGCTCATCGGCGTCGAAGCCGGCCAGCAGGCGCGCTTCCATGTTGAACGGCCCATGCAGGTAGCCGCCGGCGTACTCCACCAGCAGCTCCTTGAAACGCGCGCGCGGCTCGACACCGGCGCGGTCGCAGTACCAGCGATACCAGCGCGAACCGGCGGCAACATGCGCCACTTCCTCACGCAGGATCACCTCCAGTACATCGGCGGTTTCGCCATCACCGACATTGCGCAGCTTCTCGATCATGCCCGGGGTGACGTCCAGGCCGCGCGCTTCCAGCACGCGCGGTACCAGGGCCATGCGCGCCAGGCCGTCATGCGCGGTCTTTTCGCACATTTCCCACAGACCGTTGTGCGCGGGGAAATCAGCATAATCGTGGCCATGCACCTGCAGGCGTTCGCGCAGCAGCATGAAATGCCGCGATTCGTCATCGGCACAGCTGACCCAATCGGCGTGGAACGCCGACGGCAGGCCCCGGAACCGGTACACCGCGTCCCAGGCCAGGTCGATCGCGTTGAGCTCGATATGGGCGATGGCGTGGATGAAGGCAGCCCGCCCTTCCACGCCGCCCAGTCCTCGCCGTGGCACCTCGCGCGGATGCACCAGCACCAGTCGTCCCGGACGCCCCGGCATGCAGATCGGATCCGGCGGCGGCGCATCCGCGGCCACCTTCAGGCGACCGGCACGGAACGCGGCCGCATACGCCTGGGTCAATGCGACCTTGCGCAGCGGATCGGCTTCAGCCAGGCACTGCTGCGCAGCGCGCAGCAGGTCGCCACCAACGTCGGGCACATCCACCACGCCTGATCCTCAGGCGCGGCGCTTGTGCTTGGCATCGTCCGAACGCAACTGCTGGATGCGCTCGAAGTAGCCCGGCTCGATACCGGTCGGGTAGTGGCCGTTGAAGCAGGACGAATCGAAGCTGCGCAGCGCCGGGTTGCCTTCGCTCACCGCCGCTTCCATGTCTTCCAGGTCCTGGTAGATCAGCCAGTCGCAGCCCAGGTGGGCCTCGATCTCTTCCACCGTGCGGTTGTGCGCGACCAGCTCTTCGGCCGCCGGCATGTCGATGCCGTAGATGTTCGGGTAGCGCACCGGCGGCGCGGCGCTGGCCAGGTAGACCTTGCGCGCGCCGGCATCACGGGCCATCTGCACGATCTGCTGGCTGGTGGTGCCACGCACGATCGAATCGTCCACCAGCAGCACCACGCGGTTGCGGAACTCCAGGTGGATCGGGTTGAGCTTGCGGCGCACCGATTTCACGCGTTCACCCTGCCCCGGCATGATGAAGGTGCGGCCGATGTAGCGGTTCTTGATGAAGCCTTCGCGGTACTTCACCCCAAGCACATTGGAGATCTCCAGCGCGGCATCGCGCGAGGTATCCGGGATCGGGATGATGGTGTCGATGTCGTGGTCCGGGCGCAGGCGCAGGATCTTCTCGCCCAGCTTGATGCCCATGCGCATGCGTGCCTTGTGCACCGAGACGTTGTCGATCATCGAATCCGGGCGCGCGAAGTACACGTATTCGAAGATGCACGGGGTGTGCTCGGCCGGCTCGGCGCAGATTTCCGAGAACAGCTCGCCGCGCGCGGTGATCACCATCGCTTCGCCCGGCTGCACGTCACGCACGCGCTGGAAACCCAGTACGTCCAGTGCAGCCGACTCGGACGCCACGATGTACTCGTCGCCTTCTGCGTGGCTGCGCTTGCCCAGCACCAGCGGACGGATGCCATGCGGGTCGCGGAAGGCCACCAGGCCCAGGCCCAGCACCACGCTGACCACTGCATAGCCGCCCTTGCAGCGGCGGTGCACACCGGCCACCGCGCGGATCGCGGCTTCCGGGCTGAGCTGGCGCTGCTGCTCCAGTTCGTAGGCGAACACGTTCAACAGCACTTCGCTGTCCGAATCGGTGTTGACGTTGCGACGGTCCTGTTCGAACACCTGCTGGCGCAGCGCCTCGGTGTTGATCAGGTTGCCGTTGTGGGCCAGCGCGATGCCGTACGGCGAATTCACGTAGAACGGCTGTGCCTCGTCCATGCCTTCCGAACCTGCCGTCGGATAGCGCACGTGCGCGATGCCGACGCTGCCTTCCAGCGTGGACATGGTGCGGGCGTCGAACACATCGCGGACCAGGCCGGTGGCTTTCTGCACCCGCAGGCGGCTGCCATTGGCGGTGGCGATACCTGCCGCGTCCTGGCCGCGGTGCTGGAGAACGGTCAAGCCGTCATACAACTGCCCGGCGACGTTCTGGTTGCCGACGATTCCGACGATGCCACACATGGTGCGAGGTCTCCGCTGGGCTGTGCCCAGTTACAAGGAAGGTGGCCGTACCTGGCCGCGGTGGTCGCCGCGCCTGCGGTCGACATTGGCCGGATCGTCCGGCTCGATACTGTCCGGCAGTGCTGGGGCGTCCGGGCGCACTTCGGCCGGATCGTATGCATCGCCCTGTTCCGCTTTCGCGGGCCGCAGCCATCCGCCGCCCGCCACTACCTGGTTGAGGATGCCATTATCGCCTGCCGCGCCCGGCTTTCCCAACCCGGCGCCTGCGTTCTTCCCCAATTCCATCAATGCAGATGGGGACAGCATGTCGGTCGGCAAGGTCTTGGGCAGCATGTCGGCGCCGGGGACCTGCCAGCGCGGCAGCTTCCCGTTCATCCAGGCCACGGCCGGATTCAGCACCGGGCGAACCGCCGAGCGCTTCCAGGAGGGCTCGGCGGTCAACGGGGTGAAGCCGGCCAGCAGCACCAGGATCGCCGCGATCAGGCCACCACGGACGGCCCCCAGTACACCGCCCAGCAACCGGTCCAGGCTGGTCAGCATGCTGCGGTGGATCATCGCCTTGATGACCATGCCGATCACCGCGACCACGATCATCACGCCAATGCCCACGCCCAGGTAGCCGCCGACGAAATGTTCGCCGCCAGGTGCGGCGGGCGCCGCCCACCAGCGCGCGGCATCGTTGCCGAAGGCGAAGGCCGCCCACGCGGCCAGCAGCCACGACAACGTGCCGATGACGATTCCCACGAAGCCACGCAGCATCCCGAGCAGCGTCGAGGCAGCGATCACGATCAGCAGCACCACGTCGATCATGGCGCCCCGCTCCTTCGGCGGCGCTGGCAACGGGCCTGCGCGTCGGTCATGGGTGCGGTCGGACCATGCCGGCGACGCCAACCTTGGCGGCGACCTGCGCCTTCAGCTGTTCGGCGTCAGCCCGGTTGGCGACCGGTCCGACACGGACGCGATGCAGGGTGCCCTTGTCGGTACGCACCTGCTCGACGAAGGCGCTGAAGCCGGCAGCACGGACCTTGTCACGCAGCGCATTGGCATCGCTGGCTTGGCCGAACGCGCCCAGCTGCACGGCGAAGCCGACGCCGCTGGCCGCCGGTGCAGCCGGCGTGGTCGGCGCCGTCGCCGGCTTGCTGGCGGTGGCCTCCGGCTTCGGCTCGGGCTTCGGCTCGGGCTTCGGGGTTTCGGGCTTCGGGGCCGGCTTCGGCGGCTCGGGCTTGGCCGCCGGAGTGGCCGTCGCAGTCGGCGTACTCGGCGGCAGGCTTTCGCTGCGCACCGGGTTGCTGCTGGCGGACGGCGAGGTGGCTGCGGACGGGGTACTGGCACTCGGCGTAGCCGGTGCCGGGGTAGCTGCCACCGGGGCGCTGCTGCCCGTTGCGGCATCCAGGGTGATCACTTCGGCCTTCACATCGGCGCGGATCTTCACCGCCTGCAGCCGGGCCGCCTCGGCCTGTGCGCGGTCGCCATACGGCCCCACGCGCACACGCCATGCCTGACGGCCATTGATGGTAGTCGCTTCTGCGAAGCCCGGCAGCTGCGAGCGCTGCAGGTAGGCGATCACCGCATCGGCGTCGGCCTTGCTGCCGTATGCGCCGAAAGTGACGGCGTAGTTGCCGGCGGCAACCGCCGGGGACGTGTCCACGGTCGGCGGCGTGGCCGGCATGGCGGCCTCCTGCAACGGCTTGGCCTGCCCGGTCTGCAGGCCGGTAGCCCCACCGGCCGGAGCCACCAGCGGCAGTTCACGGGTTTCGAACTGGCCATCGGCCGGTGCATCCGGCGCGGCGATCGGCACCGAGGCCACGCCGCTGTCCGGTGCAGGCCCCTTGACCAGCATCGGCAGGAAAATCACGGCCAGTGCAACCAGCACGATGGCACCAATCAGACGCTGTTTCAGAGGCGTATCCACGTGAGGCGGCAACTGTCCGGAGGTTGCGGTCGATTATACGGGTGCCGGACCGGACGGCGTCGGGATTGGCTGAACGTGGCTCAGGCGCTGCCCTGCAACCACTGCAATGCGGCGGCAGCGGTATGGAAGGAGCCAAATACCAGTACGCGGTCACCGCGCTCGGCCCGGGCCAGTACCTGCGCCAGCGCCTGTTCGACCGAAGCGGCCAGCTGCGCGCCGCCAGCAGCGGTCTCGGCCAGGCGCGCCTGCAACTGGGCGGCACTCTGGCCACGCGGGCCGTCCAGGCCGGCAAGGGTCCATTCGGCAACCACGCCCTGCAATGCCTGCACCACACCCACCGCGTCCTTGTCCTGCAATGCGGCATACACCGCCAAGGTGCGCCCGGCCGACGCCTCGGCCTTCAGCGCGCGCGCCAGCTGCCCCGCCGCCTGCGGGTTGTGCCCGACATCGACGCGGATCTGCACACCGCCACGCTCGAACGCTTGCAGGCGGCCCGGAATGCGCGCCGCCGCGATACCGGCGGCCCACGCCGCGCGCGGCACCGGCTTGTCCAGCGCGCGCAGCGCGGCGATGGCCGCACCGGCGTTGGCCAGCTGGATCGGGCCGGCCAGCGCCGGGGTCGGCAGTTCCATGCGCAGGCCGACATCGCGCCAGCGCCAGCGTTGGGCGTCGATCGGCTCGTAGAAGTAATCGCTGCCGCCGCGGATCGCGTTGGCACCGACCAGGTAGGCACGCGCGAGCACGCTCGAGGGCGGGTCGGTCTCGCCCAGGATCACCGGCTTCCAGCCGCGGATGATGCCGGCCTTCTCGGTGCCGATCGCCTCGCGGTCCTCGCCCAGCCACTCGGCGTGGTCGATGTCCACGGTGGTGATCACCGCCACGTCGGCGTCGATGATGTTGACCGCATCCAGGCGGCCGCCCAGGCCCACTTCCAGCACTGCCAGGTCCAGCCCGGCGTCGGCGAACAGCTGCAGCGCAGCCAGCGTGCCGTACTCGAAATAGGTCAGCGTGGTCTCGCCACGCGCGGCCTCGACCGCACTGAACGCAGCGACCAGCGCGGCATCGTCCACGTCCTGGCCGCCGATGCGCACGCGCTCGTTGTAGCGCAGCAGGTGCGGCGAGGTGTACGCGCCGACCTTCCAGCCGGCGGCGCGTGCAATGGCTTCGATGAAGGCCACGGTGGAGCCCTTGCCGTTGGTGCCACCGACCACGATGGTGCGCTTGGCCGGCGCCCCCAGGCCCATCGCCGTGGCCACGGCGCGCACGCGCTCCAGGCCCATGTCGATGGTCGCCGGGTGCTGGCGTTCAATGTAGTCCAGCCAGTCGGCCAGGGTGGTCGGGGTGTTCGTCACGGCAGGGGTTCCAGCAGAAGCAGGTGGTTCGGGAATCAGAGGGCGCGGTGCTTGGCTTCGCCGAAGAACGGCGTGTGGTGGGCGCAGTCGTTCAGGCGCACCACTTCCAGGCTGTCCATGTCGGCGCCTTCGAGCAGGTTGAGCGTGGTCGGTGCCTGGCGGAAGGTCCACAGCCGGGAAAGCGGCAGGCCCAGCACCTTGCACAGGATCACGCGGTTGACCGCATCGTGCGCAACCACCAGCAGGGTGTCGTGCTCGCCGAGGCCTTCGGTGGCGCGGGCCAGGCCACGCCAGCTGCGCTCCAGCACCAGGCGCAGCGATTCGCCGCCGGGCATCAGCACCGTATCCGGCTCCTCGCGCCAGGCCTGCAGGCGCGACGGATCCTTCTCGTGGATCTCGCTGGCCAGCAGCCCTTCCCATTCGCCGTGGGCGATTTCCTGCAGTTCCGGCTCGGTCAGCAGCATGTCGGCACGGGCGGCGCCAAGCGCCAGCTGCGCGGTGCGCTGCGCGCGCGACAGCGGCGAGGCGACGGCACGGGTGATGTCGACCGAGGCCAAGCGGGCACCCAGTGCCTGGGCCTGGGCTTCGCCGATCGGCGACAGCGGGATGTCGATCTGGCCCTGATAGCGGCCTTCGGCGTTCCACGGCGTTTCACCGTGGCGGGCAAGCAGGATGCGCATGCGTACAAGGGGTCCTGGGGGGGAGGAGGTTCCCGCGTTTCGTTCACATCCTGTGAAGTGCGCGGAACACGGATGATACCTGTTCGGCGTGCCGGGTCGGTGCGGGCAGCAAAAAACCCCGCGACGTGGGTCGCGGGGTTTCGGGGTCTCCGGCTATCTGGTCGAGGTTGCCGGCCAGCGGCCGGCACTACCGCAACCGGTTTATTTCGCCAGGTTCAGTTCCTTCAGCAGCTGCGGCGCCGGCGCCACTTCCTGCATGATCCACTGCATGTAGCGGCTGTCGACGGCGATCATGCGGGTCATCACCGGGTCGAACACCCAGTTGGAGCTGACCGATTCCCAGTTGCCATCGAAGGCCAGGCCGACCAGCTTGCCGTTGGCGTCCAGCACCGGCGAACCCGAGTTGCCGCCGGTGATGTCCAGGTTGGACAGGAAGTTCACCGGCACCGAACCAATGCGCTTGTCTTCCAGGCCGCCGTAGCGCTTGGCCTTGACCGCATCGAGCAGCGCCTTCGGCGAGTCGAACGGATCTTCACCGGTTTCCTTCGCTGCCACGCCTTCCAGGGTGGTGAACGGGGTGTACTTCACGCCGTCCTTGCCGTAGCCCATGACGTTGCCGAAGGTGATGCGCAGCGACAGGTTGGCGTCCGGGTAGACGAACTCGCCCTGGCTCTTCTTGTAGTCGGCCACGGCCTGCAGGTACAGCGGACGCGCGGTCAGCGATTCGCCTTCGCGGATCTTCTTCTGCTCTTCCTGCTTCAGCAGTGCCGGCATGACAGCCACGGCGTACTGGATGGCCGGATCGCTGCTGGCTTCAAATGCGGCACGGTCGGCCTTGAACCATTTCAGGCGTGCGTCCAGGCTGCCGAGCTCGGTGCCCGACAGCTTGCCCACCAGCGCCTTGACTGCGTTGGCATCGCTGCCGGCCAGCCACTTGTTCAGCACTTCATTGTCGCGCTGCGCGGCCGGCAGGGCCACGTACTGCTCCAGCCAGTAGGCCTGCAGCTGCTGGTCCATCTTCGCCACATAGCGGCGGTCCATCTGCTTCAGGCCACCTTCAATGGTGGTCAGGTCGCGCTCCTGGTAACCGGCTTCGCGCTCGGCATCCGGCTTGCTGCGCTCGATCGACAGGCGGTACAGGGTGATCGCCGCGCCAACGGCCGAGGTGTTGTTGAACTGGCCGACGAACAGGTCGCGTTCGCGGGTCGACTTGCTGGTATCCAGATGCTTGAGCAGCTGTGCGTGTGCGGCCAGCGCCGGCTTGCCGGCCGCGCCCTGCTTCTTCAGCCATGCCAGCACGGCGGCCTCTTCAGCCTGTTTCTGGCCGGCGGCGTCGATGCGCTTGAAGCCTTCCAGCTGGCCCAGGTAGTTCTTGGCCACGTTGTTCATGCTGGCGGCGGTGGCGGCGTACTTCACCTTGACGTCGGCGTCGGCCTTGCCGGCGTCGGCGATCATCTTCAGCACGGCGTTGTAGTGCTTGGCGATGGTCGGGTAGGTGAAGCTGGCGGTTTCGTTGAACTCACCGGCCAGCGCGTAGCGGTTGGTGCGGCCCGGGTAGCCGGCCACCATCACGAAGTCGTCGGCGCCCAGCGGCTGGTCGGCGAACTTCAGGAAGTGCTTGGGCTGGTACGGCACGTTGTCGGCGGCGAAGGCGGCCGGCTTGCCGTCCTTGCCGACGTAGGCGCGGTAGAACGAGAAATCGCCGGTGTGGCGCGGCCACATCCAGTTGTCGACGTCGCCGCCGAACTTGCCGACGCTGCCCGGGGGCGCGTAGACCAGGCGCACGTCCTTGATTTCCATGTTGCGGAACAGGCGATAGGTGTTGCCGCCGGAGAAGCTGTACAGGCGGCAGCGGAACCCGGCATCGGCCTCACAGGCGGCAACCTGGGCCTTGTCGAAGGCGTCCAGCGCGCGGCTGCGGGCCAACGGGTCATTGCCGGCGGCGGCGATGGCGGCCTTGGCCTGGGCGGTGACGTCGGTGATCTGGTCGAGCACGAACACGCGGGCGTTCGGGCCGGCGCTCAGTTCGTCCTTCAGGGTCGGCGCGTTGAAGCCGTCCTTGATCAGGTTCTTCTGCGCGGTCGAATTCAGCTGGATGGCGCCATACGCGCAATGGTGGTTGGTGACCACCAGACCCTGCGGCGAGACGAAGCTGGCGGTGCAGCCGCCGAGGGCGACGACCGCGCCCATCGGGTCGCCGGTCAGGTTGGACAGCTGCTGCGGGGACAGCTTCAGGCCGGCCTTCTGCAGCGGGCCGGCGATTTCCGGCAGCTGCTGCGGCACCCACATGCCTTCAGCGGCATGGGCGACCTGGGCCAGCCCGAGGCTGGCGACGATGGAGAATGCAAGCAGGTTCGAGCGCATGGAGCGGCCCCTGGTAGTGGAACCCTCGATTGTAGCCCGCCGCCCTGCCCCGCCCCGAACCCCGGAAGTCATGGGCCTGCTTCTTGCTCTGCCACGCGCACGTCGGCCGCGCACATGGAATCGTCCAGAGGGGGCGTGGTCACCCTGGCCGGGACCGTTGGCGCCATGGATGGCGCCATCGAGCACCATGGATGGGCTTTTGCGTGTCCCGGCCAGGGTGACCACGCGCCCTCCCCCGGAATCAAGGAGGCGCTGCTGTTTGCGGCACGTTCGAAACGCCCGCCGGCGCACGCCTTTCGTTCCGCCAAAGCACCCGCAGCGCAACATGGGAAATCCGCGCGGCACCCTATAATCCGCGCTTTCCCCCTGATGAGTTCCACCCCGATGGCGCAGCAAACGATGAAGGCCCTGGTCAAGCGCGAAGCAGCCAAGGGCATCTGGATGGAAGAGGTTCCGGTGCCGACTCCGGGCCCCAACCAGGTGTTGATCAAGCTCGAGAAGACCGCGATCTGCGGTACCGACCTGCACATCTACCTGTGGGACGAGTGGAGCCAGCGCACGATCAAGCCGGGCCTGACCATCGGCCATGAATTCGTCGGCCGCATTGCCGAGATCGGCCCGGGCGTGACCGGCTACGAGATCGGCCAGCGCGTCTCGGCCGAAGGCCACATCGTCTGCGGCCACTGCCGCAACTGCCGTGGCGGCCGCCCGCACCTGTGCCCGAACACCGTCGGCATCGGCGTCAACGTCAATGGTGCCTTCGCCGAATACATGGTGATGCCGGCCAGCAACCTGTGGCCGATCCCGGACCAGATCCCGTCGGAGCTGGCCGCGTTCTTCGACCCGTACGGCAACGCTGCGCACTGCGCACTGGAATTCGACGTGATCGGTGAGGACGTGCTGATCACCGGCGCGGGCCCGATCGGCATCATCGCTGCCGGCATCTGCAAGCACATCGGTGCGCGCAACGTGGTGGTGACCGACGTCAACGACTTCCGCCTGAAGCTGGCCGCCGACATGGGCGCCACCCGCGTGGTCAACGTCGCCAACCAGTCGCTGAAGGACGTGATGAAGGAACTGCACATGGAGGGCTTCGATGTGGGCCTGGAAATGAGCGGCAACCCGCGTGCGTTCAACGACATGCTCGACTGCATGTACCACGGTGGCAAGATCGCCATGCTGGGCATCATGCCCAAGGGTGCAGGCTGCGACTGGGACAAGATCATCTTCAAGGGCCTGACCGTGCAGGGCATCTACGGCCGCAAGATGTACGAGACCTGGTACAAGATGACCCAGCTGGTGCTGTCCGGCTTCCCGCTCGGCAAGGTGATGACCCACCAGCTGCCGATCGACGACTTCCAGAAGGGGTTCGACCTGATGGAAGAAGGCAAGGCCGGCAAGGTCGTGCTCAGCTGGAATTGACCCGAAGGGTCAATTCCCCCGCATGTTTCCTTATCCCCGCGCCTTTGGCGCGCCCCCTTGAACAACAAGGGGGCTCTTCCCCAGATGGGATCAAGAACGCTGCGGAATTGAAAAAGGCGCCCGATGGGCGCCTTTTTCTTTGGTGTTGCCGGCCAGCGGCCGGCACTACCCGTAACGCCTGCGGCGTTACTTGCCCACGGCCACGGTCAGCAGCACGCGGCTGTGTGCCAGCTTGCCCGAGTTGTCACGGCCATTGCCGTCGGTACCGTAGTAGCCCAGGCCGACGTTGAACAGGCCGAACTGGCGTTCGACGCCGACGTTCCAGTCGGTGTAGTCCTTGGCAATGCCGTCCTCGAAGGTGCTGCGGCCGACGTTGGCATTCAGGGTGAAGTCCTTCGGCAGGCCCCAGCTGCCGCCCAGGCCGAAGTACCAGCCATCGGTGCTGCTGTTCCAGACATCGTTGGTGTAGGCCACCGTCAGCTTGTAGGTCTCATCCAGCGTGGTGGTGGTGATCAGCTCGTTGTAGTTCAGCTCGCTGGCACCGAGGTAGGTGTAGCGGTTCAGCAGCGCGTCGAAATTGACGCGGGGCGTGACGTCGACGCCGTAGCCGATCTGGTAGTCGACCTCGGTGCTCGGGTCGCCCGGACCGAAGTCGACGCCCGAACCCCAGACACCGGCATACAAGCCGACCGGCGAGGTGTAGGTGAAACCGGCCTGCAGGGTCGGCTTTTCGTCGGTCTGCGACACACCACGGAACAGGTAATCGGAAACGGCGGTGACGTTCCAGCTGTACGGCGATTCGTTTTCCTGGGCACTGGCGGCGAACGGGGCAGCCAGGGTCAAGGCAGCGACAATGGCGAGGCAGGCACGGGCGTGCTTCATGAGCGTCTCCGGTGGGGGCGGTGGCGTGGAAGGCCCAGGGCGGGCGTATCGGCCGGAACGGGACAGCTCCGGTTCACGAATTTTTAACCAGTTTGCTATTGCGATGCAACATGTGCCGGCCGTGGCGATGCCCCGGCCGGGCCGGTTGGCAAGCGGCGATGCCCGGTAGAATCGGCGGTTTCCCGTTCAGAGCCGTGCCCACGCCATGACCGACGCCTCCTCCGCCCTGACCCGCCACTATGCCGAGGAACTGGACGCCATCCGCGCCCAGGGCCTGTTCAAGTCCGAGCGGATCATCACCAGCCCGCAGTCGGCCGAGATCACCCTCGACGACGGCCGCAAGGTGCTGAATTTCTGTGCCAACAACTACCTGGGACTGGCCGACCATCCGGACCTGATCCAGGCCGCCAAGGACGCACTCGATACCCACGGCTTCGGCATGGCCTCGGTGCGCTTCATCTGCGGCACGCAGGACCTGCACAAGCAGCTGGAAAAGCAGATCGCCGACTTCTTCGGCAAGCAGGACACCATCCTGTACGCGGCCTGCTTCGATGCCAACGGCGGCCTGTTCGAGCCGCTGCTTGGCGAGAACGACGCGATCATTTCCGATGCACTGAACCATGCTTCGATCATCGACGGCGTGCGTCTGTGCAAGGCCAAGCGCTTCCGCTACGCCAACTGTGACATGGCCGATCTGGAAGCCCAGCTGCAGGCCGCCGATGCCGCAGGCTGCAAGACCAAGCTGATCACCACCGACGGCGTGTTCTCGATGGACGGCTTCATCGCGCCGCTGGACGAGATCACCGCGCTGGCAAAGAAGTACAACGCCCTGGTGCACATCGATGAATGCCACGCCACCGGCTTCCTCGGTGCCACCGGCCGCGGCTCGGCCGAGGTCAAGGGCGTGCTGGAGAAGATCGACATCATCACCGGCACTCTGGGCAAGGCCATGGGTGGCGCACTGGGCGGCTTCACCTGCGCCAGCGCCGAAGTGATCGAACTGCTGCGCCAGCGCTCGCGCCCGTACCTGTTCTCCAACTCGCTGCCGCCGCACGTGGTGGCCGCCGGCATCAAGGCATTCGAAATGCTGGCTGCCGCTGACGACCTGCGCAGCACCCTGGCCGAGAACACCGCCTACTTCCGCGAGAAGATGACCGCCGCCGGTTTCGACGTGAAGCCGGGCGTGCATCCGATCAGCCCGGTGATGCTGTATGACGCACCGTTGGCGCAGAAGTTCGCCGAGCGCCTGCTCGAGGAAGGCATCTACGCGATCGGCTTCTTCTTCCCGGTGGTGCCCAAGGGCCAGGCCCGCATCCGTACCCAGATCAGCGCTGCGCACAGCCGCGAGCACCTGGACCGGGCGATCGACGCCTTCACCCGCATCGGTGTCGAACTGGGCGTGGTCAAGGGCTGATCATGGCCGGGGTCGGATCCCTTTCCGCAGGAAAGGGCTCTGCCCCACCCGGTCAGAGCGTGCCGACCAAGGTCGGCACCTACCGCAGCCTGATGGCGTGCCGACCAAGGTCGGCACCTACCGCAGCCTGATGGCGTGCCGACCAAGGTCGGCACCCACTGGCGTCACTTCTTTTTCTTCTTGCCCTTCGGCTCGTCCTTGCTGGCCACCACCACCGGCTTGGCGGCGGCATCCTGGCCATTGCCCTTGGCTACGCGGATACCGTTGGCCTTCATCCAGGCATCGAACTCATCGGCGGTCATCTTCTTGTCGCCGTCGCTCATCAGGAAGCGGTAACTGCCGCGACCATCCAGCTCCGGGGTCTTCACTTCCACCACCGGGGTCTCGGCAGGCGTTTCCGCCTTGGCCACCTTCTTGTGGCCGCCGCAGGCGGTCAGCAGCACCATCGGCAGCAGCAGGCCTGCGCAGCGCAGGGTTTGATTGAGGGTCGGGTGGTACATGGCAGGCTCCGTTCGGGAATGTCGACAGCCAGGCGCCCCCTACGCCTGGAACGGCGGCCGGCAACTGCCGGCCACGGGCGATGATCAGCCCGGTGCAGCGGCCCCCAGCCGCTGCTGGTCGCTGACCTGCAGAACCCGCCACTGGCCCTTGCCGAGATCGCCGAGCAGCAGCCCACCGATCGCGACCCGGACCAGGCGCAGCACCTGCAGGTCGAAGGCCGCCAACAGGCGGCGGATATGGCGGTTGCGGCCCTCGTCGAGGACCACCTCCAGCCATGCGGTCTTGTCGCCACTGCGCAGTACGCGCACGGCACGGGCGGCGAGGAAATCCCCCTCATCCTCCACCCCGGTCTGCAGTGCCGCCAGGGTGGCGTCATCGGGCAGACGATCCACCTGCACGTGATAGGTCTTCTGCGGGCCGGTCTCCGGATCGGTCAGGTGTGCCGCCCACTGCGGATCATTGCTGAACAACAGCAAGCCTTCGCTGGCCTTGTCCAGGCGCCCGACCGGCGCGATCCACGGCAGGCCGGCACCGTCGAAGCAGCGATACACGGTGTCGCGACCACGCTCGTCCTGCGCCGTGGTCACCACCCCGCGCGGCTTGTTGAGCATCAGGTACAGGCGCTGCGGCGCATCCATCGGCCGGCCATCGACTTCGATCGGTGGCACAGGCTGTCCAATCGGGAATTCGGGATCACGGACGATGCGGCCGGACACGCGCACGCGGCCCTCGGCAATCCAGCGCGCGGCCTCGCTGCGCGAGCACACACCCGCCTTGGACAGCACCCGCGCCAGGCCATGGCGCACGCCACTGGAGACATTCGGAGTCGCACGCCCACGCGATGCGCGGGAGCGGGCGGCGGGGGCGGCAGGTGGGCGGCGCGTGCGCAAGCCTCTGCTCCCCGCGGCGCTTACTTCTTGTCGACCGGCTTGGTCTCAGCCGGTGCTTCGGCCGGGGCCGGAGTGGCGGCCGGAGCCGGACGCGCCTTGACCACGCGAACGCCGCGCGCCTTCATCCAGGCGTCGAACTCTTCGGCGGTCATGCGCTTGCCGTTCTGGCTCATGTCGAAGCGCCAGGGCGTGTTGTCGAATTCGGTCTGCGGCTTGTAGGCCGCCGGATCGTTCGGCTTCACCGCCGGTGCGCTCGGAATGGCCTTGGCGATGTTCTGGCAGCCGTCGATGCGCAGGCGCTGCAGCACCTGGTCCAGCGACTGCGACGGATCGTAGTTGCTGCTCAGCACACCGGCCGGCATGCCCAGCTGGTTGCCACGGATGTACAGCTCGTCGGCCACTGGCGCGATGGTCGTGGCCGGCAACGGCAGCGGCGAGGCGCTGGTGTTGACCGAGCAATCGACCGCAGCGTGGGCGGCGGGAACCAGGGCCAGCGCCAGGACGGCGGCCGATGCAGAGCGCAGCATGAGGGGCATCCACGGAAGGAAGTGACGCGGCGAGTTTAGCAATGCCGCGCCAGCTTTCAAGCGCCACTTTCAATGAATACGACAACTTATTGGTTTTACGGATAAAAAGACCGACGAACGGTTTCCTTGCCGGGTCACAGGCGAGCTTCCTGGCCGCAGAAACAACAAGACCCGGCCGAAGCCGGGTCCTGCTGTGTCCTACGGGCAGAGCGTCAGAACTTAGTTCTGGACGTTCAGCTCGGTACGACGGTTCTTGGCGCGACCTTCCGGGTTGTCCGAACCATCCGGGTTGGTGTTCGGAGCAATCGGACGGCTCTCGCCGTAGCCGATCGGGCCGACCAGGCGACCGGCGTCAACGCCGTTCTTGGTCAGGTAGTTGTACACGGCGGTAGCACGACGCTCCGACAGCTTCTGGTTGTAAGCGTCGGTACCCTTCGAGTCGGTGTGACCGGCAACTTCAACGCGCAGATCCGGGTAACGCTTCAGGATCTCGGTGGCTTCGCTCAGGATCGCCACGGCGTCCGGACGCAGGTTCGACTTGTCGAAGTCGAAGTTGACGCCCTTCAGGTCGATGGAGACCGGAACCGGGCAACCGTCCGGACCGATGGTCTGACCCGGCTGCGAGTTCGGGCACTTGTCGTCGCAGTTGTTGACGCCGTCACCGTCGTCGTCCAGGTCGGCGCAGCTCGGGGCAACCGGAGCCGGAGCCGGAGCAGCCGCGACCGGAGCCGGGCCCAGCGGGATCACGACGCCGACCGAAGCCAGCACGTCGCCGAACCAGCTCTCGTCACGTGCGGCGATGCTCTGGTCGTCGAAGTCAGCGCGGTAGGCCACTTCGGCGCGGACAGCAACACGCTTCTCGAAGGTGGTCTGCAGGCCGACGCCCAGCTTGGCGGCAACATTGCCGTCCTTACGCTGGCGCGGGCCGTTGTTGTCGAGCGCAGCGTACTCTTCTTCCGACTTCTGGTAGCCCAGGCCACCGACGATGTACGGGTTCCAGCCGCGGCCTTCCTTGATGAAGTGGCGACGCAGGTCCAGCGAGACGCCGTACTGCGACCAGTTCAGGTCCTGGTTGCTGTCGAAGTTCGGGTTCTGGTAGTTCAGCTCACCGTCCAGCGACCAGTTCGGGCTGATGAACTTACCCAGGCCCAGGGTCACGAACGGAGCGTCATTGGTCAGACGGTCGCTGTCCTGGAAGTTGAAGCCGGCCGAACCGGTCAGGTACCAGCGGTCATCGAACTCCTGCGCCGAAGCTGCCTGGGCGAAAGCCAGGCCGCCCAGCAGCGCGGCAGTAAGGATCTTCTTGTTCATTGAGTACAGCTCCTATTTCGGGGGTATGAAACCGGTAGAGGCATGGGCCAGCACTAGTGCGTCGATGTTCGACAGCCGATTCAGCACGCCACCGCCGCGAACATTATGCTCAGGCGGGTGAAGGCCATGTTAACAGTCCCGTAACATGTGAAGTGTTGCGCCCGACCGTCCACCGGTCCGACGTTGAAACCCTATACAGGATGATGAAAATCCGCAAGACCCACACGCTGCAAGGGTTTGATGGAGTTTAGGGGCGAGAAGCGACATATTGCGCAACGTGCTGCATCACACAGTTCAGCGCGTTTGCGGAAACGTGAGGAACCTTATGATGGGATCACGAACCCAGCCGGAGCCGTGATGAAAGCCGTCGCCCTGAGTCGTGAATACGCGCCCGCCCTGCGTGATGTCCTGCTGCCGCCGCCGCTGCCTCCTCGCGGCCGCGATCTGCTGGTGCGGATCGAAGCGGTATCGGTCAACCCCGTCGATGGCAAGCAGCGCGCCGCCACCGATCCGGCCACCCTTGAGGTGCCCCGGGTGCTCGGCTGGGACGCAGCCGGCGTGGTCGAAGCCATCGGTGACGAGGCCAGCCTGTTCGCCTCCGGTGACGAGGTCTACTTCGCCGGTGACGTTACCCGACCGGGCTGCAACGCCCAGTACCAGTGGGTTGATGAGCGCCTGGTCGCCCGCAAGCCGACCACGCTCGATTTCGCTGAAGCGGCCGCGCTGCCGCTGACCACCCTCACAGCCTGGGAACTGCTGTTCCAGCGCATGCCGCTGCAGCTCGATGGCCGCCGCCACGTGGGCCAGCACCTGCTGGTGATCGGCGGCGCCGGCGGCGTCGGCTCGATGGCGATCCAGCTCGCACGCCATGCCGGTTTCGAGGTGATCGCCACCGCCTCGCGCGAGGCCTCGATCGACTGGTGCCGACAGATGGGGGCCACGCATGTGATCGACCATCGGCAGCCACTGCAGCCCCAGGTGCAGGCGCTGGGCATCGATGCGGTGCAGGTCGCGCTCAATCTGGCCGACACCGACCACTACTGGGATGAACTGGGCCAGCTGCTGGCACCGCAGGGCCACGTCGGCCTGATCGTCGAGCCGCGGGGTGCGCTGCGCATCGGCGATCCCTACAAGGCCAAATGTATCGGCATCCACTGGGAGTTCATGTTCGCGCGTTCGCGCTTCGCCACCGCCGACTGCATCGAACAGCACCGCATCCTCAGCCGTGCGGCCAGCATGATCGATGCCGGCCAGTTGCGTGGCACGCTCAAGGAAACGCTGGGCACGATCAATGCGGCCAACCTGGACATCGCGCAGCAGCGCCTGGCCGGCGGGCGCACGGTAGGCAAGCTGGCGCTGGTCGGCTGGGACGACTGACGGGGTGATGTAGAGCCGAGCCCACGCTCGGCTGCTGTGCCTGCCGCCACCGGCAGAACACGGGCTCGGCCCTGCACAACCGCCCGCATGCGGGATCGACGCTGCCTGTAGCGCCGAATTGGCCGGCATCTGTATCTATGGATGATGCAGAAACAGCGATACGGTGGAAACAGCCCCCCCCCCGGACCGCCATGCCCACCGCCCTGCCCTTGCGCCTGCTGCAATTGATCACCGGCCTGTTCCTGTACGGCTTCGGCGCCTCGCTGATGATCCGCGCCGCCATCGGCGTGGCACCCTGGGATGTGCTGTCGCAGGGCATCGCTGCGCAGACGCCGCTGTCATTCGGCCTGGCAACCAATGCCATCGGTGCATTGGTGCTCCTGCTGTGGTGGCCGCTGCGCCAGAAGCCGGGCGTCGGCACCGTGCTCAACGTGATGCTGATCGGTCCCTCTGCGCAGTTCGGGCTGTGGCTGCTGCCGCCGGCCGTCGGCCTTGGCTGGCAGCTGGCGATGTTCTGCGCGGGCATGCTGCTGGTGGCCCTGGCCACCGGCCTGTACATCGGCGCCCGCCTCGGCCCGGGTCCACGCGATGGCCTGATGACCGGCCTGCATGCCCGCACCGGCTGGCCGATCTGGAAGGTGCGCAGTTTGATCGAAGGCAGCGTCCTGCTGCTGGGCTGGTGGCTGGGCGGCAATGTCGGCCCCGGCACCCTCGCCTTCGCCCTGCTGATCGGTCCGCTGTGCGGAATGACGCTGGGCTGGTTCGGGATCGGTCGGCCCGCTCCGGTTGTGCCGGCCGCTGGCCGGCAACCGCAATCGCCCTGAGTTGACCGGAATGCCGGCCAGCGGCCGGCACTACCAAACCGCCAGACAGCGGCCGGCCCTCGCAAAGAAGCGGCCCTTGCCCCGGCCGCCGTTTCGCGGCACGCTTCGCGCTTCCGTACGCAAGCGTATCGACCATGTCGCCAGCCAACGAAAGCGCCTATCCCCACCTGTTCGCCCCGCTGGACCTGGGCTTCACCCAGCTTCGCAACCGCGTATTGATGGGCTCGATGCACACCGGCCTGGAAGATCGCGCCCGCGACTTCCCGCGGCTGGCGGCCTACTTCGCCGAGCGCGCCGAGGGCGGCGTCGGCCTGATCGTCACCGGCGGCTTCGCGCCCAATGTGGTCGGTTGGCTGAAGCCATTCGGCGGCAAGCTGTCCTGGCCCTGGGAAGTGCGCCCGCACCGCCAGCTCACCGCCGCCGCGCACCAGCACGGCGCGAAGATCTGCCTGCAGCTGCTGCATGCCGGCCGCTATGCCTACCACCCGCTGTCGGTGGCACCGTCGAAGCTGAAGGCACCGATCAACCCGTTCACCCCGCGCGCATTGTCGGCCAGCGGCGTAGAGCGCCATATCGCCGACTATGCTCGCAGCGCCAAGCTGGCCCGCGAGGCCGGCTACGACGGCGTGGAAGTGATGGGCTCGGAGGGCTACCTCATCAACGAGTTCATCGCTCCGCGCACCAACAAGCGCACCGATGCCTGGGGTGGCGACGCGCGCCAGCGCATGCGCTTCGCTGTGGAGATCGTGCGCCGCATCCGCGAGGCCTGCGGCCCGGACTTCATCATCATCTACCGCCTGTCACTGGTGGATCTGGTCGACGACGGCAGCGACTGGGACGAGATCGTTCAACAGGCGCAGGCGATCGAGGCGGCTGGCGCAACGATCATCAATTCCGGCATCGGCTGGCACGAAGCGCGCGTTCCGACCATCGCCACCTCGGTGCCGCGCGCGGCCTTTGCAGGTGTCACCGCCAAGCTCAAGCCGCATGTGAAGGTTCCGCTGGTGGCGACCAACCGCATCAACATGCCCGACGTTGCCGAACGCATCCTGGCCGGTGGCGGCGCCGACATGGTGTCGCTGGCACGCCCGCTGCTGGCCGACCCGCAGTGGCCGAACAAGGCCCGTGCCGGCCGCGCGGAGGCGATCAACACCTGCATCGCCTGCAACCAGGCCTGCCTGGACCATGTGTTCGAGAACAAGCTGGCCAGCTGCCTGGTCAATCCGCGCGCCGCCCACGAGACCGAGCTGGTCTATCGTCCCACCGCTGCGCCGAAGAAGGTTGCGGTGGTCGGTGCCGGCCCCGCCGGCCTGGCCTGTGCCACAGTCGCTGCCCAGCGTGGCCACCAGGTCACCCTGTTCGATGCCAATGATGAGATCGGCGGCCAGTTCAACGTGGCCAAGCGCATCCCCGGCAAGGAAGAGTTCCACGAGACCCTGCGCTACTTCCGCCACGCGCTGCAGGAGACCGGCGTACAGCTGTGCCTGGGTACCCGCGCCGACGCTTCCCAACTGACTGGCTTCGACGAGGTGGTGCTGGCCACCGGCATCACCCCGCGCAAGGTCGATTTCCCCGGTGCCGATCACGCCAAGGTGGTGAGCTATCTGGACGTGCTGCTGGGACGGGTCGAAGTGGGCACCAATGCAGCGATCATCGGCGCCGGCGGCATCGGCTTCGATGTCGGCGAATTCCTCAGCCACGCCGGTGAATCCCCCTCGCTGGATCCGCAGCGCTGGATGGCCGAATGGGGCGTGGACGCCAGCTTCGAGGCACGCGGCTCGCTGGGCCGGCCCGAGGTCGAGCCGTCACCGCGGCGCCTGTGGCTGCTGCAGCGCAGCCCGGGCAAGCCGGGCGCGCGGCTGGGCAAGACCACCGGCTGGATCCATCGCGCCACGCTGAAGGCCAAGGGCGTGCGCATGCTCGGTGGCGTCGAGTACCTCGGGGTGGACGACGAGGGCCTGCGCATCCGCGTGGACGGCAGCGAACAGCTGCTGCCGGTCGACCATGTGGTGATCTGCGCCGGGCAGGAACCGAACCGCACGCTGCAGGCCGAACTGCAGGCGGCCGGCATCAACGCGCAGCTGATCGGTGGTGCCGACGTGGCCGCCGAACTGGATGCGAAACGCGCCATCGACCAGGGCAGCCGGGTCGCCGCCGCGCTCTGATGAGCGCCTGAATGGGGGACGGAATGTGATTTCCGTCACCCCGGTCGAACCTGAATGTCAAGCCGAGCGGTTCACGATGCGTTCGGCTATGCCCCCCTACCTTGCGCCATCTTTCCGCTCACCAGCCAGTTTCCGGTGAGCCGGCGCAGTCCCCCACGATCGGTACTGATCGTTTCTTTTGGGGCTGCCCACGGGGCGGCCCCGATGGCCGCCTCCCCATGACGCCAAGTCGTACCCGCCTCCTGTCGCCCCGCGGCCGGAACCGGAGGGTGCGGCCCATACGGAGCAAGGAGTTATATGAAACTGGCCTGGATTCTCTGGTTGTCGCAGTTGTTGCCTCAGCCGGCCGCTGATTCACTGTGTCTGAGCACCACCGTGTACCTGGAAGCCCGCGACCAGACCCTGCGCGGCCAGCAGGCTGTTGCCGAGGTCGCCCTGCGCCGTCTCGACAGTGGCCTGTGGGGCGACTCGATGTGCCAGGTGGTCACCGCGCGCAAGCAGTTCGCACCGACCATCGTCTCCCCCGGCACCCAGCTGGGCAATGACGCGGCGTGGAGCGAAGCGATGAACGTGGCCTTCGACGCCGAGCGCAACTGGGCGCTGCCGGCCGGCGAACGCCGCGAGATCGTGCCCGGTGCCAGCCACTTCGCCGCGCTGTCCATCGCCAGCCCGAACTGGCGCAACGCCTACCAGGTGGCGACCATCGGCGATCACACCTTCTACAAGGTGCAGAACCTCAAGCCGCGGCAGTCGTAACGATCCGTGCTGGCGGCAGCGTTGCCGGCCGCCGCCGGGCTCTGGGATAGTGGGCGTTTCCCGCCCGCATCACCTGGAGTTCCCATGAAGCTGTACAGCAAGCCCGGTGCCTGTTCCACCGCCGACCACATCGCCCTGCAGTGGACCGGCCAGCCGTTCGAGGTTGAACTGCTGAACAAGGACACCCTGAAGGGGCCGGAATTCCTCAAGATCAATCCGGCCGGTGCCGTTCCCGCGCTGGTCGACGGCGACTTCGTGCTGCTGCAGAACGCCGCGATCATGGGCTACATCGCCGACAGCTTCCCGCAGGCCGGCCTCGGCGGTGATGGCAGTCCGCGCCAGCGCGCCGAAGCCACCCGCTGGCTGGCCTTCGTCAATTCCGACGTGCACCCGGCCTTCTCGCCGCTGTTCGCGCCGGGCAAGTTCATCGCCGACGAGAGCCAGTACGACGCGATCCGCGCCGCCGCGCACAAGCGCCTGCGTGGCCTGTTCGAGACCGCCGACAGGCAGCTGGCCGACAAGCCATGGCTGGCCGGCTTCCGCAGCTTCGCCGACCCGTACTTCTACATCACCCTGCGCTGGGCCGCCGGTGCCAAGGTTGATCTGTCCGGCCTGGACAACCTGGCCGCCTACAAGGCACGCATGGACGCCGATGCCGGCGTGCAGGCCGCGCTGAAGGCCGAAGGCCTGGCCTGAGGATGACCCCGGGGTCAGAGCCGTTCGCGTGGCGAACGGATCTGACCCCATCCGTTGCATTCTCACACTCAGCCGATCTGGCGGATCACTTCGCCCTTGGCATCGCGCAGACAGGTCGGCACCACGTCGATGCGCAGCGCCTCCGTCAACGGGTAGATGCCACGTTCGGCACGCACGCCGGCCAGGGCCCGCAGCCCCGCCTCGTCCAGCGCCCAGCGCGCGCTGTCCGCCGACAGTTCGCCCACGTCGCCATGCCCGGCTGGAATGAACGCCCATTGCCGCTCGCGACTGACCAGTTCCAGCGACTTTCCGTGGCACAGGCGCAGCGGCAGCAGTTCGCACACGCTGGCGACCTGGCCCGCGCCGAGCACCAGCGTAGTGACGCCGGCCTCCTGCCGCCAGTCCAACGTCTCGATGAACAGCATGCCGGTGCTGGAGCCCTCGCGCTCGCTGCCGGCCCTCACCCGTGCGGCCAATGCCGGATCTTCCAGCAGGTTGCGGCGATGCAGGTCGCTGATCCACAGCGGCATCGCTGGCTGCAGTGCCTGCAGCACGCCACGCGTCGACCAGCGCTTGACCGCCTCCATCTCCTCATCGGTCAGCCCGACCAGCTGCAGGAACTGCAGGTGGCCATTGGCGGTGTCGCGTGCCGGCAACTGCGGGTCGGCGATGAACGCCAGGTGGCACAGCCGCGTGTCGGTCTCCAGTGCGATCGGGCCGTTGGCATTGAGGTGGTGGCCATCCTCGAATGCATTCCCACTGCCGAACACATAGCGCGCCAGGTTCTGCAACAGGTTCATCGGCCACACCGGCGGCGTGCTGCCGGCATTCTCACCGGCTTCGGCAGCGAGGCGGAAGGTCAGCTCGAAACCATAACCGCTGGCATCTGCATCACTGCTCTCCTTGGCATACAGCTCGGAGAAACCGTAGGTGATGTAGTGCCAATGCGGAACCGGCGCATCCGCCCAGTACACGCTGATGCCATCCAGCGGGTCCTGGCCGCCGAGCGTGTAGGGAAGCGCGGTGCCGTAGTGTCGCGGCTCCTGCCCGGCATACAGCGGCGCCAGCGCCGCATTGATCGCGTCCCAGCCGGGGGTGTCGGTGTCATCGTGGTCGTCCTGCACGCGGGACTCCTTGTGGGGAAGTGAACCGATCACTTTACGCGGTGGCTCAGGCCTGCACGACCTCTTTGCCAGCGTTCACTACGGCGGACTGGGTTTCCTGCCACCAGCGCTGCGCCAGCGCCGGGCTGCGCGCCTTGCCCACCGCCGCCAGCAGTTCCGGGCACAGGCGTTCCAGCGCCAGCGCATCGGTGCAGCGTTCGATCTTCAACTGCATGAAGTAGCCCTTCAGCCCCAGGTGGCGCCGCACCGCCTCGCTCATCGCGTCGTACAACTGCTGGTACAGCGCCGGGTCCTGTTCGCGGCCGGTGCTGATGCCACGCGCCGGAGCGGCCTCCACGCTCCCGCCAATCACCTCGATCAGTCCCTGTGCGGCCAGCTGCTCCAGTGCATCCGGAGGTGCGCGCAGGCCATCGAACAGGCCGCGCAGTTCGGTGTCATCGCGATGGCCATCGACCATCAGCAGGATTGAACGCAGTGCCGCCGGCAGGCGCCGGCCACGGTCTTCGATTTCCTGACGGCCAGCAGCCGTCTTGGCGTGCAGCAATGCCATTGCCTCCCCCCTCCCTTGATGCACCATGCCAGCGTGCCGTGTGCGGGCACGCCCCCCTGATTGCCATCCCCGGGCGGCGCGCGCATTCCCCGGCGCGCACCGCGTGTTGCAGGTCGATGACAGGCCGAGCTTAGCGCAAGTGCCGCGGGCAGTGCCGGCCGCTGGCCGGCGATCCCGGGATTGATGGCAATGCCGGCCAGCGGCCGGCACTACCCGGTCAGCGGCCCAGCGCCCGGCGGATCTCCTCCAGCGCGCCAGGGTCGTCCAGCGTCGACAGGTCGCCCGGGTCGCGCTGCTCGGCCAACGCCTGCAACGAGCGCCGCAGCAGCTTGCCCGAACGGGTCTTGGGCAGCGCGTTGACCACGTGCACGTGCGCCGGGCGCGCCACCGCACCGAGCGAGGTGGTCACCGTCGCCATCATCTCGGCCACCACCGGCGCCGGATCCTCGCCCTCAAGCCCCTGCTTGAGGGTGACGAACACCAGCGGCACCTGCCCCTTCAGCTCGTCCTTGACCCCGATCACGGCAGCCTCGGCCACGCGCGGATGGCTGGAGATGGCCTCCTCGATCTCGCGCGTGCCCAGGCGGTGCCCGGCCACGTTGATCACATCGTCGGTACGGCCGAGGATGAAGGTGTAGCCATCGTCATCGCGGATCGCCCAGTCCAGCGAGCTGTACAGCAGTTCCTTGAAGTGGCTGAAGTAGCTCTGCAGGAAACGGCTGTCGTCGTTCCACACCGTGCTCATGCAACCCGGCGGCAAGGGCGGCGACACCACCAGCACGCCCTTCTGCCCCGGTGCCACCTCCTCTCCGGTGTTCTCGTCGATCACCTTCATCCGATAGCCGAGATTGGGGAAGCCCGGTGAACCGAAGCGCACCGGCTTCATCTCCAGGCCCGGCAGCAGGGTCAGTGCCGGCCAGCCGGTTTCGGTCTGCCAGTAGTTGTCGATGATCGGCTTGCCCAGCGCTTCGCTGATCCAGTGCGCGGTGGGTTCGTCCAGCGGCTCGCCGGCCAGGAACAGGTACTTCAGGGCGCGCAGGTCGTGGCGATGGATGAAGTCCGCGTCGTGCTTCTTCAGCACGCGGATGGCGGTGGGTGAGGAGAACATGGTGCGAACGTTGTACTGCTCGCACAGCGCCCACCAGATGCCCGGGTCCGGATTCGTCGGCAACCCTTCGTACAGCAGCGACGTGCAGCCGCCGATCAAGGGCCCGTACACATTGTAGGAATGGCCTACCGCCCAGCCGACATCGGAGGTGGAGAACATCACCTGCCCCGGCTTGCAGTCGAACACGGTCTCCATCGACTGCGCCATCGCCACCGCGTAGCCACCCACGTCGCGCTGCACGCCCTTCGGCTTGCCGGTGGTGCCGGAGGTATACAGCAGATAGCTCGGCTCGCTCGCTTCCAGCCACTGCACCGGCACATCGACTTCACCAACCTGTGCGCGCAGCGCGGCGTACTCCACGTCGCGACCCGGCACGCGCGGTTCGGCGGCATCCAGCCCACGCGAGACGATCAGCACGTGTGGCGGAGGCGACGCCGCTTCGGCGCAGGCGGCGTCGACCATCGGCTTGTACGGAATCAGCTTGCCACCGCGCATGCCGGCATCGGCGGCGATCAGCAGCCTGGGTTTGGCGTCGTCGATGCGCAGGGCCAGGTTGTGCGCGGCGAAGCCACCGAACACCACCGAATGCACCGCGCCGATGCGCGCGCAGGCCAGCATCGCGAACACGGCTTCGGCCATGTTCGGCATGTAGATCACCACGCGGTCACCGTGGCCGACGCCGAGATGCTTGAGCACGGCGGCGAAGTCGTTCACTTCGCGATACAGCTGGCGATAGGTGATCTCGCGGGTGCTGTGGGTTTCGGTGGAAATGGCGACCAGCGCGAGCTGGTCGGCGCGCTCGGCCAGGTGGCGGTCGACGGCGTTGTAGCAGAGATTGGTTTCGCCGCCAACGAACCAGCGCCGGAACGGCGGGTTGCTGTAGTCGAGCACCTGCTGCGGCGGTTTGTGCCAATGGATGCGCTTGGCTTCCTCGCCCCAGAAGGCCTCCGGCTCGTCGATCGAGCGACGGTAGGTTTCCTCGTAGTTCATGACGCAGCCCTCCCAGACAAAGTCATGGGTTCGAGGATAGTCCGGCGCTGGCGCGCGGGCCGCCCTACCTTGGTAGGGGGTGGGTTTTTCATGCAGGGCTGCGCCCTGCACCTGCACCTGCAGAGGCCGAAGCCGAAGCCGAAGCAACAGCAGAAGCTGGCCTACTTGGGGATGGCGGGGTGGGTCCGGTGGCGGGAGACGCCGTAAACCCGTCCGTGGGGGCTTGGCCGCGGCATCCATGCCGCGGACACTCCCGCCACCGGACCCACCCCGCCTTCGACAGATTCCGCGATCTGTCGGAACACGGGGTCGGATCCCAGATTCAGTATTCAATTCGATATCTGACAGAAAAATCGTGTCGACCAAGGTCGACACCTACCAACACCAACAGCGACAGCCGTTACCAACCGCCGCAGGAATCTGTCGGGGGTGGGGCGGTGTGGGTTGGCAGGACCGTTGGCGCCATGGATGGCGCCATCGAGCCCCCATGGGTGAGGGCGCTTTGCTTGCGAAGCACTGCTTTGCAAGCGCCCGAACGCACAGCCGCCAGCGGCTGGGCCGGCCCCCGGAGGGGGGTTTACGGCGTGTCCTGCCAACCCACACCGCCCCGCCCAGCAAGCAGAAGACCAGAGCCGCCTTGGCCTTTGACGTTGCTCCGGTTCGTAGCAGGTGCAGGGCTGCAAGCCCTGCCGAACCCCTAGAACGGAGCCGCAGACTCGAACGCGAGCACCTCGTCCGTCACCGGGTGGGTGAACTGCAGGCTGCACGCATGCAGGTGCACGCGCTGCGCCGGTGCCGCGTCATACAGCACGTCGCCAACAATCGGATGGCCAATACTGGCCATGTGCAACCGCAGCTGATGGCTGCGGCCGGTGATCGGTTCCAACGCCACGCGCGTACGCTGCGCTTCAACATCGCGGGCCAGCACGCGCCAACGCGTCAGCGCCGGCTTGCCGCGCTCATGGTCGACCATCTGCTTCGGCCGGTTCGGCCAGTCAACGATCAACGGCAGGTCCACTTCGCCGGCATCGCTTTCGATCACACCCTGCACGACGGCTTCATACCGCTTGCCAACCTGGCGCTGCTCGAACTGCATCGACAACGCCGCCTGCATGTCCTTGCCACGCGCATGCAGCAGCAGGCCGGAGGTCACCTGGTCCAGGCGATGCACCGTCAACGCATCCGGATACAGCGCCTGCAGGCGCGCGACCACGCAGTCCTGGTTCTCGGCGCTGCGGCCGGGCACGGACAGCAGGCCGGCGGGCTTTTCAGCCACCAGCAGCGCGTCGTCGATGTAGTGCAGATGGATCATCCGGCTCTGTATCCGTCCAAACAAAAACGGGGAAGCCGGAGCTTCCCCGTTTTCTGCGTACCGACCAGCGGTCGGTACCTACCTCGATGGGAAAGTACCGGCCCACGGTCGGTACCTGCCTTGATGGAAGACGTACCGACCGGAGCCGGTACCGCCTGCATCAGCCCAGCAGGTGGGCGACGCCGGCGCGCTCTTCTTCCAGCTCGGCCAGGGTCTTGTCGATGTACTTCTGGCTGAAGTCGTCGATCGGCAGATCCTTGACCAGGGTGTACTTGCCGTTCTCGGTGGTCACCGCGAAACCGAAGATCACGCCTTCCGGAATGCCGTAGGAACCGTCGGACGGCACGCCCATCGTGACCCACTTGCCGTTGCTGCCCAGCACCCAGTCACGCACGTGGTCGATGGCGGCATTGGCGGCCGAAGCTGCCGAGGACGAGCCGCGGGCTTCGATGATCGCCGCGCCGCGCTTGCCGACGGTCGGGATGAAGGTGTTGGCGTTCCACTCCTGGTCGTTGATCGCATCGGCGATCGACGCACCGTCGGCGGTGGCGAAACGGTAGTCCGGGTACATGGTCGGGCTGTGGTTGCCCCACACCACCAGCTTCTCCATCCCACCGACCGGCTTGCCGAGCTTGGCCGACAGCTGGCTCAGCGCGCGGTTGTGGTCCAGGCGCAGCATGGCGGTGAAGTTCTCCGGCTTCAGGTCCGGGGCCGACTTCATCGCGATGTAGGCATTGGTGTTGGCCGGGTTGCCGACCACCAGCACCTTCACGTCACGGCTGGCGACCTTGTTCAGCGCGGCGCCCTGGGCGGTGAAGATCTTGGCGTTCTCCAGCAGCAGGTCCTTGCGCTCCATGCCCGGGCCACGCGGACGTGCGCCGACCAGCAGGGCAATGTCGGCGTCCTTGAACGCGACTTCGGCGTCATCGGTGCCGACCATGCCGGCCAGCAGCGGGAACGCGCAGTCTTCCAGCTCCATCATCACGCCCTTCAGGGCGGCCTGGGCCTTGTCGACCGGCAGTTCCAGCAGCTGCAGGATGACCGGCTGGTCCTTGCCCAGCATTTCGCCGGAGGCGATGCGGAACAGCAGGGCATAACCGATCTGGCCGGCGGCGCCGGTCACGGCAACACGAACGGGTGCTTTCATGGGGGTTTCCTCTTGCTTGCAAGCGTTTGATGGGACGCCGCGGGCGGAGCCACGCAGGCCTGGCGGGCGGCGGGGAACAGGGAAACGGCCACCCGTGGGTGGCCGTTTCGAAGGGGGTCAGGCGGCGAGGTGCTTGTTCCACTCCGCGACGCGGTCGGCCTGGGCGGCCAGCACGGCGTCGACGTCGCCTTCCAGGGTGATCGAATGGATCACGTCGCCCTGCTTGACCGAATCGACGATGGCCTGGCCTTCCAGGACCTTGCCGAAGACGGTGTGGCGGCCGTCCAGCCAATCGGTCTTGATGTGGGTGATGAAGAACTGGCTGCCGTTGGTGTTCGGGCCGGCGTTGGCCATCGACAGCGAGCCGACCTCGTGCTTCACGCCATTCTTCTCGTCTTCGAACTTGTAGCCCGGGCCGCCGGTGCCACGGCCCTGCGGGCAGCCGCCCTGGATCATGAAGTCGGCGATCACGCGATGGAAGATCAGCCCGTCATAGAAGCCGTGCTTGACCAGGTTCACGAAGTTGGCCACGGTCAGCGGCGCCTTGTCGGCGAACAGCTCGACCTTGATCGGGCCCTGGGTGGTGTCGAAAGTGGCGATGAGGGACATGAAGATCCTTGGTGCAAAGGGGAATGCGTCTAGCCACCTAGTTTACACCTGCCTCGTGGCGGCGGTGCCTTCGACCATCGGTGGAGCCCCCGCCTTCAGCCAGGGCAAGGTGAGCCGAGAGGCCCGGTCCTGGCGACCTCGGCCGCAGCGGCGGACAGCCAGCTGAATGGGCCGCTTCGCCGGCGTGAAATCCACCTTTTCGCGAATCGTCAAGTTCGACGTATAATGTTGGACTTCTTTTTCCAAATCCGGCGCCGACTGGCCCCCTTTCGTATGTCCATCGAAAATCTTCGCAACATCGCCATCGTCGCCCACGTCGACCATGGCAAGACCACCCTGGTCGACCAGCTGCTGAAGCAGTCCGGCACCCTGTCCGAGCGCACCGTCCTCGCCGAGCGCGTGATGGACAGCAACGACCAGGAAAAGGAACGCGGCATCACCATCCTGGCCAAGAACACCGCCATCACCTGGGAAGACAAGAAGACCGGCATCAAGAACCGGATCAACATCGTCGACACCCCCGGCCACGCCGACTTCGGCGGTGAGGTCGAGCGCGTGCTGTCGATGGTCGACACCGTGCTGATCCTGGTCGATGCGATGGACGGCCCGATGCCGCAGACCCGCTTCGTGACCCAGAAGGCCTTCGCGATGGGCTTCAAGCCGATCGTCGTGGTCAACAAGGTCGACCGTCCGGGCGCCCGTCCGGAGTGGGTGATCGACCAGGTCTTCGACCTGTTCGACAAGCTCGGTGCCACCAACGAGCAGCTGGACTTCCCGATCGTCTACGCCTCGGGCCTGAATGGCTACGCGGGCCTGGAAGACACCGTGCGCGACGGCGACATGACCCCGCTGTACGAAGCGATCATGCAGCACGCGCCGAAGCCGGAAGTGGACCCGGAAGGCCCGTTCCAGATGCGCATCAGCCAGCTGGACTACAACAACTTCGTGGGCGTGATCGGCATCGGCCGCATCCAGCGCGGCACCCTGAAGAAGAACATGCAGGTCGCGGTCATCGACCGTGAAGGCAAGAAGCGCAACGGCAAGGTGCTGCAGGTGCTGGGCTTCATGGGCCTGGAGCGCATCGAGCAGGATTCGGCCGAGGCCGGCGACATCGTGGCCATCTCCGGCATCCAGGAGCTGACCATCTCCGACACCATCTGCGCACCGGACTTCCCGGAAGCCCTGCCTGCGCTGACCGTCGACGAGCCGACCATCTCGATGACCTTCCAGGTGAACAATTCGCCGTTCGCCGGCAACAAGGACCTGTCTGGTGGCAAGTTCCTGACCAGCCGCCAGATCAAGGACCGCCTGGACCGTGAAAAGGTCCACAACGTGGCCCTGAAGGTCGAGCAGCTGGAAGACGCCGACAAGTTCCTGGTCTCCGGCCGTGGCGAACTGCACCTGTCGGTGCTGATCGAGAACATGCGCCGCGAAGGCTACGAGCTGGCCGTGTCGCGCCCGGAAGTGATCATCAAGGAAATCGACGGCCAGCTGATGGAGCCGATCGAGCAGCTGGTGGTGGACATCGAAGAAATCCACCAGGGCGGCGTGATGGAAAAGCTGGGCACCCGCAAGGGCCAGTTGAAGAACATGGAATCGGACGGCAAGGGGCGCGTGCGCCTGGAGTACCAGATCCCGGCCCGTGGCCTGATCGGCTTCCAGAACGAGTTCAAGACCCTGACCCAGGGTTCGGGCCTGCTGTTCCATGTGTTCGACCACTACGGCCCGAAGGAACAGGGCGCCATCGCAAAGCGCATCAACGGCGTGATGATCGCCAATGCGCCGGGCGTCACCCCGGCCTACTCGCTGGGCCCGCTGCAGGAACGCGGCAAGCTCTTCGCTGCCGAAGGCGACAACGTGTATGAAGGTCAGCTGGTCGGCATCCACTCCAAGGACAACGACCTGACCGTCAACGCGATCAAGACCAAGCCGCTGACCAACATGCGCGCTTCGGGCAAGGACGATGCGATCCAGCTGACCCCGGCGATCAAGTACTCGCTGGAACAGGCCCTGGACTTCATCGAAGACGACGAGCTGGTCGAGATCACCCCGAAGGAGATCCGCCTGCGCAAGAAGTTCCTGACCGAGAGCGACCGCAAAAAGGCTTCGCGCGGCGGCTGAGCCTGCACCCCGTGAACCAGAGCGGCTACAACCCGGATCCACACCGGCATCCGGGCCTGCACGTCATCGCCCTGCTCGAAGCGAGCAAGGCGTTGCTGGCGCTGTTGGCCGCCACCGGGCTGGAAGTGCTCGGACCGCAGCCGCTTCGGCACGGCATCATGGTCCTGATCCGGCGTTTCAGCCTGGATCCGGACCATGGCACCCTGCCCTCGCTGCTGCATATGATCAGCCCCGACGCGGTCCACCTGGCCGCAGCGGGGATGATCGGCTACGGCCTGCTGCACCTGGTCGAAGCCTGGGGCCTGTGGCGGGCCAAGGCCTGGGCTTCCTGGCTGGGCTGCCTGACGGCCTCGCTGTACCTGCCCTTCGACATCTTCGCGATCATCCACCACCCCGGCTGGCCGTCGTGGACGATCCTGGCGATCAACCTGATCGTGGTCTACGTCCTCGCCCGCGATCTGCGCAAGCGCCACCGCTGAGCACCGGCTACACTGGGGATTGGAGCCGACCAAGCCGCCCCATGCGCCCGTCCTTGCCGCCTCTGCTGACCTGCCTGCTTGCCGCGCTGCCTGCGCTGCTTTCGGCTGGCTGCAGCCCGGCCACGCCCAGCGCGCATGCGGCCGAACCCGCGAGCCGCAACGTGCCGTTCCCGTACGCCGAAACCGATGTTACCGACCTGCAGGCGCGGATGACCGCCGGTGAACTGGACAGCACCACCCTGACCCAGGCCTACCTGCAGCGCATCGCCGCCCTGGACCGTGCCGGGCCCCGCCTGCGCGCGGTGATCGAGCTCAACCCCGATGCCCTGAAGGAAGCCGCCGCGCGCGACCGCGAGCGCCGTAGCGGCCACCTGCGCGGCCCGCTGCACGGCATCCCGCTGCTGTTGAAGGACAACATCAACGCTGCGCCGATGGCCACCAGTGCCGGCTCTCTGGCCCTGCAGGGCTTCCGACCGGACGACGCCTATCTGGTACGCCGGCTGCGCGACGCCGGCGCCGTCGTGCTGGGCAAGACCAACCTCAGCGAATGGGCCAATTTCCGCGGCAACGATTCGGTCTCCGGCTGGAGCGCGCGCGGCGGCCAGACCCGCAATCCCTATCGGCTCAGCCACTCGCCTTGCGGCTCCAGCAGCGGCAGCGCGGTAGCCGTGGCCGCCAACCTCGCCAGCGTAGCAATCGGTACCGAAACCGACGGCAGCATCGTCTGCCCGGCGGCGATCAATGGCATCGTCGGCCTCAAGCCGACCGTCGGCCTGGTCAGCCGCGACGGCATCATCCCGATTTCCTTCAGTCAGGACACTGCGGGGCCGATGACACGCAGCGTCGCCGACGCTGCAGCCGTACTGACCGCAATTGCCGGCCGCGATGATGCCGACCCGGCCACCGCCACCATGCCCGGCCGTGCGGTGTACGACTACACCGCGCGGCTGGATCCGCAGGGACTGCGTGGCAAGCGCATCGGCCTGCTGCAGACGCCGCTGCTGAAATACCGCGGCATGCCGCCACTGATCGAACACGCCGCCACCGAGCTGCGCCGGGCCGGTGCCGTCGTGGTGCCGGTGGAGCTGCCCAACCAGGGCGCCTGGGCCGACGCCGAACGCAAGGTACTGCTGTACGAGTTCAAGGCCGGGCTGGAGCGTTACTTCAGCGCCCACCGCGCTCCCCTGCACAGCCTGGCCGAATTGATCGCCTTCAACCAGGCGCACAGCAAGCAGGAACTGGGCCTGTTCGGCCAGGAACTGCTGGTGGAAGCCGACGCTACCGCTGGCCTCGCCGACCCCGCCTATATCCGCGCGCGCAGCGATGCGCGCCGGTTGGCGGGCCCGGAAGGCATCGATGCCGCCCTCGCCGCCCACCAGCTCGACGCCCTGGTCGCGCCGACCACCGGCACAGCGTGGCCGATCCGCAGCGAAGGGGACGACTTCCCCGGCGAGAGCTACAGTGCCGCCGCCGTCGCCGGCTATCCCAGCCTCAGCGTGCCGATGGGCCAGATCGATGGCCTGCCGGTCGGCCTGCTGTTCATGGGCACCGCCTGGAGCGAACCGAAGCTGATCGAAATGGCGTACGCCTACGAACAGCGCACCCGCGCGCGGCGACCACCGCACTTCGGCACCGACACGCTGATCGACGCCGGCGAGCCTTGATCCGGTAGTGCCGGCCGCTGGCCGGCAGATCCGGGATCGCCGGCCAGCGGCCGGCGCTACCGTTCGGGTTCCGGCTCCATCGGCACGATTGCCGCCTCACCGTCTTCAGCCCCCGGCGAACGCACATCTGCAGTACGTGCACGTGGACCACGCGGCATGTCCAGCTCATCAGCATGCTGCAGCCGCGCACGCAGCTGCGGCAGCGACTGCGGATGCTCACGTGCCAGGAAATCAAGCATGCGTTCGCGCACCAGGCAGCGCAGATCGAAGGCATCACCCGAGCTGCGCGCACTGACCAGCAGGCGCACCTGGATCGCACGCTCGCTGGTTTCGGTCACCTGGGTCACGCAGACCCGGCCATCCCACAATGCCTCGCCCTGGCAGATGCGCTCCAGCTCGGCGCGGATCGCCGCGATCGGGGCACGATAGTCCAGCCACAGAAACGCCGTGCCGAGCAGATCGGCGCTGCGCCGGGTCCAGTTCTGGAAGGGGTTCTCGATGAACCAGGTCAGCGGCACCACCATCCTCCGCTCGTCCCAGATGCGTACCACCACGTAGCTGCTGCCGATCTCCTCGATGCGTCCCCACTCGCCTTCGACGATCACCACATCGTCCAGCCGGATCGGCTGGGTCACTGCGATCTGCAGGCCAGCGATCAGGTTGCCGAACACAGGCTTTGCGGCGATACCGGCCACCAGGCCGATCAGGCCCGCCGAGGCCAGCAGCGCGGTGCCGATCTTCTGCACCATGGGGAAGGTCAGCAGCACCAGCGAAGCGCCCAGCACGATGATGCCGCCCATCAGCACGCGGCTGAGCACCCGCGTCTGGGTCTGGATGCGGCGCGCTTCCAGATTGTCGGAGACGTCGATGGGATGGCTGCGCAGGATGGCCCGCTCACCCGCTGCCACTGCGCGTACCAGCAACCAGATGAAGCAGGCGGTCAGTGCGATATGCAGCACCCGTTGCAGGTTGCCCAGAAGGGGATCCTGCAGCGGCGTGGCCTGCAACGCAGGGATCAACAGCAGCAGCGGCCATGCGGTGGCCATTGGCAGCCCGAGCACACGGCCGATGCGCGCGCGCCGCCGATCACGCCCTTTCAGCCGGTGGTAGATCCACAGGATCAGCCACGCGCCGATGCCGCCCACCACCACAGCCAATCCCAACGGCCATGCGTAGGCCTGTGCGCTCTGCCAGTGCACCGTTGTCACCTCCAGTCGAACCGCCAGGTGGACAGACTCGCGCATGGCGCATGAGCGTCACGTCAGTCGTTTGTAAGGAGGGTGTTGGTCGGCAGGGCTTGCAGCCCTGCACCTGCCCAGAAGCCGAAGCAACAGCAACGGCAACAGCAGCAGCCGAAGCAGAAGCGGGTTTGCTGTGGGATGGCGGGGTGGGTCCGGTTGCGGGAGACGCCGTAAACCCATCCATGGGGGCTTGGCCGCGGCATCCATGCCGCGGACACTCCCGCAACCGGACCCACTCCGCCTTCGACAGATTCCCGCGATCTGCAGTAGATCCACGCCATGCGTGGATGAATCTCCATCGGAATCGAGTATTTCGAATTGGAATCCCAAAGCATCCACGCATGGCGTGGATCTACCGTGTCGACCAAGGTCGACACCTACCAACAGCCGCGGGAATCTGTCAAAGGTGGGGCGGTGTCGGAGTGCGGGGTGTCAGCCGCATGGATGCGGCTGCCAAGCTTACAGGGACGTACTTGCAGCGTCCCCGCACTCCGACACCGCCCCGCCATCCCACGGAATGAGTGCTGTTGCCGTTGCTTCGGCCGTTGCCGTTGCCGTTGCGTCCGCAGGTGCAGGGCTGCAAGCCCTGCCGCAACGCACTTACCGCACTTGCTCCTGCTTGCGCACGATCGCCATCGCGATCTCCAGCGACTGCTCGTAGTTCAACCGCGGGTCCACGGTCGAACGGTATGCACGCTCCAGGTCGCGCTCGGTCAGTTCGCGCGCGCCGCCGATGCACTCGGTCACGTCCTCGCCGGTCAGTTCCAGATGCACACCGCCCAGGCGCGTACCGGCGGCCGCATGCAGATCGAACGACATCTCCACCTCGCCACGCACGTTGTCGAAGCGGCGTGTCTTGAAACCGTTGGCGGTGCTTTCGGTATTGCCATGCATCGCATCGCACACCCACAGCACGCGGCGACCATCACGCTTGACCGCGTCCAGCAGCGGCGGCAGTTTCTCGGCGATCTGCGTTGCGCCCATCCGATGGATGAAGCTCAGGCGGCCCGGCTCGTCATGTGGGTTGAGCACATCGATCAGGCGCAGCAGCTGGTCCGGCGTCACCGACGGGCCCACCTTGATCGCAATCGGATTGCGCACGCCACGCAGGTACTCCACGTGCGCGCCATCGAGCGCGGCCGTGCGCATGCCGATCCACGGGTAATGCGTGCTCAGGTTCAACCAGCCCTGCTGGCGCGGCACCTGGCGGGTCAACGCCTGCTCGTAGGGCAGCAGCAGCGCTTCGTGCGAAGTGTAGAAGTCGATGCGGTTGAGGTTGTGCACGCGGGCCCCGGCCAAGGTCTCCATGAAGTGCACCGCATCGCCGATCGAGGCCACCATCTTCTGGTACTCGGCCGCCAGCGGGGAGTGGCTTACCCACTCCAGGTTCCAGTATTCGGGGTGGTGCAGGTCGGCGAAACCGCCGTCGATCAGCGCACGCACGAAGTTCATCGTCATCGCCGAATGCGCGTGGGCCTGCAGCATCCGCTTCGGGTCCGGCAGGCGCGCTGCTTCGGTGAACGCCGGTGCGTTGATCACATCACCGCGGTAGCTGGGCAGGGTCAGGCCGTCACGGGTCTCGGTGTCGGCCGAACGCGGCTTGGCGTACTGGCCGGCAAAGCGCCCAACGCGGATCACCGGCTGGCGCAGGCCGTGCACCAGCACCAGGCTCATCTGCAGCAGTACCTTCAGGCGGTTGGAGATGGTGCCCGATTCGCAGTCGCTGAAGTTCTCGGCGCAGTCGCCGCCCTGCAGCAGGAAGCGCTTGCCTTCCTGGGCCTCGGCCAGCTGCTGCTTCAGTGCCAGGATCTCCCACGAGGTGACCAGCGGCGGCAGCCGTTTCAGCTCATGCAGGGCCGCGTCCAATGCCACCGGGTCCGGGTAGGTCGGCATCTGCAGCGCGGTCTTGCCACGCCAGCTCTCCGGCGACCAGGCAGCGCCAGCGTTGGTCGCGGCGGGATCGGAGGCGGGCGGAACGGCGGACAGGCTCATTGCAGACTTCCGGGTTGGGGGGCGGTCATGGTCGCAGAGCCAGCCGCTGACGCAAAGGCCCACGCCCAGCGCCCCGGCCACCTGAACGGCAGGGAAAGGCCAGCGCCAGCAGCCAGATCCAGCATGGTCAGCCGCACGGGACAGGCGCATGATTTGTTACGGAGTAACACTTGCACGTCATGGACCGGCCCCTTCCACGCCCAGCCGCCCCCTCTCTCACCATGAAGCCCTCGCCCCTCGCTACCGGCATTACCTTCGCCCTGGCCTTGGCCAGCCTGCCCGCCTTCGCCGCAGCGGCCGACGACACCTCTTCCTCCGTCAAGGATCTGGACGCGGTCACCGTCCACGCCCAGCTCGACCAGGCCTGCAACGCGCTGTCACCGGACATTGGCAGCAGCCAGTACCAGATCACCGCCGAAGACATCCAGAAGCAGCCGCTGGGCGCCTCCGCGCCGCTCAGCCAGGTGCTGCTGCAGGCGCCCGGCGTGGTCCAGGATTCCTATGGCGGCGTGCACGTGCGCGGCGACCACGCCAATCTGCAGTACCGCATCAACGGCGTGCTGCTGCCCGAATCGATCTCCGGCTTCGGCCAGACGCTGGATGCACGCACCATCAAGAGCATCCGCCTGATGGACGGGGCGCTGCCGGCGCAGTTCGGCGAGCGCACCGCTGCGGTGGTCGACATCACCACCCGCAGCGGCGCCGAGCTCGGCAATGGCGGCAGCGCCGGTCTGACCGCAGGCTCGTTCGGCAAGATCAATCCGAATGCCTCGTGGTGGGGCAATCAAGGACGCTGGAGCTGGTTCCTGACCGGCAACTACGACCAGAACGAGGTCGGCCTGGAGAACCCGACCCGCTCGCGCAAGCCGCTGCACGACGACACGCATCAGGGCAAAGCCTTCGCCGACCTGACCTACCTGGTCAACGACAACACCCGCCTGAGCGTGTTCGCCGGCTTCGCCAACAATCGCTTCCAGATCCCGGTCAATCCCGGGCAGACCCCGCAGTTCGGTTACCTGGACACGACCACCTTCGACTCCAGCCAGCTGGATGAAACCCAGCGCGAGACCACCCGCTTCGGCATGCTGGTGCTGCAGGGCACGCTGGGCGGCACCGCCTACCAGCTGTCCGCCGGGCAGCGTTACAGCGATGTGGCGTTCAACCCGGATGTCATCGGCGATCTGGTATTCAGTGGCGTCGCCTCGCAGGTCCAGCGCAGCAACCGCGCCAACACCCTGCAGGCCGACTTCTCCACCCCGCTGGGCAACGACCACACGCTGCGCTACGGCCTGTACGGCAACTACGAGAATGCGCGCGCCAGCAACAACAGCTGGGTGTTCCCGGTCGATGGCGCCGGCCAGCAATCCAGCACCACGCCACTGCTGATTCCAGACCGCAGCGCCTTCCACGCCAGTACGCTGGCGGTGTACGTGCAGGATGAGTGGAAGATCGGCGACGACTGGACCGTCAACTACGGCCTGCGTGGTGATCGCTACAAGGCCTTCGGCCGCACCGAGGGCCAGCTCAGCCCCCGCGTGGGCGCGGTCTGGAATGCCAGCGACAGCACCACCGTGCATGCCGGCTATTCGCGTTACTTCACGCCACCGGCCAGTGAGCTGATCGCCAGCAGCGACATCGCGCTGTACGACGGCACCACCAACCAGCAGCCGGGCGGCGGCAACAACATTCCGCTGGCCGAGCGCAGCGACTACTACGACATCGGCGTGTCGCAGCAGGTCGGCGACCACCTGACCCTGGGCCTGGATGCCTATGACCGACGCGTCGCACGCCTGCAGGACGAAGGCCAGTTCGGTGCCGCCTACATCTACTCGACGTTCAACTACGGTCGCGGCCATATCCATGGCCTGGAGTTCAGTGCCGACTACAGCGACGGTCCGTTCAGCGCCTACTTCAACGCGGCGTACAACAAGGCCATCGGCACCAAGGTCATCACCGGCCAGTACAACCTCGATCCGGACGCGCTGGCCTATGTGGCCAACCATTGGATCCACCTCGACCACGACCAGAAACTGACCTCATCGGGTGGCTTCAGCTACGCCTTTGCCGGACACAACCGGGTCGGCGCCAACTACGTGTTCGGCAGCGGCCTGCGTTCGGACATCGAGGGCGTGCCCAACGGCGGCGAGCTGCCGGCGTACCTGCAGGTGAACCTCAGTGCCGGGCATGACTTCAATGCCGACAGCGGCCATCCGCTGCATGTGCAGCTGGCGGTCATCAATGCATTGGACCGCAGCTACCAACTGCGCGATGGCGGTGGCGTCGGTGTGTTCGCACCGCAGTGGGGACCGCGCCGAGGTGCTTACCTGAGCCTGCAGCAGGACTTCTGAGGTAGCGCCGGCCGCTGGCCGGCATCCTCACGGTGTGCCGGCCAGCGGCCGGCACTACCTGCGTTCAGCGCTTGATCTTGGGCAGCGACACCACCAGCGCCCACAGCGCCAGCAGCACGAACCACACGCCCGACCACATCGGCATGGTCAGGCCCAGGAACGTCCAGTCGATGTTGCCGCAGTTGCCGGTACCGGTGAGCACCGTGCGGAACACTTCCAGCGGCCCCATGGTCTCGCGCAGGAAGCTCAGCGGCGGGCCGCAGGTCGCCCCCATCTCCGGTGGCAGCATCTGCACGTAGACGTGGCGCGCAGCGATGCCTGCGCCGACCGCGGCCGCAATGAAGGCGAGCACACCGTAGGTCGCCCGGCCGGGACGGTTGGAGGGCCCGTGCAGTGCACCGATCAGGAACAGCAGGCCCAGCGCGGCGAACGCCAGCCGCTGGAAGATGCACAGCGGGCACGGCTCCAGGCCCATTTTCAGCTGCAGGAAGATCGCGTAGCCCAGCAGGCCCGCGCAGATCAGGAAGCCCAGGAAGAACTGGGCGCGGAAGGGCCAGCGCAGTGGATTCATCGTCAACGCTCGAATGGATCAAGGTGCCAAGCGTAACCGAGAGCGCGCGCCATTCGAACCGCCACAGGTGACGCCTGTCGGAACGGTGCGGGTCTGATCCGACGCGCAGAAACGCAAAAGCCCGGCAGAGGCCGGGCTTTCGCTGTGTCGCGTTGGAGCGGTCCGATTACTCGGCCACTTCCTCGGCCACGACCGGACGGTCAACCAGCTCGACGTAGGCCATCGGCGCGTTGTCGCCGGCGCGGAAGCCGCACTTCAGCAGGCGCAGGTAGCCGCCCGGACGGTTCGCGTAGCGCGGGCCCAGGATGGTGAACAGGTTGCCCACGGCTTCGTTGTCGCGCAGGCGGGCGAAGGCCAGACGGCGGTTGGCGACGGAGTCGACCTTGGCCAGGGTGATCAGCGGCTCGGCAACGCGGCGCAGTTCCTTGGCCTTCGGCAGGGTGGTCTTGATCAGCTCGTGCTTGAACAGCGAGGCGGCCATGTTCTTGAACATCGCTTCGCGGTGGGCGCTGGTGCGGCTGAACTTACGGCCAGACTTCTGGTGACGCATGGTGATATTCCTTGGTTAATGATGAGGCTGTGCGGATCGTTGTCGCCATCCTGGCGTTGCTGCGCGGACTGCGGATGGTCCTGGCCGCCCGTCCTGGACGACCTGCCGCGCGAACCTGCGGTTCGTCGTGGCATGTAGTGTTGCGTTGAAGGCCCCACCGCGAACGGTGGAGCCTTCAGGCATTGCCGATATCAGCCCAGCATGCCGTGGCTGGCGACGCCGGCCGGCGGCCAGTTCTCCAGCTTCATGCCGAGCGACAGGCCGCGCTGAGCCAGCACTTCCTTGATCTCGGTGAGCGACTTCTTGCCCAGGTTCGGGGTCTTCAGCAGCTCCACTTCGGTCTTCTGGATCAGATCGCCGATGTAGTAGATGCTTTCAGCCTTCAGGCAGTTGGCCGAACGCACGGTCAGCTCCAGATCGTCGATCGGGCGCAGCAGCACCGGATCCACGCCGTTGTTGGCCGGCTTGGCCGCACCGCGGTCGCGGTGGGTGAAGTCACCGAACACCGACAGCTGGTCGCTGAGGATGTCGGCGGCGGTGCGCACGGCTTCCTCGGCATCGATGGTGCCGTTGGTCTCGATATCGATGACCAGCTTGTCCAGGTCGGTACGCTGTTCGACGCGGGCCGCTTCCACGGCATAGGCGACGCGGCGGACCGGCGAGAACGAGGCATCCAGGACCAGGCGGCCGATGGCACGGGTTTCTTCGTCCGGACGACGACGCGCGGCAGCCGGCTGGTAGCCGAAACCACGTTCGATCTTCAGACGCATGTTGATTGCCGTGTCCTTGGTCAGGTGGCAGATCACATGGTCGCCGTTCAGGATCTCCACATTGTGGTCGACCTTGATGTCGGCAGCGGTGACAACGCCCGGGCCCTGCTTGGACAGGGACAGGGTGGCGCTGTCGCCGGAGTGCATACGGATGGCCACGTCCTTCAGGTTGAGCAGGACTTCGAGCACGTCCTCCTGCAGACCTTCGACCGTGGTGTACTCATGCAACACGCCGTCGATTTCGACTTCCGTGATGGCGAAGCCCGGGATGGACGACAGCAGCACGCGACGCAGGGCGTTGCCCAGCGTATGCCCGTAACCCCGCTCCAAAGGTTCGATAACGACCTTTGCACGGGTGTCGGTAAGGCGTTCGATCTGCGGACCGCGAGGACGCAGAACCTGGTTGGCGGTAACCGTCATGTTGCGGGTTCTCCTAGTGAACCCCCGGCCGTCGCCGGGGGCTCTCCAATGTGAATTACTTCGAATACAGCTCGACGATCAGCGCTTCGTTGATGTCCGCAGGCAGATCCGAACGATCCGGAACGGCCTTGAAGATGCCGGTGAACTTGCCGGAATCCACTTCAACCCACGACGGGCTCAGGTCATGCTGGGCGGCGACGGTCAGGGCTTCCTGGACGCGCAGCTGCTTGGCAGCCTTTTCGGACAGAGCGATGGCGTCGCCAGCCTTGACCTGGTACGAAGCCAGGTTGACCGACTTGCCATTCACGGTGACGCCGCGGTGCGACACCAGCTGACGGGCAGCCGGACGGGTCACGGCGAAGCCCATGCGGTAGACGACGTTGTCCAGGCGGGTTTCCAGCAGCTGCAGCAGGTTCTCGCCGGTGTTGCCCTTCTTGGTCGAGGCCTTCTTGTAGTAGTTGCGGAACTGACGCTCCAGCAGGCCGTAGATACGCTTGACCTTCTGCTTTTCACGCAGCTGGGTGGCGTAGTCGGACAGCTTGCCCTTGCGGGCAGTGGCGCCGTGCTGGCCGGGCTTCTGCTCCAGCTTGCACTTGGAGTCCAGCGCACGCGCCGGGCTCTTCAGGGACAGGTCGGCGCCTTCGCGGCGGGCGAGCTTACAGGTAGGACCGATATAACGAGCCATTTCTTATCGCTCCCTTTAGACGCGACGCTTCTTCGGCGGACGGCACCCGTTGTGCGGGATGGGCGTCACGTCGATGATGTTGGTGATCTTGTAGCCGACGTTGTTCAGCGAACGCACGGCCGACTCACGGCCCGGACCCGGGCCCTTGATGCGGACTTCCAGCGACTTCACGCCGTAGTCCAGCGCAGCACGACCGGCCTTTTCAGCAGCCACCTGGGCAGCGAACGGGGTCGACTTGCGCGAACCGCGGAAGCCAGCGCCACCGGAGGTCGCCCACGACAGAGCGTTGCCCTGGCGGTCGGTGATGGTGACGATGGTGTTGTTGAACGAAGCGTGGACGTGGGCGACGCCGTCGGTGACGACGCGCTTGATCTTCTTCTTGGTCTTAGCAGCGGGCTTAGCCATTTCTCAGTCCCTTACTTCTTGATCGCCTTGCGCGGACCCTTGCGGGTGCGGGCGTTGGTACGGGTGCGCTGGCCACGCAGCGGGAGGCCACGACGGTGACGCAGGCCGCGGTAGCAGCCCAGGTCCATCAGGCGCTTGATCGCGATGCCGATCTCACGGCGCAGATCGCCTTCCACGATGTACTTGCCGACTTCGGCGCGCAGGCGCTCGATTTCCGGCTCCGACAGATCGCGGATCTTGGTGGTCGAAGCAACGCCTGCGACTTCGCAGACCTTCTTCGAACGGGTACGGCCGATGCCGTAAATGCTTTGCAACCCGACCCAGACGTGCTTCTGGGCTGGCAGGTTGACGCCTGCAATACGCGCCATGACGCGGTTCTCCAGCTGAGTGATGGCCGACAGCGCGCCTCGGGCACGCCAATCCGGCAGGATGGATCAAAAAAGTGAACTAGCGATACTAACAAGGTTCCGGTTTACATGGAAGCCCGTGAAACCACTGGTTTCATGAACCCGGCCTGGGGAGTGTGCCCAGGCTCCGGCGCCGGATGGGGTTGGACCTGGGGTTTCCCCCGGGGCCGCCCGCGCTACTCCAGCGCGGGACCACCTCATCACACCCCCACCCGGAACCGCTGCGGGGGCCGCCCTTCGTTTGTGTGGCCGGAGTCCGCGAAGCGGAGGGACCATCACGTCAGGAAGACGAAAGTATAACAGGCCTATCAGCCGCGGGCAAAACCGCCGCGGTTGCCGCCCTTCAGGTTGGCCTTCTTCAGCAGGCTCTCGTACTGGTGGGACATCAGGTGTGCCTGCACCTGGGCGATGAAGTCCATCACCACCACCACCACGATCAGCAGCGACGTGCCACCGAAGTAGAACGAGGCATTCAGTTGCGTGCGCATCAGTTCGGGCAGCAGGCACACGATCACCAGGTAGGCCGAGCCGGCCGCGGTCAGGCGGGTCAGCACGCCGTCGATGTAGTCGGCAGTGGCCTTGCCCGGACGGATGCCCGGAATCAGCGCGCCCGACTTCTTCAGGTTGTCGGCGGTTTCCTGCGAGTTGAACACCAGCGCGGTATAGAAGAACGCGAAACCGGTGATCAGCGCAGCGAACACGATCATGTGCAGCGGTTCGCCCGGGCCCAGGGCATTGGCGACCTTCTGCAGGACCTGGCCAAAGCTGCTCTGGTTGGCGGCCTGGCCGGACCACATGGCCAGGGTGGCCGGGAAGGCCAACAGGCTCGAGGCAAAGATCGCCGGGATGACGCCGGCCATGTTGAGCTTCAGCGGCAGGAACGAGGTCTGGTTCATGTACGCGTTGCGACCGCCCTGGCGGCGCGCGTAATTGACCGTGATCCGGCGCTGGCCGCGCTCCACGAACACCACAAAGAAGGTGAAGGCGAGCACCACGATGGCGATCAGCAGCAGCTGGATGAACTGGATGTTGCCGTCGCGGTAGGCGTCGAAGGTGTGGATGACCGCACCCGGCAGACCGGCGACGATACCAGCGAAGATGATCAGTGACACGCCGTTGCCGATACCGCGTTCGGTGACCTGCTCACCGACCCACATCAGGAACATGGTGCCGGCAGTCAGTGCGACCACCGCGGTGAGCACGAAGCCCATGCCGGGGGCGTACACGACCGGAGCGCCCGACGGCGAAACCTGGCCCTGCAGGGCCAGCGCGATCGAACCGCCCTGCACCACTGCCAGCAGCACGGCGCCGATGCGCGAATACTGGGTGATCTTGCGGCGGCCGGACTCACCTTCCTTCTGCATCGCCTTCAGGGCGGGGAAGATATGCACGGCCAGCTGCATCACGATCGATGCCGAGATGTACGGCATCACGTTCAGCGCAAAGATGCTGAAACGGTGCAGGGCGCCGCCCGAGAACATGTTGAACATGTCCACGATGCCGCCGCCCTGCTGTTGCATCATGGCAAGCATGGCATCGGGATTGACGCCCGGCACCGGCACGTAGCAGCCGATGCGATAGACGATCAAAGCCCCGACGACGAACAGCAAACGTTGGCGAAGTTCAGTGAACTTGCCCATTCCGCCCGCGAGGTTACCGATGCCAGCTTGCGCCATGATTTTCTTACTCCGTTACGCTGCCGCCGGCAGCTTCGATCGCAGCCTTGGCACCAGCCGTGGCAGCAATACCCTTCAGGGTGAACGCCTTGGTCACTTCGCCCTTGACGACGACCTTGGCCTTCTTGGCAGTGCTCGGGACCAGCTTGGCAGCACGCAGGGCGGCGAAGTCGATCTCACCGGCCGGCAGCTTGTCCAGCGCGTACAGCAGCACTTCAGCGGTGTCCTTGGCGATCGGCGAACGGAAGCCGATCTTCGGCAGACGACGCTGCATGGGGGTCTGGCCGCCTTCGAAGCCAGCCTTGATCTTGCCGCCACCCTTACGGGCGAACGAACCCTTGTGGCCGCGGCCGGCAGTCTTGCCCAGGCCCGAGCCGATACCGCGGCCGACGCGGGTGCGCTCGGTGCGGGCGCCCGGTGCCGGGCTCAGTTCATTGAGACGCAGAGTCATGGTCGATTACTCCTCAACCTGGACGAGGTACTGAACCTTGTTGATCAGGCCACGCACCTGCGGGCTGTCCTTCAGTTCACGCACATCGTTGAGCTTGTTCAGGCCCAGGGCACGCACCGACAGGCGGTGACGCGACTGGGTGCCACGCAGGCCACGCACCAGGCGGACCTTCACAGTCTTGTTGGACTCATTAGCCATGGTTGAGTTCCTCCACCTTCTTGCCGCGCTTGGCCGCGATGCGGGCCGGCGACTGCGCAGCAGTCAGGCCCTTCACGGTGGCGCGCACCAGATTGATCGGGTTGCGCGAACCGGTGGCCTTGGCCAGCACGTTCTTCACGCCAACGGCTTCCAGCACGGCGCGCATGGCACCGCCGGCGATGACGCCAGTACCTTCCGAAGCCGGCTGCATGAACACGCGGGCTGCGCCGTGACCATCCTTGATGGTGTGCCACAGGGTGCCGTTGTTCAGGTCAACGCTGACCAGGTTCTTGCGGGCCTGTTCCATCGACTTCTGGATGGCGACCGGCACTTCGCGGGCCTTGCCATAACCGAAACCGACCTTGCCTTCGCCGTCACCGACCACGGTCAGGGCGGTGAAGGTGAACTGGCGGCCACCCTTGACGGTCTTGCTGACGCGGTTGACCGCGACCAGCTTTTCGATCATGCCGTCGTCGATCTTCTCTTCGCGGTTACGGTCGCGATCGCGACCCCGCTGCTGACGCTCTTCTGCCATGTTGATTCCTTGGTTGTTTGGGTATGTACGGCTCGGGGCCGCTTATGGTTGTGAAGTGACGCGTCTTTCCGGTAGGCCACTACAGAAGAGCGGCGCCGTCCAGCCTCACTCAGGCTGGCGAGCAGGTGGGCAGGAGGCCATCGGCCCCCTGCCCTGATCCCTTAGAACTGCAGGCCGGCTTCGCGGGCGGCTTCTGCCAGGGCCTTGATGCGGCCGTGGTAGCGGTAGCCCGAACGATCGAAGGCAACCTTCTCGATGCCGGCGGCCTTGGCGCGCTCGGCGACGATGCGGCCAACCTTGGCAGCGGCATCGGCGTTCTTGCCGTTCTTCAGGCCTTCCTTGATGTCGGTCTGGGTGGTGTTGGCGGCAGCCAGCACCTTCGAACCGTCAGCGGTGAAGACCTGGGCGTACAGGTGCTGGCCGGTGCGCAGCACCGACAGGCGGGCGACGCCGAGCTCACGGATGTGGGCGCGGGTCGACTTGGCGCGACGCAGGCGGGCGATGTTCTTGTTCATTTTGATTGTTCCTTGAAAGCTGAAGGATGGGCTTTTCCCTGAGGAGTCCGCACATGGATGTGCGGGCTCTTGCGAGGGACTCGCACTTACGCCTTCTTGGCTTCCTTACGGATGATGACTTCGTCGGAGTACTTCACGCCCTTGCCCTTGTACGGCTCCGGCTTGCGGAACGCACGGATCTTGGCGGCGACTTCACCGACGACCTGCTTGTCAGCGCCCTGGACCAGGATCTCGGTCTGGGTCGGGGTGGAGATGGTGATGCCTTCCGGCGCCACGAACACGACCGGGTGCGAGAAACCGAGCGACAGGCTCAGGTCCTTGCCCTGCATGGCAGCACGGTAACCCACGCCGACCAGCTCCAGCTTGCGCTCGAAGCCTTCGGACACGCCCTTGACCATGTTGGCCAGGATCGCACGCACGGTACCGGTCAGCGCGACCAGGTCGGCGCTCTCGGTGCTCAGGGTGGCAACGCCGCTGTCGACGTTGATGGCAATACCGGCCGGCTTGACCAGCGACAGGGTGCCCTTCGGGCCCTTGACGGTGACGCTTTCCGACTGGACGTTCAGTTCGACCTTACCCAGGGTGATGGGCTTCTTGGCTACGCGGGACATAGTTCTACTCCTTTCGCCTTAGGCCACGAAGCACAGGACTTCGCCGCCGACGCCCAGCTGGCGCGCCTGCGCATCAGTCATGATGCCCTTGGAGGTGGAAATGATGGAGATGCCCAGGCCATTCATGACCTTCGGCAGCTCGCTCTTGCCGCGGTACTGGCGCAGGCCCGAACGCGAGAAGCGCTTCAGGGTCGCGATGACCGGCTTGCCTTCGAAATACTTCAGCACGATTTCCAGCTCGGCCTTGTTGTTTTCCAGCTGGGTCACGCGCAGGTCGGTGATGTAACCCTCGTCCTTCAGGACCTGGGCGATCGCAACCTTGATCTTGGACGATGGGGCTTTCACCGTCTGCTTGCCAACCGCAGCCGCATTCTTGATGCGGACCAGCAGGTCGGCGATGGGATCAGTCATGCTCATATGAGTACCTTTGAGTGCACCGATATCCGCTTTCGCGAAAATCTGTTGTCTCCTGGAAACGGGCCAGGTCCCTTGATGCAGCGGGCCAGGGCCCACTCCTACAACCCCGTTTGCGCAGGGCAAGACGCGGGAGTATACGCCAAAAGAGCCCGACTTGCGCCGGGCTCTTCGGGTTTTTTCGCAGAAAGGAAGCTGAACGCCTCCCCTCCCCGGTTCAGAAACCCCCGAGGGGGCTCCTGATCGCAGGGCCGGCTGGGATTACCAGCTGGCCTTGCGCAGACCCGGAACGTCGCCACGCATGGTGGCTTCGCGCAGCTTGTTGCGGCCGAGGCCGAACTTGCTGTACACGCCACGCGGACGACCCGACAGCTCGCAACGGTTGCGCTGGCGGCTCGGCGACGAATCGCGCGGCAGCTTGGCCAGCTTGGTTGCGGCGTCGATCTTCTCTTCGTAGGTCGCGTCCACGGAGGACACGATCTTCTTCAGAGCCGCACGCTTTTCAGCGTACTTCTTGGCCAGCTTTTCCCGCTTGATGTCGCGGTTGACCATGGAGGTCTTTGCCATTTCGGTTTCCTCGACAGATCAGTTACGGAACGGGAACTTGAACGCTGCCAGCAGCGCCTTCGCTTCCGCATCGGTCTTCGCAGTGGTGGTGATCGCGATATCCATGCCACGGATCGCGTCGACGGCGTCGAAGTCGATTTCCGGGAAGATGATCTGTTCCTTCACACCCATGTTGAAGTTGCCGCGGCCGTCGAAGGAACGACCGGAAACACCACGGAAGTCGCGCACGCGCGGCAGCGAGATGTTGATCAGGCGGTCCAGGAACTCGTACATCTTGTGGCGACGCAGCGTGGTCTTGCAGCCGATCGGCCAACCATCACGGATCTTGAACGACGCAACCGAGATACGCGACTTGGTGACAACCGGCTTCTGGCCGGAAATCTTGGTCATGTCCGCGACGGCGTTTTCCAGGATCTTCTTGTTGGTGGCAGCCTCGCCCACACCCATGTTCAGGGTGACCTTGACGAGCTTCGGTACTTCCATCGGATTGGTGTAGCCGAACTGCTTCATCAGCGCCGGCACCACTTCTTCCTTGTAGATCTTTTCGAGACGGGAAGTCATCTTCACATTCCTCAGGCGTCGAGCGCCTCACCGCTGGAGCGGAACACACGCAGTTTGCGTCCATCCTCCAGCACCTTGAAGCCAACGCGTTCACCCTTGCCCGAAGCCGGGTTCAGAACGTTCACGTTGGAGATATGGATCGAAGCTTCGCGCTCGACCACGCCGCCGGCAACACCTGCCTGCGGGTTCGGCTTGGTGTGGCGCTTGACGATGTTCACGTTGGCGACGACCACGCGGTCGCCGTCGACGCGGACGACTTCGCCCTGCTTGCCCTTGTCCTTGCCAGCGTTGACGACAACCTGGTCGCCCTTCTTGATACGGTTAGCCATGATTATCTCCTGTCGCTCACAGCACTTCGGGAGCGAGCGAGACGATCTTCATGAACTTCTCCGAACGAAGTTCACGGGTCACCGGCCCGAAGATACGGGTACCGATCGGCTCCTGCTTGTTGTTCAGCAGGACGGCAGCGTTGCCGTCGAAGCGGATCAGCGAACCGTCGGCGCGACGCACACCCTTGCGGGTACGCACCACGACGGCGTCATACACTTCACCCTTCTTGACCTTGCCGCGCGGAATCGCATCCTTCACGGTGACCTTGATGATGTCGCCGATACCGGCGTAACGGCGCTTGGAACCACCCAGCACCTTGAAGCACATCACCTGCTTGGCACCCGAATTGTCCGCGACGTCAAGGTAGCTCTGCATCTGGATCATGATTCAGACTCCTTATTCAGCCGCACGCGTGATGACTTCCACCACGCGCCAGTTCTTGGTCTTGGACATCGGAGCAATCTCGGTCACGCGGACGACGTCGCCTTCCTTGCAGGCGTTGTCGGCATCGTGGGCGTGCAGCTTGGTCGAGCGCTTGATGTACTTGCCGTACAGCGCGTGCTTGACCTGACGCTCAACCAGGACGGTAACCGTCTTGTCCATCTTGTTGCTGACGACACGGCCTTCGACCGTGCGCAGCGTCTTCTTTTCAGTATTGTCGCTCATAGCGGCCATCCTTACTTCGTGCTGCCGAGCAGGGTCTTGACGCGAGCAATCTCGCGACGGACCCGGCGAATGTCGTGGGTCTTCGGCAGCTGGCCGGTGACCTGCTGCATACGGACAGAGAACTGTTCCTTACGCAGGTCGATCAGGTGGGCCTTGAGTTCGTCAGCCGACTTTTCACGGAGAGTTTTGATATCCATCAGCGCACCGTACGGGTCACGAAAGTGGTGGTGACCGAGAGCTTGGCGGCGGCCAGGCGGAACGCCTCGCGAGCCACTTCCTCGGAAACACCCTCGATTTCATAGATCATGCGGCCGGGCTGGATCTGGGCCACCCAGTATTCCACGTTACCCTTACCCGAACCCATTCGGACTTCGATGGGCTTCTTGGTGATGGGCTTGTCGGGGAACACGCGGATCCACATCTTGCCGCCGCGCTTGACGTAGCGGCTGATCGAGCGGCGGGCCGCTTCGATCTGGCGCGCGGTCAGCTGACCGTGTGCGGTTGCCTTCAGGCCGTATTCGCCGAAGCTGACAGCGTTGGCGCTCCAGCTCAGGCCATCGTTACGGCCCTTGTGTACCTTGCGGTACTTGGTTCGCTTGGGTTGCAACATTGTCGTTACCTCGCTTCACGGGCCGGGCGCTGACGGTCACCACGGTCGCCGCGATCGTGACGATCGTTGCGCGACGGGGTGTCGTCCTGCTTTTCCTGGCCAACCTGGGAGAAATCGAAGACCTCGCCCTTGTAGATCCAGACCTTGATGCCGATGATGCCGTAGGTCGTCTTGGCTTCAGCGAAGCCATAGTCGATGTCGGCACGCAGGGTGTGCAGCGGCACGCGGCCTTCGCGGTACCACTCCGAACGGGCGATTTCTGCACCGTTGAGGCGGCCACCGACGTTGACCTTGATGCCCAGGGCACCCAGGCGCATCGCGTTGCCGACCGAGCGCTTCATTGCACGGCGGAACATGATGCGACGCTCCAACTGCTGGGCGATCGACTCGGCAACGAGCTGCGCGTCCAGTTCCGGCTTGCGCACTTCGGTGACGTTGATGTGCGCCGGGACGCCCATCATCTCGCTCACTTCCTTGCGCAGCTTCTCGATGTCCTCACCGCGCTTGCCGATCACCACGCCCGGACGGGCGGTGTGGATCGTCACGCGAGCGGTCTTGGCCGGACGCTCGATCAGGATCTTGCTGATGCCGGCCTGAGCCAGCTTCTTGCGCAGCATTTCGCGCACTTTCAGGTCGGCTGCCAGGTAACCAGCGAACTCGGCCTTGTTGGCGTACCACTTGGAGTTCCAGTCCTTGGAAATGCCGAGGCGGATACCAATCGGATGAACTTTATGACCCATGGTCTTTTCCTTATCCGCTTACTTGGCGGCGCCCACAACCACAGTGATGTGGCTGGTGCGCTTGAGGATGCGGGTACCGCGGCCTTTCGCCCGCGCCATGAAACGCTTCAGGGTCGGACCTTCATCAACCATGATGGTCTGAACCTTCAGCTCGTCGACGTCGGCGCCCTGGTTGTTCTCGGCGTTGGCAATTGCCGACTCCACCACCTTCTTGATCAGGTGGGCAGCCTTCTTGTCCGAGAACTTCAGCAGGTTGACCGCACGTTCGGCCGGCAGACCGCGCACCTGGTCAGCGACCAGACGAGCCTTCTGCGGGGAGATGCGCGCAGTGCGCAGGATGGCTTTCGCTTCCATTGTCATCTCTCCTTACTTGCCCGACTTCTTGTCACCACCGTGACCCTTGAAGGTCCGGGTGATGGCAAATTCGCCGAGCTTGTGGCCGACCATGTTCTCGTTGACGAGAACCGGGATGTGGTTCTTGCCGTTATGCACGGCAATGGTGATGCCTACCATGTCAGGCAGGATCATCGAACGGCGCGACCAGGTCTTGATCGGCTTCTTGCTGCCCGCAGCGGCCTCCACCTTCTTGACGAGGTGGTGATCGACGAACGGGCCCTTCTTGAGTGAACGTGCCATGGTCGATTAGCCCCTACGATCGCGGACGATGAACTGCTGAGTGCGCTTGTTATGGCGCGTCTTGTAACCCTTGGTCGGGACACCCCACGGGGTGACCGGATGCGGGTTACCCTGGCCGGCCTTGGCCTCACCACCACCGTGCGGGTGGTCAACCGGGTTCATGGCAGCACCACGAACGGTCGGGCGGACGCCGCGCCAACGCTTGGCACCGGCCTTGCCCAGCTTTTCCAGGCTGTGCTCGTCGTTGCCGACTTCGCCGATGGTGGCGCAGCACTCGACCGGAACCTTGCGCATTTCACCCGAGCGCAGGCGCAGGGTGGCGTAGATGCCTTCACGAGCCACCAGCTGCACGGCCGCACCAGCGGCGCGAGCGATCTGAGCGCCCTTGCCCGGCTTCAGTTCGATGCAGTGGATGGTGGTGCCGACCGGGATGTTGCGCAGCGGCAGGGTGTTGCCGGCCTTGATCGGGGCGTCCGAACCAGCGATCACCTGATCACCAGCCTTCAGGCCCTTCGGGGCGATGATGTAGCGACGCTCACCGTCGACGTAGCACAGCAGAGCGATGTGGGCGGTGCGGTTCGGATCGTATTCGATGCGTTCCACGCGCGCCGGGATGCCCAGCTTGTTGCGCTTGAAGTCGATGATGCGGTAGTGCTGCTTGGCACCACCACCGACGTGACGCACGGTGATGCGACCGTGGTGGTTACGACCACCCGAGCGGCTCTGCGACTCGACCAGCGCGGCGTGCGGAGCACCCTTGTGCAGGTCGGGGGTGACCACGCGCACGGCCGAACGGCGGCCGGGGGAGGTGGGCTTGAATTTCATCAATGGCATGGGATGTACCTCAGGCCTTGGCCGTTACATCGATCGACTGGCCGTCGGCCAGGCGAACGTACGCCTTGCGCCAATCGCCGCGGCGGCCAGCACGGTTACGGAAGGACTTGTTCTTGCCCTTGACGTTGACCACGTTGACGGCTTCGACCTTGACGTCGAACAGCTGCTCAACCGCGGCCTTTACATCGGCCTTGGTGGCTTCGTTCGAAACTTCGAAGACATACTGATTGGAGAGTTCCTGCAGGCGCGCGGTCTTTTCCGAGACACGCGGGGCACGCAGCACGCTGAAGATTTTTTCGTTGCTGTTCATGCCAGCCACTCCTCGACCTTCTTGACCGCGTCAGCGGTGATGACGACCGTGTCGGCACCCACCAGCGAGACCGGGTCCAGACCCTGCACGTCACGCACCTGCACGTACGGCAGATTGCGGGCGGACAGGTACAGGTGCTCGGACGCTTCCTCGGTGACGATCAGCGGGCGCTTGCCCACTTCCAGGCCGGCCAGCTTGGCGATCAGACCCTTCGTGCTGGTCGCTTCGACATCGAAGGCCTCCACGATGGTCAGACGGCCCTGACGGTTCAGCTCGGACAGGATCGCGCACATGGCGGCACGGTACTGCTTGCGATTGACCTTCTGCTCGAAGCTGCGCGGCTTGGCCGCGAAGGTGACACCGCCGCCGACGAAGATCGGAGCCGTCAGTGCGCCATGACGCGCGCCGCCGCCCTTCTGCTTCTTCGACTTCTTGGTGGTACCAGCCACTTCAGAGCGAGTCTTCTGTGCCTTGGTGCCGGCGCGACCGGCGTTGCGGTAAGCAACGACGACCTGGTGGACCAGATCTTCGCTGAAATCGCGACCGAACACGGCTTCGGAGACCGAGACCTTGTTGTTGCTACCCGTGATAACGAGTTCCATCGTCATCTCTCCTTATGCCTTGCTCGCCGGACGGACGATCACGTCGCCACCCGCCGCGCCCGGAACGGCGCCGCGAACCGCGATCAGACCGCGCTCGACGTCGACCTTGACCACTTCCAGGTTCTGGGTGCTCTGCTGCACCGCGCCCATGTGGCCCGACATCTTCTTGCCCGGGAAAACGCGACCCGGGGTCTGGCGCTGACCCAGCGAACCCGGCGCGCGATGCGACAGCGAGTTACCGTGGGTTGCATCGCCCATACGGAAGTTGTGGCGCTTGATGGTGCCCTGGAAGCCCTTACCCTTGGTGACACCCTGGACGTCGACGATCTGGCCGACTTCGAAGATGTCCGCCTTGACTTCGCCGCCAACGGCGAAATCGCCGAGCTGCGCGTCTTCAACGCGGAATTCCCACAGGCCACGACCCGCTTCCACCTTCGCCTTGGCGAAGTGGCCGGCTTCCGGCTTGTTGACCAGGGCAGCGCGACGCGCGCCGACGGTCACCTGCACGGCGCTGTAGCCGTCGGTTTCGACGGTCTTGATCTGCGCGATGCGGTTCGGGGTTGCTTCGATCAGGGTCACCGGGATGGAGCGGCCATCTTCAGTGAACACACGGCTCATGCCGGCCTTGCGGCCCACGAAGCCCAACGAATACTTCTTCGTCATGGTCGTAGTCCTCAGGTCAGCTTGATCTGAACGTCGACGCCGGCAGCCAGTTCGAGCTTCATCAGCGCGTCCACGGTCTTGTCATTCGGGTCAACGATATCGAGCACGCGCTTGTGCGTGCGGGTCTCGTACTGGTCACGCGCGTCCTTGTCGACGTGCGGGGAAACGAGAACGGTGTAACGCTCGATCTTGGTCGGCAGCGGGATCGGGCCACGCACTTGCGCGCCGGTCCGCTTTGCCGTTTCAACGATCTCGCTGGCCGAACGGTCGATCAGACGATGATCGAACGCTTTCAGCCGGATCCGGATCTTTTGGTCCGCCATGGCGGTAGGTTCCTTCGTTAAAAGAGCGACAGACAAAGCCTCTGGGTTGCTTTGCCCCATGAAATTCCTGAATACGGACGGCCCGCAGTCCTGCAGGCCGCCAAGGTCAATCCATGGACCTCAAAAACGTAGGCAGACCAGTTACCCGGCCTGCCCAGACGTAGAAGCATAATGGCACGCAAGGCAGCTGTCAACAGTCGCCTGTTGACGCCGCCTGAATGGCATTGACCCTTCCTGGTCCGGGGAACACAAGGCACATCCTGTGCCTGCTTTCCCATTTGATACGCCCCGATGCCCTACCCAGGCAACATCGGGGCGCAGATACTACCAGATTACTCGATGATCTTCGAGACCACGCCGGCGCCGACGGTACGGCCGCCTTCGCGGATGGCGAAGCGCAGGCCTTCGTCCATGGCCACCGGGTTGATCAGGGTGACTTCCATCTTGACGTTGTCACCCGGCATCACCATTTCGACGCCTTCCGGCAGCTTGGCGGCGCCGGTGATGTCGGTGGTGCGGAAGTAGAACTGCGGACGGTAGCCGTTGAAGAACGGGGTGTGGCGGCCGCCCTCGTCCTTCGACAGGACGTACACTTCGCCTTCGAACTTGGTGTGCGGCTTGATCGTGCCCGGCTTGGCCAGCACCTGGCCACGCTCGACGTCGTCACGCTTGGTGCCGCGCAGCAGCAGGCCAGCGTTGTCGCCTGCCTGACCCTGGTCCAGCAGCTTGCGGAACATTTCAACGCCGGTCACGGTGGTCTTCTGCACCGGACGGATGCCGACGATTTCGATTTCGTCGCCAACCTTGATCACGCCGCGCTCGATACGACCGGTCACCACGGTGCCGCGGCCCGAGATCGAGAACACGTCTTCCACCGGCATCAGGAACGGCTTGTCGATCGCACGCTCCGGCTCCGGAATCCAGCTGTCCAGCGCGTCGACCAGCTTCAGGATGGCCGGCACGCCGATGTCGCTCTGGTCGCCTTCCAGCGCCAGACGGGCCGAACCGGCGATGATCGGGGTGTCGTCGCCCGGGAACTCGTACTTGCTCAGCAGCTCGCGCACTTCCATCTCGACCAGCTCGAGCAGCTCGGCGTCGTCCACCATGTCGGCCTTGTTCAGGAACACGACGATGTACGGCACGCCGACCTGGCGCGACAGCAGGATGTGCTCACGGGTCTGCGGCATCGGGCCGTCAGCGGCCGAGCACACCAGGATCGCGCCGTCCATCTGGGCGGCACCGGTGATCATGTTCTTGACGTAGTCAGCGTGGCCCGGGCAGTCAACGTGGGCGTAGTGACGGATCGGGGATTCGTATTCGACGTGCGCGGTCGAGATCGTGATGCCACGCGCCTTCTCTTCCGGCGCGGCGTCGATCGAGGAGTAGTCCTTGAACTCGCCACCGAAGCGCTCGGCACCGATCTTGGTCAGTGCGGCGGTCAGCGTGGTCTTGCCGTGGTCGACGTGACCGATGGTGCCGACGTTGACGTGCGGCTTGGTGCGTTCGAACTTACCCTTTGCCATTGTTCTATACCTTGATTGTTCGTAAGTGGTTTCAAGAGAGGCTGAGCGAGGCTCAGCCCTTCTTCATGACGGCTTCGGCGATGTTGGTCGGAGCCGGCTCGTAGTGATCGAATTCCATGGTGAAGGTGGCGCGGCCCTGGGTCTGCGAACGCAGCGCAGTGGCGTAGCCGAACATTTCACCCAGCGGGATCATCGCGTTGATGATGCTGGCCGAACCGTCACCGGTGGTGTCGGAACCCTGCAGCACGCCGCGACGACGGCTGACGTCGCCCATCACGTCACCCTGGTAATCCTCCGGGGTCACGATCTCGACCTTCATGATCGGCTCCAGCAGCACCGGCTTGGCCTTGGCGAAGCCCTGCTTGAAGGCCATCGACGAAGCCAGCTTGAACGCCATTTCCGAGGAGTCGACGTCGTGGTACGAACCGAACACCAGCTTCACCTTGACGTCCACGACCGGGAAGCCAGCCAGCGGGCCGCTGGTGATGGTTTCGCGCAGGCCCTTCTCGACCGACGGGATGAACTCCTTCGGGATCACGCCGCCGGTGATGTCGTTGATGAACAGGAAGTCGTCCTTGATCATCGGAGCGATCTTCGGATCGGCACGGTCGGCAGCGGTGATCGGCGACAGTTCGATCACGACGTGACCGTACTGACCCTTACCACCGGACTGCTTGGCGTGCTTGTAGTCCGACTTGACGTCGGCCAGGGTGATGGTTTCGCGGTAGGCCACCTGCGGCGCGCCGACGTTGGCTTCAACGTTGAACTCGCGCTTCAGGCGGTCAACGATGATGTCCAGGTGCAGCTCGCCCATGCCCGAGATGATGGTCTGGCCGGATTCTTCGTCGGTCTTGACGCGGAACGACGGATCTTCCTGTGCCAGGCGGCCCAGGGCCAGGCCCATCTTTTCCTGGTCCGACTTGGTCTTCGGCTCGACGGCCATCGAGATCACCGGCTCCGGGAACGTCATGCGCTCCAGGATGATCGGGGCGTCCACGGCGCACAGGGTGTCACCGGTGGTGGTGTCCTTCAGGCCCACGGCAGCAGCGATGTCACCGGCCAGAACTTCCTTGATTTCCTCGCGGTTGTTCGAGTGCATCTGCAGGATGCGGCCGATGCGCTCCTTCTTGCCCTTCACCGAGTTCAGCACGGTGTCGCCACCGTTCAGGGTGCCCGAGTAGACACGGAAGAAGGTCAGCGCGCCGACGAACGGGTCGGTGATGATCTTGAAGGCCAGCGACGAGAACGGAGCCTTGTCGTCCGACTTGCGGGTCATTTCGACGGTGTCGTCGTCAACGTCCACGCCCTTCACGTCCGGCACGTCGACCGGCGACGGCAGCAGCTGGATCACGCCGTCCAGCATGGCCTGCACGCCCTTGTTCTTGAAGGCCGAGCCGCAGTACATCGGCACGATCTCGGTAGCCAGGGTGCGGGTACGCAGGGCGTTGATGATTTCAGCCTCGGCCAGCTCTTCGCCGCCCAGGTACTTTTCCATCAGCTCTTCGCTGGCTTCGGCAGCGGTCTCGACCATGAACTGGCGAGCCTCTTCAGCCGGGCCCTGCAGTTCGGCCGGGATGTCGCTGTATTCGAACTTCATGCCCTGCGAAGCCTCATCCCAGTGGATGGCCTTCATCTTCAGCAGGTCGACAACGCCCTTGAAGTTGTCTTCAGCGCCGATCGGCAGCTGCATCGGCACGGCAACCGCACCCAGCTTGGCCTTCAGCTGGCCGACGACCTTCTGGAAGTTGGCACCGGTGCGGTCCATCTTGTTGACGAACGCGATGCGCGGCACGTGGTACTTGTTGGCCTGGCGCCACACGGTTTCCGACTGCGGCTGCACGCCACCGACGGCACACAGGACGAAGACGGCACCGTCGAGCACGCGAAGCGAACGCTCCACTTCGATGGTGAAGTCGACGTGCCCGGGGGTGTCGATGATGTTGAAGCGGTGCTCCGGCAGGGACTTGTCCATGCCCTTCCAGAACGCGGTGGTGGCAGCGGACTGGATCGTGATGCCACGCTCCTGCTCCTGCTCCATCCAGTCCATGGTGGCGGCGCCGTCGTGCACTTCACCGATCTTGTGGCTCTTGCCGGTGTAGAACAGGATGCGCTCGGACGTGGTGGTCTTGCCGGCATCGATGTGAGCCATGATGCCGAAGTTGCGGTAACGCTCGATGGGAGTGGAACGGGCCACGGGAGCCTCTCAGATTTCTTGGATTTCGGATGGCCGAACGCCGCCTTTCGGCGGCCTTCGGATTGGCGCAGTCCTTCTGGGACCGCGAGGCAGCACGCACCGAAGTGGTGCTGCCCTGCCTGTTTTACAAGGCCGTCAAACTCACCAGCGGTAGTGGGCGAATGCCTTGTTGGCTTCGGCCATGCGGTGGGTTTCTTCGCGCTTCTTGATGGCGCCGCCGCGGTTTTCCGAGGCGTCGATCAGTTCAGCAGCCAGCTTCTTCGGCATGGTGTTCTCACCACGCTTGCGCGCGGAGTCGATCAGCCAGCGCATGGCCAGGGCCATCTTGCGCGACGAACGCACTTCGACCGGCACCTGGTAGGTGGCACCACCGACGCGGCGCGACTTGACTTCGACCGCCGGAGCGACGTTGTCCAGGGCCTTCTGCACCAGTTCAATGGCGTTGGCGCTGCTGTTCTTCTCGGTGATCACGTCCATGGCGCCGTACACGATCTTTTCGGCGACGGACTTCTTGCCGCTCTGCATGACCATGTTGATGAAACGGGCGATGGTTTCGCTTCCGTGCTTCGGATCGGGCAGGACGGAACGCTGCGGAGTATTACCCTTACGCGACATTGTGCTCTCTCCTTATGCCTTCGGACGCTTGGCGCCGTACTTGGAACGGGCCTGGCGACGCTTGGCAACGCCGGCGGCGTCGAGCGAGCCACGAACGGTGTGGTAACGCACACCCGGCAGGTCCTTGACGCGACCGCCGCGGATCAGGACCACGGAGTGCTCCTGCAGGTTGTGGCCTTCACCACCGATGTAGGAAATCACTTCTTCCTGGTTGGTCAGGCGGACCTTGGCAACCTTGCGCAGAGCCGAGTTCGGCTTCTTCGGAGTGGTGGTGTAGACACGGGTGCAGACGCCACGGCGCTGCGGGCACTTGTCGAGGGCCGGCGAGGCACTCTTATAGGTGGTCGCTTGCCGCGGCTTGCGGACCAGCTGGTTGATCGTCGCCATCAGTAGGTTCTTCTGATTGGTGGCCGGAAAATCCGGCCAGAGATGCGGAAATGTTAAAGCAGGCCGAAATTTTGGCCTGCTGAGACAGACGATTGTAGCAACCTGCAAGGAAAGCAGTCAAACGCCTCCTGTCAAGCCCGTCCCTGATCCCGGGACGTTACTGGGGGGCCTCCATGTACCCCGTTCAGGTTGGCTGGGTCGATCGCGGACGATCTCCCCTGCCCTTTCCCAATCCCATCGATGGACCGATGGGTGGTCCGGCCTTGCGGCCGGACCGGATACCTCATTCCTCGCCCGAGGCCTGTTCAGCTTCGGCTTCAACCACCGGGGACTCAACCGCAGCCGGGGTGCCGGCCAGGGTCTGCATTTCCGAGTCGGTGAGACCGGAAGCGCCGCGACGGCGGTTGCTGTGGTAGGACAGGCCGGTACCGGCCGGGATCAGGCGGCCGACGATGACGTTTTCCTTCAGGCCACGCAGGTTGTCCTTGGTACCGCGGACGGCAGCCTCGGTCAGCACTCGGGTGGTCTCCTGGAAGGAGGCCGCCGAGATGAACGATTCGGTCGCCAGCGAGGCCTTGGTGATACCCAGCAGGACCGGATCGAAGCGCGCCGGCAGTTCGTTGCGGGTCGACAGGCGCGCATTCTCCTCGATAACGCGCTGGCGCTCCACCTGTTCGCCGTTCAGGAACTTGCTGCTGCCCTGGTCGGTGATCTCGACCTTGCGCAGCATCTGGCGGGTGATCACCTCGATGTGCTTGTCGTTGATCTTCACGCCCTGCAGGCGGTACACGTCCTGGATTTCCTTGACCAGGTAGGCAGCCAGCGGTTCGACACCCAGCAGGCGCAGGATGTCCTGCGGGCTCGGCTCGCCGTCCACGATGGTTTCACCCTTGGTGACATGCTCGCCTTCGAACACGATGACCTGGCGGTACTTCGGGATCAGCTCTTCGTGCTCCGAACCGTCGGTGTCCTTGATGATCAGGCGCTGCTTGCCCTTGGTGTCCTTGCCGAAGCTGATGATGCCCGAACGCTCGGCCAGCACCGCCGGATCCTTCGGCTTGCGCGCTTCGAACAGGTCGGCCACGCGCGGCAGACCACCGGTGATGTCGCGGGTCTTCGACGCTTCCTGCGGGATCTTGGCGACGACGTCGCCCACGCCCACCGGGGCGCCGTCCTGCAGGTTGACGATCGAACGCGGCGGCAGCAGGTACTGCGCCGGCAGGTCGGTGCCCGGGATCGACAGGTCGTTGCCCTTGGCGTCGACGATGCGCACGATCGGGCGCAGGTCCTTGGCCTGGGTACCACGACGCTTCGGATCGGTGATCTCGCGCGAGGCCAGGCCGGTCAGCTCGTCGGTCTTCTCGATGACGGTGATGCCGTCGACGAAGTCGATGAAGCGGATGAAGCCGGCCACTTCCGACACGATCGGGTGGTTATGCGGATCCCAGTTGGCCACGGTCTGGCCCGCCTTGATCGCATCGCCGTCCTTGGACGTGATGGTCGCACCGTACGGCAGCTTGTAACGCTCACGCTCACGGCCGTGCGCATCGAGCACCGAGATTTCGCCCGAGCGCGACACCGCCACCAGCGAGCCGTTGGCGTGCTCGACGGACTTGAGGTTGCTGAACTTGACCGAGCCGGTGGTCTTGACGGTGATGTTGTCGACCGCAGCAGCTCGCGACGCCGCACCACCGATGTGGAACGTACGCATGGTCAGCTGGGTACCCGGCTCACCGATGGACTGGGCGGCGATGACGCCGACCGCTTCACCGATGTTGACCAGGTGGCCACGGGCCAGGTCGCGGCCGTAGCAGCGCGAGCAGACACCGAAGGCCGATTCACAGGAGATGGTCGAGCGGACCTTGATGGTCTGCACGCCGGCATCTTCCAGCTTGGCAACCCAGGCTTCGTCCAGCAGGGTGTTGCGGGTGACGATCGGATCTTCGTCGTTGCCCGGCAGGAACACGTCCTCGGCAACCACGCGGCCCAGCACGCGGTCCTTCAGCGGCTCGACCACGTCGCCGCCTTCCACGATCGGGGTCATGATCAGGCCTTCGGTGGTACCGCAATCCACTTCGGTGATCACCACGTCCTGCGCGACGTCGACCAGGCGACGGGTCAGGTAACCCGAGTTCGCGGTCTTCAGCGCGGTATCGGCCAGACCCTTACGGGCACCGTGGGTGGAGTTGAAGTACTCCTGCACGTTCAGGCCTTCGCGGAAGTTCGCCTTGATGGGCGTCTCGATGATCGAGCCGTCCGGGCGGGCCATCAGGCCACGCATGCCGGCCAGCTGACGGATCTGCGCCTGCGAACCACGCGCACCGGAGTCGGCCATGATGTACAGCGAGTTCATCGACTTCTGGTCGATGGTCTCGCCCTTGGCATTGACCACCTTCTCGGTACCGATGGTGTCCATCATCGCCTTGGCGATGCGCTCGTTGGTGCGCGACCAGATGTCGACCACCTTGTTGTAACGCTCGCCGGCGGTGACCAGGCCCGACTGGTACTGCTCCTGGATTTCCAGCACTTCGGCTTCGGCCTCGGTGAGGATGCCCTTCTTCTCGTCCGGGATCAGCATGTCGTCGATGCCGATCGAGACGCCGGCGCGGGTCGCATAGGCGAAGCCGGTGTACATCAGCTTGTCGGCGAACACGACCGTGTCCTTCAGGCCGAGCTGGCGGTAGCTGGAGTTGATCAGGCGGCTGATGTTCTTCTTGGTCAGCTCGACATTGGCCAGCGCGAACGGCAGGCCTTCCGGCAGGATTTCAGCCAGCAGGGCGCGACCGATCGTGGTGTCCACGATCGAGGTCCTGTTCTGCTTGTTGCCGTCTTCATCGGTCACCACCTCGGTGATGCGGACCTTGACCTTGGCGTGCAGTTCCACCACGCGGTTGTCGTAGGCGCGCTTGACTTCGGCGATGTTGGCGAAGGCCATGCCCTCGCCCTTCTTGTTTTCCAGCGAGCGGGTCATGTAGTACAGACCCAGCACGACGTCCTGCGACGGCACGATGATCGGCTCGCCGTTGGCCGGCGACAGGATGTTGTTGGTCGACATCATCAGCGCACGCGCTTCCAGCTGGGCTTCCAGCGAGAGCGGCACGTGGACGGCCATCTGGTCACCGTCGAAGTCGGCGTTGAACGCGGTGCAGACCAGCGGGTGCAGCTGGATCGCCTTGCCCTCGATCAGCACCGGCTCGAACGCCTGGATGCCCAGGCGGTGCAGGGTCGGCGCACGGTTCAGCATCACCGGATGCTCGCGGATGACCTCTTCCAGGATGTCCCAGACTTCGGCTTCTTCGCGCTCGACCAGCTTCTTGGCGGCCTTGATGGTGGTGGCCAGGCCACGACGCTGCAGCTTGGCGAAGACGAACGGCTTGAACAGCTCCAGCGCCATCTTCTTCGGCAGGCCGCACTGGTGCAGGCGCAGGTACGGGCCGACCACGATGACCGAACGGCCCGAGTAGTCGACGCGCTTGCCGAGCAGGTTCTGGCGGAAGCGACCCTGCTTGCCCTTGATCATGTCGGCCAGCGACTTCAGCGGGCGCTTGTTGGTGCCGGTGATGGCACGACCGCGGCGGCCGTTGTCCAGCAGTGCATCGACCGATTCCTGCAGCATGCGCTTTTCATTGCGCACGATGATGTCCGGCGCGCTCAGTTCGAGCAGGCGGCGCAGGCGGTTGTTGCGGTTGATGACGCGGCGGTACAGGTCATTCAGGTCGGAGGTCGCGAAGCGGCCGCCATCCAGCGGGACCAGCGGACGCAGGTCCGGCGGCAGCACCGGCAGCACGGTCATGACCATCCATTCCGGACGGTTGCCCGATTCCAGGAAGGCTTCGATCAGCTTGATGCGCTTGGTGAGGCGCTTGAGCTTGGTTTCCGAACCGGTAGCGGCGATTTCCTCGCGCAGGCGGGTCATCTCGGACTGCAGGTCGATCGTGCGCAGCAGTTCGTACACGGCCTCGGCGCCCATGGCGGCGTCGAAGTCGTCACCGTGTTCCTGGCGGGCCTGCAGGTACTGTTCCTCGGTCAGCAGCTGGCGGCGCTCCAGGGCGGTCAGGCCCGGCTCGGTCACCACGTACGCTTCGAAGTACAGCACGCGCTCGATGTCGCGCAGGGTCATGTCCAGCATCAGGCCGATGCGCGACGGCAGCGACTTGAGGAACCAGATGTGCGCGACCGGCGAGGCCAGGTCGATGTGGCCCATGCGCTCGCGGCGCACCTTGGCCAGGGTCACTTCGGTGCCGCACTTTTCGCAGACCACGCCGCGGTGCTTCATGCGCTTGTACTTGCCGCACAGGCACTCGTAGTCCTTCACCGGGCCGAAGATGGCGGCGCAGAACAGGCCGTCGCGTTCCGGCTTGAAGGTACGGTAGTTGATGGTTTCCGGCTTCTTCACTTCGCCGAAGGACCACGAACGGATCAGGTCCGGCGAGGCCAGCGCGATCTTGATCGCGTCGAAGTCCAGCGTCTGGCGCTGCTGGTTGAAGAGGTTGAGCAGGTCTTTCATGGTGTTCTCCAGAAGGAGGAATGCTGTGTCGATGGGCTTTCAGTTCACTGCCAGCGGCGCGGCGGCGGACCGCCGCGCCGGCATGGATCAGTTGTCTTCCAGTTCCATGTTGATGGCCAGCGAGCGGATTTCCTTCACGAGCACGTTGAAGGATTCCGGCATGCCCGCGACCATCTCGTGCTCGCCGTCGACGATGTTCTTGTACATCTGGTTGCGGCCCTGCACGTCATCGGACTTCACCGTCAGCATTTCCTGCAGGGTGTAGGCCGCGCCGTAGGCTTCCAGCGCCCAGACTTCCATTTCACCGAAGCGCTGGCCGCCGAACTGCGCCTTGCCGCCCAGCGGCTGCTGGGTGACGAGCGAGTACGGGCCGGTCGAACGGGCGTGCATCTTGTCGTCGACCAGGTGGTTCAGCTTCAGGTAGTGCATGTAACCGACGGTGGTATGGCGGTCGAATGCTTCACCGGTGCGGCCGTCGTACAGCTGGGTCTGGCCACTGCTCGGCAGGTCGGCCAGTTCCAGCATGCGCTTGATTTCCGCTTCGGTGGCGCCGTCGAACACCGGGGTGGCCATCGGCACGCCGTCGGTCAGGTTGCGGGCCAGGCGCAGCAGCTCCTCGTCGCTGAACTGCGACAGGTCGACACGGTTGGCCACGTTGGTGTCGTCGTGGTTGTAGATGTCGTCCAGGAACTTGCGCAGGTCGGCGACCGCCGCCTGGGCTTCCAGCATCGCCTGGATCTTGCGACCCAGACCCTTGGCGGCCCAGCCCAGGTGCACTTCCAGGATCTGGCCGATGTTCATACGCGACGGCACGCCCAGCGGGTTCAGCACGATGTCCACGGTCTCGCCCGAGGCCATGTACGGCATGTCCTCGACCGGCACCACGTTGGACACCACACCCTTGTTGCCGTGGCGGCCTGCCATCTTGTCGCCCGGCTGGATGCGGCGCTTCACCGCCAGGAACACCTTGACCATCTTCAGCACGCCCGGGGCGAGGTCGTCGCCCGCGGTGATCTTGCCGCGCTTGTCGGCGAAGCGACGCTCGAATTCCTTCTCGTGCGCCTGGATCTGCTTCTGGGCGCGCTCGATGGCTTCCGAGGCGTCCTCGTCCTTCATGCGCAGGGCGAACCAGTCAGACTTCTTCAGGCCGTCGAGGAAGGCGTCGGTGATCACGTCACCCTTCTTCAGGCCAGCACCGCCATTGACCACCTTGCCCACGATCTGCGAACGCAGACGCATGTAGATGGCCGCTTCCAGGATGCGGAACTGGTCATCGAAGTCCTTCTTGACGCGCTTGATTTCGGACTCTTCGATCTGGCGGGCGCGCTTGTCCTTCTCGATGCCGTCGCGGGTGAAGACCTGCACGTCGATGACGGTGCCGTCCATGCCCGGCGGAACGCGCAGCGAGCTGTCCTTAACGTCCGAAGCCTTCTCGCCGAAGATCGCGCGCAGCAGCTTCTCTTCCGGGGTCAGCTGGCTTTCGCCCTTCGGGGTGACCTTGCCGACCAGGATGTCGCCGGCGCGCACTTCGGCACCGATGTACACCACGCCGCTTTCGTCCAGGCGGTTCAGCGCCTGCTCGGAGACGTTCGGGATGTCGGCGGAGATTTCCTCCGGCCCCAGCTTGGTGTCGCGCGCGACGCAGGTCAGCTCTTCGATGTGGATCGTGGTGTAGCGATCCTCTTCCACCACGCGCTCGGAGAGCAGGATGGAGTCTTCGAAGTTGTAGCCGTTCCACGGCATGAACGCGATCAGCATGTTCTGGCCCAGGGCCAGCTCGCCGATGTCGGTGGACGGACCGTCGGCCAACACGTCGCCGCGGGCGATGACGTCACCCACCTGGACCAGCGGACGCTGGTTGATGCAGGTGTTCTGGTTCGACCGGGTGTACTTGACCAGGTTGTAGATGTCCACGCCAGCGTCGGTGGCGCCAACGATCTCTTCCTCGTTGACCTTGACCACGATGCGGGCGGCGTCGATCTGCACGATCTCACCACCACGACGGGCGTTCACGGTCACACCCGAGTCACGCGCCACGGCGCGCTCGATGCCGGTGCCGACCAGCGGCTTCTGCGAACGCAGGGTCGGCACGGCCTGACGCTGCATGTTGGCGCCCATCAGTGCGCGGTTCGCGTCATCGTGCTCCAGGAACGGAACCAGCGCGGCCGCGATCGAGACGGTCTGCATCGGCGAAACGTCCATGAAGTGGACTTCCGCCGGCGGCTTCAGCAGCGATTCGCCCTGGAAGCGGCACGGAACGAACTGCTCGGTCAGGGTGCCCTTGGCGTCGGTCAGCGCGTTGGCCTGCGCAATGACGTACTCGTTCTCTTCAATGGCCGACAGGAACTCGACTTCGTCATAGACCTTGCCGTCCACGACCTTGCGGTACGGGGTCTCGAGGAAACCGTACTTGTTGGTGCGGGCGTACACGGCCAGCGAGTTGATCAGGCCGATGTTCGGGCCTTCCGGGGTTTCGATGGTGCAGACGCGGCCGTAGTGGGTCGGGTGCACGTCGCGCACTTCGAAGCCGGCGCGCTCACGGGTCAGACCGCCCGGGCCCAGGGCCGAGACGCGACGCTTGTGGGTCACTTCCGACAGCGGGTTGTTCTGGTCCATGAACTGCGACAGCTGCGAGGAGCCGAAGAACTCCTTGATGGCAGCGGCGACCGGCTTGGCGTTGATCAGTTCCTGCGGGGTCAGGCCTTCCGACTCGGCCATCGACAGGCGCTCCTTGACCGCACGCTCGACGCGGACCAGGCCGACGCGGAACACGTTCTCGGCCATTTCGCCGACCGAACGCACGCGACGGTTGCCCAGGTGATCGATGTCGTCGACCACGCCGCGACCGTTGCGGATCTCGGTCAGGACCTTGATCACGTCCAGGATGTCGGAGCTTTCGCCGTGGGCAGCGACCAGGCGCTTGGACTCTTCGTCGTTGCGCTCGCCGAAGTACTTGCTGTCGTACAGCACGGCTTCGCCGGTGGTTTCCTTGCGGCCCACGCGGCGGTTGAACTTCATGCGGCCGACCGCGGACAGGTCGTAGCGCTCGAAGGTGAAGAACAGGTTGTGGAACAGGTTCTGCGCGGCATCCTTGGTCGGCGGCTCGCCCGGACGCATCATGCGGTAGATCTCGACCAGGGCCTCCAGCTGGGTCTTGGTCGGGTCGATACGCAGGGTGTTGGACAGGTACGGGCCACGATCCAGGTCGTTCACCCACAGGGTGCCCACGGCATCCACACCGGCCTTGCGGAAGGCCTGCAGCTGCTCGTCCGTGATCTCGTCGTTGGCCTGGGCCAGCAGTTCGCCGGTCGAGGCATCGACCACGTCGTGCGACAGGATGCGGCCGACGATGTAGTCGTCCGGCACGGCCAGGGCGGCGATGCCCGAGGCTTCCAGCTGCTTGATGTGGCGCGCGGTGATGCGCTTGCCGGCTTCCACGATGACCTTGTCGCCGTCGGCGAGGTCGAAGCCCAGGGTCTCGCCACGCAGGCGCTCCGGCACCAGCTCCAGCTGGACGCCTTCATCCGGGTTGATGTGGAAGGTGTTGATCTCGAAGAACTCGGCCAGCATCTCTTCGTTGCTGTAGCCGAGCGCGCGCAGCAGGATCGACACCGGCAGCTTGCGGCGGCGGTCGATACGGGTGAACAGCGCGTCCTTCGGGTCGAACTCGAAGTCCAGCCAGGAACCGCGGTAAGGAATGATGCGGGCGCTGTACAGCAGCTTGCCCGAGCTGTGGGTCTTGCCACGGTCGTGGTCGAAGAACACGCCCGGCGAGCGGTGCAGCTGGGAGACGATGACGCGCTCGGTGCCGTTGACGATGAAGGTGCCGTTCTCGGTCATCAGCGGGATTTCGCCCAGATAGACCTCCTGCTCCTTCACGTACTTGATGGCCTTGGTCGACGACTCACGGTCGTAGATCACCAGGCGCACGGTCACGCGCAGCGGGGCGCCGTAGCTCATGCCGCGCTGGCGGCACTCACGCTCGTCGAAGACCGGTTCGCCCAGCTTGTAGCCGACGTATTCCAGGGCAGCGTTGCCGCTGTAGCTGGCGATCGGGAAGACCGACTTCAGCGCAGCGTGCAGGCCGTGGTCCGTGCGCTTGGCCGGATCGACGTTTTCCTGCAGGAATTCACGATAGGAATCCACCTGGATGGCGAGCAGGAACGGCACTTCGAGAATCGAGCGCTGCTTGCCGAAATCCTTGCGGATACGCTTTTTTTCGGTGAACGAATAGGACGTCATGAGGTCTTCCACCTTGTTGTGCGGATCGTGCGCCCACGATCCGAAGGGAACTTGAAATTGTCAGTTGGAAGTCGCTGGTATTGCCGGCACCAGCACGCCTTCTCCCGCTACTTCCAACTGCCAACTCGTCTGCTACCACTCCCCCGCTGCCGCGCTCGGCGCTGGCCTGCCGGGGTTTGACTGCAGCCCGTGTTGGGCTTTTTCCTGCTTTTGAAACGGTAGAGTCGACTGTTAGTCGACTTCCTTCACAGCAGTCGACCAACAGTCGACTCTACAACACCACTACAACGACCAAAGGCCGGGGGCTTACGCCCCCAGCCTTGGCTGCATCGCCGCGAATCGGTGACGATGCAAGGTAACTGCTTACTTGACTTCGACAGTCGCGCCAGCAGCTTCCAGGTCCTTCTTCATCTTCTCGGCTTCTTCCTTCGAAGCGTTGTCCTTCAGGACGCCGCCGGCTTCGGCCAGGTCCTTCGCTTCCTTCAGGCCCAGGCCGGTGATGGCGCGGACGGCCTTGATGACTTCGACCTTCTTCTCGCCGGCAGTCTTCAGGGTGACGACGAATTCGGTCTGCTCTTCAACAGCAGCAGCCGGGCCAGCGGCAGCAGCCACGGCAACCGGAGCAGCGGCGGAGACGCCGAACTTCTCTTCGATGGCCTTGACCAGCTCCATCACTTCCATCAGGGACTTCTCGGCGATGGCGTCGACGATCTGTTCGTTGGTAAGGGACATGATTAATACCTTTGGATGATTTTCTGGGTTGAGGTTCCGTCAGGAACCACGGTAAGTCGAAACTCAGGCGGTCTCGGCGGCCGGCTCGGCAGCGTCAGCGGCGACATCGCCACCCCCCTGCTTCTCGCCAACGGCCTTGATGGCGCGGGCAAACATCGTGACCGGCTCGGTCAGGACGCGGGCCAGCATGGCCAGGGCCTGGTCGCGGGTCGGCAGCGATGCCAGCACGTCGACGTGGCTCGCCGGGAACACTTCACCACCGATGGCGACGACCTTAGCCTTCAGCTTGTCGTTGCCCTTGGCGGCTTCCTTGATCAGGCGACCGGCAGCGCCGGGCTCCTCGAGCGAGAACGCGTACAGCAGCGGACCAACCATCTGGTCCTGGGCGACTGCGAACTCGGTGCCTTCAACGGCGCGCGAAGCCAGGGTGTTCTTGACAACCTTCAAGAAAACACCGGTTTCACGAGCCTGCTTGCGCATCGCGGTCATCTGGGCGACCGTGGTGCCAGCGTATTCGGCTGCGATCAAGGAGTGGGCCTTGGCGGCGACGTCTGCCAGCTCGGCGACTACTTCTTGCTTCTGGGACAGATTGAGAGCCATTGCACTCCTCCTATTGAACTCCGCTTACGGCTCCTGCCGTGTGCGGTCCTGTGCGGCATCCGTCCTGGACGCCGGGAACATCGGGATGATGTTCCGGGGGTGGGCCGTTCTAGACCTGGAGTGGGCCAACCTGGGAAACCCAGACGTGCGTGAACCAGAAAAACTCCAGAAGGGCACCATCTACGCAGGGTGATTCCGGGGAATCGATTAAGCGCTCCTGACTGCTCCGGCGGCGACTCCTTGCCAGATCGAGCTTCCATGCCCGTCGCCGGTATTGCCACGACCGCGCCTGCGGTCTTTGACGGCTACCGCGGGCGATGCACTGCCAGCGATGCCTTCAAATGTCACGGTCACGGCACCCGGGGCACCGTGACCGCTTGAAACAATTACTTCAGGGTCAGCGACGACTGGTCGACGGTGACGCCCGGGCCCATCGTCGAGCTGACCGAAACCTTCTGCAGGTAGGTGCCCTTCGAGGTGGCCGGCTTGGCCTTGATCAGGTCCAGCAGCAGCGCGGTCAGGTTCGACTTCAGCGCGTCTTCGGCGAAGTCGGCCTTGCCGATGGTGCAGTGGATGATGCCGGCCTTGTCGGTGCGGTAACGAACCTGACCCGACTTGGCGTTCTTCACGGCTTCACCCGGGTTCGGGGAAACGGTGCCGACCTTCGGGTTCGGCATCAGGCCGCGCGGGCCCAGCACGGTGCCCAGCTTACCGACGACGCGCATGGCGTCCGGGGTCGCGATGACGACGTCGTAGTTCAGATCGCCGGCCTGCATCTTCTCGGCCAGGTCATCCATACCGACGGCGTCGGCGCCAGCAGCCAGGGCTTCGTCAGCCTTGGCACCGGCCGGAGCGAACACGGCGACGCGGACCGACTTGCCGGTACCGGCCGGCAGCACGGTGGAGCCACGGACCTGCTGGTCGGACTTCTTCGCATCGACGCCCAGGCGCACGGCAACGTCGATCGACTCGACGAACTTGGCCTTGGTGGCGGTCTTCAGGATGTTGATCGCGTCCTCGAAGGCGTATGCCTTGCCCGGAACGACGGCGGCCTTGATGGCCTTCTCACGCTTGGTCTGTGCCATCTTATTAACCCTCCACCACGAGGCCCATGGAACGGGCAGAGCCAGCGATGGTACGCACGGCGGCGTCCAGGTCGGCGGCAGTCAGATCCGGTTCCTTCGCCTTGGCGATCTCTTCCAGCTGCTTACGGGTGACCTTGCCGACCTTCTCGGTGTTCGGGCGCTTGGAGCCCGACGAGATGCCAGCGGCCTTCTTCAGCAGGGTGGTAGCCGGAGTGCTCTTGGTGATGAAGGTGAACGTACGGTCCGAGTAGGCCGTGATGATCACCGGAACCGGCAGACCCGGCTCGAGCTTCTGCGTGGCAGCGTTGAACGCCTTGCAGAATTCCATGATGTTCAGGCCACGCTGACCCAGCGCAGGACCGACCGGCGGCGAGGGGTTGGCCTGACCGGCCTTCACCTGCAGCTTGATGTAACCGACAACTTTCTTTGCCATGTGAGTGCTCTCCGGGTGCTAGCGCCTTTCGACAACAGGCTCCCCATCGGACCGGGAATCACGCGTCCCGGCATCGCGTTTTGAAATCATGCTGAAGGCCACCTTGCGGCGGCCTCGTCCTGCTGGCTTTCCGAGCAGGAAGCCGCGCACTATAACAGGTTTTTTCTTCACATGCCTGAAGCGGCACGTAAACGAACGGAACCGGGCCAGGCCCGGTTCCCTTTGTCGAGTCGAGCCATGCTCGACTACCGCACCATCCAGACCCCGGAGTCGAGCGTGGCTCGACTCTACAGGACAGGTCAGACGGCCTTTTCGACCTGGCCGAACTCGAGCTCGACCGGAGTGGCACGACCGAAGATCAGCACCGAGACGCGCAGGCGGCTCTTCTCGTAGTTGACTTCTTCGACGACGCCATTGAAATCGTTGAACGGACCGTCGGTGACGCGGACCATCTGGCCCGGCTCGAACAGCACCTTCGGACGCGGCTTCTCGACACCTTCCTGAACGCGGTTCAGGATGGCCTCGGCCTCGGAATCGGCGATCGGCAGCGGACGATCGGCGGTGCCGCCGATGAAGCCCATGACGCGCGGGGTTTCCTTGACCAGATGCCAGCTTTCGTTGTCGATGCGCGGAATACCGGCTTCCTCGTGGGTCTCGATCTGGACCAGCACGTAACCCGGGAAGAACTTGCGCTCGGAACGGCGCTTCTGGCCGGCGCGCATCTCGACCACTTCCTCGGTCGGGACCAGGACGTCGCCGAAGCGCTCTTCCATGCCGTCACGGACGATGCGATCGCGCAGAGCCTGCGCCACCGACTTCTCGAAGCCCGAATAGGCGTGAACGACGTACCAACGCTTCATGCAATTCTCCTTAGCGGCTCAGGAACCACTGAGTCAGTTTCTGGATCAGGAAGTCGAAGCCACCCAGCAGAAGACTGAGGATGAGCACCACGACGATCACGACCCAGGTCATGCGGACGGCTTCCTGGCGCGTCGGCCAGACCACCTTGCGCAGTTCGAAGCGCGACTCGGAGAGGAATTCGCGGGTGTCGCGCCCCTTGCCGGTCAGCATGAACACGCCGATACCGCCAACCAGACCGACCACGACCGCCAATGCACGCAGCTGACCCGCCCACGCACCCAGCTGGGCGGCGCGACCGGAGTCGGCGGAGAACCAGAACCAGACGAACAGACCGGCCAGCACCAGCAGCGATGCGGCGACATACTTGACGATATCTCCACCGTTGGCGGAGTTGTCCTTGGAGTGTTCGATCTTGCTATTCATCCGGCTGTGTCTGCTTTAGCGGCCCAGGCCGCTGGATAAGGTGGGCAGATGGCACGCCAGGAGGGACTCGAACCCCCAACCTGCGGTTTTGGAGACCGCTGCTCTGCCAATTGAGCTACTGGCGTACGTTGAAAACTTGCCTTCCCTTAGACGGCGAAGGCGGACCGAGGTTCCCGGCCCGCCATTCGCGTAACCGGCGGCGCTATGCAACCACCGGTACTGCAGGCTTACTCGATGATCTTCGAGACCACGCCGGCGCCGACGGTACGGCCGCCTTCGCGGATGGCGAAGCGCAGGCCTTCGTCCATGGCCACCGGATTGATCAGGGTGACTTCCATCTTGACGTTGTCACCCGGCATCACCATTTCGACGCCTTCCGGCAGCTTGGCGGCGCCGGTGATGTCGGTGGTGCGGAAGTAGAACTGCGGACGGTAGCCGTTGAAGAACGGGGTGTGGCGGCCGCCCTCGTCCTTCGACAGGACGTACACTTCGCCTTCGAACTTGGTGTGCGGCTTGATCGTGCCCGGCTTGGCCAGCACCTGGCCACGCTCGACGTCGTCACGCTTGGTGCCGCGCAGCAGCAGGCCAGCGTTGTCGCCTGCCTGACCCTGGTCCAGCAGCTTGCGGAACATTTCAACGCCGGTCACGGTGGTCTTCTGCACCGGACGGATGCCGACGATTTCGATTTCGTCGCCAACCTTGATCACGCCGCGCTCGATACGACCGGTCACCACGGTGCCGCGGCCCGAGATCGAGAACACGTCTTCCACCGGCATCAGGAACGGCTTGTCGATCGCACGCTCCGGCTCCGGAATCCAGCTATCCAGCGCGTCGACCAGCTTCAGGATGGCCGGCACGCCGATGTCGCTCTGGTCGCCTTCCAGCGCCAGACGGGCCGAACCGGCGATGATCGGGGTGTCGTCGCCCGGGAACTCGTACTTGCTCAGCAGCTCGCGCACTTCCATCTCGACCAGCTCGAGCAGCTCGGCGTCGTCCACCATGTCGGCCTTGTTCAGGAACACGACGATGTACGGCACGCCGACCTGGCGCGACAGCAGGATGTGCTCACGGGTCTGCGGCATCGGGCCGTCAGCGGCCGAGCACACCAGGATCGCGCCGTCCATCTGGGCGGCACCGGTGATCATGTTCTTGACGTAGTCAGCGTGGCCCGGGCAGTCAACGTGGGCGTAGTGACGGATCGGGGATTCGTATTCGACGTGCGCGGTCGAGATCGTGATGCCACGCGCCTTCTCTTCCGGCGCGGCGTCGATCGAGGAGTAGTCCTTGAACTCGCCACCGAAGCGCTCGGCACCGATCTTGGTCAGTGCGGCGGTCAGCGTGGTCTTGCCGTGGTCGACGTGACCGATGGTGCCGACGTTGACGTGCGGCTTGGTGCGCTCGAACTTACCCTTGGCCATGGCTGCTTATCTCGAATTCGTCTGAGAGGTGATGCTTAAGATGGTGCTCACGAAAGGAATCGAACCTTCGACCTCTTCCTTACCAAGGAAGTGCTCTACCGACTGAGCTACGTGAGCCGAGTTTTGCATTATGACATGAACTCGATAATATTCAAAGTTCATTCAATGGAGCGGGAGACGGGAATCGAACCCGCACCATCAGCTTGGAAGGCTGAGGTTCTACCATTGAACTACTCCCGCGCCGGGAATGTCACAACGTGAAACTGGTGGAGGGAGGTGGATTCGAACCACCGAAGGCGTAAGCCAGCAGATTTACAGTCTGCCCCCGTTGGCCGCTTGGGTATCCCTCCTTACCACCCCAACCCGTTGCCGCCGAAGCGTTGCGGTGTGTGGTGGTGAGCCGCTTATTCTGCTGATCGGGCGGGGGGCTGTCAACGCTTTTTTCCATCTTTTTCACACGTTGTCGCAAACCCATTGATACGCAAGGTTATTGCCCAGGGACCGGCAGGGTCTCGCTGGCGAAAATTGCGACATGGGGGACGCCATCGGCGCCGATCCAGCCCCGATACATGCCCTGGGTGTTGAACGGCATGGCCATTTTTCCGTCTGCGGCAAGCACGATCGCGCCGCCGTCGCCGCCCATCTTCGGAATCATCTCGTTGATCACGCCCCTGCCGGCCTGCTCCGGCGTCTGCCGCTGGTAGCGGATGCGCGCACAGATCTCGTGCGCGGCCGCAGTCCGGATGTAGTACTCGCCCCAACCGGTGCCCGATACCGCGCAGCCCGCGTCGGCCCAGGTACCGGCGCCGACGATCGGCGAATCACCCACACGGCCATAGCGCTTGTTGGTCATGCCACCGGTGGAGGTGCCGGCGGCAAGCTGCCCCTGCGCATCCAGCGCAACGGCGCCCACCGTGCCGAAGTGCCTTGCGGTCTCCAGGTCGGCGTGCGCCTGGCCACTGGCTTCTTCCTTCAATGCGCGCTGCAGTTGCTGCCAGCGCTTGTCGGTACGGAAGTAGGATGGATCGACCAGGGTGATGCCCTGCTCCACCGCGAACGCCTCGGCACCCTGCCCGACCATCATGACGTGCCTGGACTTCTGCATCACGGTCTGGGCCAGCAGGATCGGGTTGCGCACCCGCTGCACGCCGGCCACCGCACCTGCAGCCTGGGTGGCGCCGTCCATCACCGCGGCATCCAGTTCGTTGTGGCCGTCATGGGTGAACACCGCGCCCTTGCCGGCGTTGAAGGTCGGATCGTCCTCCAGCACGGTGATTGCCGCAGTGACGGCTGCAAGCGCCTGGCGACCGGCCGCCAGTTCGGCATGGCCCTTCAGCAGCGCCGCGCGCAGCGCGTCGCGCGCAGCCTTCTCCTCAGCCGGCGACAGGTCCTTGCGCTCGACGCCCGCACCGCCGTGGATGACCAGCAACGGCGAGGCGGCCGGGGCGGCCTGGGCAAGCAACGGCAGGGACAGCAGCGCGGACAGCACCAGGCGCAGTTTCATCAGGGACGTCTCCAGAAGGTGTAGTGAGAGGATTGCACCGGTAGTGCCGGCCGCTGGCCGGCACCGGTCGCATCAGGACAGACGGGTTGCCGGCCAGCGGCCGGCACTACCGCGAGGGAAGATCACTGGCGGACGACTTCAATCTCGCCGTCACTGACGTCGGCCACGGCCTGGTAATCGGCCTCGGCCTGGAAACCATCCAGCCGCATGCGGCTGCCGCTGGCCACCACCGTCACCGGCACCGCATGGAAGCGCAGTGGCTCGCCCTCCACCAGGCGGTCGGCACCGCGGCCGGGGCTGACGACCCACACCTTGCCTTCGCCATCCGCGCTGTAGACCCGGGCCCGGCCATCGGGCTCAACGCACAGGGCGGTGTCCTCATCGACGCCGATGCCGACGATGTCAGGGTCGCCGCTGTCCTGGGCGGCACGTGCCACGAACACGATCAGGCGACCGAGCCGGTCACGCTTGTCGAAATGGGTGTCGGTGACCACGCGCTGCAGGTAGGGCATCTGCAGGAAGCCGCTGTCCAGGGTCACGGCACTGCCCATCGGGTCGGCCAGCGCACCGGCCGAGGTGATGCTGCCGCCATCCATGGCGCCATAGGCATAGCCGCCGAGGATGGCCAGGCCAGCGCTGGTACCGGCAATCGGCTTGCCGGCGCGCACATGGGCGTTGAGTGCGCGGTTGAGTGCGGTGCCCTTCCAGAAGCGGATGTAGCGGGACTGGTCGCCGCCGGCAATGAAGATGGCATCGGCCGCGGCGACCACGCGCAGCACCGCCGGATCATCGGCACCGCGGCGGCTGTCGAAGACCAGGGTCTGCACTGCGGTGGTGCCGCCGATCTCGCGGTACAGGCGGTCCTGCAGTTCGTCGCCGCCGGAGGCGCGCAGAATCAACACACGGCCATTGCCGGCCTGCTTCAGCCACCACTGGAACGCCTCCGGCACCCACTCGCCACCGCCCATCAGCATCATGGCGGGCGCGCGCGGACCGGGACGCGGGGATTCCAGATCGCCGACTTGGTAATAGGCGAAGCCGGGGCCCTGCAGGTCCTGCGCGGGCGTGGCCAATGGCCAGCCCAGCACCAGCAGCGCCAGCCAGGCGAAGGGGCCAGGCAGGGTGCGGTCGAGGCGTCGCATCTTGATCTCCCTGAACAAAATCGACTTGCAAGCGTTTTCACTCTTTGCCAGATAGGGGCCCAGTAGTCAAGGACATGAAAAAGGCGTTAAATGCGCGCGCCCATTCCGGAAGTCTGAATGGGGGACAGGGCCCCTCCTCTGCGGGCCGGCTTCTTTTCCGAGAATTCCTCATGCGTAGACAGGCGATGGCGTGGTCGATCCAGCTGGCGTTGATGGGCGTGGCTGCTTCCGCGGCGGCCCAGGCACCGGCTTCCTCTTCGGTGCAGCAACTGGACGCGGTGCAGGTCACCGGCTCGCGCATTCCGCGCGCCCAGGTGGAAGGCCCCGCTCCGATCACGGTGATCAACGCCGAGCAGATCCGCTCCAGTGGCTTCACCAGCGTGCCGGACGTGCTGCGTGCGATGACCCAGAACGGCGGTGAGACGCAGAGCCAGCAGTCTTCCAGTGGCGCCGACTTCTCGCCGGGCGCCCAGCAGGTGGACCTGCGCGGCCTGGGCCCGAACCACACGCTGGTGCTGGTCAATGGTCGGCGCATTGCCGATTTCCCGATGCCGTTCAAGGGCCGCAGCAACTTCACCGATGTCTCCAACATCCCGCTGGGCATGATCGAGCGCATCGAAGTGCTGACCGGCAGCGCCTCGGCCATCTACGGCTCGGACGCGATCGCCGGCGTGGTCAACTTCATCCTGAAGAAGAAGGCCGACGGCACCACGATCGACATGCGCATGGGCACCACCAGCGAAGGCGGTGGCGAGTCGTTCGACATGAGCCTGGCCAGCGGCTTCAGCCGCGGCAACTTCAACGCCGTGTACAGCGTCGAGCTGCAGTCGCAGACCCCGCTGTGGGCCTATGAGCGCGACATCCAGGACTCGACCCAGGATGGCCCCACCGAGGGTTCGCGCATCGCGCGCCGCGCCTATCTGCGCACCGACTACAACGATGACTACCTGGACCCGGGCGCCGCCACCTGCGAAGCGCTGTCCGGCCAGAACCAGGGCAGCACCTATCGCGCCTACCGCCCGAAGTACGGCTACTACTGCGGCAGCGACAGCTCGATCGGCTACGGCACCATCCTCAGCAAGCGCCGCGGTGCCAACGGCTACGCGTCGCTGAGCCATGACTTCGACAATGGCCAGCAGTGGTTCGCCGACGTGCAGCTGGGCTACCACACGATGTCGCTGATGCGCGACGTCACCCAGTGGGGCCGCATGGATGCCAACGGTGATGAGTCGGGTTACTTCAACAACGAAGCCACTGGCGAGATCGAGTTCTGGCAGCGCCAGTTCTCGCCCGAGGAAATGGGCGGCCTGCGCAACGCCATGGTGCGCAGCACGCAGAAGACCTTCAGCGTGACCACCGGCTTCAAGGGCAAGCTGATTGGCAGCTGGGATTACGAAGCGGCGTTGAGCCATTCGCAGTACCAGTCGCGCATCAGCTGGGCACAGATCATTGCCGCCAAGGCCAACGACCTGTTCCTGGGCCCGCAGCTGGGCGTGGATGACGACGGTTTCCCGGTCTACAACGCCGATCCGTCACGCCTGTACCGGCCGCTGACCCGCGCCGAGTACGACTCGATCGCCGCGCGTACCACCTACACGCCGAAGTCGCGCACCGAGACGGCGGCATTCACCCTGACCAACTCGGCCCTGTTCGCCCTGCCGGGGGGCGACGCCGGGTTTGCCGCGACCGTAGAAGTGGGCCAGCAGGCCTACTCGCTGAACCCCGATCCGCTGGCGACCGGGTACTACTACTACAGCTGGAAGGATTCGGACGGCAAGGGCTCGCGCAACCGCTGGGCGACGGCTGCGGAGCTGCGCATGCCGCTGCACGACACGGTCAACCTGAGCGTGGCGGGCCGCTACGACCAGTACCGCTATTCCGGACACACCATCGGCAAGGCGACCTGGAGCGGCGGCCTGGAATGGCGCCCGATCGATACCCTGCTGGTGCGCGGCTCCTACGGCACCGCATTCCGTGCACCGGACCTACACTATGTGTTTGCCGGACCGGGCAACGACGAGACCAGCGCCGAGGATCTGTACACCTGCCGCCTCGAGGAAGCCAGCGACTGTTCCGATTACGAGCGCAACCTGATCCGCAGCCGCACAGGCAACCGCCAGCTCGACCCGGAAACCAGCACGTCGTGGAGTGCCGGCTTCGTCTGGTCGCCGGCGATCGGCCTGGACCTGTCGGTGGACTGGTTTGACATCGACATGCGCAACCAGGTGCAGGACATGGACGTGCGCACGCTCCTGGCCAACGAAGCAAACTGCCGCCTGGGCAGCGCCGACATCAATGCGCCGACCTGCGTGGACGCGCTCGCCCGCATCACCCGCAGCAACGACGGACGCCTGTATGGCGTGCGCGTGGAGCCGATCAACGTCGCCCGCGAATCCACCTCCGGCATCGACGTCGGCCTGCGCTATCGCCTGCAGACGGGCATCGGCGATTTCATCTTCAACGGCACGCACACCTGGGTGAAGAAGCATGATTTCCAGCGCTACCCCGGCGACCGCACCGAAGACCAGTTCGCGGTCAACAGTGGCTTCGACATTCCGCGCACCAAGACCAGCCTGAGCGTGACCTGGGAGAAGGATGCGTGGTCGGCAACGGTGTACGGCTCGCGCCTGGGCAAGCTGCCGACCTCGGACAGCTACGACCAGGTGTTCGACTGGGACAGCGGCGACAGCCCGTACGTGAAGGCGACCTATCGCTACAACGCCTCGCTGCAGTACCGCTTCGACGACCACTCGCGCCTGTCGCTGTCGGTGGTCAACGTGTTCAACAAGATGCCGCCGAAGGACCGTACCTACACCGCTTACCCGTACTACGACGTGTCCTGGTTCGACAGCGTCGGCCGCACGATCAACCTGCAGTACACCCACAAGTTCGGTGGCAGCGCTCTGTAAGTGCCTGGCCAGCGCCGATACAGGAGACCCCCGCTTCGGCGGGGGTTCTCTTTTCCGCCGCCTGAACGGTACCCACGCGCAGGCTCCGGCCTGACCGGCCAGCGGGGGATTTTAGGAAACAGCTGATTCCGCGCTGTCAGCGCCGCTCCCTAGCATCGTTGCATGTTCCGCTTTCCCCGCCCTTCGCTGCAGCAGGCCGTGCCATCGACCACCGCGTCGGTGTTGCTGCGCTGCCTGACCGTCTGCGTCTTCATCTGCCTGGCCGCCGCAGCCGGGTTCTACCTGCTCACGGCATTCACCGAGGACATCTCGACCCATCGCCGCGAGATGAATGCAGCGGCCTACAAGGCACAGATCTATTTCGACCAGCGCGAAGCCCTGCTGCGCTACCTGGGTGATTCGGTGCTGGCCGGCAACCCGGATGCACCGGCCGCAGACAGCGAGGGCGTGCGCCAGGTGCCGCTGGATGGTCCCGGTGGCCAGCCGGGCCTACGGCTGCTGCTGTCAGCACGCGCCGAGCACACGCTGCGGGCACTGCAGACGCACCTGCTGCTGATCGATGCACACGGCGCGCATTGGCTGACCGGGGGCGAGGTTGACGTCGACCTGGTGCACCTGCCATCGCTGCGTGCGCTGCAGGCACGCAGCGGCAGCCTCGAGGGTGCAGACCCGGTGTACTGGCTGCGGCCGGGTGACAGTGGCGTTGCGCTGGCGCAGCCGGTACAGGCGGGCCCCCAACCGGCGCAGTGGCTGGTGCTGCTGCTCGATGGCGCGGCGGCGGCGAGCATGATCGACGGCCAGGGCATTGGCGGTTATGCGCTGCTCGACCGTGCGGGGCAGCCTGCATTGTCCAGCCAGGCGCCGCGGCTGGATGGTGCGGGCTGGAAGACCCTGCGGGAGCGCCAGGACGACAGCTTCGGCACGTTGTGGAGCGGCGGCCTGCCGCGCGGCGTAGCGCTGGTGAAAAGTGTCGGCAATGACGGCTGGCGGTTGGTCTACCACCTGCCGCCGCAGCTGCTGCTGGGCGACCTGGCCGTGCCCCTGCTGGTCTGCGTGCTGTTGCTGCTGCTGGCCGGTGTTGCGCTGCGCCTGCTACGGCATCGCGTGGACCTCCAGCTGATCCAGCCAGCCCTGCAGCAGCACCGCCGCCTGCTGGAGAACCTGGACTTCAGTTCGACGGTGATCGACATGGCGCCGGTCGGCATCTGCGTCCTGCGCCGCAGCGACCGCGCGTTGCTGCTCTCCAACCAGCTGCTGCGCGACTGGCTCGGCGACGAAGGCGAACACAGCGACTGGCAGGCACCATGGCGCGGACATGCCGGCGAACGCGGGCGTGGACTTGAATTCACCGCCCGCGACGGGCGCCAGCTGCAGGTGCTGCACGCGGCCTGCCGCTACCAGGGCGATGACGTGCTGCTGTGCGTCTTCCATGATATTTCCCGGCACCGCCAGGCCCAGGCCGCGTTGTCGTCGGCACGCCAGGCCGCCGATGCGGCCAACCAGGCCAAGAGCGCGTTCCTGGCCACCATGAGCCATGAGATCCGCACCCCGCTGTATGGCGTGCTGGGCACGCTGGAGCTGCTGGGGCACACCTCGCTGGACGCCCGGCAGTCGCAGTACCTGCGCACCATCGAGAGTTCCTCGTCGGTGCTGCTGCAGTTGATCAGCGATGTGCTGGATGTTTCCAAGATCGAGTCAGGACAGCTCAGCCTGGAGCCGACGGCGTTCTCGCCGCGCGAGCTGACCGAGAGCGTGCTGCGCAGCTTCGCCGCGTCGGCCACCTGCAAGGGCCTGCAGATCCTGGTCTGTACCGATCCGCGCCTGCCGACACGGGTGCTCGGTGATGCCGACCGCATCCGCCAGGTGCTGGGCAACCTGCTCAGCAACGCGATCAAGTTCACCGAGCATGGCCGGGTGGTACTGCGCGTGCGCCAGGTGCAGCGCGAAGGTGAATCGAGCGTGCTGGCCTGGCAGGTGACCGATACCGGCGTGGGCATCGCTGCGGAGGAACAGGCGCGGTTGTTCGAACCGTTCCGCCAGGTCCGCGGCGCGGCCAGCGCGCAGGGCACCGGCCTGGGCCTGTCCATCAGCGACCGCCTGGTACGCCTGATGAGCGGTGAGCTGCAGGTGGTGAGCGAGCCCGGGCTGGGCAGCAGCTTCAGCGTCCGCCTGCCGTTGCCGGTGCTGGCCGTTGCCGAGGATGGCCCCACACTTCTGCCGGAACCACCGATCCTGGTGCGCGGCCGCGACCGCGAGCTGGTCGACAGTGCCTGTGGCTGGCTGTGTCGCTGGGGCGCCAACGCGCAGCCCCTGCTTGGCGACCCGGCGTTGCTGGACCATGACGGCGCGATCCTGATGGATGGCGAAGCCGGGATGCCGCTGGCCTGGTCGGGCCCGCGCGTGGTGGCATCGATCGAGGGCGGTGACCAGCCGATCACTGCCGCCGATGGCAGCCTGGTGGTGACCCTGCACGGCATGACCGCGATCGGCAAAGCGCTCGCCAGCGTGCAGCAGCAGCGTGCGGCGCAGCCGGAGGCCACGCGCACGGCACCACCGATGCCTCTGGGCCTGCGCGTGCTGGCCGTCGAGGACAACCCGATCAACCGGGTGATCCTGGCCGAGCAGCTGCGCACCCTCGGCTGCGACGTGGAGCTGGCACAGGATGGCATGGAGGCGCTGCAGCGGTGCCGCGAGCAGTGCTTCGATCTGGTGGTGACCGATATCAACATGCCGCGCATGGACGGCCACGCGCTGGCCCGCCAGCTGCGCGATGACGGCGACCCGGTACCGGTGATCGGCGCCACCGCCAATGCCACCGCCGAAGAGCGCGAGCGCTGCCTGGCCAGTGGCATGCAGGGCTACCTCAGCAAACCCATCGACATCGCCCGCCTGCGCAAGGCGCTCACCGCCCTGCGCCAAGGAGACCCCGCATGACCCAGCGCGTCCTGATCCTGGAAGACCAGCCCTTCCAGCGTGGTTTCCTGGCAAACCTGTTCGGCAGCCGCGCCGGTGTCCAGGTCGATGCCTGCGAAGACGTGGATGCCGCCATCGCACTGTGTGCCTGCCAGCCCTACGACCTGGTGGTCAGTGACCTGCTGATGCCCGGGCAGGACGGCATCCAGTTCATCCAGGCACTGGCGGCGCAACCACGCCCGCCGCGCCTTGCCGTGGTCAGCGCGGCCCCGCGGCGGATGATGACCTCGGCACGGCTGATGGCCGAATCGCTGGGGCTGGATGTGATCGGCCTGCTGCCCAAGCCGGTGGCGGCCGCCGACGTGGACGCCCTGTTCGAGGCGCTGGCGCAGGTGCGCCCGGCCACTGGCAAGGCCCCCTCACTCGCGGCAGCGGCAGTTCCCGAACCGGATGCGTCGCAGCTGCGCCAGGCGATGGCCGATGGCAGCCTGACGGCGTGGTTCCAACCCAAGAAGTCACTGCACTCCGGACGGGTGGTGGCGGCCGAAGCACTGGTGCGCTGGCGCCACCCGCAGCTGGGCACGCTGGCTGCCGGCAGCTTCCTGCCGGCGATCTGCCGCTACGGGCTGGAGGGCGACCTGCTGCGGATGATGCTCAAGGCCAGCATCAGCGCACAGGCGCGTTGGCGCAAGCAAGGCTTCCGGGTACCGGTGTCGATCAACCTGCCGCCTCATCTGCTGGAGCAGTCGGACCTGCCCGATGAGCTGCTGGCGCTGACCCTGGCCCACGGCGGCTCGCCCGGCGAGTTGTGTTTCGAACTGATGGAGAACAGCACCACGCGGCACGTCAGCGACTTCTATGCCGGTGCCTGCCGGCTGCGCATGAAGGGCTTCGGCCTGGCCCAGGATGATTTCGGGCAGGGCCTGAGTTCGGTCCACAACCTGGTCAATACCCCCTTCACCGAGGTCAAGATCGACCGCGCGCTGGTCAGTGGCTGCGCCCGTGACCCGGCCCTGCACCTGACCCTGTCGACGGTGATCGCACTGGCCAACCAGCTGGGCCTGACCATCGTGGCTGAGGGCGTGGAAAGTGATGCCGACCTCGCCGCACTGCGGCAGTTGGGGTGCAGCCAGGTGCAGGGGTTCCTGATCTCGCAGGCGCTGCCGTCGGACGAATTCAACCGCTTGCTGGACGAGGAAGCACCGCAACTGGACGAAAGGCCGCAGGCTGCCCTGCGCTGACGTGGATTCCACGACGGCTTCACAAAAACATCAAGCGGCATTGACGATCCTGTCTGTGCAGTAGCGGCGGACTTCGCGCCGCCACCGGTGCCAATGTCCGCCCCCTGCCCTGAGACCTGCCATGCCGGCCGAGGCCGCTCCTGTACGCCGACTCGCGCGCCGCTCGCTCCGCGTCCATGCCCTGTTGATCGGCGTGGTGGTGCTGGCGACCCTGCAGGCCGGACTGCTGCTGTCGGCCGGCTCGCAGCTGTTGAACGAAGAGCGCAGCAAGATCGAGTACCACTTCCGCCGCCTGGACGGCACGTTGCGCGAGCAGGAGCGCTTCCTGCGCCAGTGGCGGCTGCATGATGTCGGCGTACGAGGCCAGCCGGTTGCCGATGCCAGCGTGGAACTGCAACGCGGTCCGCTGTACGCCAACTTCGCGGTGATCGGGACCGAGGGGGCCGGTCGTTCGCCACCGACCGAGCTGGGCGACCGGTTCCTGCGCTTCTACGGCACGTTCTGGTCCGCTTCGCGCTACCCACCACCGCAATGCCTGCTGGTCGATGGCCAGGGCACACGCGGGCTGCTGGCACCGGTACAGATCGTCGGTACCGATGCGAGCCAGAACAGCCCGCATCACCTGCGCCCGGCGATCGCCGACATCCACCGCGCACTGGGTACGCGGCCCACGCTGCAGCGCGGCGGCATCGTCTGGGTAAGCGTGCCGTGGCGCGACCGGCAGACCTGGCTGCTCGCCATCGCCCACGCCCCGCAGGATGCGCGCCTGTGGGGTGAGGACGGCAAGGATTCGCAGGCCGCGCTGGCGTGCCTGCTCGATCCGGCACGCGTCGATGACTACCGGCAGGTGCTGGGTGTTCCGGTGTTCCAACGGCTGTCGCTGTTCGATGCCGATGGCCAGCGCCTGCTGGGCGATGCTGCAGATGCCAGCAACGCTGGCACCTCCTGGCAGGCAGGCCTGGGAGGCCTGCAGTTCCGCATGCGCAGCGAGCGCGGCTGGCTGGCGGTCTACCACGTCAGCTGGCGGCAGGTATTCCAGCACCCGCAGGGGCCGCTGCTCGGTGCGACGGTGGTGGCCCTGCTGCTGGCACTGGGTGGCACGCTGGTGCTGCGCGCGTATCGGCGCTCGGTCATCGAGCCGCTGCGCAGCAACCACGCGCGGCTGCTGGAAAGCGAAGCCTTCAGCCGCACGATCCTGGACAACGCGCCGATCGGGCTGTGCCTGCTGCGCCGTTCCGATGGCAATGTGCTGCTGGACAACACCCTCGCCCGCCGCTGGCTGGGTGAAGACCATCATACCGGAGGCTGGCACGGCCCCTGGCGGCGCAGCGTGCTCGCCGCTGGAGGCACCACGCTCGGCGATGGGTTGGCCTACACCACGCCCGAAGGCCGCCACCTGCTGGTGACGGCGACGCCGGCGCGCTACCGCGGCGAGCCGGCGGTGCTGTGCCTGTTCATCGATCTCAGCAGCCAGCACGAAGCCGAGCAGGTGCTGCAGCAGGCGCGCCGTGCCGCCGACCAGGCCAACCGGGCCAAGAGCCAGTTCCTGGCCACCATGAGCCATGAGATCCGCACGCCGCTATACGGCGTGCTCGGCACCCTCGAACTGCTCGGACTGACGCCACTGGATGCGCGTCAGCGGGACTACCTGGGGACGATCCAGCGTTCGTCCTCGACGCTGATGCAACTGATCAGCGACATCCTCGATGTCAGCAAGGCCGAGGCCGGGCAACTGAGCCTGGAACCCAGCCCGTTCGATCCAGTGCATCTGACCGAGGATGCGCTCGACTCGTATGCTGCCGCGGCCGCCGGCAAGGGGCTGCAGTTCTACGCCTGCATCGATGCCGATGTGCCACCCGTGGTGTGCGGTGATGCGGCTCGGATCCGCCAGATACTCAACAACCTGATCAGCAACGCGCTGAAGTTCACCGACAGCGGACGCGTGGTGGTGCGCGTTTCGGCACGCTGGCAAGAGCAGCGCTGCTGGCTGCAGTGGCAGGTCGCCGATACCGGCATCGGCATTGCCAGCGAGCACCAGGCACACCTGTTCGAGCCGTTCTACCAGGCCAACCCGGGCACCGATGCGATGCGCGGCACCGGCCTGGGCCTTTCCATCTGCGCGCATCTTGTGGCGTTGATGGAAGGCCGGCTGCGCGTGGTCAGCGAGAGCGGCCTGGGCAGCAGCTTCAGCGTCGAACTGCCGCTGCCCCCGGCGCCGGCCGATCCGCAGCAATCTCCTGCGCCGCAGTTGCCTGCGGGCCTGCAGGTACAGGTGCGGGGCGGTGTGCGCGAGCTGGTCCAATCACTGTGCGACCGCCTGCAGCAGCGCGGTGCACTGGCCAGCGTGTACCGCGATGAAAGCCCGGCGGGCTTGCCGTCGTCCACCGTGCTGCTCGACCTGGTCCTGGACGACGCGTTGCCCGGGTGGGTGGATGGACCGCGCGTGGTTGCCTGCCGCGAAGGCGGCGTGCGGCCACGGCAGATCGATGGCGCCTGGCAGGTTGGCCTGCACCGGTTCGACGCGATCGTGCTCGCATTGGCCGCCGCCAGTGGCCAGCCGCTGGCGGCCAGCACCGAAGGGCGCCTGCCGGCGACGCGCCGTTTCGGCCTGCAGGTGCTGGTGGCCGAGGACAACCCGATCAACCAGGCGATCCTGCGCGACCAGCTGGAACAGCTCGGCTGCCGCGCCGTGGTCGCCAGCGACGGCAATGAAGCGCTGGGCTACTGGCAGCAGGACGAGTTCGCGCTGGTGCTGACCGACCTGAACATGCCGGGGCTGGATGGTTATGGCCTGGCCCGTGCCTTGCGGGCACGTGGTGCCCGCGTGCCGATCCACGGGGCCACTGCCAACGCCGACCCGGCCGAACGCCAACGCTGCCAGGAATCGGGGATGCAGGGCGTGCTGGTCAAGCCGATCACGCTGGAAGCGCTGCAACGCCTGCTGATCGGGATCACCCGGGGCGATGCAACGGTTCCCGCGCCATCGCAAGGACCGGAATCCACCGATACGCTCGATGATGATCTCCCGCTGCAGGTTCCCGCGAAGATGCAGGCGTTGTTCGTGCGGACAATGCAGGCCGACCTGGACAGCCTGCGCCAGTCGATTGCCAGCGCCGATCCCGCGCGCGTGGTGCAGGTACTGCATCGCATCCGTGGCGCACTGGTCATCGTGGGCGCACCCGCGCTGGTGGACAGCGGCCTGCAGATCGAGCACAGCCTTGCGGGCGGCGATGACCTGGCCACCCAGGCGGCGTCGCTTGCCCGCTTCCAGCGACGCCTCGAACAGCTGTTGCATCCGCTGCTTGATGCGGCCTCCCCTTCCCCACCTGACGACCCGACCCCGCCATGACCACACGGATCCTCATCGCCGACGACCACCCGATCGTGCTTGCCGGCATCCGCGACGTATTGGCCGGGGAACTTGACCTGGACGTGGTGGGCGAAGCGGCCGACCCGGCGACGCTGATCGAACTGATGACCCGGACCCGGCCACAGGTCGTGATCACCGACTACAGCATGCCGGGGGGCGACCGCTTCGGGGACGGCATCAAGCTGATCTCGTTCCTGCGCCGCAGCTTCCCGGAGACGCGCCTGCTGGTGCTGACGATGGTGTCCAATCCGTCGTTGGTTGCAGCGATGTATGCCGCCGGTGCCGGCGGCGTCGTGCTCAAGAGCCATGGATTGGGCAGCCTGGTACAGGCCCTGCGCGTGGTGCTGGCCGACCGCGTCTACCGGCCACCGGGCCTGCTGCCGGTCGCGGCGAGCGAACCAGCCGATGCCGATGCGGTCCGTGCACGCCTGTCGCCGCGCGAGCTGGAAGTGATCCGGCTGTTTACCGGCGGCATGAGCGTGGGCGACATCGCACGCCAGCTGCAGCGCAGCGCCAAGACGGTCAGCACGCAGAAGATCAGTGCGATGCGCAAGCTCGGCGTGGACAGTGACCAGGCACTGATCGAGTACTGCCTGCAGGCCTCGTTGTTCGCCTGAGGCCCACTCCAGGCTGAATCCTGCGGGCCCCGTACGAGGGCCTGCGACGGCTTTAGGAAACGCCTGATTCCATAGGACAGTGCCGATTTCTAGGCTGGACGCATCCCGCCATGGTGCGCCTGCCGGCAGCAACCGCGTCGCCGTGGGGGACGGAAGCCCGATGGCGCCTGCAGCTGCCATCGCGTGTGGCTTCCGCAGCGACGCGGCCCTGCCGCGCCAGTCCGCGCAGCCCTGCTGCGCCCTGCCACAGGAAGTCCAACAGCATGTACGCCTCCCCCACTCGGCGCCGCCGTGCGTCCGGGCGCGCGCGCCTCGCGCCTGCTCCCCTCCTTCCCAGCCTGCTGGCAACCGCCCTGTGGGCGGCACTGCCGGTCCACGCCGCCGATCTGACCGGGCCCCTGCAGGTCAGCGATGGCAACAGCCTGCAGCTGGGTACCGATGATGTCCTCACCCATGGCGCGGGCAGCTTCGCACTGGCCGTCACCGGCGCTGGCAGCAGCGCACTGATCGACGGCAGCCGCATCAACGTGACCGGTAATGGCAGCGCCGTGTCTGCCGCCAACGGCGGCCAGGTGCAGCTGCGCGGTGCCACCCTGTCGATCGCACCCGCTACCGGCGCGGGCTTCTACGCGCTGTATGCCAATGGAGCCGGCAGTGTGATCGATGCGCGCGATGTCGACATCGATGCCACGCGCAATGGCAGCGGATTCGGCAGCGTGCAGGCCTACAACGGTGGCGTGATCCGTTACACCGGGGGCCGCCTTTCAGCGACAGGTACCGGTGCGGTGCTGGCCGGTGCGTCCGGCAAGGGCAGTGAACTGCACCTGGCCGATCTGCAGATGAGCGCCGACGGTGGTGCCCGCCTGCGCGCCGACAGCGCAGGCCTGCTGACGATCCGCAACAGCCGCATCACCCTCGCTCCCGGTGGCATCCTTGCAGGCGTGGCGGTCAACGGCGTGGGCAGCCGCGCCGAGTTGTACGACACCTACCTGCAGAACGGCTGGTTCGATATCGACAGCGGTGGCAGCGTGCTGCTGGAGAACGTGGAAGCCCATTCGGTGGGCGGCAGCATGCGCCTGCTCGGCAGCAGCATCAGCAAGACCTATTCCAGTGCAGTGATCAACGGCGGCAGCTTCTCCACCGTCGGCGGCTATGGCGTGAACATCAACAGCTGGGGCCAGCTGACCGCGCGCGACGCCGCGTTCGATGTGCGTGATGGCTACTCCGGATTCTGGCTGGCCAGCGATGCGTCGCGCCTGCAGCTGACCGACAGCACCATCGACACCTGGACCGACACCTACGGCTACGGTGTCGAGATCGCCGGCGGGGTCGCCACCGTGCAGGGTGGCCGGATCACCACGCACGGCGATGCGACCTATGGCGTACGCGTGACCGGTTCCACCGGCAGCACCGCCAGCCGCATTGAAGCCAGCGGCAACGTGATCGACGTGCGCGGCAACGGGGGTGGCGGCGTGTTCATCGGTGGCTCCACCGCCACCGCGCTGCTCGACACCGTTGCGATCCGCGGCGACGGCGAGAACGTGTTCGGCATCGTGCACATGAACACCGCGCGGCTGACCCAGGCCGATCGCCTGGACATCCGCATGACTGGCAGCAACAGTGGTGGCTACCGCTCCTACCTGACCGCGTTCGGCCCGTACTGGAACCGTGCCACCTTCAATGACAGCCACATCGAGACCGCCAGCGGCGCCGCGTTCTGGCTGCAGGGCAGCAACCATGCGTTGACCGTCAATGGCAGCGATGTGACCGCAGGCGACGGCAGCGGGCGCCTGCTGCGGGTCAGCGACACGGTGTTCACCGATGGCAGCAGCGTGGCGACCAGCCGCATCGACTTCAGCGCCGACGCCAGCACGCTGCGCGGTGACGTGGTAGTCGACAGTGCAACGGCTGACGTACGCATGGTGCTGGGCAACGGCACCACGTTCAGCGGTGCTCTGCGCAACGATTCCGGCTACCAGGTCGCACAGCTTGCGCTGGATGGCAGCAGCCAATGGAACGTGCGTGGCAGCTCCAGCGTCGGCGCGCTCGAACATGCCGGCACCATCGCCTTTGATGCCCCGGGGGCAAGCGGCTTCAAGACCGTCACTGTCAGCGGCGACTATGTGGGCAACGGTGGCCAGTGGATTTTCAACCGTGCACTGGGTGACGACACTTCGCTTGGCGACCAGCTGGTCATCAATGGCAACAGCAGCGGCACTGCCAGCGTGAGCGTGCGCAATGCCGGCGGTGCCGGTGCACTGACGCAGGAGGGCATCCGCCTGATCACCGTTGGCGGCCAGTCCGATGCACAGTTCAGCCTGCAGGGGCGCGCGGTTGCCGGTGCCTACGACTACTTCCTGTTCAAGGGCGGCGTGTCGACCCCGGATGATGGCAACTGGTACCTGCGTTCGGAATACGTGCCACCCGTCGATCCGCCGGAGCCGCCGGAACCGCCGATTGATCCGCCGCAGCCGCCGCAGCCGCCGGAGCCGCCGGTCGATCCGCCGTCACCGCCGGAACCGCCGGTGGATCCACCGTTGCCGCCGGAGCCGCCGATCGATCCGCCGCGCCCACAGGTGGAACGCCCGGAACCGGCGGCCTACCTGGCCAACCGCAGCGCCGCGCTGGGCATGTTCCGGCACAGCCTGTACGACCGCGCCGGTGATCCCGCCGCCGAGGCCGGCGCCAGCAGCGATGCCGTGGCCTGGATGCACCTTCGCAGCGCGCAGCCCGACAGCCACGACCGCAGCCGCCAGGTCCAGGTCGATGGGCAGATCAGCAGCGTGCTGGTCGGCGTCGGCCGTCGCTTCGAGGTGGGCGGCGCGGGCGAACTGCAGGCAGGTGCGATGCTGGGCCACGGCCGCGCGCGCAATGACAGCCGCTCGCAGGTGACCGGCTACACCGCGCGTGGCGTGGTCACCGGCACCAGTGTGGGTGCCTATGCCACCTGGCTGCAGGATGCGCGCATGCAGGGCGGCGCCTATGTGGATGGTTGGCTGCAGTACGGCCGCTTCCGCAACAGCGTGCAGGGCGATGGCCTGCAGAAGGAACGTTATGACGCCCGCAACTGGAGTGCATCGGCCGAAGCCGGCTATGTGCTGCCCCTGCGGCGCACCGCGCAGCGCGGCATCTACCTGCAACCGCAGCTGCAGGTGGTGCACAGCCGCTATGACAGCGATCGCGTGGTCGAGGCCAACGGCACGGTGGTCGAAGGCCGCGGTGATGACGAGACCAGCACCCGCCTCGGTCTGCGCCTTTACAGCCGCGGGTTGAGCCCGGCGCAGGGCCAGGTGCATCCGTACGTGGCAGTGAACTGGTGGTCCGGCGGCAACGGCGCGGGCATGGCGATGGACGGCGAGCGGCTGCAGCGGCAGCTGCCGCGCGACATCTACGAGGCCAAGGCCGGTGTGCAGGTGAATCTGTCCGGTGGTTGGCGCGGCTGGGGAGAACTGAGCCGGCAGAGCGGCGGCATGGGCTTCCGCGATGTCGGGGCCCAGCTGGGCGTGTCGTACACCTGGTGATGCGGCAAGTGCCCGGCAAGGGAGTGCCGGGCGCTTTTTCCACATGCTGCGTGGAAAGCGATGGGAGTTTGCTGTGGACAAGTGGCGGTGAGCTCCACGCATCAAGCGTTTCAGGCATTGGCGTTTTTTTGTCCACGCCCATGCGCGGTTTTCCACATCCGCCGTGGAGAGTGATTGGGATTTGGTGTGGACAAGTGGGTGCGAGCATTGCACCGCAGGCGTTTCGAAGCGTGGTGAAAATTTGTCCACGCTGCACAGGCAAGCCTGGCAGAGCCGAGCCCACGCTCGGCTGATGCCCCCCTGAGCCGAGCGTGGGCTCGGCGCTACAGGGAGCTGCGCGTTTTTCCACATGCGGCGTGGAAAGCGATGGGAGTTTGCTGTGGACAAGTGCCGGCGAACGTCACGCCGCAAGCGTTTCGCAGCGTGGTGATTTTTTGTCCATCGCCGGAAACGCGAACGCCCCGCACAGGGCGGGGCGTCCGGGGCCGATCCGTTGCTGCCGGATCAGACGTTGAAGCGGAAGTGCAGGATATCGCCTTCCTGCACGCGGTATTCCTTGCCTTCCAGGCGCAGGCGACCGGCTTCCTTGGCGCCGGCTTCGCCCTTGTACTTGATGAAGTCGTCATACGCGATGGTTTCGGCGCGGATGAAGCCCTTCTCGAAGTCGGTGTGGATGACCGCGGCGGCCTGCGGGGCAGTGGCGCCCTTGCGCACGGTCCACGCACGGACTTCCTTCACGCCAGCGGTGAAGTAGGTCTGCAGGCCGAGCAGGCTGTAGGCCGCGTTGATCACGCGGTTCAAGCCCGGCTCGCTCAGGCCCAGGTCGGCCAGGAAGGTATCGCGGTCCTCGTCGTCGAGCTGGGACAGTTCTTCTTCGATCGCGGCCGACACCGGCACCACCTGCGCGCCTTCTGCGGCGGCATGCGCGCGCACGGCTTCCAGGTGCGGGTTGTTCTCGAAACCGTCTTCCAGCACGTTGGCGATGTACATCACCGGCTTCAGGGTGAGCAGGAACAGGTCGCGCACCAGCGCCTTCTCTTCCTCGTCCAGGCCGGCCGAGCGGCCGGCCTTGCCCTCCGACAGCGCCGCCTGCAGCTTGGCCAGCACCGGCTTGCGCGCCGCTGCATCCTTGTCGCCGCCCTTGGCCGCACGCTCGGCACGGTTCAGTGCCTTCTCGACGCTGTCCAGGTCGGCCAGCGCCAGCTCGGTATCGATGGTTTCGATGTCCGAGATCGGATCGACCTTGCCGGCCACGTGCACGATGTCGCCGTGCTCGAAGCAGCGCACCACGTGAGTGATCGCGTCGACTTCGCGGATGTGCGCCAGGAACTTGTTGCCCAGGCCTTCACCGCTGGCGGCGCCGGCGACCAGGCCGGCGATGTCGACGAACTCGACCGCGGTCGGGATGACCTTCTGCGGGTTGATGATGCCCGCCAGCTCGTTCAGGCGCGGATCCGGCACCGGCACGATGCCGACGTTCGGCTCGATGGTGCAGAACGGGAAGTTCGCCGCGGCGATACCCGCCTTGGTCAGCGCATTGAACAGGGTCGACTTGCCGACGTTGGGCAGGCCGACGATGCCGCATTTGATACCCATGGGTTGAATCCGGGTTTGAGTGTAAGTGGATGATTCGGGATTCAAGGCTCGCCTGCGGGCATGCCCTCAATCCCCAATCGTCCTTCCAGTAGCCCAAGCTAGAACGCAGCGTACAGCTTGTGCTTCTCAGCGTAGGCCTGCAGTGCAGCAGAAAGCTCTAGCCTCTCCTCAGTCTCACGAAATCTCTGGCTGAAGCGGTCCAGCAGAACTTCGACACCGTCCGGCAACTCATTATGCTGACCGTACATTTTCTCCCACCGGACACCTTCGTCCTTGGGCACGGCGTCGTCACCGAACAGCACCATCTTGGCTTCTTTGAGCACGTCGCCCAATTCGACCAGCCCCATTTCTTCAAGACCTGCGAGCGTCTCTTCGTAATAGGCACCCGAGTAACTGTCGAAGTACGTACCAATGCCGCCACGCCAGACTTCGCTACTTGTCACCGAAACCGCGAAGTAGCGCTGATCTGGCGTCAGGAGCCCTGAAAATCCACAGCCCGAGCCGCCTTCCTGTTCCACCAGCCAGTTCCAGTGGCGCCCTGCAGCGGAATTCTCGTATCGGTCCAGCTCTTCGCGCATCTCCTTGTTTCGCACCTTCGCCTCTTCCATGCTTTGCCGCGTGCCATTCCGGCACGGCATGCAGAGCCCATCGTTCCGGGCCGCCGTCGCCAGCAGGATCATGGCGCCACACACGGTGCAGGGAGTACGCGGGTCGGTCATGGTCAGCGCGGGGTATGCAGCCGCTTCATCGCTTCGTTGAAATCGCCCTGCACCGCCAGCGGCAGCACGTCGATCGCATCGTCGATGGCGCGTGCGATCAGCACGTCATCCTCCTTGGACGGGCGCCCCAGCACCCAACCCACCACGCGGTCCTTGTGGCCGGGATGGCCGATGCCCACGCGCAGGCGGTGGAATTTGCCATGACCCAGCAGGCGGATGGTATCGCGCAGGCCGTTCTGGCCGCCGTGGCCACCGTCGAACTTCAGTCGCGCCGCACCGGGCGGCAGGTCCAGCTCGTCGTGGGCCAGCAGGGTTTCCTCCGGCTCGATCTTCCAGAACCGCTGCGCGGCGGTGACCGACTTGCCGCTGAGGTTCATGAAGGTGGCGGGCTTGAGCAGCCACACCGTCTGCCCGGCGATCTCGACCTTGGCGGTCTCACCGAACAGCTTGCTGTCCACATTCCATCGCGCACCGGCCTTTTCTGCCAGGGCCTCAACGAAATGAAACCCGGCATTGTGCCGGGTCCGGGCGTGTTCGGATCCGGGATTGCCCAGACCGACGATCAGTCGCAGTCCTGCCATGGTTCCTTCCAGTACGGTGCCTGCCCGGAGGCAGGCACCGCAGCGGTATTACTCGGCGGCAGCCGCTTCTTCGTCAGCCGCGTCGGCCTTGCCGGCCTTGGCGGTGACGATGGCGTCGTCGTGGTCCTTGCCCAGCGCCAGAGCCGGGATTTCCACGCCCTTCGGCAGCTTGATGTCGGACAGGTACACCACGTCACCAGCCTTCAGCTCGCCCAGGTCGACTTCGATCGACTCCGGCAGGTCCTTCGGCAGGCAGGTGATGGTGACTTCCTTCAGTTCGTGGGTGACCACGACATCGGCAGCCTTGCCGGCCGGCGAGGTGTCTTCGTTGACGAAGTGCAGCGGGACCGAAGCGGTCAGGGCTTCGTTCTCGTTCACGCGCTGGAAGTCCAGGTGCATGATCAGCTGCTTGTACGGGTGGCGCTGCATGTCACGCAGCAGGACCTTCTGCACCTGGCCGTCCAGGTTCAGGTCCAGGATCGAGGCATAGAACCACTCGTTCTGCTGGGCCAGCCAGATTTCGTTGTGGTCCAGGCTGATGGCGACCGGCTCGGCGTTGCCGCCGTACACGATGGCCGGGATCACACCAGCGTGACGCAGGCGGCGGCTCGCACCCTTACGCTGCAGTTCACGCTTGGTGACCTTGATTTCATGGGTCTTCGACATTTTCGACTACTCAGGTTGTTGCCTCGCCTTTCGGCATGGCGGTTGAAGATGCTTCCGCGACCAGAAGCATCCGGGTATGCCCCCGCCGTTGCCGGCAGGGGCGAAAAACTCAGTCGACGTACAGCGAGCTGACCGATTCGCCGAAGGCGATGCGGCGCATCGTTTCGGCCAGCATTTCCGCCACGCTCAGCTGGCGGATCTTGCTGCACACCCGCGCCGCGTCCTTCAGCGGGATGGTGTCGGTCACCACCAGCTCGTCGAGCTGGGAATTGGTGATGTTGTCCACCGCCGGGCCCGACAGCACCGCGTGGGTGCAGTAGGCGGCGACCTTGAGCGCACCGCGCGCCTTCAGGGCAGCGGCAGCGGCGCACAGGGTGCCGGCGGTATCGACGATGTCATCGACCATCACGCAGGTCTTGCCTTCGACGTCACCGATGATGTTCATCACGGTGGAGACGTTGGCGCGCGGGCGGCGCTTGTCGATGATCGCCAGATCGGCGTCATCCAGGCGCTTGGCCACTGCACGGGCGCGGACCACGCCACCCACGTCCGGCGAGACGACGATCAGGTTCTCGGTGCCGTAGGCGCGCCAGATGTCGGCCAGCAGCAGCGGGGACGCATACACGTTGTCCACCGGAATATCGAAGAAGCCCTGGATCTGGTCGGCGTGCAGGTCGACGGTCAGCACGCGATCAGCGCCCGCGGTGCTGAACATCTTCGCCGCCAGCTTGGCAGTGATCGGCACGCGCGAGGAGCGCATGCGGCGATCCTGGCGCGAGTAGCCGAAGTAAGGCACCACGGCGGTCACGCTGGCCACCGATGCGCGCTTGAGCGCGTCGATCAGCACCAGCAGTTCCATCAGGTTTTCCGCGCTCGGCGCGCAGGTCGGCTGGATCACGAACACGTCCTGCTTGCGGACGTTCTCTTCGATCTCCACCTGCACTTCGCCATCGGAGAAGTGCGAGACCAGCGCCTTGCCCGGGCGAACCCCCAGTTCCTTGCAGATGTTCTGCGCCAGACGTTTGTTGGCGTTGCCGGAAAAGACCAGCAGGTTCGGGGACTCTTGCATCATGATTGTCTCGGGCGGGGACGAGTGGCGGGGATCCGGGGGCGGCAAGGACCCGGATGGACCCTTGCTGCTGACAACACCGCGGTTGTTTCCACGCCCCGCGCGGGCGATGCGCTGGAAGGCGCGGACACAGCCGCTATTGGCAGGGGCGGTAGGATTCGAACCTACGAATGCCAGGATCAAAACCTGGTGCCTTGGGCCTCTTGGCGACGCCCCTGCATTGATAAATCAGTGTTGCTCGAGTGCATCCAGCAGTGGCGAACGCGCAACGCCCGCTGCCACCCTTGCCCGCAACTCCTTCGGCAATTTCGACCGTCCCTGCTCTGCAGCAGACTGCGACGCGAATTCGACGAAACAACCACTTCCCGAACCGGTCAGCCGCGCCGGGCCGATGTCGCTCAACGCGGCAAGCGCTGCCTCGACGGCAGGCTCACGGCGGCGCAGCACCGGTTCGAACGCGTTCCCGACCAGGGTCCCGGAAGCGAAGTCCTCTATTTTCGCCACTGGGCTGTCGCGCGTCAAATCCGGGTCTGCAAACAGGGCCGGCGTGGGAACATGAACGCCCGGTTCGACCACCACATACCAGGCCGGCGCCAGCGTGATCGGCTGCAGGCGCTCGCCCACCCCTTCGGCCCAGGCGTTGCGGCCGCGTACGAACACCGGCACGTCGGCGCCCAGGCGCAGGCCCAGCGCGGCCAGCGCCTCTTCGTCCAGCCCGGCCTGCCAGAGCCGGTTCAGCACCACCAGGACCGTGGCTGCATCGGACGAGCCGCCACCGAAGCCGCCGCCGGCGGAAACATGCTTTTCAACGATGATGTCCGCACCTTGCGCGACATTAGTCGACTCTCTCAGCAGCTTCGCGGCACGCACCGCCAGGTCATCGGCCTCGGCCACGCCCGCCAGGCCCTCGCCGTGCCGGCGCACCTGGCCGTCTTCACGCAGGCGCAGGCCGATGCGGTCGCCCCAGTCCAGCAGGCGGAACACGGTCTGCAGCTCGTGATAGCCGTCGGCGCGGCGGCCGGTGATGTGCAGGAACAGGTTCAGCTTGGCCGGGGCCGGCCACCAGGACCAGCCCGCGTCATCGCGCCCGACACTCATGGGGCGCCCTGCCCCCACTGATCCACCAGCAGGCGCACCTTGGCGTCACCATTGCTGGCTTCGATCCGGCGCGGCAGCGCCGGACGCCCGGCCTCGGCCGGGTACCAGTCCAGGTACTGCACCTGCCAGCCCATCTGCTGCATGCGGCGCGGCCGGCCGTCAGCGTCGCGTTCGACCGTCTCGGGGCCGGCGGCGTCGCCGGCGACCAGCCCGCGGATCCACTCCGGCAACTGGTTGACCGGAATGTCCCAGCCGGTCGCCTCCAGCAACAGCTGCTGGGCGTCCTCGCCGTCGCGCGGGCCGCCTGCCAGTCCTTCCAGACGGCCAGCTTCGGAATGGGTATCGCCGGTCAGCTTCCAGCTCTGCCGGGTCACCGGCGCGCTCAACTCCACCACGTAGCGGCGGCCTTCCTGCTTCCAGTCGATGCGACCGCTGCCGCCGTCCTTGCCCTTGCTGACCGCGACCCGGCCCTGGAAGGCCCAGTCCGGCTGTGCATGCAGGGCGGCCACGCGCGCGGCTTCGGCCTGCGCCGCTTCGGCCGAGACCGTCTCGACCACCGCCGGTGGCGGGGTCTTCTGCGTGCCCACGCTGGTACAGGCGGTCACCGCCAGGGTCGCAGCCGCCAACAGCAGCGGCCGGATCAGGGAAACACTCATGGATTGAATTTCTCGCGGGCGCGCAGCAGCGCGCGGTTTTCAGGGTCGAGCTTGGCCGCTTCGTCGAAGAAGTGGCGGGCCTCGTCATGCTTGCCCAGCACCCACAGCACTTCGCCGACATGGGCGGCGATCTCCGGGTCCTTGGCCAGGGTCCAGGCCCGGCGCAGCTGCACCAGCGCTTCGTCCTTGCGGCCCAGGCGATACAGCACCCAGCCATAGCTGTCGACGATGGCGGCGTTGTCCGGCTCGGCGACGCGGGCGCGGTCGATCAGCTCCAGCGCCTCCTGCAGGCGCCCGGTACGGTCAGCCAGGGTATAGCCCAGCGCGTTCAGCGCCGGCACGTTTTCCGGGTCGGTCACCAGGATCTTGCGCAGGTCGGCCTCGGCGCGCGGAATATCGTCACGACGCTCCCAGGTGAGCGCGCGGGCGTACAGCAGGCCATTGTCATCCGGGTAGGCGGCCAGGCCGCGGGCCAGCGCATCCAGTTCGCCAGCACTGTCATCGCCGCGCTGGCGCAGCTCGGCCTCCAGCAGATACGCGTCACGGCGCACATCATCATCGACCACCGCGTCGGACTGGATCGCGTGCACCTCATCCAATGCCTGCGGCAGCCGTCCGGCCAGGGCCTGGGCGTTGGCCGCACGCAGGCGCGCCTCGCTCAGCTCATCACCGCCGGGCACACTGTGGTACCACTGCACCGCCTCGGGATAGCGCTTCAGGTATTCGGCGATCTTGCCCAGCAACAGGCGCTGCGCGGGGTCCGGCTTGGCCGCCTGCCGCGACAGTTCGTTGTAGAGGTTGGACAGCGCCGCCTTGTCGCCCTGCTTGGCCAACAGTGAAGCGCGCATGCCCCAGGTCTGCACATCCTGCGGGCCGAATGCCAGTACGCGCTCGGCCGCAGCCGGTTGCCCCAGGCTGTCGTAGGCGATGGCCACCGCATTGCGCAGCTCGGGGTCCTGCCGGGTCTTCGGCTCGACGTCGTGCAGCAGCGACAAGGCCTTGTCGGTCTCGCCCGCCTGCTGCAGCTGGCTGGCACGCAGCAAGGCAACGCGCGGTTCTTCGGGGAAGCGTCTGACCACCTCATCGATCATGCGCCGCGCCAGGTCGGGCTTGTCCATGCGCAGGGCGAGGCGGCCGAACTCCTGCCAGGCCTCGATCTTCGGTGGAATGGCATTGGCATCGACCAGCTCGCCGAGCACCTGCGCAGGCACCGCGGGGTCGCGGCCACCGCCGATCAGCGCGGCCAGGGCGAACTTCCAGCCGCGCTCGTCGGGGTCGGCCAGCAGCGCCTGCAGTTCAGTGCGGGCGGCCTTCACATCGCCCTGGCGCATGGCCAGCGCACCGGCGGCGCTGCGCATGGTCAACGAACGTGGGGCGCGCTGCTGCCACAGGGCCAGGCCCTTGGCGGCGCTGGCGTCATCGTTGGCAAGCATGGAGATACGGGTCGCGCGCTCGGCCAGGCCGGCATCGCCGTCGGTCTGCTGCGCCGCCTGCAGGTACCAGCGCGCGGCCTCCGCCAGCTTGCCGGCCTGCAGGGCGAACTCACCGGCCATCACCGGCTCCAGCGCCAGTTCCTCGGTGGCCGCGGCCCGCACGGGGGCCCTGGCCGGCACCGCCGCCAGAGCCTGGGCGCAGGCCAGGGACAGCAGCAGAACACTGGGGATGCGAATCAATGCGGGCATCGTCGGCATCGGGGCCTTAAAATGTCGTCCAATGGCCAGCAGCTTATCGCAAGCAACTGAACAATGACCCTGTGGGTGCTCGGACTGAATCACCAGACCGCACCGGTGGAGCTGCGCGAGCGCGCGGCCTTCGCCGGTGAGGCGTTGCCGCGTGCGCTGGGCTCGCTGCGCGATACCCCGCAGATCGCCGAGGCGGTCCTGCTGTCCACCTGCAACCGCACCGAGCTGTACGCCGTGGCCGACTCGGCACAGGCGCTGGACCAGTGGCTGCGCAGCCAGGCCGGCGACCTGCAGGGCTATCTGTACCAGCATGCCGATGCCGAGGCTGTGCGCCACCTGTTCCGGGTCGCCACCGGGCTGGACTCGATGGTGCTGGGCGAACCGCAGATCCTCGGCCAGGTGAAGGACGCCTGGTCGACCGCGCGCGACCATGGACTGCTCGGACAGCGTCTGGACCGCCTGTTCCAGCAGACCTTCTCGGTGGCCAAGCGTGCGCGCACCGATACCCAGATCGGCACCAACCCGGTGTCGGTGGCCTCGGCGGCCGTGCGCCTGGCGCAGAACGCGTTCGCCCGGCTGGACGACTCCACCGTGCTGCTGGTCGGTGCCGGCGAGACCATCGAGCTGGCTGCACGGCACCTGAGCGAAGGCAAGGTGCGGCGGCTGCTGATCGCCAACCGCACCCTCGCCCACGCGCAGGAACTGGCCAGCCGCCATGGCGGCGTGGCCCTGCCGCTGACCGAACTGGACCGCCACCTGGGCGAGGCCGACGTGGTGTTCTCGGCCACCGCCGCGCGCGAGCCGGTGATCCATCGCGAGATGGTCGCCAAGGCCCTGCGTGCACGCCGGCACAAGCCGATGCTGCTGTTCGACCTGGCCGTTCCGCGCGACATCGAAGCCGAGGTCGGCACGCTCAATGATGCCTTCCTCTACACCGTCGATGACCTGGAACGCGCGGTGGAAGACAACCGCCGTGGCCGCCGCGAGGCCGCCGCCGAAGCCGAGGCGATCATCGACCTGCAGGTATCGCGTTACGTCGAGACCCAGCAGGCCAGTGCCCATCAGGCGCCTTTGCGGCAGCTGCGTGCGTTCGGCGAGGCCACCCGCGCCGAGTTGCTGGAGCGCGCACGCCAGCAGCTGGCCAACGGCAAGCCCGCCGACGAAGTGCTGGAGCTGCTGGCCCACGGCCTGACCAATCGCCTGCTGCATCCGCCGACCGCCGCACTGCGCGCCGCCGCGCTGAGTGGCGATGCCGACCTGACCCGCGCCGCCGAGCGCCTGTTCCCGGCCACGCCGGGCTACCACCACCCACCCGTGAGACCCGATGACGCCGACCCTGCGCCGTAAGCTGGAAGCGCTGGCCGAGCGCCGCGAAGAACTGGAACGCCTGCTCGCCGAACCCGATGTGGTCGCCGACAACACCCGTTTCCGCGACCTTTCGCGCGAATTCGCCCAACTGGAGCCGGTCGCTGCCGCGCTCGCCGATGAAGCCCGTGCCAAGGCAGACCTGGCCGCCGCCGAAGGCATGCGTGCCGACCCCGATCTGCGCGAGCTGGCCGACGAGGAAATCGCCGCCGCCCAGGCGCGCCTGCAGGAGCTGGAACAGGAACTGGCCCTGTTGCTGGTGCCGCGCGATCCGCGCGACGAAGGCAACCTGTTCCTTGAAGTACGCGCCGGCACCGGCGGCGACGAAGCCGCGATCTTCGCCGGCGACCTGTTCCGCATGTACGCCCGCTATGCCGAGCGCCAGGGCTGGAAGGTCGAGATCGAATCGGACAACCCCGGCGAGCATGGCGGCTACAAGGAAGTGGTGGCGCGTGTGGTCGGCCGTGGTGCGTTCTCGCGCCTGAAGTTCGAATCGGGCACGCACCGCGTGCAGCGCGTGCCGGCCACCGAATCTCAGGGCCGCATCCATACCTCGGCCGCGACCGTGGCGATCATTCCCGAGGCCGACGAAGTCGATGACATCGTCATCAATCCGGCCGACCTGAAGGTGGATACGTTCCGCTCGTCCGGCGCCGGCGGCCAGCACGTCAACAAGACCGAGTCCGCGATCCGCATCACCCACGTGCCGACCGGCGTGGTGGTGGAGTGCCAGACCGAGCGCAGCCAGCACGCCAACCGCGAAAAGGCGATGAAGCGCCTGAAGGCGCAGCTGCTCGATGCCGAGCGCCAGCGCCAGGACGCGGCACAGGCCGAATCGCGGCGCCTGCAGGTCGGCAGCGGCGACCGCAGCCAGCGCATCCGCACCTACAACTTCCCGCAGGGCCGGATCACCGACCACCGCGTGGAAGGCCTGACGTTGTACGACCTGCCCAACATCCTGGCCGGTGACCTCGACCCGCTGCTGCAGCGGCTCAGCCACGAACACCAGGTCGACGCCCTGGCCCAGCTGTCGGCGGGCTGAGCACGATGACGGCCTGGCAGCAGCGGCAGCACCTGCAGCAGGCGATCGCACGCCAGCCCGGCGACTTCGTCGCCTGGGTGATGCTGGCCGACCTGGAACTGGAAGCCGGCGACATCGCTGCCGGCGAGCAGGCCGCACGACGCGCCCTGCAGCTGCGCCCCAACCACCCCGAAGCGCTGGCGCGGCTGGGCCGCGTGGCGTGGATGGCCGGCGCGCACGCCGACGCGGCGAAGCTGCTCGGCCAGGCCTCGGCATTGGCCCCGCAGCACCCGGGCATCGCGCTGTGGCTGGGCCATGCGCTGGAAGATGCCGATGATGCCGAAGGCGCGGCAGCGGCCTATCGCCGCGCGCACGCGCTGATGCCGGGCGAACCCTACATCGCCGCGCAGCGCCTGGCCTGGCAGCGCCGCCTGTGCGACTGGCAGGACGTGGACACGTTGGCTGCGCAGGTGCGCAACGCGCTCGCCGCCGGCCAGGGTGCGGTGGAGCCCTTCGCCTTCCTCAGCGAAGACGCCAGCGCTGCCGAGCAGTTGGCCTGTGCGCGCGCACGCGCCGCGGTCGTTGCGTCGGCGGTGCGCCCCCTTCCTGCAGTGAAGGTTCGCGAGCACGGCGCGTTGCGCGTCGGCTTCCTCTCCAATGGCTTCGGCGCCCATCCCACCGGGCTGCTGACCGCGGCCCTGCTCGAACACCTGCGTCATGACCGGGCGTTGCAGCTGCACCTGTTCGCGCTGAACCACGCCGATGGCAGCCGCATCCGCGAACGCCTGCAGGCCGCCACCCGGCTGCATGAGGTGGCCGCACTGCGGCATGCCGATATCGCGGCCCGCATACGTGCACAGGGCATCGACCTGCTGTTCGACCTGCGCGGCTGGGGGGGCGGCGGCACGCCCGAAGTGCTGGCCATGCGCCCGGCCCCGTTGCAGCTGAACTGGCTGGCCTACCCCGGCACATCAGGTGCGCGCTGGCTGGATGCCGTGGTCGCCGACGAATTCGTGCTGCCGGCATCGCTGGAACCTCACTTCAGCGAACGCGTCCTGCGCCTGCCACGTGCCTTCCAGCCCTCGGACAACACCCGCGTACTGGAGCCGGCACCGTCCCGCGCGGAGTGCAGCCTGCCCGAACGCGGCGTGGTGTTCTGCTGCTTCAACAACAGCTACAAGCTCAACCCGCGCAGCATGGGCCGCGCCTTCGCGGTGCTGCAGGCCGTGCCCGGCAGCGTGCTGTGGCTGCTGTCCGGGCCCGGCAAGGCCGATGCGCGCCTGCGTGCGGCCGCGCAGTCCGCAGGCCTGGATCCAACGCGGCTGGTGTTCATGGCCAAACTGCCGCATCCGCAGTATCTGGCCCGCTATCAGCTGGCCGACCTGTTCCTGGACACGCATCCGTACAACGCGCATACCACCGCGTCCGACGCGCTTTGGGCCGGCTGCCCGGTATTGACCTGCCCGGGCGATACCTTCGCCGCGCGCGTGGCCGGCAGCCTCAACCATCATCTGGGTCTCTCGCGGATGAACGTTGCCGACGATGCGGCGTTCATCGCCACCGCCAGCGCGCTGGGCAACGACCCGGTGGCGCTGGCAGCGTTGCGTGCCGAACTGGCACAGGCACGCGAAGACAGCGGTGTGTTCGACATGGCCGGTTTCGCCCATGACCTTTCCGCCCTGCTGCAGACGCTGGCGGGCGAGCAGGGCTGGCAGGGCGTCGACACCCCCTGAGCAACCCCTGCGTTACGCTCCGGCTTCCTCCCCGCGTGGTGTGACGATGGCCAAGCTCAAGCGCAAGGACTACGACGAACTGCTGCTGCCGCTGCAGCTGGAACTGACCGCAATGGCGCGCTGGGTGCAGTACAGCGGGCAACGCCTGCTGGTGCTGTTCGAAGGCCGCGATACAGCTGGCAAGGGCGGCGCGATCCAGGCCATCAGCCAGCATCTCAACCCGCGCCAATGCCGGGTGGTGGCGCTGCCCAAGCCAACCGACCGTGAAGCCACGCAGTGGTACTTCCAGCGTTACGCCGCGCATCTTCCCGCCGCCGGCGAGATCGTGCTGATGGACCGCAGCTGGTACAACCGTGCCGGTGTTGAACGGGTGATGGGTTATTGCAGCGAAACCGAATACCAGCAGTTCCTGCGCCAGGCACCGGTGTTCGAACAGCTGCTGGTGGACGACGGCATCCTGCTGTTCAAGTACTGGTTGTGCGTGGACCAGGAGCAGCAGGAAAAGCGCTTCGCCGAACGCCATCTCGATCCGCTGAAGGGCTGGAAGCTTTCTCCGGTGGACCTGAAATCACGCAGCAAGTACAGCGCGTACACCGAGGCCCGCGAGGCGATGCTGCGTGCGACGCATCGCGAGGCGGCGCCGTGGACACTGGTGGACTTCAACGACCAGCGGCTGGGCCGGCTGACCCTGGTGCGCAACCTGCTGGACCGGTTGCCGGACACACGGGTGGATGCGCCGTTGCCGGAGCTGCCGAAGCTGAAGGGCAAGCTGCATCGCGAGCACTACGATGTGCTGAAGCCGATCGAGGACTTCCCGGTCGAGGGATAGGGTTGGTCGGCAGGGCCTGCGGCCCTGCACCTGCCGAAGCCAGAGCAACGGCAACAGCCGGCTCTGGGAGTTTTGCTTGTTGGCTGAGGTGGTGTGGGTTGGCAGGACACGCCGTAAACCCATCCATGGGGGCTCGATGGCGCCATCCATGGCGCCAACGGTCCTGCCAACCCACACCACCCCATCCCCGAGGAATTTCCGGTGACGGAAGTAGATCCACGCCATGCGTGGATGAATCTCCATTGAAATCGAATATTTCGACAATTGAACGAAGAGCATCCACGCATGGCGTGGATCTACGTGTCGACCAGGGTCGACACCCACCAACAGCAGCGTGGTCGACACCCACCAAGAGCAGGCCATGCATTCCGACAGATCGCGGCGAACTGTCGAAGGCGGGGTGGGTCCGGTTGCGGGGGCGTGAGCCGCATGGATGCGGCGACCGAGCCTACAGGGACGTATTTACGGCGTCCCCCGCAACCGGACCCACCCCGCCTCCCCACAGGAAACCCGCTTGGGCTGTTGCTGTTGCTGTTGCTTTTGCTGGGGTTGCCGGCCAGCGGCCGGCACTACCGCAGGTGCAGGGCGCAGCCCTGCCGATACCCAACCTACTTGGCGGCCGCGATCTGCTTTTCGATGTCGGCGGCGGTCACCGGGCCGAGGAAGGTATGCGCCAGCTTGCCCTGCGGGTCCAGCAGATGCGTCAGCGGCAGGCCACGCGGCGTGGCGAAGTCGGCCGGCGGATCGAACGGGTCCACGATCACGATCGGATAGGTCACCGGATGCTTGGTCAGGAACGACTGCATCTCCGGCACTTCGATGTCCTCGTAGGCCAAGCCGACCACCTCGATGTTGCTGCGCATCGCATGCAGGGCCGACAGCTCGGGCATCTCCTTGCGGCACGGCGCGCACCAGGTGGCCCAGAAGTTCACCACCACCCACTTGCCGCGATGCGCGGCCAGGTCGTAGTCGCTGCCATCCACCGCCTTCATCTTCAGTGTCGGGAACTCGGCGGTGGTGCGCTCGACCGGGGTTTCCTCGACCGGTGCCGGCGTGCTCGGCGTCGGCGCCTGCGCCGGTGGCTGGCTGCTGGCCGGTGCCGGCTCCTGGGCCGGTTTGCAGGCCGCCAGGGCCAGCAGCAGGGTCAACGGGAGCAGCAGCGGCAACGACGTCTTGCGGGTCATGGGGTGTCTCCAGAGTCGATATAGATATCACTGACCTTGCGCTTCAGGCGTTCGCGCAGGGGCAGTCGCAGGTCATCCAGCGCCGCCAAGGCGGCACGGCCCAGGCTGTCGTCGCGGTACGGCAGGTGCTGCTCGGCTACCGGGATGCGCAGCTGGGTGCATTCGTAAAGATCGGCCAGGCTGACCTGGTCCAGGTCGCGCGACAGCAGCCACTCGCCGCGCTCATCGCGGCGCAGCAGGTCGATCTCCTGCAGGTTGCAGATCAGGTCCTGCAGCAGTGAATCGGTCAGCATCGGCTCCAGCCGCAGGATCTCGTCATCGGCCAGGCCCTTGCCCTTGGCCCGTGCATGCTGGAAGCGGCCAAGCAGGCGCAGCAGTCCATAGAACTCATACCCCTGCGGCAGGCGCAGTTCCACCGGCTGGTAGCGGAAGGCGGCCATCGAGGAGGCCAGCGACGCACCCAGCAGCACCGCCACCCAGCACAGGTAGATCCACAGCAGCAGGATCGGCACGAAGGCGACCGTGCCATACAGCTTCTGGTAGGACTGGAAGCTGCCCAGATAGGCGCCGATGCCCCACTTCACCAGCTCCAGGATCACCGCCGCCAGGATCGCGCCGGGTATCGCGTGCCGCCATTTCACGGTGTGGTGCGGCACCACCCGGAACATCAGCGTGATGCAGACGAACTCGATCAGGATCGGCGCCAGCCGCAGGGCCAGTTCGGCCAGCCAACGGCCCTCCTGGGTACCGAACAATGGCAACGCGAACACCCGCGCCGACACCGCCAGCGACGCAGCGGCGAGCATCGCGCCCAGGGTCAGCACGGTCCAGTAGACCAGGAAGCGGGTCAGCTTGGGCCGGGTCGAGCCGACCCGCCAGATCTGGTTGAAGGTCTCTTCCACGCTGTTGAGCGTGATCAGCAGCGATACCACCAGCGCGATGAAGCCGGCGGCGGTGAGCTGGCCAGCACTGGCCGAGAACTGCCGCAGGTAGCCCTCGGCCGCGCGCGCGGCGTTGGGCACGAAGTTGGAGAAGACGTAGTCGCTGAGCTGATCGCTCCAGCGGTCGAAAACGGGAAAGGCCGAGAGCACGCCGAATACCACGATGGCCAGCGGCACCAGCGCGAACACCGTGGTGTACGCCAGCGCCGCCGCTGCCTGGAACAGGCGGTCGTCGAGGAAGCGATGCCACAGGAAGCGACCGAAACTGATGGCCCGTGCGCGATCCCGCGCGCGCTCCATCCACAGGTTGAGCGTATCCAAAGGTTCCATCGGTGGAAGGGTACCCGATGCGGAATGCTCGCAGGATAGCCATACTGGTGGCCACACGACGAGGAGAAGCGGGCACGATGGGCGAGATTCTGGTGCTGTATTACAGCCGGGGCGGTTCAGTGGCACGGCTGGCGCGCCAGATCGCGCGGGGCATCGGCGAAGTGCCGGGCATGACCGCGCGCCTGCGCACGGTGCCGCCGGTGGCCGCAGTGACCCAGACCGCGCAGCCGCCGGTGCCCGACGATGGCGCCCCCTATGTAAGCGTGCAGGACCTGGTCGAATGCCAGGGCCTGCTGCTCGGCAGCCCGACCCGCTTCGGCAACATGGCCGCGCCGGTCAAGCATTTCCTGGATGGGCTGGGCGCCGAATGGGTCAATGGCACCCTGTCCGGCAAGCCGGCCGGCGTGTTCACCTCCACCGCATCCATGCATGGCGGGCAGGAATCGACCCTGCTGTCGATGCAGGTGCCGCTGCTGCACCATGGCTGCGTGATCGTCGGCATCCCGTTCACCGAACCGGCGCTGAGCCATACCACCAGTGGCGGCACACCCTATGGCGCCAGCCACGTCGCCGGTGCCGCCGACGACCCGCAGCCGACCGACGACGAAGCCGTGCTGGCGCGCGCCTTGGGGCGCCGGGTGGCCGGCATCGCGCAGCGGCTGGCCCGATGACCGCCACACCGCGCACGGTCCTGCTGCTGGCCCTGACGGGGCTGGCCGCGCTGTTCGCCGGCTGGTTCATCAATGACAAGCACTGGCTGGCGACCCAGCTGGTGTTCACCGCGCCGCCGCTGGCGCTGGCCATCGCCGTGCACCTGGGCTGGCGCAAGGCCGGATTCTGGGCCTCGGTCCTGGCGCTGGGCTGGTTCAGCCACGGCGTGATGAGCGCCTGGAGCCATCCGGAAACGCGCTGGCTGGCGCTGATCGAGATCGCGCTGGCCCTGCTGGTGATCTTCAGCGCCAGCCTGCCCGGCCTGCGCGCCCGCTTCGGCAAGCAACGCTGACGCTGCGCCCGCTGGGCCGTATCATCTGCATTCCTGGCCCCGCGCCGCAGTACCTGTCCTGGTTTCGCGCATGCACATGATGGAAGAGCTCCTGGTCGTCACCACCGGTGGCACGATCGACAAGATCTACTTCGACGACAAGTCGGACTACCAGATCGGCGATCCGCAGATCGGCATGATCCTGCGCGAGCTGGGCGTGACGTTCCGCTTCAACGTGATTCCGATCCTGCGCAAGGATTCGCTGCACATCAACGATGAGGACCGCGAGCTGATCCGCGCCACCATCGCCGCGCAGCCGACCCGGCACGTGCTGGTGACCCACGGCACCGACTCGATGGTGCAGACCGGCAAGGTGCTGGCGACGATCCCGGACAAGACCATCGTGATGACCGGTGCACTGAGCCCGGCACGCTTCCGCGGCTCGGATGCGGAGTTCAACATCGGCTGTGCGATCGGTGCGGTGCAGTCGCTGCCGAGCGGCGTGTACATCGCGATGAACGGGCGGATCTTCGATCCGCAGCACGTGCGCAAGAACGTGGCTGCGAACCGCTTCGAGTCGGTCTGAGGAACCGCGGTCGACCAAGGTCGGCACCTGCCAGAGCGCTGCCCTTGTAGTGCCGAGCCATGCTCGGCAACCGCATGCCAGCGCGGCAGAACGGTCCGCAGCCGGAGCAGCCGAGCATGGGCTTGGCTACAGAAGCAAGAACGCCCCGGCCGGAGCCAGGGCGTGCCCATGGAGAGGGTCTTGGGCTCAGTACTGGGCGTTGAGGGTCAGGCCCGAGAAGGTGCTGTACGCCTTCACCCGCACATACCACGTGCCGGCGGCAGGGCTGTTGATCGTGCAGGTCTCGCTGTTGCCGCTCAGGTACGGACGGCAGGTGTAGCTGGTATCGGTCGGGGCACTGCCCTGGCGCACGTACAGGTCGGCATCGCCGCTGCCGCCACTGATCGTCACGCGCAGCTGGCTGCTACCGGCCGGAACGGCGACGGTGTAGTTCAGCTCGGCACCGGTTGCAGCGCCCAGGCCGGTCACCGGCACGTTGTTCTGCAGCACGTTGCCACCCGGGTTCGGGTTGCCACCGCCGTTGATCGCCGCAGCCACGGCCGCGTTGGCGTCGACGATGCCGGCGCCGCAGCCACCCGAGCAGGCGCCCGGCAGCGGGCGTGCAGTGCTCTTGATGATGCTCTCGACCTGCGCCGGGCTCAGCGGGCTTGGCGCGACCGACTGCATCAGCGCAACCACGCCGGCCACGTGCGGCGCCGCCATCGAGGTGCCGTTGTACGACGCGTAGCTGGCGCTGCCCGGCGTGGTGGTGCCGGTGTTGAGCGTGGACAGGATGCTCTGGCCCGGTGCCGAGATGTCGATGCCGGTGCCGTAGTTGGAGAAGCTGGCACGCGCACCGGCCGAGGTTGTGGCCGCCACGGCAATCACGTTCGGGCAGTTGGCCGGCACCGACGAGGACACGTTGGTGTTGCTGTTGCCGGCGGCGACCACCACGGTGGTGCCACGGCTGACCGCGCCGTTGATGGCGTTCTGGTAGGTGGTGGAGCAGCTGCCGCCACCACCCAGCGACATGTTGATGACTTCGGCCGGATTGGCGTTGGCCGGCACGCCACTGACGGTGCCGCCAGAGGCCCACACGATCGCGTCGGCGATGTCGGAGGTGTAACCGCCGCACTTGCCCAGCACGCGCACCGGGACGACCTTGGCATTGAACGCAGTACCGGCCACGCCGGTGCTGTTGTTGGTCACCGCCGCCACGGTGCCGGCGACGTGGGTACCGTGCCAGCTGGAGTTGGAGGCCGGGATGCCCGAGCCGCACTCGTTGGCGCCGTACCAGTCGCCCTCGTCATTCGGGTTGTTGTCGCGGCCGCCGCCATCGCGCGCCATCGCGGCATCGCTGATGAAGTCATAGCCAGGCAGGATGTTGGCGTTGAGATCGGGATGGTTGGTGATGCCGGTATCGATCACGGCCACCACCACGCCGGTGCCGGTGGCCTTGTCCCAGGCCGGCCGCACGTTGATCGACGCGTTGGAGGTACCGAAGCCCCACTGTTCGCTGAAGCGGGTGTCATTCGGGGTCAGCGTCGCACGCATGATCTGGTCGACTTCGACGTATTCCACGTTCGGGTCGGCGGCGAGCTTGCGCATCAGCAGCTCGGATTCGGCCTGGTCAAGCGGCCGATCGGTCCTGACCAGGGTCGGGCCAACGGCCAGCTTGCGGACCTCCTGCAGGCCCAGCGCGCGGCCCTGGCTGCTGGCCAGGCCGGCGGCGGCACTCTTCAGCGAAGAGGCCAGTGCGGTGGTGTTGGCCACCGGCGCACTACCGTCGCGGTACTTCACGATGAAGCGCTGGTGCGTCGGCGCGGACTGCAGGCCGCTGAGCTGGACGTCACCGGCCAGCGCAGGCGTGGCCAGCAGCAGCGATGACAGAACGGACGCACCAAGGACCACCCACACTCGACGCACACGCGGTTGCGTTACCTGGGACATCGTATTTCCCTTTCTTGTGGTGTGAATGCCGGAATCGGCAGAAGCACCGGCCCGAACCCTGGGCTGGCTTGCGTTGGCGAGGTTCGAAGTCCGGTGAGTCAGCGGATCCCCCTAACGATCCGCCGTGCATATGACGCTAATGGCCAGAACCGGACACCACAAGATTTTCAGCGTCTTTTCAGCAAGATGAAATGTTCGTTCTGAGACTTTTCGGGTCGAGGGTTTGTGAAGGTGAAGGAACTTTCTCGTGTCCTGCACAGACCTGACTGGGGCGTCACGTGTCCTGGAATGACTTTGCCGACATCGGCGTTCGGCCCCGGCCCACAACGCAGAAAACCCGTCACGGGGACGGGCTTTCCGGAAGAGCAGCCGAGCGTCGGCTCGGCTCTACAGTTCAGCGTTGGGCGATCAGCCCAGCTTGACCAGCCAGTTGTGGCGGTCCGGCAGGCGGCCGTACTGGATATCGGTCAGCTCCTTGCGCAGCGACATGGTCACTTCGCCGGCCGGCGCGTTGATGTCGCCCACCGAGAAGCCGTCGCCCTTCAGCTGGCCGATCGGGGTGACCACCGCGGCGGTGCCACAGGCAAACACTTCGCTGATCGCGCCGGAGGCGACGCCGTCCTTCCACTCGTCGATGCTGACCTTGCGCTCTTCGACCTTCATGCCACGGTCGCGGGCCAGCTGCAGGATGCTCTCGCGGGTGATGCCCTCGAGGATGCTGCCTGACAGTTCCGGGGTGACCAGCGTGCCGTCCTTGTAGACCAGGAACACGTTCATGCCGCCCAGTTCTTCCAGGTACTTGCCTTCGACCGGGTCGAGGAACAGCACCTGCGAGCAGCCCTGCGCCTGCGCCTTCTGCTGCGGGAGCAGCGAGGCGGCGTAGTTGCCACCGCACTTGGCGGCACCGGTGCCGCCCTTGGCCGCACGCGCGTACTCGGTGGACAGCCAGATCGACACCGGGGCAACGCCCTTGGCGAAGTACGGGCCGGCAGGGCTGGCGATGACGTAGTAGCCGGCCTTGTGCGCGCCGCGCACGCCGAGGAAGGCCTCGTCGCCGATCATGAACGGGCGGAAATACAGGCTCGACTCATCGGCCGAAGGCACCCAGTCACTGTCGACGGCGATCAGCTGCTTCAGCGATTCGACGAAGATCTCCACCGGCAGTTCCGGCAACGCCAGGCGCTGCGCCGAACGCTGCAGGCGACGGCCGTTGGCATCCGGGCGGAAGGTCCAGATCGAACCGTCGGCGTGGCGGTAGGCCTTGATGCCTTCGAAGATTTCCTGGCCGTAATGCAGCACGGCGGCGGCCGGGTCCAGCTGCAGCGGGCCGTAGGCGCGCACGTTGGCATTGTGCCAGCCGGCATCCTTGTCCCAGCGCACTTCCACCATGTGATCGGTGAAGTGCAGGCCGAAGCCCGGCTTCTCCAGGATCTTGGCGCGCTCTTCAGCGCTGCGCGGGTGGTCCGAACGGGTGACGGCGAAGCTGGGGATGGACTGGGACACCGGAGGATTCCTGTTCTGGTTGCGGGTAGTGCCGGGCCCGCGTCACTGCGGGCCCTGGGTCAAAGCATGCCGGTCTCTAGCCGGGCCGCCTCGGACATCATGTGCTGGTTCCACGGCGGGTCGAACACCAGGTCGACGTCGGCCTCGGCCACCGTCGGGATCATTTCAAGCTTGCTGCGCACATCGTCGACCAGGATCTCGCCCATGCCGCAGCCCGGGGCGGTCAGGGTCATCTTCACGTCGATCTCGCGCTTGCCCTCATCCAGATGCTTGATCTCGACTTCATAGACCAGGCCCAGTTCCACGATGTTGACCGGAATTTCCGGGTCGAAGCAGGTGCGCAGCTGCTGCCACACCAGCTGCTCCACCTGTTCATCGGTGGCGTCGGCCGGCAGTTCCAGCGGTGCCGGTGCCTCCTTGCCGATGGCATCGCCGTCCTTGCCGGCGATGCGGAACAGGTTGCCCTCGACGAACACCGAATAACTGCCGCCCAGCGCCTGGGTGATGTACCCATAGCTGCCGGCGGGCAGGGTCACGGTGTCGCCCTGCGGGACCATCACGGCCTCGCAATCGCGTTCGAAGTGGACAGGTTCGCTGCTACGGGAATACATGGGGACCGATATGGGGCCGTGGCCGAAGCCACGCAAGACGGCATTCTAGCCCAGCCGCCCCCGCACCGCCGGTGCACTGCGGCAAACCACAGTATCCTGTGGGTGATCTTCTGGGAGCTTCGATGTCCTCCAATGCCGCGCGTGCCAGGACCGTGACCTGGCTCTGGCCCCTCATGCTGCTGCTGGGCCTGTTTGTCGCTCCCCTCGCCTGGATGGTCCTGGCGCTGATGACCGGCCGGCAGGTCGGCTGGATGGCGGTGCTGGCCGCCCTGGAACTGGTGTTCATGCTGCGCCTGGGCACGCTGGGCCCAGGCCGGCTGCGCGTCGCCCTGGTCGTGCTCGGCACCCTGCTGGTGGCCGCCGTGGCCAACTGGGCCATCGCCAGCGCCTGGATGGGCGGCTCGATCGGCCTGGACCTGTGGGATGCCACCACGCGGATGGGCCCGCACCTGGCCTGGACCCTGATCAGCCTGGCCAACGGCGCGGTGGAATGGCTGTGGCTGGCCGTGGCCGTGGCCGTAGGTGCCTGGCTGGCGCGCTGAGCGCGTAGAGATTCATGGATTCGGCAGTGCGGGCCGCTGGCCGGCAAAAGCGTGCGGACCAAGGTCCGCACCTACCAGCTGCAGCCGCCACGCACGGATGGGGGTAGTGCCGGCCGCTGGCCGGCAAAAGCGTGCGGACCAAGGTCCGCACCTACCGGCTGCAGCCACCACGCACGGATGGGGGTAGTGCCGGCCGCTGGCCGGCAAAAGCGTGCGGACCAAGGTCCGCACCTACCAGCTGCAGCCGCCACGCACGGATGGGGGTAGTGCCGGCCGCTGGCCGGCAAAAGCGTGCGGACCAAGGTCCGCACCTACCAGCTGCAGCCGCCACGCACGGATGGGGGTAGTGCCGGCCGCTGGCCGGCAAGGGGGTCAGAGCCCTTTCCTGCGGAAAGGGATCCGACCCCGGTCCTCAACTCAATGCCCGCCGTCGAGCGCCTTCAGCTCGCTCACCAGCGAGGCCGCCGCTTCGGCGCCGTCGCCATAGAGCATGCGGGTGTTGTCGGCGTAGAACAGCGCATTCTCGATGCCGGCAAAACCGGTGCCCTTGCCACGCTTGATCACCACCACGTTGCGCGCGTTGACCACGTCCAGCACCGGCATGCCGTAGATCGGGCTGGCCGGGTCGGTGCGTGCCACCGGATTGACCACGTCGTTGGCACCGATCACCAGCACCACGTCGGTATTGGCGAATTCGGGGTTGATGTCGTCCATGTCGGCGATCAGGTCGTAGGGCACGCCGGCCTCGGCCAGCAGCACGTTCATGTGCCCGGGCATGCGCCCGGCCACCGGGTGGATCGCGAACTTCACTTTCACGCCACGCTGGCCCAGCCGCTGCGCCAGTTCCCAGATCTTGTGCTGGGCCTGCGCCACCGCCATGCCGTAGCCGGGCACGATCACCACGCGCTCGGCAAAGGCCATCATCGCCGCGACGTCCGACGCTTCGATGGGCTTCTGCGAGCCGGTGATCGCCTGCGCCTCGCCTCCGGCACCGCCGCCGAAGTTGGAGAACAGCACATTGCGGATCGGCCGGTTCATCGCCTTCGCCATCAACCGGGTCAGCAGGATGCCCGCCGCGCCGACCATCATGCCGGCGATGATCAGCGCCTCGTTGCCGAGCACATAACCTTCAAACGACACCGCCAGGCCGGTGAACGCGTTGTACAGCGAGATCACCACCGGCATGTCGGCGCCACCGATCGGCAGCGTCATCAGCACGCCCAGTGCCAGCGCCAGCACGAAGAAGGCGACGATCGCCCAGGTGCTGAGCGTGCTGGCCGCGATGATCGCCAGTACCACCACCGCCAGCGCCACCAGCAGGTTCATCACCTGCTGGCCCGGCCAGGTCACCCGCTTGTCCAGGCGTCCATCCAGCTTGGCCCAGGCGATCACCGAACCGGACAGCGAGACCGCACCGATCGCCGCGCCGACCACCGCCAGCAGCAGCACCGTGCCCGACGGCTGGCGCGCGGCCAGGTCGGCCAGCGCCTGCTCGCTCCAATGGCTGGTATCGCGGTGGGCCAGGAAGGCATAGCGCAGCAGTTCCACCGCACCGATCGCCGCCGCCGAGCCACCGCCCATGCCGTTGTACAGCGCCACCATCTGCGGCATGTCGGTGATGGCCACCTTGCCGGCCGACCACCAGGCCAGGCCCGCGCCCAGCAGCAGCGCCACCAGGATCAGCGGAACGTTGTGAAGTTCGGGAAGGAAGAAGGTCGCCACCGTGGCCAGCAGCATGCCCAGCCCGGCCCAGCGGATGCCGCTGCGCGCGGTCAGCGGCGAAGCCATGCGCTGCAGGCCCAGCAGGAACAGCGTAGCGGCGACGAGGTAGCTGGCCTTGACCAGCCAGTCGAGCAGTTCGACGGTGCTGATGTTCAAGCCTGTGGCTCCTTCGGTTCGTCCCTGCCGCCCTTGGGCGCGCTCGGCTTGAACATCTCCAGCATGCGCGCGGTGACCACGTAGCCACCGGCGGCGTTGCCGGCGCCGAGCACCACGGCCAGGAAGCCCAGCGCCTTTTCCAGCGGCGTCTGCGCATGCCCCAGCACCACCATCGCACCGATCAGCACGATGCCGTGGATGAAGTTGGAGCCCGACATCAGCGGGGTATGCAGTATCACCGGCACCCGCGAAATGATCACGTGGCCGGCGATGGCCGCCAGCATGAAGATGTACAGCGCTACGAACCCGTCACTCACTGGCAACGCTCCCGCTCTGTCTTCGTCGGCCCATCATAACCACGGGCTGAACCCGGCGCGCACCCGGCGTCAACCGCGGCGACGCTCACGCGTTGTCGATGGTGACCCCGAGCGAGGAACCGTACCCTGTGCTGGTGAGCAGCCCCGCCCCCCCGAGCGCCGACACCGATGCCCCGCCGGCATCGCTGGAGGTGTTCCTGGCCAGCGTCGGCCCGCGCGCGTTCCGTTTCGCCGAGGCCGGCCTGCGCCAGCGCGAAGACGCGATGGACGCGGTGCAGGACGCGCTGATGCGCATGCTGGACTACGCCGACAAGCCGGCGGCCGAATGGGCGCCCCTGTTCTGGAGCATCCTGCGCCGCCGCGTGATCGACCTGCAGCGCCGGCGCCGTTTCCGCCTGCCGTTCTGGCGCGACAACCAGGACGCCGACGGAGGCGGGATCGACTGGGCCGACCCCGGCCCGGACCCGGCGCAGGCGCACGAACAGCGCCAGCAGTACCAGCAACTGGTACAGGCGCTGCGTACCCTGCCCGCACGCCAGCGCGAGGCCTTCACCCTGCGCGTGCTGCAGGACCTGGACGGGGCCACCACGGCCCGCGCCATGGGCTGTAGCGAAGGCGCGGTAAAAACCCATCTGGCACGCGCCCGGCAGGCGCTGCAGGACTACCTGGAGACCCACCCGTGAACCGCTCCCTGCCCTCCGATGACATGCTGCGCAACCTGCACGCGCAGTCGCTGCAGGCGCTGTCGCCGGCCACGCTGGCACGGTTGCGCCAGGCCCGCCACGGCGCCAGCGCAGCCCGTCACGGGCGCTGGCGCTGGTGGCTGGCCAGCGCCTGTTCCCTGGTGGTGGCGCTGGGGATCGGCCTGCAGTTCAGCGGCCACAGCCCACTGTCGCCCGCCGCGCCGGCACCGGTGCTGGCCTCGGTGGAAGACAACAGCGTGCTGTACGACGAAAATCCCGATCTGTACCTGTGGCTGGGCGATACCGACCTGGCGATGGAGTGAACCATGTCCCGACTGCATACCCTGCCGCTGCTGTTGACCCTGTTGCTGCTGCCAGCCCTCCCGGCGCTGGCGCAGAGCGCCGCGCCCGCCCCTGCCGCACGCCCCGCGCCAGCCCCACCACTGCCGGCCTGGGAACAGTTGAGTGAAGCGCAGCGGGAATCGCTGCTGGCGCCGCTGCGCGACCGCTGGAACAGCGCCGATGCCGGCCAGCGCCAGCGGATGCTCTCGCATGGCCAGCGCTGGCAATCGATGAGCCCGGAGGAACGCGACAAGGCCCGCCGCGGCCTGCGCCGCTTCGAGCACATGAGCCCGGAACAGCGTGAGCAGGCCCGCGCCCTGTTCGGCCAGATGCGGGATCTGCCGCCCGCGCAGCGCGACGCACTGCGCGAGCGCTGGTCGCAGATGACGCCGGAGCAACGCAAGGACTGGGTGCGCGACAACCCGCCGCCGGCGAAGCCGCGGTAAAGGCAGCGTTCAACCCTTTGCAGAGCCGAGCCCACGCTCGGCTGCTTTATCGCGCCTGCGCAAGCCGAGCACGGGCTCGGCTCTACAGGAGGCACATGAGGTTCACGCCTGCCAGCGCGTCTTCGCCAGCAGTTCGTCGTCCCAATCGAAACCGAGCTGCCCGTCGCGCACGAACAGCGCAACGAAGTTGAGCAGGTTCCGTGCATACATCTCGCTGGCCTGGGTCGCGCCGCGGCTGGCCAGGCCCAGCGGACCGTCGATGGTCACGCCCTGGTGTTCGATGCACTGCCCCGGCAGGGTCAGTGCGCAGTTGCCGCCACTTTCCGCCGCCAGATCAACAATGACGCTGCCGGTGGCCATGCCTTCCACCATCGCGGCGGTCACGATGGTCGGTGCCGGGCGGCCCGGTACCGCAGCCGTGCAGATCACCACGTCCACACTGCGCAGGTGGTCGGCCAGCCGACGCTGCTGCTCGGCGCGCTCGTCATCGGTCAGCGCCCGCGCATAGCCTCCCTCGCCCGCCGCGCTGACCCCGAGGTCGAGGAAGCGTGCGCCCAGTGACTGGATCTGCTCGCGGGTTTCCGGGCGCACGTCGAAGCCTTCCACCTGTGCACCGAGGCGGCGCGCGGTGGCGATGGCCTGCAGGCCCGCCACGCCGGCACCGATCACCAGCACCTTGGCCGGCCGCACGGTGCCGGCAGCAGTGGTCAGCATCGGGAAGAAGCGCGGCGCGCGTTCGGCGGCGATCAGCGCTGCCTTGTAGCCGGCCATGCCGGCCTGCGAACTGAGTACATCCATCGCCTGCGCACGGGTGGTGCGCGGCAGCTGCTGCAGCGGGAACAGCTGCAGGCGACCATCGGCCGCCAGCGCGGCCAGCGCCGGATCGCTGGCCGGGGCCAGCAGGCCGACCACGCTGGCGCCGGGCTTGAGCTGTTCCAGCACCGCCGCAGGGGGGGCCTGCACGCACAGCAGGATATCGATCTCGGCCCAGCGGCCCGCGTCGAAGACGCGTGCACCGGCATCGTCATAGGCGGCGTCGGTGAAACCAGCCGCCAAACCCGCGCCCGCCTCATACCAGACGGCAATGCCCAAGGCCCCGAGCCTGCGCGCGGTCTCCGGCGTCAGTGCCACGCGCCGTTCGCCCGGCGCGGTCTCCTTGATCCCCAGCAACGCCACGGCCATGCAGGTCCCCGCTGATCGGTGAGTTTCCCGATCCTAGCAGGCGGCACCCGCTCAGTGCAGCGTGGCGCTGCCCGGGTCGAGGCGATCGATCACGCCCTGCATGGCGCTGTCGAAGGCGCCATCATCAACGTGGGCACGCAGGCGGCCCAGCCGCATCATCACCGCCAGTTCTTCCGGCGAGGCCACGCAGAAGCGCACGCCGCGACGGTTGACGAACAGCAGGCGCGAGGAAATCGGGCTGACCCAGGACAGCTTGCCCGCCTGCACCTTGCCATCCTTGTCGACGAAGTCCAGCCAGTTGCCGATTTCCATGCGGCGGAAGCGGTCGGCATCGGCGTTGTCGAAATCGTCGGCGTCGATCTGCCCGCCAAGCTCAACCGCCGGCGATTCAGCCACTGGCGGGGCCGGCAAGGCAACCTGCGGCAGCTCCGGCAGCGCACGCTGCAGTTCCGGCCGCGACTCGGCGATGCCCTGCAGGGTGTCATGCAGGGCATCGATGGCGGCGGTTGCCGCATCGCCGTGCACGCCGACGCTGGCAAACACCTTGGCCAGCACCGGCTGCCAGGCCTGCAGCCACGGCTTGCCGACGATCTGGCGGCGGGCCTCGGCCACTTCCTCCAGCAGGCCGTCGCCCAGGCTCAATGCCTCGGCCACCGAGGCGCCTTCTTCGCCCTCGCGCAGCAGCGCCAGGGTCAGGTGGTGCTGCCACGGCTGGCGCAGGAATTCGGCAATGGCCGGCGGCAGCGTGGCGTCACCGATGCGGCGGTCCAGTTCCGCACCGGCCCGGCTGCGGGCCATTTCCAGCTTTTCCTGGCCGCGCTGCGTTTCTGCGGCACGACGCTCGGCGATTTCCACGCGGCGGCGATGCTGCACCAGGAACTCGCGGAATTCCTCTTCCAGGGTCAGGAAGATCGCCAGGTTCTCGTTGAACTCGGCCACCAGGCGCTCGATGATCTCTTCGACCTTGGCCATCAGCATGCGCTCGGCCTGGCTCTCGCCGGTGTTGCCCTCGCAGGCCTCGGCCAGCGAGTTGAGCAGCTTGCGCGCCGGGTGGGTCTTCTGCACGAACATGCGGCGGTCGAGCATGGCGACCTTGACGAAAGGCACCACCAGGCGGCCGATCAGTTCGCGCGAGCGGCCTTCCAGTTCACGCTCGTCCAGCATCACGTCGAACAGCATGCCGACCAGATCGATGGCATCCTCATCCTGCGGGTCCAGCCGGGTCTGGCCCGGATCGACGCCAAGCTGGGTGGCGCTGGACAGCACTTCGCTCTTCAGGCGCTGCGCCAGCGATTCGCCGTCCTCGCCGATGGCCGCGCGCAGGGTGGCGCTGGGCGTGGCCTGCAGCAGCGACAGCACCGACATCATTTCGCGCTGGCTGAGCGGGCGCTGCTGGCCAACCGCCACCTGTGCCGCAGACGTGGCGTCCTCACGCACATGGCGGGTCTGCTGCAGCAGTTCGTGCAGCGCTTCCAGCAGCATGCCCTGCTGGCCAGCGTAGGCCTCGCCGGTGGCGCCGTCATCGCCGCCCAGGTGCTGCTGCATATGCCCGCGGCGCTCGGACCAGCGGGCGGCAAAGCGCTGCGCCCAGGCCGGTGCGGCCTGCTCTTCATCGCTGAACCCCGGATCGACGCCCGCGCCGTGGCGATGCTCGACCAGGTCATCCAGCATCCCGGCCATGCGCGGATCCGGTGCCGGCGGTTGTGGGCGCTGCGGAGCCCCCATCTGCGACATCACGCCGGCTGCGGCCAGCTGCTCGTCCAGCTTCTCGTAGATGCGACCGACCGGTGCACGCAGGTCGCGCTCGCACAGCTTGATCAGCACCAGATGCACTTCCGGGGCCAGTTCACAGCCGGCAAAGGCTTCGTGGATGGCCACGCCCAGGTGTTCGGGGCTGATCGGATTGTGGTCGGCATCCAGTTCCGCGCCGCCGATCAACCGGCCCAGGCGGCGATCCAGCCGCGCCAGCACCGGCTTGAAGTCACGCAGCAATACAGTGGCGAAATTGCGCACCGCCAACCGTGATTCCAGCACATGCTCGGCCAGCAGGCTGAGCCCATCCTCGGCCGGCCCGGACAGGGTCGCCTCGGCTGACAGCGGCTCACCAGCCTCCAATGCGGCCCAGGCCTGCTGCAGGTGGCCGGCGAAAGCGGCCGCGATGTCCTCACGGCGCCGGCGCAGTTCGCGCATCGCGTCCAGGAACAGCAACTGCGACGAGCCGGCATTGCCGGCGCGGTCGAACAGGGCATCGTCGAAACGCGCCAGTGCCGCCCCGAAGGCCTGGCACAGCGCGGGCAGGACCATGTCCCGGGCACGCTGGAGCTGGGCCGGGTCACGGCCCGGCGATCCCATCGGTGTGGGCACGCTCATCATTCGGGAAGGCTCCCCACCTTCTCTGGTACGACAGACAGCATGGACATCGCGGCTTCCGGCACACCCCATGTACCGGAACGTCGATGGTAGGCCGGCCAGCCCGTCACGGACAGTGAAACAGTCCTCACTTCAAACCTCATGACCGGCGGCCCGGCAAGACAGATATCGTAAGCCGTGCAAGGCCCACGAGGCGAGGGGAAGCGGCTGTCCGTTTCCCGCCAGTGGCATGATGTTCATCACAGTTTGGTATTCAGGGGCCGGACGCGACACAGACGGCGTCATTGACCACCCCGACTATAATCAAACGCCCGTGATGACCGGTTCAGACTCCATGCCCGACCCTGCTGCCCTGCTCGCCCTGGATGCCCGCCGCTCGGTGCCCTCGCGGCAACTGGGCGAGCCCGGGCCGGACCCGGCCACCCTGCAGCGGATGCTGGCCTCGGCGGTGCGCGTGCCCGACCACGGCAAGCGCGTGCCGTTCCGCTTCCTGAAAATCGCAGGCGATGCACGTCACACTCTGGGCGACTTCCTGGCTGAACGCAGCCGCCAGCGCGACCCACATGCGGGCGAGGCCGTGTTCGAGAAGGACCGCCAGCGTTTCAGCCACGCACCGCTGGTGATCGTGGTGGTGGCCAGCCCGCGGCCGGACCCGAAGGTGCCCGAGCAGGAACAGCTGATGACCGCCGGCTGCGTCTGTTTCGCCCTGCTGCAGGCCGCGCAGGCGCTGGGTTTCGGCGCGCAGTGGCTGACCGCCTGGATGGCCTTCGATCCGGCCGTGCAGGCCCACCTGGGCCTGGTCGACGGCGAACGCATCGCCGGCTTCATCCACATCGGTACGCCCAAGGCCGACGTACCCGAGCGCGAGCGCCCCGACCCGGCAACCCTGCTGCGGGACTGGACGCCGCCGGCATGACCCTGCCGGCACCGCCGCCGTCGCTGTACCTGGTCGATGCCAGCATCTACGTGTTCCGCGCCTGGCACTCGCTGCCGGACCAGTTCCAGGACGCGCAGGGCTGGCCGACCAATGCCGTTCACGGCTTCGCCCGCTTCCTGCTGGACCTGCTGGAACGCGAGCGCCCGCAGCACATCGCCATCGCCTTCGACGAAGCGCTCGACAGCGGTTTCCGCCACCGCCTGTATCCGGCCTACAAGGCCAACCGTGATCCGGCACCGGAGGCGCTCAAGCGCCAGTTCGTGCACTGCAAGGCGCTGTGCGCGGCGTTGGGCCTGGCGGTCCTGGCCCATCACGACTACGAGGCCGACGACCTGATCGGCAGTGCCCTGCACGTCCACCGCAGCAGCCATCGCGGGGTGATCATCTCCGCCGACAAGGACCTGTCGCAGCTGCTGGCCGACCATGACGAGCAGTGGGACTACGCCCGCAACCAGCGCTGGAACGTGGCCGGGGTGAAGGCCCGGCACGGCGTGCATGCGCACCAGATCGCCGACTACCTGGCGCTGTGCGGTGATGCGGTGGACAACATTCCCGGGGTCAGTGGTGTCGGCAGCAAGTCCGCCGCCGTGCTGCTGGCCCATTTCGGCAGCATGGATGCGCTGTTCGAACGCCTGGACGAGGTACCGTTCCTGCGCCTGCGTGGCGCTGCACAGATGGCGGTGCGCCTGCGCGAGCAGCGCGAGCACGCCCAGCTCTGGCGCCAGCTGACCACCATCGCGCTGGACGCGCCGTTGGAGGGCAGCGAGCCCGGCCTGCTGCGCCAACCGGCCGACCCGGAACTGCTCGATGGCCTGTGCCAGACCCTGCGCTTCGGCCCGATGACCCGCCGCCGGCTGTTCGGTGCCGCCGGCGTGGCCGACCCCGTTCCCACTCCTTCCTTTTCCAATTCCAGCGAGCCCGCATGAGCCAGCGCAACACCGAAGCCCCGCGTGTCGTCTATGAAGGCAAGTACCAGCGCATGGTGGTGCGCGGCACCTGGGAATACAGCGAACGCACCCATGCCGGTGGCCTGGCCGCGATCATCATCGCCGTCACCCCGGAGGACAAGGTGCTGTTCGTCGAACAGTTCCGTGTACCGCTGCAGGCGCCCACCATCGAGATGCCGGCCGGCCTGGTCGGCGACATCCACGCCGGCGAATCGATCGAAGTCTCGGCCGTGCGCGAGCTGGAAGAAGAAACCGGCTGGACCGCCGACCATGCCGAAGTGCTGATGATCGGCCCGACATCTTCCGGCGCCAGCAGCGAGAAGATCGCCTTCGTGCGCGCTACCGGCCTGCGCCGCATCGGCGAAGGTGGCGGCGATGACAGCGAGGACATCACCGTGCACGAGATTCCGCGCAATGAGGCTGCAGCGTGGCTGGTGCAGAAGATGGGCGAAGGCTACGAGCTGGACGCCAAGCTCTGGGCTGGGCTGTGGATGATCGAGCACCACCTGGACGGGCGCCCGCGTGGCTGACGCTGACCTGCACAGGCTGCCTGCGTTGCTCGGCGCCGACGACCCGGCGATCTACGCGATCCACCGGGCGCAGGGCGCCTCGCCATACCTGCTGCTGGCCGACCACGCCGGCCAGCAGGTGCCGCGTGCGCTGACCGCGCTCGGCCTGCCCCAGGCCGAGCTGGACCGCCATATCGGCTGGGACATCGGCATCGCCGGCACCACCCGTGCACTGGCTAAACGGCTCGATGCCTGGGCGATCGAACAGACCTACTCGCGGCTGCTGATCGACTGCAACCGTCCACTGGCCTCACCGACGCTGATTCCGGAGGTGAGCGACCACACCGTGATCCCGGGCAATGCAGGGCTATCGGCGGCGCAGCGCCAGCAGCGCATCGATGCGATCCACGCGCCCTACCATGCACGCATCGAGACCGAGCTTGATGCGCGCCGTGATGCCGGCCAGCCGACCCTGCTGGTGATGATGCACAGCTTCACTCCCGTGATGAACGGCACGCAGCGACCGTGGCATGCCGGCGTGCTGTATCACCAGGACACACGTTTTGCCCATGCCCTGCTGCAGGCACTGCGCGAGGAAGGCGATCTGGTGGTGGGTGACAACGAACCGTATTCGGTCAGCAGCACCAGCGACTACGCGGTCCCGGTGCATGGCGAAGGCCGCGGCCTGGTGCATGTGGAACTGGAGATCCGCCAGGATCTGATCGCCGATGTGGCTGGGCAGCTGGCGTGGGCGGAGCGGCTGGCGCGGATCTTCGGCGCGCTACAACCGGAGTTGCTGGCGCTGGGTTGAACGAGCGTGGTTCCATCCCGTATCGGTAGTGCCGGCCGCTGGCCGGCAACCCCAATGATCCAACCACCCCGAGGTTGCCGGCCAGCGGCCGGCACTACCACAGGCGAGGCACATCCGCCACGGCAGCGCCCTCAATCATGCCTCGTTGGCCGGGCAGACGGTGGCGGCCGATTCGGCCGGCGCCGGGCGCAGGCCCAACGCGATCACCACGCCGAACAATGAAAACAAGGCGGCACCGTACTCGGCGCGCACCAGCCCGGCCAGTGCACTCGGCGAACCGGCTGCACCCGCATCGGCATTGGCCACCATCACCAGCACCGCCAGGCCCAGCGCACCACCGATCTGCTGCGCGGTCGCCGCCATGCCAGATGCAACGCCCTGCTGTGCGGACGGCACGCCCTGCCCGGCCACGATCCACATCGAGGTCCAGGTCATGCCCTGGCCGATGCTCAGCACTACCACGCCGGGCAGCAGCGGCCAGAAGTTCGCGCCGTGCGGCAGCGTCGCGGCCACCCAGGCGATGCCGACGGCGCCGGCCAGCTGGCCGAGCACAAGCACCTTGCGTGCACTCCAGCGCTTCAGCGCCCACTCGGCCAGCTGGATGCCGACCGTGCACACCGCCGTCGCCGGCAGGAACGCCAGGCCGGCCTGCAGCGGGCTCCAGCCGTAGCCATCCTGGAAATACAGCGCCATGAAGTAGTACTGCACGCCGTAGCTGCTCATGAAGGCGAAGGTCAGGCCGAGTGCCGCGCGCAGGCCGGGCAGGCGCAGCAGCGCGAACTGCATCAGCGGATCGCGGCTGCGTTGTTCGATCTGCACGAACGCCACCAGCAGCAGCGCCGACAGCAGCAGGCAGCCCAGCGTGGCCGGCGCCGTCCAGCCCCACTCCGGCCCTTGCACGAGGGTAGTGACCAGCAGGCTGCCGCCGGCAGTGACGGTGATGCAGCCGGCCAGGTCGAACGAGCGGCCCTGCGCACGCGGGCCATCGGCCGGCAACCACGCGCCCGCAGCGACCGCGCAGGTGGTGGCCAGCGGCACGATCACCGCCAGCACCGCCGGCCAGCCGAACGCCTGGGTCAGCACGCCACCGAGCAGCGTGCCCAGCGCCAGGCCGACCGCACTGGCCATGCTCCAGATCGCAAGTGCGCGGTTGCGCACCGGACCTTCCGCATACAACGTGTTGATCAGCGCCAGCGTGGCCGGGAACAGCAGTGCCGCGCCGATGCCCTGCGCCGCACGCGCGATGATCAGCAGGGTGGCGTTCGGCGCCAGCGCGCCGAGCAGCGACGCCAGTGCAAACAGCAGCATGCCCAGCCGGTAGAAGCGGCGACGGCCGATCAGGTCGGCGGCGCGGCCCCCCAGCAGCAGGCTGCCACCGAAGGCCACGGTGTAGGCACTGACCACCCACTGCAGCTGCTGCGCGTTGATCTGCAGCGCGCGGCCCATGTCATGCAGGGCGACGAAGATGATGGTGGCGTCCAGGGCGATGATCAGTTGGGCGGTGGCCAGCAGGGCCAGCGCCCAGCGCGGGTACTTGAGGGGAGGCATCGACGGTCCGGTGCTGTGGGGAGCGCAGTCTCATTGATGCAGAGCTATCAATAAACCCCTTTCCAGCCATATCTGTCATGATTTTCAGCATGAATGGAACCTCGATGGACCTCAATGCCGTGCGCATGCTGGTGCAGGTGGCCGAAGCACGCAGTTTCACCGTCGCCGCCGGGCAGCTGGGCCTGAGCCAGTCAGGCCTGTCGCGCGCGATCAGTCGGCTGGAGGCCATGCTGGGGGTGAAGCTGCTGCAGCGGAACACCCGCAACGTGGCACTGACCCCGGATGGTCGCCAGTTCGTCGATCAGGTCGCTCCTCTGCTGTGCGGTCTCGAGGACGCCGAACGCCAGTTGGCCGACCGTCCGTGCACACCCTCGGGCACTCTGAAGATCAGTGCGCCCTCGATGTTCGGGCGCAAGGTGCTGGTACCGCTGCTGGGGCCGATGCTGCAGCAGCACCCACAACTGCAGGTGGAAGCCGTGCTCAACGACCGCCTGGTCGATCTGGTCGAGGAAGGCTTCGATGCCGCGCTGCGCACCGGCGTCATCGCCGACCAGCGCATCGTCGCGCGGCCACTGCGGCCGCTGCGCTGGGTGACGGTGGCCAGCCCCGGCTACCTGGCCCGCTGTGGCGCACCGGACGATGTGGCGGCGTTGCAGGGCCACGCGTGCCTGGCCGTGCGCAACCTGCGCAGTGGCCGGCTGGTGGATTGGCAGTTCCTGCAGGACGGCCAGCTTCATGATTTCACGCCACCGGCGCGGATGGTGTTCGACAGCGGCGATCCGCTGGTGGAAGCGGCGATCGCCGGCATCGGCATCGTGCAGGTGATGGATTTCGCGGTGGCCGATGCGTTGGCTGACGGCCGCCTGCAGTGCGTGCTGCAGCCGTTCGAAGGGCGCAGCCGCGCGTTGTCGCTGATCTACCCACCGTCGCGCCAGCATTCGCCGAAACTGCAGGTGCTGGCCGACGCATTGCTGGCCGGGGATTGGTAGCGCCGGCCGCTGGCCGGCGTCTGCACGGTTCCAATGGATTCCGGTCTGCCGGCCAGCGGCCGGCACTACCAAGCTGCGGTAGATCCACACCATGCGTGGATGTGGACTTCGGTGCAGAGCCAGCGCGCGACGCACCAAAAAACTGATTCAGCCCAATTGGAGAAAGAACGCCCCGGCGCGTCCTTCCGGAGAAAAATCATGCTTATTCCGGAGGAACAGATACGCCATGCCATCGGACAGTACACCTTTGTGCGAAGGCAGAATGCCGTCGATGTCCGCGCCGTAGAGCATCAAGCGACGGCGACCGCCATTCCACGTCAAAGTTGATTGCAGCCATGCATCGACTCCATCCAGCTTGGAATCCAGGTTCTCATCATCGTCAGGTTCCAAACACTCCACCCGCTCGATACGGCCGCGCTCAAGCGAGTCGCTCATGCATCGGCTTCTGGATGCGGCGCCACGCCTGTATGCGAGCACAACTGCGTCGCTGGCTCCCTGCACCGCGCGCAGCCGACGGAAGTGGGAATGATCCCGGGTATCGGTGGGGATGAAGACTGAGAACCAGAAATCCTCAGCAACGCCCTGCGGATAGAACCAATGTGCAGGGAGTGCCATCAGGTGAAAGAGCGCACGGCCTTCAACACAGGCTGGCCAACGTATGTTCTCTGGAAGAAACGCACCGCCGCCAACGTATGCATCGGTTGCAGAGGCCTTTTCCTTGGTCAACAGCAGGCGAGTGTACATGCTGGGGTTGCCGAAAATTGCACGGACGTCCACGGTGCCAGCCCGCCTCGCCCCGGTTCAAGGCCAATAGCGACAGCCTTGAACAAGGGAGAGAATCGCCGCCGGGCATGGCCCGGCGCTACCGGTAGAGCGTTGCCGGCCAGCGGCCGGCACTACCGGGTGCAGTAGATCCACGCCATGCGTGGATGGGTTCCACACCGGGGTCAGAGCCCTTTCCGTGGGAAAGGGATCTGACCCCTCGCCGGCCAGCGGCCGGCACTACCGATCAGGCGAAGCTATCGGTGGCGCGCACCAGCGCGTCCACGTTCTCGGCCTCGAACGCCGAGTGGCCCGAGGCCGGGGTGATTTCCAGCTTCGCCTTCGGCCACACCTTGGTCAGGTCCCAGGCGTTGGCCAGCGGGCAGACCACGTCGTAGCGGCCGTGCACGATCACGCCCGGGATGTCGGCGATGCGGTGCGCGTCGCGCAGCAGCTGGTCTTCCACCTCGAAGAAGCCGCCGTTGACGAAGTAGTGGTTCTCGATGCGGGCGAAGGCCAGCGCGAAGTGCGGGTCTTCGTGGCTGTTGATGAAGTCATCATCGACATGCAGGAAGCTGGTCGCGCCTTCCCACACCGCCCACGCCTTGGCCGCTTCCAGGCGGGTTGTTTCGTTTTCACTGGTCAGGCGGCGGTGGAAGGCCGAGATCAGGTCATGACGCTCCACCGGCGGAATCGGCTTGAGGTAATGCTCCCACGCATCCGGGAACAGGCGGTTGGCGCCTTCCTGGTAGAACCATTCCAGCTCCCAGCGACGCAGCATGAAGATGCCGCGCAGGACCAGTTCGGTCACGCGCTGCGGATGGGTTTCGGCATAGGCCAGGGCCAGGGTCGAACCCCAGCTGCCGCCGAACACCTGCCAGCGATCGACCTTCAGGTGCTCGCGCAGCTTCTCGATATCGGCAACGAGGTCCCAGGTGGTGTTGTCCACCAGGTCGGCGTGCGGGGTGGAACGGCCAGCACCGCGCTGGTCGAACAGGATGATGCGGTACTTGGAGGGGTCGTGGAACTGGCGCATCTTGTCGCTGCAGCCGCCGCCCGGGCCACCATGCAGCATCACCACCGGCTTGCCTTCCGGGTTACCGCACTGTTCGAAGTACAGCGTGTGGCGGTCGTCGACCTTCAGGGTGCCGACGTCGTAGGGGGTGATGGCGGGGTACAGCGTACGCATGCTTGCAGCTCCAGGGTGATGCCCTGCCGGGGCAGGAGAACCTCCATTCTAGGCCGGACGCCGGCCCAGGGTGATGCGGTCGCGCTGCTCCAGGTCCTGCACGGTCTGCACCTCGACAAATCCCGTCGCCTCGAACAGTGCCCGGATCGCGGCGCCCTGCTCCCAACCGTGCTCGATCAGCAACCAGCCGCCGGGCCGCAGGTGGGCCTGGCCGCCATCGACGATGCGGCGGATGTCATCCAGGCCGTCCATGCCCGAGGCCAGCGCGGTAGACGGTTCGAAGCGCAGGTCGCCCTGTTCCAGGTGCGGGTCGTCGCTGGCGATGTACGGCGGATTGCTGGCGATCAGGTCGAAGCGCACGCCCTGCAGCGGCGCATACCAGTCGTGCCCGCCCTCGGCGAAACGGACGTTGCCCAGTTCATGGCGGGCGGCATTGCGTGCGGCCACGGCCAGCGCGCCCGTGCTGGCATCGGTGGCCAGCACCTGTGCCCGGGGCCGTTCGCTGGCCAGCGCCAGTGCGATCGCACCGCTGCCGGTACCGAGGTCGGCCAGCTGCAACGCCTGGTCCGGCGGCAGTCGCTCCAGCGCCAACTCGACCAGCAACTCGGTTTCCGGGCGCGGGATCAGTGTTGCCGGGTCGACCTCCAGATCCAGCGTCCAGAAACCGCGACGCCCGATCAGGTAGGCAACCGGCTCACCGGCCACACGGCGGGCCAGCAAGGCTTCGAAGGTGGCCTGGTCGGCGGCGGCCAGCGGATCGGTGGCATGGGCGAACAGCCAGCTGCGCGGGCGGTCCAGTACATGCAGCAGCAGCAGTTCGGCTTCGTGGCGGGCGTCGATGCCGCCAAGGCGGGCGCTGGCTTCAGCCACCAGCTGGCGCAGGGAGGGTTCTGTTTTGAAGGGCATGCTGCAATTGTAGAGCCGAGCCCACGCTCGGCTGCTTCTGGAGCAACCGAGCGTGGGCTCGGCTCTACAAGACCGGGATCCGTTCAGGTTCTGGCCAACGGGATAAGGAGGGGCTATCGGCCGGGTTCCCCTGCTGCGGAGGATTTTCCTTGTCACACAATCAGTTGCAGGATGGCGATGGCAAGGTTCAGTGCCTGCTCATGGCTATTTGATAGGCTGCATCTATCAAATAGATGCAATCAATGGATTGTTCTTATCGCGAGCGAATGGGTAACCTAGCTCCTGTCGATTCACCCACTCCCCTTCACCAAGAGGAAAAATGATGTCCCTCATCAACACCCAGATCCAGCCGTTCGAAGCCAACGCCTACCACAACGGCGAGTTCATCAAGGTTTCCGACGCCAGCCTGAAGGGCCAGTGGTCCGTTCTGATCTTCATGCCGGCCGCCTTCACCTTCAACTGCCCGACCGAGATCGAAGACGCCGCTGACCACTACGCCGAGTTCAAGAAGGCCGGCGCCGAGGTCTACATCGTCACCACCGACACCCACTTCTCGCACAAGGTGTGGCACGAAACCTCGCCGGCCGTCGGCAAGGCCCAGTTCCCGCTGGTCGGCGACCCGACCCACCAGCTGACCAACGCCTTCGGCGTGCACATTCCGGAAGAAGGCCTGGCCCTGCGCGGCACCTTCATCATCAACCCGGAAGGCGTGATCAAGACCCTGGAGATCCACTCCAACGAGATCGCCCGTGACGTGTCCGAGACCCTGCGCAAGCTCAAGGCTGCCCAGTTCACCGCCGCCAATCCGAACCAGGTCTGCCCGGCCAAGTGGAAGGAAGGCGAGAAGACCCTGACCCCGTCGCTGGACCTGGTCGGCAAGATCTAACGCAGTACCGGCCTGCCGTGGCCCCACGCCACGACGCGCCCTTCATCCCCGTGCCGGTCCCCCCGCCGGCGTGGGGGTGAACCCAAGACAGCCAACGCGCGCCAGCTTTGGCCAGCCAGCCCCTTCCACGGTCGCTGTCTTGGGTTCACCCCTACCCCCAGCTGGTCCGCTACCTTGTATAGCGGTGCCACGCCCCCTGTTTGCCTGAAGCCAGGAGATGACCCGATGTTGGACGCCAACCTGCAGTCGCAGCTGAAGACCTATCTGGAGCGCGTGACCCGCCCGATCCAGATCACCGCGCACGCCGACGACGGCGCCAAGTCGCAGGAAATGCTGGACCTGCTGCAGACCCTGGAAAGCCTGTCGGACAAGATCACGCTGCGGGTCCTGCGCGATGGCCAGGGCCGCGTGCCGTCCTTCGACCTGGGCACGCCGGGCCAGGACATCCACCTGACCTTCGCCGGCCTGCCGATGGGCCACGAGTTCACCTCGCTGGTGCTGGCGCTGCTGCAGGTCGGCGGTCACCCGTCCAAGGCCACCGCCGAGCTGATCGAGCAGGTGCAGAACCTGGAAGGTGAGTACAGGTTCGAAACCTACTTCTCGCTGTCGTGCCAGAACTGCCCGGACGTGGTGCAGGCGCTGAACCTGGCCGCGGTGCTCAACCCGCGCATCCAGCACGTGGCCATCGACGGCGCGCTGTTCCAGGACGAAGTCGAGAAGCGCGAGATCATGTCGGTGCCGACCGTGTACCTCAACGGTGAAGTGTTCGACCAGGGCCGCATGACCCTGGAGCAGATCGTGGCCAAGCTGGACACCAATGCCGGCAGGCGCGATGCCGAGAAGATCGCCGCCAAGGACGCCTTCGACGTGCTGGTGGTCGGCGGTGGCCCGGCCGGTGCAGCAGCGGCGATCTACGCCGCGCGCAAGGGCATCCGTACCGGCATCGCCGCCGAGCGTTTCGGTGGCCAGGTGCTGGACACCATGGCCATCGAGAACTTCATCTCGGTGAAGGAGACCGAGGGCCCGAAGCTGGCCACGGCACTGGAACAGCACGTGCGCGAGTACGACGTGGACATCATGAACCTGCAGCGCGCAAGTGCGCTGGTGCCGGCCGGCGAAGACGGCCTGGTGCAGGTGCAGCTGGAGAACGGCGCGGTGCTGAAGTCGCGTTCGGTGATCCTGTCCACCGGCGCGCGCTGGCGGCAGATGAACGTGCCGGGTGAAGACCAGTACCGCAACAAGGGTGTGGCCTACTGCCCGCACTGCGATGGCCCGCTGTTCAAGGGCAAGCGCGTGGCGGTGATCGGCGGCGGCAACTCCGGTGTGGAAGCGGCCATCGACCTGGCCGGCATCGTGTCGCATGTAACCCTGCTGGAGTTCGATTCCAGCCTGCGTGCCGACGAAGTGCTGCAGAAGAAGCTGCGCAGCCTGGGCAACGTCACCGTGCTGACCAGCGCACAGACCACCGAAGTGCTCGGCGACGGCAGCAAGGTCACCGGCCTGGTCTACAAGGACCGCATCGGCGGCGATGCCCACCGCGTCGAGCTGGAAGGCATCTTCGTGCAGATCGGACTGCTGCCCAACACCGAGTGGCTGAAGGATGTGGTGGCGCTGTCGCCGCGTGGCGAGATCGTCATCGACGATCGCGGCCAGACCAACCTGCCGGGTGTATTTGCTGCTGGCGATTGCACGACGGTGCCCTACAAGCAGATCATCATCGCCATGGGCGCCGGTTCCACTGCCGCACTGAGCGCGTTCGACCACCTGATCCGCTCGTCGGTGAGCAACAGCAGCGGTGCCGTTGCTGAAGCGGCCTGATCCACCGTTCCCAGATCACCGGGAACATTGTCTGCCTGTCGGGTAACCACGCCGTCAGCCGGTCCGTTACCCCTGGGGTGTAAGGATGAACCTACGTGATCTGAAGTACCTGGTAGCCCTGGCCGACCACAAGCATTTCGGCCGGGCTGCCGCTTCCTGCTTTGTCAGCCAGCCGACGTTGTCCACGCAGATCCGCAAGCTGGAGGAAGAGCTCGGCCTGCCGCTGGTGGAACGCGCACCGCGCAAGGTGATGCTGACCCCCGCTGGCCAGGAAGCAGCAGCACGGGCACGGGTGATCGTGTCCGAAGTGGAACAGCTGAAGGAAGCGGCGCGACGCAGCCGCGATCCGGAAGCCGGCACGGTGCGCCTGGGGATCTTCCCGACCCTCGGCCCATACCTGCTGCCGCATGTGATCCCGCGCATCCGCGAGCGCTTCCCGGAGCTGGAACTGCTGCTGGTCGAGGAGAAGAGCGACGTGCTGCTGGACCGCCTGCGCGAAGGCAAGCTCGATGCTGCATTGCTGGCGCTGCCGGTGATCGACGACCAGCTGCATGCCGAGTTCCTGTTCGAGGAACCGTTCCTGCTGGCCGTCTCCGGTCGCCACCCGCTGGCCCGTCGCGAGCACCTGGACGTGCAGGAACTGGCCACGCAGAAGCTGCTGCTGCTGGAGGACGGCCATTGCCTGCGCGACCAGGCGCTGGAAGTCTGTCGCCTGTTCGGCGCCAACGAGAAGTCCGAGTTCCGCGCCACCAGTCTGGAAACGCTGCGGCAGATGGTCGCCGCCGACGTCGGCATCACCCTGCTGCCGAGCCTGTCGGTGCAGCCGCCAGTGCCGCGCTCGAACAACATCCGCCTGCTCGACTTCACCGGCGAAGGCCGTCCCAGCCGCCGCATCGCCATGATCTGGCGCCGCAGCTCGGCCATGAACGACTTCCTGATGGACCTGGCCGACCAGTTCAAGCGTCTGCCGCAGGCGCTGTTCACGCTGGAAGCGCTCGATGCCGGCAGCGATGCACCGGCCCTGCCCGGCCCCGCGCTGAACGGCTGAGCCCCCGCAGTACCGGCCTGGAATCGGCAGGAGTCGATTCCGGCCGCATTTGTCCCCACAATACAGACAGGCGGCGCCAGCAGGTGCCGCCTTTTGCATGGCTTTCAACCAAGGAGCTTCACCATGAACACCGCCAGCGGCCTGCCGCCGTCGATCACCGTTTCTACCTTCGACATGGACCGCCTGGACGCCATGCTCGAATCTCCCGCGCTGAGCCAGACGCCTGCCGCGCTCGCGCTTGCTGAAGAACTCAACCGGGCCACCGTGCTGGCACCGGACCAGATTCCCGAAGGCATCGTCATGATGCATTCGCGCGTGGAGTGCGAAGATGAGGTGTCGGGCGAGAAGCACGTCCTGACCCTGGTCTTCCCCCGCGAAGCCAACGTCGATGAAGGCAAGGTTTCCGTGCTGGCCCCGGTCGGCAGTGCCCTGCTCGGCCTTTCGATCGGCCAGAGCATCGACTGGACCGCGCCCGGCGGCCGCAAGCTGCGCCTGCGCGTGACCGCGGTCCACAACGACCGCCCCTGATTACCGCTGCGCACCGCGCGCGATTCGATCCCCCTGCCCCAGGAGCCGTAATGAGTACCCCGTCCAAACTGTCCCAGCTGCGCGAACTGTCCGTGGTCGTTGCCGATACCGGTGACTACGAGGCGATCAAGCGCCTGCAGCCGGTGGACTGCACCACCAACCCGACCCTGGTGAAGAAGGCGCTGGACCTGCCGGTCTACGCCGAGCTGATCGAACGCGAACTGGCCTGGGGCCGCCAGCAGACGGGCGACCGCGAAGCCGTGGTGCACGCCGTGGCCGACCGCCTGACCATCGGCGTCGGCGCGCTGCTGAGCACGCTGGTACCGGGCCGGGTGTCCACCGAGGTGGATGCCGACCAGGCGCACGACACCGCCGCCACCGTGGCCAAGGCCCGCCAGTTCATCCAGATGTACGCCGACGCCGGCGTGCCGCGCGAGAAGATCCTGATCAAGATCGCCGCGACCTGGGAAGGCGTGGAAGCCGCGCGCATCCTGCAGGCCGAGGGGATCGACTGCAACCTGACCCTGATCTTCAACCCGACCCAGGCGCTGGCCTGCAGCGAAGCCGGCGCGTTCCTGATCTCGCCGTTCGTCGGCCGCATCCTGGACTGGTACGTGGCCAACGGCCAGACCCCGGCCAGCATCGACGAAGACCCGGGCGTGAAGTTCGTGCGTGGCGTGTACGCCGAATTCAAGCGTCGCGGTTCGCCGACGGTGGTGATGGGCGCCTCGTTCCGTTCTACCGCGCAGATCGAAGCGCTGGCCGGCTGCGACCGCCTGACCATTTCGCCGGACCTGCTGGAGAAGCTGGACGCCGACCACGGCGCGCTGCCGCGCAAGCTGGTGGCCGGTGCAGCGGACGGCGCGGCGGTGACCCCGATCGACGCGGCGAAGTTCGCAGCAGACCTGGCAGCCGATCCGATGGCCACCGAGAAGCTGGCGACCGGTATCGATGCGTTTGCCAAGGATCTGGAAGCACTGCGCGAGCGGATCCGCGCGGCACTGTGATTCCGGCCAACGGCTGAGCCCCTCGTGGCGGGTCGGTTGGTCGCGAAAGGCATGAAGCAACAGCCGTGCTGGGTCGGGCGGGTTGGGTTCGCGGGGGACGCCGTGAACCCGTCCATGGGGGCTTGGCCGCGGCATCCATGCCGCGGACACCCCCGCGAACCCAACCCGCCCGCCCTCTGACAGTTTCCGGTGGCCATCCGCCACGGAAGAAAGAAAGAAGAGCAACAGCGGGTCGCGCGCTTCGCTTGCTCGCAGCCGAGCATGGCTCCGCTCTACAGAAAGCACTGCAGGACCAAACAAAAAGGACGCGGCGAACGCCGCGTCCTTTTTCTTTTCCATCAGTTCGTCACCAACCAATGCTCTTGCCCACCGTCACCGGGAAACTGTCGAAGGTGGGACGGGGGCGGCTGGCAGGACCGTTGGAGCCTTGGGCCCGAGGCATGCCTCGGGCGGGTTGGGCAGGACGCCCAACCCCGGTCTTGCCGTGTGCGCAGGACAGCGCACACGAGCAAGGCGCCATCGAGCCCCCAGGGACGGGTTCACGGCGTGTCCTGCCAACCCACACCGCCCCACCCAACAATCAGCAACCCAGAGCCGCTTTGGCTTTGGCTTTGGCTTTCAGCCGTTGACGTTGCCCGCCGCAGGCGGACCACCGCGCGTCAGCGCGGCCCCTCCACATCCAACCCGATCGGGCAGCTCACGCCGGTGCCGCCGATGCCGCAGTAGCCGTTCGGGTTCTTCGCCAGGTACTGCTGGTGGTAGTCCTCGGCGTAGTAGTACGCCGGTGCCGGGTACACGATCTCGGTGGTGATCGGGCCGTAGCCGGCCGCGGCCAGCTGCGCCTGGTAGGCCTCGCGGCTGGCCAGCGCGGCCTTGTACTGGGCCTCGTCGGTGGCATGGATCGCCGAACGGTACTGGGTGCCGGTGTCGTTGCCCTGACGCATGCCCTGGGTCGGGTCGTGGCTTTCCCAGAACAGCTGCAGCAGCCGCTCCAGGCTCACCACCGCCGGGTCGAACACCACCTGCACCACTTCGGTGTGGCCGGTCAGGCCCGAGCAGACCTCTTCATAGGTCGGGTTCGGCGTGATGCCACCTGCATAGCCGACCGAGGTGCTGTACACGCCCGGCTCGGTCCAGAACTTGCGCTCGGCGCCCCAGAAACAGCCCAGCGCAAAGCGGATCTGCTGCAGGCCGGCGAAACGGTCCTTCAACGGATGGCTGTTCACGAAGTGCTGGTTGCTGTGCAGCGGCAGCGGCTGGTCACGCCCCGGTAGCGCCTCTTCCGGACGGGGCAGGCGCTGCTTGAAGGCGCCGATGCCGAGGATGCCCTGGCCAATTCCCAACATGATGCGCTCCTACGCCGGAAGGCCGGCAATGTCGTCTGCATCGGAAATGGGGTCGGACGGGGCCTGGCCCAAGTCCAGCGCCGCCACGATGTCCTCGGCCTGCGGCCGCGCCGCATCGGGGATGCCGACCCGCAACACGCCAAACAGCGGCAGCTCTCCCATCCCGCCCAGCAGCTGCTCGCCGAACACGAAGGCCGGGATGCCGGCGTCTTCCAGCGCGTGCTTGACCAGATGGGCGTCGAACAGGTTGTCGGCCTTGTACACGATGTGCATGTGGCGGCTCCTCGGGGCAAGGGTCCAGCATACGCCTGGGGGCTGAATGGTGGCGGTGACAGCCGGATGCCGGCCATGCAGGTAGTGCCGGCCGCTGGCCGGCATACCATACCCCGCCGGGCAACCCCGCCCGGTACGCGCTAGACTGTTGGTCTTTCTGCCTTTCTTTTCGCCGACTCATGTCCGAGCACACCCCCGCCAGCCCCGAGACCCCCGCCGACAGCCACGAGAAGCGCGATTTCATCCGCCAGATCGTGCGCGAGGACCTGGCCAGCGGAAAGCACCAGGCGATCAAGACCCGCTTCCCGCCCGAGCCGAACGGCTACCTGCACATCGGCCATGCCAAGTCGATCTGCCTGAACTTCGGCATCGCCGGTGAATTCAGCGGCGTCTGCAACCTGCGCTTCGATGACACCAACCCGGCCAAGGAAGATCCGGAATACGTAGCCGCGATCCAGGACGACGTGCGCTGGCTGGGCTTCAGCTGGAACGAGCTGCGCCACGCCTCGGACTACTTCCAGGCCTACTACCTGGCCGCCGAGAAGCTGATCGAACAGGGCAAGGCCTATGTCTGCGACCTGTCGGCCGAAGAAGTGCGCGCCTACCGCGGCACCCTGACCGAACCGGGCCGCCCGTCGCCGTGGCGCGACCGCAGCATCGAGGAGAACCTCGACCTGTTCCGCCGCATGCGCGCCGGTGAATTCCCCGATGGCGCGCGCACCCTGCGCGCGAAGATCGACATGGCCAGCGGCAACATCAACCTGCGCGATCCGGCGCTGTACCGCATCAAGCACGTCGAGCACCAGAACACCGGCAACGCGTGGCCGATCTACCCGATGTACGACTTCGCGCATGCACTGGGCGATTCGATCGAGGGCATCACCCACTCGCTGTGCACGCTGGAATTCGAAGACCACCGACCGCTGTACGACTGGTGCGTGGACAACGTCGATTTCGCCCATGACGACGCGCTGACCCAGCCGCTGGTCGATGCCGGGCTGCCACGCGAAGCGGCCAAGCCGCGGCAGATCGAGTTCTCGCGCCTGAACATCAACTACACGGTGATGAGCAAGCGCAAGCTGATGGCGCTGGTCACCGAACAGCTGGTGGACGGCTGGGAAGACCCGCGCATGCCGACCCTGCAGGGCCTGCGCCGCCGTGGCTACACCCCGGCCGCGATGCGCCTGTTCGCCGAGCGTGTGGGCATCAGCAAGCAGAATTCGCTGATCGACTTCAGCGTGCTGGAAGGCGCACTGCGCGAGGACCTGGACAGCGCCGCGCCGCGCCGCATGGCGGTGGTCGATCCGGTCAAGCTGGTGCTGACCAACCTGCCGGAAGGCCACGAAGAACTGCTGACCTTCAGCAACCACCCGAAGGACGAGAGCTTCGGCAGCCGCGAAGTTCCGTTCGCCCGCGAAGTGTGGATCGATCGCGAGGACTTCGCTGAAGTGCCGCCGAAGGGCTGGAAGCGCCTGGTCCCGGGCGGCGAAGTGCGCCTGCGCGGCGCCGGCATCATCCGCTGCGACGAAGTGATCAAGGATGCCGACGGCACCATCACCGAACTGCGCGGCTGGCTCGATCCGGAATCGCGTCCGGGCATGGAAGGCGCCAACCGCAAGGTCAAGGGCACCATCCACTGGGTCAGCGCCGTGCACGGCGTGCCGGCCGAGATCCGCCTGTACGACCGCCTGTTCTCGGTGCCGAACCCGGACGACGAATCGGAAGGCAAGACCTACCGCGACTACCTGAACCCGGAATCGCGCCGTACTGTCACCGGCTATGTCGAGCCGGCCGCAGCCAGCGCCGCTCCGGAACAGTCGTTCCAGTTCGAGCGCACCGGCTATTTCGTTGCCGATCGCCGCGACCACACCGAAGCCAAGCCGGTGTTCAACCGCAGCGTGACCCTGCGCGACACCTGGTCGGCCTGAGGACCTGCGCGGGCGCCGGGATGGCGCCCGCACGACCGCGACGATGATCACCGCCCTGTCCGCCCTGCTCTGGTTCATCTCGCAGCATCCGCTGCTGACGTTCTTTTCGGCAATGGTGCTGGCCGGGCTGGTCTCGTGGTGGCGGCGCTTTCCGGGCTACGCCATCGTGGTGTTCCCGCTGGCGATGCTCAACATGTTCCTCGGCCACTTCCTCAATGCCGCCTTCCTCAACGTGGTGGGCGAGCGTGGTGAAGCGGTTATCGTCAAGGCCGAGCGAACCAGCTCGACGCTCAACGAACAGTACATCTGGCGCTACGAAGGGGTGCTGCGTACCGCCGAGGGCCGCGATGTGGAAGTGGTGTTCCACACCAACACCGCCTCGCTGTGGCCGCTGGAAAACGCCATCCGCATCCCGGCGCGCGACCAGCCGTTCGTGGTCAAGTACACGCCGGGTTTCCCGCGCAACTTCGTCATCCTCACCAACGAATCACCCCACGGCATTGCCCAGGCCCAGGCCAGTGCGCGCGAGCGCGTGGAGGTAGCGGCGCGCAAGCTGCACTTCAGCCCGGGCAATGCCGAGTTCCGCGCGGACTATCGCCGCGAACTCGAAAGCTGGCTGCGCGACCACGGCAACGACCCGCAGCAGCAGTCTGACGCGCAGCGGTATCGCGCCGAACTTGACGCGCTCGACCGCTAGCACCAGGCCCGGCCTGGATGCTCCACCCGATCCATCCAAAGGCCTGACATGACCACGACGTCCATCGCCCTCCTCCCACTGCTGCAGCAGGCCCTGCAGGACGCCGGCACCGCCAGCCGCGTCGACGGCAACGCGCTGCTGCTGGACAGCGGACTGCGCCTGACCCCGCATGCGATGGCCGCACACGCGCGCGACAACGGCGGCTGGCAGACCTCCACCGTCGTCGAAAGCCAGCATCCGCGGCTGTTCGCCGATGGCCTGTTCGAGTACCAGCACGCCAACGGTACCGATGAGCAGGCATCGCTGCTGTCCGGCTTCCAGGCCTGGGTACGGGTAGACCTTGCGACCCTGCAGACCGCGATCGGCGCCGAAGACGCGCAGGGGCTGCCGATGATGGGCCTGACCTATCCGGCCGGCGATGACGGCCAGGAACACGAACGCACCGTGGTGCTGGGTCCGCTGGCGCATTACCGCGAGCACGAGGTGGACGCCAGCAGCTGCAGCGAGGACGACCATGGGTCCTGTCCGTGCTGCCTGTTCACCAGGAGCATGGACGCCTTCGACGAGCTGCTGAAGGCGCGCCCGTTCCTGGCCATCCGCCTGTTCGCCTCGCGCGATGCCGATGGCCTGTGCGAGGCCGACTGCCGGGTCAACGGCCACGACTTCCCTGCGGCCCTGCCCCTGCTGCGTGCCTATGCTGCGCGCTGGCCGCAGGCCGGGCTGGAATTCCGCAAGCAGTACGTCGTCGTCTGCAACGACATTGAAGACTGAGCAGACACCTCAGGTGCACCCCTGTGCCGCTACACTGCGCTCCGGTTTCCCAAGCAACCGCACTTTTCCCATCCCACACGAGGCACCCCCGCGATGCTGTACGCGCAAGTCCACCTGACCCTTCCCGCCTGGATCCACGACCAGATCGACCTGGATCGTCGATATCCGGGCGATGAGGCCAAGGTCGCGCTGGCGATCGAGCTGTCGCGGCTGAACGTCGAGCACGCCAGTGGCGGCCCGTTCGGCGCCGTGGTGTTCGGCCCGGATGACAAGGTGATCGCCGCCGGCGTGAACCGGGTGATGCCGCACGCCACTTCGCTGGCGCATGCCGAGAACATGGCCTACATGCTGGCCCAGCAACGCCTGCAGACCCCGCGCCTGAACGCGGTGCTGTCGCCGGTCACCCTGGCCACCAGCTCGCAGCCGTGCTGCCAGTGCTACGGCGCCACCGTGTGGGCCGGCATCGACCGCCTGCTGATCGGTGCCAGTGCAGCCGATGTCGAAGAACTGACTCCGTTCGACGAAGGCCCGCTGCCGGCCGACTGGGTCGGCGAGCTCAACAAGCGTGGCATCGAAGTGGTGCAGGGCCTGAACCGCGACGCCGCGCGCAGCGTGCTGCGTGCCTATGGGGAAAGCGATGGCGCCCGTTACTGAAACCGGCATCGGCCTGCTGTGCCTGTGCCGGCAGGGTTTCGAGCCCGAGCTGGCCGGCGAACTGCAGTTCCGTGCCGGCGAAGCCGGTTTCGCCGGTTATGCCCGCACCCAGCGCAATGACGGCTACGTGCTTTTCATGTGCGACGAGGCCGCGGCGCTGGCACCGCGCCTGCGCTGGCGCGAACTGATCTTCGCGCGCCAGAAGCTGGTGGTGCTGGCCGAGCTGCCACAGCTGGATCCGGCCGACCGCATCACGCCGATGCTGGAGGTGCTGGCCGATGCGCCGCGCTTCGGCGACCTGTGGGTGGAGCATCCCGATTCCGACGCTGGCAAGCCGTTGTCCGGGCTGGCGCGTGCCTTTGGCAATGCACTGCGCCCGGCGCTGCGCAAGGCCGGCAAGCTCAGCGACAAGCCGAACACCCGCCTGCCGCGCCTGCATGTGGTGTTCGTCGACGGTACCCATGCCTTCGTCTGCGTGGCCGACCCGGCCGACAGCGCGCCGTGGGCACTGGGCATTCCGCGCCTGAAGCTGCTGCCCGAAGCGCCTTCGCGTTCGGCGCTGAAGCTGGACGAAGCGCTGCTGACCCTGCTGACGCCGGAAGAACGCGAGACGCTGGCCAAGCCCGGCATGCGTGCGGCCGACCTGGGCGCCGCCCCCGGCGGCTGGACCTGGGTGCTGACCCGCCAGCACATGCACGTGCTGAGCATCGACAATGGCCCGCTGCGCCAGCACGTGCTGGACACCGGCCTGGTCGAGCACCTGCGCGCCGATGGCTTCCACTGGCATCCGGAACAGCCGCTGGACTGGATGGTCTGCGACATGGTCGAGCAGCCGCGCCGCGTCGCCGAACGCATGGCCACCTGGTTCCGCGAAGGCTGGTGCAGGCATGCGATCTTCAATCTGAAGCTGCCGATGAAGAAGCGCTGGGACGAGACCCGGCTGTGCCTGGACCTGTTCCAGGACCAGGCCGGGAAGGCGCTGGTGGTGCGTGCCAAGCAGCTGTATCACGATCGGGAAGAAATCACGGTGCTGGCCTCGCCGCTGCGCTGATCCGTCATCGGCGGCACAGGTTGCCGGGAGTACGCTCCCGGTACCCTCTGGCAAGGAGCCTGTCATGAACATTCCCCGTTCCGCCGTGCTGGCGGCCACCCTGCTGGCCTCGGTACCGGCGATGGCCCAGCATGGCCCGTCCACCCCCGCGCAGAGCCAGCCGCTGGGCCCGACCGGCGGCGCGATCCGTCAGCAGCCGCTGGATGCCGGCCGGGTCACCGGCAGCGTCGACATTCCGCAGCCGGTCGGCGAGGCACAGGTGACCGTGCGCTCGCTGGAACCCAGCAGCGTGGTTGGCCAGTACCGCATCCGCTTCAGCGACCTCGACGTGAATGGCGACGGTTTCATCAGCCGCGAGGAAGCACAGGCCAATCCGGCGCTGGCCGACGAATTCAATTCGCTGGACCGCAGGCACCGCGGCAAGCTGGACCGCACCGACCTGGCCGGCTGGCTGGTGGATTGAAAAAGGGGACGGAGGGGATTAAGTCGTATGTGCACAAACGACTTAATCCCCTCCGTCCCCTTTTTGCTTCAGACGCCGGCGGCGCGCTTCCAGAACGCCTGCACCAGCGGCGGCCATCGGCCGACGCAGCCCAGCGCACGGCCCCGGGCCAGGGTCAGGTGCATTTCGTCGTTGGAGAACAGGCGGTTGATCGCATCGAAGCTGTAGGCGGCGATGTGGTTGTCGCTGCGCCGTTCGCGTGCCCAGCGCTGCAGGCGCTGCGGCGACAGCCGCGGTTGGCCGCGGCGCTCTGCCGAGGGCGCCAGCCACTGCTGCAGGGCGGCGACATCACGCAGCCCCAGGTTCACGCCCTGCCCGGCCAGCGGATGCACCACATGCGCCGCGTCACCCAACGCCAGCACACGACCGGCCACGTAGTGACGGGCCAGCTGGCGGCGCAGCGGGAATGCCGCACGCGGTGAGGCCAGCCGCAGCTCACCCAGGCGTGCCGCGAAGGCGCGGGTCAGTTCGCGGTTGAAGCTGTCCTCGTCCAGTGCCAGGACACGCGCCGCCTCGTCCTCGGGCAGGGTCCAGACGATCGAGCTGCGGCGCTCGGCCACCGGCAGCAACGCCAGCGGCCCGCTCGGCAGGAAGCGCTGCCAGGCCGTGGCCTGGTTGGGAAGATCGCTGTCGACGTAGGCCACCACGCCACGCTGGTGGTAGTCATGGCGTTCCACCTCGATCCCGGCCAGCTGGCGCAGGGTCGATTCGGCGCCGTCGGCGGCCACCGCCAACGCCGCTTCCAGGCGACGCCCGTCGTCCAGGCGCAGGCGCACGCCATCCTCATCCTGCTCCAGCGCGTCCACCCGTGCCGGGCAGTGCAGCTGCACACCCGCCGCCGGCAGCGCCGACCACAGGCGGTCCTGCAGCAGCCCGTTCTCGACGATGTAGCCCAGTTCGCGACGGCCGAAGCGATCGGCGTCGAACAGCAGATCCTCGCCACCGGCCGCGTCCCACACCTGCATGCGCCGGTAGGGCCATGCACGGGCCTGCGCGATCACCGGCCACACGCCCAGGCGGTTCAGCAGCTGTACGTTGTCGGCAGCGAAGGCGAACACGCGCAGGTCCGGCTGTGCGGCCTGCCACGGCGCCGGTTCGCGACCTTCCACCAGCGCGACCGACAGGCCAGCATCAGCCAACGCAAGCGCACAGGCGGCACCGACCACGCCACCGCCAACGATGGCCACATCAAGACGCGCACGCCGGCTCATGCCGCTTCTCCACGGCACAGCCGCGGCACCTCGCCGCGGAAGCCCATCGCGCCACCGACCAGCATCGACTGCACCGAGGCGCGCTGCGCGGCCACCAGGCCGAGGCTGCGCAGCGGCCGCATCAGCGGCGCCGGATTGCTGGTCAGGCGCGCCAGCCCGCCGGAGAATGCCACCGTCTGCCGGCGGTCCTCCTCGCGGCGCGCGACATAGGCCTGCAGCAGTGCATCGCTGCCGGCATCCTCACGCGCATCCTCCAGCAGTTCGGCCAGGGTCAGCGCATCGCGCAGGCCAAGGTTGAAGCCCTGCGCACCCAGCGGATGGATGGTCTGCGCGGCATTGCCGAGCAGCACCGCACGCTCTCCGGCCAGCGCGCGCGCCAGCACCTGGATGAGCGGATACGCACTGCGCGGGCCGGATTCGAGCAGCCGGCCTGCGCGCCAGCCGATCGCGTTCTGCAGGCGTTGCAGCCAAGCCGCATCGTCCAGCGCCATCACCGCATCGGCCTGGTCGCGCGCAACACCGTGCACGGTGCCGAAGTGGCGATCGCCACGCGGCAGCAGGGCGGTCGGGCCGGTATCGGTGAAGCGCTCCCAGGCGGTGCCGTCCGGCGCACGCTGGCTGCGCACGCGGGCCACGAACAGGGTCTGCCGGAAATCATGGCGGTCGACCTCGATGCCCAGCGCGCCGCGCACGCCACTGGTCGTGCCATCGGCCCCCACCACCAGCCGGGCCAGCAGCACGCGCTCGCCGGTCTCGTCGGCCACCCGCACCTGGCGGTAGCCGTCGACCACCTCGCCCAGGCCCAGGAAGCGCATCGGCCGGTAGCGCCGCAGCCGCGGCAGCTCCTGCAGGCGCGCTTCCAGCGCCTGGCCGAAGTCCCGCGCCACCACTACCTGGCCGAACCACGGCCGGTCGTAGTCGGAAGCCTCCAGCTGCACGCGGCCGAAGTCGCCGGCGCGGCTGACGTGGATGCGGCGGATCGGGCCCGGCGCCATCGCCAGCTTCTGCATGACCCCCAACGCGGTCAGCGCATTGACCGTGGCAGCGGCAAAACTGAGGTTGCGCTGGTCGAACACCGCTGGCAGCTCGCCGGCCGGGCTGGCCTCGAGCAGGCCCACATCGCGGCCCAGGCGGTCCAGGGCGATGGCCAGGCTGGCACCGACCAGGCCACCACCGACGATCAGCACGTCATGTCGTTCACTCATGATGTTCATGATACGCGCTCGCCCTGCCCGAACACCCAACACCACCCGACCTGCGCCAACCGGCGCGGCGGGCTAGAATGAAACCTGAATCCGCTCCGGGCCCGCTGCCATGTCCGCCACCGCCAACCGCGCCTTCGTCCTGTCCGTCCTCGTGCTGTTGCTGGCGGCGACCCGGGTCAACCACTTCGCGGCGATCCCCGATGCCTCCTGGGCGGTGTTCTTCATCGGTGGCTTCTACCTGGCCACGTGGACACGCTGGGCGTTTCCGCTGCTGATGGTGTTCGCCGTGCTGGTGGACTGGATCGTGATCCGCAGCAGCGGCCTGGATTTCTGGCAGCACTACTGCGTGTCGCCGGGTTACTGGCTGCTGCTGCCGGCGTACTTCTCGCTGTGGGCCGGCGGCATGCTGCTGGGCCGCAACTACCAGGGCGCGCGCTGGCCGGTGCTGGCCAAGGGTGCGCTGCTGCTGGTGGCGTCGGTGGCGGTCTGCCACCTGCTGGCGCAGGGCGGCTTCTACTGGACCACCCGCAACGTCGCCGAGCCGACGCTGGCCGGCTGGGCGCAGAACTACGCACAATGGTTCGGCCCCTACCTGCGCACCACCGCGATCTACGTGGCGCTGGCGGCGGCATTGCAGCTGGCGGTGGAGCAGGTACTGAAGCTCCAGCAGGCCCGCCGCGACATCCGGCACTGAGCCGCGCCATGGGTCATCGCCTCTCGCGCATCTACACCCGCACCGGCGACGACGGCAGTACCGGCCTCGGCGACGGCCAGCGCGTCGCCAAGGACGACGCCCGGGTGGCGTCCTACGGCACCGTCGATGAAGCCAACGCTGCGCTCGGCCTGCTGCTTGCCACCGCGCTGCCCGAGGATGTCCGCGCGCTGGTGGTGCATCTGCAGCACCAGCTGTTCGACCTGGGCGCCGAGCTCTGCATCCCGGGCCACGCCGCCATCCACGCCGCCGATGTCTCGGCACTGGAACAGCAGCTGGACCACTACAACGCCCACCTGCCGATGTTGAAGGAGTTCATCCTGCCGGCCGGGGGCGAGGCCGCCGCACGCTGCCACCTGGCCCGCACCATCGTCCGCCGCGCCGAGCGCGAGACGGTCACCCTGGCCCGCCACGAAGCCGTGCGCAGCGAGGCGTTGCAGTACCTCAACCGGCTGTCGGACCTGTTGTTCGTGCTGGCCCGCGTACTGGCCCGCGCCGACGGCCATGGCGAAGCGCTGTGGCAGCCACAGCAGCGCCAGCGCTGAGTCGGCACGATGCTGGTCTTCACCCATCCGTCCTGCCTGCTGCATGACCCCGGCCCTGGCCATCCGGAGTGCCCGCAACGCCTGCAGCATGTGCTCGATGCCCTGCACACCGCGTTCCCCGGCCAGCTGGACTGGCGCGAGGCGCCGCCGGCCAAGTTCGGCGAACTGACCCGGGTCCACGACAGCGCCCTGCTCGACTTCGTGCTGCAGCCGCAGACCGCGCCGCTGCGCCAGCTGGACATGGACACCTGGACCTCGCCGGGCTCGGCCAGTGCCGCCGTGCACGCCGCCGGCGCCGGGGTGGCGGCGGTCGATGCGGTGATGCTGGGCGAGGACCCGCTGGCCTTCTGCGCGGTGCGGCCCCCGGGCCACCACGCTACCAGCAGCACGGCGATGGGCTTCTGCCTGCTCAACAACATCGCCATCGCCGCCGCCTATGCCCGTGACCGCCATGGGCTGGAGCGGATCGCAGTGGTCGATTTCGATGTCCACCATGGCAACGGCACCCAGGACATCTTCCAGCACGACGCCCGGGTCTCCTACTACAGCACCCACCAGGCCGGGCTGTTCCCCAATTCGGGCCTGCGCCGCGACCGCGGTGCCGGCAACCTGATGAACATCCTGCTGCCCCCCGGCAGTGGCGGTTTCCGCTTCCGCAACGTGTGGGCCGACGAGATGCTGCCGGCCATCGACGACTTCCGCCCGCAGCTGCTGCTGATCTCGGCCGGCTTCGATGCCCACCTGCGCGACCCGCAGGCCGACCTGATGCTGGAAACCGATGATTTCGCCTGGATCACCCGGGAACTGCATGCGCTGGCGCGCCGCCATGCGGCCGGCCGGGTGGTCTCGATGCTGGAAGGCGGCTATGACCTGCAGGCGCTTGCCGAGTGCAGCGTGGCCCATGTCCGGGCCCTGCTGCCGCCCCCTCCCGGCAGCGTCTCCGGATGAACCCGAACCGGCAGGCTCCGGCGTCCTTCATTGCCCCTATGCAAGGGATGGGGCAAGCTACCGTCCGTTTTCGCCCGAATCCGAACCGCGTGCGCCGAGCCCTCCGCCTGCTTCCCCTGCCTCTGAGCATCGCCATCTGCCTGCCGGCAATGGCCGATGAAAAGCCGCTCAACTGGGGCCTGTGCCCGGCTACCGACGTGATTCCCGCGTTCACCGATGCCCCCACCCCGGTCCCGGGGCAGGACAAGGCGGCCGCCAGCGCTGCGCGCGAGCAGCAGCCGACCGACATCGAGGGTGACCAGCTGCTGGGCACGACCACCGTGCCGCAGTACGAAGGCAACGTGGCCCTGCGCCGCGGCGACCAGTTCGTCGGCACCGACAAGCTCAGCTTCGATACCGAGAGCGGCAACTACATCGCCGACGGCAATGTCCGCTACCAGGACTCCTCGATCCGCATGGTCGCCAAGCGCGCCGAGGGCAACCAGGAAAGCGACACCCACAAGATCACCGACATCAAGTACCAGCTGGTGTCGCGCCGCGGCAACGGCGATGCCGAGTCGGTTGACCTGCAGGGCGCGGTCGGCCAGATGCACCGCTCCACCTACACCACCTGCGACCCGTCACAGCCGGTGTGGAAGCTGTCGGCGCCGCAGATCGAAGTGGACAACGACGAGGGCTTCGGTACCGCCCGCAACGCCGTGCTGCGGATCGGCAAGGTGCCGGTGCTGTGGGCGCCGTACTTCAAGTTCCCGATCGATGACCGGCGCAAGACCGGCCTGCTGTTCCCGCAGCTGGGCATGTCCGGACGCAACGGTTTCGACTACGCACAGCCGATCTACTTCAACCTGGCGCCGAACTACGACGACACGTTGACCCCGCGCTACATGAGCCGGCGCGGCCTGATGCTCGACAACGAGTTCCGCTATCTCTACAACGGCGGCCGCGGCGAACTGCTGACCGCGTTCATGCCCAATGACAAGCTGCGCGACCGCGACCGCGGCCGGGTGATGTTCAGCGGTTACCACAACGTGGACAGCCACTGGCAGGCCCGCGCCAACCTGGCCTGGGTCAGTGACGAGCGCTATGTCGAGGACTTCGCCAACCGCCTGGTCGGGGTGACTGCCTCGAACCTGCAGAGCACCGTGGGCCTGTACGGCACCGGCAGGAACTGGACGGCCGGCATCATGGCCGACCGCTGGCAGCTGACCGACTACACGCTCAATGAAAGCGCGCTGCCGTACAACCGCCAGCCGCGCCTGTACCTCAACTGGGACAAGCCGGTCCTGCCGTGGCTGGAAACCGGCATCTATGCCGAAGCCGTGCGCTTCACCCACGACGACATCAACTTCAAGTACGGCGCCGATGCGGGGCCCGACCTGCAGTACACGCGCAACGGCCAGACCCAGCGCATGTACGGCGGCTCGCGCCTGGACGTGAAGCCGTACGTGTCGTTCCCGATCAGTGGCGCGGCCTGGTACGTCACCCCGACCCTGGCCTACCGCTACACCGGCTACGACCTGGACCAGGGCCTCGCTGACAGCGTCCGCCGCAACGTGCTGGCCTCGCAGGGCATCGACCCGAACACCGCCACGCCGGAGCAGCTGCGCGGCAACAAATCGCCCAGCCGCAGCCTCCCGATCGGGAGCATCGACGCCGGCCTGTTCTTCGATCGCGAGACCACCATCGGCGGCAAGTCATTCCTGCACACGCTGGAACCGCGCCTGTTCTACCTGCGCACGCCGTACCGCAACCAGGACGAGCTGCCGATCTTCGATACCCGTGACTTCACCTTCAGCTGGGGCCAGCTGTTCCGCGACTCGCGCTACACCGGCGCCGACCGCCAGAACGATGCCAACCAGCTGACCCTGGCACTGGGCACCCGCTTCATCGACCAGACCACCGGCAAGGAACGCTTCTCGGCTGCCATCGGCCAGATCCAGTACTTCGACGAGTCGCGGGTGACCGTCACCCCGGGCGGCGCGCCGGTGGAAAAGGGCAAGTCGGCGTGGATCGCCGACGGCAACTACATGATCAACGACCGCTGGACCCTGGGTGCCACCTACCAGTGGGACCCGAAGTACAAGCGCGAGGATCTGGCCAGCGTCCGTGCCCGCTACCTGATGCCCAACGATGGCGTGATCAACCTCAGCTACCGCTACCGCATCAACTCGGGCGCCCCGGCCACCGCCAACAAGCACGACCGTACCCTGCTGGAACAGGCCGACCTGTCGTTCCTGTACCCGCTGAATGCGCGCTGGAGCCTGGTCGGCCGCTACTACTACTCGCTGCAGGACAAGGAACCGCTGGAAATCATCGCCGGCGTCCAGTGGGACAGCTGCTGCCTGGCCGTGCGTGCGGTCGCCCGCCGTTACGTCCGCAACCGCGAAGGCGAGATGAACAACGCCATCCAGCTGGAGTTCGTACTCAAGGGCCTGAGCTCCCTGGGGCAGGACACGGACCGTACCCTGCGCCGTGCTATCCTCGGCTACAACCGCGACGACCTCTATCTCGTGCCGCCGAGCAACACCGGGGCGACCCGGGATGACTACGATCCGAACCTGATCCCATGACCAAGCGCTTCCCCGTTCTTCTCGCCTCGCTGCTGGCGGTGTCCAGCGTGTCCGCCCCCCTGCAGGTGCTTGCCCAGGAGGCGCAGCCGCTTGACCGCATCGCTGCCGTCGTCGATGAGGACGTGATCCTGCAGAGCGAGCTCCAGCGCGCGATCGCCAACATCAAGGCGCAGTACGCCGGCCGTGAAAACCAGCTGCCGCCGGAAGACGTGCTCAGCCGCCAGGTGCTCGAACGCCTGGTGCTGGTCAAGCTGCAGGTGGCCCGCGCCCAGGGCAGTGGCATCCGTGTCAGCGACCAGGAGCTGAACCAGGCGATGAACGCCATCGCCCAGCAGAACGGTTCGAACCTGGATGCCCTGCGCCAGCGCCTGGCCCAGGACGGTATCGATTTCAACGATTTCCGCGCGTCGGTGCGTGACGAGATCACCGTGCAGCGCCTGCGCCAGAGCTTCGCGCAGAGCCGCATCAGCGTCAGCGAGGGTGAAGTCGACGCCGCGCTGAAGCAGCAGGCCACGGTAGGCAACCAGTACCACCTGGCGCACATCCTGATCGCCCTGCCCGACGGTGCCAACGCCGACCAGATCGCCACCGGCCAGAAGAAGGCCGATGGCGTGAAGGCCCTGCTGGACAAGGGCGAGCTGGACTTCAACGCGGCGGCCGTGCGCTATTCGGACAGCCCGAACGCACTGGAAGGCGGCGATCTGGGCTGGCGCAGCCTGGATGAAATCCCGCAGGCCTTTGCCCAGTTGATGGAAAAGATGAAGCCGGGCGAAGTGGTCGGCCCGATCCGCGGCCCGAGCGGCTTCCAGCTGCTGAAGCTGGTGGAAGTGCGTGACAGCAGTTCCGCCGCCGGTGAGCAGACGGTCACCGAGTTCCACGGCCGCCACATCCTGGTCCGCGTGGACGACCACCAGACCGATGCCGCTGCCAAGGCCAAGATCGACACCCTGCGTGCCCGCATTGCCGGCGGCGCCGACTTCCAGACCGTTGCCAGGGAGTCCTCCGAGGACAACAACAGCAAGGGCCAGGGCGGTGATCTCGGCTGGTTCCCGGCTGACGCGTTCGGCCCGGCCTTCGGCCAGCAGGTGAGTGGCCTGCAGGATGGTGGCGTCAGCCAGCCGTTCCGCACCGACGCCGGTTGGCACATCGTGCAGCGCGTGGCGACCCGCCAGACCGACGTGACCACCGACAACCAGCGTGCCCAGGTCCGCGAAACCATCGGCCGTCGCAAGCTGGAAGACGAGTACAACCGCTTCCTGCAGGAACTGCGTGGCGAAGCCTACGTCAGTTTCCGCAGCGGCGACCGCGCGGAAAACACCGCCACTCCGCCGCAGTCCTGACCGATGCGCCCCGAGCTCGCTCTGGTACCGGGCGAGCCCGCCGGGATCGGCCCGGAGCTGTGTGTCCGCCTCGTCCAGCAGCCGCGTGAAGATTGCCGGCTGCTGGCCTTCGCCGACCCGGACACCCTGCGCGCGGCCGCAGCCGCGCTGAACCTGCCCCTGCAACTGCTGCCCGAGGACGCCGAAGCACGCGCCCCGGGCGATCTGCGCCTGCGCGCCGTCCGCAACGCGGCGCCCAGCCACTTCGGCCAGGCCGATCCGGCCAATGCCAGCGCGGTCATCGGTGCCCTGCTCGGCGCCGGCCAGGCCTGCCTGTCCGGTGAGCTGCACGGTGTGGTGACCGGCCCGGTACACAAGGCGGTCATCAACGAAGGCGGCATTGCCTACAGTGGTACCACTGAACTGCTGGCCGACCAGGCCGGAGTGAAGGTGGTGATGATGCTGGCCAATCACATTGTCCGCGTGGCGCTGGCCACCACCCACCTGCCGCTGCGCGAGGTGGCCGATGCGATCACCGCGCCCAGCCTGGAACACACCCTGCGCACGGTGCATGCCGCGCTGCGCCGCGAGTTCGGCCTGCCTGCGCCGCGCATCGCGGTGCTCGGGCTGAACCCGCATGCCGGCGAAGACGGCCACCTGGGCCGCGAAGAACTGGACCTGGTCATCCCGCTGCTGCAGCGCCTGCGTGCGGAGGGCATGGACCTGGTCGGGCCGCTGCCGGCCGACACCGCCTTCCTGCCGGCCAAGCTGGCCGGTTTCGACACCGTGCTGGCGATGTACCACGACCAGGGCCTGCCGGTGCTGAAGTATTCCGGCTTCGAGCAGGCGGTGAACCTGACCCTGGGCCTGCCCTACCCGCGCGTGGCGGTCGACCATGGCACCGCGCTGGACCTGGCCGGCCGCGGCATCGCCGATCCTTCCAGCCTGCAGGCGGCAACGACGCTGTGTGCGCAGCTGGCGCGGCAACGTACACTGAGCGCATGAATTCCCCGCATTCCCCCTCCGGCCCGGTGTTCACCGCACCGGCCAAGAAGCAGCTTGGCCAGCATTTCCTGGCCGATCGCCACTACATCGACAAGATCGTGATGGCGGTCAATCCGAAAGATGGTGACCGCCTGGTCGAGATCGGACCCGGCCAGGGCGCCATCACCCTGCCGCTGCTGCGCGTGCACCCGAAGCTGACGGTGATCGAGTTCGACCGCGACCTGATCGCGCCACTGACCGCTGCCGCCGAGCCGCTGGGCGAGCTGACCATCGTCCATCGCGACGTGCTGCGCGTGGACCTCACCGAACTGGCCGACGGCCAGCCGATCCGCCTGGTCGGCAACCTGCCCTACAACATCTCCTCGCCCATCCTGTTCCACGCGCTGGAGCATGCCGCGGTGATCCGCGACATGCACTTCATGCTGCAGAAGGAAGTGGTCGACCGCATGGCCGCCGGCCCCGGCAGCAAGGTGTATGGCCGCCTCAGCGTGATGCTGCAGGCCTACTGCCAGGTGACCTCGCTGTTCGTGGTGCCGCCGGGCGCGTTCCGGCCGCCGCCGAAGGTCGATTCGGCCGTGGTGCGGCTGGTGCCGCGTGATCCGGCCTCGATCAACATCAACGACCACACGCGCTTCGCCGAGGTGGTCAAGGCCGCCTTCGGGCAGCGCCGCAAGACCCTGCGCAATGCCCTGAACAACGTGGTGTCCGCCGAGCAGTTCATCGCCGCCGGCGTGCGTCCCGATGCCCGCGCCGAACAGCTGGACGTGGCCGAATTCATCGCTTTGGCCAATGCCTCCTGATTACACTGCCGGTATGGAAGACGCTGACGTATATGCCATCTCCGTCGAAGTCGCGCCGCGCTTCCTCGACGATCAATCCGCGCCGGAAGACGGTCGCTTTGCGTTCGCCTACACGATCCGCATCCACAACCAGGGGCGGGTCGCCGCACGCCTGGTCGCACGCCACTGGCGCATCACCGATGCCAACGGCCGTGTCGAGCATGTCGATGGCGACGGGGTGATCGGCGAGCAGCCGCGGCTGCGCCCCGGTGAAGACTTCCGTTACACGTCCGGTGTCATGCTGGGGACCGATCACGGGACGATGCAGGGGCACTACGACATGGTCGCCGACGATGGCACCGAATTTGCCGCGCCGGTCGCACCGTTCGTGCTGGCCGTCCCGCGTACCCTGCACTGACACGGAGGCCGAACGATGAGTGTGTGGGCGATCGGCGACCTGCAGGGCTGCTACGACGTTACCCAGCGGTTGCTGGAGAAGATCCGCTTCGACCCGGCCCAGGACACCCTGTGGTTCTGCGGCGACCTGGTCAACCGTGGCGGCCAGTCGCTGGAAACGCTGCGGCTGGTGCATTCGCTGCGCGAGCACAGCGTGGTGGTGCTGGGCAACCATGATCTTTCGCTGCTGGCCGTCGGTGCACGCACCGAAGAGGAGCAGCGCAAGGTCAACCCGGACCTGCTGCGCATCGTGCAGGCCGAGGACCGCGACGAACTGCTGGACTGGCTGCGCCTGCAGAAGCTGGTGCATGTGGATCGCGAGCTGGGCTGGATGATGGTGCACGCGGGCCTGGCGCCGAAGTGGACCACGCAGATGGCAGAGAAGCACGCCGCCGAAGTCGAGGTGCAGCTGCACGGCGCCGGCTACCGCAAGCTGTTCCGCAACATGTACGGCGACAAGCCAAGCTGGGCGCCGAACCTGTCCGGCTACGACCGTTCGCGCGCGATCATCAACGTGCTCACCCGCATGCGCTACTGCACCCCGCGCGGGCGCATCGGCATCGAGGACAAGGGCACCCCCGGCACGCAGGAACAGGGACTCTACCCCTGGTTCGAAGTACCGGGCCGGGTCGAGCGCGACCTCAAGATCGTCTGCGGCCACTGGTCGGCGCTGGGCCTGACCATCACCCAGGGCGTGCACGCCATCGACACCGGCGCAGTCTGGGGCGGCAAGCTGACCGCGATCCAGCTCGATACCGACGAGCTGCGCGTGGTGCAGGTGCCGGGCCGCGATGTACCGGCACCCGTACCCCACGCCCGCCCGCCGGCGCGACCGGCGCACGAGCGCCCCTCCGCTGCGGTGCAGGGCAAGGAACAGGGCGGCGGCAACGCCGCTGCTGCCAGCCCGGGCAACCGTGGTCCGCGCCGTCGTCGCCGTCGAGGTGGTGGTGGTGGAGGCTCCGGTGGACCCAACAACAACGGCGCCGCGCCGCAGGCATGACGCGGCGCGGCTGGGCACCAAGGAGGGTGCTGCTGCTGACGCTGGCCCTGGTCAGCGGCTGCCAGCCTGCTTCGGCCCCGGCTCCCACCGGCGGCGGAAATGCCGCCCCCACGCCATCGCAGCCACAGGCGCCTTCGCCGCCACTGGTGGCTGCAGCGCGTGCGCAGATCGGCGTCACCACCCGTTACGATCCCGCCTACCAGGTCCTGTCCTATCCCGGCGGCGACGTCCCGCTTGATCGCGGCGTGTGCACCGACGTGGTGGTGCGCGCCCTGCGCAGCCAGGGCCTGGACCTGCAGGCGCGCGTGCACGAAGACATGCGCGGCAACTTCAGCGCCTATCCGGCGATCTGGGGCCTGTCACGACCGGACCGCAACATTGATCATCGCCGCGTACCGAACCTGATGCGCTGGTTCGAACGGCAGGGCTGGCAGCAACCGATCACCGCCCTCGCCACCGACTATGCGGCCGGTGACATCGTGGCCTGGAAGCTCAACGGCAACGGTCTGCTGCATGTCGGCATCGTCTCCGACCGGAGGCTGGCCAATGGCACACCGCTGGTGCTGCACAACATCGCACGCGGCACGCGTGAAGAGAACCTGCTGTTCCAGCACGCGATCATCGGGCACTACCGGAGGCCGTAGGCAGGGCCACGCTCACCTACGGGAGGGGTCAGGCAACAGCAGCCGAGCATGGCTCGGCTCTACAGGAAACCATCCTCAGCGGCGCACGTAGTGCACGAAACGGAACGCGTAGGCATGGCGTTCATCGGCCGGGTGCGGCTCGCTGCTCACTTCCCGCCAGTCCTGCACGTCCACCTCGGGGAAATGGGTATCCGCGGGGACTTCGGCATCGACCCAGGTCAGGTACAGGTCGCTGGCCTGGTCGAGCAGCTGACGGAAAATCTCACCGCCGCCGATGATGCACAGCTCGCTGGCGCCCTCGCCTTCGGCAATCGCCTTCGCCTCGTCCAGCGACGCCACCGCGCGCATGCCCGCGAACGGCACCTGGCCGCTGCGGGTCAGCACCAGGTTGGTCCGCCCCGGCAGTACGCGGCCGATCGACTCGGCCGTCCTGCGCCCCATCAGGATCGGCTTGCCCAGGGTGAGCGCCTTGAAGTGCTTGAAATCATCCGGCAGGTGCCAGGGCATGGCATTGCCCTGGCCGATGCCCCGGTTGCGGTCCAGCGCCACGATCATCGAGAGCTTCATGGCACTCACACCGCCACCGGCGCCTTGATCGCCGGGTGCGGGTCATAGCCGTCGATGCGGATGTCGTCGAACCGGAAGCCGAACAGGTCGGTCACCTCCGGGTTCAACCACAGCCTCGGCAGCGCGCGCGGTTCACGCGAAAGCTGCTCGCGCGCCTGCTCGAAGTGGTTCGAATACAGGTGCGCGTCGCCCAGCGTATGCACGAAGTCGCCCACGCCCAGGCCGGTGGCCTGCGCCACCATGTGGGTCAGCAGCGCATAGCTGGCGATGTTGAACGGCACGCCGAGGAAGATGTCGCCGCTGCGCTGGTACAGCTGGCAGCTGAGCTTGCCGTCCACCACGTAGAACTGGAACAGGTTGTGGCACGGCATCAGCGCCATCTGCGAAAGCTCGCCCACGTTCCAGGCGCTGACCACCAGCCGGCGCGAATCGGGGTTGCGCTTGATCTCGTCCACCAGCCACTGCATCTGGTCGATCTCGCGGCCATCGGCGGTGGCCCAGCTGCGCCACTGCTTGCCGTAGACCGGACCGAGGTCGCCGTTCTCGTCGGCCCACTCGTCCCAGATGCGTACCTGGTTGTCCTTCAGGTAGCCGATGTTGGTATCGCCCTTCAGGAACCACAGCAGCTCGTGGATGATCGAGCGCAGGTGCAGCTTCTTGGTGGTGACCAGCGGGAAACCTTCATTGAGGTCGAAGCGCATCTGCCAGCCGAACACGCTGCGGGTGCCGGTGCCGGTGCGGTCGCTCTTCTGCGCGCCATGTTCCAGCACATGCGCGAGCAGGTCCAGGTAGGCCTTCATGCCTTGCCCTCCGCTGCCATCACCGGTTGCGGCTGCAGCACCGGCGCGCGGCGCGACATCGCCAGCAGCACCAGGCCGAAGGCGATGAGCGGCAGGCTGAGGATCTGACCACGGGTCAGCCAGTCGAAGGCCACGTAGACGCCGTTGTCGGGCATGCGTACGAATTCGACGGCGAAGCGGAACAGGCCGTACATCAGCGCGAACAGGCCGCCGACCAGGTAGCGGTGGCGCGGCTTGGCCGACACCGTCCACAGCACCACGAACATCACCAGGCCTTCCAGGAACGCTTCATACAGCTGCGAGGGATGGCGGGCGAACTGGTTCAGCGCGCCGGTGGCGAACTGCGCCTGCAGGGTCGCGTGGTCGAGCTGGTTTAGCGGCGCCGGCAGGCCGGACGGGAACACCACGCCCCACGTGCCGTCGGTGTACTTGCCCCACAGCTCGGCACCGATGAAGTTGCCGATGCGGCCAAAACCCAAGCCCAGCGGTACCAGCGGCGCCATGAAATCCATGGTGTCGAAGAAGTGCAGCGCGTGCTTGCGCGACCACCACCAGCAGGCACCCAGCACGCCCAGCAGGCCGCCATGGAAGCTCATGCCACCGTCCCACACCTTGAACAGCAGCAGCGGGTTGTGCAGGAAATCGCCCAGCGCGTAGAACAGCATGTAGCCGATGCGGCCGCCCAGCACCACGCCGAGCATGGCGTAGAACAACAGGTCGGAGAAGCCGTTGGCATCGACGCCCGGCAGGCGCCCGGCCGCGATGCGCGTGCGGCCCAGCAGCCAGGCCGCAGTGAAGCCCAGCAGGTACATGATGCCGTACCAATGCACCTTGATCGGCCCCAGCGAGAGGGCGATGGGGTCGATGTCGTGGAAATAGATCATGGAAGGTGCCTTGCGGTTGAACGCCTATTCTCGGGCCAGTGCCGCCCCGGCTCAACCAAGAAGCTGGGGCGAGTTCGGCAACGCGTCATCGTTCGACCGCGTCGAGGCCGGAAAGTGCCCTTCGATCAGGCTGGAGACCTCGTCGATGGCATCCTGCAGCGCTTCCACCGGATGGGAACCACGCAGGCCCTCGCGCAGATGGGTGCAGACCCGCTGCCACTGCGCCGGGCTGACCCGGCCATGCAGGCCTCGGTCGGCGACGATCTCGATGGCATGGTCGGCCAGCAGCAGGTAGATCAGCACGCCGTTGTTGTGGGCGGTATCCCAGGTGCGCAGGCGTGCGAAGGCATGCTCGGCGGCCTGCCTCGGGGTGACCTTGTGCCACAACGCGGCCAGCGGCAGATCGGCCTCCACAGCGAACATCACCTGACCGCCGTGGCACTGCTCACCGGCGGCGATGGCCTCGGTGATCGCCTGCAGCGTGGCTGGCGGGAAGGCACGCCGTACCGAGGGCGAGAATACATGGCGGAACAGACGTTGGATCATCACCAGCCTCCCGAAGCGCCACCGCCACCGGAACGGCCACCGCCGCCGCCCCAGCCGCCACCACCGCCGAATCCACCACCACCGCCGAAGCCGCCTCCCCCGCCCCAGCTGCCGCCGCCCCAGCCACCACCGCCGGCAAAGCGCCCCGGATGGCCGGACAGCATCGCCACGATCAGGCCAACCACGCCGGCCAGGCCACTGGCCAGCAGGGTGGAGGTGAACAGGAACGCCGCCACGGCTGCGCCAGCGCCGCCGAGCAGGCCACGCAGCGGGCGCGGCACGCGCGCGAACACGCCGCGCAGGATGCTGCCGGCGAACACACCGATGAACAGCGCCAGAAACCAGGTATCGCCGCCGGCACCCGGCTCGCGCCCACGATGGCCACTGACCGGTGCCGGCAGCGTTTCGCCATCGATCAGCTTGACCAGCACGGCGGTGGCATCGGTGATGCCCCCGGCGTAGTCGCCGGCGCGGAAGCGCGGCACCAGGTACTCCTGGATGACCCGGTTGGCGATGGCATCGGGAATCGCGCCTTCCAGGCCGTAGCCCGGCTCGATCCGCACGCGCCGGTCGTCCTTGGCCACCACCAGCAGCACGCCGTCATCCACGCCCTTGCGGCCGATCTGCCACTGGTCGAAGACCCGCGTGGTGTACTGGGCGATGTCTTCCGGCTGGGTGGTGGGTACCACCAGCACCTGCAGCTGGCTGCCCTTGCGCTGCTGAAGGTCAAGCGCCTGCTGTACCAGCACCTGCTTCTGCGCGGCATCCAGCGTGCCGGTGGTGTCGACCACCGGCGAATCCAGCGTCGGAACCGGCGCCAGCTGCTGGGCGTGCGATGCCAGCGGCAGCCACAGCAGCAGGGCCAGCAGCGCAGTGGTCAGGCGCATCGGTCAGTGGCCCGGCTGCGGTGCCGGCTGCTGCTGCGGCGCGTTGCCGAAATCCACCGCCGGTGCGTTGGAGATCTGCGCTTCGTTGTCCACGGTGAAGTTCGGCTTGGTCTTGTAGCCGAAGATCTTGGCGGTGATCACCTGCGGGAACGAACGGATGTAGGTGTTGTAGTCCTGCACCTGCTGGATGTAACGACCACGCGCAACCGTGATCCGGTTTTCGGTGCCTTCCAGCTGGGCCTGCAGGTCGCGGAAGTTCTGGTCGGACTTCAGCACCGGGTAGTTCTCGGTCACCACCAGCAGCCGCGACAGCGCGCTACCCAGTTCGCCCTGGGCCTGCTGGAACTGCTTGAGCGAGGCTTCGTCGTCGGCGTTGACGTTGATCTGGCCGACGCGCGAACGGGCGTTGGTGACTTCGGTCAGCACGCGCTCTTCCTGGCTGGCAAAGCCCTTCACCGTCTGCACCAGGTTGGGCACCAGATCGGCGCGGCGCTTGTACTGGTTGAGCACTTCTGACCAGCTGGCCTTGACCGCCTCATCCTTCTGCTGGATGGCGTTGTAGCCGCAGCCGGACAGCAGGGAGGCCAGCAGCATCAGGGGCAGGACACGGGTGAACAGGCGCATGGCGGAGGTTCCGGGTGGGCTTGGCGCCGAGCATGCCATGGTCGGTGTTAATGAGCGTGTGGAGATGAACAGGAATCCTGCAGGGCCAATGGGTCCAGGCCAGCAGGGCGCTGATGCCAACGGTCTGGCGCATTGCCTGGGCTGGCTCAGAGCGCCCGCGCCGGGCCCGCGAGCGGCCCTGCCTTTGGCTTCCACCTCCCGCCGGCAAGGTCCCCCGAGCGGTCGATTGCGAGCCCATTTCGTACTTGTTGCATGGCCCAGCACAAATTCCGCATCAGATAGTACAGGGATCCCGCACGTGAACCGCCTGCTCCGCTCAGAGGCAGCAGCCATCGGTCGGGAAATGGACATCGACCTCGATCATGCACAAGATTCTTCCAACAGCAGCGATCATCGCTCTGCTCATGCCAACGGCTTGCGCCCAGCCAGCCCCGGATCCCACGCGGGGCGCTCCGACGTCCACGCCCGTCCTCATTGCGCCAGACGATACCCAAGCCCGGGACATGCTGCTTCACGTGGGGCGTGACAGCTACATGGGCAGGGCCTATATCGTGTCAGCGTCGACGCAGGAGGTCAGTACCACGCTCCGCGCGCGAAGCTATTTTTCCAGCGCATTCCGCCTGAGGGATGACACTCAACCTATCCTGGGAGACATGGAGCGGGAGTGGATGAAGGTCTACGGACACTTCCACCCTGGGAAGAGTGCAGTCGCGTTTGCGCAGAACCTTGCTGCAATTGATGTGGCGGCATCGACGGGGGTCATTGCGCCCGAAGAGAAATCGCGCTGGCGCACTCACATGGAACAGCTGTCTCCATCCGACCTCGATCCCACGGGCGCCGAATTCACTGATCTGACTGTGGATCGGCGGACATTCTCCAGTTCTTACACTGACACCTCGCGACGCAGGTCAGGCGATAAGCACGTTGTCCTGATCGATCTCACGGATCTGGCAGGCACTCCTTCGCAGACGCTGGTCTGGTATGCAGAGAGGCGCCATGAGCAGCGACGCCTCAAATGGAAAGCCTTCGCCTCCATTCCCGGGGTCACCGCTGTCCCCTACCCTCACTGGGAAACCCAGCTGATCACCGAAAATGACGCCAGCCAGGAGTTTGCAGCCCAGGTGCGGGCGCTGGTGTCGACCTTCCCGGCGGGCCCCGAAGCTTCATTGGATGTCCTCTCGGATCTGCTCAGTTCAAACGACGAGCCACCGGTGCAGCACATCGCCCCGCGCGCGCCCGTGGATGGCGCGACGATGATGCTGCGATGGCTTCCGATCCAGGGAATTCAACCAGGCAGCAGCTCTGGCCAGATTCGTTCGCTGGCCAAGGATCAGTTCCATGTGACGTCAGGCACCGACAGTTCATACGGTTACATCGTCGCGAAGAAGGATGAGGGCATCGACGCCTGGCAGATGGATGAAAGCCAGCGGGTCATCCAGACGAAGGTCGACCAGAAGGGACGCTTATGGGTGCTGACAACAATCGAACCGCGCCTGACGCGACAGATTCTCACGGTCTGTCCTGTACGGATCAACGGCAATGCGAATGGGTCGATCCGAAGCGACCGTTGCATGCAGAGCACCATGGATCAGCGGTGGCACCTCGATCGCGACGGCAACTCCTATCTTTACTCGGAGTCTCATATGGCGACGGAGGAGCGCTTCCCCGAGCGGATCATGGACACAGGATCAGGAGACGCCATCGAGATGAAGGCGCTCTGGAAAGACAGAACCAACTTGAGGCGGCGCGTCTTTGGCTGCATGCAATCCTGCTCCTCAGGTCCGGCACCGGATCTGGGTGACGGACTGTTCTGGTTCACGAGTTGCGGTCTGGTTGGTGTTGCACCTGCGTCAGGCGATGTGGCCAACAGCTTTCCACTGAGGTCGGCAGGCACTGAACGCTTGGTGTTTGGGAGCGCTGCGGGCGACTGGGTCGCCGAAGAGGTTCGTGATCCACCAGAGCAGAGGGACGTTCTTCGCATTCATCGTCTTTCCACCGGGGAAGCGGCATTTGAGGTGGAACGAAAAACCGGTACTCAGGCACTGGCACGCACGGCTCACGGCAGGCTGCTCGCGATGACGGTTACAGGCGCTTCGCCGGGCCGTTACGTCGATGTCTGGCGCATGGATTCCGGCAGGCACGTCTCACGTCTCGGCGTTCCTGAGGGAATCGCATTGAAATCCCTTGCATTCAATCGAGCCGGGACGGAGCTGTGGGTTCATGCGCATCGACTCGCCGGCGAGGACGCCGGCGTACTTATCTGGCCGGTGCCGGAATCGCTGCAGGACCCTGCTGACGGAAACTGGAGCCCTGATGAGGCCGTATTGGAATAGCACCAGGCAGTCAGTTCCATCCACGCAGTCGTCCCGGCAGAAGCCCATGCTCCAGGCATTCGTGCCGACCAACGGTCGGCACCCACCATCAGCAGCAGGTTCCAACAACTCGCAGAAAACTGTCGAAGGCTGGGTGGGTCCGGTGGCGGGGGTGTCCGCGGCATGGATGCCGCGGCCAAGCCCCCAGGGACGGGTTTACGGCGCCCCCCGCCACCGGACCCACCCCGCCATCCCACGGATAGCCAGCTTTTGACGTTGACGTTGATTGCAGCGGGTGCAGGGCTGCAAGCCCTGCCGGAAACCCTCTCCCCTCAGCAGGCCTCGGCCACCGCAGTGCGGGGACGCCCCAGCCACGCCAGCAGCAGGCCCGATGCCGCCAGCAGGCCACCGGCCACCGGAATCGCGGCGTAGCCCAGGCCCGAGCTGATCACCGCACCGCCCAGCGCCGCACCCACCGCATTGCCCAGGTTGAACGCCCCCACGTTGATCGACGACGCCAGGCCCGGCGCCTCGCTGGCCACCTGCATCACCCGGATCTGCAGCGGCGGCACGAGGGCGAAGGTCGCCGCACCGAACAGCAGTACGCCCAGCGCCGCAGTGGCGTGGCTCATGAAGGCCAGCGGCAGCACGAACATCAGCACCGCCAGGGCAGCCAGCAGGATGCGGGTGGCGCCATCGAGCGACCAGTCAGCCATGCGCCCGCCGATGCCGTTGCCGAGGGTGAAGCCGATGCCGATCAGGGCCAGCGACATCGCGATGAAGGCATTGGACGCACCGGTCAGCTCGGTCAGCACCGGTGCGACGTAGGTGTACAGCGTGAACATCGCGCCCGCGCCCAGCACGGTGGTGGCCATCGCCAGCAGCACCTGCGGCTGCAGGATCGCCTTCAGTTCGCGGCGCACGTCCGGGCGCGGCCCCGGTGCGGACGCCGGCAGCGCCAGGCCCAGCGCAGTGATCGCGACCAGGCCCAGCGCCGCAGTACCGGCGAAGGACAGGCGCCAGCCCAGCTGCTGGCCGACCCAGGTCGCCAGCGGCACGCCGCCGATGTTGGCGATGGTCAGGCCCATGAACATGGTGGCCACGGCCGCAGCCTGCTTTTCCTTCGGCACCAGGCTGGCGGCGACCACCGCACCAATGCCGAAGAAGGCACCATGGTTGAGGCTGGTGACCAGCCGCGACAGCAGCAGCAGTCCGTAGTTCGGGGCCAGCGCGGACAGCAGGTTGCCGACCACGAAGATCGACATCAGCAGCATCAGCGCGGTGCGCTTGCCGAAACGGCCCATCAGCAGGGTCATCACCGGCGCGCCCAGCATCACGCCCACGGCATAGGCGGTGATCAGCATGCCCGCAGTGGGGATGCCAACGCCGACGCCGTCGGCGATGACCGGCAACAGGCCCATCGGGGCAAACTCGGTGGTTCCGATGGCGAAGGCGCCAACGGCAAGCGCCAGCAAGGCGGCTCTGGAATTCATGGGGGCAGTCCTGGGGGGCGGGAATCGGGAGTGCGTAGCCTGCGCGCTTTGCTGCGCCGGATTAAGCCTCGCCCCGGGAAAACACTGTTGATCCTGGTTCACAAGTGGAGGCCGGAACGCAGCCACAAGTGCAAAAACCGCAGTGCCGCTGCAGAGCCAAACCTCCCCCACAACGCAGAACCCCCGGCATTGCCGGGGGTTCTGAGGGACGCACACGCCTGTGGCGCGCTTACCAGTTACCGGCGCCCGGAACGTTGTGCTCGCGGGCGCGGCGGCGCATCAGCAGGTTCAGCCACTCCACCAGCACCGAGAAGCCCATCGCGGCGTAGATGTAGGGCTTGGGCACGTGTACGTCCAGGCCATCGAGGATCAGCACCGCGCCGATCATCAGGATGAAGGCGAGCGCCAGCATCTTCACGGTCGGGTTGGCATCGATGAAGCGGCCCAGCGGGTTGGCGGCCAGCAGCATCACCATCACCGACAGCAGGATCGCGGCGACCATCACCGGAATGTGGTCGGCGATGCCGACGGCGGTGATCACCGAGTCCAGCGAAAACACGATGTCGATCACCGCGATCTGCGCGATCACGTAGCCGAACACGGCCGAGGCCTTGGTGGTGCTGGGATCTTCATCCTCGCCACCGCTGATCAGTTCCTTGATCTCCATGCAGCCCTTGATGATCAGGAACAGGCCGCCGACGATCAGCACCAGGTCACGGATGGAGATGCCCATGCCGGCCACGGTGAACAGGTTGGCCGCCATGTGCGCCAGGTAGGCCAGCGAGACCAGCAGGCCGATGCGGGTAATGCAGGCCACCGCGATGCCGAGCTTGCGGGCGAACGGGCGGCGCTCTTCCGGCAGCTTGCTGACGGCAATGGAAATGAACACCAGGTTGTCGATGCCGAGCACGATTTCCAGCGCGCTGAGCGTGAACAGGGTCACCCAGGCATTGGGGTCGGCGAGGAACTCAAAGGACATGGAAACTCTTCAAGGCAGTGGGGGAATGGGGTTTCAGCCGTAGGTGCCGGCCAGTGCGTGCGGAACCACGACCAGCGCCCAGCACAGCAGCACGTTCATCATCAGCACGAACACCGCCGCCGAGCCCATGTCCTTGGCGCGGCCGGCCAGTTCGTGAATCTCGCTGCCGTAGCGTTCGATCACCGCTTCGATGGCCGAGTTGGCCAGCTCCATCGCCAGCACCAGCAGCATCGAGCCGATCAGCAGCGCGCGTTCGACCGGCGTCTGGCCCAGCCAGACCGCGATCGGCGTCAGCAGGATCAGCAGGTAGACCTCAAGCCGGAACGAGGACTCGTGCAGCCAGGCAGCGCGGAGGCCCTGCCAGGACCAGCGGGCGGCCTGGAAGATGCGGCGCGGGCCGCGCGGCAGGTGGCCGAACTGATCAGCCACGGGTGGGATATCCAGCAACGGGGGCGCGGCGCAGCGACCGCTCAGACGCACGGCAGGGAATCATGGGTGCACAGGAATAGGCAGATGGCGGCCATTTTGCCACAAGGCCGCCAACCGCAGCCCGCGCCGGCCCGCTGAAAGGCCTGCCAGGGGCAAGCACCGGCCCGGGCATGCTCCTATGATGGGTGCCCCCTTGCCTGCTGGAGCGCCTGATGTCCCGTCGCCGTACCTGCCTGCTGATGCTGGGCCTGCTGACTGCCGCACCGCTGGCCCAGGCGCTGAGCCCGGCCAAGTCGCCCCGGGTGCCCGAACAGGTCTCCAACGTGGCCTGGGCCGGTGACATGGCCCGCTTCGTCGGCGCCGACCAGTCCAACCCGCCGCCGCGCGGTGGCATCGAGTTCATCGGCAGCTCCTCGATCCGCTTCTGGGAGAGCCTGGCCACCGACTTCCCTGGCCAGCCAGTGTTCAACCGCGGCTTCGGCGGCTCGGAAGTACGCGACAGCACCTGGTACGCCGACCGCATCGTGGTGCCGTATGCGCCCTGCAAGGTGTTCTTCTACGCGGGCGACAACGACCTCAACAGTGGCCGCAGCCCCGTGCAGGTGCGCGACGACGTGGTTGCCTTCGTGCAACGCGTGCATCGCGACCTGCCGAAGACCAAAGTGGAGTACCTGTCGATCAAGCCGAGCCCGTCGCGCGCGCACCTGCTGCCGGCGATCAACGAAGCCAACACGCTGATCAAGGCTGCACTGGCGAGGCTGCCCAATACCGGCTTCACCGACATCTACACGCCGATGCTCGGCGCCGATGGCCAGCCGGATGCGACGCTGTTCCGCGAGGACATGCTGCACATGACCCCGGCCGGTTACGCAATCTGGACCAAGGCGCTGGCGCCGAAGGTCAACTGCAACTGAGGGACTGCGGACGCCGCAACGCGCCCGCGCACGCCTTCCGGTCGATGCCAACCTTGGTTGGCATCGGGCACCGGCGTGAATCCTGTTGAAAGCGCCGACCAAGGTCGGCATCTACCGAGGCAGCAGGTGCCGCGTCAGCGGAATACCACCGTGGCCTCGGTGCCCTTGCCCGGCTCGCTGGCCAGGCTGACCTTCCAGCCAAAGCGGTCGCACAGCCGGCGCACGATCGACAGGCCCAGGCCGGTGCCCTGCGGACGGCTCGGCTCGGCGCGGTAGAACGGTTCAAACGCGCGCGACAGCGCCTCGGCGGACATGCCGATGCCGGTATCGCGCACCACCACCCGGTCATTGAGCACGTGCACGTCGATACGCCCTTCGTCGGTGTAGCTGCAGGCATTGCGCACCAGGTTGCTGACCACCACCTGCAGCACCCGCGGCGGTGCGTGCAGCTGTACCGGGCCTTCACCGTGCAGGTGCACCGATACGGGCCGGTTGCCCAGCAGCTCGTTGGCATTGTCCACCTCGTGGCGGACGATGTCGTTGACGTCGAACAGCTCGATCTGCGGTTCGACATCGGCCTCGCGGGCCAGGATCAGGAACGCGTCGATCACCGCTTCCATGTCACGGCCGGCGCGCTGGATGCGCTGCAGGCTGCGGCGCAGGCGCGGCTGCAGGGTTTCATCGCCCAGGGCCATGTCGCTGGCCACGCGGATGACGGTCAACGGCGTGCGCAGCTCATGGCTGGCATCGCGGGTGAAGTTGCGCTCGCGCGCGACGTGCGCGCTGACCCGGTTGGCCAGCGAATGCAGCGCAGCGGCCAGCTGCCGGGTCTCGCCCTGCATGTCCGCCGGCAGCTTGTTCGGCTCCAGATCGGCCGCTTCGGGGTGGCCCGGGTCCCAGCGCGAGACGCGCCGCGCCAGCCAGTTCACCGGCGACACCAGTCGCTTGGAGGCACGGTAGGTGACCCAGCTGGCGCCATACACCGCCAACAGGGTCAGCAGCACCGGCACGATGCCGAACCAGAACGCCAGCATCTCCGCGCGCGAGCGCAGGAACACCAGGTACAGGCGACCGGCAGGGCGCACGTCGACCAGCACCAGCTGGTCGTCCTGGGGCAGCTCGTGGAAGCCAGGCTCCAGGGTGCGCAGGTTGGCCGGCAATGACAGTGCCGACTGCCCGCTTTCCAGCAGGTAGCCGCGGATGTTGTGGGTGTTCGGCGGCGGCTGCACCGGCGACGCCTCGTGCAGCGTCCAGTAATAGGCCGCTTCCTCGCGCAGGGCGGCACCGACCAGGCTGTGCTTGATCACCAGCGAGACCAGCCAGGCACCGAGCAGGATGCCCAGGCTGGCCAGAACTGCCTGCAGGATGAAGGCGATACGGATCTTGCGCGGCAGGCCGTGCGGCATTGCGGGGTCCCGGTCAGAGCGCTGCGATTATAGGCAGCGCGCTGCGCCGTAGTCGTGCACGGAGGATGACCGGCGGCAACGCCGGCCGGTCACCCGTGCCCGGTGCGGGGTCGTTGCCCGGCCGGGCCTGATGCTGCACAGGCCGGGCCCCGATCAGGCCATCGGCTGGGCAATATCGGCAATGCGGTAGCCGGCGCTCTGCACGGTGTGCAGCAGCGGACGGTCGAACGGCTTGTCGATGATCTTGCGCAGGTTGTACAGATGGCTGCGCAGGGTGTCCGAATCCGGCAGGCCATTGCCCCAGATCTCGCGTTCGATCTCCTGGCGGGTGACCACGCGCGGCGATTCGCGCATCAGGATGGTCAGCAGGCGCAGGCCGATCGGCGACAGCTGCAGCTCGGTGCCGGCACGGGTAGCCCGCATGCTGACCGGATCGAGCACCAGGTCGGCGACCTTGAGCACCTCCGAACCGACCTGGCGGCGTTCGCGACGGATCAGCGCGCGCAGGCGGGCTTCCAGCTCCTGGATCGCGAACGGCTTGGTCAGGTAGTCATCGGCGCCGAACCCGAGGCCGGTGAGCTTGTCGTCCAGCGTGTCGCGTGCGGTGAGCATCAGCACCGGCGTGGACTTGCGCGCGTCGTTGCGCAGGCGACGGCACACTTCGATGCCATCCAGGCGCGGCAACATGAGATCGAGCACCACGACGTCATAGCTGTTTTCCGCCGCGAGGCGGTAGCCATCCAGGCCGTCCTGTGCATAGTCGACTTCGAAGCCGCGACCTTCCAGGTATTCGCCGATCATCTCGGAGATGTTGCGGTTGTCTTCGACCACCAGCACCAAGCCGGAGGTCTCCTTCGTCTGACGCATGTGATTCCCTCTAACTTCAGCTTTGTGAAACATGCCGGATCGACGGTGGACGCGATGTGAAGTTCCGTCAAGAGGTACACAAACGGTTCAGAGCAGCGGCCTGAGCAGCGGCCAGACATTGTCCAGCAGCTTCGGCTGCGCCTGCGCCGTGGGGTGCAGGCCGTCGGCCTGCATCATGCCCGGCTGCAGGGCCACGCCCTCCAGCAGGAACGGCAGCAGCGGCACCTTGTACTGCGTGGCCAGCGCCTTGTAGGCCGCGGCCAGGCGCTGGCGGTAGGCCGGTCCGTAGTTGGGGGGCACGTCGATGCCCAGCAGCAGCACCTTGGCACCGGCCTTCTGGCTGGCCTGCACCATTTTTCCCAGGTTGCCCTGCACCTGCGCCGGGGTCAGCCCGCGCAGCGCGTCATTGCCGCCCAGCGCGATCACCACCACGGTCGGCTTCTCCCTGGCCAGCAGGCCCGGCAGGCGGGTCAGCGCGCCGGCGGTGGTTTCCCCGCTCATGCTGGCGTTGACGATGCGCGCCGGGGTTTTCGACTGCTGCCTGACCCGCTGTTGCAGCAAGCTGACCCAGCCGGCGTCGGCAGGGATATTGTGGGCGGCACTGAGGCTGTCGCCGAGCACCAGCACGGTCCCGGCCGGACCTTTGGCACAGGCCAGCCCCGGCAACAGCAGCAACCCTAGCAGCAGCACCATCATCGCGCCGGCTCGCCGGCTCCATCCCGTCTTGCGCATTGGAGTCTCCTCATCGACAGCCTGTCCCCCCGCAGCGCGCCCGTCGCCATCGCCGTCGACCAGGTCGGCAAATCCGTGCAGGGCCCGGAGGGTGAAGTCCACATACTGGACAACATCACCCTGACCGTCCATGAAGGCACCAGCGCGGCCATCGTCGGCGCCTCCGGTTCGGGCAAGACCACCCTGCTCGGCCTGCTGGCCGGGCTGGACCTGCCCAGCCGCGGCCGCATTGCGCTGTCGGGCCAGGACCTGGGCGACCTCGATGAAGAAGCGCGGGCCCAGCTGCGCGCGCGCGAGGTTGGCTTCGTGTTCCAGAGCTTCCACCTGCTGCCGGCGCTGACCGCCGCCGAGAACGTCGCGCTGCCACTGGAGCTGGCCGGACGCGAGGACCGCGCGCGGGTGGACGAGGTGCTGGCGCAGGTGGGCCTGGCCCATCGTGCCCGCCACTACCCGCGCCAGCTGTCCGGCGGCGAGCAGCAGCGCGTGGCACTGGCACGTGCCTTCGTCACCCGCCCGCGCATCCTGTTCGCCGACGAACCGACGGGATCGCTGGACCATGCCACCGGCCAGCACATCAGCGACCTGCTGTTCGAACTCAACGCCGGCAGCGGCACCACCCTGGTCCTGGTCACCCACGACATGCGCCTGGCGCAGCGTTGCCAGTACATCCATCGTATCGACGACGGCCGCCTGCTGCCGGTCGAGCGCGGAGCCCAGGCATGAACCTGCTGCGGCACGCGTGGCGCGCGCTGCGTCGCGAGGCCCTGGCCGGTGACCTGCTGACCGTGTTCGCCGCACTGGTGCTGGGCGTGGCGGTGATGACCGCGGTGGGCACGCTGGTGAACCGGGTCAACCTGGCACTGACCGGCAGCGCGGCGGAAATGCTCGGTGGCGATCTCGGCATCGCCGGGCGTGATGACCCGCCGCAGGCATTCGCCGACGAGGCACAACGGCGTGGACTGGCGCATACCCGCATCGCCAGCTTCGGCAGCGTGCTGTTCAACGGCGATGCCAGCCAGATGGCCAGCATCAAGGCGGTGCAGGCGGGTTATCCGCTGCGCGGCACGCTGCGGGTTCGGGCCACGCCCGGCGGGGCGCTGATCGCCGATGCCGGCATGCCGCCCAAGGGCCAGGCCTATGCCGACCCGCGCCTGCTGCAGGGGCTGGGCCTGAAGGCCGGCGATGACCTCGAATTCGGCGCCGGCACGCTGCGCATCGCCGGCATCATCGAGGCCGAGCCGGACACCGGCGGCGATCTGCTGGCGCTCTCGCCCACCCTGCTGGTCAACCGCGCCGATGTGGAAGGCACGGGACTGCTCGGCCCGGGCAGCCGCATCAATTACCGGCTGATGTTCGCTGGACCGGCCGATCAGATTGCCGCGCTGCGCCAGTGGCTGCTGCCGCAGGTCAAGGGCCTGCGCCTGCTGAGCGTGGACGACACCCAGCGCGGCGTGCGCCAGGCCTTCGATCTGGCCGGGCGCTTCCTCGGCCTGAGCGCGCTGCTGGCGGTGCTGCTGGCCGGCGTGGCCACGGCACTGGCGGCCAACCGCTTCGCCCTGCGCCGCATCGACCAGGTCGCGATCCTGCGCTGCCTGGGCGCGCGCCAGCGCGACATCCTGCTGGGCCTGGCGCTGCAGCTGCTGATGCTGGCGGTGCCGGCCTGTGCGCTCGGCATCGGCCTGGGCATGGCCGCGCAGGAAGGCCTGGTGCAGGTACTGGGCAGCCTGGTGCCGCAGCGCCTGCCGCTGCCCGAGGCGATGCCTGCGCTGACCGGCGCCGGCATCGGCCTGCTGTTGCTGTTCGGCTTCGGCCTGCCGCCACTGCTGCGCCTGCGTGGGGTGCCGCCGATGCGGGTGCTCAACCGTTCCTTCGCTGCCCTGCCGCCGGCGTCACTGCTGGCCTATGTGGCAGCGCTGGCAGCCAGCCTGCTGCTGGCCGTACAAGTCACCGGCGACCTGAAGCTGGCGCTGTGGGTGCTCGGCGGCCTGGCCGCGCTGGCACTGGCCGCCGGCGTGGTCGGCTTCGTGCTGCTGCAGCTGCTGCGCGGCCTGCAGCACCGCCTGCACGGCCACTGGCGGCTCGGCCTGGCCGCGCTGACCCGGCGCCGGATGCTGGCAGTGATGCAGCTGGTCGGGCTGTCGCTGTCGTTGTGCGCGCTGCTGTTGCTGGCGGTGACCGGCCCCGGCCTGCTGCAGCAATGGCGCGAGCGCCTGCCTGCGGATACGCCCAACTACTTCCTGATCAACATCCAGCCCGAACAGCGCGACAGCGTGCTGGCCGCGCTGCGCGGACTGGGCGCCGACGACGCCAGCATCGAACCGATGGCCACCGGACGGCTGATCGCGATCAATGGCAAGCCGCCGCTGCGCGTCGATCGTACGCCTTCGCAGGACGGGCAGCCGTCGCAAGGCGAAGGCCAGCGTGAGGATGATGATGAAAACCGGCCGTTGAACTTCAGCTGGCGCAGCACCTTCCCCCCCGCCAACACGCTGGTCAACGGCACCTTCTGGATGCCTGACAGCACTGCGGCGGAGGCGTCGGTGGAGATCGGCTGGGCCAAGCGTTACGGCGTGTACCCGGGCGATCGCATCACCATTGCAGTGGGCGAGCAGGAACGCGAGTTCACTGTCACCAGCGTACGCAAGGCGGACTGGAACACCTTCCGGCCGAACTTCTTCGTATTGCTGAACCCGAATGCAGTGGGCGACACCCCGCACAACCTGCTGTCGGCCTTCCATCTGCCGGCCGGCAAGGCGGCGGGCCTGGGCGAGCTGGTGCGCGCACAGCCCAACCTGTCGCTGCTGGACGTGGACGCGGTGATCTCGCAGGTGCGCGATGTGATGGAGCGGGTGGCACAGGCGGTGCAGCTGGTGATGGTGTTCAGCCTGCTGGCCGGCGTGCTGGTGCTGCTGGCCGCGCTGCAGGCCACCGCCGGCGAGCGCCGCTACGACAGCGCGGTGCTACGCACGCTGGGCGCGACCCGGCGCCAGTTGCGCGGCGCGGTACTGGTGGAGTTCGGCGCGCTGGGCACGCTGGCGGCGATGCTGGCGGTGGGCGCAGCGGCTGCCATCGGCGTGGCGGTCTCGCAGAAGGTGTTCGAACTGCCCTTGCTGCCGCCGTGGCCGGGGCTGCTGATCGGCGGCGTGGTCGGCATCGGCTTGAGCCTGCTGGCGGGCTGGTGGGGTACGCGGGCGATCCTGCATACGCCGCCGGCGTTGGCGCTGCGCGAAGCCTGAGGCGGTTGCGCCTCCGGATGGCGTGCCGAGCAAGCCCGGCCCCCACCGGCAGCCGGTGGATGCGGTGCCGGGTACGCCCGGCACCCATCTCCATCGCGGCGATCAGCCTTCCTTCGGCGCCTTTTCCACGTACTTGGCGAACACCTCGTCGATCTGCGCGTCCTTCACCTTCTTGCCGGACTGGATCGCTTCGGCCTGGGTGAACAGCGGAATGATCATCGCCATGCCGTCGAGCTTGGTCTTCAGGTGCACGCCCGGGGCCTGGCCGAGGAAACCGTCCCAGCGCTGGCGCACCTTGGCCCAGTAACCGGCAGTGGCCTTCCAGTAATTGCGGGCCGGGGTGAAGTTGATCTCGGTGGTTCTCACGTAATCGTTGAAGCCGAACTCGCGTGCGATCTCCACCTGGCTGCCATCGGCGTTGCGCTGCACCTTGGTGTTGAACTGCTCGTGGGTCCAGCCATTGGGCGTGAGCGTGTGGCGGTTGACCACGGCCAGCGCGTTGTAGTCGCTGCGCTTGGTGTACTCACGACGCGGCAACGGCCGCCAGCTCAGGTCGCTGGTCCAGCTCGGCACGTTGTTGGTGTACGTCCATTTACCGGTGCCACAGTAGCGCGGTGCATCGCTCACTTCATACACGCACTGGGTCCAGGCGCCCTGGTTCACCGCCGACGGAATACTGCGCACCTGCCAGGTCTGGTCGGCGCTGAACTCGAAACGGTTCGGTGCTTCGTAGACCCAGTCCTGGCGCCAGTGCTTGGTGATGTGGCCGCTCTTCTCGTCCAGCAGCAGGTGCTGCAGCACAATGCGCTGCGGGGTGTCCTCGACCACGATGACCACTTCGCTGCCGCCGCTGCGCATCGCCGGCGCACGCTCGTAGCCGGGCTTGAGCAGCACGGTCTCGTCGAACGCGAAGTCGACGGTGTACTCGCCCTGCATGGCGAGGATGCTGTCGTGGTCGCGGGCGATGTCGGAGGGCTGCGCGCTGGCCACGCCGCTGGCAGCGAGCAGCAGCATGACGCTGGCTGTCTGGAACTTCATCGGGGTCTTCCTTCGGGGTTGCAGGTTCGTTGAGAGGCCTTCCAGGGCCGTCGGGCGTTCCATCAGGAAAGGATCACAGGCGGATCAGCGGCAGGTCGCCGGGAATACGCGGTGTCGGCCGGCGCGCGGCGTCGGCGCAGCAGCAATCGTCGATCGCCAGCTCGCCTTCGGCACCCTCCAGCCGCGCGATGCGACGCGCGGTGGCTGCGCCCAGCGAGGACAACGTCGACAGGCTGGCCGCCAGCGTGCGGCCCTCGTCCGCGGCATGCAGGCGCAGCGGGCACAGGCGCCAGCGCTGGCCACCGAGGTGCCCGGCCAGGCGCCGCCAGAGGCGTTCGCCGACACTGCCATCGCTGTCGTGCTTCGGGCCCGGCGGCAGCGCCGCGACCAGCCGGTCCCAGGCCAGGAAATCGCTGTCGGGCAGCAGGTACAGGCGCCACACGCAGCGGCCGCGGGCATCAAGGAAACACAGGCTTTCGCGTATGCCCTCGCTGTCCACGCCCTGGCAGGCGTGCACGCGCACCGCCTGGCGCCAGCCACCCAACTCGTTGCCGTCGGCGTGGTACAGGCACAACACGGTGCCGAGCGTGGCCAGCTGTGCCGGGGTCGGCCAGGCCGCGCTGCCCTGCACGGCGATGGCGTCGTTCCTGCGTGCGGACAAGGCTCGGCTCATGAGGTCACCAGGAAACGGCAAGGCTGGCGGAAAGGGTGCGGCCCGGGCTGGTGTAGCGATCCAGCACGCGGCTGGTCGGCGACAGCGTCGAACCCACGTTGGACCAATCGATGTAGCGCTTGTCGCCCAGGTTGAACACGCCGACGTTGAAGGTCGCGCCCGGGGCGAAGTTCCAGTGCGCCATCAGGTCGGCCACGCCGTAGCCGGCCGGGCGGTACACCGTCGCTGCGGTGACGCGGTCCTTGCGCTTGACGAAGGTGCCGGCCAGTTCGACGCCCCAGGTGTCGGTGTCGTACATCAGGCCGACGGTGCCGTGCAGCGGGTCGACCGAATCCAGCGGCGTGTCCTCGGTCCTGTTGTCGCCGCGCGACCAGGCCACCGAGCTGCGCAGCGCCCAACCCTGCAGCGCCGGGTTGATCTGGCCGAAGTCAACGCCAGCCTTCAGTTCGGCGCCGTAGATGCGCGCATCGGCGATGTTGCGCGACTGGAACACCATCAGGCCCTGCGCGTTTGTACCGACCAGCGACTGCGACTCGATGAAGTCCTTGTACTCGTTGTAGTAGCCGCTGACGCTGACGTAGGCGGCCGGTGACAGGAAGCGCAGGCCCAGCTCCATGCCATCACTGGTTTCCGGTTTCAGGTCCGGATTGGGAATGGCGGTGTAACCGAAGGCGAAGTTGGTGAAGCCCAGGTTGACGTCGTTGTACGGCGGCGAGCGGAAGCCATGCGAATAGCCGGCAAACAGCGACCATTCGTCGCTGAAGCGATAGACCATGCCCAGCTTCGGCGAGACGCTGGTCTTGGTCAGCCTGGCCACCGCAACGCCGGGATTGTCGTCGGCGAAGATGCTGTCCACTTCCGGCTTCAGCTCGTAACGATCCACACGCACGCCCGGCACCAGCGACAGCCTGCCGTCGGCCATGCGCATTTCATCCTGCGCGTACAGGCCCAGCTCGGTGGTCTTGCTGATCGGGAAATCACGTACCGGGAAGGCATCGGGCAGGATGGTGGTGCTGGCCTGTCCATTGGCCAGGACCTGGTAGCCGTCGCGCTTCTGGCGGATCTCGGTATGCGCACCTTCGAAGCCGTAGGTGAGCGCATGTTCGACACTGCCGGTGCTGAACGCCTTGTTGAACTGTGCCTGCAGGCCGTACACGCGCTGATCGAAGTTGAACTCGCGGTGGCGGCGGCTGCGGTTGGCGCGGTCCTCGTCGGTGATCTGGGTGGTTTCGCTGTGCTGGGTATACAGCTGCCAATGCAGGCTGTCGGCGAAGCCCTTGTCCAGCGCATCCATTTCATGGGCGAACGACACGCGGGTGCGGTTCTGCGTGTCGCGCGCCTTCATGCCGGTGGTGGTGGTACGGTCGATCGAAGACAGCACGTTGGTATCGGTGTTGTCTTCGTTGCCTTCCACGGTCAGGCGGAAGCGCTGGTCCTCGCTCGGTGCATAGACCAGCTTGGCCAGGCCACTGCGACCGTCGCGGTCCTGCGGGTTGGGCGCGGTACGGGTGTTGTCGAGGCTGCGAACATCGCCCTTGTTGCCGGTTTCCTGGCCCTGGCGATGGTTGATGTTGACCATGCCGCTCCAGTGTTCGCCGCCGAACGCGCCGGTCACGCCGCCGAGCAGGCCCTTCCACTCACCGTCGTAGCCGAACTTCAGGCCGACGTAGCTGTCCTTGCCATCCTTCAGGTAATCGGCCGGATCCTTGGTGACGAAGGCCACCACACCCCCGAGCGCGTCGGAACCGTACAGCGAGCTGGCCGGGCCGCGCACGATCTCCACGCGCTTGAGCGTGTCCAGATCGGTGAAGTTGCGGTTGGCGTTGGAGAACGAGCCGATGTTGAAGCTGGTGGGCATGGCGATGCCATCGGTCTGCACGCGCACGCGGTTGCCGTCCAGGCCACGGATGCGGATGCTGCCAAGGCCGAAGCGCGCGGCGCTGCGGCTCACCGACAGGCCCGGCTCGTAGCGCAGCAGATCCTTGATGTCCTGCACCAGGTGCCGGTCCATCTGCTCGCGGTCGATGACATCGACGGTGGCCGCCACGTCACTCACTGCCCGCTCGGTGCGGGTGGCGGTGACCTGCACGCGGTCGAAGTCGCGCGCCTCGGGGGTGGCAGTGGCCGCGGCGGCAGCGTGGGCGGACAGCGGCAGGGCCATCCAGACGGCGAGGCAAAGGGCGGTAGGGCGGGTCATCGGGTTCGTTCGGTCAGGCAGGGGAACCCCCGGTTACCGGCACACCCGGGAGGTGCACGCGGTAGACCGAGGGGGAGAGAGCGGGCGCGGACGGGTCGCCCACCCTGCCGGCGCTGCCGGCAGGAGGGAGGGAGGCGGGCGACCAGGCCGCGATTACTTGGTCAGGATCAGCTTGTCGTTGCTGGTGTGCCGCAGGCGGTAGAAGCGGTCGCCGTGCTGGATCAGGATTTCACGACGGCCCTTGAGCAGGGCTTCGCTGTCGATCACCTCTTCCGGCGGAACGACGCGGACCGGTCGATCGCGGAGGGTCAGCGTTTCGGGGCGCAGCAGTACAGGTTGAGCATTCATGAGCATCTGGACTCGTGCGAGGGACGAGTTAAATGATAATGATTCTCAGTTGACAATCAACAACCATTCTCAATTTGATTGATGAGATTAATGATCGAATTCTGAAATTCGATAGATCATGTCAATCAAATGGCGACACAGCCGTGTAGAGTCGACTGTTGGTCGACTGCTGATGCTCGAAGCAGTCGACTAATCAGTCGACTCTACCGAGGCCCGAGCCCGAGCCGGCCCGACCGAGGCCCCCAAGGCCCGGTCGGCCCCGGGGTTCAGGCAAAGGCGGCTTCGACCTGCGCCCAGCCAGCCGCATCGACCTGCTCCAGCACCTCCAGCGCCTGCAGGTTCTGCAGCAGCTGGCTGACCCGGCTGGCGCCGAGGATCACGCTGGAGACGTTCGGATTGCGCAGGCACCAGGCAATCGCCAGCGTGGCCGGGGCGTGGCCCAGCTCGCGCGCTGCTTCGCTGAAGCGGCGCACCTGGGCCAGGCGGGCCTCGGCGTCGTCACCCAGCACCAGCGCCTGCAGCCATTCCATGCCTTCCCGGCCCAGCCGCGCGTCGGCCGGAATGCCCTGGTCGTACTTGCCGGTCAGCAGGCCCGAGGCCAGCGGCGAGAAGATGGTGGTGCCCAGGCCGGCACCGGCATACAGCGGCGCATACTCGACCTCGACGCGTTCGCGGTGCAGCAGGTTGTACTGCGGCTGCTCCATCGATGGGCCCTGCAGGTTGCGTGCTCCGGCGATGTCCAGCGCCTGCTGGATCTGCACCGCCGACCACTCCGAGGTGCCCCAGTAGAGGATCTTGCCCTGCCGCACCAGGGTATCCATGGCATGCACGGTCTCGGCAATCGGTGCATCCGGATCCGGGCGATGGCAGTAATAAAGGTCCAGGTAGTCCACCCGCAGGCGCTTGAGCGCGGCATGGCAGGCGTCGGTCACATGCTTGCGCGACAGGCCGCGCTGGGTCGGCCGTGGGTCCCTGGCGCTGCCGAAGAACACCTTGCTGGAGACGCAGATGCCGTCGCGCGGCAGGCGCAGGTCGGCGATCACATCGCCCATCACCTGTTCGGCGCGGCCGTTGGCATAGCCCTCGGCGTTGTCGAAGAAGTTGACGCCGTGGTCCCAGGCGGCAGCCACCAGGTTGCGGGCCTCGTCGCGCGGGATCTGGTCACCGAAGGTCACCCAGGCGCCGAAGGACAGGGCGGAAATCGGCAGGCCGGTGGAGCCCAGGCGACGGTATTGCATGCGAATCTCCTGCTGCGGGCCCGCATCCGGGCCGGGATCGAGCCCCATTCTACCTGCCGCCGCCGGCCGCAAGCCCTTGCCGTTGCTGGCCTGATCGGTACCGATGGGCGCGCGCACGCTGCTTTTTCTTGCCCCGGCCCCTGCCCTGCACTAGGCTTCCCGTTTTTCGCGACGCCCCAGGGGAGTCACTCACATGGTCGAAGGTTTGGGCAGGATCGGCTTCGGCCTGTTCGGGTTGGCGGTGCTGATCGGCATCACCTGGTTGTTTTCCAACAACAAGCGTGCGGTTGACTGGAAGCTGGTTGCCACCGGTATCGCCCTGCAGATCGCGTTCGCGGCGCTGGTGATCCTGGTGCCGGGCGGGCGCGACGTGTTCGATGCGCTGGGCAAGGGCTTCGTCAAGGTCCTGAGCTTCGTCAACGAGGGTTCGGGCTTCATCTTCGGCTCGTTGATGGACACCAAGAACTACGGCTTCATCTTCGCCTTCCAGGTGCTGCCGACCATCATCTTCTTCTCGGCGCTGATGGGGGTGATGTACCACCTCAACGTCATGCAGGCGATCGTGCGCGTGATGGCCTGGTCGATCACCAAGGTGATGCGCGTGTCCGGCGCGGAAACCACCAGCGTCTGCGCCAGCGTCTTCATCGGCCAGACCGAGGCGCCGCTGACCGTGCGCCCGTACATCGCCAGGATGACCCAGTCCGAGCTGCTGACCATGATGATCGGCGGCATGGCGCACATCGCCGGCGGCGTGCTGGCGGCCTACGTGGGCATGCTCGGCGGTGGCGACCCGGTGCAGCAGGCCTTCTATGCCAAGCACCTGCTGGCGGCGAGCATCATGGCCGCACCGGCCACCCTGGTCGTGGCCAAGCTGCTGATTCCGGAAACCGGCACCCCGCTGACCCGCGGCACGGTGAAGATGGAAGTCGAGAAGACCTCCAGCAACATCATCGACGCGGCCGCTGCCGGTGCCGGTGACGGCCTGAAGCTGGCGCTGAACATCGGCGCGATGCTGCTGGCCTTCATCGCCCTGATCGCACTGCTGAACGCCCCGCTGACCTGGATCGGCGATGTGACCGGCCTGGCCGCTGCCATCGGCAAGCCGACCAACCTGTCGACCATCTTCGGCTACGTGCTGGCCCCGATCGCCTGGGTGATCGGTACCCCGTGGGCTGATGCCACCACCGTCGGTTCGCTGATCGGCCAGAAGGTCGTGATCAACGAGTTCGTGGCCTACACCGAGCTGTCGCAGATCGTGAACGGCCAGGTGGCGGGCGTGAGCCTGTCCGACGAAGGTCGCCTGATCGCCACCTACGCGCTGTGCGGCTTTGCCAACTTCAGCTCGATCGCGATCCAGATCGGCGGCATCGGCGGCCTGGCGCCGGAACGTCGCCACGATCTGGCCAAGTTCGGCCTGCGCGCGGTGTTGGGCGGTACCATTGCCACCTTCATGACGGCGACCATCGCCGGCGTGCTGACGCACTTCAGTTGAACCCCTGGTTGAGAAAAGATTTCCTATGAGCAGCAGTGTCGTTGTCGTCGGTTCCTTCAATGTCGATCACGTGTGGCGGTGCGAGTCGCTGCCGGCACCGGGTGCGACCATTGCCGGCCGCTACAGCACCGGCCCCGGTGGCAAGGGCTTCAACCAGGCGGTCGCGGCCTGCCGCGCCGGCGCCGACACGCACTTCGTGTGCGCGCTGGGCGATGACGCTGGTGGCGCCACCGCGCGCGAGCTGGCTGCGCAGGACGGCTTCGGGCTGATCGCCGAAGCCAGCAGCGAGCCGACCGGCACTGCGGGCATCTACGTGGACGCGCGTGGCCGCAACACCATCGTGATCGGCCCGGGCGCCAACGCCGCGCTGAGCACTGATTTCCTGCAACAGCAGCAGGCCCTGCTGACCAGCGCCAAGGTGGTGCTGGTACAGCTGGAATCGCCGGTGCAGACCATCGAAGCGGCGCTGGCCACGGCCCGCGAGGCCGGTGTCACCACCGTGCTCAACACCGCACCGGCCGACGCGCCCTCGACCATTGGCCTGCTCAAGCTGGCCGATGTGATCACCCCGAACGAGACCGAGTTCGCCGCGCTGCTCGGCCGCCATGTCGGTGAGCGCGTGGATGCCAACGATGTCGCCGCACTGGATGGCGCCAGCCTGCACGCGCTGTGCCGCAAGCTGGTCGGCAACGGTACCGTGGTGGTGACCCTGGGTTCGGTGGGCGTGTTCGTGTCGCATGCCGACGAGAACCTGCGCGGCGATACCCAGCCGTACTACCGCGTGGGTGCCGAACAGGTGCAGGCGATCGACACCACCGGTGCCGGTGACGCCTTCAACGGTGCGCTGGCCGCGTCGCTGGCGCAGGTGGCCGACGCCCCGTTCGCCCGCCACGTGCGCTTCGCCAACCAGTTCGCCGGTCGTTCAACCGAGAAGGAAGGCGCTGCAGCGGCGATGCCGCGCTTCACCCCGGCCGACGCCGAAGCCAAGTAATTCCACGCCACGCGTGGATGACAAGGCCCGGGTGCACAGGCACCTGGGCCTCTCTTTTGCCCATTGCCCGGCCCCTGCGACCGCCTGTCGCATTGCCCACATCCTGCCCCTGGCCCACCATCCGCGCAGCTTCCTTGCACGGGCAGGACATGGACGGATTCCCCTGGTTGCTGTTCGCGGCCGCCGGCAGTGCCATTGCAGCCCTGCTGCATATCGGCTGCATCGCCTTCGGCGCCCCTTGGTACAGGTACTTCGGTGCTGGCCAGCGTATGGTCCGGCTGGCACAGGCCGGGCATTGGTGGCCGCCGCTGATGACCGCCGGCATCACTGCCGTGCTGGTGGCCTGGGCGCTGTACGCACTGGCCGCCGCGGGCTGGCATTCGCCGCTGCCGGCAAGCCGCCTGGTCCTGACGGGCATCGCCCTGCTGTTGCTGCTGCGCGCGGCGATGGGCTTCGGCCTGGCGCTGCTGCGACCCGGCTACAACGGCCGGCGCTTCTGGGTGGTCAGTTCGCTGGTCTGCCTGGGCCTGGGGCTGGCCTTCGCGCTGGGGACCCGGCAGGCCTGGCAGAGCCTGGGCTAGCCGCCTACCATGGCCCGCCCCTGGGGGCGACGGAAGCAACCGTCAAGCATCTGCTGATGCCGGTACGGCATGAGGTCGGTGCCGATCGGCCTGAACCGGACCGTACCCGACACGGCCGTACCGCCGCCCGCGCCCTACAATGGGCGCATGCAGATCGGCCCGTACACCATTGCCCCCAACGTCGTGCTGGCCCCCATGGCCGGCGTCACCGACAAGCCCTTCCGCCTGCTGTGCAAACGGCTGGGTGCGGGACTGGCCGCCTCGGAAATGACCATCAGCGACCCGCGCTTCTGGAACACGCGCAAGTCGATCCACCGCATGGACCATGAGGGCGAACCGGCACCGATCAGCGTACAGATCGCCGGCACCGAGCCGCAGCAGCTGGCCGAGGCCGCGCGCTACAACGTCGACCACGGCGCGCAGATCATCGACATCAACATGGGCTGCCCGGCCAAGAAGGTGTGCAACGCCTGGGCCGGCTCGGCGCTGATGCGCGACGAGCAGTTGGTGGCGCGCATCCTCGAAGCCGTGGTCAACGCGGTGGACGTGCCGGTCACGCTGAAGATCCGCACCGGTTGGGACTGTGACCACCGCAATGGGCCGGTGATCGCGCGCATCGCCGAGGACAGCGGTATCGCTGCACTGGCCGTGCACGGCCGCACCCGCGACCAGCATTACACCGGCCAGGCCGAGTACGCCACCATCGGCGAGATCAAGGCCGCACTGCGCATTCCGGTCATCGCCAACGGCGATATCGATTCGCCGCAGAAGGCCGCCTACGTGCTGCAGCAGACCGGCGTGGACGCAGTGATGATCGGCCGCTCCGCGCAGGGCCGGCCGTGGATCTTCCGCGAAGTGGCGCACTACCTGGCCACCGGCGAGGAACTGCCACCGCCATCGCTGGCGGAAGTGCGCGACATCCTGCTCGGCCACCTGCACGCGCTGCATGCCTTCTATGGTGAACCGCAGGGCGTGCGCATCGCGCGCAAGCACCTGGGCTGGTATGCCAAGGATCGTCCGGAGAACGCCGCGTTCCGCGCGGTGGTCAACCGTGCCGAAGACCCGCAGAGCCAGATCGCGCTGACCACCGAGTACTTCGACCGCCTGATCGCCGGGGAACCGGCGCTGTCTTCGGCGGCCTGAGCAGCCAGCCCCGCGTTTCCGAACAGTCGAGCCAGCTCGACGCTACAAGAGCCCGCCGTCATGACCCCGCCGATCTCCTCTCCGACCTACCTGCACGGGTTTTCCGGCACCGAACAGCAGCGCCTGATGACCCAGGCACGGCTGCTGGAATCGAGCATCTTCGGCCAGATCGACTACAGCGGCGCGCGGCGTCTGCTGGAAGTCGGCAGCGGCGTCGGTGCGCAGACCGAGATCCTGCTGCGCCGCTTCCCCGAGCTGCACGTGACCGGCGTGGACCTGAGCGAAACGCAGCTCGCCACAGCGCGCGAGAACCTGGCGCGCACGCCGTGGTGCAGCGACCGCTACACCCTGCAGCAGGCCGACGCCGGCGAGCTGCCGTTCGAGGCACGCAGCTTCGACTCGGCGTTCCTGTGCTGGGTGCTGGAACACGTGCCTTCACCAGCGCGGGTGCTGAGCGAAGTGCGCCGCGTGCTGGCACCGGGTTCGCCGGTCTACATCACCGAAGTGATGAATGCCTCGTTCCTGCTCGACCCGTACTCGCCGCACATCTGGCGCTACTGGATGGCCTTCAACGACTTCCAGTACGACCACGGCGGTGACCCGTTCGTCGGTGCAAAGCTGGGCAACCTGCTGCTGGCCGGCGGCTTCCGCGACGTGCACACCGAGATCAAGACCATCCACCTGGACAACCGCGAACCGGCGCGTCGCAAGACGATGATCGCGTTCTGGGAACAGCTGCTGCTGTCGGCCGCCGACCAGCTGCTGCAGGCCGGCTCGGTGGACGAGGACACCGTGGAAGGCATGCGCCGCGAGTTCCGCCTGGTGCAGAACGACCCGAACGCCGTGTTCTTCTACTCGTTCGTCCAGGGCCGCGCGACGGTGTATTGAGCCGACGCGGCGCTGCCGATGGTCCCGCCATCCACGCATGGCGTGGATCTACGGGTGCGCCGCACCAGTCGCGGAGGCCGCCGGCTCCTGCCAGATCCGCTGCCACATCGCCGCCAGGCGGCGACCGGCGTCGGCACGCGCGGCGGGACTGCTGTAGTCCACCCGCACCTGCTCGGGAACGATAGCCCGCCACTGCCCGTCGGCCTGCCCGGCGACGACGAAATTGAAGGTGTAGTCCGGCTCCAGCCCCATGCGCAGGTCGCTCAGCACCAGCCTTCCGTCCACGACCTGCGCACGCATGAAGCCACGGTTGAACCATTGCAGCTGCTGCACCGCCGGGATGGCCTGCGCTTCGCGCAAGGCCTGTACGTTGGACGCATGGCCTTCGAACCGCATCGGCCCGTGGTCGGCCACCAGCGAGCGGTCGCCCACCACGTAGCCGCTGGGCGTCATCGCCACCACCCGCCACAGCAGGGTGTTGAACGGCATCGGCACCGAGAAGCGCGGCGCATCGCCCAGGCCCATCGCGGCCAGGCTCTGCTGCGCGGCCCGATCGACCTGCGCCTTGGCGATCAGCCCCCAGCCCAGGTAGGCACTGCTGACCAGCAACGCCACACCCAGCACCTTGCCAGCCCAGGGGCGGGCGCGGCCAAACCAGGCCAGCACGCAACCCAGCAGCAGCCATACCGTGTAGCCAGGATCAATGATGAAGACACTGGAACCCATGGTCGGCTGTGGCCGCAGCGGCCACCACAGCTGGGTGCCGTAGACGGTGAACGCATCCAGCACGGGATGGGTGACCAGCGCCAGCTGGATCGCCCAGAACCAGCGCAGCGGTGACTGCGCGACCCGGCCGTTGCCGAAGCGCTTGAACAACCACCAGATCAGTGCAGCCACCCAGGGCAGCACCAGCAACGAATGGCTGAAGCTGCGGTGCTCGATCATGTTCGCCACCGGGTCGGCCGCAGTGAAGCCAAGCCACAGGGCGTCGAGGTCCGGCAGGGTGCCGAGCGCGGCACCGGCCAGTAGGGCCGCGCGGCGATGGCCGGGCGGAGCGATGGCAGCAGCGACGGCGCCACCGAGCACGATCTGGGTCAATGAATCCATGGGCCGATGCTAGCGGCTTGCGCGCGGTGTATGTAGAGCCGAGCCCATGCTCGGCTGCTCTTCGTTGCGCGTAACGGCAGCCGAGCGTGGACTCGGCTCTACAGCGGGACAGACGCGGGCTATGCCGCCTGCGACAACCGCGCGCCGGGCAGTTCCAGCAGGGTCTGGCCGCTGTGGTCGAGCAGGCGCAGCGCGCCATCGTGGTCTTCGGCCAGTGCGGTCAGGCTCTCCACCCAGTCGCCGTCATTGGCATAGACCAGGCCATCGCGTTCAATCAGCGCCGCGCGGTGGATATGGCCGCAGACGATGCCGTCCAGGCCACGCCGGCGCACGTCGTCCAGCCCGGCCTGCACGAAACGCTCGATGTAGCGTTCAGCGGCGCCACTGCGCTTCTTCAGGAACTCCGACAGCGACCAGTAGCGCATGCCCAGCCGCCGCCGCACTGCATTCAAGGCTTGGTTGCCGGTGAGGATGCGGTAGTACAGCCAGTCGCCGAACTTTTCCTGCAGGCCGCCGAAATGGGTCACGCCGTCATACTCGTCGCCATGCGCGACCAGCAGCCGGCGGCCATCGGCGGTCACGTGGATGGCACGGCGGCGCACCTGCATGGCCGGCAACATCAGCCCGCACACCTGGCGCAGCGAGGCATCGTGGTTGCCGGGAATGTAGATGATCTCGGTGCCGGCACGGCGCAGCGCGTGCAGCGCCTGGATGACCTCGCTGTGCGACTGCCGCCAGGTCGCACGGCGGTGCGCCATCCACCACAGGTCGATGATGTCGCCCACCAGGTACAACCGCTCGCAGCGCAGCTGCGAGAGGAATCGCGCCAGCTCGGTGGCATGGCAATGGCGCGAGCCCAGGTGCACATCGGAGACGAACACCGCGCGCCGGTTCGGCGACAGGTTCGCCAGCATGCTCATGCCGGCGTCCCCGTGCCGCGCAGGTAGCGTTTGCGCTTGTTCGGCCGGACCGCGCACAGGTCCACCTCGATCAGGCCGTCGATCGAATCGCTGAAGTCCGGGTCCACACCGAAGGCGAGGAAGCGCGCGCCGCCGGGTTCGCACAGATCGGTGTACTGGCGGTACAGCGTCGGCACGCCGGTGCCGAGTGCGGCCAGGTTGGCCTTGAGCACATCGAATGCGGCACCCGCATCCAGCTCGCCGAAACTCGGCGGCGCAGCGAAGTACTGGAAGGGGCGGTTCGATTCGGCCAGGCCCGCGCTACCGCTGTAGTAGCGCTGGTAGTACGCCACCAGCTGCTCGCGTGCGTCGCGTGGCAGGGCCGCGCTGATCGACACCGCGCCGAACAGGTAGCGGATCCCCGGCCGGCACTGCAGGTAGGCACCAATGCCCTGCCACAGGTAGTCCAGGCTGCGGCTGCCCCAGTAATCGGGCACCACGAAGCTGCGGCCCAGTTCCAGGCCCTCCGCGATGTGGGTGATGGCATCGTCGGAATAGCGGAACAGCGACGCGCTGTAGAGCCCGGACAGGCCGTGCCGGGCCAACGCGTGGGCACCACGCATGATCCGGTACGCGCCAGCGATGCGCTGCGCGGCGGCGTCCCAGATCACGATGTGCTCGTACTGCGGGTCGTAGTTGTCGAGGTCACGGCTGCGGCCGGTGCCCTCACCCACCTGGCGGAAGGTCAGTTCGCGCAGGCGGCCCAGTTCCAGCAGCAGTGGCGAATCGGCAGTGCAGGTGGCCAGCAGGATCTGCTTGCCGTCGGCGGTCTGGCCCAGCTGGGTGGCGGCAGCGATTCCAGCGGCGACCTGCGAAGGTGGCACCGGGGCGGCCAGCGGCTCAGGGCCTGCGCACGCAGCGGCATTGCCGGCCGCGCCGTTGCGGCCCAGCGCGTACAGCGCGCGGCGCACCGCCAGCAGCTGTGCGCCCGGGTCACCGCCCTTGCCCAGCTGCATCGGCTCGCCGATGCTCAGCCGCAGCGGGCGGCCACGACGGGTGAACATCTCGCGCGCCAGCAGCGCGGTACCGGCCGGCTTGAACAGGGTTGATGCGCCGTAGAACAGCGCTGAGTTGCGCGCTTCCACCCGCACCGGCAGCACCGGCGCACCGGCCGCGCGGGCAAAGCGGACGAATCCCCGCTGCCAACGGCCATCGCGGATGCCGCGCAGCGACAGGCGCGAGACCTCGCCGGCCGGGAACACGATCACGCACTGCTCGGCGGCCAATGCTTCCTCCACCGCATGCAGGCTGCCGCGCTGCGCCTTGCCACCCAGGATGCGCACCGGCAACAGCAGATCCTGCAGCGGCGCGATCGCGCCCAGCAGGTCGTTGGCCACGATCCGCACATCGCGGCGGATACGGCCGACCGCGTCCAGCAGGGCCAGTGCATCCAGCGCTCCGGAGGGGTGGTTGGCGACGATCAGCAGGCGACCGGTGGCCGGGATCTTCGCCAGCGCGGCCGGATCCACCTGGTACTGGCCGCCGATGAACTCCAGGCCGGCGGCGACGAAGCCGAATCCGCGCAATCCTGCACTGCGCTGCAGGAAGGCCTCGATCTGGTCCAGGCGCGACCAGCGGCCGACGCTGCGCAGCAGCGGCCGTGCCAGCTGGCCACGGCGGCCATGGAACCAATCGGGGAAACGTTGCTGGAGACGCTGTTCGAGTTCCTGCATGGCGGATCCACGGATGCCCGGCGGCCGGATTGGCCGACAGCCTGCGCCCGGCAGGCGGCAGCCAGATGGCGGTTTCGGGGCAGAACGATGACGGCCGGGTCGCGGCCTGCGCGGTCGGGGGTTGGCCAGCCCCCGTCTGTTGTCACGCTGGTGGAACACTGGGCCTCGAGGCTGGCCCCCAATCCCGTCATGACGGCCGCTGCCGGGCCTACGCGGGCTTAACCACCGGCAACCGGTACGGGTTCACAATGCACAGGCGGCGCACCCCGTGTATCATGCGCGCCCATCTTTCCATCCGAATCAAGGGATATTACGCCTGATGTCCAGCTATCTCTTCACCTCCGAGTCGGTCTCCGAAGGCCATCCGGACAAGGTTGCCGACCAGATCTCCGATGCGGTGCTGGACGCGATCCTGACCCAGGACCAGCGCGCCCGCGTGGCCTGCGAGACCATGGTCAAGACCGGCGTTGCCATCGTGGCCGGTGAAATCACCACCAGCGCCTGGATCGACCTGGAAGCGCTGACCCGCAAGGTCATCACGGACATCGGCTACGACAGCTCCGACGTCGGCTTCGACGGCGCCACCTGCGGCGTGCTGAACCTGATCGGCAAGCAGTCGCCGCACATCGCCCAGGGCGTGGACCGCAAGAAGCCGGAAGAAATGGGCGCTGGCGACCAGGGCCTGATGTTCGGCTATGCCACCAACGAGACCGACAGCTACATGCCGGCCGCGATCCACCTGTCGCACCGCCTGGTCGAGCAGCAGGCCAAGATCCGCAAGAAGAAGAACTCGCCGCTGTCGTGGCTGCGCCCGGACGCCAAGAGCCAGGTCACCCTGCGCTATGAAAACGGCGTGGTCTCGGCCATCGACGCCGTGGTCCTGTCGACCCAGCACGCCCCGGGCATCAAGCAGAAGGACCTCATCGAGGCCGTCCGCGAAGAGATCATCAAGCCGGTGCTGCCGGCCAAGTGGCTGCACAAGGGCACCAAGTTCCACATCAACCCGACCGGCAAGTTCGAGATCGGCGGCCCGGTGGGCGACTGCGGCCTGACCGGCCGCAAGATCATCGTCGACACCTACGGCGGCTGGGCCCGTCACGGTGGTGGCGCGTTCTCCGGCAAGGACCCGTCCAAGGTCGACCGTTCGGCCGCCTACGCCGCCCGCTACGTCGCCAAGAACGTGGTTGCCGCCGGCCTGGCCGACCGTTGCGAAGTGCAGGTCTCCTACGCCATCGGCGTGGCTGAGCCGACCTCGATCTCGGTCACCACCTTCGGCACCGGCAAGATCAGCGACGACAAGATCGAGAAGCTGATCCGCAAGCACTTCGACCTGCGCCCGTACGGCATCATCAAGATGCTGGACCTGATCCACCCGATGTACCAGCAGACCGCGGCCTATGGCCACTTCGGCCGCAAGCCGAAGGAGTTCAGCTACCTCAACGGCGAAGGCGAGACCGTCAACGCCACGGCCTTCTCCTGGGAGAAGACCGACCGCGCCGCCGCCCTGCGCGCCGATGCGAAGCTGAAGTAAGCAACACGAAGGGCCGCTCACGCGGCCCTTCTGCTTCTGGTAGAGCCGGCCGCTGGCCGGCTTTTTCATGGCCTCCGGAAACAACCGCGTGGTTGCCGGCCAGCGGCCGGCACTACCGGTTGCCGATACAATCGCCGCATGTCGACCGAACTGAAAACCCACCAGCTGTCCATGACCGTGCTGATGTCGCCGGAGATGGCCAATTTCTCCGGCAAGGTCCATGGCGGCGCCATCCTGCGCCTGCTTGACCAGGTGGCCTACGCCTGCGCCAGCCGCTATGCCGGCAGCTACGTGGTCACCCTGTCGGTGGACCAGGTGATGTTCCGCCAGCCCATCGCGGTGGGCGAGCTGGTCACCTTCCTGGCCTCGGTGAACTACACCGGCACCTCATCGATGGAGATCGGTATCAAGGTGGTGGCCGAGGACATCCTCAAGCGCAGCGTGCGTCACGCCAACAGCTGCTTCTTCACGATGGTCGCAGTGGATGAAGAAGGCCGACCGACGCCTGTCCCGCCCTTGCAGCCCGCAACGTCCGACGAAAAGCGCCGCCAGGCCGCAGCACAGATCCGCCGCCAGCTGCGCCAGGAAATGGAACAGCGCCACCTGGAACTGCTGGCATCGAACCCGCCGTCGCCGGAGGAATGAGGTAGTGCCGGCCGCTGGCCGGCAACCTCGCGCGTGCTGCCGGAGATCATGAGGTTGCCGGCCAGCGGCCGGCACTACCCTTTCGAATTCGCCGGGCCATGCCCGGCGGATGCGGATCAACCGGTGTTCTGCACACCCTGCGAAACGCCGTTCACGCACGCCACCAGTGCGCGCAGCAGATCGTCATCCTCGCGCCCGCTGGCCCGCCAGCGCTGCAGCAGATCCACCTGCAGCACGCTGATCGGATCGACGTAGGGATTGCGCAGGCGGATCGACAGCGCCAGCCGTGCGTCGTGGTCCAGCAGCGTCTTCTGGTCCATCAACGCCAGCAGCCAGCGCCGGGTGAGCTCCAGTTCGCGCTGCACCTGCGGGAAGAACCGGCCGTGCAGGTCGCCCGACAACCGCGAGAACTGCTCGGCGATGGTGATATCGCCCTTGGACAGCACCATCGCGATGTCGTCCAGGAAGGTGCGGAAAAACGGCCAGTCTCGCGCCATGTCGCGCAGGGTCTGTTCGTGGCCGGCATCGACCGCGGCCTGCAGGCCGCTGCCCACGCCGTACCAGCCGGGAATGACGGCACGCGCCTGGCTCCAGGCGAACACCCACGGAATCGCACGCAGGTTGCCCAGTGCGGCGTCCTGGCCGAGACGACGCGACGGCCGTGAGCCCAGCGTCATCCGCTCGATCACGTCGATCGGCGTAGCGGTGCGGAAGTAGTCCATGAAACCGGGCTGGCCGACGAACGCGCGATACACCTCGCTGCTGGCCGCAGCCACCGCATCCATCACCGGCCGCCAGCCGTCCTCGCGCGGCTCGGCGGCGCGCGGGCGCAGGCTGGCGCGCAGCACCGCGCCGGTGGCCTGCTCCAGTGAACGCAGTGCCAGCGCCCGGATGCCGTACTTTCGATGGATCACCTCGCCCTGCTCGGTCACCCGCAGGCGGCCATCGATGCTGCCGCGCGGCGACGCATCGACCGCATGCGTGGTCTTGCCGCCACCGCGGCTGATCGAACCGCCCCGGCCATGGAAGAAGGTCAATCGGATGCCCGCCTCTGCCGCCACCTCCAGCAGTTCCACCTGTGCACGCTGCAGGCCCCAGCGCGAAGCGGCGATGCCGCCGTCCTTGCTGCTGTCCGAATAACCCAGCATCACCATCTGCACGTCATCGCGCGCGCGCAGGTGAGCGCGGTACACCGGGTCGGCCAGCAGGTCTTGCAGGGTCGCCGTACCGCGCTTGAGGTCATCCACCGTCTCGAACAGCGGCGCGATATCCAGCGGCACTGATCCGTTCTCTTCCACCAGGCCACCACGACGCGCCAGCGCCAGCACCGCCAGCACGTCGCTGCGGTCGTGTGCCATCGAGATGATGTAGCTGCCCAGCGCGTCGCCGCCGTGGCGCGCGCGGGCATCGGCCAGTGCAGCGAACACGGCGTCCAGCCGCCGGTTGCCTTCGTCGTCGCCCTTCGGCAACGGCACCTCACCACTGGCATGCGGTGCCAGCAGGCGCGCGCGGCCCAAGGCATCCAGACCGTCCCAGGCCGCGTCGCCGCCCAGCACCGTGGCCAGCGCGCGTGCATGCACGCTCGACTCCTGGCGTACGTCCAACCGTGCCAGGTGGAAGCCAAACGTCTTCACCCGCCACAGCAGGCGTTGCACCGCAAAGCCACCGGCATGTTCGCCGCGGTTCGCGCGCAGGCTGTCGAGGATCAGCTGCAGGTCGTCGATCAGTTCGTCCGGACCGGCGTAGGCGCCTTCGCCGTCATCCAGCGTGGCCTGCAGGCGCGCGCGCATGCGGTCGTTGAGCAGGCGGTAGGGCATGTCGGCATGGCGCGGGCGCGACTGCACCTGCGGCAGCAGCAGCTGGTAGTGCGCCACCCGCGCCTGCAGCGCCTCGCTCACGCCCACCCGCTCGGTGGACTGGCTGAGCAGGCTGGCCAGCTGCAGCAGTTCCTTCTGGTAGCGACCCAGCACGGCCTGCCGCTGCGCGTCCAGCGTCGTGCGGATGGTGTGGGCATCCACGTTCGGGTTGCCGTCCATGTCCCCGCCCACCCACGTGCCGAAGCGCAGCAGGCGCGGCAGCGGCAGTTCTTCGCCATAGGTGTCGCGCAGCGCCTGCTGCAGCGACTCGTACAGCACCGGAATCACCCGGTACAGCACCTGCACCAGATAGAAGCCGACGTGCTCGCGCTCGTCATCGACGGTGGGCCGCACCGGCGAGGAATCAGTGGTCTGCCACGACGCGGTCAGCGCCATGCGGAAGCGCGCAGCATCGGCGGCCGCTTCCCCCGGCGTGCGCTGGCCGTCGAGGTTGTCGACCAGGCTGGCCACCATCAGCTGCTCCTTCTCCAGCAGCGCACGGCGCACGGCTTCGGTGGGATGCGCGGTGAACACCGGCTCGATGTCGATGCGCGGCAGCCACTGCGCCAGTTCGTCCAGCGTCACGCCCTGCGCCTTCAGGTGCTGCAGCGCATCCTGCAGGCCATCGGGCTGCGCGCCTGCGGTACCGGCACGCTGGTAGTTACGGCGGCGGCGGATGCGATGCACGCGCTCGGCAATGTTGACCACCTGGAAGTAGGTGCTGAAGGCCCGCACCATGGTCTCGGCCTGCTGCGGCGTGCGCCCGGCCAGCCCTTCGGCCAGCTCCGACAGCGGCGCCTGGTTCTCGCGACGGGCGATGGCGCGGGTGCGCACGTCTTCGACATCGTCGAGGAAGGCCGCCGATACCTGCTCGACCAACAGGTCACCGACCAGTGCGCCGAGCCGGCGCACGTCATCGCGAAGCGGAAGATCGGGGGAAGCGAACTCGATGCTGCTGCGGTACTCGTTCATCGGCGACGCACAGGCCTCGGTCAACGGATCCAGACCCCAAGCCTAAACCAGAACGGGCAGCGTGCTGCGATGCAAAAATGGTTTCATCTGGTAGTGCCGGCCACTGGCCGGCAACCTCAGGCTGCGTGGGTCCATGAGGTTGCCGGCCAGCGGCCGGCACTACCCGGTCCGGTCAGCGCTTCTTCTTCGCGGTGCCCTGCCCGGCCGGGCCAATGGTCTGCTCCAGCCAGCGCTCGCTCTCGGCCAGCATGGTCATGATCGATTCGCGTGCGCGGTAGGCATGCGATTCGTTCGGCAGCATCACCAGCCGTGCGGTGCCACCCAAGCCCTTCACCGCGGCGAACATGCGCTCGCTCTGGATCGGGAACGTACCGGAGTTGTTGTCGTCCACGCCGTGGATGAACAGGATCGGATCCTTGATCCTGTCGGCGTAGTTGAACGGCGCCATCTTCTGGTAGACGTCCTGCGCCTGCCAGTAGTTGCGCTCCTCGGCCTGGAAGCCGAACGGGGTCAGCGTGCGGTTGTAGGCGCCGCTGCGCGCGATGCCGGCCTTGAACAGGCGCGTATGCGCCAGCAGGTTGGCGGTCATGAACGCACCGTAGGAATGGCCACCGATGGCGATGTGGTCGCGATCGGTCACGCCACGCCGCACCACTTCATCCACGGCTGCCTGCGCGTTGGCCACCAGCTGTTCGATGTAGGTGTCGTTGGGCTCCTTGTCACCCTCGCCGATGATCGGCATCGACGGGCTGGCCAGCACTACGTATCCTTTGGCCAGGAACGCCTGCGGGCCCCAGTAGCTGACCGCGTTGAAGCGGTACGGCGAATCGGTCACCTGGCTGGCCGCGGCCGCGCTCTTGAACTCGCCCGGGTAGGCCCACATCAGCAGCGGGCGCGGGCCGTCGCGCTTGGGGTCGTAGCCCGGCGGCAGCAGCAGGGTCGCGGTCAGGTCGACGCCATCCTTGCGCTTGTAGCGGATCTGCTCCTTCTGCACGCCCTTCAGCTGCGGCAGCGGATGAGCGAAGTGGGTCAGCGCGCGCGGTGCGGCGCTGGCATCGGCCAGCGACTGCACGTAGAAGTTGGCCGGCTCATCCGGGCTCTCACGGCTCAGCAGCAGCGAGCTGCCCTGGTTGTCCAGCAATGCCACCGGCAGCGAATAGCTCGGCGCCTGCGAATGGAACAGGCGCGTCGCCTTGCCCGTGGCGATGTCGAAACGGTCCACGAACGGACGGTCACCTTCCGGCGAAGCACCGGCACCGGCCAGGTACAGGCTGCCACCATCGGGGCTGGTCTGCAGCAGCGAGCGACCACGTTCATCGCTGGCCAGCAGCGGCCGCCCCGGATCGGCATAACGGTCCTGCGCGTCACGATCCCACAGCAGGCGCGGCTCGGCACCGGCATCATCCGGGGCGATCAGCCAGGTCCTGGTCTTGCGTGTCTTCCACCACGACTCGGTCAGCAGGGCCAGGTCGCCACGGCCCCAGTTGATGCCGCTCAGGCGGCTGCCAAGCTGGGCCAGGGTCACCGGCGGCTTGTCGAACGGCGCGGCCTGCATCAGCACCGCATCGCGCACCCTGGCTTCCCGGTTCGGGTCGCCGCCGTCCTGCGCTTCGGCCCAGACCAGGGTGGCGTCGGCATCACCGCGCCAGCTGATGTCGCGCACGCCGGTCACTTCGGCATCGTTGCCGGTCGGCAGGCCTTCCACCAGCGGGCGCACCGCCACGGTATGCACCAGCTTGCCGCTGGCACGGTCGATCACTTCGATGCGGCGCGGGAAACTACTCACCGGCACCACGTAGGAGTACGGGCGCTGCACCGGCTGGCGCAGCACGAAGCGGCCGTCGGGCGACACCGAGAAGCCCATGAAGATGCCGGCTGCACCGATCGCGCGGGTACTGCCATCCAGGCCGACTTCCATCGGCTGGGTAGTAGCGTAGTAATCGAACTGGCGGGCGTCGGCCTCGTTCTTCAGCAGGTCCTGGTAGGTGCGGATCGACACCACGCCGCCGCCCTGGCTGGTCTGCTGCACGGCCGGGCCGGTCGGAACGCCGTCGGCGGCCGGGGCTGGCCCCGGGTTGGCCGGGCGGGTGAACACCACCAGCCCGCGGCTGTCCGGCAGCCACTGGTAGCCGCTGCCGATCACCGTGTTCAGGCCGGCAACCAGGCGACGGGCACTGCCACCGGCCACATCCACCAGCCACAGTTCATTGGCGCCACTGGCAGCGTCGACCTGGTTGAAGGCCAGCCACTTCTGGTCCGGCGACCACATCACGCTGGCGATCGACAGCGTGGCCGGCAGGCCGGTGATCGGCCGCTCCTTGCCGTCGGCCACGTTCATCAGCCACAGCTTCTCGCCGAAGCTGAAGCGGCTGTCGGAGAACGTGCGCGGGTTGATGCGCAGGCCGGCCAGCTTCAGTTCCGGCTGCGCCACCACCTGGATCGACGGCAGCGACGGCATCTGCATCATCGCGGCCACGTCGCGGCGCGGCGACAAAAACAGCGACGGCGCGCGCGGGGCATCGACCACTGCCTGCAGCGCGGCCGACGGCAGTTCGTAGCCGTTGACGCCCTGCGCCTGCGCGGCAACGGGCTGCGGCGCTGCCGCCCAGGCCAGCGGGGCCACCGCCAGCAGTCCCATCGACAGGACCAGGCCGGTCCACCGCCGCGTACGGCGCGCGTGCATGCTCATCGTTCCACCTGTTTGATGCGTGAAAACACCGACCTTAACAGGCCATGCACGCGGCCCCACCTGCCGATGGTTGGGTCATGCCGATGTCACGCTGGGGCCGCGATATAATGGGGGTTCTCCCCTGCCGAGGGGCGCTGCGACCGGATCCGACGAGGCCCGGCCAGGCTCGGTAAGGTGGCTTTGTAACAACGGCGCCCGGCTAGATGCGAGCACCCGCTCGCCCACAACCGGAGCACACGAATGAACGCTGTTGCCAAGACCTTCTCCACCGAAGGTGATTACAAGATCCGCGATATCACGCTGGCCGACTGGGGCCGCAAGGAACTGGACATCGCCGAGCACGAAATGCCGGGCCTGATGTCGATCCGCCGCAAGTACCAAGCCGAGCTGCCGCTGAAGGGCGTGCGCGTGACCGGCTCGCTGCACATGACCATCCAGACCGCGGTGCTGATCGAGACCCTGAAGGACATCGGCGCCGATGTGCGCTGGGCCTCGTGCAACATCTTCTCGACCCAGGACCACGCGGCCGCCGCCATCGCCGCCACCGGCACCCCGGTGTTCGCCTGGAAGGGCGAGACCCTGGAAGAGTACTGGGACTGCACCCTGGACGCGCTGACCTTCACCCTGGCCGACGGCACCCTGACCGGCCCGGAACTGGTGGTCGACGACGGCGGTGACGTGACCCTGCTGATCCACAAGGGCTACGAACTGGAAAACGGCAGCGACTGGGTCAACACCCCCTCTGCCTCGCACGAAGAACAGGTCATCAAGAACCTGCTCAAGCGCGTGGCCAAGGAGCGCCCGGGTTACTGGGGCCGCGTGGTGAAGGACTGGAAGGGCGTCTCCGAAGAGACCACCACCGGCGTGCACCGCCTGTACCAGCTGGCCCAGGCCGGCACCCTGCTGATCCCGGCGATCAACGTCAACGACTCGGTCACCAAGAGCAAGTTCGACAACCTGTACGGCTGCCGCGAGTCGCTGGCCGACGGCCTGAAGCGCGCGATGGACGTGATGCTGGCCGGCAAGGTGGCCGTGGTCTGCGGCTACGGCGACGTCGGCAAGGGCTGCGCGGCCTCGCTGCGTGCCTACGGCGCGCGCGTGATCGTCACCGAGATCGACCCGATCTGCGCGCTGCAGGCGGCGATGGAAGGCTATGAAGTCAACACCATCGAGTCGACCCTGGGCCGTGCCGACCTGTATGTCACCACCACCGGCAACCGCGACATCATCCGCATCGAGCACCTGAGCGCGATGAAGGACCAGGCCATCGTCTGCAACATCGGCCACTTCGACAACGAGATCCAGGTCGACGCACTGGTGTCGTACCCGGGCATCAAGCACGTCAACATCAAGCCGCAGGTGGACAAGTACATCTTCCCGAACGGCAACGCGATCTTCCTGCTGGCCGAAGGCCGCCTGGTGAACCTGGGCTGCGCCACCGGCCACCCGAGCTTCGTGATGTCCAACAGCTTCGCCAACCAGACTTTGGCCCAGATCGACCTGTGGGCGAACAAGGACAGCTACGAGAAGAAGGTCTACCTGCTGCCGAAGAAGCTGGACGAAGAAGTGGCCCGCCTGCACCTGGAAAAGATCGGCGTGAAGCTGACCACCCTGACCCAGGACCAGGCCGACTACATCGGCGTGCCGGTGGAAGGCCCGTTCAAGCCGGACCACTACCGCTACTGATGCCGTGCGCGGTGCCGGCCAGCGGCCGGCACTACCGGTGCATGCAAAGAACGGAACGGGCGCCTTCGGGCGCCCGTTCTGCATTTGCGTGTGGCCGTACACCCCGCATCCAGTCCCCACTGGTAGATCCACGCCATGCATGGATGCTCTCCGGCAGTAGCCTCGGTCAAGGCAACGCGACCAGCGCGCGCTACGATGCCTACATGACCCCGGCCATCAACCTGCTCAAGCGCGAGAAGATCGCCCACACCGTGCGCAGCTACGTGCACGACGCCCACGCCGAATCCTATGGCGGCGAAGCCGTGGACAAGCTCGGCCTCGATCCAACCCAGGTGTTCAAGACCCTGCTGGCCAGCACCGAGACACACGAACTGCTGGTGGCGATCGTGCCGGTGGCCGGCCAGCTGGACCTGAAGGCACTGGCCGAAGCGGCCGGCTGCAAGAAGTGCGAGATGGCTGCTGCTGACGCCGCGCAGCGCGCGACCGGTTACCTGGTCGGTGGCATCAGCCCGCTCGGGCAGAAGAAGCGCCTGCGCACCTTCCTGGACGCCAGCGCCGAAGCGCTGCCCAGCCTGCATGTCAGCGCCGGTCGCCGTGGCCTGGAAGTGGAACTGGCGCCGGCCGATCTGCTGCGCCTGACAACCGGCAACTACGCTGGCATCGGCAAGTCACGCTGATGCGCTGGCCGTGGTCTGCAGCGCCGATGCCCAGGCTCGACGATGCACAGGCCGATGTGCTGCTGCAGGACCTCGTGTCGCGCGATGCAACGCGCATTACCGATGCCGCACGTACGGTCGCACGACTGTTCAGCGCCTCATCGTTGGACGCGTTGAGCGCACATGTGGATCTGATCGAACAACGCTGCCAGGGCATCGCGCTTGGCGGCATGCTGATCAGCAACCAGGCCCACCTCAAGGCGGCCCTGCAACGGCTGCGCTACTGGCAGGCGCGCGAAGGTTGCCTGTGTGCACTCAACCCCCGCTACCCGTTCTTCGATCCGCGTCGCCTGATCGAACAAGGGCAGATGCAACTGCTCTCGTTGCAGGAGGCCGAGGAGGGTTGGGGCGATGGCCACACCGTTGCCTGCACGCAATGCGGCCAGCATTGGCAGGCCATCGACCGCGAGTACCATTACCCGTGGTGGGAATGGAAAGCTGCCTGAAGGCCAAGCGGCCACGCATGGCGTGGCTCTACTGCGGTCCGCGCATTCACGCGATGCGTGGATGACAAATGACGCTCACGGCCGCCAGTTCGCGTTGTTCTCCCAGAACTCGACGGAACGCCGGTAGGCTTCGCGGTCCAGCGGCACGCCGGATCCGCCCTCCTCCACGCCCAGCGCATTGCGCATCATCGTGATCGGTGCCATCGGTACCTCTTCCGGTTCGGCGGTGTAGATGCAGCCGACAATGCCCCAGTCGGCCTCGATCGGCGAGCCTTCCTTGGCCAGCTGCTCGGCGCTGTACAGGATCACCACCAGGTAGTTCGCGCGCGGCGATTCCACGCCCTCGAACCAACGCACCAGCACCGGCAGTTCCTCGCGGTTGCGCGCTTCGTAGCCGCTGCGCAGCAGGTGGCGGTTGGCCTCGGTGACCGGCACGGTCAGGCAGCGCGTGCTGGTCCAGTTCTCGTAGACGAACAGCTTGCAGAACGGGGCGTAGCCGTCGAGTACCTTCAGTGGCGCATGCGCATTGAGATGTGCCTCGAACTGCTCGGCGGTGCAGTCCTGGATGGTGTTGCCACGCGGCACGCGCGGGAACAGGCGGGGACGGGCGAAATCGGTGAGGACGATGGACATGGCGCAGGTGTGATCGGGAGTTCTGCTGCACAGGGTAACCGCCCCGGAGGGAGACAGGGCCGGATGCCGATGGTCACTGGCGCCAGCGTCCCGCTTGCAGCACCCTGCGGGCGACCCACTACAAGGACCGCCGGCTCATGGATGCAGCATGCGCATTGCCCCGTTCCGCCCACCGTCGGCAGTGGCCGATCGTACTGGTCATCCTCATGCTGGCGCCGCCATTGCTGTTCGCCGCCGCTCTGCTCTGGCCGCTGTCGGCTCCGCCGTTGCCCGAACCGGGCAACAGCCGCGTGATCGTCAACGCGCGGGTGGTGGACGTGGCGCGCGGCCAGGTCAGCGAACCCACCACCGTGACAGTGCGCCACGGCACCATCACTGCCATTGGGGAAGATCCGCAGGACGCGCGGCTTCCCGTGCTCGACGCCGGCGGCCGCTGGCTGCTGCCCGGTTTCTGGGACATGCACACCCATGCACTGCAATTGTCGCCGCAGCTGCAGTTCCCGCTGATGCTGGCCAGCGGCATCACCGGCACCCGCGACATGATGGACTGCCCGCAGACCACCGATCCGCTGATCGCCTGCGTGGCCGACAAGCGCCGCTGGACCGCGCAGGCCATTGCCGGGCAGCAGGTTGCACCGCGCTTCGTACAGATCGCCAGTTTCTACTTCGAAGATCCGTCACTCACGCCGGAGGCCGCCGCTGCGCGTGCACGGACGTACAGCGCGCGCGGGGTCGACGCGTTGAAGGTCTACAACCGGCTGCGTGCGGACACCTATCAGCGGCTGGCCACCGAGGCGCAGCAGCTGCGCCGTCCGTTGGTCGGCCACCTGCCCAAGGCGGTGCCTCTGGACGACGCGGTGCAGGCGGGCCAGCGCAGCTTCGAGCACGCCCATCTGTTCGTGCGCCACTGCTTCGACAACGCGGCGGCATGGCGCGGTGGCACGCTCGACGGCGAAGACCCGATCGTACTGGCCGAACGCATGGTTGCCAGCTATCAGCCCACGCTCTGCAACAAGGCGTTCGCTTTGATGCAGGCCAGCGGTGCCGCGTTCGTACCGACCCATGTCACCCGCGAAGAAGATGCACGCGCAAGCGACCCCGCCTTCGTCGACGATCCGCGCCTGGCCTATCTGGACCCGCTTTCACGCTGGGCGTGGCGTGATGACCTGCAGGCCACCGCAGCGCGCTATCCCGGCCGACGCGGCCAAGACGCACTGAAGACCTACTTCGAGCATGGCCTGGCGCTCACCGGTGCGGCCCATCGTGCCGGCGTCACCGTGCTGGTCGGCACCGATACCGGATTGGGCGGCTTTCGCTACCACGATGAACTGCAGTGGCTGCGACGGGCCGGCCTGAGCCAAGCCGACGTGCTGCGCGCAGCTACGCTGCAGGCCGCACGTCATCTGCAACGGCAGGCATCGCATGGAAGCGTCGAGGTCGGCAAAGCCGCAGACCTGGTGCTGCTTGATGGCAACCCGCTGCACGACATCGCCAATACCCGCCGCGTGCATGCCGTGCTGCTGGCCGGCCACCTCTATGACCGTCCGCGGCTGGATGCGCTACAGACTTATGCGCGCAGGCAGGCACGCTCGCCCGCAGTGATGGCACGCCTGCTGTGGGGATTCATCACCAGCCCGGTCAGTGCCGAGCTGTAGCGGCAGCTACAACGCCATCCGCTCGCGCAGTTCACGTGCCTGCCGCCGCGATACCTCCACCTCGCTGCCGTCGTCCAGCGCCAGATCGTAGCCATCTGCAATGCTGGGCGTCACGCCACGAATGCGGCGCAGGTTGACCAGCGTGTTGCGGTTGGCGCGGAAGAACAACTCCGGCGGCAGGCGTGCTTCCAGCGCGCTCAGGCTGCGGGGCAGCAGGGCGTTCTGGTCGCGGAACCATAGCCGTGTGTAGTTGCCATCCACCACCAGCCGACGGATCTCCGAGACCGCGACGAACCAGCAGCGTTCGCCCTCGCGCACGAACACCTGGTCCTGCGCGCCCAGCGTGCTGCGCGGCTCCGGCGTTTCGCCCGCCACCACCTCGCGCTGGCGCGCCCGCTGCAACGCTTCCAGCAAGCGCGGCGCCTCGACCGGCTTCACCAGATAGTCCAGCGCATTGGCCTGGAAGGCGCGCACCGCGTAGGTGTCGTAGGCGGTAACGAACACCACCGCCGGCACCGCCTCCAACCCATCCAGCACATCGAAGCCGCTGCCGGAGGGCATCTGTACATCCAGCAGCACCAGGTCCGGGGCCAGTGTGGCGATCGCCTCGCGTGCAGCGGGCACATCGTCGGCCTCGCCCACGCACTGCACCCACGGCAGCGCCGACAACAGCGTGCGCAGCTCCTGGCGCGCCAGCCGTGCGTCATCAACGATCAACACACGCAGCACGCCACTCATTGCGGAATCTCCAGCAGGGCCTGCATGCGGTCGCCGACCGGCTGCAGGGTGAAACGACCCTGCGTGCCAAGCTGCGCACGCAGGTAGGCAAGGCCAACGCCATGGCCATGGGTGGGCTCGTTGGCGCTGCCCAGCGGATTGTCCACCTGCAGACGCAGCACGTCATTGTCCAGCGTGGCACGGATCTGCACCTCACCGCCGCCCGGGCGGCTGGCGATGCCATGCTTGATCGCATTCTCCACCAGCAGCTGCAGCGCCATCGCCGGCAGCTGTACCTGCAGGGCGTCGGCATCGATCTGCCGGTTCACCTGCAGGCGCTGTTCGAAGTGGACTGCCTCGATGGCCAGGTAGTCGTCCACGACCACCAGTTCCTCGGCCAGGGTGACCTGCTCGCTGCGGTTGTGTGCCAGCGCCTGGCGCAGCGTGCGCGACAGCCGGGTGACCATGTCGCGCGCTCGCTCCGGGTCTTCCAGGATCAGCGCGCGCAGGTTGTTCAGCGCATTGAACATGAAATGCGGGTTGAGCCGTGCACGCAGTGCATCGCGCTCCAGCGCGCTGCGCTCGGCCTCGGCACGCAGGCGCGCCAGTTCCGCACTGCGTATCCGGCGCAGGCTGTGCAGGCCTGCCCAGAGCGCTGCCCACAGGGCCAGCATCACCGCAGTGGTGTACCAGTAGAGCAGCAGCGCCTTGGGGCTGAAGTCGGCCGTCTGCCGCCCCAGGCTCACCCAGTTCCAGGCCAGCGCCGAGTGCAGCGCGATGTTCACCAGCAGCTGCGCCACTGCCGCGCCCAATGCCACCGACAGCGCCAGCCGCAGCAACAGCCCGGCCGTGCCGCGCGCCCACCAGTCGGCACGCAGCGCCAGCGCACGGATGGCACCGCTGCACCCGAACAGGGCCAACGCCAGACCCAGCGTGATCAACACGCCTGCGCTTCCGGCATCGCTGAAATAGGCCTGGCGCAGGCCGATTCCGGCAACGCCATAGAGCGCCCACACCAGCGCATTGAGCAGCCAGAAGCGTACCGTCGAGGAGGAATCCGGCATGTCCATTTCGAGGCGTGTTGAAACTCAGTGGTGGTGGTCGAGGAAGGCCTGCACCTGACCGCGCAGCCAGCGCGGATCATCCCACATCAGGAAATGGAAACCCTGCGCGCTCATCGCGATCTGCACGCCCTGCAGTTTCGCGTACTGCGCCTGGAACACCGCGTGCGTGCTGTCCTCGGTGCCGCCCATCGGCTGGTAGCCGGCCCAGCTGCCCAGCACCAGCGTCGGTGCGGTGATCGAGGCGATGCTGTCACGCAGGTCGGTGGTCATCACCGCATGCATGGCGTCAGCGGTGGTCTGGCGGTCGCTGGCTTCGCCCCAGCGCCCCAGCTCGGCCTGCCGCTGCGGATCGCGGGTCATGCCCGGCAGGCCGGCCTTCAGCTGCGCCTGCCACTGCGCGGCATCGGCGGCGAGCATGCCCTTGCGCAGCTGGTCGGCCATCGGCCGCACGCTATCTGCGGTGGCGTTCGGGTCACGCGCCGCCGGCAGGAACGGCAATGCATCGACCACCACCAGCGCGCTGACTGCCTTCGGCTCGGCCTGCGCCATCTGCAGCCCCAGCAGGCCGCCAAGACTGTGGCCGATCACCACCACCGGGCCCAGCTGTTGGTCATGCAGGTAGGCCAGCAGCTGCCCGCGCATGGCCGGCAGGAATTCGGCCGGGCGCGGGTCGGCGGGCGCAGCGCCGGCAAAGCCCGGCAGCTGCACCAGATGGCACTGCACGTCCTTCAGCGCCAGGCAGGTCTCGCGCCAGACCTCGGCGCTGCTGTTCAGGCCGGGGATCATCAGCAGCGGACGGCCCTTGTCGACCACCTCGACCTGCACCTTGCCGGTGCCGGTGGCGGCCGCCGCATGCGCCGAGCCGGAACCGAGCACGGCCATCGCCATGCCGATCATCGCCAGCCGGGCCAGGGCCTTCATTGCGTACCAGAGTGCCAGGAAGATCTTCATCGTCTGCTCCTTCATTGGGTGGGTGGTGCCGGGATGGGAGCAGCGTGGGCCTGGCGGAGGCACCCCGGTTGCGATTTCGGAGCAGCGGCCGCACGGCGGGGCGAACGGTCGCGGGCCGGGGACGGCGGGCTCTCACGCAATCTTCAAGCATCCATCTTGATGAAGAGATATACTGCTTCGCACCGACCGCCGCCATCCGCGCCATGACTGCCATCAGCTTCGAGTTCTATCCGCCCAAGACCGACGAACAGCGCAGCCAGCTGGACCGTGCTGCGGCCAAGCTGAAGGACTACGCCCCCGAATACGTGTCGTGTACCTTCGGCGCCGGTGGCTCGACCCTGAGCTATACCTCCGAGACCGTGCGCCATCTCAACCAGCACCATGGCTTCGAGGCGGCGCCGCATCTGTCCTGCGTCGGCGGCACCCGCCAGGAGATCCGCGAACTGCTCAAGCTGTACCGCGCCATCGGTTGCCATCGCCTGGTCGCGCTGCGTGGCGACCTGCCCTCCGGTATGGGCTTCCCCGGCGACATGCGCTATGCCGCCGAGCTGATCGAGTTCATCCGCGCCGAACACGGCGATGCGTTCCGCATCGAAGTGGGCGCCTACCCGGAGACCCACCCACAGGCCTCCGATGCACTGGCCGACCTCAAGCACTTCAAGGCCAAGATCGATGCCGGCGCCGACGCGGCGATCACCCAGTATTTCTACAACCCGGATGCGTACTTCCACTTTGTCGATGCCGTGCGCCGGCTCGGCGTGCAGGTACCGATCACGCCCGGCATCATGCCGATCGCCAACTTCAGCCAGCTACGCCGCTTCTCCGAGCAGTGCGGTGCGGAAATCCCGCGCTGGATCAGCCGCAAGATGCAGGCCTATGGCGATGACGCCGAATCGGTGCGGGCATTCGGTACGGAAGTGGTGGCCAAGCTGTGCCAGCGGCTGGTCGAGGGCGGCGCGCCGGGCCTGCACTTCTACACCCTGAACCTGGCCAGGCCGACCACGTCGGTGCTGAAGCTGCTGCACGGCTGAAAGCACGCCATGCCACCGCGATCGGCGCTACCCTGCGTCGATGAACCGGCTTTCCTTCCTGCTGTTGCTGCTGTCATTGTGCTCGGCGTCGAGCGTGGTCCATGCGCAGTCCCCACGCTTGAACCGCTGCACTGATGCGCGGGGGCAGAGCGTGTACACCGACCGCCCCTGCGACAGTGTCGGCGCCCGATCGCGACTGCCACCGCCCGCGCCCACCGGCAGCACCCTGCCGCGCGACACCCTGGGGGCGCGCTGCCCACGGCGCCTGAGCGAGCTGGTGGACGCACTGCGCGTCGGCATCCTCAGCAACGATGTGAACCGGTTGTCGTCGCTGTACCTGTGGGGCGCAGTCTCCGATGCCGGTGCGCAGCGCATCCTCGGCCAGCTGGAATCATTGGTCCGTCGGCCGCTGGTAGACGTGGTACCGGTGTATCCCTCGCAGGCGCTGCCGCAATCGCAGGATGAGGATCAGAGCGCTGCGGCGCAGGGATCCGACCCGGAGCCGTCGGCCGTGCGGCATCCGGTCGGCCTGCGCCTGGAACAGACGCTGCCCGGCAGCGTGTCGCGCGCTTCGACGGTGCTGGGGTTGCGGCGGCAGTATGGGTGCTTCTGGATCACGTTGTGACCGGGAGGGCTCACGCCGGCCACAACCCGCCGATCGCAGCGATACCCTGCCCGCCATGGCGGCGGGCTTCGGCGATATGGCCGGCGGCCATCCCACCCAACGCGTAGATCGGCAGCGACACCTGCGCGCGCAGCGCGGCGAAGGCCTCCCAGCCCAGCGGCTCGGCATCGGGATGGCTGGCCGTGGCCTGCACCGGGCCAAGCACCGCGAAGTCGCAGCCCAGCCGCTGCGCCGCCTGCAGCTGCTCCAGGTCGTGGCAGGACGCGGCGACAAGCTGCCCTTCCGGCAACGGCCGTTCCTGCAGGTCCTGCAGCTGCTCGCTGCCCAGGTGCACACCCACGCCCAGTGCGCGTGCCAGCGCCACATCGCGGTTGAGCAGCCATTGCACGCCGCGACGATGCGCGCGCACGGCCTGTTCGATCATGGCCTGCCGTTGCGGGTGTTCCGGTGGCAGGCGCAGCTGGATGCGCTGCTGCCCCGCGGCTACTGCCCGCTGCAGTTGCTCGTGCCACTGCTGCACGCCTCCGATGCCGTCAGCCGGCGCCGGGGTGATCAGGTAGCGGTCCGGTTGGCGCAGTGCGGCCACCACCGGCAGGTCGGCCGGCGGCATCGAATAGCGGCCCAGCTTGTCCTGCGCCACCCAGGTGATCGCCTGGCCTTCGCGGCCGCGCGGGGTGCCCTTCCAGCTGCGCACATGGCGCACTTCCAGGGTCAGGTGCTTGTCCGGATAGCGCTGCGGCACATCCATCAGCCAGGGCCCGACATCGGCCTCGATGCCCAGCTCTTCGCGCAGTTCACGCGCCAGCGCCTGTTCGGAGGTCTCGCCGGATTCGCGCTTGCCGCCGGGGAATTCCCACAGGCCGGCCATGTCGCGGTTCTCGGTACGGCGGTTGAGCAGCACGCGGCCCCGGGCGTCGGTGATGACGGCGGCCACGACGTGGATCGATCGGGTGGGGGAATGCATGGGGGCAGCATGCCCAGAACAGGGCGACCAGCGCAATCACGGATCCGGGCCGGACGCCGGCTGCAAAGCAGAAGGCCCCGCTTGCGCGGGGCCCTCCGGGGTCAGCTCAGCTGGCCGTGGCAGTGCTTGTACTTCTTGCCACTGCCGCACGGGCATGGATCATTGCGGCCGATCTTCGGCTCGTCGCGCTGCAGCGTGGCCACACCCTGCTGGGCGGCTTCCACCTGCGCGGCTTCCTCGTCGGCACTGTAGCCGCCCGCATCCTGGTGCTGGAACTGCGACTGGCTCAGGCGCGCCTGCGCCTGCTGGCGCTCGGCGGCCTCCAGGGCCTGCACTTCCTCGTCGCTGCGGATACGCACGCGGGCCAGCAGGGTCACCACTTCGCGCTTGACGTTCTCCAGCATGTCCGAGAACAGCTCGAAGGCTTCCTTCTTGTATTCCTGCTTGGGCTGCTTCTGCGCGTAACCACGCAGGTAGATGCCCTGGCGCAGGTAATCCATGCGCGCCAGGTGCTCCTTCCAGCTCTGGTCCAGCACGGTCAGCATCACGTGCTTCTCCAGCGCGCGCATGGTCTCTTCGCCCAGGCTGGCTTCCTTCTCGGCGAAGTGCTGGTTGACGCGCTCCTGGACCTTGCTGGCGATGGCCTCGGCGTCCAGTTCCTCATGCTGCTTGACCAGGTCGGTCAGCGACATCTGCAGGCCGAAGTCCGACTCCAGGGTCGCTTCCAGGCCACGCAGGTCCCACTGCTCGTCGATCGAGTTCGGCGGCACGAAGCGCGCCACGGTGTCGAAGATCACGTCGTCACGGATGCCGTCGACGTTGGCCTTCACCGATTCGGCGTCCAGCAGCTCATCGCGCTGGGCGTAGATCACCTTGCGCTGGTCGTTGTTGACGTCGTCGAAGTCCAGCAGGTTCTTGCGGATGTCGAAGTTGTGGGCCTCGACCTTGCGCTGCGCCTTTTCGATCTGGCGGCTGACCAGGCGGTCCTCGATGACGTCGTCTTCCTTCATGCCCATCATGCGCATGGCCTTCTGCACCCAGTCGGAGGCGAAGATGCGCATCAGGTTGTCTTCCAGCGACAGGTAGAAACGGGACGAACCCGGGTCACCCTGGCGGCCCGAACGGCCACGCAGCTGGTTGTCGATACGACGCGATTCGTGGCGTTCGGTACCGACGATGTGCAGGCCGCCGGCGGCCTTCACTGCATCGTGGCGCTTCTGCCATTCGGCCTTGACCGCCGCCTTCTGCTCGTCGGTCGCGTCCTCGCCCAGGGCGTGGATCTCGGCTTCCAGCGAGCCGCCCAGCACGATGTCGGTACCACGGCCGGCCATGTTGGTGGCGATGGTCACCGCCGCCGGGCGGCCCGCGTTGGCGACGATGGTCGCTTCGCGGTCATGCTGCTTGGCGTTGAGCACTTCGTGCTTCACGCCGGCCTTGCTCAGGTGCTCGGACAGCATTTCCGAGGTCTCGATCGAAGTGGTACCGACCAGCACCGGCTGGCCGCGCTTGGCGCACTCTTCGATGTCGGCCAGCACCGCATTGAACTTGCCCTTGCGGTTGAGGAACACCTGGTCCGGGCTGTCCTTGCGGATGGTCGGGCGGTTGGTCGGGATCACCACCACTTCCAGGCCATAGATGCTCTGGAACTCGAACGCTTCGGTATCGGCCGTACCGGTCATGCCGGACAGCTTCTTGTACATGCGGAACAGGTTCTGGAAGGTGATGCTCGCCAGCGTCTGGTTCTCGCGCTGCACCGGCACGCCTTCCTTCGCTTCCACCGCCTGGTGCAGGCCATCGGACCAGCGGCGGCCGGCCAGGGTACGGCCGGTGAACTCGTCGACGATGACCACTTCGCCGTCGCGCACGATGTAGTCAACGTCGCGCTGGTAGATCGCGTGCGCGCGCAGGGCGGCGTTGAGATGGTGGACCACGGTCAGGTTCTGCGCCGCGTACAGGCCTTCGGTTTCGCCGTTGAGGATGCCGGCTTCCACCAGCAGCTGCTCGGCGTGCTCCATGCCCGCTTCGGACAGGTGCACCTGCTTGCCCTTCTCGTCGACCCAGAAATCGCCTTCGCCGTCTTCCGCTTCCTGCTTGACCAGATGCGGCACGACGCGGTTGACGCGGATGTACAGCTCCGGGGAATCATCGGCCGGACCGGAGATGATCAGCGGGGTACGCGCTTCGTCGATCAGGATGGAGTCGACTTCGTCGACGATGGCGTAGTGCAGGCCGCGCTGGTAGCGGTCGGCCTTGGACAGCGCCATGTTGTCGCGCAGGTAGTCGAAACCGAATTCGTTGTTGGTGCCGTAGGTGATGTCGGCGGCGTAGGCTTCGCGCTTGTCGCTGTGCGGCATGCCCGGGTACACCACGCCCACGCTCAGGCCCAGCCAGTTGTACAGCTTGCCCATCTGCGCGGCGTCGCGGCGGGCCAGGTAGTCGTTCACGGTGACCACGTGCACGCCCTTGCCTTCCAGCGCGTTGAGGTACACCGGCAGGGTCGCCACCAGGGTCTTGCCTTCACCGGTGCGCATTTCTGCGATCTTGCCCAGGTGAAGCACCATGCCGCCGATCAGCTGCACGTCGTAGTGGCGCATGCCCAGCACGCGGCGACCGGCTTCGCGGCAGACCGCGAACGCTTCCGGCAGCACCTTGTCCAGGGCTTCACCGTCAGCGATGCGCTGCTTGAACTCCGGCGTCTTGGCCTGAAGCTGCTCGTCGGACAGCTTCTCGATCTCCGGCTCCAGCGCATTGATCTTGGCGACGATGCGGTTGAGCTGGCGCAGCTGTCGTTCGTTACGACTGCCAAATACGCGGGTAAGCAGGCTGTTGATCATTGAAGGAACCGGGTTGGATGGACACGACGCCCGGCCTCCCCCTGGGGATCCGTCCGCCGCAAACGAAACAGGGCGCCTGGCGCCCTGTCGATGGCAACACCCATTGTAGCTTGGGACGGGCGGCTGAGGTTTCAACCCCGAGGGGGTAGTGCCGGCCGCTGGCCGGTGATCCGCGATGCTGCCGAAGATCATGAGGTTGCCGGCCAGCGGCCGGCACTACCAGATCAACCGCATCGGGTCAGAGCCCTCCCGCGGCGCGGAAGGGATCCGACCCGGGATCAGCCGCGGCTGACCCGGCCGACCGGCGTGTTGCCGCCGTCGCCGAGGAACTTGCGCGGGTTGACCACGTTGCCGTTCTCCCACACCTCGAAGTGCACGTGGGCGCCGGTCGAACGACCGGTGGAACCGGCCTTGGCCACTTCCTGGCCGGCACGGACCAGGTCACCGGCCTTCACCACCAGGCGCGAATTGTGCGCGTAGCGGGTGACATAGCCATTGCCGTGGTCGACATCGACGACATTGCCGTAGCCGCCCTTCACGCCGGCGAAGCTGACCACGCCCTCGGCCACGGCCATCACCGGGTCACCGACCTTTGCGTGGAAGTCCATGCCCTTGTGGGTGGCGGCACCGCGGCCGAACGGGTCGGCACGGGTGCCGAAACCGGACGTCACGTAGCTGTTGCGGATCGGCATGCGCGACGGCACGGCGTTCTGCTGCAGCTGGTGGTCGAACATCAGCGATTCCATCACCGACAACTGGCGGCCTGAAGCAGCGAAGCGCTGCTCCAGCACCTGTAAGTCGGCGTTGACGTCCTTGACCGGGATGTCGCTGGTCGGGCCGCCTGCGTCACCGTCACCGAGGCCGGGGGTCTCGTTGAAGTCGAACTCGCCGTCCTCCAGCTTGCCCATCTGGGTCAGCCGTTCGCCGAGGGCGTTGAGGCGGGTCGCCTGGGCCTGCAGCTCGCCGAGGCGAGCCGCCAGCGCGTTGACCTGGGTCTGCGCATCACGCTTGACCTTGGCCAGTTCCGCATCCTGGCGCTCGACCTTGGCCTGCAGCCGGGAATCATTCAGCGCGCTGGCGCCAATGCCGCCAGCAAGGCCGATAATGCAGCCTACCCCGAGCACGCTGCCCAGCAGGGCACGGGGGCGGTCCTCGAAATAGAACCGCAAACGCGCGATCGGCGACGACTTGGCCTGTCCTTCACGCGTTTTGATTACGATCTTTTTGAATGCCATCAGTGAGTTTTCATGTCTGAGCCGAAATCCAGCGTTCGCCCCGCGTCGGCACCGAAACCGGCGCTGGATGCGGTAATGGCGGACAAAAGCGGCAACCCGCTGCGGCGTGCCTTGTGGCTCGACGCGCTGGACCGTCAGTTGCGCCCCCAGTTGCCGCCACCTCTGCGCAGCCGTTGCCGGCTGGCCAATGTGGACGGGGAACACCTCGTTTTTCTCGTCGAGTCCCCGGTCTGGCATGCCAAGTTGCGGCTTGCCGAAGCCCAGCTGCTCGACGCGGCCCGTTCCATCGGGCTGAAGGCCACCAGGGTGACCATCAAGACTGCGTCTCCCACTCCCACGCGCTCCCCAGCGCTCGACAACCGGAATGGACCCCACGCAGTTTCAGCCGCCACGCACAAAGGGCTACGCGACGCCTTGGCTTGCCTGCAGGACGTTCCTTCGAAGCCGAAGAAACGATCCTGATGGCAACGGAGCATCCGGCTCCGCTCCCCGTCGCGCGTGTCACCACGGCGTGAAACATTTCGGGGGCCGGGTCGCATCCTAGCGGCCATCCGGGGGCCTGTCGTTAGATTGCTGTTAAAACGGCGTTAAATTCAGGCTTCTGATCCAACAGGTTCACAAAACCGTGACCTTGAACCAGCCTTGACGTCTTTCAAGCACGCTGAATGCGTCGCCGACGCCGGAAACAAGAACGCCGCCCGGGAAGGCGGCGTTTTTATATTTAAATTCAATAGCCTACGGAATCAGGCGTACGCCGGGGTAGCGTATTCCACCGGATCCGGCGTGGCCGGCGAGTCGAAGCTGACCCATTCCCAGGCGCTGGCGTCGGCCATCAGGGCCCGTACCAGCTTGTTGTTGAGCGCGTGGCCGGACTTGAAGCCCTCGTAGGCACCCAACACCTGGCCACCGGCCAGATAGAGGTCGCCGATGGCGTCAAGGATCTTGTGGCGCACGAATTCGTCGGCGTAGCGCAGGCCGTCTTCGTTGAGCACGCGGAACTCGTCCAGCACGATGGCGTTGTCCATCGAACCGCCCAGGCCCAGGTTGCGCTCGCGCATGTACTCCAGGTCGCGCATGAAACCAAAGGTGCGCGCGCGGGAGATTTCCTTGGTGTAGGCCAGCGTCGAGAACTCGATTTCCTGGCGCGACTGCTTGGCCGGAATCATCGGGTGGTCGAACTGGATGGTGAAGCCCAGCTTGTAACCCTCGTACGGGGTGAAGCGGGCCACCTTGTCGCCCTCGGTCACTTCCACGGTCTTCAGCACGCGGATGAAGCGCTTGGGCGCATCCTGTTCCACGATGCCGGCCGACTGCAGCAGGAACACGAACGGGCCCGCCGAACCGTCCATGATCGGCAACTCGGCCGAGGACAGCTCGACGATGATGTTGTCCACACCCAGGCCGGCCAGCGCCGACATCAGGTGTTCGACGGTCTGGATCTTGGCGTCGTTGCAGGTCAGGCCGGTGCACAGGGTCACTTCGGTGACCAGTTCGGCCTTGGCCGGCACTTCCACCACCGGGTCCAGGTCCACGCGGCGGAACACGATGCCATGGTTGACCGGTGCCGGGCGCAGGGTCATGTAGACCTTGTCACCACTGTGCAGGCCAACGCCGGTGGCGCGGATCGTGTTCTTGAGGGTGCGTTGCTGGATCATGGGGATGGACCGGAAGTGACACATTAGATTAACACGCGCACTCCCCTACCCTGGCTGAAAAGCCAGTGACAGCCACCGGCAGGACACACCGGCACGCCGCTGGGAAAGCGCGTAAAGCAGGGCGGCCGGGCCCATCCTGGCCCGGCGCCCGCATTTTCAGGACATGGTGGCGCAACCCGGGGAGGACAACCCCGGGCCGCCCCGCTTAGTCCGCCTGGCGGCGCAGGAAGGCCGGGATGTCCAGGTAGTCGTTCGGCAGTTCCGCCGCTGCCGGGGCCGAAGCCGCCGGGGCCGACGTGGCGGACGCCGCCGCGGTATCGCTGCTGGCACGGCGCAGGCCCAGGCCCATGCCGCCCACGGCCTTGGACACGGCGTCGCCACCGTTGTCGAACTCGCCGAACTCCGGCTGGCCGGTGGTGGCGTTGCGGACCAGCTTGATCGGTGCACGCTCGCCCGGACGCTGGGTCTTGCTGGCCGAGACGCGGTTCAGGCCGGTGGCCACCACGGTCACGCGCACTTCGTCCTGCATGTCCGGGTCCAGCACGGTGCCGACCACGACGGTGGCGTCTTCCGAAGCGAAGCCGTCGATGGTGCGGCCGATCTCGTCGAACTCGGCCATGGTGAAGTCGGCGCCGGCGGTGATGTTGACCAGGATGCCGTTGGCACCGGCCAGGTTCACATCGTCCAGCAGCGGGTTCTGGATCGCCGATTCGGCAGCGGCCTGGGCGCGGTCATCGCCCCGTGCGGTGCCGGTACCCATCATCGCCAGGCCCATTTCGGACATGACGGTGCGCACGTCGGCGAAGTCGACGTTGATCAGGCCCGGACGCACGATCAGGTCGGCGATGCCCTGCACGGCGCCCTGCAGCACGTCGTTGGCGGCGCGGAAGGCCTGGATCATGGTCGCGTTGCGACCCAGCACGGTAATCAGCTTCTCGTTCGGGATCGTGATCAGCGAGTCGCAGTGCTGGCTCAGTTCCTCGATGCCCTTCAGCGCCACCTGCATGCGGCGACGGCCTTCGAACGGGAACGGCTTGGTGACCACGGCCACGGTCAGGATGCCCATTTCCTTGGCCAGCTGCGCCACCACCGGCGCAGCGCCGGTGCCGGTGCCGCCGCCCATGCCGGCGGTGATGAACACCATGTCCGCGCCCTGCAGCGCGTCCATGATGCGCTCACGGTCTTCCAGCGCGGCCTGGCGGCCGACTTCCGGGTTCGCGCCTGCGCCCAGGCCCTTGGTCACGTTGGTACCCAGCTGCAGCTGCAGCTTGGCACCACAATTCTTGATGGCCTGCGAGTCGGTGTTGGCGGTGATGAACTCCACGCCGTCCACCGCCGAGTTGACCATGTGCGCCACGGCATTGCCGCCGCCGCCGCCCACGCCAACCACCTTGATCACCGCATTGGGTGCCATCTTTTCGATCAGTTCAAAATGCGCCATGTCCGTGTCCTCGTTGTATCCGCTTGTCGGTGGCATGGACGGTCGGGCCTCCTGCCTTCGCGTGTCATGTTGCCGTTGCGGCTGTGTGGGTTGTGTAGTGCGTTGTTGCGTTGTGATGCGGGTACTGCGGGTGTTGCGCCGGGCCGGGCCCGGAGTTACGGGTTCCGCGTCAGAACTCGCCGCGGAACCAGGTCTTGAGTTTCTTGAACATGCTTCCAGCGCGCCCGGTCGGCAACGACGGCCGCCGCGGGTGCTCGATCTGGCTGCCCATCAGCAGCAGGCCCACGCCGGTGGCGTGCACCGGGTTGCCGACCACTTCGCCCAGGCCGGTGACGTGCTGCGGGATGCCCACGCGCACCGGCATCTGCAGCATTTCCTCGGCCAGTTCGACCACGCCTTCCATCTTCGAAGCGCCACCGGTCAGCACCATGCCGGCGCGCACCAGTTCCTCGAAACCGGAGCGGCGCAGTTCGGCCTGCACCATCTCGAAGATTTCCTCGTAGCGGCCCTGCACGGCCTGCGCCAGCGAGTGGCGCGGCATGCGGCGCGGCGGGCGGTCGCCGACCGACGGCACCTGGATGCTCTCCTCGGCCGTGGCCAGCTGGGCCAGGGCGCAGGCATAGCGCACCTTGATCTGCTCGGCTTCCGGGGTCGGCGTGCGCAGCATGTGCGCGATGTCGTTGGTCACGTGGTCGCCGGCGATCGGCAGCGAGGCGGTGTGGCAGATCGCGCCCTGCACGAACACCGCGATGTCGGTGGTACCGGCGCCCATGTCGACCAGCACCACGCCCAGCTCGCGCTCGTCGGCGGTCAACACCGCCACGCTGGAGGCCAGCGAGGACAGCACCAGGTCGTCCACCTGCAGGCCGCAGCGCTGCACGCACTTGCTGATGTTGGCCGCCGCCGACTGCGCGCACACCACCAGGTGCGCATGCACTTCCAGGCGCACGCCGGTCATGCCGACCGGGTTGCGGATGCCTTCCTGCGAATCGTCCAGCACGTACTCGCGCGGAATCGCGTGCAGGATCTTCTGGTCGGCCGGGATCGCCACCGCCTTGGCTGCGTCGAGCACGCGATCCAGGTCGCCCCAGGTCACTTCACCGTCGCGGATCGGCACGATGCCCGGCGAGTTCTTGCACTGCACGTGGTTGCCGGAGATCGAGGCGTACACCGAACGGATCTCGCAGCCGGCCATCAGCTCGGCTTCTTCCACCGCGCGCTGGATCGACTGCACGGTCGATTCGATGTCCACCACCACGCCACGCTTCAACCCGCGCGATTCGTGCGAGCCGATGCCGATCACTTCGATCGGGTTGCCCGGCGAATACTCGCCCACCAGCGCCACCACCTTGGAGGTGCCGATGTCCAGGCCAACGATCAGCGATTTGTCACCCTTGCGATTCATGTCCTTTCCTGCGTGCTTCTGGCCGTGGTCGCCGGCGTTTTCGCCGGCGTGGCCGGGGTACCCCAGCTCAGCGTGAAACCATTGGTGTAACGGAGGTCGGCGCGCTCGATCGGCGCGTCCTGGCGGTTGAGCTGCGGCAGCACCTTGACGAAGCGCTGCATGCGCGAGCGCGCGTCGTCACGACCGACCACCACTTCGGTGCCGTTGCTCAGCACCAGCGACCAGCTGCCGCGTGCATCCATCGTCACCCGGCGCACGTCGACGCCGGCCGGTGCGAACAATGCACGCGAGTCGCTGTACAGCTTCATCACTTCCTGGGTCTGGCTGTCCGGGCCATCCAGCTCCGGCAGTTCCAGGTCGGACAGTTTCTTCGGCGTGGGGAACAGCTTGCCCTGCTCGGAGACCAGGCGGTCGTTGCCCCAGCGTGCGAACGGCTTGTGCTCGACCAGGGTCACTTCCAGCACATCCGGCCACTGCTTGCGTACCTGCGCGCTTTCCACCCACGGCAGCTTTTCCAGCGCGTCCTGCGCATCCTGCAGCTTGACTGCGAAGAAGCCGGCGCGCGCGTACGGCAGCAGCACCTGCTGCAGCTGTTCGGCCGGCACCCGCTTGAACTCACCATGCACGCGCAGCTTCGCCAGCGGCCAGCGCTCGGCGCCGACCCAGCCATTGACCACGGCCACCACCGGCAGTGCAACCACCGACAGTGCCAACAGCCAGACGAAGATGCGCAGCAGCGCGTTCATGCGTGCGCGGCCTCCAGGGTCTGTTCCAGCACGCGCCACACCAGTTCCTCGAAACCGATGCCGGCCTGGCCGGCCGCCTTGGGCACCAGCGAATGGCTGGTCATGCCCGGCGCGGTGTTCACTTCCAGCAGGAAGAAACGGCCGCTGGCCCGGTCACGCATCACGTCCACGCGGCCCCAGCCACGGCAGCCGGCGGCGCGGAATGCGGCCAGCGCGATGCGGCGGATCTCGTCTTCGTCGCCACCGTCCAGGCCCGGGCACAGGTACTGGGTGTCCTCGGCGATGTACTTGGCGTTGTAGTCGTACCACTGGCCCTTGGGCACGATGCGGATCGACGGCAGGGCGACGTCGCCAAGGATGGCCACGGTCAGCTCATCGCCCACCACCATCTGTTCCATCAGCAGCTGGCCGTCGTAGCGCGCGGCCAGGGCCACGGCCTCATCCAGGCCCGCCTCGTCGGTGACCCGGCTGATGCCCACGCTGGAGCCTTCGTTGGCCGGCTTCACCACCACCGGCAGGCCCAGCTCGGCGGCCAGCGCATGCACGTTCGACGCGTCGACCTTGCGGTACTGCGGGGTCGGCAGGCCCAGCGACAGCCACACCTGCTTGGTGCGGATCTTGTCCATGCTCAGCGCCGAGCCCAGCACGTCCGAGCCGGTGTACGGCACGCCGAAGGCGTCCATCAGGCCCTGCACGACGCCGTCCTCACCGCCACCGTTGTGGCCATGGAGAATGTTGAACACGCGGTCGATGCCACCGGCGGCGAGCGCGCTGGCCAGCGCCGGAATGCCATCGACGGCGAAGGCATCGACGCCGCGCGACTGCAGGGCTTCGAGCACGTTGCGGCCCGAATCCAGCGACACCTCGCGTTCACTGGAACTGCCGCCGAGCAGCACGGCGACGCGGCCGAACACGGCCGGGTCGGTCACGCGCAGCGGCGGGAAGGTCAGCGCGCTCACGCCTGGCCCTCCCCCTGGAAGCCTTCCACGGCGATGTGGGTAGCCACGGCACCGATGTCGCCGGCCCCCATCATCAGCAGCAGGTCACCGTCCTGCAGTACATCCGGCAGCACGCTGGCCAGCTCGGCGGCCTTGCCCACCACCACCGGCTCGCTGCGGCCGCGTGCGCGGATGGCGCGGGCCAGCGCATGTGAGTCGGCACCGGCAATGGGTTCCTCACCGGCCGGATAGACCTCGCTCAGTACCAGCGCGTCGACGCTGGACAGCACCGCGGCGAACTTGTCGAACTGGTCGCGGGTACGGCTGTAGCGGTGCGGCTGGAAGGCCACTACCAGGCGCTTGTCAGCCCAGCCGCCGCGGGCGGCGGCGAATACCGCCTCCAGCTCGCTCGGGTGATGGCCGTAGTCGTCGATGATGCGCACCTTGGCACCGCTGGCGGTGGTCACTTCGCCCAGATCATTGAAGCGGCGACCGACACCGGCGAAGCCTTCCAGCGCGCGCGCGATCGCGTCCGGTGCCACGCCCAGCTGCCAGCCCACCGCGGCGGCAGCCAGCGCGTTGAGTACGTTGTGCCTGCCCGGCAGCGCCAGCACCACTTCCTGGCTGGTGCCCTGCGGCAGGCGCAGGGTGAAGCGCATGCGCGAGCCTTCCTGCACCACGTTCTCGGCGCGCACGTCGGCCTGCGGGCTCATGCCGTAGCTCATCACGTGGCGCGGGGTCTTGGCGGCCAGCGCGGCCACTTCCGGATCGTCGATGCACAGCACCGCCAGGCCGTAGAACGGCAGGCGCTGCAGGAATTCGGCGAACGCCGCCTGCACGCGGGCAAAGTCGTTGCCGTAGTTTTCCAGATGATCCGCATCAATGTTCGTGATGATCGACATCAGCGGGTTCAGGCGCAGGAAGCTGCCATCGCTTTCGTCGGCCTCGGCCACCAGCCACTGCCCACCGCCCAGCTTGGCGTTGGCACCGGCAGCCAGCAGCTGGCCACCGATCACGAAGGTCGGGTCCAGGCCACCTTCGCTCAGCACCGCCGCGGTCAGGCTGGTGGTGGTCGTCTTGCCATGGGTACCGGCCACGGCGATGCCGCGGCGGAAGCGCATCAGCTCGGCCAGCATCGCCGCGCGCGGCATGATCGGAATGCGCTGGCTGCGCGCTTCCATCAGTTCCGGGTTGTCTTCGCGGATGGCACTGGAGACCACCACGCAGTCGGTGCCCAGCACGTTGGCTGCAGAGTGGCCGCGCATGATGCGCGCCCCCAGGCTGGCCAGGCGGCGGGTTGCCACGTTGTCGGCGTTGTCCGAACCGGACACTTCATAGCCCAGCGTCAGCATCACTTCGGCGATACCGCTCATGCCGGTGCCGCCGATGCCGACGAAATGCACGCGCGGGAACGCGCGCACCAGGTCGTTGGTGTCGTGCAGGCGACGGATCATGCGCGGCCTCGCGCAGGGCAGGCGCGGTGGCATGCCTTCTTCATACAGCTTCCTCGAGAATGATATCGGCGATGCGCTCGGCGGCATCGACCTTGGCCAGGGCACGCGCGGCTTGCGCCATCTGCATGCGGCGGGCGGGATTTTCGGACAGATCGCGCAGCAGTGCGGCAATGCCGTCGGCCAGCGTTCCGTCCTGCTTCAGCAACACCGCCGCGCCGCGCTCGACCAGGTACTCCGCGTTGCGGGTCTGGTGATCGTCGACGGCAGCGGGGAATGGCACCAGCACGCTGCCGACACCGGCCGCGCACAGCTCGGCCAGGGTCGACGCGCCGGCGCGGCAGACAACCAGGTCAGCCCAGGCGAAAGCCTCGGCCATGTCGGCGATGAACGGGGTGATTTCCGCCTGCACGCCGGCCTTGGCATATGCCTCGACCGCTTCGGCATGCATCTTCTCGCCGCTCTGGTGGCGCACCTGCACCGGCACGCCGGCACCCAGCGCGGCGATCGCCTGTGGCACGCCGGTGTTGAGTGCACGCGCGCCCTGGCTGCCCCCGACCACCAGCACGCGCAGCGGGCCGTGACGGTCGGCGAAGCGCTGGTCCGGCGGCGCAATGGCGGCGATTTCCGCACGCACCGGGTTGCCGACGAATTCCTCGCGCTGGGCGAAGGTACCCGGGAAGCCGGTCAGCAGCCGGCGCGCATAGCGCGACAGGATGCGGTTGGTCAGGCCGGGCGCACGGTTCTGCTCATGCACGATCAGCGGCATCCGGTGCAGGCGCGTGGCCATGCCACCAGGGCCGGAGGCGAAGCCACCGAAGGCCACCACGGCACGCGGCTGGCGCTTGCGGATGATCATGCCGGCCGCGCGCAGCGCGCGCATCAGCCGCCATGGCGCCGCCAGCAGCGCCAGCTTGCCCTTGCCGCGCAGGCCGGTGATCGCCAGCGTGTCGATGGCGATGTCGTGCTGCGGCACCAGGCGGGTTTCCATCGCGCCTTCGGCGCCCATCCAGGTGACCGGCACGCCGCGCTCGCGCAGCACGCGGGCCACGGCCAGGCCGGGGAAGATGTGACCGCCGGTGCCACCGGCCAGGATCATCACCGGGCGCCCCTTCTCGTCGGCTGCACTCATGACAGCCTCCCGAAGGTCGGTTCGATGCGCGACTGCAGGCGGCTGGTGCCGCGCGCGGCGTTCGCCGCCGCGGCAGCCGTCGGCTCGGCGCTCACCGGCACGCTGGCGGCTGCCGGCGTGGCGGCGGCGTCCATCGGCTCGGCAGTGGCTTCTTCGGCGCCACCGATGCGCACGGCCTGGCGACGCTCGGCGCGCTTGAGCTCGTAGGACACGCGCAGCAGCAGGCCCATCGCCACGCAGGTCATCAGCACCGACGAGCCGCCGGAGGAGATCAGCGGCAGGGTCAGCCCCTTGGTCGGCAGGATGCCCAGGTTCACGCCGATGGAAACGAAGGTCTGCATGCTGATCCACAGGCCAATGCCGAAGGCGATGTAACCGGAGAAGTGGCGCTTCATTTCCACGCAGCGCATGCCCAGCCAGAAGGTACGGCCGACCAGCAGCGCGTACAGCGCCACGATCACACAGGTACCCAGGAAACCGAATTCCTCGGCGGTGACCGAGAAGATGAAGTCGGTGTGCGCTTCGGGCAGGTAGTACAGCTTCTGCACCGAATTGCCCAGGCCGACGCCGGTCCACTCGCCACGGCCCACCGCCATCAGCGCGTTGGACAGCTGGTAGCCGTCGCCCTGCTGGTCGGCCCACGGGTCCAGGAACGAGGTGATGCGGCGCATGCGGTACGGCTCGATGATCGCCAGTGCGCTCATGCCGACCAGGCCGATGACCACCGGCATCGACATGCGCGGCATGTTCACCCCGCCCAGCACCAGCATGCCGGCGGTGATCGCCAGCAGCAGGGTCGAAGAACCGAAGTCCGGCTGCAGCAGCAGCAGCACCACCAGCGCACCGGCCACGCCCAGCGGCTTGAGCATCGCCGGCCAGGTTGCATTGACCTCGTCGCGGAAGCGCACCAGGTAGCTGGACAGCCAGACGATGTACAGCACCTTCACCGCCTCGACCGTCTGGAACTTGGAGATGCCCAGGTTGATCCAGCGGCGTGCGCCGTTGACCGTGCTGCCCAGGCCCGGCGCGAACACCGCCAGCAGCAGCACGAAGCAGCCCAGCAGCAGCATCTGGTTGTACTGCTCGATGGACTTCAGCTCGGTGCGGGCGGCGATGACCGCCAGCACGATACCCACCGCCAGGAAGATCAGGTGGCGGTTGAGGTAGTAGAACGGGCTGCTCATCAAGGCGATCGAGCTGGACGCCACCATCACCACGCCCACACCGGTGAGCGCGATGATCGCGCCCAGCAGCCACTTGTCGTAGCTGCCTTCGATGGCTTCAAGGCGTGTTGCCTGGCGGGACAGGTCGTTCATCTCAGCGCACCTTCAACGTGGCCAGGCCGATCAGCACGAGCACGACGGAGATGATCCAGAAGCGCACGATCACGCGCGGCTCCGGCCAGCCCTTCAGTTCGAAATGGTGGTGGATCGGCGCCATGCGGAACACGCGCTTGCCGGTCAGCTTGAACGAAGCGACCTGGATCATCACCGACAGCGTTTCGATGACGAACACGCCGCCCATGATCACCAGCACCAGTTCCTGGCGGGTGATCACCGCGATCGTGCCCAGCACCGCGCCCAGCGCCAGCGCACCGATGTCGCCCATGAAGACCATGGCCGGATAGGTGTTGAACCACAGGAAACCCAGGCCGGCACCGGCGATGGCCGCGCAGATGATGACCAGTTCGCCGGCGCCCGGGATCTGCGGGATCTGCAGGTAGTTGGCGAACACCACGTTGCCCGAGGCGTAGGCGAACACGCCCAGCGCGCAGGCTACCAGCACGGTCGGCATGATCGCCAGGCCGTCCAGGCCGTCGGTCAGGTTCACCGCGTTGGAGAAGCCGACGATCCAGAAGTAGGCGATGGCCACGAAGCCGATGCCGGCCAGCGGCAGCGCGACCGACTTGAACATCGGGATGTAGAAGGTCAGCGCTGCCGGCACGTCGGCCGTGTAGAACAGGAACAGGCCCGCAGCCAGGCCGAAGATCGACTGCAGCAGGTACTTCCAGCGCGACTTCAGGCCGTTCGGGTCACGGCGGACGATCTTGATCCAGTCGTCATACCAGCCGATGGCGCCGAAGCACAGCATCACCGCCAGTACCAGCCACACGTAGCGGTTGCGCAGGTCCGCCCACATCAGCACCGACAGGGTGATGGTGAGCAGGATCAGCGAACCGCCCATGGTCGGCGTGCCGGCCTTGGAGAAATGGGTCTGCGGACCGTCCTGGCGAATCGGCTGGCCGCCCTTGAACTGGGCGAGCTTGCGGATCATCGCCGGGCCGAGCCACAGCGACAGGAACAGGGCCGTCAGCGCGGCAAGGATGGCGCGGAACGTCTGGTAGTTGAACAGCCCGAACAGGCTCTCCAACTGCTGCAACCATCGAGCCAGTTCATACAACATGCGGGGATTCCTCTCCTTGCGCCAGCAGCGCTTTGACGATCAGGTCCATGGCACTGCCACGGGAACCCTTGACCAGGCAGCGCACACCAGCGTGCAACTCGTCCTGCAGCGCCTGTGACAGCGCACCATGGGTAGCGAAATGGCGTCCGCCTTCACCGAAGGCGGCCGCAGCGGCGGCACTGAGCGGACCCAGTGCATACAGCCGCGTCAGGCCGGCGGCGCGTGCACGGATGCCGGCCTGCGCATGCAGCGCCTCGCCGTCCGGGCCCAGCTCGCGCATGTCGCCCAGCACCAGCCAGCCCTCTTCCGGGGCGGCGGCCAGGGCGTCGATGGCCGCAGCCAGCGAGCCGGGATTGGCGTTGTAGCTGTCGTCCACCAGCACCGCGCCGTTGCGCAGCTGATGGGCGATCTGGCGTCCCGGTACCGGCTGCGCCTCGGCCAATCCGGCCGCAATCAGCGCCAGATCGACACCGGCCGCCAGCGCCAGGCTGGCGGCGGCCAGCGCATTGCTGACGTTGTGGCGACCCGGCAGGCCCAGCACCACGCGGGCCTCGCCGGTCGGCGCGACCAGGGTGAACTGGCTGCCCTGCGCACCGGCGCGGATGTCGCGCGCGGTCACGTCCGCCGAGTGTTCCAGGCCATAGCGCAGCACGCGGCAACGCGCCGGAGTGCCGACGAAGTGCTGTTCGAACCAGCGGCCGTAGGCATCGTCGGCGTTGATCACCGCCACGCCATCGGCCGGCAGCGCGGCATAGATCGCGCCCTTGGTCACCGCCACGCCGAGCAGGCTGCCCATCCGCTCCAGGTGGGCGGGGGCGATGTTGTTGACCAGCGCATAGCGCGGGCGGGCGATATCGGTCAGGTAGGCGATGTCGCCCGGCTTGCCGGCGCCCATCTCGTAGACGGCGTAGTCGGCGTCTTCCGGGGCATCGATCACCGCCAGCGGCAGGCCGATCTCGTTGTTGCGGTTGCCCGGGTTGGCGTAGACCACCTTGTGCGCGTGCTGGGCCACCTGCTGCAGGATCGACAGCAGCAGGCTCTTCACGCTGGTCTTGCCATTGCTGCCGGTGATCGCGAACACCTCGGTGCTACGGTCACGCTGCATGCCGGTAGCGATCTTCGCCAGCGCCAGTTCGCTGTCGGCCACCAGCACCTGCGGCAGTTCGACCGGCAGCAGGCGCTCGACCAGCAGCGCACTGGCACCGCGCGCCTGCGCGTCGGCCGCGAAGTCATGGCCGTCGAAACGCTCGCCGCGCAGCGCCACATACAGGCTGCCCGGGCCCAGGTTGCGGGTGTCATTGCTGACCGCATCGATGGCCACGTCGTCGCCGTGGATCTCGCCACCGGCCCAGTGTGCGATCAGCGAAAGCAGGGTGCGCTTCATGCGGCGCCCTCCCCGGCCTGTGCCTGCAGGACACCGGCCTTGGCCGCCAGTGCAGCGGCAGCCACTTCGGTGTCGTCGAAGTCATGGCGCACGCCATTCACTTCCTGGTACGGCTCATGGCCCTTGCCGGCAATCAGGATGATGTCGCCGGCGCCGGCACGCTTCACCGCCAGGCCGATCGCACGCGCGCGGCTGCGCTGCACGGTCACGGCATCAGCGCGCTGGAAGCCGGCCAGGATGTCGGCCACGATCACGTCGCCGTCTTCGCCACGCGGGTTGTCGTCGGTGACGATGACCTGGTTGGCCAGGCGCTCGGCAATCGCCGCCATCTGCGGACGCTTGCCGGTATCGCGCTCGCCACCACAGCCGAACACGCAGAACAGCGTGCCCTGCAGATGGCCGTGCAGGCTGTCCAGCGCCTGTTCCAGCGCGTCCGGGGTATGCGCGTAGTCGACCACCACGGTCGGCAGGCCGTCTTCGCCGCCGAGGCGGTTCATGCGGCCACGGATCGGCTGCAGCGCCGACAGCACCTCGGCGATGCGCGGCAGCGGCTGGCCCTGCGCGTGCAGGGTGCCGGCCACGGCCAGCAGGTTGTCCACGTTGAAGCGGCCCAGCAGCGGCGACTGCACCGCGGCACGCTGGCCGTCGACGACCAGCTCGAAGGCAATACCGCGCCCATCCAGCTGCAGCGCTTCGGCGCGCACGCTGGCGTCAGTGGCACCGCGCGAGCTCAGGCCGATCGGTTGCACGCCGGCAGGCAGGCCGGCGAACAGCTGGCGACCGAAGGCGTCGTCCAGGTTCACCACCGCCGCCTTCAGGCCCGGGCGATGGAACAGCCGCGCCTTGGCCGCGCCGTAGCTGGCCATGTCACCGTGGTAGTCCAGATGGTCGCGGGTGAGGTTGGTGAACACCGCCACGTCGTAGTGCACGGCATCCACGCGGCCCTGGTCCAGCGCGTGCGAACTGACTTCCATCGCCACCGCGCGCGCACCGGCGTCGCGCAGCTGGGCCAGCAACGCATGCATCTGCAGCACCAGCGGCGTGGTGAAGCCGGTCGGCTCGACCGCACCATAAAGTCCGGCGCCCAACGTGCCGATACTGCCACTGGGCGTTCCGAGCAGGTGCCAGGCCTGGGCCAGCAGCTGCACGGTGGAGGTCTTGCCGTTGGTACCGGTCACCCCGACCATCGCCATCGCCCGCGACGGCGCGCCGTGGAACTGGTCGGCCATCGCCCCCATGCGCGCCCGCAGGCCCGGCACGGCGATCGCATCGGCCGGCGCCGGGAGCTCGGCCGGTGCCGGTGGCTCGAACAGGATGGCGCTGGCACCGGCCGCACGGGCCTGCTCGACAAAGCCCAGGCCATGCGCGCCGAAACCGGCGATGGCGACGAAGGCATTGCCGGGGCGCACGGCGCGGCTGTCCAGCACCAGGCCGGTCAGAACGGGATCATGGCCCGCCAGGGCCACATCCGGAAGCAACTGCGAAAGCAACATCGAAGGACTCATTGCGTGCCTCCCGTAGCGGGCGGCGTCTGGGCTTGCGCGCTCGGCAGCGCGGCATCGAATTCAGCGGCGGCATCGACCGGCAGCGCGGTCTCGGCCGGCGGTGCGGGCAGGATCGAGGCCGAATGGCCGACCTTGCCCGACTGCTGTGCGGCCAGCCACGACTGCAGGTCATCCAGCGGCACGTCCATCAAGCGCAGGGTGCCTTCCATCACGTTGTGATAGACCGGCGCCGACACCAGGCCACCGTAGAACTTGCCGGCCTGCGGATCGTTGATGACGATGACGGTGGCGAAGCGCGGGTTGGTGGCCGGCACCACGCCGGCGAACAGCGCGTTGTAATGGCCGCGCTCGTAACCGCCCGGACCGGCCTTGCGTGCGGTGCCGGTCTTGCCGGCCACGCGGTAGCCCAGCACCGCCGCCTGCTTGGCGCCGCCCTGGGTGACCACCGTTTCCATCATCGCCACCACCTGCCTGGCGACGTTCTCGTCGATGATCTGCTGGCCTTCGTTGCGCTGGCCCTTGACGAAAGTCGGCGCGATCAGGCGCCCGCCGTTGGCCAGCGCCGAGTACGCGGTGGCAATCTGCAGTGGCGTGACCGACAGGCCGTAGCCGTAGGACATGGTGGTCTTGGTGGTCCCCGACCAGCGCGCCGGACGCATCACCACACCGGCCGATTCACCCGGGAAACCGCTGTGCGGCGCCGAACCATAGCCGAAGCGGCGCACGCCGTCATAGAAGGTCTGGTCCGGCATCTTCGCCGCAACCTTGGCTGCACCCACGTTCGAACTGCGGGTGATCACGCCGGTCACGTTCAGCACGCCGTTGTTGCGTGGCACGTCGTGGATGGTGAAGCGACCCAGCGTCATGTAGCCCGGGTTGGTGTCGATGATGGTGTCCTTGGTCACCGCACCGGCCTGCAGCGCGGTGGCGATGGTCAGCGGCTTCATCGTCGAACCCGGCTCGACCAGGTCGGTCACCGCGCGGTTGCGGCGCGTATCAGGGATCGCGCCGGTCAACGAATTCGGGTTGTAGGTCGGCAGGTTGACCATGGCCAGGATCTCGCCGGTGGTCACGTCCATGATCACCATCGAACCGCCGGCCGCCTTGTTGGCCACCAGCGCGTTGCGCAGTTCCTTGAAGGCCAGGTACTGGATGCGGCGGTCGATGCTGAGGGTCAGGTCCTTGCCCGGCTCGGCGGCGCGCAGCAGATCGCTTTCGACGGTCTCGCCCTTGCGGTTGCGGATCACCCGCTTGGCACCCGGCTTGCCGCGCAGCCATTCGTCGAACGCCAGCTCCAGGCCTTCCTGGCCGCGGTCGTCGATGTTGGTGAAGCCCAGCACGTGCGCCATCGCCTCACCCTGCGGGTAGAAGCGGCGGAACTCGCGCTGTGCGGCCACGCCCGGAATCTTCAGCGCCACCACCTTCTCTGCCTCGTCCGGGTTGATCCGGCGGCGCAGGTACATGAATTCCTTGTCCGACTTCTGCGACAGGCGGCTGCTCAGCTCATCCACCGACATGCCGACCGCCTGGGCCAGCTCGGGGATGCGCTCGGGCGAACGCAGCAGGTCCTGCGGGTTGACCCAGATCGAGGCAACCGGCGTGGACACCGCCAGCGGCTCGCCGTTGCGGTCCGTGATCATGCCGCGCGAGGTCTTGATCGGCAGCTCGCGCAGGTAGCGGGCCTCGCCCTGGCGCTGGTAGAAGTCGCTGTTGATGATCTGCACGTAGGCCGCGCGGCCGACCAGCGACACCGAGCACAGGCCAAGCGCCAACGCGACCCAGCGCAGGCGCTGGCGCAGGTTGAAGGCGTTGCGCGGGCGGTTGCGGCCGGTCTTGCTCATGGGCGCACCACCACGATGTCGGCGGCCTCGGGGAACTTCATGCCGAGCTTCTCGCGGGCGATGCGGTCCACGCGGTTGGCTTCGGCCAGGGTGGCCTGTTCCAGCTGCAGGCGGCCGAACTCAAGATTGATGTCATCGCGCTTGCGCTCGGCACGCGACAGCTCGATGAAGGTCTGCCGGTGGCGGTGGCGCACGAACACCACGCCGATCGCCGAGGCGACGGTGCAGGCCAGCAGGATGATCAGCAGCAGCCGGCTCATGCGTCGGCCTCCCGCTTCTGGGCCACGCGCAGCACAGCGCTGCGGGCGCGCGGGTTGGCGGCCAGCTCTTCGTCGGTGGCCTTGATGGCGCCGCCGATCAGGTCCAGCGTCGGCACGAACGCAACGGCCTCGGGCAGGCGGCGGTTGGCCGGCGGCGCCTTGGCCAGGCGGTTCATGTACTGCTTGACGATGCGGTCTTCCAACGAGTGGAAGCTGATCACCGCCAGGCGGCCGCCGGGCTTGAGCCGTTCCACGGCCGCATCGAGACCGGCTTCCAGATCGGCCAGCTCGCGGTTGATGTGGATGCGGATGGCCTGGAAGCTGCGCGTGGCCGGGTGGATCTTGTCTTTCCCACGCGGCATCACCGAGGCGATCAGCTCGGCCAGTTCGGCGGTGCGGGTGAACGGCTGCTTCTCGCGGCGGGCCACGATGGCGCGGGCGATGCGCCGGCTCTGCCGCTCTTCGCCGTAGGTCCACAGCACATCAGCGATCTCGCGCTCTTCCACGCGGTTGATCCACTGCGCGGCGCTTTCACCGCTGTCCGGGTCCATGCGCATGTCCAGCGGGCCGTCCTTGCCGAAGCTGAAGCCACGTTCGGCCACGTCCAGCTGCGGCGACGACACGCCCAGGTCGAACAGCACGCCGTCCAGGCCTTCGGCCGTCGCATCCCACTGCAGCAGCTGGGCGAAGCTGCCACGGAAGATGGACACGCGCGGGTCCGGCGCGAAATCGCGCTCGGCAACGGCGATGGCTTCCGGATCCTTGTCCATGACCAGCAGGCGCCCCTCGGGACCGAGCTGGGTGAGCACGCCACGTGCATGACCGCCACGACCGAACGTGCCATCCAGATAACGTCCGTTTTCGATCACCCTCAGGCCTTCAAGGACCTGGGTGTACAGGACCGGCAGGTGCACCGCCGGCGACTGCGACACCGGAAGGTGACCGGCCTGCGCTTCTGGGCGCATCCGGGCACCCCGGCTCACAACTTCAGGTCGAGCAACCCATCACCCAGATCCTCGTCAGACAACGTCTGCTGGATCAGGGCCCGATGCGCCTGCTCGCTCCACAATTCGAACTTGTCGCCCATGCCGAGCAATACCGCCTTCTTCTCAATGCCCACCGCACCGCGGTGGCTGGCGGGGATGCTGATGCGACCGTTGCCGTCCAGTTCCAGATGGGCGGCCGAGCCGACCAGCTTCTGCTGCAACAGGCGCACGACGCGCTGGGTGTTGGGCTTGGACATCACATCGTCGCGGACCCGCTCCCATTCCGACTCTGCGTACAGCCACAGGCAGCCGGCTTCGAACGGGTTGTAGGTCAGCACGAGACGGTTGTTGCTAGCGCGCGCGACGAGGTCGCGGTAAGCGGTGGGAACCGCCATGCGCCCCTTGTCGTCAACTGTGATGGCCGTCTCGCCCTGGAACACGACGCCTGCACCTTGTCCTTCGCCCGGTGAAACATTGAACCACGAAAACCCACAAAACACCCGGATTTCCCTCTGATGCCCACCTTAGCAGCGGGCGGAGGGTTGTCAACAACTTTTCAGCAGGGAAATCGCCAGCCGCATCAATGGCTTGCAACAACCTTTAGAGAATTGTTCAAGGCTTATCCACAAGTTGCTGATCCGTCTCAATTTTTGAGATTGAACGGAAGTTCAGGGGCGTGGACAGGGCGTGAAACATCAGCCGCGCATTCATCCGGAGCGCGCCGGAAACGGCGCCAGACTGCGCAAACCGTGCACAATGAAGCCATGTGCCTGCTCGCTCTTGGCTGGATGCACCACCCGCGCTGGCGGCTGGTGATGGCCGGCAACCGTGATGAGTTCCACGCCCGTCCGACGGCGGCGCTGGCCCCCTGGCAGGATGAGACGTCTGTCATCGGCGGTCGCGACCTGCGCTCCGGCGGAGGCTGGGCCGGGGTTGGCGCCTCGGGCCGGATGGCGGTGGTCACCAACGTCCGCGACCCGCTGGCGGCCCAGACCGGCCCATCGCGGGGCGCGCTGGTGGCCGACTTCCTGCGCGGCCGCGACCCGGCGGCCGTGCATATCGACCGCTTGGCGACCGTGGCTGGCGCCTACGCCCCGTTCAATCTCCTGCTGGCCGATAGCGACAGCCTGGAGTACCTGGGCAACCATCCCGCCGAACGGCAGACGCTTGGCCCGGGCGTTCACGGCATGTCCAACGGCGCGCTGGACGCCCCCTGGCCGAAGACCCGGCGGCTGATGGCGGCACTTGAAGCCTGGCTGCAGAAAGACGGGGGCAGATCCCTTTCGCAACGCGAGAGGGATCTGACCCCAGACCTGACCCCGCTCTGGAATGCCCTGGCCGATGAACACCGCCCCGCCGACAGCGACCTGCCCGACACCGGCATCGGCCTGGAACGCGAGCGCTGGCTGAGCCCGGCCTTCATCCGCGGCGACGACTACGGCACCCGCGCCAGCACCGTGCTGCTGATCGACGCCGACGGCCACGGCGAGATCCACGAACGCCGCTTCGGCCCGCAGGGCGTCCCCAGCGGACAAAGCCACGTCATTTTCTGACCCGGTCATGACGGCCCCTGGCCGGCATCTCTTTCCAGCAGGGTAGTGCCGGCCGCTGGCCGGCAACCTCCGGATCTTCAGGCAGGCCACACAGCTGCGGGCCAGCGGCCGGCACTACCCGCTCCAGGACTGCCAACGGCGTCATTCAGCTTCCCGGCGCAGCGCCTTCTCGCCCGCACCACAGGGCCTGCGCCACCGCGGCCATCCCACTGTGCCCTTTTTGCGTCTGCCACTGTGTCTATAAATGCCGCCCGCAACCTCCCAGGGTGGTCGCGCCCGGCAGCACGCCGCGCGATCGACCGCAACCACAAGGAGGCCCCATGCGCCGCATCCTCATTCTGCTCGCCACCCACCTGCTCACCCTCGGCCTGGGCTTCGGCCTGGGCGTCTACTTCCTGCCGCTCCTGATCGCCCCCGATGACCCGCCGACCACCCAGGTACAGGCCGCGATGAAGGACGCCACCTACCGCACCACCTTCCGCCGCGACCTCAAAGGCAGCGATGCGGTTCACTGGGCCGAAGGCGACCTGGGTCAGCGTCAGCGCCACCCAGGTCGCCTTCGACGGGAAGATGGGACCGGGCCCGGATTACAAGGTGTACCTGGTGCGCGACTTCGTCGACAACAAGGCCGACTTCCTGAAGATCAAGGCGCAGGCCCAGCGCATCGGCGAAGTGAAGACCTTCAACCGCTTCCTGGTCGAGGTGCCCGCGAACGTGGACGTGGACGACTACACCACCGTCGTGGTGTGGTGCGAGCGCTTCTCGCAGTTCATTTCCGCCGGGCAGTACCGTACGCCGGGCTGAGGACCGCGCGACGTCGAGGTAGTGCCGGCCGCTGGCCGGCGGCACTCTGTCCGCCGCTGCGGGCATCGTGAAGCTGCCGGCCAGAGGCCGGCACTACCGATGCGCGGTCCATGCCTATGGAAGAAAGAGGCGGAGCCGGCCGATAAGCCGGGTTCTGTCGTGGACAGTCATTCCTCTAGGCGTTACGTCACCGCAACGCTCAAGCAACCTACCCGGATCCAACGCGGGCCGCGCCAAAGGATCCCTATTTGGTCTTGCTCCAGGTGGGGTTTGCCGTGCCGGTCTGTTGCCAGACTCGCGGTGCGCTCTTACCGCACCATTTCACCCTTACCGGCCTTCCGAAGAAGACGTAGGCGGTATCTTTCTGTTGCACTTTCCGTCGGCTTGCGCCGCCCAGGCGTTACCTGGCACCTTGCCCTATGGAGCCCGGACTTTCCTCGGCACCCCCGAAGGGATGACGCGACTGTCTGGCCGGCTCCGCCAGCGCACATTCTAGCCTACGCACGCCCGTCCTGCCGTGCCGATCGCGGCATCCGGTTCATCCACGCGTGGCGTGGCTCTAGCGGCCCTTCGCCCTCGCCATCACCGCCGCCCGCGACTCCAGCACCACACCTACGATCAATTCCCGCACCTGCGGTTGCGAACCGTCCCATTCAATGCGGCGAACGCGCACGTCCACGCGATCGCCAGGCGCGTGGGCTTTCAACGCTTGGCCGACACCGAAGACGGTCTTCACTCGGGTACCCGCCACGGCCAGCACCTCATCCCCCTTGCGCAGGCCGGCGCGATGGGCCGGACCCTCGTCAGGCTCGGATTCGATCACGGTCGCGCCCCCCATTTGAACGCCGAGGACCGGGCGCAGCGCATCGCTACGCGAATCCCCTTCCCCGGCCTGCTCGCGCGCCAATTCGGTGGCGCCCAGCAGTGCATCGTCCAACCCCGCATCGAAATAGGGCGCGTTGTCCACGAATGCGGCGCATTGCCACGACGCGCGCTCGGGCACCGGCTCGCGCCCCGCACGCAGGGCCTGCCGCAGGTCGTGCCATTGCGCCGCGCTGACGTACCGCTGCTGGCTGTTCACCAACTGCTGGTAGGCCGCCTCGATCTGTGCGTGGTTGTCGGCCCCCACTTGCAGACATGCCTCGTAGCTCTCCAACGCGTCACGTGCCGCGCGGTAGGTCAGGTAATTGCCGTAATCGCGAACCGACTGCAGCCGATTGAATTCGACCAACCCCGGATCGAACAGCAGGTAGCCGACATAGTCCGGGCCCAGGTCGGCTTCGGTAATGGCTGCGGGCGGCGGCGCTGCAGCTGCAGGAGCTGGCGCATCGGCCAGAGCGAACAGCAGGAACAGAGCCTTTTCAAGCATTTGTCTTTCCTCCCTGGAGGAAATCTGAGAGCTTCGCCCCTTCGCCCCCCGGAATTCGGCCGCTGCCGTGTTCCAGCGTCCCAGTCTGTGAATGAGCCATGCAGGTCTGCACGCCTTTCAGGACTTTTCGCCCAGCTCCCGGCGAAGATCGTCGACCAGTCGCTTTCTGCTGCTACGGTCATACTCGGCCGGCGAAAACGGCATCGACGCACGCGCATAATCGTCGATCAATGCCAGCAGCGCCTGCCTGTCGACACGCGCGTCGAGAGGCGTGTGGGTGTCACTGGCGAGTGCGACCAGTTGTTCCTGGAGCAGCTCCTTTGTTGCGATGCCTGCGCCGGTGGACGGATCTGCGATACACAGACCGAAGGTCCCGTTGAAGAAGTGCGGGAGCAGCAGTTGCGCCTTGTCGTGCGCAGCGTTGGCATCCCCAAGCACGCCTGCCATGTAGCCCTCGAGCTCCTGCAGCAGAACGTCGACCACAGCCGCCCGTTCACTGCCCGGTGGTGCATGATCGGCGATGCGTGTCCAGCGTGCGCAATCGGTACGGAAGTACTCCCCCACAAGGTCTTCGCTGATGGGAATGGAGCCAAACACTGCAGATCGGATGGTGCCTTCCTCGCAGGTGTAGGTGGGCTGGGGCACCGCGCCCACTGCAATCAGGCGACTGAGTCTTTCTTCTGACACATTGCAGAATGCGGCGAACGCATCCTTTGGCAGGAAATGAGCTTGAAGGTAGGCTGTCAATGCCATCTCGAACAATTACTCCCAAGTGGGGGATGAAGAGGCGTGTGCCGGAGCGTCTTCGCCCAAGCCAGGCGTTTGAAGACCTCCCGAGCACCGGTCCTCACGCGTCAGAGGCCTCGGAAATGGGGTCACACTACGGACACCCTTCCGCATCGGGAGTATCCGCACGGGCTCGACTGATCTCAATGTCGCTCTGCAGGACGTCCCGTCATGCCAAAGGCTGCTGGGTTCGTACGATCATCAGTGGGTCGATCATTTGATGCTCATCACGACATTCCCTAGCCCCTGATTCGCCCCTCAGCTGCGCACGTGAGCACATTCACTCGCCAGAGATCGGCGACCCTCCGGCGGATCTGAACCGTTTCGCATTTCGCGCCGCGCGCTGCCCAGGCATGGCCCGGAGCGAGCGATCAACTCCCGTACAGCGCCTTGCGCGGTGCGCCGGTCAACTCAGCAGCCAGCTTGGCAGCGGTCGACGGCGGCAGGTGCTCGCTCAGCTTCGCGTAGACACGGCGACCATGCGCCAGCTGCGCTTCCTCGTCGTCACCAGCACCCTGCACCATCACCACGAACTCCCCCTTGCGCTGGTTGTCGTCGGCCTCGACCTGGGCCAGCAGCCCCGCCAGGTCACCATCGAGCACGGTCTCGAACAGCTTGGTCAGCTCGCGGGCCAGCACCGCCGGGCGCTCGCCGCCGAAGATCGCCGCCATGTCGGCCAGCGACTCGGCGATGCGGTGCGAGGATTCGTAGAACACCATCGTGCGCACTTCGCCAGCCAGCGCCTGCAGGCGGTCGCGGCGGCCGCTGGCCTTGGCCGGCAGGAAGCCCTCGAAGCTGAAACGGTCGCTGGGCAGGCCGGCCACGCTCAGGGCAGCGATGGCGGCGCAGGCGCCGGGCACCGGGCTGACCTTGATACCCGCCGCGCGCGCGGCACGCACCAGGCGGAAACCGGGGTCACTGACCAGCGGGGTACCCGCATCGCTGACCAGCGCCAGCGACTCGCCGGCCTGCAGACGCGAGACCAGGCGCTGCGCCAGGGCCTCTTCATTGTGTTCGTGCAGGGCCACCAGCGGTTGCTGGATGCCAAAATGGGACAGCAGCTGGCCGCTGCGGCGGGTGTCCTCGGCACAGATGGCCGCCACCGAACGCAGCACCTCCTGCGCGCGCGGGCTCAGATCGGCCAGGTTGCCGATCGGGGTGGCGACGACGTACAGGGTTGGCACACTCATTTCAGCGGTACTCACGGGGCAAGGGTAGAATCGTAGCGTGTACCCGGCCAAGGCCGCTGCCCTCATCGCATGGACCCGATCATGAACAAGCCCGCCGCACGGATCTCCGCCCTGTCGTTGTCGCTGATGCTGTTGGCCGGTTGTGCCACCACCAGCCTGACCAGCACGCCCGATTCGCCGGCCCAGAGCCAGGCGCTGGCGCTGATCGAACAGGGCAAGCCGCGCGATGCCGCGCTGCAGCTGGAAGGCCTGGCCTCCACCCTGCGCGGCGGTGCCCGCAGCAACGCACTGGCCGATGCGGCCTGGGCCTGGCACCTCGCCGGTGACAGTGCCCGCGCGCGCAGCCTGCTCGGCCAGCTCACCGCACGCCAGCTGTCCGGCGCCAGCCTGCAGCGCTACCAGCTGACCAGTGCCGAGCTGGCCCTGACCGACAAGCAGCCGGCGCAGGCGCTGACCCTGCTGAAGGACCACGGCGACAACGTGCTTCCGGCCCTGCGCACGCGCTGGTACCTGGTCCGTGCCAGTGCCCTGCAGGGCACCGGCGATGCCTTCGGTGCCGCCACCGAGCGCGCCCGCGCCCATTCCAGCCTGACCGGCAGCGCGCGCAGCGAGAACCAGGCCGCCATTGCCGGCCTGCTCGGTACCCTCGACGATGCCACCCTGCGCAGCCGTGCCGCCGCCCTGCCGGCCAACGACCCGCTCTACAACTTCGCCGGCCGTGCACTGATCGCGCGCGGCCTGCCGCTGCCGCGCCCGTTCGACCGCGATGGCGCGGCCCAGTTCGACACCAGCAAGCGCCCGCCGGCAATGAGCGACGGTTACCGCCCGCCGGCCAAGCTGGCCGTGCTGCTGCCGCTCAGCGGCCGCCTGGCCACCGCCGCACAGCCGGTGCGCGATGGCCTGTTGAGCGCTTATTACGGTGAAAGCCGCCGCCGCCCGGACATCAACTTCTTCGACACCGCCGGCACCCCGGCCGGTGCCCTGGCCGCCTATGACAAGGCCGTCGCCTCCGGTGCCGACTTCGTGGTCGGTCCGCTGGGCCGCGACGAAGTGGACGCCGTGTACGGCCGCCAGCAGCTGCAGGTGCCGGTGCTGGCCCTGAACCGCGGCAAGGACGCACCGCCGGCCGGCAGTGCCGGCTTTTCGCTGGCACCGGAAGACGACGGCATCGTCGCCGCCGAGTACCTGCGTGGCCGCGAGCGCAGCAAGGCGCTGGTGATCAACAGCGCTGACGACACCGGCCGCCGTGCCGCCGCCGCCTTCGCCCAGCGCTTCGCGCAGCGCGGTGGCCAGGTGGTGGCCACGATCGGCGTCACCGATGCCGTCGGCGATGTCGGCGCGCAGGTGCGCAACGCCGGCCAGGTCGATGCCGTGTTCCTCGCCGTGCGCGCGCCGCAGGCGCGCCTGCTGGCGCCGCAGCTGGCGCTGGCCGGTGCAGGCGGCGCGACCCGCGTCGGCACCTCGCAGCTGACCGTTGGCAGCGGCAAGGTGGAAGAAGACGTGGCGCTGGACGGCATCGTCTATCCGAACGAAGCCTGGAACGTGCGCAGCGTGTCCGGCCTGCCGTCGGCCAGCCAGGTGGCCAGCACCCTGCCGAGCGCACGCGGTGCGGCCGGCCGCCTGTTCGCCTTCGGTGCCGACGCCTGGAAGATCACCGCCTACCTGGACAAACTGTCCAACGAAGGCGGCCTGGACGGTGCCACCGGCACCCTGTTCCTGGACAGCAACGGCAACATCCTGCGCCAGCCGGCCTGGTCGACCTTCAATGGCGGCCGGCCGATGCCGATCGTCGGTGGTCGCTGAGCGCAGCCAACGTGGCTCGGCGGTGGAAGCGGCCGCCGAGCAGCATCTGCAACTGGCCGGACTGCAGCCGCGTGCACGCAACGTGCGCTATCGCGGCGGCGAACTGGACCTGGTGATGGACGATGCCGGCACCGTGGTGTTCGTGGAAGTGCGCTACCGCGCGCGATCCGATTTCGGCGGTGGCGCGGCTTCGGTCGATGCGCGCAAATGCCGGCGCCTGGCCCACGCCGCGCAGCTGTATCTGCAGGACAACCCGGTGCTGGCCAATGCGCCCTGCCGCTTCGATGTGGTCGAAGCCACCGGCGAACCGCCGCAGCTGCACTGGCTGCGGGATGCGTTCCGATTGGATGACTGCTGATGGCTACTCTTTGCCGGCCAGCGGCCGGCACTACCCGTCGGACCTGCAGCCGGCCAGTGGCCGGCACGACCCGTCGGGCCTGCAGCCGGCCCGCGGCCGGTACGACCATGGTGCGTGACTGATGCCGTCGATCATCACCCATGCCGCTGTACCGCTGGCGCTGTGGTGCGCCGCTGATCGTGGCCGCATCCCACCGCGCCTGCTGGCCGCCGGCGTGATCGCAGCGATGCTGCCCGATGCCGATGTACTGGCCTTTGCGCTGCACATTCCCTATGCCGATGCCTTCGGCCATCGCGGCGCCAGCCACTCACTGCTGTTTGCCGGCGTGCTGGCAGCATTGGCCGCGGCGTTGGCGTTCTTGGGTAGTCGCCGACCTTGGTCGCCGGGTGTGTGCCAACCAAGGTTGGCATCTACCGTACAAGCGGCTGTATTCGTGTTCATCTGTGCCGCCAGCCATCCGCTGCTCGATGCGATGACCTCCGGTGGCCTCGGCGTCGCGCTGGCCTGGCCGTGGAGCGAACACCGCTTCTTCGCGCCGTGGCGACCGATCCGCGTTTCACCCTTCGCCCCACAGTTCTTCAGCGCACGCGGCGTGGCTACCCTGCTCTCCGAACTGCGCTGGGTGTGGCTGCCACTGGCCGGCGCCGTTGTCGCCTGGAAACTGATCCAACCCGCTCCTGCTGCCCCACGAGACCTGTCATGAGTCCTGCCCTGCCCACCGATTTGGTTACCGAACTGTCCACCCTGCTGGGCACGGAGGGCTGGCGCATGGATGACGGCGCGCTGGAGGCGAATGCGCAGGACAACTCATGGCGCCATCAGCGGCCGGCTGCAGTGGCGTTTCCGGCGGACATCGAGCAGGTGCAGGCGCTGGTGCGTGCCTGTCGCGCGCATGGCGTGGCGCTGGTCGCGCGCGGAGCTGGCACCGGCACTACCGGTGCAGCGGTCCCGCAGCCGGGCAGCATCGTACTCTCGTTCACCCGCATGGACCGCATCGTCGAGATCCGCGCCGGTGATCGCTGCGCGGTCGTGCAGCCGGGCGTGTTGAACGGCACGCTGCAGCAGGCGCTGGCGCCGCACGGCCTGTTCTGGGCGCCGGACCCGTCCAGCGCCGAGATCTGCAGCATCGGCGGCAACCTGGCCTGCAATGCGGGCGGCCCGCGCGCGGTGAAGTACGGCACCAGCCGCGACAACGTACTGGGCCTGGTGGCGGTGACCGGCACCGGTGAGGTGATCCGCTGCGGTGGTGCCTACACCAAGGACGCCACCGGCTACGACCTCACCCATCTGCTGGTGGGCAGCGAAGGCACGCTGGCACTGATCGTGGAAGCCACGCTGAAACTGACCCCGCTGCCGGTCAGCCAGGCCGGCCTGCGCGTGCTGTACCGCGATGCCGATGCTGCGGCGGCCGGCGTGTCGCGGTTGATGTCGCAGCCGGTGGTACCCACCCGCCTGGAATTCATGGATGCGCGCAGCCTGGAGCTGCTGCGGATGAATGGTGCCGATGTGCCGGAGGCAGGCGCGATGCTGCTGGTCGAGGCCGATGGTGACCACGACACGCTGCCCTATCTGTTGCAGGCATTGGCCAGCGCCGCCGAAGGCGACGGCATGATCGAGCTGGACGTGGCGATGGAAGGCCGTGCACGCGACCAGCTGTGGGCGGCGCGCAGGGCGCTGTCGCCTGCGCTGCGCAGCGTCGCGCCGGGCAAGATCAATGAAGACGTGGTGGTTCCGGTGTCGCGCATTCCCGAACTGGTGGCCGGCGTGCAGGCCCTGGCACGTGACTACGCGCTCACCATCGTCACCTTCGGCCACGCCGGCAACGGCAACCTGCACGTCAACATCCTCTATCACCCGGAGGATGCCGACGAAAACGCGCGCGCGCATGCCGCGCTGCCGAAGATCTTCGAGCTGACACTGGCACTGGGCGGCACGTTGTCGGGCGAACACGGCATCGGCCTGGCCAAGCGCGATTTCATGCCGCAGGCGTTTACACCGGCTACGCTGGCGACGATGCGCGCGATCAAAGCCGCGCTTGACCCGGACGGTATTCTCAACCCGGGCAAAGTGCTGCCACCGGCGTGACAGAGGCGGGGCAACGGTCCTGCCGGGGGCAACCGGGAGGCTCTGGAACCGGGCGACCGTCCACATCTGGCTGTCGGCGCCCAGGTGCTAACCTCACATCAGCCCCGATTTCATCTGCAACGTGTTGTAGTGACATCGCATGGTCATCGTGTTTCCCTTGGGGAAACCAGAATCGAGGATCATCATGGAATTCAGGCAACTGCCGGCAGATGCGCCGGAACGGATGCAGCTGGCGCGGTGGTACAACGCACAGTGGGGTGGAAACGCCGGAATGTCGCTGGAACAGGAAATCCAGTGGCTGAACCGGGAGCAGGACGCTGAAGGATTTCCGCACTTGATTGCAGCGTTCGACGGCGACCAACTGGTCGGCGCCGTCCAGCTGAAGCGCCGGGAACTGGCGTCATTCCCACAGTACGAGCACTGGCTGGGCAGTGTTTTCGTTGCCGATACGCATCGGGGCCAAGGGCTGGCGGGCAAGCTGGTCGAGCAGGCGGCGGCGCAGGCAATGCGCATGGGCGTCTGCCATCTCTACCTGCAGACCGAAGCGCTGGACGGCGGCCTGTACGCCAGGCTGGGCTGGACACCGTTGCAGGAGACCGATAACAAGAATTATCGCGTGCTGGTGATGGTCCGGAATCTGTAAGCCGTAGTCACGCCTGCATGCGCTCCTGCCTGGGATACCGGCGGAGCATTCGCGTTGTCGCCGGAAGCCCTTGCATGCCAGGTGCGGCACCACGCCTGGCCGCCAGCCTTGCCCGCTTCGGCACCTGACGCTGGCGTCAGATGGCGCGCTATCCGGCGAAAAACGAAGTGGCCTGGCCAAGCGCGATTTCATGGTGCAGGCGTTCAGTGCTGCCACGCTGGCGACGATGCGCGCGATCAAGGCCGCGCTAGACCCGGACGGCATCCTCAACCCGGGCAAAGTGCTGCCACCGGCGTAGGCCGCGCGCTCCCGTAGAGCTGAGCCGGTGCTCGGCTGCTCTCCATTCCGTTCGCGAAACTCCCACGCTGCGCGCGAAAGCCGAGCGTGGGCTCGGCTCTACACCGGCGTGTCGCCTGCAATATCGATCAGGGTCTGCCGGAAACTGGGCAGCAGCACGCGGTTGCCATGCCCGCTCAGGTGATCGTTGTCGAAGAACAGCGGTTCGCCCTCTTCCACCGCCGAACAGGTCTGCGGCCCGCACAGCAGCGGCAGCGGATCCCACACCGTCAGTGACGGGTAACGTGCCGCCAGGTCATCCAGCAGCTCCATCTGCGGCACGCGCAGCATTTCCAGATCCGCACGCGGCATGCTCAGACCGCCGGCACACGCCGGATTGCGGCGGTTGAACCAGTCCGAACAGCGGTACGCACCGGCCTTGAACAGCGGCAGCGGCGCGTCGATCACCACGTGCACGCCCAGCTTCTGCAAACGCCCCAGCACGCGATCGGCTTCGTCGCGTGCAGCCTGTGCATGCGCCGGCGTGCGCTCGGCCAGCAGCTGTTGATAGATCTGCTGTGCATCCTGCCGCTGCCAGTCGAACCCGCGCAGCTCCGGCATGCGCAGGGCCGCCAGCAGCACGAAGTCACCCGGGCGCGCCTCGCGTTCGATGGTCGACAGCGTGTCTTCAATGAAGTCCTGGCAGTCGGCCGGGCTGGCGCGCAGCAGGTTGACGAAACTGCAGCCGCCGCGGTCCTGCTGGCGCACCTCCATGCCGGTCTGCCGCGCGACCATGCTGGTCATCGTGCGGTAGGCCGCCGCATGCGAATCGCCGGCCACGAACAGGCGCCGCCCTTCAAGCGCGGGCGCACTCACCGGTTCCAGCGGGCGCCACGCCGGGTAGCGGCGCGCCTGCCATGCATAACCGTCACGGGTAACGCTCAGCGAGACCTGCTCGTGGTACTCCACCGTGGCCCAGGCGCCGGCACCGCACAGCGCCACCAGCGGCAACGCCATCGCCAGTACCTTCGCCGGTGCCAGCCGCAGCAGCGGCGCCGCACTGCGCAGCGGGCGCTCGATGAAGTGATACGACACGGCGGATACCGCCAGCAGCAGTACCGGATACAGCCACAACGCGGCACCGTGCAGGCCATACGTCCAGCGCAGCAGCACCAGCAGCGGCCAATGCCACAGGTACAGTGAATACGACAACCGGCCCAGGTAGGCCAATGGTGCGCAGCCCAGCGCACGGGCGATGCGCGATGTCCCCGCTGTCGACACGCTCGCCAACAGCAGCAGGGTTCCGGCCACGGTGGCCAGTACACCCGGCACCGGCATCGCCAGCTGCGGGGCAATCAACACGCCTGCGGCCAGCAGCGCCAGCCCGGCCGCTGCAACCGCGTCACCGTTCCGGCCCGGTGTGCGCGTACGCATCCACTGGTACAGCAGCGCACCTGCGGCCAGCTCCCAGAACCGTGCGGGCAGCAGATAGAACGCTGCCGCCGGTGCCGTTTGCGCCTGCCAGCCTGCCCACGCCAGCGACAGCACGGTGAGCACCGGCAACAACCAGCGCGTCCACGGCCAGCGCTCACGCCCACGCAGCCACACAAAGAACAGCAGCGGGAAGACCAGGTAGAACTGCTCCTCTACCCCCAGCGTCCACGTGTGCAGGAACGGGTTGAGTTCGGTGCCGGGTGAGAAGTAATCGTCCTGCTGGCCGGCCAGCACGATGTTGCTGAAGCCGACCAGCGCGGCCCAGCCGGTCTGGTCGAACTGATCATTGCGCCACGCGCGTGGAATGAACAGCGCCGACAGCACGAAGGTGGCCATCAGCATCACCAGCAGCGCCGGCAACAGGCGCAGCACGCGGCGACGGTAGAAGTCGAGCAGCAGTGCGCCAAGTGATGCGTTGGCACGCGAGGCCAGTGACTGGCTGATCACGAAGCCGGACACCACGAAGAACAGGTCCACTCCGGTGAAGCCGCCGGGCAGCCACGTCGCATTGGCGTGGAAGACCACCACGGCCAACACCGCCAATGCACGCAGGCCATCGATGGCGGCGTTGTGGGAGCGTTCGGGAGGGGACATGCAGGCAGCCGGCAGAAGACAGGGCGGCAGCATCGCCACCGTTTGCGCAGTCATTCAATGGACAATCGCGACAGGCCAGCTATGTATTTAGGTTCGATGCAGCCTGTCAGCCACTGTAGAGCCGAGCCATGCTCGGCTGCCCTTCGTCCAGATCGCAGTGAGCCGAGCATAGGCTCGGCTCTACAGCAGCCGTCGGGTCGGATCCCATTGCCGTGGCTATGGGATCCGACCCCGCTGCGCACCCGCTTACCAGGCCATGCGCAGGCCCACTTGGCCACCCACGTTGCGATAGCCGCCGTCACCACGCTGCACGCTCACGCCACCCCACGCGCCCCAGCGCTGGCCCAGCTTCAGCTCGGCACCGGCCTGCATCTCATAACGGTTGCGCGGTACGTCCGCGCCCAGCCTGTCACCGTTGAACTGCAACGTGCTGGTGCCGCTGCCACGCAGCCAGTTCACGCCCAGGTACGGCTGCACGGTGTTGCCGGCTTCCGTGCCGTGGCCGAACACGCGCACGCCCAGGCGCCCGCTCAGGCCACCGGCGTCGGCATGGTCGATCACCGTGCCATTGCTCTCCACGTGGCGATCGGAGCGGAAATCGACATGGCTCAGCTGCAGCTGCGGCTGCACATACAGTGCGCTGGTGCTGCCCTGCCATACGTTGAAGGTGTAGCCGGTCTCCAGCGACGCACTGGCCGCGCGCGAATCGTAGTGCTCCGGCTCCAGGCCGATGCCCTGCACCCGGTTATCGAAACGGCCGTACTGCAGGTTCGCATCCATGTACGCACCCTGCGTGCCGTCAGCCGCCTGCAACCAGATGCCGTACACGCCCACCGCGCGGCCACGCACCCGCCCCTTGGCACTGTAGCCGGTCAGATCGGACACTGCGCTGCTGTCAGCACGCCCCGTGCCCAACATCACGCCGAACGCTGCATTGCCTCGGCGGAGCAGATCACTGCCGATCTGCAGCACCGAGGTGTTGCCATCAATCGACAGCTGGCCACCGACCGCGCTGAAGTCCGCCTGCTGCCGGCCCACGCGCGCCCACGCGGCACGGCCTTCATCCAGCGAGACGGCCCCGATACGGTCGTTCATACGATGGGAGAACATGTTGATGGCTGCCGACTGGTTTGCCAGGTAGGCACCGGCTTCCGGGCGCAGTACCGGCGGCGGCAGGATCGGATTGATCGGATCCACCGGATCGACGGGATCCGTCGGGTCGATCGGATCCGGGCCCGGATCGACCGCGCATCCCGGCGCAGCCGGGTTGTCCTGGCAGACATCGAACCACTGCGAACGCAGGTACCAGTTGCCATCGGAAGGATCGGCCAGGCCGCCCTGGAACAGGAAGTACTCGTACGATCCGCCCACCGCGCGGCCGCTCAGCGCGTAGCTCGCCAGCGATGCACCGTCGATCTCGATCAGCGGGATGCCATCGACCGTCGGCGCGCCCACGCCACCGATGTTCTTCACCGCAATCAGCGCATCGCCGGAGGTGTCGCCGCGCACGTGCAGGCGGTCCATGGCGCTGTCATCGCCGGCCAGCGCGCCCTGGAACAGGAATGTCGCGCCCTCGCTGTGCAGATCGCCGTCCACGGTGAGCGTATTGAAGCGCCCACTGCCGTCGGACAACGCCACGCCACTGTTGAGCACCTGCAGTTCGCCCACCGTGGCATCACCGGTCAACGTCCACTGGCTGCCACTTTCAATCGCCATCGTCTGCACCAGATCCGACGAACCCTGCCACAGCGATCCATCCGCCAGTCGCACATGCACGTCCGACTGTGGTGGCAGGCCTGCGTCCTCGTCTTCCGGGGTAATGACGATGTCGCCCTCCATCTGCGAACCGCCCTCCAGCACCACGTCGAAGCGTCCGGCCACTGCGGCATCCAGTGCCAGCGCGATGCCGTTGCCGCCCGATACCAACGCGCCATTGGACAGAGTCAGGCCCGCATCGCGGCTGCTACGCAGCCACACACCGCCATGCTGCGCGCTCACCAGCGAGCCACCGTCGATGCGCATCCGACCGTTGTCATTGATCACCGCCGCCCACGCGCCCTCGCCTTCGGTGCGCACGTGGGTGTTGTTCAGCGTCATTTCACCCGTGCCGCCAGACAGCACACCGTGTGAGTTGACGCCCGTGGTGCGCACCACGCTGTCGGCCAGATGCACGGTGCCACCCAGGCGCGCGATCGCACCGATGGCGCCCGGGCCCTCGGTCAGGATGTCGATCACGCTGGCAGTTGCGACCGGACGAACACCCGCCGCGCCTTCTGCATACAGGCCATGGCCGTTCTGGCCAAGAGTGCGCAAGCGGCTGGAGGTGACGTGAGCGGTGCCACCCAGGACTGAGATCGCCTGCCAATAGGTGCCGTCAGAAGTAATGGTCGAACCCTCGACCATCAGGTCTCCGTTTTCCACCAGAATGCCGACACCGTTCTGGGTGGTGATCGACGAGCCGGTCACCTTCGCCACGACATCGCGCTGGTTCATGTTGATGCCCGTTGAAACACTGTCGAGTTGACTGTTCTGGAGGGTCAGGTCAGCGCCTTCGGTCATATGGATGCCGTAGTGACCGGACACCTCCACTCCCATCAGACGCAGCACACCGCCACCACCGGTCGCGAAGCTGACAGCACTGGCGTTGTCGCCACGCGCATGGACGCTGCCGCCACGCATCTCAAGCTCTCCCCCTACGAACAAGCCCATGCCCGAGCGTTCGTGGGTGAGATTGATGTCCACATCTTCCAGCAACACCTTGCTGCCCAGGCCTACCAACACGCCCGAGGCACCTGCACCACTGCCGTCGATCTGGACCGAACGCAGCGTCACATCGCTGCTGCCCTCTGCCCACAGTCCCTGCCCGCTGCTGCCTACTTCGATGCGAACGCGTTCTGCCTGAAGCGTTCCGCCAACAGCCTCCAGACCATGGGACTGGCTGCCGTGGACGGTGATGGTGCTGTCATGGATCTGCGCCTCGCCCCCGCGGACTGTCACACCGTGTGACAGTCCGCCACGGGTGACGATATCCACACCCTCCAGTTGGATGCGCCCGGCGAGCGACTCGGCGCCGTGCGAGGTGGTGCCCAACGTCTCGATGCGCGTACCAACGGCCTGAACGTGCCCCCCGGCGGATGCCGATAGACCCGCGGCGCCATGGCCGGTGGTCATGACCTGCCCGCCGGTGAGCTGGATGCTGCTGCCCACGCCCTCAGCCCGTGCGGCGGCGGCACGCAGGCCGTCGGTGCGCAGATTGACCTCGCCGGCAGGAATGATGGTGCCGCCGTTTACGGCAAGGAACGCATGACCCGCCGGATTGCCGGGCTCGACCGGCTCGGTCGTGGCGTAGTCGCCGGCCGCCGGGTTCTGCTCATCGCCATCGGCAATGACCTGCTGCGCCATCGCTGGCGAAACGATGGCCAGTGCGAGGGCCAGTGCCGAGTACAGGCGGCAACGCGAATGCGGTAGGTGCATGATAGCTCTCCGTGAAAAGAGGGCCATGCTCGGCAACTGCGGGGCAATCGAACATCGAATGCGTTGCAATGCCGGTGCGGCGCATTGCCGCAGCTGAAGTGCTGTCTGAACGGCCGCCACCCAGAGCAAGGGATGCAAGCACGCTTTGCAACTAATTGCATGGGAACAGAGACGACAGCAGCCGAAACTGCGCCCCGTTCGAGACACGCATTGTCGCCATCGACCCATCACTAAGCCTTCACGCGGTCGAAGCGTATACGTCACCCGCCTGAACAGGGGCCGGCAACCGCAGTGGCAGTGCAGTGTCCCATCCGTTTCCCTTGTAGAGGACCAGACCATGCGTCTAGATCGGCCCCGCACTTCTCTTCCCTGCCTGCGCCCGCTGGCACGCGGCCTGCTGCTTGCATTGGCGGTAGTGCCTGCAGCTGCTGTATTTGCAGGTGACCTGGACAATCAGCATGCCGATGTCGGTCCCGGCGATCCGATCGAAGCCTGGACGCTGCGTAATGACTCATGGCTGAGGGTGCTCGGCGGTGAGACGCAACGCATCCAGGCCACGGATTCCACCCTGTACATGGAGCGCGCGGTGATCAACCAGAGCGGCGCTGATGCGCTCTCGGTCCAGTTGCTGGGCGCGTCATTGCTGCAGGCGCAAGGCACTACCTTCCGCGGCGGCATCAGTGTCGGTGATTCGTCCCAGGTACATCTGGTGGACAACCATATCGTTCTGGACTCCGCCGACATTCCGGTGGGCGCGGCCAGTTCGATTGGTGTCGATCTCGACAGATCGCTGTCCGGCACAGGCAGCGGCTCGCCGCAGGCGATTCTCGATAGCACCCGAATCCAAGTGGCCGAAGCACCCGGTGCAGCCGAGTACAACAGTGGATTGGGAGTGCGCCTGCAGGGAGGGCAAGCGGACATCGTCAATGGCTCGCAGATTCTCGCGGCCAATGTCGGTGTCATGCTTTGGTCGCTGGTTCCCGGCGCCACGGCCCCCATTCGCCTCAATATCAATGATTCCAGTCTGCAGTCCGGGCGCGGCGCGGCGATACGGGTCATGCCGGGCCTGGAGGGTACTTACGAAATCAATGTGGCCAACGATTCAAAGCTGATCGGTGGCGATGGCAACCTGCTGCTGGTGCAGGCCCCCACCGTCGCGAGCACCGCACGTACCAACGTCATCTTTACCGTTGATGACTCACGTTTGGCGGGCAACGTGACCTTTGATCCCACAACCGTATCCAACGGTACGCTGGACGCGATCCTGCGCAACAAGGCCCAGATCGACGGCCGCTTCCTCAACGTCACTGCGGCCAGCATCGACAGCGACAGCACCTGGCTGATGACCGGCGACAGCACTGTCGGCCACCTCGCGCTGGGCAACACCGGCACCGTGGCACTCGGCAATGGCAGCACCTTCAACACCCTCACTGTGGATACCTTCGATGGCGCCGGCGGCACCCTGCTGTTCAACACCCAGCTGGGGGACGACAGCTCGGCCACCGACACGCTGATCATCAAGGGCGATTCGACCGGCCAAGCGAACGTGCGCGTGCTCAATGCCGGTGGCGCAGGCGCGAAGACCGACAAGGGCATCGAGCTGATCCGCGTGGGCGGTGCGTCCAATGCGCAGTTCGACCTGCAGGGCCGCGCCGTGGGCGGGCAGTACGAGTACTTCCTGTTCAAGGACGCGACCAACGGCGGCTGGTACCTGCGCTCGGAACTTGCCGGCACGCCGGACCCGTGCCTGGTGGATCCCACGCTGCCGGAGTGCACGCCGGTCGATCCGGTGGACCCGGTCGATCCGGTCGACCCCACGCCGGTGCTGCGCCCGGAAGCCGGCGCGTACCTGGCCAACCAGTTCGCGATGGACCAGCTGCTGCGCCATGGCTGGCGCGACCGTCAGGGCGGCAACACCTCCGCCATTGATGGCGTGCGTGGGTGGGCTCGCGTGGATGCCACGCAGAGCACGCTGTCGGCGGTGGAAGACCAGCTGGACCTGCGTGTGGACCGCTCGCGCCTGCAGCTGGGTGCAGACATCGGCTTGTTCGACAACGGCCAGGGCCGCGTCGGCGTGATGGGTACGCTGGCCAAGTCCGATGCTGCTTCGCGTTCGCAGCTGACCGGCTACAGCGCACGCGGCAAGGTCAACGGTGGTGCGCTGGGCGTGTACGGCAACTGGAGCAACGATGCACTGTATGTGGATGCCAGCGCGCAGCGCGGCAAGTTCCGCAACCGCGTGCAGGGCGAAGGCCTGGCCGAAGAGCGCTACGACTCGGACATCTGGCAGTCGTCGCTGGAAGCCGGCTATCGCTTCGGCATCGGCCAGATCGGCAGCACCGCGCTGAGCCTGCAGCCGGAACTGCAGCTGGTCTACACCGACGCCAACACCGATCGCCACGAAGAAACCAATGGCACCGTGGTGCGCAGCCTGGGCGACAGCGGCCTGTCCGGCCGCGTGGGCCTGCGCCTGCAGGGTGAAGGGCGCAGCGCCGCCGGTGCGTCGGTCAGCCCGTATGTGGTGGCCAACTGGTACCGCGACGGTGCCAGCAACGGCATGGCGTTCGATGATGAAGCGCTGAAGGCCGGCGTGCCGCGCAACCGCTACGAGTTGAATGCAGGTGCGCGCGTGGACTTCCGCTCCGGGTTGAGTGCCTGGGGTGGCTTCGGCGTGATGCGCGGTGACCATGGGTACCGCGAGGCGACGGCCAATCTGAGCATGTCGTACAAGTGGTGAGGTAATTGAAAGAACGGCGCCGGATGTTTCCGGCGCCATTCTCTTTTGCCCGGCGCGACGTCTTTGTAGAGTCGAGCCATGCTCGACTGCATCGATCAGATCGCGATGAGCCGCCGGCTGGATCCGGCCTTAGTGGAGACGATCATGCATCGTCCCGGATCGGGGAAATACCGTGCTATTTCATGGTCGCAGTGATAATTGCCTCGCCCACGATGTCACCCGCACTCAAGGCATCACCGGTCCGGATATAACGGGCGGACAGCCCCTGGTCAGTCCAGGTGGCCCCATCGGTGAACATCCACCGGCTTCCCATCGGCAAAGGCACACCGTTGCGCAGAATCTGCAGACCCACGCCCGTTGCACTGGTACCCGCAGCCGGTGTCAGGACGCTGCTGGTGTTGCCCATATCCAGTGCATCGTCAATGCCGACCTCGGCCACTACGCCATCCCGCGAACAGCGCACGCGCGCCGGAAGGGGTTCTTCCCCGGCCGTATCGCCCGGGCGCTGGAGTTCCGGTTGCCGGGCCGGATCCAACATCACCCCTGCGCCATCCGCGCGCACCCGGCATGAATCGACAGCTGGATTCACTTCGACGCTTCCGCTGTTGGAAACCACGGCAGACGGATTGTTCAGCAATGAGGTTTCCACCACACCGAGTGCTTCGGTTTCCTTGATGATGGTACCGCCGCGCGCCACCAGCCCGACTCGAAGTGTCACCGCGAACTCGCCAGTAGGCCCTGCCAGGATTCCCTGTTGTGACGTCTTGTCGATCTTGAGCGGGAAGCGCCAGATTCCCAAGCCGGAGCCGGAGTAAACCTGAAATCCAAAAATCACCAACGATGATGTTGCATTCCAGCCATAGGCGGGATAGGTGAGTCCATCGATGACCACGTCCCTCACATAGGTAAGGCCCGGCATCATCGGCTTTATCTGCAGCTGGAGTGGCTCCCCCGGCTTGCAGTTCCTGAAACGGGTTGCTCCACCTGGCCAGGGACCATGCAGAACCGTACCCGCTGACGCCTCGTTTTCAGTATTCACCACCAGATCCGTGGAGGAACTCGCCGTCTGCACGGCGCAGGTAGACTGCGCGGCGACACCGCCGACGAAGCAGAGCGTCAGCCCTACTGCCCAGCCCAGCCCGGTGCAGCGCTTGACCATGGCACTCACTGGTAGTCCGCCGTCACCACGATCTCGGTGGATACTTCCCCCGCGTTCGGCGTTTCGCCGGTGGGCAGGAAGTAGGCCGCCCGCAGGTCGTATCGCGCGGTGGCGCCAGTCACCGGCACATCGATGCCGGTGTCGCCATCCTTCAAATAGGTGCTGCCGGTGGTACCGGACAGCAGCGAGATCGACACGCCTTCGGCCGCATCGCTCGCAGCGGTGTTCTTCCAGCGCGTAGCATCGCCGTCGGCGGCGGTACCGGCGAAGGACAGCACGGCCTTGCTCACGCCAACGCAGCCCGCGAACTGCAGGGCACCCGCCTTGATCTGCGCATCGGCGCCGGGCGTCAGGTCGCTGGCCTTCACCGGGTCAAGGGTGATCGGCGCTGCGGTGAGCGTGCAGGTGCCGGCCAGCACCTTGCCGCTGATGGTGAGGGTAGCAGTGTCAGCCAGAGCCAGCGGTGCGACAGCCAGCAGTGCGGTGCACAGGGTGATGCGGTTGAACGGGTTCATGAAGGAACTCCTTGGGTTGTAAAAATGAAATCAGGACATCAGAACGAAGTGGCTTCGACCGCATCCAAGGCGGCCTGTAGCCCGGCGCTCGGGACCGGCAACGGCATGCACACCGCTTGGCTCCACGACAGGCCGTAGGCATCGGGGGCATCTGGCGTGGCGTACTCCAGTCGGCACCGATGCGCGCCATCCGGATCGACAATCAGCTGGCCCTGTTCGGGCGCGCCGCGCAGCTGGATCACGCCGCCCTGACCCACCGCTCCCCAGCCGCGTCCGGCGTCATCTTCGATGCGCGCGGCAAACGGCAGCGGCTGGCCCAAGGCATCGGTGGCGTCAATGAACAATGTGCGTTCGCGCTTGGCATTGAACGCAACCCGCACGATGCTGCCTGCTGTTGGCGCAATGCGTTGTGAGGTCTGCAGCAGTTCCACATCCATCGGCAGGCCCGACGGGTCCAGTTCGATCTGGTTCCAGCGGTAGGGGCTGACGTGCGGCAGCAGCGCATAGCCGTTACGACCGATGCGCACGTCGCTGCCGTAGCCGATGCGGGCGCCCTGCGCGCCATCGGCCTGTACCAGCACGAAGCCATCGCCCACCGGCGCACCGAAGTTGATGCCACCGCGATGCAGCGCCACGATCCCGGCAGCGCTGGCATTGAAGGCGTTGTAATCACCCGAGCGGCTGTAGCCAGCGGTTATCGTGCCATGCCCACCACGATAGGACGCGTAGGCATCGGCGCTGCCCGCCCCCTCACGGGTCTCGCTGGTAGACAGGCTGTAACTCAGCTGCTGATCAGTGCCCAGCGTTCCGTTCAGACCCAGCTGACCCACTTCACCACGAGCCGAATGGGCCAACTGCGTGCTCAAACGCGGCGCGCGCGGGGCTGATCCCAACGGAATGCTGAGGGTTGCCGCATAGCGGCTGTCCTGACGGCCATCGCCCATCTGCAGACGCATGGCAGACAGGCTCAGATTGGCGCGGCCAATGCTGGTCTGGAAGCGCAATTGCAGATCGTTGTGCTGCTGCGCGCTGTCCCAATAGCGCACCTGACCGCCATTGAGCGAGAGCGTGCTGCGCTCGCCGATGCGCTGCGAGAAATTCACCTGAAAGCGCTGGCGCGCACGGCCACTGACGCCCCAATCATCGTTGTACGCCTGCGCGAGATCATTCAGCGAGAGATAGCCGCGCGTGCTGTAACGCAGCGCTGCCAAGCCGAAGTTGGTACCCGTTGCGGTGATATATAGCGCTGGTAGTTCAGCCGGAAGCTGTTGCCGGTTACCTGTTCGTCATTGGCCAGGCGTGCGCGCGAATGGGTAACGTCGGCACCGAACGCACCAAGCGGCGTATTGATTGCTCCGCCGAACAGCGCGGACTGGAAGCCTTCGGCAATCTGCATCCCGCCCAGCGCGGTGAAATGGTTGCTGATGCCACGTGCGTAGGTGCCTTCTGCAAAGCGCAGTGCTTCATACACACCGCGTGCGTCGCGAAGTTCGCCTGCGGTGGCGCTGAAACGGCTGGCGCCGGGGCGCAGCGCCTGCGGCACTGCGGAGAAGCTGACAGTGAACTGCTGCTGGCGGCCATCGGCTTCGGTGACGGTGACGTCCAGGTCGCCACCGAAGTTGGTCGGGTAGAGGTCTTCGATGGAGAACGGCCCCGGCGCCACGCTTACTTCGTGGATGACGTAGCCATTCTGGCGGATGCTGACCAACGCGTTGGTTTCGGCGACGCCTTGCACCACCGGCGCGAAGCCGCGCAGCGAGTCCGACAGCATGCGCTCATCGCTGGCCACCCGCACACCGGCAAATGACAGCGACTCGAACAGTTCGCCACCGGTCGTACCCTGCCCAAACAGCAGCTGGGCATTCCATGCCGGAAGATCGCGCTGCAGCGTGCTGCTGATCACATCGTGACGCGAGCCATGGCTGCCCTGGCTGAAGGACGAACGATGACGCAGCCGCCACGCGCCCAGGTTCACGCCCGTGTTCAGCCCCAGATAGGTCGCCTGCTGGTCCTGGTTGCGGTTGTGGTTGATGTTGTAATCGAAGAAGGCGGCCGTGACGCCATGGTCGCGCTGTGCAGGTGCCACGTAGCCGCGCGCATCGCGCGCCTGTGCTGCCTGCGGCACGTTCACCAGAAGCTGCAGGTTGCTTTCGTCGAACTCGACGGTGGCACCGACGATCAGGCTGGGAAGCGCGACGCAGCTTTCATCCTCCTGGTCCAGCTCGGCCAGGAAAATTTCCTTCAGCGGCAACTGGCGTACCAGCCCGGCGGGCAAGCACGGGGTCGCACCCAGAGGCGCCGGTGCCGCCACGAAGGTGATGTCGCGCTTGTCGTGGAACCGGCCATTGACCACCACCTCCAAGGGATACACGCCAGGCTCCGTGGGATTGCCCAGCGCATAGCGCTGCATGTCGATGGCCCGGCCACCCATCAGGACGCCTTCACTGAACTGCAGGGACTCATCACCCTGCGCATGGGCATGACCGGCAATGGCCAGTGCCACCGCGACGGAAATCGAAAGGCCCAGCACATGAACGGCAGGACGGCGTGATGTCCAACGAGGAAAGGGACAGTTGTTCATGGCTGGCGTCATTCGATGAGGTCGCGGGCGACATCGCTCGTGGTCGATGGGGGCCGCAGCGTAGGCAGCACTCCCCTGCCCTCCCATTGAATTTGTTGCAAAGCGAAGACACCGGACGGAGCGACGCGTTCAACGCAAGCGTCAGCCAACACGCTTGCAACTAATTGGATGTCGGCCCGGTGCCGGCCCGGGAAAACTGTGCGCATCCGCTGGCGCATTCACTGCGGATTCCCTGATTCCCAACCAAGGACAACTCCATGTCGAACCGACTGAACCTGATCGCTGCTGGTGCGCTTGCGCTGGCCCCGTCCCCCACGGCCTTCGCCGAGACCCTGGAAATCACCGGCGAGCTGATGACCAGCACGTGCTCGGTCGATGCTACCGGCGGCACCATCACCGTGCCGATGGGCAAGGTGGATGTGGCCTCGGTCAATGCGTCCGAGCGTGCCGGCATGAAGAACTTCAGCATCCTGCTCGACTGCACTGGCGCTGGTGCCGCCCAGGATGTCGGTGTGCGCTTCGGCGGCACCCCGGACGGCAGCACCGGCAATCTGGCATTGACTGCGGCGTCCACGGCCACCAACGTGGGCGTGGCGCTGTATGACGCTGCGGGCAACCACCAGAAGCTGGGCGAGGACCCGCTGCAGTGGGTGAACATTCCGGCGGCCGGCAAGGGCCAGCTGGACTACAGCGCCTGGTATTCCTCGGCAGGCCAGAACGCCACTGCCGGAACCGCCAACGCCTCTGGCGATTTCGTGGTGCTTTACAAGTAACCCGCGCCCGTGTGCGCCGCCTCGCGGTGGGGTGGCGTACGCTTTCGGAGGATGAGCTGATGAAAATCCGAGCAACGCCGTGGATGGTCGCACTGTTGGCTGGCGTCGTGGCGCTGCCGGTGTCGGCAGCGGTCACGCTGCAGGGCACGCGTATCGTGCATGACGCGGCGCAGGGCCGCGATGTAACGGTGAAGGCGACGAACGCAGGCAACCAGGTGGCCATGGTGCAGGTCTGGATTGACGATGGTGACAGCCGTGCGCGTCCTGAAAACGTGCGCACGCCCTTCCGCCTGACGCCGGCCGACCCTCGCCTGCTGCAGGCCCACCAGGGGCAGGCGTACCGCATTACTTACGCGCCGCGCCCGTCGGAGACACCGCTGCCAACGGATCGTGAATCGCTGTTCTACTTCAACCTGCTGGACATTCCGCCCAAACCCACCGATGCCGCCAGCAAGAACCTGCTGCAGTTCGCGGTGCGTACCCGGGTGAAGCTGTTCCATCGCCCGGCCGGCCTGCCCGGCAAGCCGCGCGATGCCGCCGGGCAACTGCAATGGCGTGCGCGGGCCGGCGCCCTGCAGGTAAGTAACCCCAGCGCCTACCACGTGACCCTGAGCACGTTGACACTGCCCGACGGCCGCACGGTGGAAGCAGAGATGATCGCACCGGGCGCGCAGGTACGTCTGCCGCTTCCGAGTGGTGCGGCGATGCCCACGTCGGTGACGTTCCAGTGGCTGGACGATTACGGCACGCCGCGTGATGCCGAGGCGAAGATCTCCCCTTGAGCGCAGCCTGACGCGCGAGCCGTCTTCTGTAGAGCCGAGCCCATGCTCGGCTGCTTTGCGGCCAGATCGGGCTGAACCCCGTGCATTGCGCTATGAGCCGAGCATGGGCTCGGCTCTACATGCTTTGTCGTAATTGACGCGCTCCCGTGCGAGCGGAACATTTGCAACGCTTTCGAACTTTCCAACAATTCTCATTGGCAGCATTGGCGCTCCATGCAAATCATGTAGCGCCACCGACAACGGGTGGCACGGGCTTGCAATCCCGTTTGATCGATGTTGTTTACGCTTGCCTGCCGGCGTCGCCTCCTTCCCCTTGCCTGGGCGGCGTCGGCAGGCATTCCGTCTCTGCCTACATGGCGGACGGTGCGCGGGGGCCTCGTGCCCGCCGGCGTTTCTACATCGGTCACCGGTATTGCAACCACGCACCGTCCGCCACCCTTGCTGTTAAGCAGGGTGGCCCCTTGCCGCTTGCACAAGGACGCCGCCATGACCGCTTCCGCCTACCCACACCTGTTCGCCACCCTGGGCGAGGCCGCCACGCGCCTGCCCGATGACCTGGCCCGCACGCTGGAAGACACCTTCGTTGCGCTGCAGACCGGTAACAGCCCTGGCGCCATCACCCTGCAGGCCTGCCTGCAGTACATCCGCCAGGGCGATGCCGCCGATGGCCAGCCGTGGCCCGGCACCAACCGTACACCCGGGCAGCGCCTGGCCTTGGCGCGCATCGACCGCGCCAATGCGGGACTGGGTTTCCTGCTGGAACTGCTGCACGCCAGCGAACGCGTCCGCGTGGACGGGGATATCGACCAGCACATGGATGACGGCGCGCGCGAAGGGCTGTTGCTGGCCTGCCGTGGGCTGGCCGAGTATGTGGATGTGCAGTTGCGGGCGGTGTAATGGCATCTGTAGAGCCCAGCCCACGCTCGGCTGCAATCCGATTGGATCGTGATGAGCCGGGCGCGGGCTCGGCTCTACAGATGCCGCGTCAACCCAGGCCCGACGGAGGACGGTCGCCCTCCGCCAGGACCGTGAGTGCCCCTACCAATAGTCGACATTCAGCACGGCCTCGCCCTTGATGACGCCAGGCTTCAGTGCTTCGTTGGTGCGGATATAGCGCGCAGTGTAGGTAAATTCATGCACGCCACCACCGCCAGGATTGAAGAACCATGGCGTACCAAACTGCACTTCGCCGGCCCCGCTCAGCAACTGCACACGCACACCTTCCGCAGTCGAGTCCACACTGGGCGTCAGCATGCTTCCCGTATTGGCAAAGTCTCCCGCATCGTTCAGCACGATGTCGGCGCGTGGCTTCACAATGCCGCAGTCCATCAGCAGCGAAACCTGCTTCTCCATCGCCGTATCACCCGCATTGGCCAGCTGCGCGAGTGATACATCCTGCAACACCTCCGATACGTCCTGCATGCGGCACGTGGTAGGCGGAAATCGCATGTTGATACTGATGGGCACAGTATCCCCAAATGCCGGATGTGCGGGCGCGCTCAACTGCATGGCCACCTGGGTCTGGAAGTCCGCCATCCTGCTGCCGCGACTGAGCACGAACAACAAGGGAACCACACCGCCGTCACCGGGAACCTGTACCGCGTTGGAACCCTGGCGAAAGGGGTGCACAGCGCCGCCAATCATGAGTCCAAATCCCATTAGCGCCGAGTCCGGGCCGCTTTCATAGACAGGCAGTTTTCCCAGAACAGGATACGCATCAAAGTCGATATCGCCAACCCAGCGCAGATCGGCACCTTGCAGATCCACCTGCAACTCCAGCGGTGCACTGCTGGGACAGCCGCTGATCGAGACGTTGGTGCCATCGTCCCAGATCATCCGCACCGCCTCCGTGTAGCCCGGCCTGTCCCGATCGACGACGATCGGCGCCTGCACTTTTACCTGACACGCCTGCGCCGCACCGCTCGCCACCATCATTGCCATGAAGGGCAACGCCAGGATTGATGTCGGACGGCGGCGTGTACGCTGGTCCCTGCGGGCAAGCCACCCACTCATCGGGCAGGCCACGCGGCCGTGGGATTGACCTGGGTACGGTTGTGCTGTTGGCCGCTTGCATCCCTCAAGGCGCACTTCATCTTTACGGGACCTACTCATAGTCGGCCGTCACCACGATCTCCGTGGAGACCTCACCCGCGCTTGGCGCCGAACCACTGGGCTGGAAGTAGGCCGCGCGCAGGTCGTAGCGTGCCACCGCGCCGGTAACCGGCACATCAATGCCAGTGTCACCGTCCTTCAGATAGGTGTTACCGCTTGTGCCGGCCAGCAACGAAATGGACACACCGCTGGCAGGATCGCTGGCCGCCGTGTTCTTCCAGCGCTCGGCGTCGCCATCTGCAGCGGTACCGGAGAAGGACAGCACCGCCTTGTTGACACCCATGCAACCGGTGAACTCCAACGCGCCTGCCTTGATCTCACTGTCCGCTCCCGGGGTCAGATCACTGGCCTTGACCGGGTCCAGCGCTATCGGTGCGGCGTAAAGGGTGCAGGTGCCGGGCAGCACCTTGCCACTGATGGTGAGGGTGGCACTGTCGGCCAGAGCCAGTGGCGTGGCCGCCAGAAGTGCAATGCACAGCGCAGCACGGTGGAACCTGTTCATGCGGGTGTTCCTTGGAGTGGTAAGCGGGTGGGAGGAATCAGAGCTGCGTGGCATCGGTCGTACTCAATGCGGCCTGCAATCAAGGGCTGGGCAGTGGCAGCGGCATGCACACCGCTTGGCTCCACGAAAGGCCGTAGGCATCGGGGGCATCCGGCGTGGTGTACTCCAGTCGGCACCGATGCGGGCCATCCGGATCGACAATCAGCTGGCCCTGTTCGGGCGCGCCGCGCAGCTGGATCACGCCGCCCTGACCCACCGCTCCCCAGCTGCGTCCGGCGTCATCTTCGATGCGCGCCGCAAACGGCAGCGGCTGGCCCAAGGCATCGGTGGCATCGATCAACAACGTACGTTCGCGCGTCGCATTGAATGCCACGCGCACGACGCTGCCGGCGGTCGGCGCAACGCGTTGCGAGGTCAGCAGCAGGTCCACATCCATCGGCAGCCCGGCTGGATCCAGCTCGACCTGGTTCCAGCGGTAGGGGCTAGTGTGCGGCAGCAGCGCGTAGCCATTGCGTCCGATGCGCACCTCATTGCCGTAGCCGACACGGGCGCCCTCTGCGCCGTAGGCCTGAACCAGTGCGAAGCCATCACCCACCGGCCCACCAAGATTGATGCCATCGCGGTGCACCACCACGCTGCCTGCGGCGCTGGCGTTGAAGGCTCTGTGGTCACCCGACCGGCTGTAGCCAGCGGTGATCGTGCCATGCCCACCGCGATAGGACGCATGGGCGTTGGCACTGCCAGTCCGATCACTGGCGGCGCTGGCAGACAGGCTGTAGCTCAGCTGTTGCTCGGCACCCAGCGCGCCGTTCAGGCCCAATTGCCCTTGTTCACCCCGTGTCGAATGGGTCAGCTGGGAACTCACGCGCGGTGCCTTGGGCATTGCGCCCAAGGGAATGCTGAGGGTGGCCGCATAGCGGGTGTCCTGGCGCCCATCGCCCACCTGCAGGCGCAGCGCAGACAGGCTCAGATTGGCACGGCCCATGCTGGTCTGGAATCGCAGTTGCAGGTCGTTCTGCCGCTGTGCGCTGTCCCAATAGCGCACCTGCCCACCATTGAGCGAGAGCGTGCTTCGCCCACCGAGACGTTGCGAGAGATTGATCTGGAACCGTTGCCGCGCGCGGCGGCTGAACCCCCAATCGTCGTGGTATGCCTGCGCGTAATCATCCAGGGCAAGATAGCCATGCGTGCTGTAGCGGAGTGCGGCCAGGCCAACATGCGTGTCCGTTGCCGTGATGTAGCGCTGGTAGTTCAGGCGGACGCTGTTGCCGGCCACCTGTCCTCCCTTGGCCAGGCGCGCACGCGAATGCGTGATGTCAGCACCCAGCGCGCCGACAGGTGTGTTGATGGCACCGCCGGACAGCACGGACTGGAAGCCCTCGGCAATCTGCACTCCGCCCAGCGCCGTGAAATGATTGCTGACGCCACGGGCATAGGTGGCCTCGGCGAAGCGCACGGCTTCACGCGTACCGCGCGCATCCCGCAGTTCACCTGCAGTGGCACTGAAACGGCTTGCACCGGGGCGCAGGGCCTGCGGCACCGCAGAAAAATTGACCGTGAACCGTTGCTGGCGGCCGTCGGCTTCAGTCACGGTGACCTCCAGGTCACCACCGAAGCTGGTCGGGTACAGATCCTCGATCGAGAACGGACCCGGTGCAACGCTCACTTCATGGATGACATGGCCGTTCTGGCGAAGGGTCACCACGGCGTTGGTTTCGGCAATGCCCTCAACGACCGGCGCGAAGCCGCGCAGCGAGTCGGGCAGCATGCGTTCATCGCTGGCCACCCGTACGCCCGTGAACGACAGCGCCTCGAACAGTTCGCCACCCGTGGTGCCCTGGCCGAGCAGCAGTTGCGCATTCCAGGCTGGCACGTCGCGCTGCAGGCTGCTGCTGATCACATCGCGATGCGAGCTGTGGATTCCCTGGCTGAAGGATGCACGATGGCGCAGCCGCCACGCGCCCAGATTGACGCCGGTGTTCAACCCCAAGTAGGTGGCCTGCTGGGCCTGGTTGCGGCTGTGGTTGATGTTGTAATCGAAGAAGGCCGCCGTGACGCCATGATCGCGCTGCGCCGGTGCCACATACCCACGTGCATTGCGCGCCTGTGCAGCCTGCGGCACGTTCACCAGAAGCTGAAGGTTGCTGTCATCGAAATCGACCGTTGCACCTTCCACCAGTGCGGGAAGCACGACGCAGCTTTCATCGTCCGGAGCCAGCTCAGCCAGGTACATCGCCTTCAGCGGCAACTGGCGCACCAGGCCAGCGGGCAGGCATGGCGTTGCACCCCGCGCGGCAGGTGCCTCTATGAAAGCGATGTCGCGCTTCTCGTGGAAGTGGCCATTGATCACCACCTCCAGCGGGTACACGCCGGGCTCGATCGGATTGCCCTGCGCATAGCGCTGTAGGTCGATGGCCTGGCCGCCGATCAGGAAGCCCTCACTGAACTGAGGTGGTGCATCGCCACCCGCACTTGCGCGGCCGGCAATCGTCATTGCGATCGTCGCAGCGATCGCCAAGCCCAGCGCGCGAACGGCAGGACGGCGCGATGTCCGTGGTGGGAAGGGGCGGTTGTTCATGGCTGGCGTCATTGGATGAGATCGCAAGCGAGATCGCTCGATGAGGGGCCGCAGCGTAGGCAGCACCTCCCCGCCCTCCCATTGAATTTGTTGCAAAGCGAAGACACCGGGCGGAGCGACGCGTTCAACGCAAGCGTCAGCCAACACGCTTGCAACTAATTGGATGTCGGCCCGGTGCCGGCCCGGGAAAACTGTGCGCATCCGCTGGCGCATTCACTGCGGATTCCCTGATTCCCAACCAAGGACAACTCCATGTCGAACCGACTGAACCTGATCGCTGCTGGTGCGCTTGCGCTGGCCCTGTCCCCCACGGCCTTCGCCGAGACCCTGGAAATCACCGGCGAGCTGATGACCAGCACGTGCTCGGTCGATGCTACCGGCGGCACCATCACCGTGCCGATGGGCAAGGTGGATGTGGCCTCGGTCAATGCGTCCGAGCGTGCCGGCATGAAGAACTTCAGCATCCTGCTCGACTGCACTGGCGCTGGTGCCGCCCAGGATGTCGGTGTGCGCTTCGGCGGCACCCCGGACGGCAGCACCGGCAATCTGGCATTGACTGCGGCGTCCACGGCCACCAACGTGGGCGTGGCGCTGTATGACGCTGCGGGCAACCACCAGAAGCTGGGCGAGGACCCGCTGCAGTGGGTGAACATTCCGGCGGCCGGCAAGGGCCAGCTGGACTACAGCGCCTGGTATTCCTCGGCAGGCCAGAACGCCACTGCCGGAACCGCCAACGCCTCTGGCGATTTCGTGGTGCTTTACAAGTAACCCGCGCCCGTGTGCGCCGCCTCGCGGTGGGGTGGCGTACGCTTTCGGAGGATGAGCTGATGAAAATCCGAGCAACGATGTGGACGACCGCGGTGTTGGCTGGGGCGGTGGCGTTGCCGGTGTCGGCAGCGGTCACGCTGCAGGGCACACGTATCGTGCATGACGCGGCGCAGGGCCGCGATGTAACGGTGAAGACGACGAACGCAGGCAACCAGGTGGCCATGGTGCAGGTCTGGATTGACGATGGTGACAGCCGTGCGCGTCCTGAGAACGTGCGCACGCCATTCCGCCTGACGCCGGCCGACCCTCGCCTGATGCAGCCGCACCAGGGACAGGCCTACCGGATCACTTACGCTCCACGTCCCTCGGAGGCCCGGCTTCCGAGCGATCGCGAGTCGGTGTTCTACTTCAATCTTCTGGACATTCCGCCCAGACCTGCCGATGGCGCCGGCAGGAACCTGCTGCAGTTCGCCGTGCGCACGCGGGTGAAGCTGTTCCACCGCCCGGTCGGCCTGCCCGGCAAGCCGCGTGATGCGGCCGGGCAACTGCAATGGCGTGCGCAGACCGGTGCCCTGATGGTGAGCAATCCCAGCGCCTACCACGTGACCGTGAGCACGCTGACTCTGCCTGACGGCCGCAAGGTGGACGCGGACATGATCGCGCCGGGCGCCGAGTTGCGGCTGCCGCTACCTGGCGGCGCAGCGGTGCCTGCGTCGGTAAAATTCCAATGGCTGGACGATTACGGCACGCCCCGTGATGCCGAGGCCGTCGTCGCTCGTTGAATACAGCCGAGCGTGGGCTCGGCTCTACAGGGTTTGTAGCAAGCGGCACGCTCACTTGCGCGCGGGCCATCTGCAACGCTTTCGAACTTCCCAACAATTCTCATTGGCGGCACTGGCGCTTCATGCAAATGGCGGGCGGTGCGTGGGGCCCCGTGCCCGCCGGCGCTTCTACATCGACCTCCGGTATTGCAACCACGCACCGTCCGCCACCCTCGCTGTTAAGCAGGGTGGCCCCTTGCCGCTTGCACAAGGACGCCGCCATGACCGCTTCCTACGTGGATGTGCAGTTGCGGGCAGTATGACAACCCGCAACCGCAGCCCGCTCAATCGTAGAGCGCGGTAACCGTAATGGCCGTCTGAATCGCACCCGCGTTGACGCCGCTGGTCGTGGGCAGGTAATAGCCCGCACGCAGCGTGTAGCTGGCAGTGGCGCCGGTCACGGGCACTTCAATGCCGGTGTCGCCCTTCTTCAGATAGACGTTGCCCGTGGCCCCGGCCAACAGGGCGACCGAAACGCCTCGCGCCGGGTCGGTGCTGGCCGTGTTCTTCCAACGCTGCGCGTCGCCATCGGCAGCCGTTCCATCGAAGGACAGCGTGGCCTTGGCAACGCCAATGCAGCCCGTGAAGTTCAACGTGCTTTGCTTCAGCAGGTTGTCGCCCACCTTCAGCTCATCGGCCTTCACGTTGTCCAATGTGATGGCCGGTGCCGTCAACGTACAGGTGCCGGGCAATACGCGGCCGGAAATGGTGAGCGTGGCGGCCGCTGCACTGCCGATGGGCAGTGACAGCGCCAGAAGGGTGAATGAAGGTAACAGCAAGCGTTTCATCGGGCACTCCAGAAGATCAGTGGATAGATGGGCTGGCGCCAGCCAGCTCGGGTGAGTCAGCAAAGGGTTGGCAGGTGGCCTGGGCCCACGAAAGGCCGTAGGCATCGGGCGCATCAGGCAGTTGATAGGCCAGGCGACAGCGTTGCGGCCCATCCGGGTCAACGATCAGCGCGCCTTCGGGCGGCGCGCCACGCAACTGGATGACACCGCCCTGCCCCACCGCGCCTGCAGGCGTGCCATCCTCGCGCTGCACGCGTGCGGCGAACGGCAGTGGCTGGCCCAATGCATCGGTGGCATCGATGAACAAGGTGCGCTCGCGGCGCACTTCGAACGGTACGCGCACGATGCCACCGGCGGTGGGCGCAACACGCTGCGAGGTCTGCAGCATTTCCACCTCCAGTGGCAGCCCTGAAGGGTCCAGATCGATACGGTTCCAGCGATAGGGGCTGACGTGCGGCAACAACGCGTAACCGTTGCGTGCCACGCGGATATCCACACCCGTACCCACCTGTGCGCCTTCTGCGCCCGGTGCATGCACCAGCGCGAAACCGTCGCCTGCCGGCGGCCCCATGTTCAGGCCGCCGGCGTGTAGCACCAGCGCGCCGGAAGCACTCAGGGTCTGGCTGCTGTGCCCGGTCGCGCGGCTGTAGGCGGCGTTGACGTTGGCGTAGTGGCCCTGGTAATCCAGATAGGCACTGCTGCTGTTGCCACCCTCGCCTTGGGTGCTGGACACCGAATAGTTCATCGCGCGCCGCTCGCCCAGGTAGCCGCTCACCCCCGCCTGCACCTGCTGCCCGCCACTGGCGTGACTGATCTGGGTGCTCGCCCTCGGCGCATTCTCGCTACGGCCCAGCGGCACTGCGAAGGTGAAGGTATAGCGTGTGTCAGGGCGGCCATTGCCCAGCCGGTAGCGGAACACCGAAACACCGTAGTTCGCGCGCCCCACGGTGCTGCTGAAGCCGAACTGGAAATCGGTCTGGCGCTGCGCGGTATCCCAGAAAGCCACGTGACCACCATTGAGGAACAGCTGGCTTGCCGCCCCCAGGCGCTGGGAGAGATTGGCCTGGTAGCGCTGTCGGGCGCGGCCGGCGTAGCCCCAATCGTCGGAAGCAGCGCGGGCCACGTCGTTCAGGGTAAGAAATCCGCGCGTACTGTAGCGGTACGCCGCCAGACCCACGTTGGTTCCGGTACTGGCCACGTAGCGCTGGTAGTTCAGCCGCAGGCTGTTGCCGGCAACGCTGGGGCGTCCGGGCAGCTCTGCCTGCGAGTGGGTGATGTCGATGCCGACGGCACCCACTGGCGTGTTGACAGCGGCACCGGCAATCGCAGCGCGATAGCCCTGCGCGATCTGAATACCCCCCAACGCGGTGAGGTGATTGCTGAGACCGCGTGCGTAGGTCCCTTCGGCGAAACGGAGATGGGCCAGACGGCCTCCGGCGTCGCGCAGCGTTCCCGCACTCGCGCTGAACCTGGACGTACCTGCGCGCAACGCCTGTGGCACGGCGGAAAAGCTCACGTTGAACCGCTGGCTGCGCCCGTCCGCCTCGGTAACCACCACTTCCAGATCACCCCCGGAGTTGGTCGGGTACAGATCGTCGATGACGAACGGCCCGGGCGCGACGCTGACTTCATGGATGACGATGCCGTTCTGGCGGATGCTGACCACCGCGTTGCCCTCGGCGATGCCGCGCACGGCCGGTGCATAGCCACGCAGCGAGTCGGGCAGCATACGTTCGTCGGTGTACAAACGAGCCCCCATAAACGGGACACTGTCGAACAGCTCGCCAGCGGTATTGCCCTCGCCCAGCAACAGCTGGCTGTTCAGCGCTGGCAGATCCCTTTGCAGATGGCTGCTGATGGTTCGATAGCGGGAGCCCTGGCTGCTGTGATTGAACGAAGCGCGATGGCGCAGGCGCCAGTCGCCCATATTGAAGCCCGCACTCACGCCTACGTAGCTGCTGTCGCGATGGGTGCTGCGGTAGTGATTGGCGGTGTAGTTGACGAATCCGGCCGTGATTCCGGAGTCGCGCTGTTCAGCCGGCACATGGCCACGCGCACGCCGTGCCTGCATCGCCTGCGGAACGGTCAGCTGCAACTGCAGCGCACTGTCGTCGAAGGTTGCGGTGGCGCCCTCGATGGCGGTTGGCAGATCGATACAGCCGACGTCGGCCACCTGTGCGTGAAGGGCCTGGCGGTGATCCTCACGCAACTGCAGTGCATCCAGCAGGTCTGCAGGCAGGCACGGGCGCGCATGGGCTTCGCCCTCTGACGCCTTGAACGTGACGTCGCGGGTCTGGTGGAACTGTCCATTGATCCACACATCCACCCGGTGCTGGCCTTCCTCGACCGGATTGCCCTGCGCGTAGCGGCGCATATCGATGGACTGCCCGCCGATCAGGAATCCTTCGCTGAACTCGATGGCTGGTGCGGCAGCGGCTGCAAACGGAAGCGAGATGGAGAGCACCCCTGCAATCGCGCACGGCAGATGGGAGAGGGCGAGTGCGCGGAAACGCGCGCAGGAGCGAACGGTGGTCATGACAGGGGACGCATGAAGGCGCGCAGCGAGATGCGGCGCGATGGCAGGAAAAGGAAGGCGTGCGCAGGCATCAGTAGTAGTCCGCCAGCAGCGAGACCTCGCCAAGGATGCTCCCGGTGCGAAGTTCCGCAGGCGTGCGCAGATAGCGGGCGCTGAACGGCACGGACATGACCGTGCCGGTGGTGGTGCCGTAGCTCCAGGGCTGCTGCATGCGCACCGGCGTACCGCCCTGCAGGACCTGCAGCGCCACGCCGGTTGTGGTGGAGCCCGGCGCGGGCGACAGGACATCGCCGGTGTTGGCCAGGTCGTGCACGTCGCTCATTTCCAGCACCAGCGGGCGACCGCTGGCACCGCAGTTGACCGCGACATTGAAGGACTTCTCGCCTGCACTCTGTTGCTGATCCAGCGTGCGGGCGTCGATCGGGTCGAGCGTTACAGACTGGGGAGTGACCGCGCAGGTCTGGGCCTTGAAGCGCACCCCGATGTTCAGATGGTGGCGCCCCACGTTGCCCGACTGCATCGTTGCCGTCGATCCGATCGAACGCTTGGGCGTGGACACCATCTGGCCACCCCGCGAATAGACATCCACCCAGACCAGAACCTCTCCCTCGCGCCCGTTGCCCATGCGGTCCAACGGCTCCCCCCTGCCGTCGCGCAGGGAGTAGCCGCCTGCCTGACCCTCATCAATGGGACAGTCATCTCCCGGGAGACAATCCATGTATGACAGCGACTCGAATCGGAACATCAGCAATGCGGATTCCGGCCCCATCGCGTACGCCGCTGTCATCGCCGTATTTGCTTCGTTGTAGACGTCGCCGACATAGGACAGCCCCAGCAGACTGGGCACGATGGTGCCCTGCGTCTCACCTGCGGAGTCGCAGGCGAACTTCAGGGTTCCCTGCACCGAGGCCAGTGGGCGATGAAGGTCGGGCACGAAGGCCACATCGAACTCGTGGTCGATGAACGTATCTCCGCCCAGGAGGCGGCAAGCGGCCTGAGCGTCGAGCGCGGCACATGACAGGAGCAGTGCGGGAAGCACCAGCGGTCGTGGCAGAGGGGATTTCATGCGGAACTCCTGCAGGGCGCCGCGTCAAATGCGCGTGCGCCGCTAGGGGTTGGAGGGCTTTCAAGGGCATGCACGATAGTTCGCCCTCTCCTCCGGCCCCATACAAAAAGTTGTATCCGCCGCCAAGAAGAAACCGTTTACAACAAGTTGCATGGTGATGCGGCTGCGCGACATCGACACTGCGCATCGTTCGGCGGCCCTCGGCTGCCGGCGCATCCCATTCCGCAACGAGAAGAACGTCGATGTCGATCAAACTGAACCTGCTGGCGCTGTCTGCGCTGGCGATCATGGCCGCGCCTGCGGCCCACGCCGAACAGCTGGAAATCACCGGCGAACTGATGACCTCCACCTGCAGTGTCGGCTCCGCAGGCGGCACCCTCACCGTGCCGATGGGCAAGGTGGACCTGGCATCGGTCAATGCCGGTACCCGTGCCGGCCAGAAGAATTTCAGCATTGCCCTGGACTGCACCGGCTCGGGTGCGGCGCAGGAAGTCGGGGTGCGCTTCGGTGGCACGCCGGATGGCAGCACCGGAAATCTGGCTCTGACTGCTGCTTCGGGCGCGAGCAATGTGGGCGTAGCGCTGTATGACGCCGCGGGCAATCACCAGAAGATCGGTGATGACCCGACCCAGTGGGTGACCATCGCCGCCGGTGGCACTGGCCAGCTGGACTACAGCGCGTGGTATGCCTCGCCGGCCCAGAACGCTACGGCCGGCACCGCCAACGCGTCGGGCGACTTCGTGGTGCTCTACAAGTAAACGGTATCCGGCACGCGCGCACGGATGCGCGCGTGCACCTACTGCATGAGGTATTCCATGAAACTCCGCCCATCGTTGTGGCTGCCGGCTTTGCTGGCCATCGCGCTTGTGCTGCCGGCGCAGGCTGCGGTAACCCTGCAAGGCACGCGCATCGTGCACGACGCCAGCAAAGGCCGCGATGTCACGGTCAAGGCCAGCAATGTGGGTGAACAACCCGCGATGACGCAGGTCTGGATCGACGCTGGCGACAGCCATGCGCGTCCGGAGAGCGTGCGCACGCCGTTCCGGCTGACGCCGTCCGAGCCGCGTCTGCTGCAGGCCAAGCAGGGACAGGCCTACCGGATCACCTATGCGCCGCGGCCTTCGGAAGCGCCGCTGCCGACTGATCGCGAGTCGGTGTTCTACTTCAACCTGCTGGATATCCCGCCCAAGCCGGCCAATGCCGGCGACCGCAACCTGCTGCAGTTCGCGGTGCGCACGCGGGTGAAGCTGTTCCATCGCCCCGCCGGCCTGCCGGGCCAGGCGCGCGATGCGCCGGGCCAGCTGCAGTGGCGCATGGCGGCAGGGGCATTGCAGGTAAGCAATCCTACTGCCTATCACGTGACACTGACTTCGTTGACCTTGCCCGATGGCAGCAGGGTGCCGGCGGACATGATCGCGCCCGGTGCACAGGTACGGCTGCCGCTGCCAGCCGGTGCTTCGGTGCCGAACAGCCTGACATTCCAGTGGCTGGACGACTACGGCACCACGCGCGATGCCCACGCAAAGGTCATTCACTGATTGACGCCGGGCAACGGCTCGGCGCTACCTGGAGAGAGAAACACACAACATGAAAAAGATGATGATTCCGCTTACCCGCTATGCCCAGTTCAGCGGGCGCGCCAGCCGCAGTGAGTTCTGGTGGTTCCAGTTGTTCGTCGTGATCGCGTTGATACCGTCGAATGTGCTGGGCTTCGTTGCCGGCTACACCGGTTCGAGCACGCTGGCACTGATATCGACGGGCGTGGGCGCGTTGGTGTGGCTGGCGATCATCGTGCCGATGATTGCAGTGACCGTGCGCCGCCTGCATGACACCGACCGTTCCGGCTGGTGGTACCTGCTGATGCTGGTGCCGATTGTGGGCCTGGTGGTGCTGGTGTTCATGCTGCTGCCGAGCACCCCGGGCGACAACCGCTTCGGTGCACCCGTTCCGCACGTGTAATCGCCCCGCGTTGGCAGGTGTCGACCTTGGTCGACACGGTGCTGCCACGGGCGGCTGACACATCCGTGCCAACCCAGGTTGGCACCTGCCCGAGCGATGCCGAGGTGCTTCACTCGGGGTCAGAGCCCTTTGCGGCGCAAAGGGATCTGACCCCACCCCGAAGCTTGGCACCCCAGTGCAGTCCCGCTGCTACGCGAAGTGCTGGTATCCGCCGTCGGCGGCTTCGCCATCCACGTGTACGCCCTGCCCTTCGGCGATGCGGCCGATGCGGGTGAGCGGCACGTCCAGCGATTCGGCCAGGTAGTGCAGCGCGTCGCGCTGGTCGGCAGCCGCGGTGAAACACAGTTCGTAGTCGTCGCCCCCGCGCAGTGCGCAGTCGCGCGCAGCGTCGCGGCCGAGCAGTTCACGCAGCGCGTGCGAGATCGGCAGCGAATCGGCATCCACATGCGCGGCCACGTTGCTGCGCGTGGCGATATGACCGAGGTCGGCCAGCAGGCCGTCGGACACATCCACCGCCGCGTGCGCGAAGGCCCGCAGGCGCAGGCCCAGGGTCACGCGCGGCGTCGGCCGCAGCAGGCGCAGGCGCAGGCTTTCGTAGTCGGCCAGCAGCGTGGCGGTGGCGATGCTCAACGCCCCTTGTTGCCACAGGCGCAGCGCGCCGGCGGCATCGCCCAGCGTGCCACTGACCCAGACATCATCACCCACCTGCGCGCGGTCGCGCCGCAGGGCCTGGCCACGCCCGACCTGGCCCATCGCGGTCACCGACAGCGACAGCGGACCGCGCGTGGTGTCGCCACCGACCAGCGCGATGTCGTGCTGGTCGGCCAGGGCGAAGAAGCCATCGGCAAAGGCCTCGATCCAGTCTTCAGATGCTTCCGGCAGCGACAACGCCAGCGTGCACCAGGCCGGGCGCGCGCCCATCGCGGCCAGGTCCGACAGGTTGACCGCCAAGGTCTTCCAGCCGATGTCGAAGGCCGGGGTTTCCACCGGGAAGTGCACGCCGCTGTTGAGTGTATCGGCGGTGACCACCAGCTGTTCGTTGGCACGCGGCTGCAGCAGCGCGGCGTCGTCACCGATGCCGAGCAGGATGTCGTCGCGCTCGAGGGTGCGGGCGCGGATGCGGTCGATGAGGGCGAATTCGGCCAGGGACATGGGGCGTTCCCGCTGTTGTACGTGCCGCGCAAGGCGCGGTGGGCGGTAGTGCCGGCCGCTGGCCGGCAACCTCAGGATCCCTGCAGCTGCCGGCCAGCGGCCGGCACTACCACAGGTGGGTCAGTGACCCGATTCGACCTTGCGCCATTCCACGGCGGCACGATCCAGCACGCCGTTGACGTAGGTGTGGCCGTGCTCGGAACCGAAGCGCTTGGCCGATTCGATGGCTTCGTTGATCACCACGCGGTACGGCACGTCCAGGCGGTAGCGCAGCTCGTAGGCGGCCAGGCGCAGCACCGCGCGTTCGATCGCATCCACTTCCTCGATGCCACGGTCCAGGTACGGGCCGAGCGCTTCGTCGATGTCGCGACGGTTGTCGAGCACGCCGTGCACCAGCGCCTCGAAGTACGCCAGGTCGGCAATTTCGCGGGCCTGCTCGTGGGCAAACTGGGCGATCAGCGACTGGGCGTTGCCGCCGGAGATCTGCCAGGCGTAGATGGCCTGCACGGCACGGCGACGGGCGCGTGAGCGCAGCACCGGATCGACGCCATCGCGGCGGACGGGTTTACCGGAGGGCTTGCCCTGGGTGTTCTTGTTCATGGCAGTTGCTCCAGCAGATTGACCATTTCCAGTGCGGCGAGTGCGACTTCCTCGCCCTTGTTGCCGTGGCTGCCGCCTGCGCGGGCCTCGGCGTCTTCCACGCGTTCCACCGCCAGCACGCCGTTCAGTACCGGCACGCCGAAATCCAGCTGCACGCGCATCAGGCCTTCGGCGCAGCGGTCGGCCACGTGTTCGTAGTGGCGGGTGTCGCCACGGATCACGCAGCCCAGGGTGAGGATGGCGGCGTGTTCATGGGCGGCGGCCAGGCGTGCGGCCACCAGCGGCAGTTCCCAGGCACCCGGCACGCGGATCACGTCGATGTTGGCTTCGGTGATGCCGTTGCCGGCCAGGCTCTGGCGGGCGCCAGCGACCAGCGTGTCGGTGATGCGGGCGTTCCAGCGGCTGGCCAGGATGGCGAAGCGCGCCGACTCGGGAGTGCGAAGATCGCCTTCGTAGTGGCTCATATGCGGCTTGGGGGACTCGATAAGGGAGTAATTCTAGCGTGGATGGGCCCCGGCCGTGGCTGGCGGGGGCCCGCAGGGTGTGCCGACCAACGGTCGGCACCCGCCGGTGGCATGGGGTCGGCACCCACCGGTGGCATGGGGCCGGCACCCACCGGTAGTGCCGGCCGCTGGCCGGCAATCCCCATTACAGGGTGACCGTCTCCACCACTTCCAGGCCGTACCCGGCCAGGCCGACCTGGCGGCGGGGAGTGCCCAGCACGCGCAGCTTGCCCAGGCCCAGGTCGGACAGGATCTGCGCGCCGGCACCGTTGCGGCGCCACTGGCCCACATCCTTGTCCTTGCCCGGCACCACCGGCGCCGGCTGCTGGCGCAGGCGGGCCAGCAGGGCTTCGCCATCGCGCGGGGCCGACAGCACCACCATCACGCCGGCGCCTTCGGCATCAATCGCACGCAAGGCATCGGTGGCGGCGACGCCGAAGTCGTCGCGGCGCCAGTGCAGCAGGTCGGCCAGCGGGTTTTCCACCTGCACGCGCACCAGGGTCGGTGTTTCCGCATCCGGCGTGCCGCGCACCAGGGCGAAATGCAGGTCGTGGGCGATGCGGTCGCGGTAGGTCACCAGCTTGAACGGGCCGAATTCGGTGTCGATCTCGCGCTCGTCCACGCGCTCGACGGTCTTTTCAGTGGCCAGGCGGTAGGCGATCAGGTCGGCGATGGAGCCCATCTTCAGGCCGTGCTCGCGGGCGAACACTTCCAGCTCCGGGCGGCGCGCCATGCTGCCATCCGGGTTCAGGATCTCCACCAGCACGCCGGCCGGCTCCAGCCCGGCCAGCATGGCCAGGTCGACGCCGGCTTCGGTATGGCCGGCGCGGGTCAGCACGCCGCCCGGCTGGGCGATCAGCGGGAAGATGTGGCCCGGCTGGTGCAGGTCCGACGGCTTGGCGTTGGGCTTGACCGCGGTGCGGATGGTATGCGCGCGGTCGTGGGCCGAGATGCCGGTGGTAACGCCCTCGGCGGCCTCGATGCTGACCGTGAAGTTGGTCTGGAACTGCGCGGTGTTGGCCTGCACCATCGGCGCCAGGCCGAGGTCGGCGGCGCGGCTGCGGGTCAGCGGCAGGCACACCAGGCCACGGCCGTGGGTGACCATGAAGTTGATGTCCGACGGCTTGACCAGCTCGGCGGCCATGATCAGGTCGCCTTCATTCTCGCGGTCTTCGTCATCGACGATGACCACCATGCGGCCCAGGCGGATGTCTTCCAGGATTTCCGGAATCGGGGCGAAGTTCATGCTGCGTCTCCCTGTGGGTGCTGACCGTTGGTCGGCACACCCATCAATCGCTCGACGTAACGGGCCACCAGATCGATTTCAAGATTGACCGCGCTGCCCACGCCGGTGGCGGAGAACGCGGTGTTGGCCACGGTGTGCGGGATCAGGGCGACTTCAAAACCTTCGTCGTCCACTTCGTTGACGGTGAGGCTGACGCCGTCCACGCAGATCGAGCCCTTCTTGGCGATGTAGCGGCGCAGCGAGGCCGGCGCGGCGAAACGCCAGCGCTGGGCCCGCGCGTCGTCGTGGATGGACAGCACCTGGCCGAGGCCGTCGACGTGGCCGCTGACCAGATGGCCGCCGAGGCGGTCGGTCGGGCGCATGGCGCGCTCCAGGTTGATGACCGCACCGTCGCCCAGCTGGCCCAGCGTGGTCAGGCCCAGGGTCTCGGTGGAGGCATCGGCCTGGAAGCTGCTGGCGTCGAATGCGATGACGGTGAGGCAGACACCGTTGATGGCAATGCTCTCGCCCATCTGCACGTGGTCGAACGGCAGATTCCCGACGTTGAAGGTGAAGCGGACATCGCCGCCGATGGATTCGCGTGCGGCCAGACGGCCGACGCCTTCGATGATTCCAGTAAACAAGAAACGTTCTCCGCGGAAAGTGAGCGAAAAACGCCGCAAGGCAAACAGGCGGGCGCAGGGCCGCGAAGGCCCTGTGGCACCGTCTTCTTTCATCCGGACTATACCGTCGGCTCCGGCATTGGACCGGATCTGCTGACCCCCGGCCGTGGGCCGGGGCGCTCGCGGGCTCGTGCTTGCGCACCTACCGCCGGTGGGGAATTGCACCCCGCCCTGAAGACGTTTGTGTACCGGCGAACCGGCGTGGCTAGTGTACCAGCCCGGGCTGAACGGGGTGGGTTGCCCGGGTCGGATCCCTTTCCGCAGGAAAGGGCTCTGAGCCCGACCACGTCTGGCCAGCCTGTGACGGCGGTCTCTCGCATTTTGTAAAACTTTCATTAAAATCCGCAGCGGACGACATGAGGTCGCCACGGGCAGCCGCGAGGGCAGGCCCGCCAATGGACTGAAATTCACAGGAATTCCCATGCGCAAGATCCTGATCGTGGCCGCCCTGCTGGCCGCCGCTCCGTTCTCGGCTTCGGCCGACGCCCTGAGCTACACCTACGTTGAAGGCGGCTGGACCCAGGTCCAGGTTGACGACAACGTGCTGGACGACCCGAAGGTCGACGGTGGCTACCTGCGCGGTTCGGTCGCGCTGGCCGAGCAGGTCTACGTGTTCGGTGGCTGGTCGCGCACCAGCAAGACCCGCCACTACGGCGAAGATTCGCTGAAGCTGGAACTGAACCAGCCGGAGCTGGGTATCGGCTACCACATGCCGTGGACCGACCGCGTCGACTTCACCGCCGATGCCGCCTGGGTGCGCCAGAACGCCGAATCGACCCTGCGTTATGACGGTGTGCGTTACCACGGCAAGGACCACACCAACCTGGGCCGCGTCACCATGGGCATCCGCGGCAAGCCGTCGCGCATGACCGAAGCCTGGGCCAAGGCCGGCTACATGGATGGCGGCAACAACTACAAGGGCACCTGGGTCGGCACCGTCGGCGGCCAGATCAACTTCACCAGGACCTGGGGCCTGGTGGGCGAGATCTCCGGCTACCGCGACGTCACCCAGTACTCGGTCGGCGTCCGCGCCAGCTTCTGATTTACCGATCGCTCCTCGTCGTGCGATCGAACGGGCCCCGCAAGGGGCCCGTTTTTTGTCCGCTGCACACCGTCACCTGGCTGCATCGCGCCATCGAAAGTGTGGGCAGATGCGCTAGGCTTGCGCGCGTCTGGAACAGGAAAACACCGTCATGAAGACCCCCACCCCTACCCTTCTGGCCAGCGTGCTGCTGTGCGCCCCGCTGATTGCCAGCGCGGCACCGGCCCAACTGACGCCGGAGCAGGCCTTCGACCTGTATGCACGCGTGCTGCTGGAAGACGACGCGGCCGCCACGCGCATGCTCAACGACGCACTGAAGCCGGCGTTCGAGGGCCAGGACGCCGTGACCCCCAACCCGGGTGCGCTGGCCAAGGCCTTGGCCGAACCCTGGCAGACCGTACTGGCCAGCTCCGGCGCCAAGGCCGACGCGGCCGCCACCGAAGCGATGTATGCCAAGGCGCTGCGTGATTCGAAGTGCCGCGCGACCAAGAGCGTGATCGAAGACAACGAGTACGTGGAAGACCAGAAGCTGGCGCGGATCACCTACAGCTGCCAGCTGCCCGACCTGGGCAAGGTGCGCCCGCTGTTCGCCGCCAGCCTGGCCGACGATGCCAGCCCGGCCTCGCGCAAGCAGTTCACCGATGCCTATGCCCAGGCACTGCAGAGTGGCGCACGCATGCCGGTCAGCGGCACCTTTACCCTGTACCCGGCCAAGGACAACGGCTACTGGTACAGCGGCAACTTCGATGACCTGGTGGGCACCGTAGCCGGTGCGCTGGCACCGTTCGAGGACTGGATGCAGGACGCGCAGGCGGCCAACGCGCCGAAAGTGACCGGCGTACCCGGCTGCGACCTGCTGCTGCAGCAGCACCGCGCCTGCGTGGCGAAGATCGCACCCGACCAGATCAACGGCGTGGACGCGATGGCCGAGGAACTGAAGGCCAAGGCGCAGGTGAAGTCGGCCGATGAGATGACGCAGGAGTGCAAGGCGCTGCGCCCGATCGCCGAGATGATGTGGACCGACGAATGCGCATGAGCGGGTAGTCGGTAGCGCCGGGCCATGCCCGGCGACACCACGCTGCCGTCATTCATCGTCATCGTCGTCCGGATGCTCACCAAACTCCGGACGATTCTGCTGGTACTCGCAGCCGTGCAGGGTCTTGCCGGGCGCCCACGCACGTACGATGCGCGCGCGATCTTCCAGCCAGCCATCGGCCGCCGTGTCGGTATCGTAAAAATCTACGAAAGCCGCGTCGCTCCAGCCATCGTAGGGTGGCAGAAGCCATTCTTCGGCCAACGTTTCGGCGATATCCCCGTCCAGCTCTGCGTACAAGGTCTGACCCACCTTGACCAAGCGTGAAGCGGGCCTGCCGGCGATCATGATAGGTGCCGGCGGCACCCACCAGCGATTGCCCTCTTCATCTTCTCCATCCTTCCAGCCTTTGAAACGCGCATCAGTGGTGTGTGCCGACATGGTCACCGCCCAATCGGCCGTGTAATTGCGCAGTGCGTCGGCGTTGCAGGTCAGCACGTCATCCAGCTCCTTCACGACATCGACGCTTGGCGCCAGATAGGTATCCGGCTCCTTTCCGCGCCTGCGCAGCTGCTCCATCCGCGTGTCGTAGCGCTCCTCGCACCCCACCAGTACAGAGTCGGGGTGGGTGGAGACGCGCGACGCCGTAAGTGAACGAACCGAAAAGCCGATTTCGCTGACATTGCGCAAGGACAGGTTCCGCACATGGATGTGAGGCACGGCCGTTGCATGCAGCGGCCTCATATCCAGCTGCTTGGATATCGTCTCAAAGGAGACATCATCCAGGATGGCCATCGTCCCTTCCGAAAGCACTGCAATGCGTTGGGTCCGGTGGCCGAATACAGTGATCGGATCAGGCAGCTCGACCTCATGCAGATAGGAATTTGGCTGTTTGACAACGGTCCACGCATCGAATGGCGGCTTGGCACGCTTGCCATCACCCAGCACGACATCCCACACATTTCGCGACAGCGGCTCGCGCACCGAGGTGGGGGCCCGACACTCGATGACGGCGGCCAGATCATGCAGGGCCTGCGCGCTTGTGATGGCACGCACGGCAGCGGGATCATCGCCATCTGCGAAGGCGGCAGGCGAAACAACCATCCCAAGCGCGAGGAGAGCTGGAAGCATACGGTTCCGGAAAGACTGCGCCACGATGATCACCGCTCTGGGAAACCAAGCACTGTGCACTCGCGTCACGAAGGCGGCTATGAAGAAAGTTTCAATTTTTCCGAGGTTGTTGCCACGAGAGCAATCCATAACTTTCAGACAAGTTGCATGGACCAATGCATGGAGCGCCCTTGATCCTCAGGGACTTCCCCCGCTTCCGTCCACGCCATGTTGAGACTTCTTTTCGCCCTGCTGCTCTGCGTACCGCTGGCCGCAGATGCTGCAGCGCTTTCAATGGAAGACACCTTCGCTGCCTATGCGCGCGTCATCACTCAGAATGACGAGGACGCCAGAACTGCGCTGCGAAACAGCCTGCGCACGGCAGACCCGGACAACTATCCCGACATCGGAGACGTCGTTGACGCACTCTACGCATTCGAGAGTCTTGCCACTGGTTTCGAAGAGCCCGCGGCCAGTGCGGTCAACGCGCGCCAGAAGACCATTCACTGCCGTGCGGTCAGGATCGAGGAGGACAGCTCCTCCCATCGCGGCGTTGTGGACTACCAGTGCGCGCTTCCCGATGTTTCTGGCGCCTTTGACGCTTATCGGGAGAATCTGGCGCGCTCACGTGCCGGGGACCCTGATGGCGATGCTCTCAGAACGTTCCTTGGCATCTATGCGGCAACCCTGCGTGATGCGCCCGACACTACGTACACAGCGAGGGCGGAGTTCTCGCGTGTTGGCGACAATGGTCCATGGAGCAGTGCAGACATGCTGTTCCTCGGCTTGAATCTACTGAAGGAGCTGATGCCGTTTTCCGCTTGGGACGAGCGCATTGAAGCAGAGTCGGTCACTGCCTATTCCGGCATCCCCGCCTGTGACCTGATGTTGGATGCACAGCTGAAGTTCGCCGAGCGCTATGACCCAGATGGCCCGCTGCAGCGGGGCACGACCTTGCAGGACATCGTGGCCGAGAAAGTACGATCACTGGGACCCAGCCTGGCCGAAGCGTACTGCAGGGGCACCCACGATCGGAACCGTGCGGTGTGGGAAGGCCCGATCCGCCAGGAAGACTCTCATCGAGTCCGGACAGAATAAGAGGCTTTCCAGATGCTCACCCACTTCCGCAGTCTCGTACGCGCGGCTCTGCTTCTCCTGCAGGCCTTGCTGCTCGCTGGTTGCTCACAGGCGTCACAGCCGTCAATGGCCGTGCCCGGCTCCGTCGTCAGCCTGTCGCCGCCTCCCGGGTTCGCCCCCGCCCCCAACTTCTCCGGGTTTGTCAGTGATGACGGCCGTGCCAGCATCCTGGTCGCCGAGCTGCCCGCCGAGGCCAGCAGCACAGTCGGCGGACTATTCGTGGATGAGCCCGCCGCGCGTCGCCGCTTCGCCAGCCAGGGCGTGCAGGTCGATCGCCTGGAATCGCTCGGCGTCGAGGGGCGGACGATCCCGGTGGTCATCGGCAGCCAGGTCGCGCACGGTTACACCTTCAAAAAATGGATGGCGCTTTTCAGCGGCTCCCCCACCGTCATGATCACGGTTCAAGCCCCGCGTGACCATGCACTGACGCACAGGCAGGCGATGCGGGCCTTGGCGACCGTAACACTGCGTCCGCAGGCCACGCTTGAGCAGAAGATCGCCGCGATGCCTTTCAGCGTTGAGCCGGCGTCCCCTTTTCGCCTCCTGAACACCCTGTCCGGGTCAGCCGTGGCACTTACGGCCGGTGAACTGGACACTGCTCCAGATGGTCTGCAGCCCCTGGTAATTGTCGCGTCGCAGCTTTCTCTCCCATTTGCCTCTGACGATCCAGAGAAGGTGTCCGATCAGTTGATTGCGGGGACCGTCAGGATTCAGGGCGGAACGATTGTCTCAAGAGAGAACCTGCCGTTCGGCGGTATCACCGGGCACCGGGTTGACGGGGTAACGCCTGACGGACGCCACTACCGCCACTATCTCGCCCTATGGCCAGGTGAGCGTTTCGTTCGTTTGGTTGCCATTCTGCCGGCAGACAGTTCCAAAGAAGTGGAAGACGCGGTTGAGACCATGGCCAAATCGGTCCGATTCCGCGGGTCATGACATGGATGATGTGGACCGACGAATGCGCGTAAGCGCGATGTAACGCCGAGCCTAGGCGCTGCTCAGCGTCGCCGACGGCAAGGGCAACTGCATTTTCAGAACCGTTGCATGGCCCTGCGCGACCTGCATGGTCAATGCTGTTGCCCTCTTCCATCGGGGGCAACCGCATGAAACACCGTATGACGTCGACCGCGATCATGGTGCTGGCGCTGATGGCATCCTGGCAGGCCGAGGCCTCCAGGTTCAAAGCCACGAAGATCATCGTCGTCCAACCCTCAGTCGCCTTCGAGTCGACCCAGCTGAGCGACAGGCATCTGGATGCGTGGATGAGCGAAGACGACGACTGCCACGCGTTCCTGATGTATCACGACCAGTGTGCCGTGCTGGTACTGCCCCATGAGTATGACGACGGTTTCACCCGGCACCAGCTGCGGTTGAAGGCGAGGCAGCTGCCGGGCGAGGCATTGGGCGCGTACTGCCGCAACCTGCATGTGCTGTGGAAGCAGCAGTGGAAAGGCCAATGCCCCGTTGACGAAGAGGACGACGAAGCGACCTGACGCCGATGGCATAGCGCCGGCTCTGCGTTAGTCCCTCACGGGCGCAGCAGCAGCCGGGTGTCCTCGCCCACCTGCCGCTGGTCGACCACGCGCAGGCGACGCTGCTGGTCCATCGCCTCGATGCCGAGGCCAGCCAGCAGCGGGCGTCCGTCGTCGCCCAGCAGCGTGGGCGCCTGATACAGCAGCAGTTCGTCCACCCAGCCAGCACGCAGCAGCGCACCGGCCAGTGTCGCGCCGGCTTCGGTATGCACCTCGTTGATGCCCCGCTCGGCCAGCAGCGCCAGCACTGCCCCCAGATCCAACCGCCCATCAACGCTTGGCACACTGGCGAATTCGGCATCGGCCGCATCCGGTGCGCTCACCGCCGCAGCGTGCAGGTACAGCGTCGGTGCCCCGCCCTCGCGCACGCGGCTGCATTCGAGCGAACGCAGGCGCGAATCGAGCACCACCCGCAGCGGTGGCATCACCTCGGTATCGGCCAGGCGCACGGTCAGCATCGGGTCGTCGGCCAGCACGGTGTCGGCGCCAGTCAGGATCGCACCGGCGCGAGCGCGCCAGTGCTGCACGTCCTCGCGCGCGGCCGGCCCGGTGATCCACTTGGAACTGCCGTCGGCCATCGCGGTGCGCCCATCGAGGCTGGCGGCCAGCTTCACCCGCAGCCACGGGCGGTTGCGCTCCACGCGTGACAGGAAGCCCTTGTTGAGCTCGCGCGCCTGCGCAGCCATCAGCCCTTCGGCGACCTCGATGCCGGCATTGCGCAGCAGATCAAAGCCACCGCCATCGACCTTCGGAAACGGATCGCGCATTGCGGCAACCACGCGCGACACGCCGGCTTCGATCAGTGCCAGTGCACACGGCGGCGTGCGCCCGTAGTGGGCGCAGGGCTCCAGGGTGACGTAGGCAGTGGCACCGCGCGCCTCGCTGCCGGCCTCGCGCAGCGCGAACACTTCCGCATGCGGGCCACCGGCGCGCTGGTGCCAGCCCTGCCCGACCACGCGTTCGCCGTGGGCGATCACGCAGCCGACCATCGGGTTGGGCCGGGTGGTATAGGCAGCGCGCTCGGCCAGGCGCAGCGCGTTGGCCATGTGCAGGTGGTCGAGGACGGAGAACGAAGGGGTCATGCGACCATGGTAACGCTGCCGGCGTTGATCCATGCAGTCGGTGCCAACCCAGGTTGGCACCCACCCGGGCAGAGGCGGTCAGCCCTTCTTCTTCTTGGTCAGGGCGATCACATCGCCCAGCAGCTGCAGCTGTTCGGTACTGGACGGCAGATCGCGCTCGAGCTTCTCGATCTCTTCGCGGAAATCGGCCACGTCCTCGAAGCTACGGTACACCGAAGCAAAACGCACATAGCCGACGTGGTCGAGCTTGCGCAGTTCGTTCATGACGAACTCGCCGACCTTGATCGAGGGCACTTCGCGCTCGCCGCTGATACGCAGCTGGTGCACCACCGCACGTACCGCCGCCTCGATCTTGTCTTCGGGCACCGCGCGCTTCTGCAGCGCGCGGTCGAACCCCGCGCGGACCTTGCGCTGGTCGAACGCTTCGCGGGTGCCATCGCTCTTGACGATGGCCGGCAGCTTCAGCTCGACCGTTTCCAGGGTGCTGAAGCGCTCGCCGCAGGCTTCGCATTCCCGCCGACGGCGAATCGTCGCGCCGTCTTCAGAGACGCGCGAGTCGATGACCCGGGTATCGGCATGTTGGCAGAAGGGGCAATGCATGGAACGCCTGGCTCAGGGAAGTACCTATTGCCACGGTCATGGCAGCGTCGCAAAGGTACCTGAGAAGGGGCGCAGCAGCAAATGCTGCCTGCACGGAAGCGCCTGCAATTCAGCCCGCTAGCGTGCCCGGCGAAGTCGCGACGCGCCGCTCAACCGGGTGCGGGTGCGGGTGGCGGCGATGCGGCCCGTGCCCAGCGCAGCCACGCCAGGTGCCCGGCCATCACCAGCAGCGGCGGGCCAAAGCCGAGGAAGGCCAATGTAGAAATTTCCCCGTGCTTGAAGGTGAAGTACAACGCGGCAGCGACCACGCTCAACGCGGCCAGCACCCCCACCCCCAGCCCTACCCAGGCAACAACCGGTGATTGGCGCAGGCCGGCAACACCGCGCCACAGGAACAGTCCGCTCAGCCACAACCACGACAGCAGGCCGATGATTCCAGCCGACGACCACAGCAGCAACAGCGTGTGCTCGCCGCCCGTCAGGTACTTGCCGTCCCATACGACCATCAGCCCCAGCACGGCCCCCGTGCCGCCTGCTGCCACGGTGGGCAGGCCCACCAGCAGGCCGGTGATCGCCATCCAGCGCTTGTGCAGGCGCTCATCCATGCGTTCGATGTCCTTCCATGGGCCGCGTCATGCGCGGCGCTTGATCCACACCAGCATCGCCGCCGGCACCAGCATCGACGGGCCCAACAGCAGCAGGGCGATGCCTTCGGCGTGGACGGTGATGCCCCACCACAGCGCCAGCCCCAGCGGGGGCACGGCGGCAAGACTGCCGGCCAGCAGCATCCACCACCAGAGGCGATGCACCTGCAGCCCGGCACGTCCCTGCAGCAGATACCCGGCGCTGAGCCACAACCAGGCCAGGCAGCCGGCAATGCCGGCCAGGCCCCACAGCGGCATCAGGGTCACCGCGGCCAGCGTTCCATGGCCGAACTGGCCCAGCCCCGTCAGCAGCAGCATCGTCGCCGCGGCACCACCCGCCACCAGGCTGGGCAGGCCGAAGATCACCGCCAGGACGGCATACAGATACTTGAGGCGGCGCTCATCCATGCGCGGGGTTCCTGGCGACGGGGTCAGAGCCCTTCCGTGCGGGAAGGGATCCGACCCCTGCTTCGATCAGCCGTAGACCGGGTACTTGCGGCACTGCGCGCTGACCGCGTCGCGCACGCGGGCGATGACCGCGTCATCGTTCGGCGCGTCGAGCACGTCGGCGATCCAGTTGGCCAGGTCCACGCAGTCCTGTTCGACGTAACCACGGGTGGTCACCGCCGGGGTGCCCAGGCGCAGGCCCGAGGTCACGAACGGCGAACGCGGGTCGTTCGGTACCGAGTTCTTGTTGACGGTGATGTGGGCCTTGCCCAGCGCGGCTTCCGCGTCCTTGCCGGACACGTCCTTGCCGATCATGTCGACCAGCATGAGGTGGTTCTGGGTGCCGCCGGAGACGATCTTGTAGCCGCGCGCGATGAGCGTGTTGGCCATCGCCTGGGCGTTCTTCACCACCTGCTGCTGGTAGGTCTTGAAGGCCGGTTCCAGCGCTTCCTTGAAGGCCACGGCCTTGCCGGCGATGACGTGCATCAGCGGACCGCCCTGGATGCCCGGGAACACGATCGACTGCAGCTTCTTGACCAGGTCCTCATCGGCACCCTTGGCGATGATGATGCCGCCGCGCGGGCCGCGCAGGGTCTTGTGGGTGGTGGAGGTGACGACGTGGGCGTGGTCCAGCGGGCTCGGGTAGACGCCGGCGGCGACCAGGCCGGCGACATGGGCCATGTCCACGAACAGGTAGGCACCGACCTTGTCGGCGATGGCGCGGAAGCGCGCCCAGTCGATCACCTGCGAGTAGGCGGAGAAGCCGGCCACGACCATCTTCGGCTTGTGCTCCAGGGCCAGGCGCTCGACCTCGTCGTAATCGATCAGGCCCTGGTCGTTGACGCCGTACTGCACGGCGTTGAACAGCTTGCCCGAGGCATTGACCTTGGCACCGTGGGTGAGGTGGCCGCCGTGGGCCAGGCTCATGCCGAGGATGGTGTCACCCGGCTGCAGCAGGGCGAAGTACACGGCCTGGTTGGCCTGTGAGCCGCTGTGCGGCTGCACGTTGGCGTAGTCGGCGCCGAACAGCTGCTTGAGGCGGTCGATCGCCAGCTGCTCGGCGATGTCCACGTATTCGCAGCCGCCGTAGTAGCGCTTGCCCGGGTAACCTTCGGCGTACTTGTTGGTCAGCTGGCTGCCCTGGGCTTCCATCACCGCCGGGCTGGTGTAGTTCTCGCTGGCGATCAGCTCGACGTGGTCTTCCTGGCGCTGGGTCTCAGCGGCGATGGCCTTGGCCAGTTCGGGATCGTAGGTTTCGATGCGGACGTCACGCGGGAACATCGGGTACTCCAGCAGGCAGGGAAAGGGGTACGGCTCAGCCCCTGATTGTAGCCCCGCACCGGCCTGCCGGGGCCGAAAAGGCCGGGGCCGGCACTCCCGAAGGAATCCGGCCCCGTATGGTTTCGAGGGATGTTGTGGGGTCGGAGCCCTTTCCGTTGGAAAGGGATCCGACCCCGGCCGCGATCCTCAGCGACTGTTGATGATGTAGTCGGCGATGATGCCGGTCGCCACCGCCACCAGCAGCATGTTGCCGCGGTCGTCGCGGATCCAGTGGTGCCCATACGGCGGGCGGCGCAGGTGGTAGCGCGGGTAGTCGTTCACCACATAGATCGGGCCGCGGTAGTAATCGCGGTAGCGGTGGCCGACCTTCCAGCCGTAGCCCGGGCCGTAGGCCGGGCGGTAGACCACGCGCGGCGGCGGCGGGGCCGGACGGTAGTAGCGGTCGTGGTCGCGGTGCCAGTCGCGGCGGTCGCGCTCCCAGTCGCGCCGGGCCTCGCGGCGATCGCGTTCCCAGTCACGGCGGTCCTGTCGCCATTCGCGGCGGTCCTCGCGCCACTCGCGGCGGTCATGGCCGCGACGGTGGTCGTTGTCGGCGAAGGCGGGGGCCACCGCGCCGAGCGCCAGCACAGAGGCCACGGCGCTGGCCATTACTCGATTGATGCGCATGTCAGACCTCTGCTTGGGTGGTGGTGAGCCCATATTGCGCACCCGATCTGAACCGTTTCCGGCTGGAAACGCTTCCCGCTGCAGGACTGTGACGCAGTATTCAGCCCACGGCCAGCCGACGGCGCCTGCCCGGCGCGGCCCGGAACCGGTTCCGGCTATAATTGGCGGCATTCCTTTCCAGTCTGTGCCCGCTGCCACAACGGGATGTTCCCGTGATGGGCCGGGCGCAGGGCCGCGCCTACGGAGACCTCATGTCCTCGCAATACATCTACACCATGAACCGCGTGTCCAAGGTGGTCCCGCCCAAGCGGCAGATCATCAAGGACATCTCGCTGTCCTTCTTCCCGGGCGCCAAGATCGGCCTGCTGGGCCTGAACGGCGCCGGCAAGTCCACCGTGCTGAAGATCATGGCCGGCGTGGACACCGATTTCGAGGGCGAAGCCCGCCCGCAGCCGGGCATCAAGGTCGGCTACCTGGCACAGGAACCGGAACTGGACCCGAACAAGACCGTGCGCGAGTCGGTCGAGGAAGGCGTGGGCGAAGTGCTGCAGGCCCAGGCCGCGCTGGAAGCGGTGTACGCCGCCTACGCCGAAGAAGGTGCCGACTTCGACGCATTGGCCAAGGAGCAGGAGCGCCTGGAGGCGATCCTGGCCGCCGGTGATGCGCACACCCTGGAAAACCAGCTGGACGTGGCTGCCGATGCGCTGCGCCTGCCGCCGTGGGATGCCAAGATCGCCAACCTGTCCGGCGGTGAAAAGCGCCGCGTGGCACTGTGCCGCCTGCTGCTGCAGAAGCCGGACATGCTGCTGCTGGACGAACCGACCAACCACCTCGACGCCGAGTCGGTGGAATGGCTGGAGCAGTTCCTGGCGCGCTATACCGGCACCGTGGTGGCCGTCACCCACGATCGCTACTTCCTGGACAACGCCGCCGAGTGGATCCTGGAACTGGACCGCGGCCGCGGCATTCCGTGGAAGGGCAACTACACCGAATGGCTGGTGCAGAAGGATGAACGCCTGAAGCAGGAAGAAAACCAGGAAAAGGCCCGCCAGAAGGCGATCCAGAAGGAACTGGAATGGTCGCGCCAGAACGCCAAGGGCGGCCGTTCCAAGGGCAAGGCCCGTCTGGCCCGCCTGGAAGAGCTGCAGTCGCAGGACTACCAGAAGCGCAACGAGACCAACGAGATCTTCATCCCGCCGGGCGAGCGCCTGGGCAACATGGTGATGGAGTTCAAGAACGTCTCCAAGAAGTTCGGCGACCGCCTGCTGATCGACAACCTGTCGATGCTGATTCCGCCGGGCGCGATCGTCGGCATCATCGGCCCGAACGGCGCCGGCAAGTCGACCCTGTTCAAGATGATCACCGGCCAGGAAAAGCCGGATTCGGGCGAGATCGTGATCGGCCCGACCGTGCAGCTGTCCTACGTGGACCAGAGCCGCGACAAGCTGGAAGGCAACCACAACGTCTTCCAGGAAATCGCCGGTGGCCTGGACATCCTCAACATCAACGGCATCGAGATCCAGTCGCGCGCCTACATCGGCCGCTTCAACTTCAAGGGCCAGGACCAGCAGAAGATGGTCGGCTCGCTGTCCGGTGGTGAGCGTGGCCGCCTGCACATGGCCAAGACCCTGCTGCAGGGTGGCAACGTGCTGCTGCTCGACGAACCGTCCAACGACCTGGACATCGAAACCCTGCGTGCGCTGGAAGACGCGCTGCTGGAGTTCCCGGGCAACACCTTCGTGATCTCGCACGACCGCTGGTTCCTGGACCGCATCGCCACGCACATCATCGCTTTCGAAGGCGACTCGCACGTGGAATTCTTCCAGGGCAACTACCGCGAGTACGAGGAAGACAAGAAGCGCCGCATGGGCGACGACGCTGCGCCGAAGCGCCTGCGCTTCAAGGCGCTGAAGTAAGGCAACCGGAAAGGCCGCGCTCGCGCGGCCTTTCTCCTTCTGGTGGGTCACGACCGTTGGTCGTGACTCGAAATGTACCGACCAGGGGTCGGTACCCATCACACCCGGTCCATGCATGCCGGCCAGCGGCCGGCATCTACCAATGAGCGCCCCCATGTCCCTGTTCGAGCGCATGTTCCAGCTGCAGCAGCACGGCACCACCGTGCGTACCGAGCTGCTGGCCGGTGTCACCACCTTCCTGACGATGTCCTACATCGTCTTCGTCAACCCGGAAATCCTCGGCACCACCGGCATGGATGCGGGTGCGGTGTTCGTGGCCACCTGCCTGGCCGCTGCGCTGGGTTCGGCGGTGATGGCGCTGGCGGCCAACTTCCCGGTGGGCATGGCACCGGGGATGGGCCTGAACGCGTTCTTCGCGTTCACCGTGGTCGGCGCTGCCGGTCTGCCGTGGCAGCAGGCGCTAGGGGCGGTGTTCATCTCCGGCCTGGTGTTCCTGGTGCTGTCGCTGTCCGGTGTGCGGGCATGGCTGGTGTCGGGCATTCCTTCGTCGCTGCGCTCGGCGATCGTGGCCGGCATCGGCCTGTTCCTGGCGATCATCGCGCTGCAGAAATCCGGCGTGATCGTCGGCAACGAAGACACGCTGGTGGCGCTGGGCCCCTTGAACACGGCGCCGCCACTGCTGGCGCTGGCCGGTTTCCTGTTGATCGCAGTGCTGGAAGCACGCCGGATCCGCGGCGCGATCCTGATCGGCATCCTGGCGGTGACCGGTGCGGGCTGGGCATTGGGCGACGTGCAGTACCAGGGCCTGGTCTCGCTGCCGCCGAGCCTGGCACCGACTTTCCTGCAGCTGGACCTGCCGGGCCTGCTGCACCATGACGGCGGCGCACCGATCGCGGTGCTGCTGCAGGTGGTGCTGGTGTTCGTGCTGGTGGAAGTGTTCGATGCCACCGGCACCCTGTACGGCGTGGTCGGCCGCGCCGGCCTGTTGAAGCTGCCGGGCGCGCAGAAGCGCTTCGGCCGCGCGTTGCTGGCCGACAGCACGGCGATCGTCGCCGGTTCGCTGCTGGGCACCAGCAGCACCACGGCCTTCGCCGAGAGCGCTTCGGGCGTGCAGGTGGGCGGGCGTACCGGCCTGACTGCTCTGGTGGTGTCGGCACTGTTCCTGGCCGCGTTGCTGTTCTCGCCACTGGCGGCAATGGTGCCCGGCTATGCCACCGCACCCGCCTTGCTGTTCGTGGCCGGCCTGATGCTGCGCGAACTGGTGGAAGTGGACTGGAGCGACCTGACTGAATCGGTGCCGGCCGCGCTGTGTGCACTGGCGATGCCGTTCACCTATTCGATCGCCAACGGCCTGGCATTCGGTTTCATCGCGTATGCGGCGCTGAAGGCAGGCACCGGGCGCTGGCGCGAGGTGCATCCGGCGGTGTGGCTGGTGGCGGTGTTGTTCGCGCTGCGCTACGCGTTGGAATAATCGGGGGGCGATGCCGGCCAGCGGCCGGCACTACCAGGTGGTGATTCACCTGCCACCCGGGGCGCGATGCCGGCCAGCGGCCGGCACTACCCGTTGCTGGGTTCACCTGCTGCGCACGGTGCTCTGGGATGATGCGGGCATGGTTGCGCCCGTCCTTCCCGCAGATCCGTCTTCGCCGTTGCGCCGCCGCCTGTTGCGCGCGGCAGTGCTGGCGCCGTTGGCCGCTACGCTCGCCACCCTGCCCGGTTGTTCGCCGCCGGTGCAGGTCGACGGCACCTTCCTGCAACCGTGGCGCAGCCATCTGCTATGGGGCCTGGTCGACTGGCAACGCTCGTTGAAGCTGGCCCATGCGTTGGGCTGCCGGCAGCTGGTGCTGCAATGGACCGGCATCGTCGGTGGCAGTGATGGCGACTGGTCGCTGCCCGACGGCAGCCTGCAGCAGCTGTTCACTGCGGCCCGCGAGAACGACATCCGCATCCGCGTTGGCCTGCCCTTCCAGCAACGCTGGTGGCAGGCCATCGGCGCCGACGACGCCACGCTGCAGGCGTTCCTGGCCGACAGCCTGGCGCACGCGCGCAGCTGGTTGGCACAGGCGCCGTGGGCCGAGCAGCCGGCCTTCGGGGGCTGGTATCTGCCCTACGAACTGGAGCAGTACCACTGGGCCGATCCGGCCCGCCAGCAATGGCTGGCGCAATGGTTGCACGGGCTGGCAGACGCCACCGGCGCGCGCGGCGGTGACTGCGCGATCTCCTGTTACTTCAGCCGCCTGCAGTCCGATGGCGACCTGGTCACGCTATGGCAGGCGATATTGGCCAACGCCACGCTGCGACCGATGGTGCAGGACGGCGTGGGCGTTGCCGGCGCCGGCAACGTGCAGCAGCTTCAGCCGTTGCTCGATCATTTCCACGCGCACGACATCGGCTTCGATGCCATCGTCGAGCTGTTCCGCGAACTGCCCGGCAACGCCGCTGATGGCAGCGGGTTCAAGGGCGAGACTGCCGATGCCGCGCGCATCCAGCGGCAGCTGGCGTGGGCACGCGACAGCGGCGCACAGCGCGTGCTGGTCTATGCGCTGGAGCCGTGGCTGACCCAGGACACGCCGCAGGCGGCGGCGCTGCGGCGGCGGTGGGGGCTGCCTCAGTAATAGAGGATGGCGGTGGCGAACAGGCCCTTGGCGCGCTGTGTATCTCCGCCGCCGATCGCGAAGCGGTACTGCACGGTCAGGTCCAGGTAGGAACGCGGGGTGTTGTAGTGGTCCTCGCGGAACCAGTAGCGCACGCCCACGCCCGGTCCTGCGCCGAGTGACCAGCTGCGCTGCGTATCGTTGAGCGCGAACGACTGCGCCGGGAACAGCGGGTAACGGATGTCGCGAACGCGCGAGCGCTGGTCCAGCCAGTCCGCCCCCACCACCACATACGGCGTGGCCACCCAGTGGGTCTGCCCGGCGCCAAAGCGGAAGCTGCGCCCGGCACGCAGTTCAGCGGCAGCGAACCACTGCTCGCGATGCAACCGCCCGTGGGCATCGCCGATCCGCCGCACCGGCGTGCCGTTGGCATCCAGCGCATCGAGCGTGAAGTGGGCGCTGTTGTCGTCCCAGGTGTAACCGCCCTGGGCGTAGCCGCTGACCATCCACCACTGGTTGACGTCGGTGCGCAGGTCGGTGCCGTGGTAATAGCCATAGGTCAGGTAGGACATCCAGCCGCCAGAACCGCTGGCCAGGCGGTAGCGGGCCAGCGTGCTGGCTTCCAGTGGCGGGTTCAGGGCCAGCTGCAGGCGGCACTGCACGGCCGCCGATGCCGGATAGACATCACCCGAACGGGTGGCACTGCCGAGGAACTGGCGGCGCTCGATGCCGGCGCTCAGGCCGGTCTGGCCGAAGGCATAGCGCAGGCCGAACGAGGCGATGGTGGACGGCCAGCCGGTGGTGGAACGCGAACGGCTGAGACGGTCGGCGCGTGCACGTGCGTCGGGTGTCGATTCGCCGGTGCACGGGTCCACCGCGCGGATCGATTCGTAGGTGCCGCCCTCGTCGTACAGGGTGTTGAGCAGCCGGGTGTAGAGCTCCAGCGTGCCATGCTGGTCGTTGAACGCCGGGGGTCGCCAGAACGCCTCCAGCGTGCTGAACACCGAATCGCCCGGCGTACTGATCGCAGCGCCGCCGACATTGGTCGCGGCCTGACGCGCGCCGCGGAAGCCGGCCGAGGCGATCACGCCCCACTCGCGCGAATAGTTGGCGATGGCATTGCGCACGTTGTAGCGCTGATGCGCATCCAGAGGCAGCTCACCGGCGTCGGCGCGATCAATGGCGCTACGCAGCAGCGTCACCGCCTGCGGATGATCGCCGTTGGCCGCACTCGCATACGCCTGGTCGATCACCACGCTCCTGGGTGCCCTGCCGGTGGCCTCGGCGGCACGGAAGTCGGCCAGTGCGCGCGCCGGTTCACGGGCCTTCTGGTTGAGGTAGCCGCGTTGCATCAGCGCCACCGCGTCATCAGGGTGCTGTGCCAGCGTCGCCTCCAGGCGCAGCCGCGCTTCGTCCTGCTGGCTGCGGTTGCCTGCCGCCAGCGTGGTGGTCAGCAACCCCTGCAGGCTCGCGTCCTCCGGTGCGAGCTGCGCGGCCTGCCGCGCCTCGCCGATCGCCTCGGCGTAGTCCTGCCGCGCGTAGACCGCATACGCACGCTGTGCGGCACCACCGTCGCCCTGCAGGTCGACCGGCATCAGCGTGCAGGCACCACCGGTGTCAGCAGGCTGGCAGTGCTGGAATGGCGCCGGATAGGTCTGCGCACTCATGCGCGGAAGCTCGCGACTGGACCCGGTCGCCCTGGCGCGCTGCTCGATGCCCTGCTGCAGAAGCTGCTGCGCGCGTGCATCGCCCACATCCGTGGGCAACGCCGCCTGCAGCGGCGCCAGCAGTGCAGCCGCACGTGTGCGGTCCCCAGCAGCCAGGGCCGCATCCACGGCCAGCAGGCGCACGTTGCGCTGCTGCATGGTTGACCCCGGCGCGGCCAGTGCGAAGTCGAAGTCTTCATTGGCCAGCAGGGTCTTGCCCTGGCGCTGGCGCAGATAACCACGCATCAGCCGGGCATTGAGATCCCCGCCGTCGGCCTGCAGCGCCTGGTCGGCGCTGCGCTCGGCGTCGGCCAGCTGCCCCTGCTGCAGCTGCGCGGTGATCAACAGCAACCGGTACGAAGCAACATCCGGCGCCAGTTCGACGGCGGCCCGCGCCTGCGCGACGGCCGCCGCATCGTTCTGCGTGGACAGCGACTGGTAGGCCTGCTGGGCCTGCAGCAGCGCGCGCTGGCGGGCCAGCGCCACGCGCCGCGCGCGCAGCTCCTCGACGTTCAGTGCGCCCAGCTGCAGCGCCGTGCCGATGGCCGCGTCGGCCCGTTCGGCCTGTTGCTGTGCTTCCAGCGCCGCCACCCACAGCATCGCCCAGGCGCCCTGCTTCGGCTGCTGGCGGAAGGCCTGCTCGGCCTTGCTGGCCGCTTCCCCCATGCGCCCGGCGTCATAGGCAGCATAGGCCTCGGTGGCCAGCGCGTAGGCCTGCTGCCTGGCGCGGTCTGCGCCGCTGCCGGCCGCGCGCGGTGGGGTGGGTGCGCGCCCGCCCCTGGCATCCGGGGGCGTGCTGCGCGCAGCGGTGGCAGCGGCCAATGCCGGCAAGGCCGGATCCTTCATCCCGGCATCCAGTGCACGGCGCGCCTGCTGCTGCGCCTCCGCCGGCCGGCCCAGTTTCTGCAGCGCGTAGATCTGCAGCAGGCGCAGCCGCACCACGTCCGGGCGCAACCGGATCGCTTCGCTGGACTGCTGGTAAGCCGCTTGATAGTCGCCGCGCTCGTAAGCGGCGAAGGCCTGCTCTGCGACGCGGTAGGCCGCACCGGACAGCGGCAGCGGCGCATCGGCCTGCGCCAGCGCCTGTGCCGGCGCGGCGGCCGTGGCCAGTGCCACGGCAATGACGGTGGACAGCAGCGTGGTCTTCATGCCGGCAAGGCTCCGGGAGGCGGCGACTGCAGCGCGGCCGCACGCCGGCGCTGCTCCTGCATGGCCTGGGCCACGGCCTCCTCGGTGGTGATGCCCTGCTTGACCAGGTAATCGCCAATGCGGCCATCGCGCTGCGGCTTGTACGCATCCAGTGCAATCTCGAAGCGCGCGTGGTCGATCAGGCGCATCTCCACCAGCAGGTCGCCCAGCAAAGGCACGTCGTCCAGCTGCCAGTGCTGGTCGCCGCCGATCAGGCGCAGGCCTGCGTTGATTTCGCTTTCGCGGGCGATGCTCTGTTCGATGTGCGCGCTGTGGGTTTCCTGCTTCAGCAACGCCAGCGCGTCTTCGGGCAATGGACTGGCCACGGCCAGCCGCAGTGTCTCCTGCTGCCGCGGCGGTAGCGGCAGCATGCGCCACTGCACGCAGGCATCGGCGCTGACCGGGAATGAGCCCGCGCGCAGGTAATCGACGTCGATGACCGCACGCGGCAGATCGCCCTGGAAGGCGATGGCTTCAGCCAGGGTTTCATCATCCAGCCAGCCCTGGGTCAGCAGGATGCGGCCCAGCGGCTGCCGCCGGCCGGCATGCTGCTGCGCCAGCGCCTGCTGCAGCCGCTCCGGTTCCACCGCCTGCCAGGTGGTCAACAGTTCACCGAGCTGCTTGCGGGTCTGCACCAGCTGTGCCGCATCGGGGAAGTCGTGCATGGTCTTGTCCCAGACCATGCGCTTGCCGAACAGCAGGTAGGCCAGGAACACCTTCCATGCACGGGCGGTGGCCATGAAGTTGATCATGTTGCCGACCACCATGCGCGGGATCGACATCAGCGCATGCTCCCAGCCGTACAAGCGGTTGACGAAGTAGAAGCGCTGCACGACGCGGGTCGCCAGCGCCGCCGTGGTCAGCAGCGCGACATTCATCTGCCAGGTGCCGGCCTGGAACACGCTGGGGAACTGCATCGTCCAGACCCCGGTCATCTTCAACAGCCAGAACAGCAGCAGCTGCAGGAAGATGAGGTAAGCAATGATGCTGACGAACGAGGTGATGATGCCCTTGCGATCGCGCGCCAGCAGGTACTTGGTGGCCAGCGAGCCTCGCCAGCCCAGCGACTCCCAGCTCTGCAGGCCGATGCCCAGCACCCAGCGCGCCTTCTGCCGGTACGAGGCGCGGAAGTTGTCGGGGAAGTACTCACGCACGCACAGCGCCATCTGCTGGGTGCGCTCGCGCACCGGTCCCCAGCCGAACCATGACGGCCGACGCACGCGGAACTGCACCGGGAAGCGGGCGAAGATCGACTGCATGCCCATGGCTGCCAGCCGCGCACCGACGTCGTAATCTTCGGTGAGGCTGTCGGTGTTGAAGGGCTGGTTGTCGGTCTGCGCGCTCAGCGCCAGCAGCGCTCGCCGCGAGAAACAGGTACCAACACCGGCCGACGGCACCATCCCGGACACGCTCTCGCGCACCACCAGATCCTTGGCGTGCCATTCGGCGAATTCGTCCATGTAGACGCCGGCCACCAGTTCGTACCACTCACGGTCCAGCGAGGTGACCGGCAGCTGGATCATGTCCTTGCGCGGCAGCAGGTAGTTGTAGAAGCGCAGTTCCATCGGGTGCAGCACGTCCTCGCTGTCGTGCAGGACCACCCCGGCGAACTCGATGTCGTGGCGCTTCTCGTAGTCGAAGATCGCCAGGATCAACCAGTTCAGGCAGTCGGCCTTGCTGGTCGGTCCGTCATGCGGCACCTCCACGCGGCGCAGGCGCTTGTAGCGTCGGCGCATGCGCTCGACTTCGTCGATGGTCTGCTGGTCGTTGGGATAGGTGCCGACGAACACGACGTACTCGCGGTAGTCGAGCACGTTGATCATGTTCTCGACCATCTGCGCGATGACGTCGTACTCCATCCACGCCGGCACCATGATTGCCAGCGGCTGTTCCGGCCGCTGCAGCAGGTCTTCCTGGGTCAGTGGCCGGTACGCGTCGCGGCGCTTGATGGTCAGCGCGCGCCAGCTCTCGCGCACCCAGTACCAGACATCAATGAACAGGTCATCGAGGCTGGAGATCAGGATCAGCACGGCCACCGCCGCCGCCGTGGTTTCCAGAGCGGCGTAGTAGTTGGCCAGCTGGATGTTCCAGAACAGACCGTCCACGGCGGATCAGTGCCCTGTGTTGGCGGACTTGCGGCGGCGCACCTGGGTGACGCGGGCGGCCAGCAGCGCGAACACGATCACGCCGACCAGCAGCAGCAACCAGACCATGTGCCGTTCCCACTTCGATTGCGGATTGCCGTCGTGCGCGAGGCGCGTGCCATAGGGATCCTGGCGGTCGAATTCGCGCACGACATCAGTACCGTCAAGCACGGCCAGATCGCCGCGCAGCAACCGGAACGGCACGCCGAACGACGGTGCCTGTGCGCCGAGGTCGCTGTAGAGAACGCCCAACTGGCCGCCGGACGATCCCACCTGCACTACCGCGGCGCGATCCAGGCCGCTGACATCCAGCAGCGGTTGCGACATGCCACCGATCCGCAGGTGGCCGTCCTTCAGGCCGGCCACATCGACACCGGCCGGTGCCACGCCGAAGGCCAGCCATGGCGCGCCCGGGCTGACCGCGGCACCGGCGTCGACCACCTTCAGTTCCGACGCCTCCGGCGAAGCGCCCACTGCACTGGCCACCGCGATGACCTTGCCCAGCGAGGCCGGCGCGTCCTGCAGCCACGCGCCGGGCACGAACACCTGGTTACCGCGCGACAGCTGGCTGCTGGCACCGACGAAATCATTGCCCAGCGATCGCTTGGCCAGGGTCAGATGGCTGCTGGGCAGGATCGAGACCGGGTAGCCGGTGGCTGGATCGTGGCAGTAGGGGCGTGCCGGTTGGCGCAGGAAGCTGACGCGGATCTCGTTGCGTGCGGACAGCGCGTAGGCCGGCACCTTGGCCACCAGGCGTTGCGGCTGGCCGTTGGCCGACAGCACCTTGCCGCCCAGCAGGTAGTCGTTGAGGTAGATCGTGGCCACTGCGCCCTGACCCGCCGCGTTGGGGGCCGCCGAGACATCGATCACCACTTGCTCGGGCAGGCGGCCATCGGCCGACAGCGCACCCAGATCGAAGCTGGCACTGCGGTCGGCACGGGTCACCACATCCATGGTTCCGGCGATGTTTCCGAGCCGGCTCAGAAGTACCTGGTCACCGTCAAGTTTGGGCGTACCTGCTGCGTTGACCTGCAGGCTGCGGCCCAGCGCATAGCTGCGCCACTGTTCGGCGAACAACCCGGCGACCTTGCCCGCCGCTGCCGGGTCAACCACCAGCGTCGGACGCCCGGCCACGGCCACCACGCTGACCGACGTGTTGGCGGCGGGCTTCTCCAGGCCGCCCATGCCGGTGCCGCGCCACGCGGCGAACGCCGTGCCCGCATCAGCGCCCGCCGCACCGACCTGTGCGGCCAGCGCATCCAGCGCCGCGCGTACGCCGGCGCGCAATGCATCGCTGCCGATCATCACATCGGCGGCAAGCGGTCCGCTGTCACGCAACGACAGCAGCGCGCCGACTTCAGCCAGGTCCTTGATCGCATGCGCGCGCTCGCCCGTGGCCAGTGCGGCGTAGGCCGGCACGCCCTGCAGGCTGGCCGGGATGCTGATGCCGGCCAGGTCGACGCTGTCGCCGACCTTGGGCAGCGCCACCACCTGCACCTGCTTGCCGCCGGCCTGCAACGCGGTACCGATGCGCCAGGCCGCATCGTAGGCCGGTGCCTGCAGCGCCTTGCCATCCACCAGCAGGCGCACCCGCGGTGGCAGTGCCCCCCAGGCCTTGGCCACGGTATCCACGGCGCGGCCGTCGAAGCGGTAGCTGAAACGCGAGTCCGGCGACAGCCGCAGCACGTTGGCCGGCGCGCTCTGGTCAGCGCACTGGTAATCGGACACGATCGACCACCAGCCGACGCCGACGCGCACGAAGCCGCTCTGGCGGGGTTCGCCGTCGATGGCCAGCAACTGGCTGGCATCGCCCTGTGCATCGGTGATCGAACGCGCCGCGATCGGGTCGCCATCGACCGACCACAACCCCGAGGTACGCCCGGCGTGGCCGCGTACATAGCGCCCATCGAGCTGCAGCTGCGCATCGCGGGTGGCAACACCGGCCGGCACCGGCAGGTAGACCTCGCGCTGGCTCTCCTGCCCACTGAGTACCAGCGGTTGGCGGAAGCCGAGTTCGCGCAGGGTCATCTGCCGGTTCACCGTGCTGTCGCCGCTCCATTCTGCGAACTGGCCGGCGACGCTGTCGGCGGCGTGGGCACTGCCAACCGCGCACGACAGGACGAACGCGGCGGCGGAAACAAACAGGGGACAGCGGCCGGTGTGGCTCATGGCGTCACTTCATGGAGAGGGTGATGGGCGGCACCGCCGCTGCGGAGACCGGGCGAGAATTCGGGAAGGGGGGTGCCACGCAGGGCGGCGACGATGCGGGCGCTGGCGCGGCCGTCGCCATAGGGACTGGCATCGGGGTCGAAACGGGTCGGCTGCGGTGGCTGTGCCAGAGCCGCATTGACCCCCTCGACGATGCGCCACGGCGTGGTTCCGACCAGCGTCACCACACCGGCCTCGACCGCCTCCGGGCGCTCGGTGACGTCGCGCATCACCAGCACCGGCTTGGCCAGGGCCGGCGCTTCCTCCTGCACGCCACCGGAGTCGGTGAGGATGACGTCGGCGCGCTGCATCAGGCGCACGAAGCGCAGGTAGTCCTGCGGCGGCACCAGGTGCACGTTGTCGAGGTTGCCCAGGTGTGCGTTGACCGGGCCCTGCACGTTCGGATTGAGGTGTACCGGGTACAGCACCTGCAGGTCCGGCCGTCGGGCCAGCTCGGCCAGCGCACGGCAGATATCCTCGAAGCCCTGGCCGAAGCTCTCGCGGCGATGGCCGGTGACCAGCAGCAGGCGGCGCCCGGGGTCGAGCATGTGGAAGGGCTCGTCAGCCTGGGCACGCAGTGCCGGATCGGCATCCAGGCGCTGCACGGTCTGCTGCAGGGCATCGATGACGGTGTTGCCGGTGACCAGGATCTGCCCGCCCAGATGCTCACGGGCCAGGTTGGCGCGCGAGCCGGGAGTGGGTGCGTACAGCTGATGACCGACCACGTCGATCACCCGCCGGTTCATTTCCTCCGGCCATGGCCGGTCGATGTCGCCGGTGCGCAGGCCGGCCTCGACATGGCCGATCGGAATGCGGTGGTGGAACGCGGCCAGAGCGGCGGTCATCGCGGTGGTGGTATCGCCGTGCACCAGCACGCGATCCGGGCGGACCTGCGTGTAGAGCGCGTCAAGCCGCTCGAACAGCCTGGAACACAGGCCATTGAGGGTCTGGTTGGGCACCATGACATCAAGGTCATGGTCGGCGGTGATCTCGAACAGCGACATCACCTGGTCGAGCATCGCCCGGTGCTGGCCGGTGATGCAGACCACCGATTCGATGTCCGCGGCCTGGGCCAGGGCGCGCACCAGCGGCCCCATCTTGATTGCTTCCGGTCGGGTGCCGAACACCGACAGGACCTTCACCGGGGTGCTCCGGAAGGACGGTGCTGGAGAATGCCAGGAGCGGTAGCCACGTCTGGATCCTTTCGGCGTTACCGTCCAATGCCCGCAGGCAGGAGACGGTCACCTCATGAGGAAACTCCAAATTCGCGACGTCCATCACATTCGATTGATGGTACGTGCGTCGTGGCACTGATCTTCATCGTTGGGAGATCAAGACGCAGTCAACGCCGCCCGTGGGACGGGCGACGTTGCGGCGGAACCCCGCAGGGGCAGCCGCCCGGGCGGCCTTACTCGTACTGGATGGTGAAGGTGGCCTGGCCGTTCGCGACACCCGCGCCCACCGTGCCGGCCTGGGTCTGCACGTAGCGCGCGCGCAGCGGCAGCGCCATGACGCTGGTCCCCGGCGCCGTGGTGCCGACGTTGATGGTCTGGCCGAAGCGCACTTCGCGCTCGGTGGTGCCATCGCGCTGGACCATCTGGATGCCGATGCGGGTGGCGCTGTTGGCAGCCGCGCTGAGCTTCAGCACGCCCGGCATGTTCGAGCTGTCCTGGTCGGCATCGAGGCGGATGCCGATCTTGCTCTGGTAGGCGGCGACGTTGCTGCCCTGGCAGTTCAGGCGGATCTCGAAATCGCGGTCGACCGCGCGCGAACCGACACCGGTGAAGGTGGTGTTGGGCACGCTGCCGAAGTCGACGGCGATGTTGCGGCTGCCGGCCTGCACTTCGCAGGTCGGGCTGACCACGGTGGTGCCCGAGCCCTTGAAGGTGGAGGTCAGCACCGGGCGACCGGCGCCATCACCGTCGAAGTAGTACGTGGTGAAGCGACCGTTCGGTGCGATCACGCCCGAGCCGGTCTGTGCCGCTGTCTTGATCAGCTGGATGCGGAACGTGCCTCCGACCAGCGAGATGGTGGCGTTGCTGGCGAAGTTGATGGTGTGCGGATAGTAGGTCTGGATCGCGCCGGAGTCGCGGTACAGGCGGATGCCCACGCCCGCCACATCGGTTTCATAGACGTTCGAGAAGCCGGCCACCGGACGCTTCTGCGCGGCGTTGACGTACTCGCCGATGGAACGGCCACCGGACCAGTCGCAGCGCGCCACGCTGTTCTGCTGGTTGATCGGCTCGCTGATCTCCTTGATCACGCCGCCGACCGGTGTGCTGGGCAGGATCACGATCTGGCCCATGTCCATGGTCACGTCCTGCGCGGTGAACCAGCTGGACTGGATGCGGCACGACGCGCTGGCCTGCTGTGCCAGCAACGCGCCGCCCAGCAGTGCAAGGGCCGTGAGAGCCTTGCGGCCACGGGAAGAAATCATCGGCATGCTGCCTCCAGCGGGATGAAGCCGGTCTTGGACGCATCGGCGCCCGCCGGAACCTGGTAATCGATGGTGCAGCGCTGGTCGGCACCGGCGCCCCACTCGACCAGCAGGCGGCCCTGGTTCTTTTCACTGCGCACGTACAGGCGGCCGCCCTGGCTGACCATGCCGACCGGCTGGCCCTGCTCATCCTTGACCTGTGCACCGAACGGCATGCTGCGGCCATCCGGGTTGCGTACCTGGATCAGCAACGCGTTGCCCTTGCGGGTATCGAAGCGCAGGTAGCTGATGGCACCGGCGAACGGTGCGATCGACTGGCTGGTGCTTTCCAGCTCGACGTCGTGGGCCATGCCCTGCGGATCGAGGGTGACGGTGTTGAGGCGGTACGGCGACACGTACGGCACCACGGCGTAGCCGCGGCCATCGACGCGCAGGCCAGGGGCGTTGCTGACGATCGCATCGCGCGCGCCCGGTGCCTCGACCAGCACCATGGTGTCGCCACGCTGCGGGGTGAAAGTGAAGCCACCCGGATGCACCACCACGCTGCCGTTGGCACCGACCGAGGCCTGGCGGAAATCACGCGAGTGGCTGTAGGTGGCGTTCAACGCGGAGTAGCGGCTGCGGTACTCGGCATTGCCGACCGCCGTGGTGCCGCCCTCGCGGGAATCGGACAGGGCCACGCCGTAGCTGAAGTTGTTGTCGACGCCGGCCGAACCGGTGATGCCGACGCGGCTGTTGTCGTAGCCACCGCGGTCGCGCACGCCGAGATCGGCACTGAACGACACCGGGTGGGTACCCCGGCCCAGCGGCACGCTCATCGACAGCAGGTACTGGGTGTCGGAACGGCCGAGCACGCCTTCTTCGGTGCGCAGCGCCGAGAAGCCGTAGTTCACCGAACGCCAGGCGTTGTTGTAGCCCACCTGGTACTGCTTGGAGGTGCCGGAGCGGTCATAGAAGTCACGCACCGAACCGGTCACGTACAGCGCACCGCCGCGACGGCCCAGCGGCTGGTTCAGCGTTACCTGGAACTGGCTGCGCTGGCGACCACGGGTGGTCGGATCGATGCCGCGCTTGTCCGAGTCACGGCCATACAGCGCATCCTGCAGGCTGTAGAAACCTTCGGTCGAGTAGCGGTAGGCAGCCAGGGTCAGGTTGGTGCCGGTCTCGCCGATCATGTTGCTGTAGCTCAAGCGCACGCTGGCGCCAGTGTGGTTGCCGTAGTGGTCGAACGAGGTGCGTGCATGGGTGACGTCTGCCGCGAAGGCACCGACCCGCGTGGACAGGCCGACACCGTACAGCAGCGACAGGTAGCCATCGCTCAGCGCGCTGCCGCCGTACAGGGTCAGCTGGTTGCCGATGCCGCGCTGGTAGGTGCCCTGCACCAGCCAGGGTTCGTCGGCCAGCAGCTTGTTGCGCACCTGGCCGGCGGTCAGCGAGTAACGCGACACGCCTTCGCGCAGCATCTGCGGCACCGAGCCGAACGGCACCTTGAATTCGCGGCGGCGGCCATCGGCCTCGATCACGCTCACTTCCAGGTCGCCGCCGTAGCCGGTCGGGTACAGGTCGTCGATGACGAAGTTGCCCGGCGAAACGGTGGAGGAGTAGATCAGCTGCTGGTTCTGGCGCACTTCGATGCGTGCGTTGGTCTCGGCGATGCCGCGCACGACCGGCGCGTAACCACGCAGCGAATCGGGCAGCATGCGGTCGTCACTGGCCAGGCTGGCACCGCGGTAGCCGATCGAGTCGAACAGTTCGCCGGTGGTGTAGGCCTCACCGATGGTGAGCATGCCGCGCACCTGCGGGATGCCGCGCTGTGCGTAGGTGGCGATGCTCTGCCAATGGCGGCCGTCACCCTCGGACCAGGTCAGGTTGGAGTCGTGGCGCAACTGCCAGCCGCCCAGGTTGAGGCCGGCATTGAGGCCGAGATAGGCACTGCGGTTGCGCTGGCCACCTTCGACACGGCTGTTGCTGTCGATGGCATTGAAGCTGTAGCCGACGAAGCCGGCATTGATGCCACGGTCCCACAGCGCCGGGTTGACGTAGCCGCGCGCCTCGCGGCGCAGGAACACCTGCGGGATGCTGAGGTCGTAGCGCAGGTTGCCGCTGTCGTAGACACCATAGGCATTGGCCATGCGCTGCTGCACCGGCACGCAGCTGGTGGTGTCGGTCGGCAGCGTCGGGTCCTGCTGCAGCAGCACGGCCTCGCTGTCCACGCCCATTTCCTCCAGCATCGGCAGCGGCAGGCAAGCGTCGACACGGCCCTGTGCATCGGCCTTGAACTGCAGGTCACGACGGCCCTGCCAGGCACCGTTGACGTAGACGTCGACACGGTAGTTGCCGGCGACCATCGGGTTGCCGTTGCTGAAGGCCGCCAGGTCGACCTGCTTGGCCTGGCCCGACAGGAAGCTGGAATTGAACTGGGCCGATTCCGGTGCGCGCGCGTTGGCCGCACCACTCTGCGCCATCAGCGCCTGTTCGCCGAGATTGGCCGGTGCCGCCAGCGCCCATCCTGGGCAGGCCGCGCCAACAACCAGCAGGCAAAGCGCCTGATGGATCGACAATGTCAATCTGTTTCCGATCACACTGACATTCCTTCAATTCGCCGCACGGCGGCGGTGGCGGGATGCGCAGGCCCATGGCCGGCGCGGCGCGTTCAGCCCCCGGTGCTGTCGAGGCGGACGGTGTGCTCGACCCGGCCGCCGTAATCATTGATGGTGATGAAGCGCACCTGCTGCGTGCCCGCCGGTGCGGCGAACTCCAGGCTCTGCTTCGGCGCGACCATCGCGCCCTTGTCTTCGACGGCCTTTTCACTGCTGCCGGTCACGGCATGCACTTCGGCCAGGGTGACGTGGAAGGGGCTCGGGTTTTCCACCCGCAGGCGGTCGCCATTGCGGGTCCAGCGCAGCGCTGCCGGTGCGTCGTTGGCGACGCCCTTCAGGCCCTGCGGCCGGTAGAAAAGCTTCAGGCGCGAACGGAACGCGACCTGCAGGTAATTCTGTTCGCCGCTGTCGGCGTTGTCCGGCGACGGTGGTACATCCAGCACGTTGAGCCAGAACACCGTCTCGCGATCGGTCGGCAGCTGTGCGCCGGAGAAGATCAGGCGCAGCGCCTGGCTGCGGCCCGGCTCGACGCGCGCGATCGGCGGCGTCAGCACGAACGGAGCATCACTGGTATCGGCGGTCTGGTTGGCGTCGCCACTGTCGATCCAGGCCTGGACCAGTGCGGGCGAGTCGCCCACGTTGTCCACCTGCACGGTGACTTCGCGCGCCTGTGCCGGGTAGATCACCCGCGTGCCATTGACCACCACGCCGGCCAGTGCGTTCTGGCAGAGGGGCAGCGTGAACGCTGCCAGCAGCAGCGCCCGGGGAAAGAGTGCTTTCATCGGAAGTACTACGCTCGAGGGGTGTGGCCAGGGGCCGCGGAGCACTGGCCGGCGCGTACGCCGGCCAATGCGGGTACGGCTACGATCAGTTGTAGATGATCGTGTACTTGACGCTGCTGGTGACGTCGCCCGGGGTGGCGGCGGCAGTGGCGTAGTACTCAGCGTAGTAGTTCAGGTCGGCCGAGCCGTCGGTGCCGACGGTGACCCACTGCGAGTTGGTCTGGGCCAGGCCAGCGCCGGCAGCCTTGATCGGCAGGAACTGGTTGTTCGAGCCCAGCAGCTGCAGCTGCACGTTGGTGGCAGCGTTGGCCGAGGCCTGGTTGACCAGGCGGCCGCTGTTGAAGTCGACGGTCGAACCCGGCTCGAAGTAGGTGGCGACGTTGCCGGCGCTGCACTTGGTCAGGTTGATGGCGAACGGGGTGCGGCCCGCAACGGCACCGGCGGTAGCCAGGGTGTTCTTCGACACGGTCGGCAGGGTCACGGCGAAGTCCTTGCCGCCCGGGGTCGAGATGGTGCAGGTCTTGTCGGTCACCTTGCCATTGAAGGTGATGGTGCCGTCGGCGGCGTTGGCGGCCAGCGGAGCGGCGGCCAGCATCAGAGCGGCAATGAGGTTGATCTTGTGCATTCGCTTTTACCTAACCCTACTGAAGAGATGAGAAGTAGAGGAGGAAGCAAGGAGCACTGCCGGGCTAACAAGACCCATCCTTGCGTCTCACCTGTGGCCGGACTCGGACGTACCTCTCCCTGAATCCGTGACGCAAGTATATGCACAACTGTGATGAAAGTCTCATTATTTTTCTGAACGCCAATTCATTGACGCCCCAAATGTGACGTGATAGGCGAAATCGCGCCCCTGGGCGCGCGGGAGAATTGACGCAGCCATGGGCGGGTCACAAGCGACCGTAAATGACGCAATGGCTGACGCGTTCGGCGTGCGCGAAAACAGGCTTTTTTCAGGCGGAAATCGCTTTGTTTGATGCGCATCACTCTTTCTCGGTGATGGCCCTAGCAGATTCGGAATCGTCCTATTAAAGGCTGATCGAACCTGTCGCTAACTAGGACACACCGAACCAGAGAACGTGTCATGAGGAACTCCATTCTGCTGTGCGTGGCCCTGATGTCCGTCAGTGCGCTGGCCCAGGCCAGCAGCGGCAGCATCCGTTTCAGCGGCCGCATCGCCGAGCCGGGCTGCACGACGAACCTGTCCCAGGGTGAGCTGAGCCTGGCGGCCTGCCCGCCGTCGGCCAAGGGCTCGACGGTGGAAGTGACGGCACTGGCCGATGGCCAGGCCGCGACGCTGCGCGATGGCAAGCGCCAGGGCCAGAAGCTGTCGGTGTCGGCCAGCGCGATGCGCGCCGGCGATATCGCCTTCTCCGAGCGCTACAGCGTGCAGGCTTCGAAGCAGCAGCCGCTGCAGGGCGCCTACCTGGTGGTGGTCGACTACCTGTAAGCGCCGTTGAGGGCCGGCGGGGTTACGCCGGCGGCAGCTCGAAGACCTGGCGCAGGTAGGCCAGGTAGCCCGGGTCGTCGCACATGCTCTTGCCCGGCGAATCGCTGAGCTTGGCCACCGGCTGGCCGTTGCAGCGGACCATCTTGATGACGATGTTGAGCGGCGTCGGGCCCAGGTCATTGGTCAGGTGGGTGCCGACGCCGAACGCGACCTGGCAGCGGCCACGGAAGTAGTCGTACAGGCGCATCACCTTGGCGATGTCGAGCCCATCGCTGAACACCAGCACCTTGCTGCGCGGATCGACCCGGCGCTGCTGGAAATGCGCCAGCATGCGGTCGCCCCAGTCGAACGGATCGCCGGAATCATGGCGCACACCGTCGAACAGCTTGCAGAAATACATGTCGAAGTCGCGCAGGAACGCGTCCAGGCCGACCACGTCGGACAACGCGATGCCGAGGTCGCCGCGGTACTCGCGCGCCCACGATTCCAGTGCCGCCACCTGCGAATCACGCAGGCGCGGGCCGAGCGCCTGGAACGCCTGCAGGTACTCGTGGGCCATGGTGCCGTGCGGGGTCATGCCGTACAGGCGCGCGAAGTGGACGTTGCTGGTGCCGACCAGCTGCGGGCCGAGTGCATCGCGCAGCAGCGGCAGCAGCCGCGCGTGCCAGTCACGCGAGTAGCGGCGACGGCTGCCATAGTCGGCAATGCGGCATTGCTCGAAGCCGGGGGTATCGCGCAGCAGCGCGGCCTTGGCCTGCAGCCGGCGCTCGCCTTCGGCGAAGTCGGCCGTGGTGGTGTTGCGGAACCAGACTTCGTTGATGATCGCCAGCAGCGGCACTTCGAACAGGATGGTGTGCAGCCACGGGCCGGTGATGTCCAGTTCGATCTCGCCGGGCACGGTCTTCGACGCGCGCAGCTGGATGTACTTGCGGTCGAGGTGGAACAGGCCGAGGAAATCGGCGAAATCCGGCTTCACGAAGCGCAGGCCACGCATGTAGTCCAGCTCCGCGTCGCTGAAGCGCAGGCTGCACAGGTGGTCGATTTCTTCGTCGATCTGGTCGATGTAACGGGCCAGGTCGATGCCGGGCGTACGGCACTTGAACCGGTACTGCACCTGGGCACCGGGGTGCTGGTGCAGCACTGCCTGCATCATGGTGAACTTGTACAGGTCGGTGTCGAGCAGGGACTGGATGATAGGCATGGGGCGGATTATGCGCCCGGCGGCGTGAACCGTGGGCCCGGCTCTACAACGACCTGCGCAGCAGGCGCGGCACCAGCATCGCCGCATGCGCCCAGATCGCGGCCCACACCGCAACGCGTACCGGCAGCGACCGCTGCTTCGCCTCGAACTTCTGGAAGTAGCGCCACAGGCCCTTGTGCTTGTGCCATTCCACGAAGAATGGCCGCGAGCGGCTGGAAACGCCGCGCACGTGGGTGACATGCAGATCGTTGGCGATCGCCACCACCGCGCCGGCCTCGCGTGCGCGGCGGCACAGATCCAGGTCCTCGGCATGCAGGCGGTAACCCGCATCCCAGCCACCGATGCGCTCGAACAGGGCACGCGGCATCATCAGCAGCGCACCGGACAGCGCCGGCACCCGCTGCAGCACCTGCTGCGGGTCACGCGGCACCGCCAGCTTCGAGCCCTTGCCCGGCGAGCGCAGCATCAGCAGGAAATCCGGATCGCGACGGCGCACCGCTTCATCGGCGTGGCCGTGCTCGTCCACCTGCTCGACGCCGAGCAGGCAATCGCCCAGCACCTCGCCACGGCTGCGCAGTTCGGTCAGGGTGTCCGGCTCGACCATCAGGTCCGGGTTGATGAAGGCCAGCCACGGGCTGTGCGAGTCGGCCACGCCCTGGTTGTTGGCGGCGGCAAAGCCGGGATTGTCCGGATTGCCGACGAAGCGCACGCGCGGGTCATGGCTGGCGTGCCGCTGCACGATGTCCAGCGTGCCATCCATCGAACCATTGTCGATCACCCGGATCTCGGCGATATCCTGCGCCTGGCGCAGGCGCGACAGGCAGGCATCGATGGTGCTGCCACTCTGGTAGGTGACGACGATGGCGGCAATGGCTGCTTTCAAACGGGAGGCTCCGGCGCGGGCGGGACAAACAGGTCGCCCTGTTCCTTCGGCATTATCGCCTGCCGCATGCGCTGCTGCAGGTCGGCACGCAGGCCGTGCAGTGGATCGTGCATCAGGAAATCGGCCAGCCGCGGCACCCAGGCCGGCCAGCGTGCCGCCAGGGCCTCCAGGTCGCCATCGCGGCTGACCGCCTCCCCTGCCCGGCTGACGAACGCGGTCTCGCACAACACGTTGCGCCACCCCAGGCCCGCCATGCGCAGGCTGAGGTCGACCAGCGCGGCATTCCAGCCGGCATAGCTGTCCACGTCCAGGCCACCGGCACGGCGGCGCGCGTTGCCACGTACCAGCACCGCGTGGGTGACCGCCGATGGCAGCTCCGGGTGCAGCGTCGGCAACGTGGCGCAGGTATGCGCCAGCAAGGCCGGGTCATGGGGTTCGGGATTGATCTCGCCCAGCCGTGGCCACGCCGCGGTCTCGCCGGCATTGCACCAGGGGGTCGCAGTGGCGATGGCGGCATCGCGGGCGAAGGCATCCTGCAACTGCTGCAACCAACCGGGCGACGGCACGCTGTCCGGCGCCAGCACGGCCACGTCCAGGCCGTCGCAGGCGCGGAGCATCTCGTCCAGATGGGCAACCTCGCCCAGTGGGCGCGCGCGCCGGGTGTACTCGGCCTGCAGCGGCGTATGCGCCAACCAGTGCTCGACCACGGCCTGCGCACGCGGCCCTGCCTGCGCGTCGTCGGCCAGCCAGACCGCAGTGCCCGGCGCGGTGCCGGCATCCAGTGCGGCCAGGCAGCGGTCCAGCGCGGCATCGTCCACGCACAGCGGCAACAACACGATCGCCCCCATCCCGCCTCCGTGGTTGTCGGTGGTCACAGCGTAGCACCGGGAGGGTATCGGCCGGGTTGCACCCGGCACCCGCTTCAGGCCAGGGCAACAGCAACAGCCGAAGCAAGAGCTGGGTTCCTGGGGTTGGCGGGGTGGGTCCGGTTGCGGGGGACGCTGCAAGTACGTCCATGTAAGCTCGGTCGCCGCATCCATGCGGCTCACGCCCCCACAACCGGACCCACCCCGCCTTCGACAGTTTTCCGCGATCTGTCGAGCATTGCCTTCTGTAGAGCCGAGCCATGCTCGGCTCAGATCTCACAGATATCAAAATATTCGATTTCGATGGAGAGTCATCCACGCATGGCGTGGATCGTGTCGACCAAGGTCGACACCTACCAACAGCAGCAGGAAACTGTCAAAGGCGGGGCACTGTGGGTTGGCGGGGTGTGAGCCGCATGGATGCGGCGACCAAGCCTTATCTGATCGGAATCTGGCAGCGTAGGTGTCGAGAGCCGGCGTGGGCCGCCGTGTAAGCCTGGATCTCGACGATCGCCATGTAGCTTGGCGCCCACGCCGGAATCTCCCTTGATCCGCCCGAACAGTTGCTGGAGCTGACACTCGCAGTGATAAGACTGGGCAAGCGGGGGAGCTCTCGACCCTTCCAGACTATACGGAGTCCGGTGATGAACGGGATCGGGATTGATGTCAGCAAGCGCCAACTGGATGTCGGTACGACGGATGGAGAGACCCTGCAGGTCTGGAACAACCGCTCCGGCTTTTCTGAATTGGATGTTTGGCTGAAGAAGCGTCCGGTCAGCCAGATCGTGCTGGAAGCCACCGGCGGTTACGAGCGGCCGGTGCTGGATTTTCTGCACGCAGCGGGCCATCCGGTGGTCCGCGCCAATGCCCTGCGGGCCCGCAGGCTGGCCCAGGGGATGGGCCAGATGGCCAAGACCGACCGGTTGGATGCCTATGCATTGGCGCAGATGGCGGCCTTGGTGAAACTTCCCGCCTACCAGCCGCTGGAGCCTTGGCAGCAGAAAATGCGGGAATTCGTGCGGGCACGTCGACAGGCGATGCACGCGCTGACCATCGCGCGGCAGCAGCAGGAAATGGTCGGTGATCGTGAATTGCGCCGGCTACTGCAGGCCAACATCACCCGCTTGCAGACGCTGGTTGAACGTCTGGGAAAGCAAATTGCCGAGCAGGTTGCCCAGCAGCCTCAACTGGCTGTCCTGAAGTCGATGAAGGGCGTTGGCCCTGGCCTGCAGGCGGTATTGGCAAGCTATCTTCCCGAACTGGGGAGGATCAGTGGTAAGGCCATCGCCAGCCTGGTCGGTGTGGCCCCCATGTCCCACGACAGCGGAACCATGCGCGGCAAACGAAGCATCCATGGCGGCAGGGCCGAGATCCGCCAGGTGCTTTACATGGCCAGCATGTCGGCCATGCGGCATGAACCTCGACTGCGCGATTTCTACCAGTCGCTGCGAGCCCGGGGCAAAGAAGGAAAAGTAGCCATCGTGGCGGTGATGCGGAAAATGCTGGTGATTCTCAACGCCCGGGTGCGCGACGCTGAAAACGGGCTGGTCCCTGCCTAAGGCCAGCCAGGGCGCAGACCAAAGGCTGCCGGCCAGCGGCCGGCACTACCGTGCCCGTCTCCTGGAGGGGCCAAGCCCCTCCATCAACACAGTTGCTACATGGACGTATTCACGGCGTCCCCGCAAACCCACAGTGCCCCACCATCCCTCAGTAAACCCGCTGTTGCTGTTGCTGTTGCTGTTGCCCCAGCTCCGGCCTCTGCGGGTGCCGGGCGCAGCCCGGCCGCAAACCCCTTACTTCTTCGCGCGCGGCTGGTTCAGCGGCTCCATCGCGCGGAAGCGCTTGCTGTACTCATCGGTCAGGTTGCGCGATTCCTGGCTGTTGCGGACGATGGTCGGGGTCAGCAGCACGATCACTTCCGAACGACGGCTGGTGCGGGTCTTCTGCCCGAACAGCGCGCCAACCACCGGAATCCGGCTCAGGCCGGGAATGCCGCTGCTGCCATCGGTGCCCGAATCGGTGATCAGGCCGGCCAGCATGATGGTGTCGCCGCTCTGCACCGCCGCTTCGGTCGATAGCTTCTTTGTGGAAATGCGCGGGTTGCAGTTGCGCTCGTTCGGGTTGCAGGCGTCCGGCACGTCGGAGGCGCTGCTGACCTCCTGCACGATATCCAGGAACACCGTGCCATCGCGGGTCACGCGCGGGCGTACCTTGAGGATCACGCCCGTGTCGATGTACTGCACCGAGCTGTAGGTGCTGGTGCCCACGCCGGTATTCACCGTGGTGGTGTTGATCGGCACCTTGTCGCCAACGTTGAGCGTGGCCTCGGCGTTGTTGCGCACGAACACCGACGGTGTCTGCAGCAGGCGCAGGTCGGTGACCTTGTCCAGCGCGCTGACCACGGCGGCCGCGTTGTGGCCGGTGAACGCCCAGCCCACGCCATCGTTGCCGGTGACACCGCCGGCAAAGGTATTCCACGAACCGCCCGCTGCCGGCGGCAGGGTCAGGCCCGCCAGTGCGCCGGTCAGCGCGCGACCGGCCACGGCGTTGTCGAAGAACCAGTTCACGCCGTACTTCAGGTCACCGGTCAGCGCGACTTCGGCCACCTGTGCCTCGATGTGCACCTGCAGCGGCATCACGTCCAGCTTCTCGATCACCTCGCGGATCGAGCGCCAGGCCTGCGGGGTCGAGCGCACCAGCAGGGTGTTGGTCTCCTCCACCGCCGACACGCCGACGCGGTCGCCCTCCACTTCCAGGCTGACACTGACGTTGCCGGGCTGGCGCTGCGGCAGGTTCAGGCTGCCGTTGCTGCTGCCACTGCCACTGCTCCCGCCCAGCGTCGAGCCAAGGGTGCTGCTGTTGTTGTCCATGCCACGATCGCCGTCACTGCCCAGCTGCGACGGGATGGCGCCCGGCGCCAGCGAGGCCGGGCTGGAGCCGCCGCGGTTGCCACTGCTGGCGAAGGCCTCGCTGAGGCGCTCGGCCAGATCGCGCGCCTTGATGTAGCGCAGCTCGTAGGAGAACAGGCGGGCGCTGCCACCTGCGGTGTCGATGCGATCCAGCCACTGCTGGATCTGGTCCAGGTAGCGTACCTGTGGCGTGATCACCAGCACGGCGTTGGCGTTCTCCAGCGGCAGGAAACGGAACATGCCAGCGCTGGGCGTCTTGCTCTCTTCGCCGAACACCTTTTCCAGGTCGGCCGCGACCTGCTCAGCCTTGCCCGACTGGATCGGGAACACGCCCACCGACATGCCCGACAACCAGTCGACGTCGAAGATCTCGACGGTACGCAGGTAGTTTTCCAGTTCTGCGCGTGTACCACCGAGGGTGATCACGTTGCGGCCGCTGTCCACATTGACGATGGCGTTGGGACGCGCATACGGCTCCAGCACCTTCTTCATCTCGGTGGCGGAGATGAACTGCAGCGGGACCACGCGGACCTCGAAGCCGCGTGCGCTGGCCGCCGGCGCGGTGCTCGGCGCGACCGTGCCGGCCAGCGCCTGGTCGGCGGCGACAATGTTGTAGCGGCCGCCGCTGTAGACCATGCGCGCGTTGTTCCAGCCCAGCACCATCTCCAGCAGGTTCAGCGCCTGCGCCGGCGAGACCGGCTTGGGCGTGGCCAGGGTGACCGTACCCTGCACGCCCGGTGCGATCACGTAGTTCTGGCCAAGCATGTCGCCAAGGATGGCCTTGACCACCGCATGCAGTGATTCGCCTTCGAAGTTGAAGGTGGCCTCGCCGGTGCTGGCGCCATGCAGCGCAGGTGCCGGTGCGCGCGCGGCCTCACGGTTGATCATGGTGCCGGTGCCGCGACGGATCACCGCCTGCGGTGCGCCCTGGCTCTCGCGGGCGGCATCAGCGGCGACGTCGGCCGCTTGTCCGGCAGCGGCACTTGGCGACAGGTTGCCGTTGCGCTGCACGTGCGGCGCGGACACCGTACTGCAGCCGACCAGCAGCGCGAGGGCAAAGGACCAGGGAAGAAAACGCAGGTTCATGCATTCACTCTATCGGTTGGTGCCATCGCCCGGGGGCGGCGACGGTTGTTGCTGCTGTTGCTGCAGCTGGCGGCGGCGGGCCTGGATGCGTTCGCGGATGGCCTGCATCTGCGCCTCGCTGGGACCGTTGTTGTTGGCCGGTGGTGTTTTTGCAGCTGACGCCGCAGGTGTGGGGGCATTGCCGGCGGGCGGCGTCGGTGGGGTTGCCGCGACCGGAGGCGGTGCCGGCGGAGCACCCGCCGAAGGCGGCACAACGATCGCACCTGCAGGCGGTACACCGTTGGCACCGCGCAGCACCGTCGGCGGCTCACCGCCCTGGCCGTTGAACACCGCCAGTTCCAGGACCTGGTTGCCACCGGGGCCGATCACCGTCGCCTGGCGCGGCTGCAGCGCCACCAGCTGCCAGCCATCCACGGCTTCGCCATTGAGACGCAGGCGCAGCGAGCGGTTCTGTTCGGTGGTGAAGGTGGCCATGCCGAAATCGCCGGTCAGCAGCACGCCGGTCAGGCGCAACGCGGCACTGGCCGCCGGTTCGCTGCCACCCAGCAGATAGGGCCTCGGCCTGCGGTCTTCGGCAAACAGCGGGCGCTCTCCGATCGCGCTGTAGCTGTCGGCGCTGGCCATGCGCTCGGCAGCCAGCGGCGGCAGCGATGGCAGCGATGGCGCGGCGTCGGCATCACCGTCGGCGCCCGGCAGCTGGCTGCCCAGCCCGAAGACGGTTGCCAGCCAGACCGCCGCCGCCCAGCCGGCCAGTGCCAGCAGGAAACCGGTACGCAGGCTGATCTGCTCACGCTTCATCGGCCACCTCCTGCCCTTCGGACGGGGGCGCCGGCTGGGGCGCAGGCGTGGCCTCGGCCGGCGACGTGGACGATGCCGGTGCCGCAGCGGGTGCCGGTACCGTGCCATCGGCGGCGGCGCCTGGCAGCAGATAGCCGGCCAGCTCGAAGGACACATCCAGGCCCAGCCCCGATTCGTTCGGCGATTGCTGGAAGCGCTGCGCGATCAGGTTGAGGTTGTCGACGAACAGGCGGGGGCTGCCGGTTTCGAGGCTGTGCAGCACGGTGGCCAGTTCGGCCACGCCGCAGCGCAGGCGCACCTGCATGGCCACGCGCACGAACTCGGCATCGCGCCGGTTGTCGGCCAGTGGCGTGCGGTTGCTGATGGTGCAGCTGCGGTTGCCCGGGCTGGCCATCGCCACCGCATCCTGCAGCCGGGCGCCCAATGCAGCGGCGGCAGCTTCGGCAGTGGCTTCGCGCAGGAAGCCTGGCCGCTGCTGCAGTGCCTCGCGGGTAGCGCGAAGGCGCTGTTCGATCTGCGGCTGCTGCTGCAGCTGCGCCTGCACGCGCGACTCGCGTTCGCGCAGGGCGGCGACATCGGCATCGATCGCACGCAGCGGCTGGGTGAACCAGGGGTGCACCAGCAGCAGATAGGCCAGGCCCAGCACTGCCAGCAGCAGTGCCAGCGCCAACCAGCGATCACGGCGTGCGCTTGGCATCGGCATCGGCCGCCTCCGGGGTCGGTGCTGCGGCCGGCAACGGCTGCAGTTCGGCGGTCATGGTGAAGCGGTCGCGGCCACTGGCCGCGCCATCGGCCTGCAGCACCCCGGTCAGGTTGACCTTGCGCCACTGCGGTGCGTCCTGCAGCAGCTGCACCAGCTGCGATGCCTCGCGGCTCAGGCCGATCAGCTGCAGGTTGTTGTTCTCGATCGCCAGCTTTTCCAGGTAGGTGCCTTCCGGCAGGCGCCGGGTCAGTTCGTTCCAGATCTCCACCGTACCGGCGCGCTGGCTGCGCTGCTTCTCAAGGAATGCAGCGCCATCGATCAGCGCCTGCAGCTGCGCGCGTTCGCTGGCCACGCCACGCGCGCTGCGCGCGCTGCGCTCGACCTGCGCACGCAGTTCGTCGGCGGCGGCCTGGCGGTTGTCCAGCAGCTGCACCGCGGCCAGTACCAGCATCACGACGGATGCCACTGCCAGCAGCAGGTTCCAGCGCCGCATCGGGTCTGGCCGCAATTGGCGCTGCGCGGGCGGCAGCAGGTTCACCTGCAACACGTTACCCTGCGCATCGATGGCATCGACGCCGGCCAGCGCATCGGCCCATTGGCCCACCCGCGTGCGCCATGCCTCCAGCTGCCGCAGTGGCCACGCCACCAGTTCGACCTGCAACTGCCCTTCGCCGCCCGCGCCGAGTTCACGCACGTCATAGCTGACCTGGGACGCTTCGAACGGGGTCTGCCGGTCGATTTCGAAACCGACCACGGCACGCAGGCGGTCGGCCGCCGCGGCGGGCAGGCGCAGCGTGCGCCGCAGCACATCCGCCGCGGGCAGCAGCCACACCCGGGGCAGGCTGCGCAGGCGCGGCTCGAGTACCCGGTCCAGTTCCACCGGAGACAGCGGCCACGGCAGGCGCGCCACCACTTCGCGGCGTTCACCGGCCTCACGCCAGACCTGCAGCTGGTCGCTCTCAGGCTGCAGCAACAGGCGGGCCTGGCCCCAGCCCAACGCCCATTGCCAGCGCACCGGTACCCAGGCCAGCAGCGACTGCCGCCACCAGCGCAGGAAACGGCCAGCGCCCGGGCCGATCCGGCCCTGCACCTGCCGCAGACTGTCCTGCCACGCCGTCATCTTGCTGTCATTCCCTGCTCCCAGCGAAGCACTGTGTAGGTCCGCCCGGGAACCCCGCCCGAGCCACTGCGTACCACTGCCTGCAACACCGACCTGCGTCCACTGCTGTCGATGGCAGCGGACTCGATACTATAGGTGCCGCTGCTGCTGGCAAGCGTTGTCGTACCACCAGCGGAATCTGCATCACGCTCCTGCTGGGCGCGCTGCGCCAGCACAGTATCCGCATCCAGGCCCAGTGCGGTCAGTACCGGTGCGCTGGCGAACTGGGGATCCGGGCGCGCCTGGCGGCTGTACAGGGTCAGGTGCGGCAACATCGCCCGGTACAGCGTGCCGCGCATGCCCAGCACGCGCTGCAGCTCGCCCAGGGTCTCGAACCGCTTGTTGCGTGGGCCATAGGGCAACCCGGCTGCGGCGTAGTCCTGCGCTTCGGCACCACCGCCCGGCTGCAGCAGGCTGTCCTCGTCACGCCAGTCGATGATGGCCCCGGCCAGCTGCCGGGCCTGTGCATCGTCTTCACCCAGTGCCTTGAGGAAAGCGGCCAGCAGCGCGGCATCGGCCAGGTTCAGGTTGATCTTGCCGTTCTCGTCCAGCACCTTGATCTCGATGCTGGCGTCGTCGAACTGCCAGCGATAGGTCCGACCGTCGGCACGCCACGGCGCGCGCTGCGGATCGGCCGACAGGCGCAGCAGTGCATATTCGAGGCCGGCACGCGCACGTTCCTGCCCGCGTGCATCGTCATCCAGCACGCGCTGCTGCAGGTGTTCGACCCGTGCGCTCAGCGCGAATGCGCCGACCAGCGCGGTCATCAACGCGATCAGCCACAGCACCAGCACCAATGCCGCCCCACCCTGACGACTCATCGCGCGCCTCCGCTGCCACCGGCGCGCAGCGCCACCACCAGCGGTGGCCACGGCGCGCCCCGGGCCGGCACGATCTGGATCTCCACCAGCATCGGCAGGCGGCGGGTGTCGTCCCAGCGCGGCATCCAGTCGGTCACCTGCCCGGTGCTGGCATCGATACCCCGATAGCGCAGCTGCACCGACTTCAGGTTTTCCACCAGCACCTCGGGCGGGCGCGGCGGGTTCTCGGCGATGCGCTCGCCTTCCTGCAACAGCACCAGCTCCAGCAGCAGGCGCTGTCGGCCATCGCGTCCGTCGACCTGCAGCGCGTGCAGGTAGGGTCCGCCACGGCCGAGGTAGCCGGGCAGATCGGCGGCGAACAGCATGCGCTGTTCCTCGCCCTGGAAGAAGACCGGCTCGCGGGTGGGATCCGGAACTTCCAGTGGAGTGCGCAGCGCGCCCGCCAGCTGCCTGCGCAGCAACGATTCCACCGCGCGCATGCGTTCGCTTTCGGCGGCGATCTGCTCGCCGCGCTGGCTGACCGCCATCGCCGAGCGCACGCTGGCAAAGGCCAGCGCCAGGCCGCCGGCCAGCAGCACGGTGGCCAGCATCACTTCGACCAGGGTGAACCCTGCGGCGCGGCCCCTCACCGGGCATTCTCCAGGTCGGGCGGCAACAGGCGCAGGCTGCGCCAGCGCAGTTGTTCGCGTTCGCTGTCGCCCCAGCGCACCCGCAGCTGCAGCTCGGCCAGCCATGGGGTGCCCGCTGACGTGGCCTGCACGACGTTGCCGGCGCGTGGCTCCACCCACGGCTGAACCTGCAGTTCCCAGTGATAGCGCCCCTGTTCCCAGTCACCCTGTTGGCTGCCCACCTGCAGCGGTGTGTCGACGCCGGCTTCGGCCAGCAACGACTGGGCGTGCAGCACCGCGCGCGTGCGCAGCTCGGCATCGCGCACCTGTTTTGCGCCGCCGGACAGGCTGCCCAGCAGCAGGGTCAACGCCAGGCCCAGCAGGGCGAAGGCGATGATCACTTCGAGCAGGGTGAAGCCACGCGCGCGCCGCTTCATTGCGCCCGCCAGGGGCCGGAGCGGACCTCGCCGGTGAGCCAGCCGACGTCGACGCGCCATTCGGCGCCGTCGCGCTGCAACCGGATGCGGCCACCGCTGGAGCCACCGTCGGGATGGAATTCGATCACGCCCTGCCCGGGCGCGGTGGCCAGCTGTGCGGCACCTTCGAACTGCACCTGCAGCTGTGCGGGCACCTCACCGTGGCGCTGGTTGGCGCCCTCCCAGCGCCGCCGCGCCGGCTCGATGACGAAGCGCTGCGGTTCACCGCGGGCGATCGCCTGCGCGCGCACCATGCGCAGCTGGCTGGCGATGTCCTTGCCTGCGCTGCGCAACTGCATGCCGGCGAAGCCGCGCGACAGGCCGGCGGCGGTGATCAGGCCGATCGCCGCGATCAGTGCGATCACCAGCAGCATTTCCAGCAGCGACAAGCCCGCCGCGCGCCTGCCATGCAGGCGCGGGTGGGGCAACCGGCGCGGCAGGAAATACGTCATGCGCGGTTACGGCTGGTAGCGGATGTCAGCGTCGACGCTGCTGCCGCCGGCCTTGCCATCCTTGCCCAGGCTGACCAGCTCATAGGGCTGGCCTTCGCCCGGTGCGCGGTATTCCAGGGCGTGGCCCCACGGATCGTTCAGGTCGGCCGGCTTGGCGTACGGGCCGAGCCAGCCGCCAACACCGGCCGGTGCGGTCACCAGGTCATTGAGCGAGCCGGGCAGCTTGCCGGTGTCGATCTGGTAGTTGTCGATCTTGGACGCCACGGTCTGCACCTGCGCCTTGGCGATGTTGGCCTTGCCACGGTCGGCACCGCCCAGTACGCGGCTGGCGACCAGGGTCAGCACCGCGCCGATCAGCACGATGACGATGATGATTTCCAGCAGGCTCATGCCCGACTGGTTGCGCGCGGCAGTGAAGGAAAGGCGGATCGGTCGGCGACGGGCAATCATGGACGGTCCTTTCAGTTGCGGAGTGTCGGGGTTGCAGGGAGTGCCATCGTCAACCGATGGCATTGGTCAGGTCGTACAGCGGCACCAGCACGGCGACGATCACCGCGCCCACCACCGAGGCCAGCACCAGGGTGATTGCCGGCACCATCGCCGCCAGCATGCGGTCGATGCGCCGGGCACTATCCTGTTCGAAGGTGTCGGCGGCCTTCAGCAGCATGGTATCGAGGGCGCCGGATTCCTCGCCGACCTGGATCATCTGCAGGGCCAGGCGCGGGAAGCGCTTGCCGCGCGACAGTGCCAGCGACAGGCCGGCGCCGTTCTTCACCTCATCGGCGGCCGTTTCCACGTCGGCGGCCAGCGCGCGGTTGCCCAGTACGTTGCGGGCGATGCCCAGTGCACCCAGCAGGGGCACGCCGTTGCGCAGCAGGGTGCCCAGCGTGCGCGCCAGGCGCGCGGTTTCCAGTTCACCGACGAGACGACCGATGCCGCGGCGCCGCAGCAGCCAGCCATCCAGCGCCAGCCGGAACGCGGGTTGCCGCGCCTTGCGCTCGAAGAACAGCGCCAGCAGCGCCGGCACCACCAGCAGCAGCACCCACCAGTCGCGCACGAACAGGCCCAGCTGCAGCACTGCATTGGTGAACCACGGCAGCGCCACGTCCAGGCTCTCGTACATCTGCGCGAACTGCGGCACCACGTAGCCAAGCAGGAACAGCAGCGCACCGCCCACCACCACCAGCAGGATCGCCGGGTAGACCAGCGCGTTGATGACCTTGCCCTGCAGCGCGCGGCTGCGCTCGAGGTAGTCGGCCAGGCGTTGCAGGGTTTCATGCAGGCTGCCACCGGCTTCGCCGGCGCGCACCATGTTCACGTAAAGGCGCGAGAACAGCCCATGCTGGCGTTCCAGCGCGGTGGACAGCGGTGCACCGCCACGCACCACGTCGCGGATGTCGGTGATTGCGCGGCGTGATCGTTCGTCCTCGGGCAACCCCAGCAGGATCGACAGCGCGCGGTCCAGCGGCTGGCCGGCACCGAGCAGGGTCGCCAGCTGCTGGGTGAACTGCAGCAATGCAGCGCCCTGCAACGGGCGCTGCTGCAGCAGGTTGCGCCAGCTGCTGCCGCCGATCGCGCCGGCGTCGGCCAGCTGCGTCTCCATCGGCAGGTGGCCCTGGTCCTGCAGGCGCGCGATCAGCTCGGCCTCGCTGGCCGCTTCCATCTGCCCGTCGAAGACCTCACCGTGCGGATTGAGCGCCTTGTAGCGGTAGTTCGGCATGTCAGCCCCGGCGTCCTGCGCGCATCAGCTTTCCTCGGTCACGCGCAGCACTTCCTCGATGGTGGTCTGTCCGCTCAACGCCTTGGACAGGCCATCCTCGTACATGGTGCGCATGCCGGCTTCGCGGGCGATGCGCTCGATCTCGCCCATGCCATCGCGACGCATCACCGCACGCCGCAGCGCATCGTTCATCACCAGGAACTCCATGATGGTGGTACGCCCCAGGTAGCCGGTCGGCGCCAGCGCCGAGGGCTTCGGGCGGTAAAGGTGGATCGGTCCCTCCGGCTGCAGGCGGCGCAGCTCGAAGCGTTCGATCTCCTCTGGCGACGCTTCGTAGCGTTCGGCATGGGTCGGCTCCAGCCGGCGCACCAGGCGCTGGGCCAGGATTCCGTTGATGGTCGAGGTGAGCAGGTAATCCTCCACGCCCATGTCGAGCAGGCGGGTGATGCCACCGGCCGCATTGTTGGTGTGCAGGGTGGACAGCACCAGGTGGCCGGTCAGCGCCGACTGGATGGCGATGCGCGCGGTTTCCAGGTCGCGCATTTCACCGATCATGATGATGTCCGGATCCTGGCGGACGATGCTGCGCAGCGCGTTGGCGAAATCCAGGCCGATCTGCGGCTTGGCCTGGATCTGGTTGATGCCCTCGATCTGGTATTCGACCGGATCTTCCACCGTGATGATCTTGACGTCGGCGGTGTTGAGCTGGCTCAGCGCGGTGTACAGCGTGGTGGTCTTGCCCGAGCCGGTCGGGCCGGTCACCAGCAGGATGCCGTGCGGCTGTTCCAGTACCTTGCGGAACTGCGGCAGGAAGGCGTCGGTGAAGCCGAGCCGGTGGAAATCGAAGACCACCGTTTCACGGTCCAGCAGGCGCATCACCACGCTCTCGCCGTGCGCGGTGGGCACGGTACTCACGCGCAGGTCCAGCTCCTTGCCCTGCACGCGCAGCATGATGCGGCCGTCCTGCGGCAGGCGGCGCTCGGCGATGTTGAGCCGGGCCATGATCTTGATGCGGCTGATCACCGCTGCGGTGAGGTTGGCCGGCGGGCTTTCGCCCTCCACCAGCACGCCATCGACCCGGTAGCGGACTTTCAACCGGCTCTCGAACGGTTCGACATGGATATCCGAAGCGCGTAGTTCCACCGCACGCTGGATCACCAGGTTGACCAGACGGATCACCGGCGCTTCCGAAGCGAGGTCGCGCAGGTGCTCGATATCGTCGACAGCGCCGCCCTCGCCATCGGCGGTTTCCACGATCGCGCCCATCGCGCTGCGGCCCTGGCCGAACCAGCGCTCGACCAGGTCATCGATCTCCGCGCGCATGCCCAGCACCGGTGTCACCGGAACCCCCAGCGCCAACTGCACGGCCTGCTGCGGATAGGCATCGTGGGCATCGGCCAGCCACAGACGCACCCCGTGTTCATCCAACTCCAGCGGGCACACATGGAACTGCTTCAGGAAGCGCAGCGACAGCGGTAGTCCCTCGGCCAGCGCCTGCGGCGGGGCCTCCGGCACCTGCTTGCCCTCCAGCAGCGGCAGGCCCAGCACCTCGGCGCTGGCCTGTGCCTGGTCGCGTTCAGACACCAGGCCCAGGCGCACCAGCAGGCCCAGCAGGCTGCCGCCGGCCTCGGCGTGCAGCGGCCGCGCGCGCGCCAGGTCTCCTTCCTTGAGCCGGCCGCGTGCCAGCAGCGCATCCAGGATGCGGCCTTCGGCATCGTCGGTAACGGTTGCAGCGAGCGCGTTCACGTGACTCTCCTGTCAATCGGACCGACTTTAGCAGTTAAGCCATGATTTCCGCCGCCCTGCGGCCAGCTTTCATAAAAAGACGAAGCCCGTCACACAGGATGACGGGCCTCGGCCGTTCAACTACGACACGTCAGGCTTACTGCGTGGCGAGGATGCTCACGCCGTTGTAGGCCGCTTCGCCCACTACCTTGATGTAGTAGGTGCCTGCCACCGGCTTGTTCACCCGTACCGTTTCGGACGTGCCGGGACGGGTCGACTTGCCATCGTTGTCGCTGGCGCTCGGCTCGCGTCCCTGGGCGATGTAGACCGACACGTTGCCGGTGCCACCGTAGGTGATCACGCTGAGCTGCTTTCCGGCGGCTGCCTCGAAGCTGTACAGGCGGCTGCTGCCGGCCGTACCGTTCAGCCCCCCCACGGCGGTCTTGTTGGTCAGCGGCGTCGCCACCGGCCCGCAGTTCTCGGTGCACGGCTCTTCCAGTGCCTTGGCCAGCGCCGCCTTGGCATCGACGATGCCGGTGCCGATCGGAGTGGCGGTCGGGATGCTGACCGGGAACGGACGCGCGGTTTCCTTCAGCAGCGTGCGCATCGCCGCGGGGGCCAGCGGATCCTTGCCCTTGGCGATCAGCGCGCTCTGCACCAGTGCCGCGACGGCAGCCACGTGCGGCGAGGCCATCGACGTGCCACCCATGCCCATGTAGCTGTAGCTGCCCGACTCCGGCGTGGTGGCCGCATCGGAACCGGACTGCCAGACGTAGCCGCCGGGATTGCCATCGACGCTGCCGCCACCCCCCGGACCGGACAGGTCCACGCGGGTGCCGTAGTTGGAGTAATAGGTGATGCCGCCGGTGATGCGGGTGGCACCGACGGTCACCACGCCGTCGCAACTGGCCGGACGGTACTTGGAGGCGTTGTCGGTCTCGTTGCCTGCGGCCACGACCACGGTGGTGCCCCGCGAGATCGCGCCGTTGATCGCATCCTGGTAGGTCCCGTCGCAGCTGCCGCTGCCGCCGAGGCTCATGTTGATGACCTCGGCCGGGTTGGCATTGGCGGGCACGCCCGCCACCGTGCCGCCGGAGGCCCAGGTGATGGCGTCGGCGATATCGGAAAGGTAGCCACCGCACTTGCCGAGCACGCGCACCGGCAGCACCTTGGCCTTGTGCGCGACACCGGCCATGCCGACGCCGTTGTTGGTCTGCTCGGCCACGGTGCCGGCCACGTGGGTACCGTGCCAGGAGCTGTCCTCCGCGACGGAGCCGGTGTAGCACTCGTTGTCGTTCTCGACCCAGTCACCATAGTCCTGCGCGCCTGGCACGCGATCGTTGGTGGCACGGCGCGACGTCTCGGCATCACTGATGAAGTCGTAGCCTTCCAGCAGGTTGCCGACCAGGTCCGGATGCTGCGGCAGGATGCCGGTATCGAGTACCGCCACCACCACGCCTTCACCCTGCGACACGTCCCACGCCGACGGTGCATTGATGCCGCCGGTGGCGTTGTGCAGGTGCCACTGGTACTGCTGGTAGTACGGATCATTCGGCGCCAGCGCAGGCTGCACGTCACCGGCGCGCAGTTCGCTGCGGCGCAGCTTCACGTCGGCCTCGGCGTACTGCACCGCAGGGTCGGCCTTCAGTTCCTTCAGCACGCGCTGCAGTTCGGCCGGTGCCAGGCGGCCCTGCAGGCGGATCACATCCGCGCCCACGCCCAGCCGGCGTACCACCTGCGGGCCCAGCGTACTGGCGCGCGCGGTACCGCCGGCCAGGCTGGCGCGGGTCAGCGCCGACTGCACGGTGGACAGCTTGGCCGAACGGTCACCGGCTGCAGCGCTACCGGCACGATACTTGACGATGATGCGGTCGGTGCCCGGCTGGGCAGCACTGGCCTGGCGCACCGGTTCGCGGGTCGGCAGTCCAGCGGCGTGGACGGCACCCACCGCGGTCATCGACAGCACGGCGGCGGCAAGCACATTGATGCGAAGGTTCTGCTTCTTGATCACGTCGAATTCCTCTTCTGGGTCATGGATCGAACCAACACTGCGGCCATCATTCCTTGACGACTCCCGGCCGGCCCAGCCGGGATTGCCGTGACCTCCCCCCAGGCCCTGTTTGCAGGTTTGGCGCCGGCGTGGGTGGCCGCCGGCGCGGTGGTTTGGCTTACCAGCCGAAGCCGGCACCGACGCCAACCGAGCTGTCGTCACTGCTGAAGGCACCGCCGAAGGTAACCGTGGCGCGATCGCTGATCGCACGCTGGTAGCCCAGCGACAACGCCGACTCGCCGCCCTGGAAACCGATGCCGACGCCGACCCGGTTCTGGGTGCGGATACCGGCGGCACTGGTAGCCATGTTGAGCATCGCCGCACTCATCGCACCCTGGCGGTCGATGCGACGATCCATGTGGCGCAGGCGCCCGTCGATCTCGCCCTTGAACACATCGAAGCTGTCGGCAACGGCCTGGACGCGGCTGTCGGTGTAGCTGTTGGCGGTGGCCATGCCACGATCCAGCTGGCCCTTGTTGACGGCGTCGGTGGCGGTGGTGCCCGCGGCGACGTTGGTGACCTGGCGCTCGTTGCCTTCGCTGCCCACCGACACCGTATTGGCACGGTCGGCAACCGAGCCCTGGCCCAAAGCCACCGCGTTGGCAGCAGTGGCACTGGCGCCCTGGCCGATGGCGGTGGACGAGGCGCCACTGGCCACTGCGCCTTCACCCATGGCGACGGCATTGAAGCCCGTGGCCGGGGTGCCAACCGGAATCCCGGCGCCGGCGGCAGCGGCAGTCGGAGTGCCCTGCACGCGTGCGGCGCTGGCCGGTGCCGCATCGGCGGTCACCGCTGCGTCGGCGACGCTGGCCAGCGGGCTTTCATCCAGCGACGCACTCATTGCGCGCAGGCTGGAAGCACCTGCGCGCGTGCCACCGGCGGTGCGGCGATCGATCTCGCTGACCTTGCGGTCCAGCGCACCGAGCGCATCGCCGACGTTGCTGTACGTCGCGCCCTGGATCACGTAGTTCGGCGCCACGAACACACCCTGCATGCCGACGCTGGCGCCACCGCCGAGGAAGCTGGCGGCATCACTGAGCGACTGGAACAACTGCCCGCCATTGATCGCCTGGCGGCTGCCGGCGGCGATGCTGCCGGCACCGACGTTGTCGATGGTGGTGCCCTGGAAGCCGGACAGGGTCAGGCGATCACGGCTGGCGTCGTCATAGCCGACCGCACTGGCCGCCGTGGTCTCGACCGTGGCGATGCGCGCATCGAAATCACCCACGCGGGTTTCCACTGCGCCCACGCGCTGGTTGGTGACGTTGAGCTGTGACCCGGTGACCGCATCGGTGCTGCCGGCAGCAATGCGGCCGTCGGCAACATTGACGATCCGCCGCGTGGCCGGACCGGCGGTGCCGTTGCCACCGCCGACCGAGACCACGTTGGCCTCCAGCGCCCGCGAACCGGCACCCAATGCCACTGAGTTGTTGCCGCTGGCGCCGCTGTTGGCGCCCAGTGCCAGCGCCGCGTTGCCGATGGCCGTGGCACCACTGCCCAGCGCATTGCTGCGGCTTCCACTGGCGTTGGCGTTGCCGCCGATGGCGACGGCATCCGTGCCGGTGGCACTGGCGGTACCCGAACCGTTGGCCTTGAAGCGTTGGCCGACCGCATCGGCGGTGGCGGCCACTGCATCCAGCTGGCCCTTGTTCACCGCATCGGTGGCCTGCGTACCGGCCGCGACATTGGTGAGCTGGCGGTTGATCGCGCTGTGGGTGACGCCGGCAGCATCGACCCACTCCTGTGCGGCACCCACCGACACCGTATCGGCGCGGTCGGCCAGCGAGCCCGCACCCAACGCGACGCTGTTGCCGGCGTCCTTGGTGGTCCAGGTATTGCTGCCGAGCACCGTCGCGTTGCTGGCCTGCGCGTAACTGTTGTAACCGACCACGGTGGCACCGTCTTCGGTAGCCCACGCCTCACTGCCGATGGCGGTGGTGAACCGGCCTGCACTGACGCTGGCGGCATCCTGTCCGGCCAGTGCATTGAAGCCGACCGCCACGCCGTTCAATCCGGTCGCGGCGTTGTTGCCCAGAGCGGTGCCGTACTCGCCCGCCTTGGCCTGCACGCCGAAGCCGGCGCCGGCGATCTGCGCAATGGTGCCCTGGCCCACCGCCGTGGACACGTCGGCGGCCTGCGCGGCACTGCCGATCGCGGTGCCGAAGAAGCCGGCGCTGGCGCCTGCACCAAACGCCGTGGCGCGCCAGCCATTGGCCTGTGCGAAGTTGCCGACTGCCGTGGTTTCGCGACCATCGGCGATCGCGCCGTAGCCCACGGCGGTGGCCGCCAGGCCGGCGGCCTCGGCCATGCCGCCGACAGCGGTCGCCCCGATGCCCTGCGACTGCGACTGCGCGCCGATCGCAATGCTGGCGGCGCCGCCGCTGCTGCTCTGTGCACCCAGCGCGACGGCACCGCCTGCGGTGCTGCTGGCACCGCTGCCGATCGCCACACCCTGCTCGGCCGTGGCCAGTGCGTCGACGCCGACCGCCGTGGCATTGGCCGCGACCACCGTTGCGCCGCTGCCCACTGCGGTGGCGCCGTTGCCAATCGCATTGGCCGCATTGCCAGCGGCGAGCGCGTCGTCGCCCTCCACCCGTGCACCGGCTTCGCCATCGGCGTTGCCGCTGGCCTGGAACTGCCGGCCAGTCCTGTCGGCAACGCTGGCAACCGCGTCCAGCTGGCCCTTGTTCACCGCGTCGGTGGCCTCGGTGCCCGCCGCCACATGCGTCACCTGGCGCTCACCGCCCGCGGTGCCCACGGCCACGGTATTGTCGCGCTCGGCCTTGGAGCCGGCGCCCAGCGCCACGCTGTTCAACCCGCTGGCGGTGGCACTGGCGCCCAGTGCCGTGGCATCTGCCGCATCCGCCCACGAATTCCAGCCGATCGCGGTGGCGTAATCTTCGGTCGCCCAGGCGCCGGCACCGAAGGCCGCCGCGCCGGTGCCGCTGGCGCGCGACGGGATCAGGCCGAAGAAGGTGCTGCCACCGATGGCCACGCTCTCGGCGCCACTGGCTTCGCTGGACTGGCCGACCGCAACGGCACCGCTACCGGCCGCGGCGGCGCCGAAGCCCACTGCCGTGGTGTTGGCACCGCTGGCCGCCGAGCCGTAGCCCAACGCGGTGCCGAGGCGACCGCTGGCTTCGGCATAGCCACCGACCGCGGTGGTGCCATCGGCGGAGGCGGCACTGCGGAAGCCACTGGCCAGTGCCTGCGTGCCGCTGGCGTTGGATTCGGTGCCGGTCGCGTTGCTGTACGCACCACTGGCCTGTGCACGCGCACCCACGGCGCTGGCGCCGAGTTCGCTGGCGCTGGCGCCGGTACCGAGCGCAAGGCTGTCTTCGCCGGTGGCCTGTGCGGTACTGCCCAGTGCTGCGGCGTTGTTGCCGGTGGCCAGCGCATCGATGCCGACCGCCGTGGCGTTGGCCGCCAGTGCATTGGCGCCGCTGCCGAGTGCGGTGGCACCGTTGCCGATGGCGTTGGCCGCGTCACCGGCCGCCAACGCGTTGTCGCCCTCGACCAGGGCGCCGGTTTCACCCTCGGCGTTGCCACTGGCCTGGAACTGCCTGCTGGTCTTCTCCGCTGCTGCGGCGACGGCGTCTAGCTGGTTCTTGTTGACCGCATCGGTGCCCTGCGTGGCATCGGCCACGTTGGTGATCTGGCGGGTATTGCCAGCACCGCCAACCGACACGGTGTTGTCGCGGTCCGCAATCGAATCGGCGCCCAGCGCCACGCTGTTGGCCGCGCGCGATTCGGCGGCGTTGCCCAGTGCGGTGCTGTTGATGCCGCCGGACCAGGCGCCGCCACCGACGGCGGTGGAGTAATTGCCCGATGCTTCGGTGGCCAGCACGCCGAACAGCGAGCCGCCGACGGCGACGCTGTTGGTGCCGGTGGCCAGGCTGCCCTGGCCGGTGGCCGTGCTGTAGGCACCGGAGGCTTCCGCATCGCCACCCACTGCCACACTGTTGGAACCGGAGGCATTGGCGAAGTTGCCGAAGGCGGTGGCGTTGAACGCCGATGCCTGCGCATAGCCACCGATGGCGGTGCTGTAGCCACCGGTCGCTTCGGCGCCGATGCCGAACGCGGCCGACGCGGTGCCGCTGGCGATGCTCTCGCTGCCGACCGCGGTGGAGCCGCTGCCGCTGGCGTTGCTGAAGTAGCCCACCGCCACGGCTTCCTCGCCGGAGGCTTCGGACAACACACCGTTGGCGGTGCTGCCGGCGCCGCTGGCGATGCTGGCGGCACCGAACGCCGCGCTCTGCTCGCCGCTGGCTTCGCTTTCCGCGCCCTGTGCGGTGGCGTACTCACCGGTCGCCTGGGCGTTGGCACCGACGGCGCTGGCGTTGGCGGCGCTGGCCAGCGCGTTGAAACCGATCGCCTGCGCGTTGTTGGCCAGCGCGTTGGCACCACTGCCGAGCGCGGTGGCGCCGTTGCCGATGGCGTTGGCCGCATCACCGGCGGCCAGCGCGTTGTCACCCTCCACCAGCGCACCGGCGACGTCGTCACCGCTGCCACTGGCCTGGAAGAAGCGGCTGGTGGTCGTGGCGGTACTCGCGACCGCATCCAGCTGTGCCTTGTTCACCGCGTCCGTGGCTTGGGTACCGGCAGCGACGTTGGTGATCTGCCGCTCGTTGCCGCTGCTGCCCACCGACACCGTGCGTGCACGACTGGCAACCGAACCGGCACCGAGCGCGACAGCATTGCTGGCGCTGGCGTTGCTGCCGGCGCCCAACGCGATCGCGCTTTCACCGCCGGCCACCGTGTTGGTGCCGATGGCAATGCTGTTGAGGCTGTTGCCCAGCGCCTGGAAGCCCAGCGCCACGCTGTTGTCGCCATAGCCGAAGGCACCACGGCCGACCGCGGTGGAGCTGGCACCATTGGCCCAGCTGTTGTAGCCGATGGAGGTTGCGCCACTGCCGCTGGCCCAGGCCGCGTTGCCGAACGCCGAGGCATTGGTGGCGGTGGCCCATGCACCGGATCCGAAGGCGCTCGCACCACTGGCCGTGGCCCAGCTGTAGCCACCGACAGCGGTGCTGTCATCGCTGCTGGCGAAGGCGCTGTCACCGACCGCAACGGCATAGCTGCCGGTCGCACGCGACTTGCCGCCGGCCGCGAAGCTGTTGTCGCCGCTGGCCTTGGCGGCATTGCCGAACGCGCTGCTGGCAGCCCCGGTGGCCTGTGCACCGCTGCCGACCGCCGTGGCATCGGCAACCGCCGTGGTGCCCACCTGCTGCGCCTTGCCGTCGGCGCCGATGATCGGCTGGTTGTACTCATCGTAGGCCTGTCCGAGGCCACCGATGGCAACACCGCCGTTGCCGGTGGCGCTGGTGTTGCGACCCACTGCCACGCTGTCATCACCGATCGCCGACGCGGCTGCGCCATGTGCAACCGCGCCAGCACCGATCGCGTTGCTCGAGGAGCCGGCCGCGACCGCGCCCTCGCCCTCGGCGAACGCACCGACATCACTGCCCGCTTCGGGCTGTGCCTGGAAGAAGCGCGCGGTGCCGTCGGCGGTGCTGGCCACGGCGTCCAGCTGCGCCTTGTTCACTGCATCCGTCGCTTGCGTACCCGCGGCCACGCTGACGATCTGGCGTTCATTGCCATTGGTGCCCACGGCCACCGTATTGGCCCGGTTGGAGCCCGAATAGGCGCCCAGCGCGACACTGTTTTCGGCGCCAGCGGTGGCGTAGTAACCGATGGCCGTGCTGTCCTTGCCGATGGCCCAGGTCTGCGCGCCCAGTGCGCTGGCGTTGTCGCCTGCGGCATAAGCGAAGTAACCCAGCGCGGTGGACTCCGCGCCCACCGCTTCGGTGAAGCTGCCGTTGGCCAACGAGCGGTCACCACTGGCGACCGCACCGCCACCTACCGCGGTGGAGGACACGCCGCTGGCCCGCGTCTGCACATACAGGCCCATGCCCGGCACGATGTCGGCCGGGCCACCGATGGCGACGCTGCCGGCGCCAGTGGCGCTGCTCTGCGTTCCCAGGGCGGTGGCGTTGCTGCCACTGGCGGTGGCCGCCGCGCCGAAGGCCGCGCTGCCCTGCCCCGAAGCCAGCGCATTGCTGCCGACAGCAGTGGCGCTCTGCGCGATGGCAACGGCGCCCGCTCCCAGTGCACTGCTGCCATTGCCGATCGCGTTGGCCGCCTCGCCGGCGGCCAGCGCATCTTCGCCTTCGGCCAGCGCACCGGCATCGCTGTTGCTGCTGCCGGTGGCCTGGAAGTGCTTGGCGGTGGCATCGGCCACGGCAGAGACGTCCTTCAACTGGGCCAGATTGACCGCATCGGTGGCTTCACTGCCCGCGGCAACGCTGGTGATCTGCCGTTCGTTGCCGGCGCTGCCGACCGCCACGCTGTTGGCGCGCACCGCTTCGGAGTTCGCGCCCAGTGCAACGCTGTTGGCACCGCGTGCGGTGGCGTAATAACCGACGGCGGTGCTCTGCGCGCCGCTGGCCCAGGTCTGCGCGCCGAGCGCGCTGGCATTCTCACCCGGGGCGTAAGCGAAGTAGCCGACGGCGGTGGATTCCGCACCGGACGCTTCGGTCAGGCTGCCGTTGGCCACCGCACGATCGCCGCTGGCGATGGCACCGGCGCCGACCGCGGTGGCGGCTTCGCCGCTGGCCTGGGTCTGCACGAAGAAGCCCAGGCCCGGAATCAGGTCGGCCGGGCCACCGATGGCGACGCTGCTGGTACCGGTGGCGGTGCTCTGCGTACCCAGTGCGGTGGAGTAGTCACCGATGGCGTTGGCGACCGCACCGAACGCGGACGACTGCGCACCGGCGGCATACGCGCCAACGCCGTAGGACGACGCCGCAAATCCACTGGCTTCGGCACTGGCACCGACTGCAGTGCCACCGACGCCTGCGCTGGTGGCGCCGGTTTCGACCGGCACGCCACCACTGGTGATCAGTGGATTGCCATCGGCATCCACCGCAGCACCACCGACGGCGACGCTGCCCGGGCCGTTGGCCTGTGCGTTGTTGCCGAACGCGGCGCTGTTCTGGCCTGAGGCGAGTGCGTTGTTGCCCACCGCGGTCGCGTTCTGTGCGACGGCATTGGCGCCCGCGCCCACGGCGGTGGTGCCGTTGCCGATGGCGTTGGCCGCCTCGCCGGCCGCCAGTGCCTCGTCACCTTCGGCCAGCGCGCCCGCATCGCTGTTGCGGCTGCCCGTGGCCTGGAAGTGCCTGGCGGTGGCATCGGCCACGGCGGCCACGTCCTTCAGCTGGCCGACATTGACCGCGTCGGTGTCTTCGGTGCCCGCCGCGACGCTGGTGATCTGCCGGGTCAGGCCGTATTCGGCGGCGCCGACCGACACGGTGTCGACACGGTCGGCCAGCGAGCCGGCGCCCAGCGCCACGCTGCCGGTGGCGACCGCCGCCGAGTTGGACCCCAGCGCGGTGCTGTACTCACCCACGGCGGTGCTGAACGCCCCCACCGCGATCGATGCTTCATTGGCGGCAGTGGCGCCACGGCCCAGTGCGGTACTGCCCGGGCCCATCGCCACGGCACCGCCACCGACGGCAGTGGCGCCATCGGCGGTGGCTTCGGACAACGCACCCAGTGCGGTGGCCGCGCCGTTCTCGCTGGCGGCATAGGCGCTGGCGCCGACGGCGGTGTCACCAAGACCGAACGCTGCGGCGCTCTGCCCGACCACCACGCTGGCGTCGCCGATTGCCAGAGCGCCCTGGCCGAACGCGCTGGCGCCCAGGCCGGCGGCAATCGCCTGGGTGCCGATGGCAGTCGTGGCATTGGCCAACGCCTGTGCACCGGCACCGGCGGCAACCGCGCCCTGCCCGTCGATCTTCGCCGCGTCGCTGTCATCACCGGCGCCATCGGCCTTGAAATAGCGCTCGCCATCGGCGGCCACGTCCGCCAGCGCGACCTGCGTGGCGCGCGCCTGCGCATCCAGCTGTGACTTGTTCACCGCATCGGTGGCCTGGGTGCCGGCGGCCACGTTGGTGATCTGCCGTTCCTTGCCGGCATCGCCAACGGACACCGTGTTGGCGCGGGTGGCCCTGGAGCCTGCGCCCAGCGCCACGCTGTTGGCGGCAGTGGCGCTGCTGTTGCTGCCAATCGCCACCGCGTTGCTGCCCTTGGCACTGGCGGAGCCTTCGACCAGGCATTTTTCCAGCAGCTTGCCGCTGAATGCCACACAGGTGGCGCTGCCGCCGATCTGCACCGACTGTGCGGCGGCGGAACTGCTCATGCCCAATCCCAATACCAGGCCCAGTGCCACCGCCAACAGCGCGGGCGTGGCCGCTGTCGTATCGCGGCGCTGGTCGACAACACCGCCGCTGCTGTCGGAGGAGGCCAGTTCCGAGGCCACCACCAACTGACCCAGTGCTTTGTTCCAGACCTTGCGATAAATCCGATTCATCGGTACGGCTCCTGATTGGACTGGTTTTGGGCAAAGCAACGCCACCGCCGGGCCTTCTGGCCCAACGTCCCCTGGGGGCGTTTATTCGCGTGATTTACTGCGGGGTATTGCCGAACGGCGCGCAGCGACAGAAAACCGAGCGCGTGCGCCGAGCGGTTACTGCGGAATGAATGGTTCTGAAACGGGGTTCAAGTGTTAACGGCAACTTTGCAGATCGTCAAGACTTTGACACGACAAATGCTATTGCCGTGAAGCAGTTCACCATTTCACGTGTTTATAAAAGTATTTTGTTAGGTACACGTGACGGACCGCTGGCGCATGAAAACCGATGTAACTAGCGGGCGCGACAAGGGTTTCACGCGTGCAAAGAAAAACCCGCCGACGAAGCGGCGGATTCTTCCATACGCGGTGGCATTGCAGCCTGCGCGGGACGATGCGATCAGCCGCACCACACCCGCGCGTTGCGGAACATGCGCATCCACGGCGAATCACCCTGCCATTCCGCCGGTGCCCAGCTCAGGTTGAGCGCGCGCGGGGTGCGTTCCGGGTGCGGCATCATGATGGTGACGCGGCCGTCGCTGCTGGTAAGGCCGGTGATGCCGTCCGGCGAACCGTTCGGGTTCAGCGGGTACTGGCTGGCCACCTTGCCATTGCCATCGATGTAGCGCAGCGAGACACGTGCAGCAGCCTGGTCGACGGCATTGTCGAACACGGCCTGGCCTTCGCCATGCGCCACCGCCACCTGCAGGCGCGAACCGGCCATGCCACGCAGCAGGATCGACGGCGATTCCACCACTTCCAGCAGCGCGGTGCGGGCTTCGAACTGCTCGCTGGCGTTGCGGCGGAACTGCGGCCAGTGCTCGGCACCCGGAATGATGTTCTTCAGCTGGCTCATCATCTGGCAGCCGTTGCATACGCCCAGCGCGAAGCTGTCTTCGCGCGCGAAGAACGCAGCGAAGGCATCACGCAGTGCACTGCGCTCCAGGATCGAGGTGGCCCAGCCACGGCCGGCACCGAGCACGTCGCCATAGCTGAAACCACCACAGGCGACCAGGCCGGTGAAGTCCTGCAGGGCCACGCGGCCTTCGATCAGGTCGCTCATGTGCACGTCGAAAGCACGGAAGCCGGCACGTTCGAAGGCGTTGGCCATTTCGATCTGGCCGTTGACGCCCTGCTCGCGCAGCACCGCCACGCGCGGGCGCGCACCGGTGCTGATGAACGGTGCGGCCACGTCTTCGTTGAGGTCGAAGCTGAGCTTCGGCTTCAGGCCCGGTGCGTTGAACGCACGCGCGACCTCGCGCTCAGCATCGGCGTTGGCCGGGTTGTCGCGGCGCTTCTGCATCGCGTGGGTGACCGACCACCAGGCATCGAACAACGCTTCCCAGCGCCACTCGGCCAGGTTCTCGCCGCCCAGCGACACGCGCACCACCGGTGCGGTGGTCGGCTTGGCGATGCGCTGCGCGCATTCGGTCAATGCATGGCGTTCAACCAGGTCGGCAAACGCTGCACGGTCTTCGCGCGCGATCTGCACCACTGCGCCCAGTTCCTCGTTGAACAGGCTGCGGAACGGATCGTCACCCCAGGCATCGAGGGCGATGTCCAGGCCCAGGCGCGAGGTGAAGGCCATTTCGCACAGCGCGGCGAAAGCACCGCCGTCGCTGCGGTCGTGATAGGCCAGCAGCAGGCCGGACTGGCGTGCATCGCGGATCAGTTCGAAGAAACCCCGCAGGCGCTGCGGATCGTCCAGGTCCGGGGCGGCACCGGCGAAGGCCGGCAGGTCGCCGTGGTCGGCATGCACCTGGGCCAGGATCGAACCACCCAGGCGCTGCTTGCCGGCACCGAGGCCTATCAGCCACAGCTCGCTGTCCACCTCCCGGTCGAGCAGCGGGGTCAACTGCTGGCGCACGTCGGCCACCGGCGCGAACGCCGAGATCACCAGCGACACCGGCGACACGCTCTTGTGCGCTTCGCCCTGGTCGTGCCACTGCGCCTGCATCGACAGCGAGTCCTTGCCCACCGGGATGCTGATGTCCAGCTGCGGGCAGAGTTCCATGCCCACCGCCTTCACCGCGTCGTACAGCAGCGCGTCTTCGCCCGGGTGACCGGCCGCGGCCATCCAGTTCGCCGACAGCTTGATCTCATCCAGCGCATCGACCGGGGCCGCGCACAGGTTGGTCAGCGCTTCGCCCACCGCCATGCGTGCCGAAGCAGCAGCATCGAGCAGGGCCAGCGGGGTGCGCTCGCCGATCGACATCGCCTCACCGGCCACGCCGTCGAAATCGGCCAGGGTAATTGCCACATCGGCCACCGGCAGCTGCCACGGGCCGACCATCTGCTCGCGCGCGGTCAGGCCGCCGACGCTGCGGTCACCGATGGTGACCAGGAAGTTCTTCGAGGCCACGGTCGGGTGCGCGAGCACGCGCAGGCCGGCTTCCTGCAGGTCCAGGCCACCGGTCTTCAGCGCCGGCCAGCGCGGTGCCGGCGGGTGCGCGGTATCGCGGTGCATCTTCGGCGGCTTGCCGAACAGCACGTCCATCGGCAGGTCGATCGGTGCATCGGCCGGAGTGTGGCCCGGCACGGCACCGTAGGCCACCACCAGATGTTCCTCGGCGGTGGCCACGCCGACCGCAGCGAACGGGCAGCGCTCGCGGGCGCACAGCGCGGCGAACTCGGCCAGGCGCTCCTGGGCCACGCCCAGCACGTAGCGCTCCTGCGACTCGTTGCACCACAGCTGCATCGGTGACAGCGACGGATCATCGGTGGGCACCTTGCCCAGGTCGATGACACCACCGACGTTCGAGTCGTGCAGCAGTTCGGGGATGGCGTTGGACAGGCCACCGGCGCCGACATCGTGGAAGAACTTGATCGGGTTGTTGGCGCCCATCGCCACGCAGCGGTCGATGACCTCCTGGCAGCGGCGCTCCATTTCCGGGTTGTCGCGCTGCACGCTGGCGAAGTCCAGGTCCTCGGCGCTTTCACCGGAGGCCACCGAACTGGCCGCACCGCCGCCCAGGCCGATCAGCATCGCCGGGCCACCCAGCACGATCACCGCATCACCGGCCTGCAGCGGGATCTTGTCGACCTGCACGCGGTCGATCGCGCCGAGGCCACCGGCCAGCATGATCGGCTTGTCGTAGGCGCGCACCAGGTCGGCGCCTTCCGGCAGCTCGAAGCTGCGGAAGTAGCCGAGCAGGTTCGGGCGGCCGAACTCGTTGTTGAACGCGGCGCCACCGAGCGGGCCGTCGGTCATGATTTCCAGCGCCGGTGCCATGCGCGGATTCAGCGCGCGCGGCGCCTCCCACGGCTGCGGCAATTCCGGAATGCGCAGGTGCGAGACCGAGAAGCCGGTCAGGCCCGCCTTCGGCTTGCCACCGCGGCCGGTCGCGCCTTCGTCGCGGATCTCGCCACCCGCGCCGGTCGAGGCGCCCGGGAACGGTGCGATCGCGGTCGGGTGGTTGTGGGTTTCCACCTTGATCTGGAAGGCACTGGGCACCTGCGCTTCGCGGCGGTACTCGCCACTGGCCGGATCGGGGCGATAGCGCGACGCCGGATGGCCTTCGATCACTGCGGCGTTGTCGCTGTACGCGCTGAGCGTGTGCTGCGGGGTCTGCTGGTGGGTGTTCTTGATCATCCGGAACAGCGAGCGGTCCTGCTCCTGGCCGTCGATGGTCCAGCTGGCATTGAAGATCTTGTGGCGGCAGTGCTCGGAATTGGCCTGCGCGAACATCATCAGTTCCACGTCCGACGGCGAGCGGCCCAGCGCGGTGAAGCGTTCGCGCAGGTAGTCGATCTCGTCCGGGGCCATGGCCAGGCCGAGGCGCTGGTTGGCGGCCTCCAGCTGGTCCACCGGCACGCGCTCCAGTTCACCCCGGGCCGGTGCCGAGAACAGCGCCTGGCCCTGTTCCACGGTCTCCAGCACGGACTGCGTCATCGGGTCGTGCAGCGCCTTGACCAGCGCCTGCTGGGCGGCGGCATCGGCCGGCCAGCCCTGCACGTCGATGCGCAGGCCACGCTCGACCCGGCTGACCGGCTGGCCGGCACCGCGGACCAGTTCGGTGGCCTTGCTCGACCACGGCGACAGCGTGCCCAGGCGCGGCACCACGATGCGGCTGACTGCGCCTTCGGCCACGGCTTCGGCCTGCGGCGCCGCTTCGAGGATGCGGCACAGCGTGGTCAGGTCGGGGGCGGCGCTGCCTTCGGGCTGCACGAAGTAGACGTGCCAGGCACCGCTGATGCGCAGGGAGGGAGCGATGGACTGCAGGCGGGATTCAAGACGTTCGCGGCGGAACGGCGACAGGGCGGGCGCGCCCTCGAGGACCATCATGTCCGGGGAACCGTAGTTGGGAAACGGGCCCGACATTGTACCGGAAGCAGGGGGATGGCTTTGGCCGGGCGGCGCCCGGCACCCCGCCGAGGCCAGGGCAACGGCAACAGCAGCTGCCAAAGCAAAAGCGGGATTTCCGTGGGATGGCGGGGTGGGTCCGGTGGCGGGGGACGCCGTAAACCCATCCCTGGGGGCTTGGCCGCGGCATCCATGCCGCGGACACCCCCGCCACCGGACCCACCCCGCCTTCGACAGATTTCCGCGATCTGCGGTAGATCCACGCCATGCGTGGATGCTCCGCGGTAGTGCCGGCCGCTGGCCGGCAACCAGGAAAATGTCAGAAATCAGGCATTGAAGAGCGAAGCGACCGGCTTTTGCTTTTGATTTCTTGTTCTGTCTTTCGTGGCTGGCCACGCAGGAACCTGTCCGTGGCCGGGCGGGTGGGCTGCGCAGGGGCGTAAGCGCCATGGATGGCGCGCCCGAGCCTACAGGGACGTATTCACGGCGTCCCCTGCGCAGCCCACCCGCCCGGCCAACCCCAGAAATCTGCTGTTCGCGGAAAGCCCCCAGCCACGAGGGGCACCGCCGCTGGCCGCCGACCGCGCGCCAGCGCCGCCCTCCGCCCAAATCCCCGAACCATGCGCTTGCTCACGGATTGACCACGCAATTGATGACAACGTTGTCCCCACCTGGTGCCGGACTCTCTCCCCGGCCTCCCAGGTGCCTCCGTCCGGCCCCTCCGTCGCCTTCCCGGGCGATGCCCGGACCTGCGTCACGCGCGGCGCCATCGGGGCCCGCGCGCCCTTTGATCGGAGACTCACCCATGTACGACCCGATTGTGCGCAGTGCCGAACGTTCGACCCGAAGCTGTCGTCCCCGCCACCTGGCCTGGCTGCTTGCCCTGGCCGCCGGCAGCGCCGCCCTGCCCGGCCTGGCCCAGGCCGCCAGCTGTGCCGGCGTGGCCCAGTGGGACCAGGCCAAGATCTACCGGGCCGGCGATACCCTGCAGAAAGGAGGCGTCCTCTATCGGGCGAACCAGGACATCTGGAACGCGCCGCCGGACCATCCGGCCGGTGCGCCCTACTACACCAACCTCGGTGCCTGCGATGGCAGCGGCACCAACCAGCCGCCGGTGGTCAGCCTGACCTCGCCGGCCAACGGTGCCACCTTCAGTGCCGGCAGCACGGTGAACGTGACCGCCACCGCCAGCGATCCGGACGGCAGCGTCGCCAAGGTCGAATTCTTCCGCGACGGCAGCACGCTCGGCGTGGCCACCAGTGCGCCGTATGCAGCCAGCTGGGCCAACGCCAGCGCCGGCAGCCACACCCTGCGTGCGGTGGCCACCGACAACAACAATGCCACTGCCAGCACGGCGACCATCACCATCACTGTCAACGCCGCCAGCGGCGATACCACCGCACCGAGCGTACCCGGCGGGTTGGCGGCCGGTACGCGCACCGCCAACAGCATCGCGCTCAGCTGGAGCCCTTCCACCGACAACACCGGCGGCAGCGGCATGGCCGGCTACGACGTGTACCGCAACGGCAGCCTGGTCGGTTCGCCGTCCAGTGCCAGCTATGTCGATGGCGGGCTGACTGCGTCGACCACCTACCGCTACCGCGTACGCGCCCGCGACAACGCCGGCAATGCGTCGGCACAGGGCACCGAGATCAGCGCCACCACGCTGGCCGGTGACGGTGGCACCACGGGCAAGCGGGTCATCGGCTACTTCACCCAGTGGGGCATCTACGGCCGCAACTACCGGGTCAAGAACATCGACAGCAGCGGTTCGGCGGCGCGCCTGACCCACATCAACTACGCGTTCGGCAACGTGCGCAACAACCGCTGCGAAGTGGGCATCACCCAGCCGTCGGACCCGAACAGTGGTGCCGGTGGCGATGCCTTCGCCGACTACACCAAGGCCTTCAGTGCCGCCGAAAGTGTCAGCGGCAGCGCCGATACCTGGGACCAGCCGCTGCGCGGAAACTGGAACCAGCTCAAGCAGCTCAAGGCCAAGTATCCGAACCTGAAGGTACTGATCTCGCTGGGTGGCTGGACCTGGTCGCGCGGCTTCTCCAGCGCGGCGCGACCGGAGAACCGCCAGGCCTTCGTTGCCTCGTGCATCGACGCCTACATCAAGGGCAACCTGCCGGTGACCGACGGTGCCGGCGGCGCCGGTGCGGCGCTGGGCGTGTTCGACGGCATCGACATCGACTGGGAATACCCGGTGGCGTGCGGCATCGAATGCGGCAAGCCGGAAGACAACGCCAACTTCACCGCGCTGATGGCCGAGTTCCGCCGCCAGCTCGATGCGGTGCGTCCGGGCCTGTTGCTGACGGTGGCGGTGGGTGCCGGCATCGACAAGATCCGCGTCACCGATCCGGCGGCGTACCACCCGTACCTGGACTACATCAACGTGATGACCTACGACTTCCACGGCGCGTGGGATGCGAAGACCAATCACCAGTCGGCGCTGTTCGATTCGCCGAATGATCCGTCCACCGGCGACCAGAAGCTGTACAACAGCAACGACGCCATCGAGGCCTTCATCAGCCGTGGCGTGCCCGCCGCCAAGCTCAACCTGGGCATCGGCTACTACGGGCGTGGCTGGACCGGCGTGGCCAATGCCAACAACGGCCTGTACCAGACCGCCAGCGGTGCCGCCCCGGGCACGTATGAAGCCGGCATCGAGGACTGGAAGGTGCTGAAGAACCTGGCGTGGCCGGGCTACACCGACAACACCGCCGGCGCCACCTGGATCTACAACGGCAGCACGCTGTGGAGCTTCGACACCCCGGCCAACATCACCCGCAAGATGGGTTACGTGAAGACCCAGGGCCTGGGCGGCGCGTTCGTCTGGGAGTTCAGCGGTGACGATGCGCAGGGCACGCTGACCAAGGCGGTCAGTGATGGCCTGAAGTGAGGAAAAAGCCGGGGATGCGACACGCATCCCCGGCTTCCTGCCTGTAGAGCCGAGCCCATGCTCGGCTGATGGTTGCGCAGCCGAGCATGGGCTCGGCTCTACAGAAAAGGTCGGCGGCGATCAGCGCTTGGCCGACAGCTTTTCCAACGCCGCACGCAGCTGTGCCGGCGGCAGGTACCCCCCCAGCTGGGTGCCGTCCGGCGCGAAGATCGCCGGCGTACCATTCACGCCCAGCTGCTGGCCCAGCGCGTACTGCATCGCCACCGGGTTGGTGCAGTTCCTGGCGGGAACGCTGCCGCCGCGCTTGGCGTTGGTCAGCGCCTGGCGACGATCCGCTGCACACCAGACCGAAATCATGTCGGTGTAGTCCTTGCTGCCCAGGCCCATGCGCGGGAACGCCAGGTATTCGACGGTGATGCCGTTGCGGTTGAGCTCGGCGATGTCCTGGTGCAGCTTGCGGCAGTAGCCGCACTCGATGTCGGTGAACACGCTGATGGTGTACTTGGCGTTCGGCGCGGCGAACACGATGCGATCGCCATGGTTGGCCTTGGCCAGCAGGCCGCGACGGTAGCCGAGCAGGCCTTCGCTGTTGGCCGGGCCCTTGGCACGTGTGTCGTAGGGCTGAGACTGGAACAGATAGCGGCCGTCATCGGACACATACAGAAGCTGGCCTGAAACGACGACCTCGCGGAAGCCGGGGAACGGCGCGGCGCCAATGTAGTCCACCTGGAAACCGGGGTTCAACGCGGTCAGTGCGGCGCGTACCGCCTGGTCGGCGGGCGCATTCGCGGCCGGACTGGCCTTGGCCGCAGCGGCGGCGGGTGCCTTGGCGGCCGGTGGAGCCGGCTGGGCGCAGGCGGTCAGGCTGAGCGCACCGAACACGGCGGCGATGGCAAATCGGAGCATGGAGCGGTCCGCGACAGAAGAAGACCCCGGATTCTGACACAGCCGCCGGTACCGGGCGGCGACGCCCGGCACGGCCCCGGGCAGCGATTCAGCCCGGCGGTCAGCCGCGCGGATGGTGGCGGGCGTGCAGCTTCTGCAGGTGCTCGCGCGCGACCAGGGTGTAGATCTGGGTGGTCGACAAGGAACTGTGGCCAAGCAGCATCTGCAGCGCGCGCAGGTCGGCACCGCGGTTGAGCAGATGGGTGGCGAAGCTGTGCCGCAGGCCATGCGGGCTGATCCGCGCCGGGTCGATGCCGGCCACCTGTGCGTGGCGCTTGACCAGATGCCAGAACGCCTGCCGGGTCAGCGCATGCAGCGTCGGTTCGATGAACAACGGGGTCTGCCCATCCGCCAGGGCATGCACCTTGCCCTTGCCGACCAGCTGCGGGCGCGACTGCTGCAGGTAACGCTCCAGCCAGTGCTGGGATTCCTCGCCCAGCGGCACCAGCCGTTCCTTGCTGCCCTTGCCGGTGACCCGCAGCACGCCCTGGCGCAGGTTGACTGCCGTGGCCGGCAGCAACACCAGCTCGCTCACGCGCAGGCCGGCGGCATACATCAGTTCCAGCATGGCGCGATCGCGCAGGCCCAGTGGGCTGTCGATGTCCGGGGCCGCCAGCAGCGCATCGACCTGGCTCTCGGCCAGGGCCTTGGGCAACAACCGTGGCAGCTTCGGCGGATCCAGCAGCGCACTCGGGTCCTCGCTGCGTTCGCCACGGCGGACCGCATCGGCGAAGAACGCCCGCAACGCCGACAGCAGGCGCGCATTGCTGCGCGGCGACCAGCCATGCCGGGTGCGCCAGGCCAGATACTCGAACAGTCCGGGACGCTCGATGCCGGCCAGGCCACCGTCGCGTCCATCCATCCAGCGCGCCAACCCTTCGAGGTCACGCCGGTAGCTGTCGAGCGTGGCACGGGCCAGGCCGTTCTCGGCCCAGATCGCATCGAGGAAGCGCTGGATGCGCACGCTGTCGTCGGCGCGAAGCTCGGGCAGTTGCTGGACCAGCTGGCGGCGTTCGGCGGGGGTGGAGACAAGGGCCATGCATGCAGGATACGAGGGCCACTGCGGGCACGGCCAGCTTTGCGTATGCTCGGCGCATGTCCCGCCCTGCCACCGACACGGCCCCTGCGGCCGCTACCGAAATGCTCCATCCGCGCGCATTGCTGCTGTGGCGCGTGCTGGCGATGGTCTACGACGCACTGCCGGTGCTGGCACTGTGGATGCTGGCCGGCACGCTGTTCACCCTCGCCTACACCTTCAGCGGCCACGCACAGCGCGAGAACATCGCGCCGTTCAGTGCCTGGCAGTGGCTGCTGTGGGCGGTGTGCTGGGCGGTCACGGGGTGGTACGCCACGGCCAGCTGGCGCCGTGGCGGACAGACCCTGGGCATGCGACCGTGGCGGCTGAAAGTGCAATCAATCGATGGCGCGCCGTTGCGGCGCAGCCAGCTGTGGCTGCGCTTTGCGGTAGGCACGCTGTCACTGCTGCTGGGCGGGCTGGGATTCTGGTGGGCCTGGATCGACCGCCAACGGCTGACCTGGCACGACCGCGCCAGCGGCACCCGCCTGGTGCGCATGCCGAAACGGTAAGGCGCTGTCTGTAGAGCCGAGCCCGTGCTCGGCTGCTTTCCGCACTGTACGTGACAGCCGAGCACAGGCTCGGCTCTACAACACTCAGGATCAGCCCGACTTGCGCCGGAACAGCAGTCCGGACACCGCCAGCATCACGATCGGCGGCAACGCGTAGGCAATGCGGTAATCGAACTTCAGCGCGCCGGCCATGCGGCCGAAGAACAGCTGCAGCAGCCAGAAGCCCAATGCGAACAGGATGCCCAGGAACAGGCGCTTGCCCATGCCGCCGCTGCGCAGCGATCCGAACGCGAACGGCACCGCCGCCAGGCACAGGGCCAGCACGTTCACCGGATAGAACCAGCGGCTCCAGTACACATCCTCGAAATCGCGCGCGTCCAGCCCGTTGCGTTCGCGGTAGGCAATGCTGGTGCTGAGCTCGGACACGCTGAGGTTGCGCGGCTTGGCGATGCCGGTCGCCAGCGCGGCCGGGTCCAACTTCGAGTTCCAGGGCTCACGTGCCACTTCCTGACGGGTTGCCGAGCGCTCGCCAAAGGTGTCGCGGCGCACGCCGGTCAACACCCAGCCGTCCTTGTCGTGCTCGGCGGTGGCGGCGTGGGTCAACGAGGCGATCTTGCCGTCTTCGGCGACCCGGTACAGGCGCACATCGCGCAGGATCAGCCGCGTGCCCTTGTCGCCCACCAGCTGCTCCTCGCCGCTCTGCGCATTGAGGAAGGTGTCGCCTTCGCGCGCCCACAGCCCCGAGTAACGGGTAGTGGCAATATCCCGCCCCCACTTGGCGCTGGACTTCAGCGCATCGGCGCGGTCCTGGCCCCAGGGGCCCAGCGTCTCGGCGCTGAGCACCATCACCGCGGTCAGCAGCGACAGCGCAATCGCCACCGAAACGCTCAGGCGCTTGCGCGACAGGCCCAGTGCACGCAATGCGGTCAGCTCCGAGGTCGCGGCCAGCTGGCCCAGGCCCATCAGTGCGCCGATCACCGCGGCCGTCGGGAACATGGTGTAGGCGCGGCGCGGCACCGTGTACAGCACCCACGCGGCGGCATGCCCCAGGGTGTAGCCGTTCTTGCCGATGTCCTTGAACTCGCCGGAGAAGGCCATCACCACGTCCAGGCCCACCAGCACCGCCCAGGTCAGCAGCACGGTGGTGAACACCGACCGGCCCAGGTACAGGTCGAAACGCATCGGGCGCAGCCTCATGCGCGGGCTCCCTTCGGACGGCCCAGGCGGCCATCACGTACATACATCCAGATCGACAGCGCCAGCAGCGGCAGGGTCAACCACCACAGGCCGAGCGCGGGCGGAATCTTGCCGTTGGCAATCCAGCCGCTGCCGATGAACATCAGGTTGGTGCCCACCATGTAGGCCAGCAGGGCCAGCATCATGCGGCCGTAGCGCTGCTGGCGCGGTGAGCTGCGGCCCAGCGGCACGGTCAGCAGGGCGAACGCCAGCGCGATCAGCGGCGGTGCCAGCCGGCGATGCAGCTGCGCCTGCGCCTGCGGCCGTGCATCGCCGATCAGCTGCAGGGTCGGCATCAGTTCCGGGTCGTCCTCGGTGCGGGTCTGTGCGCCATCGGGCAGGGCCACGTCGTTGCGGGCGAAGGTCGCCAGCCGGTAATCCAGCCCAGCGGCCACCGGGCCTTCCACCTGGTGGCCATCATCCAGCTCCAGGAAACGCTGGCGGGTGCCCTCGAAGTACATGCGGCCACTGTTGGCCGACACCACTTCCAGGCGATCGTCCTTCTGCCGCTGCAGGAACACCTTGCCGAGCTCGGTGCCGTCAGGCGAGATCGAGGACAGGTAGACCACGCCGCCATTGGGCAGCGGCGTGAACCGGCCCGGCTCCAGGCCGGCCATCAGCACGCTGCGGTTGGCCTCGATGATCATCTGCTCGGCCACCCGGCCCGCCCACGGGCCCAGCCACAGCGAGCAGGCGCCGACCAGCAGCACCACCGGCACCACCAGCATCAGCAGCGGCCGCAGCAGTCGCTTGGGGCCGACACCAATGGCGGTGATGACCGCCATTTCCGAGTCGCGGTACAGCCGCGCCACGGCCAGCAGCAGGCCCAGCATCAGTGCCAGCGGCAGGATCAGCGGCAGGTAGGCGATGAACTGCAGGCCCAGCTGGGAGAACAGCAGCTTGGCCGGCAGCCGCCCGTCGGCGATGTTGCCGAGGATGTCCACCAGCACGCCGCCCACGCTGACCACCAGCAGGACGATCAGGGTAGCCAGGAAACTCTGGACGAAATCGCCCAGCAGGTATCGGTCGAGCTTCAGCATGGGGCGGTGGTTTAAACTCTGGGGTTCGTTCGCGGTGCCGCCCAGTCTACTGTCTGGGCGTAAACGGCCTGCGATTGTACGGACTCGCCAATGGAATCTGCTCAATGGCCCTCGAATTCACCCTGAACCACGTTGCTCCGGCCGCCGCCACCGTTGATTGCCTGGTGGTCGGCGCGTATGCCGACCATACCCTGACCCCGGCCGCGCAGGCCCTGGATGCCGCCAGCGGTGGTCGCCTGGCCGCCCTGGCCCAGCGTGGCGACCTGTCCGGCAAGACCGGCGCGACCACCCTGCTGCACGACCTGCCGGGCGTGACCGCCCCGCGCGTGCTGGTGGTCGGCCTCGGTGAAGCCGCCCGTTTCGGCGTGCCGCAGTACCTGAAGGCCGTGGGCGACGCCGTGCGCGCGCTGAAGGCCGGCGCCACCCGCAGCGCGCTGTTCACCCTGTCCGAAGTGGCGGTGAAGGACCGCGACGCGGCCTGGGCGATCCGCCAGGCGGTGATCGCCGCCGATCACGCCGCCTACCGCTACACCGCCACCCTGGGCAAGAAGAAGGCCGACGACGCGGGCCTGGCCCAGCTGGCCATCGCCGGTGACGACGCGCAGGCGCTGGCCCAGGGCCAGGCCATCGCCGCCGGTGTCGAGTTCGCCCGCGAGCTGGGCAACCTGCCGCCGAACTACTGCACCCCGGCCTATCTGGCCGACGTGGGCGTGAAGTTCGCCGGCGAGCACGACGGTGCCGAAGCCGAGATCCTCGACGAGCACCAGATGGAAGCCCTGGGCATGGGCTCGCTGCTGGCCGTGGCCCGTGGCTCGGCCAACCGCCCGCGCCTGGTCGTGCTGAAGTGGACCGGTGCAGGCGACGCCAAGCCCTATGTGCTGGTCGGCAAGGGCATCACCTTCGATACCGGTGGCGTCAACCTGAAGACCCAGGGCGGCATCGAGGAAATGAAGTACGACATGTGCGGTGGCGCCAACGTCATCGGCACCTTCGTCGCGGCGGTCAAGGCCAAGCTGCCGCTGAACCTCGTCGTGGTGGTCCCGGCGGTGGAAAACGCCATCGATGGCAACGCCTATCGTCCGTCGGACGTGATCACCTCGATGTCGGGCAAGACCATCGAAGTGGGCAACACCGACGCCGAAGGCCGCCTGATCCTGTGCGACGCGCTGACCTACGCGCAGCGCTTCGAGCCGGCCGCGCTGGTCGACGTCGCCACCCTGACCGGTGCCTGCATGGTCGCCCTCGGCCACCAGACCGCCGGCCTGATGAGCAAGCACGATGACCTGGCCAACGAGCTGCTGGCCGCCGGCGAGCACGTGTTCGACCGCGCCTGGCGCCTGCCGCTGTGGGACGAGTACCAGCCGATGCTGGATTCGACCTTCGCCGACGTCTACAACATCGGTGGCCGCTGGGCTGGTGCGATCACCGCCGGCTGCTTCCTGTCGCGCTTCGCCGAAGGCCAGCGCTGGGCCCACCTGGACATCGCCGGCGTGGCCAGCGATGAAGGCAAGCGTGGCATGGCCACCGGCCGCCCGGTCGGCCTGCTGAGCCAGTGGCTGCTGGACCAGGCCGCCCGCGCCTGATGCCGTACCCGACCCTGGCCGGCAGATGCCGGCCGGGGCCTCGCCCGGCACTGCCGGGCCCCTGCCTGACCCGGACCCTGCCATGCCCCGCGCCGACTTCTACCTGATCGCCAAGCCCCGCTTCCTGACCGAGCCGCTGCGCCTGGTCTGTGAGCTGGCGCGCAAGGCCAACGACGCCGGGTTGTTCACCCTGGTGCTGGCCCGTGACCAGGCCCAGGCCGAGGAGCTGGACGAGCTGCTGTGGGCGTTCGACAACGACGCCTACATCCCGCACCAGATCGCCGGCGAAGACATGGACGAGGAAGAGGCCTTGGTACTGATCGCGGTACCCGGCACCGAGGCACCGGCGCGTCCGCTGGTGATCAACCTGCGCGACGAGCCCTGGCTGGGCCAGTGCGAGCGCGTGCTGGAAGTGGTGCCGGCCGATCCGGAAGCGCGCGAACCGCTGCGCGAGCGCTGGCGCCAGTACAAGGCCGCCGGTTACGCCCTGAACAAGCACGACATGTGAGCGCGCCGCGGCCCCCTTGATGGGCCGCCGCCGCGCCCTGATCCTTCAACGATTACCTCCTGGTTCCCCCGCATGACCCAACTCGCCTCCAGCTACGACCCGAAGTCCTTCGAGACCGACCTCTACGAGGCCTGGGAGAAGGCCGGCCACTTCAAGCCGTCCGGCACGGGCGAGCCGTACACCATCCTGCTGCCGCCGCCGAACGTGACCGGCACCCTGCACATGGGCCACGCCTTCCAGCAGACCCTGATGGACGCGCTGGTGCGCTACCACCGCATGCGCGGCTACGACACGCTGTGGCAGGTCGGTACCGACCACGCCGGCATCGCCACCGAAATGGTGGTCAGCCGCAACCTGGCGCTGGAAGGCAAGGGCGAGACCCGCGATTCGCTGGGCCGCGAAGGCTTCATCGGCAAGGTCTGGGAGTGGAAGCAGCAGTCCGGCGACACCATCGAACGCCAGATGCGCCGCCTTGGCACTTCCGCCGACTGGTCGCGCAGCACCTTCACCATGGACCCGCAGCCGTCGGCGGCGGTCAATGAAGCCTTCGTGCGCTGGTACGAGCAGGGCCTGATCTACCGCGGCCAGCGCCTGGTGAACTGGGACCCGGTGCTGAAGACCGCCATTTCCGACCTGGAAGTGGAGAGCGCCGAGGAAGACGGCTTCCTGTGGTCGATCGCCTACACGCTGGACGAAGGCCTGAGCTACGAGCACGTCGAGCGCGATGCCGACGGCGTGGAAACCCTGCGCGAAACCCGCGACTACCTGGTCGTCGCCACCACCCGCCCGGAAACGCTGCTGGGCGATACCGCGGTGATGGTGCATCCGGAAGATGAGCGCTATGCGCACCTGATCGGCAAGAGCGTGGTGCTGCCGCTGACCGGCCGCCGCGTGCCGGTGATCGCCGACGACTACGTGGACCGCGCGTTCGGCACCGGCGTGGTCAAGGTCACCCCGGCGCATGATTTCAACGACTACGAAGTGGGCGTGCGCCACAGCCTGCCGATGATCAACCTGTTCACCCCGGTGGCAGCGCTGAACGAAAACGCGCCGGAGCGCTTCCAGGGCCTGGACCGCTACGCCGCGCGCAAGGCGGTGCTGGCCGAACTGGAAGACCTGGGCATCCTGGTCGAGACCAAGGCACACAAACTGCAGGTGCCGCGCGGTGACCGTACCGGCCAGGTGATCGAGCCGTACCTGACCGACCAGTGGTTCGTGAAGATGGACGACCTGGCCAGGCGTGGCCTGGAACTGGTCGAGGACGGAAGCATTTCCTTCGTGCCGCCGAACTGGATCAACACCTACCGCCACTGGATGAACAACATCCAGGACTGGTGCATCAGCCGCCAGCTGTGGTGGGGCCACCGCATCCCGGCGTGGTTCGATGCCGCCACCGGCAGCTGCTACGTCGGTCGCAGCGAAGCGGAAGTGCGCGCGAAGCACAACCTGGGCAGCGACGTGGTGCTGAACCAGGAAAGCGACGTGCTGGAGACCTGGTTCTCCTCGCAGCTGTGGCCGTTCTCCACCCTGGGCTGGCCGAACGAGCAGGCCATGGCCGAGCGCGGCTTCGACCGCTATCTGCCATCGTCGGTGCTGATCACCGGCTTCGACATCATCTTCTTCTGGGTGGCGCGCATGATCATGGCCACCGACAACCTGGTCGGGAAGATCCCGTTCAAGGATGTCTACTTCACCGGCCTGATCCGCGACGGCCAGGGCCAGAAGATGTCCAAGAGCAAGGGCAACGTGCTCGACCCGCTGGACATCATCGACGGCATCACCATCGACGACCTGGTCGCCAAGCGTACCGGCGGCCTGATGCAGCCGAAGATGGTCGAGAAGATCGAGAAGGCCACCCGCAAGGAATTCCCGGACGGCATTGCTGCCCACGGTGCCGATGCGCTGCGCTTCACCATCGCCGCGCTGGCCACCCACGGCCGCGACATCAAGTTCGACATGAACCGCGCCGAGGGCTACAAGAACTTCTGCAACAAGCTCTGGAACGCCAGCCGCTTCGCCCTGATGAACACCGAGGGCGCTGCGTTCACCGGCGTGCCCAAGCCGCGCACCGATGCCGAGCGCTGGATCCTCGCCCGCCTGGCCGCCACCACCGCCGAGGCACAGGGGCATTTCGCCGCCTACCGCTTCGACCTGCTGGCGCAGTGTCTGTACGAATTCGCCTGGAACGCGTTCTGCGACTGGTTCCTGGAACTGAGCAAGCCGGCACTGAACGGCGCCGACGCCGCAGACGCCGAAAGCACCCGCCACACCCTGCTGTACGTGCTGGAAGCGCTGCTGCGCCTGCTGCACCCGCTGACGCCGTTCATCACCGAACAGCTGTGGCAGCAGCTGGCCCCCCGCCTGGGCCTGGCCGAAACCACGCTGTCGCTGCGCCCCTACCCGACCGCCGCCGAATTCGCCGGTGATTTCGCCCAGGCCGAGGCCGACGTGGAATGGCTGAAGGCGGTGATCAGCGCGGTGCGTCGCGTGCGCAGCGAACTGAACGTCGCACCGTCCAAGCAGGTGCCGCTGCGCCTGCAGGCCGGCCTGGCGCAGGACCGCGTGCGCATCGAACGCTTCAGCACCTCGCTGTCGTTCCTGCTGAAGCTGGACAGTATCCAGTGGCTGGCCGAAGGCGAAAGCGCACCGCCGGCGGCCGCCGCGATCGTGGGCGAGCTGAAGCTGCTGGTGCCGCTGGAAGGCCTGGTCGATCTTGATGCCGAGCGCGTGCGCCTGGACAAGGAAATCGCCCGCGTCGAAGCCGAAAAGGCGAAGAGCGAGACCAAGCTGGCCAAGTTCACCGACAAGGTGCCGCCGGCCGTGGTCGAGCAGGAACGCGTGCGCCTGGCCGACTGGAACACCCAGCTGGCCGGCCTGCGCGAACAGCGCGCGAAGCTGTAACGCCGCGCTGCGGTGCGTGCCAACCAAGGTTGGCACCTGCCACGGCGGGAGAGGTTGGCACCCACCCAAGCGGAATGGGAAACGCCGGGCGATGCCCGGCGTTTCCATTTCCCCCGCATGGCATCATCGCCGGATGCCTCTTTCGATCTTCCTGCTGGTTCTCGCCGCTGCGGCACTGCATGCCAGCTGGAATGCGATCGTCAAGCGCGGGCCGGACAAGTTCCTCGGCACCGTGCTGGTCACCGGCAGCGCCGCGCTGCTGTCGGCCGCCGCCCTGCCCTTCCTGCCTTTCCCCGCCGCGCACAGCTGGCCCTGGCTGGGCGCGTCGGTGCTGTTGCAGGTGACCTATTACGGGCTGGTCGCACGCTGTTACCAGCAGGTCGACATGAGCCTGGCCTACCCGCTGATGCGTGGCAGCGCGCCGATCCTGGTCGCACTGGCGGGCACCCTGCTCGGTGAGCCGTTGCCCGCTGCAGCGTGGCTGGGTGTGGTGCTGGTGAGCACCGGCATCCTGTGCATGGCAGTGGGTGCGCGTGGCGGCCAACTGCGCCTGCCGCTGCTGACCGCAGCGATGATCGCCACCTACACGCTGGTCGATGCGCAGGGTGCGCGCCAGTCCGGCAGCGCGCTCAGCTACACGTTGTGGTTGTTCCTGCTGTCGGGCATTCCGCTGCCGCTGTGGGCGTTGTACACGCGCGGCGGCGCGGTGCTGGACTATGCGCGGCGGCATTGGCCGCTGGGACTGGCCGGTGGCGTCGGCACCACCGCCTCCTATGCAATGGCGTTGTGGGCCATGACCCAGGCGCCGGTGGCAATGATTTCGGCGCTGCGCGAATCCTCGATCCTGTTCGCGCTGCTGATCTCGGTGTTCCTGCTGCGCGAGCGGATTCCGCGCGCGCGCTGGCTGGCGGCATCGCTCATCGTCGGTGGCGTGCTGGCGTTGCGGCTGGCGTGAGCAGAGCGTGCCAACCAAGGTTGGCGGCTAGCGGTAGTGCCGGCCGCTGGCCGGCACCCTTCTCCGTCACAGCGGCGGCATCACCTGCAGGTCACCGTCGACCAGCTCGATCGCCATCACCACCGCGTCCTCGCGGCCCTGTGCGGCCGGGTAGTAGCGCGGGCGGCGGCCGATCTCGTTGAAGCCTTCGCTGTGGTACAGCGCCAGCGCCGGCGTATTGGACGGACGCACCTCCAGGAAGACGCGCTGGGCGCCACGGTCGGCGGCCAATTGCACCAGCGCGCGCAGCAGCTGGCGGCCCAGCCCGCGCGACTGTGCCAGCGGGTCGATGCAGATGTTGAGCACGTGCGCTTCATCGGCGGCGATGCTGAGCACGCCATAGCCAATCAGCAGGCCATCGCGCTCCATCGCCAGGCCGGGATAACCGGCGCGCAGGCAGTCGATGAAGATGCCGCGGGTCCAGGGAAAAGGATAGCCGCGCAGTTCGATCGCCATCACCGCATTGAGGTCGCTCTCGCGCAGCGCACGCAGGCTGACCGGGCCGGGCCGGGTCACCGCGCTCACGGCGTGCCCCGCTTGCGCAGGGCACGCAGCTGCGGCCACAGCGCACGCTTGGCGGCCGGGTCGCGGCGCAGCTGGTCCAGCGGCCAGCTGTCCATCAGTACCTGGGTGGCCGGGTCGTTCGGGTTGCAGCCGGAGGCGCGCAGCAGTGCGATCTGCAGGCGATCGGGCAGGCGCACCACCGGCTGGCGTGCGTTGCCGCTGGGCAGCGGGCGCTCAGCCGCCGGCACGGTATCCGGGGCACTGACCGGCGTTTCGCGGCGCGGCGGTGCCGGGCGTTCCGCGCGTACTGCGGTTGCGGGGGCGGCGTGGGCATCGCGCGGCGGCACAGCGGCCCGCACCGGCTCCGGCGGGGCAACACTGGCCTCGGCTTCGGCCACGCTCAACTGCAATGCGGCATCCAGCCCGGCGGCCAGCTGGCCGTCGTGATAGACGGTATAGCCCATGGCCTGCAGCCAGGCCTGCTGGGCCGGTGACCACAGCACGGGCAGGTCCTGGCTCACGCGGCCTCGGGCTTCTTGCGCAGGCGCTGCGCGGCCCACATCACCGGGCCGGACAAGGCGTACAGGATGCCAACCGCGAACAGCACGCGCGGCAGGTCGATCACCGCGATGGCGATGGCCACCGGCACCAGGGCGAGTACCAGGAACGGCACGCGATCCGAACGGGTGCCCTTGGCAGCGCCGCCCTTGAAGCTCCAGAAACGGATACGGCTGACCATCAGCAGCGCAGCGATGATCGTCACCGCCAGCGCCACGTAGCGCAGCTGGTTGCCGTCCCAGCCCAGATTGCCGTCGGCAAACGCCCAGACAAAGGACATCATCAGGCCTGCCGCGGCCGGGCTGGCCAGGCCGACGAACCAGCGCTTGTCGACCACCGCCACCTGCGTATTGAAGCGGGCCAGGCGCAGCGCCGCGCAGGCCGCATACAGGAAGGCCACGGCCCAGCCCACACGGCCCAGCAGCGGATCGTCGAACTTCAGCCACGACAGCGACCAGTGGTACATCACCAGCGCCGGGGCCATGCCGAAGCTGACCAGGTCGGCCAGCGAGTCGTACTGCACGCCGAATTCGCTGCTGGTGCCGGTCAGCCGTGCCACGCGCCCGTCCAGGCCATCCATCACCGCCGCCACGAACACGGCGATGCTGGCGTTGACGAAATCCCCGTTGGCCGCGGCGATGATCGCGTAGAAACCGGAGAACAGGCCGGCGGTGGTGAACAGGTTGGGCAACAGGTAAATCGTGCGCGAGCGCGGCGGCGGTGTGATCGGGTCCATGGAATCCAGTTTAATCGACTTGCCAGCGGTCGGCGCCAATGCTGCAATCGGCGTTCTGCGCCCATTCCGTGGAGTTTGCCATGCGTGCCCTGTCCTGCCTTGGATGCCTGCTGCTGTTGGCCAGTGCCAACGCCGTGGCCGGTCCCGTGTACAAATGGAAGGACGCCCATGGCGTGACCCAGTACTCGGAGACCCCACCGGCGGGCAAGAAGTACGAGACCCGCGAGCAGACCCGCACCCCGCAGGCCGCGGCCAGCACCGAGACCCCGGCCGCGCCGGTTCCCGAGCAGTGCAGCACGGCCCGGGCCAACCTGGCCCTGCTGGACGGCGGTGGCCAGGTGATGCAGGACACCGATGGTGATGGCAAGGCCGATACCCCGTTGACCCCGGAGCAGCACACCGCGCAGAAGGGATTGGCCGAAGCCGCCATCAAGGCGTACTGCCCACCGGCCGGTTAAGGGTATCGGCAGGGCTGCGCCCTGCACCTGCAGAGGCTGCAAGCAACGGCAACGTCAAAAGCGGGCATTCCGTGGAATGGCGGGGCGGTGTCGGATTGCGGGGACGCCGCAAGTACGTCCATGTCGGCTTGGCAGCCGCATCCATGCGGCTGACACCCCGCAATCCGACACCGCACCCCCCCCGACAGATCCCCGGTGGCCAGTAGATCCACGCCATGCGTGGATGAAATCTGTCGGATCTCGAATTGAATCCGGGGTCAGATCCGTTTTCCTGCGGAAAACGGATCTGACCCCAGGAGCCATTCCGACAGCTCGCAGGAAGCTGTCGAAGGCGGGGTGGGTCCGGTTGCGGGGGCGTGAGCGCCATGGATGGCGCGACCGAGCCTCCATGGACGGATTTACGGCGTCCCCCGTAACCGGACCCACCCCGCCATCCCACGGGAAACCCGCTGTTGCTTCGGCTGTTGCTTCTGAGGTTGCCGGCCAGCGGCCGGCACTACCCGCAGGTGCAGGGCGCAGCCCTGCCGATACCCCTCCCCCCGGCCGGGCTGGCAGAATAGACGTCTCTGCCGTTATCCGAAGCCGACGATGCGCCTCTCCCAGTTCCACCTGCACACCACCAAGGAAACCCCCAGCGACGCCGAGCTGACCAGCCATCGGCTGATGCTGCGCGCGGGCATGATCCGCAAGCTTGCATCGGGCCTGTACACCTGGTCGCCGCTGGGCCTGCGCGTGCTGCGCAAGGTCGAGCGCATCGTTCGCGAGGAAATGGACCGGGCCGGCGCGGTGGAATTCCAGATCCCGACCATCCAGCCGAAGGAACTGTGGGAGCAGACCGGCCGCTGGCAGAAGTTCGGCCCGCAGCTGCTGAAGATCAAGGACCGCAAGGACCAGGTGTTCTGCTACAGCCCGACCGCCGAAGAAGCCGCCTGCGACTTCGCGCGCAGCGAGCTGTCCAGCTACAAGCAGCTGCCGGTGAACTTCTACCAGATTCAGACCAAGTTCCGCGACGAGATCCGCCCGCGCTTCGGCGTGATGCGCGCGCGCGAGTTCCTGATGAAGGACGCCTATTCGTTCCACCTGCACGATGAGTGCCTGGTGCGCGAGTACGAGAACATGAAGTCGGCCTACAGCCGCATCTTCACCCGCCTCGGCCTGGACTTCCGCATGGTGCAGGCGGACTCCGGCGCGATCGGTGGCGATGCCTCGCAGGAGTTCCACGTGATCGCCGACTCCGGCGAAGACGCACTGGTGTTCTCCACCGGTTCGGACTACGCGGCCAACATGGAGGCGGCGATCGCCGCCGATCCGGCACCGCGTGCGGCCGCCACCGAAACGATGCGCAAGGTGGATACCCCCACCCAGAAGACCTGCGAGGACGTCGCGGCCCTGCTCGGCATCGACCTGCAGCGCACGGTGAAGTCGGTGGCACTGATCGCCGGCGAAGGCGAGGCACAGCAGTTCGTGCTGGTGCTGGTGCGTGGCGACCATGAGGTCAACGAGATCAAGCTGGCCAAGGTGGCCGGGCTGGACGAGCAGCGCTTCGCCAGCGAGGCGGAAATCGCCGAGTACCTGGGCAGCGTGCCGGGCTTCCTCGGCCCGGTCGCCCCGGCCAAGGCCATCCGCGTGGTCGCCGATCGCGAAGTGGCGGCAATGGCCGACTTCGTCGTCGGCGCCAACGAGGCCGGTTTCCACCTGGCCGGCGTCAACTGGGGCCGCGACCTGCCGGAACCGGAAGTGGCCGACATCCGCAACGTGCGTGCCGGTGATCGTGCCGTGGACGGCGGTGAACTGAAGATCGCCCGTGGCATCGAAGTCGGCCACGTGTTCCAGCTGGGCCGCAAGTACGCCGAAGCGCTGGATGCCACCGTGCTGGATGAAAACGGCAAGGCGGCGGTGATGGCGATGGGCTGCTACGGCATCGGCATCTCGCGCGTGGTGGCTGCCGCGATCGAACAGAACCATGACGAGGCCGGCATCATCTGGCCGGACGCGATGGCGCCGTGGCAGGTCGTGGTGTGCGTGATCAACCCGAAGGGCGATGCCGCCGTGGCCGATGCCGCGGCCAGCCTGCTGCAGGAGCTGCGCGACGCGGGCCTGGACGCCGCGCTCGACGATCGCGGCCTGCGCCCGGGCGCGATGTTCGCCGACATGGAACTGATCGGCATCCCGCACCGCGTGGTGGTCAGCGAACGCGGCCTGGCCGCCGGTACCTACGAGTACCGCGCGCGCCGCGCCAGCGAGGCGGAGAGCCTGGACAAGGCCACCCTGCTGCAGCGACTGCAGGGCTGATCAGCAAAAACGACCGGGGCCTGCCCCGGTCTTTTTTTTGCCGCGGCCTTCCCCGATATTGCAGCGGACATAATCCGGTCAAAATCACCGCGACGGCGTCTGCATGCCGCCACGCCATGACCCGCCTGCATTTGTGCTGTGATTAATTCATCTCTATTCTGTCCGCCGACGCCATGGACTGGCTTGTCCCGTCCACACATTAGTTTCCGGAGTAACCGTAAATGAGCATTGACCTGACCGGCCTGTCAGCACGCGAGCTGGGCGCCCTGATCCGTACCGCGAAGAAGCAGCAGACCATCGTCGCCAAGCGCCGGCCGATCACCAAGGTCCGGGCCCAGCTGACCAAGCTGGCCAAGACCGAGGGTTACACCATCGAAGAACTGTTCGGCAGCGCCCCGGCCACGCGTGCCCGCAAGGCCGCCCCGGCCGCCAAGGCGCCGTCGAAGACCGCCGGCCGCAAGCTGGGCAAGGTTGCCCCGAAGTACCGCAACCCGGCCAACCCCAAGGAAACCTGGACCGGCCGTGGCAAGCAGCCGCGCTGGATGGCTGAACTGACCGCCAAGGGCAACAAGAAGCCGGAAGATTTCCTGATCAAGAAGGCCTGAGGCCGGATCGGGGAGCAATGAAAAACGCCGGCGATAGCCGGCGTTTTTTGTTTGTAGAGCCGAGCCCACGCTCGGCTATCCATATCCGAAGCCGAGCGTGAGCTCGGCTCTACAGGGTCTTGCGCGCCGGCATCAGCAGGTTGCCGAACAGCAGGCCCGCCACCAGCGCCATCACCACGTTGAGCACGGTGAGGAACACGCTCTGGCCGGCGCCCACGTCCTGCTGCTGGACCAGGGTCAGCACGCCACGCAGGCTGGTGCTGCCGGGCACCATCATGATGATGCCCGGCAGGCGGATGATCGCGCCCGGACGCCCGACCAGGCGTCCGAACAGGTTGCCGCCGGCGGTCAGCAGCATTGCCGACAGGAAGATACCGGCCGGTGCACCCCAGGCGTGGCCGCCGAACTTGGAGATCGCATAACCGGCCACCGAGGCGGCAATCACCCACGGATAATCGCGGCGATTGGCCTTGAACAGCATCGCGAAGGCAAACGCGGCGGTCAGCAGCGAGCCCCACTCCACCCACGGCCCCTGCGGCCGCGCGGCCCGGATCACCGGATCCAGGCCGAGCACATCGGCCAGGGTCACCGCGATCATCGCGCCGACGCTGAGCTTCATGATGGTGGTCAGCGCGCCGGCAAAGCGCGCGGTACCCGATACCCAGTGCTGGCTGGCCAGCTCATTGACCGCATTGGTCAGCGACATGCCGGGCAGCAGCACCACCAGCGAGGCGATGATCACCGTATTGAGGTTGAGCGCGCCGATGAAGGACGCCACCAGGGTGGCAACCATGCCGGCCAACAGCGCGGCCAGTGCCTCGGCGGCTTCGCGGGTGGCCGGGCGGCGATCGGTGACCATGCCGAGCAGGCCGATCATCAGGCCGATGACACCGGCGGTGGCGATGTCCAGCCACGGCAGCTTCCACATGCCGGCCACGCCCGCCGCGCCGAGGGTGAACGACAGGATGGTGCGCAGCTTGCCGCGCCGGCCCGGATCCTTGTCCAGCTGGCGCAGCGCAGTGTGGCCCTGGGCGATGCTCATCCGCCCGTTGGACACCTCTTCGGCGATGTGGTCGGCAACGCTGAGCTTGTGCAGGTCGTTCTCACCCGGTGCCAGGCGGATCACGCGGGTGATGTCGCTGGAGCCGATCGCCTGGGCCGGATCGCTGAAGCTGAGAATGATACCGGTGGGATTCGACCACGGTTCACAATCCAGATCGAGCTGGCGGGCCAGTGCAACCACCGCCGTTTCCAGGCGCTGGGCCGTGGTGCCATAGCTGTGCAGGCGTCCGGCGATCTCGGAAACGAAGGCCACGCGCTGTGCGTAGGTGGCCTGGGGCGTGGGGATCGTGTGAGCATCTGCGGACATGCGCCGTAGTATTACCTACGCTGGGGCCCACCGGAGAAATTCATCCAAGTTCGACGCGAAGCCCGATACAGACCGGTTATGCTGCGACCCGAATGGCCCACGTCACCCCGAACCTCGCCCCCCAGCTCGAACAGGATGCCCACGACCCGGGCCTGATCCGCCTGTCCGGCACCTGGACCTTGAAGACCGCGCTGGCCGCGGCCGAAGTCCTGCGCGGCGTTCCCGACGCGCTGACCGGCATCGATGCCACCGGCATCGAGCAGCTCGATTCGGCCGGCGTGCTGCAGGTGCTGCGCGTGGCCCATCGCGCCGATCTCCACGAAGACGCGCTGCAGTTCCGCCCGGACCACCAGGCGCTGGTGTGCACCATCGAGGAAGTGGCCGATGACCGGCCCAAGGCCAAGCGCGATTTCGGCGTGATGGCCGCGCTGGAGCGGCTGGGCGTCAGCGTCCACGCCACCGGCCACAACATCAAGGCCCTGTGCAGTTTCCTCGGCGAGAACCTGGTCAAGGCGGCGCGGCTGATCAAGGAACCCCGCCGCTTCCGGCTGACCGCCACCGTGCATCAGATGGAGCAGGTCGGGCTGGATGCGGTGCCGCTGGTGGCGTTGCTGTCCTACCTGGTGGGCGCGGTCATCGCGTTCCTCGGCTCGACCATCCTGCGCGACTTCGGCGCCGAGATCTACGTGGTCGAGCTGGTCAACATCGCCTTCCTGCGCGAGTTCGCCGTGCTGCTGACCGCGATCGTGCTGGCCGGCCGTACCGCCAGCGCGTTCACCGCGCAGATCGGTGCGATGAAGGCACGCGAGGAGATCGATGCGATGCGTACGCTGGGCCTGGACCCGGTCGACCTGCTGGTGCTGCCACGCTTGCTGGCGCTGCTGGTCACCCTGCCCTTGCTGACCTTCATCGCGATGATCGCCGGCCTGGCCGGCGGCATCACCGTCGGTGCGTTCGACCTCGACATCCCGCCGCAGATGTACATCGCGCGCATGCACGAGACGATGGAAGTGCGGCACCTGCTGGTGGGCCTGTCGAAGGCGCCGGTATTCGCCCTGGTGATCGGCCTGATCGGCTGCCTGGAGGGCCTGAAGGTCGAGGGCACCGCGCAGTCGGTCGGCGAGCGCACCACCTCCAGCGTGGTGCAGACGATCTCGCTGGTGATCATCATCGACGCCTTCGCGGCGTTGTGGTTCATGCACATGGACTGGTGACATGAGCACATCCGCCCTCCCCGAATCCATCGACATGCGCGACGACCAGGGCCACGAACTGGCCATCCGCGTGCGCGGCCTGGTCAACCGCTTCGGCAGCCAGACCGTGCACGAAGACCTGGACCTGGACGTACGCCGCGGCGAGATCCTGGGCGTGGTCGGCGGCTCCGGCACCGGCAAGTCGGTGCTGATGCGCTCGATCCTGGGCCTGCGTGTGCCGGATGCTGGGCAGATCGAAGTCCTCGGCCGCGATGCGCGTGCCGACGACGCCGAGAGCCGCCTGCACATCGAACGCAACACCGGCGTGCTGTTCCAGGACGGCGCCCTGTTCTCGTCGCTGACCGTGGGCGAGAACGTGCAGGTGCCGCTGAAGGAACACCACCGCGAACTGCCCGAGCGCTGGCACTACGAACTGGCGCTGCTGAAAGTGAAACTGGCCGGCCTGCCCGCCGACGCGATCAACAAGCTGCCCTCGCAGCTGTCCGGCGGCATGCGCAAGCGCGCCGGCCTGGCCCGGGCGCTGGCGTTGGATCCGCCGCTGCTGTTCCTGGACGAACCCACCGCCGGCCTCGACCCGATCGGCGCGGCGGCGTTCGACCGCCTGATCAAGACGCTGCAGGAAGCGCTGGGGCTGACCGTGTTCCTGATCACCCACGACCTGGACACGCTGTATGCGATCTGCGACCGGGTCGCGGTGATCGCCGACCGCAGGGTGGTGGCCAACGCCGCCTTGCCCGACATCGAGAAACTGGATCATCCGTGGATCCAGGAATACTTCCACGGACCCCGCGCGCGCGCCGCGCGTGGCGAACAGATCGAGAGTGCCTGAGCCATGGAAACCAAAGCCAACTACGTGCTGATCGGCGCGTTCACCCTGATCACCGGCCTGGCCCTGCTGGCCTTCGGCCTGTGGGCGGCCAAGTACTCCTCCGACCGCACCTGGCAGGAGTACCGCGTGGTGTTTCGCGAAGCGGTGACCGGCCTGTCGGTGGGCAGCCCGGTGCAGTACAACGGCATCGCGGTGGGCTCGATCACCGAACTGAACCTGGTGCCGGACGACCCGCGCCAGGTGGTTGCGCGCATCCGCCTGAACTCCAACACGCCGGTCAAGACCGATACCCGCGCCAAGCTGGCGATCACCAGCCTGACCGGCCCGTCGATCATCCAGCTCAGCGGCGGCACGCCGCAGTCGCCGGCGCTGACCACGGTCAACAAGGATCCGGCACCGATCATCCCGACCACGCCCTCGGCGCTGCAGAACATCACCGACGTCGCCAACCGCATCGTCGAGCGCATGGACCAGATCCTCAGCGACCGCAACGTGGCCTCGATCAACGCGACGCTCGCCAACCTGGAGACGATCAGCGGCGGCCTGGCCGACCGTGACCAGGGCACGCAGGCGCTGCTGCTCAGCGCGCGCGATGCCGCCCGCAGCCTGGACACCACGCTGAAGACCACCAACGGCACCATCGAGCGCCTGGACAAGAATCTTGTGCAGCAGCTGCCCGGCATCATCGACAAGCTCGACGCGACCCTGGCCAAGCTCGATTCGGCCGCCGGCAACGCCGATTCGATCCTTGGCGAGAACCGCGCCGCGATCAACAGCTTCGCCAACGATGGCCTCGGCCAGCTGGGCCCGACGCTGACCGAACTGCGTGGCCTGATCCGCGACCTGCGCCGGGTCAGCGACCGCCTCGAGAACAACCCCGCGCGCTACCTGCTGGGCCGCGACGCACCGAAGGAGTTCGAACCCAAATGAGCCCGACCACCCTTCCGCGCCTGCTGCTGGCCGCTTCGATGGTCACCCTGCTGGGTGGCTGCTCCATCCTCGGCAGCAGCGAGAAAACCGCGGTGACGCTGTACTCGCCGTCCGTGCAGGTCAAGGCGGACCCGGCGTGGCCGCAGGCCAGCTGGCAGCTGGTGCTGGCCAAGCCCAGCGCCGCGCGCATGGTCGACAGCCCGCGCATCAATGTGCGCCCGACACCATCCCAGCTTGAGATCTACAAGGGGGCCAGCTGGGCGCAGCCGGCCACCGACATGATCGAGGACACTTTGCTGCGTGGCTTCGAGGATTCCGGCCGCATCCGCGGCGTGGCCCGCAGCACTGCCGGCATCCGCGCCGACTACAAGCTGTCCACCGACGTGCGCCGCTTCGAATCAGATTACCAGGGGCAGGCCACGCCGACCGTGGTGATCGAGGTCAACGCCAAGCTGATCCACGTCGCCGACCAGCGCGTGGTGGCCGACCGTACCTTCCGCCAGGCGCAGCCGGTCGGCAGCACCGATGTGCCGGCGGTGACCGCGGCGTTCGAGCGCGGCCTGCAGCAGCTGGCACAGGATGTGGTGGGCTGGACGCTGGTGAGCGGGCAGAACGACGCCACGGCGGCCAAGCGCTGACGCGTCGCAGGGGTCAGAGCCCTTCCCCGACGGGAAAGGGATCTGACCCCTTCTTCGTCACCGCGGCGTAATCCAGCGGAACGTCAGGTTGATCCGTTCACCCTGCACCCGTGCCATCTTCGGAAGCGCGTGCTGGTAGAACCTCTGCGTCTGCCCCGCCATTACCAGCAGATCGCCATGGCCGAGCAGGTACTCGGCCTTGCGCGCCGTATCGTCGCGTCGGCGCAGCAGGAAACGCCGCGCGGCGCCCAGGCTCAGCGACGCGATCACCGGGGCCGGTCCCAGCTCCGGCTCGTCATCGCTGTGCCAGCCCATGGAGTCACCCCCGCTGCGATAGCGGTTCAGCAGCACGCTGTTGAAGCGGCCGTGGCCTTCGGCCTGCAGGCGCTCGCGCACGGCCTGCAACACGGGCGGCCACGGATGCGGCACGAACTCGGCACCGGAATAGCGGTAGCGGGCCTGCGGATCGCCGATCCAGCAGCTCAGTCGCGGCGAATCCACCCAGTTGCCGAACATCCGGATGCGGTGGACCTCCCACGGCACGTCGGCCTGCAGCGCCCCCATGAGCCGGTCGGCGTCGGCAGCGGCCAGCCAGCCCGGCAGGTGCTGGACGTCGGCGTCGGGCAGGTCGTGGGGGAACAGCATGGAGCCGCCGGACTGGAAGGGGACAGAGGGGAGCATGCCTGATTTGCCCCGTTCAGGTGCACGCGGGAGAATGGCCCAATGCCCCTGCCACACCAATCCATGCACCTGATGCCTCGCTGTCCACTTCTGCCCCGCCGCTACGGGAGCCTGCCATGAATCCGGCACGCTATCTCGAAGCCGCACGGCGATCGGTACAACGCCATGGCGGCGGCATCGCAGGGCTGGGATTGGTGCTGTTGCGGGCTCTGAAAGTCATTCGTGCCATGGGCGTGCGCGGCTTCATCGCGCGCCTGCGCTCGGCCGGTGCAGTCCGCACCCGTGCCTGCGAGCCTTTCGATGCGCCTCCCCTGCCAGCACCAGTGCCCCTGGAGCAGCTGCAGCTGCGTACAGGCGTGATGGCCCACGTGTTCTACCCCGACCTGATCGACGAGTTTGCCGCCACACTCGGGCGCATGCCGCTGCGCTTCACCCTGCTGGTCTCGGTCATGGATGACAGGGCCGCGGTCAGCGCACGCGAAGCATTCGGCCGCCTCCACAACGTGGAGGATCTGGTCATCCGCCAGGTTGAGAACCGTGGCCGCGACATTGCACCACTCGTGGTGACCTTCCGGGAGGAAATCCTCGCACTCGACCTTGTGTGCCACATCCACACCAAGAAGTCGCTCTACACCGGCAGTGAGCAGGAGCAGTGGCGTCGCTACCTGCTGGACAGCCTGCTCGGCTCGCCTGAGCGCATCGCTTGGCTCGTGGGCATTTTCCAGGCCGACCAGAGGTTGGGCCTGGTCTATCCGGAAAGTTACCCGGGTGTACCGCTGTGGGCGCACACATGGTTGAGCAATGGGGCCGCCTGCGAAGCCCTTGCACAGCAGCTGGGGATCTCCCTGGATGCGCAGCGCTACATTGATTTTCCCGCCGGCTCGATGTTCTGGGCGCGGGTGGATGCATTGCGACCGCTATACGAGCTGAACCTTCCACTGAGCGCGTTCCCGCCCGAGCGGGGACAGGTGGATGGCACCCTGCAGCACGCCGTTGAACGACTATTCGGCGTCATCACCCGCCACCAGGGATTTCGCCTCGGCATCCTGCCGCCCGATGGCACCCTGGCATTGGCTGCCGAAGGCGAGCGCAACGTCGGCGAGGCACTGCAGACCCGCTTGGCCGACCGCGTGACGCTGGCGTCACTCGAAGCGCGCCTGGTTACGGTCGATATCTTCGATACGCTGGTCACCCGCGCCTTCCTGACACCGTCCGCCGCGCGCGACCATCTGGCCTGGCGACTCCATCGGCAGTGGGGCATCAGCGATTTCGCCCGGCATCGCGCCGATGCGGAAAGCAGCCTGCGAGAGCGCTTGCAGCGCGATCCCACCCTGACGGAAATCCATACCGAGCTGGCTGCGCGCCTGTCGCTGCCGGGCGTGGACGCGGACATGCTGGCCGATGCCGAACGGGCGCATGAGCGTGCCGTGCTCAGCCCGCGGCAAGGCGTGCTGGCAGCGCTTGCGCACGCCCAGCTGACGCCACTCACCGCGTTCTCCGACATGTACCTGTCCGGCGATGACATGCGCCAGGTCCTGCCCGACGAGGTGCAGCAGCGTATCTCGCGCTGGTGGATTTCGTGCGAGACCGGCCTGCGCAAGGACGCCACGGGCAGCTGGAAGCAGCTGGCACAGCGGGAGGGCCGTGATGACGGTCTCTGGCTGCATATCGGCGACAACGAACACGCCGACGTCCAGATGCCACAACTGGCCGGGCTGCTCACGCCCGTGCACGTCCTGCGCCCGTCAGCACTGCTGGACGTGGTGCCCGGCCTGCGCCCGCTTCGCCACCCATCGGGCGCGCAGGCACCGTGGCCGGAGCAGCTCTGGCGCGGCCTGCTGGCCAATGGTTTCGCCACCCTCGCCGACACCTCACCACAACGCCTGCTCGGCCGTCCCCAGCTCGATGGGCGCATGCTCGGCCATGCCGTACTCGGACCGCTCGTGCTGGATTTCCTGCTGCATGCCGTCAGCGTCGCCCACGCTCATGACGTTGACCACCTGTTGTTCCTGAGCCGCGAGGGCTATCTGCTGGAGCAGGCATTCACCCGTCTGCAACGCGCACATCCGGCCGCAGCCACGTTGAAGGGCAGCTATTTCCTGGCTTCGCGCCGGGGCACGCTGCTGCCTGCATTGTTCACCACTGCCGATCTGCCACTCATCGTGCAGGGCACGTTCAATGGGTCGCTGCGTGGCCTGCTGCAGGCCCGGCTGGGTGATGAGGCCGCGACCCGGATCGCAACGCTGCAGCCTGGTCTGATAGAGCGCGACGTGTTCTTGCCGGAGATGGCAGGCGACGTGCTGCACTGGCTGGAACCAGCAGCCGATGCGCTGCTGGCGCTGGCTGACCAGCAACGGCAGAGCTACCGCGCCTACTGCGCACGAATGATAGGAACCTCTACACCGATGGTGGTGGATGTCGGCTACTCCGGCAGCATCCAGCGCAATCTGGCACGCCTGCTCGACAGACCCTTGGGGGGGGTCTACATGGCGCTTCGCGCCGGCGCCAGTGCGCTGGCAGACCATGGCTGGGCCGAAGCGCGGTATTTCGATGGCCGTAGCGGCAGCAGCGAGGACGACTCGATCATCCTTGCCAATGATCTGCTGCTGGAATCACTGCTGGCGGCGCCTCAGGGACAGTTCAACGGCTTCGCAGGAAGTCCCGACGAGCCTGCTTTCGGACCGATGGAACTGACTGCACAGGCCGTATCCACACTCGCTGACGTCCACGCCGGGGCCTTGGCCTTCATCGACGAGGCCTGCACCGCGATCGGCCAGGACATCGCCGGGTTGAACCTGGACGCCGAAGGCGTCCAAGTGCCACTGCATTGCCTGGGAAGTGGCCGCTGGAATGCCGATCAGGCGCTTGCCCAGCTGGCCACCGAGGACGCATTCACCGGCCGAGGCACGGTCAGCGCAGCAACGCCGGGTTAACGGCGGAACGCGACGCCGGTCTTTTCCTCCAGTTCTTGATCGCTGACACCCGGCGCGGCCTCCACCAGCAGCAGGCCCTTGTCAGTCACGTCGAACACGGCCAGATCTGTGATGATCCGGTCGACCACGCCCACGCCAGTCAACGGCAGCGTGCATTCGGCCAGGATCTTGTGCTCGCCGTTCTTGGCGGTGTGCTCCATCAGTACCACCACGCGCTGCACGCCGGCGACCAGGTCCATCGCGCCGCCCATGCCCTTGACCATCTTGCCGGGCACCATCCAGTTGGCCAGATCGCCCTTGTCGGTGACCTGCATGGCGCCGAGGATGGCCAGATTGACGTGACCACCGCGGATCATCGCGAAGCTGTCGTGGCTGCCGAAGTAGCTGGCACCCGCACGTGCGGTGACCGTCTGCTTGCCGGCGTTGATCAGGTCGGCGTCGACCTCGGCGTCGGTCGGGAACGGGCCAATGCCGAGCAGGCCGTTCTCCGACTGCAGCCACACATCCACGCCGTCGGGAATGTGGTTGGCGACCAGGGTCGGCAGGCCGATGCCAAGGTTCACGTAGGCGCCATCGGTCAGTTCCTGGGCGGCACGGGCCGCCATTTCATCGCGGGTCCACGCCATGTCAGTTGCCCTCCGCGCGGATGGTGCGCTGTTCGATTCGCTTCTCAGGATGCGCGTTGTGCACGATGCGGTGCACATAGATGCCCGGCAGGTGAACCTGGTCCGGATCAATCGCACCGACCGGCACCACGTCCTCCACTTCCACGATGCAGACCTTGCCGGCCATCGCGCAGGCCGGGTTGAAGTTGCGCGCGGTCTTGCGGAACACCAGGTTGCCAGCCTCGTCGGCCTTCCAGGCCTTGACCAGCGCCACGTCGGCGCGCAGCGCGGTCTCCATCACGTAGTGCTTGCCGTCGAACTCGCGGGTTTCCTTGCCCTCGGCCACCACCGTGCCGTAGCCGGTGGCGGTGAAGAACGCCGGAATACCCGCGCCACCGGCACGCAAGCGCTCGGCCAGCGTGCCCTGCGGGTTGAACTCCAGTTCCAGCTCGCCGGCCAGGAACTGCCGCTCGAATTCCTTGTTCTCGCCCACGTAGGACGAAATCATCTTCTTGATCTGCCGCGTTTCCAGCAGCTGGCCCAGCCCGAAGCCATCGACGCCGGCATTGTTGGAGATCACGGTCAGGCCCTTGACGCCACTGTCGCGCAGCGCAGCGATCAGCGCCTCGGGAATGCCGCACAGGCCAAAGCCGCCCACGGCCAGGGTCTGCCCATCGGCGACCACCCCCTGCAGGGCCTCCGCCGCACTGGCGAAGCGCTTGCCGCGCTTTCCGCCGGAAGTCGATTGCTGCATTGCTGTAGTACCCTGCGAATGGATAAGCGCATTCTAGCCGCAGGCCTGCATCCGGCGGGTTTGCGGCGCAGCAAACCGCGCGGATGCAGCGGCCCGGGGCCGGGATGCCGCTTTCTGGCCCACGACCCAACGCGGATACAATGGTCGATCCCGCCGCGTCAGCCCGCGAACGATGCCCCCAGCGCCTCCTGCCCCCTCCCCTGCAGCCCACGACCGCGCCCTGTGCGTGGACCTGGATGGCACGCTGCTGGACACGGACCTCCTGTATGAGTCACTGCTGGTGCTGTTGGCGCGCAATCCGTTGTACCTGTTCCTGCTGCCGTTCTGGCTGCTGCAGGGCAAGGCCGCACTGAAGCGGCAGATCGCTACACGCGCCACCGTCGATCCATGCCACCTGCCGTACAACCCAAAGGTACTGCAACTGCTGCGCGACACGCCGCAGCGCCCGCGGGTGCTGTGTACCGCCTCGGACCAGCTGCTGGTCGCGCCGATCGCCGCACATCTGGGCCTGTTTGAACAGGTCATCGCCAGCGACGGCCAGCGCAACCTGTCCGGCCCCAACAAGGCGCAGGCCCTGGTGGATGCGTTTGGCGAGCGCGGTTTCGACTACGCCGGCAATGGCACGGTCGACCTGGCAGTCTGGGCACGCGCCGCAGGCGCCTGGGTGGTCAACAACGGCAGCGCACTGGCGGGCGCCGCAGCGCAACGCACGCAGGTACTGGGGCACTGGCCTGCACCGTCCAGGCGGCAGGCGTGGTTGAAGGCGCTGCGTCCGCACCAGTGGCTGAAGAACCTGCTGGTGTTCGTTCCGCTGTTGACCGCCCACCGCTTCCTGGAAGCACCGGCAGTGACCGATGCGCTGCTGGCCTTTGCGGCCTTCAGCCTGTGCGCCTCCGGCGTCTATGTCCTCAACGACCTGCTCGACCTTGATGCAGATCGCCGGCATCCGCGCAAGCGCCATCGCCCTTTTGCTGCCGGTCGCTTGCCGCTGCTGCACGGCCTGGTTGCGGGCCCGCTGCTGACGCTGTGCGGGCTGGCCGTTGCGCTGGCCTGCAGCCCGGCATTCGCCGCAGTGCTGGCGGGCTACTACGCGCTGACCGTCGCCTACTCGTTGCGCCTGAAGCGCATCGTCATGCTCGACGTGGTGCTGCTGGCCAGCCTCTACACCCTGCGCATCATCGGCGGAACCGTGGCCATCGGTGCGGAACTGTCGTTCTGGCTGCTGGCCTTCAGCATGTTCATTTTCCTCTCGCTGGCACTGCTCAAGCGCTATACCGAACTGCACGCGGTGCTGGCACGTGGCAAGACCCGCGCCAACGGCCGTGGCTACGGCGTGGAAGACCTGCCGCTGCTGCAGTCGCTGGGCTCGGCCGCCGGCTACTGCGCCGTCCTGGTGATGGCGCTGTACATCAACAGCCCCGATAGCGTGGAGCTGTACCGCAACCCGAAGCTGCTGTGGTTCATCTGCCCGGTCCTGCTGTACTGGGTCAGCCGCGCCTGGGTGATCGCGCATCGCGGCAACATGCACGATGACCCGATCGTGTTTGCCGCCACGGATCGGCCCAGCCAGGTGGTGGCCGTGCTGTGCGCCGGGTTTGCCCTGGTGGCGATCTGATGCGGGCCGACGCGCATTCCTGGGGGCGATATCCGCGCGCGCCACAGTCGCTGGTCAGGGTGCACGATCGGCTCGCCACGCTGCCAACCTTCGAGGGCACTGCGTTGCCGCATGGTAACGGACGCAGCTATGGCGACAGCTGCCAGAATCCGGGGGCCACCCTGCTGGACTGTCGCGGTCTGGACCGCTTCATCGCCTTTGACCCGACCAGCGGACGGCTGCACTGCGAAGCTGGCGTCACCCTGGGTGAGATCATCGCGCTCGTTCTGCCGCAAGGCTGGTTCCTGCCGGTTACCCCAGGCACGCGTCACGTCACCGTGGGCGGTGCGATCGGCAATGATGTGCATGGCAAGAATCATCATCTGGCCGGCAGCTTCGGTCACCACGTGCTGTCCTTGGAGCTGCTGCGCAGCGACGGCGAACGCCGCGTGTGCCGGCCTGGCGATGGCGACGGTTGGTTCGAAGCAACCGTCGGTGGGCTTGGCCTGACCGGACTGGTCACCCATGCCGAGTTGCAGCTGCGCCGCGTGCCGGGCAGCAGCCTTGAGGTGGAGAACATCCGTTTCTCCAGCCTGGCCGACTTCTTCGCATTGTCACAGGACAGCAGCGAAAGCCATGAGTACAGTGTGGCGTGGATCGACTGCCTGGCACGTGGCCGCGCCCTCGGCCGCGGGCATTTCACCCGTGCCAACCATGCCGTGCAACCGGTCGACGAACGCCCGGCCACGCCCCGCCGGCAGTGGAAGATGCCGCTGACGCCCCCGATATCACTGGTCAACCGGCTCACCCTGCGCCCGTTCAATACGCTCTATTACCGGCGCCAGCCGGCGCAACGCCGACGCCAGGTCTCTCACCTGCTGCCCTTTTTCTATCCGCTCGATGGCATCAGCCAGTGGAACCGGATGTATGGTCCGGCCGGCTTCGTGCAGTACCAGTGCGTGCTGCCACCGCACGCGGCCGCAGATGGAGCTCCCGCCCTGTTGCAGGAAATCGCCCGCAGTGGCCAGGGTTCGTTCCTGGCGGTGCTCAAGCAGTTCGGCACGCGGCCATCGCTTGGCATGTTGTCCTTCCCGCGCCCGGGTACCACCCTGGCCCTGGATTTCCCCAACACCGGCGAGGCGTTGTGGGCACTGCTGCAGCGCCTGGACCAGATCGTCGATGCCGCGGGCGGTGCCCAGTACCCGGCCAAGGATGCGCGGATGACCGCCGCCTCGTTCCAGCAGGCGTACCCGCGCTGGCGGGACTTCAGCCGATTCATCGATCCACGTTTCTCGTCCGGCTTCTGGCGCCGGGTCACGGAGTAAGCATGCAGAACGTCCTCATCATCGGCGCCACCTCCGCGATCGCCGAAGCCGTCGCACGGCGTTACGCCGCACGCGGCGCGGCGCTGTTCCTGGTCGCTCGCCGTTCCGAACGGCTCGCCGCCATCGCCGACGACCTGCGCGTGCGCGGTGCACGCGCCACGCACGCTTCTTCGATGGACATCAACGATCTGGCCGCCCACGCCGAGCTGCTGGCGCAGGCCTGGCAGGCGCTGGGACGGGTGGATGTGGTGCTGGTTGCACATGGCACGCTGCCCGACCAGGCAGCGTGTGAGGCCTCGGTGGAAGCCTGCATGGCCGAGTTCGCCACCAATGGCACCTCCACCCTGGCCCTGCTGGGGCCTGTGGCCAATCGGCTGGCCGACGCCGGCAGCGGCGCGCTGGCGGTGATCACTTCGGTGGCCGGTGACCGCGGCCGCCAGAGCAACTACGTCTACGGCGCCGCCAAGGCTGCGGTCAGCACCTACCTCAGTGGCCTGCGCCAACGCCTGGCCAAGCAGGGTGTGGCGGTGGTCGACATCCGCCCCGGCTTCGTCGACACGCCGATGACGGCCCACCTGCGCAAGGGCCCATTGTGGGCAACGCCGGACCAGGTCGCACGCCGCATCGTCGCCGGCATCGGCCGCGGTACCCCGGTGCTGTATGCCCCGGGCTTCTGGCGGTTGATCATGACGGTGATCCGCCTGCTGCCGCAGGCCCTCTTCAACAGGATCTCGCTGTGAGCACTGCAATGGACTCCGTGCTGGAGCAGAAGATCATCATTCCCGGTGGTGCCGGCCTGGTCGGCCAGAACCTGGTCGCCATCCTCAGGCGCCAGGGCTATCGCCGGCTGGTGGTGATCGACAAGCACGCTGCCAATCTCGGGGTGCTCGCGCGTCTGCATCCGGATGTGGTGACCGAACACGCCGACCTCGCCGAACCTGGCGCCTGGGAGCGCCATTTCGCCGGTGCCGACGCCGTGGTGATGCTGCAGGCGCAGATCGGCGGCACCGATCCGCTGCCATTCGTGCGCAACAACATCACTGCCACCGACCTCATCCTGGATGCCATCGAGCGCCACGCCGTGCCCTACACGGTGCACGTCAGCTCCTCGGTGGTCTGTTCGGTGGCCGATGACGACTACACCCGCACCAAGCGTGAGCAGGAGCAACGGGTCGCCGCGCGCGGCATTCCATCGGTCATCCTGCGCCCGACCCTGATGTTCGGCTGGTTCGACCGAAAGCACCTGGGATGGCTGTCGCGCTTCATGCGCAGGGTTCCGGTATTCCCGATTCCCGGCGATGGCCGCTACATGCGCCAGCCACTGTATGCCGGCGATTTCGCCACCATCATCGCCAGCTGCCTGCGTTCGCGCATTGCGGGTCAGCGCTACAACATCACCGGCCTGGAGAAGGTCGACTACATCGACATCATCCGCCAGATCAAGCGCAGCACGCGTGCCCGCACCCTGCTGCTGCACATCCCCTACCGCCTGTTCCGCCTGCTGCTGAGGACCTGGGCGCTGTTCGACCGCGACCCACCATTCACCGCAGCGCAGCTGCAGGCGCTGGTGGCCCATGATGAGTTCGAAGTCATCGACTGGCCTTCGATCTTCAACGTAAGGCCGACGCCCTTCGCGCAGGCCATCGACGCCACCTTCAACGACCCTGAGTACGGCGACATCGCCCTGGAGTTCTGATCATGAGCGAGCGCATCGCCGTTCTCGGCGCCGGCCCCATGGGTCTTGCTGTGGCTTACCAGCTGGCCCGCGACGGCCATCAGCCCGTGGTGTTCGAAGCCGATGACCGCGTTGGCGGAATGACCGCGAGCTTCGACTTCGGCGGCATGCCGATCGAGCGCTACTACCACTTCCATTGCACCTCCGATCACGATTTCCTGGCCGTACTCGACGAGTTGGGGCTGGGCGAACGCATGCGCTGGACCGAGACCCGCATGGGCTACTGGTTCGGCAAGCGCCTGCAGCCGTGGGGCAACCCGATCGCCCTGCTGCGCTTCAGGGGCCTGGGGCTGATGGCCAAGATCCGTTACGGCCTGCATGCTTTCGTGTGCACGCGCCGCAACGACTGGCGCCCGCTGGACCACGTTGAAGCCTCGTCCTGGATCCGCCGCTGGGTTGGCGCCGAAGCCTATGAAACGCTGTGGCGCCGGTTGTTCGACTACAAGTTCTACGACTATGCCGGCAACCTGTCCGCGGCCTGGATCTGGAGCCGGATCCGGCGCATCGGGCGCTCCCGTTACAGCCTGATGCGCGAAAAGCTCGGGTATCTGGAAGGCGGTTCATCCACCCTGCTCGATGCCCTGCACGCGGACATCCAGCGCCATGGTGGCGAGGTGCGGCTGTCCAGCCCGGTGCAACGCATCGTGATCGAGGAAGGCCGCGTGCGGGGCGTCCAGGTCGGCGGCGAGCATCTGCCCTTCGACAAGGTCATTTCCACGGTACCGCTGCCGTTCGTGCCACGCCTGGCGCCGGACCTGCCGGAGGCGATCCTGGCGACGTTCCGCGCACTGAACAACATCGCCGTGGTCTGCGTGATCGCCAAGCTGCGCAGGCCGGTCTCGGCCAATTTCTGGGTCAACACCAACGACCCGGACATGGACATCCCCGGCATCGTCGAATACACCAACCTGCGCCCTATGGATGCGCATATCGTCTACGTGCCGTTCTACATGCCCGGCGAGCACGAGCGTTATGGCGACAGCGACGACGTGTTCGCCGACAAGGTCCGCCGCTACCTGTGCATGATCAATCCGCAGTTGGGCGCGGATGACTTCATCGACGTGCGGGTCAGCCGCTACCGCCACGCGCAGCCGATCTGCGAGCCGGGCTTCCTGGACCGGCTGCCGCCGCGCCGGCTGCCGGTGGAAGGACTGTGGGTGGCCGATACCTCGCACTACTACCCCGAAGACCGCGGCATCTCCGAGAGTATCGGCTTCGGGCGTGCCATGGCCCGCGAGGCGGTGGCGTGACCCTGTCCCGCCCGTTCCTGCTGTTCCTGCTGGCCGGCGGCATCGCTGCGCTGGCCAACATCCTGTCGCGCATGCTGTACAGCCACTGGATGCCGTTCACACCGGCGATCATGGCCGCCTACCTCACCGGCATGGTCACCGCCTTCGTGCTGACCCGCTGGTTGGTGTTTTCCGGCAGCACCCGGCCCCTGCACCACTCGGCGTTCTACTTCGTGCTGGTCAACCTGTTCGCGGTGGCCCAGACCTGGCTGGTTTCCACCGTGCTGGCCTACCACCTGCTGCCATGGCTGGGCGTGGACGTGCTGCGCCTGGAGATCGCCCACGTGGTGGGCGTGGCGGTGCCGGTGGTGTCCAGCTACTTCGGCCACAAGTACCTGTCGTTCCGATGACTGCTCCCGGGGTGCCGTTTGCGGAAAACGCTTCCCACACATCCATGGCCGTAAACTAAGGCGCTGACCTCACCCAGGATCCCGATCAATGCCCCTGCCCGCCTTCAAGGCCTATGACATCCGCGGCCGCGTGCCGGAAGAACTGAACGAAGATCTGGCCCGCCGCATCGGTGTGGCGCTGGCGGCGCAGCTTGCGCCGGGCCCGGTGGTACTGGGCCATGACGTGCGCCTGACCAGCCCCGCGCTGCAGGATGCACTGGCCGCAGGCCTGCGCGGTACAGGGCGCGAGGTGATCGACATCGGCCTGTGTGGCACGGAAGAAGTCTATTTCCAGACCGACCACCTGGGCGCGGCCGGCGGCGTGATGGTCACCGCCAGCCACAACCCGATGGACTACAACGGCATGAAGCTGGTCAAGGAGAACGCACGCCCGATCAGCTCCGATACTGGCCTGTTCGCGATTTCCGATGCGGCTGCCGCCGATACGTCCGCGGCGCAACCGCCGCGTGCCGCGCAGAGCGTCCAGCACGACAAGAGCGCGTACATCCAGCACCTGCTGAGCTATGTCGACACCGGCAAGCTGCGACCGCTGAAGCTGGTGGTCAACGCCGGCAACGGCGGCGCCGGTGCCATCGTCGATCTGCTGGCACCACACCTGCCGTTCGAGTTCATCCGCATCTGCCACGAGCCGGACGGCAGTTTCCCCAACGGCATTCCCAACCCGCTGCTACCGGAGAACCGCGCCGCCACCGCCGACGCCGTGCGCGATCACGGTGCCGATTTCGGCATTGCCTGGGACGGTGACTTCGACCGTTGCTTCTTCTTCGACCACACCGGCCGCTTCATCGAGGGCTACTACCTGGTCGGCCTGCTGGCCAAGGCGATCCTGGCGCGCAAGCCGGGCGGCAAGGTCGTGCATGACCCGCGCCTGGTCTGGAACACCGTGGACATGGTCGAGCAGGCCGGCGGTGTACCGGTGCAGTGCAAGAGCGGCCACGCTTTCATCAAGGAAAAGATGCGCGCCGAAGACGCGGTGTACGGCGGCGAGATGAGCGCCCACCACTACTTCCGCGAGTTCGCCTATGCAGACTCCGGCATGATCCCGTGGTTGCTGATCGCCCAGCTGGTTTCCGAAAGCGGGCGCTCGCTGGCCGACTGGGTCGAAGACCGCATGTCCGCCTATCCGTGCAGTGGCGAGATCAACTTCAAGGTGGCCGATGCCAAGGCCGCCGTCGCGCGCGTGATGGAGCATTTCGCGGCGCAGTCGCCCACCCTGGACCACACCGATGGCATCAGTGCCGACTTCGGCGACTGGCGCTTCAACCTGCGCAGCTCCAACACCGAGCCACTGCTGCGCCTGAATGTCGAAGCCCGGGGTGATGCCGCGCTGATGCAGGCGCGCACCGACGACATCTCCCGCCTCATCCAGCAGTAACCGAGGAACGCATGAGCAGCATCCAGCCCGTCATCCTGTCCGGTGGATCCGGTACCCGCCTGTGGCCGCTTTCGCGCGAGGCGTATCCGAAGCAGTTCCTGCCCTTGGCGGGTGAACTGACGATGCTGCAGGCCACCTGGAAGCGCGTGGCGCCGATCGCCGCGCGGGGGCCGCTGGTGATCGCCAACGAAGAGCACCGTTTCGTCGCCGCCGAGCAGCTGCAGCAGGTTGGCGCCGAGCCGGCCGCGATCATCCTCGAGCCGGTCGGCCGCAACACGGCCCCGGCGATCGCGGTGGCCGCGCTGGAGGCCACCCGCGACGGTGCCGACGCCCTGCTGCTGGTGCTGCCGTCTGATCACGTGATCACCAACGAGGCCGCCTTCCGCAGTGCGGTGCAGGCCGCAGCCGGTGCCGCCGAGGCCGGCAAGCTGGTGACCTTCGGTATCGTGCCGACCGGACCGGAAACCGGCTATGGCTACATCAAGGCCGCCGAGGGCCAGGGCCTGCGCGCCGTCGAGCGCTTCGTCGAGAAGCCCGACCTGGACACCGCGACCGGCTACGTCAGCAGCGGCCAGTATTACTGGAACAGTGGCATGTTCCTGTTCAAGGCCTCGCGCTACCTGCAGGAACTTGAACGCTTCCAGCCCGCGATGCTGGCTGGCAGCCGCCAGGCCTGGCAGCAGGCGCGCCGCGATGCCGACTTCACCCGCCTGGACAAGGACGCCTTCACTGCCGTTCCGTCCGATTCGATCGACTATGCAGTGATGGAGAAGACCGCCGATGCGGTGGTGATTCCACTGGATGCGGGCTGGAACGATGTCGGTTCGTGGACTGCGCTGCGCGATGTCTCGCAGCAGGACGGCGATGGCAACGCCCACCAGGGCGACGTGATCGCCATCGACTGCCGCAATACCTATGCCTACGGCCAGCGCCTGGTGGCCATGGTCGGCCTCGATGACGTGATCGTGGTCGAGACCGACGATGCGGTGCTGGTGGGCAAGGCCGACCGCATGCAGGAGGTCAAGACCGTGGTGGCACAGCTGAAGGCCGAAGGCCGCAGCGAGGCCACCTGGCATCGCAAGGTCTATCGCCCGTGGGGCGCCTACGATTCGATCGACAACGGCGAGCGCTTCCAGGTCAAGCGGATCACGGTCAAGCCCGGTGGCACGCTGAGCCTGCAGATGCACCACCATCGCGCCGAGCACTGGATCGTGGTCAGCGGCACCGCCGAAGTGACCCGTGGCGATGAAGTGATCCTGCTCAGCGAGAACCAGAGCACCTACATTCCGCTGGGCGTGACCCACCGCCTGCGCAATCCGGGCAAGCTGCCGCTGGAACTGATCGAAGTGCAGTCCGGCAGCTACCTCGGCGAGGATGACATCGTGCGCTTCGAGGATACCTACGGGCGCAGCTGAGGTTTGCCGGGGTCGGATCCGGTTGCTGCGCAGCGGGCTGTGACCCGTTCCTGATCGGCCCGGCCGCGCTGCGTCGCCGGGCATGGCCCGGCGCTACGGCCATCAGGCCAGCTCCGCCATCACCCGCTTCAGGCCGTCCTGCCAGGTTGGCAGCACGATGCCGAAATCCTGCTGCAGCTTGCGGTTGTCCAGCACCGACCAGGCCGGACGCTTGGCCGGGGTCGGATACTCGGAGCTGGGAATCGCCTCGACCGTCGGCACCTTGGCCAACACGCCGGTGGCCAACGCTTCGGCGAAGATCGCCTCGGCAAACCCATGCCAGCTGGTCTGGCCGCTGGCGGTCAGGTGCCAGGTCCCGGACAGCTGCCCTGGATGCTGCAACGCCTGCAAGGTGACATCGGCGATCAGCGCGGCCGGCGTCGGCGTACCGACCTGGTCGGCCACCACCCGCAACGCATCGCGCTCGGCGCCCACGCGCAGCATGGTGCGCAGGAAGTTCGCGCCATGCGATGCATACACCCATGCCGTGCGGAAGATCAAGTGGCGCCCGCCTGCGGCACGCACGGCATCCTCGCCGTCGCGCTTGCTGATGCCATACACGCCCAGCGGTGCAGTCGGCTCGTCCTCGCGATAGGGCGCGCTGCCCTGACCATCGAATACGTAGTCGGTGGAGTAATGCACGAACGGCACGCCGTGGGCCGCGCACCAGCGCGCGATCATGCCCGGCGCCTGCGCGTTGGCAGCGAAGGCCGCATCAGCGTCCTGCTCTGCGCGGTCAACGGCGGTGTAAGCGGCCGCATTGACCACCAGCGACGGCTGCACGCGGTCCAGCAGTGCCGGCAGGCTGTCGGGCTGGCCGAAATCGGCGGTTTCGCAGGCGCTGCCGTCGGGCAGCTGGCCGCTACGGGTGGTGGCAACCACTGCCCCCAGCGGGGCCAGCGCGCGCAGCAGCTCCTGGCCGACCTGGCCGTTGCCACCGAACACCAGCACGGTCATGGCACGTAGACCGGCAGGCGGTCTTCAGCAACGTCCTTCAGGAACGGCGCGTTCTCGTCCTTGGCCGACAACGTCGGGGCACTGATCGGCCAGTCCACGGCGATGTCAGCGTCGTTCCAGCGGATACCCGCATCGGCTTCCTTGACGTAGACATCCGTGCACAGATAGCTGAACAGAGCGCGCTCGGACAGCACGGCGAATCCGTGGGCGAAGCCTTCCGGAATCCAGAACTGCCGCCTGTTCTCAGCGCTCAGTACCACCGCTTCCCAACGCCCGAAGGTCGGCGAGCCGCGGCGGATATCCACGGCGACGTCGTAGACCTCGCCCTCCAGCACGGTCACCAGCTTGCCCTGCGGATGCGGCCACTGGTAATGCAGCCCGCGTAGTACGCCGCGCGCGGAGGATGAGACATTGCTCTGTACGAAATTGCCTGGCAATCCCTGTTCCTGGAAGCGCTCCGCATTCCAGGTTTCAAAGAAAAAACCGCGTTCATCGCCGAACACCGCCGGCTCGATGACCCGGCACCCCGGCAGTGACGTCTCGATCACTCTCACGGAACCACTCCGCGCTGGGCCAGCGTGTGCAGGTATTGGCCATAGGCGTTCTTGATCAGCGGCGCCGCCAATGCCTCCAGCTGCTCGGCACTGATCCAGCCCTTGCCGAACGCGATTTCTTCCGGGCAGCAGACCTGCAGGCCCTGGCGGGTCTGGATGGTCTCGATGAAGTTGGACGCCTCCAGCAGCGACTGATGGGTACCGGTGTCGAGCCAGGCGTAGCCACGGCCCAGGGCTTCCAGATGCAGGTTGCCTTCGGCCAGGTAGCGCTTGTTGAGATCGGTGATTTCCAGCTCACCACGCGGCGACGGCTTGAGTTCGGCCGCATGCGCGCTGGCATTGCCATCGTAGAAGTACAGGCCGGTCACTGCGTAATTCGAGCGCGGTTTCTCCGGCTTCTCGACCAGGTCGATGACCTTGCCACTCTTGTCGAACTCGGCCACGCCATAGCGCTCCGGGTCATTGACCCAGTAACCGAACACCGTGGAGCCTTCCACGCGCTCATCGGCGCGATTGAGCACGTCGCGCAGGCCGTGGCCGTGGAAGATGTTGTCGCCCAGCACGAGGCAGCTCGGCTTGCCGGCGACGAAATCACGGCCGATCAGGTAGGCCTGGGCCAGGCCGTCCGGACTCGGCTGCACCGCGTACTGGATGTCCATGCCCCACTGCGAGCCGTCGCCCAGCAGCTGCTGGAAAAGCGTCTGCTCGTGCGGAGTGTTGATGATCAGCACTTCGCGGATGCCCGCCAGCATCAGCACGCTGAGCGGGTAGTAGATCATCGGCTTGTCGTACACCGGCAGCAGCTGCTTGCTGACGCCCTTGGTGATCGGATACAGCCGGGTGCCGGAGCCACCAGCCAGAATGATGCCTTTACGCTGCGTCATGTCGTCTCCAGGATTCAGGCTGCGGTGCCGATGCGCTGCAGACGGTAGCTGCCGTCCAGCACGCCGTTGACCCAGTCCTGGTTGTCCAGGTACCAGTCGACGGTGAAGGCGATGCCCTGCTCGAACGTGTAGGCCGGTTCCCAGCCCAGATCGTTCTTCAGCTTGGACGCATCGATCGCATAGCGGCGGTCATGGCCGGGGCGGTCGGTGACATAGGTGATCTGGCTGCTGCGCGGCTGGCCGTCCGCGCGCGGGCGGCGCTGGTCCAGCAACGCGCAGATGGCCTGCACTACTTCGATGTTCTGCTTTTCCGAATTGCCGCCGACGTTGTAGGTCTCGCCGACCTGGCCCTTGGCCAGCACGGTGCGGATCGCTTCGCAGTGATCGGACACGAACAGCCAGTCGCGCACCTGCTTGCCATCGCCGTACACCGGCAGCGGCTCGCCGGCCAGCGCCTTGGCGATCACCAGCGGGATCAGCTTCTCGGGGAAGTGGTACGGGCCGTAGTTGTTGGAGCAATTGGTGGTCAGTACCGGCAGCCCGTAGGTGTGGTGGAAGGCACGCACCAGGTGGTCCGAAGCGGCCTTCGACGCCGAATACGGGGAATTCGGGGCGTATGGCGTGGTTTCGCTGAACTTGCCGGTCTCGCCCAGGGTGCCATACACCTCATCGGTGGACACGTGCAGGAAGCGGAAGGCCGCGCCCTGCTCGGCCGGCAGCGCCTTCCAGTAATCACGCACGGCTTCCAGCAGGCCCAGGGTGCCCACCACGTTGGTCTGGATGAAGGCACCCGGGCCATCGATGGAGCGATCGACGTGGCTCTCGGCGGCAAAATTCAGCACCGCGTCCGGCCGGTGTTCGGCCAGCAGGCGGGTCACCAGAGCGCTGTCGCCGATGTCACCCTGCACGAATACGTGGTTCGGGTTGCCGTCCAGGCTGGACAGGGTCTTCAGGTTGCCGGCGTAGGTCAGCGCGTCGAGGTTGATGACCTTGACGCCGCGTGCGACGGCCTCGAGAACGAAGTTACCGCCAATGAATCCGGCACCGCCGGTGACAAGCCATGTGGGCACTACCTGTTCTCCTGATCTAAATTCATCCAAGGGGGCGCTACCAAGCACCCAGCACAGCAGCACAGGATACATGTGGTTCGTCTTCACGACTGCCTGCGCGACGTGAACGGCGCCTCGAATCGGACAAGCCATGCCGCATCGCAACATAACCATACGCATTCGCATGGTCGTCTCAAGCCAGCTAGAATCGGGATCCCACCCCCGAACCGGTCGCTGTGCCAGGACCGGACGTTCTCCCCGTTATTGAAGGACCCCGTACCAGATGAAAATCCTCGTCGCGTACAAGCGCGTGGTGGACTACAACGTCCGCATTCAGGTCAAGCCGGACGGTTCCGGCGTGGTCACCGACGGCGTCAAGCTGTCCCCCAATCCCTTCGATGAAATCGCCCTGGAAGAAGCCCTGCGCCTGCGCGACAAGGGCATCGCCAGCGAGGTCGTGGTCGCCACCATTGCTCCGGCCGACGCCCAGGCGCACCTGCGCAACGGCCTGGCCATGGGTGCAAACCGTGCCATCCACGTCATCACCGACCAGGCCATCCAGCCGCTGACCGCCGCACGCACCCTGCTCAAGCTGATCGAGAAGGAACAGCCGGACCTGGTGATCCTGGGCAAGCAGGCCATCGACGACGACGCGAACCAGACCGGCCAGATGCTGGCCACGCTGTGGGGCCGTCCGCAGGCGACCTTCGCCAGCAAGCTGGACATTGCCGACGGCAAGGCCACGGTGACCCGCGAAGTCGACGCCGGCCTGGAAACGCTGGAAGTGGACCTGCCGGCCGTGGTCACCACCGACCTGCGCCTGAACGAGCCGCGCTTCATCAAGCTGCCGGACATCATGAAGGCCAAGGCCAAGCCGCTGGAGACCCTGCAGCTGGCCGACCTCGGCGTTGAAGCCGCCGATACCTTCAAGACCACCCAATACGCCGCACCGTCCAAGCGCAGCAAGGGTGTGATGGTCAAGGACGCGGCCGAACTGGTGGCCGCACTCAAGCAGAAGGGGCTGCTGTAATGAGCAAGATTCTCGTCATCGCCGAACACCACGACGGCAAGCTCAACGCCGCCACCGCCAAGACTGTCAGCGCCGCCGCCGCCATCAGCGGTGCCAGCGTCGATGTAGTGGTGCTGGCCTCCGATCCGGCCGCCGTCGCCGCCGAGGCCGCGAAGATCAGTGGCGTCGCCAAGGTCCTGACCGTGGCCAACGCTGCCAACGCGCAGGCCATCGCCCAGGTGCTGGCGCCGCAGATCGCGCAGCTGGCCGAGGGCTACACCCACGTGTTCGGCCCGTCGACCACCTTCGGCAAGGACCTGATTCCGTGCGTGGCCGCGCTGCTGGGCGTCAACCAGGTCTCCGACCTGATGACCGTTGAAGGCAGCCATACCTTCAAGCGCCCGATCTACGCCGGCAACGCGATCATCACCGTGGAAGTCCCGGCCGACCAGATCGTGGTCGCCACCGTGCGTGCTGCCTCGTGGCCGGAAGCCGCCCAGGGCGGCAGCGCCGCCATCGAAGCAGCCAGCGTCGATGCTGTCCTGCCGACCCACACCCGCTTCGTCGGCCTCGCCGCAGGTGCCAGCGACCGCCCGGACCTGCAGAGCGCCAAGCGCGTGGTCTCCGGTGGCCGCGGCGTCGGTTCTGAAGAGAACTTCAAGGTGATCTTCCAGCTGGCCGACAAGCTCGGTGCCGCCGTCGGTGCCTCGCGTGCCGCGGTCGATGCCGGCTACGTGCCCAGCGACCTGCAGGTGGGCCAGACCGGCAAGATCATCGCCCCGGAGCTGTATGTGGCGGTGGGCATCAGCGGTGCGATCCAGCATCTGACCGGCATCAAGGACGCCGGTACGATCGTCGCGATCAACAAGGATCCGGATTCGCCGATCTTTGAGATTGCCGATATTGGGTTGGTGGGGGATCTGTTTGCGATCCTGCCGGAGCTGGAAGCGGCGCTTTAATATCCTACAAAGACTCAACTGATATGGCCCGGTGCAACATGTACCGGGCCTTTTTCTTGGGCGACGTGTGAATCAGTATCCATTGTCACGCTGCGGTGCAAGCACCCATACCAGATGCCTGTCGATGATGAGCCATTCTGGAATCTGGTTACGGCCCGAGAGCTCCGCCTCGACCCGATCACAGAGGGCTGGCTGGCATGGAGTGGTGTAGATACCAAATTCCTTGAATAGATAGTTACGCAACGCCCTGTTTCCATGCAGCCACCTCATGGAAGCATTCGAACGGACGTCTCCAAACATGATGACGTCGTCGTACTTCCCTGCATTGGCGGCCTGCACCCGTGCCAAGGTGTTGCCCAACGCATTCATCGCTGGATACACGGTGCGCGTGTTCGCGTATATGGCGTTCCAGCTGGACATGCCGACCATGACCAATGGTATCGCCAGCAACAGACCATAGACATTGGTGCGCCTTTCATGGACAAGAAACACCACAGGAAGACACAGAAGCAACCACAACCAGAGCGTTGAGCGAAGCGGGATCCCTACGCCGGAAAGGATCGATAGGGAAGCATCAATGCCCAGCAGGATCACTCCGTAAAAGAGAGCGGCCATGCACTGGCGAACATGGATGCGGCACAACAGGCAGAGCGCCATACCGATGCCGCCTGCCAGTAGCGCCGGCCAGATCCCCCTAAGCAGCGTGAAATACTGTACATAGCGGCTCACATTCACCGACAACGCCCCTCCGTGCAGCAGTGGAGTCGCGTCACGCCAGGCAGCGGGCCTGATGCCGAAGTTGCCGTGGAAAATGTAGTTCAAGCAGAAAACCAGCAGAACCGCGCAAACGAAAGCCAGCGCATATACAACTGCGCCCATCAGAATGCTCCTGCGCGTACCTGTACAGGCCGCGGCATACATCAACAGGAACAAAGGTCCGAATGATGGATAGAAGAAAAACCCGGCGACCACCGAAACCGCCATTACCAATCGGCGCCGCCCGTCCTCGCGCGCCCGCAGCATGGCGATGCAGCCCAGCAGCGTCACCGCTACACCAGTGACTTGGGTGACGGGCCACTTGGCCGTATCGGCAGTCATCGGAGCAATGAAGAACAGCAGCGCGGCAAAGATGCCCGCCCGAGCTGACACAACACGTGTCATCACCAGGCACATGGCCGAAAACAGCACCAGGTAGATTCCAAATGCCGAGTAAGTGTTGAGGTGGTGACTCACCTGCGACCAGATAAAGTTCCCCCAACGCCCTTCCGAACCAGCCTTGCTCAGCGGAGTTTCAAAACCCTGGTCGAAACCCTTCAAAAGCCAATCGTATTCATCATGCGCAACAAAAGGTGCCGTTAGCTGACCTAGACTGTACATTCCCAGCAGGATCAGTGCGGCGTAGAGCAGGTAGTTCCTGTCCCAGCGCGCAAATGCCACTTCGCAGTAGTGCTTCAGCGAATTCAATCAACACCTCTTGTCCGCGCTCGCGGCCACCAACCCCATGCCCGGGCATGCCATTTGACATGCCGCCTGATCATTCGTGCGCTGCCGTGCAGGGCACAGTCTTCAGCCCTATACTACCCGACTGAGTGAATCCAGCTCTATATCGGAATGGCCATGGCCACCAACACAGCGACTGACGACCCGGCGGGCCAGATCGATCTTTCCATCGTCGTCCCGGCCTACCGCAGCGAGAAGACCCTGGCCGCGCTCGTTGCGGCTATCGACGCCGCCATCGGTGGGCGCTATTCGCTGGAGTTGATCCTTGTCAACGACAGAAGCCCGGACGACTCCTGGAAGGTGGCAAGCGAGTTGGCAACCACCCATAGCTGGGTGCGGGCGGTGAACCTGCGCAAGAACGTGGGCCAGCACATGGCGATCTTCGCCGGGCTGCGTGAATGCCGGGGCCGAGTGATCGTTACCATGGATGATGACCTGCAGCACGCCCCGTCTGACATTCCGACGTTGGTCGAGGCACTTGATGCCGAACATGACGTCTGCTACGGCACCTTCAAGGGCCGCAAGCACGCGGCATGGAAGATCCTCGGGAGCCGCTTCAATGACCGCGTTGCGACCTGGCTGCTGCAGAAGCCTAAGGGCCTGTATCTTTCTCCGTTCAAGGCAATGAAGCGCGGGGTGCGCAACGAAATCATCCAGTTCCGGGGGCCAGCTATTTATCTGGATGGCTTGATCCTGTCGGCAACCTCACGGATCACCACGCGAATGGTCGGGCACCACGCCCGTGAAGACGGTACTTCCGGTTACAGCCTGAAGAAGTCGATCTCGCTGTGGCTGAAGATGGCGACCAGTTTTTCAGTGGCCCCGCTGCGAATGGCATCCCTCACCGGCATGGCGATGTCCGCAGCGGGCTTCCTGTCCGCAGCCTTCATCGTGGTGCATAAGTTATTGGATCCCGGTGTTGCCGTTGGCTGGTCATCGCTTATCGTCGCCATTCTGATCATGGGCGGCGTGCAATTATTGGCATTGGGTGCCATCGGCGAGTACGTGGGCCGCATCCTCCTCAACTTCACCACCCCCACTCAGTACTCAGTGGCGGAACGGGTCAATCCGGGCACGGATCCAGCCCCATGAACATGCTTCAAGCCAAGGAACTGGCCGGCAAGCTGATCAGGTTTGGAGCGGTGGGCGGAACCAGTACCGTGTTGTTTGCTGTGCTGACCTGGCTCCTGGTGGACAAGACCGGCATGCATCCGGTGCTCGCAACGGTGGTCGCGTACCTGCTCCTGCTAGCGCCCAATTTTGCGGCCCACAAGTACTTTACCTTTGGATCCAAAGGCGAAGTCGCCAGTGAGTCGCGAAAGTTCCTGGTTGTCCACGGTCTGAACATCGGCCTGTCAGCGGGAGGCATGGCCGCCATTTCCCACGCCCAACTGGATTACCGCTGGGGCATCCTCTTCTCTGCGGTTGCGGTTCCGGTGATAGTGTTCATCGTGATGAACTTCTGGGTATTCCGGGTTCCGCCGAAGCACTGACGGCTTCGGCAGGACCTCAGGTTTTGGCAGTGGGAATGGCCTGCTGCCAGCGCCACGCATCGGCGCAGATGTCTGCAAGCGACTTCTCAGCCCGCCAGTTCAATACCTTGTTGGCCAACGAAGGGTCTGCCCAGCACTGACCGATGTCACCTGCACGGCGCCCCTGCCGCTGGTAGGGGATCGGGCGCCCCACCACCGCAGAGAACGTATCGATCAGTTCGAGAACGGAGTATCCGCGCCCGGTGCCAAGATTCAGGATCAACTCACGGTCCGATCCCTCCGCCAATGCGTACAGCGCCGCAACATGAGCCTTGGCCAGGTCCACCACGTGAATGTAATCACGGACGCCGGTGCCATCCGGCGTATCGTAGTCGTCGCCGAAGACACGGATGTAGTCGCGTTGTCCGGCTGCGGTCTGGGTGATGTACGGAGCTAGATTGTTGGGCACGCCGCGCGGCAGCTCGCCAATCAGGCCGCTCGGGTGTGCGCCCACGGGATTGAAGTAGCGGAGAATCGCAGCGCCCAGCGTTGATCCCGGCGTCGCCACGCAGTCTCGGATCAGCCACTCACCGATGAGCTTGGTCCGTCCATAGGGATTGCCGGGCTCCACTGCTGCGCTTTCTGGCACCGGGCAGGTCTCGGGTTGGCCGTACACCGTGGCAGAAGAGCTGAAGACAATACGCCTGCAGCCCACCTGCTGCATTGCATCAAGCAGCGTTGCGGTGCCTCCCACGTTTACATCGTAGTAGCGAGCCGGCAGCTCGGTGCTTTCAGATACCGACTTCAGCGCCGCGAAGTGAATCACTGCGTCGGGCATGAAATCCCGCAAGACCTCCAGCAATGCATCACGATCACGGATGTCCAGCTCATCCAGGGCGAGCGCCTTGCCTGTGATGCGCTCGATACGCTCCACAATCCAGCGTTCGCTGTTGCAGAAATTCTCCACCACGTGCACATCATGGCCCGCAGCGACCAGCTCTACCACGGTATGCGAACCCACAAAGCCGGCACCGCCGGTAACCAGCACCTTCATTTCACTTCCTTGCTGTCTGTCATGCTTTGCTTACCTCAGTCGCTGGCTGAATCACGCGCTCAAGGCCGACGTAGTCGTCAAGCTGCCGCAGGCGCGCACTGAACGCCGGCCATTGGCGCTGACGGTCCAGCGACTCGCGCTGGCGCTCCACTCGCTGTTGCCGCGCTTGCGCAGAGTCCCGCAGTGCTTCCAGCTCTCGGACGAAGCCGGCAATGTCCTCCGGATTCGGGACCAGATCTGATTCGGGAAGGAAATCGACAATACCGCCCACCGCTGGCGCGCAGATCGGCAGGCGGGCCGCCGCGACGTCGAACAGAATGGTAGGGGTGCCCTCCCACGCGGTGGTATGCAGGTAGGCGAAGTGCTGCGAAGTAACGACTTCTTCGAGGCGCTTGAACTCGCCGTGCAGGGTCACGTTCTGCAGGGACCTCAGCAAGTCCAAGCCCTGGGCTGCTACCCCGGACATCACCGGGGCACCATACACATCGAAATGCACGGAGGGCATCGCCGCCGCGATCGCCGCCAGCAGATCCGGGCGCTTCTGCCTGTCCAGACGGCCAGCCCACAAAACCCTTCCGGCGTCAGGCGCGGATATCGGCGTGATGGGAAGCGTGGGAATGAGGCCGTCATAAGGGAATGGAATCACCGTGAACAGCGACGCAGGTACGCCAAGTTCACGTGACCATATCTGCGGATAACGTGAGTTGTCGCAGATGACCGTGGCAAGGTAGGGGTAGCAGTAGCGCAGATAGTCGCGAGCATAGCCGACTGGATTCATGCGTTCATCATAGTCATCGCAATAGATCGATGCGAGAAGGCGCGAATGCTGCTTAAGTGCCAGACCATGTCGCTGGACCACCTCCCAGCCCACGCGTGAGTTGATGATGTGAATGACCGGCGCACGCAATTGAACGAGTACGCGCACCATCACCGCAACCTGCAGGTTGAACTCCAGCGTCGCGGCAAGCCGGCCGAATTCGACCAACGTTGCTTGGCTTGGCAGGCGCGATGCCCATGGTGAAGGTGAGTCTTCGGTGGCCAGCACCAGGATGCGCGCCGCGGGATCGGCCTCTGCGATTGCCCGCGCGTGGTAGAGAATGCCTCGATCGGCCCCACCAGTCTTTAACCACGGCACGAGCAGGGCATGAGTGTAGGCCTGCGCACCGATCTGGTCGGACAGCGCTGAATACAGATCGCCCGGCCGGACATCCATCGGTACCGTGTAGAAGGCGTAGCGATTCAGATCGGTTCCGGGTGGCAGCAATTCCGGCTCCATCGCGGCAAGCTTGAGCATTTCTTCCTGGAGCCACAGCGGCATGGGAGGTACGCCGTCCTGCGCGGGGGCGGCGGCTTGCGGAGCAACCGGATCCGGTCCGAACAGCAATCTGTAGGCGCGGCGGGCCCAGTTTGCCAAGCGGCGCGTGTATCGGTTACGCACCCAACGATTATGCGTCCAGCGCTCAAGCATGTCCCTGCCCCTTGTCGGAGCGACGGCCCAGTGCGAACAGGGAGGTGCGGGGAATGACCGTCTTCATTGTGTGACTGGCCTCATTGAGTGAGCCGTACCACTTGCGTCGATAAAAGTAAGCCGTCCCCCAAGCCAGACGATGCATCACTCCACGCGCAATGGTTTCAGAGTTCCAGTACCAGTCCTCGTAGCCGAATCCAGTTTGTTTTGGATAACACGCCACGTAGGGAATGGCCTCGTAGAGCTCACGCGTCGAGAACGATGCACTGATCCATGGATTCACTGCCAGCAGTGCACGTTCGTCGTAGTAACCGCCGGCCTGATCGACCTGCCAGTTGTAGGCGCTGTACATACCGAAGCTCAGCACCATTTCCGGGTGCAGGATGAATCGTCCCTCCAGTTGCCCTGCTTCCTTTAGATGCTTGAGGAAGTAACCGGTTGAAATCAGATCATCGCCGTCCAAGGTACAGATGTACTTGCCCCGGCAAGCGGCAACGCCAGCATTGCGGGCAAGTGCGAGGTCGCCGACCTGGGTTTCGACCACTGTCTCCGAGCCATCAAGGTCGGGATGGTTCAATACAAACGCGCGCGTCTGCTCGTCGGCACGATCAAGTACGAGCACCAACTGGACTTCGATGCCTTCCCCGCGGGCGATGTTTCGCGAAAGTGCATAGGACCGCAGCGACGTATGCGCCAGGATACCCTCACCGTGGAAGGTCACGATGGCACTTAGTACCGGCAGGCTCATGCCCTGCTCCCGCGGCATGACGCGGCTGCATCCTGTCGCTTGCTCTTCGCATTCATTCTGCGCCACCAATTCTCATGGAATACTGACATTATCTGGACCGCGATGGGCGGACAGCCAAGGATGATACGGATGTTCCAGCGGTCCGTATGAACGACTGAACACAGCCGGACGATGTCGGTCACGCCCTGCTTGCCGCTACGTAATACCGGCCCAGGAGCCGCAGCAGGTATCCCTCACCCAGCGGCACGCCGCAGGCCGCTGCCGCACGCTCGCAGTCGCATGTGTCGATGGGGAAGGCCACCCCCTGTTCAAGCACCCGGTAATTGCCCTGGCGCTCAAGCACCGACTCCATCGCGCGGACGATCTCGAGCATGTTGGTTGAACGAACGTCGGCAAGAGGCATCATCCGCGGGTAGTCATCAGGATGACGCAGTACGTGCGTACCCAGCGTTGCAACATCCCGGATGTCGATCAGATTGCGCTCGGCCCGTGCCCACACATCGAACGGCTCGCCCGATTCAATCCGGGCACGCAGGAAGTTGGTAAGGGTGTGCGGGTTGCCGCCCTCGCCCACGACCTGCGGCAGGCGGAAAACACGCCCGCGCGGATCGGCGAGCACGCGCGCCTCCATGCGTGCCTTGTGCTGAAGGTAGGGCGTCTGTCGCTCAGCCGGATTACCAACGGCGCAGCTGCCAAAATAGACGATCCGCTGGATCGACGGCATCCCTTTTATCTCGTCCAGCAATCGTTCCTCGCGCGCGAACGCTGCAGACTCGGTCTCACTCGAGTCTGATACGCCTGCAGCAACGATCACCGTTTCCGGGTCGTCCTGCCAATCCGGAGCAAACGCTGTGGCGACCAGTCCCCTTCCGATAATCACGTTGCGTTTCCTTGGTGTTGGTTGGGAACAATCCCATCGGGTCCACTCAGATAGTATTCAACGGCCTTCACCGCGGCGGTGAACGCCTGCCAGTCCCTTCCCTTCAGAGCGTGGTACTGGTTGCGCCGGCGCGCTTCGCGCAACTCGGGGTCGGCCAACAGTTGGCGCAGCCGCTCTGTGAAGGCGTCCACGTTCTCAGGGTCCTGCACCAGCCAATCGGGATCGATCAAGTCTGGAATGCCGCCGACCGCTGGTGCCACGATCGGAACACCCGCGGCCGACGCATCCAGAAGCAAGGTCGGCAGACCCTCCCATGCGGTGGTAAACAGCAGCGCCACATGGGCGTCGGACACAATGTCCTCAAAGTTCGAGAAGGCCGGCCGGAATGTCACGTTGGGCAGGCTGCGGAGTTGCCCTACTGCCGGATGAGGGCTCCCGACATCCATGACGCCATGAACGTCGAATGCCACATTGGGCAACCGACGTGCAACCGCAAGCAGGATGTCCGGTCGCTTCTGGCCATCAAAGCGGCCGGCCCATAGCACTCGTCCCGACTCTGACAGCACGAACGGTCCGCGCTTTTCATCGATGTAGCGCTCGTAGGGGAACTTCACCACCTCGAAGAGATGGCGATCAACGCCGAGGTCCCGCGCCCAGATTTCGGGATAGACGGTGTTGTCGCAGAAGACGCGTGTCAGATGTGCGTGGCAGCTCCGCAGGTAGCGCCTGGCGTGTCCCACAGGCACGCCGTTGGGATCATGGTCGTCGCAGAACAATGACGCGAACAGACGAGAATGCTGGCGCAAGGCCAACCCGAAGCCTTCAATCGCCTCCCATCCAACAGGCGAGTTGATGTTGTGAACGACCGCTGGCTGCATCTGGATCAGAAGGCGGGTCAACAGCCTGACCTTATCTTCTGACGCGAGCTCCGCGGCAATCTCACCAAACCGGGCGATGCGCACACCTGCCGGCACCCTGTCCAGCCAAGTGGATTGCGCCGGCTCGGTCAGCAACAGCACAACGCGTTCAGCAGACACTGCCTCTACCCACGCCCGCAGATGCAGCAGGGCGCCGCGGTCCGCCCCACCGCGTACCAGCCAGGGCACGATCATCACATGACTACAAGGGGCGAGGCCAACGGCTTCGACCACGCGGCGGTACACCTCGCCCGGCTTCACCAGAAAAGGCACCCTGTAGTAGGCGAAGCGATCCGGCGTGCCGTGGTCACCAAGCAAATCAGGCTCGAGCATCGCCTGTGCCAGCATTTCCTCACGCAACCAGAGCGGGAGTGCCGGATCAGCTCCCTGCGCGGCTGTCCGCGCAGCACGCTGAAGCCGTCGCCCCATCCAGTCCAGCACGCGGCTGAGCTCGCTGCGCGGATTACGCACCAGTTCGCGCAGACTGAGTTTTCTTGCCAGGCGTAAGACGCGCGCGATCATGCTTTACCCCAGGTTCCGAACAAGCGGGTCGGTGGTACGACCGCGCGCAGCGCTGCGGAATTCTGGTTCATCGAACCGGATGATTTGACCCGATAGAAATAGGCGGTTTCAGGCACGACGCGGTGTTCGAGCCCAGCCGAGAGAGTCTGACAGGCCCAATGCCAGTCCTCGAATCCATATCCGGTCAGGCGCGGGAAACAGGCCACATACGGAATCCGCTGAAGCACCTCGCGTCGCGCGAAGATCGCACTGATCCACGGATTGACCACCATCAACAAGTCGTTGGAGAACGGCATGGTGACCGGATTGAGCTGGTGGCTGTAATGCTCGGTGCCACCGAAACTGACGACCAGCTCGGCGTGCAGGATCGTGGAGTCTGGCACGCTACGCGCGTACTCGACATGCCGCTGGAAATAATCGCGGCTGATCAGGTCGTCGCCATCGAGTGTGCAGACATAGGTGCCCGACGAGTGGCTGACACCAATGTTGCGGGCCAACCCGCAATCACCTGCCGATGTATCCAGGATCAGCTCATCGCCGGCAAGGTCGGGATGGTTGCGGACTACTTCGGCAGTCTCGTGATCTGCGTTGTCGAGCAGGAGCAGCATCTGCACGTCAATGCCCCGTTCGCGGGCACGATTACGCGCAAGCAGATAGCTCCTCAACGTCGCGTGAGCCAGCAGGCCTTCGCGGTGGAACGTCACGATCGCGGTGAGGTCGGTGTTCATGCCCGCTTTCTGCCTCCCAACAACACGACAAGGACGTGCAGCGCAGACCGAACAGCCGATTTCCATGGAATCCGATTCAATGCGTCGGAAAGCCGGAACAGTTCTTCCGCGATCGATTCACCAGGCAAACGCGGCTGCGGAACGCGGTCCATGATGCCAGAGGTGGCCGAGGTGAGTTCCTGCGCTGCATCAAGCAAGCGCGCATGTTCGCCTGCGAGGCGAGCGTGTTCGTCCGCAAGGCGCGCGTACTGCGCCCGTTGATGCTCCAGTCGGACGCGCAGACCCGCCTTGTCTGTCTCCGCATGCTGATGCGCTAGACGAAACGCCGCTGCGGAACCCGCGTTGTCCCTTGCCAATGCCGCATTTTCCGCCTGCAACGTTTGAAGGCTCGCTGAGCTGCGGTCAAGCTCCGCGTTCAAGTGATGATACTGCCCGTCCAACCAGTCCTTGGCGTCCTGGAGTTGTTCCTGCCAGGCGAGAAGACGTTGCTGTTCGCCAAGTGTCCGCGACAGCATGGCGTGAACGGACTGGTTGCCCCACTGCCAGGCCAGACCAGGCCGAAGCGGCACTTCCGCCGTTACCCTGAGTGCAGAGGCAAGGCGTCCGGCCTCGTCCATGACAGCGGCAAACTCGGGCATGCCGAAGGTTTCGGGAAATTCGATGTCGCCTACTACCTCGGTCCAGTCGGCATGCGAAGCCAGCCGTCTTGCCTCTCTGAGTCCCTGCAGCCAGGCTTGGCGCGCCGCCGGGAGGTCACCACGCCCGAACAGAATCCAGCCGAGGCGCACGGCGGCTGCGGTGGTTTTTGTACCCAACAACGGGCTGAAGGCAAGTACATCGAATGCGAGCACCTGGGCGTAAAGATCCGCGGCCCGCCCCAGATTACCCGCCGCGTGGTGCAGGGCTGCAGTGGCATAAGTCAACGAAACCTGCCAGCGTAGGACGGTCGGATTGCTGGCCGTCAGCTCAACGTAACGCTGAGCCGCTTCAAGCAACGCGGCGCGGCGCTCACCCTCCAGTGCTGCCGGGTCGTACAACAGGACGCACAGGGCGGCGCCGTGGTCAGCAGAGTCGATCGGCGACGTGGCAAGGAGTTGTTCGGCCAGATGGCGTCGCAACGGGGCCGATTCCAGCCTCAAACCCATTGCGACAATCAGCCTGACCACGCTCGCATCGAGGTAGTCGCGCTGGAACGCGATGATGTTGGGGACGTGAAGTTCCGGATTGCGGGGAACGCCATCGCCACCGGTTTTCACCGCCATGAGCACCAGTGCATCGGCCTGCGCCTTAGCGTCAGGGTCTATCCGTAGACGTCCGGCGCCGTCACGCGAGGCTTCGATGAACTGACCTGCACCGACCGGACGTGAAAGGCTCTGCCACCAGGCCCGATCAACCACCAATCCCAGCGGTTCAAGCGCAAGCAGAAGATCGCGCTCGTCAACATTACGCCCGTCTGTCAGCGGTAAAGCGACAACCAGTCGACCGCTACGCACCAGCGCGGCGGTCGCAATCTCCAGCTCCCGCACCCAGTCCGTGCCATCGTGGCCTATCCGGGTGACCAGCACATCCGCCGAAGGCTCATCCGGCCGCCAAGCACCAGGAGCCCGCCAGATGATTCCGGCCTCTAGAGCCGCAGGGGCCGGCGCGTTGCTCAAAACCTGCAGAGAGCGACAGCGGGTCTGCTGCTGCAGAATCCGCCACAGACCGAGATCTGCAGCGTCAGCCGCCACCACCGCGTCGCCTGGCCGCACGAGCGCGGCTGCCAGGCCGTGATACCCCGCACGCAACATGCCCTGCGGGTCAGGCACAGAGACACCGGCACGCGCAAGCAGCTGGATACGGATTCCATCCCGGCTGGCCGGCAACACGAACGTGGCGGGATGCTGCTGCCAGTTCGCAGCAGCTGCCTGCTCACTGATTGCATGAGCCTCGTCCGCTGGTGTCGACGCTGCGACCAGAACCAGAACATTGGCACCAAGCTCAAACAACGATCGGCATTGCGAACACGACTCCGCCCAAGCGATGACCGTCCCGGTGGCAGCGATGTCGGCAGGAATTTCTTCATGCACGACTACATCACAGCCCGCCGCTCGGAGCGGACCGAGTAGAGGCGCCAACGCCGCCCCCACGAGCAAGACCTGGGTCGGACCCAGTGCCTGGAGGCAGTAGCCGGCAACCTCGTCAGCCTGCAACAAGGATAGTTTGGGCGATGCAGCGTTCGAATCAGGGGCGGTCATCACTACTTCACACAGAATCATCAGGAGCCGGTTGGCGGGCCTGATTCAACCGTTGGATCTCTGCGTTCAGCGCGTGATACTGCCCGTCCAGCCAATGGCGGGCCAGTTCCAACTCTGCCGTATGACTCTCCAGCTCGCTGATGCGTTGCATGTGCTCGTGGTACTTGCCGTCCAGCCATGCCTTCGCATCGATCAGCTGACGTACCTCGCGCGCGCCCATGTTGATCTGCTCGGCACCATCAGCAGGTCCAGACACGACCGCGCGATCCTCGCCGTCGCCCAGCATCGTATCGCCTGCGCCCAGCAGGTCGGATAGCACGCTGGCATGTTGGCGCAGCACCAGGTAGGCATGACCAGGCCGGTCACCTCGGCTTCCATCACACTGAGTAGCGGCCAGATGAAGCAATCCCGCTGCCGCCGCCTCCGACCCGGCACACGATAGCGCCTGACGGGCGGCAGCCTGCACGCGTTGCCAGCGCTGCTGGGCACCGTCGCGCTGGCCCTGCAGCATCAGGATGACAGCAGCAAGCGCCTGCTTTCGCGCATCGCGCAGGGAGTCCGATCCATCCAAGTCGGCATCGAGCTGTGCCAGGGCCGCTTCAGGGTGGCCGTCGGCCAGCAATGTCCTGGCCTGCGCAAGCGGATCCTTTGAGGGCTGGTCGGCGGCGCTGGCCTTTCGCGCCAGCACCAGCAGCCACTCGCCGTCGCCGGTCGGCCCCACTGCCGGATCAATCTCCAGCATGGAGCGCGCCGAAAGATGCCGCTTCTGGCCACCGCCTGCATCCTGCAGCCAGGCTTTCTCGATTACAAATCCGTTGCGTTGAAACTGGGCGATCAGACGCGGCCAATCGTAGACATGGAAATGGAACGGATTGGGGTCTTCGCCGGTTTCGTCCGACCAGTCGTTGGGAACGCTTGCGTAGACTCGTCCGTGTGGCGACAGCACGCGGTGCAGTTCGGCCAGCAGGCGGTCGGGTTCGGGAAGATGTTCCAACGTCTCAACAGACACGGCGAAATCAGCTGATGCGTCGGCCATGCCTGACAGGTTCTGCGCATCACCGACGACGAACGTCATCGGCGTCGGTGACACCGGCGCAAAATTCAGATTGGCATACTCCACCGCGTAGTCGCTGGCATCGAGACCCGTAAACGAGGCAGCGTCGCTGTTGTGGGCCAACTGATAGGAACCGTAGCCAAGGCCGCAGGCCACGTCGATGACACGATCACCCGGTCTGATGAACTGGGCCGCCTGTGCGTAGCGGGTCATGTGGGCATCCGATCGCCGGCCCGGCTCGCGCGTCATATCGGTGTGCAGGTCGCGTTCTTCCTCAAGCGCTTTCAGCGGATACACAGCCAGTGCCGGTGCCGGAACACGCTCGAACGACACCATCAACAGTCCGGTAACGCGGTCGAGTTCGCCGTAAGGCGCGACGCGCTCGTTGAGCGGGTGCTTGCGCCACTCCGCCTTGATGAGCGCGTGCTCCCAGGTCGCGCGATCAATCTGGGCAGCTGCGTCACCCAGCACTACCAGACAAACCGGTCCGGCAACGCCTGTGAGCAACCGTTGCACCTCCGTAGCCGGGGAAGCGCTTGCGTGCGCCATCACAAGCACAGTGGCGGCTGCGGCGCTGCCGTCGCCGTCCGTAGTGACGTTGACTCCCGCCCGCCGCAGTGCGCGTGCGAGAGCCGGCACTTCATCCCCCAGCAGCGACACGGGCCGTGACGGCAGCCAGTTGAGCAGACGGGCGACTGTCACGCGCAGGATTGCGGGCGTCATCGCCGCTTGACGCAGGGGGGTGTTCGTTTCCATCACAGGCGCCTCGATCATTGTGCACCCACAACTTCCGCATGCATGCGGAGGTCGCAGACGCCGCCAAAGGTGTATTCCTTCTGACGCATTCCAACTTGGAAGAAAGCAGCTTCGTCGCGCCAATGCAGCATGCGTTGTGCTCCACCAAAGCGCTCAAGCTCTTCCGACACTGAGACCTGCACTTCGTAGAAGTTCACGCCCAGCGAGCAATCGAACTCAAAGCGCACGGTAAACGGCGTATCGGCCCGGAAGGTGGTGCCCCAAACCCCCGGATCCTGCCGACCTTCCTCCGTCCACAGGCGCACGTCTTGGTTGAGTGTTCCCCACGAGTAGAGCTTGACGCCTTCCTTGTTGCGCAAGCGGACATTCACATTGAGCTTGTCCATGTCACGCACCGGGCGTGCGGTCACCTCGATGACCAGCCTCTCGCGCGGCAGGAAGTAGGCGCATTCTTCGCCCTGACCATCCAGCACCCGAACCCGCTCGACCACGCAATCGTAGTCACCGAAAGAAAGCTTGTCGCTGCGCGCCCCCAGAACGGGGGATCCTTCATGCGGCCCTCCCTCGACAGGCGCATCAGCAGCGGCCTGCGCCTCCACGATCTTCTGCGCGTGCTGCAGATGCTGCGCACTGATGGACGCATAGTAATCACGCTCGTCCTCGTGCAACTGCTTGCGATACTCCAGCACGACGTCGGAAGACGGACCAGCGGCGCGCGCGACGCCGTCTCGCAGAAGAATCGCATGATCGGTCAGAGTACGAATGGACTCCTGGTCGTGCGACACCAGCAGTAGCGTGCAGCCATTGGCTCGCAGGGCTTCCATCTGCTGGAAGCAGCGCTTCTGGAACAGTGCGTCACCGACCGCCAGAGCCTCATCGACAATGAGAATGTCCGGCTCGACCTGCGTCTGCACGGCAAAGGCCAGACGCAACATCATGCCGCTGGAGTAGGTCCGCACGGGCTGGTCGATGAAGTCTCCGATGTCGGCAAACGCCGCAATGGCATCGAAACGCTGTAGCACCTCGCGCTCGGTCAGGCCCAGGATCATGCCGTTCAGCAGCACATTTTCGCGCCCGGTGAAATCTGGATTGAAACCGCTACCGAGCTCCAGAAGGGCAGCAATGCGTCCGTTGACCTGTGCCCGGCCGGTCGTCGGCGCGAGTGTTCCGGCAATGATCTGCAGCAGGGTCGACTTGCCGGAACCGTTACGCCCGATGATGCCCACGGCGTCACCCCGCTTCACCCTCAGGCTGACATCGCGCAGGGCCCAGAATTCACGTCCGCGCTGCCGCGACGACCATTCGCCCGCGCCAGGCACGATCCGCCCCAACCTGGGCAGCAACATCTGCAGCAACCGATCAGATGGCTTCTCGAAAATGTTGAAGACTTTGCTGACATTTTCGATATCAATGACGAGATCATCAGACGACATCGGCGAAGGCCCTCCGAGTACGCTGGAACCACCAGTATCCAAAGAACAGGATGGCCAGCGACCAGCCCAGGGCCCATGCGTAGCGCCCCCAGTCCGGCAAGGTACCGCTGACGATGAGCGCGCGGATCTGCTCCACGTACACCGCAAGAGGGCTCAGCCGCATCCAGGTGCCGATCTTCTCCGGGAAAATGATCGACGGGTACAGCACTGGCGTAAGGTACTGGAGCACACGAGCCAGCAGACCTGCAATCTGGTCCACGTCGCGGAAGAACACTCCCAGCGAAGCAAACAGATAGGACACTCCGAGGGTCAGAGCCAGCAGCGGCAGCACGAGCAGCGGCAACAGCACAATCTGCCAGTGCAGGCCAAAACTACTGAAGATCAGGAACCCGACCAATGCAACACTGGCGACGCCCGCATTGTAAAGCGAGGACAGAACGACCACGGGAGGCAGGACTTCCAGTGGGAATACCACCTTCTTTACCAGATTCGGATTGCTGAGCACCGCACTAGGTGCACGCGTCAACGACTCGGCAAAGAAGTTGTAGACGATCAGTCCGATGAACAGCAGAACGGCATAGTCCACCCTGCTGTGCGTTTCGATGCCTTTCCATTTCGCACTGAAGATGGTGGCAAAGATGATCGTGTAAATGGCCAGCATGATCAGGGGCACAAGCACGCCCCACAGCGCACCCAGCAGTGAATCCTTGTACTTCTTCTTGATGTCGCGCCCGGTCAGGCTGAGCATCAACTCGACGCGCTGCCCCATCATGCCCCGGCGGCCTCCAGCGCCCTTTCCAGATCCACCTGCAGATCCCCCAGCTCCTCAACACCCACGCTCAGCCGCACCAGCGCATCGCTGATCCCCAGCTGCTCCCGGCGCGCGACCGGGATCGAGGCATGCGTCATCACCGCCGGATGGTTGACCAGGCTTTCCACGCCGCCCAGCGACTCGGCCAGGGTGAACAGTTCGGTCTTCTCGCAGAAGCGCTTGGCGGCTTCGAAACCGCCCTTCAGCACGATCGAGACGATGCCGCCGTAGCCCGCCATCTGCTTGCCGGCCAGCTCATGCTGCGGGTGCGAGGGCAGGCCCGGGTAGATCACTTTCTCCACCGCTGGATGCTTGTCCAACCACTGCGCCAGCGCCATCGCATTGGCACAATGCGCCTTCATGCGCAGCGGCAGGGTCTTCAGGCCGCGCAGGGCCAGGAAGCTGTCGAACGGGCCCTGCACGCCACCCACCGAGTTCTGCAGGAACGCCATCTGCTCGGCCAGCGGCGCATTGTCGCCGACCACGACCATGCCACCGACCATGTCCGAGTGGCCATTGAGGTACTTGGTGGCCGAGTGCAGCACAAGATCGGCGCCCAGCAGCAGCGGGCGCTGCAGCATCGGCGAGGCGAAGGTGTTGTCCACCACCACGATCAGGCCATGGCGCTTGGCGATGGCAGCGACCGCGGCGATGTCCACGATCTTCAGCATCGGGTTGGTCGGGGTTTCAATCCAGACCATCTTCGTCTTCGGGGTGATCGAGGCTTCAAAGGCCGCCAGATCGGTCAGGTCGACGAAGCTGAAGTCCAGCCCGGCGGTACGGCGGCGCACGCGCTCGAACAGGCGGAAGCTGCCGCCGTAGATGTCATCCATCGCCACCACGTGGCTGCCGGCGTCCAGCAGCTCGATCACGGTCGAGCTGGCCGCCATGCCCGAGGCGAAGGCGAAGCCGCGGGTACCGCCTTCCAGCGAGGCCACGCAGCGCTCATAGGCGAAGCGGGTCGGGTTGTGGGTACGCGAGTACTCGAAGCCCTGGTGCTCGCCCGGGCTGGACTGGGCATAGGTCGAGGTGGCGTAGATCGGCGGCATCACCGCACCGGTGCTGGGATCGGGCGACTGGCCACCGTGGATGGCCAGCGTGGCCAGGGCCAGCGCGCGGTCGGGCGAAGAGGAGTTGGACATGTCGTTTCCTGAATGGCGCCGACGTGCGGCGCCGTCAAAGGATCGGGAGTCTATCAGCGCAGCCTTAACGAGCTTTGACGCGAATAAACCGGAATTCAGCGGTGAACGGCAGCGATCAGCGGCTTACTGCACGCGACGGCGCAGATAGTTCAGCAGGTCGATGCGGGTGATCAGGCCGAGGAAGGCGTCACCGTCCATCACGATCGCCACCTGCCCGCGGTCGAACACCGGCAGCAGGGCCTCGATCGGCGACTTCACGTCCAACCGGTCCAGCTTGCTGACCATCGCAGTGGCGACGGTATCGCGGAAGCGCGCTTCGTCGCCGTAGACATGCAGCAGCACGTCACTTTCATCGACGATGCCGACCAGCTGGTCGCCGTCCATCACCGGCAGCTGCGACACGTCGTACAGCTTCATGCGCTGGTAGGCGGTGGTCAGCAGGTCGTTCGGGCCGATCACCACCGTGTCGCGCTGGCCGTACGGGCGCAGGATCAGGTCGCGCAGGTCGCCATGCTGCGGGCGCTGCAGGAAGCCGTTGTCCAGCATCCAGTAGTCGTTGTACATCTTCGACAGGTACTTGTTGCCGGTATCGCAGACCAGCACCAGCACCTTCTTCGGCGTGGTCTGCTCCTTGCAGTACTTCAGTGCCGCGGCCAGAAGGGTGCCGGTGGACGAACCGCCGAGGATGCCTTCCTTGCCCAGCAGCTCGCGCGCGGTGTGGAAGCTCTCGGCATCGCTGATGGCGTAAGCCTTCTTGACACGGCTGAAGTCGGAGATCGAGGGCAGGAAGTCCTCGCCGATGCCTTCCACCAGCCAGCTGCCCGACTTGTCGTTGAGCACGCCGTCGTTGATGTACTCGGCCAGGATCGAGCCGACCGGATCGGCCAGCACCAGCTCGGTCTTCGGCGACAGCCTGGCGAACGCACGCGACAGGCCGGTCATGGTGCCGGAGCTGCCGCAGCCGAACACGATGGCGTCGAGGTCGCCGCCCATCTGCTCGAGGATCTCCGGGCCGGTGCCGAACTCATGCGCGGCCGGGTTGTCCGGGTTGCCGAACTGGTTGATGAAATAGGCGCCCGGGGTCTGCTCGGCGATGGTCTTGGCCAGGTCCTGGTAATACTCGGGATGGCCCTTGGCGACGTCCGAACGGGTCAGGCGCACTTCGGCGCCCATCGCCTTCAGGTTGAAAATCTTTTCGCGGCTCATCTTGTCGGGAACGACCAGGATGAGCTTGTAGCCCTTCTGCTGGGCCACCAGTGCCAGGCCCAGGCCGGTATTGCCAGCGGTACCCTCGACCAGGGTCGCCCCCGGCTTCAGGTCACCCCGCTGCTCCGCTGCCTCGATCATCGACAGGCCGATGCGATCCTTGATCGATCCGCCCGGGTTGGCGCTCTCGAGCTTCAGGTAAAGCTCGCAGACGCCGGTGTCCAGGCGCTGGGCCTTGACGATCGGGGTCTGGCCGATGAGTTCGAGGACGGAAGAATGGATGGGCATTCGGAGGACTTTCGATTCGCGCCACGCAGGGCCGGACCGATGATTATCCGACGGATGGCGCTGAATGTCAGGTCGGCGCGGAGATGCCGCCGGCCGGCCCCGTAGAGGGATGCGGACGGCCCCGGATCGACGAGGAGACCGGTACCGCCCGCATCGGTGAGTGGTGCCTGCAGGCCAAGGCACCACCGCCTGTGGTGCCTTGGCGCGGCCGCCTCATCGGCGGTGCCGCGATGCCGGGGCAGGAGCGCCCGGCGGGGCCATCGATGGCCGGGTCACGCCATTCCGGGCGTGACGAAGTGCGTCAAAGCGTGGGGGACGTCGTTGGGAGCGGTGTTTCGTACATTCGCAGAAGACGTTGCTTGGCCAGCAGCTTCTCACGCTTCATGCGACCCAGGGTGACATCATCGATCGGGAGTACACCCAACTCCGCGTCCATGCACTTCTTGTTCAACTTGCGGTGCTGGTCATGGAGTGCCCTGAACTCCGGATCACGCGCGCGACGGGCGTCGATCTCGCTCTGGGGCTGATCTTCAAACATGATGGACCTCCTTCGACAGATACACGAACGCCCCGGCCGCAAGGCACGGGGCGTTGTTCATGGAGGAGTGCCGGTCGATGGCCACCTGGACGCCTGCAACGACCTGCGGCACTGGCCTGCGCACGTCGATCTGCTGCGGTTCGCGCCCTGCTTGCATCGGCCCGGCCCTCCCATCGTCCGGTCCGCGGCATTGCGTCCCGGACGATTGACCCTACGCCTGCTCAGGGCGGGGTACAAGACCCCTGCGACAAAAAGACCGAACCCCGCCGGGGCGGGGTTCAGGCTGAATGCTCATTGCAACGAAAAACAAACGATATCAATGCATTACGGCGCGATGATGACCTCGGCCGAGCGCGCCCGGGTGGACGCAGCCTTCTTGCCACTGACCTGGATCCGGTTGCTGGCGACACCACCCGCGACCAGGGCGTCGCGCAGCGCTTCGGCACGCTTCTGGCCCACGCCGTTGGCACTGTCGTAGGCCTCGATGCGCAGGCGCCCCTTCTTGCCGATGTTCAAGTACTCGGCGAGCGCTTTGGCCTGGTTACGGGCGCCGCCAGACAGGCTGGACGCACCTGCAGCGAACGCGTCGCCCCCGAAGGTGAAGACCTCACCGCGCGCATCGAACCTCGAACCCGGCAGCTTCTGCCCAGACACCAGCTCGGCCTCCTCACGGGCCAGCCTGGCGGCGTTCTGCTGGGCAGCGCTCAGACGCTGCTGCTGCTTGCCGGCCACGCTGGTCAGGGCGTTCTCGGCGTCCTGGCGGGCAAGGGTCTCGGCCTCGGCGGCCTGGCGCAGGCGTTCGGCCTCCTCGGCCTGCATCTGCGCCTGCATGCGCAGCTGCTCGGCTTCCTGGCGGGCACGGGCGGCATCGCGGCGGCTGGCCTCGATCAGCAGGTCGCTGCGGGTACGCTCCAGGCGGTCGACCTCGCGCGCGGCCAGCGCGGTGCGCACGGCGGTCTCGGCAATCTCCACCCGGCGCTCGGCCAGGTACGTGGCCAGCTCCTGGTCGCGGCGCTTGGCCTTGTCCAGGGTGGCGATCGCCTGCTGCGCCTGCATGCGCTCGAAGGCGCCCAGCTCAGCGGTATCGGGGTTGGCCTGGATGGCCATCAGGCGCTGGCTCAGCTGCGCCACCATCGGGTTGTCGGCGGCAGTGGCCAGGGTCGGCAACGCCAGCAGCGCGGCCAGGGTTGCGGCGGTCATCGGCTTCACCGGCGGTCCTCCCCGGTCGACAGCTGGCGCTGCAGCTGGTTGACCTCGTTGCGGCGCAGCTGCAGCTGCGCGGTGACGGTGGCTTCCTCACTGCGGACGCGGGCCAGGTCGGCATCGGCGGCGGCGCGCAGGGCCATCGCCGGGGCGTTCTTGCGCTCGCGGCGGTCGCCGGCGGCGCGCTGGGCCTGCTCCAGCCCCTGCCGGGCCAGCCCGATCAGGTCCGGGGCGTACTGGTCGGCATCGGCCTGGGTGGCCTTGTCGACCGCCTGCCGGGCCTGCGCCAGTTCCAGGGCGGCGTCCTGCGCCCAGGCGGGGGCAGACAGTGCGAATGCAAACGCCATCACATACAGGCCATGGCGCATTCGTGCGAAGCTAAGTCGTTTCATTGGGGAGGCCGTACCGGTTGTCGGTTCACGGCCATTGTCGTCAAGCCGACACCGTGCTGGCAACGGGCGTCGGCCGTTTCGTTGGGGAAAATTCGCAATGGATATCGGCTACTTCCTGAAGCTGATGACCGAAAAGAACGCTTCGGACATGTTTCTGACCACCGGGGCACCGGTCTACATCAAGATCGAGGGGAAGCTCTATCCGCTGGGCAACACCGGCCTGCCGCCGGGCATGGTCAAGAAGATCGCCTACTCGCTGATGGATGAGGGCCAGGTGCCGCAGTTCGAGCGCGAGCTCGAGCTCAACATGGCCATCGCCCTGCCCGATGCCGGGCGCTTCCGCGTCAACGTGTTCAAGCAGCGGGGCGAGGTCGGCATGGTCATCCGCGCCATCCGCAGCCGCATCCCGAGCATCGAGGAGCTGAACCTGCCGCAGGTGCTGAAGGACGTCATCATGACCCCGCGCGGGCTGGTGCTGGTGGTGGGGTCCACCGGCTCCGGCAAGTCGACCTCGCTGGCGTCGATGATCGACCACCGCAACAGCACCACCACCGGTCACATCCTCACCATCGAGGATCCGATCGAGTACCTGCACAAGCACAAGATGTCGATCGTCAACCAGCGCGAGGTCGGCCTGGACACCCATGCCTTCCACAACGCGCTGAAGAACGCGATGCGTGAAGCGCCGGACGTGATCCTGATCGGCGAGATCCTGGATGCGGAGACGATGGAGGCGGCGATCGCCTTCGCCGAGACCGGCCACCTGTGCCTGGCCACCCTGCACTCCAACAACGCCGACCAGACCATCGAGCGCATCCTCAACTTCTTCCCGGAAAGCGCGCACAAGAACGTGCTGATGAACCTGGCGCTGAACCTGCGCGCGGTGATCAGCCAGCGCCTGGTGAAGAACAAGGAGGGCCGACGCCTGCCGGCCACCGAGGTGCTGATCAACACGCCGATGATCCGCGACCTGCTGCGTCGCGGCCAGGTGCACGAGATCAAGGCGGCGATGGAAGCCTCGCTGGAGGAAGGCATGGAGAGCTTTGACCAGTGCCTGTTCCGGCTGGCCAAGGCGGGCATCATCGAGCAGGAGGAAGCGCTGCGCGCAGCCGACTCGCGCGATGGCCTGGCCCTGAAGTTCCGCCTTTCCGAGGGCAGCAGCGGCGAGCACGACCCGTACGCCGATTTCTCGGCGGGCGCGCCCAGCATCACCCACGGCTTCTGATCCCACGAAAAAGGGGACGGAGGGGATTAAGTCGTTTGTGCACTTGCGACTTGATCCCCTCCAATCCCCATTTTCTGAAGAGTTCAGGGGCGGTCTCATCCAATGAGACCCCTCATCCGTAGGTTTCCTCAATGGAAACCATCCGCAAGCTGGCCATTCTGGCTGATGCCGCCAAGTACGATGCCTCCTGCGCCTCAAGCGGCTCGGGAAAGCGCGATTCGCGCGCCAGTGGCGGTATCGGCAGCACCGAGGGCATGGGCATCTGCCACAGCTACACGCCCGATGGCCGCTGTGTTTCGTTGCTGAAGATCCTGCTGACCAACTTCTGCATTTACGACTGCGCCTACTGCGTGAACCGGGTCTCCAGCAACGTGCCCCGTGCGCGTTTCAGCGTGGATGAGGTGGTCACGCTCACCCTGGACTTCTACAAGCGCAACTACATCGAGGGCCTGTTCCTGTCCAGCGGCATCATCCGCAATGCGGACTACACCATGGAACAGATGGTGGAAGTAGCCCGGCAACTGCGCGAAGAGCACCGCTACGCCGGCTACATCCACCTCAAGACCATTCCCGAGGCCTCGCCGGACCTGCTGGCCAGCGCCGGGCGCTATGCCGACCGTCTGTCCATCAACGTGGAACTGCCGACCGAAGCCGGCCTGAGCGCCTTGGCGCCGGAGAAGACGGTTCATTCCATCCGTGGCGCGATGGGGGAACTGCGCTGGCGCATCGAGGAAGCCAAGGAAGCTCGCAAGGCCCCCGCAGCGGTGGCACCGACGGCCAGCCGCAGCACGCGGGCGCGCCCTCCCCGTTTCGCACCGGCCGGGCAGAGCACCCAGATGATCGTCGGCGCGGACGGGGCAAACGACCAGCAGATCCTGGCGAGCGCCGACAGCCTGTACGGCAACTACCGCATGCGCCGGGTCTATTACTCCGCGTTCAGCCCGATTCCGGACGCCAGCCGGCAGCTGCCACTGCAGCCGCCACCGCTGCAGCGCGAACATCGCCTTTACCAGGCTGACTGGCTGCTGCGCTTCTACGGCTACGGCGTGGATGAGATTACCGATACCACCCAGGACGGCATGCTCGACCTGGATATCGACCCGAAGATGGCCTGGGCGATCCGCCACCCCGAGCGCTTTCCGGTCGATCTGAACCGGGCACCGAAGGAAATGCTGCTGCGCGTGCCCGGCCTTGGCGTGCGCAACGTCAAGCGCGTGCTGATGGCGCGCCGCCACGGGCGGCTGCGCGTGGCCGACATCGCGCGCCTGAAGGCACCGATGAGCAAGCTGCTGCCGTTCGTGCTGCTGGCCGACCATCACCCGCGCAAAGCACTGGATGATCCGGCGGCGCTGCGCGCGCAGCTGGCCCCGCCGCCGCGCCAGGGTTCGCTGTTCGATGCCCCGTCCGCGGCCTGACGCGCAGCGCTGGTCGCTGCGGGTGGATCCGCCATGGTCGCTGGATGCCTGGCGCAGCGGTGCGCGCGAAGCCCTGCTGCGCGGCGTCGCGCCGGAGCAGCTGGACTGGCTCGAGGGTAGCGACGCATCACTGCTGGACGCGCCAGCGGTTACCTCGGCGCCCGCACAGGCCGATGCTGGCGCACCGACGGTACCGCGCGACTTCCTGGAGCTGGCGGCCACCTGCCTGTGCCATCGCGACGGACAGCGCATGGCCCTCCTGTACCGGTTGCTGTGGCGCATCACCCATGGCGAACGCTCGGTGCTGTCAAACCCCGCCGATGCCGACGTACTGCGGGCGATGGCCATGGCACAGGCGGTCCGCCGCGACACGCACAAGATGAAGGCATTCGTGCGCTTCCGCGAAGTGCCTGGCCAGCCTGATGCGTTCATCGCCTGGTTCGAGCCACAGCACCACATCGTCGACCGGGTCGCGCCGTTCTTTGCGCGCCGCTTCACCGGCATGCGCTGGGCGATCCTGACCCCTTCGCGCAGCGTCGCCTGGGATGGGCAGGCGCTTGCGTTCGGCCCCGGTGCACGGCGCGAGGATGCCCCGGCCGAGGATGCACGCGAGTCGCTGTGGCAGACCTACTACGCCAGCATCTTCAATCCGGCCCGGCTCAACACGCGGATGATGATGCAGGAAATGCCGGCCAAGTACTGGCGCCACCTGCCTGAAGCACAGTTGCTGCCACGCCTGGTGCGCGATGCGGCCGACCGCGTGCAGGAGATGCACGACCGGCCGGCGCAGGCGCCGCAACGCAGGATTCGCCCACGTGCGAACGCTGCGGCGCCGTCAACCGATGCCAGCAGTCTGGACAATCTGCGCCGACAGGCCAGCGCCTGCCGCCAGTGCCCGTTGTGGGAGCAGGCCACGCAGACCGTGTTCGGCCAGGGGCCGGCAGGGGCCGAGGTGATGCTGGTCGGAGAACAACCCGGCGACACCGAGGATCTGCGCGGGCAGCCGTTCGCAGGACCCGCCGGCCAGGTGCTGGACCGCGCACTGGCGGAGCTGGGAATCGATCGCGCCCAGCTGTACCTCACCAACGCGGTGAAGCACTTCCACCATGAGCGGCGCGGCAAGGTGCGGCTGCACAAGCGACCGGAAAGCCGCCACATCCAGGCCTGCCGCCCCTGGCTGATGGGCGAGATCGCGCGTGTGCGGCCCAGGGTGATCGTGTGCCTGGGCGCGACAGCGGCAGCTTCAGTGTTCGGTCGTGACTTCGACCTCTCGCGCGACCGCGGACGCTGGCACACCCTCGAAGACGGCACCCGCGGCTACGCCACCGTGCACCCGGCGTGGGTGTTGCGGCAGGCCGACGATGCGCGCCGCGAGGACGCCTACCGGGTGTTCCGCGATGACCTGGCCCGTTTGCGGCAGAAAGGGGACGGAGGGGATTAAGTCGTAAGTGCATATACGACTTAATCCCCTCCGTCCCCTTTTTTCAGGCGGCGTCGAGCTGGTGTTCCGGGCGGGCGCGGTCGAAGGCATCCAGTGCCTGGCAGGCCGCTTCGATGCGGCGCAGGGTCGGGTACGGTGCCAGGTCCAGGCCGAAGCGGTGGGCGTTGTACAGCTGCGGCAACAGGCAGATGTCGGCCAGGCCAGGACGGTCGCCGTGGCAGAAGGTGCCGGTGTCGCGGCTGTTGGCCAGTATCGCTTCCATCGCGTCAAAGCCTTCGGCGATCCAGTGCAGGGTCCACTGCGTGCGGGCGTCGGCAGGCAGCTGCAGGTCGCGTTCCAGGTACTGCATCACCCGCAGGTTGTTGATCGGGTGGATGTCGCAGGCTACCAGCTGGGCCAGCGCCCGCACCCGTGCGCGGCCGGCGGCGTCGGCCGGCAGCAGCGGCACCTGTGGGAAGCGCTCTTCCAGGTACTCGATGATCGCCAGCGACTGGGTCAGCGTGTGCCCATCATGCAGCAGGGTCGGCACCAGCTGCTGCGGATTGAGCGCGCGATAAGCCTCATGGTGCTGCTCGCCACCGTCGCGCACCAGATGCACCGGCCGCGCCTCCCAGGCCAGGCCCTTCAGCTCCAGCCCGATGCGCACGCGGTAGGCGGCGCTGGATCGCCAGTAGGTGTACAGCACGATGCCGTCGTCGACCGGAATCTCCATCGCCGCCTCCATGCTCAGGGCTTGGCCGCCTGTTCGATGCGCTGCTCGATCGCACCGAAGATGCTGTTGCCGGCAGCGTCGAGCATCTCGATGCGGACCACGTCGCCGAAGGACATGAATGGCGTGCTCGGCTTGCCGTCACGCAGGGTCTCGACCACGCGCTGCTCGGCGAAGCATGAGGCACCCTTGCTGGTGTCTTCGTTGGCGATGGTGCCCGAGCCGACGATGGTGCCGGCACCCAGCGGGCGGGTCTTGGCCGCATGCGAAACCAGCTGGGCGAAATTGAACTGCATGTCCACGCCCGCTTCCGGCGCGCCGAACCACTGGCCGTTGATGTGGGTCAGCAGCGGCAGGTGCACCTTGCTGTCCTGCCACGCAGCGCCCAGCTCGTCAGGGGTGACGAACACCGGCGACAGCGCCGAGCGCGGCTTGGACTGCAGGAAGCCGAAGCCCTTGGCCAGCTCGCCCGGGATCAGGTTGCGCAGCGAGACATCGTTGACCAGGCCGACCAGCTGGATGTGGCCGGCGGCCTGTTCCGGGGTGGCCGCCATCGGCACATCGTCGGTGATCACCACGATCTCCGCTTCCAGGTCGATGCCGTAGTCCTCGCTGACCACCCTGACCGCATCGCGCGGGCCGTAGAAACCGGCGCTGGTGGCCTGGTACATCAGCGGGTCGGTGTAGAAGCTCTCCGGCACCTCCGCACCACGGGCGCGGCGCACGCGCTCGACATGCGGCAGGTAGGCGCTGCCATCGACGAACTCATAGGCACGCGGCATCGGCGCTGCCAGTGCCTGCGGATCGAGATCGAACACGCCATCGGCGTCGCCGGCGTTGAGCGATTCGTACAGGGCGTTCAGGCGCGGTGCGATGTGGCTCCAGTCCTCCAGGGCCTGCTGCAGGGTGGCGGCAATGCCGGTGGCGCGCACGCCGTGGCGCAGGTCGCGCGAGACAACGATCAGGGTGCCGTCGCGGCCGCCTTCCTTCAAGGAACCAAGCTTCATGGGTGGGTGTCCGGAGTCGTGGGCAAACAAGTTTCAAGTGTAATCAAATCTGCGGCGGCGCCAAGCTGCAGCGCGGCATCGGCCCACCCTACCGTAGTGGGGGGTTCGGCAGGGCTTGCAGCCCTGCACCTGCTTCAAGCCAAGGCAACAGCCGACGCAACAGCAACAGCGGGCATTCCGTGGGATGGCGAGGCACTGTGGGTTTGCGGGGACGCCGTAAACCCATCCATGGGGGCTTGGTCGCGGCATCCATGCCGCTCACACCCCGCAAACCCACAGTACCCCGCCTTCGACAGTAGGCCGGTGGCCAGTAGATCCACGCCCTGCATGGATGAAATCTGTCAGATATCGAATGAAATTCCGGGGTCAGATCCGTTTTCCTGCGGAAAACGGATCTGACCCCATGCCATTCCGACAGATCGCAGGAAACTGTCGAAGGGGGGGTGGGTCCGGTGGCGGGAGTGTCCGCGGCATGGATGCCGCGGCCAAGCCCCCAGGGACGGGTTTACGGCGTCTCCCGCCACCGGACCCACCCCGCCTACCCACAGGAACCCGGCTTTTGACGCTGCTCTGGCCTTGGCTCCGGCCTCTGCGGGTGCAGGGCGCAGCCCTGCAGAGAACCCCTACCTGAACAGGCCTTTTTGCGTGAAGTCTCAAACATCGTTTAGACTTGCGCGGTCTGCAGCGGCCGTCCGTTTCCCTTCGGGATCGCCGGCGACCAGGGTCCGCCCTCTTCGCCCGCCCCCACTCCGACGCCGTTCGTCACGCATTCCAGCCTGCGCTTCGTGCCGGCTGCACCCAATTCTCGCAGCGCGGTTCACGGGAACGCTCCGAGTCAGCCGATCAGTTTGATCTGCCCCCGTCTGTCCGTTCGGACAGGCGTTTCTTGTACCTGGAGCAATCTCAATGTCTTTTGAATCGCTGGGCCTGGCGCCCTTCCTGCTGCGTGCGCTTGCCGAGCAGGGCTACGAAAACCCGACCCCGATCCAGCAGCAGGCGATCCCGCTGGCGCTGGCCGGTCGCGACCTGCTGGCCGGCGCACAGACCGGTACCGGCAAGACCGCCGCGTTCGGCCTGCCGCTGCTGCAGCACCTGGGCACCGCCTCGCAGGAAGTGCGTGCCGGCCCGCGCAAGCCGCGTGCGCTGATCCTGGCCCCGACCCGCGAACTGGCCACCCAGGTGCATGACAGCCTGCGCGGCTACAGCAAGTACCTGCGCATTCCCAGCGCCTGCATCTACGGCGGCGTCGGCATGGGCAACCAGCTGGACATCCTGCGCCGTGGCGTCGACCTGCTGGTGGCCTGCCCGGGCCGCCTGATCGACCACCTGGAGCGTCGCAGCGTCGACCTGTCCGGCATTGAACTGCTGGTGCTGGACGAAGCCGACCGCATGCTCGACATGGGCTTCCTGCCGTCGATCAAGCGCATCCTGGCCAAGCTGCCGAAGCAGAACCGCCAGACCCTGCTGTTCTCGGCAACCTTCGAGGACAACATCCGCCAGCTGGCGCTGGAGTTCATGCGCAACCCGGAACAGATCCAGGTGACGCCGAAGAACACCGTGGCCGAAACCATCACCCATCGCGTGCATCCGGTCGATGCCGGCCGCAAGCGCGACCTGCTGCTGCACCTGCTGGCGCAGGACAGCCGCGAGCAGACCCTGGTGTTCGCCCGTACCAAGCATGGCAGCGACAAGCTGGCCACGTTCCTGGAAAAGTCGGGCATCAAGACTGCGGCGATCCATGGCAACAAGAGCCAGGGCCAGCGCCTGCGTGCGCTGGGCGACTTCAAGGCCGGCCGCGTGACCGTGCTGGTGGCCACCGACATCGCCGCGCGCGGCATCGACATCAACGAGCTGCCGAAGGTGATCAACTTCGACCTGCCGATGGTGGCCGAGGACTACGTGCACCGCATCGGCCGTACCGGCCGCAACGGCGCGACCGGCCAGGCGATTTCGCTGGTGGCGCAGGATGAAGTGAAGCTGCTGCGCGCGATCGTGCGCCTGCTGGGCCGCGACATGGACATCCGCGATGTGCCGGGCTTCGAGCTGCAGACGCCGATCCGCTGGGGCAATAGTGCGCCGGGCAAGGCCGAGCACGATACCGGCGAGCGCGCACCGCGCAAGAGCCACGCACGCCGTCCGCACGGTGATGCGCCGCGGCATGCGCATGCCGGCCCGAAGAAGGCCGGTGGCGGCCGCCGCGAGGGTGGTGGCAACGGCCAGCAGCGTGCGGGTGCAGGCGCCGGTCAGGGCCAGCGTCGTGGCGGTGGCGGTAATGGTGGCGGCCGTGGCCGCGGCCAGGGAGGCAACGGCGGCGGTCGCGCCGGCTGATCACAGCTGACAGCTGTTGTGCTTCCCGTTGCGCGGGAGGCTATCGAGGGACGGCGCTGACGCGCCGTCCTTTTTTGTTGCTGGCTACCGGGTGATGAAGCACGCGGTGGCGGTACCGAGGGCGGATAGGCATGGGGCAGCGCAGAACACGCTGTAAATACGTCCATGTAAGCTCGATGGCGCCATCCATGGCGCCAACGGTTCTGCGCTGCCCCATGCCCATCCGCTTCAAGCATTGCCTGCGCCTTCTTCTCCCGCCGGGTAGCCGGGAGAAGAAAGATCAAATTCAAATTCAAATTCAAATTCAAAGGCAAAAGCCGAAGTCGCGATTCCTGGCTGTGCTTTTGCTTTTGCCCTTGCTCCCGTCTTGGGGTCTGATGCGTCCGCGCCCGCAGGAAACCGTCGAGGGGCGGCCGGGCGGGCTGCGCAGGACCGTTGGCGCCATGGATGGCGCCATCGAGCCCCCAAGGACGGGTTTACGGCGTGTCCTGCGCAGCCCGCCCGGCCGCCCCCACACGCATCAGTCAAGGCGCCAAACGCCTCAACCCCGCGCCTTGCTCGGATTCACCAGATTCCCGAAGAAGATCGCGTTGATCAGCAACCGGTCCGTGCCATGCCAGTACTTGCGATGCGCCGGATCATCGGCAAACAGCACCACGTTGCCCTGCCCCTGCGCCGACACCAGCAGCCACGCGCTGCCGGCCACCCGCGCACGGTTGCGCTCGGAAAGATAGCCATTCACCCGCGGCGGCGTGTCGATGCGTACCACCGTCGAGAATGGGTTCGCACTCGGCTGCAGGGTCACTGTGTTCTCCTTGTTGATCGCCAGTTGCCGGCGCGGCACGCCGAACGCCAGCGGATGACTGGTGTCCACATCGGCGCTGAGGATGTTGCCGCTGACCCGCTCGATCGCGGCGATGTCGCGCTGGTCGCCGAACGCACGGCGGCTCTCGTCGACAGTCTCTTCTTCCTTGCCGAGCTTCTCGCCGTCGGCGAGTTTCTGTTCGATCGCCCACTTCGAAGCACTGCCGTAGGTCACCAGCGAGCCACCGGCCTGCACCCAGCGCTTCAGCGCAGCCACCGCCGTGGTATCGACGCCGGTGTAGGTCCCCCCGGACAGCACGATCGTGGTGTAGCGGTCCAGGGACACTTTGCCCAGCTGCTGCGGGTCCAGCTTGCTGGCTGGCAAGTGCAACTGCTGGTCGAGCAGGAACCAGGCCGAGCCGATCTCGGTGGCGGCCACGCCCTCACCCATCACCAGCGCAACCGCGGGCTTGCGCAGCGCCTTGACGCCGTCACTGCCCAGATCGATGCCTTCGCGGCTGCGGCCACTGGACAGTGCGTGCACCTGCACACCTGCCTCGCGCGCGGCGGATGTCACCGCCTCAAGCAATGCCGCGCCCTGCAGTGTCTGCCCGGAAACCGGAATCACCAGGCTGCCGGCGGCGAAGCTGACGTCTCCCTGCGCGGTCGCCGTGGTGAACGGCTGGAACGCCGCACGTGCGTTCACACCCTTGCCCTGCAGCGCGGCCAGCGCGCGCCCGGCGTTGTAGTCGCGCCAGTCGATCGCGTACGCGAATCCGGCCTGGCCACCCAGCACCGCACCCTGCTCCGCCGGCAGCGCGGTCACGCGTGCGCCACCGTCGACGCGGCTGCGGCTGCCGGCGAACGCCACGCCGTAGGCCGGTGCGATCGCATAGCTGGTGCTGCCGTAGAACACATCCCCCTTGATCGGCGGCGTCTCGGCAAAGATCGAATGCACCAGGCGGAACTGCGCCTGCTGCACCGGCACCACGTAGGCGCTGCCGGCATCGAAGCGCTGCCCATCGACAGTGACTGCACGCTCCAGTGCGCGCACCTCGATGCGATGCAGCAGCAACAGTTCCAGCAGGCGACGGGTCAGTGCCGGATCGTGCGCGTCGCCGAACACGAAGCTCTTCACCGGCTGCTGTGCGGCCTGCTTCAACGCGCTCTGGAAGAACTGCTTCTGCAGGTCGAACAGGCCGCTGCGCTCAGCTACCGCACCACGCACCGTGCCCAGCCCGGTGGCGACCTGGTTGCGGATGGTGAACGGGAAGGTCAGCAGGCCATTCACCGATTCCTGCACGCGGCCACGCGAACTGGCCTGCTCGACGGTGACGCCGACCGCGCCGTGGAAGTCCGGATAGGTCGAGCCATACACCGGCGAGAAGTTGTCGAAATTCTCGCCGGTGTAGTACAGCGAACCCAAGGCATCCAGCGCCTGCGCGTGGTACCTGGCCAGGGTCTTGTTGAACTCGTACGACGGCGCCGGAATCAACGGGCTGTGCATGCTCTTCGGCGAGGGCTCGAAGTAGTACGTGCTGTCCTTGCCCATTTCGTGGAAATCGATCTGCACGTTCGGGTACCACTGGTGGAACACCTCTACCTTCGGCCGTGAGTCCTGCTGGGTCAGGGCAAGCCAGTCGCGGTTGAGATCGGTGAAATAGTGGTTGGTGCGCCCTTGCGGGAACGGCTCGACATGTTCCTTGTCGGCGGGGTCGGCCGAAGCCGGATCGGAGGCCCAGGCATTGTGCCAGTTGGCGGCACGGTCACGGCCGTCCGGATTCTGCGCCGGGTCGAACAGCACTACCGCCTGCTGCAGCCACTGCTGGGTTTCGGCACTGCGGTTGGCCACCAGGTAGTACGCCGTCAGCATCGCCGCCTCGGCACTGGAGGTCTCATTGCCATGCACGCTGTAACCCAGCCACACCACCACCGGGCTGTCGCCGGCCGCTCTGCGTGGTTGCGCCGGATCGGCCAGGGTCGCGTGCTGTTGACGCAGCTGTTCCAGCCGCGCGTGGTTGCCGGCGGCGGTGACGGTGGCGATCAGCAGCGGGCGGCCCTCGTAGCTGCGGCCGATCTCGCGCACGCTGATCTTGTCCGAGCGTCTGGCCAGTTCCTGGAAGTACGCCACCAGCTGGTCGTGCCGGGTGTAGCGGCTGCCGATCGGGTAGCCGAGGAACTGCTCCGGTGTCGGCACCGCTGCATCGAACGCTGCCGCATCCGTGGCCTGCGGGAAGAAATAGGCACTCTGTGCCTGCGCCGGCTGCGGGCAGGACAGTACAGTGGCGGCGGCAAGCAGCAACGGAAGAACGGCACGGCGATGCAAGGACACGGTGACTCCCCTGGAACACAACGGCAGACAGTTGCGCGGCCGGCCCCTTCAGGTGGCCGGCCGCGGCGGATGGATCAGAAGCGGTAATCGAAGCCCAGCGTGAAGTAGCGGCCGCGCAGGTCGTATTGGCTGAAGTCGTACGGCGCGCGGATGCCCGGGAACGAGGCGTCGTACGGCGGCGTCTTGTCGGCGAGGTTCTGCACCTTGGCGTACACGGTCAGCTTGTCGATGCCGGTATAGGCCAGGTACAGGTCGTACTGGCTGTAGCTGCCGACGCGCTGCTGCACGGCCCTGGCCGCGGCGCTCGCTTCCTGGCGGTAGCCGCTGGTGTAGTACCAGGTCACGGCTGCGTTGAAATCGCCGTACTTCCAGTCCAGCGTGGTGGTGGCCTTGTCCTTGGGCAGGGTCGCGCCCAGGTTGCTGCCGGCGTAATCGACCAGCGGGCCGCCGACCACGGTCGGGCGACGATAGTCGCGCACGTGGGTGTAGGCCGAGGACACGGTGAAGTCACCGAGTGCAGCGGTCGGGATGCGCTGGCGCAGCTCGACATCGATGCCCGAGGTCTTCAGCTCGCTCAGGTTCTGGTAGCGGTTGTAGACCGCCTGCAGCTTGCCGCGCTCGTCGCGCTGCACGGCACCGGCCACGTTGTCGTTGACCAGGGTCTGGGTGTTGTTGGTACCGACCAGGTTGTCCAGCTGGATGCGGTAGTAGTCCACGCTCAGGTTGGTGTTGGCCCACGGCGACAGCACCACGCCGAAGTTCACGCTCCTGGTACGCTCGGGCTTCAATGCGTTGTTGCCGACGGTGAAGAAGGTCGGGTTCTGCCGCGAGCCCGGCACGTCCGGATCACGCGGATCGACCACGCTGCCATAGGCGATGCTGGTGCTGTTGGAGTTTTCCGACAGCGACGGTGCACGGAAGCCCTTCGACGCCGAGGCACGCACCAGCAGGAAATCGAGCGGCTGCCAGCGCAGGCCGATCTTCGGCGAGAACGCATCGCCGAAATCGTCGTAGTGATCGGCACGCGCGGCGGCGGACAGTTCCAGGGTCGAGGCCAGCGGCACGTTCACTTCGGCGTAGGCGGCACTGACCTGGCGCTGGCCGTGCACTTCGGCGATCGCCGGGCGCACCTGCAGGCCGGCATCGATCTGCCACGGGTTGTTGGAATCGAGCTTTTCGCGGCGCCACTCGGCACCGGCGGCGAAGCCGATCTCGCCGGCCCAGGTGCGGCCCAGGCTGCCGGAAATCTTGGCGTCGACGCCCTGCAGCTTCGACTCGGCCGGGCGCAGCGTGGCGATGTTGATCGAATCACGTACCGACTGCGGCGTGGCCGCCGGATTCAGCAGGTTGTAGCTGCCGGTGGCCAGCGCGTCGGCCAGCGCCCAGCGGTTGGCGAAGCCGCCGGACACGCTCTCGCGCTCGCTGCTGCGTGCGCCGAATGCGGCCACTTCCCAGTCCCAGTTCGCAGTGGTGCCACGCAGGCCGAACACGCCGCGATAGGCGGTGGAACGGTTGGTCTTGATGGTGCCGCCGAGGTCGAAGAAGGTGTACTCGATCGGGATCGCGCGGCCGTACGGGTTGTACGGATTGTTGGCCGGCAGCAGCGACGACACCGGTTCGGCCAGGCCACTGTTCGCGTTCAATGCGAAGCGGCCGCTCTCCAGGGTGAAGAACGGGCTGCTGCCGAACCAGGCGGCGCTCTTGATCTGGCTGTACAGCACTTCGCCGAAGGCTTCGACATTGTCGTTCAGGCGGAAGGTGCCGTTGGCATAGGCCTGGTAACGCTTGGTCGAGGGGATCAGCGTGGTGAACGGTGCCTGGTTGAAGCCGCAGGTATCGCCGGCCAGACCGTCGATCGGCGCGCTGGCGACGCGGGTGGTGCCGGCCGGGCAGTTACCGTTGGCGTCGAGCATCGGCACCGACACGCCGTTGACCAGGTAGCGCGCGCCCTTGGCCGACCAACCGTTCCAGCGGCCACCGGGCTTGTCGGTGTAGATGCCACTGCGGGTCAGGTTGCGCTCGTCCTGGTCCAGGCGCTCGCGGTTGTAACCCTGCAGGCTGAAGAGGATGTTGTAGCCGTCGGTGTCGAGATCACCGAGGCCGCCGACGAACTTCAGGTTCTGCTCGTGCAGGCCGCCCTGGTCGGCACCGCCGAAGCTGCCGCCGATCTCGGCGCCTTCGAAGTTCTGCCGGGTGATGATGTTGACCACGCCGGCCACGGCGTCGGAGCCGTACACCGCCGAGGCGCCGTCCTTGAGCACTTCGATGCGCTCGACCGCGACCAGCGGCAACGCGTTGAGATCGACGAAGGTGTCGGACAGGCCACCGGCCGGGAAACCGTAGTTGGCCAGGCGGCGGCCGTTGAGCAGCACCAGCGTGTTCTTCTGCGACAGGCCACGCAGGCCGATGCCGGCCGAGCCGGAGGCCCAGCCGTTGTTGGTGGTTTCGTTGGCAGCGTTGCCGGTGTTGGCCGAGATCGAGCGCAGCACGTCGGCCACGGTGGCCTTGCCGGTCTGTTCCAGCTGCTGGCGGCCGATCACCTGCACCGGGTTGGAGGCCTCGGTATCGGTGCGCCTGATGTTGGAACCGGTGACGCGCACGGCGGCCAGGGTATTGGCGTCGCCAACGGCGTCGGTGGAGGTTTCGGCGGCGGCGGACAAAGGCGCGGCCAGAGCGACGGCCAGGGCCGCCACGAGCAGGGTGTGCTTGGGCATGACGATGTGGGGGAGGTGGTGAGGACGACGAAGTTCCGCAGTAGTCCATGCCTGGCCGGCGCCCGGCCAATAACATCTCTTCATACGGATATAAGAGAAACTATCATCTCTTCATCCGGATGGAAAGAGTCACTTCACGGAAGACCAACGTCCGCTCAGGCTGCCGGGCCGCCTGCGGCGTACAATTGCGCCATGGAAATCTTCAAAGTCTTCATGCTCGAGGCGGCGCACCGCCTTCCCAACGTGCCGCCGGGGCACAAGTGCGCGCGCCTGCACGGCCACTCGTTCCGGGTGGAACTGAAGGTCGAGGGCGAGCCCGGCGCGCAGACTGGCTGGATCATGGACTTCGGCGACGTGAAGGCGGCTTTCCAGCCGATCTATGACCGCCTGGACCATCACTACCTCAACGACATCCCCGGCCTGGAGAACCCGACCAGCGAGAACCTGGCGGTGTGGATCTGGAATGAACTCAAGCCCAGCCTGCCGGCGCTGAGCGAGATCACCGTGCACGAAACCTGCACCTCCGGCTGCCGCTACCGCGGTCCGACGTCCTGATCAACCCATTGATCTTAAAGCTTTTTCAAAGGCGCCCTGAGCGCCTTTGTTATTTTTGTTGCATTGCCGCATCAAGGGCGTATGCTGCATTGCATCAAGCCACTCCCTGATGCCCCCATGGCCGCCGCCTTCAGCGATCGCTTCAGTGATGCCACCCGCCAGCTCGCCGCCGCGGCAACGCGTGCGAACCGGTTGGCGTTGGAGAACGCGGAAAGCATGTTCGGCGTGCAGTTGAAGGCGATGGAGCGCAACCTGACCGCGACCGGCGGCTGGCTGGGTGAACTGGCCCGCAGCGACGACGCGGCCGGGATGCTCAACAAGGGCGCACAGCTGTGGCAGGACAACCTGCAGCGGCTGGGCCGGGCCCAGCAGGATGTGGTCGGTCTTGGCCTGCAGGCCAGCAAAGCGTGGTCCGAACTGGTGCAGGGCTACAACGAATCAACGGCGGACGCGAGCAACCACTGACGCGACGCAACGCTCATTGCGTGGGTCCCTCCCCCCACGCAATCCGGACCCGGCAGATCCCTCCCTCTGCCGGGTCTTTTTTTGCCTGGCGTTTGGGTATCGAAGTGCGTCTTCGCCCGACGTCTCGGCCGGCTGAAGGGCCCCGCCGGGGCTCGGCGTGCGGTGAGGAGAGCGCAGCACGCGCGGCCGCCTTTCAAGGAAGCGCCGACGAACTCCGAACGCAGGGCGGAGGCCCTTGCGTACGAAGTAAAGGGGGAGGTGACGGCCAACGGCCGGCGCCGGAGGACATTCGTACGCAAGGGCATCCGCCCGGCGCCGCGCTGAATGAATCCGCGACACGCGTGTCTTCATCCGACGTCTCTGCGGCTGAAGGGCCCCGACGAGGCTCGGTGTGCGGTGAGGAGAGCGCAGCACGCGCAGCCGCCTTTCAAGGAAGCGCCGACGAACTCCGAACGCAGGGCGGATGCCCTTGCGTACGAAGTAAAGGGGGAGGTGACGGCCAACGGCCGGCGCCGGAGGACATTCGTACGCAAGGGCATCCGCCCGGCGCCGCGCTGAATGAATCCGCGACACGCGTGTCTTCATCCGACGTCTCTGCGGCTGAAGGGCCCCGACGAGGCTCGGTGTGCGGTGAGGAGAGCGCAGCACGCGCAGCCGCCTTTCAAGGAAGCGCCGACGAACTCCGAACGCAGGGCGGAGGCCCTTGCGTACGAAGTAAAGGGGGAGGTGACGGCCAACGGCCGGCGCCGGAGGACATTCGTGCGCAAGGGCCTCCGCCCTGCGCCACGCTGAATGAATCCGCGACACGCGTGTCTTCATCCGACGTCTCTGCGGCTGAAGGGCCCCGACGAGGCTCGGTGTGCGGTGAGGAGAGCGCAGCACGCGCAGCCGCCTTTCAAGGAAGCGCCGACGAACTCCGAACGCAGGGCGGAGGCCCTTGCGTACGAAGTAAAGGGGGAGGTGACGGCCAACGGCCGGCGCCGGAGGACATTCGTACGCAAGGGCCTCCGCCCTGCGCCACGCAGAACACGCCACGCAGAACACGCCGCGAAGTAACCTCAGCGCCCGCGATTACCGTGCCAGTGCTGGTGCCACGCCTGGAACATCAACACGTTCCACAGGTGCGTGTGCCACTTGCGCTCGCCGCGCACGAACGCTTCCCAGATGCCGCGCACCCGTGCCGCGTCGAAGCAGCCCTGGTTGCGCAGCAGCTGCGGGTCCAGCAGCGCCTCCGCCCAATCGCGCAACGGCCCCGCCAGCCAGCGCGCCATCGGCGGGCCAAAGCCGCGCTTCGGGCGGTACACCAGCGGTTCCGGCAGGTAGCGCGCCAGCAGGTGCTTGAGGATCCGCTTGTGTTCGCCATCGTGGTACTTCAGGTGCTGCGGCAGGCGCCACGCCAGGCGCACCACCTCCATGTCCAGCAGCGGCGCACGGGTCTCGACACCCGCCGCCATGCCCGCACGGTCGACCTTGGCCAGGATGCCCTCGGCCAGGTCCATGCGGAAATCCAGCAGCTGGATGCGCGCCTCGGCCGGCAGCGCCGTGTCCTGCTGCTGGAAGATCGTCAGCGGCTCACGCGCACCCAGCACGACCTGGGCCGGCTGTCGCCAGCGGGTCACCCGCTGCAGGTAATGCCCCTCCACATCGTTGGCAGCGACCTCGGCCACCAGCGCACGCCAGCCACCGAGGCGACCGCGCTCGGCGTTCAAGCGATTGCCGCTGCGCCGCGCCAGGTCGCGTACCCAGTCCGGCAAGCCACCGCACAGGCGCGCATTGCGCAGCGCGCGGCCATAGCTGGGGTGGCCGAAGAACAGTTCATCGCCACCGTCACCGGTCAGTGCCACCGGCTTGCGCGCCCCCAGCAGTTCACTGGCCAGCAGCGTCGGCAGCTGCGAGGCGTCGGCGAACGGTTCGCACCAGACCTGCGGCAGGCGCTGCAGCAGGTCCAGGCCCTGGCGCGCGTCCATGCGGTGCAGGTGGTGCTGCACACCCAGATGGCGCGCGACCTGCGACGCCCAGTCGCTCTCGTCATGTCCCGGATCGTCGAAGCCGACCGTCCATGCTTCGATTGGCAGGGTGGATTGGGCCTGCATCATCGCCGTCACCAGCGAGGAGTCGGTGCCACCGGACAGGAACGCGCCACAGGCCAGCGGCGAGTGCATGCGTGAAGCGATGGCTTTCTGAAGTACCGCCTCAAGCTGGTCGGTGGCCTGTTCCAGGCTCGGCGCCGGTTGCAGCGGCTCCTGCAGTGCACTCTGCATCGCTTCGCGTGCGCACCAGTAACGCGCCCCCCCCTGCGCGGCCTGGCTGGAGCAACCCGCGGCATGGTCGCTGAGATCGATGCGCAGCATCGCGCCCGCCATCAGCTTGTGGATGCCGCGGTAGATGGTGTGCGGCGCCGGCACATAGTCGTGGCGCAGCAGCAGGCTCAGCGCATCCTGGTCGATGCTCGGTGCGAACCCGGCGAAGGCCTGCAGCGCCTTCAACTCCGAGGCGAACAGGAACTGGCCCTGGTACCAGCCGTAATACAGCGGCCGCTCGCCCACCGGGTCGCGGGCCAGCCACAGCACGCGCGACTCGCGGTCCCAGACGCTGAAGCCAAAGGCGCCCTCGATACGCGCCAGCGCCCGCTGCACGCCCCATTCGACGATCGCCTGCAGCAGCAGCCGTGCATCGCTGCAGCTGCGTGGCAGATCGCGCAACTGCGCCTGCAGGTCAGCGCGGTTGTACAGGCGGCCGTCCAGGCACAGCACGTAGCGACCGCAGCCCGAGCTCAGCGGCTGCAACGGCGTATCGGTCGGCGCCCGGCAGTGGCCCAGCGCGAGGCCGGCCTCGGCGTCGGTCCAGTAGCCGATGCGGCCACGCCCACGCTGCTGCAGCGCCCGCAGCATCGGTGCCAGCTGCTGCAGCAGCTGCTCGTCCTCGGCGGGCGGCAACCAGGCCCCGACCACGCCGCTCATCGGGAGCCTCCGCACTGGCGGCGGCGGGACGGGTTCAGCAGGCAAGAGGCGGCGGGCGACATGGGGACGGCACGCGGAGCGGAGGAGACTCCATGCTCGGCGCCGGGCCGCGCGGCGTCAGTCGCTTTGCTGTCAGCGATCGTCACCCGCCGTATCACGAAGGTAACGCTTTGTAACAGCCTCGGGCTATGCTCAACGCCAAGCTGTTGCCAGGCCTGAAGCGCGGCCCCAGCGCCAGCAACCCCGGCTGAATGGCGCCCACCCGCTGCACCCGGTCGGCCCGCAGGCTGGGATAGCATCGCCGCGCTCGTGCCGTGGCGGTACGTTTGCGTCCACGGAGGCCTTGGAAATGCTGGATATCGTACTGGTCGAAGACGATGCCCGCCTGGGAACGATGGTCAGTGACTACCTGCAACGGCATGGCTACCAGGTGGCCCACGAGCGTAGCGGCGAGCGCGCAGTGGCCCGCATCCTGGCCGAGAAGCCAGCCCTGGTGCTGCTCGATGTCGGCCTGCCCGACCAGGATGGTTTCGAAGTGTGTCGGCAGATCCGGCCCCACTATGACGGCATCATCTGCGTGCTGACCGCCCGCACCGACAACATCGACCAGGTTCTGGGACTTGAGCTGGGGGCCGACGACTACATCGGCAAACCGATCGAACCGCGGGTGCTGCTGGCGCGGCTGCGCGCCCACCTGCGCCGCCACCGCCGGGTCGAACCGCGCGACGGCAGCCTGCGCTTCGGCGAGCTGAACATCGACCCGTCCACCCGCAACGTGCACCTGCAGGGCGGCCTGCTGGAGCTGACCACGGCCGAGTTCGACCTGCTGTTCCTGCTGGCCAGCAACGCCGGCCAGATCCTGGACCGCGACGCGCTGCTGCGCGGCCTGCGCGGGATCGCCTTCGACGGCCTGGACCGTTCGATCGATGCCCGCATCTCGCGCCTGCGCCGCAAACTGGGCGACAACCCCGAGCAGCCGGAACGGATCAAGACCGTGCGTGGCCGCGGCTACCTGTTCAGCCGCTCGGCATGGGGATGAAGCGCACGCCCTCGGCGATGCGCGGCCACGCCTTCCACTTCCTGCGCTACGGGATCGGCTTCCTGGTCGCCCACCTGTTGTTGATCGTGCTGGGCCTGTGGGCCTGGGACGCCCTGCTGGAAGACCGCACCGAAGCCGGACTGCAGGCCGAGATGCGCGGCACGCACGCGCTGCTGCAGCATCGCTTCGCCGAAACCCCGCGCGAGCAGTGGCCGGCACTGGCGCGCGAACTCGACGCCGATTTCGCCTACGCGCTGCGCATGGTGCCGCTGGCCGAGGCGGTGAAGGCGCTGCCGGCCAGCCAGCGCCCGCCGTTCAACAACGGCCGCGTACAGATCGACCTGGAGCACATGCGCAGCCTGCAGCGCATCGGCGACAGCGACTACGCGGTGATGCTGGGGCCGCTGGACGAAGCGCTGCCGGACGAGGGCTGGCAGGACAGCGAAGTGTCCGGCGTGGCGATCCTGCTGCTGATCCTGATGGTGGCGGTGGCTCTGCCGATGTACGTGATGGTCTATCGGTTGTGGCGCGACGTCTCGCAGCTGGCCCAGGCGGCGCGGCGCATGCGCGACGGCCAGCTGGACACGCGTGCGCCGCGCGCCGGCACCGCACTGGTGCGGCCGCTGGCCAATGCCTTCAACCACATGGCCGAGCAGCTGCAGCAGCTGCTGGAAAGCCAGCGTGTGCTGGCGCAGGCGGTGGCGCACGAAGTGCGCACGCCATTGGCGCGGATGCGTTTCGGCCTGGCCGACCTGGAGGACACCGCGCTCGATGATGGGCAGCGCGATGCACTGGGCGGGCTGCGCACCGACGTCGATCGGCTGCAGCACCTGACCGATGCAGGCGTCGAGTACGCCGCACTGGGCCGCTGCCATCAGCTGACCCGGCAGCGCCTGCAGCTGGCGGCACTGGTGCGCGGCGTGGTCGCCCAGTTCGCACCGCTGCCGATGCCGGTGCAGCAGGCGCTGTCGCCGGTGGGCCTGGTCAACGTCAACCGGCACATGCTGGAGCTGGCACTGCGCAACCTGCTCGGCAATGCACTGCGTTACGCGCGCCGGCAGATCCGCATCGCCAGCACGGTCAATGACGGCTGGCTGTGCCTGCAGGTGGAGGACGACGGCCCCGGCATCGCACCCGAACTGCGCGGCCAGGTACTGCAGCCCTACGTCCGGCTGGACCCGGGCAGTCCCGGCTTCGGCCTCGGCCTGGCGCTGGTGCAGGTGGTGGCCGACAAGCATGGCGGCCACGTCGAAGTGACCGATTCGGCGCTGGGCGGTGCCTGCATCCGCCTGCACCTGCCGCTGGAAAACGGCGGCATCGTCGAATGCGAAGCGGCCTGCTAGGCCGCCGGTTCCGCACGCGGCAAGGCAAACACGAACAGCGCACCACGCTCGCTGTCGCGCAGTTCGATGCGGCGGCCATGCAGCTGCACGATGCGCTGCACGATCAACAGGCCCAATCCGCCGTTCTCGCCGCGCCGCGCGCCCAGCGCGGCCGGTGCCTGGAACAGCTGGGTGCGCAACGCCGGCGCCACCCCGGGGCCGTCATCGGCCACGCTGACCTCCACGCTGTCGGAGGTCGCGCGCAGGCGCACCTCGATCTGTCCACCGTCGGGTGCATGCCGCAGCGCGTTGTCGAGCAGGTTGGTCAACACCCGTTCGACCAGGCCCAGGTCGGCGCGGACCAGCGGCAGGCCGGGGGGGAAGGCCGCGTGCAGCTGCTGGCCACGCGCCTGTGCCGCCAGTTCGAACTTCTGCAGCACGTCCTGCAGCAGCTCCGGTAGTGCGAACACCTCCCACTCCAACCGCACTTCGCCATGCTCCAGCCGCGCCAGTTCGAACAGCGCGCGCGCCAGCCGGCCGACCTTGGCGCTCTGTGCCAGCGCAATACCGAGATAGCGGCGGCGCTCGTCCGGTGACAGCGTAGCGTCCTTCAACGCCAGCGTTTCCAGGTAGCCATGCAGCGACGACAGCGGCGTGCGCAGGTCGTGCGAGATGTTGGCGACCAGTTCGCGGCGCTGCAGGTCCTGCTGGCGCAGCTGCTGCCACTGCTCGCCCAGCCGCTGCGCCATCTGCGCGTGCGCGTGTTCGAGGATCACCAGCTCGTCGCGCTCACCGGGGCGCAGCGGCGCCGGCGGCGGCAACGGCGTGGGTGCGTCGATGTCGAAGGCCTGGATGCGCCGGGTCAGCCGCCGCAGCGGACGGGTCACCCAGTAGAACGCCACCAGCCCGGCCAGCAGGCCGAGGCCACCGACCAGCACCACCGACCACAGCGTGGTGTTCCACTGGCTGCCGGCGGCAAGATCGTCGGCCAGCATTTGCCGGTGCTCGCCGACCAGCACCACGTACACATAGCCCGCCGGCCGGCCCTGCACGATCAATGGTGCCGCGCTGAACACCTTGCGGCCATTCGCGCTGCGCGGGTCATCGCCGAGGATCGGCAACGGCGCACCGGCCAGCAGGCGGCGCAGCGGCGCCACGTCCACCCGGTTTCGCACCAGGTGTCCACTGGGTGCATCGTGGCCGAGGATGCGGCCCTGGTCGTCCAGCAGGTAGACCTCGACGCTGGGGTTGACCGCCATCAACTGGCCGAACAGCGCGCGCACCGCGGCATCGCGCATGCCGCTGGTGTCCATCAGTTCGCTGCGCTGGGCGATGTGTTCGGCCAGGCCCAGCGACAGCCGCTGCACGACTTCCTGCTCGTGGCGGGTGTTGGCACGCATCTGCAGTGCCAGCAGCGCCATGCAGCACATCAGCATCAGCGCGGCGGTCACCACCGCCAGCTTCTGCCACAGGTTCGGCTTGATCATGCCGCCGCCCCGGCCGGGTCGACCAGCTTGTAGCCGCGGCCCCACACCGTCAGCAACCGCCGTGGGTTGGCCGGGTCGGGTTCGATCTTGCTGCGCAGGCGGTTGATGTGGGTGTTGACCGTGTGCTCGTAGCCATCGTGCTGGTAGCCCCAGACCTGGTTGAGCAGTTCCATGCGTGCGAACACCTGGTCCGGGTGACGGGCGAAGAACAGCAGCAGGTCGAACTCGCGCGGGGTCAGCTCCAATGGCTTGCCATCCACCGAGGCGGTGCGCGCGACCGGGTCCAGCTGTAACCCGCCCAGCTCGATCGCACCGGCATCGATGCGCGCGCTCTGTGCCATCGCCTCGGCGCGGCGCAGCAGCGCGCGCACGCGTGCCACCAGTTCCGGCATCGAAAAGGGTTTTGCCAGGTAATCGTCCGCGCCCAGCTCCAGGCCGACGATGCGCTGCGTTTCGCTGCCCCGCGCACTGATGATGATGATCGGCACGTAACGCGCCATCGCGCGTGCACGCTGGCAGACCTGCAGGCCATCCACGCCGGGCAGCATCACGTCCAGCACCAGCGCATCCCAGGGACCTTCCTGCTCGAGCAGGCGCAGGCCGGCATCGCCGCTGGCGGCATGGGCGACCTCGTAGCCCTCATCGCCCAGATGCATGCGCAGCAGGTCGGCGATGTGGGCATCGTCTTCAACGATCAGCACGCGTTTGGTCGACATCGGCAACTCGGGGCCAGCGGGGAGGCTGGCTGCATTGTGGCGCGGGACGGCCGCCGATACCTCACGAAAAATTGAATCCTGCGTGAGGATTCGTTGACCCGGGCGGGCGCAGCATGGCCCCGTCGCCCCTTCCCGGAGTCCGCCATGTCCCTCTCCCGCCGCCATCTGCTGGGCCTGGGCGGTGTTGCCACCGCCGCCGGCCTGCTCGGCCTGGGGGCCTGCAGCCGCGCCGCCCCGGCCGCCGCCGAAGCGCGTCCGTCGCGACAGTTCGAGGTCATGCACAGCGATGCCGAGTGGCGCCAACGCCTGACCCCGGCGCAGTACGCGGTGCTGCGCCAGCAGGCGACCGAGCGCCCCTACAGCAGCGCGCTCAACAAGGAACACCGGCAGGGCACCTTCGCCTGCGCCGGCTGCGCGCTGCCGCTGTTCTCCTCGTCCACCAAATTCGAGAGCGGCACCGGCTGGCCCAGCTTCTGGGCACCGCTGCACAACGCCATCGGCGAAGACCGCGACGTGACCTTCGGGATGCTGAGGGTGGAGGTGCACTGCCGCCGCTGCGGTGGCCACCTCGGCCACGTGTTCAACGACGGCCCGCGCCCGACAGGGCTGCGCTACTGCATGAACGGTGCGGCGATGGTGTTCGTTCCCGGCGCCACGGATGGCACCGCCGACGGCTGGCGGGTGCCGGTCGGTTCTTCTTCTGTTTCCGGAGCCTGACCATGCTGCTGTTGCTGCTTGCCTACCTGGGGGGCGCGCTGACCCTGCTCAGCCCGTGCATCCTGCCGGTGCTGCCGTTCGTGTTCGCGCGTGCCGACCGTCCGTTCCTGCGCAGCACGCTGCCGCTGCTGCTGGGCATGGCGCTCACCTTCACCGTGGTTGCCAGCCTGGCCGCGGTGGGCAGCCAGTGGGTGGCGCAGGCCAACCAGGTCGGACGCTGGATCGCCCTGCTGCTGATGGCGCTGTTCGCGGTCGCCCTGCTGTGGCCGCGACTGGCCGACCATCTGCTGGCGCCGTTCCAGCGCGTGGGTGCCCGTCTGAGCGCGCGCGCCGATGCCGCTGATGCCGCTGGGCGCGGCGGCGCGTGGACCTCGCTGCTGATCGGCATCGCCACCGGCCTGCTGTGGGCACCGTGTGCAGGTCCGATCCTCGGCCTGGTGTTGACCGGTGCCGCCCTGCATGGTGCCAGCGTGGGGACCAGCACCCTGCTGCTGGCGTATGCGCTGGGCGCGGTCACTGCGCTGGCGCTGGCGGTGTGGGTGGGTGGCCGCGTGTTCCGTGCGCTGCAGGCGCGGCTTGGCCTCGGCGATGTGCTGCGCAAGGGGCTGGGCGTGGCCGCCCTGCTGGCGGTGGTGGCGATCGGCCTGGGCTGGGATACCGGCCTGCTGACCCGTCTTTCCACGGTCAGCACCGCGCGTATCGAGCAGGGCCTGCTGGACGCGGTACCCGGCGCGCAGCCGTCGGCACCGCCGATGATGATGATGGCCGGTGCCGCTGCCGATGCACCGCTGCCGGTGGAAGGCACGCTGCCCGCGCTGGACGGGGCCACCGGCTGGCTCAACAGCCCCCCGCTGGCAGCCCAGCAGCTGCGCGGCAAGGTCGTGCTGATCGATTTCTGGACCTACTCCTGCATCAACTGCCTGCGCGCGATGCCGTTCGTGCACGAATGGGAGCGCCGCTACCGCGACCACGGCCTGGTGGTGGTCGGCGTGCACACACCGGAGTTCGCCTTCGAGCGTGACCCGCGCAACGTGATGAAGGCGGTGCAACAGCTGAAGGTCGAGTACCCGGTGGCGCTCGACAACCAGTACACGATCTGGCGCGCGTTCAACAACCGCTACTGGCCGGCGCAGTACTTCGTTGATGCGCAGGGCAACATCCGCGGCCACCAGTTCGGCGAGGGCAATTATGCGCGCTCGGAACAGATGATCCGTCGCCTGCTGACCGAAGCCGGCCAGACGAATCTGCCGCCGCCGGCCGATCCCGCTGCCGCCGAGCTGAAGGGCGTGGCCGTGCAGGCCGACATGGGCAACCTGCGTTCGCCGGAAACCTATCTGGGCCACGCCCGCGCCGAGCAGTTCGCCTCGCCCGGCGGACAGCGCAGTGATGCCGCGTTCGACTACTCCTTGCCGGCGACTCTGGCGCTGAACCAATGGGGACTGTCGGGGCGCTGGACCGTCACCGATGAAGCCGCACAGCTGCAGCAGGCCGGTGGCCGCATTGCGTTCCAGTTCCATGCGCGCGACCTGCACCTGGTGCTGGCGCCCACCCGCGACGGCTCGCCGGTGCGCTTCCGCGTCTGGTTGGACGGCAAGCCACTTCCCGCCACCGATGCCGGCAGTGATGTCGGCGCCGATGGCAGTGGCGTGGTCGACGAGCATCGCCTGTACCAGCTGGTACGCCAGCGCGGCACGGTCAGCCCGCATCGCTTCGAGATCGAATTCCTCGATGCAGGCGTGCAGGCCTATGCCTTCACCTTCGGTTGAACCGGGAGCACATGATGAAACTCTCCTTTGAACAGGGCATCGCCGCCGGTGTTGCCGGCCTGGTGGCCATGGCATTGATTGCCGGGGTGCTGCTGGTCGATCACGGCGCGGCTGCGGCGCCGGTCGAAGCCAGCGCGCAGATCCAGGCACTGCCGGCCCCCACCGGCGACGCGGCGTTCCGCGATGACGCCACCCACGCCAGCGTGGTGTTTGCCGGCGGTTGCTTCTGGGGCGTGCAGGGCGTGTTCCAGCACGTCAAGGGCGTGAGCAATGCGGTGTCCGGCTACATCGGTGGCAGTGCGGCCAATGCGCGTTATGAGCGCGTCAGCGGTGGCCAGACCGGCCATGCCGAAGCGGTGAAGATCGACTACGACCCGCGCCAGGTCAGCTATGGGCAGCTGATGCAGGTGTTCTTCTCGGTCGCGCACGACCCGACCCAGCTCAACCGCCAGGGTCCGGACCACGGCAGCCAGTATCGCTCGGCGATCTTCAGTGATGACGCCCGCCAGCAGGCCGCCAGCCGTGCCTACATCGCCCAGCTCGGCCAGGCCGGCAGCTACCGCGCACCGATCGTCACCCAGCTGGTCAGCGGCCAGCGCTTCTACCCGGCCGAGAGCTACCACCAGAACTACATGACCAACTACCCGCAGGCCGCCTACATCCGCTACTACGACGCACCGAAGCTGGCGGCCCTGGCCAAGCAGTTCCCAGCGCTGTACCGGCGCGAGGCGGTGCTGGTGCCGATGCGCTGACGACCTGGGTAGTGCCGGCCGCTGGCCGGCAACCGCGCCGTTCCGGATCCAGGGATTGCTGGCCAGCGGCCGGCACTACCCAAAAAAGACGCACGGCCATCCAGCCGTGCGTTTGGGAAGTATCGGCCACGCCCCGATCAGGCCCGGCCGACGACGACATGGTAGGCTCGCCATCATCATGGGTACAGCACCAGATGGCGGGATGTTCGATGGATACAGATGACCAGGCCACGATGATCCCTCCGCGCTACCAGCGGCTCTCCGACGAACTGGCCGAGGCCATCCACGGCGGTCGCCTTCCGGTCGGCAGCCGCCTGCCTTCGCTGCGGCAGATGGCGGCGCAGCGCAGGCTCAGCCTCAACACGGTGATCGCGGCCTATCGCCAGCTGGAAGATGCCGGGCTGGTGATTCCGCGGCCGAAGGCGGGCTTCGAAGTCGCGCCGCGGCTGTCGGTGCCGGAGCGTTCGCTGCGCGACACCCCGTCCGCGCCCACCGCGCCGCTGCAGCAGGTGCTGATGGCCCGGGTACTGGAAGCACAGCGCCGCCCGGGTGTGGTCGATCTGGCCTTCGCCGGCCCACGTGGTCGCCAGTTCTATCCCGGCGCGCAGCTGGCCCGGCATACCGCGCAGGTGCTGCGCCACGGCCAGCAGACGGTGGAGACCTATGCGAGACCCAACGGCTCCCCCCGGCTGCTGACGCAGATCGTGCGCCGCGGCCCGCGCATGGGCCTGCATACCCACAGCGAACGCCTGCTGCTGACCCACGGTGCGATGGAAGGGCTGCAGCTGGCGCTACGCGCGGTCACCCAGCCCGGTGACGCGGTGGGCATCGAGGCGCCGTCCTACTTCAACCTGTATCCGTTGCTGGCCAACCTCGGCCTGCAGGCCATCGAGTTGCCCACCCACCCGCAGCACGGACTGGATGTGGATGCACTGGATGCGCTGCTGGAGCACACGCCGCTGGCCGCACTAGTGGTGATGCCGACCGTGCACAACCCGCTCGGCTGCACCATGCCGACCGCCGCCAAGCAACGCCTGGCCGAGCTGGTCAACGCACGGCAGCTGCCCCTGATCGAGGATGCGGTGTACGCCGAGCTGCAGTTCTGCGAACCGCCGGCACCCTTGCTGAAAGCCTTCGATCGCGATGGCTGGGTGATGGTGGTCGGTGGCTTCTCAAAGACACTGGCGCCGGATTACCGCATCGGCTGGCTGGATGGCGGCCGCTTCGCAGAGCGCATCGCACTGCTGAAGTTCCAGTCCACCGGCGGCGAGCCGCAGCTGCTCGGTGACGCGGTCGCCGCGTATCTGGAAGCCGGCAGCTACGAGCACCATCTGCATCGCATGCGCCGCCTGTACCGCGAACAGGTGGGACGGCTGCGCCAGCTGGTAGCCGAGCATTTCCCGGCAGGCACCCGCGCCACCGAACCACAGGGCGGATTCCTGCTGTGGCTGGAACTGCCGGGCGTGGACACGCGCGAGCTGTTCGAGCGAGCGCTGCAGGAGGGCATCGTGTTCATGCCCGGCCAGGTCTATTCGCGTGGCGCGCGCTATCGCCACTGCCTGCGGCTGTCGTGCTGCCAGACCCTGGATGCGCGCTTCATCGGCGCGGTGGAACGGCTGGGTGCGATCGCGCGGGAGCTGGCGGCTGCAGCACGGTAGTGCCGGCCGCTGGCCGGCAACTGCACGGACGTGATTCATCGAGGTTGCCGGCCAGCGGCCGGCACTACCCCAGGTCGTCGAGCAGGTGCGCGCTCAGCGCTTCGCCATCCGCTCCCGGCAGATGCGGCAGCCGCCCCCAGCACGGCATCGGCAGGCGCTGCTGCAGCGTGGCGATGTTCTCGTCCTGGCGTTGCATCGCCGGGTCGATGTGGTTGCCGATCCAGCCCAGGCAGTCCACGCCGCTGGCCTGCAGCGACTGCGCAGTCAGCCGCGCATGGTTGACGCAGCCCAGCCGCATGCCCACCACCAGCAGCACCGGCAACTGCAGTGCTCGCACCAGGTCGAGCTGGTCCAGCGTGGCCGAGACCGGCGCCAGCCAACCGCCAACACCCTCCACCACGACGATATCGGCGTTCGCGCGCAGGCGTTCGAACGCGGCCACGATCGGCGCCAGCTCCACCTGCACGCCGTCCTCGGCAGCGGCCAGCTCCGGTGCCAGCGGCTGCCGCAGCGCATAGGGATTCAGGTCGGCATAGTCCGGCACCGGCCAGCTGGCCGACTGCAGCGCCAGCGCGTCCTCGTTGCGCAGGCCCTGCCCCAGATCCTCGCTGCCGCTGGCCACCGGCTTCATGCCCACCGCGCGCAGGCCACGCTGGCGCAGCGCATGCAGCAGCGCGGTGCTGGCCGCGGTCTTGCCGATTCCGGTATCGGTGCCGGTAACGAACAGGGCGGGCGGCAGCGTAGCGGGCAACGGCATCGATGGGCTCCAACAGGGCAACAGTGCGTGCATTATCGCCGGCCCGGTGCACTTGCTAGACTGCAGGCATGTTCGCCAATGCCTCGCTCACCGGCAGCAAGCCGGAACAATACGCCCAGCTGCTGGAACAGGCCCGTGGCCTGGTCTACGCCGAGTCCGACCGCATCGCCAACGCGGCCAACCTCTCCGCACTGGTCTACCACGCCCTGCCCGACCTGAACTGGGTGGGTTTCTACCTGTACGACGGCAAGGAACTGGTGGTCGGCCCGTTCCAGGGCCTGCCGGCCTGCGTGCGCATCCCGCTGGACAAGGGTGTGTGCGGTGCCGCCGCCAGCCAGCGTGTGACCCAGCGCGTGGACGACGTCGATGCCTTCCCCGGCCACATCGCCTGCGATTCGGCCTCGCGTTCGGAGCTGGTGGTGCCGCTGCTGCGCGGCGATGAACTGATCGGCGTGTTCGATATCGACAGTCCGAAGGTCGGCCGCTTCGACGCCGACGATCAGGCCGGCCTGGAAGCCATCGCCCGCGTGTTCGTCGAGGCGCTGGGATGAGCGCACCGAAGCTGCGCAACATCGGCCCGAAGAGTGCAGCGTGGCTGCGCCAGGTCGGGCTGCGCAGCCGCGAGGACCTGGTCGCGACCGGCGCGGTCGGCGCCTTCGTCAAGGTCAAGCGCGCCGGCTTCAAGCCCAGCCTGAACCTGCTGTACTCGCTGGAAGGCGCATTGCTGGACTGCCACTGGCAGGAACTGAGCGAGCCGCAGCGTGAGGCGCTGGTGCAGGATTACGAAGCACGCATCGCCGCGCACCCGCTGAAGGCGGCCGGCCCGGCGTCGGGTCCGGTGCATGAGCGACGCTTCGATGCCGACGATGACGCGGAAGACAGCGTGACCGAGGATGCGGACGAGGATTGACTGCACCGGTAGTGCCGGCCGCTGGCCGGCAACTGCGTGATCCTGGCAACGTTCCTGAGGCTGCCGGCCAGCGGCCGGCACTACCGGTGGGTTACGGCTGCTGCAGTTCCAGCAGCTCGCCCACCAGCCCGACCTCACCCCGCTCCAGCCACACCCGCAGGCGCGTGCCGTGGTCGATGCGCAGGGCCCAGCACAGCGACATCGGCAGGCCGCAGACCTGCGACAACACCATGCGCAGCGGGCCACCATGGCTGACCACCAGCGTCGGCACCGGGTCCTCATCATCGAGCAGTCGATCCAGCGCGCGCGCGATGCGCCGCTCGAAATGACCCCAGCTCTCGCCGTTCGGCGGCGGGAACGCATGCGGATCGGCGTGGAAGGCCGCCAGTGCATCCTCCGGCAGCTCGAACAGCGACTGCCCGTCCCAATCGCCGAAATCCAGTTCTTCCCATTCCTCGTCCGCTTCCACGTCCAGCCCGCGTGGGGTGGCCAGCGCCATCGCCGTGTGCAGCGCGCGCAACCGCGGTGAGCTGATCACCCGCTCCCAGCGTTGCTCGGCATAGGCCTCGACCAGCTCCTGCGGCAGGCCGGCCAGCTGCGGTGGGTCGCTGCGGCCATCGAGGAACTCATCGCGACCGTTGCCGGCATGGCGGACCAGGTCGAGGATCATGCGTACGTCCCGGACGGGCGACGCAGGTACAGCGGAGAACGGGCGGACATCGGCAACGGCACCACGGGATCGAGCAACCATTCTAAAGGCACAGCAAAGGCAGCCGCGCAGGCGCGACGCAACGGACCAGCCTGCGATGCCGTAGACTGCGCGCACTTCTAGGTGACCTGCGGCCACGGCCGGCAGGTTGAAACGGGAAGCCGGTGACGCGTGATTCCACGCCAGGCCGGCGCTGCCCCCGCAACGGTAAGCACGTCAGTTCCAGGCAACACCGCCACTGTGCCGCAGGCATGGGAAGGCGCCTGGACGGTGGCCTCGCGCCACCCGGCGGCAAGCCCGGAGACCGGCCCGGAAGCCTCAGGTCGCGATGCGGTGGGCATGGCGCTGGATGACCGCAGCGTGCGCTGCGGCATCGGCGCGTGCCTGCCTTCGCGGCTCCTCCCCTTCGCCACGCGGGCGTGCGTGGCACCTGGAGTCCCCCATGAAGCTGCAGTCCCGAATCTTGTCCCTGGCCGTGCTGGCGGCCCTGCCCGCGCTTGCCCAGGCCGCCGAAGACACCACCGCGCTCGACCAGATCCTGGTCACCGCCACCCGCACCCCTATCGCCCTGCAGGACAGCATCGCACCAGCCCAGGTGATCGACCGCGCGCAGATAGAATCCAGCCAAGCCACCTCGCTGCAGGAACTGCTGCGCGGCCGCGCCGGCATCAACCTGACCAATGCCGGCGGGCTCGGCAAGCAGAGCTCGCTGTTCCTGCGCGGCACCAACTCAGGCCACACCGTGGTGCTGGTCGATGGCGTGCGCATCAACAGTGCCGACCTCGGCCTGGCCATGTACCAGGACCTGCCGCTGGCGCAGATCGAACGCGTGGAGATCGTGCGCGGCCCGCAGTCCAGCCTGTACGGCGCCGACGCCATCGGTGGCGTGATCCAGATCTTCACCCGCCGCAACCAGGGCGATTTTGCTCCGCACTTCCAGCTCGGTGGTGGCAGCAACGGCCTGCGCGAAGCCAGCGGCGGGATCGGCGGCGGGACCGAACGCGGCTGGTTCGGCGCCGACATCGCCTACCAGCATTCCGATGGCATCGATGCCTGCCGCGGCTCGGCAACGCTGTTCACCGGCTGCTTCGCCGACGAACCCGACCGCGACGGCTACCGCAACCTGTCCAAGAGCCTGCGTGGCGGCTACACCTTCAACGACCAGTGGAACGTGGAAGGCAGTGCGCTGCGCGCCGACGGCAAGAACCACTACGACGGCTATTACAACTATTCGGAAACCCGCCAGCAGGTGCTGGCCGGCAAGGTGCGCTACACCCCGTCCGAACGCCTGGCGTTCACCGCCAATGTCGGGCGCAGTGACAACGAGTCGGACAACTTCGGTGACTTCGGTGCCCGTGGCAGCGCTCAGACCCACCGCGACAGTGCCTCGCTGCAGGGTGACTTCGCCTTGGCCGAAGGCCAGCTGCTTAGCACCGGCGTGGACTGGAGCGAAGACAACCTGGATGGCAGCAGCGCGGGCTACCTCGTCGACAGCCGTCGCAACACCGGCGTGTTCGTGCAGTACCAGGGACGCTTCGGCCGCCACCAGCTGCAGGCCAGCGCGCGCAACGACGACAACCAGCAGTTCGGCAACCACGCCACCGGCAGCCTCGGCTGGGCGATGGAGCTCGGCCACGGCCTGCGTGTCAATGCCAGCTACGGCACCGCGTTCAAGGCGCCGACCTTCAGCGACCTGTACGACCCGTGGAGCGGCGTGCCGACGTTGAAGCCGGAGAAGTCCAAGAGTGCCAACCTCGGTGTGTCGCAGCAGGGCCAGGGCTGGCACTGGGGCCTGGACGTCTATGAAACCCGCATCGATGATCTGATCACCTACGATGCGGCGACCTTCCAGATGCAGCAGGTGGAGAAGGCGCGCATCCGCGGGGCCGAACTGACCGGTGGCGTGCTGCTGGCCGGCTTCGACATCAACGCCCAGCTGAGCTACACCGACCCACGCAACCGCACCGGCGGCAGCACCCAGTTCGACAACTGGCTGCCGCGTCGTGCACAGCAGACCGCGCGGCTGGACATCGATCGGCGTTTCGGGGACTTCCGCGCAGGCCTGACCGTGCAGGGCGCGGGCAAGCGCTATGACGATGCCGCCAACGCGGTGAAGGTGGGGGGGTACGGCACGCTGGATCTGCGCGCCGAATACGCGCTGACGCCGTCGTGGTCGCTGCTGGCGCGTGCCGCCAACGTGTTCGACCGCAGGTATGAGACGGTGGCGTGGTTCAACCAGCCCGGCCGCGAGTACCAGCTGAGCGTGCGTTACCAGCCGAAATGACCGCGACGGTCATGGTAGTGCCGGCCGCTGGCCGGCAACATCATGACCCTCGGCAACGTCCTCGGGGTTGCCGGCCAGCGGCCGGCACTACCTGTTGCGTCGGCCGGGTTACCGGCCCGCGGCCAACCCCGGCAACTCACGCAGGTCGTCAATCACCGCCACCGCATGCGCGGTGGCCAGGTCCAGGCCGCGCGGATAGCCGTAGCGCACCAGCGCGATCGGCATGCCCGCATCTTCGGCGGCGCGGTAGTCGGTCAACGAATCACCCACCATCAGGCAGGCATCCACCGCCAGCCCGAAGTGCGCAGCGATGTGCCGCAGCGGCTCACCGCTGGGCTTGCGCTGCGGCAGTGAATCGCCGCCCAGTACCAGCGCGAACGCATCACCAATGCCCAGGTGCTGCAGCAGCGGCGGCACCAGTGCTTCGGGCTTGTTGGTGCAGATCGCCAGCGGAACAGCGCGTGCACGCAGCTGCATCAGCGCTTCGGCCACGCCATCGAACAGGCGCGGGCTGCGCAGCAGGCACTCACGGTAGTGCACCATGAACACCGGCATCACCTCGGCCAGGTCGACTTCACGACCGGCGGCGTGCACCGCCTGTTCGACCAGGCGGCGCACACCGTCGCCGATCCAGCCGAGCACGGTGGCTTCCGGCACGCGCGCCATGCCGGTGTCTTCCAGCGTACGGTTCAGCGCCTCGGCGATGTCAGCTGCGCTGTCGACCAGCGTGCCATCGAGATCGAATACGACCAGCGGATAGGGATACGACAAGGGACGACGCCTGTACAACGTGGAGCCGTCCATTGTACGCCGCGCTTTTGCCCCGGGATCCGCCTCAGCCGATCCTGCGTGCGCGGGTGGCCAGGAACGTGGGCAGGTAACGGTCGATCAGGAAGCGTGGCTTCGGCTGCCAGTCTTCCATGAACCGATCAATCACGAAGCCTGCATCCAGCTGCCCGCCGATCAGTTCGGTCAGGCTGTGGCCAAAGGTCAGCGCATCGCCGCGGGCGAGTTTCGCCTCACGCTCTGCGGCGGGCAGGTCTTCCAGGTCCGAATAGGGAATGGCGTACTGCGGTCGGATCAGGCCCTGCGCATCAAGCTGCGGATCGCGCGCACCGACGAACAGCACCGGATTGTAGAAGCTGGCCATCAACATGCCATCGCGCGCCAGCACGCGGCGGCATTCGGTCCACACCGGGCGCACGTCGGGTACGTACAGGTTGGAGATCGGATGGAACACCACATCGAAGCTGTCATTGGCGAATACGTGCAGGTCGCGCATGTCGCCCTGCACCGTGCGCAGCCGCAGGCCGTCGCGCGCAGCGACCCTGCGGTCCTGTTCCAGCTGCCCGTCGGACAGGTCGAATACGGTGACGTCGGCCCCGGCCGCCGCCAGCACCGGTGCCTGCTGGCCACCGCCCGAGGCCAGGCACAGCACCCGGCGGCCGCGCACATCGCCCAGCCAGTCCAGCGGCAGGGCGCGGGGCGTCAGGTGCACCTGCCAACGCCCTTCGCGCGCGGCGGCAATCGTTGAACTCTCCACCGGGCGCGACCATTCGCGCACTTCGCTGGCCTGGCGGTCCCAGGCAGCACGGTTGTGGTCGATCAAGGCCTGTCCATGGTTCATGTGTTCTCCTTGCCCGGTGGGCGCCAATCCAGATCCTGGAAGGCCGGGCTGGCGAAACACTCGGCCAGGTAATCCAGGAATCGCCGCATGATAGCGGGCTGCTGGCGCCGTGACGCGTACACGGCATGAATGCCGAGCTCGTCCAAACTGAATCCGGGCAGCACTTCGATCAGCTCGCCGCTGCGCAGCAGTGGCGCCACCTGGTAGGTCGGCAGCATGGCGATCCCGGCACCGGCGCGTACCGCCTCCAGCAGCAGCGAGGCCTCGTTGGCGCTGATGTTGCCGCCCACCGCCACCGACAGCGAACGGCCATCGCGGTGCAGCTGCCACAGGCTCTTGCCGACGTAGTGGTGGGTCAGGCAGTTGTGCGCGGCCAGGTGCTCCGGTGCGGTCGGCGTGCCACGCGCCTGCAGGTACGACGGCGTCGCGCACAGCACCGAGCGGCAGGTGGCCAGCCGCCGCGCGATCAGACTGGGGTCGATCTGGCGCGCGATGCGCACGGCCAGGTCCACGCGCTCCTCGATCAGGTTCACCGTGCGGTCGACCAGCAGCAGCTCGATGCGCGCCGCCGGATGGCGCGCGACGAAACCGGCCACCGCCCGTGCCAGGTGGCTCTGCCCGAACGACACGCTGGCGGTCACCCGCAGCGTACCGTGCGGCTCAGGATCATCACTGGCCAGCTCGCCCTGCAGTTCTTCGCCGATCGCCAGCATCTGCCGGAAGCGCGCCAGCGCCGCCTCGCCCGGGCCGGTCAGGCTGACCCGGCGTGTGGTCCGGTGCAGCAGGCGTGCACCCAGCCAGCCCTCGACCTCGGCCAGGTAGCGGCTGACCATCGCCCGCGACATGTCCAGCACTTCCGCAGCGGCGGTGAGGCTGCCGCGCTCGGCCACCTCGACAAACACGGTCATGGCGGTCAATCGGTCCATATGCTCGATCCACGCAACAAACAAGCGCGTTATACGCTGTTTTTCGAGCGACTGCAGCGGCCTAGAGTGGCGCCATTCCCAGCCCACACCGCCCCACGGAGTCCTGCCATGAAGATCGCCCTCGTTGGTTCCACCGGCAACATCGGCCGCCAGATCGCCCGCCACGCGCTGGCCCACGGCCACGAACTCACCCTCATCGTGCGCAGCGCGCAGGACCTCCCGGCCGAGCTGGCCGGTGCCCATCCGGTGATCGCCTCGCTGGATGACCAGGACGCGCTGGTTGCCGCCATCGCCGGCCACGACGTGCTCGCCAGTGCCTACGGCCCGCGCCCGGGCGATGACATCGGCCGCGTCGGCGAGGTCGCCGCGCAGCTGGCGGCCGCCGCACGCAAGGCCGGTGTACCGCGCCTGGTAGTGGTCGGCGGTGCCGGTAGCCTGGAAGTCGCACCCGGCGTGCAGCTGGTCGATACCCCCACCTTCCCGGAGGCCTACAAGCCGTACGCGCTGGCCCATCGTGAAGCCTTCAATCGCCTGCAGGCAGTGGACGACCTGGACTGGACCTTCTTCTCGCCAGCCGCCGAAATCGGCCCGGGCGAAGAGCGTGGCCGGTACCGCGTGCAGCCCAAGGCGTTCCTGGCCGATACCAGCGGCCACAGCCGCATCAGCTACGCCGACTATGGCGCGGCGTTCGTCGCCGAGCTGGAAGCGCACGCGTATCCGAAGCAGATCATCACCGCAGCGTATTGATCCACGCACGTCCCATGTAGAGCCAAGCCCGCGCTCGGCTCTACGCGAACATGCAGCCGGGCATTGGCCCGGCTCTAGACAAGGAATTCCCATGCGTACCGCTGCCCTGCTGCTTCCCCTCGCCCTGGCCGCCACTTTCACCAGTGCGCCGCTGCTGGCCGCACCGGCCACCGCGGCGCCGACCACCGCGACGAAATCACAACTGCACCTGCAGACCTTCCATCCCGGCCCGCAGGCGATGTTCTCGGTGTCCTCGGTGCTGATCGAAGGCCGCCATGACGCGATCCTGGTCAACGCGCAGTTCGGCGCCAGCGACGCACGCAAGCTGGTCGAACTGATCCGCGCCAGTGGCAAGCAGCTGACCACGATCTACATCAGCCACGGCGATCCGGACTACTACTTCGGCCTGGCCACCCTGCAGGATGCCTTCCCGCAGGCACGCATCGTCGCCACTGCGCAGACCGTCGCCCACATCCAGCAGACCCAGGCCGGCAAGCTGGCCTACTGGGGACCGAAGATGGGTGCCGACGTGCCCGCGCGCGTCGTGGTGCCGCAGGTGCTGGATGGCGATGCCCTGCAGCTGGAAGGCCAGCGCCTGCCGTTGATCGGCCTGGATGGCCCGACCCCGGACCGCACGGTGCTGTGGGTACCGTCGCTGCGCGCGATCGTCGGCGGCATTCCGGTGGTGGCCGGTGAGCACGTGTGGATGGCCGACACGCAGACGCCGAAGTCGCACACTGACTGGCTGCAGACCCTGCAGCGGTTGCAGGCACTGAAGCCGAAGGTGGTGGTGCCCGGGCACTACGCGCCGGGTGCCGCACTGGATGCCAGTGCGCTGCGCTTTACTGCGGACTACATCCGCGCGTTCGATGCCGAGGCGGCCAAGGCCAAGGACAGTGCGGCACTGGTGAAAGCAATGCAGTCGCGCTACCCGAAGCTGGATGGCGTCGCATCGCTGGAGCTGAGTGCGAAGGTGGCCAAGGGCGAGATGCAGTGGCCATGAGGTAGGGAGTTTTCTTTTGCAGGGCTGCGCCCTGCACCTGTGGTAGTGCCGGCCGCTGGCCGGCACCCTCAACATCCAAAGCTGGCCTGAACGTCAACAGCTGTACGATGGATTGCGTAGTTGAGTAAACCGATGGAACGGAGAATTCGCGATGAAGATCAAGAGTGTGTTGGTCAAACTGCTGCTGTCCACCGCCGCACTGACCGCGCCCCCGCGTTCTCTCAACAAGTGACGCCCTCCACCGACCCCGTTGTTCAAGCCTTTGCGCAGCATGAGGGGTTGACCACGCAAGAAGCCGACAGGCGGCTCAGACTTCGAATTGCAGCAGGTGAAGAGCTTGCGCGCATTCTGGATGGAATGCCTGATCGCTTCGCTGGCAAGAGCTTCACTGAGAACCCGATGATCGTGACGGTCCGTTTGACCGGGACCGAGCCAGTGCCATCGCGAACTGTGAGCACTGTCCATGGCACCATCACCTACCGCTTCACGGTCGGGGCAACCCACTCTCTGACGCAACTGAAGCAGATAGTGAAGTCAGGAAAGGTGGCAGAACTTTTCCCGGAGCATCAGGGAATCATGATCGACGGACAGCGCGGGGTGATTGTTGTGGAGCTGCCCGGCACAGATTTCGAAAGAACCCATGTCGATGAGGAGCAGGAAGCGCGACGCATTCTTTCCGCCCCCATTGAACTGAAGAAGTCCTAGGGGCGCTCCAAGCTGCTGTCAGCGCCACAGGTTCGTGCGGGTGGGAGAGCTGTTTGGCGAACGATCAATTGCCTGCAGAATCGTTCGGTCCGTGCTCGAACAATTCCCCCTGCACCACCGCCTCCTTTTCGCGGAACCCGCCCAGCCCGACACCCACCAGCCGATAGCGCGTCTCCGCCGGCAGGTCGACGCGGGCGCGCAGGGCCAGTGCTATGTCGCGCAGTTCTTCCATCGACTCCGGCGGACGTTCCGGGGTGAAGCTGCGGGTGAGGATGCGGAACTGCGCGGTCTTCAACTTCAGCACCACGGTATGGCCGACACGTTCGGTCTTGCGCGTGGCCTTCCAGGTCTTCTCCGCCAGTTGCACGATCGCCTCGCCCAGGTCTTCCAGCAGCAGGTCCTCGGCGAAGGTATCCTCCGAGGAAATCGACTGCACCTGCTGGTCCGGTTCCACCGGCCGCTCGTCGATGCCGCGCGCCCGGTTGTACAGGCTGCGCCCGAAACTGCCGAACGCCTCTTCCAGATCGGTCAATGCCCATTGCCGCAGATCGCCGCAGGTGACGATGCCGCGCGCGGCCAGCTTGCCCTCCATCACCTTGCCGACGCCGGGCACCCGGTTCACTGGCAACGGCTGCAGGAACGCGTCCACCCGCTGCGGCGGAATCACGAACTGGCCATCCGGCTTGCGCCAGTCCGAGGCGATCTTGGCCAGGAACTTGTTCGGCGCGATCCCGGCTGAAGCAGTCAGGTTCGTTTCCTCGCGGATCTGCATGCGGATGGTACGGGCGATGTCGGTAGCCAGTTCGATGCCGCTCTTCGGCTCGGTCACGTCCAGGTAGGCTTCGTCCAGCGACAACGGTTCAACCAGGTCGGTGTGGCGCAGGAAGATCTCGCGCACCTGGCGTGACACCGCCTTGTAACGTGCGAAGTCGGGCGGTACGAAAATCGCGTCCGGGCACAGGCGCTCGGCGCGCACCGCGGGCATCGCCGAACGCACGCCGAACACGCGTGCCTCGTACGATGCCGCGCACACCACCGAGCGTGCGCCGCGCCATGCCACAACCACCGGCTTGCCGCGCAGTGACGGATCGTCGCGTTGCTCCACCGACGCGTAGAACGCGTCCATGTCAACGTGGATGATCTTGCGCAGTCGGGTCATGTCAGGCGGGAAAGGCGGGGGCGGGGCGGGCAGGCCACACGCCGAAGTATGGTCGTTGCACATCAACAGGATGCGCGTATTCCCTTGAAAACACTACGGTTGCGTACGGTTGAAATGTTTGATCGGGACAGTTTCCACGGGCATCCTCGAGAACTTGTTTTCCCGTTTCCCCGCTTCCAGGATTGTGTTTCATGACCCGTCTCCACGCGTTCAACCGCGATCAGCTGCTGGCCAGCGCACGCGGTGAACTGTTCGGCACCGCCGCCGGCCGTTTGCCCAACGATCCGATGCTGATGTTCGACCGCATCACCGATATCCACGAGGATGGCGGGCCGCACGGCAAGGGCATGGTACGCGCCGAACTGGATATCCGCCCGGACCTGTGGTTCTTCGGCTGCCACTTCATCGGCGACCCGGTGATGCCCGGCTGCCTCGGCCTGGATGCCATGTGGCAGCTGACCGGCTTCTTCCTGACCTGGCTGGGCGCTCCCGGCAAGGGCCGTGCACTGGGCTGCGGCGAGGTGAAGTTCACCGGCCAGGTACTGCCGGACGCCAAGCTCGTACGCTACGAGATCGACATCAGCCGGGTCATCAACCGCAAGCTGGTGATGGCGCAGTCGGACGCCCGCATGTACGTGGATGACCGCGAAATCTACAGCGCGCGCGACCTGCGCGTCGGCCTGTTCACTGAAACCGGGAGCTTCTGATGCGTCGTGTTGTCATCACCGGCATGGGCATCACCTCCTGCCTCGGCAATGATCTGGATACCGTTTCGGCCGCGCTGCGCGAAGGGCGCTCGGGCATCACCGCCCTGGCCGACCACGCCGAAGCGGGCCTGCGCAGCCAGGTCGGCGGCCGCGTCGACCTCGACCTGGACGCCCTGATCGACCGCAAGCAGAAGCGCTTCATGAGCGACGCGGCGGCCTTCGCCTACCTGGCCATGCGCGATGCCATCGCCGATGCCGGGCTCAGCCCCGAGCAGGTCAGCAGCCTGCGTACCGGCCTGATCGCCGGTTCCGGTGGCGGCTCCAGCGAATGGCAGATCGGTGCCGTCGACCTGCTGCGCGAACGTGGCGTGCGCAAGGTCGGCCCGTACATGGTGCCGCGCACGATGTGCTCGACGGTCTCGGCCTGCCTGGCCACGGCCTACCAGATCAAGGGCGTCAGCTACTCGCTGTCGGCTGCCTGCGCGACCTCGGCGCATTGCATCGGCGCCGCTGCGGACATGATCCGGCACGGTGCGCAGGACATCATGTTCGCCGGCGGTGGCGAAGACCTGCACTGGTCGATGAGTGTGATGTTCGACGCGATGGGTGCCCTGTCGACCAGCTTCAACGAAACCCCGGCCAGCGCCTCGCGCCCGTACGACAAGGACCGCGACGGCTTCGTCATCGCCGGTGGTGGCGGCATGCTGGTGCTGGAGGATTACGACCACGCCGTCGCACGCGGTGCTCACATCCATGCCGAACTGATCGGCTATGGCGTCACCTCCGACGGCGCCGACATGGTCGCGCCATCCGGTGAAGGTGCGGTGCGCTGCATGAAGATGGCGCTGCAGGGTGTCGATCGCCCGCTGGACTACCTGAACACCCACGGCACCTCGACCCCGCTGGGCGACGTCACCGAGCTCAACGCGATCCGCGAAGTGTTCGGCGATGCGGTGCCGCCGCTGTCTTCGACCAAGGCGTTGTCCGGGCACTCGCTTGGTGCAGCCAGCGTGCACGAGGCGATCTACTGCCTGCTGATGATGCGCGATGGCTTCGTTGCCGGTTCGGCCAACATCGGCGAGCTGGACCCGAAGGTGGAGAGCTTCCCGATCCTGCGCGAGAGCCGCGAGCAGAAACTGGATACGGTGATGTCCAACAGCTTCGGCTTCGGTGGCACCAACGCTGCGCTGGTGTTCGGGCGGGTGTGAGGGGACAGGTATGCCGACCAACAGTCGGCACCCACCCACGGATGTAGAGCCGAGCCATGCTCGGCTCAGTGCCAACCAAGGTTGACACCCACCTTACCTCGGCAGCAACGGCAGCAGCAGCGCGTGCGCGTCCACCAGGGATCCAACGATGCGGTGCCCCAGGGCACGCAGCTCTTCATCCGGATGCACCAGGTCAGGCACCTGGATCACGGTCATGCCGGCCGCCAGTGCCGCGCGCGTACCGGCCGGTGAATCCTCCAGCGCCAGGCAACGCCCGGGCACCTGCCCCAGCCGCTGCGCGGCCAGCAGGTAGATATCCGGCGCCGGCTTCGGCCGCGCCACGTCGCCACTGGTGATCACCACATCGAAATACGGCAGCAGGCCGGCAGCGGCCAGCTTGCGGTTGGCCCGCGGCTGCCGCGTGGTGGTGGCCACCGCCCGCGGTACCGCGTGCGCCTTCAGCAGCTCCAGCAGCTCCAGGATGCCCGGACGCAACGGCAGACCGGTCTGTGTGCGCGCTTCGTACAGTTCGTGGCAGCGTGCAGCGACCGCCTCGATCACGCTGTCCTCGATGCCCTGCGCGCGCAGCAACGCATGCGTATCGTGGTCGCCGAGGCCGACCATGCGCAGGAATACCGCTTCCTCCAGGCCCAGCCCGAATTCGTCGGCGGCCTCGCTCCAGCAGGCCAGCGAGACCCGCTCGCTGTCGATCATCAGGCCGTCCATGTCGAAGATGACGGCGTCGGGAAGGAACGGCAGCGCAGCGAAGGGGGTCATGGAGCGAACAACGTATCCAGGTCGGTGGAGGTGAGCTGCCGCCATTGCCCTTCGTCCAGCCCCTGCAGGTCCAGCCCGCCGACGCGGCTGCGGTGCAGGGCCTGCACGTGGTTGCCGGTGGCGGCGAACATGCGGCGTACCTGATGGTAGCGGCCTTCGTGCAGCACCAGCCGCGCACGGCGCGCATCCAGCACCTCCAGTTCAGCCGGCAGCAGGGGCGTCTTCTCGGACTCAAGCATCAGCGTGCCGCTGGCGAACAGCGCTGCCTCGTCGCCGCGCAGGTCCTCGCTCAACTCGACCTCATAGACTTTCGGCAGCTTCGACTTCGGCGAGATGATCCGGTGCAGCAGGCCACCATCGTCGGTCAGCAACAGCAGGCCACTGGTCTCGCGGTCGAGGCGGCCGACCGTGGACAGCACCGGATCACGGTCGCGGAAGCGCGGCGGCAGCAGGTCGTAGATCAGGCGGCCGATGTCCTTGGTCGAGCAGGTGTAGCCGGCCGGCTTGTGCAGCGCGATCGACAGGCCCACCGGCGGGTCCAGCGGCTCGCCATCAACCCGGATCGCCTCATGCGGCACCTGGTCGTCGGCATACAGCACCTCGCCGTCGGCGTCGGTGATGCGGCCTTCGCGGAACATCCACTGCACCTGCTTGCGGCTGCCATAGCCCAGGTTGGCGATGTGCTTGACCAGCTTCACTTGCCCTTCCCCTTCACTGCTTCAACCAGCTTGAAGCCGTCGCGCTCGGCGACCACGCGCACCGCGCCGAAGCTCTCGTTGAGCGTGTACTCATACGGCAGGTGGCGATTGGCCACCACGTACAGGCGTCCGCCCGGGCGCAGCGCCTGCGCGGCCACGGCGATGAAGCGCTGGCCGATGTCCGGGCGATCGGCGCGCGACGGCGTGTGGAACGGCGGGTTGCTGATGATGACGTCGTAGCCCGGCTCGATGCCGGCGGTGACGTCGCGCCACAGGAAGCGCAGCGGCAGCGGGCGCGGCGGCGGCGCCAGGTTCAGCTCGGCCAGCGCCAGTGCGCGTTGCTCGGCTTCGTACAGGTCCAGCGCGGTGATCTTCGGGCAGCGTTCCAGAAGTTCGCGCGACAGATAGCCGTAGCCGGCGCCGAGGTCGGCGGCGCGTCCGGCCAGGTCGGCCGGCAGGTGCTCGGCCAGCAGCGCCGACGCCGGATCGATGCGATCCCAGGCGAACACGCCCGGGCGGCTGAGGTAGCGACCGCCCACGATCGGGCGCACCGCATCCAGCGCCGACCAGCGCTTGGCCAGGTCAGCGTCGTGCTGGCCCTGCAGCGGGGCGGTCCAGTACACGCGGCAGTGGTTCTTGGTCAGGCAGCCACCGAGGCCGGCCAACTGCTTGAGGTCGCCCTCGCCCGAACGCGCACCTTCGTTGTTGGACTGGCAGGCAACGATGCGGCCGCCATCGGCGACCAGCGCCAGCGCACGGGCGAACAGCGCACGGGCTTCTTCGCGCTGGCGCGGCGGCAGCACCAGTACCAGCGGATAGCGGCCCTTGCCGGCCGCGTCATCCAGCTGGCCGCTGACGGTCCAGCCGGCAGCCTGCTGCAGCGGTTGCGCGAACGGGGCGAAGCTCTGTTCGCAGTGCACCTCGCGGTTGCCGGCCGCTTCGCGCAATGGCCAGCCATCGCGGGCACGCAGGAAGGCCACCGGGCCCTCCGGCCAGCGCAGGGCGCCTTGGGAGAACGGCAGGAGCAGGGTCTGCAGGGGGGCGTCGTCGCTGGAGGCCATCGGCGCGGGTACTTCAAGCGTGAGGGCCGTCCATTGTACCGGCTTGGCCGGGCCGACCCCGGCGGCCCGCTTTGCGAAACCCGAACGGGGCCTTGATCCGCCAGAAACATTGAAACGTTCAGGGTAGAGGTTCCCCCCGGAAACCCAGGAGAACCTGCATGCGAGCCTTGTTCGTCGGTGGCGTGGTCGACAACAGTGAAATGGACCTGGAAGGCAGCCATCCGCCCGTGCACTACCCCGAGGACACCGGCGGCGGCCACTCGCGCTACCGGCTGCACCAGGTCGGTCATGGCGCCGACGGCAGCGTTGCCTACGCCGTCTATGGGGCACCGGACCTGGCCGATGACGAGGTGGCGAGGGTTGCAGAGGAGCGGGCGTACGCACGCCGATTCGAGGCGACGCCGACCCTGTTCGAGCATTGACACACCGGTAGCGCCCGAGCCCACGCTCGGGCGACGGCGCAGCCGAGCGTGGGCTCGGCTCTACATCCGATCAAGGCGCCTTGGGTGGCAGGCGGTTGATGCTGGCGATTTCATCCAGCCACACGTGGTGCTGCTGCACCGGCGTGTCGTAGTCATCCAGGCGCAACTGGCCGTTGCTGCCCTCGTCGCCGGCCTCGTTGCGGTATTGCTGCACGGTTGGCCTCACCGCCACCGTGCCGAGCAGGCGGCGGCCATCGTGCAGAATCAGTTCCACCTGCGTTTCGCCATCCAGCTGCGGCAGCAGGGCTTCCAGGCGCGCGATCTGCGCCGGATCGGTGTGGATACGTGGAGCTATACGGGACATCGGCGACCTCCTGACTGCAGGGTCGCCGATCGGCCGTGAATGTTCAGTGCAGCGCGCTGTCCGCGCGCGGCACCTGCACCTTGCGCACGGCAGCCACCAGCTGCGCCACCGAGTACGGCTTGGCGACGTGCTCCTGGAAGCCCGAGGCCAGCGCGCGGCGACGGTCGTCGGCACGCGCCAGTGCAGTCACCGCCACCGCAGGCAAGGTCGCCGCGTCCACGCCCATGTCCTCGCGCAAGGTGCGCACCAGGCCATAGCCATCCATGCCCGGCATGCCGATGTCGGTCAGCAGCACGTGGTACTGCAGGTGGCCGGTGTCGGCCAGCAATGCCAGCGCTTCGCCGGCCGAACTGGCCGCCGACACGCTGGCGCCCTGCTCTTCCAGCATGCGCCGCAGGTACTCCAGCACTTCCGGCTGGTCTTCCACCGCCAGCACATGCATGCCGCGCAGCGGATACGGCTCGACGATCACCGGCTCCAGGATCGGCCCGCTGATCACTTCACGCAACGGCCGCCGCTCGGCATCGGGAACATGCTGGGGCAGGCGCACGGTGAAGGTCGCGCCGTGGCCGTGGCCCTCGCTGGCGGCAGTGACCGTGCCACCATGCAGTTCGACCAGCTGCTGCACGATCGCAAGGCCCAGGCCCAGGCCGCCATGGCGACGGGTGGTGGTGCCGTCGGCCTGGCGGAAGCGGCTGAACAGATGATTGAGGAATTCGGGTGCGATGCCATCACCGCTGTCACGCACGGTGATCTCCCAGTAGTTGCCGTCGGCCCGCAGCTGCAGGTCGATGCGGCCTTCAGCCGGGGTGAACTTGATGGCGTTGGACAGCAGGTTCCAGAACACCTGCTGCAGGCGCGTGGCGTCGCCCAGCACCAGGCTGGGTTGCGCGGGCAGCTGCAGGTGCACGTCCAGCGCCTTGCCTTCGGCCACCAGTTCCTGCGCGCCGATCGCCTCACCCAGCACCGCGCACAGGTCCAGCACTTCCACCTCCAGCTGCACCTTGCCCAGCAGCATGCTGCTGAGGTCGAGCATGTCCGAGATCAGCCGCTTCTGCGCACCGGCGCTGTTGGCGATCACGTTCAGGCCCTTGTACAGCGGGCTGGTGTTGTCCACGCGCTGCAGCAGCAGTTCGCTCCAGCCGAGGATGGTGGTCAACGGCGTACGCAGCTCATGCGACAGCGTGGCCAGGAATTCATCCTTCAGCCGCGCCATGTTTTCCGCAGCACTGCGCGCGGCGCGCTCGGACTGCAGCAGTTCCTCGCGGGCCAGCTCGATCTCGCGGCGTTCGGTCACGTCCGGGCTGCTGCCGGCCAGGCCGATGAAACGGCCCATGCGCGAGAAGCGCGGGCGCGCGTTCATCTCCAGCCAGCGCCACTGGCCATCGGCGCGGCGTGCGCGCACCAGCGCATGCATCGAGCGCTGCGCTTTCAGTGCTTCCTGCAGTTCGTACTCGAAGACCGACGCGTCGTCCGGATGCACCAGGCCACGCCAGACGTCCTCCGGCACGCGCGTCTCGTCGCCACCGAAGAACTCGCTGAAGGCACTGTTGACGAAACGGGCATGGCCGCGCTCGTCCAGCACCCACACCGGCATCGGCAGGCCGTCGGCCAGCGCGCTGAAGCGGGCTTCGCTTTCGCCCAGCTCCACTTCCATCTGCTTGCGTGCGGTGATGTCGAAGAACAGGATGCCGACCTTGTCCTCGCCCGGCCGGCCCACGCGCACCGCATCCACCGCGAACGAGCGGCCCAGCGCACGCGCTTCCATCTCGAACTGGGCGGGGCGGCCGCTGCGTGCGACCTCGCCATAGATGCGGAACCAGTCCTGCTCATGGCCGGGCTCCAGCGCCGTCATGCGCTTTCCACGCGCATCCTTCAGCCCGGTGTGGCGCTCGAAGGCATCGTTGACCTCGATGAAGCGGTAGTCGACCGCGCGATCACCCTCGAACAGCACCTGGATCACGCAGAAACCCGCGTTGATGCGCTCAAGCACGCCACGATGCAGGTCAGGTTCGGGCGCCGGCACCATCATCGGTGGGCGCTCCACGAGGGGCGGCAGTGTGGACAAGGGTGTCTGTGCAGGCCAGGTTGGAGGCACAGCATCTTCCAAAGGGCGTATTCACAGCGTCAAGCGCCGTCAGTCATGGTTGACGTCGATGAATTGGCGGCAACCGCTCCTGCACACGAGGCACCCGGCCATTGCCGATACCGGGAAGCAGGATCACACTCGATCCGAGATCAACATCGCCCCCATCGAGGGGACGCAGGAGACCGTGATGAAACGCTCACTCGCGATTGCCCTGTTGGCAGGCGCCCTGGCGGCGGGCGGCGCCAGCGCGGCACCGCGCACCGTGACCGACCCGGAAGCTCCCCGCGCATTGCAGGCCGATGGCCCGGTCAGCGTGAAGTGGGACGATCCGGCCAAGTTCACCGAGATCCGCCAGAGTACCAACCGCTTCGAAGCCGAGCGTGGCGACTGGGTGCAGCAGCTGGCACGCTACCTGCAGACCGCTGCCGCGAAACCGCTGCAACCGGGACAGACGCTTGATGTGACCCTGGTCGACATCAAGCGCGCCGGTGACTACGAGCCGTGGCACGGCCCGCGCGGCCGCGACATCCGGATCATGCGCGACATCTACCCGCCGCGGATCAGCCTGCAGTACACGCTGAAGGACGCCAGCGGCCGCATCGTCAGCGAGGGCGACGCGCGCCTGAGCGATACCGGCTACCTGCACAACATCGGCCTGAAGAGCGACAGCGATCCACTGCGCTACGAGAAGCGCCTGATCGACGACTGGGTGAAGCGGCAGCTGACAGCGCAGGCCACCGCAGCACGGTAGGTCCATCGGTAAGTGTCGACCTTGGTCGACACGCATTCACAGCGCCAACCAAGATAGGCTGCTGCTGAAGCCGAGCATGGGCTGGGCTCTACACGTACACCTTCGCCACGCGCTTGACCGCGCACGGCAGCTGGTAGGCACTCACGCCACAGCGCGGCGCCAGCTCCGACAGCGTCGGCGCGGAGCCCCACAGCTCCACCACGCTGCCGATGCCGGCCTGCGGATGCGCGGTCAGGTCCACCGTCAGCATGTCCATCGACACGCGCCCGATCAGCGCACCGGGCTGGCCGTCGATCAGCACCGGGGTCCCATTCGGTGCAAACTGCGGATAACCGTCGGCATAGCCGAGTGCAACCACGCCTACGCGGGTGCGCGCCTTGGCCACGAAGCGCGCGCCATACCCCACCGGTTCACCGGCTTCGATCCAGCGCTCGGCGATCACCTTGGACTGCATCGTCATCACCGGGCGCAGTCGCTCGGTCAACACGGTGTTGTCCGGCAGCGGGTTGGCGCCGTACAGCATCAGGCCCGGGCGCACCCAATCGCTGCGCACCTCCGGCCAGCCCAGCAGTGCGGGCGAGTTGCACACGCTGGTCTCGCCCTCCAACCCGCCAATGGCGCGCGCGAAGGTCGCCGCCTGTTCGCGGGTGCGTTCGCTGTCCAGCTCATCGGCGCGCGCAAGGTGGGTCATCAGCACGATGCGCTCGACCTGCGGCAGCGCCGACAGGCGCGCGTGCGCCGCGCGGAAGCTGTCCGCGTCCAGGCCGAGGCGATGCATGCCGCTGTCCAGCTTCAGCCACACCGTCAACGGGCACGGGCTGTCGAACGCCGCCAATGCCTCCACTTGCCACGGCGAACCGACGGCGAACCAGAAGTCATGCTCGGCCACCAGCGCCATGTCGCTGGGCTCGAAGATGCCTTCCAGCAGCAGGATCGGCGCACGGATGCCGGCCTGGCGCAGCTCCAGTGCCTCTTCGATGGTGGCCACGCCGAATCCATCGGCCTCGCCTTCCAGCGCCTGCGCACAGCGCACCGCGCCATGCCCATAGGCATCGGCCTTGATGATCGCCAGCGCCTTGCCCCCGCCCAGTTCACGGGCGAGGCGGTAGTTGCTGCGCAGGGCGCCCAGATCGATCAGCGCGCGGGCAGGACGCATGTGCGGTTCTCGTGTTGCGGCGCGTGACCGTACTGGCCGTAGCGGAAAATATCCAGGCCTTCGGTGCTGATCTGCGGCTGTCGCGCGCTCATCAGGTCGGCAAGGTAGCGGCCTGAGCCGCAGGCCATGGTCCAGCCCAGCGTGCCGTGTCCGGTGTTGAGGTACAGGTTGCGGAACGGCGTGGCGCCGATCACCGGCGTACCGTCCGGCGTAGCCGGACGCAGGCCGGTCCAGAACTGCGCGCGCGACAGGTCGCCGCCCTTCGGATAGAGATCCCTGACCACCAGTTCCAGGGTCTCGCGGCGGCGCTGCGACAGCGACAGGTCGAAGCCGGCCACTTCGGCCATGCCACCGACACGGATGCGGTCGTCGAAGCGGGTCACCGCCACCTTGTAGCTCTCATCGAGGATGGTCGAGGTCGGCGCCATCGCCGGGTCGGTGATCGGCAGGGTCAGCGAATAGCCCTTCAGCGGGTACACCGGCAGGCGCATGCCCAGCGGTGCGACCAGCGCTGGCGAGTAGCTGCCAAGCGCGACCACGAAGCGGTCGGCGGTTTCCAGCTTGCCGTCGATGCGCACGCCGGTGATGCGGTCGCCATCGAATTCCAGGCCGGTGATGTCCTGGTCGAAGCGGAATTCAACGCCGGCATCCACGCACATCTGCGCCAGGCGGCGGGTGAACAGCTGGCAGTCGCCGGTCTGGTCACGCGGCAGGCGCAGCGCGCCGACCAGGCCATCGACGTGGGCCAGGGCCGGTTCGGCCTGGACGATGCCGGCGCGGTCCAGCACCTCGTACGGCACGCCGTACTGGGCCAGGATCTCGATGTCCTGCGCCGAGGCATCCAGCTGCTGCTGGGTGCGGAACAACTGGGTGGTGCCCAGGTCGCGGCCTTCGAATTCGATGCCGATCTGCGCGCGCAGCTCGTTCAGGCAGTCGCGGCTGTACTCGGACATGCGCACCATGCGCGCCTTGTTGATCGCATAACGCTCGTGGGTACAGTTGCGCAGCATCTGCCACAGCCAGCGGTACTGGGCCAGGTCCATGCCCGGCCTGATCGCCAGCGGCGCGTGCTTCTCGAACAGCCAGCCGATCGCCTTCTTCGGCACGCCCGGCGCCGCCCACGGCGAGGTATAGCCAAATGACAGCTGGCCGGCATTGGCGAAGCTGGTCTCCAGCGCCGGGCCGGGCTGGCGGTCGATGACCGTGACTTCAAACCCGGCCTGTCGCAGGTACCAGGCACTGGTAGTGCCGATCACGCCGCTGCCGAGAACTAGGACTCGCATGGGACTTCTCCAACCCGATCATTCCCTGCACTGGAGCGTGCCGGGGCCATAATTGGGGAAGTATAGACAGGCAATACCAGTTGATTTGCCTGAATTGAAATCCACCGGCAGGATGTTCTCCTGCAATTCATTCCCCGAGGTTGACGGCCATGGCCACCCGTACCCGCGAACTGGACAAGATCGACCGCAAGATCCTGCGCATCCTGCAGGCCGAAGGCCGCATTTCCTTCACCGAGCTGGGCGAGCGGGTCGGCCTGTCGACCACCCCGTGCACCGAGCGCGTGCGCCGGCTCGAGCGCGAAGGGGTGATCACCGGCTATCACGCCCACCTCGACCCGGCCGCAGTGAAGGCCAGCCTGCTGGTATTCGTGGAGATCAGCCTGGCCTACAAGTCCGGCGACATCTTCGAGGAATTCCGCCGCGCCGCGCTGAAGCTGCCCAACGTGCTGGAGTGCCACCTGGTGTCGGGCGACTTCGATTACCTGCTGAAAGCACGGATCAGTGAAATGGCCTCCTACCGCAAGCTGCTCGGCAGCACGTTGCTGACACTGCCGCATGTACGTGAGTCGAAGAGCTACATCGTGATGGAAGAGGTGAAGGAGACGCTGAGCCTGCCGATTCCGGATTGAGGCCGCCTGTGGGTTGGGGTCAGATCCCGCAACGCGGGCTCTGACCCCGGATCCGTCAGCGCTGCTGCGGATGCTTCTGCGAGCGCTGTTCCTGCTGCTTGCCGCCCTTGTGCGGCGGCTGCGGCTCCATCTGCTGTTGCTGTTGCTGCTGCGGGTTACGGCCCTGCGGTTCCTTGCCGGGATGACGGTTCTGCTGGTTTTTCATGGTCGCGATCCAGTGGAAGGACATGCGGCGGCGGAATGCCGGCGCAGGACCACGGTGGTCCCGCAACGGTTAATCGCAGGCGAAAAAGCAGTGATCGGCTGGATGCTGTTTTCGTGCGTTCAGCCCGCTCAACGTCAGCTAGCAGCCAACCTTGGTGGCACCCGGACTCAGCGCTTGATCTGCTGCCCATCGCCGGCCGGCACGCTGTCGTAATAGCGGCCGGTGCGCGAATCGAACACGCGGTTCGGGCCAGCCGGGCGCACGCCAGGAACGATGCGGCCATTGCGGTCATAGACCTTGTCGGCCGGCTTCGGCACCGGCGCCGGCGCGACCCTGGCCGGACCGGTGGACTTGATCGGCTGCGCCGGTTGCGGCGACGGCAGCACCTGCGGTTGCGGGCGAGCGGCCTGTGCCGGTGGTGCCACGGGCTGCGGCGCCACGGTGGTCGCGCTGCGGGTCGCAGTCGGGTCGGCGGTCGGTACCTGCGCCAGCGCCACGAGGGGCAACAGGGCCAGCAGCAGGGGAAGGATCGGTTTCATGGCACGCTCCGGCGTGGATCGCGTTCACCTTGCGCCTTCGCCTGTGTGCCGCCCATGAACGGCCATCACACTTGCAAGGTTGCGCTTTCACCCCCACGTTTTCCGCCATCCCCAGGCCATCGACCCCACGGAGCGCCGCCATGACCGCCTTCGACCTGACGCCCCCCACTGCCACCCAGACCGAGGCGCTGATCGCCGGCCTCAGCAGCGAAGAACGCCGCGTGCTGTTGCAGCATGGCACCGAGGCACCGTTCTGCGGCGTGTTCCTCGACAACAAGCGCGAGGGCGTCTACTGCTGCCGGCTGTGTGCGCTGCCGCTGTTCCGCTCCAGCACCAAGTTCGACTCCGGCACCGGCTGGCCCAGCTTCTTCGCCCCGTTCGACCCGGCGCACGTGCGCGAGATCCGCGACACGAGCCACGGCATGGTGCGCACCGAGATCACCTGCGCGCGCTGCGGCAGCCACCTGGGCCACGTGTTCCCGGACGGTCCGCCGCCCACCTACGAGCGCCACTGCCTGAACTCCGTCTCACTTTCGTTCACCGCCAACGGCGAGCCCTGGCCCGATCCCTTGCAGCGCGGCGGTGCAGAAAGCGGCGTGGCGGGCTGAAACACCCCGCCGACCGATTTCACAGAATTCCCTCTTCAGAAAACCAGGCGACGGGCCGACAAGGAGATATCCCCTCTCCTTGCGTCGCCCCATGCTCATCATCGTTGGATTCCTGGTCGTCATCATCAGCGTGATCGGGGGCTACCTCGGTGCCCACGGCCGCCTGGGTGCCCTCTGGCAGCCCTATGAGCTGGTCATCATCGGCGGCGCCGCGCTCGGCGCCTTCCTGGTCGGTACCCCGGCCAAGACGGTCAAGCAGACCCTGCAGGCCATGGTGGGTGTGTTCAAGGGCCCGCGCTACAAGCAGCAGGACTACATCGATGTGCTCAGCCTGCTCTATGAACTGCTCAACAAGGCCCGCCGCGAAGGCTTCATGGCGTTGGAAGACCATGTCGAGCGCCCGGCCGAAAGCGCGCTGTTCGGCAACTACCCCAAGGTGCAGGCCGACCACCACCTGATCGACTTCATCACCGACTGCCTGCGCCTGATGATCGGCAGCAACATCGAGCCGCACGAGCTGGAGCCGCTGCTGGAACTGGAACTGGAAAAGCACCACGCCGAGGCCATGGCACCGTCGCAGGTGCTGACCAAGGTCGCTGACGGACTGCCCGGTTTCGGCATCGTCGCGGCGGTGCTGGGCATCGTCATCACCATGGGCTCGATCGGCGGCGACATCGTCGAGGTCGGTGGCCACGTGGCCGGTGCACTGGTCGGTACCTTCCTGGGCATCCTGCTCGGCTACGGCTTCGTCGGCCCGATGGCCGCCGCGATGGAGGCCCGCGCCGAGCAGGACAGCCGCATCTACGAATCGGTCAAGACTGCCCTGCTGGCCTGCCTGCGCGGTTACAACCCGAAGATCGCGCTGGAATTCGCCCGCAAGACGCTGCCGTCGAACGTGCGCCCGGCCTTCTCCGATTTCGAGCAGCACCTGAAGACGGTCAAGTAAGCCATGGCCGAGAACAAGCCCACAGTCATCGTCCGCCGGGTCAGGAAGGCCGGCCACGCCGCCCATCACGGAGGCTCGTGGAAGGTGGCCTATGCCGACTTCGTGACCGCGATGATGGCGTTCTTCCTGGTGCTGTGGCTGATGGCCACCACCAACAAGAACGACCGTGCGGCCATTTCCGAGTACTTCCGCAACCCCAGCCCGCTGAGCGGGCAGAACGCCACGCCGGCGCCCGGCATGGCCGGCCCGGGCGGCGCCAGCACCTCGATGATCAAGCTGGGCGGTGCCACCGACATCTCGCGCGGCAGCAGCAACGATCCCTTCCAGAACCAGAAGGAAGCGGTGCCGCAGCCGGTGGACCAGCAGCAGCGCGACAAGCAGCAGCTGGAAGCGCTGATGAAGGAACTGCAGGAAGCGATCAGCAGGAGCCAGGCCCTGGAACCGTTCAAGGACCAGCTGCTGCTGGACCTGACCCCGGAAGGCCTGCGCATCCAGATCGTGGACAAGCAGAACCGGCCGATGTTCGACCTCGGCAGCGCCACGCTGAAACCGTACACGCAGCAGATCCTGCACGAGCTGGCCGAGTACCTGAACCACGTGCCGAACCGGATCAGCCTGACCGGCCACACCGACATCACCGCCTATTCGGCTGCGCGTGGCTACGGCAACTGGGAACTGAGCGCCGATCGTGCCAATGCCGCCCGCCGCGCGCTGGTGGACGGCGGCCTGGAGGACAGCAAGATCACCCGCGTGGTCGGCCTGTCTTCATCGGTGCTGTTCGACAAGGCCGACCCGCAGAACCCGATCAACCGCCGCATCAGCATCGTGGTGATGACCCGGGCCGCCGAAGCGGCCGCCCTGGCCGGCGCCGGTCCGCAGATCGGGTTGTCGGCACCTACCGCTGACCCCGACGTGCAGGCCGCGCAGGGTGAGGCGCACTGAACCGGGATCAGATCCCTTTCCCCTGGAAAGGGATCTGACCCCACCTGCGTGCGGCCGCTACAATGGTGGTCTTTCCGTTTCCAGGTGACCCCACCCCATGTCCCAGTCCTCCAAGGCCAAGCGTGACAAGCGCAAGAAGCAGCAGGGCAAGCGCCCGTTCCTGCGCCTGAATGCCCAGCAGCAGGTGCAGAACCATGCCGTGCTGACCAACGAAGACGGCCAGGTGGTCGCCGCCATCGGCCTGCAGGGCCGCGAATGGCTGCTGGCCATCGGTGGCCAGACCATGGGCAACGCCGAGAACCCGGTGCCGATGCTGGCCATGCTCAAGCACCTGTCCAACGTGCAGGAAAAGGAAGGCCGCAAGGTCAACCTGGAGTATTCCGAGCTGCTGCAGAAGCTGCTGGACACCCTGGCCGCCGAATCCGGCCAGACCGCTGACGAGTACCTGGACAAGCTGGTGTCCGAGTTCGAGACCGTGGAAGCCGAAGAAGGCGAAGAAGCCGCTGAGGCCGCCGAAGGCGATGTGGTTGAAGCTGCTGCCGACGCCGAGGCTACCCCGGCCGCCGACAGCGACAGCAAGCCGCAGGCCTGAACCGGCCGCGGCGGTGACGGTCTACGTCGATGACGCGGTGCATCCCTGGCGCGGACAGCGCTGGGCGCACCTGATGGCCGACACCCTGGCCGAGCTGCACGCGATGGCGGCGCAGCTCGGCATCCCCCCGCGGGCCTTCCAGAACAAGGCCAGCGGTGCCCACTACGATGTCACGGCCGAGCTGCGCGCGCAGGCGATCGCGCTTGGCGCCCGGGCAATTTCCCGGCACACCGAGCGCGAGCTGGTCAAGGCGGTGATCGCCAACGCCCGGGCGCAGTACCGGCCGTAGGCTCGGCTGCCGTTTGCCTCCTGTAGAGCCGAGCCGATGCTCGGCTGCTCTTCGTGAAATGCCGCCGTGGCGGGTGCGGACCTTGGTCCGCACATCTGGCGCAGGGCATGCCAACCAAGGTTGGCATCCACTTGTAGGCGGGCTCCGCCCCCACCTGCCCGCTCAGAACGGGTCGCTGCCCAGCCGGATTTCCACGTTCAGCAGCGAGCACAGCGCCAGCATCGCGTCATCGTCGCGGGTCAGCGCCATCACCCCGGCAAAGCCATCACTGCCGGCATCCACGCTCCACAGCGTGTAGTTGTGCTCGCGCAGGCGGTCGAAGGCGGTGGCCATCAGCTGCACGCCGTCCAGGCCTTCGGCAAAGTCCTCGTCGTCCAGGTCGCCACCCCAGTCCAGCTGCAGATTGAAGCGCGCCGACAGCTCGTTGACCGCCGACTGCAGCGATTCCAGGTCGTCGCGCTCCACATCGAAACCGGACTGCCAGGCGATGGCGGTGAACAGCGCCGGCAGCCAATCACTGTCCGCTTCCAGCGGCTGCCCGTCCTCGGACAGGTGCTCGCGCCAGCGGTTGAACTGCTGCAGGGCCAATTCTTCGTCGCCCGGGTTGATCAGCACCAGCAGGTTCCAGACCCGCGCCTCGAATCCGTCCTCGTCGAAGTCGTGGATGTCTTCCTCGAAGTCAAAATAGTCGCTGTTGTCGGGCATGGCGGAACGTCCTCTGGGGCAGGCCGGCATTCTACGGTTTATCCTGTGCCGCTGAAGCCGGCCTTGGTGGCCGTCACTGTGAATGAAGATGAGCGATACCCCTCCCGACCACCTGGCGATCAACCCGGCCAGCCCCTTCCATGATGCACAGGCGCTGGAGCGCGGCGTCGGCGTGCGTTTCAACGACGTCGAGCGCGACAACGTCGAGGAATACTCGGTCAGCGAAGGCTGGATCCGCGTGCAGGCCGGCAAGGCCCGCGACCGCCGCGGCAACCCGATGACCATCAAGGTCAAGGGCAAGGTCGAGGTGTATTTCCTGGACCAGAAGCCGGAATAACCGGCACCGGCATGTAGAGCCGAGCCTGTGCTCGGCTGCTTTTCGTTCCGGGTTCATGACGCCTGAAGCAAGCGCAGCCGAGCACGGGCTCGGCTCTGCATGGCAGGGTGGAATCCGCGTCAGCGTCAGCAACGCCCGGTCCCAGGCGTCATTCGCGCTTGCGCGATTCCAGCAGGTCCAGGTTGCGGATCAGGCGCCGCGAGATCTCGTCGGAGATCACCCCGCGCCGGGTCAGCCGGAACAGTTCCTCGCGTTCGGCATTGAGGCCGGCGCTGCGCAGCTGGCGGTACCCCAGCTCCATCCGCCGCACCTTCTCCGGGTCCACGTCGGGCCCGTCGTTGTCCTTCTCCAGGTGCCGCTGGTACAGCAGGCTCACCCGCGAGGCAGCGTCGTTGTACAGCTGCACGTTCTCGGTATTCTGGTTCATCACCAGCTGCTGGCGCATGCGTTCGACCCCAGCCAGCGCGGCCTTGGACGACAGCCGGCGTGCCAGGTCCTCTTCCTTGCGCTCGCCCGAATCGGCTGGCAGCTGCAGGCCCTTCAGCAGCTGCGGCAGCGCCACGCTGGCGCCGACCAGCGAGAACAGGATCACCGCCGCGGCCAGGAAGATCACCAGGTCGCGCGCCGGGAACGCGCTGCCATCGGGCAGGAACAACGGCAGGGTCAGCACGCCGGCCAGGGTGATCGCGCCGCGCACGCCGGCCACCGAGGTCGCCACCACGATGCGCCAGTTCGGTGCCTCGCCGCGCTCCAGGCCTCGACGGCGTGCACGCAGCAGGTTCCAGCGCAGCGACAGCCATACCCACAGCAGGCGCAACAGGATCAGCGCCAGGTTGATCACCACCACGTACACCAGCAGCCACCATGCACTCTGGTGGCCGGACTCGTTCATGGTGGTGGTGGCGCGTTCGACGATGCCGGGCAGCTGCTCGCCCAGCAGCACGAACATGATGCCGTTGAAGCTGAACTGCAGCATGTTCCAGACGCCCGCGCGCTGTACGCGCATGCTGCCGGAGACACGGCCGGTCAGCTCGACGTAGCTCATCGCGATGCCGGCCGCCACGGCAGCGAGGATGCCCGAGGCATGGATTTCTTCGGCCAGCAGGTAGGCCGCGAACGGGATCAGCAGGTTGACCAGCATTGCCGCACCCGGTTCCTCGCCGAAGCGGCGCCACAGCCAGCGCTGGAACGTGGACACGCCGAGGGTAACCGCTACGCCCACCGCCAGGCCGGCCACCGCCACCCACAGGAAGGTCAGCGAGGCCGTGGCCAGCGAGAAGGAGCCGGTCATCACCGCCGCCACCGCGAAGCGGAAGCAGACCAGGCCGGACGCATCGTTGAGCAGCGACTCGCCTTCCAGGATGTGCATCAGTCGCTTGGGAATCGGTGCCTTGGAGGCGATCGCGCCGACCGCCACCGGGTCGGTCGGCGAGACGATGGCCGCCAGCGCAAAGCACACCGCCAGCGGCATCACCGGAATCATCCAGTGGATCAGCAGGCCGGCACCGATGACGGTGAACACCACCAGGCCGAACGCCAGTTCGAGGATCGCGCCCTTGTCGCGGAACAGGCCCTGCTTGGGAATGCGCCAGCCATCCAGGAACAGCAGCGGCGGCAGGAACAGCAGGAAGAACACTTCCGGCTCCAGCGCGTGGCCGCGGTTGAACACCCCGGCGATGACCGCGCCCAGGCCGATCTGCACCAGCGGCAGCGGCAACGAGAACGGGAGGACGCGAACCAGGTAGCCGCTGGCGACAACGGCCACCAGCATCGCCAGGACGACTTCAATGGTATGCATGCTTCTTCCAGGAAGCGGCGCGCGGGGAGGCTCGAAGGCCAGCGCCGGAAACCCGGAAAAAACTACCACATGCGGCCATGAGCGCGACGGCCGGGGCGGTCGCGCGTCAGCCCCGGCTCATGCCCCGTCGAAGCGGTACAGGTCCATGGCGAGGAAGCCGGCGTCGATGCCGGCATCGATGCGGCGTGCACCGAAGCCGTCCTCGCCGGCTGCGCCCATCGCGAAGAACAGCGGCAGCAGGTGCTCGTCGGTCGGGTGCGCGCGTTCGGCGAATGGCGCCCGCCGGCGGTAGTCGAACAGGGCCTGGCGATCATCGGCGGCCAGGCGCTGTTCCATCCATTCGATGAAGGGCCGCACGTACGGCGCTTCCTTGCCGTCCTGGTAGTCGCCCCAGTCGTGCAGGTTGTGGGTGATGCTGCCCGAGCCGACCAGCAGCACGCCCTGCTCTCGCAGTGGCGCCAGTGCGCGGCCCAGCGCGAACTGGTGCTCGGGGCCGAGCAGCGGCTGGATCGACAGCGGCACCACCGGGATGTCGGCCTGCGGGCGCAGCAGCCGCAGCGGCACCCACGCGCCATGGTCGAGGCCACGCTGCGGGTCGAGCGCCACCGGCAGGCCGGCGGCGGCGATGCGGCCGGCCACTTCTTCGGCCAGCGCCGGATCGCCCGGCGCCGGGTACTGCAGTTCGAACAGCGCGCGCGGGAAGCCGCCGAAGTCATGGATCGTCGGCGGCTGCGGATGCGCGCCGACCAGCGGCTGCCGACCCAGCCAGTGCGCCGAGGCCATCACGATGGCGCGCGGCGTCGGCAGGTCGCGCGCCAGCTCGGCCAGTCGCACGCCGACCTGGCCCGGATGCAGGGCGGTCATCGGCGAGCCGTGGGAGATGTACAACGAAGGCAGGCGGGACATGGAATGCTCCAGTTGCAGGATCAGGCGGCGATCAGCGCGAACGCAGGGTCCACTTGCCGTCGCCGACCAGGAACAGCACCACCAGCGCCAGCGACCAGAACGCCGGGTATTCCCAGCCGCCGCCGGCATTGGCGAAACCGAAGCCGTTGGCGCCGTGCACGGTGACGATGGTGCCCAGCAGCAGCGGCACGCCGGCCAGGCCCACCCAGCGCGCGTAGACGCCCAGCAGCAGCGCGACGGCGATCACCAGCTCGACGCCGATGGTGAGATAGCCGAGCACGCCGGGCAGCCCCAGCGACTCGAAGAACGCCGCCGTGCCCGCCGGCGTGAACAGCAGCAGCTTGGTCAGCGCGTGGACCAGGAACAGCACGCCCAGGGCCAGGCGCAGCAGGGCGGCCCCGTACGGGGCCAGCGGCGAGACAGGAGCGGTCGTGGTGTGCATGGCAAAGCACCTTGAAGGGAGTGGAGACAGGTTATTGCGCCTTCAGGGGCCGATAAATACGATCGCTTGACCGTATTTGTTTCAGAAGGCGCAACAATGGACACCCTCGAGGCGATGCGCGTGTTCGTGGCGGTGGTCGAGCGCAACGGCTTCAGTGCCGCAGCCCAGGCCCTGGACATGTCGACCGCCGGCGTCACCCGCCAGGTCGCGGCACTGGAAAAGCGCCTGTCCACCCGCCTGCTCCACCGCACTACGCGGCGGGTCAGCCCCACCAGCACCGGCGCCGCCTATTACGCCCAGTGCGTGCGCCTGCTGGCCGAGTTCGACGCACTGGAAGCCAGCATCGGCGCGCAGGCGCTGGAACCCTCGGGCACGCTGCGCATCAACGCACCGGTCAGCTGGGGCATCGCCCGCCTTGGCCCGTTGCTGGCCAGCTACCGCGAGCGCTTCCCGCAGGTGGAACTGGACCTGGCCCTGTCCGACCGCCTGGTGGACATGGTCGAGGAAGGCTACGACGTGGCCATCCGCATCACCCGCGAGCCGAGCCCGGCGCTGATCGCGCGCCGGCTGGGCGAAGCGCGGGTGAGCCTGTGCGCGGCGCCGTCCTACCTGGCTGCACGCGGCACCCCGCAGAGCCCGCAGGACCTGCAGGATCACGCGTGCCTGAGCTACAGCTACTGGGCCGCTGGCGACCAGTGGCCGCTGCAGGGACCCGGCGGTGAAGTGAGGGTGGCGGTGAACAGCCTGCTGCACGCGAACAACGGCGACGTGCTGCGCGAAGCGGCGATCGCCGGCATGGGTGTGATCCTGCAGCCGGATTTCCTGCTGGAAGACGCGCTGGCCGATGGCCGCCTGGTGCGCGTGCTACCGGAATGGGAGGCCTCGCCGATCGGCATCTTCGCGGTGTATGCCAGCCGTAGCCACCTGGCGCCGAAGGTGCGCAGCTTCATCGACCACCTGGTGGAAACCGGGGTGTAGCCGAATCGGGTGCCTGCCGGCCAGCGGCCGGCACTACCGTCATGCTTCGGCCGGGCGCCTGCCGGCCAGCGGCCGGCACTACCGTCATGCTTCGGTCGGGTGCTTGCCGGCCAGCGCCCGGCACTACCGTCATGCTTCGGCCGGGTGCCTGCCGGCCAGCGGCCGGCACTACCGTCATGCTTCGGTCGGGCGCCTGCCGGCCAGCGGCCGGCACTACCGTCATGCTTTGGTCGGGTGCCTGCCGGCCAGCGGCCGGCACTACCGTCATGCTTCGGCCGGGTAGTGCCGGCCGCTGGCCGGCAAATACGAAGCCCCGATCAGGCAGGGACTTCATCCAGCGCGTCGATGATCCGCTCCAGCGGCGCCGGCCGCCCCAGCAGGTAGCCCTGCACCTGGTCGCAGCCATGCGCAGCCAACCAGTCCAGCTGCCCCGGCGTTTCAACGCCCTCGGCGATGATGGTCAGGCCCATGCTGTGGCCGAGCGACAGCAATGCGCGGCAGATCGAAGCGTTGCGCGGATTGGTTTCCACGTCGGCGACGAAACTGCGATCGATCTTCAGGATGTCCAGCGGCAGGTGCTGCAGGTAGGACATGCTGGAATAGCCGGTGCCGAAATCGTCCAGCGACACGCTGATGCCCTGCTCGTGCAGGCGTTGCATGGTCTGCATCGCCTGCGCCGGCTTGCGCATCAGGCTGCTCTCGGTCAGCTCCACGTGCAGTGCGCCGCGGGCCAGTCCGAACTCCTGCTGGACGCGGGTGAATTCGGCCACCAGGTCGCTGTTGAAGAACTGCACTGCCGACACGTTGACTGCGATCGGCAGCTCGCCCCAACCGGCCTCGACCAACCGCCGCTGTGCCTTCGCCGCGGCGCGGATCACCCAGCGGCCCAGTGCCAGGATCAACCCGGTGTCCTCGCACAGCTGGATGAACTCGTTGGGCGGGATGAAGCTGCCATCGGCCTGCGGCCAGCGCAGCAGGGCCTCCAGCGCGGCCGGGCTGCCATCGCTGGCGTGCCGGATCGGCTGGAAGTACAGCTGGAACTCGTTGTCTATGGCGGCGTGGATGCGCCCGGCCAGGCGCAGGCGGTCGGCCAGCCGCGTGGTCACTGCCGCATCGAACCAGACCACCACGTTGCCCTCGGCACGCGCCGCGTGCGCGGCCTGCGCGGCCATGCCGATCACCTGCTCGGCGCTGTGGCCGTCACCGGCAGTGTGCACGGCCACACCGATGCGCGGTTCGAACTGGTGCAGTGAATCCTTGCCACGCATCGGCGCTGACACGATCTGCAGCAGGTCATCCAGCACGCGCTGGGTATCGTGCTCGGCCCCAATGGCCAAGACGAAATCTTCGGCCGGCTGGAACGCCAGCGTGCCATAGCGCGCGCCCAGGCCCCCGAGCCGGGTCGCCATCGACTGCAGCACCGCATCGCCGATCTCACGGCCCAGCGTATCGGCCACAAGCTGCAGGCCACGCAACTGCACGAAGGCGATGGTGTAGCCCTGCTGCTGCTCGTCCAGCTGTTCGGTCAGGGCGCGCACGTTGAGCAGGCCAGTGGCCGGGTTGTGCCGTGCCCGATAGGCCAGGTCACGCTCGTAGGCCAGCCGTTCGCTGACATCCTCGGCCAGCACGAGGCACGCGGGTTGTCCGTCGAAATCGAGCTTGGACAGGTGTGCGCGCACCTCGAACACACTACCGTCCTTGCGCCGGTGCAGGCGCACGGTCGCGTCGGGTGGATCGCCCACCTGTGCCCGCTGGATGGCACCACGCACTTCGTCCCAGCCTTCGCGCGGGCGGATGTCGAGGATGCTCATCGACAGAAACTCGTCGCGGCTGTAGCCGTACTGGCGCACCGCAGCGTCGTTGACCTCGATGAAGCGCAGCGTATCCGGGTCGAACACCCAGAACGGTGCAGGATTGCGGTCGAACAGCAGCCGGAAGCGGCGTTCGACCTCGCTCACCTGCTCGCGCGCCTGGTAACGCTCGCTCAGGTCGGTCAGCGCGCCGATCATGCGCCGCTCGCTGTCGGCCACTTCCACCCGCTGCCCACGTGCGCCCACCCAGCGCACCTCGCCCCCGGGCAGTACCAGGCGGAACACCTGGTCGAGCACCGCGCTGCCGGCGAATGCCTGGTCAAAGGCATGCTGCAGGCGCGCGGCATCGTCGCGGTGCACGCGTGCGAAGAAATCGGCCACCGGCAGCGCATCGGTCTGCACGCCAAAAATCTCGCGCGCCAGCGGCGACCAGCGCAGCAGTGCGGCGTCCTCATCCACGTACCAGGTACAGACACGACCGACCTGGTGCGCAAGACGCAGCTCGGCGTGGCCTGTTTTCAGCTCCTCGGCCATCGCCTGCTGGCTGCGGGTGCTGCGCCGCACGGCATACAGCAGCACCAGCAACACCGCGATGTAAGCCAGTACGATCGCCACCGACGCCTGCAGGTACGGCCACCACGGCGCCAGTACGTCTTCGTCGGCCAGGCCGACCTGCACCGCCAGCGGGCTGTGTTCCAGCGTGCTGATGGTGATGATGCGCGGTACGCCGTCGACCGCACCCGGCACGCTGCCCAGCTCGACCACCGCCTGCGTGCCGAGCAGGTCACGGCGCGGCAGGTCGTAGCGGCGGCCCACCGTGCCGTGCGGATCAGGCACGCGGGCCAGCATGTAACCCTCGGCATCGCTGATCGAGACCAGTCCGTTGGGGCCGACATCGAGGCCGCCGACGATGCGTTGCAGTTCGCCACAGCGCAGCCGCGCCAGCAGCCAGCGCCCGTCGGCCATCGCCAGCGCCAGCGGGACCACCCAGCCGTCATCGCTGGCCCGCTGCGGCGGGCCGATGTACAGCGCGCTGCTCAGGCCACGGCGCTGCGGATCGGTCCACAGCGGCAGCTGCAGGTCGCCCGTGCCGGCCGTCAGTGGTCGGCCATGGCTGTCGAGCACGACGATGCTGTGCAGCTCTGCATGCCGGCGCAGCACGCCGCCGATGGAGGCATCCATCAAGGCCGGCGCCTGTACCGGCACACTGCGGAACACCTCGGCGGCGTCGGCGGCGATGCCGGACATGGCGCGTTCCAGGTTGCGCAGCTCGAGCGCCAGCAGGCGCTCGCTGCCCACCGCCAGCGCGCGGCTCTGGCGCTGTGCCGCTTCCAGGCGGCGGTGGTAGTCATTGACCAGCATGAGGGTCAGGCCGGTCACCAGCAGAACGCCCAGCAGCACACCGCCCCAGGTGATGGCGCGCAGCGGCCGGGCCAACGCGCGTTTCAGCGCGGGCATCGGCGGGTGTTCCTTGTGCAGTCGGCTGGCTTCATGCGCGAACGAATCCTCCACGTCCCCGACCTCAACGGCCGGTGGACGCCATTCTTGACGCCTGATCCGCCCCCGCATGGCCACCTCCCCGTGTCCGCGCAGGGCTCCAGGGTCCAGCATGCACCACCCCGGTGACGGCGTGAAGATCGCGTCTGCGCGTTCAGCCAGATCCTGCACAGGACGGGCGGCGCAAGGACGCGGCCAGTGGCGCCGCAGCGGATTAGACTTGGGGTTTTCCGCTGCAAGAGAAGTCCATGTCCAAGCTGCGCCGTCCCACCCTGGCGCTGGCCATCGTTGCCAGCCTGTCCCTGGCCGCCTGTGACCGGCCGGCCGAACCGGCCGCCGGTGCCACTGCGCCGGCCGATGCCGCCCCCGCTGCGGCCAAGCCGATGCTGGGCAGTTTCGGCTTCGATGCCAGCGGCATGGACCGCAGCATCGCCGCTGGCGACGACTTCTTCGGCTTCGCCAATGGCACCTGGGTGAAGAACACCGAGATTCCGGCCGATCGCTCGCGCTTCGGCAGCTTCAACGTCATTGCCGAGAAGACCCTGGCCGACACCCGCGCCATCCTGGAAGGTGCCGCCGGCAACACACAGGCCAGCGGTGACGACAAGCTGATCGGCGATTACTACGCCGCTTACATGGACGAGGCCGGCATCGAGCAGCGCGGCGTTGCACCCGTGGAGCCGCAGCTGAAGGCGATCGATGAGATCGCCGACAAGGCCGGCCTGGCGCGTGCCCTCGGCGGCGACCTGCGCGCCGACGTCGACCTGCTCAATGCCACCAACTTCTACACCGACCGCCTGTTCGGCCTGTGGGTGTCGGTGGACCTGCTCCAGCCCGACCGCAATGCGCCCTACCTGGTGCAGGGCGGCCTGGGCATGCCCGACCGCGATTTCTACCTGGGCGGCGGCCGCATGGCCGAACTGCGCAAGCAGTACCAGGCCTACATCGCACAGATGCTGCAGCTGGCCGGCGTCGCCGATCCGGCCGGCAAGGCACAACGCATTCTCGCGCTGGAGACCAAGATCGCGCAGGCGCATGCCACCCAGGAAGAAACCAATGATGTGACCAAGGGTGCCAATCCGTGGACCCAGGCCGACTTCAATGCCAAGGCGCCCGGCATGGACTGGAACGCCTTCCTCGATGCGGCCGCGCTGGGCAAGCAGCAGGACTTCATCGTCTGGCAGCCCAAGGCCGTGGCCGGCCTGTCCAGGCTGGTCGCCACCGAGCCACTGGAGGTGTGGAAGGACTACCTGGCCTTCCACGCGCTGGACCGTGCCGCCGCCTACCTGCCGAAGAAATTCGCCGATGCTCGCTTCGCCTTCCACGGCACCGCGCTGAGCGGCACGCCGCAGCAGAGCGACCGCTGGAAGCGCGCGGTGGACGACGCCAACCACGCAGTGGGCGAAGCGATCGGCAAGCGTTACGTCGAAAAGCACTTCGACGCGAAGACCAAGGAACGCGCGGACGAGATGGCCAGGAACATCATTGCCGCCTTCGCCAAGCGCATCGACGCGCTGGCGTGGATGTCGCCGCAGACCAAGGCGAGCGCCAAGGCGAAGGTGGCCGGCCTGACCGTGGGCATGGGCTATCCGGAAAAGTGGCGCGACTACACCGGCCTTGAGATCCGCCGTGATGACCCGCTGGGCAATGCGCAGCGCGCCGAGCTGTTCGAGTACCAGCGCAACATCGCCAAGCTGGGCAAGCCGGTCGACCACAGCGAGTGGGCGATGCTGCCGCAGACCATCAACGCGATGAACGTACCGCTGGAGAACCGCCTGGTGTTCCCGGCCGCGATCCTGCAGCCGCCGTTCTTCGACGGCGCCGCCGACGACGCGGTGAACTACGGTGCGATCGGCGCGGTGATCGGTCACGAGATCAGCCACGGCTTCGACAACGCCGGTGCGCTGTTCGATGAAACCGGCAAGCTGCACAACTGGTGGACCGCCGAGGACCTGAAGCAGTTCAACGCCGCCGGTGACGCGCTGGCCGCGCAGTTCAGCAGCTACGAGCCGTTCCCGGGCGTGCATGTGAACGGCAAGCTGACCCTGGGCGAGAACATCGCCGACGTGGCCGGCCTGGGCACCGCCTACGATGCCTACCAGCTGTCGCTGCAGGGCAAGCCGGGACAGACCCTGGAAGGTTTCACCCCGGACCAGCGCTTCTTCCTTGGCTTCGCCCAGGCCTGGCGCAGCAAGAGCCGCGAGCAGGCGCTGCGCAACTCGCTGCTGACCGATGTGCATGCACCGGGCCAGTTCCGCGCACTGACCGTGCGCAACATCGACGCCTGGTACCCGGCGTTCGAGGTGAAGGAAGGCCAGAAGCTGTACCTGGCCCCGGACAAGCGGGTCAAGGTGTGGTGATGTAACCGGAACGGGCGCCGCAAGGCGCCCGTTTCATTTCAGGTGGCGGCCAACCTTGGTCGGCACAGGGTGGGAATCCACGCATGGCGTGGCTCTACCTGCGGGTGGTGGCAACCATCAGCAGGGCACTCCCAGCCAACACCGCTGCAGCCCACAGATTCGCATGCAGGCCCACGCCATCCAGCAGGCGGCCACCACTCCAGGCGCCCATTGCGATGCCGATGTTGAATACCGCCACATACAGCGCGGTGGCGATCTCCACGGCCTGCGGCACCGCCTTCATCATCCAGCTCATCAGGCCCACCGATACACCGCCATAGGCCAGACCCCACAGCAGCAGCACCGCAATACCTGCGGAGGGCGTATTTCCCACCCACAGGAACAGCAGAGGCGTCAGCAGCAGGCCCAAGGCTATCGCCAGCAGCATGCCCCGTGGATGGCGCGCAGCCAGAGGCCCGGCGATGAAGTTGCCGGCGATGCCAGCCAGGCCGTACCCAAACAGCAGTGCACCTATCCACGACGCATCCACGCCCGATACGGACGTCAGCAGCGGCCGCACGTACGTGAAGGCGATGAAGTGCCCGGACACCAGCAGCCCGGTCAGCCACAGGCCACGCCGCAGGTTGCGCTGGCCAAGCTGCTGCACGAACTGCCGCGGCCGCACCGATGTGCTGACCGGCAACGCGGGAACCACCCGCAGATGCAGCAGCATCACCGCCGCACTGAACAACGTCATCGCCACGAACGCACTGCGCCAGCCCCAGGCATCCCCGATCAGCACGCCCAACGGAACACCCAGCACCGAAGCTGCGGCCACGCCTCCGAAGATGATCGAAGTGGCCAGGCCAATGCGCTGCGCAGGTACCAGGCGCGCTGCCAGCCCACCGGCGATGGCCCAGATGCCACCCATGCAGAACCCCACCAGTACGCGCGCGGCCAGCAGCGAGCCGATGTCCGGTGCCAGTGCCGACGCAAGGTTGGCGACCAGCAGCAGGCCCAGCAGCGCGCACAGGATGCGGCGACGATCGATGCCACCGGCTGCAATCACCACCAGCGGTGCGAACACCGCCGCCAGCACGGCCGGCAGCGAGATCATCAGGCCGGCCGTACCGGTGGACGCGCCGAGATCTTCAGCGACCGGGGTCAGCAGGCCGACCGGCAGCATTTCGGTGGTGACCACCGAAAACGTGGCAAGGCCCACGGCGGACACCGCCCACCACGGATGGCGGGCCACGGGCGCGGGATGCGCAGGCGATGACGCGCTCACGGGATGACTCCTTCGGGGGATCTGGACGCGGCAGACGGGCGCAGCGCACGCTGCGCGAGCACGGCGAACAGCAGCACGCCGCCGCCTGCCGCCAGCGCCACCACAAAACCGCTGCGCACGCCCCCCGCATCGACGCTCTGCCCGGACAGCGCTGCGCCCAGCGCCACGCCGATGTTCAATCCGGCCAGCAGCCAGGTCATGCCCTCGGTCAGGCGCGATTCGGGCACGTGTTGTTCGACCAGCGACATCGCCACGATCATCGTCGGTGCGAAGAACACCCCGGCCAGCAGCACCGCAAGGGCCAGCACCGGCAGGCTGCCGACCCACAGCAGCGGCACCGTGGCCAGTGCGGTGGCCGCTGCGCCGGTCAGCAACAGGCGCGGTAGCGGTATCTGCAGCGTCCGTGCACCGAACAGCAGGCCCGCCGCGCAGCTGCCCAACGCATAGGCCGACAGCACCGCGCTGGCAGCAAGCGGCTGCCCCCGCTGTTCGGCGAAGGCGACGCTGGTGATGTCGACCGTGCCGACGATCATCCCCATCGCCAGCATCAACAGCGCAAGCAGGCGGATTTCCGGCCGCCGCAGCAGTGATCGCACGGGGGTGACGCTCTCGCGGGGCTGCAGCGGCGGTTCGGTGCCGCGCTGCAGGACCAGTGCGATCACCCCGAGCACCAGCAGCAGAGCCGCCGCCAGAACGCCCGCCTGTGGCCATACGGCCACCGACAGTCCCACCGACAACGGTGGTCCGGCAATGAAGGTCACCTCGTCGAACACCGTCTCCAGCGAGTACGCGGTCTGCAGCAGCGGACGGCCGCGATGGATCGCGGTCCAGCGCGCACGCACCATCGCCGACACGCTGGGCATGCAGCCGCACAGCATCGCCGCAATGAACAGCATCCAGTCCGGCGCAGCCAGCAGCGTGCATGCGGGCAGCAACAGCAGACCGGCCGCGCTGGCCGCAGTGGCCCACGGCAGCACCTTGTTTTGCCCACGCCGGTCGACCCAGCGCGACACCTGTGGCGACAGCAGCGCGTAGGTCAGTACGAAGGTGGCCGACACCGCACCGGCCAGCGCATAGCTGCCACGCAGCTGGGACAGCAGGGTGATGATGCCGATCCCGGTCATCGGCAGCGGCAGGCGCGCCACCAGCCCGGCCAGGGCAAGGCCGGCAGTGCCGGGGGCAGTGAACAGGTCGCGGTAGGGGGTAGCCATCAGTTCTCCAAGGCAGCGACTTGCCTGGCGCACAGCGCGCCACGACAATACATACACAGCGTATGAATAAGAGGCTACATTCATACGCGTCGTATGTAAATAATCATGCACTCCGTATGTAAGGAGCTCCGAATGGTTCGTCGCACCCGCGCCGAGATGGAAGAAACCCGCGCCACCCTCCTGGACACCGCCCGCCGGGTGTTCAGCGAGCATGGCTATGCCGCCACCTCGATGGACGACCTGACCGCCCAGGCCGGGCTGACCCGCGGCGCGCTGTACCACCACTTCGGCGACAAGAAGGGGCTGCTGGCGGCTGTCGTCGCCCAGCTCGATGCCGAGACCGACCAGCGCCTGCAGGCGATCAGTGATGCCGCCGACGATGCCTGGGAGGGCTTCGTGCAGCGTTGCCGCGCCTATCTTGAGATGGCGCTGGAGCCGGAGATCCAGCGCATCGTGCTGCGCGATGCGCGCGCGGTGCTCGGTGGCGCCTCACCGGACTCGCAGCGCCACTGCGTGCACTCGATGCAGCACCTGATCGAACATCTGGTTGCCCAGGGCGCGGTGGCGCCGGTGAATGCGCAGGCGCTGGCGTCGCTGATCTATGGCAGCCTGGCCGAGGCCGCGTTCTGGATCGCCGAGGGCGAGGATGGCGACGTGCGCCTGCGGCAGGCGACGGCGGCGCTGGAGATGCTGTTGCGCGGGTTGAAGTCGGCGGGGTAAGGCCCATCCACGCATGGCGTGGATACTGCGGAATCCGCGCTGGTAGATGCCAACCTTGGTTGGCGCTCCTGCGGCACCACGCGCAACGCGTGCCAACCAAGGTTGGCACCTACCGGGGAACGGTGGGCCACTCGCGCAGGATCTCCACCGGCGCGCCCATGCGCGCACAGGCGCGACTGGCCAGGCCATCGGGCAGCGCGCGGCGGAACAGCGGCGCCATGCCCTGCATCAGCTTCGCAGACGCCGCCGCCTGGGCGCGCTGACGGCCACTGCGTTCAAGCATGCCTTCGGCCCAGTCCGGCAGCAGCGCCGCGCCCGCACCGAGGAACACCTCGCGCGACAGCCCCGGCACCGGTACCGGCAGGCGCACGCCGGACAGCACCTCCAGCACCTCGCGCGAGCGCTCATCCACACGCAGCTCCGGCTGACGTGCACAGAAGTACGCCGCCACTTCCGCTTCGCTGCGCGGCACATCCACCGCGCCCAGTGCCTCGGCCACGCAACGGTACTCGTCGTAATAGCGATCGGCGATGTTCGCCGGCACCTCGCGCCCGTAGCGTCGGAAACCCTGCAGGAAACCGAAGGCTTCGGTCACGTGTACCCAGGTCAGCAGCTGCGGATCGTCCGCGGCGTAGGGCTCGCCCTGCGCGGTCTGGCCGCGGATCTGCGCATGGATGCGGCGCACCTTGGCCAGCAGCGCCTCCACCTCGCCGCTGGGCGCGTAGCTGGTGCCGGCAACGAAGGCCGTGGTACGACGCAGGCGTCCCACCAGGTCCTGGCGGAAATTGGAGTGGTCATAGACCCCGGCCAGCGCGCGTGGGTGCAGGGTCTGCAGCATCAGCGCGCACAGGCCGCCGGCGAGCATCGAGGGGAACTCGGCGTGCAGGCGCCAGGTCACGCTGTCGGGTCCAAACCAACCCGGGTCACCCAGCGGCTGGTCGTAATCGATGCCGCTCTGGCCACGGGGGAAGGCCTCCAGCACCCAGCGCCGGATCGGCGCCGTGACGGGGCGGGAGAGTCGCTGCAGCAAAGCCGGCATCACAGGTCCAGGAGAGGCGGAAGAACAGTCGCGTCTTGCGCGGTTGGCTCCGATTCTCGGCGATCACGCCTCCGGCGGCGAGCCTCCCCGCTCAGCGACGGTTTCATGTGCGGCCGCAGCACGTTTCACCCTGCGACATCCTGTCGCAGGCTGCGACTACGCTGCTGCAGCGCATCAATTTTCACTCCCACCGGTCAAACCCTTGCGCCGCTTGGCATTGCCCCCGTTGCACGGCCCGCTGGAAGTGCTAGAACTGGACCTGCCACACCGTCCAATGCTGATCGACGCACGTTCCACAAGGAGCCAGCCATGATTGCTTTGTTCAAGGGTTTGGGAATTCTGCTTCGCGACAACGAGCTCTACAGCAGCCCGTTCGACAAACAGGTGGCGCACTGGCGCAACCTGAGCGAGCAGCAGATCCGCGATGAAGTGGCGGTGCTGGCCCAGGCCAAGTGCCAGTGGCTGATCGCGTCGATCGTTGGCTGGCAGGCGGCCTCGCTGCTGATCCTCGGCCTGATTGCCAACTACCTGTGGCGCGACGATTTCCATATCACCTTCACCCGCGTGGTGATCGTCTTCGGCTCCTGGGTCTCGATCCTGTTCGTGATCTGGTTCATGGCCAACATGTTCGATCAGCAGGCCGGCTTCGAGCGCTGGATGAAGGCCTTCAACAGCCGCGCCCGCATCAGTTCCAAGGCCGACAGCGTCGAGCACGTGGCCGAGGCGCTGGACCTGGCCGAGCACTACCCGGAAGTGCTGGACTACAAGCAGGCGGTCACCGCCAGGCGCGAACTGCGCCACGAGGACATCCGCATCATGACCGAGATCGGCCGGATGAAGCAGCACTCCGAACTGGTCGGCCGCCTCAACCATGTGGGCGAGACCGAGCACCATCACGACCTGACACTGCAACCTGCCTACTGAGCCTTCAGGGAAGCGGGGGGACCCACACTGCCACCGTGATCACTCACGGTGGCAGTGTTCTATCGGGTCCTGGCTGACGCACTGGCGGAAGCCGTTGGGTAGACCACGCATGGCCTCGGTCTTGCCTGCTGCAACTGCGAACCGGCGCAGCGGCGGTGTGGCACACGCCGCATCGGGGCTGCAGCCCGGATCGAGCACCAGGTAGTGGCAGGCGCCACTGCTGCTGGCGATGCACTGGAAACGCGCCTCGCCATCGACGACGGTAGCCTTGCTGTACAGCGTGTCCACGCCGTTGGCGTGGGTGCGCGTGATCGAGGTGTTGCGGGATTTTTCGCAGCCGGCCAGTGCCAGCACGGCAACGCACGCAATCAGTAGACGGGACATGTTTGCTCCTCGGTGCAGGGGCAGTGACGGTGCGGCTACATGCCGCGGAACAGGCTCATGAACGGCTGGCTGACCACCAGCGTCTCCGTGCGCCCGCGCAGGCGCAGCACGCCGCGCCCGGTATCGTCGCGGCTGACCGCCGCCACCGCCTTCATGTTGACGATGGTCGAACGGTGGATCTGGCGGAAATGCTGCGCATCGAGCACTTCCAGCAGCTCGCGCAACGGCGTGCGCAACAGGCTTTCGCCGGTGGCGGTGACCACGGTGGTGTACTTGTTGTCCGCGCGGAAGTAGGCCACGTCTTCCAGCATGATCAGCTGCGTCTCGCGGCCGTTGCTGGCGGTGATCCAGGCCAGTGGTGGGCGCTCGGCCGCGCCCTGCGACGGGCCCAACCGCTGCAGCAGGCGCTCGAGCACGGCATCGTCCTGCCGCGTCGACGGCAGCCGCGACAGGATGCGCTCGCGGGTCGCCAACAGGCGTTCGTCGCTGACCGGCTTCAGCAGGTAATCCATCGCGCCCTGCTCGAACGCGTCAATGGCGTACTGGTCGTACGCGGTGACAAACACCACCTGGGTGCGCGGGCTCAGCTCGGACAGCGAACGTGCCACCTCGATGCCACTGATGCCGGGCATGCGGATATCGAGGAAGGCGATGTCCGGCTGTTTCTCGGCCAGCTGCTCCAGCGCGCTGGCGCCGTCCTCGCACTCGGCCACCAGCTTCAGTTCCGGCCACAGCCGGCCCAGCTGCTCCACCAGTGACTGCCGCAGCAGCTCTTCGTCTTCGGCGATCAGGGCTTCAAGCGGCATGGCTGCGCTCCTTGGGCGACTGCGGCAGGGTCATGGTCGCCGCCACGCCGCTGGGGAAGTTGGCGACGATCGCCACCCCGGCCTGCTCACCGCAGGTCAGGCGCAGGCGCTCGCGCAGGTTCTTCAGGCCGATGCCGGTGCCGCTGGTACCGTGGCCGAAGCCGAGGCCATCGTCGGCCACGGTCACGGTCACGTGGTCGTCGAAGCCGCGCGCCAGGATCCAGATCGTACCGCCGCCGGGCTTGGGTTCCAGGCCGTGCTTGATCGCGTTCTCCACCAGTGTCTGCAGCGCCATCGCCGGCAGGTGGACGCTGTGCAGTTCGTTGGGCACCTGCACTTCCACCGCCAGCCGTGCGCCCATGCGGATGCGCAGGATCTCCAGGTAGGCGCGGGTGCGTTCCAGCTCCACGCCCAGCGTGGACACCGATTCGTCCACCTGTGGCAACGAGCTGCGCAGGTACTGGATCAGGTGGCCGAGCATCTGCTCGGCCCGTGCCGGGTCGGTGCGGGTCAGCACCTGCGCATTGGCCAGCGTGTTGTAGAGGAAGTGCGGTTCCACCTGCGCATGCAGCAGGTTCAGCCGCGCCACCGACAGTTCCTTTTCCACCTGGGTCTGTTCGGCCGCAGCCTGTTCGTCGCGGCGCTGGTCGGCGACGCGGCGACTGATCGCGCGGGTGACCGCTTCGGCATTCTCGAAGTTGCTGCCCTCGTCCAGCGCCAGCAGGTCGGCCCACCAGCCGGCATCGGGTTCGAACAGCAGGGTAACGGTGCTGGTGCCCTGCCCCGGCGTGACCGTTGCCAGCACGCTGTTGCGCTTGATCGCCAGCCGCGCCGGCAGGTTCCAACGCGAGGGCTGGCGACCGTTCCAGAGGTCGACCCGGCGAACATAGGCACGCACCTGCAGGCTGCCGGCCGAACTTTCCACGTCTTCCACGCGGGGCAGTTCGGAGATCGCCGCCTCCACCACCGAGAAGGCGTGGCCGGCGTCCATCGGCAGTTCGATCTGGCGGCGTTGGCGGCCGGACAGGGTGGTGGCATCCAGGCGACCGGCCACCAGCCAGACCCGGCGGATGTGGGTGATGGCACTGCCGAGCGCGGAAATGATCAGGAACATCGCCAGCAGCCCGAAGATCCAGCCCGGGCCATCGTTCATGCCACTGAAGATGCCGCTCCAGACCATGCCAGCGACGAACAGCGCCGCAGCCCAGGCCAGCAGGTGACGGAACAGGAGAGAGAGGCTGGCGAACACGGCGGCGCCTTGAGGAAGGGGGTGAGCCGAGCATAGGGCGGCCCGCCGGGCAAGCAAGCAGGCTGCGACGAAGGCCGGGAAAGTGGGGATGGAAGGCCTTCTGGTAGTGCCGGCCGCTGGCCGGCTCCCCATGACCTCCGCAAGCATCACAAGGTTGCCGGCCAGCGGCCGGCACTACCCGGGAGGCGCCGGGCGAACCCGGCGCATTCCCTTACCTGCGCTGGTCGGCGCTGGCGTCACGCACGGCGCGGAACGACTCGTCCTTGCTCCAGTTCGGCCAGCTGCGCGCGTTGGCCAGCTGGTTGCCCAGCGTGTACAGCACTTCCAGGTCGCGGGCGGCACCGGCGAACACCCAGTCCGGCTGCCATTCGTCGCCCTGCTGGTGGTAACGCTTGGCGGTGTAGTCCTCGGAGGCCTTCTTGCCTGCGGCGACGCCACCGTCCACCCAGTCCTGGCCGGCCGACCAGGACAGCGCCGGCACGCCACGCTTGGCGAACGGGAAGTGGTCGGAGCGGAAGAACAGGCCCGCTTCCGGCTTCGGGTCCGGCGTGTAGCGGATGTCCCAGCCCTTGGCCACGTCCTTCAGCTGGTCCAGCAGCTCGAAACGCGCGGCACCGTAGATGCCGAAGTCACGCGACGGGCCGAACGGCGCCATGCCGTCCATGTTGATCACCGCCACGGTCTTTTCCAGCGGGTACAGCGGATGGGTGGCGTAGTACTCCGAACCCAGCAGGCCCTTTTCCTCGGCGGTGACCGCCAGGAACAGCAGCGAGCGCTGCGGGCGCTTTTCCTTGGCGAAGCCACGGGCAAGCTCGATCAGCGAGGCGGTACCGCTGGCGTTGTCCAGTGCGCCGTTGAAGATGCGGTCGCCGCGCGCGTCCGGCTCGCCCACGCCGATGTGGTCCCAGTGCGCGCTGTAGATGATCGTCTCGTCCGGGTGGCGGCTGCCTTCCAGGCGTGCGGCCACGTTGTGCGAGGTGATCACTTCGGTCTTCACCGCGTACTTGGCGTCCAGGCTGGCGCCGGTCAGCGGCACCGGGGTGAAGTCGCGCTGCTGCGCCTTCTTCTTCAGCGCCTCGAAGTCCTGCCCGGCCGAGCGGAACAGCTCCACCGCCAGGTCGCGCTGGATCCAGCCTTCCAGCAGCGGGTGGCTTTCGGCCGGGTTGTCGCGCACCACGTCGAACATGGTGTTGGTGTTGGAACCGGCCACGGTGGCCCAGCCATAGGAGGCCGGTGCGGTCTCGTGCACGATCAGCACGCCCAGTGCCCCCTGGCGCGCGCCTTCCTCGTACTTGTAGGTCCAGCGGCCGTAATAGGTCATGCCCTTGCCGTCGAAATCACCCTGGCCGGTCTCGAAATCCGGATCGTTGATCAGTACGACGGCGATCTTGCCCTTCAGGTCCACGCCCTTGAAGTCGTCCCAGTTGCGCTCCGGCGCTTTCACGCCATAGCCGAGGAACACCAGCGGGGCCTTGCTGATGTCGACGTTGCTGGCGCCGTTCATGGCGGCGCGCACGGCGATCTGCTTGCCCTGCTCCAGCGGCACGGTCTTGCCGCCCTGGTGCAGCGCCAGCTGCGGTGTGCCGACGATGTCGCCCTTGCGCAGCGGCACGGCCTGGGTCCACAGACGCTTGCCGTCCTTGAGGTCGCCGCCCGGCTGCAGGCCGGCGTCGGCAAACTGCTTGCTGAGGTAGGCGATGGTCTTCTCTTCGCCGGCGGTGGCCGGCGAGCGGCCTTCGTAGGCATCGGAGGCCAGTTCCTTGACGTCGGCGGAGATCCGCGCGCCATCGAATTTCGGGGTGGCTGCCATCAGTGCGCTCGACACCGACAGGGCCAGCACGCCCAGTACCACTCGTTTCATTGCTCTCTCCAGCAGGGAAATCCTTCTGGAGTGTAAGGGGTAAGGGGTTCGGCAGGGCTGCGCCCTGCACCTGCGGTAGTGCCGGCCGCTGGCCGGCAACGTCGGGGGCAACAGCCGAAGCAACAGTGGCATTCCGTGGGATGGCGGGTCGGTCCCGCTGCTGTTGCTGGCTGTCGACCCGGGTCGACACGGACGAAAACACGAAGGGGCCAGATCCCTTTCCCGGCGGGAAAGGGCTCTGACCCCATCTGTGTGTTGCTTGGGCGTGTTACCAGTTCGGGTCTTCGGCCGGGGCCGCGGCGGGCTTGGGCTTCGGCTTGGCCGCCGGGCGTGCGGCCGCTGCAGCCGGGCCAGTCCCGCCCGCAGCAGCGGCGGCAGCCGGCTTGCTGCCCAGCTTCTGGCGCAGTTCGATCTGGCCCGGACGGAAGCCACCGCGCATCGCGTCGACGCCATCTTCGATGGTGCCGTACGAGGTCTGTGCAGCCACGCGGTCGATGCGGATGGTGCAGCACGGGTGTTCGCTGCGGCCCAGCGAGCGGCCGGTCTGCGGGTCCTTCAGTTCCTCGCCCAGGCGCACGGCCTGCCAGCGCTGGCCGGCCTGCAGGGTCTCGCCGCCCTGGCTCAGCACCACCTGATCACCGTCCACCGATACCACCGATACCGGGAACAGCGTGGTGACGATGCTGGTACCGATCTGGCCGGACAGCGATTCCATCATCGCCGCAGCCATGTTGCGGCCGTTGACCACGCGCGGCAGGGTGCTGGGGCCGGTCGAGGCCAGCTGGTGGTCGAAGCTGTCGGACATCACCACCTGGCCGGTGGTGGCGTTGACCAGGCGCAGGGTGATGCGGCCGCCCCCAGAGTACGAGGTCACCTGGCGATCGGACATGCGCAGGTTGCGCACGCTGCGCGGGTACTCGAAGCGTTCGATGGTCGGGATCAGGATCAGGTCGGTCGCCAGCTGCTGGCCGACGCGGGCAGTGTCCTGCAGACGCACGTTGCCGCTGTTGATGTGGTCGATCTCGGCCTGCAGTTCGTCGCCGAACTCGCGATCCAGCACGATGAAGCGCTGGGTCTGGGTCAGCGTGTCGGACAGGCGTGCGCGGATCGCGTCGGCCACTTCATCGGCGCTCACGCGGCCATCGCCCACGGCATAGCTGCCGGCCTTGGTACGCGGCAGCGCGACCACGATCTTCGGCTTGCCCTGCTCGTCCGGTGCGCGGTACTGGGCGATCTGGGCACGCACGCGTACCTTCCAGTAGCTGCGCATGCTGCGGTGGGTCACGTCGGAATCGAACGAGCTTGCGCCACGCTTGGCATCGACACTGACCTTCTCGTCGTAGCGCTCCTTGACACTGGCCGAGGCACCGCCGCCCTTTGCCGTGGCTTCGCCAGAGGCGCTGGCAGAGGCCGAGCCCTTGAAGCTCCAGCCTTCATCGCTGGCGCGCACGCGGGCGATGGTTTCCTCGTCCAGCTGCCGCACTTCGTCCTGCGACAGGATTTCATAGCCCAGCACCGCGCCCTGCGAGCCGGCGATCATCTGCTGGGTGAACGCGTCGGCGCGGATATCGCCGACGTGTTCGTCATCCACGTCCACATGCAGGCCTGCGCGCAGGCTCTGCATCTGGCTGGCCACGCGTACGCCGTTGACCTGCGCCACCGCCGACTGCAGCGCCGCCAGCACCGCCAGTTCCGGGGTGCTGCCGATGCCATCGGCCTCGCGCGCGACCTGGGTGGTGCCGCCGAAATCCGGCGTGCCACGCAGGGGCGCGGCTTCCACTGGCGCATTGCTGGCCAGTGCACTGGTTGCCTTGTCCTTGGCGGGTGTGGGCGCATCGGCGGCCGGGGCGTCCTGCTTGCCGCAGGCTGCAAGCAGCACGGCAGCCAGGCCCAGGCCGATCAAACGGGAGGTCGTACGCATGGGGTTGATCCTCGGATCAGATCGAGTCGAGCATCGAATCGGCGTTCGACGGCACCTTCACCTTGCTCTTCTTGGCGAAGGTCACGGCCGACTTGGTCGAGCCGTACAGGCCCTGGATGAAGCCCGGCGATTCCTTGGCCACCCATGCACCGGCAGCCAGCTTGCGGCCGACGGTGGCCATCTGGGTGGCGCCCAGGTTCTTCATGCCGGCGGTGAAGTTGCTGGCTTCGCCGCCCAGCTTCTGCGCTTCGGCAGCCGAAGCCAGCAGCGAGACCAGGCCTTCGGCATAGTGCTGCTTGGATTCAGCGTTCAGCTCCGGCTGCGCGGCCTGGCGCTCGTCGATCGCGGCCTGAGCGGCTTCGCTGACCGACACCGACTTCTTCATCGCATCGACGCTGACCGAACCCGACGACAGCGCCTGGCGCTCGGCTTCCAGCAGCTGCACCTGCTCGGCCAGGCCGAAGGCACGGGCGAACGAGGTCTGGGCCTGCAGCGAGTGCGACTGCGAGCTGACGAAACGACGCACCAGTGCTTCCTGCGCGGCTTCATCCGGTGCGGCGGCGCTGGAGGCGCTGCTGCTGGAGGTACCGGTGGCGGCGCCGGCCAGGTCCTTCAGCTTGCCCAGGCCAGCGTGCGCCGGCATCGACAGGGTGGCGGCAGCGATGGCCAGGACAAGAGCGGTATTGCGGATCATGTGAGAGTCCTTTGGGAGAGACGGCCGCGGTGCGGCACGTGGGGAATCGGTAAGCCCCGGGGCGATGCCGAGCGCGCTCGGCACCCACCGGGGCGGCGGATCAGCGCACTGCCTTGACGTTCAGCTCGTTGATCATCTGCTGGGCAGCCTTTTCGGCAGCCAGCTGCAGTGCGTTGGTACGGGCCACGGTTTCATTCGGGCCGGTACCGGAGAACTGCACCGGGCCGACCGACGACACGGTGCGTGGGAAACGACCGGTCACATCCAGTACCTTGCCGGTAACGGTGACGAACACGCGGGTGTTGCCACTGGCCGGATCACGGTCGCGCATGCCGATGTCGAGGGTGCCGACGGCGATGTACGGAATGTTGGCTGCACGGATGCCGTTGGCGGTGTCACGCAGGGTGGCCGGGGCCAGGTCGTTGCCGGTGCTGAAGTCCTTGCGGATGCGCTCGATGCTGAGCAGGCCACGCGACTCGCCTTCCACGTATTCGGCTTCAACCACTTCGTAGCCGGCGGCGCTGAAGGCACCGGTCATCGCGGTGTTGACCTCGGCGGCGTTGGCCACCTTCCAGGTGATGTTGTCGGCGCGCGCGGTGGTGCTGCCGCCGCTGGTGACCGACACCGAACCATTCTGGTTGATGCTGCCGTTGGTGCTGACCGAGTTGCCGCGGAAGCTGTCGCCCTCACGGGTGTTCTCGCTGTAGCTGCTGCTGGCGTCGACGCGGCGGTATTCCTTGTCCTGGAACGACTGCACGGTGTCCTGCGAGCGCGCCATGAACAGGAAGGTCAGCAGCGAGCGCTGCGCGGCGGTGGCACCGGCAACGGCCGAACCCGCATCCAGCTTGGTCTGCAGCAGGGTGGTGTTGATCTCGGCGCGGACGGTGACGGTGTAGGTCTTGGCTTTCTTGTCTTCGGTGTCCGACAGCTGCACGGCGCTGAGCACGTAGCGGTCGATCTCGCCGATGAACTCGGCGCGACGCGCTTCGAACAGGCGCAGCTTGGCCGCACCGGTTTCGGCGATGTACGCCTCCAGGGCATTGACCTTGGCCTTGTTCAGGGCCTGGGCACGGGTATCGGCACTCAGGCGCAGGCCGTAGCTGGCCGAGCCGGTGCCGCGCGAACTCGCGGTCTGCGCAGCGACCGGCGAGGCCACCACCAGCGCGATGAGGATGAGCAGGATGGTACGCATCAACGACATGACTTGATCAACTCCTGGAGGGCTTGGGTCTGCTGCTGCAACGGGCGGCCGCCCGGCTTCTGTTCGTCCAGCCAGGCACGCGAATCGGCACGCTTGGCGGCGGCGCCGGCGAAGGCGTCGAGCCCGGCCAGCAGGGTTTCGTAGCTGGCCGACCACTGGTCGACCTGCCACTGCGTGGCCGGAACCACCTTGGTGGCCCCCTTGCGCAGCGGCTGTTCGAAATAGACCTTCCCCGAGAACGGCTCGGTCACCTTGGCGGTGAAGAAGGCGCCGAACAGCATCGTCTTCATCGCCGGGGTTTCATTGATGACGCCGTTCTTCAGCGCATCGACCTGCACGGTGATGACATAGTCCGGCTCGGGAATCTTCAGCTGGTAGACCTTGCCGTCGGCAAAGCGCGCCGCCATCGCACCGCCGATCGCCTGGCCCGAGGCCGGCGGCAGCAGCCCGACGCCGGTGTTGGACGACAGCGTCTTGGACAGTTCATGGGCCAGGGTGGCGCGCAGCGGCGCTTCCCACTTCAGGTCGGGCAGCTTGGCGCGGACCGCGTCGGACAGGGTTACACCACCGACCTGCAGACGGCGCACCGCCGCGTCGGGCAACCTGGCCTGGGCAAGGCTGGCCGCCAGCACCTGCGACAGGCTGGTATCGGCGCCGCCATACAGCAGATCGGCGACGATCGCGTCGATATCGTCGTTGTCCGGTCGGTAATCCTGCACGTCGATGCGCTGCAGCGTGAGCGGATAGGACGCGATCACCTGGCGCTCGCGGAAGTCGAAGAACAACGCCTGCAGCGCCACTTCCACCAGCACCTTGTACTGGTCACCGATCGGCTCGACCGAGACCAGTTCGCGGTCCAGCGCGGCCGCCAGCACGGTGGCACTGGTGGTGCCGTCGAGCATCGCCACCGGCTGGTCGATCAGTTCCAGGTTGGCCGGCGGGCGACGCTTGAGCCCCTGCGCCAGGGTCTGGTTCAGCGGGACCAGGCCACGCCGTTCCAGCACCGCATGCGCATGAGGGGTGGTCGCCTGCACGGCGGCGGCGTCAGCGGTATAGGCAAAACCGGCCCAATAGGCCTGCTGCGATTTGTCCGCGGCCTGCACGGCCGTCGGCCATACGGCCAGGCACAGGGCACAGGCAAGCAGGCGCGCAAAAGCGCGCGATGCGCTCTTCGTCCTTGAATACATCCAACCGCTCCTCGGTCAATACGCACGGAATGCGGACGCTGATGCGTCCGCTGGGCGCGAAACATAGCCGCTCAGGCGCGCGGCGACAAGTGCTGTCCTTGTCGGCTCAGTCCGTGGGCGGCAGGCCGGCCCGTTGCCGCAGCAGTCCGCGCTCGGCCTGGTTCTGGCTGAGCCGGGCGGCCTGGCCAAAAGCGTCACGCGCGTCCTGCTCACGTCCCAGTGCCTGCAGCAGCTCGCCGCGCACCACCTGCAGCGGCGCGTAGTCACGCAGGCGCGCGTCGACCAGCAGGGGCTGCAGCTGCGCCCACGCGGCGAAGGGACCGTCGCTGCGCAGGATCGCCACCACCCGGTTCAATGCCACCACCGGCGAAGGTTGCACCTGCAGCAGCTGTGCATAGAGCGCCGCAATGCGCGGCCAGTCGGTATCCTCGGGGCGGCGCGCCGCTGCGTGGCAGGCCGCAATGCGCGCCTGCAGCACGTAGGGATCGTCGCCACCACCTGCCGCCAGCGCACGCGCCAGAACCTGCTGCCCGCGTTCGATCTGCAGCCAATCCCAGCGCGCGCGGTTCTGCTGGTCCAGCAGCACCGGCACGCCCTGCGCATCGGTCCTTGCTGCGGCACGCGAGGCCTGCAGCTCCATCAGCGCCAGCAGGCCAAGCACCGGCGGCACCGGCAGCCGGTGCGCCAGGATGCGTGCAAGCCGCAGCGCTTCCTCGCATAGCGCCGGACGCATCCAGTCGTCACCGGCACTGGCCGCATAGCCTTCGTTGAACACCAGGTAGATCGCCTCCAGCACCGAGGCCAGGCGCTCGGGCATCGCCTCCGCGCGCGGCACTTCATAAGGCACCTGCTTCTGCGCCAAGGTGCGCTTGGCGCGCACGATGCGCTGGGCGATGGTCGGCTCGGGCTGCAGGAACGCGCGCGCGATCTCCACGGTGGTCAGGCCACCGAGCAGGCGCAGGGTGAGTGCCACGCGCGCATCGGCCGGCAGCACCGGATGGCAGGCCACGAACATCAGGCGAAGCAGGTCGTCACCCAGGTCATCCTCCAGCGCCTGGCTGTCATCGGGTGCCGGCAGCGCCGCCGGATGCAGTTCCTCGCCCCATTGCGCGTGCTGCTGGGCCACGCGCTGGTGCTGGCGCAGCACATCGATGGCACGGTTGCGCGCGGTGGTCATCAGCCAGGCTCCGGGATTGTCCGGGATGCCCTGCTCCGGCCAACGCTCCAGCGCGGCCAGCCAGGTGTCCTGGGCCAGTTCCTCGGCACGGCCGACATCGCCACCGAGCAGCCGCGCCAGGCGCGCGATCAACACTGGCGACTCCATCCGCCAGAGGGTTTCCAGACGCTGCGTCAGTGCGGGCTCGAGCATGCGCCGATCACAGCACGCACGCCCGGCCCACACAAGCGCCGCAGCTCACGCTTCAACAATCGGCTTGAAGCCGCCCCAGAACATGCGCTTCGTATCGAACGGCATGTCCTTCGGGCCCAGCGACGCCAGTCGCGGGTCGGCCATCACCCGGGCATTGATGCGGTCGCGTGCCGCGCGCGAGCGGAACACCACGAAGGCGACGATCACCATCTCGCCCGGTTTCGCCTTGACCGCGCGCGGGAACGAGGTGCTCTTGCCCGGCTCCACATCGTCGGCCACGCATTCCATGTACTGCAGCGCGCCATGGTCCTTCCACACCGCGCCGGCCTTGCGGGCAAGGCGGCGGTAGGCCGCCACCTTGTCCTGCGGGCACGGCAGCACGTAAGCGTCCACGTAAGCCATGCGGATTCTCCTGCGGCGGCCGTCAGCCCGGCTCGCCGTCCATGTGTGCGATCTCCCAGAGATGGCCGTCCAGGTCCTGGAAGCCACGCTGGTACATGAAGCCGTAGTCGCGCGCCGGCTGCGGTTCGCTGGCGCCGGCGGCCAGGGCCTTGTCCACCAACTCGTCAACGGCCTTGCGACTGGGTGCCGAGAGTGCGTTGATCACTTCGGTGTGGGTGTGCGCGTCGGCAATCGGCTTGTTGGTGAACTGCTGGAAAAAGGGCTGGGTCAGCAGCATCACGTAGATGCTTTCGCTGATGACCATGCCGGCCGCGTCGTCGTTGGTGTAGGTCGGATTGAAGCTGTAGCCCAGCGCGGTGAAGAACGCCTTCGACTTCTCCAGGTCCTGCACGGGCAGGTTGACGAAGATCATCTGCGGTTGTGGTGCACTCATCGTTGAAGCTCCTTGTGGATGACAGAGGCGGGATCAGGGCTGCTTCATGCAGTTGACCATCCACGGCTTGCCGTAACGGTCGATCAGCATGCCCCAGCGATGTGCCCAGAACGTTTCGGCGATCGGCATCTGCACCTGGCCACCTTCGGCCAGTGCAGCGAACACGCGTTCTGCTTCTTCGATGCTGTCCACATCGACATTGATGGTGGTCGAGCCGCCCTCGCCGCCGCCGGGGCCGTCGGCTGCCATCAGGATGGCGTTGCCGATCTCGAGCTGGCTGTGCGCGACGTGGTCGAGGGTTTCCGGCGGCATCTCGTTGCAGCCCGGCGAGCCATCGGAGGGCGGCATGTCGCGGTACTTCATTTCCGAGGTGACCTGGCCACCGAGTGCCTTGGCATAGAACGCCATTGCCTCGTGGGCCTGGCCGCTGAAGCCGAGGAAGGGAATCAGTCTCATGGCAATACTCCGTTGTGCGATTCAGGGTGGTAGTGCCGGGGCGTGCCCGGCTGGGAGAGGAATCGGGTCAGCCTTCCAGCTGTGCACGCAGACGCTGTTCCTGCTGCTGTAATTCGGGGGTGAAGGCTTCACCAAAGTCTTCTGCGGAGATCAGGGGACGCAGTTCCAGCGTGCCGCCCCCGCCGAACGGCGCACGGCTGGCCCATTCAACGGCCTCGTCCAGCGACCGCACCTCCCACAGCCAGAAGCCGGCGATCTGTTCGCCGGCGGGACCGAACGGACCGGCCTCGACCTTGGGTGCCCCGCCGCCGAAATGAATGCGACGGCCGCGCTGGGTGGCGTGCAGGCCTTCACCGGCGAGCATGATGCCGGCGGCCACCAGTTGTTCGTTGAAGGCGCCCATTTCGGACAGTTCCTGTTCGCTGGGCATGCGGCCGGCTTCGGAGTCGGCGTTGGCCTTCACGATCACCATCACTTTCATTGCGGTCTCCTGTGGGACGCGTGGTGCGTGCCCTTCATTGGGTACAACGAACCAGGAGGCTGGGAATCGACACGTCTGTTGGAAATTCTTTCTTGCGCGGAAAGCGCGCCTTCGGCGGGGTCGGCGAACGGCGGAGCCCCTCCGTGGTGGGGTGGGTTGGTCGCTGAAAGCTCGGGTTCATGGGTTTGGCCGGGTGGGTAGGCGGGTCGGGGGACGCCGTAAACCCGTCCATGGGGGCTTGGCCGCGGCATCCATGCCGCGGACACCCCCGCCCCGCCTACCCACCCGGCCCTGGACAGTTTCCTGCCTCCGGTACCCACCACGGGAAGATCAAGAGAAAAGGCAACAGCAACAGCAAAGGCAACGGCGGTTGGCTGGCGGGGTCGGCTTTGCGAGCGAAGCGACCCGCTTTTTGCTCTTGTTGTTGATTTCCCGTGGTGGGTCAGCCGCAGAGATCTGTCCAAGGCCGGGCGGGGAGGCAGGGCAGGGGCGTGAGCCGCATGGATGCGGCGACCGAGCTTACATGGACGTACTTGCAGCGCCCCCTGCCCTGCCTCCCCGCCCGGCCCACCCTCAGGAAACCCGCTTTCAGCGACCAACCCCACCCCACCACGGAGGGGCTCCGCCGTTCGCCGATCCCCGCCGAAGGCGCCGCTTCCCGCGCTGCAACATGCCCGTGCGCAATCCTGCGCGATCATGGGCACCCGCCCCCGCCAGGACCGTGCCATGCAGCAGTACCTGCTTCTGATCTACATCGAGCCTGCCCTGCTGCAGGCGCTGCCCACCGAAGAATTCAACGCGCTGATGCGCGACTGCCTGGCCCACGCCGACAAACTGCAGGCCGAAGGCACGCTGCTGGCCGCACAGAAGCTGCAGCCGGTCGACACCGCACAGACCCTGCGCGTGCGTGATGGCCACAGCCGCGTACTGGACGGCCCCTTCGCCGAGACCCGCGAACTGCTGGCCGGCTTCAACCTGATCGTCGCCCGCGACCGCGACGACGCCATGCGCATCGCCCGCGACTTCCCGTGGGCACGCTTCGGCAGCATCGAAGTGCGGCCGCTGGAAGACATGGACGCCGAGCGCGAACGCTGCGGCGCCCCGGCTGCGGCTATGGCAGCAGCCGTACCCTGATCTCGCGCGGGCCGACGCCTTCGTTGCCGCTGTAGTCGCGCACGCTGGCGCGCACGATGTACTCGCCCGGCGGCAGCGCCGCCGGCTGCCAGCGCCCGGTTTCCATCAGGCCGTCGCGCACGGTGTTGGTGGCCAGGTAGCGGAACCGGGTGACCGCGCTGCCATGCACGGTGATGCCGCTGTCCGGTGCGTAGGCCACGCGCACCGCTTCCCGCTGCGGCGGCATGCGGTTGAACACGATGTTCCAGCGCGGCTGCTCGTAGCCCTGCAGCGGTTGTCCGGTAGCATCGAGGATCTGGTAACCCACCTGGTACATGCCCAGGCGGCGCCGCGGCAGGTTGTTGTCGACCTGGTCCCAGGCCTCCACCACGATCTGCACGCCACGCCCCTGCCGCGCGACCATTACCACGCCATCGCTGCCTGCGGCCATCGGCCGGTCGTTGTCGTCCAGCAGTGCGACATCAGTGATGCGCGGTGCGAAGTGATCGGCGTAGTTATGGAAGCCAAGCGCCACCGCATTGGTCTCGAAACCACCGGTACCCACCGCCAGGTGCACGTGCGCCTGGTTGTTGATGCTGCCCAGGCGGTCACCCACATGGATGCGCATGCCACGGCGCACGCGCATCCGCTGCAGCTTGCCCTGCTCGTCGTACAACGCCTGCCAGCGCGCGTCGAACGGTACATCGCGCGGGGTGCGGCCGACGCGCATGTGGATGTACTTGAGGCGGTCCACCGCCAGGCCCTCGGCCTGCTCGCCCAGGTTCCAGGCTGCCACCGGACTGCTGATCTTGCCTTCGGCAATCGCCAGCACGGTCTGGCCCACATCACCGCGCACGTCGAAGCCGCCATGCAGGTGGTGGCGGCTCTCGCCGCTGAAGTTGCCGCGCACTTCGCCGAGGGTGCCGACCACTTCATGCCAACCGTCCTGCGGTGCCAGCGGCCAGCGGCCGTCCGTCTTCGGCAGCGCCGCATCGGCCGCCGGGCCAACCAGTGCCGGTGCCGGCAGGTCGCCTACCGGCAGCGGGCGCAGGCGATGCAGACGGTAGCTGGCGGCGTCGGCCACCAGCACGCTGCCATCTGCATCCATCGCCAGTCCGCTGGGGCGGGCCAGCCGCGGCAGGCGACCATTGCCAACCAGCGCGATCTGGTGGCCCTGCGGCGTCACCTGCACGATGCGGCCATCCATATCCCCCACGTACAGCACGCCGTCGTGGGTGGTGGCCAGCGACAGCGGCCCATTGATCACGCCGCCGGCGGCGACCACGGTGCTGACCGTGCCATCGGCCCCCACCCGGCGCACCGCGTTGTTGAACAGGTCGGCCACCAGCAGCGCGCCCTGCGCATCAAAGGCCAACGCCACCGGCGTATCGAAGCGCGCAGCGGCGCCGGTGCCATCGGCCAGGCCCGGCCGATCACCGCCTGCCAGGGTGCGCACCATGCCGTCGGTGCCGATCACCCGGATGCGGTCATTGAAGGTATCGGCCACGTAGACCTGGCCCTGTGCGTCCACCGCAACGCCCATCGGTGCATCGAAGCGGGCCTGCGTGGCCGGGCCATCGGCGTGGCCCTGTTCACCACCGGCCAGCGTGGTCACCTGGCCATCGGTGCCGATGCGGCGGATCGCATGATTGCCGGTGTCGGCCACGTACAGGTTGCCCTGCGCATCGCCGGCAATGCCCGAAGGCGTGTTGAAGCTGGCCTGCAGCGCAGGGCCATCGACACGGCCCTCGCCCTGCCCGGCCACGGTTTCAACGCGGCCATCGGGCAAGCGGCGGCGGATCCGGTTGTTGTCACCGGCATCGGTGAAATAGACGCTGCCATCGGCACTGCGCAGCAATGCATACGGATCGGCGAAGCGCGCCTGCGCGGACGCACCGTCGCGGTCGCCGGGGTGGCCATCACCCGCCAGCGGCTCGATCTGCGCGGTCCAGGCCAGCGGCGTGGGCACCGGGCCTGCAGGGCCGGCCAGCGTTTTCAGCGGGGTGTCCCACCAGGTTGCAGCCAAGCCCACCGCCGTTGCCAACGCCACCCCTGCCGCCATCCATTGCCACCGTGCCATCGTGTTGCGCTGCCTCTGCCTGCCGCTTGAAGAGGCACCGACAATAGACGCTGCGCGTGCGATCCGCCACGGCCGATCATGCGGCAGAAGGCCAGGATTCGCTTCGTCGTGCTTGTCCTCGCTGGCCGTAGCAGGTTCAATGCGGTTCCCACGGATGGAGATTCTCCATGCCCCACGTTCTCCCTCTCACCGCACTGCTGCTGGCCGCATTGGTCAGCGCGCCCGCCTCCGCCTCGATCACGGTGGCCCCGCAGAAGCCATCGGCCACCGCCGATGCAGTACACGCGGCGTACGCCACGCGCTGGGATGAAGCCATCCAGCAGGCACGCGGCGGCAACACGCTGGGTGCGCTGATCAGCATGGAGCGGCTGATGGAGGATCCGTTGCTGGACGACTTCGATGCCGAGCGTCGCGGCCGCGCCTCGCAGGTCGCCGGCTGGACCGCGCTGATGCAGAAGAAGCCCGACCAGGCCCGCCGCTACCTGCAACGGGCGCAGGAGGCCCTGCCGGAGGATCCACAGATCCTGCTCACCCAGGTGTCGGTGGAACTGTCGGACAACCAGCCGGCCGCAGCCACCACCTTCCTGGTGAAGGCACTGCAGCACGCCGACGCACCGCTGCAGATCGATCACCACGCCATCAACTACCTGCAGTACCGCCTGCGTGACCAGCCGCAGAAGCGCATGGACCTGCTGCAGGCGCTGTTTGACAACGGCTGGAAGAGTGGCGGCCTGGAACCCACCGGGCTGTGGCTGGCGCTGGCCACGCTGCAGGCCGACAACGGCCGTGGCGACAGCATTCCGGCCACGCTGGCGCGCATCGACAGCCCGGCCGAGATCATCCGCCTGCGCAGCGACAAGCGCTTTGATCGCTATGTCGATCGCGGTGACGCGCGTTTCGATCCGGTGCAGGCGGCACAGCGCCACCTCGATGAACTGCGTGTTTCCGGCCTGCTCGACCGCGCACTGGACGCGCGCATGGCCGAGTTCAGCACCACCTTGCTGATGCTGGACCGCAACGAGGAAGTGCTGTCGTTGACCGAGGGCATGGCCGGTGCCGCAAGCAACGGCGAATCGCCTGCCGCCGCGGAAGCGGAATGGGTGGCCTGGCTGCTCAACAGCCGGCTCACCGCACTGCGCCGGCTGGGCCGCACCGATGAGGCACTGGCCACGGCCAAACAGGCCGCCCGCATCGGCGCGCTCGGCCCGGATGGTGTCGAGCACCAGATGAATGTCGGCTTCGTGTTCAGTTCGCTGGGGCGCATGCAGGACGCTGCGCAGGCAGTGAATGACATGCCGGGCCTCGCCGGGTACGGCAAGGCCGCACAGGCGCTGCTGCAGTTCGCCGCCGCCGGCGAGCGCGGTGATGCCAAGGCGCGCGATGCAGCACGCGCGGTGATCCTGGCCCAGCGCGACGATGCCCGCCTGTTCCATCGCGAAATGCTGCTGGAGGAAGGCGACCTGGACGGTGCCGCCGCCGTGCTGATCGAACAGCTGCGCTCGCCGGTTGAACGCGGTGAAACCCTGGCCAGCCTGCAGAACATGCGCACCTATCCGTCATTGCCGGGCGATGTGCGCATCGATGCCGCGTGGCGTGCACTCAAGCAGCGTGCCGACGTGCAGGCCGAGGTGGCACGCGTCGGCCGCATCGAGCGCTACGACCTGGTCAGCAGCTCTACCTCGCGCTGAGCGGCTCGGCTCTACAACGCCACGTGCAGGCAGCACCGTCCGCTAGCGGGCTGGCACTTCAGTGCGGATGCCCATCGCTTCGCGGTAGCGCGCGTACAGCGCCATCACCTTGTCCACATAGGCCAGGGTTTCGGCGTAGGGCGGCACGCCCTTGTAGCGGGTGACCGCACCGATGCCCGCGTTGTACGCAGCCGCCGCCAACGGACGATCGCCGTTGTAACGGCGCAGCAGCGCGCGCATGTAGCGCGCGCCGCCCTCGATCGACTGCTGCGGCGAGAACGGATCGCGCACGCCATACTCCTGTGCGGTCTCCGGCATCAACTGCATCACGCCCTGTGCGCCCTTGGTCGAGACCGCCAGCGGATCGAAATTGCTTTCGGCATGGGCGATCGCGCGCAGCCAGGCATCGTCGACGCCGGTGGCTTTGGCCGCGGCCTTGAACTGCCTGGCGTGCTGCGCGAGCTGCGGCTTGCCGACCTTGCCCAGGCCCTCGTGCGCCGGCTCGCCCGGCGGCGTGGCCACGGTGAACTTCAGGAATACCCGCGAGCCGGGCAGGTTGCGGGTGGAATAGACCAGCACGCCGTCCTGCTCGCGCTCGTACAGCACACCACTGAACACGCCCATGTTGCCCCACAGGTTCGGGGCCTGGATGGCATTGTCGTCGATCTCCTTCGGCGTGCACCGCGATCCCGGCTCCGGTGCGGTGGCCAGGCTGACGGTGTTGCCCTGCACGCAGCGATAGACCGTGCGCGCGGCAGCCATCCCGGGCCACAGGATGGGCAGCAGCACCAGTGCAAGCAGGAGAGGTCGATGGGACATGGCGGCCGGATGATCCGGCCGTGCCCGCTAATGTTGGGTGAATGGGGGCCGGCAGGGCTGCGTCCTGCACCCGTGGTAGTGCCGGCCGCTGGCCGGCCACCTCAACGGCAACAGCCGTTTTCACGCGAGGAGGCGGGGTGGGTCCCGCGACCTGCCGGGGTCAGGTCCCGTTGCTGAGCAACGGGATCTGACCCCACTTCGGATCACTTCGCGGCCCTCCGGCGCACCCAGTACCCCGCGCCCAGCAGCACGAACCACACCGGGCTGGCGATCAGCGCCTGGCGGGTGTCGCCCTGCAGGCTCAGCAGCACCAGCACGGCGGCGAAGAACACCAGGCAGGCCCAGCACATGGCGACGCCCCCAGGCATCTTGAAGATCGATGCAGCGTGGCGCTCCGGGTAGCGACGGCGATAGGCCATGTAGGCCACCAGGATCAGCGACCAGACGAAGATGAACAGCACCGTCGCCAGCGTCGTCACCAGGGTGAAGGCGGTTACCAGGTTGGGAATCAGGTAGATCAGCAGCGTGCCGCCCAGCAGGCACAGGCACGAGAACAGCAGGCCACGGGCCGGCACCGCAGCGCGCGACAGTTTCGACAGCCCGCGCGGAGCGTGGCCCTCTTCGGCCAGGCCGTACAGCATGCGGCTGGTGGAGAAGATGCCACTGTTGGCCGAGGACGTGGCCGAGGTCAGCACCACGAAATTGATCAGGCTGGCCGCGGCGGGAATGCCGGCCAGCACGAACAGCTGCACGAACGGGCTCTTGTCCGGCACCACCTGGCGCCACGGGGTGACGGCCATGATCGCGATCAGCGCCAGCACGTAGAAGATGATGATGCGCACCGGAATCGAGTTGATCGCCTTGGGCAGGTTGCGCTCGGGGTCGGCGGTTTCGGCGGCGGTGGTGCCGACCAGCTCGATGCCGACGAAGGCGAACACCGCAATCTGGAATCCAGCGAAGAAACCGACCAGGCCCATCGGGAACATACCGCCGTCATTCCACAGGTTCGACAACGACGCGGTGTGGCCGCTCGGCGAGGTGAAGCCCCACGCCACCAGACCGGCGCCGGTGATGATCAGCGCACAGATCGCCACGATCTTGATCAGCGCGAACCAGAATTCCATTTCACCGAACAGCTTCACCGTCACCAGGTTCAACGCCAGCAGCAGCATCACGCAGGCCAGCGCCGGTTTCCAGGCTTCAAGCCCCGGGAACCAGAACTGCGCATAGGCGGCGATCGCGATCACGTCGGCAATGGCGGTGACGATCCAGCAGAACCAGTAGGTCCATCCACAGAAGAACCCGGCCCACGGGCCGAGCAGGTCGGTGGAGAAATCGATGAAGGACTTGTACTGCAGGTTGGACAGCAGCAGCTCGCCCATCGCGCGCATCACGAAGAACAGCATCGCGCCGATGATCAGGTAGACGAAGACGATGGACGGGCCGGCCAGGCTGATGGTCTTGCCCGAGCCCATGAACAGGCCGGTGCCGATGGCACCGCCGATGGCGATCAGTTGCAGGTGGCGGTTGGACAGGCTGCGGCGCAGGTGCTCGGGGGGCGTGGCGGGCTCGGTCATGGGCGCGGGAAGGGGCGGGCGAAGCGTTCGACGGTAGTCCTCCGCGGCGCCGAGCGCCAGCGCCAGACGGCCCCATTGCGTCAAAGCAGGCCGCTTTCACCACAATGTGACCGAATACCGTATTGATCCCATTCCGCCCGGCCCGGCGCCATGCTCAGATAGCCGCACCTGCCCAAGGACCGGCCCGACCATGCGCCCTGCCCCGCCCGCCCTGCTGGAGCCCCGGCCATGAGCCGCCTGCGCGTCATCATCGGCGGTACCGCACTGGCCCTGCTGGCCGCTGCGGTGCCGATCGCGGTCATGGCCTACGCCACCTGGGACCGCGCGGTCAGCGTCGAACAGCAGCGCCTGCGCGACATCGCCGATCGCACCCTGCGCCGCTCCGACCTGTCCTACCAGGAGGCGCTGGCGGCGCTGAAATCCGCCGAAGCCGGTGCCTACGTGTCCTGCAGCCCCGAGCACATCCGGCGCATGCAGACCCTGGTGATGACCACCCCATCGATTGACCAGATGGGCTACTTCGAAGGAGGCAAGCTGCGCTGCACCTCCTGGGGGCCGTTCCTGTCGGATGTGGATCAGCCCAGGCCGGACCACGTCACCAGCGACGGCGCCGGCATCGCGGTGGACGTGCGCCCGGAAATCAGCGGGCGACGCCAGGTGCTGGCGATCCTGTATGGGTCCTACGACGCACTGGTGGACCCACGCCGCTTCGTCGATGTCATCGCCGACCCGAATGTGCGGCTGGCACTGGCCAGCCCCGATGGACGCCTGCTGGCCAAACAGCCCGGCCTGGATCCGGACCTGCTGCAGGCGCTGCTGCGCGACCCGGGCGAAGGCCTGGACCAGACCACGCTGTTCGCTACCGCGCGCAACGAGGAATGGCTGGCCGTCGCCACTACACCGCGCACCGCGCTCGCTGCGGCCTTCCGCCAACAGGCCTGGCTGTACGTGCCGGTGGGCCTGCTGCTGGCCGCCGCCGGCGCCGGGCTGGTGATCTGGCTGTCGCGGCGCCGCCTTTCCCTGCGCGGCGAACTGGCCACCGCCATCCGCCGCCGCGAGCTGTACCTGCATTACCAGCCAATCATCGAACTGGACACCGGCATCTGCGTCGGCGCCGAGGCGCTGGTGCGCTGGCAACGCCCGGATGGCACCCAGGTGCGCCCTGACCTGTTCATTCCGCTGGCCGAAGAGGCCGGCATGATCGCCGACGTCACCGACCTGGTGATCGAGAACGTGGTGCGCGACATGCGCGAGCTGCTGGTCGCCGACCGCAGCGCGCACATCGCGATCAACCTCGCCGCCGAAGACATCAGCAGCGGTCGCGCCCTGAAGATGATCTCCCGGCACATGGCCGGCAGCGGCATCCTGCCGCAGCAGATCTGGATGGAGGCCACCGAACGTGGCTTCCTCGATCTGGACCGTGCGCGCACCATGCTCGCCGCCGCCCGCCGCGCCGGCCACAGCGTGGCCATCGATGATTTCGGCGTCGGCTTCTCCAGCCTGCAATACCTGCAGCAACTGCCACTGGATGCGCTGAAGATCGACAAATCATTCATCGATGCGATCGGCACCGAAAGCGCCACCAGCCCGGTCACGCCGCACATCATCGACATGGCCAAGGAGCTGGGCCTGTGGGTGGTGGCCGAGGGCGTGGAAACCGAAGCGCAGCTGGCCTACCTGCACAGCCGGCATGTGGAATTCGGGCAGGGCTGGCTGTTCTCGCGGCCGCTGCCGCGCGATGAGTTCGTCGCCTTCCATCAGAAGCGGCAGCAGCAGTACGGCGCTGCACGCGAACACATGCAGAACCCGCGCAGCGTGCCGATCGAGCGTGAGGGAGTGGAGTAGGACGGCGAACGGCGGAGCCCCTCGTGGCGGATCGCGCCCAGTGGATCCATCAGGTGAGGCCGGGTGGGTAGGTCGCGCAGGGGGCGCTGCAAGTACCCCTCCGGGGCCCGGCCCAGCCGCTGGCGGCTGTGCGTTCGGGCGCTTGCGAAGCAGTGCTTCGCAAGCAAAGCGCCCTCACCCATGTAAGCTCGGTCGCCGCCTGCTCGTGTGCGCTGTCCTGCGCACACGGCAAGACCGGGGTTGGGCGTCCTGCGCAACCCACCCACCCGGCCACGGACACATTGCGGCGGCGTCCCGCCACGGAATCAACGGAAGAAAGCGAAAGCAAAGGCAAACGCGGGTCGCTGCGCTCGGTAGATCCACGCCATGCGGGATGGCGTGGACCACGGTAGTGCCGGCCGCTGGCCGGCACCTCCGTAACGTTTGGCCCGCACCTACGCCCAGGCCTTCGGCCGTGCCATCAGCCACGCGGCGGTCACCGCCAGCAGCAGCAACGGCAGCCATCCCAGCTGGCGTGGGCCGCTGGCCTGCAGCAGCACGCCACCTGCCACGCTGCCGGCCGCAATGGCCAGGTTCCAGCCGGTCACCAGCATCGATTGCGCCAGGTCCGCAGCGGCCCCGGCGCGCCGTGCCAAGGCGGTCTGGAACAGGGTCGGCACGGCGCCGAACGCCACGCCCCACAGGATCGTCGCCAGCAGCAGTGCGCTCGCCACGCCAGGCCACACCAGCAAGGCCAGCACCGGCACGATGAAGCCGATCACCGCCGCCCACACCAGCGCATGCAGGTGGCGATCCACGCCCCAGCCGGCAATCGCGATGCCGGCAATGGCCGCCATGCCGAATGCAAGCAGCAGCCGGTCCAGCCAAGCACCGGCACCCGCGTCGACCGCCAGCGGCTCGATATAGGTGTACAGCACGTTGTGCGCCAGCACGTACAGCGCCATCACCAGCAGCGCACTGCGTACACCGGGCAGGCGCCACACGGTCGCCAGCGAAGTGCGTTGCCCGGCCCCAGCGGCCGGCAGCGCAGGCAACGCCCAGCGCGCGTAGGCCAGCAGCAGCAGACCCAGCACGCTCATCAGCGCGAACGCCCAGCGCCAGCCGATCTGCTGCCCCAGCAGCGTCCCTGCCGGCACCCCCAGCGACAGCGCCAGAGGCGAACCGACCATTGCCACTGCGATGGCCCGTCCCTGCAGCGACGGCACCACCATGCGCGCGGCATAACCGGCCACCAGCGACCACAGCAGTCCACCGCTCACACCGGCCAGGAAGCGCGCAGCCAGGATCAGCGCGTAGCTGCTGCTCAACGCCGTCAGCGTATTGACCACCACGAAGCCGGCGATGGCCGCCAGCAGCAGCGGACGCCGTGGCAGGCGCTGGGTCAGCGCGGTCATCGGCAGTGCGGCCATCACCGAACCCAGCGCATACACGCTCACCAGCTGGCCGACCGCCGCATCACTCACGCCCAGGCTTTCGCCCATCGGCCGCAGCACACCCGCCGGCAGGGTCTCGGTCAACAGGGTGATGAAGCCGCCACCGGCCAAGGCAAGCAGGCCCGCCCACGGCAGGCGCGTGGCCTCGCCGGCCGGACTGGCGGCATCGATGGCATGGCCGCTCATCGCGTTGCCCCCAGGTCGGCATAAATCGCATCGCGCAGTTCATCGACAAAGGCGCCATCCATGCCTTCGTACAGCGTGTTGGTCAGCGCCACCACGCTCAGCCCGCGCGCCGGATCGACGAACCAGCTGTGCCCGTACGCGCCGCCCCAGCGCCAGCTGCCCACGCCCTGCGGGGTACCGCTGGCGGCGGCATCACGCAGCACCGCAAAGCCCAGCCCGAAGCCCCAGCCGGCCGGTTCCGGCGGCCCCTGTTCGCCCACCTGCCCGGTGGCCATCTCCTCCGCCAGCGCGGGTGGCAACAGACCAGAGCGCTGTACGTCGCGCAAGGCCTCGAGCACCGCCATCACCTCGTCGGCGGTGCCGACCAGGCCCGCACCGGCCGAGGCGAAGCGGCTGGCATCGGTGGCGCGCGCAAGGCTGTACTCGATGCCGACCGTGCCCTCGAACGGCGCGACCATCTCGCCTTCCTGCAGGCGATGCGGCTGCGGCGTGTCGCTCACATAGGGCGTTGCCAGGCGCTCGGCAGCGCGCGTGGCGAACGCCGTATCGCGCAGGCCCAACGGGGCAGCCAGCAGACGCTCGAACAGCGCCTGCAACGTTTCACCGGTCGCCACTTCGGCCACCGCACCGGCCACGTCCACGCCCAGCGAGTACAGCCACTGGCTGCCCGGCTCGAACAGCAGTGGCGCCTGCGCGATCCGGCGTACGTTCTCGGCCAGGGACACCGGGCTGGCGTCCATGCCATCGCTGACGCCGGCCCGGGCGTACGGTCCGTGCGCATCGGCCTCCAGGAAGCGGTAGCCCAGCCCGCTGCTGTGGCTGAGCAGCTGGCGCAGGCTGATCGGCGGCCTGCGGCCATCGGCCATTGCCGGCCGGAAGTCCGGCAGCCAGCGCTGCACCGGCGCATCGAGGTCGAGCACGCCTTCGGCCACCAGGCGCAGAATCACCGTGGCCAGCAACGGCTTGCTGACCGATGCCAGCCGGAACAGCTGATCGCGCTGCATCGGCCTGGCCGACTCGCGATCGGCCAGCCCGGTCGCGCTGGCATGGCGCAGCACGCCGTGCTCGCGCACCAGCACCACCGCACCGACCAGGCGCAGCGGGTGGACCTGCTGCAGCAGCCGCTGCACCGAAGGCAGCGTCGGTGCAGGTTCAAGGGAAAGAGCGGCATTCATCGCGGTGATCCGTGGGGAGAGGCCCGCCACGTTAGGCAGCACGGCGCGGCGCAAAAAGCCGGTTGCCGCTCCGGGCATCATGGACCGTGCAGTCCGCAATCGGCATCATGCCCGGAGCTGTAACGCCGCAAGGGCTGCGCGAGGCCCCGCACCACAGTGTTGCGATGGCCGCGCCGCGTGCCGCGATCACCCGCCCCTACCCTGCCGTTTTCATTGCCGGTACGCCCATGTCAGTCCTGGACAACCTCGCCAACCTGCAGACCTTCGTGCACGCCGCCGACACCCGCAGCTTCGTCGAGACCGGTCGCCTGCAGGGCATCTCGGCATCGGCCGCCGGCAAATGCGTTGCGCGGCTGGAGCACGCACTGGGCGTGCGCCTGTTCCACCGCAGCACGCGCAGCATCACGCTCACCGCCGAGGGCCAGCTGTTCCTGGCACGCTGCCGGCGCATCCTTGACGAGCGCGATGCCGCGCGCACCGAACTGGCGCAACCGCACGCCGCACCGAGCGGCACGCTGCGCATCAGCCTGCCGCTGGTCGGCGATCTCACCCTGCCGTTGATGGCCGAGTTCATGGCCGCGTATCCGGACATCCGCCTCGACCTGGATTTCAGCGACCGCTTGGTCGATGTCGTCGAGGAAGGCTTCGATGCAGTGCTGCGCGTCGGTGAACCCAGCGACTCGCGGATGAACGCACGCCGGCTGGGGGTGTTCCCGCGCCGTGTAATCGCCTCGCCGGGCTACCTGCAGCGCCGCGGCGTTCCGCGCACGCCGGCGGAACTGATGCAGCACACGCTGCTGCACTATCGCTTCCCCACCACTGGCAAGCTGGAGCCGTGGCCGATCCACTGGCCCGATGACGAAGCACCGCAGGAACTTCCGGTGCACATGGTGGCCAACACCATCGAGGCGCGGGTGGCGCTGGCACTGCGTGATGTCGGCCTGGCCTTCGTGCCGGTGCACTCGGTACGCGAAGCGCTGGCCGACGGCCGCCTGGTCACCGTGCTGGAGGATCATGTGCACTCCTGCGGCACCTTCCACCTGCTGTGGCCGTCGGGCCGACACGTACTGCCGAAGCTGCGGGTGTTCATCGACTTCGTCGGCGCCCGCCTGGACACCGTGCCGTAGATCCACGCCACATGGATGCTTCTTGTGGAGTCGAGCCATGCTCGACTCACCGGCACCCCAAGCGAAGATCAGCCGAGCGTGGCTCCGCGCTACAGCTGCACGCAGCCATTCAGCCAACCCCGCTATACTGCCCGCTCATTCCTCCCAGAGGCTCGCGACCAATGCGCCATTGATGCCGCCGTCTTCCCAGCAGACGGCCTGACTCTTCCCGCCCCTGCGCGCAGGGGGAGAACCCGGCATCCATGGAGGTCGCATGACCACACATTCCCTCACGCTCGATCGCGTGTCGTATCGGCTGGCCGACGGCCGCCCGCTGTTTTCCGATCTGTCGTTTTCCTTCGATCCGGTCGCCACCGGCCTGGTCGGTGCCAATGGCACCGGCAAGAGCGTGCTCGCACGCCTGCTGGCCGGCCGGGTGCGGCCAGAGAACGGGCAGGTGCGCAGCAGCGGCCGCGTATTCCTGTTGCCGACGCCTGGCTATCCACCCGCCGGCACGGTCGCTGAACTGGCCGGCGTCGGCGCGGAACTGGCCGCGCTGCAACGCATCGAAGCCGGCAGCGTGGATGAGGCCGACTTCGCCTGCGTCGGCGACCATTGGGATCTGCGCGAGCGCCTGCAGCAGCAATGGCAGGCGCTCCGCCTGCCCGACGATCTCGATCCCGCCCAACCCGCCGCGCGTCTCAGTGGCGGCCAGGCCATGCAGGTGGCGCTGTCCGGCGCCTGGGCCAGCGGCGCCGATTGGCTGATCCTGGACGAACCCAGCAACCACCTCGATGCCCGCCATCGCCAACGGCTGTACGAACGGTTGCGGCAGTGGCGCGGCGGCCTGCTGGTGATCAGCCATGATCGCGAGCTGCTGGCGCAGATGCAGCAGATCGTCGAGCTCGATGCGCGCGGGCTGCATCGCTATGGCGGGCCGTGGCAGCACTACGCCGACGCGCGGGCCGCCGAACGCGCAGCGGCCGCCGCACAGCTCGACCACGCCCGCGCCCAGCACCGGCAGCAACAGCGCAGCGCGCGCGAGCAGCACGAACGCCAGCAGCAGCGCCAGGCACGTGGCAATCGCGATGCGAAGCAGGCCAACCAGGCACCGATCCTGCTTGGCCGGCAGAAACAGCGTGCAGAGGCCAGCCACGGGCGCGCGCAACAGGTCCAGGCCGATCGTCTGCAGGCCAGCAGCGACCAACTGCGCGCAGCGGCTTCGGCAGTTCACGCCGCGCCAGAGCTGGCGCTGTTCGCCGGTGACGGTGAACGCGGCAGCGCACGTCTGCTGCAGGCGGAGTCGCTGGTGCTGCCGCATGGTTGCAGTGCACCGTTGCAACTGGAGGTCCGCCGCGGCCAGCGCATCGCCGTGGTCGGTGACAACGGCAGTGGCAAGTCCACGCTCCTGCGCGTGCTGGCCGGCCAGCTGCCTGCACGCAGTGGCATCGTGCAGCGTCATGCACCACTGGCGCTGCTCGACCAGCAGCTGCTGGGGCTCTCCGGCGAACGCAGCATCCTTGACACCGTGCAGGCTGCCAACCCGGCGGCCGATGCCGGTGAACTGCGCACACGGCTGGCCCTGCTCGGGCTGGACGCGCAGCGCATCCAGCGTGCAGCCCATCGCCTCAGCGATGGCGAACGGGTAAAAGGCGCGCTGGCCAGCGTGCTGTATGCCGATCCCGCACCGCAGCTGTTGCTGCTGGACGAGCCTGGCAATGCACTGGATCTTGATGCCCTGCAGGCGCTGGAAGAACTGCTGGCGGCATGGCCGGGCGCGCTGCTGATGGTCAGCCACGACCGGCACCTGCTGCAGGCGTTGCGGCCGACCCACGTGCTGCAGGTGGGCACCGGGGGTTGGCAGTGGCGTGACGCCTTGTAGATCCACGCCATGCGTGGGTCCACTGCAGCAGCCGAGCATGGGCTCGGCTCTACAGGATTGGCCGCGACGGATCACATTGTAGAGTCGAGCCATGCTCGACTCCGCCATGCATCCATCCACGCATGGCGTATCGACCAGGGGTAGTGCCGCCCGCTGGCCGGCAACCCATGGATCCTCAGTGCACCGTCACCGCTTCCACACCGGGAACGCCTGCGGCAGCTGCCGCCACAGCAGCGGCCCCGCACGCAGTTCCTGATCGTTGAGCAGGCACGCGTCCAGCTCCGCACGCACCGCACGCTCATCCATGTGCACGCCGATCACCACCAGCTCCTGGCGGCGGTCGCCCCACAACGGGTGCCACACGCGCTGCATCGCCGAATGCGCGGCCGCATCCGGGAAGTCTTCCGGTCCCGGCAACGGTGCGCTCCAGCAGTCGGCCTGCTGCCGCGCCCAGCCCAGATCGCTGTACGGCAGCGGCGTGGGCGGCAGCAACGGCGGCGTGTCCTCCAGCCCGGCACGCACGCGATCGCGTGCGGCGTACCAGAACCCCGCCGCCTGCGTCCGCGTCGCGGCGCCCACGGTGTTCAGCTCGCCCACCCAGTCCATGCGGTTGGCCAGCCAGAACCAGCCCTTGCTGCGGATCACGCCGGGCATGCCCGACTGCAGCGCACGGGCGAAGCGCGCGGGATGGAACGGTCGCCGCGAGCGGTAGACGAAACTGGCGATGCCATACTCTTCGGTCTCCGGCGTATGCTCGCCACGCAGTTCCTTCACCCAGCCCGGCGCACGTTGCGCACGCTCGTAGTCGAAGCGGCCGGTGTCCAGCAGCTCGGCCAGTGGCACGTCACCGAAGCGGGACAGCAGCAGCTTCGCGTCGCGGTTCAGGCCACGCAGCACGGCCAGCGTGTCCTGCAGCACTTCGTCATCTGTCTGGTCGACCTTGCTGACCACGATCACGTCGGCGAACTCGACCTGCTCGCACAGCAGGTCGACCACGCCGCGATCGTCATCCGGCCCGGCCTGCTGGCCGCGCTCGGCCAGGCGCAACGTCGAGCCGAAGTCGGCGAGGAATGCGCTGCCATCCACCACCGTCACCATCGTGTCCAGGCGCGCGATGTCACTCAGGCTGAAGCCCTGCTCGTCGCGCACCGCGAACGTGGCCGCCACCGGCATCGGCTCACCGATGCCGGTCGACTCGATCAACAGGTAGTCATAGCGACCGGCGTCGGCCAGGCGCCGCACTTCCTGCAGCAGGTCATCGCGCAGCGTGCAGCAGATGCAGCCATTGCTGAATTCCACCAGCGTCTCTTCGGTGCGGCGCAGCTCGGCGCCGCCCTCGCGCACCAGCTGCGCATCGATGTTGACCTCGCTCATGTCGTTGACGATGACCGCCACGCGCAACCCCTCGCGGTTGCGCAGGATCTGGTTGAGCAGGGTGGTCTTGCCGGCTCCGAGGAAGCCGGACAGCACGGTGACCGGAAGGCGACGGTCGGCGCGGGAAACAGTGTTCATGTCGGAGCGGGTTGGCTGCGGAACGGAAATGTTACTGTATAACAATTGCTGCGCAAGGAACCTCCCCCGATGAAGTCGCCTTCTGCCGCCCTGCTTGATGCCGGCGCGGTCGCCCTGTCCAGCCTGTGCCTGCTGCACTGCCTGGCGCTGCCCCTGCTGGCCGCCGCGCTGCCGCTGTTCGGCACGTGGGCCGAAGCGGAATGGGTGCATCTGCTGTTCGTGGCCATCGCCCTGCCGCTGACCGGGTATGCACTATGGCGGGCCGAGCGCCGCCATCCGTTGCCGGTGCTGGCCTGGGCCACCGCCGGCGCCGGGCTCGGCCTGCTGCTGGCCGGCGCGCTGGCGTTGCCCTCGCACGACTGGGAAACACCGATGACCGTCACCGGCAGCCTGTTGCTGGCCGCCACGCACATCTGGAACGCGCGGCACCGGCACGGGTAATGCCGGTCGCTGGCCGGCAACCTCACGAACGGGGAAGGCAACCTGCGGTTGCCGGCCAGCGGCCGGCACTACCCGGTCATTTGCCGTAGCGGCGCAGCAGTTCGACCAGCACTTCGGCCTCGGCCGCCCGCTGCTGCGGGTCTTCGGCGCCGACCACATGTTCCTGCAGATGCTCGTGCAGCAGCTCCATCAGCAGGCTGTGGGCGGCGCCGCGCACCGCAGCAACCTGCACCAGCACGTCCGCACAGTCGCCGGCCTCACCCTCCGGCCTGTCCAGCGCCTGCTCCAACGCCGCCACCTGGCCGCCGATCCGGCGCACCCGGGTCAGCAGCTGCTTTCGATTCCTGTGTACATGGGCCATGGGCGCATCGTATACCCTATGGGGGTATCCTTCCACCCTCTGGTCTTCCCATGCACCTGGACGCCCTCGCCGCCGCCCGTCGCCACGAACACCGCTTCGACGACGGCAACCCGCTGGCCGAACGCAATACCCGCCGCGCCCTGTGGCTCACCGTCAGCATGATGCTGGTGGAAATTGTCGGCGGCTGGTGGTTCAACTCCATGGCCGTGCTCGCCGACGGCTGGCACATGAGTTCGCACGCACTCGCGTTGGGCCTGGCAGTGTTCGCCTACCGCTGCGCGCGCCGCTACGCGCACGACCCGCGCTTCGCCTTCGGCACCTGGAAGATCGAGATCCTGGCCGGCTATACCAGCGCCATCGCCCTGCTTGGCGTCGCCGCGCTGATGGCGGTGCAATCGCTGGAGCGGCTGTGGGTACCAGCGCCGATCCACTACAACGAAGCCATCGCCATCGCCGCGGTCGGGCTGGGCGTGAACCTGCTGTGCGCCTGGTGGCTGCACGACAGCCCGGGCCACGCGCATCATCATCACGGGCATGACCATGGCCATCATCACGGCCATGACCACGATCACGGGCATGCGCACGGTCACGACCTCAACCTGCGCTCGGCCTACGTCCACGTGCTGGCCGACGCCGCCACCTCGGTGCTGGCCATCGTCGCCCTGCTCGGCGGCAAGCTGCTTGGCCTGACCTGGCTGGACCCGGTGATGGGCCTGGTCGGCGCCGTGCTGGTCACGGTCTGGGCGGTCGGTCTGCTGCGCGACAGCGGCCGCATCCTGCTCGACGCGCAGATGGACGCGCCGGTGGTGGCCGAAGTGCGCGAAGTGATCGAACAGGGCCCGTGGCCGGCACGCCTGGCCGACCTGCACGTCTGGCAGGTGGGTCGCGGCAAGTACGCGGTCAGCGCCAGCGTGGTCACCAGCGACGCCACGCTGGATGCCGATACCGTGCGCAGCGCGCTGGCGATCCATGAAGAGCTGGTGCACGTAACGGTGGAGATCCACCGCAGCGAGTGAGACATCCGGTAGTGCCGGCCGCTGGCCGGCAACCCCATGAACACCGCACGCGATCTGCAGTTGCCGGCCAGCGGCCGGCACTACCGCTAGAGCTTCAGCATCATCCGCAGCAGGTACATCAGCAGCGGCAGCGCACTCAGCACTGCACCGCCGATGCCGATCCACGGCCAGCGCTCACCGCGCACGCGCGAGGCCACGGCCAGGCCGCCCCCCACCAGCGCCGCACCCAGCACGCCCACGCCCAGCCCTGCGGCCATGCCATTGCCACCCGCGGCGACCGCCGCCTGTGCCGCCACGGTGCCTGCCCCCCACCCCACTGCAATACCCAGCCAACTGGCCACGCCACACCACGGTGCCTTGCCCTGCGCCATCCGAAAACCCCTGTGTCCTTGCCGAATTTCTGTACGGGCCACGCCCGCGTGCTGCCTACACTAGCCGCACCTGCCCTGTAGGGACATCCCATGCGCGCGCTCCGCCTGCTGCTGCCCGGTGCCCTCCTGCTGCTGACTGCCTGCGGCGACGATGCACGGCTTCCCTTCTCCGCCGACCCATTACAGGGCTGCTTCGCCACCGGCGCGCGCAAGCCCGCCGACTTCCGCATCGACAAGGAAGGCGGCCAGTACTTCGTTTCCTTCAGCCGTGGCGAGCAGTGGCAGCGCGAACCCAATGCCCTGCACAAGGCCACCCGCAGCGAGATCGGCCGCTACTTCCGCGACGACGCCGAGCAGATCGACAGTGCCCTGATCCGCATGTCCGGCGGCTTCGGCATCTTCCACTTCAACAAGGGCGCGACGCTGAAGGGCAAGGCCAGCGACAGCGACTACATGGCGCTGATGCTGATCGGGGCCGGGCCGGTGTATGCGGTGAAGTGCCCGTAATCCGCAACGATTCTGATGGCTGCATGGACCGGCGTCGGCACATCCTGTCTTTTTTGAGGATCGATGCGGATGCTGCTGTTCCTGCTGCTTGCGGTGAGCGCCCCGAAGACCCAGGGCGCCTATGACGAAGTCCGGGAACTGCCCGATGGCCAGATCCTGATAATGCGCACCCTGGATTGGGACCTCGGCGACGGCACGAAGGAGCGCGTCACCGTGCACTGGCTGCTGCGGGAGGACGGCCGCATGCGCTACGACTTCGATCGACAGCCACCGGAAACCCAGGAGGCCCATCGCCGATCGTGCGCGCGGCAGGGCATGCAACCGTCGCGTGGCGTCGGCATGATCGCGGGGGAAGGGACCACGCACGGCTACAGCTGTTCCAGCGGTAGCGTCGGACCCGCGCTCGACTCCTCCCTGCCTGCATCCGCGCATGGCGTGGATCCACTTTGACATCGGCTCGGCTCTACAACAGCTGCGGTACCATGCCCTCCCCCGAACCGCCCCGGTACCCGCCGTGCCCCATTACACCGGCCCCCTGCTGACCCGCGACAGCGCCGACACCCTGCGCCGTGCCCATGACAAGGGCGCTGCCGAATGGCAAGGCTCGCTCGACCTCGGGCGCAGCCAGGACAGCGTGGTGCTGGATGCCGACGGCTTCCACTTCCGTGGCCAGCCCTACCCGTGGCCGGGCAAGCTGAAGGACCGCACGCTGTACTACTGGGATGGCGAGGACTTCGCGCCGATCTCGCGCTACAGCGGCTCGCTGATCAAGCTGGTGCCCACCGAATGGGGCGCACCGACCTTCGAGATCGACGGCATCAAGATGCTGCCGACCTCGAAGCTGTCGCCGTTCGAGGATGCGCGCCGCAAGGTCGAGCTGGTCGCCCCGGCCGGCAAGGTCATCCTCGATACCTGCGGTGGCCTGGGCTACTTCGCCGCCTGTGCGCTGGAAGCCGGCGTCAGCCACATCCGTTCGTTCGAGAAGAACGCCGATGTGATGTGGCTGCGCACGCTCAACCCGTGGTCGCCGGATCCAGACTCGGCTGCCGCCGGCGGCCGCCTGCAGTTCAGCCACGGTGACGTCTCGCAGCAGATCGAACAGGTGGCCAGCAACAGTGTCGACGCGATCCTGCACGACCCACCGCGCTTCGGCATCGCCGGCGAGCTGTACTCGCAGGTGTTCTACGACCACCTCGCCCGCGTCATCCGCAAGGGCGGTCGCCTGTTCCATTACACCGGCGCGCCGAACAAGCTGACCAGCGGCCGCGACGTGCCGCGTGAAGTGGCCAAGCGCCTGGAAAAGGCCGGTTTCAAGGCCGAACTGGCGCTGGACGGCGTGCTGGCCGTCAAGCGCTGAGCCTTACTCCGAATCGACCTTGGCCAGCTTCATCACCCACGCCGGCACCTCGGGCTCGCCGGCGTAGAAGTCCTTCGGCTTGTTCTCCGCCATCGCCCAGCGGTGCAGCCAGCTCGGGCCATAGCGGCCGTTGTAGCCCTCGGCACCCCGCGCGTAGGCCGGGTCACGCATCGCCTCGTCCAGCGAAATGAAGCGATAGCCGCGGCGCTTCGTGGCCGCGACCAGTTCGGCGAAGGTGGCCGCGTTGAGCTCATTGGCGTGCATCAGCCACACCTGCGGCAGCGCGTACCCCAGCAGCGCCTGCGACTGTTTCTCGTAATAGTCCAGCTTGTTCAGCATGTACGGCACGTAGCCCTTGCGCAGCTGCGCCAGCGTCGCTTCGCGTGCAGGCGAATCCGCCTGCTCGTTCATCACGTTGGCATAGGCGAACGCCCACACCCACTCGCCGTTGTCCACCGTCACCGGCGCCACGCGGTAGCCATGCTGCCTGAAGAACGCATCCATCTGCACGCGCTCATCCGCGGTGCGCCCGGCGCGCAGATAGGGGTGGCGCATCCACCGCGGCGCCTGCCCCTGCTCAGCCAGCAGCGGCCGCAGCACCGTCTCGCCGCGCAGGAAATCCTGCTGGAACGCCGCCACGCCCTTCGCATTGAGATCCATGTGCGAGTAGGTGTGGTTGCCCAGCACATAGCCCGCATCGCGCCAGTCGCGCAGCATCTGCACCCGCGCCGGCTGCACCTGTCCATCCACCTCAAGCTTGTTCTCATTGACGAAGCCGACCACCGGCACGCCTGCCTGGTGCAGCTGGGCCATCAACGCCTCATGCCGCGCCTGCAGGTCCGGCGGCGCAATCTGGTCAAGTCGTGCCCATGGCAGGTCATCGATGGTCACCGCGATACGGCGGTCCACCTCGGCGGCATGTACCGCCAGCGAACACAGCAACAACGGCAACGCACGCAGCAACAAGCGCATCGGGTCTTCCCTGGAGTGGCGAGGCATCGACTGTAGCGCGATTGCCGCGCGCCGCCGAGCGTGCTCAGCCCGCCCGGGCCCGCGCGATCGCACGCCACAGGGCAACGCCGCCGGCCATCGCGGCCAACAACAGCACCGTCAACACCAGCGCCAGATCATCCGGATTGCGCAGCAGTGGCGCGTTCACCCGCGTCAGGATGTGGAACACCACGCGCTGCGCCTGCTCCAGCGGTACATCGCCCTCCGACACCAGCTCCACCAGGCACGCCGTGGGTGACAGCCGCGCCACATTGCTCCACGCATTCTCGTACAGGTGCAGCACCCATCCGGCCAAAGCCAGTGCGCCACCGTGCAGCACCATAAGCGCCACGTTCGCCGTGCGCAGCCGATCGCGCAGCCACAGGGCACGGCTTGCGCATACCGCCATGGCCCCCAGCAACGCCAGCACCACGCCTACCCATGGAATCCAGCCCAGGGGCTGCCAGTCATCCAGTGCGCCCGCACGCGCCATCACTTGTTCGGCAACCTGCAATCGCGCTTGGGCGTCCGGGCCCCCACAGGCCGCCGTCACCGGCTCCAGCAACAGCTCCACGCGGTAATGGAAGAAGCCGGCAGCCAGTACCACAGACAGCAGCGCGACCCACTGGAGCATCAACAGGATCGGCCCCTGCCCACAGATGCGGCGGATTCGGGAAGTGGCGGCGCTCATCGGTCCATCCATGACAGCAAAGAGCCATCCTAACCAAGCCCCCCGTGCCTGTCGGCTGGCGGATGCGACAACGATGCCTATCGCAGCGTAGCAGCGCCGACCGTAAGCGATGCTACGGAGGGCGCGGAACGCTTCTTCACGGACGATGCCATGACCCTTCCGCTAAAGATGCCCTGCTTTGGGCCGATGTTTCGGTGGAGCTGCAAGCGCGGCAGCAGGTACCCACGGCATCAATACCGAAAAGGACTTCCCGATGAGCACGTCGGAATCACCCGCAAAGACCATTGGATTCATACTCAAGCTCATCAGGAAGCACGGCTGGGTCGTAGGCATAGGCAGCCTTTTGCTTCTCATCCTTCAGTTCGTGAGAATGAACTACGTGCCGCAACTAGCGATTACCGACCTCGGTGTCGTCGGTGCCTCCATGCTGGCCGTCAGCGTGATCGGTGCGGTTTATTTCTTGGTCCCGCTATTCCTCCCGGGCTATGCATTCCATCTGCTGAGCCAGGCCAGGGTCATCCGTAGACCTCAGCGTCCCGAGCTCCGGCGTCAGTACGCAACACGCCGGATAGCCGTAATGAGCGAGTGCGGTTGCTGCGGCTCGTCACTACCAGTTCAGTCGTTGACCAAACGCAGGAGGTACGTCTGGGCGCTCTCGCTGCTGGCCATCTGTGCAGGCTTCCTGCTCGCGTTCCTGACCCACGCAGTGCTTCTGTTCGGCCTGTCGGACCATCTGGTATTCGAAGTTGTCTACGTCGTGGTCGCGCTGGTGCTGGCGGCGGTTCTGCTGGCAAGTGCCCAGACCCTGAAGGGGCGACGCTTCCTCAGCCACTGCGGGCTCTCATGGACAATGATTCTCACCATTGCCGCGTGGTCCATCTACGCGGTCGTGATTCCGACCGCAACGTTGCTCTACGAATTTCTGGCTCCGCCGGAGGCGCAGATCAAGCCACTGGGCATTTCAGCACTGCTTCTGCTGGTGCCCATCATCAACTGGGTGATCTATCAGGCAGGCCGAAAGAAGACGTGGAACCGCGTCGGAGGCCTCACCGTAGTCGCGATCAGCCTGCTCTTGGGGCTGGGTGCCTTCAACCATATCGCCGATCTCAGCTTTGCCGCACTCAAGCTGGGCCGCATGGAAGGCCAAACCGTCATCCTCTCCGCCAGAGGATGCGGCGTCCTCCGGGAGGCCGGCATCATCGACCAATGCCGGGTCACGACGTACGACAACGGCCTTTACAGCGCAGGGCCGGTAAGTGTGATCTCAAGGATTGGCGCGGAGGTCCTGATTGGCTGTCGGATCGCCGATAGGCCGACGGAGATGCGCAGCGTCCCCATCCGCCGGGAGGATTTTGCTGGCTTCCGGCCTGCGGCATGGAGTGGCAGCTCCCAGCGGCGATCGGCACTTCCCCGAGTTGCAACTCGTGCTTGCTCGGCAGCAGTCGCTACGCCGGAAGAGGCTAGCGACTCAAGTCAGCGCCCACTGACGGCAGATAAAGCACAGACTCAAAGTTAATATAGAACTGAAATAGGCCTGTCGCCGGGCCATGCTCGGCAACAACGCTCACGACCCACGCGGCAGCTTCGCCGCCCACATGTTGTCGACCAGGTTGGGATAGCGTCGCCCGTTCTCCTCGGCACGTTGCCGTGCCGCCGCCTTCTGCGCATCCGACAGCGGTTGCGACGTCTGGCCCTTGGGGTTGGGCTTCTTCCACGGGGGTGTTCTGGTCTGGCGCATGGCCGCAGCTTAGCGCTTCAGGAAGTTCAGCAGGGCCAGATTGAAGCGGTCGGCGTGGCTGGTGTTGCAGCCATGTGGCGCGCCTTCCAGGATCACCACCTCGCTGCCTTTGATGGCCTTGTGGGTACGCTGGCCGGAGCCCTCGAACGGCACGATGGCATCGCTGTCACCGTGCAGGATCAGCGTCGGCACCGTGATCTTCTTCAGGTCATCCCGGAAATCAGTGGTGGCAAACGCGTGCATGCAGCCCAGTGCCGCCGTCTGGTCGGATTGATGGCACAGCGCGATCGCCGCTTGGCGCGTTTCTTCGGTCACCATCAACTGGCCATTGGCGCTGAAGAAGTCGCGGGTGAAGCCGTCGAAGAACGCCTCGCGATCCTTCTCCAATCCGCTGCGCATTTCATCGGCCTTGTCCTGGGTCAGCGGCCCCTCCGGGTTGTCGTCACTGCGCAGCAGGAACGGCGGCACCGCCGCAGCGAACACCACACTGTGCAGGCGATCCTGGCCGTGGTTGGCCACGTAGCGCGCCACCTCGCCGCCGCCCATCGAGAAACCGACCAGGGTGACATCGCGCAGGTCACGTTCCTCGATCACCCCCGCCAGGTCCGCCGCCAGCGTGTCGTAGTCATAGCCGTCGGCCGGCTTGTCAGAGCGGCCAAAGCCGCGCCGGTCGTAACTGATGACCCGATACTGGGCGTCGCGCAGGATCGCCACCTGGGTCTTCCAGGCATCGGCGGACAACGGCCAGCCGTGGATCAGGATCACCGGGCGGCCGTCGCCACCGGTATCTTCAACATGCAGGCGGATGCGGGAAGCAGGCATGGGCGCTCCTGTGGAAGGGGAGGAGTGCAGGCTAGCGGCCGCGCCCTGTGGCAGCCGTGAGGGAATCGCGCCCCCTCATGACATCGCCTGCACATGCCGCCACGCGAAGCCGCACCGGCCTGGCCGGCCTTCGCACCGCGCCCAGGCGGTTTCGTCGCAGGGCCGTACCGCCGCGGTCATCGGCATGGCAGCCTGCGCAGACCATCCCCGGGAGTCTTGCTATGCTGCTGCTCACCCTGCCCCTGCTGGCCGCCGGCCTGGTTGCCGCGCCAGCGCCGCCTGATGACCTGCGCGAGCAGATCCGCCAGGCCGATACCCAACTATTCGCCATGGCCTTCGAGGCCTGCGACGCCGACAAGGCCGCCGCGATGACCACCGAAGACATGGAGTTCTTCCATGACAAGGACGGCAAATCGGCCAGCAACCGCGAGGATTTCCGCCGCAGCGTAGCCAACCTGTGCGACAACGCGCGCAAGGGCGGCTGGCGCCTGCGGCGCGAGCTGGTGGACTCCTCGCTGCAGGTATTCCCGCTGCACGACGAGCGGGCGCTGGAAATCGGCGACCACCGCTTCCACGAGCGCGGCAAGGACGGCGTGGAGCACTGGGTCGGCCAGGCCCGTTTCATCCAGGTCTGGCGCCGCGTGGACGGGCACTGGCTGGCCGAACGGGTGATCAGCTATGACCACCGGCCGGCGGACTGACCTCTCCGGCGCCCTTCACCGGCCGGATCTATACTGGCGGGTTTGACCCCGACCCACCGCTACCGTTCGATCGCCATGGCAGAACTCACCCCCAACCACCCCGACTATGGCCTCCATCAGCAGGTCCGCCAGGGCGTGTCCGCTCTGGATGCCCAGCATGGCCGTGCGTTCGACCAGACCAGCGAGCGCCTGACCGCCAGCCTGACCGTACTCGCCCGCGAGCAGGGCCTGCAGCAGGTCGACCACGTGCTGGTCAGCAACGCCACGGCCCAGCACCCGGCCGGGCACAACGTCTTCGTGGTGCAAGGCGACCCGGCCAATCCGGCGCACCTGCGCGCGATGATGCCGACGGCCGTGGCGGTACAGACGCCGGTGGAGCAGTCGATGCAGAAATTGGGGTTGGCCCCGCAGCAGCCGGCCGTGGGGTTAGTGCCCGAACAGCAGACCCGTGAGCAGGAGCAGCAGCAGAACCCGGCACACCGTCTGGGCTGAGCCGCCTCCAGCGTTGTTGGCGGAGCGGCGCAAGCCTCTGATCATTTTCCCGACAGAGGGTCCGCGTGGACCCGCAGCTGTGCCGGGTAATGCTGGAGCAAGAGGGTGGGCTGCACCGTGCGCACATCGAGGCGGTAGCGGGCATCGGTTTCCATCGGCAGGGTGACGATGTTCAACCTGTATCGGCTGGCGTCCGTCGATACCTGATGCGCGTAGCGCCAGTCTGCCGACTCATGCCATTCGGGTAGCGGCTGACCCAGACTGCGCGCCCTTGCCTGATGGACATCAGACGTTGCAACGTCCTGCCAGGCACCTGCGACCCAGCGCTGCAGGGACAGCTGGAAGGGAACATGAACATTGTCCATGTCAGGCCCACTGTCAGGCCCGGGGCCATGTCGCTGCACCTCAAGATCCAGCACGTAGGGTCGACCCGGATAGAAACTGCGGGGATTCGTCTTGAACTCGAACCGCACCGTCTGGCCTGGCTCGGCAAGGTTGATCGGCTTGACCAGATCCAGCGGCTCCGGTGCATCCGGTATGCGGCTGCAGGCGCCGAGTGCACCCACCAGCGTGAAGATCAGGCCGGCGCGCAGCCAGCGGTGGATACCCAGCATGATTCAGATCCTTTGGCTCCCTGCCATGGGCTTCAACCCTAGCGGGCTGGTGCTGGGCACTGCAACCAAGCAAAGAAAAAGGCAGGGTCTGCACCCTGCCTTCTTCATGCGACGCGCGACGGCGCGGGGCCTTGCGTCAGCGCCTTACAGCTGGATGCGCGCCACGCTCTCGTCAGCGCCCTTGTCATCCTTCTCGCCGTTCTTGATGCTCACGAACAGCACGTTGTTCTTCGCATCCAGCGCCAGGCTGTTCGGGTGGGTCGGCACCTTGTAGGTCGCCACCTTCTGGTAGCTGTCACTGTTGTACGCGGTAACCGTACCGGCTTCGCGGTTGGTCACGTACAGGCGCTTGCGCGGTGCATCCAGCAGGATACCCAGGGGGCCGGCATCGGTCGGGATGCTGGCCAGTTCCCTGCCGGTACTGCGGTCCAGCACCAGCACGCGCTGGCCCGGATGCTTGCTGACCAGGCCGCTGCTCTTGGCCTGGTAGCCACGCAGGAATTCCGAGCCCTGGTCGGTCACGAACAGGCGCTTGCCGGCCGGGTCCAGCGCGATGTTCATCGGCTGCTCGGCGGCGATCCTGTGCTGCGCCACCACCTTGTTCGAATCGGTGCCCACCACCACCAGGTCGGCCAGCAGGTTGCTGGTGTAGACGCGCTTGTTGGCCGCATCCAGCGCCAGGCCCGGCGCCTTGGCATTGCCCAGGCCGTCGATGGTGTTGATCACCTTCAGCGTGTTCGTATCGATCACGAACAGCACGCTGCTCACGTCCGGCTGGCTGCTGTGGCCGGTCACGTACAGGCGGTTGGCCGCGCTGTCGACCACCAGCTCGCGCAGGTCATGGGTGTAAGCAGCCTTGCCGTCCTTGCCGGTCTTCTTCTCCATCAGCTGGATGGTGCCGACGGCCTTGTTCTGCGCGGTGTCGACCACGGTCACCGACAGGTCCACCGTGTTGCCCACGTACAGGCGGTTGTGGGCGTCATCCAGCACCACGCCGAAGGCTTTGCGCTCCAGCGGGATGCGGGTTTCCACGGCCAGCGTGGCCGGATTCAGGCGCAGCACCTGGGCCGGGCCGGCGTCATCGCCGAAACCGCCGGAGGAGGCCACGAACACGGCGTTCTGCTTCGGGCTGTAGGCCAGCTCGTACAGTCCCTTGGCCACGGCCTGGCGCTGTACGGCGGTGGTGGCGCTGGCGGCGGGCGCGTTATCGGCGAACGCCGAAGGCACGCCGAGGCTGAGCGATACAGCAAGGGCCAGGGCGGCCGAGCGGAAGAGAGGAGTACGGAACATGCGAGCGTCCTTGAATGGGCACGGGAAGGTGTCCTGGCTCGCTGGGCCGTACGGCGACGGCCCGCCCCGCATCTGTCTGCGCGGGGTGGGCTGGCTGGGGTTGCGGGGGAATGGTAGCAGGTGGGGGGCGTGGCGTGCGTCTGCGCAGGCGTGGTAGACGTTCGACTTTGGAACCGCGTCCGCCGGCTATGCCATCCGTGGGCCGTGGCTCTGTTGCAGTTGCTGCTCTTCCTGCAGGTGCTGCACATCGCGCTGCGGCGGGTTCTGCTGCAACTGCGCCACCCTTTCGAACGAGGTCTCTACCGGTGCCTGCGCTGCCAGCTCCGCCGGCACGCTGGCGCGCTGGTGTGCCGGGTCATTGCGGTCCCCCTGCACGATGAACAGCTTCGGCGCGGTATCACCGCGCGGCTCGCCCAGCACCACTTCGTCCACGCGCGAGAACTGCTGCTCCTTCGACAGCGCGAGCAGGCTGGCACTGACATTTCCGTTGCGTGCACCGAAAGCGCCGAGGTCGGCCACCTGCTGGTGGATCTGGTTGAGGCGGGCATGATCCTCGTGCGCCGGGTCTGCGGGCGTGCCGCTTGCCGCGAGGCTGCTGTTGCCGCGCCACTGCTCGCCGTTCTCGGTGAACATCCACTCGCGGAAGGTCTGCTTCGGCATCGGGTTCCACTGCACCCTGTCCAGCTCGCTGCCCTTCACCTGCTGCGGAATGGCATTGACGGCGCGGATGTTGTCCAGGACCCTGGTAGCGCCCTCGTAGTTGGTGATCTCCCCGGCCAGCCCCACCGGGCGCAGCCCTGCGTGGTTCAGGGCACCCCACGCGAAATCGGTGCAGGCGTTGGAGAAGAAGTCGTAGTTCATGTCGAAGCCGTGCTTCTTCGGATCAGCCGAGAACTCGAGGATGCGGTCGTACTGCTCCTTGCTGATCTCGATCGTGCGCTCGAAGCGGGGCTTGTCGTAGACCGACACGTCCATGTCATCGACCTTGCCCCTGTTCGGCTCGTCCTTGGTGCCTGCGTGGGTGAAACCAATGCTCTCCGGCAAGGGTTCACCCGAACGGCGCAGCGACAGGAACATGTGCCCCGCGAACGAGGGCTCCAGCAGAAACCTGTTTCCCTCGGCATCACGGCCGTAGCGCGGCGTGCCGGGGGCCGCCAGATGGATGGTCACGCTGTAGCGTTCGGCATCGTCCTTGTGCATGTCTACTTTCCTAGTGATTGGTAGCCAACGATCAGTTCTGCGTTCAGGCCATCCAGCTGGGGTCGATCCTCCACAAGGTCCACCCGCAGAACGTAGCGCCCGGGTGTAATGCCTCCGACCTGCGCCAACTGCAGCGTGCGATAGAGCACGTCTTCAGAGTACAACCCGGCCTCGGCCAAGCTGTTGATGTCCACGCTCCCCGTCGTCAGGGCTGTGACTACGCCATCCTCCCCGATTTTCTGAGAATCGCGTCCATCGCGAGTACGCTGCCAGAGCTGCACAGGACCAGGTGCACTGCCATCAATACGCTCCAGGTGCAGCCGCGTTGGCAGCCGTCCCAGCGTGATCTTCTCCGAGGCATCCAGCAGCCGTCGGGCGTCGGTATCCTGCAGCCGCAGCCCGATGTTCAGGGTCGGAATGGCCGGCTTCTGGGGTGCCGGCAAATCAAACGTGACCTCGGCAATCCGACCGGCCTTCTGCAACTGCACGGCCCGCGTGAACGGCACAACCGTGCGGGCCTCGGCCTGTGCACGCGTCAGCAGGGGCGGCGCGACCTCTGGCGCCGGTGACGCACGGCATGCCGCCAGCGCGCCAAGCACCGCCAATACCACCAGCCCCCGCCGCAGTGACCGCGTCATTGCTCCTTCAACCGCAGCGAATCAGCTACATCGGTCTTGGCCGCCACCTCGGTGGCGATGCTGGCGCGCCGGTGCCCCGGGTCGTTGCGGTCGCCCTGCACGATGAAGATGCTTTCGGCGGCATGGCTGTTCTGGGTTGGCCGGCTGAGCAGCACGTGGTCCACGCGCGAGAGATTGTTCTGCTTGGCCAGCACCAGCAGGCTGGCGCTGATGCGCTGGCTGGCGGCATCGAACGGGCGGCCATGCGCGGCGTCCAGCTCCGCTACCTTCTGGATCAGCTGCGAGAAAAGGCGATGGTCGGGATGCGAGGGGTCCAGCAGCGTGCCGGCCACTTCAATCGGCGTCGGCGGCGGCTCATCGCTGGCGCGGTCGCCCTGGCGATGATGCTCGGCCTCGCGCTCGGGCATCGCGTGGTGGGTTTCGGCATTCAGATCGCTGCCCGGGAACGGCGCGGCGATGCACTGGATTTCCGGCAGGTTGAACAGCACCGCGAACTCGCCCAGGTTGCTGCCGCCGTCCAGCGGCGCCGGCAGCGGATGCAGGCCGGCATAGTGCAGCGCCGCCCAGACGAAATCGCTGCAACGGTTGACGGTGGCCGGGCGATCCACATCGAATTCGAACTCGGCCGGTTCCTCAGCGAAATCACGCAGGCAGCCGTAATGCTCCTCGGTGATTTCCAAAGTGCGGCTGTAGTACGGGTCCAGATGCTCGTCGGCGTCGTCGTGGCGCACCTGCGCGTACTGCGCACCCGTGGGGGCTTCGCCCGGCGTGTAGCGCGGCGGTGCGAAGCCGTAGCTGTGGGCCTCGTCGCCTGCTGCCACCTGCAGGTACATATGGCCGCGCGGCGAGGTGCCCCCACTCTTCAGCGGGGTGCCGGGGGCGGCCAGATAAAGGGTTACGGTGTAGCGTGTTGCCTGCTCCATGCCTGTTCAGCCTTGATGGGTGCTGCGGTCCTGGGCGGATGATGGCATAGGTGGGATGGGGGGCAGGTGGAGGACAAAGTTGGGGCCACGACTGGCATGCTGAATGTGTGAACCAGCCAGCAATCCAAGAAGCTGACTGCTTCGCTACTTGGGCCTGCGCAGGTAGGCAATCAGCAGTTCGGGGTGATACGGATCAAGCTGCGTCAGAGGCGAATGCAGTTGCACTTCAACCCGGTATCGGCCCGGCGAGGGATTGCGTGCCCATGCGAAGGCCAACTGTGCGTAGGTATCACCGAGTCGTTCCAGCCCAGCATTCTGCAGCGCCAGTACGTCAGCATCGTCCAGCCACGCGCTGGTTACTCGACCATCGGCGGGGATGGGAATCGTCCGGGCAGGTTCCCCGATGATCGATTCCAGCCGGAGCAACGGCACGTCCGTCCATCCACTCGATTCCAGGCGCTGCATGGAAACCTTCGCTTGGAACCCGGACGCCCGAACATCGGCCAGTGCCCCAAACGCCGCGGTGTTATCCGTGCGGTCAACGCGAATACCGATCATGAGCGTTGGAGAGGAATTTTTACTGGGAGCAGCCACATCGAACTCGACCGTCAATGGTGCATCCATTGCGGTAGTCGGCATCGCTCGCACAAGCGGCACCAGATCCGGACGATGGGCCTCTGCTATCGAGCCTGCGTCGCGAGCCGCCTCGGGTCGGCACGCCGTAGCCAGAAGAACGAGCAGTCCCGCGAGCATGCATATCCGGCGCTTTCCATGTGGCTTCATCTTCGGTCCTTTTCGCAGGTCGCCCAGTGCAGCTCATACGTTGATCACCCCCCGCTGGCCGCACGAATCTGGATGTCGTGCTGCACCCGCTGGTCTTCCAGCTGCTGGTCCATCTGATTGGCAAGCGCACGCTGATGCGCTTCACGGCTGACCGCATCGAACTGCTGCAGTGACTCCTCCACCGATGTCTGCGCCGCCAGCTCGGTCGGCATCGCAGCGCGCTGATGCGCCGGATTGCTTGGCTCGCCCTGCACCACGAACAGCGTGTGCCCAGCCGGGTGTTCACGCGTGGCGTTGCTCACTAGAACATGGTCCACCCGGTCCAGGTCGTTGTCCTTGGCCAGTACCAGAAGGCTGGCCGTCATGCGTTCGCTGACTTCATCGAAGCTGCGGCCGTGCTTGGCGTCCAGCGCTTCCACACCCTCGCGGATCTGCTGATACAGCGCATGGTCGGGGTGACCAGGCTGCGTGGGGTCCTGCAGCGTCCGGTTCGGGCCCGATGCCTCATCCGGTGCGGGCGCGGTCGGTTCAGGGCCTGGCGCTGTCGTGGGCTCGGCAGGAACAGTGACAGCCGCAGTGACGGGCTGGTGGTCACCCAACGGAGCCGGTTCGGGCTCTGGCACGTGTTGTGGCGCTTCCTGCTCCAAAGGCCATGGATCGCGCGAAGGCTCAGCAGGCAGCGGCTCCTTGAAGGGCACCGGTTCCACCTCCTGCACTGCCATGTCCTGCTTTGGAGTGGGAGCAGCCGCAGGCACCGGGGCCATCCGTTCCGGCTCCGATGCCTGCTCTGTGCGCTGCGTGGGCATGGTCTGCGTTGCCGCTGCCAGAGGCGTGTCAGCGTGTGGCGTCGCGCGCTCAGGTGCGGCCGGTTGTGCCTGCATCGGCCCAGCGGGCTCCGGCGTCTGTGAGGCGATACGGTTTTCGGTAGGCGCCTCGCTGTTTGGATGGGGCTGAGGTTGCGGCTCCGCCTCACGCCGCGGCGGATCGCGCTGCTCGGCGTTCCGCTGAGGCGCGGGCTTGTCCTGTGGCGCGGGCTTAGGTGGTGGTGCGACCGTTATCGCTGGCGACGCTGCCGCAACCGTCGCAGGCGCGATGGACTGCGCAGTCGCCGGCTCTTCGGGCCGCACTTCCACGTTCCCATCCTGCTCGGATGGCTTGTCGCCATGTGCCACCTGCGCGGCTGCTCGTGCAGCCTGTCCCGCGTCTACCTGCGCAGCACCCAGCCGATTTGCCTCCTGCAGTGCCTGCCGGTACGCCTCCTGCTCAGCCGCCGACAGTGCAGCAATGCGCAGCTCGGGTGATTCCGGCACCGGCGCCTGCTCATTGGCACGCGCCCGCACCTCATTCCATGCGGCCTGCAGCTCCTGCGTGCTGGTGGTCGCGACGGCGCGCGCCACGCCATCCTGGCCTACCTGGTAATGGGTGATGGGCCGGGACGCGCCCGCGTTACCCTCGGCTACAGGCCCCAGTTCCTGCAGCGTGGGACCCGTGATGCCGTGCTGCTCGCGCGTGCGCGCCGTGGCCAGGGCAATCGCCTGCTCCCACGCTGGGGTCAGCGCAACGCCCGCAGCGTAGTAGCTGTGGCGCAGCTCGTTCTGGTTCACTTCCGCCGCAGACGGCAATGGCCGCGCGTCCAATGCGGCAATGGTCTGGTGGAACTGATCGAGCGACGGCTGCTGGATGGTGCGGGTCAGCTCCAACTCCAGCGCCATGTTCCCCTGCGCGATCTGGCCAGCGTGGTGCCATTGCCCTACTTCATCGCGCTGGTAAAGCTGGTTGTCCGAGCCCTGGATGGCGTCGGGTCTGGCACGGGCCTGCTCCACCGCCTCCGGCACCAGCCGCACGAAGTCGCTGGCACGGGTAGCGGCGTAGGTCTCCAGATAGCTGGCGGCAATGGCGGCCTTGCCGTTGGCGATGTTGTCCTCGATGCGCTGCACCGCCTCACGATTCAACTCGTTGGCGCGTTCGGGGCTGGCGGTCTGCGTCTCATACACACCCCGGTCGTTGGCACCGGACACACCAATCTTGACCTGCCGCGTCCACTGTTCGGTCTGCGCATCGCGGTGCCAGTTGGGATTGTCCAGACGGCCCTCGCCGTCCTTCGCCGGAATGCTGAAAGGATCCTGCGGCGGCGGTGCCTTGCCCAGCGCCAGCTCTACCGCTTTTACATGGGCATATGCGCCCAGCTCGCGGGCCTTCTCGTAACTGGCGCCCACACTGCGCTCAACCGGATTGCCCAGGCCGTCGCCTGTGCTGTCGATAACCGCCTGGCGCTGCCAGTTGAGGCCATCGAACTGCCACGTGACGCCGGCCTTGTCGGTCTGCCGGTAAACGGCGCGGTTGTCGAGCAGATCGGCGCCCTTGTCGAACGCCTTGCTCATCAGCAGCGCATCGCCCGCGACGATGGCCGCAGGGACGAAGCTGGACGTGCCGATCACCGACGCCGTGGCCATGCCACCGATCCAGCCACCGCCGTTGCGTGCCAGAGCGTGGGTGAGCTCGGATTGGGCGGCGGTGCCGTTGCCCTCTTCCAGCAACTGCGAGGTGCGACGGGCGGTGATGACGGCGTCGGCGCCGGAGGCGAGCAGGCCGCCGGAGCGGATCAGTTGGCTGGTGGAGGCTTCGCCGAGGAGGATGCTGGAAGTTGCAAATCCTCGCTGACCTTGCGGGATGCGCAATGGGTCTGCCGCTTCCTTACCCAGAGCATTCTCGACTACCAAGACTCCCTCTGAGGATATGCTCAGCCTGCCACCGTGGTAGGCGCTGGAGATTGCCTCCGAAAGGCCTTGACGCTGCAACTCCGCTCCACCTCCACGTGTTAGGGGATTGGGAGATGACTGAACGTGCCGGAGCGTGGCCACTACACGATGCTCCGAATGGGTAACACCCGCCCAGCCGCTATCGATCGGCGTGAAGCTCCTAAGCTGTTGAAGCTGGGGGGCGTTTAACTGGCCATAACGGGCTTCGTTGAAGAAGAAGCTCTGAACTTGCGGCCGAATATCGTCAGGCTTCAGACCATAGGGAGCGTTGGTGTAGAGATCACCATTGATCAGGCCGACCCGTACCGTGTCGCGCAGTGCCTCTACCCGCCCGGAAATCCGCGCCTGTGCCGCAGCGTCTCCGTTGAACGCGGCCACTCCGTCGGACGTCTGCTCCAAGCGACGCAAACGTTGCAGGAGGCCGATCTGATAGTCGGCGATAGGGCCACCACTGTGCGGAGTGATTCCCAGCGTTTGAGCAAACGCCGGATCAGCCGGGAGAAAGATCCGATTCTCCGGGGCGTGGATATCAAAATGACCGGAGTCGGCGAGCATCCTGAGCAGTGGGCTACGCGCTAGCGTACGCTGCTCGATCGCGTGATGGTCTTGAAAGTCAGGTCCGTTGCGAGGCATCGATCAGGCTCCTTCCTGCTCAGCAGCTGCAAAGCGGCTAGATATCTGCAGCGTCAATAAACCACATGCCATCGGCATCATTGTCAGTAGCCACGCCAGCGCTTTCCACTGCGTCTTTGAACACGTGGTCGCAAAAGACAGAGGCCGTATAAGGTGTCTTGAAGACGTGCGCCTGGCCGAGCGCGCCACGATCAAACGTCACACTTGCACCACCACCAAGATCGTAGAACTTCCCGTTGATGAAATCTTCGGAGGTATCAATAAAGAGCTTGGAAGCACCTTCGTCCAACGCATCAACTACCCGGATCACAGTGCACAAGTAGCGGCGGTCGCCTTGGCTGCCATCTTCCAGCCGATAGTCAACTTCCGCAAAGGCGAAGGCGTGAGGATCAACGGAAATCATCACGTCGTGCAGTCGCTTCGAGACCAGCCAGTATCCGCTGAATCCCGGCTCCAGATCCCGTGGCGGTGCGCCTAAGCTGGGATTGAAAGCCAATCGCGGAACCTCGCGGAGTGGTGGAATGCCTCCCTCCTCTGGTAGCAGGATCATGCGGGGAGGAGACAGCAGACGATCCAGATTCTCGAAGACGACCCCGCATGCAGGGCCACTGATTGCACCGGCCTCAAGGAGAAAGAACTCCCCCTTCCGGGGATGATTAGCTGAGGTCGAATCCATGCGCTATCTCCATCTCATTCTGATTCCAGCACTGTGCACAGCTTACCGGGGGCCGGTCACGGAGCAAATACTCGCAATCCTAAAGATGCGTGCTGAATGGGCATACTTTCCTGTAACCCGGTCTGCAGCAGCCGGTATCGGATGACAACGAAATGCATTACACGTAGATCACCCGTCCAATGGACGCCCTTCACTTGGTCGTCATCGACAATAGCGACGTCGGCTAGGACGAGCATCCGCTGGGCTGCTACGCGGACCTCCACCTCGCGAGGCAGTCCTGGTGTTCGGCAGCAACTACGAACTGCAGCTGGACGATGGGCGGTGGCTACAGCCGGGCGCGCCTGACTGAACCGTGCGGCTGTTGAACACGCCGCAACTGGCTACTCATCAGTAGTCTGCTCCCCAAGGTCAGATTTCCGCAGCATCCACGAACGAGATGCCGCTATCCCGAGGATTCGCGGGAAGCCCCGCCGCGCGAACTGCATCAACAAACTCGCGGCTCGCGATCACGAAGGTGCTGAATGGAGTCAGAAAGACATGCGCATCTCGCACCACTTCAGAGCGAATGGCCAGACTCGCCCCGCCCGCAATCGAATAGAACTTTCCGTTGACGAAGTCCTCATCGACCTCGATATCCAGCCTTGAACGCTCCTCGTCTATCGCGTCCAGTTCACGCACCACGTCGCACAGGAAACGCCGTGGCATAGCTGTGCCATCGGCCAGGCGGACATCACACTCAACAAAGTCGAACGCATGCGGATCCACAGAATTCATCACCTGCCATAGCCGTTCCGAGACGAGCCAGTACCCGCTGAAGCCGCCCTCCAGGTCACGTGGCTCAGGGCCCTTGGAAGCATCGAAGACGATGCGTGGCTTCTCGCGAAGCGCCTGGAAACCCCCATTGTCCGGGCGCAGAATGATGCGCGGTGGATCGAGCAACACCGACAGGTTCTCAACTTCGGCGCCCCGGAAAGGACGGCTGCTTTCCAGATCTGGTGAGAACAAGTAGAACTGGCCCGCTTGAGGGCCTTGCGTGGGGCTTCGCTTCATCGCTTGCGTCCCTGGATTCCCTTCAATGACACCGCAGATGGAGCTTACCCCTCTTGGCATGGTCGTTTCGAGGCAGATGCGACAGGCTCACGGTTTCCGCTGACGCCACCCTGTGCTGACTGAGAAGCAGGTTCTGCCCTTCATCGCATCCCCTGAGACGGAGGCAGACCATTCTTCCTCCTGCACTGGAGGATACCCATGACCAGAATCGACCCCGCATGGCTGGAAGCCTTCGACAAGGAGCTCCTCCACCTGTTCGCCATCGACCATCGCGATGCCGGCATGGATGAGTACCTGCTGAGTTGCTACGCAGACCTTCCGCCACGCGACGCGGCGCTGGCTTTCGGCAGCGACTACGACCTGGAGCGCGACGATGCGCTGTGGCCTCGGCCGGGCGTGGCGCTGCAAAGTTAAGTTGTGTCGCAATCGACACGCTGCGCGACTGGGCCCTGTGGGCTACGTGTCGCTTTTGGGATCCCGAACAGCTGCAAACCGTGCTTTTCAATGCGCATTCGGGCGGTAACTTAACACCGACCGAAACCACTGCACCGCAAGGGTTCTGCCACGCCTGCGCCATGCAACAATGCCGTAAGCGTCAGCATTTGCGGCCTCTGCGGCCTACGGTTTCTTGGCATCTCGCAATCATGCGAGTACACCTTGGCGTGCCACCGGAAAAGGGTGGCGCGGGACTCGAAAACCCGTGTTTATGCCAGCTGTATGCGCTTGCCAGCCGACGTCACCTTTCATGTGGCGTCGGCTGGCAATCCGTTCGCGTTCCATGGCGGGCGGTGCGTGGGGGCCTTCGGGCCCGCCGGTCTGGCATTTACCGGTTTTCGAGCCCGCACCGTCCGCCACCTTTATTGGTGGCGCTGCTATCTGTCCTGTACGGAGCATTGCCATGAGCACCTCGGATTTCCGTTCCCTGCACGCGTTATACGATCCGGACAACGCCGATGCCGAGCGCGAACCGTCCCCCGATCCCAACTCCTTCGTCGCCACGCTGCGCCGCATCGGAACCGGTGCGGCGGCAGACGGCCAACCTTGGCCGGAGCGGCATCAGCTGCCTGGGCGTCGCCTTCAACTGGCAGATGCAGACTGCGCCGTGGCCGGGCTGCGCGTGGTCGCGGAGTTGATGCTGGCAGCGGAGCGCACGCGGCAGAACGGCGCGCCCGAGGAGTACCTGGGCGATCGGGTGATGGAAGGTCTGAAGATGGCGTGCGTAGCGTTGACTGCGCAAGTGGCTGAGCGGTTGCAGGTGCGGGAGTAGCACGCGCTTCATTACGCACATCCGCTGCAATGCATCGGATCGTATCCGCGGTCCGAGACATTCGCCACAGCCTGGGCCATTTGGCCCCTAGCACTGGCCTCACTATGCCGAGCCGGACTTTCCTTGCTCTGGCGGCGGCAGCGCTGCTGGGATCGCTCATAGGTCGGATGTATGCATCGCCCACCACAATGAGTTTTGAGAGATACGCAAGACTCGCCGACTCGGAGTTCGCCATGTTTCGGGCCGAAGCCAAGCGCTTCGCCGAAGAGCTGGCTTGCCAAGGAGTCACCATCGGAAAGCATGATTCCAGCGCGCGCTTCTTTGTCGTGAGCGTGCGGACTGATCCCATCCTGTTCGTGGACAACTCTGGCCCTAGGCTGTTGGTCGTCACGATGCCTGCGGTTGCAGGCGATGCAATAGACCTACAGCGATGGAAAGATGGGTGGGACTCACCAGAGAGACGGAAGAGAAATTTGAGCTCGCCTGAGAGCGGCTGCGCTCATTCCGCATCCCATTAGCGCCCATCTCCATCTTCCCCAACAGCCAAACGCGTCAATCAATGACACAGGCAACCTGGTTCTGGCTAGAATCCTGGGCACTTGGCTTCTGGGACAGGGATCTAGGATGGAACTTCCATTCGAGGTGGGCGCGCTCTACAACCGTCAAAAGCAGATCCATGGCGTCTTTGGCGGGCAGCAGCAAGGTGGCATTTCGACACCCAAGGAGCATCCGCTAGTCATTGCCTTCACTGGCGAGGCCGGCGTATCTCATGGCTACCATGACTTCTGGGACGACGACGAAGTTTTCCATTACTTCGGCGAGGGTCAAGTCGGAGACATGAAGTACGTGGCGGGCAACCGCGCACTTGGCGAGCACACCAAGGATGGCAAGACGCTCGTAGTGTTTCAGATGATGGGCAAGGGGCGGCCCTACCGGTACCTTGGTAGGTTCATGTGCCAGTCCTCCTACGTTCAACCTGGCACACCAGATCGAGAAGGGCAGCTAAGATCTGCCATCGTGTTCCGCTTGAGATCGCTGGAAGCCTCGCTGGGCCTCGCCCCAGGTGAGACGGACAAAGCTGAGATCGATACCGCTATTGATGACGTCGGCGCGACCAGCACAAGGCGCGAAACTGAAGTGCGGACGAAGCAACGCCTTTTCCGTGAGCGCCTGATTGGCGTTGAGAAGGGTTGCCGACTGACCGGCATTGAGGACCTGAGATTCCTCCGCGCAAGCCATATCAAGCCATGGGCGGATAGCAATCATAGCGAGCGCGTTGATGGCGAGAACGGGCTATTGCTGGCCCCGCATGCGGACCTGCTGTTTGATCAAGGCTGGATTAGCTTTTCGTCGAGCGGTCGCTTGCTAGTCTCGAACACCCTACCGTCCGAAGTGCAGGTTGGGCTCGGTCTGAACTTGGATGCTTCAGTCCGTTATGGCGCCTTCTCCTCAAAGCAGCTCAGCTTCATGGAGTTTCACCGAGACGTTGTTTTTGATGGGCGGTCTATTAGCAACTATTCAGCCCATTCCTCCGGTCGAGATGCCTAGGGTACGTCCCAACCAATGACGGCGACCTAGACTCGAGCAGATTCTCTCGCCTCAGACGCTTCCCAGAGAAATCCTGACACGGCTTATGCGGTATCGTGCGAAGCGGCGACATTAAACAATGGCCTCTCCAACAAACTATTCACACTAATCAACTCATCCTCAGATGGACCACTGGCACCGAGTTTAAGGCACCAGACGCCTTTCAGAAGACATAACTTCGCCATTCCGATCCCAGTCAATCTCGACTCAGCACGCATCCCGCGCTGTCCATAGAACCGAGCTGCTAGCGAGCAAGTGCGCTAGGCACCTGCTGTCCGCTTTCTCTCGGCAATCACCCTTATTCTATCGCCAATGGCTTCGAGCCCCTGAAGACCACACTTCCTTGCCAATCGTGTCTTGAAGTTTATGTTAGAGCTTCTCGTAAATGCCGCACTCCTTGATCTCATGAGGAGCAGTGGCAGGACGTAATCCTTTGCCGAAACATAGTTTGTTAAGAAACACTTTTCCAGATCCACGTTCCCCTCAACAATTCGCTTGGCTGCCTCCACCCGGTCAGCACCAAACATCTCATTAAGCCGGACTGTGATGTTATCGACGATCTCGGCCACTTTTTCCGGATCAACGTCCCCATTCTTGCCACCGCAAATGGAACGGTATCCCAGAGAAACAGTTTGAATTCCCGATCTCAAATAATGGCAAGCGCCAAATAATATGAACAGGCTTCGAAACTGTTCAAGACTCTCTGCGTACCAACCCTCATAGCCGGCCCTGCCAGCGATTTCGTCGAATCCAAGCTCAGGGTCATCTTCATAAAGAACATCAATCATTGCTGCAGGATCGGCGATGAAATTCTCTATGCAGTATCTAGGAAGCACTGCAACCGCTTCAGGTAGAGTGTCAAATTCGCCGGTTAGGAGATACAAATCCCCATCAACTATGAAAATAGCGTCGGAATCACTAGCCCCAGCCTCTATTGCGGCTCGAATAACATCAGCTCGCGTGCCGAGAGGGAAGACTCTGTCGAGAGCAACCCCATTGCCCGTCACTAACCTAGAAAGAATAATCGAATATAATTTTCTGTACCCCTCAGCCGTATCCTCCACATAGACATCGACATCATTGTAGTTTTTGTGGAGGGCGGCCTCCGCGTAGCGAGCTGCAAGCCCCCTTACAGGAAGCACGTTTCGCAGTGATTCGTCCATGAATTAGCCAACCTGTATGCAATTAGACTTCTTGAAGCCAATAATTTCTGGAGAATGAGTCGCAAATATCATCTGGCAACGAGCGCCTTTAGAAATTTCGTCAATGAGCCGCTCCTGCCAGCGCAAGTGCAACGAAAGTTCCGGCTCGTCGACGATGAGCACCCCTTTACTGCCCCGACCAAACCACGCATGAGCCAGCATTATTAGCAATTGCTTTTCGCCAGACGATAGGCTCGACAAAGGAAGGTCAACCCCCTCCTGCGTCACTTTTAGCTTCCCGATCGAGTCAACGAGGGCAATCTTTCTTGAATCGCTAAAGAATCCATTTATGCTTTCAAGAAAATTCTCAATCGGAGCGTAGAATCGCTCAGCCTGAAGCTTCTGCCTCTCCATCTCTTCCAATAGCTTATGTATTCTCTTTATTTGAGATCTATTCATAAGCCACTCAATCGAGAGGTTGCCTTTAGACTGCGCAAGAACCGCCTGCATCCTCGAGAAGAATTCGTTTATTTGCTTTTCGGTCCCCAAACTCCCCCCGAGGCGAGAAGCCAGGGCCTCAATTTCCCTTCTTCTATCATAGAGCGCCCTAAAATCTGCGACGTTCCGCTCCCCCCCTCAAGCTCATCCGGAGTAAACTCGATGTAATCAAACATCGAACCAACAACCGTATTGGTTAGACGCCCTCCGATACCATCACTAGCTTTTCTGTACTTCCGAAACGCTCTTTCAATAAGGAACTGGGAGCTATCCATCCCCTCCACCAGCCCCTTGCTCGACCATTTTCTGCTCGCGGAATAATCGCTAGCTGAAACGTCTTCATCGAAATAGAACGGTTCAATATCAACGCGCGCCGCTCTTCTTTCCAAACCCAGGAATAGGGGACGCCCGAGCCTCATAAAGGCTGGGAATGAATTAGTCATTCGTTGAATTAGATCCACCCGCTGATCTTCAACATATCCTTCAATCCTCTCCACCTTTGAATACATAGCCAGCTTTTCATCATCCAGACGAGAAATGCTATGTTTCAGACCCTCCCCATTGATGTAGAAGTTCAGAGTCCGCTTATCACTTTCGATTCGATAATCGAAATACCTAGATTCGTTGGCGAGGACCACAACTTGCAAACTACTAAACTTTATAGATAGCAAAGTCGTGAGATCAAAGGCCAGCATCGCCTGCATGAGCCGAAGAGCTGTAGTCTTTCCGCTACCGTTGATTCCGACAAGAAAAGTAAGCTCCTCGTTGAAATCCATATCGAATTCGTAGCGACCGTGTACGCGACTCGCAGAAAACTGAAGCACTCTCATTGCAAGTATCCTTCCTAGCAATATGTGAAAAAAAAGCTGCCGCGTTTCAGCGGCAGCCAATTTGTGACATAGAAATGCACTTCTAGAAGAAATCAAACCCCAACAGGATTAGCCTTCTCCGGATCAATCTTGTACTGCTTGATCGCCCGGGCCACATCCTTCGCGGTCATCTTCCCTTCCTTCGCCAGCGCCGCAATCGCGGCATGCGCGATGTAGTACCGGTCAACCTCGAAGAAGCGACGCAGGTTCGCACGCGTATCCGAACGACCAAACCCATCGGTACCCAGCACCGTGTAGCTCATCGGCACGAACGCACGGATCTGGTCCGCATACGCACGCACGTAGTCGGTGGCGGCAATCGCCGGGCCCTGACGGCCTTCCAGCAGCTCGGTCACGTAGGCCTTGCGCTGCTCACCTTCCGGATGCAGGCGGTTGGCACGCTCCACGTCGAAACCATCGCGACGCAGTTCGTTGAAGCTCGGGCAGCTCCAGATGTCGGCGGTCACGCCGAAGTCCTTGTCCAGCAGCTCGGCGGCGGCAATGGCTTCGCGCAGGATGGTGCCCGAACCCAGCAGCTGCACGCGCAGCTCGCCCTTCTTCGGCTTGCCGGCGTCGGTCAGCAGGTACATGCCCTTGACGATGCCTTCGGCCGCGCCTTCCGGCATTTCCGGGTGGGTGTAGTTCTCGTTCATCAGGGTGACGTAGTAATACTCGTCCACCTGGTCTTCCATCATGCGCTTGGTGCCGTGCTGCAGGATCACCGTCACTTCGAAGCCGAAGGTCGGGTCGTAGCTGCGCACGTTCGGGATGCCACCGGCCACCAGATGGCTGAAGCCATCTTCGTGCTGCAGGCCTTCACCGTTCAGCGTGGTGCGGCCGGCGGTGCCACCCAGCAGGAAGCCGCGGGTACGCATGTCGGCGGCCTGCCAGGCGATGTCGCCCACGCGCTGGAAGCCGAACATCGAGTAGTAGATGTAGAACGGCAGCATCGGCACGTTGCTGACCGAGTAGCTGGTACCGGCGGCCATCCACGAGCTGATCGCACCCGGCTCGCTGATGCCCTGCTGCAGCACCTGGCCGCTCTGGTCTTCGCGGTAGAACATCAGCTGGTCGGCGTCGACCGGCTTGTACTTCTGGCCGAACGGCGCGTAGATGCCGATCTGGCGGAACAGGCCTTCCATACCGAAGGTACGGGCTTCGTCGGCCACGATCGGCACGATGTGCGGGCCCAGTTCCTTGTCACGCAGGGTGATGTTCAGGCTCTGCACGAAGGCCATGGTGGTGGAGTAGCTGCGCTCGCCGCTGCTCTTCAGCAGACGCTCGTAGGCTTCCAGCTTCGGCGCCACGAAGGTCTTGTCGGCCTTGCGGCGGCGCTGCGGCAGGTAACCGCCCAGCGCGGCACGGCGTTCCTGCAGGTACTGCACTTCCGGTGAATCCGGGCCCGGGTGGTAGAACGGCACCTGGCCGTCGGCCAGCTGCGCGTCGGTCACCGGAATGTTGAAGCGGTCGCGGAAGTGGCGCACCGCTTCGTCGTCCAGCTTCTTGGTCTGGTGGGTCGGGTTCAGTGCCTCACCGGCGCTGCCCATGCCGTAACCCTTCACGGTCTTGGCCAGGATGACGGTCGGCATCCCCTTGGTGTTCACGGCCTGGTGGTAGGCGGCGTACACCTTGTGCGGGTCGTGGCCACCACGGTTCAGGCGCCAGATGTCGTCGTCGCTCAGGCCAGCGACCATCGCAGCGGTTTCCGGGTACTTGCCGAAGAAATGCTCGCGGGTATACGCGCCGCCGAAGGCCTTGCAGTTCTGGTATTCGCCATCGACGGTTTCCATCATCAGCTTCTTCAGGACGCCGTTGGTGTCCTTGGCCAGCAGGGCATCCCAGTAACCGCCCCACAGCAGCTTGATCACGTTCCAGCCGCCACCACGGAACACGCCTTCCAGTTCCTGGATGATCTTGCCGTTGCCGCGCACCGGGCCGTCCAGACGCTGCAGGTTGCAGTTCACCACGAAGATCAGGTTGTCCAGGCCTTCACGGCCGGCCAGGGCGATGGCGCCCAGGGTTTCCGGCTCGTCGCTCTCGCCGTCGCCGATGAAGCACCACACCTTGCGGTCGGACTTCTCGATCAGGCCACGGTTTTCCAGGTAGCGCATGAACTGCGCCTGGTAGATGGCGGCCAGCGGGCCCAGGCCCATCGACACGGTCGGGGTCTGCCAGTAGTCCGGCATCAGCCACGGGTGCGGGTACGAGGACAGGCCACCGCCGTCCACTTCCATGCGGAACTTGTCCAGCTGCTCTTCGCTGATGCGGCCTTCCAGGAAGGAACGTGCGTAGATGCCCGGGGCGCTGTGGCCCTGGATGAACAGCAGGTCGCCCGGGTGGTTTTCGCTCGGGGCGCGCCAGAAGTGGTTGAAGCCCACGTCGTACAGGGTGGCGCCGGAGGCGAACGAGGCGATGTGGCCGCCCAGGTCACCCGGCTTGCGGTTGGCGCGCACCACGGTGGCCATCGCGTTCCAGCGGATGATCGAACGGATGCGCCATTCCAGCTCGGCGTTGCCCGGGCTCTTGGCCTCGAACTGCGGTTCGATGGTATTGACGTATTCGGTGGTGGGAGAGAACGGCAGGTAGGCGCCCGAACGACGGGTCAGTTCCACCATGCCTTCCAGCAGCTGATGCGCGCGCTCGGAGCCCTCGACATCAATAACGGCCTTCAACGACTCGATCCACTCCTGGGTTTCCACAGGATTCGGGTCGTTGTTCAGCACCTCGTTCAACCAGTTCATTAGCGCTCCCATAACCGCACGCACGCGCGCGACTGTTGTATAGATTTCTAGACCGCAAAGTGTAGCGCACCAAGGGCTTTCGTCACTTGGCTACGCAGGCGTATGGATGCAACCGGCCAGTGTCCGCAAGGGGCTTGCCGGGCCCGCTGACGGCCCTGCGGCAGGCCTTGGCGGCGGCGCGGGCTGTCGCTTGCGGGCCGCTGCGCCCATGAGCAGGACGCAGTGTTACCGCTGCCGATGACGGTTGTAGGGCAACTCCGGCACCGCTGTAGGGGCGGTTCGGGCAACGGTACTGAACCGGCGACAACATGTCGCACCTGCCTCTGGAACGGTACCGGCATCGGGTCCAGCGTGGGCCGCGAGTGAGGGGCCTGGCGGCCCTGCTCCCTTCCACAGCATCGCCGGGGCGCCCTGCAAGGGGCGCCTCTTTTGCTGTGCACGCGGCCGCCCGTGGCCCAAAACGGACCTGCTTGTGGCCGGATCGGATGTTGTCGCTTTCGACATATCGATATATCGTTTGCACACTCGTTTACCGATATATCGAAATGAGCCGCGTCTCCTCTCCCAGAACCCGTTCCACCGATTCGGCGGTGCCCCGCCGCAACGGCCAGCCACGGGTACTCAGCCGCGGCGACCTGCGCCTGCTGGTACTGGCCCTGATCGGTGAGCAGCCGCGCCATGGCTACGAACTGATGCAGCTGATCAGCAACCAGTTCATGCAGGCTTACACGCCCAGCGCCGGCACCATGTACCCGCTGCTGGCCAGCTTCGAGCAGGCCGGCTGGATCGAGGCCGAGGAAGTGGACGGCAGGCGGATCTTCCGCATCACCGCCGCCGGCGAGTTCGAGCTGAAGGTGCAGCGTACCCAGGTACGCCTCGCGCAACGGCGAGCCTTCGACCGTGCCCGCGAGATCACCAAGGCGTCGTTGCCGCCGCCGCTGGCCACTGCCCTGCGCGAGTTCAAGCGGGCGCTGGTGCATCACCACGGCCGCTGGGCCGAGGGTGAGGCGGACGAAGTGGCGGCGCTGCTGACGCGGGCCTCGGCCCTGCTCAACGGTACCGCCGGTAGCGAGCAACCACCGATTTCAACGACCCAGCCAGACTGAATCCAGCCAGGTCTCCCCCATGCCGCGTTCCCCCGCGCGACACCTTTACAGGTAACCCCCATGACCGAACACAACAACACGCGCCTGCGCCTGGATGTGCGCTTCCGTGAACTGACCGTGCTGCGCACCGAAGAGGTCACCCCGCACATGCGCCGCATCGTGCTGGGTGGCGACGACCTGGCCGGCTTCGATTCGCCCGGCGCCGACGACCACATCAAGCTGTTCTTCCCCAACGCTGCGGGCGAGACGGTGCTGCCGGTGCTGACCGCCGAAGGCCGCAGCTACCCGGCCGGCAAGGAGCCCTCGCCGGCCCGCGACTACACCCCGCGCTGGTGGGACCACGAAGCCGGCGAGCTGGCCATCGACTTCGTACTGCACGACCAGGGCGTGGCCGGGCCGTGGGCCGAGCGCGCGCAGCCGGGCGACACGCTGGTGATCGGCGGCCCGCGCGGCTCCTTCGTGGTGGCCGACACCTACGACGCCTACGTGCTGATCGGCGATGAAACCGCGCTGCCGGCCATCGCCCGCTGGCTGGACGTGCTGCCGGACGGCGCCGAGGTGCAGGCCTTCATCGAAGTGCGCGACGAGGCCGAGCGCCAGGACCTGCCGCAGTACGAGAACGTGCGCATCCACTGGCTGGAGCGCAACGGCTTCCCGGCGGCCAGCAGCACGCTGCTGGAAGACATGCTGACCGACTTCGAGGCCCCGGACGGTGATGTCTTCTACTGGATCGCCACCGAATCACGTCGAGCACGGATGATGCGCAAGTTCATCGAAGGCCACCTGGGCGTACCGCGCGACTGGATTCGTTCCACCGGCTACTGGAAGGCCCACCCGGACGAAACCGACGGCGATTGACCGGGCGGCCGGTGGGTGCGGACCCTGCTCGGTGGGTGCGGACCGTTGGTCCGCACACCTTTGACCATGTAGAGCCGAGCCCACGCTCGGCTGCTCTCCGCTCCGCCATCGGAAAACCCTCGCGCGCGATGAGCCGAGCATGGGCTCGGCTCTACGGGTATGCCGCCGCCCGGTTCAACGCATCAGCCGGCAAGCAATGCGACAATCGCGCTCCTTTCCTGCAGCAACGAGGCCCACATGGCCAAACTGACCCTGGCCGGCGTGGATGCGCTGCGTGCCCGCTTCGCTGATGACGCTGCCTGCGACGCGGCCCTGGCCGCCTTCGCCGACACCGCTGCACTGCGCGCGCCGCTGCGCGACCTGGTGGAGGCACAGCACCGCTACCTGCAGGCCGAATTCGAAGTGGCACAGGTGGCCGACGTGCTGCGCCGCGACCAGAAGTACGCGCCGGTGGGTCGGCCTTCGATCAACATCGTGCAGCTGCGCAAGCAGCAGGCTGCGACGAAGCAGGCGGCGCTGATCGCGCGCCAGGTGGTGGCGCAGGCCGCGCAGACGTTCGTGCGGGTGAGCGGGATGACGGTGAAGGCCAAGCAGAGCCCGAGCGAAGCGTGCGTGGCATGGTTGGGTACGTTGCGCTGAGGGATCGTGCGGACCAACGGTCCGCACCCACCAGATGCCGGTTGGCACCTACCGGGTAGTGCCGGCCGCTGGCCGGCAACCCCCTCATCATCGGGCACCTCGCAAGCAGCCGGCCAGCGGCCGGCTCTACCAGAACCCAAAAAGAAGGCCCGCTTTTCAGCGGGCCTTCTGCCTTCTCACGACGAGTGAGCGGGGTGCATCAAGCGGCCGGCTTTTCGCCGGTGGCTTCGGTGGTGATGCGGATCTTCACTTCATCGCTGACGTTCGGAGCGTAGGCGCCGACGCCGAAATCGCTGCGCTTCAGGGTGGTGGTGGCATCGAAGCCGGCGGCCGGAACCTTGGCCATCGGGTGCTCGCCGCCGCCGTTGACGGTGACGTCCAGGGTGACCGGCTTGGTGATGCCCTTGATGGTCAGGTCACCGGTAACGGTCAGCTTGTTGGTGCCGGCCGCTTCCACCTTGGTGCTCTTGAAGGTGGCATCGGCGAACTTGGCGGCGTCGAAGAAGTCGGCGCTCTTCAGGTGCTCGTCGAACTTGGCGGTGAAGCTGTTCAGGCCGCTCAGCGGCAGCTTCACTTCCACGGTGGACTTGGTCACGTCTTCAGCGTTGTACACCAGGGTGCCTTCGACGTTGCCGAAGTGCGCGCTCGGGTTGGAGAAGCCGAAGTGGCTCCACTGCGCCAGCACGTCGGTGTGGCTCGGGTCCAGCTTGTAGGTGCCCGAGGCGATCTTGATCGCTTCGGCGGCCGGCGCGGCAGCAGCGGCATCAGCGGCCGGGGTGGCGGCCTGCTCGGTGGTGGCCGGGGCGGCGGCATCGGCCGCCGGGGCAGCGGTGTCGGCCGGCTTGGAGCAGGCGGCGATGGCCAGGGTCAGGGCCAGCGGCAGCAGCAGTTTACGGGTGGCGCTCATCTGAGGAACTCTCCGGATCGTAGGGTGGGTACACGGTGCAGCAATGGCCCGCCGCGGAACAGCGGGCCCGAAACCGATACAGCGACTTACGCGATGCGCGCCGCTTCGTCGAACGACAGGCGCGGCAGGCGCGGGAACAGGCCCGCCGGGTCACCGTAACCCAGGTTGACCAGGAAATTCGACCTGATGGAGGTGCCGGCGAAGAAGGCTTCGTCAACCTTGGCCGGGTCGAAGCCGGACATCGGGCCGGCATCCAGGCCCAGCGCGCGCGCGGCCAGTATCAGGTACGCGCCCTGCAGGCTGCCGTTGCGGATGGCCGCTTCGTGGCGGCCTTCCTGCGGGCCATCGAACCAGGCCTTGGCATCGGTGTGCGGGAACAGGTACGGCAGCTTCTCGTGGAAGTCCAGGTCGAAACCGATGATGACGGTGACCGGCGCAGCCATGGTCTTGGCCAGGTTGCCTTCGGACAGCGCCGGGGCCAGCTTGTCCTTGGCCTCCTTCGAAGTAACGAAGACGAAGCGCGCCGGCGTCGTGTTGGCCGCGGTGGGACCCCACTTCACCAGGTCGTACAGTTCCTTCAGCAGGCTCTCGGGGACCGGCTTGTCGAGGAAGGCGTTCTGGGTGCGGGCCGTACGGAACAGCTGGTCAAGGGCAGCGGCGTCGAGCGCGTGGGACATCAGTGGATCTCCAGGGCGGCTAAAGGAAGTCAGTGCCCGCGGGCGGCGCGGGGCGAAACGACGAGCCGCAGTGTAGAGTGTCGCGACTGTTGCAACACCCAGCAGGGCTGAAACGAATTAATGCCAATGGTGAAACGATCGAGCGCGCCATGGACGGTCACTGATGGCCGCGCGGGCAATGTCCGCCAGGCGGTCGCGCTGGCCTCGGCACTGCGCCAGGGCACCCACCGACCGCTGCTCCTGCAACCGCGCGCGCCCTGGCGCTGGCTGTCGCCGCGGCGCCTGCCCGGCGATGTCAACGGCTACGGCGAGGCCTTTGCGTCACTGGCCAACGAGGCGCCGGCGCTGGCGATCGGCTGTGGCCGCCAGGCCGCTGGTGCCCTGCGCGTGCTGCGTGCACGCGGCAGCCAGGTGGTGCAGATCCTCGACCCGCGCATCGGCGCCCGCCATTGGGACGTCGTGGTGGTGCCCGAACACGATGCCCTGCGTGGCAGCAATGTGCTGACCCTGCTCGGCAGCCTCAACCCGGTGGACGACGACTGGCTGGCCTGGGGCCGCGCCGCGTTCGCCGGCTTCAGCACCCTGCCCGGCCCGCGCACCGCACTGCTGGTCGGCGGGCCGACGCCGCTGGCGCCGTGGGATGAGACCGCGATGGTCGGCGTGTTCCAGGCGCTGGCCGAGCAGATCCGCAGCGAAGGCGGCAGCCTGCTGGCGACCACCTCGCGACGTACGCCGCCGGCCCTGGCCGAGGTCCTGCGCGCGAAATTCGCCGACCTGCCGCACGTGATCTGGGGCGACGGCGGCGACGGCACCAATCCCTATGGCGGCCTGCTCGGCTGGGCCAACCGCGTGGTGGTGTCGCCCGATTCGGTGAACCTGCTCTCTGAAGCCTGCGCCACGCGCATGCCGGTGATGGTGGCGCTGGCCGATACCGCGCAGGGTCGGCTGGCGCGCTTCCAGCAGCAGCTGCGCGAGCGCGGGCGGTTGCAGGCGCACTGGCTGGACTGGCAGTACGACCGCATCGAGCCGCTGCGCGAAACCGCGCGGGTGGCGGCGGAAGTGAAGCAGCGCCTGGCATTGGGGTAGTGCCGGCCGCTGGCCGGCAACGAGGTACCTGGCACCCCGGTAGTGCCGGCCGCTGGCCGGCAATGCTGCACGCATTACCGAACACCCTGCCGATGCCGGCCAGCGGCCGGCACTACCCGATTGCGCGGCGCAAGGGCGTGGATCGCCCGCTGCGCTGAGCAGCGTATGATCGGCGCGCGGGCCTGCCCGCCGTTGAAGGTACCGACATGGATCGTTTTTCCCGCCTGCGCCGCGCCGCGCTGCTGATCGCCAGCCTGCTGGCGACCGCACCGGCCTGGGCCAACAGCACCGAATGCCGCGAGCGCTACCCCAGCGTGGCGTCGCAGGCGGCGATGCTGGACGTGGCCTGGACCACCGCCGAACGCCTGGACGCGCTGCCCGACGTGGACGTGGTGGTCGCCGCGCGCGGTGGCCAGGACCTGAGCCGCTACGGCCTGCGCCACAGCCACCTGGCGTTCCTGCTGCGCGAGGACGACGGCCGCTGGCGTGCGATGCACCTGCTCAACCGCTGCAAGACCGACCGCTCGCAGCTGTACCACGAGGGCCTGGGCAACTTTGTCGGCGAAAGCGGCGGGCATACCGACCTGCGCATCGGCGTGCCTTCGGCACCGCTGCGTGCTGCATTGAAAGCGATGCTGGTATCGCCGTCGATCCAGCCCAAGGCGCTGCACGAAGCGAAGTACAACGTGGTCGCCTACCCGTTCGCCACCGACTACCAGAACTCCAACCAGTGGGTGCTGGAAGTGCTGGCGGCGGCGATGGCGCAGGCCGAAGGCACGCCGGCCATCGTCAAGCGCGAACAGGCGCAGCAGTGGCTGCGCCAGCAGAAGTACCAGCCCAGCGTGCTGCACATCGGCCTCGGCAAGCGCGTGGGTGCGCGCCTGTTCGTGGCCAACGCCACCACCACCGACCATCCGGCCGGCGAGCGCATCTCCGGCAACTATTCGGTGGTGACGGTGGAATCGGTGTTCGACTTCCTGCACCAGCGCAGCCAGCTGCAGCAGGAACTGGTCATCCCCCATGTGCCGGTGGCCGGTGCCACCGCCGCCGCCCCCTGATTTCCCCGAGGAGAACGACATGCGTCCGCTGCTTACCTCTGTGTTGTCGATGGTGATCGTCACCGGCCTGGCCTGGTCGACGGCCGCCCACGCCGAACGCCGCATCGTGATCATCCACGACCCGGGTCCGCAGGGACCGAGCCTGGAGATGTCCACGCAGATGGTGGCCTCGGCCCGCGCCGCAGCAGCGAAGGAAGCCCAGGACGCGGCCGACGCCGGCCGGCCGCTGGCCCGCCCGCAGCAGATCAAGCTGCCGCAGATGGAGGTGAGTGCCATCGCCACCACCGTCGATGGCCGCCGCGAAGTGCTGCTGCGTGATGCCAATGACCCGCAGAACACCGCATCGATGCAGTATCCGCGCGGCGTCGGCGACCCGGCCGTGCAGTTCACCGTGGGCCAGACCGTGAACTTCGAGCCAACCGGCAACGACCAGGGCTGGCAGCTGAAGGACAACCAGGGCCGCCCGCTGGAATACCTGCCCGAAGCCACCGGCCCGCGCGACATCTTCGATACCCGGCGCTGAGCCGCCGTCCCCACGCTGACCAGGAGGTCTCCATGTTCCGTTGCCTGCGCGTTCCCACCACTGCATTGCTGCTCTCCGCGCTGCTGGTGCCCACCGTCCATGCCGGCGCCGCGCCGCAGTTGAACAGCAGCGAGGCCAGCGTGATCGTGACCTCGTTCGTGGTGCTGTCGCTGCCGCTGGCGGCGTCGATGGGCCTGTCCGAACTGTCCAAGGCGCCGTTCAAGGCCAGCGAACGCAACGCCAGGGCTGCCCGCACCAAGGCGGTGCCGCTGCCGCCGATGGAAGTGAAGAAGGTGGAGACCACGCCGTCGGGCGAGCGCCAGGTGCAGCTGCAGGTACCCGACAAGGCCGACCACACCGCCACCCTGCGCTGGCCGGTGCAGCCGCAGGGCGAGAACCCGACGGCGGCCTTCGTGGTCGGGCAACGGGTGCATTTCGACCCCACCGAGGCCGGTGCCGGCTGGAACGTGAAGAGCGCGCAGGGCCAGACCCTGGCCTATGTGCCGACGGCCTATGCCGCCGGTGACGTGATGAGTGAAGCGCTGTAAAGCTGAACGACCGGTTTTGGCTTTGCCGCAGGCCGGGCGGATAATGGGCGATCCCCTTTGTCCCCCTGGCTCGCCATGTCCGTGCGTCCTGCCCCTCTGTTTGCCCCGCTGACCCCGCGCGCCCTGGTGCTGGCGGTGCTGGCGATGGGCGCGGTGGTGCTGCTGTCCAACGTACTGGTGCAGTACCCGATCAACGACTGGCTGACCTGGGGCGCCTTCAGCTATCCGGTCGCGTTCCTGGTCAGCAACCTGATCAACCGTCGCTTCGGTCCGGCCCCGGCGCGCCGCGTGGCGTGGATCGGTTTCGCGGTGGCGGTGCTGCTGTCGATCTGGGTGGCCACCCCGCGCATCGCCATTGCCTCGTGCTCGGCGTTCATCGTGGCCCAGCTGCTGGACATCACCGTGTTCGACCGCCTGCGCCGTGGCAGCTGGTGGCGCGCACCAATGGTGGCCACCACCTGCAGCGCGACGGTGGATACCACGATTTTCTGGTCGATCGCGTTTGCCGGTTCCACCTTGCCGTGGGTGAGCTGGGCCGCTGGCGACCTGGCAGTGAAGCTGGCGATCGGCGTCTGCCTGCTGGCCCCATTCCGCGCGCTGCTGTGGAAGATGGCGCCGCTGCGCGCCACCAGCTGACCGCACATGCTCTGGTAGGTGCCAACCTTGGATGGCACATGAGCACGGTAGGTGCCGACCGTTGGTCGGCACGCTCCATCAGAGTTCATCACCGCTGACAGATTGTGCCGACCAACGGTCGGCACCTACCAGCAGCGGATCATCCCCGGGCAATTGCTCTAATGGGTGCACCCATCACCCGAACGGCAACGCTGCCGCTCTGCACGCCGCCGTAATCGCCGCACACGCGTCTTCAATCGCCGGCGTGGTCGGTGCCAGTCGCGGGCGCCGGTCCAGCGTGCAGGCCAGGCCTACGTCGAGCAGCGTGGCATGCGCGGTGTGCAGCGCCTGCGCCGTGGCATCGGGAACGAAACCGATAACTGCCAGCGCATCAATCAACGACGGTGTATCGCGCGGCTGCAGCAGCGCCGGATGCTGCGCGCTGCGTGCCAGCACGCCGGTCTGCAGCAGGAACTCCAGGTCCACCACGCCACCGGCACCCTGCTTCAGGTCCAGCCGCGCGGCGTCGCTGCGGTCCAGTTCGGTGCGCATGCGGCCACGCATCTTCAACACATCGGCGTACAGCACACCGGCATCGCGTTCGCGGCCCAGTGTCTGCGCACGCACCTGCTCGAAGTCGGCCAGCAGGCTGGCATCACCGGCCACGCCGCGTGCACGTACCAGGGCCTGGTGTTCCCAGGTCCATGCGCGTTCGCGCTGGTACTCGGTGTAGCTGGCCAACGAAGACACCAGCGATCCTTTGCCACCGTCCGGGCGCAGGCGCACGTCGATGTCGTACAGGCGCCCGGCGGCGGTGACCGCACCAAGCAGCGCCATCACCTTCTGCGCCAGCCGCGCATACCAGCGCCCCGGTTCCAGCGGACGTGCGCCGTCGCTGGCCTCCACGCCGGCCGGGTTGTCGTGCAGGAATACCAGGTCCAGGTCGGAACCGAAGCCTAGCTCGAGCCCGCCGAGGCTGCCGTAGCCGATGATCGCGAAACGTCCGCCGGGAATCCCGCCGTGCGCGGCGCACATGTCCGCCTCGGCCATCGCCAGCACGGTGGTGACCACCGCCTGTGCCAGCTCGGCCAGTTGCCGCGTGCTGTCCACCGCACCCTGGCGACCATCCAGCGTGGCCATCGCCATGCGGAAGCTGAGCGCCAGCCGCGTCTCGTTGAGCCAGCGCAGTGCGGATTCGGGATCTTCCACCGCCAGCACCTGCTGGCACTCGGCCAGCATGCCGGCCGCATCCGGCATCGGCCCGGACACGCGCACGTCCAGCAGTTCGTCCAGCAGCAGCGGGTACGCGGCCAGACGCTCGGCCAGCAGCGCGCTGCGCGCCAGCACGTCGACCAGACGCGCCAGCGCGCTCGGTTGTTCGTCCAGCAGCGCGAGATAGCTGGTCCGGCGCAGCACCGCCTGCAGCAGGCCAAGCACGCGCTTGAGCGCGGCATCGGGCTGCGGCGAACGCGTGGCCGCATGCAGCAACGCAGGCAGTACGCGATCCAGCCGCGCACGCGCGGCATCGGACAATGACTTCACGCCGGTGCCCTGCGCGAAATCACGCAATGACTGGTCGGCGCCGTTGGCATCGAGGAAACCGGCTTCGGCCAGCAACGCCGCGTTGCTGCCCTCGGGCAGGCTGCGCCAGTAGTTGGCCAGCGCGTCGGGCGCGGCCTGGCCCTTGCGCGGGGCCAGCAGCGCGGCGAATTCGGTACTGACCCGCTGCTGCTGTTCGGCCAGCGCCGCGCGCAGCACCTCCCAGTCCGGGTAGCCGAGGCCGACGGCGATGCGCTCGCGGTCCAGCGCGTCGCTGGGCAGCACGTGGGTCTGTGCGTCGCGCAACATCTGCAGGCGGTTCTCCAGGCGGCGCAGGAACAGGTAGGCCTCACGCAGCGCGCTGCCATCCTCGGGCGCGATCTGCCCCGCGGCCACCAGCGCGTCCAGCGCCACCAGCAGGCGGCGCTCGCGCAGCGCCGGCTCGCGGCCACCGCGGATCAGCTGCAGCGCCTGGCACAGGAACTCGATTTCGCGGATGCCACCGGCACCGCGCTTGATGTCTTCGTGCAGCTCGCGGCGCGCGACTTCGGCGGTGATCGCTGCCTTCATCTCGCGCAGGCCATCGAGCGCGGTGAAATCCAGGTAGCGGCGGTACACGAACGGGCGCAGGGTCTGCAGCCACGCCTCACCCGCCTGGACATCGCCGGCGACCGCGCGCGCCTTCAGCCATGCATAGCGCTCCCAGTCGCGGCCTTCGCGCTGGAAGTACTGGTCCATCGCCGCGAACGACAGTGCGACGCGGCCGGCGCTGCCGAACGGGCGCAGGCGCAGGTCGACGCGGTGGCTGAAGCCATCAACGGTGGTTTCGTCCAGCAGCTTGGCCAGGCGCTGGCCGAGTCGGGCGAAATACTCTTCGGCGGCCAGCGCGCGCGGCCCGTCGGATTCGCCGCCGTGCGGATAGGCGTAGACGAGATCAATGTCGGAACTGAAGTTGAGCTCGCCGCCGCCGAGCTTGCCGAGGCCGAACACCACCAGCTGCTGCGGCGTGCCTGCGTTATCTCGGACCACGCCGTGGCGCTGGGCGAATTCCTGCTGCAGGGCGTCCAGCGCCAGCCGCAGGCAGTCCTCGGCCAGGGTGGTGGCGCCGGCCAGGGTCTGTGCCACGTCGTCCAGACCGGTCAGGTCGCGCCAGATCAGCCGCGTCGACATGGCAGTACGCCAGCGCCGGATCTGCGCCGGCCAGTCGCTGGGCTGCAGCGGATCGAGCACCGGTGGCGGGATCGGCGGGCAGCCGGGGGTGGCCAGCTGCGCCAGCAGGGCCGGTTGCCGCACCAGCGTGTCCAGTGCGAAATCGCTGGCCACCGCCAGTCGGGACAGCAGCGGCTGCAGGTCGCTCGGGATGGGCTCGGGCAGGACCTGGGCCAGACGCGCCAGCGCGCGGTCGACAAGAGGCTGCAGGGGGGCGGGCAGGTCTGCGGGAGCAAGAGTCATGGACGGATTGTATCGACCCGGCCGGGACGCGACGGACCCGGTAGTGCCGGCCGCTGGCCGGCAGATCCGATGACCCGGTAGTGCCGGCCGCTGGCCGGCAGATCCGATGACCCGGTAGTGCCGGCCGCTGGCCGGCAGATCCGATGACCCGGTAGTGCCGGCCGCTGGCCGGCAGATCCGATGACCTGGTAGTGCCGGCCGCTGGCCGGCAGATCCGATGATCCCGCCGAAGGTTGCTGGGGTTGCCGGCCAGCGGCCGGCACCACCGATACTGGGAGCCGCGTATTCATACTGGGCGACAGGCAATAAAAAAGCCCGCTTGCAGCGAACTGCCAGCGGGCTCTGCTCCCTCCCCCACGTCGGGATGCAGGGCCATCGTGCGTGCTGCGAAAGCACTTTGCACGCTGCACTGCAAAACAAAACCGGCGGGTTTGGGTGAGCCCCTGGGGGAAAAGCCATTCCACGAAGGTAGAACCCCCCGTACGGATGAGGATGGCCGATAATCGGGATTCCCCCCAGAAACACTGTCGTCATGTCTGTTGATCGCATCGCCAACGCGCGTCTCCGTGACCGCGTGGTCTCCGCCGAGGCCGCAGCCGCGCTGATCCAGCCCGGTGAAACCGTGGCCATGAGCGGCTTTACCGGCTCCGGCTATCCCAAGGCCGTTCCCGTCGAACTGGCCCGCCGCATCGAAGCGGTGCACGCCCAGGGCCAGCCCTTCCAGATCAAGCTGATGACCGGCGCCTCCACCGCGCCGGAACTCGATGGCGCGCTGGCCAAGGCCGATGGCATCGCCATGCGCATGCCGTTCCAGAGCGATCCGGACGCGCGCAACCGCATCAACGAGGGCAAGCTGGATTACATCGACATCCACCTCAGCCACGTCGCCCAGCACGTGTGGTTCGGCTTCTATGGCGAGATCGATACCGCCGTCATCGAGGTCTCGGCCATCCGCGAAGATGGTTCGCTGGTGCCCTCCACCTCGGTCGGCAACAACAAGACCTGGCTGGACCTGGCCAAGAAGGTGATCGTCGAGGTCAACGAGTGGCAGCCGGCCGGCGTCGACGGCATGCATGACATCTACTACGGCACCGCGCTGCCGCCGCACCGCAAGCCGATTCCGCTGGTGAACGCCAACGACCGCATCGGCGATACCGCGCTGCGCTGCGACCCGGACAAGATCGTGGCCGTGGTGCGTACCAACGGCCCGGACCGCAACAGCCCGTTCAGCCCGATCGATGCGACCAGCGAACAGATCGCTTCGCACCTGATCGAGTTCCTCAAGCACGAGGTGAAGAAGGGCCGCCTGCCGCCGAACCTGCTGCCGCTGCAGTCGGGCGTGGGCAACATCCCCAACGCCGTGCTGGCCGGCCTGGCCAAGAGCGGTTTCCGCGACCTGGCCGCGTTCACCGAAGTGATCCAGGACGGCATGCTCGACCTGCTGCGCGACGGCGTGCTGAGCTATGCCTCGTGCACCGGCTTCGCGCTGAGCCCGCAGGCCAACGAGACATTCAAGGAGAACATCGATTTCTACCGCGAGCGCATCATCATGCGCACGCAGGAAATCTCCAACCATCCGGAACTGGTGCGCCGCCTGGGCTGCATCGGCATGAACGGCATGATCGAGGTGGACATCTACGGCAACGTCAATTCGACGCACGTGATGGGCACGCGGATCATGAACGGCATTGGCGGTTCGGGTGACTTTGCCCGCAACGGTTTCCTGTCGGCCTTCCTGAGCCCGTCCACTGCCAAGAACGGCACCATCTCGGCGATCGTGCCGATGGCCAGCCATGTCGACCACACCGAGCACGATGTGTCGGTGATCGTCACCGAACAGGGCCTGGCCGATCTGCGCGGCCTGACCCCGCGCAAGCGCGCGCAGGTGCTGATCGACAACTGCGCGCACCCGGACTTCCGCCCGCAGTTGCAGGATTACTTCGACCGTGCCAGCCGCGAGAGCTACGGCAAGCACACCCCGCACCTGCTGCCGGAAGCGTTGTCGTGGCACCAGCGCTGGCTGGATACCGGCACAATGAAGGGCTGAGACCCGCTGCGGACGTCGGGTAGAGCCGGCCGCTGGCCGGCTTCCCCCTACAGCCGGCCAGCGGCCGGCTCTACCTTCACGCGGCGCCCGGCCAGCGGCCGGCTCTACCTTCACGCGGCGCGCCCGACCAGCGGCCGGCTCTAGCTTCACGCGGTGCGCAGGCTCGCCAGCGATTCGGCCTGCAGCCGCTCGTAGATATCGAACTCGTCATTCACCGCCACGCCCAGCGCCTGCTCGAAGGCCTCGCGGTTGGCATGTGCGGCATAGGCACGCTGTTCTTCGCCGCCCAGGTTCGACTGGAAGATGCCCGCGGCACTGACCGGCAGGAAATCCTCGTAGACGATCGGATCGGCCGTGGCCAGGCCGGCGGCCACCAGCACTTCGGCGGGCAGATCGGCCACGCGCTCCGGCGCGGCGCGGCCAGCGTCGGTCAGCTGGTAGCGGTAATACCCCAGGCCTTCCTGGCGCAGGGTGTCATGGTCATCCGGGAAGCTGGCGAACACCGCCTGCAGGCGCTGGCCGTAGTCGCCACCGGTACTGCCTTCGCCGCCGGCATCACGTGCCTGCGACAGCAGCTGGTCGTACAGCGCGCGACCCTTCGGGGTCAGCGCAAGGCCGCGCTGTTCGATCTCGCCGAAGCGCGCGGTGTGGGTGCCGGCATCGCCACCGTCCGCATCCGGGAAATGCACGGCCTCTTCCAGCGCCTTGAAGCTGGTCTGGCGCAGCAGGATCGGGCAGGCGCGGCGCGGCGGGCCTTCGATCACCGCCTTGGCCGCCATGCCGTGCTCGATCATTGCCGCCTGCGCGGCATCGATGTCCAGCGTGCGCGGGGTCAGGTGGTTGATGTGCGGGCCGCGGAAACTGACCACGTCGGCCACCAGCCGGTGCGCGTTGTGCAGCGCGTGGTAGGTCGGCAGGTCGACCGTGGCGTCGCCGTGCCAGCGGAAGGTTTCCAGTGCTTCATCGACGAAGCGCTCGGCATCGGCCTGCGACAGGCCACCGTCGCGTTCGGCCTGGTCGATCAGCGCCAGCGCGCCGTCGGTGAAGATGCGGCGGCGTGCCAGGATCTTCGCCGACTCGGCACGCAGGGCTTCGTCTTCGATCAGCTCCAGGCGCAGCAGCGAGGTGAACACGCGGAACGGATTCTGCGCCAGCGCCGCGCCGGTCAGCGGGCGGAACGCGGTGGAGTGCACCGGCACGCCGGCCACCGACAGGTCGTAGTAGCCGACGGGGTACATGCCCATCACCGCGAACAGGCGGCGCAGCGTGGCCAGCTCCTGCACGGTACCGACGCGGATCGCGCCATGACGCTCTTCATCCAGGCGCGCACGCTCGTCGTTGCGCTGCAGTTGCGCGGCCAGCGCCGGGTCCTGGGCAAGCACCTGCGCGTTGATCCGCTCCACCAGTTCCACCAGCGTGCCGTACAGCGGCACTTCGGTACGGTACATGCGGGACATGGCCTGCGCGAACAGGCGGCGGATCACATCAGGCGAAACGAAAGAGGCGCTCATCAGTCACTCGATTACGGGAACGGGGAACAGCTCGGACCCGTATTGTCGCCGGAGCGCGCGGCGGCGGCGATATGCACAGCAACATAAGGAAATCGGTAGTGCCGCCCGCTGGCCGGCAACCCCGGATGCCTGGAAGGGATGCAATAGCCCGCCAGCGGCCGGCGCTACCGCTTCAACTGGCGCTTCAGCGTGGCATCCAGCGTGATCGGCCGGTCCCAGTGCTGGTAGCTGGCCACGATGGCATGGCGCACAGCCCGGTAGTGCAGATTGTCCGGCTTGGTGGGCATGCGCTTGACCACCGCCTCCCAGCCGCCCTCCGGGTCCTGGCTGAAGGCACGCACGCTGTCGCGGCAGGTCTGGCCACTGGCCTTGGCCCAGAAGCAGGCGAAATAGATGTCTCCGGCCTGCCAGCCGTGGGTGGTGAACAGCGCGCTGATGTAGCCGCGCGGCACGTCGGCATAGCGCGACACTTCGTCGAGGAAGGCGTCGGGGTAGCGTTCGGCGTAATGGTTGATGTCCTGCAGCTGGGCATCGACCCAGCTGTCACCGGTTTCCACCTCGTAGGCCGCCGAACGCTCGGCGGTCTGCTGGGCCAGCACGGTGGCCGGCACCAGCAGCAGGGACAACAACAGCGCGCGCAGTCGGTGGTTCATGCCCCGATTCTGCCGCAGCCGACGGGCCCTGTCAGGCCGCAGCGGCCTTGGCCTCGATCGCCGCCAGTGCGGCCGGCCAGTCGTGGGCGGTATCGGCAGTGACCATCCGCGGTTCGTCGTCGGCCACGCCATGCTGGGTCTCGTGGGCCCAGGTCACTGCGTACGGGGTATGCACGCCCCAGCCACCCAGGGTCACCACCGGCTCGATGTCCGAGCGCAGCGAGTTGCCGACCATCACGAAGCGCTGCATCGGCAGGTCGAATTCGGCCAGCACGCGGGCGTAGGTCTCCGGGTCCTTCTCGGAAACGATCTCGATGCGCGGGAAGAGCTCGGCCAGGTTGGCGACCTTGATCTTCGCTTCCTGGTGGAACAGGTCGCCCTTGGTGATCAGCACCACCGGGTAGTGCTCGGCGATGGCCGCCACGGCTTCGCGCACACCGTCGATCAGCTCGACCGGGTGGCGCAGGGTGTCGTGGCCGATCTCCAGGATGCGCTGGATGTCCTTGGCCTCGATGCGCTGGCCGGTGATGTCGATGGCCGCTTCGATCATCGACAGGGTCATGCTCTTGACGCCGTAGCCGAAGGTGCCCAGGTGGCGCTGCTGCACCTCCAGCAGGTGGCGCGCGGTCTGCGTGTCATGCACGTCGACGTAGCGCGACAGCAGGTCAAGGTAATCCTGCTCGGCCTTGCGGTAGTAGTCCTCGCTCTTCCACAGCGTATCGTCACCGTCAAAACCGACCAGGCCGATGGCGCGCGACGGCGCAGGCGTGGGGGTGTTCATCACACAAGGATACAGGGGCCGTGGTGACGAAAAAAACCCGGGCGGCCGAAGCCGCCCGGGTTCCCATACGCCCCGATGCAGGACTTACCTGCCCTGTGCACCCTGCGCTGCGCCACCGGCGCCAGCCTGCTGGGCGGCCACGTAGGCCTTGTACTCATCGGCGCTCAGCTCGCCGTCCTTGTTGGTATCGGCCTGGTCGAACACCTGGGCCAGGCCTGCGTTCACCTGCGCCTCGGTCTTGCTGATGGTGCCGTTGCCATCGGTATCGATGCTGGCCCAGGTCTGGCCACCGCCGTTGGCCTGGGCCGAGGCCGCTGCGGCCGCATTGGTTGCCTGGTCAGCCGCCTGGCCCGCCTGTGCCGCTGCCTGCTGCGCCTGGGCGGCCTCGTTCTGTGCCTGCGCGGCCTGCTGCTTGGCCGACTGGGCCATCGCCGGAATGGCCAGCACGCTGCCGGCGGCGACGATCAGGGCGATCAGGGGCTTGCGGTTGCGAATAGTCATCAGGGGTGTCTCCTACCGATTGGGTGGTGTTGCGCGGCGTGTTGATTCCGCACGGCACCTACCCTGCCACCGCGTTTCTGAATCGATTTTGCGCCGCGATCGGCGCCCACACGCGCGATTAACCACTGGCCTCCACGCATGCGTTAGCGCGGTGGTTAGGGCGAAGTGAGTGGCTCATAAGATGCGCATTCAGCGCCTCTGCACTTAACCGGCAGGCAACGAAAAACCTGCGTCAGTCGACGGTTTTTTCCGATGACCGCGAACTGAACAACACCCACGCAAGAGCAACACCGGCGAGCGCACCGGCGATTTCCAGCACCACACGGCTGCCAAGTTCGTTCGGATCGTGGATGGTGGCCAGGAAGATGCGCGCGTACAGCGGCGATTCCAGCCGCACGATGCCCATGTAGAACAGCTTCCACGCATCGATGCCGGCGGCGATGATCACGGCGATGACGCAGGACCAGCCGATCGCGTGCCCCATCGACCACCGCAGCAGGCGGCACAGCTGCGACCACAGGAGGTACACGAGCAGGCCGACCAGCAGGGCGATGGCGCCGGCTTCCAGGGTGCCGAGCAGGCCGAAGTGCAGGGGAAGATTCATCGGGTGGGCAAACGTAGGATGGCGGCCAGTGTAAGGGTATCGGCAGGAGGGCGCTCTGCACCTGCGGTAGCGCCGGCCGCTGGCCGGCAACATCAACGAGAGATGGCGCACCAAATCATTGCGAGGGTCGAAGTCAGATCCGTTTTTCTATGGAGAACGGCTCTGACCCCAGTCCATCAAGGGTGCCAGCTACCGCACAGGAACGTCGTAGGCGGTAGCGGGATCCGGTTCCGGTTGGAACGTGTAGTGCCACCACTCCTGCGGATAGTTCACGAAACCACGCCGTGCCATTGCCTGCACCAGTTGCCGCCGGTTCGCCTGCTGCGTCTCACTCAGCCCGCTCGTCTGCGTATGCGCACGTGGCCCGAAGAAGTCGAAGTCAGTACCCATGTCCAAGGGCGTACATGCACCGCTGCGGCAATCCAGCAGGCCCAGATCCACCGTGGCACCGCGGCTGTGGCCGGAGCGCTCGGCGATGTAGCCGTCAGCCAGCAGGCGTGGCTTGTCCAGATCCGGGTACTGCTGCGCCTTGCGCGAGAGCTCGCGCGGATCGTTCACCCAGGCCATGAACGCCTGCACCGAACGCACCGGCCGGTAGCAGTCGTAGAGGCGCAGGCCGAAACCATCGGCGCGCAGGTCCTGTTCCACCTGTGCCAGCGCCTTCGCCACCGGCGCCAGCAGGTAGCACGAAGGCGCCTCGTAGCCGGGCACGCGCGCGCCGGTGAAGTTGTTGGCACCCGCATAGCGGATATCCAGCTCGATGCGCGGCGACAACGTGCGGATCTCCACCAGTCCGGCGCTGGCCGCGTCGGTGGCCGGTGAAACGCGCGGTGGCTCAGCGGCGCGGGTGGTCGCCGCCAGGGCAATCGCCAGTACGAGTGAAATGCAGGTCCTGGAAGTCATAGCTGAAGTCGATGTCCGGATCGATGGCGCGCAGGTCCAGTGTTGGTGTGTGGCCTTCGCCGGGCTGCAGCCACGCCTGCGCGTCTTCGCCCAGCGTATCCCAGCGCAGCAGCCAGCGCCCCTGCAGCTGCCGCACGGCCCCCTGCAGCCGGGGCGACTTGTCCACGCTGAAGCGCAGGCCGTCCTTGCCCGGGCAAAGCGAGGCCGGCCCCAGCCACGGATCGGTGTAGCGGCCCTGCCAGCGCGGCAGATCGGCGTCCGATGTCGGCCGTGCCTCCGACGTCGCCGGCCGCTGATGGCCGCTTGCCGCGCGCGTAGCCTGGTCAGCCTTCAGTTCGGCCAGGTACGCCAGCGCCGGACGCGCCTCATCGGGGGCGGTGAAGCGCTTCAGCGCGGCCTGCATCAATGCGGTGCGCGCATCCTCGCCTTCACCGTTGATCAGCATCACCACGCCCACCTTGCGGTCAGGCAACAGCGCCAGCGACGAGTACATGCCCGACAGGGTGCCGGTGTGCGCCACCTTCCACTGCCCATCCATGTCCGACACCCGCCAGCCATAGCCGTAGCCATAGAAATGCGCTTTGTCCCAACGCCGCTGGCGTTCACCCAGCGCCATCGGCATGTGCAGGGTCCACAGCGTACGGCGCTGCTCAGCGTCCAACCAGCCGGGCGCGAGCGTGGGATCGAGCAGCACCTGCATCCAGCGCGTCATGTCGCGCAGCGAACAGCGGATGCCGCCGGCGGCCATCGAGGGCAGGTCCGGGCTGATCGCTCCATCCGCGTTCACTACCGCGTTGCGATCACCGCGCCAGGCATGCGGCTGCGCCACGTTGCCCACCCGCTTCACCGACCACGCCCCCACCTGGCAGCGGGTCATGCCCAGTGGTTCGAACACCTGCTCGCGCATCAGCTGGTCATACGGCTTGCCACCCGCTGCCGCCGCCACTTCGCCGGCCACCACGTACATCAGGTTGTCGTAGGCGTAGCGGCTGCGGAAACTGCTGACCGGCTTCAGGTGCGCCAGCCCCGCGATGATGTCGGCACGGGTGAACGCGTTCGGCTCCGGCCACAGCATCAGGTCACCGGCGCCCAGGCCGAGGCCGCTGTTGTGGATCAGCAGGTCGCGCACCTGCATCTGCTCGCCCACCCATGCATCGTGCATGCGGAAGCCCGGCAGATGTTGCTGCACCGGATCCTCCCAGCGCAGCATCCCCTGCTGCACCAGCCGCGCCAGCAGGGCGGCGGTCATCGCCTTGCTGTTGGAGGCGATCTTGAACAGCGTGTCCTGGTCGATGCGGCCGCCGTCGCCGCGCGTCCCCTCGGCGTGGCGATAGACCACCTGCCCGTTGTCGACCACCGCCATGGCCAGCCCGGGCAGGTGCTCGTGCTGGACCACGGTGGCGACGTCGGCATCGAGGGAGGCGGTCGCGGTGGTCTGTGCCACCGCAACCGGGAACACCGCCAGCGCCGCCGCGCAGACGCAGTTTCGAGCCTGCCGTGCGGGCTTCAGTAGGCCCATGTCACGGTCAACTGCGCATAGCGCGGTGACTGGAAGCCGGTGCCGTAGCGGTACAGCGGGTTCGGCGTGCCGATGCTGTCCTGCGGCTCGTAGTCCTGGTCCACGGTCACCACGCGCTGCTGGTTGAGCACGTTGTACACCGCCAGCTTCAGGCGCAGATCGGTGGGAATCGGCACCTTGTACGAGACGCTCACGTCCAGGTCATAGGTCCAGGGCGTGCGGCCATCGCCACCGCGGGGCGAATGCACGAACACGCGCTGGGACGGAACCGTCGCCTGGCAATTGGACACGCACACGTAGTAGCTGTGGAAGTCGGTGTCGTCGAACGGATTACCGGCGCCGAAGCGGGTAATCGGGCTGCCCGACTGCACGCCCAGCGTGGCCGCCACACTGAGGTTCTCGGTCAATGCGTAGCTGCCACGGAACTTGAACTGGTGGCGGCGGTCGTTGGCCAGGTAGCCATAGCCACCGTAGTTGACCCAGGGGTTGTCGAAGTTCTCGGTGCGCCCTGCATCGGCGAAGTCGGTATCGGAGTTGACCGGGCCTTCTGCGTTGCCGCGACCGTATGCAAGGGTGTAGGACGCGTTGAAGCCCCACTTGCCGTCCCAGGCGCGGTCGACCTGCAGTTCCAGCGCCTTGTAGTCACGCTTGGGCTTCACCCAGCCGCGCTGGCCGACATAATTGCCGTTGTCGTCATACAGCGCCCAACCTTCCTTCGAGGTGTCGATGCTGATCCAGCCATCGTTGCGGCCGTCGCAGTCGGTGTCACCCCACACGGTGTTGGTGCGCCCCGGGTTGCCCATGATCCACACGCCGTCGATGGCACCACACTGCCCGGTCGCGGTGATGTTCATGTCATCGATGGCATTGTGCAGGCGCCGGTAGGTCACGCTGGCGCCTACCGACCAGGCCTCGTTGATCATCTGTTGGAAGCCCAGGATCGCTTCATCCTGGTAGACCGGGTCCATGTCCCGGTTCACTTCCGCGCGCAGGTCCGGCACGCTGCCGTCGCCCTGCGAGTTGTCCACTGGGCCGATCTGCGCGCCCAGGTTGGGGATGTTGTTGGCTGCGCCGGTGTAGCCGAGGAACTCGTACCAGGTGCGCTCGTCGAGGAAACCACCGGCCTGCTTGATGTTGATGACGTTGGCCACCGGCAGGAAATATCGGCCCAGGTTGCCGAACACCTTGGTCGTGCCATCGCCGCGCACGTCCCAGGAGAAGCCCAGGCGCGGGGCCAGCATGTCGTCGATCTTGATGTAGCTGCTGCCGTCGCCGCCCTTGTTGTCGAAGGCTTCCAGGCGCAGGCCCATGTTCAGCAGCAGATTCGGCGTCACCTGCCAGTTGTCTTCCAGGTAGTAGGCCGAGTTGATCGTCTCGAAGGCCCCTTCCACTTCATAGCGACGGGTGCGCACGACCACGCCACTGGCCGGCACCACGCCACCGTTCAGCGAGCTGCCGGGAGTGCGGTAGTAGATGTCGTAGCGGAATCCACCCGGGCCCGGATAGGCGCGGCTGTAATCGGAGGTGTTTTCTTCCCGATCCAGGCCGAACCGCAGCAGGTGGTCGCCCAACGTCCATTCGAAGTCCGCGCGCGCGGCCTTGCGCGTGTCCAGCGCCGACTCCAGCTGCGAGCTGCTGGTGCAGCTGCGGTCGCCCTGCAGCGACGGCGGCACGCCCTGGCCGGCCGTGCGGTTGTCGAACACGCGGTTGCAGTTCTGGTCCATCAACGAGCTCTGCACACGGTTGCGCTTGTTCTCGCCGTACATCAGCTTCATGGTCAGGTCGTTGTTGACCTGCCAGCTGTAGGTACCGGACCAGTTCTTGCCACCCACCGTGTTGTAGATCTGGTTGCTGCGCTCGCCCACGGTCTGCCCCGTGGCGTAATCGTAGGCGTAGACGTCGGTGAGGGTCTTGCTCTTGTCCGAGAAGCCGAACAGCGACAGCATCTGGGTGTCGGTGATCTGCCAGTCGATCTTGCCGCCCCAGAACGGATCATCGGCCTTGCCCTGGCTCAGGCGCGTGCCGGCGTCATTGGTCGAGGTGGGGCGGTAGTCGCGTGCCTCGTACATGCCGAAGAAGAACAGGCGATCCTGCACCAGCGCACCAGAGGCGAACACATTCAGCGCGCTGCGGCTGTAGTCGTCGCGGCTGGCGGTGATGTAGCGGCTGCCGCTGCCGTCGTAGCGGTCGCGTGCCTGCGACTGCCACGCGCGCGGCTCGAACACCAGTTCGGCACCGGCCTTGAAATCGTTGCTGCCCGAGCGGGTCACCGCATTGATGACGCCGCCGGTGCTGCGCCCGAACTCCACCGAGTAGCCGCCGGTCTTGACCTGGAATTCCTGGTAGAACGAGAACGGCACCGACGAGAAGCCGACCCGGTTGTAGAAGTCGGTGACGTTCAGGCCATTGATGTAGACGGTGTTCTCGGCCACCGACGAACCGCCGAAGGAAATGCCCTGCCCGCCCAGCGACCCCTTGCCCTTCACCGCGCCCGGCGCGAGCAGCGCCACCGCGGTGATGTCACGGTCCACTGGCAGGCGCGACAGTTCCTCGCGGGTGATGTTGGTGGCCGACTCGGTGGACTTCACATCCACCATCGACACCACCTGCGGCGCCCGCACTTCGACGGTGCCCAGGGTACTGACCGCACCCAGCGGCACGTTGACCGTGGTGGCACTGCCGAGGCTGACCGTCACCTGGCCGACGCGGCTGGCCCCTCCGCCGGGCAGGCTCACCTCCATCTCATAGGTGCCGACCGGCAGCAGCGGAATGCGGTAGCTGCCGTTGGCGTCGGCCTGCACGGAGCGCACGAAGCCCGTTGCCGGGTTGCGTACGGTCACCGTGGCACCGGCCGGGACCTGGCCGGCATCGCTGACCAGCCGGCCGACCACTGAACCATCCTGTGCGAATGCGCTGGGCGCGATCACGCCCAGACACGCCCCAAGGGCGACGCACAACGCCGCCCGCTTGATGCTGTAAGCCTTCATCCCCTGCTCTCTCCTGCAAGAATTGAATGGTGTGGAATGCGATGTGTCGCGCTAGCGTTGCCTGGCTGGCAGTACCCGCCACTGGAAGTCGTAGCTCCATTGGTCGAAGTACAGGTTGCCGCCTGCCCACTCGGCCTCGCCACGCTGCGAGTCGACCGTTTCCGAGCGGTAATGCTGTTTGGCCGGCACGAAGGGCTGGCCGAAATCATCGTTGAAGGCGATGCGGTAGCCATCGAGGCCACCCAAATAGAAGTCGCGCAGTGCCGGTACATCGCTGGCCAGTGCGCCAGTGGTCACGTCCATCGGCAGCCAGCCATACGGCGCCAGGTAGACCTGCCCCCAGTCATGCAGGTTGTTGTAGCCGCTGCCGTCGCCGGAGAACACCATGCCCGACTGCCAGCGTGCAGGAATACCGTTCAGGCGCAGCAGCGCGATCAGCAGCAGGGTCTGCTGCCCGCAGTCGGCATGGCCGGCACGCAGTGCGTAGTCGCTGATGTTGCTGAGCGTGGAATATTCGCGCGCACCGGCCCACGGAATGCGGTCGACCGCGGCAAACAGCTTGCGCACCACTTCGTACGGGCGCGTCTCGCCCTGCAGCACCTGGTCGGAGAACAGCTTCAGCGCCGGGGTGAAGCGCACATGCGGCAGCTGCTCGGCCAGGTAGGGCTTCAGGGCCGGATCGGCCGGGGTCGGTTGCACTACGGCCGGGTTGATCGCGGTATGCCGGGCGAAGATCGTGACCGCGTAGCGGATCTCGAAGCGGGTCGGCTGCCCGGCGACCGCGTTGGCTTCGAGGTAGGCGGTGCGTTGCCGGGTATGGGCCGGAGCCACGCGCGCCTTGCCCGGGCTGCTGCCCAGCCACTGCACCTGCTCCTGCTGGCCGGGGATCTCGCGCGGGTACGGAATCCACGCGCGGATCGTTTCACCGGCGGGCACCACATCGGCTTTCACCGTGAGCGACTGGGTGAATTCATAGCGCAGCGGCAGTACCGACGCCTGGCCACTCTGTTCGGACGCGGCAACCACGCCTGCGTGGTGGGCGTTGAGCACTTCGTTGGGGCCCGGAGGCGGCATCGGTGCATCCGCGCGGCGGCGCGCGCGTGCTTCGTCGCTGAGCAGGAACAGGTTCGACGGTGCGCGCTTGAAGTACCAACGCTTGCCATCGATATCGAGATGCTCGATCAGGCCGAGTTGGTCCCAGCGCGCGAATTCCTCGTCGGTCAGATCGGGAATGCCGCGCCGTACGGCGCCCTTGGCGGCGTTTTCGTCGAGGGCGAAATCCAGGCGGATGCGGCGCATGCGCTCGCGCTGGAACGCCTCGTCTGTGGCGGCGGGTGTAGTGGCCAGCTGCGCATCGGCGTCGCGGAAACGGCCGCTGTCGACCAGGTCGATCACCTGCACTCCCCGCGCGCGCTGCTGGCTGCTGCGCTCGCCTGCTGCGTGCGTGGCCGACACCCACAGCAGCAACACGGCACCCAGGCCGGCGGCGGCAGTCAGACGCGGTTTGCGAACGGCAGGATCCACAGCGACACTTCCCCAGCGCGGGTGGTAACGGCTGTGTAACACGGGCCGGGATGCTGGTCAATAATTTATTCTTGCTTTCGGGGCCAAAAGGAATAAATATTCCAACAGTCATTCGAGGAGGGTGTGCACCGCATGAGCCTGGCTTTCCGCGAACGGCACCGGCATTGGCCGCGCCGCTTGACCCTGGCCCTGTGCCTGCTGGCCGCTCCGGCCTTTGCACAGGCGGCCCCACCGGCCGACCCGGGTGCGCCGCTGCCCTATGTGATCGGCCTGCACGAGGCCTATCTGACCCCGCAGTACTGGGCCGCGCGCCTGGACAACGCCGATGCGCCGATTCTGGATCGCGCGCAGATCGAAGCACAGAACGCGCGGATGCGGGCGCAGGACAGCCACATCCAGGACATCGCCACACTGCCCGCCCAGCTTGATGCGGCGACGGTTCGCGCCAGCATCACCGCGCTGTCGAGCTGGCCCACCCGCGCCCTCTACAACGACAAGGGCCAGGCAATCGCACCCGCGCTGCGCAGCACGATCGAAGCCAACCTCGGCCTCGATGCGATTCCCACACAGGTGGCACCGGCCTACGGGCTGGTGGTGAAGCGTGCCGCGCTGCGCACCTTCCCCACCCGCGAGCGCGTCTTCAGCACCGTCGGTGACACCGACATCGACCGCTTCCAGGAATCGGCACTGTTCCCCGGCGACAAGGTCGCCGTGGTCCACCGCAGCGCCGACGGCCGCTGGCTGTTTGTGCACAGCGAGCGCTACAGCGCGTGGATCGAAGCCGACGCCATCGCCGGCGGCGACAAGGCCACGGTGCTCGGCTACGGCGCAAAGGGCCCGTACCGGATCGTCACCGGCGCCACCGCACAGACCGCCTATACTCCGGAGGATCCGCGCGTCTCGCGCCTGCAGCTGGACATGGGTATACGCCTGCCGGTGCTGGCCGACTGGCCTGCCGCCGAACCGGTGAACGGCCAGCAGGCCCATGCCTCGTGGGTGGTGCAGTTGCCGGTGCGCGAAGCCGATGGCCGCCTGAAGCTGGTACCAGCGCTGCTGCCGCGCTCGCAGGACACCGCCGCCGATTACCTGCCGCTGACCCCACGCCTGTTGCTGCAGCAGGCCTTCAAGTTCCTGGGCGAACGCTACGGCTGGGGCCACGACTACGACACCCGCGACTGCAGCGGTTTCGTCTCCGAGATCTACCGCAGCTTCGGCGTGCTGCTGCCACGCAATACCAGTGCACAGGCGGTCAGCCCGGCACTGGACCGCCTGCCGTTCAGCGGCAAGGACGGCAAGGCGGTGCGCGACCGTGCCGTCACCAGCCTGCAGGTGGGCGACCTGGTCTACATTCCCGGTCATGTGATGATGGCCATCGGCCACGTCGACGGTCGTACGTGGGTGATCCACGATACGGCGGGCGGCAGCTGGTTCGGTGCCGACGGCACGCGCGTGCAGGCTCATCTCAATGGTGTTTCGGTCACGCCGCTGGAGCCGATGATGGCCAGCGATACCGTCCGCTACATCGACCGCATCACCAACATCCAGCGCCTGCGGGCCAAGACCCTCTGAATGAAGATCACTGCCATCGAACTGGGCATGCTGCGCGTGCCGTTGAAGACACCGTTCAAGACCGCCCTGCGCACGGTGGAAACCGTGGAAGACGTGGTGGTGCTGATCCGCACCGACACCGGCAACACCGGCTATGGTGAAGCCCCGGCCACCGCCGTGATCACCGGCGATACGCACGGCTCGATCATCGAAGCGATCCGCCACTTCATCGCCCCGCGCCTGATCGGCCAGGACGTGGTCAACCTCAACCACCTGTGCACGCTGGTGCAGACCGCGATGGAGCGAAACACCAGCGCCAAGGCGGCGGTGGAGATCGCGCTGTACGACCTGTGGGCGCAGCTGCACGGCGCCCCGCTGTACCAGATGCTCGGTGGTGGCGACCCGGTGATCACCACCGACATCACCATCAGCGTGGACTACATCGACAAGATGGTGGCCGATTCGTTGTCGGCGATCGAACGCGGCTTCGAGTCGTTGAAGATCAAGGTCGGCAAGGACATCGGACTGGACATCGAACGGGTCAAGGCGATCCATGCCGCCGTGGAAGGCCGCGCCCTGCTGCGCCTGGACGCCAACCAGGGCTGGACCGCCAAACAGGCGGTGCATGCGATGCGTACGCTGGAGGAAGCCGGCGTGGTACTGGAGCTGCTGGAGCAGCCGGTGAAGGCCGCGGACATCAGTGGCCTGAAGTACGTCACCGACCGCGTCAACACGCCGGTGATGGCCGACGAAAGCGTGTTCAGCCCCAGCCAGGTGATGGACCTGATCCAGCAGCGCGCGGCCGACATCATCAACATCAAGCTGATGAAGACCGGCGGCCTGTCCAACGCGATCCGCATCGCCGACATCGCCGGCATCTACGGCGTGCCGTGCATGATCGGCTGCATGATCGAATCGAGCATCAGCGTGGCTGCGGCTGTGCACCTGGCCGTGGCCAAGAGCGATGTGATCACCAAGGTCGACCTCGACGGTCCCTCGCTGGGCCAGTTCGACCCGGTCAGCGGCGGCGTGCATTTCAACGAATCGGAGATCAGCATCAGCGACGTGCCGGGGTTGGGCATCACCGAAGTGCGTGGGCTGGAGATGCTGGGTTGATTTCTGCCTTGCGGCTGACGTTGCGTGCCACTGACGCTGGGTCGCGCGTTACTTTTCTTTTCGCGAAAAGAAAAGTAACCAAAAGAAACGCTCCGCCGGCCGCGAGCCGGTGCTACGCACCGGTTCCCTGCGCTCCTTGGCCCGTCGAGGGACGGCGCGGGAACTCGCTACGCTCAGACACCCGCGCCTCTTCGCCCTCGCCGGACCTGCGGTGCTCGGCTCGCTTGAAGGCGGACTCAACGTCAAAGGCAACAACTGCATCCCGTGGATCCACGCCATGCGTGGATGCTTTTGCTCTTGCTTCTGCTCTACCCCGTATCCCCTTCGCGGCTGGCACGCGCGCGATCTGTCCGGGATCGGGCGGGTGGGGCTTGCAGGGGTGTCCGCGCCATGGGCCCGAGGCATGCCTCGGGCGGGTTGGGCAGGACGCCCAACCCCGGTCTTGCCGTTTGCGCAGGACAGCGCAAACGAGCAAGCGCGGCCAAGCCTCCATGGACGGATTCACGGCGTCCCCTGCAAACCCCACCCGCCCGACCCACTCCATGACCTGCTCTACGCTGCCAACCGCAACGCGTTCCCCTATGCTCCAACGCACGCCCCTCGGACACCCCGCATGCCGCCCCTGCTGAAGATCCGCACCGAGCGTGGGCAGATGTCGGCCATCGAGCGCCGCATCGCCGACTTCATCCTCGACAACGCCCACCTGCTGCGCGACTACTCGTCGCAGCAGCTGGCCAGCGCGTTGGGCATCAGCCAGTCCAGCGTGGTGAAGTTCAGCCAGAAACTCGGCTTCAAGGGCTACCCGGACCTGAAGTACTCGATCGGCCAGGACGTGGCCCGCGCCGGTGCCGACCCGCAGCAGGCGCCCAGCGAACCCGACGGCGGCGATGACTACCTGCGCCTGGGCGAGGCCCTGCGCCGCAGCAAGGCCCAAGCCGAGGAGGAAACACGCCAGGCCAATCCACGCGAGGAGATCGAGCGCATCGTGCAGCTGCTCGACGGCGCACCCAAGCTGTTCGTCCATGGCCTGGGTGACGACGGCCTGTTCGCCCGCGAGTTCGCCATGCGGCTGTCGCTGCTCGGCCTGCTGGTCGTGCCGCACACCGACCCGATCCTGATGCTGGCCAACCTGTCGGCCGCCCGTCCCGGCGATGCGCTGCTGGTGTTCTCCGAATTCGGCAACCTGCCACAGCTTTCGCAGCTGTCGCGGCAGTTCCAGGACATGGGGGGCAAGGTGATTTCCATTACCCGCCACACTGCCAACCCGCTGCGCGCGCATGCTGATGCGGCACTGGCGGTCTGCGCGCACGACCGCACGCCGCAGGTCGCGCAGCTGCTGTACCGTAGCGCCATGCACGCCCTGCTCGATTTCCTGTTCGTGCTGCTCTGCCACACCAATCCGGACCGCCGGCAGCAGCTGGCGGTGAACCTGGAGCGGATCGACCACCTGCTGGATTCCTGACCGGAGCACCTGTTGATGAAATCGCTGGTTCGCCTTGCTACCGCTGCGCTGCTGCTTGCTGCGACGGTGTCCGTTCACGCGGCGCCGCTGGATGGCGCGCGCCAGCTGATCGTGGTCACCAGCGATGGCTGGGACAGTACCCAGGGGCAGCTGCAGGCCTATGTGCGCGACGGCAAGGGCTGGCACGCGCATGGACAGGCGTTCCCGGTGGCACTGGGCCGTACCGGCAGCGCCTGGGGCCTGGGCCTGCATCCGGCACAGGCCGGTGGACCGCAGAAGCAGGAAGGCGATGGCCGCAGCCCGGCCGGCATATTCGCGCTCGGCACTGCGTTCGGCTATGCGGTCACACGTCCCGGCACCGTGATGCCCTACCAACCGATGCTGGACAGCAGTTACTGCATGGACGTGCCCAGCTCGCCGTTCTATAACCGCATCGTTGATGAAAAGAAGGTCGGCAGCGCAGCGGTCAAGGGCTCCACCGAGCCGATGCGGCTGGATCTGCACAACAAGGGCGACGTGCGCTACCGGGAGGGCTTCGTCATCGCCCACAACCCGGACAACCAGCCTGGCAAGGGCAGCTGCATCTTCGCCCATCTGTGGCGCACGCCCGGCGAGGCCACCGCCGGCTGTACCGCCATGCCACAAGCACGCATGCAGGCGCTGCTGGACTGGCTGCGGCCGCAGGATATGCCGCGCTTCGTGCTGCTGCCGCGCACCGAGTACCAGCGACTGCAGGTGCAGTGGCAGCTGCCCGCGCTGAGCGGAGGCGCCCGTTGAGCGCGCAGGACGAACCACAGCTGCAGCGCGCGGTCAGCCGCTGGCAGATCGTCGGCCTGTCGATCAACGATGTGATCGGTAGCGGCATCTACCTGCTGCCGGCCGCCACCGTCGCCCTGCTCGGCCCCTTCAGCCTGTGGGGCGTGGTCGCCGCTGGCATCGTCGTCGCGCTGCTGGTGCTGTGCTACGCGCAGGCCGCCAGCTACTTCGATGAACCCGGTGGCAGCTACCTCTACGCACGCGAGGCCTTCGGCCGCTTCGCCGGATTCGAGATCGGCTGGATGATCTGGCTGACCCGCATCAGCTCGGCGGCCGCACTCAGCAACGCGCTGGCCGATGCGGTCGCGCGCTTCTGGCCATGGGCCGGCGCCGGCATGGGCCGCATCGCGGTGATCGTGGTGTCGCTGGGCTTCCTGACCGGCGTCAACATCATCGGCGTGCGCTCGGCCGCGCGCACCGGCGTGGTGCTGGTGATCGGCAAGATGCTGCCGCTGCTGCTGTTCGTGGCCATCGGCGCGTTCTACATCGACCCACAGCTGGCCTTCTCCGGCCAGCGCCCGGACCCGCATGACCTGCAACGGATGGGCGAGGCCGCCTTGCTGCTGCTGTACGCCTACGCCGGCTTCGAGAACATCCCGGCCGCCGCCGGCGAGTACCGCAATCCGCGCCGCGATATTCCGTTCGCGCTGATCACCATGATCATCACCGTCACCGTCATCTATGGCGCGGTGCAGGTGGTGGCGCAGGGTACGCTGGCCGGCCTGGCCAGCTCGGCCACGCCGCTGGCCGATGCCGCCGCCGGTTTCGGCGGCGAGGCGCTGGCGCTGATCCTGACCATCGGCGCGACCATCTCCATCCTCGGTACCAACAGCAACACGATGATGATGGGCCCGCGTTTCCTGTTCGCGCTGGCCCGCGATGGCTACGGGCCGAAGATCCTGGCGCAGGTGCATCCGCGCTTCCATACGCCGGCCGCATCGATCCTGTGCCAGGGCCTGATCGCGCTCGGACTGGCGCTGTCCGGTTCGTTCGTGCAGCTCGCCCTGCTGTCGATGACCACGCGGTTGTTCGCCTACATCGGCACCGCTGCCGCCGTCCTGGTGCTGGCCAAGCGCTACGCGGATCGCCCAGGCGCGTTGAAGCTGCCCGGTGGCCCGCTGATTCCGGTGCTGGCGCTGCTGCTGTGCCTGGCCCTGTTCGCCAGTGCCAGCTGGCAGAACATCGCCGCCGCACTGGTCGCGTTTGCGATCGGCGCGGTGATCTACAGGCTGCCGCGCAAGGATGCCAGCGCCGGGTGATCGATGGCGCCGGGCCACGCCGGGCGGATTGACTTGGCGATCACGCTGCCGGACCGGGCGGTTAACCGCCACGCAGGCACGATCGGGCTTCGTCCATAACGGAGCCTTCCATGACCGAGTACCAGATTCCCGGCCGCGTACCGGACGACAGCACGCCGCGCGATGCGGTCAGCAACTACTGGCGCGAACGCTACACCGCCGAACCGTACTACGACGACCAGCTGTTCTTCGAGGACTACGAGCCGGCCTACCGGATCGGCCACGCCGCGCGCGCGCAGGACATGATCCGCGCCTACGAGCAGGTCGAAGCCGAGCTGGAATCGCGCTGGGCCAACGAGCGTGGCCACAGCCGCCTGGAATGGACGCAGGCACGCAATGCGGTGCGTCGTGGCTGGGAAGACGCACAACTGGCGGATCCGCGGCTGGCACGATAGCGCCAGGCTTCTGCAGAGCCGAGCCTACGCTCGGCTCTCGCACCACGTCTGTACCGTCGAGCCATGCTCGACTGAGCCGAGCATGGCCCGGCTCTACACCGGATCGATCACTCCTGTTCCGGCAGCGGCGGAACGATCGCGCTGCGCTTGCTCTCGCCACCACCGGCGGCGATCAGGTCGCGGGTGTTCTTCTGCACAGCCACCGCACCGAACAACGACAGCGCATACGCCATGCCGTAGAAGCCCTTCTCGCTGGGTGCCAGCGTGGCGTTCCACAGGCCGACCAGCAGCAGCATCAGTGCCGACAGCAACGCGAACCAGCACAGCGCGTAATACAGGCCGCTGACCGGAATGCCTTCGACGCGGTCGCGCACGCTCTTCTGCAGCGACACCGCCGCGAACAGGCCGAACAGCAGCAGGGTCAGGTAGTAGCCCTTCTCGTTGAGCGCCATCGTGGCATTGAACAGGCCGATCAGGTACGCCGCCGCACCCAGCAGCAGGGCCACCCACGAGGCGGCGATGAAGGCGGTGGAGGGCTTGTGGGGCATGGCAGTATTCATTGCAGGTCCTTGGCAGGCAGGCGGGCACGCTTTGCCCGGGCGTGCCCACCCTAGACGATCCCGCCGCGCTCGCACAGGGGGCGCAGGACCTTCGGGCCACGACGCTCACGGCGCCGGTGGTATACAAGGGACAGCCCGGCCATCCGCATCCCCGCACTGGAGATACCCATGACCCGCACGCCCCTGCTGCTCGCCCTCGGCCTCGTGCCGATCCTCGCCACCTCCGCCTGCGACGCCGCCGATCCGGCTTCGGGTACCGCCCAGGCCACAGCTCCTGCAGCCAGCGCCACCGACCAGCGCCCGTTCACCGCCACCGACGTCAGCCGCTTCGACCAGCCCTGGGCCATGACCTTCCTGCCCGACGGCAGCCTGCTGGTCACCGAAAAGCGCGGCAAGCTGCAGCACCTGGACCCGGCCAACGGGCAGAAGCACGAGATCACCGGCGTTCCCAAGGTTGCCTATGGTGGCCAGGGTGGTTTCGGCGACATCATCCTGCACCCGGACTTCGCCCGGAATCATGTTGTTTACGTCAGCTACGCCGAGGAAGGCACGCTCGACACCCGCGGTGCCGCAGTGGCCCGGGCCACGCTGGCACTGGATGCCGACGGTGGTGGCCAGCTGAAGGACCTGAAGGTGATCTGGCGGCAGAGCCCCAAGGTCAGCGGCGAGGGCCACTACGGGCATCGCCTCGCGTTCGGCCCCGACGGCAAGCTGTGGATCAGTTCCAGCGAGCGCCAGAAGTTCGATCCGGCCCAGGACATGGGCGGCAACCTCGGCAAGATCATCCGCGTCAACGACGATGGCAGCCTGCCCGCCGACAACCCGTTCGCCTCGCAGGGCGGGGTTGCCGCACAGGTGTGGTCGCTGGGCCATCGCAACATCCTGGGCATGGCCTTCGACGCCAACGGCAAGCTGTGGGCGCATGAGATGGGACCCGCCGGTGGCGACGAGTTGAACCTGATCGTGCGTGGCGCCAACTACGGCTACCCGATCGTTTCCAACGGTGACCACTACGACGGCCGTCCGATTCCCGACCACGACACCCGCCCGGAATTCGCCGCCCCTAAGGTGACCTGGACGCCGGTGATCTCGCCGGCCGGCTTCGTGATCTACAGCGGAAGCCTGTTCCCGCAGTGGAAGGGCAGCGGCTTCATCGGCGGCCTGTCGTCGACCTCGCTGGTGCGCGTGGCCTTTGATGGCGACAGCGCGCGCGAAGCCGAACGCTTCAACATGGGCGAGCGCATCCGTGAAGTGGAACAGGGCCCGGATGGCGCCCTGTGGCTGCTGGAAGACGGCAGCAAGGCGCGCCTGCTGAAGCTCACGCCGAAGACCTGAGGTAGTGCCGGCCGCTGGCCGGCACCCTGGATCCTTCCGGCATCCTGCGGTTTGCCGGCCAGCGGCCGGCACTACCCTTGCCAGACGGCCCCGCACGCGGGGACCTTCACCTCGGTCTTCGTGATGGGCGAGCGCACCCGACGGTGCGCTGTGGCTGCTGGAAGACGGCAGCAAGGCACGCCGGTAGTGCTGGCCGCTGGCCGGCACCCTGGATCCTTCCGGCATCCTGCGGTTGCCGGCCAGCGGCCGGCACTACCCTTGCCAGACGGCCCCGCACGCGGGGGACCTTCACCTCGGTCTTCGTGATGGGCGAGCGCACCCGACGGCGCGCTGTGGCTGCTGGAAGACGGCAGCAAGGCGCGCCGGTAGTGCCGGCCGCTGGCCGGCACCCTGGATCCTTCCGGCATCCTGCGGTTGCCGGCCAGCGGCCGGCACTACCCTTGCCAAACGGCCCCACGAGCGGGGCCGTATGCGTTCATTGGATGGTGATGACCTTCACCTCGATCTTCGTGCAGGCCTGGTCCAGGCACTGCCCGTTCAACCACACCTGGCCACTGCCGATCATCACGCCCTGCTGGTTGACGAAGACCTTGCCGAAGTCCTGCCCGGACACCGCCTTGACCACCGCCGGGGTGATGATCTTCTCGTAGTTGCGCTGGAACTCACCGGGGCCAGTGATCTTCTTTCCGTCGCTGATGTTCAACGGGAAGCGCACTTGCTCGACCACCGCAGCGCGATCTCCGCCAACCACAGCGGCCTTGAACGCATTGAACACCTTCTCGAACTGCGCGGCATCGCCGAGCAGCGATTCGATGCGCGCACGCGCGTCCTCGGCAGGCGCCTCCGCTTCGGGCACGGCCGGTGCGGCGGCAGCGGGTTCAGCGGCAGGCGTAGCTGCCGCGTTGGCCTCCATCGGCGGCGGCGCATCCACCGCAGGCTCGGCCGGTGGCGCCGCCGGCTGCGAACAGGCCGCCAGCAACAGGGCGGGAATCAAGACAGCGATCGTGCGCATGCGCGGGCATCCATCGTTGAAGAACACCGATGGTAGCGCCGCCACAGTGACGGCAACAGAAAGGGGACGGAGGGGATTAAGTCGTCAGTGACACTAACGACTTAATCCCCTCCGTCCCCTTTTTTCGATCAGGCCTTCAGCAGTTCGAACTGCACCGCTTCGCCGGCGGCCGACGAGGCACAGACCCACAGGTCGAACTGGCCCGGCTCGGCACGCAGCACGCCGTCACGGCCGGTGAAGGCCAGCTGCTCACGGGTGAGGGTGAACACCACGTCGGTCGACTCGCCCGGCTGCAGCGCTACCTTGCGGAAGTCCTTCAGCTCACGCACCGGACGTACGCGGCTGGCCACGCGGTCGTGGATGTACAGCTGCACCACTTCCTCGCCGGCCACATCGCCGCTGTTGGTCAGGGTGGTGGTGATGGTCAGGGTGTCGTCCCAGCCGAGCTGTGCCGTGCTCAGCTGCGGCACGCCGTAGGCGAAGGTGGTGTAGCCGATGCCGTGGCCGAACGGGTACAGCGGCTCGTTCGGAATCTCGCGCCAGCGGGCCTTGAACTCCGACATCGTCGGCAGTTCCGGGCGACCGGTACGCGGGTGGTTGTAGAAGTACGGCTGCTGGCCGGATACCTGCGGGAAGCTGACCGGCAGGCGGCCGGACGGGCTGTAGTCGCCGAACAGCACATCGGCCACGGCATGGCCGGTCTGCGTGCCCAGGTACCAGGTCACCGCCACGGCCTGTGCATTGCGCACCGCGCCCTGCAGTGCCAGCGCACGGCCGTTGCGCAGCAGCACCACCAGCGGCTTGCCGGTCATCGCCACCGCCTCGGCCAGTGCCTGCTGTGCCGGCGGCAGGGTGATCTCCACGCGCGACTGCGCTTCACCGCTGTAACGCTGCGGTTCGCCCAGCGCCAGCACCACCACATCGGCGCGCAGCGCGGCAGCCACCGCCGCTTCGGTACCGCCCGGAATGGCCGCTTCCAGTTCGCAGCCCGGCACGATTTCCAGCAGCGCTTCGTCGCCGATGGCGGCACGCACGCCGGTCTCCAGGTCCACGTAACGCTGCTTGTCGCCGAACAGCGTCCAGCAGCCTTCGATGTTGTCGCGGTCCTGCACGAACGGACCGATCAGGGCGATCTTCTGCCCCGTCTTCCGCAGCGGCAGCACGTTGTCGCGGTTGTTCAGCAGCACGATCGAACGACGCGCGGCATCGCGCGACAGCTCGTCATGCGCGGCAGTATGCGAGGTATCCGCTTCACGCGCCGGGTCCAGCGAACGGTACGGATCATCGAACAGGCCGATGGTTTCCTTCAGCCACAGGATGCGGCGCACGCCTTCATCCAGCACCGCCATCGGCACTTCGCCGCTCTCGACCAGACCCGGCAGGTGCTCGGCGTAGAAGCCGCTCTGCATGCTCAGGTCCAGGCCGGCGGTGAACGCCTTGGCGGTGGCATCGCGGTCATCGGCGGCGTAGCCGTGCGCGACCAGCTCCATGTCGGCGGTGTAGTCGGAGATCACCACGCCCGGGAACTTCCATTCGCCGCGCAGGATGTCGGTCAGCAGTTCGGCATTGGCGCTGGCCGGCACGCCGTTGATGTCGTTGAACGAGGACATCACGGTGATCGCGCCGGCCTCGAAGGCGGCCTTGAACGGCGGCAGGTGCACATCGCGCAGGGTCTGCGGCGAGATGTCCACCATGTTGTATTCCATGCCGGCCATCACCGCGCCGTAGGCGGCGAAGTGCTTCGGCGTGGCCAGCAGCGAATCGGCCGCGCGCAGGTCGCTGCCCTGGAAGCCACGCACGCGGGCGGCGGCGAACGCACAGCCCAGCACCACGTCCTCACCGGCACCCTCGGCGCCACGGCCCCAGCGCTGGTCGCGGGCGATGTCCACGGCCGGGGCATAGGTCCAGTGCAGGCCGGCAGCGGTGGCTTCGATGGCGGTGGCGCGCGCGGTGCGCTCGGCCAGGTCCGGCTCGAAGCTGGCGGCCTCGCCCAGCGGGATCGGGAACACGGTGCGCATGCCGTGGATGACGTCGGCGGCCAGGATCACCGGGATGCCCAGGCGGCTCTCCTCGGTGGCGACCTGCTGGATGCGGCGGCCCAACTCGGCGCCCACGCCATTGAACAGCGAGCCGACCTTGCCCTCGCGTACCTGCTGCAGCACCTGGTCGGCATTGCGCACGTTGGCTTCCGGGTTCACGTCCGGGGCGAACGGGCGGACCATGTCCGCGAAGACACCCAGCTGGCCGACTTTTTCCTCGACGGTCATCTGGGCAATGAGGGATTCGATGCGATCGGAGGCCACCGGCAGTCCTTGATGAAAACGTTTACAAGCCCGGCATTCTAGCGATCCCGAGCCATTTGGCGAGAGGTTTCTTCGTTCAGTTTCAGCCAACAGCGGGGCCCGTATGGTCCCGCCGGGGGCACCGCAGCTTACTCCGAGCCGGCCAACTGGCGCTGCCCGGCCATCAACATGGCGTCGCTGGAGGCCTGGAACACCCGCAGGCCGAACGCCGGCAGAATCGCCAGCAGGTGGTCGAAGATGTCCGACTGCACGGCCTCGTACTCGCTCCAGGCGGTGCTGCGGGTGAAGCAGTACAGCTCCAGCGGCAGGCCTTCGGTGGTGGGCTGCAGCTGCCGCACCAGCAGGGTCATGTCGGTATGGATGCCCGGATGGCTGCGCAGGTAGCGCTCCACATAGGCACGGAAGGTACCCAGGTTGGTCACCCGGCGGCTGTTGACCTCAGCCACGCCCTGCTC